>NZ_FOGY01000003.1 GCF_900111345.1 Psychrobacillus sp. OK032
CTCAAGAATTTCGATGGTTAGTAAATGTAGATTCTGCACCGACTTTTTCTATAAAAAATAACTGAAGTATCCACTACTTCTATACTTTCTTCTTCGACTAACGGGTGCTTTACTTCAAGAAGGAGTAAAGCCTTTTTTCTTATTGAACTAAAGCAGCAGGATAGTTGAAAAAGAGAATCTCAATTATCTCTAAAGAATGATTGACGATAATTTGCTACACTCTGCATAGAGATAGCAAGTTAGGATGGATAGTTTGGAGTGGTTTAATGTTAAAAAGATATAGATGGTGGATTGGTGCATTAGTGTTTTCGATAGTAGCATTCTTTTTTTATGACTTACTAAGTGAAGATAAACAAACGGTTGAGGAATTTGCAAATGAGTTTTTCTCCTACACACTTCCAACCAAGACAAAGATTATTGAAAAAGGGTACGACTATGGAGTTTCATATGGTGGTGGACCTTGGGGGAGTGGAGGTCAACCTACTGCGGTTGCTTATATGAAGTTATCTTCTGAACTCAGCGAAAAAGAGTTGTTGGACTACTATGAAATGGACAACAATGAATCCTTAAAAGGTTTTGAAATTTACTTTAAGGGGGACGAAGAGATTAAAAAAACTTTTGATGGAAAGCACAGTTGGTATGAAGGAACAACTCCATCCAATCCCAGCAATGAAAGTAATAAAGGGGAACCCATTGAATTTATAGTCCAAAAAAGAACAGTATTTGATTCTCCTTTGGGAGAATTTGTTGACGTTTTTCGTTAGGAAGGAGTCTTAAGGGAGTTAGATAATCAACTAACGGGTGCTTTAGTGATACAAGGGGCTGCCTGTAAGGGTAGCTCTTTCTTATTGAACTAACGCAGCAGGTTAGTTGAAGAAAGTTTATAAACGAGGGGTGGAAGTATATGTTTAAAAACAAGGAAGACAGAATGTGGGTTTATTTGGCTGTACCAACGTTTATTATAGGAACCATCATTATATATTATGGTGAAGGAAATTATCATTGGATTCTTTTTTGGGCATTTTTGGCTACCTTTTATATATGGCGTTTTTTTTACAGGAGGAAACGGAAGAAAGAAGACGAAAAATCTTCTTAAACTAACGCAGCAGGTTAGTTCGATAAGTTTATTTAAAATTCAGCGATATGGTCTTATGAAAAAGAATAGATGTTTGCTTCCTTTATTGTTAAAATATTCTTACAATTATATATTTAATAAAATTAGTGAGGTGAGGATGTTGAAAAAATACTTATATACGGGGATTTTACTTGGAACTATCATTTTAGCAGGGTGTAGTTCAAATGAGGAAACAGAAGGACAGGTAAATAAAGAAATGACGAAAGGATTGACTGATGGACAAACAATAGAAGTTGACACTATATCTAATACTGATAATAATATAGTTGTTTCTGCAACTCCTTTAAAATTAACTCAAGAACAAAAAGAAGAATATCACATGCAGTATGTGAAGATAGTGAACGAAGTGAATCAAAAGAAATTTGGTCTTGGTATTGGGGTTCCACCAATAGAGAATTTTAAAGAAGAGGATTGGAAAGAACCGAAAGCATATGAAGAAATGATTCAAGATGCAGTAGATTTATATTTGGCAGAAGAGCGGAAAGCCTTAAATGCTATATCATCAACTACGAATCAAATGGTTACGAATATAGATGGAAGCACGACAATAAAAACACATATTTATGTTATCGATTTCATACTTCCGATTGATGTTACAGGTAGCTTTGAAACGCAATATAACCCTGTTGACAACCGTCAAATGTTTAAAAAAGTAAAAAATATTACAACAAGTATAGGAAATCATAATGGCAAATGGGAACAAACGTCTTACGAGGCTTCGTTAATGAATGATGGTCGTACTTATAGGGTTCGCATTGAAGGTATCTTTAGCTATCTTGGTATATCAGTTGAGAAAGCATATACAATAGAATTCCACTGTGATGAATTTGGGAATATATCTTAATAACGTTTTTCCTTATTCAACTAACGGGTGCTTTAGTTAAGCAAGTGGCTGCCAGTAAGGGTAGCTTTTTCTTTTTGTAATAATGAGTTTAACCAATTTTCAGGGGGAGAAAATTACATATGAATGAAAAACAAAAATTACTTTTACAAAACTTAATAAATATTAAGGATTACTGGACAAAAACAGCCGTTGAGGGCTTAAATTCTAATACAGATTTAATCTGGTCTCATTATGAAGACGAGTATAATATTCTTCAAACAAAACTCACATCACAAGAAGAATTAAATGCTTTTCATAAAGTTCAAAGTGAAGTTATTCAAGGTGTAATTCACTCGATTTTAGTTATGATTGATGGTGGCGATGAACTTGCTGATAATTATTTAATTGATTTAGTGGATAGGGAGACAAATGAATCACTACAAAAAGAAGTTGCTTTACACGAAGAATTTGTTGATTATTTACTTGATACTGAAGAGGAATAACAAAAATTCCTTATGGAACTAACGGGTGCTTTACTTCCAGATATGAAACAAAAAATATTTGCTTAACGGCAATAAAGTAGGTTTTAGTTTGAAAAAGTATGAAAAAATGTTAATTGCATTTAATGACGAAGAGTTTAATTGCTTTGCTTTAAAAGGGAGTTGGTTGTATATCGCAAACAAGAAAGATACTAAAAAAGGACTTTTTAGATTACGCAATGATCTTTATTACTTTGTTTCCATAGACAATCAACGATTGCCCTCTGAATTTGGAGTAGTAAAGAAACTAGATGTACCTATCTCTGCAATGGAGTTAGCAGAACTTGATTATGTCAGTAGAAAAAAGGATACGTCACTATTAACTGCTGATGTGGTGAAGGAGTATGAATGGTTCCTCGATAAAGTTAATTCTCAACCTGAAAATACACCTATGGCTGTAACTTGGCTCGAAAGAGTTTTTCCTAAAAAGGAAAAAGTACTTCGTGTACATAAAATATTCTTTTCTGAATTAACAAAGGAAGAAAAACAAGAGTTGTTTGAGAGTTAATACTAGCTGTTAGGGAACTAATTTATTCTTCTTTAAATTTAGTTTAAGTAGAATAGAGCATTATTGTATCGAATATTTAATGATAGAACCTTTTTTGGGAGGACAACCAAGTGATAACAAAAGCAGAGATAATAAATCAACCTTATTCAGGTCAATACAAGGAGATAATTTATGACGTTTCAGATTCATTGAATTCCCAAAGTTGGACTTGGGTAAAATTTGAGGATGGTGATTTTAATGAATGGTGTGGTGAATTCAGAGGATTTCCACGGGCTGTGGCATTATCAAAGAAATTTAACATTGTCCTAGTTCTTACTTCTGATTATTTATTTCAAATTGATTGCCAGAGTGGAGAATTAACCAAATATGAAACGCAACCTCAATATCAAAGTTTAACAGTGACACCGTCAGGAGTTTTCATAATAGCTGATCATTATCATATTGAAAAAATTGAGTCAACAATAAATGACAAGAAACCTTTGGAAAGTCCTATACAAATGGACACTATTAATTTTAGTGGATGGTCGAATAATAGGCTATCAATAACATGTGATGAATTTTTAAACTGGGATAATCACGTCGAGTTAGAACTTGATGGTGATACACTAGAAATAACTATGAAAGATCTCGCATGACATTATACTTCGCTTGAACTTCTTCAACTAACGGGTGCTTTAGTAAAGTGCTTGTTCAACTAAAGGGGCAGTTTAGTTGAACAAGTAGTGGTAAAATAAGTTTGATAAAATGCTGTTTGAAGAAGGAGAAATTATGGATAAAAACGAGTTTTTTCATTCCCTTGAAGAAATAGTTGTTGGCCCTCTGTTTATTGGTGAGAGTCTACAAGACTTAGCCGAAGAAACAACAAACAACACATGGTCAATTTCTATTAGCAAGGAATTAGCAACTGAGATATTATTGGAAGATTTCATAGATTTTTTTCAAAGAGTGATGACGAACAGACGCGAGCAAATAAGCAGTTCAAATAACCGAGATGGAATGCTCTTCTATATTTGGTTCGATTGGCAATCGGCACAAATAAAGTTTAATTTAATATCGGATTATGACACTGCCCTACCATTCGGATGTGAAATAGAAATTACAAATAAACTTGAGCCTATTATTGAAGAGTTTCTAAGATTTCCGTATCACGATGGCTTTCCATTTGAAGAGGTTAGAGAAGATGACGAGCAAATGGAGGAAGGCGTAGAAGGAGAAACTTTGAAAGTATTCCTCTTCAAAATAAATCGATAATCTTATTCAACTAACGGATGCTTTAGTAAAAAGGACATCAAAGTAAAATGAGCTGGGAGATACATTTTCCAGCTCACTTTTCATGTTCATTTTAAATCAACCTTTGCCTTTAACATAGCCTTTCATTTAATAAATATTGCGAAGTAAACCTGATCAATTAAATCTATGATAGCTGCAGACACCAAATTAGCAAGCAATTCCTATTGATTGTAGTGGAAGGCGGCGACTCCAGCGGGAATAGCAGATGTTTTCTGCACCGAAAGCGAAGCGACAGGTGCATGAGCTGAAAGCCCCGCAGGAGCGCACAAAGGAACAGAGGCTAAGAACGCCACCTAGTGTGGCAACGCCTTCGTGACAAACATCCTGTTGGCCTGAGGAGATTGAAGCCATGCCCGCGGAAAGCGTCCGCCTGCAGCGGAAATCATAGTGGTCGCTTTGTAAATCTCCATTAGTGCGCAGTATCCCTATTATGCGAAACATTGCAGTTGATCGCGTTCAGCAGGAGGTTAACCACTTCTGTTTTTTTATAACAGTACTTATACCGTAAACTTGGATATTCTTTGTTGTAGCTCTTCCGCAAGATTTGCTAAAGAAACGGCCGCTGCTGTAACTTCTTCCATAGATGCTAATTGTTCCTCGGATGCAGCTGCAACTGAATTAGAACTATCTGCAGTTATTTTTGCAACATTAGACATTTCTTGTGCATGGGTAGATACTTGTACCATTTGATCGTTAATATCATTAGAAACTTTCGTAATATTGCTTACTTGTTCTTTTACGAGCTCCACAGAAACAAGGATATCATGGAAAGTTTCTTCTGTATGACGGGCAATTTCAAGCCCTGCATTAACTCTTTCTTTCACATCATTAATCGATGCAACTGTTTTCTCTGTATCCAGTTCAATTTCTGAAGCAATCCCAGAAATACTAGAAACAGAATTTCTTGTTTGCTCAGAAAGTTTTCTAACCTCATCTGCTACGACTGCAAATCCTTTTCCTGCTTCTCCAGCTCTTGCTGCTTCGATCGCTGCGTTTAATGCAAGTAAATTTGTTTGTTCAGCGATATCGGTAATTAGTTTTAATACATGAACGATTTCTTTGGAACGATCGTTTAATATGATAAGTGCTTTGTCTGTTTCGTCTACAGATGTACTGATCGATTGCATCTGTGAAACTGTTTCTTGAACGAACTCAGCACCTTGTTTAGTTTTTTCGTTTGTCGAAACAGAAAGTTCCATGACAGCATTTGCTTGCTTAGCTATTTGGGTAACAGCGTTTGAACTTTCTTCTGCTGAACGTGCAGATTCATCAGACATGAACGTTTGTTGATCCGCTCCATCTGAAACGAGTTGAATGGAAGAAGAGATTAGTTCGGTACCTTTCATTGTTTCATCTGCACTTGCCATTAATTCTTCCGCAGAGGCAGCAACTTGATTGGAGCTATCGGAGACATGTGTAATAACATCTCTTAAGTTCACCGTCATTTGTTCAAATGAATTTTGTAAGGCAGCTATTTCATCTCGAGTCGTAACACTCGCTAATCTAACCGCTAAATTTCCTTTTGCAATTTCTTCTGCATTTTTAGTAATTTGTTTAATTGGGTGAACTATCCGGTTAGTAAAGAAGAAAGTAGCTAAAATACTTCCGATTAAAAGGAATGCGACTAAAATAATCGAAATAGATATAATTCCATTAATCTTTGTTTGCAAGTCTTCTTGCATCATTAGATATTCAGATGTAATACTTCGTTTCAATTCAATTACGTCATTTTGCATCCCTTTTGTTCGTAGAGATTGACGCTTTATTTCTGCAATGTTTTGCGCGCTTAAAGCTTTATTTGTTTCTGTAAAAATTTCCTCATATTTATGAAAGAGTTGTTGCGAAATTACTTGCTGTTCCTTATTTGTTACGGAAGGACTTAGCGAATCATGCAGAGATTTCATATTGGATAAGTCGCTATCAATATCGTTTTTATTGCTTTCGGAAATATTTAATGAGTAAGCACTCAAAGATTTTTGAAGGCTTTTTGCTGCGCTATTCAGTTCTTCTACTTTCACTAAAGCATCGACAATTTCTTCTGTAGAGGACTTTAATGCTGTTAATTGAATGATGTTATATCCAATAATGCAAGCAGACAGCAGTAATGGGATAAGGGAAATCATTAATATTTTTTGTTTGAACTTCATCTATTTACACCTTACTTCCTAATTATTGTATCGTAATCGATCCGTTTGAAATATCTTCTCGTAGCTTCTCGAGCTTACTCTGTTCAGCGGGCGAAAGATTAATGACACGAATAGGAGCTAAATTTACACCATTTTCTTTTATACCTAATACTTTATTTTTTTCATCAAGTTTTCCAGTATCGACAAACTCTTTTATTGTGTTGAAAACAGCGATATCGACTTGTTTTAACATAGAGGTAACAATACTATTTTCAGCCAAATAATACTGATCACTATCTACTCCGAATGAATAAATACCAGCTTTTTGCGCTTCTAGAATTGCACCAACTCCTGTAAACCCCGCTGCAGGGTAAATAAAATCAGCTCCAGCGGCAATCATGTCTTTTGCAATACTTGCGCCAAGCTTATCGTCACCAAAACCATTTGCGTAAGTAGAAAGCACTTGGGCTTCTGGATTTTGAGATTTTACTCCTTCTGTAAAACCTTTCTCAAACTTTTGAATAAGTGGGGTATCCATACCACCGATAAATCCTACGACATTACTTTTCGTTTTCATTGCAGCCAAAGCACCTAGTAAGTAAGAACCTTCGTCTTCTTTAAAGGTAACGTTATATATATTAGGAACGTCTGATACGGAGTCCATAAGCACAAAACTAGTATCGGGGTATTTTGGTGCAATCGTTTCAAGTGCTTCTTGTAAGGAAAAGCCTAATCCGATTATTAAATCATTTCCTTGTGCAACCAGCTCTTCCAGGCCTTCTTCATATGTACCAGTGTCTTTTATTTCTCGGTAATCAAAAGAAATATTTAACTCGTCTCGAGCTTGTTCTAAACCTATTAGTCCCAAGTCAGAGAATGATTGATCTCCTAACCCTGCATCTGAAAACATAACTCCAATTTTCACTCGTTCATCCGCTTTTGTGATTGCTTCGTTGTTGGAACATGCGGTGAGCATGAGGGTAACAAAGACAAACGTAATTAAAATAATGCGTTTCTTCATAAAATCATTCCTAACTATTTAATATTTCTACTTAATATGTATCGGCAAAACATCATAGTTATTAATAATCAGAAGTACCAGGTGTTAAAAGTAATGATAAATTGCAATCTATTTACAAATTATTTAACACTTATGAATATAAACAATGGTTAGATAATTAGTTACTTCCAAGTTATAATGAATTGAGTAAAAAGTGATTGTGAAAAAAAGAATATATAGGGAAAATGGATATTCAATACCTTTGAGAAAATAGGGTATTAAGTATCATTCATATTATTTTAATCCAGATGCCCGAAAAGATTGGAGTAAAGTGATCGTGAAAGAAGTATTAAGTAGTTTGCAAGCGGAGGTTACACAATTACGTGCAGAAGGGGAATATCAAGTAACAATTGAACGAGCAAATGAATTGTTAGATATCGGGATAATATGTAATGATTACAAGTCGATACTTATTGCACATATCAATCAGGCTGCTTCTTATTATTCCATAGGGGATATTGAGGAAGCCTTTGTAAGTATGGAACGCTATGAGGAGATCACTCTGGCGCATGGGGATGATGCAGACTATCTGCAATTATATAATGTCATGTTCTTGTTATATGAATTTAACAAACAATATGATTATGCGAAGGAAACGTTAAACAAAAGTATGCAACTTGCGAAGCAATTAAAAAGATATAACATTTTGAGCAATGCCTATAGTAATTATAGTCATGTATGTATCCAACTCGGTGACTATGAAGAAGCATTAGAAGAGGCAAAAAAAGGGCTTGCTGCCGCAAAGCAACATGAGCCTAATTCTGCTGTTTTAGAAGTGCGGGTAATGTTTAATATAGCCCATGCGTATATTTGTTTGAATCTATTAGAAGACGCAAAATTAGTGATGGATGAAATGGAAAAGAAGGATGTATTTGACTCATATATACGTGAACGTGCACAGTTCCAAATGTTAACAGGGGACTGGCTAAATCAGAAAAAAGCATATAGAGAATCCTTTGAAGCATATTCATCTGCAAAGGAAATTGTGGATACTTATCAGGATGTTTATTTATTAAAGACCATTCAAGAAAAGCGTTTAAAAATAAGTGAAATAATGGAGGATATCCATTTATCCTATCAAGTGCAAAAAGAGTATATTCAGCTTTTACAAACTATTAATGAACGAGAACTCGCATTTAAGGCTATAAAACTAAATGTGAAACACCAATTATCCAAAATACAGAAAAAGGCTGAGTTAGATTATTTGACAGGTTTATACAATCGAAGTTACTTAATAGAACTTGTTACGAGCTGGTTTGGTGAAGCATCCGATACATATACTCCAATTAGTTGTATTGCATTTGATTTAGACGGGTTCAAGGCAATTAATGATGTATATGGGCATTTAATGGGTGACGAAGTTATTCGTGAAGTAGGAATTCTATGTAAAAATGCTTTAAGTCCAGAGTTCATCATTGGTCGCTATGGTGGAGATGAGTTTGTAATAATCGGTAGAAACTCATTAGAAGAGACGTTGAGGCTTGCGAATGTATTGAAAGAAACTATAGCAGGCATGAAATTAGTGAAAAATGAAAAGTCCATACAATTAGCTGCTAGTTTTGGAATTTCTTCAACGGAAGATGAGTCCATTAATTCCTTCGACGAGCTTTTTCATCTTGCAGATATGCGACTCTATAATGCAAAACAAAATGGAAAGAATCAAGTGTTTGCTGGAAACCATCGATAAGAGAAGCGCAAGAACCTTTTAAGGTCATAACCTATTTCTATCGTTTCCGGTGGGTTTTGGATAGACTTGTTGTATTATTACCGTTTGATTTTTTAGAGAGGTTGGGCAAATTAATAAAGATTATATGATGGTATTAACAATACCTTAACTTAAACTCATTCTATTATCGTAGCGATAGCTGCAATAAACTTGGATACTACTAACTTTAAAAATGGGACTCATAAGTGAGTCCCAAACGCATGTGTTAATGCTCTTTCAAAAATGCTATTAAATCTTGATGATTTTCCGGTGTTACTCCGTGCCCATCACCATAAGTTTTAAACCTTACATTTGCCCCGAGAGATTCAAAGTAATCTTTACTTTCCGCACCCCACTGAGATGGAATAACGTAATCATAATCACCGTGTGAAATAAAGATGTTCAAATGATCGACGGGACGCTTACTATATTCTTCTTTTACAAAACTCGGTATGTAGCCACTTAATGCAACAACTCTATTAATGACATTGCCCATCGTTAATGCCAAAGTTTGGGAAAGAATCGCACCTTGGCTAAAGCCTAATAACGTAATATTCTTTGGATCAAGGTCATATTCTTCGATTGCTTCATAAATAAATGATTGTATAAATGTTACTACTTTATCAAAGACTTCACGATCAGGTTTACCTACTTCTGCTATAGTAAAAAACGCATATCCTGGTTTGTGAACAATCGGACCACGCAAACTAAAAATATGGTGGGTTTCCTCAAAACTTTTGACGAGCTGTGGTAAGTCCTCTTCATTACTTCCCATTCCATGCAATAAAAAAAGTGCAGGCATTTTTTCTCCGGTAGTTTTCGGTGCTGAATAGTTAAATGTAAAAGGAGTTTTCATTTCTTTTTCTTCCCTTCAAGCTTAAGTATATCTATCTTAACATAAGTGCTTAATTCTTTCGTATATATATGGTAGTAGATTCGTAGAATAGAATGATAAGTAAATAGTGAATGGGGGATGGAAATGCAGCAATACGTTAGGGAAGAAATGCGATTGTTATTCCAAGTTTTATCGGGTTTGTTTTTAGTTTTTGGTTTTAGTTACTTTTTACGTGCAACTAACGATCAATTTCCATGGCTAGCTCTAATTGGATCAACAGTTGGATTAACGATTATTGTATTTGTATTGTCGGGGAAAATGTACCGTGCATTTTTAATTTCTTTACTAGTTTTCTCTGTGATAATGAGTGTGATATTTAATTGGTATTCTATTTTCAACGTGCATTAATGATGAAGCATTTCAAAAAATAGCTTAAAACATTAAACATTGGACATCCTAATATAAAAATGAGTAAAGCTTTCGAATTAATCATTTACAATGTTAGGAGATGAAAATGTGAAAGAGTTTAAAATAACTTACTTTTTTGATGAAGTGCATTATATTCGCAGATTTATCCATATAGAATCCCAAGAAAAAGCAGAAGAGCTAATTCAAAGGGAACGAGACAGCTATATTTCATTTACGGACAGTAGAGGGATTTACCATGAATTAAATACGAAAGATGTTCGAGTTATTCAATTATCGGAATATCATCGCACCGATAAAAAGATAAAAGTATCTAGACATAAGGAAACCCTCGACTGAAAGGTTTTGTCTCTTTCGTAGAGGGTTTTTAGGTGTTCAAGCAGTATTCCGTCTTTTTCCATATAAATGTACAATCAGTACACCCAAAATTGCAATGAATCCTCCAATAATGGAAATAACTGCAGGCAGTTCTCCTAACCATAACCAAGCGACTACTATTGCAATAACTGGTTCTGCATAAAGGAGGCTAGATATTGAACTGGCTTTGCTCATAGATAAAGCAATCGCCCAAGTTAAATAGGCAATGGCTGTCGGGAATACCCCTATGTAAATTGCGGACAAGTTTGCTTCTAGTGTTGCATGTTGAATATCATCTAGCAATCCCGGAGCAAACACCAGGAAAGGAATGGTACCGGCCCAAGTAAAATAAGCAGTTAACTCTATCGGATTGTATTTTAACAGTAGGGATTTTTGGTAAACGAAAAATATAGAAGTCGCAATTGCGGCTATAATGACTAAAAATACCCCGGGTGAGATGTTGAATATAGAATCTCCAGTACCTATGCCGATTAACAAAATACCAACAAACCCAAATACCAAACCAAACCATCCAACTGTTCCAAGTCGTTCCTTTAACACGATTACAGCGATAACCGTTGTGAAGATAGGTGCTGAACCTATTAACATTCCTGCTGTTCCAGCTGTAATCGTTAATTGTCCAAACGTCACACATATATGATAAACGCTAATCCCGATCCATCCAAGAAGTGCAATTTTGAACAAATCCTCTTTCTTGGGTAATTGAAAACTAATCCCTGGCCAAAATGCGATTACCGCGAAAATCCCAGACGCAATGATAAAACGGAATAAAATCAAATGACCTGCTGAATAACCACCATGTAAACTAGCGCTTATAGATGCAAAACTCGATCCCCAAATAAAAACAGTAATCGCTGCCAAAACAAGAGCTTTCTTTTTCATTTGGCTCCACCAAACTTTCTACTCGTAGATAGATTAAAAAACGTCTTTCTATTACTTATATTACATAGTAAAAGCAAACAACTAATAGTACAATAAAACCCACTTTAAAACAACATACTTTAAAAGGAATATGGTATTATATTTGACTCTTACATAGGCAAATGTAGTGACTAAATGGTTTTCCAAACATATTTTAAAGAGACAATAGTGTCTAAATGAATGGGTGGCTATTCCTATGAAAACAATTGTATTTATTGGATGTTACAAGTCTGGAACAAGTAAGGAAGCCTTGATGATAGCAAAAGAAATGGGATATTGTGTGGTTTTATGCACGGACAAGACTAAGTACATGACAAACAATCCTGATTTCTCGGAAGTTGATCAGTTTGTGTATATAGAAGATTTATTAGATGAACAGCAAATGGTAGAAGAAATAACCAGGCTGATGAAAAAAGGGAAACAAATTTGCGCATGCATTAGTTTAATTGATCCATATGTTTCTTATGCAGCTAGGCTTTCTAAGCATTTTGGGCTTGCAAAAACTTCTGTAGATTCTTTAGAGTTAATGGAAAACAAAATAGCGATAAGAGAAAAACTAAAGAACCTTCCGATAACCCCCTTTTATATAATTTTTCACCCAGATGATTCCCTTGAAAAGTTTGAAAAAGATTATAAATCCCTCTTTCCTTTTATTATAAAACCCCCAATCTCAAATGGTTCAAAGGATGTATTATTTGTTGAAACAAAGAAAATGCTTGCTGATGCTTTAAGGTTACTACAAATGAATCATCCAAATAATCCATTATTAATAGAAGAATTTTTACAAGGACCACAGTATCTCGTTGAAATTTTGGTTTATAACAATGAAATTAAATTCCTAGGGTTAGTTGAGCAAAAAGTACTATACAATGGCAGATTTATTGTGACTGGATATAAGTTTCCTGGAAAAGTCGAAATGGAGGAATATCGTAGTCTATATGCTTGCATTTCAAGCATTCTAAAACAAATAGATCTATCGAATGGCTCTTGTCATATGGAGATGAAACTTGTTCAAGGGAAATGGAAATTGATAGAGATAAATCCGAGAATGGCTGGAGGAGCGATGAACAGAATTATAAAAGAAGGAACCGGGATTAATCTAATAAAAGAAATATTAAAAGTACATTTAGGAGAGGAACCTATTTTACTCGAAAAAAGGAAAAAGCATGTGTACGCCAAATATTTAACAATAGGTTCCCGGGGGAAGTTACTCAAAATCACTGGGAAAGAACTGGCTTTAATGCATGATGGAGTGAAATATGTTCATATTAAACCGCTTGAAGGTAGAATTATCACGACCCCATATTCAATGGGAAATCGGTATGCATGCGTCATTGCTGTTTCAGAAACAGCGGAACAAGCAGAAGCAATTGCATTAGAAGCTGCAAAGGAGATAAAGTTTTATCTGGAACCTTTTTAAAAGCCACACCGGTTCAATATGGTAGTCTGTTTACCCGTGTAACCTTATCAAGCCGTAATATTATAAGTACTAAGAGTAGGAAGGGAGTTGAAAAGTCAATTGAGCACCGAAGTGAAAACTAACCAATGTATATGTGATGCACTTTGTGAATTGAAATTGCTTCAGGATCTATTAACTAATTCCCAAACCAAGTTTTTCGGTCGACTACTAGCCAAAATAGCAGGTACCGATACGATTCCCTTACTCTTGATAACTAAAAAAGGGGACCCTTTAAGTTTTAGTAGTACGGAGGAGCATTTTGAAACAAGTTTTTTTCGAATTGAGTCCATAGATAAAGAAGCATGCTGTACAACAATTTCGTTACTACGTCCTCTTGATATTGAAGGCAATTACTCTAATTCTTTTTGTAATTTGGTTAGATTAGAAAAAACGTCTATATGTAAGAATGTTGATTTGTCACGTATATGTGCCATACAACTATTGGAGACCGAATTGTTAACAAGAAAAATAATTATTGAGCCGAAATGGTAATGACACCTCTTCACCCTACAATTCTTGGGGTGTTTTTTATTTTTACTAAAAAAACTGAACGTTTGTCCGTATCCAATGCAGTATGGATGAATTTAATACAAATATAATCACACAAATATAAAAGGAGAATATGAAATGACAATAATAGGAATGCTACACCATCGAAAAGATCCAAAAACCGTCATAAAGTCTTATGCATATGCTGCAGTCGCTAAGGCGGAGGGAGTTAATTTTTTTTACTTTTCACCAGGTGTAGTGAATTTTGTGAATCGATCTATTCGAGGTCAAGTTTATGAAAATGGAAGCTGGAAAGAGAAAATCATGCCTTTTCCAGATGTTATTTATAACGCAGGAAGTCCCGAAAAATTAGCTAAGTCAAAAGAAATTGTTGATAAATTGAAAAATGAAATTCCATTTACTACAAACTCAATAGGGAATAAATGGAACATAAATGAAAGGCTAATGGAAGCAAAAGAATTTTCAAGTTACTTAATCCCCTCTGAAGTAGTAAAGAAGGTAGAGACTTTTTACAAATTCATTGCTTCTTTTCATAAAGTTGTCCTTAAACCGATTGATGGGAGAAAGGGAAAAGGAATCTTTTTTATTTCTGAAATAGCAAAGGGGTATGAAGTAAGGAAGAATTCAGAAAATGAATTTTATACAAAGGAACAGTTGAACGTCTTTTTGGAGGATAAGCTATCATCAGGCACTTTTATAGTTCAACCATATATACAATCCATCAATAAATCCGGCCAAGTGTATGATTTTAGGCTTCATGTCCAAAAAAATGGGGAAGGAAAGTGGGTGATTACTACTATTTATCCACGAGTTGCTCCAAACGGATCTATCATTCCAAATATTAATAATGGGGGTTTCACAAATTATTTAGATCCATTTTTACAACAGGAATTTAAGGGAGAAGCTTTTGATATTAGAAGGATGCTTGAACACTTTTCTTTGTCATTAGCTAATCATTTAGACCAAATACAAATGGCTAAATATGGAGAGGTTATTGATGAAATAGGGATTGACGTTGGACTGGATGAAAATTTAAAAATTTGGATTTATGAAGTAAACTGGCGTCCAGGCTGTCCCCCTGCTTTTTATTTGGAATTAGATGTAGTAATCCATTCCATTCAATATGCAAAGTTTATAGCAGAAAATCAAATGAAAATTAAAACTGAAATTAACAATATAAAGAAAAAAAAGATTGAGGAAAAAGGAGAAATACCAATCATTGCGATAACGGGAAGTGCTGGTAAAACAACCTCCAAGGCATTCCTTGCATCGATATTGTCCAAAAGGTGGAACATTTTTGAATCCAAAGATTATTGGAATACAACAGAGCATACCAAAAAACATGCAGCAGAAATTAATGACGCTCACGAGGCTGTTGTATTAGAGTACGGTATGGCATATCCAGGGGTAATTACGGAACATTGTAGCATTATTAAGCCAAACATTAGCATCGTGACCAATATCGGACTTGCACATGTTGGAAACTTTGATAGCGATATTAAAGGAGTTGCTCACGCGAAATCCGAACTAATCCACGGGATGGATCAAGAAGGTATCCTCGTCGTAAACAAAGACGACGAAAACTCAAAGTATTTGGAGACTGATCAATTCAAAGGGGAAATTATAACAGTCAGTACAAAGTCACCAGCTAACTATAGAGCATATAAGATTCAATATAAAGAGAACGGCA
This sequence comes from Psychrobacillus sp. OK032, assembly GCF_900111345.1. Classification (GTDB taxonomy): domain Bacteria; phylum Bacillota; class Bacilli; order Bacillales_A; family Planococcaceae; genus Psychrobacillus. The sequence goes on from NZ_FOGY01000003.1 coordinate 15,406, forward strand.
TGAGTTTCAAAATGAAGCTACAACGACAAGAAATTGAACTATTCATCCCTATTTTAGGGGAGCATCATGTATATAATGCCTTAAATGCTATTGCTGTCGCTGATTATTTAGGATTCACCCCAATGGAAATTAAAGCCGGGTTGATTTTTAGAAAACCACCAAGAAGATTAACTGTCTATAACTGTCGCGACAACATTACAGTAATTGATGACACTGTACACTCCCATCCACAAGGAGTACGCGCTGCATTGGATGTCCTATCTAATATAGGGGAACACAGGAAGATAGCGATTATTGGACAAATGAGGGAGTTAGGTGAGTTAAGAGAAGAGGAATATCGTAAAGTCGGGGATTACGTCCATGAAAAAGGCATTGATATATTAATTACCTATGGATTTAGAACCGAAGAAATTGGTACTCAAGCGAAAGTAAAAGGATTTTCTCCTACAAATATATATCATTTTACAAACAAGGAACACTTACATGAGTTATTGACAGAGATCGTGGAGAAAGACGACACGATCTTAATCAAAGGAGCAAGTAAGACGAATATGTTTGATACAGTCAAGTTTTTAGATCAAACATTTAAAGAATAATTCTACAGGATTCCTGAATAACGCACCCTTACTAAAGGGGAGTTATTCAGGTTTTTTCCTATTGCTTTAGGAAATTACAAAATCTACGGCATGTGGATAAATTTTTTCAAGTAACATGAAGTATGGCATTTTTTATATTGTACGTATTATAGGGATACTGTGTCGTAAGGAAGTTAAGCCAGGATTTCCGCTGCAGGGCGGACGCTTTCCGCCGGGTGAGCGATGAACCATCGCCGACGCTGGCGCGTTCGCCTGCGATGTTTCATCTGACTCACTCATCCGGCTGGAGTCGCCGCCCTTTCACTCCAATCCATAAAATTTGCTAACTAATCAGCATCGCTATTCTAAATTCATTCTTCTTGAAAATAACCCCCAATAAATGGTCGAATGAGAAAGAAAACATGCTGTAAACGCAAAGCCCATCTCAAAAGCGACAAATTGACTGCTGAACACGACTAAACCAATCTAACTGATGTTTTGATGTGCTTATCCCTATACGGTCTTATATTTCTATTTCCAGGTACCCCAGTAAATGACAAAGAGCAATCAATCAATTATAGAAAACAACCAGTTCTATTCGGAAAGTAACCAAATTCAAAATATCAAGTCCACTTGGAGAGAGACGGCGTTGAATACGAGGTGTTGTTCTAATAAATGGTTGAATGAGGCGTACTTCATCCTAAATGCTCCACTTATTTGAAGACAGCATTTTCTAATTAGGTTAATAAATATTCGGATAGTGTCCCTAATAGATATAAATCGCTGATATCAGCAGACGCCAAATTAGCAAGAAATATCTATTGATTGAAGCGGAAAGCGTCCGCCTGCAGCGAAAATCATTGCGGACACTTAATCGAGCTTTTTACGACACAGTATCCCTATTATGTGCGTCATTCCATTCATTGTTCCTCTTTGCTATGTCGGGGCAGACATAGGCGCTTCCGCTTTTGTTCGTTCTTATAAAAAAATTAAAAAAAGAGCACCTAAAAGGTGTTCTTAGTGTTGCGGCTCCTGCTCCTGCTCCTGCTCCTGCTCTTCTAGATGGAAAGTAATCTCTTTTGCTGCAGTATTTGCGAGGTTTTTTGCTTCTTCTAAACTACTCCCAACAGCAATTACATAAGCATATCTATGACCCATGGATAATGGTGGCGTTAAAAGAGTTCCTTTTTTGGGCTTCACATAAACCTCTATGACTCCAGGTGATTTTTGTGCCCTCGCTTTCCCTGTTACTTTTTCTAATATTCCTTTTTTTGTGGCGATAACATATTTGGTAAAAACATACTTCTTATATTTCGGTATTAGTGCAGGACTTTTTCCTAAATATAATTTAAGAGTCTCTTCTACTAAATTAATTCCGAATGCTGCTTGAATCATTTTGTTCATAGCACCTCCGGAAATTCTTGGATTAATCTCGATGAGTTTCCAACCATTCTTAGTTAAACGGATTTCCAAATGTAAAGCTCCATTTTCAATATTGAGTTCTTTAATAATGGATTGAAGAACCTCTTCAACTCCTGTTCTAATCGTTAATGGAACATTAGCAAGCACACCATAACCTGTGATGATAAATCTCTTGTTCTTTGTGATTTCTTGTTCGAGAATTCCTACTATACGTGCTTTATGTTTGTGTACGAGTACTTCCACCAAATATTGATCACCATCTATATATTCTTCAACCATAATTGTGGTATCTGGATTCTTGTTCCGAAGATTTTCAATATGTCGTTTTAATTGTTCTTTTCCTTCGGCTAACAGTACGTCTTTAGATCCTGTTGATATGGGGGATTTTATAATAATAGGAAAATCAAACTGTTCACATATTGTTTCTAACGGAATCGAATCACCTGGGTTGATCAAGAAAAATTTAGGGGTATAAGGTTGATCCTTTAAAGCTGACCTTGTTTCCTCTTTATTTTCCATTATTTCTATGGCTTTAGAAAGAGCATAATTGTGACAGAATTCATCACAAAGGATGGATGCAGTATGGACAAAAGGATCAACAAAACTAACGATGGTTTTTATATCGACACCGATTGTTTGTAACTTGAAGATTTCTTCTCTCATATTTTCTAGGCTGTATGTGTTCACAGAAACCATTTTATGGACATCTGTATATTCCTGTCTTTGTTGAATTTGCTTCTCGTTATTTGTGAAAAGAATAGTAAAGTATCCTAAATCCCCAGCTGCTTTAATCGCTTCCCTGCTGGATCCGGATTTGTTTGTACTAATAAAAATAATTGCTTTCAAACGGTTCACTCCCTCCTATAAATTTCGACTAATACGTTTCTTTCTATATTTATGACATGTTCTAGCTTTTGCATAGTTATGTATCACGCAATTAAGTTCCATTTATCCAGTCAACTTCATTTTAAAAACATATTATATATATGAAAGGAGTGTGAAAAAAATAATGAAACCCCATACAGTCAGCAGTATAAGAACTATTATTTCTGGTGAGTTGGTGCAAGGGTCAGATGAAGTGTTAGTCCAATACGGAGCATACCGTTTAAAACAAATAAAAAATAAAAATACAATTCTTTTTACAAATATGAGAATTATTGACTGGCGGAGTCTAAAGAAATTTTTCCCATTAGTGCTTGCAACAGAGTGGAAATATAGTAAAGATGAAATTCCTGAGAATGTAACTCTCATCCAAGTAACTAATGCCGATGAAGCATATTGGAAATTTGTTCGCTACTACCGCAGCCTATTTCAAATCCCTGTAGTAGCCGTTACAGGAACTTCAGGGAAAACGACTACAAAAGAAATGATCAAGCATATTCTTTCAGCGGATAGAATAGTTACAGCTACAAATCTTACTAGTAATTCTAGAACGGCAAATTTGCAGTATCTTTTGAACATAGATGAGGAAACCGAAGCAGCTATTTTTGAAACGGCTGTTGGTTCACCAGGGGATGTATTAAAAGCAGGTGAATATTTCAAACCTACAATAGGAATCATTACAAACATCGGAGCACATCACCTCGATTATTGCAAAACGCTAGAAGGCTATATTGCGGCAAAAGGAGAAATGGTAAAAATCGTTAATCCGACAGGTATACTAATTATTAATGCGGAGGATAGCAATACAAGTAAGATTGATATGAAAAACTTTCAAGGGAAAATCATAAAAGTCGGAACTCATAGGACTTGCCATTTTCGAGCACTAAATATTCGTTACAGTCAAGAAGGCATGGAATTTAGTTTGAAGCATAAGAGGAAAAGTTATCAAGTGTTTGTACCAGGCTTAGGAGTTCATCAGGTCTATAATGCGCTTGCAACAATAGCTGCTGTGTATGAAATGGGAGTGACTATTCCGGAGGCTGCTTTTCGCTTGAAAACATTTAGGAAGTTCAATAAGCAACTTCAAGTGGTGGATGGTATAAACGACTCTATGATTATAGATGATACATGGAGTATTACAACAACTTCATTGGAAGCAGCATTAAAAGTATTAAATGAAATTGGAAAAGAGAAAAAAAAGGTGGCAATCATAGGTACAATTACTGATTTAGGTTCATGGGGCTATATTATTCATGAACAGGCAGGAGATTTAATTTATAAGTCAGGAGTGGATGTGCTCATTACGATAGGAGAGCATGCGAGCATAATAGCAGACCATGCAGTAAAAAGGGGTTTAACCTCACCGGTCTATACATTTAGAAATGAAGTTCTAGTTTTAAATCTGTTAAACAAAATTGTAGACTCCAATACAATTGTTCTGATAAAGGGAGATATGTACAGCCTACCTGTAATTGAATTAGCTGCAAAATTGCGGAAGAAGAAATAATTTATCATCGAACCAAACTAATTGTTTAATAGGTAATGCTAAACCGAATTATCGGTGATAAATTATTTTGAAAAGATGGACAAACACTGTGCACATTCCATACCTAATCATCAAGAAATTGCATTCATATTATAAAGAGGGGAGGAGAAGTACTATTGAAACCTTTACGCGTGAAAGAAATCCTAAATTTACTGCAAGGGGAACTAATAAGTGGTTCCGATCTTTGGAATGTAAGTAATGCTATTTATTATAATCGGCATGAGCTGACAAAACGAAATTCGCTAATGTTTGTAAGCAGAAGTGATTCTATTAACTGGCATGAAATTAATAATATAGGACCTTCTCTTGTGATTTCAGATAAGCCTTCCTCAGAATTGAAAAATGCTCTATCGGAAACAACGGTCATAAGGGTAAAAAGTCTTGTACAATCATATTGGAAATTTATGGATTATTATAGAAACCTTTTTCAAATACCAGTAGTTGCACTAACAGGAACATGTGGTAAAACAACTACGAAGGAAATGATCAAACATATTTTAAGTAAAGACTGGCATGTCCAAGCATCCTTTAGTAGTAAAAATGAACCGCGTCAATCTTTTCCGTATTTGATGGGCATTACTGAAAATACAAAGGCTGCGGTTTTTGAGCTTGGGTTAGGGAATACAGGTAATATAAAACATCAGTGCATGATTTATCAGCCTACAATCGGAATTATTACAAATATTGGCGTTCATCATTTAGATGGTTGCGGAAATTTGGAAGGATATATAAAAGCGAAGTCAGAAATAGTGGATGGTATAAAGAAAAATGGCACGTTAATTTTAAATGCGGATGATTCCAATACTAATAAAGTTCCTTTGCAATCATTTAAAGGAAAGATAATTTATTTTGGAGTAAGTGAGAAGTCTCACTTTAGAGCTTCCAATATTAGATTTGCAAAAAGTGGAATGAATTTTCAAATTCATTTTTCAAACAAAAAATATAATGCTTTTATACCGGGCTATGGTGAACATCAAGTATATAACGCGCTTGCTGCAATCGCAGCTGTAAACGAAATGGGGATGGATATGAATGAAGCCATTTCACGTTTAGCGACCTATAAAAATATGACAAGACACCTAGAGTTTTCAGATGGAATAGGTGGAAGTACTATTATAGATGATACTTGGACAAATAATCCTACATCTGTCGAAGCTGCATTAAAGGTGCTAGATTCTATTGGACAGGGGAAAAATGTCATCCTTGTTCTCGGAGATATTAAGCGATTAGGGAATTTTGAAAAGAAATATCATCGTGAGATTGGAAGTATGGTTGCGAAAAGAAACATTCATACGCTTATTACAATAGGGAGTAAAGCAGAAGATATAGCGAATCAAGCAAAGGAAGACGGGACAGAGGCAAAAGTCCATATCTTTAAAGATGTCACAGGTGTCATCGATGTATTAAAGCCCATGCTTGACAAAAATTCTATCTTGTTGATAAAAGGTCCAATGTCGAGCCGATCAATGATTGATTTTGCCAATAGTTTGAAACAAAATAATTGATTGATAAAAAAAGAAGCATTCACGCCCTATGCGTTGAATGCTTCTTTTTGGAAAAGTCTTATCTTAAAGAACTCGACGAGCCATTTTGTAGTTTTTATTGGCCCAAGTAGAGTTTAAGCTTTCTTTCACAGTACTACCGTCTGTTTTCAGACGAATATATTGATTAGCGCCAATATAAATTGCAGATTCAGTAATTTTAGTTCCCCCATTACTAAAGAAAATAAGATCACCTTTTTGCAAATTATTCTTTTGGACTGCATTTCCTACTTTAGCCTGTTGACTAGCCACTTTGCTTTTTAGATCAATTCCATGTTGATTAAAAACATAGTAAGTAAATCCAGCACTAGTAAATGTTAAAGATTTTTCATCGTATCCGTATCCAAACTTTGCTTTTCCTATTAAGCTAGAAGCAAGATTGATAATCTTATCCGCTGGTAAAGCACTTGTTTTTGGCGTTTCTACTGAAGGAGATGCACTTGTTTTTGGCGGTTCTACTGAAGGAGATGCACTTGTTTTTGGCACTTCTACTGAAGGTGAAGGAGATGCACTTGCACTTCCTGTAAATACACGCTTTGCAGTAATATAATGCTGTTCATAATAATCTACAAGTAAAACTCTCGTTAAAACGCCATTTGAATTTGGAATAATGATTCGATGATCCCCTGCGTATATTGCTACCATAGATGGTGTTTTGGATCCTTTGGTACTGTTAAAGAAAACTAAATCACCTTTTTTTAGGTTAGCTTTGGAAACTGTTGTGCCTTTATTCATCAAATCTTGTAAATTTGTCGTACCTAATTTAACATCATTTGTTTTATACACATAGTCGATGAATCCAGTGGCAGTAAAACGTAATGATGATTCATTATTAACGCTACCCATTTTTGCTTTATCTTTTAAACTATAGGCTTTTTCAACAATCTTATCGCCTTTAGTGGCTGGATTGGATGACATGATTGTTGGTAGAACTCTTCGTGCTGTTATATAGCTTTCTTCATAATAAGGCTTACTGTCTAAGTCTGTAATGACAATCTTTTGTTTTGGATCTGCCATTTGAATAATCTTATTGTCGCCAATGTACATCCCAACATGGTTGGGAATATTCCCACCTTTACTATCGAAAAATAGTAAATCACCTTTTTGTAGTTGGTTTTTTGCAACAGGAGTTCCTTGTTGCATCATAAAATCTTCATTATAAGTTGCAAGGTCTACATCATTTTGCTCGAAAATGTACATAAGGAAAGTTGCACATGAAAAAATGTAAGGAAAAGTGGGCTTGTACTCTGTATTGCTGTAAGTAGCTTTCCCGATTAAACTCTTAGCTGTTTGAATTAATTGATCAGCCTTTGCTTCTACTGCTTGTTGGTTGTTCTGCGTGTTAGTAGTTGCAGCTGATACTTTTATAGGATGAATAGTGTCAGGGACAATACCCAGAGCACTAAAACCGATTACGACTGATAGAGTAGTTGAGATAAAACGTTTATTCATCAGATACCTCCAAAGTTTTTTTTTGACCTGCTCCGATTTTAGCATGCAAAAGGATGGGTATTTTAAGGGAATTTATCCCACAAGTTACTAACAGATGTCTTAAACCCTTGCTACTAGAAGGTTCTCCAAAGATGATTACAGTTTGGTTACAAATGTTTCAAACGAGTAACGTAATTAGCAAGAGAAGTATGCGTATAGTCTGAGAAACTTATCGATTTCTTAACATCAGAAAGGATGGACAACTTGGTTAAAAAAGTGATAGAAGGAGTTTGGTCAGGGCGGACAGATTCTTTAGAAAACAATAAAGAGAGTCTCAGGTATCACCAAATCGTGGAATTAGCACGGCTTGATACGCTTGATACGAAGGGTAAAGCATGTGTAATCATAGGTTTTGAAAGCGATGAAGGAGTCCGGAGAAATAAAGGACAAATTGGAGCAGCAAAAGCACCAAATGAGCTCCGTTCGGAATTGGCAAAGCTCCCATGGAATTTGTCATCTCAAAAATATCTTGTAGATGTAGGAACAATCGATTGCACAGGAAATGATCTTGAAAAAGCCCAACAACAACTTGGGGATGTAGTAAATCAAGTTCTAACCAAAAAAATGACTCCAATAATTCTGGGCGGAGGGCATGAAACTGCATACGGACATTATCTCGGTGTTCGAAACAACATTGGAAAAGCCGCAAAGCTAGGTATTATCAATATCGATGCCCACTTTGATTTGCGCCCTTACGATGAACAGTCTTCATCCGGTACCATGTTCAGAGAAATACTTGTGCAAGATGAAAACAGTAGCTATTTAGTCATTGGAATTCAGCGATACGGTATTACACAAGCACTTTTCGACAAGGCAGATGAGCTCGGGGTGACGTATATTTGCGAAGAAGATATGCATGGTGAACAGCAAGTACAAGTGAATGTAGCGATAGAGCAATTTATCCAAAATAACGATTTTATCATGCTAACGCTATGCCCAGATGTACTCAATGCTGCATTTGCTCCGGGTGTAAGTGCTTCTTCGCCTTTTGGGTTAAGTCCATATATCGTACGTACGATTATTCGCACCGTAACTTCTAGTGAAAAGACGAAATCCTTCGATATTTCAGAAGTGAATCCGCTTTTGGATGAAAATAATCGAACAGTAAAATTAGGTGCTTATTTAGTCAATGAAGCAATAATTTCATTTTTAAACTAGCATGCCACATCTACCCATTTTTCCGCATATAGTGTGTGGAAGGGGTGTATGATGAACGATTATATAAATATGTTTAAGCAATTTTTACCGCAAACTGCAACTGTTTTGGAATTGCAACAACCTGAAAAGAAACCAGCAGTGATAGTAGCGGATATCGATGGGGATCATGTGGATGAGTTAATCGGGGCATTTCGTTATCAAGAGAAAAATTATATTTTGATCCTAAAGAACAGAAACAATCAGTGGCAGCCGCTAATAATGATAAGTGGTAGCGGATACGGGATATCGAATTTATTGGCTGCACCACTAACAGAAACAGGCGTAAACACGATAATAATTGGCTGGCAACAAGGTAGTATGTGGTCGCAATTAAATTTATTGCAATGGACAAATAACGGATTTGTCTGGTTACCTACAAATGATATCGTATACAGTAAGTTAGAAGCAGAAGATATGAACAAAGACGGCAGATATGAACTTGCAATTTGGACACATGATACCGGAGAAGCTTATAAAGTAGAAGTTTATCGTTTCGATAAAACCGGTCTTGTGCAGGCAAAAGATGTTTATCCTTACTATTTTAAAAAAGTAGCAGCCTATTATGAAAAGTTATTACAAACAAATGATTTTTCTTTCTACTGGTACTACTTGGCCGATGCTCAAATGAAAGCGGGAGATATGGATCAAGCTTTAGTTTCTATTGATAAAGCTCTTTCTTTTTCTTCCCCTTATCCATCAAAAGAAGTGCTTGCAGAAAAAAGACAAGAAATTTTAAATCATCAAGGAACAACGAATCAGGATAACCGAGTTGTAATAGACTGGAAAATAGGGGACGTAACTGGTGATGGTACTCAGGATACTGTCTATCTAACTGGAGAAAAGACAGAGGGAAGTCCGTTTTGGAAAAATATTACGCTCGTTATTTTGAATGGTAAGACAAACATGTATGAAACAATCCCTTTAAAAGAAAATATGGGATATAATCCAACGATTTTTCTCGGTGATTTTACAGGAAATCATATAGAGGACATACAAATAGTGATCGATACCGGCGGAAGTGGTGGTACGGTTTATGCGTATGTGTTTGCATTTTTGAATGGAAGCATAAAACAAATTTTCGATACTGATGCATATAATGAGCATTCGAAATATGAAGTTAATTACCAAAATCATTATAAAGTAATAGTTACAAGCTCGAATCCAAAAAAGGAATATACATTAGATTTAACGTATAAGGGGAAAGACTATTTATCGGAAATCTATAATGCAGATGGTACGCTAAAAGAACCGATAGAAGGATGGGTAGATCCAATTAGTGGTTTGTATCCGATTGACTATGCGAGAGACGGTATGTATGAGCTTCTTTCATATCAAGAAATTGCGGGTAGGTATCACGCGGATGGATTAGGGTTTGTGCAAAATGAATGGCAATGGAATGGACAGGAATTTGTAGTAAATCGGCAAACTGTGTCTATTTTTGGTAAGGATTTAAGTGTTTAGTTGAATAAGTTTTGGCCCCTTTTCTCGGTTGAAAGGGGATTTTTCGGAGCGACAATGGGGAACGATATGCATATTACCTCAAATGAAAGGAAGAACTTCATGTGGAAAAAAACGTGGATTATGACGCAGAAATGGCATCATGTATTGTTTCTTCATTGGCCTATTTCTCCTGAGGAAGTACGTAAATATATCCCCGAAGAACTAGAACTGGATTTATATGATAATCAAGCTTGGATAGGGCTAGTATTTTTCCAAGTGAAAGGAAATCGTCCCAGATTTATTCCACCTTTACCTGGATTACAATCTTATTTAGAACTAAATGTTCGTACATATGTTACTTACAAAGGAAAAGCAGGCGTACATTTCTTTAGTTTAGATGCAAATCATCCATTCATTGTAAAATTAACGACTTTTGGTAACTTTTTACCATATCGAAGTGCAATAATAAATTTAAAAAATCATAAAAACAAATTTTCAATCTATAGCAAATGCGAACACCAAAATGAAACTCTCCTTACTACATTCGAACCGATAGCGAAACATATGGAAAGTACTCAGCTTAATACTTGGTTGACGGAACGATATTGCTTGTGGACGAAAACGAAAGGACGGCTTTTCCGTGTTGATATTAGCCATTCTCCTTGGAGGTTGCAAAATGTAAATGGTCTTGTTTGTGAGAATACTATGGCTCTTTTTTTAAAGAATAAAATTAGAATGAGCCGTCCCATTGCTCATTATTCCAGGATAAAAAGGGTTCGATTTTACCCACCGATACTAGAGGAATTAAATGAATAAATAATGAAAAACAACACAAACTATCCTCAGTAAGATTAAAAGGAGGATTCAAGATGAATAAATTGCTACAAATTTCTATGACTATGCTTCTTGTTGGGTCATTAGCAGCGTGTGGAACAAATAACAAAGATGATGTAGCTGACAATAATGCAACTACAACGGATAAGGTAACTGATACAAACATCAATACGGACACTAATACAGTTAAAACGGGCACTGATCACGCAAATAATGAAGGTCATAAAGTAGAACTAGCCGATGATATTGCTGACAAAATCAAAGGAATGGAAGAAGTAAAAGGTGCAAATGTATTCGTAACAGATAACAATGCATATGTTGCTGTTGACCTGAAAGAAGGGGTAGACGCGAGCGAAGAATTGGAAAATAAAATTGCGGATGAAGCTAGAGCAACAAACGCAAACTTTAACAATGTGTACGTGACAACAAATCCGGACTTCACTAAGCAATTTAATGAATACGGCGAGAAAATCAGAGCAAATGAACCGGTAGAAGGATTCTTTAAGGAGTTTTCTGATACGGTAAAAAGAGTATTCCCAGATGCGCATTAATTAAATAAACTGTGGTAATCATTTCCGTTGATTTTAGCGTAAAATAGGTTTATTATATAAATACGAGCTGCATTGTACGTATGGATATTAAGTTTTAACCTTTATGCTGTAACAGGGAGTTTTATATAGAAGCTGGAATGACAGGCCTTATTCTCTTTTGACAATAAGGACATGCAAGATAGCTTTTGCGAACACCCACTTTGAGGAGTGGTGGTTTAAAACTTTCTTATTAAAGTACGGCAAAGGCGGCTTATCTAATTTTAAATGTTAAACCGGTTTCCAGTGGAAACCGGTTTTTTTGTATAAATTAAAATTAAAAGGAGTGTCAGGATTTTGACTTAAACTGGAATATAGATTCTTGATTATCCGGTTGTTATGTCTCATTATCCGATTTGCCAATTCCCACCCTCTATTTCCCCATCACAAAAAAACTTTTAATTGATATTGACTCCCCTCTTTTAGATGGAAATAATTTAAAAGAGGATATCCCCAACTGAATGGGATATCCTTTTTTGTTTATTTCAACCCAATATTCGCTTTAACATCAACTTCCGTATATTTCTTCTGGTCCGCACGTGCTCCGACAAGCGTTCCTATCCATCCACCGATAAACCCAGCAGGAACTGAAATTATTGCTGGGTTCGTTAGAGGAAATAATGCTTCTCCTGTGAAGAATAGTGAGCCATCTGCAGCCCAAACGTTAGGACTTAATAACACGAGTACTAATGCTGAAACGAGACCAGTAACAATAGCAGTCAATGCTCCAGTTGTATTGAAGTTTTTCCAATAAATCGTATAAATAATTACTGGTAAATTAGCGCTTGCTGCAATACAGAAAGCAAGTGAAACTAGGAACGCGACGTTCATCGATTGTGCACCTAAAGCTAAAATGATGGAGAATACAGAAACACCAACCGAAGCAAGACGTGCAGCAATCATTTGTTCTTTTTCAGTTACTTTCCCTTTTTTGATAATTTGTCCATATAAATCATGTGCAAATGCGGAAGCACCAGATAATACAAGTCCTGCTACAACAGCCAAAATAGTTGCAAATGCTACAGCCGATACGAAGGACATAAGCAAGTCTCCACCTAAAGCTTGTGCAAGTAACGGAGCAGCCATATTACCAGCAGGATTTGCTGCAATAATTGTTTCAGAACCTACGAATGCAGCGGCACCAAATCCTAGGAAAATCGTTAGGACGTAAAAAATACCAACAATCCATGTTGCATAGACAACTGAGCTACGAGCAGTCTTTGCATCTTTTACCGTAAAGAAACGCATTAATATATGTGGTAATCCAGCTGTCCCTAATACTAATGCAATCATCATTGATAGTGTGTCTAAACCATTTGTATATTTTACACCAGGGTGTAAATATGCTTCGCCATGGGCTGTTACGGATTTCATTTCTGTGAACATACCAAAAATATTAAAATTAAATTTCCATAATACAAGGAAAGAAATAATAACAGTTCCGATCATTAATAGCACAGCTTTAATAATTTGTACCCAACTTGTGGCAGCCATTCCGCCCCATAGTACGTAAATGGTCATCATAATCCCAACAAGTAAAACGGCAATCCAATAATCAATACCTAATAATAATTGAATAAGTGCACCTGCACCAACAAGCTGTGCAATCATATAAAACAAAACAATAGTTATCGTACTAACAGCTGCGGCAGCACGAATTTTCTTTTGATCGAAACGAGCCATAATCATATCTGCTAATGTATAGCGACCTAAGTTTCGTAATGGCTCTGCGACAATATATAACACAACTAAGTAAGCTACTAAATACCCAATACTATAGAAGAAACCATCGAAACCGAAGAGTGCAATTGCACCGGCAATTCCAAGGAATGATGCTGCAGATAGATAGTCTCCGGCAATAGCTATTCCATTTTGCCAGCCGGATAACCCACCACCAGCTGTATAAAACTCACTAGCTGAGTTTGTACGTTTGGAAGCGATATACGTTACGAATAATGTTAATCCGACAATTCCTACAAAAAACGATAAACCTACTATACTTATACTCATTCATAGCCACCAGCCTTTTCCTTTTGAAAAATTTCATCCGCTTCTCGGTCGTATCCGTTTGCTCTTCGCACATAAATCATACACAATGTCCATGTCATAATGAAAAGTAAAATAGAGTACACCCATACCCACGCTACATCTCCAAATGCATTTGTATTTAATATAGTTGTGTAAGAAGTTAAAATAGGTAGCGTAATATAGCAGATTAGGAAAAAGATTGCGACAGGTAAAATGAATTTCCTTTTTTTAGATTTTAATGATTGAAATTCTGGACTTTCTGCGATTCTCTCGTAATTAGGCGTTCTAGATACTCCTGTATGGACTTGTCCTTTCTCATCCTTTGAAAGAGTCTTTTTATCTCGGGTATTTCCCGGAGTGATAACACTTTCTATTTTTTTCGCCATTTGTCGTTCCTCCTATTATTTTAGTATATTTTGAATTTTCAGTTCTAAGATGTAGGTTTATCATATTAAAAGATTTGTAATATAGCAAACAAAATTTCACAAAATGTTCAAATTTAAATTATTCAACTTAACCTACTTATTCGGAGTCTTCAGTAGCCTTTCGTTTTCATGATATTGTAAGTTCTATATTTGTCCATTTAGGGTTATAATAAAACTATTGCAGAGTACCCGATTTTTTAAAAATCGAGATGGGTACTCTTTTGTTTTGTTGACCGTTCATATATTTGATAAAGGAGGCATGGGCATGAGACAAGTGTCAGTTCCAGTAAAAACAATGCGCTGTAATCTAATAATGACGAATAAAGCACGCAGCGGAATCCAGGAATGGGCTGCTGATGAACATGCCTTTTTTAGAATGCAAGACTCTTATAAAGTGCATATAGAAAAACGTCCAGTGAACACCCATGGAAATACGCCTGTTTCACTGTATTTTGATAATGTTAAGAACGAGGCTTTAACAGGAAAACTAGAAGGTCGAGTTGGAGTGATGGAGTGCGTTCTTCAAACAGACGGATTCCTCGCAACTGGCTTTTATGTACGAGGCACAAAGGTTCCAGTAAAAACAAATAGACGTCTTTCGGTCGATTTGAATTTTGTTACCGCTCGTAATAATGGAGCGGGTATGCCGATCCAATTACATACAAGCATTCGTGAATTACCCGTTGCAGAAGAAAGATCGGAGTATGTAAAAAAACGAATTTCTAGTTGGGAAGGATATTTAAAGATACAGGAACGAAATGCTGATATTGCGGATATAACGGCAGCTTTTTCAAAATTCATTTTCAATGAAGACTTCAATAGACTGACGCTTACAGGGAGTAATGTAAAAGAAAATGAATGGAATAAATTAAAAGGACTCAGTATTTCTATTAAAGGTTTCCAAAACGATATTGGTGAAGTGTTAAAAGTTGATCGGGCAAAGAAAACAATTGAGATTGAGATGAAGCCAAAACTTCAAGAAATGGCAAGACGAAATCAATGGCACCCAAAATTGAAAGAAGCAGTGTTTAGCAATTTTTCCACACTGAGCCAGATCCGAAGACTTCGAAAAGGATTTGAAGATTTACAAAACGGTCTTGCTGCGAATGCTAATTTAGAAAATATTTTATTTGAAAAACGTCCAACTATACAAATAGCAAATAGGCAAAAGGGATTAGAATTTCATAATCGGCTAAATGAGTTTCAACAAGAAGCAGTTATTGGAGCGATGTCCGCGGAGGATTTATATGTCATTCAAGGACCACCGGGAACAGGGAAAACTACCGTAATTTCTGAAATTTGCCAGCAAAATGCAAAAGCTGGACTCAGAACGTTAGTCGCTTCCCAATCAAACCTAGCTGTAGATAATGCACTCAGTCGACTACTTTCCAATAAGGACATTCGAATATTACGGTTTGGCCGAACGGAAAGCATTGAAGAAGAAGGTAAAAGGTTCATCGAAGAAAATGTTGGTCAGTATTGGAAAGACCAAACATTAAATGCTTTACAAGAAGAAATTAGTGCACATCCACTAAAAGATAAACAATTGATAGATGAAATCGCCCATTCTAAAGAACAGTCGGAATCACTTCAGCAGAAAGTTGCTATATTAGAAGAAAAAATGGAGAGAAAAAAATTAGCCAAAATTGAATTCGAGGAAAGAATGAAGGAGATTAAAGAGCTTAAAAAATGTATAATCCAACTGAAAAAAGAACGGGAAGAACTAGATAAGGCTCATGATGATTTGCAGCAAATAGCCGACGAATGCTCGAACGAAATCAAACAGATGGAGCATTTCATCGACACGAATCCTACAAGCGAAGAGCTTTTAAAAAATATAGAACGTCTCCGAGTAGAAATCGAACAAACCAATCTTCAGATAATCTACCAACAGGCAGTACAAGAAAGCAGAAATGTGGAAGGATTATTGATCGAAACAAGACATGCATATCAAGTTGCCCAATCTAAAGTCAATCGTTTGGAGCAATTTTCAAGTGAACTACATTCCATTACTAAATTTGACTTGCTCAAAACACTTATGTATGAATATGAAATAACTCCTTCCTATATGTTAGAGCAGCAAATAACTAACTTGGACAAGCTAATTGAAACGATTATATCTTTTGCTGACTGGGGAGAATTAAATAAACGACTACTATCTGCAATTGGATACATAGAAGGTTTATTGAAAAAGAATCATATTTCGCTGGAGAATGTAAAAAGCCATGTAAGTAGTAGCGGAGTAGTATTTGACTCGACATATTCAGTAAAAGAAATTCATCAATTCATCGACAGTATGAAGCGTCTTTTAACTTCCGGATCAGCTAATATCGAGAGGTTAGAAGTATATTTGGAAGGTTTAAATGTAAGAAAGAAATTCGTCTGGAAACAAGGAGCCATTTTACAAAAAGCGAAATCTGATTCCGCTAACATGTTTATGTCGATTAAAGCAGAGCTTACTGGACAAGTAACGCAAGAAAAATTAATGAGAGAACAATCCACTAATGAATGGAAAAATAAAGGAATTATCCAAAGTGATGAGCTACAACAGCTGCAAGGTAAAGTAGCAGAATTACACAGTCGAATAGATACCCTAGAAAATATTCCTTCATTGCAACAGTTACAAGTCCAATTGCGGGAAAAAGAAAGTACGATGCTTGAATGGAATAAAGTAAAAGACACACTTGCACAATATACAGCTCAACTTGAATTGAAAAAGAACGAATTCAAAACTTCGAGCGTGCAGATGGATGAAATCTTAGAGAAACTAGAAAAAAACAAGCAAGAAACGAAAAGTGTGAATTCGGAAGGATTGGAGCAAGAAAAACAACTAAAAGCTTTGGAAGAGTTGTTGAAACAGAATCCCGAAGAAGAGCGTGAAAAAACCTTAATGGAAATTGCCAAGTTGGAAGAAAAAATAGTAGTTACACAACAAGTGAAAGACCGTTTACCAATAACCCAGTCTCTGCAAAATGAGTGGTTTACGATGCTGAAGGAAGCAAATGACCATGATTTAGATGAAATACGTAAATTGTATGTACGACATGCAAATGTTATTGGAACAACTTGTGTAGCATCTGCTCGAAAAGAGTTTATGGACAACTATCCTATTTTCGATGTTGTTATTATCGATGAAGTATCGAAAGCAACGCCACCCGAGCTTTTACTACCAATGTTAAAAGGGAAGAAAATTATTTTGGTTGGAGACCACCATCAACTGCCACCGCTTGTTGGGGAAGATACGCTAGATGAAACACTTAAAGCCATTTTAGAAGAAAGTGACAGCTTTGAAGAAAAGGACGAGTTGAAGAAGCTCTTGAAAGAGTCCTTGTTCGAACGACTATTTAAAAACTTACCGAAGACAAATAAAACGATGCTAGCTATTCAGTATCGAATGCATGCAAACATAATGCAAACGATCACGCCCTTTTACGAGGAAGAAAATTATCGCTTACAGTGCGGGTTAGCTGACTCTGATGCTTTGCGTGATCATTTACTCGATTCACATTATGTAAAACGGAGAGACCATCTGTTGTGGCTAGATATGCCAAATGAAAAGCAGTATTTTGAAGAACGAATGAAAAACGGAAAAAGCCGTTTTAATCAGTCAGAGCTTGATACAATCAGGAAAGTATTAATGGATTTGGATAGAGCTACTGAGATAGCTAAAAACGAAGGAAGACTTGCGGAAGAGGAAAGAAAAAGTATCGGAGTTATAAGTTTTTACGGAGAACAAGTTAAACGTATAGACAGACTAATACAACAAGAAACGAGCTTCAAACATTTGAATTTCCGAACAGGAACGGTCGATAAGTTCCAGGGAATGGAAATGGACGTAATTATTTTAAGTATGGTTCGTAACAATCAAGATAAGAGCGGGGATATTGGATTCGCTAATGATTATAGACGATTGAATGTTGCGTTATCTCGTGCAAGAGAATTACTTATTTTAGTTGGAAGTGCAAATATGTTCACAACACGTGCAAAGCAAAAAGATTCTAGGGAAATGTATAGTCGATTACTTAGTACCATTAAAAAACAGAATGGTTACCGAGATCAGCATGGTCAGGAGAAATAGTAACATAGAGGTATAAATGATATGCAAAATTTAGAGAGACGCTTAAAAAATGAGTTACAACAAAACAATAAAGTAAAAATATTGAATTCATCTAGTTGGAGTTTGCCAATTCATTCTATTGAAGTCGAGTACAAGCCCGTAAAACGGAAGAAAATGGATGTGCTGATGAAAATGATGCTTATTGCATTTCAAAAAGCGAAAATTATAGAAGCTAAGCAATTGAGTGAACTCTTACTTGTCGAGCAACTTTTCGTTGAAGATTTGATTAATATTATGAAAAGAACTGGCTTAATTGAAAAAAGAGATGATTTATTTACTCTAACAGATAAAGGATATCAACAACTTGAAAATGGAATTTTTGAAGAAGAACAAGAAATGGAATCACAGGTTGTTCTATATAGTACTAGTCACGAAACCTTTTTGAATGGTGACGTTAAACCAGCTTTAGATGGTGAGGATGAGCTTCCAACCTATCGATATGTGAAAGAAGACTATTTGGATGCAGAGCTTTCTTTTGAGAATGAGCAAGTCATCGATGCACTTCAAGCCAAAGGGGTGGAAATGGGGGAGGGGGATGTACAAGTAGTTATATCTGAAATCCAGTCGACGACAGAACTGTACATCGATGATATTCCGTGCTTTGAATTTATTCTCCATAATAAAGAGGAGGATATTTTCTATGCTCGTGTTTGGAATACATTACTCGAAAGATGGGATGAAAACCTGGAGAATGCGCTGAATGAAAAAGAGCGTTTGACTTGGAGAGAGAAGTATTTGTCCAAGTAAAATAAGATGCAGGAAGAAAGTAGTTCATTTTCTTCCTGCATCTTTCTTTTAGTTATAATACTCGGTTGTTAATGGGTGATCTTTTCTTGAAGTGATTGATTCTTATAATACTCATCAATCGGCACAAACAGTCCAACTCTGCCATACTCATCATGATCCATTGTAGCAAACACTATGCCAATTACTTGCCCATTATTATCTAAAACTGGGCTGCCGCTATTTCCTCGATAAACCGGTGCTTCCATCATCACAACAGGCACATCCCAATCACTAAGCTGATAGTAATCAATAATAGTTCCTTCATTTGCAATACCGGTAAAGCTTAGCGGATTTCCAATAAAGGAAATGTAATCGCCTTCTACAACGGTTGCTTGTTTGGCAAGCTCTAGATATGGCAAGTTTTCTCCATCTATTTCTAATACAGCAAGATCCACTGATGGATACGTATGCACAACACTCGCTTTAAAACGTCCGTCCTCTGGAAAACCAACAGTTACAGTATCGTTACCTTCAACGACGTGATAGTTTGTTAAAATAGTTCCATCACTGGATATAGAAAAGCCTGTTCCTTTTCCGTCATCTGTTAATACAATAACGACAGACTCTTTATAAAGTGCTATATCTTCTTGTGCAGATAATTTGGCAGACGCTTTTAAAAACTCAATTGCTGGAATCGAATATATTTGAAAGATAACTGCAAACGTATTGACGAATAAAACAGATGCCATTATCCAAAATATCCATCTGGGAAATGGACGCTTCGTTTTACGATTTGTCTTTTCTTGTGCTTCTTTAAGAAGTGCTTCTCTTTGTGCCTCTAACACAAATTCGAGGAACTCTTCATCTACTTCTTCTTCTAAATCTTGTTTAGTTGAATTCATTCACTCACACTCCCTCGTTACTTGTATTATACACAACTGAAAGGGTTCTAGGTTTAAGCCTATTTATAATATATGGTACAAGTTTGGGACTATTTAGAACTCTGTCCAAAATACCTAAGTTATCAATATATAGATAGATTTCTTACTTCTGTTAATAAAACTGCTTTTAATAAAGGTAGTCAAATTTACATATAAAAAAATGCAGTGTTTAGCATTAAGTTTTACATAGAGTGAAAAATAAACCTATTATATAATTCTAAATGATTAATTAAACTAAATAAATTTGAAAAGCCAAATTACCCTCATCTCGTTTAATAGGATTAATTAATTATTTTTCAAAAAAGTAATAAAATTGAAGCTGCCTAACGTAAAAGAGTATTTCTTTATGAAACTAGTAATATCAATATTTATATGCGCTTTATACTTGTTCCACTTTATTAAATTAAGTGACTTCTTACCTACTTATTAAAAGATGTAAAATAGTAAATAACTATTGATTTTGAAAATTGGGATAAATTCCGACTGGGATAGACAAAACTTGCAGTTCGATTCCGCTATAGTGTTATTAACAACAAGAGATTCACGAATGACACCATTGATTCTGTTTACCTAAATGACTGTTTGGGAAAGGGGGAGAAGGTGTTTTTGTATGGTCTTTTTTAGTTGATCAAAAAGACTATTAGCTTTTCGCTAGGTACTAAAATCGTTGGAAAATTCAAAGGAGGAAAGAAAATGGGGAGGAAAAGTAGTTCAGTCAAAGCACTTAGTATTGCTGCATCTTTACTAATGACGTTTTCATTAGTAGCACCGAATGTTGTTAGTGCTGAAACAACGAGTAAGCTTCATCAATCTTTCAGAGATTCAAGCTCGAATACAATTTCCGTGACAGATAAGCTGAGCACTCGATTACTAGAAAATTTCAAAGAAGATGAAAAAGTAACATTCCTGATCAAATTCAAAGAAAAAACCGATTCAGAAGCAGTGGCGGCTGAAGCTCGAAAAAGTGCAGAAGCAGCAAATTTATCAGCACATAATACGAAGCTTATTCAGCGCTCTGCTGTTGTATCTGAACTAAAGGCAACCTCTCTTGAATCGCAACAATCAGTAAAACAATACCTTGAACAGGAAGTAGCTAAGGGGAATGCTGCAGATATTACATCGTATTACATTGTAAATGGAATGGCTGTAACAGCAACAAAAGAGGTTGCTGAAAAAATTGCGACATTCCCTGAAGTTGAAAAAGTTTTACCAAATGAAACACGTCAATTATTTACAACGAAAACAGAAAACGCTGTTGCCCCTAAAGCAGAAGTTGCAAATATTGAGTGGAACATTGAGCGTGTCAAAGCTCCAGACGTTTGGGCTATGGGTATCGATGGGGCAGGAACAGTAGTAGCAAGTATTGATACTGGTGTTCAATGGGATCACCCAGCCTTAAAAGAAAAATACCGTGGCTACAATAAAGCAACCGGACAAGTTTCTCATAACTATAACTGGTTCGATGCAACGACTGCTGGACGGGCTACACCATACGATGATATCGAACATGGTACGCACGTAACAGGAACAATGGTTGGAAGTGAACCAAATGGTGCAAACCAAATTGGTGTAGCACCAGGCGCAAAATATATTGCGGTTAAAGCCTTTTCAGCAGCCGGTGGGACAGACGCTGACCTACTAGAAGCTGCGCAATGGATTTTAGCGCCAACTGACGCAAGTGGAAATGCTCGTGTGGATATGGCTCCAGACGTTGTTAATAACTCTTGGGGTGGCGGTCCTGGTCTTGATGAATGGTACCGTGAAGTTGTAATAAACTGGCGTGCAGCAGAAATTTTCCCTGAATTTTCTGCAGGAAACACAACGCTTACAAACCCGGGTGGAGCGGGGTCTGTAGCAGCACCTGCAAATTATCCTGAGTCATTTGCAACTGGTGCAACTGACATCAATAACAAAGTGGGAAGTTTCTCGCTTCGTGGACCTTCACCATATGCTGAAACCAAACCAGATATATCGGCACCTGGTGTGAACATCCGTTCATCTGTACCGGGTGGAAATTATGAAGGTGGCTGGAACGGGACATCTATGTCAGGACCTGCTGTATCAGGCGTAGCAGCACTTCTTCGCCAAGTTAACGCAAACCTGACAGTCGATGAAATTGAAGAAATTCTTCTTAATACAGCAAATCCATTGACTGACACTCAATATCCAACAACTCCTAACCATGCATATGGATATGGATTAGTTGATGCTTATGAGGCAGTATCTTCCATCGTTACTGGACTTGGAACACTAAAAGGTCAAGTGACACAACAAGGAGACGATAATGAGGCTCCAGTATTCGAACATGCAGCACCTCAAGAAACATATGCAGGAATGGATTTAGAATTGACAATTGCGGTAAGCGATAACATTAGCGTTGCGGCTGTCGCTCTAAACTACAAAGATGCAAATGGTGTATGGCAATCAATCGAAGCTGGACGTAAATCTGGTGACTACAAATCCGGTGAGTATGGTGTAGTGATCCCTGGAGAAATTATCACAGGAAACTCCTTTACTTATAAATGGTCTATTAATGATTTTGGAAATAATGAAGTGAACAGTGAAGAATACGTTGTACAGGTAAAGCCTGGCATAACGGTAGGTTACTCAGAAGATTTTGAATCGACACCTGTTGGCTGGACTTCTTTTGGAGAAGCAAATAGCTGGGAATGGGGTGTACCAACATCAGGTCCAGGAAATGCTGCTTCTGGTGAGAAAGTGTATGCAACAAACTTAGAAGGTAATTACGATAATAGAATGAACGCTACATTAGTAATGCCTCCGATCGATTTGCCGGAAGGGAACTCTTATTTGCAGTTCAAACAATGGCATAACTTTGAGCAATCTTCATCTGGGAGAGCTTGGGATTATGGTCATGTATTTGTATCGACAGATCAAGTAGATTGGACGCAATTACGAATGATTCAAGGAGCATCAAACGGTTGGATTGATGCGGAAGTTGACTTGTCAGCTTATGCTGGACAACGAATTTATATCGGATTCAATGCGTTTTCTGATGGAAGCGTAGTAAGAGAAGGTTGGTATATCGATGATGTAGGACTTGCTGGAGTTTCGCAGACTGGCAAAGTGGCTAAAGGAAAAGATAACAACGGAAATAAAACAAATAGCGTAAACAATAATAACGGAAATAACAAAGAGAATATCGGAAATGGTCAGGATAAAATTGCTAAAAAAGAGGATATTGATCCAACGAAAATCCGTCCTGTATTGCCAGTTAAAGAAGCACCACCAGTAGTAGAAAAAGTTGCGAATCCAACACTTTTACCATTAGGTGCTCAAGTGAGTGTACTAGAATCAGGACGTTCAGTTTATACAAACCCTGCTGATGGTTCTTATTCACTAACTCATGGTGCAGGAACATTCACAGTGAAAGCGGAAGCTTATGGATTCACTTCTGAAAAGCAATCCGTTTCTATTGAAGCAGATGGAACAACAAATGCGAATTTCACATTAGATGAAGTTGCACAGAATACAGTGAGTGGAACAATCACTGATCAATCTACAGGTGAAGGAGTGTCTGGGGCAACTCTCTTACTCGTAGAAGATGCAAATATCGCACCTGTTGAAACGGATGCAACAGGTAATTATTCAATTACAGCGTATGAAGGTGATTACACATTAAAAGTAATTGCGCGTGGCTATCATAGCCAAGAAGTAAGTATTTCAATTGGTTCTGAAGCAATCTCACAAAACATTGCGCTTGAGCCATTCTACACATACCCTGGTGGAGAAATTGGTTATGACGATGGTACTGCTGAAAATGCGCGTGCTTTCAACGCGGCGGGCAATGCTTGGGCAGTGAAAATGTCTCTACCAGAAGGTAAAGAAAATGGAATCGTAACAGATGGTGTATTCCGATTCTGGGATACGGAATGGCCTGTACCTGGTGGAACCGCATTCGCAGTCGAAGTATGGGATGCAACAGCTGATGGGACACCAGGTAAAAAGCTTGCTGGTCCTATCGATGCAACAGCTCTACGTAATGGTCAATGGACTGTTGTAGATTTGACGGAACACAATATCGTGGTGAATGGCGATTTCTTCATGGTATATAGACAAACGTTTGCAAATCCAAACACACCTGGCCTTGCAACAGATGAGAATGGTACAAATGCAGGTAGAAGTTACCAAGGGGTATCCGGCGCTTGGTCACCATCACCGGCAGCTGAAGGAAACTATATGATCCGGGCTCGTGTGAGCTATGAAGTACATGGTCCAGTTATCACTGCACCAACAGCTGACTTAGTCACTAATGAAGCAACCATTTCAGTAGAAGGGACTGCATCACCAACTACTACTATTACATTGAAACAAAATGGTGAAGACGCAGGATCTATTGTGGTAGGTGCAGATGGGAAATTTACAATTCCAACTGAATTAACAGAAGGAATAAATGAGTTTACAGCAGTTTCTAGTCTTGATGGGCGTGTAACAGGTGAATCTGAATCTGTTGCAGTCATTCTAGACACATTGAAACCTGAACTTACAATCGATAGTCCTAAAGATGGAGAAAAAACAAATCGTGAATCAGTAACTGTAGAAGGAACTATTGAAGATGCAAACCTTGACACTGTAAAAGTTAATGGTCAAAATGCAACAGTAGTTGATGGCAAGTACTCTAAACGAGTTCTTCTAGAGAATGGCGCAAACGAAATTAAGGTTGTTGCTAAAGACAAAGCAAATAATAGTGTATCCAAAAAAATTACGGTAATGGCACAATACGATGCACCTGCCATTGAAAATCTAATTCCAGCTGAAGATTTATATTTAGCTACAGGTAAAAGCGTTAAAATTGAATTTGATAGTGCACCTGGATTAAAAGCAACATTTGTTATCCATATGCCACTAACGAATGTGGGTGGTCAAGTTCAAAATGCGACTGAATTACCGATGATGGAACAAGGAAACGGTCATTACGTTGGATATTGGACAGTACCAGCTGAAACTGTAGCAAACGGAGCAGTTCTCGAAGTGAAAGTTGTAGACAGCTTTAACAATGAAACGCGCCAAAAAGCTGATGGTAAATTGTATATCAACGTACCCGCACCATCTGCACAACCATCTGTAGAGCAACCTATAGATGAATTAGTAGAAGCACCGGTAGAATTGAACGTAGAAAAACCATAAAAGAATAATTTCAAAGACTGTCTCAAAGTTCTTTTGAGACAGTTTTTTTATGGTATTCGAATAGTATTTTCGTAGCTTTCGGGGTTAAATTAGAATTTTATAGATGAAACTTTTAACATAAACTTTGTAATACATGATTAAACCTTATATAAACCCGCATATGATAGTTAATAATGAACTTAAATGGGGGGTACAATGGGCGATTATGTAAATACGTTGCAGAATTTTTTGCCGCTAGGGGCTACTGTTCTAGAATTGCAACAACCCCAAAAGAGAGCGGCAATCATGCTTGCTGATATTGACGGGGATCAAGTGGATGAACTAATAGGCGCATATAGGCATGAAGAGCAAAATTATATTGTAATATTAAAAAAACATGATAATCAGTGGCTGCCTTTAAAACATATGAACGGAAAAGGATACGGTATTTCTGATTTAAGAGTAGCACCAGTTACGGAAAATTGGGTCAATACATTAATTATCGGGTGGCAAGTAGACAGCATGCGTTCACAGCTAGACTTATTACAATGGACAAACGGTGGTATTTTAAGATTGCCTACAAATAATATCGTTTATAGCAGATTAGAAGTAGAAGATATGCCTGATCATTACGGGAAAGATGGCCAATATGAACTTGCTATATGGATACATGATACAGGAGATGCTTATAAGGTAGACGTTTACCGTTTCAGTGAAGGGGAGCTAGTACGAGCAAAGGATGTTTATCCATATTACTTTAAAAAAGTGGCGGCTTACTACGAAAAGTTATTGCAAACAAATGACTTTTCATATTACTGGTATTATTTATCAGATGCACAGAGGAAAGCTGGTAATTTAGAACAGAACTTAACTTCCATCGATAAAGCCCTATCGTTTCGTTCACCATACCCGTCAAAAGAACAGTTATTAGATAAAAAACAGCAAGTATTGAGTCGTTTAACACATGCTAGGACTAATGGTCAGACTGTTATTGATAAAAAAAGAGGGGATATCACAGGGGATAGTTTTAGGGAAACTGTTTACTTAACAGGAAGCATGACGGAGAGAAGTTCATATTGGGAAGATATTACGCTTAATATTTTAAATAAGAAAGTAGATTTGTATGAGGGGGTTTCTTTAAAAGAAACTGTTGGTTATAACCCGAGATTATTTCTTGGCGATTTTACTGGAAACGGGCTAGATGACATATTAGTAGTTATCGATACTGGTGAAAGTGAAGGTAATACGATAAAAGCATACTTGTATACCTTTTTAGAAGGGGAAATGCGACAAGTTTTCGATTCGGAAGAATTCAATGAGAGTAATGATTATAAAATAGATTATCAAGACCAATATAAATTAACGATAGTAAGCTCTGTTCCCCAAAAGAAATATACGCTGGATTTAATGTATAAAAATAAGGAATATTTAACGGAAATCTATGGTGAAGATGGAACTTTGAAAGAGCCGATAGAAGGTTGGGTAGAACCGATTAGTGGCCTTTATCCAATTGATTTTGCAGGTGACGATGTGTATGAACTTGTTGCGCTGCAAGAGATTTTGGGTAGATATCATGGAGAAGCCCTAGGATATGTGCAAAATATTTTGAAGTGGAATGGGAGAGAATTTGTAGTAGAACGACAAAGCATCATAATCTTTGGAGAGAAGGTAGATTCAATGTAAGTTGAAAGAAAAGAATTGCTACGAAGTCATTGGCTAAGAAGCAGTTCTTTTTTGTACGCACTATTGGAATAATGCGCATTAATAAGTTTCCGCTAGGATTTCCGCCGGGTGAGCGATAAGCCGTCGCCGACGCTAACGCGTTCGCCTGCGATGTCTTATCTGTCTCATCAGAGGAACGAAGGCTAAGTGCACCACATCAAAAGGAAGGCAATCTAAGTTCGCCGCGTTCTGCGGCAACGATTGCATGACCCACATCCTGTGGGCACAGGCGCCTTCGTGACCAACATCCTGTTGGCCCCCGCTGGAGTCGCCGCCCTTCCGCTACAATCCGGAGAACTTGCTGACTAATTAATATCACTGCACAAAATCCAGTAAATGGTTGAACGAGACAAAATACACTGTGAACGCGACAAACTAGCCTTCGAACACGACAAAGCCCACCCCGAAAGCGACAAACTGACTGCCGAACACGACAAACTTTCTTCTACTTTTGCCGTAGCGCCATAGCTGCTCTAATCTTAAGCGGTATCATATAAGCCGGTATTTGTGCATGACTTCAAATATTGAACTGTTATTGCTAGGAAAGGGTGATAATTCTAGTACTCTATCGAATTAAACTATTGATCAGTCGGCAAGTTCCTTTGATTGAAGCCATGCCCGCGGAAAGCGTCCGCCTGCAGCGGAAATCATAGCTGATACCTAATAGACCGTTTGTTTCGCATTATTCCTACATTACAAGTAAAGCTTATTACTCTCTTTCCTTTGTCAAGAATAAAGTATAGGAAAATCAAATTATATTTGACAATTTTGTGAACAAGGTGAATAATATATAGAAAGAGAGGATGAGTGAAATGGAATCAAACATGAAAATGTTTCATGCTACAAGATACGTAGGAGCGACAGTGCTCACTATTGGAATTGCCATTTTCTTATACGGAGTTTTTGTAAGCGAATACAGTACAATGATAGGCATTGGGATTGGAACAGTCATGGGGGCTGTATTTACCTTCTTAATAGGCATGTTTTTAGTAGCATCTGAAGAAATGATCATTAACTCGAGAAAATGTAAAAAAGAGAGCGCCTAAAAAGACGCTCTCTCCGTGAATTCCTATTTACATATCCCAAACTAGTATTAATAGTGTACCAAAAATGGTGATAAGCGCAATGATTAAACCGTAATATACGTTTAAATATATAGAGTTTTTATCATTGGTCTCACCAGCATGCATGAATACGACTAGCTGAAGACCAGCTTGTATAAATGCAGTAACTAGAAGAATCGTCATCCCAATAGAAAATGACATATCCGTGAAGTAAACCATAAGTGCCACTGCGGTAAGGATCAACGAAAAGACAAAGCCCATTACTTGTTTAACAGGGAATAATTCTTTCATATTACATCATTCCTTTCAAGTAGATGAAGCTAAAGATGAAGATCCAAATGACATCTAGGAAATGCCAATAAAGCGAAAAGATGAAAGATTTATTGGTTGTCTCAGGAGTTAACCCACGCTTTTTAATTTGAATAAGGATAGCTATTCCCCAAAATAATCCAAATGTTACGTGCAATCCATGTGTTCCTAATGTAGTTAACAGAGCGGCAGTAAATGCACTAGTTTGTAGTGTTGCGCCTACATGAATATAGTGAACGAATTCATATATTTCAAAGCCTAAGAATCCAGCACCTAGTAGTAGTGTGATTGAAAAGAAAATCATCATTGCCTTTTTGTTACCTAAACGCATAGCATGAATCCCAAGACCGATAACAAAACTACTTGTTAATAGTAAAATTGTTTCAACTAATACTGGTGTAATTTCAAAGATTTCTGCACCCGAAGGTCCGTTACCAATACGATTTTCTAAAGTGAAATACATAGTGAAAAGTGTTGCGAAAAGCATTATTTCAGCGCCTAGGAAGATCCAAAAACCTAAAATTTTCAAGTTATTCTCTTCCGTACTATATTCAAGCGGAAGCGAGTTATCTATTTTCATTTTTTTGCACCTCGCAATTTTGCTTCAGTTTCTTCAATTTCTTCAACAGAAATATATCGACCATGATCCTTTTCAAACGAACGGTAAACCAAACAACCTAAAATACCGATTAATGTGACGATAGCAAGTGGCCATATGCTAAATACCATTGCAAATCCAAAGACGAAGAAAATACAACCTAGGATAAATGGCCAACCACTATTATTTGGCATATGAATTTTTTCGATTTTACCTTTAAATAATTCATGCCCATTTTTCTTCGCATCCCAAAAAGCTTGAGTTGATGCAACTTGTGGTGTAATAGCAAAGTTATATTCTGGTACTGGAGTATGAGTAGCCCATTCAAGTGAACGTGCATCCCATGGGTCATTACCAATATCTCTTGAAGCATAACGAATACTATAGTAGATATTGTAAACAAGTAAAGCAAAACTGATTGCCATAATTCCCGCACCGATAAATGAAACCATATTCAACATACTAAAACCAGTAGATTCAGAGTATGTGTACATACGACGTGCTTGACCATCTAACCCAGTAATATACATTGGAATAAAGGCTAAGACGAACCCGACTGACATCAACCATGCCGTCCATTTTCCAATTCTCTCATTTAACATGAAACCAAACATTTTTGGCCAATAGAAAGTAAGACCTGCAATCATAGCGTAAACTACTCCTGGAATAATTACGTTATGGAAGTGAGCAACTAAGAACATCGTATTATGATATTGGTAATCAGCAGCTGACATCGCAAGCATAACTCCAGTAACCCCACCTAAAGTAAACAGTGGAATGAAAAGCATGGAATATAACATTGGAGTTGTAAATACAATTTTCCCTTTCCAAAGCGTGAATAGCCAGTTAAATATTTTAACCCCAGTTGGAATAGCTATCGCCATTGTTGTGATAGAGAAAATACTGTTTGTGAATGCACCTTGACCCATTGTAAAGAAATGGTGAGTCCATACTAAAAATGAAAATACTGAAATGACTACCATAGAGGCAACCATTGATTTATAGCCATAAAGATTACGACGTGCAAAGGTAGCGATTATTTCACTATATAGACCGAATGCCGGTAAGATTAAGATATATACTTCAGGATGTCCCCAAACCCAGAACAAGTTAGCCCAAAGCATATCCATACCACCATTATCGGTTGTAAAGAAGTTTGTTCCAAATAATCTATCCATTGTTCCCATTGCAAGAAGTACTGTTAATACAGGGAAAGCAAAAACAACGATTACGTTGGCGATAAATGCAGACCATGTGAACATTGGCATTTTCATTAACTTCATACCAGGTGCTCTCATTTTAAGAATAGTCGTTATAAAGTTAATACCAGATATCATTGTACCCAGACCAGCTATTTGAATAGCGATCATATAATAATTAGTCCCTACGGATGGACTGAATTCATTGTTTGCAAGTGGAAAATAAGAAGTCCAACCTGCATCAGGTGATCCACCTACTATGAATGAGATGTTGAATAACCCCATACCCATAAAGAATAACCAAAAACTTAGTGCATTTAAACGAGGGAATGCCACGTCACGAGCTCCGATTTGTAACGGAATAAGGTAGTTAAAGAAGAACGTGATGAACGGCATAGCCATAAATAGAATCATAACGATTCCGTGTGTTGTGAAAACTTCATTATAATGTTGAGAATCTAGAAATGTGTTATCAGGCATTGAAAGCTGATAACGCATCATTACTGCATCTACTCCTCCGCGGAATAGCATAAGTAGAGCAACGAGTAAATACATAATACCAATTCGTTTATGATCTACTGTGGTGATCCATTCGCGCCAGAGGTATCCCCATTTTTTAAAATAAGTAATACCTAAGACTATTGCTAACATGGTAAGACCAATGCCAACCATGGATGCGTATATTAAAAAGCTTGGATGTGGTACTGCAAAACGATCAAAGAAATCCATACTTTTATAACTCCTTTCGAAAAGCTATTGTTTGTTACGATACTAAAAATTTGTATC
Organism: Psychrobacillus sp. OK032; assembly: GCF_900111345.1. GTDB lineage: Bacteria > Bacillota > Bacilli > Bacillales_A > Planococcaceae > Psychrobacillus. Next base: position 45,963 of record NZ_FOGY01000003.1, read on the forward strand.
AATGATTAGCGTGGTCTGATTCTTCATCAGAATTGCTAGATTCATGATTTTCGTGATCTGATTCTACTTTTGTATGTGATGAATCAGACTCAGTCGAACCATGGTCATGTTCAGGAGCTGGTGAGAATTCTAAATGGGTTCCAGTGTATGTGGAACGTCCAAGATGTCCTGGTTCTAATAATTCATCGAACTTTTCTTCTGTAAGAGGTTCCGCTGTTTCGTGAACTTCTTCGACCCATTCGTCAAACTCAGTTGGAGACATCGCTGTAACTTCAAATGTATTTTTAGCAAATCCCGCACCGCTGAAGTTAGCATTTCTTCCCTGTAACTCACCTGGATTGTCTGCTGCTAAGTGTAAAGTGGTGACCATGTCAGCCATCGCATATTTTTGTCCACCTAGTTGTGGAATCCAAAAACTAGTAATAGGTCCATAGGAATATAGTTTAAATTCAATGGCACGGCCTGCAGGTATATACAAGTAATTAACTGTCTCGATATCCTCCTCAGGATAACTGAAATGCCATTTCCAGTTGGAAGAAGAAGCATAAACAATTAACGGTTTTGTATCCTCATATCCTGCTGGAGTTGCCTCTACCTCGTAGTTACTTTTAACTGATACAAAAGAAAGGAAGATGACGATAATAACTGGAATACCAATACAGATTGCTTCCACAAGTAAACTTCCTTCAATGTGAGGAGGCTCGTAATCGTCACTTTGTTTGGAAGCGCGATATTTAATTAACACGAATACTAAAATAGCAAGTACGACAATTACAATGCCTGACATGAGCCAGATGGATAACATAATATCGTCAGCTTGCGTTTTTGCCTGAGGGCCTTTAGGATCTAATACTAATAATGGTTCACAACCAGTTAGCACAGTGGCTATAGTGAAAATCATTGTAAGTAAAGCCCATTTCACTTTTATTTTCATAGTTGTACCCCTTTCGAATTTGAGTTTATTAAACGTGTACGAAGTGATCCGTATTCCGTTGCCTCTATCATATTTTCATACTCGTATAAAAACAACGTCAAAAAGTAGGCTTCACAAAACGTTCATTTAGATTTCTATATTAATTCAACATTTGTTAACAAAGTTGTAACGAACGTCAAAAAGTTGTCACGCGTATGGATGAATATGTAAATGCGAAAAGAGCTTGGAAACAGTTGTTCCAGGCTCTTTTCGTATTTAAAACCTATGAGGGAATTGCATGATGATTGCATGTGAAATCATATCGGACATCTCCAAAGCTTGCGCTTCTATTTGGTCAAATACTTTAATATCCTCTTGATATTTCTTTTGAATCATTAATACCGCTTCATTTTTTGTTAAAGCCAAATGCGTATAGAACATCTTTTGTACTTCTGTTTTTGTTAAATACGGATTAATACTACTTAGAAAGATTGCGATATCATCTGCATTACGGTACCACTCTTTTTCTTTTTCATCTGCTTTTTTAGAATCGCCTTTAACAGCTGCTGTTACAAGTTGTGCCGCTAGTACTAGATGTTCTTTTATGAGCTCGGTATATCTGTTTGCGAGTTGATCACCGTAAAAAGGACGAATACAATTTCCTAAATCGGTCGCATTTTGTAATAGTCGTTCTTGCACAGTAGGTAGGTCAGGCAAATTAAATACAATACTTGTAATGGTCATTCTGGTCCAATTGACATGCTCTAGCCAAAGAAGCCGGTTCATGCTTTCAAAGTCAACGGCTGCTTTACTCATATAATAGCCTTGTTGGTAATTAGATGAATTGTTTAAAATGTATCGAACGGGTGCAGTGTATTGCGAATATGGGGTTTTATAAACGGGATTATGAGTGGGAGTAGAAAGTTCATTTGAGTGATAGTGCATTCTAAGGACACTCCTTTTATCCTTAGTTTACGTTTGTTCTATTATAAGTGTGAATATTCATTTGTAAAAAAGATAGCCAAATGATCCGAAGATTATTTGGCTATTTTATCATTTATGCCGAGGCTAGCTTGAATGAGGTTAAATATAACCGTTGATTCTTGACTTGGCCTCTGCAAGTATCTCTGCTCGTAAACCATCAATACTTTCTTCACGTCGTTCATTTTTCTTCTTAATGGCTGCAAGTTCTTCTCCATCTGCAAACTCCATTGCCATTTCTGCCGCTTCCTTATTACGGATAGTTTTCTTTAACCTTTCCACGTTCTTAGCTGAATCATTTGGTTCAGGTTCATGAATTGTCATTATTTTTCCTTCCTCCTTTATTCATTGGTTATATCTTTCATCGTTTAGTATTCCCAATACATTCAAAATTATTGAAGGATTAAATTTCAAACTATCAGCTTTCAAACGTATAAAAAGCTGCTATTTTGCCATAGTAAAGAAGTATTGATTTCTAGGAAAAGTGAAGGAGGACTTTGCAATGGAAGATCACACACAAATGAGTTGGAAAGAAGATAATGTCATTGGCCAATTGCATAATTCTGTCGATAATGTCACGCTAGCTGTAGGTCAAGCATTAACCCATCCCTCGGAGCAGTCTATTCAAAACGCACAAAATATGATTGAACGTGCAGAGCGTTCGGTTACAATGGCTCTTGAAAGTAGAGGAGAATTGGGGCCAATCAATATGCTTCAGGAACAATTGAACCAAGATAAAGAGAAATTTAATACAATACATTAAGAAGGAAATGAATAACGCCTATTATGGGGCTGTCCTAAAGTCTATGTTGACGTTTGGGACAGCCCCAGTTTGTTATGGTTTATCCCGTGTTAACGGGCAGTAATACTCCCACTTCAAGATTCCGAGGAAACCAAGGAAAGATAAAAGGGAGATAAACTGCCCGTGAAGGTCCGATTGGTTTAACTAACATTCAGTTAAAGGGTAGGGAAACCTCAACTGAATGAAGTTTCATTTTATCCTGTTCATATGATAGTATGTTTTCGATTAGGATGATTTTTCCTTTTTAGTTTCTAATGTTGCTGTTTTCTTGCTTCCAATTAAATATAACAACAAAATCACAATCATAAAAGCAGCCGAATAACTAAAAGTCATGCCGTATCCAACACTTTTTGCTAAGAATCCAAGTCCTACTGATCCAACCGCCAAACCAAAATCGATAAAAATAAGAAGCATCGAATTGGCTGTTGCTTTTTTCTCGGGTGGAACAAGCGTTAATGCCCAAGCTTGGATAATTGGATGAATTATAGCAAAAGCGATTCCAAATAATACCCCTGAAACGAGAACCATCCACATACTAGTAGAGAAGCCTAATAAGATCAAACCTACTGCTCCTGAAATGGCACCAGGAATAATAAGGATTCTATGACCAAATCGATCGAAAATTTTACCGGAGAAAGCACGAACTAATACCATTGCAATTCCTTGTGCGATAAAAAACTGTGAAATTCTTCCACCAACATTGATCTCTTTTCCAAAAGCACCTATAAAGTTAACTGTTCCTGCAATTGCCATATAATTGAACGCTACTAAAATACATGGAAGAAGAACACGCTTATCGAACATGTACTTATAGAAAGGTTCTTTATTTGTAGCCTGTGGACTTTCCTTTTCTTTTTTAACCGTATTTTTTGTGAAAAGACTACACACAAATGAAAAAGCCATAAGAACCAGAGTTAACATCATCATCGATTTGAATGAATAATTTGCAAGATAAGAAATAGCAATAAGTGGCCCAATTGTAGTCCCAACGCTTGTAGACATTGCGAAAAAAACAATGCCCTCACCTAACCGAGATTTAGGAACAATATTACTTGAGATCGTAAAGACTAAAATCGTAAGCATACTAAATCCAATACCTTGTAGTGCTCGAATGAATATTAAAAACCCGATGGAGTCGTTTACAAAAGTGAGAGCGATTGTTCCTAAAAAATAAATGAGGGAAATAATAAGGAGCAATTTCATATTCACTTTTTGGATAATGACGCTTGCAAAGAAGCGCGTAATTAGTGATGCTGTCATTAAGGTCGTGGTCATTATTCCTGCAATCGCAGGATTATCACTGATGGTTGATACGAAAATTGGGAAACCTGCTGTAATCATATAAAAAGAAGTGAACATAACTAAAGACAATAAGATAATAATTAAATATTGACTTGTCCATAGTTTAACTTTTTGTTTATCCATGTTTTGTAAGACCGCCTTTCAATGGCTATTCATTTTATATCATGATAAATTTATTCTTCCCTTATTTTTAAAAAATATTTAGAGTGGTTTTCAATAAAAGTGTAGAATAATGAAAATGCATACGTAGATGATACACTTATAAAAAGGATTAAATTTGGGGGTGTTTTGCATGGACAAAAAACTAGAAGGTTCTATGGTGAAAGAAATTATACTGGATGACATGTTTATAAAAGTTAATCGCTATAAAAAAGAAAAAGTAAATGATTTACACCTAATTTCGGTTGTTTTTAATGTAACAAGTGAAGATTATCATGATATTGCGACGTTATTATACAGAGGTACATTCGATGTGAAAGTACCAGAGCAAGATTTACGTTTTAGAGGAAGCATACATCAGTATTCAACTTCGATTACGAATTTATACGAAAAAGGGCAAGTTGGAGAGTATAAACTGAGCTTACTGGAAGTGTTGAACTAAGAAAGGAGAGGTGAGGAAGTGAAGTTAAGTATATTGGATCAATCCCCGATTTCCTCCAATCAAACCGCGAAAGGGGCATTAAATGCATCGATGGAGTTAGCGAAACTTGGGGAATTGTTAGGTTTTACTCGTTACTGGATTACGGAACACCATGATTTAACAGGGCTCGCAAGTTCTGCTCCTGAAGTGATGTTAGGTTACATTGGAGCGAATACAAATACTATTCGTATTGGCTCGGGGGCTGTTTTGTTGCCCCATTATAAGCCATTTAAAGTAGCAGAAGTATATAATACGCTTGCTACTTTATTTCCTAATCGAGTTGATGTTGGTTTAGGTCGTGCACCAGGCGGATCTGCGGAGGCTACGAATGCTTTGTCGGATAATTTCCTCCAAAATGTATATAAAATGCCTAATTTAGTGAAAGAGTTTCTTCATTTTCTATATGGTGATTTTCCTTCTGACCATGAATTTTCGAAAATTTCTGCTTCACCAGTTCCAGAAGTGTCACCAGTACCATGGCTTCTTGGGACGAGTAAAAAAAGTGCTCTGCTTGCTGCGGAAAATGGACTGTCCTATGCATTCGGTCACTTTATGAGTGAAGAGGATGGGATAGCTATAATACAGCAGTATTTAGATAATTTTATACCGCGAAAACAAGGTCAAAAACCTGAAGTAATTGTAACGGTTTCAGTTATTTGTGCAGAAACGACAGAAATGGCGAAGGAGGTAGCTAAAAGTACGCTCATTTGGGCATTACAAAGGGCTAAGGGGGAAGGAGAGCAAGGAGTTCCTTCTATAAAAGAGGCGCAACAATACATATTAGATAACATGGAAAAAGAAACATTGGAAAGTATGAAAAAGAAGCTAATAATCGGTAATCCCTCTGAAATAAAAGAGAAGCTAATCGAATTGCAAACTAACTATAAAGCAGATGAAATTATGTTGAATACAGTAACCTATTCACCGGAAGATCGGTTTAATTCCTATAGACTAATTGCAACAGAAATGCTGAAAAGTTCTTAAAGAACTTCGATTTCTTTAAGAACCGTGTTTACGTTATTTTCTTTTAACTTCTCCGTTATTTCTTCTATTAAATGTTGGATAAATTCTTCTTCCTCAAAGTTTTCTGTGTCTATTTCAAATTTGTCTAATTCAATTTGTACATCTGTACTAATATCAGAATCTACTTCTACTAACTCAGTGAAGAAAATCCAATATCTGTTTTCTTCAAAAAGTTTTCCGTTAATATGGATGATTGTGGAAGACACTTTAGAGGATGGAACGGAATAGTTATTTTTTATACGAATAAAAGTCTCATCATTGTTTGCAGTAAATATCATTTCTTGATAACCAATATCAAATGCTTTTTTGAATTCTACTTTAGTCAACATAATCCCTCCGCTCCTAATTTAGTAATCTATATAGTTAGTATATAAATAGAGAGGGTAGATTATGACGGACCATAAATAATATTAGAAAAAGAGAGCCAGCAAGAAATCGTTCGGCTGACTCTCTTTTTTTAGATCTAATGTTTAAATAGCCTTTTTAGTAGAAAACTGGCTATTATATAAATCTGCGTAAAAGCCATTTTCATTGATAAGCTCCTCATGTGAACCTTGTTCAATTACCTTTCCTTGATTCATCACCAATATTAAATCAGCATCTCTAATAGTAGAAAGACGATGGGCGATAACAAAGCTCGTTCTTCCTTCCATTAAGCGATTCATCGCTTGTTGGATAAGTAGTTCCGTTCGCGTATCTACACTCGATGTTGCTTCATCTAAAATCATAATAGGTGGATTTGCAAGAACAGCGCGAGCGATTGTTAATAATTGTTTTTGCCCTTGCGAAATATTCGATGCTTCCTCATTTAAAACAGTGTCATATCCATCCGGTAAAGTACGGATAAAATGGTCTGCGTGTGCCGTTTCAGCCGCCGCGTAGATTTCTTCATCTGTTGCACCATCTTTTCCGAATGCAATATTGTCCTTAATCGTTCCATTAAAGAGCCACGTATCTTGAAGTACCATGCCGAATGTTGTACGGAGATCCGTTCGCGACATTTTTCTAGTATTGTGTCCATCAATGGTGATTTTCCCATTGTTTAATTCATAAAATCTCATCAATAAATTAATCAATGTTGTTTTGCCAGCCCCGGTTGGTCCAACAATCGCTACCGTTTGACCTGGAAATACATCGATATTCATATTTTCAATTAATAGTTCATCTCCGTAACCAAAGTCCACACGTTCAAATGTAACTGCACCTTTTGCTTTAGATAAACTTTCTATTGTTACTTCTTTTTCTTCCTCTTCTTCGTCCAGTAATTCAAAAACCCGTTCCGCTGCTGCAATTGTTGACTGGATGATGTTGGCGATATTTGCTGTTTGCATGACTGGCTGTGTGAACTGACGAGTATAAGTAATAAAGGCCTGAATATCACCGATAGAAATGGCACGTTGGGTAACTAATATTCCTCCGACAACGCTAATTACAACATAGCTTAAATTACCGATAAAAGACATCATCGGCATAATAATACCGGATATAAATTGTGCTCTACGACCAGCATCATATAGTTGTTCATTCACTTCATCGAACTCAGCCACCGCTTTTTTCTCGTGGCCGAACACTTTAACTACTTGGTGTCCAGTATACATTTCTTCGATGTGCCCGTTCAATTGCCCAAGTGTTCGTTGTTGATCTGCAAAATGCTTTTGTGATCTTTTTAAAATTGGTTGAATGACGAACATCGATACCGGTAAACTTACAATGGAAATTAACGTTAATAATGGGCTAATCGTTAACATCATAATGATAATACCTACGATTGTTACCACCGAGGTAATAAATTGGGTTAAGCTTTGCTGAAGTGTATTTCCGATTGTATCGAGATCATTTGTAACACGGCTTAACGTTTCCCCGTTTGGTCGACCATCATAATATTTAAGGGGAAGCTTTTCTAGTTTGCCGTTTACTTCTTCTCGTAAATCATACACGGTTTTTTGTGCGACGCTCGACATAATATATTGCTGAATATAGGCAAATAAGCTACTGATTGCATACAAAGCTGCTAGTAGAAGGAGGAGTTTCCCAATTGCATCAAAATCAATTGCTGCTCCCGGAACACCAGTCATTTTAGCGTATGCTCCTTCGAATAGTTCTGTAATTGCGTTCCCCATAATTTTAGGACCGACAATAGCGAATACGGTACTTAAAATAGCCGCGATAAATACTGCGATTAATTGATTGCTGCGAGGTTTCAAGTAAGTTAGAAGGCGTCGTAAAGTACCTTTAAAGTTTTTTGCTTTTTGTCCGCTCATCATCATCATGTTTCCTCCACCGGCTCCTACTGGGTGTCCGCCTTGAGACTGCGACTTTTTTTGCTTACTCATGCGATTTCCTCCTCTGAGAGCTGAGATTCAACAATTTCACGGTACACATCATTATTTTCTAAGAGCTCTTTATGCGTACCAATTCCTGCAATTTGACCTTTATCTAATACAATAATTTGATGTGCATCTGCTACGGTACTAACCCGTTGTGCAACAATGATAGTAGTTGCATTTTGTGTTTCGTCTTTTAGTGCCTCACGTAAGTTTGCGTCTGTTTTGAAATCGAGTGCTGAAAAACTATCATCGAAAATGTAAATATCCGGTTTTCGAACGAGCGCCCTTGCAATCGAAAGACGTTGTTTTTGTCCTCCAGATACATTCGAACCACCTTGTAAAATAACGGAATTATATCCTTCATCCATTTTGCTTATAAAATCTTCTGCTTGAGCAATGTGCGCTGCATGTTTTATTTCTTCTTCAGTTGCTTCTTGTTTTCCAAAACGAATATTTTCTTTGATTGTTCCAGAAAAGAGAAGAGCTTTTTGGGGGACAAATCCGATTTTGGAGCGAACCTCGTCTTGAGAAGATTCACGAATATCGACGCCATTTACACGAATCGTTCCACTTGTGACCTCATAAAAACGAGGAATCAAGTTCACAAGTGTTGATTTACCAGCGCCTGTTCCGCCGATAATTGCCGTAATTTCCCCAGACTTTGCTTGAAATGTAATATTAGATAATGCGGACTCTTCCGCTCCTGGGTAGCTAAAAAATACATGATCAAATTCAAGTGTTCCCCGTTCTTTATTTGCTAATTTTGTTCCTTCGTTTAAAAATGTTGGTTTTGTGTTCAGTACTTCATTAATCCGGTTTGCGGAGACTGCCGCACGGGGTACCATTATGAACATCATAGAAGCCATTACAAGCGCGAACATAATTTGCATAACGTATTGGATAAATGCCATTAAATCCCCGATTTGCATAGATCCTCCGTTAATGCGAATTCCACCAAACCAAATGATTAATACTACGGTGATGTTCATGACCAACATCATAACGGGCATTAAAAACGCCATTACCTTGTTTACTTTAATAGAAATATCAGTTAAATCTTTGTTTGCTTTTTGAAGCCGAACTTTCTCTTGTTTTTCCCGATTAAAAGCACGGATAACGCGAATTCCGGTTAAATTTTCACGCAATACAAGGTTTAACTGGTCTAATTTTGTTTGTACTGTTTTGAAAAGTGGTACACCTTTATACATGATTAATAACACAGCCCCAACTAACACAGGCATTGTAAGTACAATGACAAGCGATAATTTAGCATCTTTTGATACTGCCATAATAATCCCACCAACCAACATGATAGGAGCGCTAACGACCATACGTAGCATCATGATGACCACTTGTTGCACTTGTGTTATATCATTGGTCGTTCTTGTAATAAGCGATGCTGTGCCAAACTCATCGAAATCTTGAATGGAAAATTGCTCTACATGTTTGAACACTTTACGGCGAATATCCCTACCAAACCCCATTGCTGCTTTAGAGGAGTAGAAGCTTGCTATAATTGATGCGACTGCTCCAAACGCCGCAACTAAAAGCATTATTCCTCCGATTTTCCAAATATAAGCTGTATCGCCAACTACTACTCCTTTATCGATAATATCTGCCATAAGAGTTGGTAAATAAAGGTCAGCCATTGATTGGATAAAAACTAATCCTAACACCGAGAGAACAATCCACTTATACACCGTTAAGTTTTTCATGAGTTTAATCATTTTGGTTGTTCTCCTTTGAAATGGTTTCGTTTTCTAAAAAATCAGCGATATGAAGCAGTGTGGCTTGAAATTCCTTGAACTGTTTTTCAGTAAGTGTGTCCATAATGGATTCGATTGTACAATGAATGCTTCCTTTTTGTTGACTTATTTTTTCAAACAAGCTGTTTCCTTTTTCACTGAGTATTAATTGCATTTCTCTTCGATTGTCAGGAACAGGCTGTCTAAGGAGCCATTCGGTTTGTACAAGTCCATCGACTGCCGTACTTAATGTACTTTTTGGAATTTGCAATACTTCACCTAATTGCTTTTGCGTCATTTCTTTTTTGGGTGCAATGGTCATTAGGACTGAATATTGTGGGATAGATAAATCATTTTCTAGTGCGGTCTTATGTATAAAGCGCATCATGTTTCTATTCACACGCCAAAAGGTATGCAAGAATTTTGTAGATCTACTATCAGGGTGATTGTTACAATTCACTGTTATCACTCCGTTCTTTTTTGTATTGTTCATTTGTGAACAGTTCTTTTATATTTTATTAATTTACTCTTTATTTCGAGGGGAGTCAACTAGAATGGAAAGGGGTTTTTCAAGAAATTATTGGACATAAAAAAGAGCTAGCCATATAAAAATGGCTAGCTCGTTAGTTTTAGATTAAATCATTTTCAATAGCGCTTCTCTACCAATCATACCTGTTGTGATGCCAAGTTCTTCTGCTTCAAAAGTGATGGATTCTAAAGGTGCATCAAGCAGTTGGCCAATTGTTTTTACTCCTACAGCTCTTCCTGCAATTACTTTTCTGTCTTTTAGTTTTTCGTTCAACAGTGCAACATCAAGTGCACCACACATGATATACCCTTTATCATTCGATACAACAAGTAAATTGGTTTTTGGCAACTCGACAGAAATCGATAAAAATGTATGTCCATCAATATTGATAGGTTCCATATTAATCATTAAAATTAATCACTCCTTTTCATCTCCTTATAAGTTATGTAAGTGAATGGAAAAGGGTTTCTTCTTTTTATATTAGGGAAAGATAAGTTAGAAATGCATTAAGTTGAAGAGGTGTTTGTTAGTGAATAAATTATTTGCCGTTTTTGTCTTTGTAGGTGTTCCATTCGTTCTTATAGGAGCTTTTTTAAATTGGCCCAAGATGATTATGTTCTTTCTGTGTTGTGTAGGTATTATTGGGCTTTCGGGATATATAGGCCGAGCAACAGAAAGTTTAGCAATCGTAAGTGGCCCAAGAGTTGGAGGCCTGTTAAACGCAACTTTTGGTAATGCGGTCGAACTTATCATTTCCATATTCACATTAAAGGCTGGAATGGTTGGGATTGTTTTGGCATCGCTAACCGGATCAGTTCTCGGTAACTTGTTGCTTGTACTTGGATTATCGTTTTTTGCTGGCGGTATTAAGTTTAAACGTCAGAAATTTAGTATGCATAGCGCAAGATACAATTCGGGATTACTTATTTTCGCTGTAATTGTGGCATTTGTTATTCCGGAAGTTTTCTCAATGACAATGAATCCTGAAAAAACATTAAACTTAAGTATTGGTATTGCCATTATTTTAATCGCGCTTTATCTTGCAGGATTATTTTTCAAACTCGTCACACATCGGGGAGTGTTCTCATCTACTGATGAACCGGAAACGGAACCAGAAGTACCAGAATGGACAAAAGGTAAATCGATTTTAATTCTTCTATTGGCAACAGTAGTAGTCGCTTTTGTGTCGGAGCAATTAGTTCATACATTTGAAATGCTTGGGGCAAAGTTTGGTTGGACCGAATTGTTCATAGGTGTCATTATCGTAGCGATTGTTGGAAATGCAGCAGAGCATGTTTCTGCTATTACAATGGCCGTTAAAAACAAAATGGAAGTATCTGTTGAAATAGCGGTTGGTTCTACGCTGCAAGTTGCTATGTTTGTAGCACCGGTACTTGTGCTTGTATCTCTGTTCATGCCTCAAACGATGGCACTAGTTTTTACATGGCCAGAGCTTGTCGCAATGGTTACAGCCGCACTTTTAGTTATTAATGTTTCCAGTGATGGTGAATCAAATTGGTTTGAAGGGCTTCTGCTTTTTGCAGCATATATAATAATGGGTATTGGTTTTTATCTTCTTTAACTTTGCAAAAAGAAAATGATAAGATAGTAAGTATATATGACAGAAAATTCAGTAGAGAAAAATTACTTAGGGGGAATACGTAGTGCAACAATCGAAACCGATTCAATTAAACGAAAGAATCCATCTAATTGATGGGCATGATTTAGGGATCACAGAGCGGACAGGCATATATGTTATACAAGAAGAGGAACTAACAATTGTAGAAACGAGTGCAAGCCCGTCTATAAAGTATGTAAAAGAAGGGTTAAAGGCATTAGGAATATCTTTGGATGAAGTCAAATATATAATTGTCACACATATCCATCTTGATCACGCTGGGGGAGCTGGATTACTCATTCAAGAATGCCCGAATGCAAAAGTAGTCGTACATCCAAAAGGTGCTAGGCATTTAGCGGATCCATCGAGACTTATAGCGGGTGCGAAGGCAGTATATGGCGAAAAGTTTTCTAGTTTATTTGAACCGATACTTCCTATAGCAGAAGATCGGCTAATTGTTAAAGGTGAAGGGGATATATTGAAAATTGGACCAAATTGTCAATTGGAATTTTTAGATACACCTGGTCATGCCAATCACCATTTCAGTATTTATGATCCGATTAGTAACGGCATGTTCACTGGAGACACAGTTGGTGTACGTTATGAGCAGTTGATTCCAGATGATGTTCATTTATTTCTGCCTTCCACTTCACCAAATCAGTTTGACCCCGATGCGATGCAAAGAGCGGTTGATCGTATGCAAAACATGGAGCTCGATTCCATCTACTTTGGGCATTTTGGTATGACTAATGCACCGGATGAAGTATATCGTCAAGTTTCTAGCTGGTTAAAAGTTTATGTAAACGAAGCGAAAACAGTCTATGCAGAACAAAAAGGGTACGAAGTTCTTGCTGAGCGTTTAGGAAGTTTAGTAAGGGAGCATCTAAGAGGGCTAGGTATTCCAGATGATCATGAGGTGTATAGCATTTTACAGTTAGATATAGAAGTTAGTGCTATGGGATTGTTGGACTACCTTTCCAAGTAATTCTTATAAAAGATCTACTTTCAAATAAGTACGATTTCTAGGAAGTCGTATTTATGGGAGAGTGGATTTTTTTATACTATTCCATACAAAATGGAAGTAATTTGTAGTATTTAACAAATCGGTTTACACTTATTAAATAGAACATCTAGAAAGGAGATACGTGATGGAGTTTTTATTGATTGTCCTACTCTTACTAGCAATAATTGGGCTTTCTAATTTTATCAATCATTTTATGCCATACATACCAGTCCCACTAATTCAAATTGCGCTTGGTGTATTGCTTGCAGCCTTGCCGGTAGGAATACATGTTCCGATGGAGCCAGAATTATTTTTTATTCTATTTATCGCTCCATTATTATTTTACGATGGAAAAAATGTGCCAAGGCAAGCCCTTTGGAAATTGAGGAAGCCTATTTTATTGCTAGCACTTGGACTCGTATTTTTAACGGTTATTGTTATTGGGTATTTAATCCATTGGTTAATACCTTCGATTCCGCTTTCTGCGTCTTTTGCACTCGCTGCGATTTTATCTCCAACCGATGTGGTGGCAGTCGGAGCTATTTCGAGTCGAGTTAAGATGCCAAAGACGATTATGCATGTGCTAGAAGGCGAGGGGCTAATGAATGATGCCTCTGGATTAGTTGCGTTTAAGTTTGCCGTAGCTGCAACGGTAACCGGTGTGTTTTCACTTGCAGAAGCAAGCTGGAGTTTCTTATTAATCGCGATTGGAGGATTTGTAGGTGGAGCAGTTCTTGCTTTCATCATTATTCGATTGAAAATATTCATCCGTCGATTAGGTATGGAAGATGTAACGCTTCATATGCTTATCCAATTATTAACTCCGTTTACCATTTTTTATGTCATAGAGCATTTTCATCTATCGGGAATTTTGTCTGTTGTAGCAGCTGGTATTGTCCATGCGATTTATCGGGACCGTGAGCAATCACCAAATGTGCAACTACAAGTTGTTTCGAAAAGTACTTGGACCATTCTTATTTTTATTTTGAATGGACTTGTATTTTTATTGCTAGGACTACAAATTCCTAGTGTTTCTCGAGAAATTTTTGAAAGTCCTTTGTTCAATAATTTTGAAGTAATCACGTATATTTTGATCATTACTGCTGCGCTTTTACTATTACGCTTTGTTTGGGTGTTTGCAGGATGGTGGGGAGGATGGCTGCTTAAAGCAGAACAATTGCCAAAACCATCGCTGCGATATATTAGCATTACGACCATTTCCGGTGTCCGCGGCGCTGTAACACTTGCTGGAGCTTTTACGATTCCTTACTTTTTAGCCAATGGCGATGTGTTTCCCGAGCGTTCATTAATCATTTTCATCGCAGCCGGTGTAATTTTGGTGACGCTTGTTTTAGCAAGTATTTTCCTACCTATTATTGCAAAAACAGAAAAAGGGAATACAGAAAATATGAGAGAGGAGATGGAAAGAAAAGCGATACTTCTCTCGATGGATGCTGCGATTAGAACGATGCGAGAACTAACTACCGACGAAAACAGAGGAGCAGCTGTTTCTATTATCTCGCATTACAATCAAGTTCGTAGTCATCTCGTTGATATAAGTGAGGAAGAAAGCGCTCGAAAGAAAGCGGTGGAAACTGAAACTCGTTTGAAAGCATTAGAAGTAGAAATTATTTATATTGAAAAGTTGCAATCAAATGAAGAGATTGATCGGGAGTCGCTATACTTATTAGAGGAGCATATCCACCGGATGCGTGTTGCGGTTACGAATCGCTTGCTATATAGAGGATTATTCGTAGGGACAATTGTAAAACGAGGAATATTGAATATAGCTAGCTTGTTCAAGTCACCAAAACATAACTCCATAAAAGCTCGTGTTGAAAAAACTAAAAAAGTGGCAATGCTTAAAATGGAAATGGCACAAGCGGCAATTTCATATTTAAGAGAAACAATGATTCCTGAAAATGAAGGGATTAACGAATCGATTATCGGAGAGTACAATGAAATGATCCAGAAGTTTAATTTAGTGCGTAAAGGTGCAGACTCAAGTGAATATATTCGAGAGCAGCGAGAGTTAAGAGACAAAGCCTTTCAAGCGGAGCGCGATGAGATTCAAAGTCTATACGAAACAGGTGAAGTTTCCATGGATATTATGAGGAAAATTCGCAGGCAGATTAATATTCGGGAAGCGTACTGGATGGAAGAAAACAGCGTGCAATCTCATTAAGAGGTGAAGAAAATCTCCATTGATGAAGGAATCTTAGTTTTCTTTTCATAAAACAACATACCGCCTTACTAATTAGTTTGGCGGTATGTTGTTTTTATTTGTTTTGGCAATTTGGCTGACCTGGTACTAGTCCGCTTGAAGGTCTTAGTCTCTTTTGCTGGCATTGTTCCTCTAATAATATGGTCATAAGTTTTTGAATATGTTTTGTTTCCTTACTTTCATTTGAAGGGTCGGATAAATTTTTTATTTCTAGCGGATCTTTCATCAGATTATATAATTCATATTGTTCTGGAATTGGTTGGGTTTTGGTTGTTATTTCAGAAACGGATATGCTTTGTGTCTCATCGATAGGTATTTGGCTCTTAATCTCGGTTGTTTGATCTTCTATTCCAGGGTTGCTCCAAAATTGTGGATTGTCAAAGTAACGAGAGAATTTCCATATTTCATACGTATTATCATTCCCGGTTATGAGACGGGCAATAACCGTTTCAAGATGGTTAGGCTGTGTCACGGATTGGTATGGCTGACCTGAAAAGCTGACTTGGTTCAAGCCTTTTGTAACATCGTCATCCGACATAAAATAGACAGGTTCATGCATTCGGTGAAAGTTATCTTTCTTGTATACAACGGGCGTAAGATCGCGTCCTACAAGTGGATGTACTTCGGTATGATCTTGTTGAAGTTCATTTGCTATTTTATCCACATTAATATTAGCAAGCCCAAGTAGTGTAGGAAGAATATCCACATGACTTGTTAACATATTCGCTTTTCTGCTTTCTGAAAATAACTTAGGACTATGAATGATAAAGGGTACATGAATCGTTTCTTCGTAGGCGTTATACCATTTTTGGAACAATCCTCCGTGTGCTCCTAACAAATCGCCGTGATCAGAAGTGAAGATAACGATTGTATTTTCGTAAAACTTGGATTGTTGTAATGCACTAAAAACTTTAGACATCTCACAATCCACTTGCTTGTGCAACGAAAAATAAAGTTGTCGATAAGCTAGTGTATCTCTAGTAGGCTGAAAGGTTTTTGGATAGGTTTCTTTATAGCTTTCTTGCGCAGTTGGTTTTGTAAGTAGCGACTCATTTGCAGTAGGGGCAGGTGGAATGAACGGAATAGATGGGTCTATTTCAAAGTTAAATAAGGGAGAAAACTCCGTAAGTTCTCCGTATAAAGCAATATCATGCGGATTAATAAAGGAAGAGACGATTAGCCATGGTTTAGCGTTTGCATTCGTACTGTTTTTTTCAAGTGAGGAGATGAGATTAACTACTTCTCTTGCGTATACTTCATCCCGTCCTTTCGTGCCAATTTGAGCAGAAGAAGCAGAATTCCTTGGATTTGTCCCATGTGGTTCTGGTCCCAACCAACCGGAAAAGCCAAATTCATCAAGGCGATTTGCTTCTAAATATAGTTCTTCTCTTTTAGTGTTAGGGACACCGGTTGCAGGATGATAACTAGGCATCGCATTCTGTGTTCCAGGTATTAA
The DNA here is from genome assembly GCF_900111345.1 of Psychrobacillus sp. OK032. Lineage (GTDB taxonomy): Bacteria > Bacillota > Bacilli > Bacillales_A > Planococcaceae > Psychrobacillus. The sequence goes on from NZ_FOGY01000003.1 coordinate 62,526, forward strand.
TATATCTTGATGGGAAGCATGCCATTTTCCCTTCCAGAATGTGTCGTAGCCAGCTGCGCGAAAATAATCGCCGATAGTAGGCACAGTATTTGGATCTAGCCAAAAGATGTCTGGTTCAGATGCATTAGCAGCACCCCCAGTCGTTTTAGTTACACCATGAAGAGATGGGTACTGCCCTGTGTATAAAGTTGTTCTACTCGGAGAGCAGGCAGTACTTCCGATATAGTGATGAAGAAATTCCAAACCGTTCTTTCGCAATAATTCTTGTGTCTTTAAATTCTCTTTCCGCCATTTTTTAAGTGCATCATTTTCATAAACAGTTGGAAAGCGTTGCTCGTCTACTAGGAATATTAAAAAATTAGGTTTTCGTTCAAAGGAATTCATTTCTGACTGTTTGGCGTCTCCATATTCCACAATTTAACACCTCCATAAAACCCTATTCCTATATTTTACGTTTGAATTTATTAATTGTTTGGGAGTTTCATAGTTAAATATAAAAAAGGATGCTTATTCAATCGCATAGAGACAAACACACATATTTCTAATCGGACATAATGTATAGAAAGTGTGAGGAGGTTGTTCGGGTGGAGAAAAATAAAGAAAAGGACGCACGTTCGAAATGGCATCCGGTTGAGGTCATCGGGCTTCTGTTAGTATTTGCCTCGTTATTAATCCTATTATTCAATCCTAATTCACTCTCTGACTTTTTTAATGCGGTTATTGCTGAAGTAAAGCCTATTGTAGTGGATGTTTTTTTAACGAGTGAAATTGGAATTGCCATCATCATTAGTGTAATTTTTGGACGAATTATTGAACGCCTAGGGTTTACAGACGGTTTAATACGGATTTTCGTTCCTATTATGAAGTGGCTGAAGATAAATCCATCTGTTATTGTGCCAAGTGTTTACAATATTCTTGGTGACATTAACGCAGCAGGAAAAATTGCAGGACCAGTTCTTGTGAAGGCGAAAGCAACGAAAGCAGAACAAAAAATCGCAGTTGCAACAATGATACAATCCCCCCAATCGTTTGCAACATTAGTGCTAGGTCTTATTGCACTCTCAGTATTCAACATTAATGCATTTCCTCTTATAATTCTTTCTATTTTTCTTCCAATTGTTGTTGTCCCGTGGTTATTATCCGTCACTATTTACCGTGATACCAAAAAGGTTGATTTAGAAAGCCTACCGAGATTTACACCAAAAACAAAGTTTCTGGAAACAATTTTTTCCTCTGCAAAAGAAGGTGCAGAGCTGCTTTTTTTAATCATAATTCCTGCGGTTGCAGCTGTATTTTTCTTTATTGGAGCACTTAGATTCTTCGGAGCTTGGGATGTAATTGAATCAAGCTTATCCAGTGTTTTAACATTTTTGAGCATTGAACCCGCAACAGGTATTGTATCTATTCTTGCTGCCCCAACACTTGCTGTAGCCCAACTTGCTGAAATTTCAAGCTCAGTTGATCCTCGATTAATAGTTGGTTCCTTTGTTTTAGCAAATTCAGGTTTACCATTATCCGTAATTTTCGGTCAAATTCCAGCAACTTGGGCAGAAGTTTCAAACTTGAATGAAAGAGAAGCGTTAGTAGCATCGATTATCGGGCTGATTATTAGGATTGCGACTGCATGTTTACTTGCTTATTATTTAACGCCATTTTTGGTAGGATAAATTATGAGTATTTATATGATTCATGCAAAAAAAATCGTAACTGTTAGCCAAACTGGAACGATTGAAGATGGCGCTATGGTAATCGAAAATGAAAAAATTTTGGATGTAGGAACATGGGAAAGCCTTCGTAAACAATATTCAACTATACAAGTTATCGATTATACAAATGATGTAATAACCCCTTCTTTAGTCGATTGCCATACACATTTACTTGAATTTGCTCCAACTTCGCTTTACCCAGTTACTACTCACACGCATTTTCTAGTAGGAAAGGTGATTCTTTTTCATGCTTTATCCGCTGGAATTACAGCACTAGGAGAACAAATTTGCGGTCATCCACTTGGTGATTTTTCTATAGAAGATTATCGAAAAGCAGTTCATGGAATTCCACTAAATGTTTCCTTTGCAACAACTAGTATATCCATCGGCTTTGAAAAAATAGCTCATTTTACTTCTATTACTCAGTCAAAAGCGGTTCATAAAACGGATTTAGTACATCCATTCTTAGTTAGGCAAATTGCGAAAGAAAGTGATTATCCGGGTGAAAATATATTTATCAATGCAACACCAGCAAACTTCACGATAAATGAAGTACCAAAAGCTGGAGAAATAATTTATACAACAGAGGAAATGCTAGAGATTGTGGATATCTACCATCAATTAGGGAAGAAGATTGGTGCACATGTTGCTGGTAAAGATGGAATAGAGATGGCACTGGAAGCTAGTGTTGATGTTTTGCATCATGCACATGGCATTACAGATGAGCAAATAGAAAGAGCTTCCAATCTGGGTGTGCAAATAGTTGCAACACCCATGGGAGGAACGCATTTAACGCCAAATTCACCAGTAGACATACTAAAACTTATAAATAAGAGAATTCCGGTTTCGATTTCTACAGATGCATATTTGCCGCCATATCCAGGAGTGGCATGGCTACCGTATCAAGACCAATCCTTAAAAGGACCGGACCAATTAATGTTAATTGCCAATCCTTCCATGCAACTTTTAAAGGAAAACAATTATGATGAAAATGCAATTTTAGCTTTACTTACTAATAATCCAGCGACTATATTAGGCAAGGACCATCAATTTGGTCGTTTAGAAAAAGGCCTAGACGCCAATTTTTTAGTGGCAGAAGGTATTCCAGGATTGGAAATCACGGAAATAGAGAAAATAAAAAAAGTTTATTATCAAGGCAGAATGGTAATAGATCGACAATTAAATGACTAATTACTCAAATCACTATGAAATTAAAAAAAATATTTTTTGTATTAAACGTAATATTGGGATACTGCGTCGTAAGGAAGTTACCACCAGGATTTCCGCTTCAGGGCGGACGCTTTCCGCCGGGTGAGCGATGAACCATCGCCGACGCTAGCGCGTTCGCCTGCGATGTTTCATCTGTCTCACTCATCCGGCTGGAGTCGCCGCCCTTTCGCTCCAATCCATAAAATTTGCTAGCTAATCAGCGTAACTGGATGAGATGACAATGAAATACGAGGAGTAATTTCGAAAATAGTTGAAAGATAAAGCTCTTTCCTAATAAATGCTTCACTAATTGGGAGACAGTATTTTCTAATTAGCTTTAATAATTATTGCGTAGTGGATCTCGTAATTATCTCTCTAATACTGCAGACACCATCTTAGCAAGAAATTCTCATTGATTGAAGCGGAAGGAGGCGACTCCAGCGGGAATAGCAGATGTTTTTTTGCACCGAAAGCGAAGCGTCAGGTGCATGAGCTGAAAGCCCCGCAGGAGCATAGCGACGAGGAGATTGAAGCCATGCCCGCGGAAAGCGTCCACCTGCAGCGAAAATCATAGCGGTCACCTCATAGAGCTTTTTAATACGCATTACATCTATAATGTACATAAGGTTATTCTACCCAATTTACCGCTAGGAGCGAAAATAATATGGACAATTCCGATGTTGCGCAAACTATCCTATATAAGGGTAGTTTTTTTTTCTAAAAAAATGAAAATACACCTAAAACATAATACTTCGCTTGCGGATTTTCTAATCGATCGAGGGAAATGCTAAGCGTGTAAGAAAAAAGGAGGTTTTAGGATAAATGACGATTAATAAAGAACTTCAAGCTTTAAAAACGTATAGCTGTACAGATCGTTGTGTGTTAAGTATTTATCTAAATACAAATCCTGCAGACCCGGATACACTTAAAGGTGCTTGGAAAATTCATTTGAAAAGCGGCTTAAAACGAATAGGTGAATATTTAGAAGCATCAAATGATGAGCAGGAAATAAAAGCATTCGAACAAATCAAGAAGAAGGTAATAAATGAAATAGAAGAAAATGCTCATGATCTTCGTAAAGGAATTGTTATATTTGCTACTGCAAATGAAGATTTATGGTCTGTTTATTATGTGCAGGTGCCCGTGAAAACAAATTTTTACTGGGAAAACCATGCAATGACAGAACAATTAGAGTATATGTATAAAGCATATCCAGAAGCGGGAATAATCATGCCAAGCTTTGGAGAAGTCCGTATTTTGGATACTGCCATGGGATTCGTTAGAGATGATTTGACCTTTAAATTCGATCCAGTTTCGGAAGAGTGGAGAGAAAAGAAAAAAACTGATGCCAAGGGAAGACGGGCTATTGCGGACAGTAGGAAGTCCGTGTTAGAGCCGGGATACAAGGTAAATGCAACAACCTTCTTCAAAGGAATGAATACAACCATCGAACAATTAAGAAAAAAACGCGGTTGGCGAGAGTTTCATGTAGCGGGGGAAGCAGAAATGGCAAAAGCATTCACAGATTGCCTAAGGGATTTGCCAGCTAGCTGTATCCACAAAAACTTAAATAACAGTAAATCCAACGAAGTGGTTCATCAAATTTTTGAAAAGTAAACATTAAAATGAGAGCTAAGTAATTATTTTACTTAGCTCTCATTTTGAAAATAACTAATTAGCAAAATTCACCTATATGTTTTTTTGCATAATTGATTCATATTCGCACAATCTAACTTCACAAGGAGGTGAACAACATGGCTAACAACAACTCGAATCAACTTCTAGTACCAGGCGTACAACAAGCACTTGATCAAATGAAATATGAAATTGCACAAGAATTCGGTGTAAACCTTGGTGGCGATTCTACAGCGCGTGCTAACGGTTCCGTTGGCGGAGAAATTACTAAGCGTTTAGTAGCTCAAGCCCAATCACAAATGAGTGGACAACCAAACAACCAACAATAACAAATTAGGCCGGTGGCGAAATTGCCACCGGTTTTTTACGCTTTAGAGGATGAGAATATCATGTAGATAACTTTCTACAAGTAATTATTGTCAAGACTCGAGACACCTTAATATTGCGCACGGTAGCCCTGAGAACTGCCACTTGGGGAGTATACAGTCTGTTGCGACACGATGTCGCGAAATTAGACTGTACTCCACTAATATAGGTGCTTGCATTTTTGTTCCTTAATGCACCGCAGCAATTATGCCTTCCTCGTCATCTAGAATTAATTCGATTCCTGTTGAGTTAGGGTCAAGATTTAAAAATTCTTTGATTGTCATGCGCAGTGCTTCAATTAAATTTAATGTACTTAAAAATTGTTGTTGTCCTTTGACATACGCCTCCGCTGTAAATCCTGAATCGTCATCATACATAAGCTCAACTTCAACTTCTTCGGGTATTGTATTCTTTTGGCGAGCAATATATACACAAACGGCGTTAATGATGTTTTGTTCTGGGATTATTAACTTCTCCATGAGTTAGCATCCTCATTTTTCTTTTCTTTGAACATACGGAAGATTTTACGAATAACTACAACGATTAGAATAATCGCTGCGGCGTTAATAGCAAAGCCTAAAATAGATCCAAGCATGCCCATATTAGCGAACATACTACCGAATAACAATCCAGCAAGTCCGCCAACAAATAGGCCTTTCATGAGACCTCCAGATGTAAATCCGCCTTTATTGTTTGTATTTGTATTGGATTTGTTCGTTGCGGTTGTAGAATCTTCTTTTTTCTTTTCGATATTTGAATTATTGTTTCTTGTATTGTTATTTGTGTTGAAACTTTTCTTACCAGATTTATATTTTTTTGCTTCAGCTGTAATTGTATCATCGTTAAATACAAAGTTTCCGACAGATGAAAATACAAGGGTTGCTGTCAATAAAAATATTACCAATTTTTTCAATTTAGATAACCTCCATTAATAAAAACTATGTCCCAGTTCCATATATCATACAGTTTAACTCTATACTATTTACGAAACAATGAAAAGAAAGTTACACTTTATTTGTGGCTTATTTAACTAAGGTATGTAGAAAATATAAGTTATGCACAATTATGTGGATAACTTGTTAGTAACTTCATAAGTATGTATGATAAATAACTATTTTATTGATTTTTTAATGTGTATAACTTTATCCACAAGTACACAAGGAAAGAATAATGTCGAAAAGTTTTTGAAGAGAAACGGGAAGTAATGAATGTTAATTTAAAAAAACATAAAAAAAGACACCCTGTAAATTAAATGAATCATTAGGTGTCTTGTAGAAAAGATATTATGGGTTATTTTTCTCAATAGATTGGTTAAAACTGCTTGGAAATATTACGCATAAAGAATCAATGAGCGACGGCAAATTTCATTTTCCAAGAGAGATATAAAGTCAATAGAGAGCTTCATCTCTTTTGCTCGTTTATAAGATTCTAATAACAATTCATCTGACATTTTACTCATTCTAATAACACCTCCTGATTGTATTTCATCCACTAAAATCTATTGAGAAAAATAAAAATGAATGGTTTATGTCTATAATCTTAATCTAACAAAAAGCTAGGTCAAGAACAACCGTTCTCTTATCCACAGATAAAGGTGGATAACCTGTTAGCAATTGTTAATAAGTTTGCCTAAACAGTTGTAGAGCGGTTGGAATATTGTGAATAACTTTATCCACAAAAGTAAATAACTCGAATTTTGTCGAAACATTTTTATAGATCTGGCAAGATATTAGATTCTAAATTAACGTTATTGTGCATAAAATGTATATGTCGGTACAGATATTATCTTATTTACATAAGTCTCACTTATATTTATGAAAATTGATGTTAATGTGGGAGATTTATCCACAAGTAACTTGATATCTTTATTGTACTTACTGTGTATATCTTTGTTTTTCTCGGTCTTTATCTATTACCTCCTAATCAGAGTCTTCTACATTTTCTTTATCCACGTTCGTATCTCCTAGTTCATTATGGTTTTTTTCAACATCTACATTTAAATCTACATCTTCTTCCACAGGGGCATATAATTGTCATCTGATTGTCACAGCAAGCGGCTAGTAATCAGACTGAAAGAAAAGTTGCTACACCGATTTTCCGCCATTCATGACTTGTATAAAATTCATTGTCATTATAATTTCTTCCTAGTGCTATATACAAATGCTTCTTCCTATGTACTTCCCCGTACTTATTATGTTTTAAACCTTTTAAATAAAAGTTGAAGTTAAAAAGAAAAACCACCTGCGTTGGTGGTTTTTGCAGTTTATTCTCCGTCTTTATTTTCCTCTTCAATATCTTGTTCTATTTCTTCATCGATAGTGTCATCAACATCAGATTCATTTTCACCGTCACCACATGCTGCCAATAAACCTACTGAAAGAAACGTTGCTGCACCGATTTTCCACCATTTACGTTCTGCGATTGATTTCGTTGTCATATGAATTTCCTCCTAATTGTAGTTTCTTTTTGATTCTAAATATTAACTACCCCATCTTTCTATATAGGTAAACCTTTTTATTTTTAAGTATTCTTATTTTTTTTCAGTTTCTTCTTTTAGATAGACGTTTAGCTTTTCTATATCAGCATGAAAGATTCGATCTTCAGTGATAGATGGGATAAATTCTCTTATTTCCTGCCACTTTTTCAGGAGGGAAGGTGACATGAGGGTAACTCCTCGATATTCTGCTCCTTGCGTTGCACATAAAGCTTCAATCGCAAGTACCCTGCGTGAGTTTTAAATAATTTGTGCGGCATGTCTAGCACCGATTGTCCCCATGCTGACGTGGTCTTCTTGGTTTGCAGAGGAAGGGATAGAGTCAACAGAGGCAGGATGGGCAAGTGTTTTATTTTCCGACACTAGCTTGCTGCAGCGTATTGTAAAATCATTGCGCCTGATTGAAGCCCAGTTTGCGGGCTTAAAAAAGGCGGTAGTCCTTCGTTCAATTGAGGGTTTACCAGTCTTTCAATTCTTCTTTTAGAAACGTTTGCAAGCTCTGCAATCCCAATTTTCAAGAAATCCATTACAAAAGCAATCGGTTGACCGTGGAAGTTTCCGCCTGAAATAACGGCTTCTCCATTCTCAACTATTAAAGGATTATCTGTTGCAGCATTCATCCCAATTTCTAGTTTTTCTTTTACATAGTCTAATACTTGCCAACTAGCTCCATTGCTAATAGACTGTTTCGTTAGTGCTAAAAAATATAATTTTCAGACTCCTTGTAACTCTTCATTTAACAAACCGTCTGTTTATATATAGACAAGGGGGTAAGTAAAAATGAAAAAAATGTTTTTCTATTTTCTATTCCTCATACTTTTGGGTTTCCTCGTAGCTTGTAGTGCGGATGAAGAAAAATTGAGTGTATCTGAAATGGACAGAGCAAGTGATTCCGTCAGCTATGTAGAGAAAGAAGAAAGTGCAAAGGCGGAAGTAGAAGATAAAAGTGAAGAGCAACCTTCTGAGGCGATTGATGGACGTATGATTATTCATAATGCTATCATCCGAACGAATGTAAAAGAACTTGCAAAAGCGCAAAGTAATATCGAGCATAAGGTGAAGGAATATGGTGGCTACATTGTCGAATCGAATGTATACAAGGAAGATGATCAGACGAGTAATGGTCATATGATTGTACGAATACCAGAAAAGTATTTCGATACCTTTTTGTACGATGCAGAAGGCGAAGCGTCAAAAGTATTAGAGCGCAATGTTACTGGTCAAGACGTTACAGAGCAATATGTGGATTTAACGTCCCGGTTAAAATCAAAAAGAGTGGTGGAAGAACGTTTACTCACTTTTATGAAAGGAGCGGAGAAAACAGAGGATTTATTGAAAATTTCTTCTGATTTAGCTTCAGTACAGGAAGAGATTGAAGTGATTGTCGGTAAGATGAAATATCTTGAAAATCAGTCTTCCTTTTCAACAATAGAACTGGTGATGATTGAAAATCGAGTGATTATTCCCGGCATAGAAAATAATGATTTAAACACTTGGGAAAAGACGAAGAAACAGTTAGTTACAAGTACGAATGCTTTACTTGCTGCTGGCTCTGCTATAGTAGTATTTTTCATTGGTAATCTACCGGTCTTTCTAATATTAGGTGTAATTGCGTTTGCAGTGTTTTGGATTATCAAGAGAAGGAGACTTGAAAAAAGATAGTAGAAATATGTAAAAGCCAACTTTAGCAGCGAAGTTGGCTTTTCATTTGCTGTAGTAATTCCTTTGTCTTAGCTTTACTCGATTTGGCAATTGACATAATGGTTGAACCGATTATATCTACGTCCGAGGAGTTCCGTGGCGGTGATTACAAACTGAACACTAGGTTTTTCCTACTTCTAATCATACTAGGAGGAAAGGGAGATTATGAATAGATAATCCAATCTAACTTTATAGAAATAAGCTAATTTCGTAGAGTGATTTTTTCTGTATAGATAACTTTACTACATGAAAAGACCTGTCTATTTCTATAAAGATTTTTTCATTAATTCATGCTCATTTTTGGATTATACGTTTTCTGAAAATCAACCAAACAATAAGGAAGAGAAGAAATGCGACTACTTCCATTGATAATATATACCAAGGATACGGACCTAATAAATCTAGGAGACTACCATTAATAGGTTTCATCCTTAAAAACATATAGTTTCCCTGAACAAGAATATTAACAGCGAAAATGAAAGGAAATAACACATTTAAGGTGATCATCGTCTGGATGATCCCTTTAAAAGTCGGTCGATACTCCTTTACCCATAGAATATAAAAGGCTGTTAAAATAATACCGATGTGCACATAAAAAAATTGAAAGAACTTGAAATCAGGAAAGTTTACTATGATAGAAGGGGTGAGTACAGCTTGAAGAGCTTCTCCCATTCCGGCAAAAAACACAAAGTCATAGAAACGTTTGCTTCCAGTCCATAAGAGGATTATGGAACAAAATAACGTAAAACTGCATAGGTGAAGTGGTAAAGACTCGCTTAAACTCCATTTCCTCTCCTGTACTAATACAAGATGGTAGGAAATTTCCATAGCAAATAAAGAAACAGCAAAAATACGTTCGAAAAGATGCGAATTGTTAAAAGAAGGAACTAATACCTTTTTCAAAAGAAATAAGACCAATAAACAAATGAAAAGCATAGTAATCGCAACTAAATGTTCAGGTGAAAATAAGACGAACGCGTTCATAGTATTTTCCTTCACATTTTATTCCTCATTTCATCTTTGAATCCTATTTATGAATAAAAACATTGGTACTCGTTGGAACTATAGAAGAAAGTTCTAGGACGTCGGCATTATGCATCCGAATGCAGCCGTGCGAAACTTCCTTTCCGATGGATGATGGATCATTAGTGCCATGAATGCCATAATGCGGCTTGGATAAACCCATCCATAATGCACCAAAAGGTCGCTCCGGGTTAAGCTCCTTATTAATGATGATATAATTTCCTGTTGGCGTAGGAGTCAATATTTTACCAACTGCAATTGGATAAGTCTTTAATAATACGCTAGCATTATACAACTTTAATTTTCGTTTGCGAACTGATACATCAATCCAAAGGGTCATGAAATCCTCTCCTGAAAAACGACTTACAATATATATATGAGAGGATAGGTGGTCGTGACAGTTATTAGAGGTGTGTAACAAAACTGGTCCAATGTCCGAAGTAAAAAAAAGTCCCAGATGTATGTATTGGACAATCTGCTATCGCCATATATTTTTATTAATCAACTAAAGGAGTGAATGAATGGCAAAATCGAATTGTAAAAAATGTAATAAAACAGGAGCTGGTACTTGTAAATGTAAGTAAAAATGGATATATAATTCAATATCCATATTAAGCTTATATCAACATGAAAAAATTAGTTAATATCAACAAGCCATTCTCTTTACATAGAGAATGGCTTGTTTTAGTGGAAATGACATCAAATTAATGCTATTTTTCAGGAGTTTGTAAAAGGAACATTAAGCTTTTGTATATTTCATATGTATAAACTTAAATTCCATTGAGAAAGAAGAGAACCTCTTATAATATTAAATAGGTTAAAAGAGCTTGCATTTTTTATACCCAGAGAGGGGAATCCATTTTGGAGGAAACGTCATCTAGTAGCTTGTTTCGCAATCGATTTTTTCAAGCAATAATTGTATCGGGAATGTTTTTACAAATTGGTATATGGGTACGAAATTTTGCAGTTTTACTATTTGTGATGGAACAGACAAACGGAGACCCATTTGCAGTTTCCATGATCTCCGTAGCAGAATTTGCTCCTATATTTATTTTTTCGTTTATAGGAGGGACGTTCGCGGATCGTTGGCGACCAAAAAGAACAATGGTTTGGTGTGATATTTTAAGTGCAATTTCGGTATTTGCAGTACTCGTAACGCTCTTTGTAGGCACTTGGCAAATCGTATTTTTTGCCACATTGATATCTGCGATTTTATCACAATTTTCCCAGCCTTCAGGTATGAAGTTGTTTAAAATGCATATGCCTATGGATCAAATTCAAGCAGGTATGTCTGTCTATCAAACAGTTTTTGCAGTATTTATGGTACTTGGACCAATTTTGGGTACATTTGCATTTCAATCATTTGGAATCCATGTTTCTATTGCGATTACAGGAGCAGCTTTTCTATTATCGGCAGTAGCACTTGCTTTTCTACCTCCTGATGGAAAAATGGAAGAGGAAAGTCAAACAACTTCTATTTGGGAAGAAATGAAAAGCGGAGTTAGCTTTGTTTTAGCGAAGACAGAGTTGAAGTTACTTGGTCTTGCTTTTTTAGCAGCTGGACTTGGTCTAGGATTTATCCAACCACTATCTATTTTTCTTGTAACTGAACAGTTAGAATTACCAAAGGAAAATCTCCAATGGTTACTTACGACGAACGGGATAGGGATGATTTTAGGAGGAGCGGTCGTGATGACGCTTTTTAAGGGGGTAGCTCCCCAAAGGTTGCTCGTTTTTGGTATGCTTGTAAATAGCATTGGACTTGCTGTTATGGGGTTATCCACCAATTTATGGCTTACACTTATCGCAGAGTTTTTTAATGGACTTATGCTACCATTTATACAAATTGGTATTAATACAATGATTTTACAAAGAACGGAAAGTACTTTTATTGGCCGAGTGAATGGTATCTTAATGCCATTGTTTACGGGGTCTATGGTATTAACAATGAGTCTAGCGGGAATTTTGAAAGAGCAATTCTCTCTAACGGTAATTTTTGAAGGTGCAGCACTGTTATTCTTTATAGGAATGTTGTTCATCATGCCATTATACAATCAAAAAGTAACATCGAATCCTGAGGAACTTGCTGCAAAGAATTAATAACTGTTTGTTCAGTTTAATCTTTCGTCGAATAATAAAGTAAAAGGAACATCTCTCGAAAATGTCGAGGGATGTTTTCTTTTTGGATAAAATACATCGTAACAGCAAGAAGTCCGTGGTGAACAAATTCTTTAAATTTAATAACTCCGATAAGCATACGAAGTAGCTCTTCTCGTAAATAACTCGGGCTTGTGAATCGACCACTGTCATAACTTGGTACACAGTTCAGTTGGAATGACGATGCATATATCGTATAAAGGGATTAGTTCAACTTTTCACTCGGGCCAAGGAACGTTGAACTAGCCTGAATAGCTTATACAAAATGAGCTATTTCTAAAAGTATTATGTATCATAAACTTTATTTTTTCATACTATGTATAAAATAGAGCCCTGAATGGAGGGAAAAGATGGATATTTTAAGTAAGGTGAAGAGCTACCGCGAAGAAGAAAATCAATTGAAGTGGGAAGGCACCTTCGAGGAATTTTTAGATATGGTGAAAGAAAGACCAGAAATTGCCCAAACTGCTCATTCACGCGTTTATAGCATGATTAAAAGCTCAGGTTTAACAGAAAGAGAAGGGCAAAGAATGTATCATTTTTTTGGTAAAGAAATCTTTGGGCTTGAAACGGCGCTTGAACGACTTGTTGAAGAATATTTTCATCCTGCTGCCAAGAGACTAGATGTTCGTAAGCGAATTCTGTTACTTATGGGACCTGTTAGTGGAGGGAAATCTTCCATTGTGACATTGTTAAAACGTGGACTTGAACAATATTCAAGAACAGATGAAGGCGCTGTCTATGCGATTAAAGGTTGCCCGATGCATGAAGATCCCCTGCATTTAATTCCACAACATTTACGCGGGGATTTTGCAGAAGAATTTGGAATCCGGATTGAAGGTAGCCTATCTCCACTCAATACAATGCGACTAGAGAAGGAATACGGTGGACGTATCGAAAAAGTATTAGTTGAACGAATCTTTTTCTCAGAAGATAAGCGAGTTGGAATCGGAACTTTTACACCTTCTGATCCAAAATCACAAGATATTGCAGATTTGACTGGAAGTATTGATTTCTCGACGATTGCTGAATTTGGCTCGGAATCAGATCCAAGAGCGTATCGTTTTGATGGGGAATTGAATAAAGCAAACCGCGGTATCATGGAATTTCAAGAAATGCTAAAACTGGATGAAAAGTTTCTGTGGCATTTATTATCTTTGACGCAAGAAGGTAATTTCAAAGCAGGAAGATTCGCATTAATAAGTGCGGATGAGTTAATCGTAGCACATACAAATGAGACGGAGTACCGTTCATTTATTTCCAATAAAAAGAATGAGGCACTGCACTCTAGAATTATCGTGATGCCAATTCCATATAACTTGAAAGTTAGCCAGGAAGAACGAATTTATGAAAAAATGATTAAAGAAAGTGATATGACCCACGTCCATATTGCACCACATGCATTAAGAGCAGCAGCCATTTTCTCGATTTTAACAAGATTGGAAGTTCCTAAAAAGCAAGGCGTCGATATCGTCAAGAAGATGCGACTGTATGACGGAGAAAGTGTAGAAGGATTTAACGAAATCGATCTAGAGGAACTAAAGAAAGAATCATTAAACGAAGGTATGAACGGGATCGATCCTCGTTACGTGATCAATCGAATTTCTTCGGCCATCATTCGTAAAGAAATCCCGTCCATCAATGCATTAGATGTATTGCGTGCATTAAAAGAAGGTCTAGATCAGCATGCCTCTATTTCACAAGAAGACCGAGAAAAATACATGAACTACATTGCAGTTGCTCGAAAAGAGTACGATGAAATCGCGAAAAAAGAAGTGCAAAAAGCATTTGTCTATTCGTATGAAGAGTCAGCTATTACATTAATGAATAATTATCTCGACAACGTAGAAGCATTTTGTAATAAAAACAAAATGAGAGATCCGTTAACGGGAGAAGAAATGAACCCAGATGAAAAGCTAATGCGTTCAATAGAAGAGCAAATTGGTATTTCTGAAAATGCGAAAAAAGCATTTAGGGAAGAAATTTTAATCCGACTTTCTGCTTACGCACGAAAAGGAAAACGATTTGAATACAACTCCCATGAGCGTTTACGTGAAGCAATTCAAAAGAAACTGTTTGCCGATTTAAAAGATGTCGTAAAAATTACTACATCTTCTCAAACTCCGGATGAAACGCATCTGAAGAAAGTAAATGAAGTCATCGCAAGACTTGTGGATGAACATGGGTATAATACTACATCAGCAAATGAATTACTACGTTACGTTGGTAGTCTGTTAAATAGATAAATCTTAAAAAACAAGACTGATGGAAGCTATTAGTCTTGTTTTTTTATACACATTGGCAATAACTTTGGCACTCTGGCATAAGATAAAAAATAGGTAGGTGTTGATGAGAGTGAGTGAAAAAGAAGAAAAACAATTTATTATCTCCCAGGAAAACTGGTCTCTCCATCGAAAAGGGTTCCAAGATCAGCAAAGACACATGGATAAAGTAAAAGACGCTATTAGAGATAATTTGCCAGATTTAATAAGTGAAGAAAGTATTATTATGTCAAATGGACGAGATGTAATTAAAATACCCATCCGATCTTTGGACGAATATAAAATTCGTTACAACTATGACAAAACAAAGCATGTTGGTCAAGGGGACGGGGACAGCAAAGTAGGGGATGTAATTGCCAAAGGATCGGGTGAAGGGGAAGACGGTCAAGGGAAAGGAAAACAAGCTGGAGATCAAGCAGGAAAAGATTATTATGAAGCAGAGGTGACGATTGAAGAATTAGAAAGTGCTCTATTTAAAGAGATGGAGCTGCCTAATTTACAACAAAAAGAACAAATGGATATCGTCACTGACAAAGTGGAATTTAATGATATTCGGAAAAAAGGACTCATGGGGAATATCGATAAGAAACGGACGATCATTACCGCTATTAAACGGAATGCGATGAAAGGAAAAGCGGAAATCTCACCAATTCACAATGATGATTTGCGTTTCAAAACTTGGGATGAAGTGGTTAAACCGGAATCCAAGGCAGTGGTACTTGCGATGATGGATACGAGTGGTTCTATGGGGACTTTTGAAAAATACTGTGCTAGAAGTTTCTTTTTCTGGATGGCAAGATTTTTACGCACGAAATATGAAACAGTAGAGATTGAGTTTATTGCTCATCATACGGAAGCGAAAGTAGTGCCAGAAGAAGCATTCTTCTCCAAAGGGGAAAGTGGAGGAACTATTTGTTCATCTGCGTATCTAAAAGCATTAGAGCTTGTAAACGAAAAGTATAATCCTGCTCGTTTTAACATTTACCCGGTTCATTTTTCCGATGGTGAAAATATGACAAGTGATAACGAAAAATGCCTTAAACTGGTCAATGAATTAATGGATATTTCTAGCATGTTCGGCTACGGTGAAGTAAATGCACATAGTAGGTACTCAACGCTTATGAATACGTATAAAAAAATCGAAAATCCAAAATTCCGTCATTATGTCCTAAAGGAAAATCGTGATGTTTATCAAGCGCTTAAGAGTTTATTTCGTAAATACGAAGCGTCAGTTTGAACCGGAAGGGGGTCATTAAGTGGACACAAAGCTTCACCATGCAATCGCGGAAATAACAGAAATAGCATCCGGTTTTGGACTAGATTATTTTCCGATGCGATATGAAATTTGCCCAGCCGATATTATTTATACGTTCGGCGCATATGGAATGCCGACTCGTTTTACGCATTGGAGTTTTGGAAAGCAATTTCACAAAATGAAAATACAATATGACTTTGGATTGAGCCAAATATACGAGCTCGTTATTAACTCAAATCCTTGTTACGCATTTTTACTCGACACAAATAGCCTTATCCAAAACAAGCTAATCATTGCTCATGTACTTGCACATTGCGATTTCTTTAAAAACAATGTTCGTTTTTCCAATACAAGAAGAGATATGGTAGAAAGCATGACCGCAACAGCGGAACGTATAGCTGATTATGAAATGACATATGGCAAAGAAGAAGTAGAAACCTTTTTAGATGCCATACTGGCGATTCAAGAACATATCGACCCTTCCATCATCCGACCTAAACTGCCTGATTATAACTTGGATGAGGAAGAGGAAGAGATTGTTAGAAAAACGCCTTATGATGATTTATGGAATATGGATCAAAAGACGAATGCTAAGCATCTAACTATTCCAAAAAGAAAAAAGTTCCCTCCAAATCCCGAAAAGGATTTACTGCTATTCATACAAGAATTTAGCCGTGAATTAGAAGACTGGCAACGAGATATTTTAACAATGATGCGGGAAGAAATGCTTTACTTTTGGCCACAACTGGAGACAAAAATTATGAACGAAGGTTGGGCATCCTATTGGCATCAACGGATTTTAAGAGAAATGGATCTAACGACAGATGAGACAATCGAGTTTGCAAAACTAAATGCAAATGTTGTCCAGCCTTCTCCAACGAGTATTAATCCATACTATTTAGGATTAAAAATCTTTGAAGATATTGAAAATAGGTATAATAACCCGACAGAAGAAATGAAACGTTTAGGGATAAAGCCTAACTCTGGAAGAGATAAAATATTTGAGGTTAGAGAAATTGAATCAGACATTTCGTTTATCCGAAACTATTTAACAAAAGAACTGGTAAAGCAAGAAGATCTTTATTTATTTGAAAAAAAGAAAGGGAATTATGAAATTACCGATAAAGACTATGAAAATGTCAGAGATCAATTAGTTTCGATGCGAACCAATGGAAGTTTTCCATATATTGTAGTGGAAGATGGTGACTACGGTAGAAATGGGGAGCTATATTTAAAGCATGGATATGAAGGAACGGAACTCGATCCTCATTATTTAGAAAATGTACTTCCTTATATTTATCAACTATGGGGAAGAAATGTGTATATGGAAACAGTAGTGGATGATAAGTCAACTGTCTACGTATACGATGGAAAAAAAGTATCCCGAAAAGCTGTCTAACTGAATATGTATAAAAGACGAGATTCCAATTTATTGGGATTTCGTTTTTTTTTTACATATTGTTGATGCGTCATAAAAAGTACTGTTAAGTATCGGCTATGATTTCCGCTTCAGGCGGACGCTTTCCGCGGGGTGAGCGATGAGCCATCGCCGTAGTTAACGCATCCGTTGTGATTGCTCATCTGTCTCACCAGAGGAACGAAGGCTAAGTGCGCCACATCGTGTGGCAACGCCTTCGTGACCAACATCCTGTTGGCCTCCGCTGGAGTCGCCGCCTTCCGCTTCAATCAATAGGAATCTCTTGCTAATTTGGTCTCTGCAGTTATCAAAGATTTAATTTTATCAGGTCCACTACGCAATATTTTTAGGAAATGCCGAATCAAAAATAAGTAGAGCATTTACTAGGATAAAGTTCGTTTCATTGGATCATTTATTGGAATAGAATAACAACTCGTATTCATCGTCGTCTCACGCCGTCGCGAAATCCAATAAATGGCTAAGCGAGACATAATATAATGTGAACGCGACAAACACCCTTTCGAACACGACAAAGACCATCCCGAAAGCGACAAACACTCTCTCGAACACGACAAAATTCTCAGAGTAAAGCCTACACTTGTTGAGATGGTATTTTCTAATTAGCTTTTATATATAACGCATAAATGGACACTGACGACAGAGTGATTTTTAGTTCGCTTCTTTCTCGGTACATTTGATTTTCTAAGGCACTTGTACCAAATCACTAGCTTTTTAACTTGTCGTTTAAAATACTATCCTCTAAGACAGAAAACTTATCCCCATATACTTTCGTTATATGGACTTCTCCCCATGCGCATAACGCATCCAATATGCTTCCTAAACTTAAACCATACTCACTCAATTCGTATTCTACTTTTGGTGGTACTTGGTTGTAGGAAATTCGGTTAATAACCCCATCAGCTTCTAATTCTCTTAACTGCTGAGTCAGCATTTTTTGTGTAATATCAGGCATGAGACGCTTCAATTCACTTGTGCGTTTTTTTCCATGAGTTAAATGACATAGAATGACACATTTCCACTTGCCACCGATTACTTCTAATGTTGCTTCAACCGAAATATTATATTTCTTTTTTGTCATTTTTCTTCTCCTTTTCTATAGGAACTAAAAAGTACCTATATAACTTTTAGGTTCCTATATAACTTAAAAGTGCGTACTTTTCTTTTGAATCCTAATAACTCATAATAACATTTGCTGGTAGATTTACACGATTTTTTTTTAGAAAAATAACAGCGCACACAGCACTAAAAGAAAGGAAGAGAAAAAATGACGCTAGATAAAAAGCGAAGTATGTTTGCACTACTTGCATTAGCTGTAAGTGCATTTGCAATTGGAACGACAGAGTTTGTTAGCGTGGGACTTTTACCGTTAATTTCTCGCGATTTAGATATATCGCTTACGACAGCAGGTCTTACGGTTTCTCTATATGCATTGGGAGTGATGGTTGGGGCACCTGTTTTAACATCGCTTACGTCCAAAATGCCACGTAAAACATTATTGTTATGGATAATGGTCGTTTTTATAGTAGGAAACGGCATTGCTGCTAGTGCAACAAGTGTGACAGTTTTACTAGTTGCTCGTGTGATATCTGCATTTTCACATGGAGTATTCATGTCGATTGGATCTACGATTGCTGCAGACTTAGTTCCTGAAAATCGCAGAGCAAGCGCAATTTCCATTATGTTTACGGGACTAACTGTTGCTACAATTACAGGCGTTCCTTTTGGTACATTTATAGGTCAGCAGTTTGGTTGGCGATTCGCTTTTGTGGCAATTGTTTTAATTGGAATTATTGGATTTATCGCTAATTGTATACTTGTGCCATCGGATTTAAGAAAAGGAAATCCAACCACAATTCGGGACCAAGTGAAACTGGTGACGAATAGTCGGATACTATTAGTCTTAAGTATTACAGCACTTGGTTACGGCGGAACATTTGTCGTATTCACTTACTTATCCCCATTACTGCAGTCGATAACTGGATTTAAGCAAGGTTCAATTGCTATCATTTTACTTGCTTATGGAGTTGCGATAGCAATCGGCAATATGTTAGGTGGAAAGCTATCGAATAAAAATCCAATTGGTTCACTGTTCTATATGTTTATCGCACAAGCAATTGTGTTATTTATTTTAGCATTTACAGCACCATTTAAAGTTGCTGGATTCATAACAATTATTCTCATGGGCTTGTTTGCATTTATGAACGTCCCTGGTCTTCAAGTTTATGTAGTCATGTTAGCGGAGCGTTTTGTTCCAAATGCAGTAGATGTTGCATCTGCCATGAACATCGCAGCATTTAATGCTGGAATTGCAATTGGTGCCTATTTGGGTGGAATGGTGGCACAATCGATTGGGCTTATTCATACTACTTGGATTGGGGCAGTAATGGTTATGCTTGCGGTACTATTAGCGGGAATCAGTAGAATGTTGGAAAGAAAAGATAAGCAAAAACTAAACTTGGAGGAAAGATAAATAATGAAAAATTTACAATCTACAACAACATTAAATAATAATGTAGAAATGCCTTTGTTAGGGTTGGGTGTATTTCAAGTGGAAGAGGGACAAGAACTTATAGATGCTGTAAAAACGGCGATATTACATGGTTATCGAAGTATAGATACAGCAGCTATTTACGCCAATGAAGTTGGGGTAGGGCAAGGTATACGTGAAGCCATAGAAACAACAGGCATTGCGAGGGAGGATCTTTTTATTACTTCAAAAGTTTGGAATTCAGATCTAGGATATGAATCAACAATCGCCGCTTATGAAGAAAGCCTAAGCAAATTAGGATTAGATTATTTAGATTTATATCTCATTCATTGGCCGGTCGCAGGTAAATACAAAGAGGCATGGCGGGCATTAGAAACGCTGTATAAAGAAGGGCGAGTGAAAGCAATAGGTGTAAGTAATTTCCAAACGCATCACCTAGAAGATTTAATGAAAGATGCGGAAATTAAACCAATGATAAATCAAGTGGAGTCTCATCCACGTTTAACTCAAAAAGAGCTTAAGAGATTTTGTAAGGAACATAATATTCAAGTAGAAGCTTGGGCTCCGCTTATGCAAGGACAATTGCTCGACAATGAAGCACTTCAAGAAATTGCAAACAAATATGGAAAATTCATAGCTCAAATCATTTTACGATGGCATTTACAAAGTGGTGTTATCACAATTCCGAAATCGACGAAAGCGCATCGAATTGTAGAAAACGCAGACGTGTTTGATTTCGAGTTAACAAAAGAAGATGTGGAGCATATCGATAGTTTGAATGAGAATCACCGAGTAGGTCCAGACCCAGATAGCTTTGATTTTTAAATAAGACGAACTTTAGTTGATTAAACATATGATCCATTGCAATTATTGTAATGGATCATATGTTTATGTTTGTTTATTAAGCGCAATATAGGAATACGCGTAACAATTAGTTTACACTAGGATTTCCGCTGCAGGGCGGACGCTTTCCGCGGGGTGAGCGATGAGCCATCGCCGACGCTACGCGTACGCTTGCGATGTCTCATCTGTCTCACTCATCCCGCAGGAGTCGTCGCCCTACCGCTCCAATCAATGAGAATTTCTTGCTAATTTAGCGTCTGCAGTTATCAGAGGTTTAAATTAATCAGGTCAACTTCACAATATTTATTAATCCAAATTAGAAAACGCTGTCTCCAAATAAATGAAGTATTTACTAGAATAAAGTTTGTTTCATTCAACCATTTATTGGAGTAACATCTCTTATCTATCTTCGTATCACTACAATTAAACTTGTTATTATAAGAAATGGGTGCATTCACCAGCAATTTGGTTGCTCTCATGCTGATTTGTTTGCTTTCCGAATAGAATTGATTGTTTTCAATGACCGGCTTGTTGATCTAATCCATTTTCTGGATTAACACATTTGAAAATTTATTTAATATTTGTTTTAACGAGTCGTTACTGATAAATAAGCAATTTCCTCTGGTTGAAGCGGAAGGCGGCGACTCCTGCGGGAATAGCATGAGCTGAAAGCCCCGCAGGAGCGTAGCGACGAGGAGATTGAAGCCATGCCCGCGGAAAGCGTCCGCCTGAAGCGGAAATCCTAGCGGTAACTTATTGTTGCACTATTTATATTTTATGCAAACACTATGTTTTTAAGGGTAGTTTTTTATTAATTCTAGAAATTATGTGATAAGATTTTTAGAAGAAGCTAGCCTTCAAGTAAAATGGATCGGTAAAAAAGATGACAAGGAGGATATACATGAAACGTCGAGTGGTTGTAACAGGATATGGAGTCGTTTCTCCGTTAGGAAATGATGTAGATACATTGTGGAAAAATATTAAAGAAGGTAAATCTGGCATCAAAAAAATTGAATCAGATGATTTTAAAGAAATTAATACACAAATAGCTGGCATTATTAATGATTTCCCAGCGGAAGAATATTTAGATAAGAAAGAGCTAGGAAAATACGATTTGTATACTCAATACGCTTATGCAGCAACAAAACAAGCACTGGATCGTTCGCAACTAGACTTGGATTCGGTAAATAAAGAACGTATAGGTGTTTATATCGGTTCGGGAATTGGGGGTATTAACACAACCCTTGAAAATCATAAATTACTGCTAGATAAAGGACCAAGAAGAGTATCGCCGTTTATGGTACCGATGATGATTAGTAATATGGCAACTGGTATTATTGCGATTAAATACGGTTTTAAAGGTCCGAGTTTCTCACCAGTTTCTGCTTGTGCAACGGCAAATCATGCAATTGGTGAAGCCTATTTAAATATATTACATGGTTATTCGGATGCAATCGTTGCAGGGGGAGCAGAGGCATCTATAAATCCGTTATCTTTTGCTGCATTTTCCAGAATGCGAGCGATGTCTACTTTAAATGATGCTCCTGAAAAAGCTAGTCGTCCTTTTGATAAAAATCGCGATGGATTTGTTATGTCCGAAGGGTCAGGCATCTTAGTACTGGAAGAGTATGAACATGCTAAAAAACGTGGGGCGACCATTTTAGGTGAAATTGTAGGATACGGTTCAACAACTGATGCATTCCATATTACATCACCTGATTTCGATGGCGCAGCAAGAGCTATGAAGTTAGCTATAGAAATGGCGCAAATTGCTCCTACGCAAATTGATTATATTAATGCACATGGGACTAGTACTCCTGAAGGTGATAAATCAGAAACAAATGCTATTAAAGCTGTGTTTGGAGATCATGCGTATAATTTGAAAGTGAGTTCAACCAAATCAATGACTGGCCATTTATTTGGTGCGGCGGGTGGAATTGAGGCAATTATTACACTTAAAAGTCTATTGGAAAACATTGCACCAGCTACTATCAATTACGAAACACCCGACGAAGAATGTGACTTGAATTATGTTCCAAACGAAGCCGTGGAAACAGAAATAAACTATGCTCTTTCAAATGGTTTTGGTTTCGGTGGACATAACGCTGTACTTGCTTTCAAAAAAATAGTTGAGTAGACGCGACAATAATAGAAAAAAGAAGCTTTTTGCCAGCGCAAAAAGCTTCTTTTTTCAAAAGATAAGAAAGTCCATACTTTTTTACACAGCATCGATCCAGCTCCGGCGCCTTGCTCCTGCGCAAGCTCGTCGCAAACAAAATCACTTGTGGTGGCTGGAAAGCTGCCTCCTGGGCCCGCACGATGTGGGTCATGTCTGCTTTGCCACAGGATGTGGCGCGCACTTTGCAGACCTACACCAACCCATTTGCCTGTCGGGGCATACATAGGCGCTTGCGCTATTCTTATGATCCGACAAAGTTCCCACCATCGACATGAATAGTTTGTCCTGACATATAACTGGAATCAGCGGAAGCTAAAAGTACGTAGGCAGGTGCTAGTTCTGCTGGTTGACCTCGTCTTCCTATTGGTGTATCTGCACCATGTTGCTCCACTTGCTTCTTGTCGAAAGTAGCAGGAATGAGCGGAGTCCAGATTGGACCAGGTGCCACAGCATTTACGCGTATTCCTTTCTCTATTAAATGTAGTGCGAGGGAACGAGTAAACGAAGTAATGGCTCCTTTTGTTGCGGAATAATCTATAAGCTCTGGTGATCCATTGTAAGCCGTTATGGAAGAAGTATTTACAATCGTGTCTCCCTTTGACATATGAGGAAGTGCTGCTTGTGTCAGATAAAACATCGAATAGATATTTGTTGAAAACGTTTCTTGTAACTGATCTGGTGTAATTTTCAAAAAGTCATTAGTAGGAAATTGCTTTCCGGCATTATTTACTAATATATTTAGTTGCCCAAAATGTTGAATTACTTCATCCACCGTATTTTGACAATTTTCATCATCGCTTAAATCTGTTTTAATTTTAATGGCTTTAACCCCGTATTCTTCTATTGCTTGAATTGTTTTTTCGGCGTCTTTTTGCTCATTTTCATCCAAATATACAATGGCAACATTCGCCCCTTCTTTGGCAAATGCTACAGAAACGGCTCTTCCAATTCCGCTGTCACCGCCTGTAATAAGTGCAACTTTACCTTTCAGTTTTCCAGAGCCTTTATAACTTTTATCATCATAAATTGGTTGGGGAGTCATCTCAGTCTCCGTGCCAGGTTGTTGGTTTTGTGTTTGTCCAGAAACCTCATTATCAATTTTGGTATATTTATCTGTTGTCATATAAATCCTCCTTTTAAGTGGTTGATTTTATTATTCCCTACTAGGAAAAAAACAAACTTACGAAAGTTTTCTTATAACAGATAAGGGTATATTAAATCAAGTATACATAAAATGAAGGACGGAGACTTATATGAAACCAATAATTGGAATAACAGCTGAAGTGAAAGAAGATGGCAACTATTTCATGCCTCCTGTATATGGAAAAGCAATTATACAAGCTGGAGGAATTCCGGTATTAATTCCAGTTATACCGGAAAAAGATATAGATGAACTAGCGAAACAAATAGATGGGCTTTTTGTGACAGGAGGGGAAGATATCGACCCATCTTATTACAATTCGGAACCACATATCCATCTAGGCAGAATCACACCGAAGTTAGATCAGCTGGAGTTCACTCTTATACAAAAAATGCTCGAATTGGATAAACCATATATAGGTGTTTGTAGAGGACTACATATGTTAAATGTGGTTACTGGAGGAACACTTTATCAATCTATCCACTCTCAGCGCAAAGAACCGGTAATGCAACATTTACAAATAGCGATTCGTACGCATAGATCTCACCCGGTAAAAGTAGATAAAGAAAGTCGGTTGTATGAATTACTGCAAGAAGATGAGTTTAAAGTGAACTCATTCCACCATCAAGCTTTGAATGCAGTAGGGGAAAACCTTCGAGTGGTTGCAAGAGCAACTGATGGAATCATCGAATGTGTGGAAAGTACGAAACATAATTTTGTTTTTGGCTTCCAGTGGCACCCAGAGGAATTTGCAGTAGACGGTGACGACGCCTCGAAACGTGTATTCGAAGCATACATACAAGCTGCTTTAAAACAAAAGGGATAAAACTTCTGTATATGCACAAATTATTTGTTATGGAGGTGAAGAATTCATGACAAAAGGTAATGGTAAAAATCCGAGAAAATCTTTAGATCGTGAAGAATATGGCTTTGGATATGATGTAAGCCCAGATGATTTAGACGTAAGAGGTCAAAATAAAGAAGCAAAGACAAACAATGATAACGAAAACAAAGGCAAACCTACCAATAAAAACAGCCCTTCTAGATTAAATATTTAAGAAAACAAACGGTGAAGGAGCGATGCTTCTCACCGTTACTATGTAGAATGCCCGTATTCAAAACAATTAGCCATTGTTCTGTATACGGGCACTTTAAAATTAATTGAAAAGTTTAATAAGTTCCTGAATACCAAGGAAACCAAACATAATTAGACAAGAGATTAGTACAGCATTAGGAACCCACTTGTTTCTAAACTCTTTTACAACTCTCTTAGAATTCAATAGGAAAAGTAAAGAAGCAGCTAAAAACGGCATAAATAAGGAACCTAACGCTCCGTAAAGAATAATAAGTTCAACTGGTTTACCAAAATAAAATAAAATCATCGGTGGAAATGTAAGCCAGCATAAGTAAAAACGGTAGGCAGGATCTTTGGTAGATACTTCTTTGTTAACAGCTTCTTTCTTTTTACGTACCGTTTTAACAAAGTCAGCAAAAAGATAAGGAACACCATTCCAAACACCAATAAGTGATGAATAGGCAGCAGACCAGAAAGCAACTAAGAACATCCATTTCATCGGAGTACCAAACTCCGTCCCTAGCATATGCGCTAACTTTATTAATCCTTCATCATCTCGAATACTAACACCTGAACCAGCTAAAAATTGGGCTCCAATAATTAGTCCGGCAAATGTAAACAATCCAGTGAGCAGATAAGCGATTTTTGCATCTGTTCGCATTGCAGAAATCCACTGTTTTCCACTCCAACCTTTTTCTTTTAACCAATAACCGTAGGAAGCCATGGTAATAGTTCCTCCAACACCACCTACTAATCCAAGCATGAGAAAGAAGGAGCCTTGAGGTACGCGCGGTACTAAACCATATGAAAATTCACCGAAACTTGGTAAGAACAAAGCAGCAGTACCAATAATTGTTACAAACATAACGCCTATTAAAACAGTCATTACTCTTTCAAATAATAGATAACGGCCAAACCAGATTAAGATAAATCCAACAACACCATGAAGTATAGCCCATGCCCAAACCGGCATGATTGGGAACATTGCATGCATCGCCATGCCAGATGTGGAGGCGGCTGCAGCTCCATATACAAATCCCCAAATAATTGAATATACTCCGAAATAACCGGTAGCCCACTTACCGAGTTGGTGCCAGCCTTGTAAAATTGTTTGACCGGTTGCTAAGTAAAACCTTCCCACCCCTTCATTTAGAAAATACTTTAGAACTGATCCAACGATAATTGCCCAAACGAACGTCATTCCAAATTGTGTCCCAATTACGAGCGAAGTGACTAAATCCGCTGTTCCTGCACCAGTTGCTGCAACAACGATTCCCGGACCTATACTTTTTAGTTTTTCACCAAATGTTTGTGGTGGAATTAATTGTTGATTAATTTCCAATGTCATATTATATCCCCTTTGTTCTATGTAAGTACAATGATTGTAAACCCTTACATTATTATTTTGAATTTGTACACCCATCCCTTGTTGTACGTATAGTGTACAACAGTACGTATTTTGTACGTTGTTTCATTATAACTAGTAATAATAATTATGGCAATATCAAATTCTGACATATTAGAATAATATGCGAAGTAACTGTCGCATCTTGTTCTAATTCCTCTCTTTATCTCTTACATTGTTATAACGACATGAAAAAGGGAGTAGGTCATGTATGTTAATAGATGGGGTATTTTCGGGTGGGGGAATGAAAGGTATTGCGTTAGTAGGAGCTTTTCAAATATTGGAGGAAAAAGGATACAAATTTAAACGAGTTGCAGGAACGAGTGCCGGGGCCATTTTAGCTTGTTTTATAGCAGCAGGATACACTGGGAAGGAAATTGAAGAAATAATGGTAGAACAAAACTTTGTATCTTTACTGGACCCACGTAAAACTGTACTTCCAATCCCATTTATGAAGTGGCTGAATTTATATTGGGGGTTAGGGTTATACCAAGGGAAGGCATTAGAAAACTGGTTTTTGGAAAAGTTGGCGGTGAAAGGAGTTTATTCATTTTCTGATTTACCACCAGGGTCTTTGAAACTGGTAGCATCGGATTTAACAAATGGGAAAATGATGGTTCTTCCTGATGATTTAGAGAAGTACGGGATATCTCCAGAAAGCTTTCCTGTTGCTAGGGCTCTGCGTATGAGTTGTGGTATTCCATTTTTTTTTGAACCAGTTAGGTTGAGAGTTGGTTCCGGAGACACGATTGTTGTGGATGGAGGAGTATTAAGTAATTTCCCAATGTGGATTTTTGATAATGGAAACAAAGAGCGTCCTATTCTGGGCTTGAAGCTAAGCAGTAGCTCGGAGGAAATGCAGCCTCATAAAATCAAAAATGGTTTACAATTATTTGAAGCACTTTTTTCCACGATGAAAAATGCACATGATGAAAGGTATATTTCTCGTAAACTGGAGAAGAATGTTATTTTTATTCCTGTTGATGAATATAGCGCTACGCAGTTTGATTTGAATAGGGAAATGAAGTCTAATTTACTGGAAAAGGGTAGAGATCGAGCGAAACGATTTTTGATAATGTGGTGAATTGACTTTGCTCAAGTAGATGAGTAATTTGCGTCTTAAAAGGAACAATAAGAGTGAAAGTCATTAAAAGGAGAGATTTACTCATGGCAAAAACCGCAAAAGAGCTCGCACAAAAAATCTTGAAGGACAGCTTGATTGGTACAATGGCAACGATTGAACAAAACAAACCACATTCCCGCTATATGACATTCTTTAACGATGATTTCATTCTGTACTCAGCGACAAGTAAAAAGACGCACAAAGTGGAAGAGATTCAAAAGAATCCAAATACACATATTCTTTTAGGGTACGAAGGAAAAGGATTTGGTGATTCATTCTTAGAAATTGAAGGAACTGTGGAAGAACATGATGATGAAAGTATGAAGGAAAAAGTATGGAACAATGCATTAAAAGGTTGGTTTGATGGACCGGAAGATCCCAATCTAATCATATTGAAAATTACCCCTACGCAAATCCGAGTTATGAACACAAAAGGGGAAGAACCTCAAATTGTAGAATTCTAAAAGGCCACCAAACCATGTAATATAAGGGACTGCCCAATAAGTTCATAACTGAAGCAGGTGTAAAATGAGCATTATTCTACACCTGTTTTTTTATGCTTTAGGAAACAATTATAAAGTAGAAGGTATGGAACTAGTTAGAGATAATGCTTCGTAAAAAGTTTATTAGGTGACCGCTATGATTTCCGCTACAGGTGGACGCTTTCCGCCGGGTGAGTGTTGAGCCATCACCGCCGCTTACGCGTACGGTGTGATGTCTCATCTACTCACTCATCCGGCTGGAGTCGCCACCTTCCACTTCAATCAATAGGAATTTCTTGCTAATTTGGCGTCTGCAGTTATCAGAGATTAAAATTCATCGGGTCCACTATGCAAATATTTATTAGACCTAATTAGAAAATACTGTCTCCAAATAAGTGGAGCATTTACTAGGTATAATATTGTTTTATTCAACTATTTATTGGAATAATATCTCTTATACACCTTCGTCTCACTCGATGAGAACTTGTTTTAAAAAAATGGGTGCTAACACCCGCAATTTGTGTTTTCCGAATACTGGTTGCTTACAGTGACTGGCTTGTTGCACTTTGCTATTTATTGGATACTGGCACATAAAAACACCACTCCGTGTCGATATACTGTGCAATCATTAATTGTATAGTGACCCAAGCCTTCGCTCGATTGGTTTTCTCATGTTCAGTGGACCTTATGTCGCTTTCGAGACAAGTTTTGTCGTGTTCACAGCATGCTATGTCTTGTTCAACTATTTTTTGGAATTTACTTTAGGCAAATATTACATAAGATAATTTAGAGCAGTGCCGCTGATAAGCAAGCAAATATCTTTGGATTGGAGCGGAAGGGCGGCGACTCCAGCGGGATTAAGTGAGACAGATGAGACTTCACAACGTACGCGTAGGGGCGGTGAAGGCTCATCGCTCACCCCGCGGAAAGCGCCCGCCCTGCAGCGGAAATCCTTGCGGACACTTCATACGACGCAGCATCCCTATACTGCACACCAGGCTGCTTCGAAAAACAAGATACACAGAAAGGTCATTTATGTTTTTTGTTCTTTTGCGGAAGAAATCACTACTTTGGAAAGCGACATCTCACAGAGACAGCCCCACAGATTGATGTTATATATTTTGTGAAATACAGGTAAGAATTTTTACTTCAAATGACATTTCAATTCACCGTGTTTGATCTCAACGGTTTCTATTTGAATAGTTGCATGCTCTATGTGGAATGACTCTTGTAATTTATCAATGGCTTGTTGAAGAATACGTTGGCTATTCCTCTCATCATGAATAACAAGATGGCAGCTTAATGAGTCTAATCCAGAAGTAATCGTCCATATATGAAGGTCGTGGACATTGTTGACACCCTCAATTTTTTCTAATTCAGCCTTAACTTCGGTTTGATCGATGGAAATTGGTGTTCCTTCCATTAAGATATGAACGGAATGCTTAATAAGCCCCCAGGCACTTCTCAAGATTAATAAAGCGACGAGGACTGAAATGATCGGATCAGCGATGAACCAATCAAATAATAGCATGAGAATTCCAGCTACTATTGCACCGATAGATCCTAAAGCGTCTCCAAGCACATGTAAATATGCCCCTCTTAAATTTACATTGTTTTTTACATCACCTTTTCGCATTAAAGCCCAAGCACTCAATAAATTTGCAAACAATCCGATTGCAGCAATCAGCATCATTGTTCCGCTTGCAACTGCTTGCGGTTCGAAAAATCGACCAAATGCTTCCCAAACGATAAATCCAGCAATAATAAATAACGTTATACCATTAAATAATGCAGCTAATATTTCAAAACGATAACCCCCAAATGTCTTATGAGGTGAAGGTGCTTTTGAAGCAAACCAAATAGCTACTAGGCTTAAAAACAAAGCGCTCGCATCACTTAACATATGTCCTGAATCAGATAATAGAGCTAAGCTATTTGTGAATAACCCTCCAAAGAACTCTAAAAACATAATTCCGGTCGTAATAAGTAGAGCAATTAGTAATCCTTTTTTATTTCCTTCCCGAGACTCCTCAAAATGGCTGTGTGAATGTCCGTGATGGTCGTGACCATGATGATGGTGATGACCCATAAATTTTCCTCCTTATTTACATTCAATATGTGAAATGACTTGATTTAAAATAGTAATTACATGTTCATCGTCGTAAGTGTAATAAAAAGTGTTCCCATCTCGTCTGTATTTAACAAGACGTAAATTTCTTAGTAAGCTTAGTTGGTGTGATACTGCTGACTGTGTCATATTCAATATTTTCGTAATATGACTTACTGAACATTCTTCTTGAGATAGCAAATATAATATTTTAATTCGAGTTGGGTCAGCTAATGCCTTAAAAATACGGGAAGCATCATCGACCGTATTTGGAGATAAAAATGCATGCTCTTGTTGCTTCATTTAGAGATCCTTCCTTTCATTTAAAACTTGAAATAGATACTGTGCGTCGTCTCCTACTCCAAATAGCGCAGCAGATCCTCTTCTATGTTGCCACGGTAGACCAAGGAAGAAAAGTCCTTCTACTTCAGTAATTCCTCTATTATGTTTCACACTTCCGTTTGGTGAAAGGATGTTCGGAAAATCTAACCATGAGTAGTCTGGTATAAAGCCGGTAGCCCAAATGATATTATCGACATGTAACGAAGTGCCGTCATTAAATGTAATGCTGTCTTTTTTGACACTAACTGTTCTGCTTTTTATGTTAACTTTACCATCTTTTATTTTATCCAGTAGTTCATATCCGAATACTGGATCACCCATATTTTGAATTCTCTTACCAATCAAAGAAGTATTTCTCGATTTAAGAATTCCCAATTTGTCCAACCACTCAAAAGTACTTTTCTTCCCGAAGCTTAAGGGGAGAAAACGAATTTTCTTCCCAACAGATAGATAGGTGTAATGGGATTCCGATAGTGCTACCGCAATTTGAGCTCCAGAATTTCCACCTCCGACTACTAAAGCAGTTCCTTTCTGAAGTTGTGAAGGATTTTTGAATTGTGAAGAATGTAGCTGTACTATTTCTTTTGATAGCTCTCTAGAAAAACTAGGGATATTTGGATGTTGAAAAGGACCCGAAGCGATAATCACGTTCTTGCATTGCAGAGATGAATTCTGAATTGTTATATGAAAAATTCCATCTAATTTAGTTATTTGTTGTACTTCCGTATTGTTTTGTATTGGTAAATCAAACGCATTAGCATAACGTTCTAAGTAATCTCCTATCTCATTTTTGGTCGGAAAACCATTTAGATCTCCTTCCAGAGGTAGACCGTGTAGCGAACTATAAGAACGTGGTGTAAATAAAACAAGAGAGTCATACCGATTTCTCCAAACTTCCCCGATGCGTTCATTTTTATCAAGAATAAGGAACGATAAGGATGATTTCTGTAAGTAGTACCCCATTGATAACCCAGCTTGACCTGCACCTATCACTATTACATCGAATATCACTCGAATCACCCCGTATAATGTATATGAACATATGCTCATATACATTATACGCAATAAGGAGATAAATGGTCAATCCAAATAATTGACTCACAAGCTTGCACAGCTTATAATAAGCCTACTAAATGAATACTCAACTTCCGTTAAGGGGAGTAGCTATACAGCGAAGTCGTCAATACAGGATTTATCTCCTCGGCTTTGTTGGCAACGATTGTTGTTTGCGAGACCTTACCAATTATTTGGTGAGGTCTCTTGTTCTTTTAAAAGACGATGGACCAGATCTTGGTTATATCGTCTTTTTTTTATTTAGGAAATTATTAACTTCTAGACATATGGATAACTTTCTACAAGAACTTCTACATCTAGACTCCAGCACCTTACCCCTCGGGGGCAAAGACAGGTGCTTGCGCTTTTGTTATTTTCTATACACATATTGGAGGTCAAATTGTGAATACTTTTGAAGCACTTGCAAGTACAGTCATTATTAACAAGGAAAATCATCTGATTAGCTATGATGATTCCTTACAGCTTGTTGGTACGGGAAGAAGTGCATTTGTTTTTAAAATAAAATCTACGGATAAAGCAATGAAAATATTCTTTCCAAATTTTATGCATCTTGCGAAAGAAGAGGCTGAGATTTATAAAATACTGCAAGGGATCTCTTATTACCCATCCATTTATCACGTAGGAGCAAATTATATAGTTATAGACTTTATTGATGGGCATACTCTTTTTGAATGTATGACCTATGGTGAAGAAATAAAGATAGCACATATAAAAGAAATTGATTTTGCATTATCATTAGCCTCTGCCCGAGGACTAAATCCTTCTGATATTCACTTGCGAAATATTTTTATCACATCCAATAGAGAAATAAGAATAATCGATGTCGCACGCTTTAGACAAGCGAAAAATTGTATGCAGTGGCATAATCTAAAAAAAGCGTATCAAATGCATTATGTTAAAGCTTATTTTCCAAAGAAAATTTCAGCTACTTTACTAAATACCGTTGCTTACCTGTATAAAAGGGGACTAATACCATTTTATAGAGGCTAAAGTATAAGGGAATTAAAAATACGTACGAAAATAGTGTTAAATCAAAAAGTAAAAAAAGCCCCTTTAAGAGGCTTTTTTTACTTTCTTTTTTTCTTCGAAGTGTTTTCTCGAAGCTCTGCAAACTCCGCAGCAATTTCTTCTTGCATATTATTTGGTTTTATTTTCTGGTTTTTAGGTGTTTGTGGAAGCGTGTCTTTGTTTTTACTTTTACCTTGCTTATTGTCTCTGCCGATGTTAATTCTCCTTTCTATTTTTCGTTCTATCCTAATATGGCATGAAACAGTTATTTTAATCATGCAAAATAAAAACACTGAGAATATATATTCTCAGTGCCAAATTACTATTCTTTGTTAAAAAAAGTAATTAATTGTTTTGTTGTTGGAGCTTGGATTTTGTAGGTTAGCTCACGATCCCCATTATTTTCAATACGTGGAATAATGGATTCAATGACATTAAATTTCCAAAAAGAAGGCTTACTTTTTGTACTCTTTTCCGTGTCGGCAGTCATCATTTTTCTTTGAAAAGGATGAAGCTTTGCCATTAAGAACTTGTCTTTTATACGGATGAGTAAATATCCTTCATCTGTGTCGGGATCAAATTTTTTCATAAGTGATTCTCCGAGTTCAAATGTGTTTGATTTGTTTTGTACAGATGGCGAAATAACTAGTATATTTCCCTTTCGAAACAGGGCGGTATTTGATACTTGTCGAAGGCCCAAATCATTAATTAAAAAATCTAGGTTTACTTGAGATGCTTCACTAGCAACTGACACATTCATACCTCCTCTTCTTCTTTTATTTACGGTCTATAGTAATAGTATATCCTATTTGACACATAATAAATTCATTTTAGGGAATATCTTCTTAAGTAAATTGAAGAAATGAATGAAAAGTAGGAGAGATTAATTATTTTTCGGGAAAAATGTCGTAGTTTGTATGATTCTCCAGTCTCTCGATAATTCTTCTTTTCCGGAATAGCATTTGACCTGCTTCTCCTATATCGTTTATAGCAGACCGGTTAATGAACGCACCAAACACGAGACCAGCTATTGGAATCATTTGAAATAGTTTTTTCCATCCGAATTGATCACGGTAAGAAAACATTACTTCACGCCATCCTTGTAATTCCGATAACACTTCTCGTTTTGCCTGTTCATTTTGTTGATCAAACATAGATAGTTGAGCAAGAATTGATTGCTTTCCAACTATATCAGCTGAGACAAATTGAAGACATTTTATGATAAATAATCGTTCTTTTTTGTCATTTGGATCGTAGCCGTAGCAAATCGCAATATCTTGTAATGTTTTTAACTGTAAACCTAAAAGGAGGGGAATATCGATAGATAATGTGAAAATACCTCCGATACCTGTACTAGCTCCTTGTATCGTTGCTATCTTCTTTCTGTTTCCGGTGAGCTTTTCTGCAGCGCCATCCATTTTGGAAACAGGTAATTTGTTTACTTCTTCTAATGTTTGTACTTCCGTATCGGGAAAATAGGAAGGGATTTTAGAGGGAGAACTTAAATAACTACCACCCGTCTGAACGTATTGGCCAAGCTCATCTACAAGGACACCGATCTTGTTTTGAATGAATGATGGGGTCCATTTATCGATTATTTTAAAAGGAAGGCGACCAAGTCTTTCCCAAAACCATAAATCATTTTGATCTTTCTCCCAATTTTCTACCTGTTTTAATTCCTCTATTAGCCACTCTTTAGAATCATTCACTGTTAGTGTTCGCCTCTTTCTTTGTATATTCACCTTACGAATTAGCGAGTAAAAAGTTTCGCATGTGCATTTAGTAATAAGATATTATTACAAAAAAAAGTTCTTTATATCCCAATTTCTGAGCGACTAAACAATGAAAAAAACGAGTATCTGCTATAATTATTATTATAACAGATGTGAATCTTTAACATAAAGGCGGTAACAAAATGATAAAAATTTTGACAGATAGTTCTTCAGATTTATCGAAAGAAATATTAAAGAAATATGATATTACGGTCATACCGTTGAAAGTTAATATGGAAGGTAACGACTATTTAGAAGGTATTGATCTAACGCCACCAGAGTTCTTTGTGAAGCTATTTTCTTCGGAAAACCTACCCAAAACATCCCAACCGTCACCAACAGCATTTGCGGAAACTTTCTCTAAATTTAGGGAGGATGATGAATTGTTATGTCTTACTATTTCTTCCGGATTAAGCGGTACTTATCAATCGGCATGTATGGGGAAAGAACTTTCGGGTGCTAATGTTACAGTGTTTGACACGTTGGCAGGTTCCCTTGCTCATGGTTTCCAAATTATCCGTGCAGCTGAACTTGCTCAAAATGGATATTCAATAGGAGAAATTGTTACAGAACTGGAGCGAGAAAGAGAAAAAATGAATATTCTCATCCTCTTAGATACGTTAGAAAACATTGTAAAAGGTGGACGACTTAGTAAATTTCAAGGATCACTAGCCAAAATCCTCAATATAAAAGTGATTTTAGAAGGGGTTAATGGCAAAGTGGAGATTCTAGAAAAAGTTCAAGGGAAGAAGAGATTTCAAAAAAAGACACTCGAAGTTATTCGTCATAGAAAAGAAGATTTTTCTAACACTTTTTTTGGAATTACTCACACTGGAAACGTAGAAGAAGCGGAAGCACTCAAAGCAGAACTTATTCAACAGTTTCAGCCAAAAGATGTCATAGTTCGTTACATGGGTGCAACAATGGGAACTTATGCAGGAAAAGGTGGAATGATTATTTCTTTTTAATATAAAAACTGTAGCCACTTGTATTTCTACATGTAACTACAGTTATTAATCTATTATTCCACGTCTTCTACGTCTAATTCAGCTAGTTCTTCAAGGTATTTCCAGTCGCCAGCTTCATCTTTCGCTAAAACGTAAGTAATAGAATGTTCAATCGAATCATTTTCATTAAAAGTTAGCGTTTGATCATGCGTAACTAACGCAGTACCATCTAAAATAGAAATAACTTCTAATCCTAAAGTTTCGTGTTTTATGTCATGTTCTTCAAAAATTGCACTTAATGTTTCTTTCAGATCTGCATAGCCAGGGTATTCTTTACTGTATAAAGCAAGTGTTTTATCAATATCTTCTGCATTTGCATATTCAACTGATTTCTCAAAGAACTCCATAATTTCTTTTTCTTGCGCTACGAAGTTTTCATCTTCTCTAATGCTGTCATAGTAAGCATCATAAAGGTCAACAATGATTGACTCTTCCTCAATTGCATCTAACGCATCAAGGAATGTAGAAACTTGTGCTTCTACTGTTTTTTGATCAGCTTTTTTAGTAATCAAATCATCTAATTTATCTAGCTCCATTTTTGCAGTAACTACATATTTAGAAGATTCAAGTGCTTTTTCACCAGGAGTTTTGTATTTAGTTAAGATTGCATCACGAGTCGATTTTCCGTAAACACGGTAAAGTAAGATTGCTTGTTTACGAATTTCGCTTGATAATTCATGGTAACTTTTTTCTGTTACGTCAGATGTTGGATTAGCCGCATATAGTTTATTAAATGCTTCTGCTTTATCTACAATCTTCTTTCCAGAAGTGATGGCATCAATGTATCCCATTGCGCGAGTATAGTGAATACCAGCGTTATCTTCTAAACGTTTTTCCAACTTAACTTTATCTTTCGCTCTTACACTTGCAAGCTCTTTTTTCGCATTTAAGTAAGCGTTTTTTGTTAAGTTGAAAATATTCATATCTGGATACTTAATTTCTTTCGTAAGTTCAACAGATATTTGCCATTTTAAAGCTCCAGCATGTTGTTCTGCTGCTTTTACTAAAGATTCAGCTTTAGTGATGGATGCCGCCTCCGCGTTTGTATAAGGGGTGAATACACTAGCTCCTGCCATACCAGTTGCTAATACAATAGATAATAATTTTTTCATTTCTATTCTCCTGCAAAATAATTAGTCTCAAATAAAGATTCTTTATATAAGCCTTATTAAGAATATGCTATTTTAAATATTTCTTCTAGTGTTATATTATGGGCGAATGACCATATAAAAGGAAAAATGTGAGGGCGAAAATGGATTACTAATGTCGAGGTGTGTCGAATGATTTCGAATTATTGAAAATATACGTTGATATTATTGTATAATGTACTTTAGTAGCGGTATATCTATACATTATTAATAGAAAGTAGGCTCTTTATTCCATGAGAAAAAATATGAAAATCGGTATTCGAGCAAAAATCATGTCCGGCTACTTATTGGTTTTAATAATGGTTATTTTTGCATTCTTCCTCGTAAATAATCAATTTTCTTCCGTACAAGCTGATAAAGATTATATAATAATCCATGATTTTGAAGTAACGAATTTGTCCCATCAAGTTGAAAAATATGTTCTTGATATGGTGAGGGGACAAAGAGGTTATATAATTACGGGAGAGGAAAGTTATCTACAGCCGTATAACAAAGGAAATACAGAATGGCGAAATAAGTTTGATAAATTATATAGTTTAGTGAATGACCCAGTGCAACAAGCAAAACTATTGGTTATTAAAGATAATATCAACAAATGGATTGACACTGTGGGAGAACCGATGATTAACCAAAAGAAACAAGAAAGTAATGGGAACACGTCAAATTATTTAGCAGGTGATCAGGGTGGGGCAACGGTAGATTTGGTTCGTAGCCAGTTTGATAACTTTCGAGAAGTTGAACATGAGTTAAGACAGAAAAGATCGGATGCATTAAACCAAAATATTGACTCGTTAATTCAAGGTTTAATCACGTTAGGCATAATCGTGTTTATAGTGGCTTTAGCTATGTCTACGATGGTATCTCGTTCAATTGTCAAAACTATTAACGAAGTAATAGAGTCGATAAAAGATATTGCTACTTTCACAAACACAAATGGTCTGGACTTGTCGAGGAGAATTAAACTAAGAACACAAGATGAGATTAGAGAACTAGGCAACGCCACAAATGAGTTGCTGACAAATTTAGAGCAAAGAGAAATGCATCAAAGACGCATTAGCAATACATTTAATTCCTACCAAGGTATTACGTCTATAGCTGACTTATGTAAAGTACTTATCTCCACAATTTCGGAAGAGGCAAATACATCATATGGGGCTATTTATGTAAGAGATTTTCGAAGTAATAGGCAACGTTTTGTGAAAAGTGCAACATTCGCAGATGGATTTGATACAGTAGGAAGAAATCATTTCGAATTAGGACAAGGCTTAATCGGAGAGTATGCACTAAAAAAACGTATGCATATTCTGCATGATTTGGACGAATTCCAACTAATTCCTTCTGCATTAGGGACGATTCGTCCAAAAGGAATGATTATTGCACCGGTTCTTTACGATGGTGAAGTAATTGCTGTAATTGAAATACTTAGTCTGACGAATTTTTCTAAATCCGATCAACAATTCATAGTAGATGTTATAGAAAACTTTGGTATTACATTAAATAGTGCAAAGGATCGAGAGGAAATAGAGCGTTTACTTACTGAATCTCAGGCTATGACAGAGGAATTACGTGTTCAGTCAGATGATTTACAAACACAATCAGAAGAGCTGCAAATGCAATCGGAAGAATTGCAAACAATTAATGAAAAGCTAGAAGAACGTTCAAAAGAGGCAGAACAAAAATCAGTGGCTTTGAATCAGGCGAAAGTGGAATTGGAACAACAAGCCGAACAGCTAATTTTAAGTTCTAAATATAAATCCGAATTCCTCGCAAATGTGTCACATGAGCTTCGAACTCCTTTGAATAGTATATTAATCCTTTCCGAACTGATTGCTGAAAATGCACAAGAGCAATCGCGAGAAGAGGAAGAGAAATTCGCTAAAGTTATCCATACATCTGGAAAAGACCTCTTATCATTAATCGATGATATTCTTGATTTGTCAAAAGTAGAGGCAGGAAAAATGGAAATTGAATATAGCGAAATGAATATCGATGACCTGCCGAATTATTTAGAAATGAACTTTAATCATGTTGCAGAACAAAAAGGTCTTTTGTTTAATATTGTAAAAGATCCAAATATCCAAAATCTATTTTGTACAGATGAAAAAAGAATGCTTCAAATCTTAAAGAATCTACTTTCTAATGCATTCAAGTACACCGAAAAAGGTAGTGTTCTAATAGAGATTAAAAAAGTTCAAAATAAGAACTTGGAGCCTATATTTGCTGACAAAGAGGAAGACTATTGGATTTCATTTTCCATAAAGGATACAGGAATTGGTATTCCGCCTGAGAAGCATCAATTGATTTTTAAAGCATTCCAACAAGCGGATGGTGCGACAATGAGGAAATATGGAGGAACTGGTCTTGGTCTTTCAATTTGCCAAGAATATGCAAAACTTTTAGGTGGTTATATTACTCTAGGGAGCGAAGAGGGAGTCGGCAGTACTTTTACATTGTACCTTCCAAGTTTTTCAGAAAAGATGAACGTAGAGAATACAGTTATAACTTCACTAGAGGAAGTTGCAGCATCTGCAATAGATGATGGAGGTTTGCCTTTAGAAGCAGCAAAAATGAATTTAATTCAAGTAGAAAAGCAAAATGTTCTACAGGGAAAGAATGTATTAATCGTAGATGATGATTTGCGTAATATTTTTGCTTTAGAAGCTGCTTTGAAGCAAGAAGGAATGATTGTCACTTCCGTAAACAATGGGCTAGAATGTCTGGATATTTTAGAAGTACAGCCTTTGTTGTTTGATATTATTCTTATGGATATTATGATGCCGAATATGGATGGATATGAAACAATGCAAAAAATCCGTTCAAATGACGAGCTAGCGGATTTACCTATCATTGCCCTTACTGCAAAAGCAATGGAGCGGGATCGCAAGAAATGTTTAGAGAAAGGGGCTTCTGATTATGTAAGTAAACCCCTGGATTTAGAACAACTCTTATCGGTCCTGCGTGTATGGGTTTCTAATTAACAGAAATGGATGATTTATAATGTATAGTCACGATGAAAATTATAAAAAAGAACTTGAAGTGGACTTGCTATTGGAAACGATACACCGTATAACAGGCTATGATTTTAAACAGTATGTACGTGCTTCGATTATACGGAGGATTGAAAATAGACGTTCTATAGAGAATGCTCCAAATATAACTTCTCTCATAGAAAGGGCGATTCATGAACCCGGTTTTCTAGAAAAAATTATCGAAGGGTTTTCCGTACCTGTAACAGAAATGTTCCGAGATCCTTCCTTTTTTAAAGAATTTAGAATGAATATCATTCCTATCCTCCGTAAATATAAAGATATTAGAATTTGGCATGCCGGCTGTGCAACCGGGGAAGAAGTACTTTCGATGGCAATTCTACTGGAAGAAGAGGGATTGCTGGACAAAACAACGATTTACGCAACTGATATGAGTAAAATAGCTATCGAACAGGCAAGGCGAGGAATTGTCCCGTTGAATAAAATGCAAAGCTATACAAAGAATTATCTTAAAGCAGGTGGGACGAAAGAGTTTTCTATGTATTATAAAACAAATTCTCAAAATGTGTTTTTTTCTGAGCAACTTTTGAAGAATGTTATCTTTGCACAGCATAACTTAGTGACGGATCAATCGTTTAATGAATTTCATGTGATTTTCTGCAGGAATGTATTAATATATTTCAATCCATCGCTTCAAAACAAAGTGCATGAGTTATTTATCCAAAGTTTATCTCAAGACGGTT
Organism: Psychrobacillus sp. OK032; assembly: GCF_900111345.1. Taxonomy (GTDB): domain Bacteria; phylum Bacillota; class Bacilli; order Bacillales_A; family Planococcaceae; genus Psychrobacillus. The sequence continues at coordinate 102,716 of NZ_FOGY01000003.1, forward strand.
TTCTTGGTCTAGGGAATAAGGAATCGTTGAGAATCAGCCAATATGCAGCTGCTTATGAGGAGATTTCGACAGATGAGCCGATATATCGAAAAAAATAAGAGCAGCTTCTACCCAATTTGTTTTTGGGAGAAGCTGCTTTTTCAAAGAATAAGAAATTGTAAGGTCTCATCTTCACTCATCCCACCAGAGTCGCCTCCTTCCTCTGCTATCAATTAAATGATTTCAAATCAATCATAAAATAAATGACAAGTAAGTAAAAAATAGTGTTTCTGGTATTTGAAGAGTAGGTTCTATTAAAGGGTACCGCTGATTTCCGTTACAGGCGGACGCTTTCCGCGGGGTGAGCGATGAGCCATCACCGCCGCTTTCGCGTACGATGTGATGTCTCATCTGTCTCACTCATCCCGCAGGAGTCGCCGCCTTCCACTGCAATCAATAAAATGATTTCAAATCGATCATAAGAGAAAAGACAAATAAAAAATAATGAAGCATTCTTGTTTAAGTGCATAAAGTCACTGGTACTTTCAACGATAGGAAAATGGAGTGGATTGTACACAAGGTAAGTTAGAGGGGATGGACCTGTTGTTAGCGAGAATCTTTAATAAGAGCATTTCTATAATTTACTTCTGCTTGTAAAAGAGAATAAGACCCAAAAATCATTAGCAGCTATTGTATAGAGGAGCAGTAGAGCAACCGACGAAATACGTCTTCGGTGGCCTGCAACGGGTGTTGTTGCAAAATGTTCTTTTATTTTGCGGAGAAGCACCATGACCATGTCGCGTTCCTAGACTGTCCTCTTTTTAAAAGGTTGGAAAGCATCTACTTACTTATTATCGAAAAAGATTATAACCTTATTCGTATTGTCGAAGTAGGGCGACGGACAGAAAAACAAACGCAATAAGATTACTGGCCTCTTTTAAAAACTAATCAGTAATGATATAGTAATTAGTCTGTCCAAAGACCTCTGAAAACGATACAAAACAGTTTGTACTTAGAGGATACTTGCACTTTTCTCATTTCGTTTTTATCATCAACAAGCATATATCATCTTTTTGTTTGGACTGGTTAATATCGCTGAGAATCGTCTGGAATAGACAATCTGTTTCTTTCCATTCTTGCATAGTAACCAATTGTAATTTATCAATAGTCTCCATTTCATCAACGGCCTCTGACTCCAGTATTCCGTCTGTGTAGAGTAAAAGTTGGATATCCTGTTTATATGAAATGTTCGATTTCTTTACGTGTATATCATCAAACATTCCGACTGCACAAGCCCCTCTTTCCAGTGTAAGAAGTGTTCCATCAATTCGTAAGAACCCTGGGGGATGTCCCGCATTTACATATTCTATTTCTTGTTTCTCCGTATCAATGATTAGGTAGATTGCAGTGAAATAATAATTTAAATTATTTTTATCATGCAAAGAGGTCATGTAACGATTTAGTTCTTTAATAACGAGTATTGGATCTTCTAAGTTCTTTATTACATCCCTTAAAACGGAGGAAATGAACATGCTCACAAGTGAAGCACTAATACCGTGTCCCATCATGTCAAAGAGGATAATACCATATCGATGATCACTGAATTTATGCCAGTGGTACATATCTCCCGAAAGGTTATCAGAAGGACGATGAGATACTTGAATACTTAAATGCTTATCAATAATGGAGTCATTTAATAAACTGCCTTGCACTTGCATGGCAAGTAATAAATCATCCTGCATCTTCGTTTCCTGCTCTTTATTTCTATCTTTTTCATATTTCAATCTTAAAGCAAGTCGAATTCTTGCCAAAAACTCTAATTTGTCAATTGGTTTAGTAACATAATCAGTTCCTCCAACATCAAATGCTTCTACTAGATTTTTAGAGTCATTTAAAGCAGTCAAAAAAATAATAGGTATCTCTTTTAATCTATCATCTTGCTGAATACGTCGACAAGCTTCAATTCCATCGATTTTTGGCATCATAATGTCTAATAAGATAAGGTCAACCATTGGGACCGGTGCTTCTATTTCATCCATTCGTAAGTACTGGAATAGTTCTTCAGCAGAATTTAATGGATGACAATTCTCATAACCTGCTTTTTTTAGGATGCTTTCAATTACAAATAAATTTACTGAATTATCGTCTACCATTAGGATTGTCATCTTTAGATATCCTCTTTTCATTAAATCTTTGTTCTTTATATGATAGAACATAATGAGGATAACAATCAACTGAATAGACTGAAAAAACAGTATTAATTGAATAATTTACAAATATAAGTGATCAGTAGACGAAACAGAAGATTTCAAAAATATAACAACTTCTAATTCATATATTGGTATAATATGATTTGTTACGAGTGTGATATGTTAAAAAAGAACACGGGTAGGGGTACATATGAACTTAAGGGGAATTCTTTTACTAATTTTTTTATTTCAGACAATCATTAATGCAACAAGACCAGTTATTACGCTATCAGCCGATGAATTTGGAGCGTCTATTTTTATGATTGGTATCTTAACATCATCGTTCGCATTTTTACCACTGATCTTTTCTATTCATGCAGGGAAAGTAATTGATAAATTTGGAAATAGAATGCCAATCATTTTTGGTTTTGTAGTTTCCATTGCTGGAATGATTATTCCTACTCTTTACTCGGCGATATGGGCATTATTTGCAAGTCAATTGCTATTAGGTCTTGCCAATATATGTATACCTATTGCTTTGCAAAACCAGTTAGGTCACCAATCTAACCCTAAAAATCGAGACTATTTCTTTAGTATGTTTAGTCTGTGTGTAGCTTTAGGGGCTGTTATTGGTCCTTTAGTTGGCGGTTATTTATCCGAACATGTATCGTTTCAAGTAGTTTACGTTTTTTGTATAGTTATTGGCGTTATTTCTATAGTTTTTTCATTCCGAATTCCGAAGGCAGCAGAGAAAGTTAGTAGACCACCGACTAAATTAGTTGATTCGTTCAAGCTATTTGAAAATAAGCTTGTAAGGAAAGCATTGTTTTCAAGTGCACTTGTACTATACTCGAAAGATATTTTTGTCGCATATTTCCCATTGCTAGGAAAGCAGATGCATTTATCGACTTCTACAATAGGCTGGATTATCGCATTACAAGGACTTGCTACCATGTTTGTCCGCTTTATATTGCCAAAACTATTAGAAACTTACAAGCGGGATACCGTATTGTTCATGTCAATTTTAGTCGCTGGAATAGCATTTCTCTTATTGCCATTCAGTCATTCAGCGTATCTGATTGCTGTATTTGCAATTGTGATGGGGCTTGGATTAGGCTGTGGACAACCTATTTCCATGACGACTACATATAATGCGTCTCCTCCTAATCGAACAGGGGAGGTATTAGGACTTCGAATTGCTACAAATCGTTTTTCTCAGTTAATTGCTCCAACTTTTTTTGGGGTGATTGGTGGTTCTGTAGGAATGATAGGAATTTTTCTATTTAGTGGTGTGTTTTTAGTAGGGGGTTCCTTGTTTTTTAGAAAGCATGAAGAATAGTTTAGGAACAGAGAGAGTAATAATTTTTAGAAACAATAAAGAGTAATTGAATGGTTTACTTCAAATGAATAATAGCCAAAGCCATCCTAAAAGGATGGCTTCATTAATTCAAACTTTATTAAAAAATGCATATCGATCCGCTTGAATAAAACTAGATTTCGATACGAGTGATGGTTCATGAAGAGCAGCACCAAATTTATCTAGAGCAGTAGTGATGTTTGCTAACTCACTTTTCTCCATCTTATATTCCAAAACATATTGAAACACGTTAGGTTTAGGTTCTTTTATAGAAATAATTGTCCCAACAAAATTTACTAATTGACTTAGAATCTCTGTTTTTAACTCTAAAATAATCTCATTATTGACTGCTAATTTTATATTCGATAAAAATTGCAATCTTTTCGTTTGAATTTCTTCTATTAGAACATCCATTGTACCTAGCTCCACTTTATTACCGCGAATTTGCGTTAAAGTCATCGTCGTTTTTAAAGGATTCTCTAATATAATTCGGAGATTTTTGTCGTAATCTGTAAATTTATGTTCTATGCTATTCATTTCTTCAGGCATCAATATACCTTTACGCAATAGTTTTTCAAATTCTGTTGCCGATACCGGTTTAGAAAATAAATAACCTTGAATAAGATCGCAGTTATAATTGCTTAAGACTTTAAGTTGTTCTACAGTTTCTACACCTTCTGCAACGACTTTCATATTTAATTGCTGTGATAATTGAATGATCATCTTTGTGATAAAGTTTGAATCAGCTGTATCCTTTGGAGTTAAATCATTAATAAATGTCCGGTCAATTTTCAGAACTTCAATTAGTCCTTTGAAGCGTTTTAGGGAGGAAAGAGAAGAGTAACCTGTACCAAAATCATCTAATGAAACTTTGATACCTAAACTCTTCAGTTCTTCTAGAACAGAAAAAACAACTTTTTCATTTTCTAATAGAGATGATTCGGTAATCTCTATTTCTAAGTATTGGGATTCTAATTTTGTCTCTTCTAATATTTCAATTACATTAGTAATTAAACTTTTTTCTAAAAAACGATTTGCTGATAGATTAATAGAAACTGGAACTTTTGGTAAGCCAGCTTCTTGCCATGATTTATTTTGAGTACAGGCAGTCCGTTTAACCCAGGCTCCAATTTCAATATGAAGTCCCGTTTCCTCAGCTAATGGAATAAATTCATCTGGAGACACAAGTCCCCATTCTGGATGATTCCAACGAATGAGTGCCTCTGCACCAACAATTTCATAGGTGCTTGGGCAAATTTTTGGCTGATAGTACAATTCAAATTGGCCCAGTTCAATTGCTTTACGAAGACTGGACTCTAAAGAAAAAATCTTATACGTTTGGGCATTTAAAGAAGATGAAAATACTTGAAAATTGTTTTTTCCTAATTCTTTGGCTTTATATAAAGCTGAATCGGCATTTTTCATTAATGTAAGTGAGTCTTCTCCGTCATGTGGATATATACTAATTCCAATACTCGTTGTAACGAAAAGATTATAATTTTCTACAAGAAATGGTTCATCCAAAGATTCAATTATACTTTTCGAACGCTCTTTTGCTTGTTGGGTATAAAAATTCGTTAATAGAACACCGAATTCGTCTCCTCCAAGTCGAGCTATAACAGCGTTCTCAACTAGACAATAGTTTAGTCTATTTGCAATTTGAATAAGTAATTGATCCCCGAGCGTATGACCAAGTGTGTCGTTAATATATTTGAACCGATCTAAGTCTAAATACATAACGGCTACTTTTTGATTTAATGTATTCCCGACGATTATTGCTTGTTCGAGCTTTTCTTGAAATAGCCGCCTATTTGGTAATCCAGTTAATGAATCATAATTTGCTAAATAGGTATTCAACTTTACTGCTTCCATATGATCCGTTATATCTTTTGCAATTCCGAAGGCACCGTGTATAAGCCCATCTAAATAAGCAGGCATCATAGTTAAATTGATGTCCATTATATGCCCCATTTTATGTATAAATTTTATATTAAAATTTTGTGGAGTACCGGAGAGTACTTTATAGAATGCTTCTTTGTACATCTGGATGAAATTTGAAGGAAGTAAGGAATCAATTGTGTTTATTTCGTAACTATAAGTAAATCCAAGTTTTTGAAAAAATACTTCATTCATTTTTTCTAAAGTCCCCGACGTATTACTAAAATATACAATATCGGGATTATATTCAAATAAAGATTGGTGTAAAAAGTTAGCATTATAATTGCGTTCCATTTCTTCAATCCTCTCCATTTATTAGTAACTTTGAATCTGTCCAACATTATTGATTTTAGGTATTTAAATCTATTACTTGTATAGAAAATTGATTACTAACGGGAAATATTGCTATCTTAAATAGTATTGCAATGTGCTAGATAAATACAGTAGATAGAACATATATTACATGTTTTAGTAAAACTTTTTTCATTCTGAAAATTTTAAAAATAATGTGTTTTCAGAATCAAGGATACATAGTATAGTCTAAACATTATTATATTTGGAAAAGGTAGTGGGCGTTTTGAAGTATTATGTTACAGCAAAAGATGTTGCGAAGCTTGCGGGCGTTTCACAATCGTCTGTATCGAGGGTTTATTTTAAAGGGGCATCGGTTTCTAAGAAAACCCGTGAAAAAGTATTAGCCGCAGCGAAGGAATTGGGGTATAGACCGAATGAATTTGCACGAAGCCTCATTACGAACCGCACAAAAATTATAGGATTGGTGATGAAAGGAATTCAAAACCCTTTCTATCCACAAGTATTAAAACAATTTACAACTTCCTTTAAAGAGTTAGGTTATAGCATTTTGTTTGTATATACAAACAATGATGAAATACAAAAAGAAGATATCGAAATTTTGCTGAACTATAATGTAGCTGGAGTAATAATTACGGATGCATCGTTGTCGTTGAATGTTACGGAAGATTTTAAGAAGAATCGAATTCCACTTGTTCTTTTTAATCGTAAAATTGACAATGAGCAATTTTACTCTGTTTGTTGTAATAACTTGAATGCTAGTGGGAAAATCGCGGAGTATTTAATAGAACAAGGTTGCTCCGATTTAGTATATATTTCGGGAAATGAAAATACATCGACAAGTAAAGAGAGAGAAATAGGGTTCACCTCTATACTTGAAAAAAATAATGTTCCATATAAAAAGTATACTTCTGATTACACATATGAAGGGGGCTATAAAATGGCGCAAAAAATTATTGCACAAAGGAAAATACCTGCTGGATTTTTTGTTGCAAATGATATTATGGCACTAGGTGTAGTAGATGCATTACGAGAAAATTCTATTGTTATCCCAACCGAAACGAAAGTGGTAGGGTTCGATAATATCGATATGGCTTCATGGCCAACATATAATCTCACTACCTGGGAGCAACCAATTACAAAAATGGTCGGACAAACAGTAAATTACTTAATGGCTGAAATTGTTGAATTCTCTGGATACACGGAAAATGTCGAAGTTAATGGAGCACTAATTGTGCGAAAAACTACATAATTCTTATTGACTTGCGCTTATTTTTAGAATAATCTACTCGTGAGGGGAATATTTTGCATACGTATGCAAAGATATTAATGTATACGTTTACATATAAAGGGAGGAATATAAAATGGTGAAAATATTAAAAGCCGGTAAATCTCAGGAAGAAGTAAGTGCAAACGATTTAAAAGTTTCTCAAATAGTATCCGAAGCATTGAAAGATGTAGAAGAAAGAGGAGACCAAGCAGTTCGTGAATTATCTGATAAATTCGACAAATGGTCACCTGAATCGTTCAGATTAACTGAATCTCAAATTAGTGAAATTGTCTCTAATGTTCCTGCGGAAGTAATTGCAGATATTAAATTTGCTCAAAAAAATATTCGTGAATTTGCAGAAGCTCAACTTGCTTCTATGCATGACGTGGAAGTTGAAAATATTCCGGGTGTTATTTTAGGACATAAAAATATTCCAGTAAACAGTGTCGGTTGTTATATTCCGGGCGGTCGTTATCCAATGGTAGCTTCTGCACATATGAGTGTTCTAACTGCTAAAGTTGCAGGTGTTAAGCGTGTAATCGCTTGTACTCCTCCGATTAACGGAGAAATTCCACACGCAACTATCGCTGCTATGTCTTTAGCCGGAGCAGATGAAATTTATCTATTAGGCGGAATTCAAGCGATGGCTGCTATGGCGATTGGTACTGAAACAATTCAATCAGTAGATATGATCGTTGGACCTGGGAATGCATTTGTTGCAGAAGCGAAGCGTCAGTTATACGGTCGTGTTGGTATTGATTTATTTGCTGGTCCTACAGAAACATTAGTTGTAGCAGATCATACTGCAGATGCAGAAATGGTTGCAACGGATATTCTTGGTCAAGGAGAACATGGACCAACTTCACCTGGCGCACTTATTACAACATCTGAGAAACTAGCAGAAGAAACAGTGAAAGAAATTGAACGTCAACTAAAAACACTACCAACTGCAGATGTTGCTCGCGTTTCTTGGGAAGATTACGGTCAGATTCTATTAGTAGATTCTATAGAAGAAGCACGAATTGAAGCAGATCGTCTTGCTTTTGAACACGTAGAAATTTTAACGGAAGATCCAAATTACTTCCTTGAAAATATGACGAACTATGGTTGCCTATTCTTAGGACCTGAAACAAATGTAGCTTACGGTGATAAAGTAATTGGAACGAACCACACATTACCAACAAAAGGTGCAGCTCGTTACACTGGTGGACTATGGGTTGGTAAATTCATCAAAACAGTTACATATCAAAAAGTAACTCCTGAAGCTAGTGCTTATATTGGGGAGTATGCAGCTCGACTTTGCCAATTAGAAAATTTCGCTGGACATGCTGAACAAGCATTACTTCGCGTAAGAAGATACGGAAATAAATAATTAAAATAGAGGGTTGTTGGGGGGAAAATTATGTTAGGGATGATTGGTTTATTTGGTGGCTTAGCGCTACTGATTTATTTGACGATGAAGGGCATGAACCTTCTTATTGCAGCCCCGCTAATGGCATTGTTAGTAGCGATATTAAATGGCTTGCCAATTTTTCCGCAGCTTGCGGAAGAGGGTGCAGCAAACTTTTTAACGAATTATATGTCAGGGTTTACTGGTTTTATAGGCTCATGGTATCTAATGTTCATAGCTGGTGCGATTTTCGGTAAAGTAATGGAAGATAGCGGAGCAGCTGACAGTGTTTCTAGATGGATTGTTAGTAAAATTGGTATGAAACGTGCGGTATTAGCGGTTGTTATTGCCTGTGCTGTATTAACTTACGGTGGGGTAAGCTTGTTCGTTGTAGCATTCTCTGTTTATCCAATGGCTATAAGTTTGTTTAGACAAGCAGATCTACCGAGACGCTTTATACCAGCGGCGCTTGCTTTCGGTTCTACAACTTTCACAATGACTTCAGCGGGGTCACCAGAAATACAAAACTGGATTCCGATTGAATTTTTAGGGACTACTCCATATGCTGGATGGGAAGTAAGTATTATCGTTGCAGTATTTATGATGGTCTTTGGTTATTGGTGGCTGAAAAAAATGATTTTAAAAGCAGTTTCAAAAGGAGAGAGATTTGTAGGCAGAGATACAGATCCTACTACAGAAGCTCGTACTGAACTACCTGATCCACTGTTAAGTATGGTTCCACTATTAGTCGTTTTAGCAATTTCATTTTTCTTCCATAACTCACTTGGAACTTCTGCTTTAATCATCGCTTTGACTGGCGGTGTTATCGCAACTTATCTGATTAACAGAAAGTACTTCCAGGACATTGGAAAAGCATTTGGAGAAGGGGCAATGGGAGCGGTTGTTGCTATTACAAATACGGCTGCGGTTGTTGGATTTGGTGGAGTAGTAAAAGCAACACCTGCATTTACAACGGCTGTTGACTTCGTGACTGGAATTCCTGGAAGTCCGCTAATTGGTGGAGCAGTGGCAGTAGGAGCTATTGCAGGTATAACTGGATCATCTTCAGGTGGACAAGCAATTGCATTACCACTTTTAGCACCACATTATTTAGACTTAGGTGTTAATGCGGAAGCGTTGCACCGAACAGTGGCAATTTCGTCAGGATCACTAGATCACTTGCCGCAAGGTGGATATGTTGTAACTACCATTCGTTCGATTTGTGGTGAAACGCACAAAGATGCATATCCTGCGTTAGGTGCAGTAACGGTAGTCGTAGCGGGATTAGGTGTTGTTTTAGCTATTATATTATTCTCACTTGGTTTGGGAATTTAAAAATTAGAAGTACAAATATGCCCAACAAACTGTTCAATCATAAGTTTGTTGGGTTATATATCGTTAGACATAAAAACATGAAGGGGACGTGGATTATATGGAAAACGTATCAATTATTGGTTGTGGAACTATGGGGCATTCGATAGCATTATCCGCAGCTTGGGCAGGGATATCTGTAAAAGTGTATGGTATTAATGAAAAAGATTTGGAAAACGCGGACAGAGGTTTACGAAGTAAGTTAACAGTAATGACAGATAATGATGTATTCGATGAAGAAACTGCTAAACAAATTCGAGAGAAAATTGAGTTGTCCACATCGTTAGAAGAAACAATCGCACAATCTACCTTTATTATTGAAGTAATTCCAGAAGTGTTAGACATGAAAAAAGAAATGTATAGAAAAATTGAAAGTTTGGTAAGCGAAGAAGTTGTCATTGCTAGTAATACATCAGGTTTTAAACCTAGCTTACTGGCAGAAGAAATGCAATATCCAAATCGATTTGTCGTAACCCATTTTTGGAATCCAGGACATTTAATCCCTTTAGTAGAAATTGTAAAAGGGGAACAAACGGATAATCAAACGGTAGAACGTGCAATGCAAGTAATGAAAGATATGAATAAACAACCAATATTACTAAACAAAGAGATTCCAGGATTCATTGGTAACCGCTTACAATATGCATTGTTCCGGGAAGCACAATCGTTACTTGATGCAGGCGTGGCAACGAAAGAAGATATTGACGCGGCAGTAACATACAGCATAGGACGCCGGTTACCAGTAACTGGACCATTGATGACTGCCGATATGGGCGGGTTAGATGTATTTTCAGCGATTTCGAATTATTTATTTGAAGATTTAAGTACGGATCAGAAATCAGGTTCTGTACTTACTAAACTCGTAGAAGAGAATAAGTTTGGGGATAAAAACGGAGAAGGTTTTTATACGTGGGATGCCGATTTCTCGGAGCAGAAAAATGCAGAGCGTGAGCAAACGCTTATTCATTTCTTAAAAAATGATTTGAAAAGAAACGAGGGGAAATAATGCAGCCTTTTTTCTCAGAACTAGCAAATAAAACAGTAATTGTTACCGGTGGAAGTAAAGGAATAGGAAAAGATATTGCAATTACTTTTGCTAAACTGAACGCTAATGTTGTAATTTCCGGACGAAGTGACATAGCTTTGCAGGAGACACTCAGTGAGTTGCATGCATTTAATGACAAATGTATTGCTGTGCAAGGAGATATGAGTGATATTGCGGTTGTGAAGGATTTAATCGATCAAGCGGCTACCAAATTTGGAACGGTAGATGTACTAGTGAATAACGCCGGAGTGAATATTGCAAAGCCCGCAATGGAAGTAACGGAGACAGATTGGGATACAGTGCTCGATTTAAATTTAAAATCGGCATTTTTTGCTAGTCAAGCAGCCGCAAAATATATGCTTGAACAAAAAAGTGGGAAAATTATTAATATAGCTTCCCAAATGGCGTTTGTTGGCTACTATAAACGAGCGGCATATTGTTCAAGTAAAGGTGGGCTCGTGCAAATGACGAAAGCTTTAGCTGTTGAATGGGCGAAGTTAGGTATTAAAGTGAACGCTGTGGCTCCGACATTTGTGGAAACTGAGTTTACGGAAAAAATGTTTGAAGACGAAGCTTTTAAAAAGGACGTGGAAAGTCGTATTCTATTAGAAGGACTTTCCAAACCGCAAGATGTTTCTGGAGCAGTTCTATATCTAGCTTCCAATCTAGCTAACTTTGTAACAGGCGAAACTTTAAAAGTAGATGGTGGATGGACTTCCATTTAATCTGATGGGTATATTGCGCAATAATCTTTGAAAAGTGCTCTTAAAGTCATTGACTCAAGAGCACTTTTTTTCGTTAGTTGGAATAATGAGTGGTTTAGTTGGGATTTTGGAGCATTTAGTTGTAAATATGATTGTTTTAGTTGTAAGAAATATGAGTTTAGTTGTAATATCCGTAAAATAGAAATTAACTTAAGCAGGAGCACCTTCCTTGGAAGTATGTCCCAAGTCGTTCATACCTTAATATTTTAGGCAAAACATGATAAACTAATACTTCGGCAATTATTAAATTGAATCAGCAGTACCAAGCTTTCTGCTGATTCAATTTAAGCCTCTGGCGGATGTCACAGATTTTGAAGGGAGTTAATAGACGCAAATCAAAATCTGGAAGCAATTACACCGAGGCGTAATTGATTATATTGAAGGACGTGTTTTTATGGTAGGACGTAATGATCCATGCCCATGCGGCAGCGGGAAAAAATATAAAAAATGTTGTGAGTCAAAAGAGACCATTACAATAGAAGAAGTACAAACAGAAGAAATAGAGCGTATTTTACAAACATTTTATGATGAATATCCAGAAAGAAAAGATGTACCAGCTTTTGCGGAACTTGTGAAAACGTGGAACGAACCACTAAAACAATACTTGGACGAAGAAATGATCGAAGCAATTGTACTTGATGAATTTTTCTTCCATCATAAACCGGAGATTTGGGCAGGCTATTTAGAAAAACAACGGAAGAAGATCGTAAGACCCTCTACGTTGAACGCCATCAAACAGTGGAATGAACCACGTGTGTTTGTTGGTGAAGTAATAGATGTGGACGATCATTATATGACTGTAACACATATTTTGACGAAAGAAACGATTCGATTAAGACGCGAAGGTGAAAAGCCGGTGCCCGTAGGTGTACATATGTATTGTTTCATCTTGCCGGATGGAACATCGAAAGAAGATCATTATTTAGCTATTTCTAGTTTAATCTTCTTTCCGACAGATCATCAAAACGTGTTTTTCTCTATCGTTAGTCAATTTGAATCTCAAGAGGAATTATCAGCTCCAGCATTTTTGAAAGAAAAGGCTACTATGTTGTGGACATTACTTGGTGAGAATGGTTACGAAGGCGGAGAATATACGCACTTTGAAGCGGGAGTTCTACAAGTAGCGATAGATTTCTTGGAGAAAAATAATCGAGAATATCAGAAACTTGTAGAAATAGTGGAAGATTATCTAGTAGAACAGCAACCGAATGCGCGTAAAGAAGTAGCGATTTCTGCTGGTGCTATCAGGTTCGGGCAAGAGAATGGTTTTTTTGAACCACTCGAAATGACGATCAAAGAAATTGCCGAATCTTTTGATGTATCAACTTCTTCGTTAAATAAATATTATAATGATTTGAATGTGTATTATGAACGTATAAAAAATGCAAATTAAATTGGAAAATGGTATGGCTTACCCACCTTATTAAAATGGTTATACACCTTTGATATTAATTGCTGGAGTCCAATTTGGTTATATTCCTCTCTTTATGGCTATAGCTATAATAGAAGTTCATCAAGAGAGGGGATTCATAATGGCAATGAAAAAGTATTCGAACTATGGAATTATACTGATAGCTACTCTACTACTAGGGGCTTGCGGAGACGCTAAAAAAGTAGAAGGCTCATCAACGCCAGAAGAAGCGGAAACAGATCTTGGATTTACTTCTTTTGAGTTAGATGTAGATACAGCAGATCATAAAGAGGCAATTGAGGCATCTCTTGAGATGGAAGGATCGAAAATAGAAGCTGAATATGTGAACCGAATAGAGCCGCAAAAATTAAAAGGTGATAAAGCATATGATGAACTGAAGCCAATATTGAAAGATCTAGAACTAACTAAAAAAATGAGTAAAGAAGAAGTGATTGAAAAAGTATCAAAAGCTTTTGAAGTGGAAGATTATACAAAGTTCGATTTAGTAGTAGAATATTCCGATGGTGAAGAAAAAGAATACAAAGAAACGAAAAGTAAATAAAGCATAAAAAGTCGTGATTGAACTCACGGCTTTTTTTATGCTTCAAGAAATTATAGGTTGTGGATACCTTTCATAGAAGATGACCAATGTTTAACAATCTAAAAATAGGATAAACAAATAAAAACAATCAAGGGAGAGATTCATATGACAAAAAAACCAAACGATGATCGTGAAAAACAGGATATTACAGGTCGTATATTAGACAACCCTGATTTGGTGGACACAGAAAAAGAAAGTATTTTTGATACAGATGAAAAGATGAATACCGTGGATCCAATTCCAGTCGAAGAATTAAATGAACAAGTAAAAGATGAAGAAAATAAAGATGCAACGAAGTCGACATCATCAAGTGAAAAACGTTATCCCGGGTAAGTAACCATATTTGATGTTTAACATCATCAAAAATGGAGATAATTAAATCAAACGGTTAATTACGCAACTAGTGAGGAGAATTATGATGAAGATTAAAAAATATTCTATAATCGGAAGTGCATTGCTATCAACTGCTCTTTTACTCGGCGCATGTGGAGATAAAGAAGAAGTAACTGATGCACCGACGAATAGTGACATGCAAAATGAGTTTGGATTTCAATCATTCGATTTAGATATAGATACAGCTGATCAAAAAGATGCAATTGATGCCTCGTTTGATATGGATGTATCCGAAACGGAAGCTGAATACGAAAACAAATTAGAGTCTAAGAATTTGACGGGTGATGAAGCCTATGCAGAATTGGAACCGATCTTTAAAGATCTTTCTCTAACGAAAGATATGAGTAAAGATGAAGTGATTGAAAAGGTTTCTAAAGCATTTGGAGTAGAGGAATACACAAAATTTGATTTGGAAATTGAATTTTCGGATGGCGATAATCAAGAATTTTCAGATCGCAAATAAATTAGAGGACACAGAGTCGTGATTAAATTCACGGCTTTTTTTGTGCTTAAATATTACCGATCTATTCCTTAGCGAGACAAAACCGTCTACAAACACCAACCTCAAAGCGACGAACCATCTTTTAAAGAGTGCATTTTTTATTGTGTGAAAAAAATATTGTTACAAATAAAATAATAGTGTATTATACACAGTATAAGTATAGTGTACGACATATAGTATAAGTAAGTGAGGTGGAATATGAGTAAATTACTAAGTTCATTGATAACAGAATTACGGAGAGGAACGTTGACACTTGCTGTTTTGAGCCAGCTTAAGACTCCTCAATATGGCTATTCATTAGTTCAACTACTGGAAAAGTCGGGTGTATCGATTGACCAAAGTACGTTATATCCTCTACTTCGACGTTTAGAAAAACAAGAACTAGTCGAAAGCAGTTGGGATACAACGGAAAGTAGACCAAGGAAATACTATGTATTAAGCGAATATGGAATCGAAATTTTGGAACAGTTAACTGGCGAATGGGAAAAAACGACAAGAGAACTTCAAACATTATTGAAAGGAGATGTGGAAAATGCACCTGATTGATATTTATATACAGGAAGTAACGCGCAGACTTCCTGAAAAGAACCGGGAGGATATTGAACTCGAGTTAAGGTCAACTATTGAGGATATGTTACCTGAAAATTATTCGGAGAAAGAAGCGAAGGAAGCACTTGCAAGTTTAGGGAACCCAGCTTTGCTTGCAAGTGGGTATTCAGATCAGCCAATGCAATTAATAGGACCAAGATACTTTGATATGTATGTGACATTATTGAAAATGATTATACCAATGGTGGCGATAATCACATTAATTGTCGTTATTACAGAAAATATTATTACTTATAATGGGGAGGAAGCTATACTTGGTACAATGCTTTCTGTTGTGGGACATGGTTTTTGGGGAATAATCAGCTCGTCGATTCATACATTTTTCTGGATTACACTTGTAATTGCTATTTTGGAGCGTACGGATGCTTCGAAAGATAAATCACCGCTTACTCCGAACTGGAAAGAATGGACACCCGATGATTTAAAAAATATACCGTACATTAGGAAAGAAAAGAAAATATCTAAAGCCGATATTTTTGGTAGCTTTTTCTGGATTGCAATCTTTGTAGTCGTCTATTTCAATGCGTTTCGTTTAATTGGTGTATATGAAAAGGTAGAAGGAAAGCTCCAATTTGTAATACCTACTTTCAATCAAGAGGTATTACATTCCTATTGGTTAATTGTTTTATTTATGCTTCTCTTAGAAGTTGCTTTTGCTTTCTATAAATTGATTGCTGCGCAATGGACTACAAAATTGGCCATTATGAATACTGTACGAATAGTCGTTTCTACAATCGTATTTATCATTATATTTAATAATAACAGTTTGATTAACCCGGAGTTCTATATGTATTTGGAGGATTTATTTCATTTTACTTTTGAACTTCAAGGTCCTGTTCAATTGGGAGTAATTTTAATGTGGGTCATATTGTCTGTGATTGATGTGGTGCAAGGGTTTCGAAAAGCGAATATTAAAAGGTAGGAAGAGTAGCTTTTTGCAACTCTTCTTTTTTGTTTCTAATATTACAAGATTATTAAAAACTTATTAGCGAGGTTATTTTAGGACAAGTAGAGGGTATAACATAAGCAAGACAAAAAACTAGGAGGAAATACAATGAACATTGAATCAAATCGACGAATTGAAATAGCTCGTTCAGAAGAAGAGATGTATGAAAAGTTGGAACTCCTGCAAGAACAAGGATATGAGGAAAGTGATATCCATGTAATATCACAAGAAAATACCCATTTATATACTTTAAATCGTCACTCTGATGTTTCTACTCATGAGGCAGGAACGTTTGTAGATAGGTTTAAATCATTCTTTACCGGTGAAGATTCCATAACAGAAGGGCTCCGGAGGCTAGATTTGTCTGAGGAAGAAACGGAACACTATGCAGGGGAAGTCGCAAGAGGGTCAATTGTCCTGTACACGGATGTATTAACGTTTGCAGATAATGCATCTACTGATCGCTTCGATGAACCGCAAGACCGTTTTGCACGAGGTGAGACATTCGCGTCAGATCCATATTTAGTCGGAGGAGAAAGGCGTCTTTCCCCAGAACAATATGAAGAAAGAAAAGAAATAAAAGAAAAGCTAGATGAAATTCCACCAAGGAATAGACTATACTAACAAAATGGTTACATCCACGACCCCTTGCTTGATTGCAAGGGGTTTTATTAAGCTGTTTATCTATGAGATAATAAGTATACTAGAACAAAGCAAGGTGGGATAAGATGGACTTCGTGGCGATAGACTTTGAGACTGCAAATAGTGTACGTACCAGTGTTTGCTCAATCGGCATAGTGAAAGTAAAAAATGGTAAAATTGAAGAAGAAGTACATACATTGATTAACCCATTGAGTGAATTTCATTATTACAATACAAAAATTCATGGGATTATGGAATATATGGTGCATGACGCACCCACATTTGAAGAGTATTGGCCTACTTTTAAACAGTATATCGACAATCATACGATTATAGCGCATAATGCAAGCTTTGATATCGGTGTGTTACGAGACTCATTAAAAAGGATCCATGAACCGGAGCCAACTTTTCAATATGGATGCTCTTATCGAATTGCCAAAAAGGTTTGGCCGAATTTGTACAATCATAAACTCTCAACAGTCGCGAATTATTTAAGCATTAGCCTGAGGCATCATGATGCACTTGAAGATGCTCGAGCATCTGCGTTAATAACATTAGAAGCGATGAAAAGAACAAAAACAAACTCTATCCAAGAGCTTTCTATTTTGCATAAGCTTAAACTAGGAAGCCCGGTTTCTGCCATTCAAAAAACGACTCGCACAAGAAAGAGTTCTAGGGATGCATCCTTGCATTCAATAGAGGCAGAAAGTATTACCCTTAATACAAAGCATCCATTTTATGGAGCAAATATTGTATTTACAGGAAAAATGGTGTCCATGACGAGACCGATAGCTGCGCAATATGCAACAAATTGCGGTGCTATTTGTAAAGGGCAAGTAGATGGAACAACAAACTTTCTAGTAGTTGGGGATCATGATTTATATAAATATGTACAAGGTATTAAAAGTACGAAAATGCAAAAAGTAGAAACATTGATTGAACAAGGATACCCAATTGAAATTGTAGGAGAACAAGATTTTATAAGGTTAGTTAAATAGAATCCTATGTTATATTTTACGGCAGATTTTAACTTATTTAATTGATTGTAGAGGAAAGCGTCCGCCTGTAACGAAAATCAACATTATAGGTTAACTGAACCAATAAAAAAGTAGTAGCTAAGTCGGAATATTTCGATTTAGCTACTTTTATTTTCCAAAACATACTTTACCACTTGGGATAATTTGATTATGATGATAGATAAGAAAAGAGGGATAGAAATGAATATAGATCATTTGGAAGCGTTTATGTATGTCGTGCAGTTAAAAAGCATTCATAAAGCAGCGGATGCATTGTTCTTGTCCCAACCGACTGTGACTGCAAGGATTAAAACATTAGAAAGAGAATTGAATACAGAATTATTTGCTCGCCGTGGCAGAGGACTATTGCTTACGGAGCACGGGCGAGAATTTATACCTTATGCAGAACAAATTATTCAAACGTATAAAGAAGGAAAAAAAATAATGAAGAAAAGAGATGAACGAGAAGAAGTAATAATTGGTGCCAATATTATTACTTCACAATACTTTATTCCTTTTGCATTGCCATTGTGGAAGCAGGCAAATCCGCAATTAAGTTTTAAATTTATCTCAGCGCCAAATGATGTTTTAATAGAAAAGCTTTTACAGAAACAAGTAGATATAGCTTTTATAAAGGATACGACTAATGATGGTCTTCAAAAGCAGCAGCTACTAGATAATTCCGTTAGACTAGTTGTTTATCCAGATCATCCTTTGCAATACGAAGAGACTATTACGGCCAATCGATTGTCAGAAGAACCAATGGTATTTTTTGAGTGTGGAGCTTTTGACTGGAATCGAATTCATAAATTATTTGAAGTGGGAAAAGTTGAACCGAGAATTGAATTCCAAGTAGATCATTTAGAGGTAGCGAAATCAATAATTAAAAACCGATGTGCGATTGGATTTTTACCTTATTTATGCATTAAAAATGAACTGACAAGTGGAGAATTAATCGAAATTGATGTCGCGCATTTAATTGAAATTAAGCAACATGTCTTTCTAACTTTTGCAAGTCAAGAAGTAACGAAGTGGCATTTGTGGGAAGATATTAAACAATCTGTCGAGAGCTTTCAAACCAATCAATAGACTTTCTCTATCAATACAATAAATTTTTCTATCAATTAACGTATTGCAATTTAACTACTTAAAGTGATAGCATAGGATTCAATACAAAATATATATTAATCATATCAGTTAACTAGGTTTATATTGAATTGGCTGAAGTACCCCCCTTCTAAAAAAAACTGAAGGAACGACGGAATGGATATAAACATCAAGTAAGCACAATTCAAAATTTGGATGTAATTACGCTGAGGCGTAATAGATAAGGGGAGGAATTCCACATGACGAACAAAAGAAAAATTCGATTTGGGGCAATCATTCATGGAGTTGGCGGTAATATATCAGGTTGGAGACACCCAGAAGTACAAACAGATGCGAGTGTGAGTTTGGATTTTTATAAGCAACAAGCCCAAAAAGCAGAAGAAGGCAAGTTTGACTTAGTATTTATCGCTGATGGATTATTCATAAATGAAAAGTCAATTCCACATTTTTTAAATCGTTTTGAGCCTTTGACAATTTTATCTGCGCTTGCAGCTGTTACTTCTCGAATTGGTTTAGTAGGTACCGTGTCCACTTCTTACAGTGACCCATTTACTGTTGCTCGTCAATTCGCTTCGCTCGATCATATTAGCGGTGGGCGTGCAGGATGGAATTTGGTAACAACACCTTTAGAAAGCACTGCACTGAATTTCAATAAAACAATTGAACAACATCCAGATCATGCTACAAGATATAAAATTGCAGAAGAGTATTTGGAAGTAACAAGAGGTCTATGGGACTCTTGGGACGATGATGCATTTGTAGGAGATAAAGATAACGATGTGTTTTTCGATCCATCAAAATTGCATCATCTGAATCATAAAGGCGAGTACTTCTCTGTTCAAGGACCTTTAAATATTGGACGTTCCAAACAAGGGCAGCCAGTAGTATTCCAAGCGGGATCTTCTGGAGCAGGAAAAACAATTGCTGCTAAAGGAGCGGATGCTATTTTTACAATGCATCCTACACTTGAATCTGCAAAAAGTTTTTATGAAGATGTGAAACAACAGGCTACTGAATTCGGTCGCAATCCAGATCAGTTAAATATTTTCCCAGGTATCTCACCTATTATTGGGGATACGGAAGAAGAAGCAGAAAAGAAATATGAAGAGATTGCTAACTTAGTATCAATTGATAGAGCATTAGCATACTTAGGTCGTTATTTCGATCATCATGATTTTTCTCAATATCCAGTTGACAAAGCCTTTCCTGACTTAGGTGATTTAGGAAAGAATAGCTTCCAAAGCCATACGGATCGTATTAAACGGGAAGCAAAAGAGCAAAACCTTACACTTCGCCAAGTGGCATTAAGAGAAGCAACTCCGCGTTCCGAGTTTATAGGAACTCCAGAAAAGATTGCTGATTTAGTACAAAAATGGTTTAAAGAACGTGGTGCGGATGGTTTTATCATTGCGACACAAGCGCCTCACACATTAGACGATTTTGTCGGGAAAGTTGTCCCAATCTTACAAAAACGCGGTCTATACCGTGAAGGATATGAAGCAGACACATTAAGAGGAAATTTAGGACTTCCGTTTTTGGAAAGTCGATATGCGAAACAATTGGTCTAATGTTTTGGCTATGTTAGATGTAATTGTTGATTCTGTACACACTTATTTGATTGTAGTGGAAGGCGGCGACTCCAGCCGGAATAGCAAATGTTTTCTGCACCGAAAGCGAAGCGACAGGTGCATGAGCTGAAGACCCTGGACTGATTATAGGAACAAAGGCTAAGTACGCCACATCGTGTGGCAACGCCTTTGTGACCAACATCCTGTTGGCCCGAAGCCATGCCGGCGGAAAGCGTCCGCCTGGAGCGGAAATCAACAGTTTTCAAATACTGAAACAGAAGAGGGATAAAATGATTGCCATTTCTAATCTTCATAAAAAGTTCGGGAAAAATGAAGTTCTTAAAGGAATAAATATACAAGTGGATAAAGGCGACGTCATCTCTATACTAGGTCCAAGTGGCTCTGGAAAGACGACATTACTACGCTGTCTTAACTATTTAGAACGTCCAGATGAAGGTATTATCAGAATAGATGATGTCACAATCGATTCTAAAAAAGTGCATAAAAAAGATATTTATCACTTACGCAGAAAATCGGCGATGGTATTTCAAAGTTACAATCTATTCCAACATAAAACAGTTTTACAAAATGTGATGGAAGGGTTAGTCGTAGTTCAAAAGGTGAATGTGAAAAAAGCTCGTGAAATTGCACTTGAAGTGTTAAAAAAAGTGGGCTTAGAGCAAAAGGTAGATGCTTATCCTCTTCAGTTATCGGGTGGGCAGCAACAACGTGTGGGCATAGCACGAGCATTAGCTTTGAATCCAGAAGTCATTCTTTTCGATGAACCAACATCTGCATTAGACCCGGAACTTGTAGGAGAAGTATTAGATGTAATTCGGAAAATCTCTCGAGAAGGGATCACAATGATTATTGTTACGCATGAGATGAACTTTGCACGAGAAGTATCGAATAGAGTTATTTTTATGGATGGTGGCGTAGTTGTGGAAGAAGGCGTTCCTAACGATATTTTTAGAACACCTAAAGAAGAACGTACAAAACAATTTTTGAAAAGGATGACACCTGAGCTAGAGTATTCCATATAAAAAAAACGAAGTATGTTAATCCAGGAGGAAAGTTTATGAGTTATAAATTAGGGATTTTAGATCAAAGTCCGGTCGTTGAAGGCGTATCTAATTATGATACTTTGCAAAAAACAGTAGATTTAGCTCAGAAAGCAGAAGCGTGGGGATATGAACGATTTTGGGTATCAGAACACCATAACTCAGATACAGTTGCGGGTTCATCCCCTGAAGTTTTAGTTTCCTATTTGTTAGCGAAAACAAAAACTATTCGAATTGGTTCTGGAGGAGTTATGCTACAGCATTACAGTCCATACAAAGTTGCAGAAAACTTTCATGTGCTATCTACACTTGAACCTGGAAGAGTAGATCTAGGGATTGGGAAAGCTCCCGGTGGATTACCTCTTTCAACAAAAGCATTGCAATATGGAACGGTGAATACAGGGGAAGACTTTGAAGCGCGATTAGCTTTCTTGCAACAGCTTATACATGATAATGTTTCCGAAACACATGAATTCGCTAGTATTCAAGCAACTCCGATACCTCCTGTAAAACCTGAAACATATCTATTAGGAGCAAGTACGAATAGTGCGAAGCTTGCGGCCGAGTTAAAAGTATCATTCGCTTTTGCACGATTTATAAATACTGATAACGAGATCTTGAAAGAGGCTTCAAATACGTTTCGTACGATTTACCCAGAAGGTAAATTTATCGTTTCCGTTGTAGTGATAACTGCATCTTCTGAAGTGGAGGCAAAAGAACTGGCAAGCAATCAAAAAATAGTGAAAGTCCACTTAGCTAGTGGTCGTACGTTATCATTACAAACATTAGAGCAAGCAGAAAAGTTCGGAAAAGAGTCCGGCGAAGCATATGAAGTGAAACAATATGATGCAGATATCATTTATGGAACTCCAGAGCAAGTAAAAGCGGCTTTAGACAATTTACATGAAGCGTATGGAGTAGATGAATTTATCTTACATACACCAATTCCAAATCCAGAGCAAAGACTTCGCTCTTTTGAATTATTAAGTCCAAATAATTTAACTAAACAAACAGTACACTCATAAAATTGGAGGAATAAGAAATGACAAAAGAATTTTCAGTAGTTGTATGGTCAAAACAAGGATGTAGTTATTGCAACGAAGTGAAGGAATATTTAACTGAGCAAAGTATTGCTTATAAAACTGTAGATGTTACGAATCATGATGAGTTTCGCGATATTTTAGAAACGAAATATAGCGTTCGTCATGTACCAGTTGTTGAAATTGGTGATGGTAATGTTTACAGAGCTGTGACGGAGGTTGGTTTAGAGCACTTAAAGGCGGCTTTAGAACCAGCTCATGCATAATTTTTTATATAAAACAAACTAAACTTATATGAAAAGAGGATATATATTGAAAAAGGTATTAACACTTTTATTAGTCGTAGCAATAGCTTTCCTAGGTGCTTGTTCTTCAAATGAAGCAAGTTCAAAAACGACCGACGGTAATTCAGATGTACAAAAAATCATCGTCGGTACTGGTACACAATTTCCTAATATTTGTTTTCTAGATGAAGATGGTAATCTAACAGGGTACGATGTGGAATTAGTGCGTGCAATTGATGAAAAATTAGAAGAGTATGAATTTGAATTTAAAACGATGGATTTTTCTAACTTATTGTTGAGCTTAGAAACAGACAAAATTGATTTTGTCGCTCATCAAATGGAAGTAAACGAAGAACGCCAAGAGAAGTTCTTGTTTAATGAAGTACCGTACAATGTTTTTCCGTTAAAAGTAACTGTTCATCAAGACAATGAAAGCATACAATCTATCGATGATCTAGCAGGAAAAAAGATAGCTACTACGGCTACTAGTAATGCAGCAGTATATATGGAGAGATATAACAAAGAAAACAATCTTGGTGCAGAAATCATCTATACTTCTAGTACATCTGATATTACTAATCAACTTCGCACTGGTCGTGTAGATGCAACTATTACAACGCCATTTGCGGTAGATTTTTTAAATGAACAAGCAGATGCACAACAAAAAGTTGTAGGTGACACTTTACTTAATTCAAATGTTTACTTTTTATTACAAAAAGGGAACACAACGCTTCAAAAACGTATTGACGAAGCATTAACAGAATTAAAAGAAGATGGAACAGTAAGTGCATTGAGTAATGAATGGCTTGGAGCAGATTATTCGGTAGAACTTTAATCCTTCTCCACAGATGGAAGGGGCAGAATGAATGGGAAAAGTATTTGATCCTTCTTTAATTTTTGAATTTATTCCGATATTAGTAAAATATCTTGGTGTAACGTTAGAAATTTTAGTTGCATCTATCATCTTTGGAACAATTATCGGTATAGCAGCAGCTATACCAAAGTTGTTCCATATTCCAATATTAAAACAAATAGTCACACTCTATATTTCGTTTATAAGAGGAACACCGATTATCATTCAATTATTTCTAGTGTTTTATGGGCTACCTGCTGTAATATCAATTATAAATATTGATATTACTAGAATGGACGCATTATTCTTTGTCATCATCACTTATTCATTAAGTAATGGAGCTATATTTGCAGAAATTTTCCGGGGAGCGATATCTGCGGTAGAATTTGGGCAAACGGAAGCGGCTTATTCGATTGGAATGACTCCTTTTCAAAACTTTACACGTATTATATTCCCACAGGCGATTCGAGTTGCATTTCCGAATATCGCTAATACGGTCATAGGCTCTTTGAAAGATACTTCATTAGCTTTTACGATTGGGGTAATGGATATGATGGGGAGAGGGGAAACGCTCATCGCAGCAACTGCACATGCTTTAGAAGTTTACATCGCATTATCTGTCGTTTATTACGTGGTCGTATTAATACTAGAAAAAGGATTTAAGATATTTGAAAAATATACAAATCGTTATCAGGGAACAGATGCTACAGTTGCTTGATAAATCAATTACGCCTTGGCGTAATTGCGTCCAAATTTTGAATTGCGCTTAGGCCTGCGTGATGCAGGTCAGTTATCCGTTGTCGCATGGATGCGACGATTTTAGGCTAACATCATTCTAATACTCCTTTCAAAATTTGTGACATCCGCCGGAGGCTTGGGCCAACAGGATGTTGGTCACTCAGGCGTTGCCGCAGGACGCGGCGATTTTAGCCAGAGTTCCTCTAATCAGCTGGGAGTTTGGACCCCTTTTGATAACTGTGCAATCATTCCACTACTTATAGAAGTGATGAACTTGTGCTCCGGCGTAGGCTCGTAAAAAAAACATTTGCTGAATCAAGTGAAAGGAGCATCATATAACCATGGTAATTGATATTCCATTTATTTGGGTGGCATTTATAGAAATTGCAAAAGCTATTCCATTAACATTGATGCTAGCTATTGTTCCAGTAGTGATCGGTTTCTTTATAGGTCTAGTAGTTACGTTAATACGGGAGTACAAAGTGAAAGGATTATATTCGATTGCCAATGGCTATGTATCTTTTTTCCGAGGTACACCAGCTATTATGCACATAATGCTTATATATTACGGTATTCCGATGTTGCTAGATAGTGTTATAAACTCTTTAAATCTACCATATGAAACAAATAGAATACCGATTTCCTTATATGTATTATTTGCATTATCACTTACCGCGGGGGCATATTTATCTGAGATTATTCGCTCTGGAATTTCCAGTGTTTCAAAAGGTCAAATGGAAGCGGCTTATTCCATTGGCATGAGCACACCTCAAGCTATGGGTCGTATATTACTACCGCAAGCTTTAGCGAAGTCCATTCCAAATTTCACCAATCTATCAGTCGGATTTTTACATACTACTTCCATTGCTTTTCTTGTTTCTCAAAAAGAATTAACTGGTACTGCTAATATTGTAGCATCATCTAATTTGAAGTTTTTAGAATCATTTATAGCTGCAGGACTAATCTATTGGGGAATCTCGATCATTATGGAAGGTATTTATTATTTAATTGAAAAGAGAGTGCAGCAATATAGTAAGGGTGGAGTAGCTTAGTCCAGGATTGAAAACGAATAAATGGGGGTTTTGCTATGACGAGTGTGCTAACAATTGATATATTACAGGAAACTGATAAAGAGGCTGTCGGTCGTTTACTAGTAGAAAGCTATTCACAATACCAAAATTCATATGCAAAACTACAAGATTGGCTAGCTTATGCATCGGATTTAAAAGCTTCTGTAAATAACCCGCTAGTAGACAGGTTTTTAGTTGCTAAAGATGGGGAAAAAGTTTTGGGGACACTGCAGTTATTTACTAATTCAGAAACAGCGTATAACAGACCGGAGTTAGAAATTTCCTCTCCGATTATTCGCATGCTTGCGGTAAATCCAGAGGCAAGGGGAAAAGGTATTGCCCAGGCTTTGATGAAGGAAAGTATCAACTATGCACAGGAAAATGGTGCTGATCATGTCTATTTGCATACAAGTGATAAAATGGCCGAGGCAATCCGCTTATATGAATGGCTTGGATTTAAACGTGATACATCAAAGGAGTTTTATAAATTAAATTTCCTAGTGAAATGTTATCGATTAGATATTTAAAGTTTTTGAGTCTCATTTTAGGAGGAATAGTATGGTAAGTGTAATTACGATCGATACATTGAAGGAAGTTGAAAAAGAAGCTGTAGCGGAATTGTTAGTAGAAAGTTACGGACAATATGAAAGTGATTTTAGTCCAACGGTTTGGAAAGCGTATTTGGAGAGTATTAAACGTTCACTAGATAATCCAGCCATAGATAGAGTATTAGTAGCAAAAAGTGAAGGGAAATTGTTAGGGACATTACAATTATTCACGAACTCAGAAGCTGCTTATCAAAGGCTGGAGATCGGCATAGTTGATCCGATTGTGAGGTTGCTTGCGGTGAGTCCAAATGCAAGAGGAAAAGGCATAGCGAAAGCTTTGTTAAAGGAAAGTGCGAGCTATGCGAAAGAAAAAGGGGCTAGCTTTTTATATTTACATTCAGGTGGGAACATGACTCAAGCGATCGGTTTGTACGAACATCTTGGTTTTAAGCGTGATATATCAAAAGATTTTCATAATGAAGACGTGCATGTGAAATGCTTCCGACTAGAATTATAACGAATGAAAGGGGCGTATTTTCAAATGACCAAAAGTTTTTATTCAGCTGTTCAAAGTAGACGCTCTATTTACGGCATTAATGATGAAAAAATTATTTCAGACGAAAGAATTCATGATGTTGTAAGTTTAGTGATAAAACACACACCAACTGCATTCAATTCACAAACAGGGCGAGTTGTAGTGTTAATAGGCGATCAACATAAAAAGTTTTGGAAACTAGTATTTGAATCGGTGAAACAAGGACTTGCTGAGGAAAAGATACAATCTACTCAAAGTCGATTTCAAGGTTTTGCTGGTGGCTATGGTACAGTGCTGTTTTTTGAAGACTATTCCGTTGTAGAAGCATTCCAAGAGAAATTTGCAAGCGTAGAAGATCACTTTCCTGTTTGGTCTCACCAAGCATCCGGAATGCTACAGTATATAGTTTGGACGGCACTCGAACAAGAAGGATTTGGAGCGAGCTTGCAACATTTCTATCCGGAACTTTCAGAAGAAGTGAAAGAATCTTGGGGTATCCAAGAACAATGGAAACTTATTGCCCAGCTGCCATTTGGCAATCCTATATCATCCCCGAAAGAAAAACTAATAGAACCGGTGGAACATCGCGTTGTCATTGTAAAGTAAATAAGAATGGGAGTGTATTTTTTATGGTAAGTGTAAATGTAAATGTAAGTACAGCACAAGAGGAGTTTAAAAAAGCGTTAGGTAATTATCCGACCGGTGTAACGGTTGTTACTACTTTTGATAATGCAAATAATCCAGTAGGATTAACGGTCAATTCGTTCGCTTCTGTTTCTTTAGATCCGTTACTAATATTATGGTCAATTGATAAAAAGTCTGGTTCATATCCAGCATTTATAGAAGCAGAAAAATTTGCAGTAAATATTTTGGCTGATGATCAAGCGGATATTTGTAGTTTATTTGCTTCTAAAGTAGAGGATCGTTTTAGTCAATGTAAATGGGAAGAGTCAGCAAGACAATTACCTGTATTGTCTGGTTCACTTGCTCAATTAGAATGCAAAACTGCAAAACAAATTGATGCCGGAGACCATATTATTTTCATCGGAGAAGTTATCCATATTCATAATGAAGATACAAATCCATTGCTCTATCATAAAAGAAACTTCGGGGCGATACCTGAAAACTTTTATAAATAAATTAGGATTTATTGAACAATATGGTGCAGCGATTTAAAATTTAACCTTATCCGCCCAATCCGAGAAAACGAATGCAGACTCACAGCCTGTGTTTTCAATACCTGGGAACATTATCCTATTTGTCCAATTCTCCGGCGGATCAAAAAACTTCCTACTAGTTAGTATACTAGCAGGAAGTTTTTTTGTTTACATATTTTGGTGGGTGATTTATTTACTTATAAACCCAGCATCTTGTAAGAACTCTTTGGCAACTGTTTCAACCATCATTCCTTCATTATCCACTTTGGCGTTCATCATTTGCATCGTTGTTTCATCAATTTTACCAGCTAATTGAAGTAGTACTTCTTCTAATTCTGGATATTGTTTTAATATTTCTGTTCGAGCAAGCGGGAGTGCATGATAGGGTGGGAAATAGGCCTTATCATCCTCTAACACACGCAGATTGTACATTTGTAGTTGTCCGTCTGTTGTATAGGAGTTGATCACGTCGACTTCTTTTGCATTAATGGATCGGTACATAATACCGTGATCCATTCCTTTCACATCTTTAAACTGGATGTCGTATTCTTTTTGGAATCCAGGTAAGCCATCTGGTCGATCGATGAATTCAAACACCGCGCCTAAAACAAAATCATTCGAAACTTTTGCGAAGTCACTAAATGTTTTAATGTTTAATTGTTCAGCTTCGTCTTCATCGAGTGCTAAAGTATAGGTATTATTGAACCCAAAAGAATTTAATGCAGTAATGCCGTCTACCGCTACTAACTCTTTTGTTTTAGCTAATGTCTCATCCGCATTTCCAGCGGTTTCTTGATAATAGTTAATCACAATTGTTCCTGTATAATCGGGAATTACGTCAATATGACCGTTAACCATCGCGTTCCAAACTACATTGGAACCTCCTAGATTTTCTTTATAAGTAACATCAATGCCTAACTTTTCTTCAATTAACTGCCCCATAATATTAGATAATATGATACTTTCCGTGTTGTTTCTGGAACCTACGATCAATGAATCTTCTGTTTTGAAAATACAACCTGTAAGGGAAGTTACTACTAGAAGTAGTAGGATAGATTTTATGATTATTTTTTTTGTCATGTTATCACCGTTATTTTAACCCTTCTGGTGTTGTCCAACGTTCAAGGTAGGTGAAGAAAATCTCCAAAATTATTGCTAATAACGCGGCAGGAATCGCACCAAGTAAGATTAATCCGTCAATTCCTCGAGTTATTCCTAAGAAGATAAAATCTCCAAGCCCGCCGGCACCGATGAATGCAGCAAGTGTCGCAGTTCCAACGTTAATAACAGCAGCAGTACGTACACCTGCCATAATCATTGGAATTGCAAGGGGAAGTTCCACTTTTATTAATACTTGTAGGCTTGTCATCCCCATTCCTTTAGCGGCTTCTACTGTAGCTTTATTGACATCTTTTATTCCTGTATATGTATTTCTAATAATCGGAAGTAGTGAGTATAAAAATAGAGCTGCAATCGCAGTGTTTACACCAATTCCGAAAATAGGGATCATGAATCCAAGTAGTGCTAAACTCGGAATAGTTTGCATAATACCTGCTCCACCTAATACAATTGTCGAAAGTTTTGGCACTCGTGTGATTAATATACCTAATCCAATCCCTAGAATAATGGCGATTAACATAGAGAAAAATACGAGTTGAATATGAACGGATGTTGCTTCGATTACCTCCTGCCAGCGCATTTCCGCTTGTTGCATGAATTGTTCCCATATATTTAAATTATTCATTTAGATCCTCCATTTCTGTCCATTGGTTGGACAAAGCAGTGAGTAAAGTACCGCGAGTTACTAATCCTACTACTTTATTTGCTTCGCCTAATACGGGAATGACACCAGAACGTACATTGGGCATCATAACAATTGCGTCTTTAGCGGTTGCGGAGTCTGATAGAACGTATTCTGGGACAACCATAATTTCTTCAATGGATTGGATCGTATTTACTTTTTTTATTAATTCATAAGCAGAAACAATTCCTACGAGTGTATCATCGTTATCATCTACGATTATTAAAGAAGTAATTTTTTGTTGGCGCATCATTAATAGCGCTTTTTCAGGAGAACGGTGAAGGTAAGACGTAACGACTTTTTCGGTCATGACGCTGATAACTGGCATTAGCTCGGGATTTTGAACGATTCGATCTTTTCCGATGAACTCTTCTACAAATTCAGAAGCCGGCTCTTGTAATAATTTCTCTGGGGTGTCGATTTGGAGTAAATGCCCGTCTCTCATAATGGCAATGCGATCACCGAGTTTTAATGCTTCGTCCATATCATGAGTTACGAAAACAATCGTTTTCTTTAGTTTTTGTTGAAGCGAAAGTAATTCTCCTTGTAGCTGATCACGCGTAATTGGATCTAGTGCTCCAAAAGGTTCATCCATTAAGATGACACGTGGATTGGAGGCAAGGGCTCTTGCAACGCCTACACGTTGCTGTTGTCCCCCTGAAAGTTCCTTTGGATAACGAGAGCTATAAACTTCCGGGTCAAGTCCGACCATAGTTAATAATTCTTTTACACGTGTTTTAATTTTTTCTTTGTCCCACCCTTTTAGTTCCGGAACAATGGCTATATTTTTTTCGATAGTGTAATGGGGGAAAAGACCAATTTGTTGAATAACATATCCGATATTACGTCTAAGTTCAGCTGCGTTTAACTTTGTAATATCTTTTCCGTCGATGGAGATAGTTCCACTAGTATGAGAAATCATTCGATTAATCATTTTCATCGTTGTAGATTTACCGGAACCACTAGGACCAATTAGTACAAGGAATTCTCCTTCTGGAATGTCAAAATTAACGGAATTTACCGCTTTAAAACCGTCTGCGTACACTTTACTTACATTTTCAAATTTGAGCATAAGTACCTCCTTTATAATATGATGAGTCATATTAAGTAAATTTAATCAGCAGATGCTCATCACTACCAACTGATTGTTTGTTAAACCAAACCGACTTAAACGGATGGTTTCTTCCATACTTGTGCAAGCAATTTTCTTCTAGTTCTTTTTTGGGTATAAAAAAAGGACTTCTCATCATATCCAAAACTGGATAAAAGAGATGCCTCTATGCCATTGCTAAGACATACAGCTGAAGTGTCAGAAATATGATTTTATCAAAATAGTATCTACCTTATGACGAAGGAATTTAGTAGCAATTAGAACTGATAAGATTCAGTTAAAGATGAATTCACAAGTAGGTGAAATAAAAAAGGGGTAAGTCGTCTGGTTTTTTGAAATAAAATCAATTATTTTATTTATCTAACTTTTAAAGCATATCATTGTTTTCAACCATAGGCAACCAAGCTTCCCACACGGATGTTTCAAAAAGTAGTATACCTATTGAGCGATATGACGCGGAAATTTAAACTTAGCTATTAAAAACTTCCCGCCGCTGATCAAATAGGCGGGAGTTTTTTAGTGAAATTTATATACCAGAAGAAAGCTTTTTTATTGTTATTGCGGCGTTGACAATTGTTTGTGTGCCTCCTGCATTTACTAATAAGTCAAGGTGACTAGGTATGGATGTATGATTTCTAAGTGTTAACTCGGTATTGTCCTCTAAATGGAGGATCTGAATACCAAAATTCTGTGCGGTTCCGTCATCTGTACCAAAAGTAGTATTAGTTGCTTCTATACCGTTAGCAAATAGGGTTAACTGATTAGGTTGTTTTCCAGTAACATGATAGATAATCTCGTAAATCCCACTATATTTAATTGTTATTTTAGACTCTCCAGCGGTATGTGAAATTCCGGATGTATTAATACCTTTTGAATCGAAGGAAATATCTTCTTCTTGATGAATTCGCTGTTCACCAATGTTGTAAATGTATGCAAATTCAGCAATTCCACCAGGTGGTCCCGCGACACCTGAAGGCCCTTGGGCACCTGTTTTGCCCTCGGGACCTTCCAATCCCATAAACCCCCTAGGTCCTCTTTCACCTCGTATACCTTGTTCTCCTGGAGGACCTTGGACCCCAGGTGGACCTTCAAAGCCCATCGGACCTCTTCTGCCTCTATTCGTATGAACTTTGCCACATTCACTACATGGCTGCTTATTATCCAATTAATTTCACCTCCCTAATGATTAAAGTATTCATAAAAGAAGAGAGGAATTGGACTTTCGACAGTAGTTCTTAGGTATGTTACAGGAACGTTACTGGTGCCAGGCACCCGTGAAATTCCTTCCACTCCAATCAATCATAAAAGAAAGGACAACTAAAAGATAAGTAAGCATATTTTTTTGTGGTAAAGTCACTTGTACTTGGAAAATGCAGTGGATTGAACATAAGGTAGAGGTGATGGATCTGTTAGCTAGTAAGAATCTTTAAGAAGAGCATTTCTGCTAATTTTCTTTTACCGGTAAAAGAGTATATGACCCAAAAATAGTCAGCATCTACTGTATAGAGGAGTACTAGAGCACCCGAAATTGCATCTTCGGAGGCCCACACGATGCGGGTCAGACAGTCGTTGCGACACGATGTCGCGTTCTTAGACTGTCCTCCTTTAAAAGGTTGGAAAGCATCTTTTCACTCATTATTCAAAAAGATCTTAACCTTATTTGAATTGTTGAAGGAGCGCGACGGACAGACAAACGCAATAAGATTACCGAAAAAAGAGAGACTGGTCGTGACGTCAGTCACGACCAGTCTCTCAAAAAAATCAATCGGTAATGATATTGCAATAAGTCTGTCCAAAGATCTCCGAAAACGATACAAAACAGGTTTTGTACTTAGAGGGTGTTTGAACTTTTCTTATTAAACGATTTGTATATTCACTATTTTCTTGGAAGTGTCACTGTTAGTAGCAGAATGTTCTTCAATAATCCAATTAATCGATAGGAGTTTTTGTAGGGTGGGAAAATGTTGTGTATCTATTTCTAAATGATGGATACCCGTATCGGATATTTCATAGTCTTGCTCAGCGACTTTATTGAATTTCATTTTTAACAGGTTTTTTAATCCGTTCATCGTAAGAAATTTTACTGTATATCCATCAACTAACACAGATTTAAATACGCTTTTATCTTGCTCATATAATTTAATAAGTTCATTGAAATCAAACTTTGGCTTTATATTCACCAAACTACTTATATCTTTATTCTCAAGTAAAGTCAGAATATCATCATTAGATGTATTGTTACTGCGCAACACTTCAATCATATATGCATCCATCATTGATATCTTATTGTTCCCCATGTCTAAACCTCCATTGTGATAGATAATTTTTCTAATTTAATTATAACAAAATTCAAACTACTTTACTTGGTTATATATATTTCCCTTACATTTATAGGGCTAAGGACTTAATTTGAAAGGGGGCCTGATTTGTCTGAAAACTATAGGTCAATATGCCCCAACGTTCCAATGGAAATATAATAATTTGGTTATAATTTTAATAACTTTATAGTTATTTTGAAATGAAAATACATTGTGCAATAATGTGGATAGACATAAAAAGTTCACACAAATGATGAATTTATGACACAAATTGATTGGTAAAAGGAGAATACACGTAATGGGAACTATCGGTATAGTAATAGCGATTGCTTTAATCGTCATTCTTGCAATGAAAGGTTACAGTATCGTTTTCATAGCACCAGTTGCAGCAATTGTTGTAATTGTGACAAATGGTATGGATTTCTTTCCTTCTTTAATAGGAACTGAAACTTCATTTATGACAGGCTTATCTGGATTTTTAATCAGTTTTTTTGCAGTGTTTTTATTAGGGGCAATTTTAGCGCAGTATATTGAGAAAAGTGGGGCAGCCCAATCCATTGCACAAAAAGTATTATCCATAACAGGAACGCAAAAACCTTTCTCTGTATTGGTTGCGATTTTAGTAATTAGTGCAATTTTAACATTCGGCGGAATTAGTTTGTTTGTCGTATTGTTTGTAATTATTCCATTAGCGAAACCATTATTTAAAGAGTTGAATATAGCATGGAATTTAGTCGTTATTCCAATATTTATAGGTATTGGAACATTTACTATGACGATGATGCCGGGAACACCATCCATTCAAAACGTTGTCCCAATGAAATATTTAGGAACGACACTAATGGCTGCACCGTTGATGGGGTTTGTTGCATCCCTAGTCGCAATCATTGTGGGGATTGTATATATGAGATATGCGATGAAAAAAAGCATTGCAGCTGGTGATACATTTGCCCCTTACGAAGATGCAAAAGAAGACTCACTTGCTTTGAAAGAAAAAACTCCATCTTTCTTTATAAGTATCTTACCAATTCTTGTACTAATCATCATTATTTTTGCTGGTAGTGCAATGAAAGTGGATAATATCGTATTAATCGGGCTAGCAGCGGGTATTATTGTAGCGGCAATCTTGTTTCATCCGTTCATACCTTCACATAAAACAGCTCTTAGTCTAGGAGCGAATGGTTCTATTACACCTATTTTCTTTACAGCGGCAACCGTTGCTTTTGGTGTTGTTATTACAATGGCACCGGGGTTCAAATTAATTTCAGATTTCATTTTGGGGATTCCGGGAAATCCATTAATTAGTTTAACAATTGCTTCAGCATCACTTGGAGCAATGACAGGTTCATCTTCAGGTGGGCTAGGAATAGCGATGGAAGCATTTGCACAGACTTATTTGGATATGGGAGTGAACCCTGATGCGATGCACCGAATTTCTGCGATTGCGTCCTCTGTATTGACTGGATTACCTCATGCGGGTGCAATACTATCATTGTTCGCATTAGCAGGGTTGAATCATAAAAACTCTTTTAAATATGCATTTATAGCTATGACTGTGCCAATCTTTTTCGCACTAATCGTGGCTTTAATAATGGGTATTCTATTCTATTAACAAAATCCACTGGGGAGAAAGTTTGGAGTCTCTCCCCAGTGAATAAAAATAAATTAAGTAATCAAACATAAAACTAGTTGGAGGGTACTAAATTATGAAAACAAATCGTACGGTATTAATCACGGGTGCTGCGCAAGGTATCGGTTATGCAATCGCAGAAGAATTTATTGCAAATGGTGACTTCGTTGCTATCTTTGACTTAAATGAAGAGGCTGCTATCGCTTCTGCTGAAAAATTAGGAAACGCTAAAGGTTACAAAGTAAACGTAGCTGACGAAACTTCAGTTAAAACTGCTATCGACACTGTAATCGCGGAGCGCGGTTCTGTAGACGTAGTTGTTAACAACGCTGGTTTACAATTCATCTGCAAAACAGAAGATTTCCCAGTAGAAAAATGGGATCTATTAAACGATGTTATCTTAAAAGGTACATTCTTAATGACAAAACACTCATTAAAATCAATGCAAGCTCAAAACTACGGTCGTATCATTAACATCGTATCTGCACACGGTCGTATTCCGGATGCTTACAAATCAGCTTACTGTGCTGCTAAAGCAGGACAAACTGGTTTCTCTAAAGTGGTAGCTTTAGAGAATGCTACAAACGGAATTACTGTTAACTGTATCGAACCAGGTCCAGTACGCACTGAATTAATTGAAAAACAAATTCCAATTTTAGCTGAAAAAGACGGCACTACTGAAGAACAAGCAGTAGCTCATCACATCTTAGGTAAACAATGGATCAAACGTTTGCTTGAACCATCTGAAATCGGTAAAACTGCAGTGTTCTTAGCTTCAGAAGGTGCTGCTGCTATTACAGGTGAATCAATCCCTGTAACTGGTGGTATGTAATTTCATACGCATTTTCAAAGTTGTCTCCTCTCGTGGGAGACAATTTTTTTGCTGTTATTTTTACAGGTATAGATTCCACCACGAGCCTTCAAACTAATTTTTCAATCGTTCCCAAAACGAGGATATGCAAAATTATTATTTAAAGAATTGATGTACTATTAATTTAGAATATTATTATTCAGAATAGGGAATTTTATCAGTGTGTGAAGGGGGAAAAAGAGAGCGATAACTTCAAATCCTAAAATGCATCTTCTGAAGCTAGGAATAAAGCTGTTCCAGCAATTTCAGATGGCACAGTGAGAATACTCGCTATGTGCTTTTTTCTGTAATATTTAAAAAGAAATCGATAATAATGAAAGCGTTATAGGTAAAGGAGGGAACCTGAGTTGAATCAAATGAAAGATTTGTCTGCTCAATATTTAGATGCGATTCTCGAACATGGGAATATTTCACAAGCTGCAAAGGCACTTTTTATCTCTCAGCCTTATTTAAGTAAATATATTAAAAACCTAGAGACAGAACTTGGTGTTGAATTAGTGAATCGTCAAGTGACGCCCCTAATACTTACTTACGCTGGTGAACGTTATCTTTCTTATATGAAGGAAATCGATGAAAAGTACTTAAAAATGAAACATGAGTTTGAGGCTATTTCTCACTTTAAAAAGGGGAGAATTGTTTTAGGGATCAATCCGATACTAGCTTCCTATACGCTTTATCAATTCTTACCTAGTTTTATCAAGACTTATCCTGGTTTGGAGATTGAACTTGTAGAAGAGTCTGCCTCGGAAATGGAATCCTTACTATTACAAAACAAAATTGATATTTGCTTAAATATGTTACCCATTACAAATCCTGAATTAGTTTATGAAAAGCTATATGAAGAGAATCTTTATCTAGTAGTACCAAAAGGTCACCGATTACATGATGCTAAATACAAAGAACCGAAACATATACCTTTTAATCCGAAGTTTTTGAATCATGAACGTTTCGTTCTATTGAAGCCTGGTCTTGGTTTACGTAGATTAACGGATCAAATTTTGGAGCATTACAGAATCGAGTCAGAAATCGTTTTGGAGACGCAAAATATTGAGAACGCTTTCCGATTATCCAATAGCGGGCTAGGTTTAACGATTATTCCGGAATGTGTGATAGAACGAGATAATGTTGAAACAGAAGCAAACCTGTTCACAATGGGAAATCCAATTTACAAAAATACGGTAGTTATCAGCTATGTGAAAGACGTGCCATTGTCACCTGCTGCGGTTGCTTTTTTACAAATGACAAAGGAAATATATAAGCGATATTAAACATAAAACTCCAACTAGCCTTTAGGATAGTCGGAGTTTTGTTCGTTACTTATTTAATTTTCTTGAATTTCCATTTCTTTGATTTAGTATCGTAGTAAGCACCTTCCACAGTAGGTTTTTTACCTTCTGTAATGATAATGAAGTTTTCTTTGAATCCTGTTGTGACTTGCTTCTGTTTACTATCAAGGAAAGCAATGTCATTCAACTTCAGATCATCTTTAATCTTTGATTTGTTCTTTTCCTTCAATAGCCCTGGTGGTACATGATAATCCAATTGAAGTGTAAATTCACCACTCGTAGCAAGTATATTAAAGTTGTTCGCAGGGATAGTGAATGTTCCGTTTACAAGTGTAATCACGACATCTTTGTTAGCTGTGTCGATTTTCTTTGTAGCTGCTTCTGTGAAACGAATATATACATTTCCAGCATCATGCAGTACAGAACCATCTACAGTAATAACCGCTTTAGAAGTATCTACCTCATCGGCAGTAATTACTGCTTCACCAGGTTTAATAGATTGAACAGTGACGTTAATCGTTACTGTATTATCTCCATATGTTGCAGTTATTGCTGTTTTTCCAACTGCCTTTGCAGTTATAACGCCCTTTTCAACAGAAATGATTTTCGTATCAAATCCACTATAAGTTGCTTCTGCCGATACATCTTTCGTTGAAGTAGTACCATCTTGTTTCGTCGTAGTTTCTATTAATGTAATTTTCTCCGTTTGACCTGATTCTAATTCTACAGATGTTTTATTAGCTTGTAGAGTGTACGTTTCTTTTTCGTTAAATTCTACTTGGATTAATACTGGATCGTGATCAGAAGCACGACCGTGAATATCCATATAGTTCGCGTTAATGTGAATCATGTCTACGGCAGTTTTATCTGCTAAGTTATTTGTCACTAAAATATGGTCTAAAACTTGGTTGTTTCCTTGATAGTAGTAAGAAAAACGTTCACTAGCAGGTACTTTTTCAACCATATTTGTTAATATTCCGCCTTTAAGTGCAGCGAGTGTTGGTGTGAATTCGAAGTCATTCATATCACCAGCGACGATTACGTTTAAATCGGGATCTTTTGCTTGGCCAGCTTTAATGAAGTTATTAATCATCGTTGCTAACTCAATTCGCTCAGCTTCGGATCCTAAAAATGGAGGCTGATGTTTGCCAAATAAAGGCTGATCTCCACCTTTTGAATTTAAGTGCGCTCCGATCACGACCACTTTTTCGCCTTGGAAATCAAATTGAGCAGCAAGAGGTTTACGTGTATTAGGCTGTGGTAGGTCTAGAATACGACCTGGATTTAATGTTAAATTTCCATTTTCATCCCAAGCTGTTTTATCAGTCGAGCTACCTTTTTTTCCATCTACTAATGTGACACGTTCTGGATTGTACAAGTATCCAACTCGAATATTTCCGCCTGGTTGACCACCGTCTTGATCATACTCAGGTGCAATGTCTGTCCATTTGTATGTTGGACCACCTGCTGAAATGATTGCTGCAATTAAGCGTTCATAGCTCGCAGATGCATCTGTATTGCCAGAAGCTGTTGGTCCGTCATTATCTTGAACTTCTACTAATGTAATAATGTCCGGAGATTTCATATTCTCTACGAATGATTTTGCGATTTTCATTACTTTATCATCCGGCGTATTTTCTTTATTCGTTGAGAAGTTTTCAACATTGTAAGCAGCTACTGTCAGTTTATCTTCAGTAGGGGTGATATCTGTTATTACATTTGGTTTTTCAACACGAGTAATTGGTGGAAGAGTGGATTCTTCTGCCCATAACTTGAAGTTCCCAAAGCCGAAGCCCATTACACCAACAATGTCCTCTGTATAATAGTCACCAGATTTTGCATCATACTTGTCATTATTAATATCTACAACTATTCTTTCTGGATTGTAGTCATTAGCTGAAATGTTAATCCCACCTAAAACGTTGAATGTTGTGTTGGTAGAATTGCCTGCTACTACAACGATCTCACCATAGTCTTGCGGACCAACCACTTTTGCATTTGGAACGGCAATTCGCATTAATTCAACGGATTCCCAAAAATCGATCCCATCTTCTTGAGGATCAAATGAAGTTAATTGATCATTATCGATGATTTCAGTTGGTGGAAAAATATCTTCACCAATTACTAATGGAGCAGGAAGAGTCT
Organism: Psychrobacillus sp. OK032; assembly: GCF_900111345.1. Lineage (GTDB taxonomy): Bacteria > Bacillota > Bacilli > Bacillales_A > Planococcaceae > Psychrobacillus. Next base: position 141,574 of record NZ_FOGY01000003.1, read on the forward strand.
CTGTTCCAGTTTTTGTAGCGGTTGTCGCACGTATTCTTGTAATTGGTAAATCGTTTGCTTTCATATCCGAATAGCCCTCGTAATACCATTCCTCTACAGAACCTGCAACTGATACTAAATCACCGACTTTAAGTCCGTTTGAAGCTTTATTGACAATAATTGCTTCTGAAGTAGTATTGTCATCATCCGGGTTAATGTCTTGAATGACAAAGTTTGCTGAGTTATACAAGTGAGTCACGACACCTGTAATATTTTGTACGTTTGCACCTTCATAAGGAGAGAAGTGTCCGTTTCCTTGAATGTCGCGAATAACAAGGTCATTTGACTTCAATACATTGTACGTAAAAGTGAATACATCAGAAGTAATGTCACTTACAGCAATCGCTTTAATGGTCGTACTTTTTGTTAGTTTAATAGGAGCAGTGTATTGTGCACTTTCCAAAGTAGGTGTCGATCCATCTAGCGTGTAATGAATAGCCGCACCTTCAATTGGTGTCATTAATGAAACTTCTGTTCCTTCAGATACGGTTCCTGGTAGAACATCTGTGTAAACAGCGGGTTTATTGACTTGGTCAAAGCTTTCTAAACCGAGTGTTTTCACTTGATAGGTTGTATCGAATTTGGAAGCGATACCAGATACATGAACTAAATCGCCATTTTTATACTGTTTCATGAATGTGTCGTAATCTAATCCGTTTCTGTTATCATTTCGAATAATAACAGATTCCCCATTTTCGTGTGTAGCAGTGAATTCGAATGTTCCAAAATCATTCGATTTTATTAAATTAGAGATAGTGACGTTATTTAACTGAATGCGTTCAGCTTGCGTCTCTTCATTTACTCCAGCTGGTATGATTTCTTGGGCTGTTGGAAGAGTATTTCCTGAAGAGATTTTAGTAATTTTTGTTGGTTGGATTTGAAGTTCGCCACTATATGGACTTACTTTACCTTCAAGTTCTACAAGATCACCAGAATTTACATCTGCTGAAGTAGTGAAAGCATAAATTCCAGCAGATTCATCTTGGATGTAGAAACCTTTTCCACCCCAGAATCCAGTGCCTGTTGTTACGGTTCCTTGTACTTTTACTACTTTATTTACATCTGTTATAGCACGAGCCGCAGCAATATTATCCATTACTTCTGCTTCTGTAGCTGGAGGGGGCGTTTCGCCTTCTGAAATAATGGTAAATGCACTTGCACCTTTTAAACCTGGCACAGAGAAGTATACTTCAAGTGACCCAGTGATCGTTACTTCTGCTTTAAATAAACCTGGATTATCCTTTAAATTTAATGCAGTACGTATTACCCCTGTTGGTAATTGAACTGGAATAATTTTAGATGCAACTGTTTCATTTGGAGAGTCAGCTAGACCCACATTGGTAGCTACTGTAAATGGCGCTTCTTGATCGTAAGAAGTACCTGAATTTGCAATACCAACGATAAACCCTTTTACTGTTGCCGTTCCTGTGTTATTTGCGATAGCTTCTCCAACAGTAATTGATTCAGCAGCCAGCGCATTTGGGACAGTTATAAACGGTAAAAATAATGATAATATTAATAAGAAAGATAGAGCGACCTTACTAAAAGCGTTATTCCAAAAGCTGTCCTTCGACATTCCATCCACTCCTCGACATATGTTTTGTATTGCCCATAGATTATAGCAAAGGAAAATTACCGTTTTGATAAGTTATTGTAAAATTTTTAATATTTATATAAAAACAGGAAAGAAGTAATTGAAGAAAAGACTTGTGCTATGAAAATATGATTATAGGGAGGTAGACCCAAAGTTTTAGATACGCAGGGATAAACTTAATTATTGTCGTAAGATGGTAGAGTAAATAAAAATATAGATAGTAGGGGAGACATATGGATACTATGGAACCTAAAAAAATTAGACAAAGAGGAATCGTAATTGGACGACTTCCTGTTGGAATAAAGAATTGTATTACCGATGTGGATGGTGTGAAAGTTGGACATATAACACTAGATAACCCTTTAGACGAGGGAGAATATGCTTGTACCGGAGTGACGGCTATTTTGCCCCATGGCGGCAATTTATTTCAACAAAAAGTGGTAGGTGCGAGTTATGTACTGAATGGCTTTGGGAAAACAACTGGTCTTGTACAAGTGGACGAACTAGGACTGATAGAATCACCAATTATGCTGACGAATACATTTGCAGTTCCAGCAGTTACGCAAGGTACGATTGAGTTTATGTTAGAAAGTAATCTTGAGATTGGAGACACTACCGGAACGATTAACTTAGTAGTTGGTGAGTGCAATGATAGTAGGTTAAATTCAATTAGAAAACTACCAATTCAGCCAAAGCATGCAATAGAGTGTATTCAAAATGCTTCATCGGATGTTTCTGCTGAAGGTGCTGTAGGGGCAGGAAAAGGAATGATTTGTTTTGGATACAAAGGTGGAATTGGGTCTTCTTCCCGTGTTGTTGGGGATTATACAATCGGTTGTTTAGTGCTTAGTAATTTTGGTAGACAAGAAGATTTTCAAAGTACTCACTATAAGATAGAAGAAAAGACTAATGTTCCAACTTTTCCAAAACCAGCTGATGGTTCTATTATGATTGTGTTGGCAACGGATGCCCCACTTAGTAGTAGACAGCTTAAGAGGTTGGCAAAAAGATGCGGTATAGGACTTGGAAGAACTGGGAGTCACTTTAGTAACGGTAGTGGAGATGTAGTTATTGCATTTTCTACAGCAAATAAAGTTGCACACTATGCAGAGGAAAGTGTAGAAACTAGGGTTCAACTGAGGGATGATCATCCGATAATGAATGACCTTTTCCAAGGAGCGGCTGAAGTGACGGAGGAAGCGATATTAAATTCATTGTCACAAGCGGTAACTACGGAAGGTCGTATGGGAAATATTGCGTATGCTTATCCGTTTGAGTGAGTATGCGGTCATAAAATAATTTATACGATCATTAATGGAATCTATCCCGTAATAAAAAGATGGCAATTTAGAAAAGGAGGCTGCCCTTGGGCAGCCTTTTCTTATTAGTAGGGAAAAAAGTTGATGTTTAGCGATTAGTAAGGGAATGACTTAGCAATGGGAATCAAAGAATTAAGAAGAAATAGCTTTTATAGTTAATTCCTTGACAAATAAACTTACGAACTAATACGAAGTTTGATATTCTATAAATGAACCATTATTCACAACAATATAAATTTATAAATTTATCAAAAAGAGCAATAACTCTAACGCCTGAAGTGTATACAAAAGTTGCGAATCTAATTATAAAGAACACATATCGAACGTTAATGATACGCAGACAAAAAGGGGGACACTTTGATGATTCCAGCAAAAACAGATCCCATTTCTACCGCTATGATAAGAGGAAAAGGCATGGAATCCATCGTTGATTGGTTGAATCAGCATCAACAATCGTTCTATATACTTGGCTGGTGCTATTTTAGTAATCAGAAACAAATGGAAGAGCTTTTTTACCGTACCATTTTAAAAGCCCAAAAGGAATTGCCTCATTTAAAAAATAACACACTATTAGAAACATGGGTTACATCCATATTCATACATAACTGCCGAGAGCTTTCTCGTAATAGAAGTTTGCAAGTTTTGGAGCAAAGAGAACCACGTCAGGGTGTATTTAAAGCACTTGATCAATTGCAACAGGACGAGAAAGGAGCGCTGGTTCTTACATATGTACACGGGTTTTCTCAGGAAGAAGCGGCACATCTTCTCCAAGTTTCAGGGGAAAAGATGAAAGAGCTGTTGCTTTCCGGAATCCAGTCACTTAAAAATGAAATGTGGTCCGGATCAACCTATCATGGTTGTTTGGAGTATCGAAAGGATTACCTCGATTACTTAGGGCAAACGATGGATCGGTCGAAAAAGATTGATTTAGAGGTACATATATATCATTGTCAAAAATGTCAGGAGGAGCTGGCTACCTTTCAGGATGTCATGTCAACCATGTTAAATCTTACAGATAGAATTGAAGATTTGCATATGCCATCAGGTTTCATGGAGAATGTTAGAGAAAGGCTGACAGAAAACGAGAAGCACAGACAACAGAGGAACAAGAAACGTAAAAGAGTGGGACTTTTGTTTGCAAGTGTATTCTTATTATTAATTGGTATAGGTTTCTTTACAGGGACGATTGGTAGCCTCTACTATTCATTCACAGAAGAAGATCTGGAATTGCGTGCCTTTCTACAACAAGACCTTGGTGAGAGACTAAACCTGGAAGCCGAAAGCGATGGGTTGAAAATTACGATTAAGAGCGCAATTGCTGATGATTTTCAAACACTTGTATTTTATGAAATTGAAGATACAGTTGAAGACAGCCAATATATGATGAATTATGGTGATGGGGTTTTCGTGGAGAATGAATATGAAATCATGAGCAATACAACATATTATCCGAAATATTATCCTCCTGATCTTGAATCGGATGTAAATAATAAAGAAAAGAACGTTTATCAGGGGAAGATGAGTCTGCTGCCACTCACAACTGATAACGGTACCATCAAACTCAAAATTACAAACCTTCATAAATTGAGTCGTGATTCCAATGAGCAAGAAGGTTATTTGGGTTATGGGAACATCGAAAATAAAACAGGGGAATGGAGTTTCGAGATACCTGTAACAAAAATGCCTTCCACCGAATATGCATTGGATAAAGAAATAGAAATAGAAGGGATTCCGATTCGATTTGATAAATTAATCATTGCCCCAACAGCGACAACTATTCAATTTGGTATTAATCATGAACAGCCAGAAAAGCAGATAGGATATCTTAATTTTAACAATATAGAAGTGAATAATAAAAAGGTGAAAGCAGATAAGTATGGAACCTCTTATTTAAATTTACAGCATGATGTGAATTGGAATACTTTACAAACGCATTTTGACCCTCTTTTTGGAGAAAAACCAAAAGAGGTTAACATTCAATTTGAATCTGTTCATTTAACGTTTGAAGACAAAAAAATCATTGAATTGGATGCTACCCAGGAGTATCCTCAAACATTTGAATATGCAGGAAGTACAATCTCCATAGACAAGCTGGAAGTTGGACAGTCCACCGATATTGTCATAAGCAATCATGAAGTGGAGAATCGAACATATGAAACGCTCCATTTTAACATGGTTAATGAGAATGGAGATGTATCTGGTGCAACGGAGATGAATTATGAGGGAGTGCTTGTTGATAAAAACGGGGTAGAATACGATCTGAATCAAACCCCTTTCTCATATGAAGAAATCGAGCAGCCCCGATATTTCGATACGGTTCAAAGAGCTCGGTACCACGGTGAAAATATGATTCCAGACAAATTGGAGATTTATGGATATAATACAACGAGATATTTGAATAATGTTTTAAAGATTTCTTTGGAATAACAGGCGAAGGAAAAGAACAATTTTAGTGAAGTCAACAAGTGTGGTAAAGTTTCGTTGTATTAGAATGAAAATAACGTTTGACGAAATATTCTTGCAATTAATTTAATGTATGTTACGATTTAGATATATTTATAATTAAATAGATGACTGCTAGGGGAGCCTATTATAGGCTGAGACACATCTTGGATGTAAACCCTTTGAACCTGATTTAGTTAATACTAGCGGAGGGAAGCAGCTGGAACCCTACTTTCGTATATTTAGTTTAATTATGTAGAAAACAGCCGCTTTCCGTTTATGGAGAGCGGTTTTTTTGTTTTCAAAAATATAGCTATGAAAGGAAAAGGTTGAAAGAACTCAAATACTGTAGTTATTCATTTATCGAATGTGTAATACCAAAAAATTAGAAAACATTACTTCAGGAGGTAAGGCATATGTCTTCAACAAAGAAATTCAGTGACAGATTATTTGAAAATGCGAAACCAATATGGGCGAAAAATCATCAACATCCATTTGTGCAGGAGTTAGGGAAAGGAATATTAGCAGAAGAAAAGTTTATTCATTATATGAAACAGGATTATGTCTATCTATTAGACTATTCCAAGCTATTTGCAGTAGGAGTTCAAAAATCACTCGATTTAGAGATGATGACTAGCTTTTCAAAAACACTTCACGATACGCTCCATTTTGAAATGGATTTACATCGGACATTTGCTGCAGAATTTGGAATTACAAAAGAGGAATTGGAAGCTACAAAACCAACTCCTACAAACCTAGCATACACGCGATATATGTTAAACGTTGCTCAAAACGGTTCGCTTGTAGAACTAGTTTCCTGTTTACTCCCTTGCGCATGGGATTACTGGGAAATCGGGAAATTACTACGTGCACAATATGGGGATAGCTTATCCACTAACAAATATGCAAAATGGATTGAAACGTACGATTCTGAACAATTTGCAGCGGGTGCAAAGTGGTTAATCGATTTGATGGATACGTTAACGGAAGGAAAACCCGAAAGAGAACTTGCTCTCATCGAAGAACATTTTCAAATGACATCGAAGTTCGAGTATTTATTTTGGGAAATGAACAATCAACTAGAAGAATGGCCAATTTAACTTGACTCAGCAAAAAAATGGCTGAATAGAGGAACTCAGGCGTTGCCCCAAAAGACTTTTGCGGCAACGCCTGAGTGACCAAAATCTTGTTGGCCTAAGCGCAATTCAAAATTTGGACGCATATACGCCGAGGCGTAATTGATTGAAGGGGTGAAAAGAATGAATAAAACAAGGAAGCTAACATTGACGTCGGTCATTATTGCAATAACGACCATATCTAGCCACATCATTTTTATACCAGTCGGTTTTGCAAAGGTTTTCCCAATCCAGCATTTCGCAAACGTCCTATTGGCTGTTTTATTAGGTCCATGGTATGCGGTTGGAGGGGCATTAATCGTTTCAACTTTACGAAATTTATTGGGCACTGGCTCTATTTTTGCATTTCCAGGAAGTGTAATTGGAGCACTTTTAGCTGGTCTCTTTTATTCGAACACAAAAAAACTTGGATATGCATTTGTCGGAGAAGTTATTGGTACTGGTATCCTCGGCGCCATTGCTACATACCCAATAGGCGTCCTCCTCTTTGGAAAAGAGCTAACACTCTTTGGATTTGTGCCCGCCTTTATGTTTAGTTCGTTTACAGGAGCCTTTTTGGCGTATGGATTGTTAAAAGTGATGATGAAAAACAAAATGATGGGAGGATTATTAAATGAAAACGGTGCTTACAATAGCAGGATCTGATTCAGGAGGGGGAGCTGGTATCCAAGCAGATATTAAAGCAATCTCTGCCAACGGTGCATTCGGAATGTCCGTCATTACTGCAGTTACAGCCCAAAATACTATAGAGGTACGCTCTGTTCAACAAATTGATTTGAATATTATTCAAGATCAGCTAGAAGCAGTATTTGACGACATTCGGGTAGATGCAGTGAAAATTGGTATGCTTGGGAATATGGAAACCGTTCATGTAGTGGCGGAAACATTAATGAAATATAAACCTAAATTTATAGTCGTCGATCCTGTCATGATTTCAAAAGGTGGTCATAATCTTTTAGAACAATCCGCGGTAGAGGCTTTAAGGAAAGAAATACTACCCCTTTCGTCTATTATTACACCAAATATTCCAGAGGCGGAAGTTTTGATAGGAAGAACGTTGCAAACGGAAGAAGAAATGTATAAAGCTTGTGAACAAATAATAGAAATGGGTGTCGAAGCTGTATTGATAAAAGGAGGACATTTAATGGGGCCTCCAAATGATCTTTTCTATAATGGAGAGGACTTCCATTGGTTAAAAGCTAAACGCATTCAGACAAAAAATACACATGGCACAGGTTGCACATTATCTTCTGCAATTGCAGCAAATCTAGCAAATGGTACGACTTTACTTGAAGCAGTAATATTAGCAAAACAGTATATAACGACTGCCATTACTCATAGTTTACCTTTGGGTTCTGGACACGGGCCAACGCATCATTTTTATGATTTATATGAGAGCTCAAAAATGGGAATGAAATAGATAGGAGAAATAATAATGAATAAAAAAGTAGTAAGTGACCTTTTCTCGCTTGTCCGCAGTGAAAACCCACTCGTTCACCATATAACAAATGTAGTAACAATTAATGATTGTGCGAATGTAACCCTTGCAATTGGGGCTTCCCCTGTAATGGCAACAAGTGTCGAAGAAGTAGAGGAAATGGTGCAATTAGCAAACGCACTAGTACTGAATATAGGAACAATTCAAGCGGAGACTTTTTCTGCAATGTTACTCGCTGGAAAGGCGGCAAATGAGAAAGGTATACCAGTTGTATTTGATCCAGTGGGCGTAGGAGCTACAACTTTTCGAAAAAGATTAGCAAGAGAGCTATTAGAAAAAATAAGGGTAACAATTATTCGAGGAAATGCAAGTGAGATAGATTCACTAGTCGGTGGTAAAGGGAAAACACGTGGGGTGGATGTTGAGGATAAATCTTTTGACGCTACACAACTTGCAATTAAAGCAGCAAATCTTTTTTCTTGTATTGTAGTAGTGAGTGGAAAAGTAGATATTGTATCCAATGGAAATGAAATTGTTCAAATTGAAAATGGGGATACATGGTTAACGAAAGTAACAGGTACAGGATGCATGACAACATCTTTAATAGCTTGCTTTGCAGGAACGACAGATGATTATTTTTCTGCTAGTATCGCGGGCATGTCAGCGATGAGCTTAGCGGGAGAAAGAGCGAAAAGGAATCTTTCGGATGGGGCAGGAATTGGGCAATTTAAAGTTAAATTGATGGATGAGATTTTTCATTTAGATGAAAATATATGGGGAAAAGAGGTCTCTATTATTGAATCATGATATGACGTTGTATTTAGTAACGGAAGAATCAGTCCCGTTAAATTCGCTGTTGAAAGTAGTATCACAAGCAATCCAAGGAGGAGTGACGATTGTACAGCTCCGAGAAAAAAACAGTTCTGGAAAGAAGTTTTATGAAAAAGCAAAAGCATTAAAAAAGCTACTAGATTCTTACGATATCCCACTAATTATTAATGATCGAATAGATATAGCGATTGCAATAAATGCGGCTGGCGTTCATATTGGACAGACGGACTTGCCTCTTGAGATTGTGAAAAGGATGGTACCTAAGCAGTTTATTATTGGAGTTTCAGCTGGAACCCTAGAAGAAGCGAAGAATGCTGAAAGGGATGGGGCTACTTATATAGGGGTGGGTTCCGTATTTCCAACAGGTACAAAAGGAGATGCTAAGCTTTTACCGCATGGGGTACTCGAAGAAATAACGAAAGCCGTTTCGATTCCTGTAGTGGCGATTGGTGGTATCGCGTTAGCGAATGTCGATACATTGCAACATACAGGTATTGCAGGTGTTGCTGTAGTGTCAGCGATAATGAAAGCGAATAAGCCTACACTTGTAGCTGAAAAGTTTTTAGAAAAGATTAAGCAGTAGTATAAAAGAGGATGTCCTTTATGTTTAGTAAGGTTCATCCCAGGTAAATGACAAAAGTATTTTTAAAAACGGTTATGATTAATAATAAATTTAACTTAAGAGGTTGCCTTATCAGAATAAAAGTGAAGATAGTGGATATCTATAAGGAAGTGTTTATAAGGCAAGGACCACCACGAAGACTCCTGTGGGAACAGCTTGAGCTGAAGACCCCGCAGGAACGAAGTGACGAGGAGGCTGAAGCCAAGCCCACGGAAAGCGAAGTGGTGGTCCTTGCCGAATTTATACAACTTTCTGCACTCCAAAATGGGTTTCTCTACAGTCTGAAATGTTCTTTATATATAGTAAGAACATCCTATTTTATTATTCTTTTGCAAAATCTAGCTTCACTTTACCTTCTATAAAGGAAAGGCTAGCATTAAAAGTTTGACCGTTTTCTGCGACGAATCCTTTTATAACATTTGTTTTGCCTTTTGTGCAAAGAAGTTTAATCTGACTTGGTGTAATCTTTTTCTTTAAAAAGAAGCCGTTGAAAGTCTGGGTGCAGCCATTTTTGTAATTCGTACAGCCGTAAAAATTCTTTCTTGCAACGATGGAACCTTGATTACATTTAGGACAAGGAGCTATTGGTTCCTGTTTATATTTAGCATTCGATTTTTTAGAAGGTACGAGTTGTATATCAATGTTTTTTGTTTTTAATTGATTCGGAACTTCTTGTAATAAGCTGTGGATAAACTTCGCAATGCTACCAAGAAATCGTTCCTGTGAACCTTCACCGTTCCCGATTTTCCGCAAGTACGTTTCCCATTTTGCTGTCATGGATGGGCTTGCAAGTAAATTTCCTTCAATTGCTTGGCATAGAACGCGTCCTTTATCCGTAATAGACACAATATTTTTCGTTACATCAATATAGCCGTGTCGTTTTATTGTTTCAATGATCCCGCTTCGTGTTGCTTCGGTTCCAAGACCCTCTACCTCTTTTAAAATATCTGTTTCATTTTTGTCCTCCACAAGTTTTCCACATGTTTTCATCATTGCAATTAGTTGGCCTTCTGTATAAGGTTTTGGGGGCTGAGTTTTCCCTTCTTTTATACCAATATTACTTTCTACCTTTTCTTGTTCGAACAAAGGGGGAAGGGTAGGTTCATCTTTTTCCGTTTCCTTAGAAGAACGAACAAGCAATGCTTTCCACCCTTTATCACGCTCTGTTTTTCCAGTAGTGAAAAAAGGTAATCCATTTATATCCGTTGTCACTTTTGTTTCTGTATATAAATAATCTGTATGAAACATAGCGAGTGTCGTGCGGACGATTTCTTCGTATAAATTTCTTTCAATACTAGACAATCCAGCAAGTTTTGCTTGAGTAGGGAGTTTTTTCGTCGGTATGATTGCATGATGTTCCTGTACTTTTGAATTATCCACATAACGCTTCTTAGGTACGAGCGAAGCGACAGGGAACGGGTGCCCGATAAGTTTTTGATATTCCGTTACTTGTCCAGCAAGGTAAGAAAACTCACTCGTTGTAATAAAACGTGAATCAGTACGAGGGTAAGTAACAAGCTTCTTTTCATAGAGTCCTTGCATCGTCTTCAATACATCTGCCGGGCTTGTTTTCCATAGTCTGTTTGCAGTCGCTTGTAGTGTCGATAGCGAATGGAGCTGCGGTGGTGGCATTCGTTTATCCAACTTTTCCACAGAAGTAATAACCCCTGGTGAGTTTGGTTGAATAGCATGTTTTGCAAGAAGTGCTTGAATAATTTCTCTTTTCGGTTCTTTCGCTTTTGCTTTCCCTTTATAAACTCCGTGTTCTGCCGTAAAGATTGCTTCAATTTCGAAGAATGGTTCCGAAACAAAGTTTTCGATCTCCAATTGTCGCTGGTAAATCAAGTAAATCGTTGGTGATTGCACACGGCCAATCGGAAAAACTTCTCGAATACCTTGTGATTGCAATAGAAGAGAATATAGACGAGAGCCGTTCATTCCAACAAGCCAGTCACTAATTTGACGAGCTTTCGCTTCTTCATATAAAAGAAGATCTTTGCGATTATCTTGTAAATTAGCAAACCCTTTTCGGACTTCATCCACTTCAAGAGAGTTAATCCATAACCGTTTAATTGTTTTACCTCTAGCACCTGTTTGATAATAAATGCTATAGAAAATATTAGAACCTTCTCGGTCCACGTCACATGCATTAATAATGGTATCGGTTGCTCTTATCAGTTTTTTCACGATCGTAAACTGTTTAAACTTTCCTTTTGCAACTTGGAATTCATATCGATCCGGTAAAATAGGTAAACTATTAAGTGACCATTTATCCCATTTTGGGTCATATGCTTTTGGCTCTTTTAATTCAACTAAGTGGCCAATTCCCCAAGTTATATAAGCACCTTCTGGGAAAATTGGACAAGGTAGTATTTCCAAAAAGCCTTCGTGTCGTTTTACGGAAAAAGCATCTGCATATGCCTTTGCTTGCGATGGTTTTTCTGCTAGGATTACGGGTTTCATGGTAGCACCTCATTTCTTCATGAATTAAAACGTTTGTTCTTACATTATCGCATAAATTAAGGAGGTTTTCTAATGAGTGATCAAAGAAGGAGACTGGTTATTTATATAACTGGGTATTGCGGAGCAAAGAACAAGTACAAAAAAGGAACAGGCTCATTTTTTAGCCTGTTCCTCTTACTATTCGTTGAACGAATCCAACATTTAACGTACGTTCATTAATTTCGGACGAGATAATCGAATGCACCTAAAGCAGCGGTCGCACCTGATCCCATTGAAATAATAATCTGTTTATACGCACTGTCCGTGCAGTCTCCTGCCGCAAATACGCCAGGTACGTTTGTTGCGCCACGCTTATCGACAACGATTTCGCCAAACTTCGTGCGTTCAACGGCGTTGCCTAGCCATTCCGTACTCGGTACAAGACCGATTTGAACAAATACGCCAGCTAGTTCGATATGCTTTTCTTCACCTGTTTCCCGCTCAATATAAGTAATACCGTTTACGCTATCAGTACCGGTAATTTCCTTCGATTGAACATTTTTCAGAACCGTAACATTCGATAAGCTGTAAAGACGCTCTTGGAGAACAGAATCGGCTTTCAACTCTGGCATAAATTCAAGAACGGTTACATGGTTTACAATTCCTGCAAGATCAATCGCTGCCTCTATCCCGGAATTACCACCACCAATAACAGCAACATCTTTACCTGCAAACAATGGACCGTCACAATGTGGGCAGTATGCGACCCCTTTGTTTTTAAATTCAGCCTCGCCAGGTACGCCAACATTGCGCCAACGTGCTCCTGTTGAGAGGATAACGGTTTTACTCTTTAGAACGGCACCGTTCTCCAATTCAATTTCGATGAGGTCTTTCTTTTCCAAACGTTTCGCAAGCTGTAAGTTCATCACATCGACATTGTATTCTTTTACGTGTTCCTCAAGGCTTGAAGCAAGTTTAGGACCTTCAGTATGTTTAACACTAATGAAGTTTTCAATCGAAGCTGTGTCTAAAATCTGTCCACCGAAACGATCGGCAACAATTCCTGTACGAATACCTTTACGTGCTGCATAAATTGCAGCACTTGCACCAGCTGGTCCACCGCCTACAACGAGTACATCATACGGATCTTTATCAGCAAAATCTGAGGCATCTGGTCCGCTTCCCAGTTTGGCCAGGATTTCTTCAACGGACATACGACCGCTAGAGAAAGATTCTCCATTTAGTAATACAGTCGGAACCGCCATGATGTTTTTGCTTTCCACTTCATCTTTAAATGCTGCACCGTCAATCATCGTATGCGTAATGCTAGGGTTTAACACACTCATTAGGTTAAGTGCTTGTACAACTTCCGGACAGTTTTGACAGCTTAAACTAATATACGATTCGAAACGGTACTCGCCTTCCAAGTTTTTCACTTGTTCGATTACTTTTTCATCCACTTTAGGAGCTCTGCCACTCACTTGCAATAAAGCAAGAACGAATGAAGTGAACTCATGGCCAAGTGGAATACCAGCAAAAACTATGCCAGTATCTTCACCGATGCGATTAACACTAAAACTCGGTGTTCTTTCTAAATCAACCTTTTCTACTTTAATGCGGGAGGACATCGTGGCTAACTCATCCACTAGTGCGGTCATTTCACGCGAGACCTTATCTTCTCCAGCACTAACTTTAAGTAGCACATCGCCCTCCATCAATTCAAGGTATTGGGCTAATTGTGCTTTTATATCTCCGTCTAGCATGATTCCATCTACTCCTTATATTTTCCCTACAAGGTCAAGGCTTGGTTTAAGTGTTTCTTCGCCTTCTTTCCATTTTGCTGGGCAAACTTCACCTGGGTTATTGCGAACATATTGTGCCGCTTTGATTTTGCCAACAAGAATACTTGCGTCACGACCAATGCCATCAGCATTGATTTCAGCTGCTTGAACGATGCCGTCTGGATCGACAATGAATGTACCGCGTTGTGCAAGGCCTGCTTCTTCGTCAAGTACATCGAAGTTGCGTGAAATTGTTTGTGCAGGGTCACCGATCATAATATATTCCAGTTTGCTAATTGCATCTGAATGATCATGCCATGCTTTATGTGTAAAATGTGTGTCCGTTGAAACGGAATATACTTCAACGCCAAGTTCTTTTAGTGTTGCGTATTGATCTTGAAGATCTCCAAGTTCAGTAGGGCAAACGAATGTAAAATCTGCTGGATAAAAGCAAACAACACTCCACTGACCTTTTAAGTTTTGTTCAGAAACCTCGATGAACTCCCCTGTACCGCTATTGTAAGCTGAAGCTTTGAATGGTAATATTTCTTTTCCTATTAATGACATAGTTAATGTTCCTCCTAGTGTTTTTTTACATAGTTAGTTTAGGCATATAATCAAAACCTAAACCGCAGTAATAATTATAATTTAATTACTGTCGATTAACTATAATAATTCTAATTACATAATTATTGTCGTATAAGTAATGTTTTTTGTCAACAATATTACTCTATACATCGCAATGCCTACCAGTCAATACCAATACTAAAAGGCACTGTAGTAATGGAATGCTAAATCAAATTAAAAGAAAGATAAGCATAATAATATAACCTTCATATTCTCAATTGATATAGCAAATTCCCAATTAGAGAATGTTTTGATTATTACCAATAATTATTGATGCTACCCTAAATAGGCAATTTAGGTCGCTGAAAATAAAAACTAAAAACAAGAAATCGCTAATGAGGCGTGGAATGTTTTGGAGGCAATTGCCAACTTATTAAGAAATGACGAAAAACCTTCTCCTTTTAAATATGAAGTAGAAGGTTTTGTTTTAATAATAATTTGAGTTGCCTAGATGATAGTTGTTACGAATGAGAGGGGATTCGTAGAGAAAGAGGCAACTGCTTTATCCACGCTTTTTATTAATCAACATCGAGTTTTATTACTGAGGGTTTGTTAGTTATTATGTGTGCTTGCTTTCTGTTTAGTTTTCGTTGTATAAACAACTCTGCAATGATTATATTTGGTACCCACGCTAACCAAGCGATGATAGCATAACTAAGTTCGAAACGCTCTAAACCTAACAACAACATAAACACAGGTAGCCAAATTCGGAGTGTGACTGCTGCAAAAGTTAACGCGTAATTTCTTATCATCCACTGTTGATGGTCATTCACTCGATTAGCTTTTATTCTGACAAGTGCTTGATAGGCCGAAGCTAACCAAAATATTGATAATAAACTAAAACCTAGCTTTCCGGCTAATCCTCCTGTAGCGTAAAAAGCTAGATAAAGACCTGAAACACCGCCGAATAAAATACCTATCATGTATAGCTTTCCTAATCTTTTATGACGAATGATATTTTTTTCTCTAAACTTTGTAGATAATGTGAAAGGACCGATTACTAATGCTATTACACTAGCTGCAATATGTATAAATAGCATAATGTACCAGAAAGTACTCAATTTAGAAAGAAACATTAGCTTCATTTGAACTAGACCTGCTTGATCTACACCAATAATGAAATACTGAACAATGGCATAACCGGCTACTCCTATTGCTAAAAAAGTAAATAAAAAACTAGCTGTTTTATTCATCATGATACCTCTCCGATTTTTAGTCGATTTGAAAAATTCCTCAACGTAACGGGGTAAAATATACTATGGACGGAAAATTCCGTCAACGTATTAAAATTTACATAAAGAGATTTTTTGCCTGCTTAGAAAGGAAAGTTTTTAATCTTTTATCTGGTAACAACTAGTTAGATGTTCTTTTAAAACATGGTTGAAACAACAGACATCTGAAAATGAGTAAACACCCAAGTGTATTGCGGTAATCCTTTTTATTAAATCATGGTGAAGAAAAATACTTAACTATATTACTATTATATAATTCATTGTTTGTATGTATTTTCATGCTAAAATATTTATAAACGGACGTATGAAGGGATAAAATTTGGAAGAAGTGTTTCTTTTGAGTTTATTTTTCACGTATTTACTAGCAGGACTTGCAATTGCAATGCCTGTAGGAGCAATGACAGTTGAAATGACGAAGCAAGGTTTAAAAAATGGTTTCATGCATGGGTGGGCAGTAGGATTAGGTGGAATGACAATTGACTTCCTATTGATTATTGCATTATATATGGGATTGGCTTCTATACTTGCCGAACCATATATTCAAATACCTATGTGGTTTATCGGTGCATGTTTTTTAGCATTTTTAGGTTATGAATCTATTAAAAATGCTGATCAGGGTATTACTTTAGCTGGCGATAAACCAAAGAAATCTTTTTTCAGTTCATATCGTAATGGTGTGCTAGTAGCTGTTTCGCCAGGAAACCTTGTGTTTTGGATCTCCGTCTTTGGAGCTGTACTTTCCGATTCTTACGATACGACTCAACCGGCAACTTTTTTAATTGTCGGAGCAGGTATTTTAGCTGGTATCTTACTTCATGATGTTGGGCTACTTGCAATTGTTTCGGTAACAAGAAAAGTAATGAATCAAACAATGATAAAATGGGTATCGATTATCGCTGGATTGATATTAATTTGCTTTGCGGGATATTTTTTATATGAATTTGTATTGGCGATAAAAGGAATAATATAGTTTTCTATAACTTAAATTGCTTTAGGAATAGGGGGAGAAGAATACCTTGATTTAAGGTGTTCTTTCTCCCCTTATTTCTATTATTGTTAGTAATAATAAACCCACTCAAAATCATTGAGTCTCTAATCAGTCTTACGGTCGTTTATTTATAAAAAGTCTAATATAAATATGACTACTTCTACTTCCTTACTTGGATTGGGACCAAATGAGTCGTCGCCTTCGCCATAGTACAGATTGGGATCTGCAAAGAAAGTGGAAGCCGTTTCATCCATCTCTTCTTCATTACCACACGATAAGATTCTGTTCAGTTCTCTATGATTTAAAATATGCAACCAAAGTGTTGCGGTTGCATCTGATGTTGTTGCACTGCAACGATGTTGTCTATAAATAAGATAAGAATGAGCGGTAATAGGGGTGTTAGTTCTTTGGCATGTAACTTGCATATGTAGATTACGACTAACATTTTATTACGAGAGGTGAGCAAAGTGAGTCCAAAAACAATTTTTGAAAAAATCTGGAATGACCATGTTGTTGAAGAGGAAGAAGGGAAACCTAGTCTTCTTTACATTGACTTGCATTTAATTCATGAAGTAACTACACCACAAGCGTTTGAAGGGTTAAGATTGGCTGAGCGGAAAGTACGCCGACCTGATTTGACGTTTGCGACAATGGATCACAATGTTCCGACAAAAGATCGTTTCAATATTACTGACCCAATTGCAAAAAAACAAATTGATGTACTTTATGAAAACTGCAAAGAGTTTAATATTACATTAGCGGGTCTTGAGAGTAAAGATCAAGGGATCGTACATATTATTGGTCCCGAACTAGGCTTAACTTTGCCTGGTAAAACAATTGTTTGTGGAGATAGCCATACTTCAACCCATGGTGCATTTGGTGCACTTGCTTTTGGAATTGGTACGAGTGAAGTGGAACATGTTTTGGCTACCCAATGTTTGCAACAAGAAAAACCAAAAACATTAGAGATTAATATAAACGGAGACTTGCCTATTGGAACATCTGCAAAAGATTTAATTTTGTCTATTATTTCAAAATATGGGACCAATTTTGGTGGCGGTTATGTCATCGAATATACGGGAGAAACGATTAGAAACATGACTATGGAAGAGCGTATGACTGTATGTAACATGTCAATTGAGGCAGGGGCTAGAGCGGGATTAATTGCACCAGATGAAACAACTTTTGCCTATATAGAAGGTCGACGCTATACGCCTAAAGGGGAGGAGCTGACTAATGCAATCGCAAAATGGAGGCAACTTGCTACTGATCCAGGGGCGACGTATGATAAAACAATTACCATTCAGGCAAATGAAGTCGTCCCACAAGTGACGTGGGGCACAAGTCCAGGGATGGGTACAAATATTATGCAAAGTGTTCCAAACCCAGATGACTTTGCGACGAAAACTGAAAAAGAGGCGGCTAGCAGAGCGCTTGATTATATGGGACTTACTGCTGGAACACTGATGCAAGACATTCCAATAGATAAAGTTTTTATTGGTTCCTGTACAAATGGTCGAATTGAAGATCTACGTGATGTCGCGAAAGTCGTAAAAGGGTACTCTGTTGCTCCTCTAGTCAATGCACTAATTGTGCCAGGATCCCAATCTGTAAAGGAACAAGCGGAACGAGAAGGACTAGACAAGATCTTTTTAGAGGCAGGTTTTGAATGGCGTGAATCTGGGTGCAGCATGTGCCTAGGTATGAATTCAGATGTACTTGCCCCTAAAGAACGTTGCGCGTCTACGTCGAATCGTAATTTTGAAGGACGCATGGGTCGTAATAGCCGAACCCATTTACTTAGTCCTGCAATGGCAGCGGCGGCTGCTATCCAAGGACATTTTACAGATGTACGTGAATGGAAATTTAAATAGGAAGGTGATTAGAAATGGAACCATTTAAAAAGTTAACTAGTGTGGTTACTCCACTAAATCGTCCGAATATTGATACGGATGCAATAATACCTACTGAATTTTTGAAAAGAATCGAACGTACAGGTTTTGGGCAATTTCTATTCTATGAATGGCGTTTTGACGAACAAGAGAAGCAGAAGCCTGATTTTGTATTAAATAAACCAGTTTATGAAGGATCTAATATTTTACTGACGGGTTCCAACTTTGGCTGTGGATCCTCCAGGGAGCATGCTCCTTGGGCATTATCGGATTATGGATTTAAAGTTATTATTGCATCTGCGTTCGCTGATATCTTTTTCAACAATTGTTTTAAAAATGGAATCTTACCTATTAAGCTTCCTGAAGATATTGTGCAACAGCTTTTTCAGAAAATAAATGAACATGAAAGTTTTCAAATAACGGTAGACTTAGAGAAGCAGACGATTAGTGACAGTCAAGGCTTCCAAGTTATTTTCGATGTCGATCCTTATCGTAAGGAATGCTTATTGAAAGGTCTAGATGATATTGGGATAACCCTTGAAAAAGAAGAGAAGATTAAGCAATACGAGGGTTCCTATATAGTGATTTGATATAAAAAGTTTACTAGGGGTGAACATTACATGGAAAAAGTAAAACCTTTTTTATATGCGCTAGGGGACCATATTACGCTGATTGATACGATGGAGGGGGGAAGACGTGGGCGAACAGGTTGTTATGTTATTAACGGAGAGCAATCTGCCATTATCGAAACGGGTACCTCTTACGGAATACCGTTTATTTTAGCGGGTATTAAAGAATTAAAGATTAATCCAGAACAAGTTAGGTACATCGTAGTCACTCATATTCACCTAGATCATTCGGGAGGGGTGGGTTCTATTTTGCCTCACTTCCCGAATGCAACCATTGTAGTCCATAGACGGGGGGCAAGGCACCTTGTCGATCCGAGTAGACTTATTATCGGTGCACGTTCTATTTACGGTGGTGACCTTGAAAAAATATTCGGAGAAATCTTACCTGTACCAGAAGAGAGAGTGCTAGTTCGAGAGGATGGTGATACACTTACACTTGGAAATGGTAGAGTTTTAACATTTTATGATACTCCAGGACATGCAAAACATCATTTTTCTATTTTGGACTCTGTTTCGAAAGGGATATTTACTGGAGATACAGTTGGGAATAGATATGTAAAAGAATATACTGGACTAGACTTTGAATTTATTTTTCCAGCGACGTCTCCTTCTGATTTTGATAAAAATGCTTTATTATCATCAATTGCTAAGCTCGAGAAACTAGACGCCAAAAAAATCTTCCATGGACATTTTGGGGTAACTGAGCCAGTAAAACGGAAAACGTGTGATGTAAATTGTCGGAAAATCTAAAAAAGTCGGAAAATAATCATGGTAATAAGTGTGTATGACAGAGCTACAAGAGGAATGCTTTTTTGGGGATGGCGCGTTGTCAATAGATCAAAGCAAATTTGAAAAGGGGTAGGAAAATGGGAAAGAAAATTACAATGACAGAGGTCGTTTCTAGGGATGGTCTCCAAATTGAACCGAACTTCATTGAGACAGAATATAAAATTTCACTTATTAAACGTTTAATGGATGCGGGGGTCAAAAGGTTTGAAGTCACTTCATTTGTTCATCCAAAATACGTTCCACAAATGAGTGATGCAGAAGAGGTTATGCGTGGACTGCGAGACAGACCAGATGATGTGACATTTTGTACGCTCGCACTAAACGAAAAAGGTGTGGAAAGAGCAATTTCCGCAGGTACAGACGAGATTAACTTTACTTTTTCGCTTAGTGAAACGCATAACGGTAAAAATAGCCGTCGTTCTGTTTCAGAAAGCTTGGAAAATATTAAATCCCTAGTTAAGCGTGCAGATGAAGTCAATATTCCCGTAAATGTTGGAATTGCAACGGGTTTCGGCTGTCCATTTGAGGGGATTTATTCACCTGACCGATTAATCCCTGTCGTGACACAATTAACTGACTGGGGTATTACGTCAATACTGTTAGCTGACACGACTGGAATGGCTCATCCGAATCAGGTAAAACAAACATGCCAGTTAATTATTGAGCAATTTCCAGGAGTTAGATTACAACTTCATCTTCATAATACAAGAGGAATGGGGGCTGCAAATGTAGTAGCTGGTATAGAAGCGGGTGTCACTCAATTCGATAGCTCACTTGCGGGAATTGGTGGTTGTCCATTTGCCCCAGGTGCGTCGGGCAATATTTGTACAGAGGACATCGTTCATATGCTCCACTTGATGGGGTATGAAACAAATATGAATATTGATAAATTACTTCTTATCTCCCGAAACTTAGAAGAAAAGCTAGGGAAATCACTTCCGGGACAACTGATGAAAGCGGGTAAAAGTACCGACCTTCATTCAAAAGAGTGGCAAGCAGTAACTTCAAAATAAAGGATAATTACAAATTTAATTGACTGAATATTACGTCAGATGTTATAAATTAAAAGGGGGAATTGTCTGTTATGAAGAAAATGTTTTTGTTTCCTTTTGTGATTTTATTGATTGTCCTTTCTTTAACGGCTTGCGGTGAGGCTAAATCTAAAACCGCTAGTGAAGTAGAGCGAGATTCAGATTCTGGAAATACTGAAAAAAATATTCAAAAAGTAGTGATTGCAGAAGGAAACACAGGGTTTATGCTTACGCCAATTTATGTAGCAGTGGAGAAAGGCTTTTTTGAAGAAGAAGGCTTAGACGTGGAAAGGGTTACATTAAGTGGTGGATCTAAAGCGCTTACTGCTGTAATAGGTGGGGGGGCTGATATAGCTACGGTTGCTCTTGTCGATACGATGAAAGCAATTGAAAGTGGTCAAGATGTCCAAGCAATTGGCTCGCTATTTAACCAAATTGGTACAAATATTGTTATAAATAAAGACATCGCAGCTGAAAAAGGGGTAACAGCAGATTCTTCAATGGAGGAAAAGGTATTAGCTTTAAAAGGACTGAAGATTGGTATTAGTTCGCCTGGAAGCGGTTCAGATCATATTATTCGTAAACTGTTAGAATCAGAAGGTGTTAATCCGGATCGAGAGGTTGAATTAATTCCTTTAGGGCAGGCGGATGCTCAACTTGCTGCGTTTAAAAATAAAGATGTTCAGGCATTCGTATACTCGTCACCAACAACGGATATGGCTACAAAGCTAGATGGAATCATTCTCTTTAACTATAGTAAAGGAGAAGTCGAAGAATATGACGGATTAACTTATTTAACGCTCGTATCGCAAACTAAGGATTTAGAAGAAAATAAAGAGTTATTTCAAAAAGTAACAAACGCGCTAGCAAAGTCAGGTAAATTCATTGAATCGGATAGAGATGGCACTAAGGAAATATTGAAAAAGTATATTGAAGGAATCGATCCAGAAGTATTCAATATTGCATTTGAAAATAACTACCCAGCATTTGCAAAATCACCAATGATCACGAAAGAAGGGTACGAAAAAAATATAGAATTTGGAGGCATTGACCTGCCTTTTGATGATGTAGTCAATAATGAGTTTGCAGAAAATGCACAATGAAAATAATCTGATGGGGGTTAATCATGATTAAGTTTACGAATGTGTCTAAAGAATTTGTGCGTGATGGTCAACCTTTCCTTGCTGCAAGAGATATTAATCTTCATATAAAGCAAGGTGAATTTTTGACTGTCATTGGTCCAAGTGGTTGTGGTAAATCAACTGTTCTTAACATGTGCGCAGGTTTGATGAAACCGAATGGCGGATATGTGGAGTATAAAGGTAAAAAAGTAAAAGAGATAAATACTAAAGTCGGATATATGACCCAAAAAGACAACCTTTTACCTTGGCGGACTGTACAAGGAAATGTCGAAATTGCCCTTGAAATTAGAGGTTTAGGAAAGGAGGAACGAGAAAAGGAGAGTGCTGTCTATATTGAAATGGTAGGACTGAAAGGATTTGAAAAGCACTATCCTGCGGAATTATCTGGGGGAATGAGAAGACGTGTCAGTTTAGCTAAAATGCTCGTTTATAATCCTGAAACACTTTTACTTGATGAACCATTTGGTGCATTGGATGCACAATTGCGTTTGATATTGCAAAAAAAATTGCTTGAGATTTGGAAGGAAACAGGGAAAACGATTATCTTTGTCACACATGATCTAGATGAAGCAGTTGCATTAGGTCAGCGGGTTGCTATCTTTAGTAGAAGTCCTGGGACGATTAAAGTAATTGAAAAGGTAAATCTTCCAATTCATAGAGACGTTTTCAACCTTCGTAATAACGAAGAATTCATGAATGTGCATGCAAGGTTATGGAGTTCGTTAAGGGATGAGTTTGTGGAGGAGGTGGGTGCAATATGAGTACTCAATCATCTTCTGTCTCTACAAACAACTCGCAAGCGTTGCTTAAAGGAGAAGGCATGTTAAAGCAGAAGCAGACGGCCTCCCCCTTCATGAAAAATCTAAAAATCCGTAGCATTCGTCTAGCGATTCTCGTAAGTTTCATTATTATTTGGGAAACAGTGTCAGGGAGGCTCGTCGATAAATTTTGGATTAGTTCACCAATAGATATTGTAAGTACTTTATACAAATGGGCAACATCAGGAGATTTGTTTTTCCATCTAAGTATTACGTTACAAGAAACATTTATTGGTTTTTTCTTAGGTGCTTTTGGAGGGATTTTTGTTGGATTTATATTAGGTCGTTGGGCATTTGCGGCACAAGTGTTAGATCCTTTTATTACAGCGATTTACAGTTTGCCTAAAATAGCATTAGCTCCGTTGTTTATTTTATGGTTTGGTATTGGAATTGAGATGAAAATAATCTTTGCTGGAATGATCGTCTTCTTTCTCGTGTTTTTTAACACATACGCGGGTGTAAAAGACGTAGATGATGACTTGCTTGATGACATTCGCCTAATGGGTGCCAACAAAAGACAGATTATGTTAAAAGTAATTCTACCTTCTGCAATGACTTGGGTTTTTGTCGGTTTAAAGTTATCTGTTCCTTATGCATTAGTTGGCGCAGTAGTCGGGGAAATTGTTGCCTCAAACAAAGGAATAGGATTTTTAATTCAATACTCAGCTGGGAATTTTGATACGGCAGGTACGTTTGCGGCCCTTACGATTCTTATAATTGTATCTGTATCATTGAATGCAACACTCTCGATCTTAGAGTCTAAATTGCTTCGATGGAAGAAAACAAATTCGGTGTAAAAAAGAAATTCCAGAAAAAAGACTAATCTCAAAATACTGAGATTAGTCTTTTTCTGTGAAAAAGGGCGAAGCTTTAGTTCGTGTGATTCAGCTGAAAATAAGATAAAAATTTGAACCTAGTTATATGATTGTACAGTCATTAAAAGATCAACGGTCGTCGGCTTATTTCTATTTTCTTTATAGAGTAAGATGACCTATACTAAAGGTATTGTATAGTTTAGGAGGCGCTGAAATGAACAAAGATATGGAAAAACAAATTCAATTCTATCAGTCAATTGTTGACCTTTCTCATTCTGGTATAGCCGGAGTTGATATTGAAGGAAGAATCCTTATTTACAATCAATCAGCGGCAGACTTTCTTGGTGTACCAGTTAAAGAGGCAATTGGCAAACTGCTAACAGAAGTTAACCCAGTACAACCAGGGCTAATACAGGTGCTAGCGGAACAAAGCGTTCAACGTGACCAATTACGTAAAGTAGGACAGAATACAGCAATCATTAATCGCGCCCCAATCTACTATGAGAATGAATTGATCGGTGCTATATCCACGGTACGTGATATTACAGAATTACAGCAATACGAAGAAAAGATCAGGCGTAAAATAAATCAACAAGGTTTAAAAGCGAAGTGGACATTAGAACAAATCATTGCAAAATCAGAGCCGATGAGAAGGCTCATCGAATTGGCAAAAAAGTACGCCACCGTTGATTCAACTTTGCTTTTGCAAGGAGAATCGGGAACTGGTAAGGAGATGCTTGCACAAGGGATTCATATGGTAAGTAATAGGAAAGACGGCCCGTTTGTCGCGTTAAATTGTGCAGCCCTTCCTGAAACACTGCTTGAAAGTGAACTTTTCGGATATGAAGAAGGCGCTTTCACAGGAGCTAGACGTGGGGGAAAACCTGGTCTTTTTGAGCTTGCACATCATGGGACGATTTTTTTGGACGAGATGGGAGAGTTGCCACTACTTCTTCAAGCGAGATTACTTCGCGTGTTACAAGAAAGAGAAGTGATGCGAGTTGGGGGCAATAAGGTCATCCCAG
This sequence comes from Psychrobacillus sp. OK032, assembly GCF_900111345.1. Classification (GTDB taxonomy): domain Bacteria; phylum Bacillota; class Bacilli; order Bacillales_A; family Planococcaceae; genus Psychrobacillus. The sequence continues at coordinate 166,206 of NZ_FOGY01000003.1, forward strand.
TTGATGTAAGAATTATTGCAGCAACAAACCGTGATTTAGTTCGGCAAATGAAAGATGGATTATTTCGAGAGGACTTGTATTTTCGGCTTGCTATATTAGTATTAACAATTCCACCTTTACGTGACCGCTTAGATGATATACCACATCTGACTAAAGCTTTTTTAAAGGATTGGAAAAAAACATACTATGATCAATTGACAAATGAAGATATTCAAAAATTGCAAGCGTACTCGTGGCCTGGAAATGTTCGCGAACTACGTAACTTATTGGAACGTGCAGTCGTTTTGGCTGATGCTGGAGAACCGTTCGAATTATTCAGTTCGGATGTGTGGCTTTCGACAGAGAAATTACTAACTTCACAAGCAGCTGGAACAGTTGAATCAATCATAAATAAACAAGAAGAAAATGAAGAGGAAAAAATTAGGCGTATATTACAAGAAGAGAAAGGACATATGGTACGTGCCGCAGACCGATTGGCGATGCACCGTTCAACCCTTTGGAGAAAATTAAAGAAATATTCTATCGATATTTAAACGAAGCTCCTGAAAAGGCAAAAATCCTTTTTCAGGAGCTTTATTATTAGAGTGGAATTTATTAATTGGATTCATGTAATAAGGATTATTACGTTGCAGTTTACGTTGCATTGTATGTTGCGTTTCGTTGCGTGAGACATCGGTAGCGTTTCTGATTCATTAAATAAGGTTCATTTTAAGTGTGTTTACCTCGTTTTTTTGTTGGCATGAAACTTGCATTATAAATAGTGAAGATAAGAAAAGCCACTTATCAACTATTTATCTATCAACAAAATGGGGGGAATAATTATGAGTAAACCACTACAAGGAATACGCGTGATTGAATTAGGAGCTTTCGTTGCTGGTCCTTTTGCATCAAGACTTCTTGGAGAATTTGGTGCAGATGTTATTAAAGTAGAGTCGCTAAAAGGAGATCAATTAAGACAATGGGGACCACATGCTCCTGGGCAAGATTCTTATTGGAGTTTAGTACAAACACGAAATAAACGATCTATTTCCTTAGATTTACGTTCAGAGGAAGGTCAAGATATTGTAAAAGAGTTAATTAAAGAAGCAGACGTTGTTCTTGAAAACTTTAAACCAGGGACTCTTGCAAAATGGGGTTTGTCACACGAGGACATGAAAGCGTTAAATCCAAGTTTGATCATTACGAGTATTTCTGGCTTTGGTCAGACAGGTCCATATCGCAATCTACCTGGATTCGGAAACATCGCAGAATCTATGGGCGGAATCCGTTATGTGACTGGATTTCCTGATAAACCACCAGTAAGAGTAGGTCTTGCAATTGGAGATTCAATTGCCGCTCTTTACGCAGTCATAGGCACACTACTTTCACTTTATCATAGGGATGCACAAAATGGTAAAAACGGTCAAATTGTAGATGTTGCATTGACTGAAGCAATCTTTAGTTTTTTAGAAGGGATGGTTCCAGAATACGTGCATGCTAATAGTATACGTGAGAGAACGGGAAATCAGCATGTTTCTGCAGCTCCCTCAAATGTTTATCCAACAAGTGATGGCAAGTGGGTAGCAATTGGGGCAAATAGTGATTCGCTATTTGCCCGTTTAACAACCGTGATGGAACGTAACGATTTGGCTCAAGATCTACTACTTCAAGACAATAAAGGACGAGTAAGTGAAATAGATCGTCTAGATGCAGAAATTGCAAAGTGGACACGTAGATTTACATTGGATGAGGTGATGGAAAAGTTGAATGAAGGTTCGATTCCAGCCGGGCCAATATATAGTATCGAAGACATCTTGGCTGATCCACAATATCAAGCGCGTGACATGTTCCTAACCTTACCTGATGAGCGCCTTGGTGATATGGTTATGCCTGGAATTGTCCCTAAACTTAGTGAGACACCCGGGGAAGTGAAGTGGGTAGGACCAGATTGTGGGGCTGATACGGAAGAAATACTTTCCGAATTAGGTCACTCACAAGAACAAATTGACTTATGGAAAGATAGCGGAGTAGTAAGGTCAACTAGTGCAGTTAAAAGTATTTCCTGACTTTATTTTGCAAAAATCTCACCATTATAGTCTGTTGAAAAAGGTTGGTATTGTTTAGCAACCTTAAAGCAAGCCAGTTGGGCTTGAGATTAGCAATAGTTGAAATAGAGACTGGAAACTTCAAAGGTGCGGAAAAGATTCTGGTCAATATCGGGGAAATGGGATACATGGACTGTCAGCTAAGTTCTAATGGGTGGTTTACGGTCCCCAACGAGTTAGCGATAGACTAATAAGTGCCAGTCACTCACGCAATTAATTGTGTGAGTGACTGGCACTGTTCATTTTATATGGTGTTAACTTTCCGTTTTAGACGGATATTGACTCGCACCGCTAGCTATTATTGATCTTGCGGTCATGAAAAAGGGTTAACGATTAAAATGCATATTGAAGGAGCATGTTTTTTAGCAGATATCTTACTTCATGATGTTGGGCTACTTGCAATTGTTTCGGTAACAAGAATAGTAATGAATCAAACAATGATAAAATGGGTATCGATTATCGCTGGATTGATATTAATTGGCTTTGCGGGATATTTTTTATATGAATTTGTATTAGTGTTAGCAGTAGTACTATAATTATTCGGAAATTAATTGTTATAGGTTTCAAAAGGATTCCGAATTGTTTTGGAAACTGGCTTCTGAAATTGAAAATAGCTAATCCCATTTTACTAAGGAGCGAATGGGATTAGCTATTTCTCTTATCTATTTATTTTTTATGCGCAATAATAATTAACTTTCCTTTATCGAGTTCAGCCTCTGCAGCAGCAGCTTCTTCTTTCGATAGACCGGTTGCCTCCATTTTGTTTCGAAGCTCGTCTCCACGAGAAGTGAAAATATTTTTCATCGAATCAAGGAGACCTTGTTCTTTCAAACCAACATCTTTCGTATCTAAAGCGTCATTAATATCGTCGGCTCTTTCTTTGAAATGGGCGAAAATATGAATGTGGTCTTTTGAATATCCTTGTGATTCCAGTTTCTCGACTTCTTGTTTTGCTTGTAAGGCATTTTCTACAGTTAATTTGACTGTCATTATAATTCCTCCATTTGTTGTTTTATTTGTGATATAACTATCTTTACCCTTCCTGATATGATTTAAACAAAAGTAAAATACTGTGGAATCAAAAAATGTGAAAGAATATAATGACTTTGATATGCTTAAAAGAAAAAAGAATGGAAGTTGTTCATGGATAAAAAAACAGAGCAAATATCAAGTTTTAAGGCGGCAATGGGCAATTATCCTACAGGTGTTACGGTTGTAACAGCATTTAACCAACAGGGAAAACCAATGGGGCTGACGGTTAACTCATTTGCATCGGTTTCGCTAGAGCCACTGCTTATTTTATGGTCAATTGATAAGCGAGTGTATTCATATGAAGACTTTTTAAAAGTAGATAAATTTACGGTGAATATTTTAGCTTCTGATCAGAGTGATTTATGTACGCTGTTTTCTAGCAAAGTAGAAGACCGTTTTAGTCAATGCGACTGGAAAAAGTCCGAATTGGAATTGCCAGTACTTGCGGATACGTTAGCTACTTTACAATGCAAAGTATTTAGCCAAATCGATGCAGGTGACCACACGACGATTATAGGTGAAGTTATAGATATTCGAAATGAAGATAAAGAACCGCTTCTATATCATCGTCGTACAATTGGTCCCATACCAAACGAATTTTATAGTTAATTGCAAAAAAGATGTCTTCAGTTTGATAGAGGACATCTTTTTTCGTATTGTATCCTTTTGTTCAGGGGTGAAATGGCATAAGTTTGGAGTTTCATGGCATCTAGACTTAGCAAATTAAGCAAATCGGATAATGAATATACATAATCGGATAACCAAGCAAATAAACCGGATAATGCTCATAAACAAAGCGAAACCCGAAGAGCATCCTAAATTGTTCTTCGGGTTCTATAACGGAATCCAAATCTCAGAATAATAATATTCATTATTTGATTTCTAGTAGTATTAAAACTCTCTTACTCAAGCTTCAATCAAGATAAAAAATCAGAGAAAATAATATTATTAATAATTCAGTTATTTATCGTGGAAATTCAGAAAGTATGGCATAATACAGATTGTATGTGTTTCCAATAATTTCAGAAAAGAGGTTCTTAGATGGGTAGAGTTGTACATTTTGAAATTCACGTTAACGATATGGATAAGGCTAAGAAATTTTATGGGGAAGTTTTTGGATGGCAGTTTGAAGATTGGAGCGAATTTGCAGGAACTCCTTATTTTGGTGCTATCACAGGGAGTAAAGAGGAAATGGGGATTGATGGTGCTTTAATGCAACGAAGAACACCAACCCCCGAAAGTGGACAAAGTGTAAATGCATTTGTTTGCACGTTGTCAGTGGAAGATTATGATTCTACAGAAGCAGCAATTTTAGCTCACGGCGGTACGATTTCTGTTCCTAAACATGCATTGCCGGGAATGGCATGGCAAGGATATTTTACTGATTCAGAAGGGAATATTATTGGTATTCACCAACCAGATGAAAATGCCAAATAAATTATTAGTGCCAGGAACCTACACTATATATAGGTAGGATTCCTGGCATTATTTACGCCTTAGGAAACTATAAAAATTATGACTTGTCTATAACTTTCTACCAGTGTTTCGGCGTCCAGACTTCAGTGCCTTGCTCCTGCGCAAAGCTCGTCGCAGTTAAAACCATGTGCTCCTGCGCAAAGCTCGTCGCAGTTAAAACCATGTGCTCCTGCGCAAAGCTCGTCGCAGTTAAAACCATGTGCTCCTGCGCACAGCTCGTCGCAGTAAAACCATGTGCTCCTGCGCACAGCTCGTCGCAGGAGCACCACGATGTCGCGAACTTAGACTGTATTCCTCTGACATAGGTGCTTCCGCTTTTGTTCTTTATTCAAAATCTAGTTTATAATCATTTGCTTTAATAAGTTTTAACTTTCGAGAGAAGACATAGATGAGACCGATATTTAATATTATCGGAAGTATTAAAAATGTACTTAACATGATGGTGATATTTTTTAATGTCCATCCGCCTTCTGCTAAGTTTATGTAATTTAATGGACCAACTAATCCAGACAAACCGAAGCCAGCGCTATATGGTGTACCTTGAATATTTAAAACTCCTGCGAGTGCTCCTAGTATTGCTGCAGTAATTAGCATAGGAAAAGCAATCTTCGGCTTCATAAAGAAGTTTTTCATTTGAATTTTCGGTGAACCTAGCACATGTGCAAGAGCAGTTCCAAGGCTGTTTGCTTTGTAGCTTGCAATTGCCAAACCAACACCGGTTGCAACAATACCTAGATTGGCAGCACCTGATCCAATACCAGAAAGCATAATAACTGTCGCGACCCCAACACTGGAAATAGGGGAGAGAATGATTACACTGAAGACAACTGCAATAATTGCACCCATCAAAACTGGTTGTAGTGTTGTTAGATGTGCTACGCCTTCTCCTAATAATCCAGTTGATTTTTTTGTAAATGGCAATAATAAGTATCCAATCATCCCAGGGATCAAAATACTTAAAGCAGGAATCAACAATATAGAATATTCTTTTAGACGGTTACCAACTAGTTGTACAAATAACACTGCTAGTGCAGCAGTAATTCCCGTGTTAATAACAATACCAATACCTTGAAGTACAAATAAGCCATCTGCTGTTTTTTGAACCACACCGCTACCGACCATCGCGGCAATCCCAATGCTAGCTGTTTGAATTGGCGTTAGATCAAACTTAATTCCTACCATAACCCCAATCATTACTGGTAACAAACTCATGACAATTACAGTAATATCAAATAAATGCTGTAATGCTGGAAAGTGAGGGATTAATAACTTTAAGATTTCCCCTAATAGTGCATTAGGGATCAATGCCACGACAATCCCAATGCTCATCCCTGTTAATAACTTGCTGAAAAAGTCTTTCACGTTTCTAATCTCCATTTCTATGTATATTGCTGTTAATTATAGGGAGTATTCTGAAAACATTCAATATACTTTAACGCTTTAAAGTGCAAGTGTATAAAATGATATCAAAAATATACTACATTAAGATACATATATATGTTTTCATTTCTAAAATCCCTTTGAACAATGTATTGCTCAAAGGGATCTGCTTTGTAAAACGTAAAATGTGGTCCGTATTCAGTTGAATTTAGCGAGGCATTGGAAATCCTTGACCTCCCGGAAATCTTTGACCTCCCGGAAATCTTTGACCTCCTGGAAATCCTTGACCTCCTGGAAATCCTTGACCTCCTGGAAATCCTTGACCTCCCGGAAATCCTTGTTGCCAGTGTTGCCCTTGGTGCCAGTGATATTCTTGTTCCCAATGTTGATCATGATGCATAGGGAACCCTTGATGTCCATGATGCATAGGGAACCCTTGATGTCCATGATGCATAGGGAATCCTTGATGTCCATGTTGCATAGGGAACCCATGATGTCCTTGATGCATAGGAAACCCTTGATGCATAGGAAACCCTTGATGCATAGGAAACCCTTGATGTCCAATATTCATTAGGTGCTCATGCTCGAAACCGGGGCTTTCCAGTTGCCACTGTCTACTCATTCAACTTCACTCCTTTTTATTATCCTTCAAGGTAGCATATGAAAAAGGGGATATGTGAATTGGGTTGTGTTAAATAATGATTATTCAAAGTAACTACATAACGAATTTTTTCCTGCCCAACATAAAAAAGCTTAAACAGTTCGATATCTGTAATAATTGCAAGTTTCGTACGTATTTCACCAGAAAAGTTTTTAATTCAAATGGAGAAACTAATCTAGTGTATTGGCCTTACTTGGGTCATTTTTTCTTTTTCTTCTTACCATTTTAATGAAATAATAAAGCAAACATACTGCTAAAATACCGACCCAAATAATGTATTCATTAAAATTCGCTTTTAATATTCCAGCTGGTATAAGGGCCAGTACAAAGAAATAAAGGAAATTTCCGATCGTTGTCGCTATTAAGTATGGCAGTACTCGAATCGTGCTTAAACCGCCTAAAATATTGACCAAACTTGTTGGGACGAATGGAAAAATACGTGCTTGAAAGACATAAGCGAAGCCACTGGCATCTACTTTTTCAAGTAATTTGGGATTAAATTTTTCAATAATCATGTCTTGTAAAATATAACGGGTACCGTAAAATACAATGATGGCAGATAGGATACTTGTAAACCAACTCCATAAGAAACCATTCAAAAATCCAAATAATGTGACATTAATTGTAATGACAAGAATTAGTGGAAATACAGTGAAAGAGTTTTGAATAAGCATGACCAATGCCATAAAAATTAATGCGTAGTTCATATTTTTATGTAAAAAACTACGAATGTTTTCTACATCTCCAGCGAGTAGTAACTTAATTAAATCTTGATTGATCACAATAAATAGTAAAAGAGATAGTAAGCCGCCCCATAGTAACCATTGTTTTCTAGATAGTTTATTTATTATCTTTTTCATCGTCACCCATTCTCTCTTCGTTTAAGCCAGTTTCCCAAATATTATCCCGCATTAACGGGCAGTGAGACCCCCACATCAAAGCATAGAAAAAAAGAAAGCGTAGGTGGGGGTTAACTGCCCGTAAAAGCCCGATGTAGAACATAGACGAAAAACGCCACATCGTGTGGCTCCATCTATGTGACTCACATCCTGTGAGCCTCGGGCCAACAGGATGTTGGTCACTCAGGCATTGAGGCCCATAGAACGTGGGTCATGCAATCGTTGCCGTAGGACGCGGCGTTATTTGCCTGAGTTCAATTTTTTATTCAGTAGTGGAATGAAGAACCCCCCACTGATTGAAGTTTCACTTTATCATTCATCGTACCATGCTTTAGATTTTGTAAAAACTTTTGCGTATTGATACTCTTTAAGTATGCGAATAGTTTATTTCTTCGTATACCAGAAGATATTAATAGCTTTGATAAATTAGACTTCGATCATTCTATTACTACTATAGGAAAAGAGGATATTTAATGGAATATAGAGGGGCAAGTGCATACGATCATTCTGATTTTTTCACTAATTATATGAAAAGAAGGGGAAGAAAAGATAGCCCAAACAATGCAATAGAAGGACCAATTATGCATGAACTGATGGGTGAATACAAGGAAAAGAAGATTTTGGATTTAGGTTGTGGTGATGCTTCTTTTGGAAAAGAATTGCTAGAAAGTGGCGCAAAACAATATATTGGTGTCGAAGGTTCGGAACAAATGACAGCTACTGCGTATGAAAATCTTGCTAATTTGAATGGCATAATCCATCTGAGTACAATGGAATCTTTTCATTTTCCATCCAACGAATTTGATATTGTAGCATCGAGGTTTGCTATTCATTATGTAGAAGATATTCAAAAGCTTTTTACCCATGTATATGATGCATTAAAAGAAAATGGAACATTTGTATTTAGCGTTCAACATCCAATTACAACATCTTCTTTTGCAAGTAAACAATCAGGAGATAGACGTGAGAATTGGGTTGTAGATGACTACTTTTTGAACGGAGAGCGAAAAGAACCGTGGATAGATGAAGTTGTTGTCAAATACCACCGGACAATCGAACAATATTTTACCGCGCTAAAAAAAGCAGGTTTCTCGGTGATGGATTTACGAGAAGGGACTCCACAAATAGAACATTTTAGTAGTGATGAGGAATATCAAAGGAGACTAAGAATACCTGTTGTCTTAGCATTTTCTTGTTTGAAAGCATAATGAAAGAGGGAATCGTATAAAGTGAAATGAATGAAAGACCAACACCTAACCCAAACTGAATGGAAAAGGAGTGTTTTCATTGATTCCACTAGAAGAAGCGATAAAAAAATATTCTCTACCCTATGAAAACAAGAAAGATTTAACGCCAGTTCTAGATGCGATTGGGGATGCGAAAATCGTTCTTTTAGGAGAAGCAAGTCATGGTACTTCAGAGTTTTATTCGGTACGTGCAGACTTATCCAAAAGGTTGATCGAAGAAAAAGGATTTACCCTTATTGCCGTTGAAGGAGACTGGCCAGCAACTCAGCATGTAAATAGGTATATAAAAGGCTATAAAGAAGGACCTGCAGATGTTCAACATGCACTTAAAGCCTTCAAACGTTGGCCAACTTGGATGTGGGCAAATGATGAAATTGCCGAGTTAGTTAAATGGTTAAAAAGGCATAATGAACAAAAGGAAGAGAAAGTGGGATTCTACGGAATAGATGTATATAGTCTTTGGGAATCGTTGGAAGAAGTTATCACTTATTTGAGTAAGACAAATCCTCAAGGGACAGATTTGGAGTTTGCCAAAAAAGCTTTTTCTTGTTTTGAACCATTTAATCGTCATCCCGAAACTTATGCGTTTTCTTCCGTCAACATTTCAGAAGCATGTGTAGATGAAGTATCTAAGCTGTTGACTTCCATCCGGGCTCACGAAGACAAATATAAAGATGCTGAAGAAACGGATTTAAACTTAAAAATAAATGCGATGGTCGCTAGAAATGCAGAAGAATACTACCGTGCGATGGTTCGAAGCGATGAGTTATCATGGAATGTTCGTGACGAGCATATGGTCGAGGCGATTAATGAAATCATGGATTATCATGGAAAAGATGCGAAAATTATTATTTGGGAACATAATACGCATATCGGGGATGCATCTGCAACGGATATGGAAGCAGCTGGAATGCTGAATGTCGGACAAATTTTGCGTTTACAAAATAGAAAAGAAAATGTATTTGCTATTGGCTTTGGTACTCATAGAGGTACTGTTATCGCCTCGAACGAATGGGGACTTCCATATAAGGAAATAGACGTGCCTCCTGCGAGGAAAGAATCTTGGGAAGATACATTACATAATGCTGGTGCATTTGATAAGCTGTTAATATTTAATGAGGAGAACAGACCCCTATTCGATAATTGGATTGGTCATCGAGCAATAGGGGTAGTGTACAATCCAGAATTTGAGGCCTATGGAAATTATGTTCCTTCCAAAATCGGAAGTCGTTATGACGCATTTATTTATATGGATCGGACAAAAGCTCTATCTCCGATACAATTGTAAGGATTGAGATAAGTAAAGGCGCTCGCAGAAAACTGGAGCGGCCCTACATTACTAATAGAGCAATTTTACTACAAGTTGTTTAATGGTTTCTTTCAAATCTGGTTGAATAACCGCTTTTTCAAGTAAGAAGTAAGTCGATTTCAAGAAGTTTTTAAATGCGAGTTGAGCATAATACGGTTGTAATGCTCCATTGTCCTTTGCTTGTTTATCAACAATTAATTGTTGAAGTTCTAATAACCAATTAGTGATTTCTGATTCCTGAAGATGATACTTTGTTAACGTTACAAATGCATAAGACAAGCGTTCTTCTTCGTCATCTTGGTAACCATTCGCAATTGTGATAAATCGAGCTATATGTTGTAGAACTTTTAGTGCATCATCTTCAGTTGCTATCGGATGTTTGATAAGCGAATCTAACAAATCTGCCCCATGTGCTGCCGCATGGGCCCATCCTTTATGTGCTACATAACCTCTTAAATCATTCTCTTTTGTCATGTATTCATGAGTAGTATCCATTACTTTTCTTACTATATCCGCATTAACTATTTGTTTTCTTGCATCATATTCTAATATTGCCGCGTAGACAAGAGAAGTGAATGATCGTGTAAACACAAAATCAGACGTTGGTAGTTCGATATTCATTACTAGTAATTTATTTTCTAGTAGCTTATTTAAGATATATTCCAGTTGATGTTTAGTTAGATGCTCCTTAAATATTAATGTCCAAAAAGCAGAGTAGATTAATTTATCTCTTAAAATAGGGTCTGTAGAACCGATATTTTCAATCATTTCATCTAATAAGTCAGACGAAACAAGTTCTAGATCTCCTATTACAATACTTTTTAATATTTCTTCGAAGTTGGTCATTTTTTCTCCTTAAGTTCATAGTTTTTCATTATCCAAGAAATAAGAAGCAATACTGCACCTACTCCTAAAGAGGCAATCCAAGGAAATTCAAATGATGGACCAAAATCTCTCATGAAATAGCTTGCAACTATTACAATTAGAAATCCTCCTGAACCGAACAATCCAGCTCTCACCATCATTTTTTTATCATTGGATTTTTCATCGAATAATGATTTATGGATTAAACTAAAAATTACTTTTACTCCTATTCTAACCAGTAAAGCAATCAATACTAATATAATAATCGATGGAATGATAAATACGCTCGAATCGACTTCTTGCATTTGCCCAATAACGAGAATGGCAATACTTCGAATAACCAAAAACCATCCTAAAAGATTTACTGCTACTTGGCTAACGAATTTAAATGAGTTCCTTTTCTCCTCCTCGGGTAAGTGGCTAATAATTTCATCTGCATAACCTTTTGGATCATTTCCAAAAATATCTCTAGCCGTCTTGCCTTCCTGCTGACCTTCTAATAAGTGGTCTAACATTTCCATTAAAACTTCTTCCGACTGTTGTTCAGATAGACTTAATTTCGTGCGAATATAAATTAATAAATTTGAATAATACTTTTCGTTTTCTTCTGTAAGCAAATCTCTTTTTAGATTATTTTGAGCGATTAATTCACTTGCTGTCATTTGAAATTGCTCCTTTCAAAAGTAATGCATTAATTGGTATGGATAATTGATTCCACTCTTCGGAAATGACAGTTAGTGCCTCCTTGCCAGCTGCTGTTAATGAGTAATACTTTCGGTTTGGTCCAGATCCAGAAGGCTTCATTTCACCAATAATAAGTTTATTTTTTTGTAATCTTAATAAAACGGGATAAATCGTTCCTTCGCTAACGTCTGCTAAACCGATATCCTGTAATTTACGGGATAATTCATAACCATAAACAGGTTCTTTTTCAATCACTGCAAGTACACATCCATCTAGAATTCCTTTCAGTAATTGACTTCTAATTGTCATATATAATCCTCCTTGCAACTATATTGCAAAACAAGATAGCTATCTAAAAAAGAGCTACCTTGTTTTGCAAAGTAGTTAGTTTGAGTATAAATTTTAAAAATTTTAATGTCAACTAGGAAAATGGAACGTATTTTTGAAAAGTTAATAAATTACCTTATTTTCTGACAATTACGTGTTAAACTACAAATAACTACATAATTCAACTTGGGAGGTACATAGTGAATATTTGGAGAAAGATTTTTGTTAGTTTTGTTGCTCTTTTGATGATCAGTAGTTCTGTATTTATTCCACTATCAGAAGATTCTAGTGTGGAAGCGGCTACTTCTTATACAAGTTTACAAAACAAGATAAATAATATTATGGCGGATTATAGAATGAAAAATGCCACGTCGAGTGTAACAATTCGAAAAGCATCGACAGGAGAAGTGGTGTATCAGCATTATGCAGATAAAGGCATTACACCGGCTTCTTCACTAAAGCTTTTAACTGGAGCTGCAGCACTGGATACGCTTGGAGAAAATTATCGTTTTGCTACTACTGTGCTAACGGACGGTAAGGTGAAAAATGGGACGCTGAATGGGAATTTATATGTACGAGGTCAAGGAGATCCTACTCTATTGAAAAACCATTTCGACAGTTTTGCAGATGGGTTAGTGAAACAAGGAGTAAAGAAAGTTTCCGGAAACTTAGTTGGAGATGATACGTGGTATGATAATGTTCGTTTGTCTGCTGGAATTTTGGCAGAAGATGAGCCTTACTATTATGCTGCACCAATTTCTGCATTAACACTTTCACCTAATGGAGATTTTGATGCAGGATCTGTAATGGTGGAAGCAAAACCAGGAACAAATGGAAAAGCAACAAAAGTATCTCTAACTCCTGTTACAAGTGTTTTACAAGTTGTCAATAATTCCAAAACGGTTCCTAAAGGAAATAAAAACACATTAAAAATAACGCGTCAAGTTGGGACAAATAAAGTCATTATTTCTGGAAATGCACCAATTGGTACTTCGGGGAAAAAAGAATGGATATCCGTAACGAACCCAACCCTTTATGTATTGGACGTTTTCAAAAAATCATTAGCAGCAAAGGGTATTACATTTGAGGCGTCTTCTAAGACGGTTCAAGGAAAAACACCTAAAAAAGCAAAAGCGTTAGTATCACGAAAATCCATGCCATTGAAAGAATTAATCATCCCATTTATGAAGCTTAGTAACAACACACATGCAGAAATGTTAGCGAAAGAGATGGGGAAATTTAAATACGATGAAGGTAGTTGGGATGCAGGGTTATTAGTAATGAATGAATACGCAGCATCCATTGGGCTGGATGTATCTAAATGGAAGTTTGAAGATGCATCAGGTATGTCCTACTCCAATAAAGTGACATCGAGTCAACTATCAGACTTGCTCTACAAAGTGCGTTCAGAACCTTGGTATAACACGTATAAAAATAGTCTCCCAATAGGAGGAGATGCTGATCGCTTTGTTGGAGGGACGCTTCGAAATCGACTGAAAGTAGTGCCGGCAAAAGGAAATATCATGGCTAAAACAGGAAGTTTAGAAAATATTAAATCACTTGCTGGCTATGCAAAAACTAAAAGTGGAGAAACACTTATATTTACAATACTCACGGAAGATACGAAATCAAGCACGATCCCAGTTATTGACCAAATCGCAATCACAATTACAAATCATCAATAGAGAAAGTTTTGTTATGGGAGCGTTACAGGTGCTAGGCACCCGTAACGCTCTTTATCATTTTAGCGATAGATCATTTGTTTATCTATTAGTTGGTATATAATATACTGGACAGTAGAATGAGGTGACAAAAGTGGCACGAGAACGAAAATTTACAGATGACCAGTTGTTTCAAGCAACAAAACAAATGATTATACAGGATGGTTATGAAGCATTTACTTTTAGTAAATTAGCGTCCATCTTAAATGTTTCAAGAGGAAGTATCTATAAATACTATGAAAATAAAGATGAGTTAATTTCCGAATTCCTTATGTACGAGATGAATCGTTTTCTGCATGAGTTTCATAAACTTGATAAATCTGGAGATTTCCAGACTCAATTTGAACTATTGATCGATTTTATATTCGAGCAGAGTAATATGCATCAAGTGTTAGAGATTATTCAACAAATTCCAGCAAATACAACGAAAAGAGTGGAGAATAACAAAAACCGTTTGAATGAATACCATATTGATATGTATCAACAACTTCAAGGACTTATCGATTTAGGAAGAAAAGAAAATATTATTAAAAATCATTTACCCACAGCACTTTTGCTAGGAATGACCTTTCAAACGATCGCAATTCCGAACCACTTTAATATATCTCAAGAAGAATGGATTGCTTCTATAAAAGAAGTATTAATTCATGGAATGTTAAAGAAAGAATAACTATATTCAGCAGAAGTCTCCCATTTCTATAAGTGTGGGAGCAATGCATGCACACAATTCAGTGGGGACCACAAACCACTACTGAATATCGAGGAACTCTGGCTTAGATTGCCGCGTCCTGAGGCAACGATTGCATGACCTACATCTTGTGGGCCTCAACGTCCGAGTGACCAACATCTTGTTGGCCCCAAGCAATGGTTTTTCTGCGGAGCTGAACAAAGTGAAGCGGAAGCAATGTTTTCTCTGCGACGAGCTCGCGCAGGGGCAAATACGCCGAGGCGTTTTTGATTTGACATAACTGTCACCTTTATAACATAATGGTACAGATAGTTATGTTTTTTTTGTTCAAAGTGACACTAGTGTCACTAAAAATAAGGAGAGTGAAAAATATGAAAAAAGTGTTACGTCTTGTTACGGATTTCGTAGCTAAAAAAAATGGCATGTGGATTACACTAGGAATTTGGTTAGCTATAACAGTTCTCTTAACTGTTTTTGCACCAGGTGCAAGCGAATATAAAGTATCAAGTGTGGATTCATTACCAAAGGATGCTAAATCAATTATTGCTCAAAAGAATATCGATGAGCATTTTAAAGATGCTGAAAGTCTTCCTGGAATTCTTGTTCTACAATCTGCAGAAGCAGAAATAAATATTGATAACCTAGTAGTAGCTTTAGAGAAAGTAAATGCTGCTAATATAAATGGACTAAAAGAAATGATTTCATTTAATAGTTTGCCGCCTCAGGCTCTAGCAGGTTTCTTCTCAGATGATAAAAAAACAGCTGTTATCCCGTTAAGTTTTGATACATCTTTAGAAACAGATGAGCTAGAAGCTAGTTTGGAAGCAACAAAAGAAATTGTATCAAACGAGACGGGTTCTATTGTATATATGACTGGTCCTGCTGGAATTGCTGTCGATACGACAAATTTATTTTCTAGGGCAGATATTGTTTTGCTATTATCTACTGTAGGAATTATATTAATTCTGTTAATTGTAATTTATCGATCACCACTATTAGCACTAATTCCGCTTTTGGCAGCTGCAATTGTATACCAAGTAGTAAACCAGTTGTTAGGAATTTTAGGGGCAAATGGATTAGAATTAGCTAGTCAATCGGTATCGATTATGTCGATTCTTCTATTTGCTGCAACAATCGATTACTCGTTATTTGTGTTCTCTCGTTACAGAGAAGAATTAAAGAACTATGAAAATAAATTTGATGCGATGAAAATGGCGATGCGTGAAACAGGAATTCCTGTATTCTTTGCAGGAGGTACTGTATTGGCCGCAATGCTTGTGCTCTTCTTTGCTAAATTTGGGGATTATAAAAACTTCGCACCAATTTTCGGTACTACAATGTTGGTCATTATGTTTGCTTCGATAACACTAATCCCGGCACTATTTACATTGTTCGGGCGTAAGGCGTTTTGGCCCCGTGTTCCGAAATACGGAGAAAAAGATGTAAAAGCAAGCTCATTGTGGAGTAAAATTGGTTCATTTGTTACTAATAAACCAATTATTGCGGCTCTTTCAATCTTAATAATACTAGTAGTTTCAGCGTTAAATATGTTTAACATGAAGTATGAGTTTGATACTATCAAGTCTTTTCCTAGTGACATGCCTTCTCGCGAAGGGTTTGAAATTATCGAAAAGAAATTTGAAAAAGGAGATCTAGCACCAACGACAGTTTTATTTGAATCTACAAAGGAAATTTCGGATGATGATCAAGTGAGTTTAATGGATCAACTATCTAAACAAGATTTAGTTAGTTCCGTTCGTCCAACTGGCATTTCTGAAGATGGTCTTGCGATTCAATATCAATTAACATTCGAAGAAAGTCCTTATTCATCAGAAGCGATGGATGCGTTAGAAAAAATGGTAGAGGATGCTGAAAACATAGTAAAAGCTAGCAATGCTGAAGGGGAATTGTTCTTCGCTGGTGAAACAGCTAGTAATGTAGATGATCGATCGGTAAATGATCGAGACTTAATCGTCATCGTGTTACTAGAAACTCTGTTAATCTTCATCTTGCTAATTTTCTTAACAAAATCGATCAAAATGCCAATTTATATGATGGGTACGATATTATTATCATTCTTAGCGGCACTTGGCCTTGGAATGTTCTTATCGAATCTTTTCTTCGATATAGACACAATTAGTAATCGAGTTCCACTGTATTCATTTGTATTCCTAGTAGCGCTCGGAATTGATTACAATATCATTTTAATTTCAAGATTTATGGAAGAACGTCAAAAACATTCTGTAAAAGAAGCGGTACAAATAGCAGTTTCACATACAGGTGGGGTAATATCATCTGCTGGTATTTTACTTGCAGCAACATTCGCAGTATTAATGACACAACCAATTCAATTGCTGTTTGTATTTGGGTTCATCGTCGCAGTAGGGATTATTTTAGATACTTTCTTAATTCGTGGTATTTTATTACCTGCATTAATCGTACTGTTCGAGAAGGATAAAAAAAATAAAAATACTTAGTAATAAACTTTTATTTGCCAAAAATATCGTTACAAGTAGTTATTGTTGCCTGACACCAGTAACATACTTGTAACTTTTACTATAAAGAAATTAAGCCATTTTCTTGATTACTTTTTCAGACTCATACTTGTTATTTCTAATAGCTCGGAGATGGTTACAAATTCATAACCCTGTTGCTCTAATTTGGGAAGAATTTCTTCCAGTGCTTTTACCGTTTGGGAGCGATCTCCACCCGCATCGTGAAATAATACGATATTACCTGGTTTGGCACCAGATAGAACTGTTGATACTATTTTATCTACACCTGGTGATTTCCAATCTTCCGTATCTTGATGCCATGACCACATAACTACTCTGTAGCCATTTTCCACAGCTGTATTGATGATCCGGTCATCGTAACTTCCTCCCACAGGACGATAATATAACGGATAAATACCGGTAATATCATGTATGATTTCATTTGTCTTTTTTAATTCATCCTCTAGTTTCTCTGGGGTGATTTTATAAGGATGGGTATACGTATGATTGGCTATTTCATGTCCTTCTTGTCCCATCTTCAGAATCATATCAGGCATATTTTCTGCACGTTCTCCAATAACAAAAAATGTAGCTTTTGCATCGTATTTTGCGAGTAAATCCAAAATTTGTGTAGTATATGTGGAATGAGGCCCATCGTCAAATGTCAGGGCAATAACTTTTTCCTCAGTCTGAATATCCCAAAGCACATAACCTTTTTCTTCATAATATGGTCTACCTTTATCCATTGCGGAGGAAGCATAAGCGATACAAAAAATTATAATAATAAAAAGTCCAATCTTCCATACTAATGACTTCATTAATAATTCCTCCTAGTTAAGCTATAGTGTGGGAAGTTGATAATCGATGTAATTATTATTCACTCTTACGGCTGGAATATACGGTAATTCACTTTAAACAAATTCTCCTTATCATATATACAAAAAAATGCCTGATAGCTAGAGTTAACTTCGCTATCAAGCATTTTTTTGTATATATGGGGGTTATATTGTAAAAGCTAGGAGCCAAATAAAATGTTTTAAAATATCTTTTTTCGATCTCTTTCTTCTTTTAATATTTCCACGGATTCCCTAAAACGGAGTGAATGGATATTTTCTCTTTCTCTTAAAAACCTGAGTGCATCATTCACACCTGGATCGTCTGAAATATCAATAAGCCATTGATACGTTGCACGTGCTTTTTCTTCGGCTGCGATATCTTCGTACAAATCAGCAATTGGATCTCCTTTTGACTGTATATAGGTAGACGTAAATGGTACACCACCAGCGTTTTCATAGAAAAGCGAATGACCATGATTCACAAAATGCGCCCCGAGTCCAGCTTGTTCTAACTGTTCAGGTGTTGCATCTTTTGTCAACTTATAAATCATCGTTGCAAGCATTTCTAGATGAGAAAATTCTTCGGTGGAAATATCAGTTAAAACACCAATAACCTTGTCTGGAACAGTGTATCGCTGGTTCATATACCTCAGAGCGGCAGCAAGTTCTCCGTCGGCCCCTCCGTATTGTTCCATGAGATACCGTGCGAGCTTCGGATTACAAGTGGTTACTTCTACCGGGTATAAAAGTTTTTTTTCATAAACCCACATTGCTTTTCCCCTTTCTCATCGTTGCCATGGCCAAGGCGTAGAATTCCAGTGCCAACCTACCTCGATTGCTTGTTTGGAAGGAACAGATAATAGAGAAAGAGGACCATATCTCGCTTCATATTGCCTCCTAACTTGTGAAGCTTCCTTTATGGCTTCTCGCCATTGGTGGATAGCCTCTGCATCATTAGGATGAGTATCGGTATATAGAGTTAGCTCTACTACGACAAAATCCGCTTGTTGGACTTTCTTTAACAAATTCCATTCCTCTTCATTTGCATTCATGAAATTCCCTCCTCCCGCGAAAATCCATCCACAAATTGTGGCCATAGAGAGCCTTGTTTTAGAGCTGCTTCTGGAGAATTTTGTGGAAGACCAGGTTGCTGAAAATTCGTGAAAATTTGCGGTGGTAATACAAAAGTCTTCACTAAAATGGGAGGACAAGGGTCACGTGGCGATACATATGGTCTAAAACTACCACGAAATATTGAACGATCCAAATGAAATCACTCCTTCAGATTATCCTATGAAAGTAGTAATTAGCATAATACTGGGGGACAACTCGTTTGAGGAGTTTATTTGAGAATAATAAAAGCCTTCTTCATCTAGCAAAATGAAAGAAGGCTTGTAAAAAAATTATGAAACGTGTCGATTTATGAAAAGTATCCAATGAAATGCTATTCATTTCTTGGAATCTAATAATAGTGGAAATTGGTTAATCGGTAGACGTATTAAATTATATTCCAAGGAAAAACAAAACAAATGGTATGGTGACAATACTAATAATGGTTGTCACAAAAGTCGTGAAGGATACGAGATCTGGTTCCGTGCCAAATTGAAGTGCAAGGAGCGTCGTATTCGCCGCAGTTGGCATAGCTGCTTGTATGATAAATACAGTTTTAATCATATCGTTCAGTGGCATGAAATACACGACTAATGCAGCAATGATAGGCGATATAATCATCCGAATAACAGTTGCCACTGACACATATCGATAAGCAACTTTTTTTCTGGAAATAACGGCTAGCTGCATACCGAGAACGAGCATAACTGTTGGGATAGACGCATCCGCAACAAGTCCGACCCCGTCCATTATCGATTTAGGAACCGAAGCTCCAACTAACTGCAAAAGAATTCCTAAAGCCGCTGCATAGATGAGCGGCATCCGTATGACTCTTTGCATAGATTGACGCCATGATGCTTTTTCCTCTCCACCTAAAGATGCAAAAAAGATTCCAAATGTATTGATGAACAAGCCGTGTAAGACCATAATGATAACAGCATAATCAAAACCAACGGCACCTAACGCAAAAAGAACAACCGGCGCACCATAATTGCCGCTATTCGGAAAAGCACTACCAAGCATCAATGCAGCAAATTGCGGACGTGAAGATTTCATCATACGTGCAATAATCCAAATGATTAGGAAAAGACCAAATATAAGTAAGATACAAGCTAACACCATATAAAAATAATCAATGGTTAATGCATGTGTATAAAAAGTGCGAAAAGCTAAAAAAGGAGACATTAGATAAAGAGCTGCCGTCGAAATAGACTTAATATCAAACCCTATTAATCTTTGCCCTATAAAACCAATGAAAAATATAATAAAAACAGGTAAAATAATCAACAGTAACTCCAAGAAAAATCACCCCGGTAAATATCTAACAAATATATCGCAATGTATTTATCATAACATTAACTAAGTATTAGTATTTATATAAATTTGAAAGTTGTAACAAACTACAAAAAAGATTTTAATGAAAGCTGACTTGTTAAAACGTTTTATAAAAAAACATTCTGGAGTAATCATTAACGAAAAGTATGAGCTAATATTTTGACACTTGATAGTTCTATGATTTATAGTTATTTTGAATTCATAATATATTGATAAAAGATATATTAATTCAAGTTAAGGATGTTGATGGAACATGGGTTTTTTAGACAAAATATTCGGCAAAGCCAAACAGGAGGAAACAGAGATGACAGTAGAAAAATTAAAAATCGGTATTGTAATCGGGAGCGTACGCCAAGGTCGTAATGCAGAAGCAGTAGCTAACTGGATGTATGATTTTGCTTCAAAACGTAACGATGCAGAATATGAATTAGTAGATCTTGCAAACTACAAATTGCCTTTCTTAGGGGAAGAACTTCCTGCAGAAAGACAAGAAGAAGCGAATACAGCAATTAAAGCTTGGTCAGATAAAATGGCTTCATTTGATGGCTATATTTTTGTAACACCAGAATATAACCACGCAATTGGAGGCGCACTAAAAAATGCTACTGATTACTTAAAACCAGAAGTAGCAAACAAAGCTGCTGCTTTTGTTGGTTATGGTAGCTTAGGTGGTACACGTGCACATGAAAATATGCGTCTAATCCTAGGAGAACTTTCAGTTGCAGACGTACGTACAGCTGTTACATTCTCACTTATGAGCGACTTCGAAAACATGAGTGTGTTCAAACCTGCTGATTACCATGCAGCTAATGCTAATGCTATGCTTGATGAAGTTCTTGCATGGAGCGGCGCTTTAAAAACAATTCGCTAATTAATAGGTAAAATACCAAGATGAATTCATTATTCATCTTGGTATTTTTTTATCTCTAATTTGACACCATTTGAAATAAAAGTTATAATATCCTTAATTCAAGATAAATATATTCAAAAGAAAAGGGGAGGGGTCCCAGTGAAGGAAAATCTATCTTTAAAATCATTTGTTGTATTAATGAAAGCTTCCAAAGTAGTGCAAGAACGTACGAAAAAGGATATTAGTAATTATAACATGCACACGTCTGAATTTATGGTGTTAGAAGCATTATACAGCAAAGGAAAACAAACGGTTCGACAAATTTCAGATGCTGTACTTATTAACTCAGGATCGATCACTTACGTAATGGACAAATTAGTGGCGAAAGGTTTACTAGAAAGAATCGACTGTAAAGAGGATCGTCGTGTTGTATATATTCAGATTACGGAAGAAGGAAAAAAATTAATGGATGAAATATTCCCAAAGCATCAATTAATATTGGAAGAAATATTCTCCTGTATTACAGATCAAGAAAAAGAAGTATTCATCGAATTATTAAAAAGAGTTGGAAAGAGAGAGTAGCTATTAATGAAAGTTGATAAATATATCAACAAATAACCTCAGTGGACCGAATAGATTTATAATCGGACTACTGAGGTTATTTGTCAATTCAATAATACTAGTTGCTATTTTTCTGCATGTCTCCATTCTATCTCTTCACCAGTTTTGGGGGAAGTTAGAAATACATCACCTTTTACTAAAGGCATTTCATGGCCATTCGAGTCAATATACTTTCCAGATTCGGGTACTACTTCACCTGTTTTGTGGGTATGCCCCTCTGCGTGTTTCCAATTTGTTGCTATTTCTGATTGTGGACAGGAAGGGAATTTATCCTCTTTATATAATTTTTTAGTAATACCTTCTTCGCATGTATAATCTCCGGTTTCTTGTACAATGTCATCTGTTTGGTGTTCATACATATTTTGCATATAGTATTCCTCCTTCACAATAATAACGTACAGTAATTATTTACCCATCTATTAATCTTACAAACATAGCAAAAATGATATTCTGTTTGTTATGAAGGAGCGAATCCTGATAACGTAGATAAGGCATTGGGAACTATTGATGGTTTAGTCGAACCTGGAATTCTCAATGGATCAACTGCAGTTGCAGGCCACTAATCTTATATATTTGGACAGTTTTTCAATCGGTTGAACGAGCTTCAAATTGGCGATCAATTTGAAGTGGAAACAATAACGGAGACTCTTCAATATGAGATATTCGATATAGTGGTCGTCAAGCCAGAAAATGTGGATATATTAAAACGGCAGAAAGGCATTATGCTTTTATCCTTGCTTACATATTATCCTGAACGATCTAATCAGTTTAGGTTAGTCGTTCAAGCAAAGCAAATTTAATATTAATCAGTAATAAAACACAAGCAGAAAAATAGACTATTTTTCTGCTTGTGTTTTTAATTTCTATTAAAATGGAATTGGTTGCCTTCCTATTCTATCTAGTTGCCCTTAGCCATTTTTAGGAAGTTAATTCCAAACGTTCTCAGCTATTTTCACAACATGGCGAACTTTTTCCCATTGTTCTTCTTCGGTTAAAATATTTCCTTCTTCCGTAGAAGAGAAACCACATTGTGGACTTAAGCAAAGCTGCTCAAGCGGAGCGTATTTAGTAGCTTCTTCAATTCTTGCTTTCACTTCATTTGCGTCTTCTAGTGCTCCGTGTTTAGAAGTGATTAATCCTAATACGATATATAGATTAGGACGGCTAATATGACGAAGCGGTTCAAAGTCTCCAGAGCGTTCATCATCAAACTCTAAAAATAAACCATCTACATCTAGACCGCCAAAAATAGTTTCCGAAACAAGTTCATAACTTCCGCTTGTAATATAAGTAGAGCGGAAATTTCCGCGACAAATATGCATCGTGACAAGCATATCGTCGGGTCTTTTCGCAATAGATTCATTAATAGCACGCGCTGAAAACTTTAGAGCTTCCTCTACACTAAAGCCTCTTTCTTTAAGTCCAGCAATACCTTCCTCGGAGAAAGAAGTTGCCCATGAAGTGTCATCAATTTGAAGATAGCGACAGCCTTCATCATACAGTGCTTGAATAAACCCTTGGTAAGCAGTGATTAGATCATTGAGTAATTCCTCATCACTACTGTAAACTCCATCTTCAATCGTTGCTCTGTAGTAAAGCATATTCGGACTTGGTATTGTAAATTTAGCAACAGCGTCACCTGCGAGACTTTGCAAAAATTTGAAGTGTTCAATCATGTAATGCGTGCTGAATCCGACTTTTCCAGTTACTTTAATGCCATGTGCGCGAGTTTGGACACCCTTAAACGAAAGACCTTTGTCTGTATCGTAAAATTCGACTCCATCTAAGCCACCTAAAAAGTCAAAATGCCACCATTTACGACGGAACTCCCCATCCGTTACTGCTTGTAGTCCAGCTTCTTTTTGTTTGGCAACGAGTTTCGTAATCTCTTCGTCTTCGATTTGTTTTAGTTGTTGTGCATTGATTTCTTTATTTTCAAATTGTGCACGTGCCTCTTTTAAACGTGCTGGTCGTAAAAAACTTCCTACTTGATCTGCACGAAATGGTGCTTTTTGAACTAATTGTTTTGTCATGTTATATTCCAACTTTCTGTTTGATTTTAGATGCGATTAAGAGTGCTTGGTCACAGTCCGCGATTAAATCATCAATATGCTCTAGACCAACAGAGAATCTTAGCAGCCCATCTTTAATTCCCCGTTTTTCTCGTTCTTCTTTCGGTATCGCAGCATGGGACATTGTAGTGGGGTAAGAAAGAATTGATTCGACTCCTCCTAGGCTTACTGCAAAAACCGGAATTTGAATACTTTCTACAAAAGCTTTCGCCGTTTCTCTGTCAGGAAGACAGAATGATAAAACGGCGCCTGGACTTTTCGCCTGTCTTGCATGAATATCGTATCCCGGATGTGTGGATAAGCCCGGGTACAACACTTCCTCCACCAAAGGATGGTTATTTAAATAATTTGCAAGCTTTTGTGCTGATTCGGTCGACTGCGATAAGCGCGCACCCATCGTTTTAATACCTTGAATTAATGAAAAAGAATCCTGTGCACCTAGAATGGCACCAAAAGAGTTTTGGATAAATCCTAGTCGACTTCCCAGTTCCTCATCCTTTGTAACGGCAAGCCCGGCAATGATATCGCTGTGTCCAGATAAAAACTTCGTAGCACTATGTAACACGATATCAACACCCAAATCAAGCGGACGTTGATAGAGGGGTGTCATAAACGTATTGTCTAGAAAAGTTAAACAGTTATTTGCTTTTGCAAGGGCGACAACTGCCTCGATATCCGTAATACCTAATCGTGGGTTTGCAGGTGTTTCGATAAAAAGGACTTTAGTATTTGGACGAACTGCTTTTTCGACTTCTTCTACATTTGTAAAATCGGCAAATGTATGGTCAATGCCGAATCTCGGTAATACTTCCGTTATAAAACGATATGTTCCACCGTATACTTCTTCGGTTACAACAAGATGATCCCCGGAAGAAAGTAACATTAAAGCAGAGGAAATTGCCGCGATACCAGAGGCAAAAGCAAAACCTCTTGTGCCACCTTCTAATTCAGCAATCGTTTTTTCAAGTGCATCTCTTGTCGGATTGCCAGATCTGCTATAGTCATATGGTCCAAAGCTATCAAAGCTTTCTTGATGGAAAGTAGAAGACAAATAGATTGGTACATTGACTGCCCCTGTTTTTTGCTCGTAATTGCCACGAGTGGAGGCAGTGATTAAGCTAGTTTCTAAACTTTCTTTTACGTTACTCATGAATGAATCACATCCCGTTCTAATTTTGCAAAAACTTGTTTCAAATCCGCGATTAAATCTTCCGCCTCTTCCACTCCGACAGAGAAACGTAATAAACTATTATCCACACCTCGTGCAACTCGCTCTTCTTCTGGAATATCCGCATGAGTTTGGGTAGTAGGGTATGTGATAAAACTTTCGACACCACCTAAACTTTCTGCAAAAACGATTAATTGAAGGTTTTCTAAGAAAGGTCCAACCCAATCACTTTTCTGTAAGCGGAAAGAAAGCATGCCTCCGATTCCAGGATATAGCACATCTTTTACAACACTTTCCTTTTGTAAAAACTCCACGATTTTCTTCGCATTCGCATCATGTTGTTTCATGCGCAAGTGTAGCGTTTTTAATCCCCGAATTAATAACCAAGAATCGAAAGGGGAGAGGACAGCTCCTGCAGCATTATGATTTATTATTAATTTTTCGCTAAGTGTTTTTCCTTTAGTTACAACAAGACCAGCAAGGACATCATTATGCCCACCAATATATTTCGTGGCACTATGCATCACAATATCTGCCCCTAGCTCAATTGGCCGCTGTAAATAAGGAGTTAAGAACGTGTTATCCACAATCAGTAGTAATTGATATTTTTTTGCTAAAGCGCTGTATTGTGCAATATCAAATTCTTGCATGAGTGGATTTGTAGGTGTTTCGATGAAAATTGCTTTTGTGTTTTCTGTTATTAATGCTTCTACTTCTTCGATGGAGTCAAATTTAGCATAGGACGTACGAATGTTGTAGGAGTCTGCGTATTGATTGAACAAACGATATGTCCCACCATAAAGATCTTCAGGTGCAATGATTTCATCCCCAGATCGGAAAAGTGACAATATTAACTGGATTGCGGCCATACCGGAACTACAGGCAAAACCTGCATCACCACCTTCTAACTTCGCAATTCCTTCTTCTAAAATCGTTCGAGTTGGATTTTTTGTACGCGTGTAGTCGTAACCGGTGGATTGACCAACCCCCGCATGTTTATAAGCTGTTGATAAATGAATAGGGGGATTGACGGCACCTGTCCGCGGGTCACTATGATTTCCTAATTGCACTAACTCGGTTTCTAAACTCTTTTTTGTCATTAATAATCATCCTCTACTAATAAAGTAAAATAAAAAGAGGATTCCCTATAAGAAGAGAATCCTCAAAAATTTGAAGTTAGTCTTCTTATCTTCTAGACATTTACTGTCTATTGGAGTTAGCACCATACCTAAATGTGGCTGGTTGCTGAGACATCTTCGGGCCAATCCCTCCGTCTCTCTGGATAAGAAATAAAATATGAAATTTTCTAAATGTTTAATTTCAATAAGTTTATCACGGTAAGTATATAAATACAAGGTGAATTTTATATGTTGTTTATTCACCATTTTGTACGGTTTTCTTTCATCAAGAAAAGAACATTACTTGTAGTTTTATGTTTCAGTTCTCTTTGTAGGAATAAGGGGTAACAATTAGTTTCCGCTAGGATTTCCGCTGCAGGGCGGACGCTTTCCGCGGGGTGAGCGATGAGCCATCACCGTAGCTTCGCGTCCGTTGTGATGTCTCATCTGTCTCACCGAGGAACAAAGGCTAAGGGCGCCACATCGTGTGGCAACGCCTTCGTGACCAACATCCTGTTGGCCTCCGCAGGAGTCGCCGCCCTTCCGCTCCAATCCACGAAAATTGCTAGCTAATCAGCGTTACAGTTTTTAAAAAAACTTATGTAGTATTTCGATGTATAGGTATCTAGTAAATGGCTAAGAGCAAACAATCAGTTATGGAAAGCATCCAAATTGCTGGTGAAAGTACCCAATTCTTAAATTAGCAAGTTTACTTGTATTGAGACAACGATAAATAGGAGGTGTTATTCCAATAGCTAGTTGATTGAAGCAAGTTTTATTCTAGTAAATGTTCCACTTATTTGGAGACAGCATTTTCTAATTAGATTTAATAATTATTGCCTAGTGGATCTCATACACATAGATCTCTCATGCTGCAGCCGCCAAATTAGCGAGAAATTCTCATTGATTGAAGCGGAAGGCGGCGACTCCAGCGGGAATAGCATGAGCTGAAAGCCCCGCAGGAGCATAGCGACGAGGAGATTGAAGCCATGCCCGCGGAAAGCGTCCGCCTGGAGCGGAAATCCTGGTGGTCACTTAGTGACGCGAATGAATTATTTTAGTTCTTATTTTTTCGGAATTGCAACCCAATGACCTGTTGACACTTCTACGAGTTCTGAGTTTTGCAATTGATATTTGTCTTTCTCGGTATCCTCTTCCATAAGGCTCCGTTTTTTCTTTGCTTCGACTTTAGGGTCGGGTATTGGAATAGCTGACAATAATGACTTTGTATACGGATGCAGTGGGTTAGCGTATAATTCTTCACTTTCCGCGAGTTCTACGATTTTCCCGGCATACATTACAGCAACCCTATCACTTATATGCTTAACCATCGATAAGTCATGCGCGATAAATAGATAGGTAAGTCCTAAACGATGTTGAAGATCCTCCAATAACTCAACTATTTGTGATTGGATGGAGACATCTAGTGCGGAAAGGGGTTCATCACAAACGATAAAATCAGGTTCTACCGCAAGTGCACGTGCAATTCCGATCCTTTGACGCTGACCACCAGAGAACTCATGTGGATAACGCATCGCGTGACTAGGTTCTAACCCTACCATCACAAGTAACTCTTCCACTCTCTTTTTTCGTTCTTCCTTATTTTTGCTTAAACGATGTATATCTAATGCCTGCCCAATAATATCTAACACTTTAAATCGTGGATTAAGAGATGAATATGGATCCTGGAATATCATTTGCATATGACGGCGCATCGTTTTCATTTCATCTTTGTTAAGTCGGTTAATAGCCATTCCTTGATACAATATGTCTCCATCTGTCGGTTCATGAAGGCGTAATATAGCACGTCCTGTAGTTGACTTACCAGAACCCGATTCACCTACTAAACCTAATGTTTCTCCAGGTTTAATAAAAAAACTAATATTATCTACAGCTTTAAGTACATTACCTTTTCCAACTTGAAAATGCTGTTTCAGTGATTTTACATCTAGTAAAGGTTTCCCTTGTTCAATTTCAAGTGAACGTAAAGAAGGGCGTTTTGGTTTTTTCTTCTCATCTAAGCGAGGAAGCGCGTTTAGCAATCTTTTCGTGTATGTATGTTGGGGATTTTCAAAAATTTCTTCTGTAGTTCCTGTTTCTACAATTTTTCCGTCTTTCATGACAGCCACACGGTCGCACATACCTGCAACAACACCCAAATCATGCGTAATAAGAATGATGGATGTGCCAAAACGTTTCTGCATATCTTTCATGAGATTTAATATTTGCGCTTGAATCGTTACATCAAGAGCTGTCGTCGGCTCATCTGCAATTAGTAGGGCGGGGCGACAAGCTAAAGCGATTGCAATCATTACACGCTGACGCATTCCACCAGAAAATTCATGTGGATATTGATGGAAACGTTCTTCACTGTTTTTTATACCAACGAGCTTCAATAGTTCGATTGCTTGTTTTTTTGCTTCTTTTTTGGAAAATTTTTGATGTTTTATTAAACTTTCTGCTATTTGTTTCCCAATTTGAATCGTAGGATTAAGAGATGTCATTGGATCTTGGAAAATCATACTTATATCGCGCCCGCGGATACTCTCCATTTCTTTTTCCGTTTTGTGTACAAGACTTTCCCCTAGAAATTCAATTTCTCCATTTTTCATATAAGAAGGAGGAGAAGGTAAAAGACGCATGATGGATCTTGCTGTGACACTTTTCCCGCTGCCAGATTCTCCGACAATACCAAGTGTTTCCCCTTTTTTAACTTCAAAACTAATATCTTGTACTGCTTCAAATTCCTTGTCGCTTGTTAGAAATGATACACTTAAATTATTTACTTTTAAAACCGTCTTCACCCAAAACACCTACCCAAATTCTAATTTATAAGAAATACCATTGACTTAATAAAAGTTTGAATCTATACTATACAATACCACTCGGATTTATACAATAAGAGGGGAGATATTCCTGTGGAAACAAAAAGTGAGTCATCGTATAAAATAGGGTTTTCTGAAGTACTTATCTATACATATAGAAAAATGATAAAGCGGAATGCTTTTAAATATTTATTGTACATACTAGGTTTTCCAATACATCTCATTACTCTTCTTTTCTATCGTTCAAAACAGAAAAATGATACTTATTCTTCTATATTAGAAGAAGTAAAAGCATCTTTCATCGCGTCAGGAGTGGAAAATGAATGGAGTAATGAATATAAGGAACAATATATTCGTAAGCAAGCATTCTTTAATAGGCAAGTGAAAGAGCAGGAAATGAATGAAGAGATAAAAAGGTTAATGGAGGAAAAACTTTCCAAACGAGTATTTGAAAAAGCAAATGAAATAAGTAAACAAAAAGGAGTTAGGCAACTAACATATGATACATATTTTCAAAGTTTGCTTGAAAAACCATTCTTTTTATTATTAACTTTCATCCCTGGAATTCTAATGTATTTATTATTAATAATTTATAGTAATCCGTATGTGCAATTTATTTTTGAGCGCTTAATTATGAGTGTCTTTGTTATAGCGGGAGTATCTATCTTAGTATTTACAATTTTATATTTATCCCCATTCGATTCGGCTGCGAATTTGCTGGGTGAAGCGGCAACAAAAGAGCAAATAGCTGCATTCAATCAAATGCATGGATTGGACCTACCGTATTTGTCCCAGCTATGGAATGCACTAAAAGGCATTGCTACGTTCAATTTGGGAGCTTCCTTTACGGGCAATGAGGATGTAGCAACGAGTATTGCAAATAAATTTCCAATAACATTAATCATTGCAGTTTTCTCTTTGTTAATGGCTGTAGTGATTGCGATCCCAGTTGGAATTATTTCTGCAACAAGACAAAATTCATTTTTGGACTATTCTTTTATGTTTATCGCATTAATCGGATTATCGATCCCTAACTTTTGGCAAGGACTTATTTTTATATTAAACTTCTCGATTAAGCTGCAATGGCTACCTGCTACATATAGTCCACAAAACTGGTTATCTATTATTATGCCAGTTATAGTGCTTGGTACTGGTCTTACTGCATCCGTCGCTAGAATGACGAGATCCTCTATGTTAGAAATCATTAATGAAGACTATATCATTACTGCAAAAGCAAAAGGGCTTAATGAGCGACAAGTACTTTGGAAGCATGCAGTAGGGAATGCAATGATTCCGATTATTACAGTTATTGGATTGCTATTCGGGGGAATGCTTGGAGGAGCAGCGGTAACTGAGAAAGTGTTCAATATTAGTGGGATAGGGAGTTATATTGTTGATAAGCAATTTATCCCTGATATTCCGGCTATTATGGGTGGGGTTATATATATTGCTATAACGATATCTTTAGTGAATGTGCTCATCGACATTTTGTATGCGTTTTTCGATCCACGTATTCGATCCAAGATGAAGCAATTGTAAGGAAGAAGTAGGTGTGAAAATGATTTCTCAAAAAAAACATGCATTAAAGGTGTCGAGAGAGTACACCCAAGCAAACTTTGCGTGGATTCTTTCAACAATCGTGACAATGATTCTATTATGGAATAGTTTCAGTTTTAAAGAAGGTAATATAAAAACGAGTGTCTTTTATGTCTTCCTTATTTATGCTGTGTTTACTAGCTTTCAACTGTTTCTTACTTGGAAAATGAAGCGTGATTTATTGAAATATGGTGAAATACAAACGACAACAAGAAAGCTAGGCTACATACAGCTTTTTAGTATAGCAACTGCTAATATTTTCACAGCAGCTTTTGCCTTTAATCTAATAAAAAAGAAGAAAACACCAGAGTACGTGTTTGCTGTGTATATGGTATTAACCCAATTATTTATACTTGCAATATCGTCTTTCAATTTATTTAAACCATATGTAACAGATAGCTTTATACCAGCGATGGGGGCATTAATGCTAATAATGGTTTTCCAAATAATTATGTTGGTGCTCGTAGCAAAATATGTGCAAGCTGGAGCAGCTCCTTCCTGGATGTTAATACCAGCGATACTATTAATAATTACATCACTTACAGGTAATCTATTTAACTTGTTATTAGGCGTAAGTTTAATCGTGAAAATTCGTAGTCATGATCAATCAAGAATAATAAAGTGGAATACGATGTGGGATAAAATTACTCGAAATTCCACCGCTATTCTAGGGATGTTTTTTATCATTCTCCTATTTTCTCTATCAGTTTGTAGTGTATATACATTTGACTATGATATGGCAGTTGAAAATAATTATGGTGCATTACTGCAAAAACCGAGCTTAGAATATCCTTTTGGAACGGATGACTTTGGAAGAGACCTATTTTCTAGAATTATTTTCGGAGCAAGAATTTCACTTCTTGTAGGATTTGCATCTACATTAATCCCAGTTGTAATCGGAGGATTTCTCGGTGCATTAGCAGGATACTACAGCAAGCGTGCAGATAATATTATTATGCGATTACTCGATATTTTGTACGCAGTACCAGGTATTTTACTTGCAATTGCCATTATTGCTGCATTCGGTGCAAATACACTGAATTTAATACTTGCGTTAAGTGTAGGTGCCATTCCAACCTACGCACGAACAATGCGAGCCAATGTTTTAATGGTATCCAATTATGAATTTGTAGAATCGGCGCGTGCACTAGGTTCATCCGATTTTTCGATTATTTTCAAACAAATTGTTCCGAATTCACTTGCTCCAATGATTGTGAAAGCTACATTGACCATTGGTGGAGCAGTGATTGCAACAAGTAGTTTAAGTTTTTTAGGTCTCGGAGTAGAACCACATATCCCGGAATGGGGAAACATTTTGAAAATAGGTAGTACGTATCTAGAGTCGCACTCGTATCTTGCGATAATACCTGGGCTTGCTATTATCGGCCTAGTATTATCATTCAACTTTTTAGGAGATGGACTCCGGGATGCATTAGATCCAAGAATGGATTAAATATAAAATAATTATTTGGGGGTACTTAAGGATGAAAAAAAGTTTACTAGCTATCCTGGTTGCGGTTGTTTTAGTGTTAGCAGGATGCGTAAATACGAAGTCGGATGTTTCTGACAAAGCAAATGATAAAACAGATTCAAAAACAGATCAAAGTGATGTAGTTATGGAGTTATTAGGTATGAGCACTGGTGAAGCAGATATGAATATTGTTCGTGATCAACTGATTAAAAATGGTTTTCAAGTAAAGCTTAATATTCAACCAGATTACGGTAGTTTTACTGCACAAAAAGATGCTGGAAATTATGATCTTGCATTATCTAGCTGGACAACAGTTACAGGTAATCCTGACTACGCAGTACGTTCACTATTCAAGTCAGATGGTGACAATAGTATTATGTCAGATGAGGAAATTGATAAATTAATCGATCAAGCAAGTACAGAAACAGCAGACCAATATACAGACACATACAACCAATTAGAACAACGACTTGTTTTCGACAAAGCGTATATCGCACCACTTTATAACTCATTTAAAGCACAAGGGGTAAATAAAGAAGTACTAAATGTGGATACCGTAAGACTTGCAAAATCACGTGCAATTGCATGGGAATCAATTGATTTTGTAGATACAGCTAAAAGAGCCACAGACCCATTAATAGTGCAACAAGCAATAGGAACATTAACATCATTAGACCCGATTAAAGGAAATGATGGTTCTATTAACACATTAAATACAAATATGTACGTAAGACTTGTTAACTTAACGGATGATGATGTAGTTGTATCAGATGGATCTTTATCAATTAACCATGCAATTGCAGAAGGAAACCAAGATTATTATTTCCTTCTTCGTGACGATATTAACTTTGCTGCAATTACGGATGGAAAAGCGGTAGATTCAGGAGAACGTGTTGGTGCTGACGATGTCGTGTTCTCACTAAACCGCGCAAAAGATAAAGATTCTGTACCTGATCACAGAACATATAGCTTGCATGAAAGTATGCAAGAGATAGAAGTAGTAACTGACCTTTCGGAACTAGAAGTGAAGCAATCTGGAAGCGATGTAACGGTGAAAGAAGCACTTGAAAATGGTTTAGAATCAAAAATTACAGAACTAGTAGAAGATAAAACAGCAGCTGATAATGCAACAGGTAAATACCAAGTGGTGAAAATTACAACTGTAAATCCATTTCCACAAGTGTTGAATTATTTAGCGCATCAATCTGCTGGTATTGTTTCAAAGAAACAAGTAGAAAGCATTAATACGTATGACGTAGCATCATTTGATGTAAATAAAGACATTCCTTATGGTGACCAAAACACAGTGACAGAAGGCGACAAATATAACAATACATTATATGCAAGCGGTCCGTACATCTTGTCCCATAAAAATGACTACGAAGCTGTTTTCCTGAAAAACCCTGCTTACATGCCGGGAACGGAAAATGAAGCTAAAATTTCGAATGTTACTGTTCGATTCATTCAAGATGCTGACAGTTCACTTGCAGCACTTCGTAATGGTGAAATTCATCTATTCAACGGTGTTCCTGAAACAAAATATGATCTAGTAGAAAATGAAAGCAAGTTATTCCTACAAAAAAGCGATAGTAATGCTGTAACATATTTGCTATTCAATACGAAAAATCGAGAAGTATCAAATAGTGAAGACCTAAGAAAAGCCGTATTATATTCCATTAACCAAGATGAAGTTTTAAATTACTACCAAGGCAACAAGAAGAAAGCAGTATCTACTGTTAGTCCACTTGTTGACACAGGAAACGAATTAGTTTCCGATGCAGCGAAAGTACAGGAATTCTTGGATGCTTATAAATCAACTAAATAATATTGTAAAAAAGCTCGATGAAGTAACTCTTCTCGAGCTTTTTTATATCCATCATTTTAGTTATTGCAACATGGGAAGAAAAAATGCAATTGCTCCAAGTACAATGGCAGACCAAGCTAGGAATTTTTGTGGGAATGTTAAGCCGAATAAGCCTAGAACCACTGCAGCGCCGCCAAACCATAATGGATAATAGAAGAACCCAGCGATTGCCAGGAATATCCCTATCCAGCCAATCCAACTACCTAAAGAAGCTTTCATCACAATCACCTCCTCATACTATTCGAAAGAACAATAAGTGCTAAAAATCGACATGAATGTTCTTTTTATAGTATATGAAGGGATGTTCAATAAATAATAAACAATTTGGACGAAAATCATAGAATAATAGCATTTTAGTTTCTCAAACACTAAAAAGAGGGTCTTCTAAAATATTTCATCAAGTTGAAAAGTAAATATCTGGATAAAAGAAGCGCTTTGCAGGTGCAAAGGGGTATTGAATGCATATTGAGTTTACAAAATATACCTAAGCGAGACAAAACCACTGCCCAACGCGACAAACAATCAAGTGAACGCGACAAACTAACCTCCGACCGCGACAAACGACTAGTCCAAAGCGACAAAACCAAAAGCAGAAGCTTTTCACCAAGTTGAAAAGCAATATCTGAATAAAAGGAAGCCCTTTGCAGGTGCAAAGGGGTATTGAATGCATTTAAAATTTACAGAATATACCTAAGCGAGACAAAGCCACCGCCCAACGCGACAAACTAACCTTCGACCGCGACAAACGACTAATCCAAAGCGACAAACTCATTTTCAAATACCAAAAAAGTACAAGCAGTCACACTTGTACCTCGCTTCTAATATTATTTTCCGCCTAAAAGATCGAAAAGTCCGCCTGTGATACTTCCTTCACCTTTTGAGCCACCGCCAGGAGTTTGTGGAGCAGCTGCAAATACGCGGCTCGCTAAACGGCTAAATGGTAGCGATTGAATCCAAACTGTACCTGGTCCACGTAGTGTTGCGAAGAACAAACCTTCTCCACCAAACAATGCAGTTTTTACTCCTTTTACCATCTCGATATTGTAATCCACGTCAGACGTCATCGCTACTAAACACCCTGTATCCACTCGTAAAACTTCTCCTACTTGTAAGCTTTTTCGGTGAATTGTACCACCTGCATGAACGAAGGCTAAACCGTCACCTTCTAGTTTTTGCATAATGAATCCTTCTCCACCAAAGAATCCAGCCCCTAGTTTGCGTTGAAATTCGATGCCAACGGAGACACCTTTAGCTGCAGCTAGAAATGCATCTTTTTGACAAATAATTTTGCCGCGGTATTTGCTTAAATCCATCGGAATGATTTTACCTGGATACGGTGAAGCGAAATAAACATGTCTTTTTCCACTGCCAGTGTTTGTAAATGTAGTCATGAATAAACTTTCACCCGTAAGCATACGTTTACCTGCGCCCATTAATTTTCCCATAAGTCCGCTACTACCAGAAGAACTTGAACCATCGCCAAAAATAGTTTCCATCGAGATACCATCTTCCATCATCATTAAGCTACCTGCTTCAGCAACTACGGTTTCTTTTGGATCTAATTCGATTTCTACAAATTGCATGTCATCTCCATATAATTTGTAGTCAATTTCGTGATTGTTCATGTTTTATTTCCTCCTAGTATTTGAATTAATAATGTATACGAAAAACAAAGTAAAAAGTTTCGCAATTTTAAAGGGATTCAATAGAGATTATCGAATGTATTTATAATGTAAGCATTTTCAATGAATAAGAAAAGAGGTAAACAGATGAAGTTAACTAATTTTATTGATGGAAAATGGCAAGAGGCTGGAGAAGAAAAGTATACAGCGGTTTTGAATCCAGCAAACGGGGAACGATTAGCAGAAGTTAGAATGTCTACAAAAAAAGAGGTGGATCTGGCAGTTGCAGCTGCAGTGAGAGCGCAAAAGAAATGGGTTCTCGTACCAGCTCCAAAACGCGCAGATTATTTATATGAAATTGGTAGATTGATGAAAGAAAAGAAGGAACATCTCGCACAAGTTTTAACAAAAGAAATGGGAAAAGTGATAGAAGAAGGACGAGGAGAAGTACAAGAAGGAATAGATATGGCCTTTTATATGGCGGGAGAAGGACGTCGCCTATTTGGAGAAACGACTCCTTCAGAGCTTGCAGATAAATTTGCAATGTCCGTTCGTGCACCAATAGGGGTAGTCGGTCTCATTACACCTTGGAACTTTCCGGTAGCAATCGCGACGTGGAAGTCATTCCCTGCAATTGTAGCTGGAAACGCTTTCATTTGGAAGCCGGCTACGGAAACGCCAATGATGGCCTATGAGATGGCGAAAATATTTGAAGAAGTCGGATTACCACCGGGAGTTGCAAATGTCGTTTTTGGTTCTGGTTCAGAAGTTGGTACAGCGATGATCGAACATCCTGATGTGAAGGTTATTTCGTTTACAGGCTCTACAGAAACAGGAAGTAAGGTTGCGGAGCTTGGAGGTAGACATTTAAAGAAAGTATCGCTTGAAATGGGCGGGAAAAATGCAGTTATCGTTATGGATGATGCAGATCT
Organism: Psychrobacillus sp. OK032; assembly: GCF_900111345.1. Lineage (GTDB taxonomy): Bacteria > Bacillota > Bacilli > Bacillales_A > Planococcaceae > Psychrobacillus. Next base: position 202,493 of record NZ_FOGY01000003.1, read on the forward strand.
TCATCTAGCAGTGGAGGGTATTTTATGGAGTGCATTTGGAACAGCGGGTCAACGTTGTACGGCATGTAGTCGAGTGATTGTGCATAAAGATGTAAAGAGTGAGTTAGAAAACATGCTGCTTGCACAAATGGAAAGTTTAACAATCGGGGATGGTTTAGATGAAACCGTTAAAATTGGCCCTGTTATTAATAAACAAGCACTTGAGAAAATACATTCCTATATAAAAATAGGAAAAGAAGAAGGAGCTAAATTGCTGGTTGGAGGACATGTACTAGCAGATGGAGATTTAGCAAAAGGTAATTATTATGCTCCTACATTATTCACGGATGTCACTTCGAATATGCGAATTGCACAAGAAGAGATTTTCGGTCCAGTAGTTTCCCTTATTGAGGTCAGCTCGCTAGAAGAGGCGATTGAAGTAAATAATGGAGTGAAATTTGGATTATCGAGTTCGATTTTTTCTCGAGATGTAAACAATGTTTTCCGTGCACAACGTGATCTAGACACTGGAATTGTTTATGTCAATGCAGGAACGACAGGTGCTGAAATTCACTTACCATTTGGAGGAACGAAAGGGACAGGAAATGGGCATCGAGATTCTGGAGTAGCAGCACTTGATGTGTATACAGAATGGAAAAGTATTTACGTAGATTTTAGTGGGAAATTGCAACGCGCACAAATAGACACAGATTAATAGGGGGTACTAACATGAAGGTTGCTATATTAGGTGCAGGTTTAATGGGGAAAGAAGCAGCACGTGATTTAGTAAAAAGTCCTAATGTGGAGAAAGTATTAGTATGTGATTTAGATGTCGGACAAGCAAATATGTTTAGAGAAAAACTCCAAAACTCTAAGATTGAAGTTTGCAGATTAGATGCAAGTGATGATGAAAATATACGACAAATTATGAAAAGGTCGGATGTTATCATCAATGCACTTTTTTATACATTCAATGAAAAAGTAGCAAGGCTCGCGGTAGAGGTTGGCGTACATTGCATCGATTTAGGTGGTCATATAGGTGGTGCAACGGATGCAGTACTTTCACTTCATAGAGCAGCGCAAGAAAAAGGAATTACCCTTATTCCAGATCTAGGAGTAGCACCTGGCATGATTAATATTCTAACTGGATACGGAGCAAGTAAACTGGATCAGGTGGAGGGAATTCATCTATATGTTGGTGGCATTCCGGTAGAACCAGAAGGAATTTTTGGATATAATATTGTCTTTTCACTGGAAGGGGTATTCGACCATTATACGGATCGTTCTCATGTGGTGCGTAATGGAAAACTTCAAGAAGTAGAATCTCTTTCAGAAATTGAACCAATTTTCTTTAAAAACTACGGAGAGTTGGAAGCATTTCATACCGCTGGTGGAACATCTACATTAAGCAAATCTTTTCCAAATGTAGATACATTGGAGTATAAGACGATTCGGCATAAAGGGCATGCAGAGAAATTTAAACTGCTAGTGGACTTAGGATTGACGAATAAAAACACGGTCGTCAATGTAAAAGGTAATTTGGTGAAGGTTCGCGATGTTTTAAAAGAAGTGTTAACGCCACAATTACTACTAGGTGATAAAGAGGATGTTGTTTTACTAAGAGTCATCGTGACGGGCGTAGAAAATGGGGAAAATGTTACGTATACGTATGAATTGGCAACGAAAAAAGATCGAATATCTGGGACAACCGCAATGGCAAGGGCGACAGCTAACACGATTTCAGTAGTTGCACAAATGATTGGTAATAATGTCATTACAAAACGAGGTGTCTATCCTCCAGAACTAATCGTACCCGGGGAATTATATATTAGAGAAATGGCCGCTCGTGATGTGAATATTGTAGAAACAGTTTTAAGAGGTGAACGCGTATGAACTTTGAATTCCAAGAGGAACATCAATTACTTCGTAAAACAGTCAGACAATTTGTAGATCAAGAAATAATTCCTAATATAGCAAAATGGGAAGAACAAGGTGCATTTGATAAAAATGTCTGGAAACGTTTAGCGGATCTTGGATTGATGGGAGTTTGTGTTCCTGAAAAGTACGGTGGGAGCGGCATGGATTATAATTCGCTTGCGATTGTATGTGAGGAGTTAGAGCGTGGGGACACTGCGTTTCGTACTGCTGTTTCCGTGCATACCGGATTAAATTCGATGACACTAATGCAGTGGGGAACAGAACAACAAAAACAACGGTATTTAACTCCTCAAGCAAAAGGAGAGAAAATAGGAGCTTTTGGATTAACAGAGCCAGGAGCAGGTTCTGACGTCGCGGCAATGTCAACGGTCGCAGTGCGTGACGGTGATGACTATGTGTTAAATGGACAAAAAACATGGATCTCCCTTTGTGATATAGCAGACCATTTTATTGTATTCGCCTATACGGACAAATCGAAAAAGCATCATGGAATAAGTGCATTTATCGTAGAACGAACGATGACTGGTTTCTCTTCGAAAGCTATTAAAGGAAAATACGGCATCAAATCTGGTAATACAGGAGAATTATTTTTTGACCAAATGCGTGTACCAAAAGAAAATCTACTAGGCGAAGAGGGAGAGGGCTTTAAAATTGCGATGTCAAGTCTTGATAATGGTAGGTTTACCGTTGCAGCAGGAGCAGTCGGACTATCCCTTGCGTGCTTAGAGGCAAGTGTGAAGTATTGCCATGAGCGTGAAACCTTTGGAAAAGAAATAGGTCAGCATCAGCTTGTCCAGCAAATGATCGCAAAAATGGAAGCAGGCCTTCAAATGAGTCGTTTACTTGTGTACCGAGTTGGAGAATTGAAAAATAAAGGGGTACGAAACACCAGGGAAACGTCTCTTGCAAAATGGCAAGCATGTGATTTTGCCAATAAAGCGGCGGACGATGCAGTGCAAATTCACGGTGCATATGGCTATTCAGATGAATATCCGGTAGCGAGATATTTGCGTAATTCGAAAGCTCCTGTTATTTACGAAGGAACAAGGGAAATCCACACAATTATGCAAGCGGAATACGTACTTGGATACAGAGAAGATAAAGTACTTTCACAAATGCTTCCGAAATGGCCGTTTGAGGAATAGTAACTGATTAGAGCTATTTAATATGTTTCTAAAATAAAGGCACGAAGAAAATTATTTCTTTTTCTTCGTGCTTTTTTAATTGCTTTAGAAAGGATAAAAATTTGGGTATGTGGATAACTTTTTCTTAACAATATTAAGGGAAATCATTATTTATAGATACTGCGTCGTAAGAAGTGTCCGCTAGGATTTCCGCTGCAGGGCGGACGCTTTCCACGGGCACGGCTTCAATCTCCTTAGACCAACAGGATGTTGGTCACGAAGGCGTTGCCACACGATGTGGCGCACTTAGTCTTCGTTCCACTGTGCGTTCCTGCGGGGCTTTCAGCTCATGCACCTGCCGCTTCGCTTTCGGTGCAGAAAACATCTGCTATTCCGGCAGGGGGAGCATTTATTAGCATAAAGTTCGTTTCATTCAGCTATTTATTGTAATAAACCCCCGTATTCATCGCCTTCTCACTTCAAATAAACTTGTTAGATATAAAAATGGTTGCTTTCACCAGTTATTTGTCTGCTCTCGTGTTAATTTAGTTGCTTTCCGAATAGAATTGATTACTTTCAACTACTGTCTTATTGCCCTTATTCATTTATCGCATTTTATTTCCAAGAAATACTACATAAGTTGGAATTAAAAACAGTGGAGCTAATTAGTTAGCAATTTCTTTTGGATTGGAGCGGAAGGGCGGCGACTCCTGCCGGATGAGTGAGACAGATAAGACATCGCAGGCGAACGCGTAAGCGTCGGCGATGGCTTATCGATCACCCGGCGGAAAGCGTCCGCCCTGCAGCGGAAATCCCAACGGTAACTTCCCTATGACGCAATATATCTATATTGCGCGAGCTATTATTAGATGGAAGCCGTGGAAAACAAAAAATACATAAAGGTACTTCATTTTTTATTGAAATATTGTGAAACCAATTGTAGAAATTTCAGTCTAATGGATTAACAATGAAATAAGAAAGGAAGATTAACATGAAAAAATGGCTTATTTCTATTATTGCTTTTGTTTTAATAGTCGGGATGGCAGGTGCATTTTATTTTTCTAAAACAGAGATAAGTGCACAACGAAACATGTCAACTAATCAACCATTTAAAGAAAGCGATGAAATCCAAACTGTCCAATCAAAAGAGCAATTGAAAGCCTATTTTGAAAAGGTAAGAGAACTCCAAAAGAAACAAAATAATGGAGCAGCTATAACAGAAGAAACTGCAAGTACAATGGAAGCCAAAGATTCCTCCGGTGGCCAAGGGGGAGATTACTCTACTACGAATAACCAAGTAGAAGGTGTTGATGAGGCGGATACAGTAAAAACAAATGGCACGCATGTATTTTCACTAAGTGAAAATAATGTGGTCATCGTAAACGTAAAAAATCCAAAGCAGATGAAAGAAGAAACGGCAATCCCTTTTACAAATGATTTTTACCCAACAAAGTTATTACTTTCAGATCAAACTTTGATAGTTATAGGTCAGAAGAATGTGTTTCGTACGCTGGAGCTAGAAAGTACAAAAACGATGGATAGCCTTATGATGCCAATGGATTCAATGACAACTGTATATTTCTATGATATATCGAATCCTGCATCACCAATACTAAATCGGGAAATTGCCACAGAAGGATATATGAATGGTGCAAGAATAACAAATAATACATTGTATTATGTAACTAATGTCTATCCGAAATTCTGGGCAATGGAAGAGAATGCAGATGCTGAGTTACGCCCATTTACTTACGATTCCAAATCCGATGAGGAAGCAAAACCGATGAGCTATGATAGTATCGCGATCCTTCCAAGCTCAATGGAAGGAAACTACAGTATTATTTCGGCTATCAATGTATCCAATCCATCAGAAAATGAAGTAAAAACGAAGGGATATCTTGGTGGTAGTGAGCAATTATACATGTCAAAAGATAGCCTATACTTAACTTCTACTATTTATGAGCAGAATAATTCCAATGCGAAAAAAATGATATGGAATCCTGGGGAAATGGACACAGAAGTATTTAAGTTTGCATTAAACGAAACATCTGTAAAATTCATTGCATCGAGCCGTTTAACAGGAACGATATTAAATCAGTTTTCGATGGATGAGCATAACGGTTATTTCCGCGCTGTAACAACAAAAGGAAATAGTTGGGATGAAAACAAAGTATCCGAAAATAATTTATTTATACTTGATGACAAGATGAAAACAGTAGGCTCGTTAACAGGTCTAGCTAAAGATGAACGAATTTATTCTGCAAGATTTATGGGAGAAAAAGCATATATGGTGACGTTCAAAGAAACGGATCCATTATTTGTTATCGACGTAGCAAAACCAACCGCACCAAAAGTATTAGGGGAACTAAAGATTCCAGGGTTTAGTAATTATCTACATCCGTTAGATGAAAATCATTTAATTGGATTCGGCTATGAAACAATAGTAGATACTCAATCGGGTGGTAAAGAACCAGTTATTATGACGGGAGGGATGAAAGTTTCCCTGTTCGATGTAAGTGATTATGCGAATCCGAAAGAAGTGGATACGGAAGTAATTGGAGGCCAAGGGACTTACTCTCCTATTCAATATGATCACCATGCATTATTCCAGCACAAAGAAAAAGGTTTATATGGATTTCCTATTTCCATTTATGGAAAAGGGAAAGAATATGCAATGTTTAAGCAAGATGGTGCATTAGTGTATGAAATTACACCTGAAAATGGAATTGTATTAAAAGGAGATTTATTAAACCCAGAAAATCCTGCACAAGCATACGAAGATTGGGAAAGCAGCATCCAGCGAATGATTTATGTGGAAGACTCTTTATACACAATTGCCATGAAAGAAATAAAAAGCTACAATTTAAACTCGTTTGAACAATTGAGTAAAATGACATATTAATATAAAAAGACTCCAAAGGCCAACAATGCTTTTGGAGTTTTATTTATGGTTTAGGAATATAAATTGTAGATTAGTTTTACTGTAAAATAAAGCATGCCACTTTTTAATGGAGCGTAATATAGGGATAGTGCGCAAATTACTTGAATAGTGACCGCAAGCCTTCGTGCAATGGCAAAAAGCATCCGCTAGATTGGTTTGTCGCGTTCAGCAGTCGACATGTCGCTTTCGAGATGGTTCTTGTCGTGTTCGAAGTGTGGTTTGTCGCGTTCATGGCATGTAATGTCTCGTTTGACCATTTATTGGAAATTTAATTCAGCAAATATTGCATATGACTGAGTTTAATACAGTGACTCTGATTAGTTAGCAATTTTCATGGATTGCAGCGAAAGGGATGCGACTCCTACGGAGGCCAACAGGATGTTGGTCACGAAGGCGTTGCCACACGATGTGGCGCACTTAGCCTTCGTTCCTCCGGTGAGAAGATGAGTCATCGCAGGCGAACGCGGTAGCGTCGGCGATGGCTCATCGCTCCCCCCGTGGAAAGCGACCGCCCTGAAGCGGAAATCCTAGCGGATAATATGTCAAGACGCACTATTCCTAAATGTTGAACTATCTTTTTTTATTGCGCTTTTGTTAGTGAAAAAAGTAATTTAATTGGCGTCACTGTTCAACTCTGATACAGTCACAAACGAATATCCTTCTCCTTGCAAGTAGGCAAGCACTGCATCAAGTCCCTCTGCCGTAGACATATGTATATCATGCATTAAAATAGTAGAACCTCCCTTCACATGCTTTTTAACATGCGTAAGTAAATGATTTGCATTACGATATTTCCAATCGAGCGTATCCACATCCCACAAAACGACCGGAAGGGAAGTTTGAGCACGGACTGAATTATTTACAGCCCCGTACGGCGGGCGAAATACGGTTGGTTTAGTTCCAGTGGCTTGTTCGATTGCATCACTCGTATTATTAATCTCTAAAGCAATTTTTTCAGAAGAAGCCTTAGTTAAATCTAAGTGATTCCAAGTATGGTTGCCTAACTCATGTCCTGCCTCATGCATTTCTTTTACAATCTCAGGATAGAAAGAAACACGACTTCCAAGCATAAAAAACGTAGCTTTTGCATTATACTTCTTTAGTGTATCGAGTATTAATGTAGTTGATTCAGGAGTCGGTCCATCATCAAATGTAAGTGCAACTACTTTTGGTAATGAATTTACTACTGAATCTTTAGTTTGTATGCCGCCTATAGGTATTTCATTTTCCTTCCCCGATGTCGTTGGGGGTGGTTGGATAGCCACCTTTGGAAGCTTAAAACTGTCGGCTATAATCTCGTTCATATCCTCTAGTGGTATAGAAACAACCTTAGATCCCGCAGCAACAGCTGCAATCTCATAGTTATCATAATAAAATTCAATCGTGTCCTTCTTTAGAGAAAAGTTAGAAAAGTTATCCCAGGTGGGCACTGTTTTTTCTTCCAATTGTTCTTGAAGTAAGTAGGGCATCAATTCATTATCAGATAGTATGTATTCCCTTACTTTTGTAGCAAGTTTTACAAGCGACTTTTCATTGTTTGCAAGCAAGTCATTTATAGTGAGCATATGGCCAGATTGATTATGTAAGCGGTATGTTCTCGTTTCAGTTAAACCGTTTGTTCCACTTTTATTCATGTATGAATGAATTACAAATGAATAGTAGCCAGTTGTATGTTGAAAAACTTCAAAAGAAATATTCAACTCGCCACTGCGATGTATATTCGACTCATTTAAATAATCTGTTTCGTTTAAATATAATGTTTTCATATTATTTGTATAAGCTTTTACAATGTCATTGAATTCTGGAACATTACTTTGTGGATATTGAATTGCATATGGGGTTTTTTCGTCGTTTGACGTTTCCGTAATAATACGAATTCCTGGATATACTGAATCGCTTTGATTGATTTGTTCTTTCGAATTAGTTGGAAGGTTAGCCGATACTACTTCTTTTTCTTTTTTTGCAGGATTGGAAAGCATCAGAAGAAAAAACATTAAACTACTTAATGCAAGAATAATAATGATAAATGTAATATCAATCCAACGTCCCCTTTTTTTTGATCTTGGATGCGTGGACATGGTGATGATTCTCCTTTTCTAGTACTTATCTATTATATTAAATTAGACGGATAAATAGGGAATAAAGTTTTAGTTTTCATTGTATTTATTTCCAACGTCCGATAAGATTATCGTAGCTGAATTTCACTTAACAAAGGAAGGTGTTCCGAGTGGCGCAAGACTCCGAATTAGCTGTTGAATGTTGTTTACTTGCAGGTCGATTAATGATGGAAAGTGGAGCGGAGACGTACCGAGCGGAAGATACAATGGATCGGATGGCAATTTCGCAGCAACTAACGAAATCACAAAGTTTTGTCACACCAACAGGCATCATTTTTGCGGGAAGTAATAGCCTACCAACTAAACTAGTCAGGATTAGCAATCGTTCAACGGATTTAGAAAGAATAGCGCTAGTAAATAGCGTCTCAAGAAAGCTGGTTAACAAAGAAATTACACTGCAAGAAGCGTATTCAGAGTTAGTTAGCATTGAAAAAGAACATAAAACGCTACCATTATGGTTACAAATAGGAGCAGCATCGGTTGCATCTGCTGCATTTCTTTTGTTATACGGCGGTACATTCAAAGACGTTCCCACTGCTTTGGTAGCTGGAGGTGTTGGATTTTCTATTTCAATCCTGTTAGAAATGAAAACAAGAGTAAAGTTTTTTGCGGAATTTTTAGCGGCACTATGTGTTTGTTTGATCGCCATTTTTTCTGTTACGTGGGGATTAGGTAATGATATCGATAGAATAATTATCGGTTCTGTTATGCCACTTGTTCCGGGATTACTTATTACGAATGCTGTACGTGATTTAATGGCAGGTCATTTTGTTTCCGGTGTATCAAAAGGAGCAGAAGCGTTTCTTACTGCTTTTGCCATTGGCGCAGGGGTTGCATTAGGGTTGTCATTTTAGGAGGGGTAGTTATGTCGTATTGGATGCAAGGGATATTAAGCTTTGCTGCAGCAGCTGGATTTGGCATTATATTTAATGCGCCGAAAAAGTCACTTTTCTATTGTGGAATTGTTGGTATGACAGGCTGGCTTGTATATTCTTATGTGGATGATTTAAGTAATGATCCAGCAAAATCCTCATTCGCTGGTGCATTCACGGTTGCTTTCGTTGCACATTTGATGGCCAAAAAATTTAAAATGCCAATGATAATTTTCAGCGTTGCGGGTATTATTCCATTAGTTCCAGGGGGATCTGCCTATAATGCAATGCGAAATGTGATAGAGAAGGATTATAGTGTTGCAGTGGATTATGGATCCGTTGCTCTTATCGTCTCGGGTTCCATTGCGATGGGTTTAGTTTTTGCAGAGATTATTACGCAATTATCGGTGAAAGTAATAGGAAGACTCAAAGTAAAACCGTGAAGATTAGTATTATCTCCACGGTTTTTTTGTTTCTATTTTAAAAGTGCTTCGACGTCTTCGGCTGGAATTGGTCGGCTTATATAGTATCCTTGAACGGAATCGCAGCCCATTTGTTTTAACAAGGCATATTGTTCTTCTGTTTCTACACCTTCCGCCACAACATCCACATCTAAAGATTGTCCAAATTGGATTAAACCTTGGACAAGCTTTTGTAATCTCTCTTGCTGCATAATAGAACTCACAAATGATTTATCAATTTTTAATTTGCTAATCGGAAGAAGTTGCAAATACCTAAGCGACGCATATCCGGTTCCGAAATCATCCAAAACAAAAACAACCCCGTCTTGCTGTAGCGTCTGCATTTGTCCAATAATCGACTTTTCAGCTTCCGCCTCGAGTGCGAACTTTTCTGTAAATTCAATTTGTAATAGCTTCGGTGAGCAATTGTACTTATCTAAAATGGTGCGAATTGTTTTCACCATGTTTTTATCACGGAATTCCCGAATGGATGAGTTAAAGCTTACTTTAATTGGTATCCCTTTTTGTTGCCAAATAGCGGCTTGTTCACAAACCTTTTCCAGCATAAAAGAACCAATTTTATTAATTAACCCTGTTTCTTCCGCGATAGGTATTAACTCCTCGGGAGAAACAATTCCAAGTACATCATCATCCCATCGGACGAGCGCTTCTACTGCTGTAATTTTATTGGTTAATAAATCTTTTTGTGGTAAATATAGAACATGAAGGTCTTGTTGATTTAAAGCTTCTAATAAACGTTTTTCTATTTGTGCACGACGAGTAAGTTTGTGATGGTCAGATGGGGAAAGGTTGGCAATCATGCCACCGCCTTCTAATTTCACTTTTTGGATTTTCGTATCAGTAGCTTTCAGTAAGTGCAAATAGGTTTGTTGATCCTCCGGGTATCTAGTAATGGCTCCACTGACTGTAATAGGAACAACTTTATTGTCTAGATAGATCGGGTTTTGTTTTAAATACTGGATAAATCCTTGTATGTACCATTCACCTAATGTTGTAATAATAGCAAATTCATCTCTTCCAGCTCTAGCAACAATGGATTCTTCAAAATAGATTTTCAACCTTTTAGTAAACTCATTTAATAATTGAGATTCTGTTTGATCGTTGAATATTTCTTTTAAAGTATAAAACTGATCGATACTTAGGAAAACAAAGGAAAAGTATTTGTCGTTTTGAATGAATTCATTCACCAATTCTTCTAAACGATGCCTACTCATTAGACCTGTTTCCGTATCTACATAAGCAATTTGTTCAAGGCGCGTTTGTATTAATTTCTTTTCTGTAATCTCTTCTTCCAATAACAAATGGTATAGTGTATTATTCTCCGTATTAGTAATTGGAAGTGCGATTAAATTAACCCAATAGCTTACCCCGTCTTTGGTAATTTTTTCGACGGTATCTTGGAAAATTTGTCCTTTTTGCAAAGTGTCTATAATTTTGTCCGCAATGGCAATATGATGAGAGGAATTAGGGAATAACTGCCAAAAAGTCTTTCCGATAATTCGTTTTGGTGTCCAATTGCTTCTTTTTAAAAACATTTCATTTGCGTGTAGGATTAAACCTTCTTGGTCTAAATAAGCAACCATAAATGATTTTGATAATCCTTTTTTTAATAATTGCAGCTCTGCAAAAGAAGATGATTCTGTATCTTGTATTGTATTAGATTCAATTTGGAAGAAAACATAGTAGTCATCGTTCAGAAGGATCGATTTTGCGACAATAGATGTTTTCATGGGGTGTCTATCTTTTGAGTAAAGGATGACGGGACTGAAGCGAACTGGATCATCTTGATGTAGGATTGATTCCCAATTTGCAGTTAAATGCCCATAGGTGTGCTCATTAAACAAGGGTGCTCTTGGTCCTTGTAAATCTTCTAAATGATATCCGAATTGCTTTTCGGCTTCCCTGCTCCACCAAATAATTTGACCGTCCCTATTTGTCATAAAAGTTGGGAACGGCAAATGACTAAAAACAGTGTTACTTAAATCTAATAATTCATCTTTAAGATACATATAAACGGCCCCTTTAAATAATTTATATTCATTATATAAAATATACATAAAATAGTCATTAAAATAGAGCAATTTATTCATTGATTAATAATATTAGGGTATAAAGTAATGGGTATATGTGAGGGTGGAAAAGAGGGAATGTGAGAATGGAACGATGGAAGGGCATTATTTTAATTATTATTGGTTCGATATTGTGGGGAGCATCGGGACCAATGATGGAGTGGATATTAAAAGAAAGTAACTTATCTGTTCCTTTTTTTCTTACAGTCCGCTTAATTGTAGCGGGAGTTTGTCTACTAGTATTTTTAAGAATAAGAGGAAAGCCCATTTTTTCTATTTGGAAAGAGCAAAGTTGGTTAAAGCAATTGGTCATTTTTGGTGTTTTCGGGATGCTCGGTGTTCAGTACACATTTGTTGCGGCAATCGAGGCAAGTAATGCGTCTATTGCAACCTTACTTCAATTTTTGGGACCTATTTATATTGTGATATATATTTCGTGGAAGAGCAGGTTGTTTCCTCCAAAATATCAGATCATTGGTATTATTGGAACGCTTGTTGGATTGTTTTTATTACTAACAAACGCCAAATTTGATCAGTTATTAATCAGTAATGAAGCTCTCGTTTGGGGATTAGCAATCGGTGTTGCTTTTGCCATTTATACGGTGTACCCTGCAAGGCTTATGAAAGAATGGGGAGTGCTTATCGTCGTTGGCTGGGGGATGTTAATAGGAGGCTTTGTCCTAGCCGTCATCTCACAGATTTGGCGTTCGGATGAGTGGGGAGAGCTCACTAATTACCCAATTAACTTAATGACGATGATCATTATTCTTGTTGGAACGATTGCATTTATACTCTTTTTAACTAGTATGAAGTACATATCCCCAGTAGAAACTAGTATTCTGTCCAGCATGGAACCATTAACCGCTATGGTCATTTCGGTTATTTGGTTAGGACAAGTTTTTGGAGCTTGGCAATATGTCGGTATAGTTGTCATGATCTTATTTGTCACATGGCTTTCAATCGCTGGTGAAATTAAATGGAAACGAAAAGATGGCTAATGGAGGCCATCTTCTTCTATATGTAGGGACCGTGTTATGGCATAATAGACTGTATATAGAAATAATTCGGGTAACGAAGAATCAAGGGGTGTTGATTTGTGAAGACGATTTTTTCTTATTTATCGCCATATAGGTGGCTTGTCATTTTTGCGTTACTACTTATGTTAGTCGAACTTTCTGTAGAGCTTGTGCAACCTTTGATAATAGCAACTATTATTGATGATGGAATACTAGCAGGTGACCAGCAGACTATTATTTTTTGGGGAATTATTATGCTTGGGATTGCAGCTATTGCTTTTTTAGCGGGAATTATAAATACATTTATCGCATCTCATATTGTGCAAAGCTATGGATATGAGATTCGTCAGGCATTATTTAGCAAAGTACAATCATTTACGGTGGCAACTTTTTTAAAGTTTCCCTCTGCAAGTCTAATAACACGGTTAACAAACGATGTGACGATAACCCAAAACTTAATATTCATGGGACTTCGTATAATGCTTCGAGCACCACTATTAGTAGTTGGAAGCATTATTATGTCCTTTTTTGTTCATGCTTATCTAGCTATGTTTCTAGTAATGGGAGCACCAATTTTAGTCATATTTCTGTTTCTTATGAGCAGAAAAGGGCTTAAACTATTTGGGAAAGTACAAAGAAGTGTAGACCAAGTGACTCGTAAAGTGCAAGAAAATCTGCAAGCCGTTCGTCTTATAAAGGCATATTTACGTGGTAGCTTTGAATCGACCCGCTTTGCATCCGTTGCAAATACATTAAAAATAGATAATGTGAGTGCTTTTCGTATAATGGAGCTCATTTTACCTGTCCTTTTATTTGTTATGAACGTGAGTTTAATGGCGGTACTTTGGTTTGGAGCAAAGGAAATACAAACAGGGGACACAAAGATGGGGGATCTTGTTGCGATTGTTAACTATGCAATGCGTATGACGGGTGCATTTTCTATGTTTTCTTTTATTATCATATTTTTCTCAAGAGCAAAAGCATCGGCCGAACGGATGGAAGAGGTTTTGGTTGTAGAGGAAGGAATAGAAGAAATAAGCAAGGATCCTTTAGACTCCGTTTCTATAGTAGGAGAAATTGAGTTTCAGCACGTTTCCTTTCATTATCCATCGACTGATATACCTGTGCTAAAGGATGTTTCATTTTCTGTAAAATCGGGTGCAAAGCTTGCGATTATGGGAGCTACAGGTTCGGGAAAATCGACGCTGTTAAACTTAATCCCACGCTTTTTTGATGCGACAGAAGGGGAAATATGGATCGATGGGGTAGAAGTAAAAGAGTGGCCACTAAAAGAGCTAAGACAGACAATTGGACTTGTTCCGCAACAGTCCATTCTTTTCACAGGAAGTATTGAAGAAAACTTAGGATGGGGAGATTCGACTGCTACAGAGGAATCACTTAAAGAAGCAGCGATTCAAGCGCAAATCCATCATTCGATAGAGCAATTTCCAGAACAATATGATACAAGAGTGGGTCAAAAAGGAGTTAATTTATCCGGCGGCCAAAAACAAAGATTGTCCATTGCACGTGCATTAGTACGAAAACCAGAAATTCTTCTATTGGATGATAGTACAAGTGCCTTAGATGTCTCGACTGAAAACGCACTATGGGAAGCTTTAGAAAAAGAAAATGCAACGATGCTCGTCATTACGCAAAAAATTAGAACAGCAAAAGGTGCGGATAAAATTCTTTTATTAGAAGAAGGAAAAGTTTCGGCATATGGAACGCATGAACAGCTGATGGAAAGTTCCTCTTTATATAGAGAAATTGCAGAATCACAGCAGGAGGGCGGCGGACATGATGAACTTCATTCGTAAACCTTTTGGATATGAACCGATAGTGACCAAGGAAGATTTGAAGAAAGATAATAAGAAAAAGGTAGAGAAGCCGTCTGATTGGAAAGGGGTTCTCCATCGAATTTGGAAGCTTGTAGATGAGCAACGTTTTTTATTAATTGTTGTGCTTTTATTGGTAATAGCTAGTTCTGCATTAGCCTTATTCGGACCGTATTTGATAGGTATTATAATTGATAAATATATTGCTAAAAGTGTTTTTGCAGGACTTGCGAATATGATTGGACTATTAATCATTGTCTATGTGTTCCTATCTATAACGATGTATTTACAAAGTTATTGGATGGTTGGGATTGCCCAGCAAACGATTTATAGACTAAGAATGGGATTATTTGATCATTTACAAAAACTACCTGTGTCATTTTTTGATAAACGTCAACACGGGGAATTGATGAGTCGGGTGACGAATGATATAGAAAACGTCAGTCAAACGTTGAATTCATCTTTTATACAAGTATTTTCAAGTGTGTTAACTTTAGTCGGAACAACGGTTGTCATGCTTCTACTTAGTCCACTTATGACTGTCATCACGCTGATAATTGTGCCTTTTATGTTTATTGCAATGCGCTGGATAACGAGACGTACATCCAAATTATTTAAAGAGCAGCAAAAAGCACTTGGAGAACTAAATGGTATGATTGAAGAGACCGTTTCTGGTCAACGAATTGTTAAAGCATTTTCCCAAGAAAACCGCATGCTAGAGGAATTTGCAGTGAAAAGTGAGCGGTTAAAAAGAACTGGATTTTGGGCACTGACTTATTCAGGATTTATCCCTAAAGTGATGAATTTTCTAAATAACATAAGTTTTACATTTGTAGCAGCAGCTGGAGGAATCCTTGCATTTTATGGGCATATAACCATTGGAGAAATCGTTATTTTCACCGAATATGCCCGTCAGTTTACGCGTCCATTAAATGATCTGGCGAACCAGTTTAATACCGTATTATCGGCAATTGCGGGGGCGGAGCGTGTGTTTGCAATTATAGATGAACCGGAGGAAGTAGATGCAGCAAGCGACCATCAAGATTATCAATTGAAAGGAAATGTAACATTTGAGGATGTTACATTTTGGTACGATAAAAATGATGAAAACCCAACGATTGAACATGTTTCATTTCATGTAGAGGCTGGAAAGACAGCTGCTTTAGTAGGGGCTACTGGTGCAGGGAAAACGACCATCATGCAGCTTCTTGCTCGATTTTATGAAGTAGATGACGGAAGGATATTAATAGACGGAATTAAGATGGATAACTTGCCAAGGCATACATTGCGGAGTCAAACGGCATTTGTACTTCAAGATCCATTTCTTTTTGAAATGACCGTTCTGGAAAATATTCGGTACGGCAAATTAAATGCAACAGATGAGGAAGTTATAAAAGCAGCTAAAGAGGCAAATGCGCATGAATTTATTACTAAGTTAACAAATGGATATGATACTATTTTAACGGCAGATGGCGGGGAGATTAGCCAAGGACAAAAGCAATTATTATCCATTGCAAGAGCCCTTGTTGCAGACCCTGCAATCCTACTATTAGACGAAGCTACATCAAGTATTGATACGGTTACTGAACTGAAAATACAAGAAGCACTGGAACGTCTAATGGCAGGTAGAACGAGTTTCGTTATTGCCCACCGTTTGAATACGGTGCGTAAGGCAGATCTTATTTTTGTAATGGAGAACGGAAAGTTAGTAGAATCGGGACAGCAAGAAGAGTTGCTACAAAGAAGAGGGCGGTATTATAATATGCTAACGGATACGAGAATTTAAGGAGGGTTTTATGGATATTTTTATGATGACGGTATCTATTCCGTTAGATGGTGATACGATGCAAGAAATAAAGGATTTACTTCAAGAAGATACAGTCAATTATAGGTCGCTTTTAAGCGTTGATGAGTTAACTGATCCTATAAAAGGTTTTTGTGTATTAGCATATGATGATGAATCGGATAAATTAATGGGCGTGTTATCATCAATAGACCGACTGGAAACGGGGGACTTCGAGTGGAGCGCGGTTGTTTCACCTTCGATACGCAGAAAAGGAATTGGAACGGGGCTTGTAGCGGAGTTAGATAGAAACCTAACACTTCGAGGAGCAACATTCGATCTAGCTTTAGTACCAGAGGATTCGCAAGAGGGACTAGAATGGTTGAAGAAAATTGGCTATGTATATGACTTCTCAGAGAGAACTATGGTGGCAAAGGCAGTAGAAACAGGTGTGCATGGTGAAATCAACATCATTCCATACACCACTCAAGAGTCTGAGGTAATAGAAGTTTTAATAAGTGCCTTTGGTGATACGCTAGAAGAAGCAAGTAGTCTTATTGCATTTAATACACAAACGCCACATCGCCAGCTTTTGATTGCGACATTAGAAAACAAAGTGGTAGGTACTTTTGCCATCGTCGAGGATCCTGACAAGTTGTGGGTTACTGGACTTGGAGTACATGAGCTAGCACGTGGCAAAGGTGTCGCTACTTCCATTTTAATATGGGCGAAAAACGAAGCGAAACGATTAGGCAAAGAAAGTATTTATTTAGATGTAGAAACAGATAATGAAAAGGCATTATCCGTTTATAAAAAAGCTGGTTTTGAGACGATTCATCATACGCATTTCTATAAAAAAAGGTGATCTGATTTGGGTCGCCTTTTTTAAAATATACAGACAAACACCATAGTGACTAGTATGCCAACGTAACAAATCTCCAAAAAGCAATTGTTATGGAAAAGCAGAAAATAAGAGGATTTGAGACAACCTTTTTACAATCTCCTAACATAATTTCAACATGGGCTACATAAACTTTCTATAGGATGAATGGTGAAGAGATCGTTCAATCGAAAAGGAGAGATACTTATTGGGTTTGAATAAACGCAATGTGACTATGAAAGTTTCGAATAACCGGTTGAATACTTTACAATTTAGTTCTATTAGAAAGAAAGTACATACAAGCTTACAATGGTTCATTATGAAAAAAGCTAGACCCCCGCGACATAAATACATTCCACTTCCGCCTAGGAAGTAAATAGACATACGTCATCTCTTTAGTGGGAGATGGCGTTTTCGGTTTGGAAAAAAGTATAATGAACTAGAAAAGCGGAAGTGCCTATTTTAGAGGAATACAGTCTAAATTCGCGACATCGTGGTGCTCCTGCGCAAAGCTCGTCGCAAAATAAAAAAACATTTCGCAACGACTGTATGACCTGCTTCGTGCAGGCCTCCGACAGGCAAATGGGGATGGGGTAGGTCTGCAAAGTGCGCCACATCCTGTGGCAAAGCAGACATGACCCGCATCGTGCGGGCCCAGGAGGCAGCTCCTCAGCCACCACAAGCGATTTTGTTTGCGACGAGCTTGCGCAGGAGCAGCTTTTTCACATTTGACCCCGAGGGACAACGTTCTTCTGCGACGAGCTGTGCGCAGGAGCAAGGCGCTGGAGCTAGATTGACACTGAGTAAAAAAGTTTGTACTTTCATATCATTTGAAAAAAGGGGGCTATTTTCATGAAAATTTATGCGCATAGAGGTTGCTCAGGGACATTTCCGGAAAATACTATAGCTGCATTTAAAGCGGCGGCAAGATTACCAATACACGGTGTAGAGTTCGACGTACATATGACAAAAGATGGGGAACTTGTTGTCATTCATGATGAATCTATTAATCGCACTTCGAATGGTAGTGGCTTCATAAAGGATATGACACTTAAAGAAATACAGAACTACGATTTTGGCATATGGTTTTCAAATAACTTCAAAGGTGAAAAAGTGCCTACGCTAAGAGAAGTGTTATATGTATTTAAAGATACACATCACCATATAAATATCGAATTGAAATCAGATGTTTTTCCATATGTAGGGATGGAACAGAAAGTATTAGAGATGTTAAAACAGTATCGATTAGAAGACAGAGTCGTTATTTCTTCTTTCAATCATGAAATGATTCAAAATGTAAAAAAACAAGCTCCACATATTGAAACGGCTATTTTATTTATGGAAGTGATGGTTGCACCCCATGAATATGCTCAAATAGTAGGAGCTGATGCACTGCATGCCTTTTTTCCAACTGCATTGCGGAAAATGGGAAAAGAGGTTATTGCGAGTGGAAAACAGCTACGTGTTTTTACGGTAAATGAAGAGACTTATGCTGATATGCTTCATGCTGTAGGAGTACATGCCATTTTTACAGATTATCCACAAGAAATGTATAACTATTTGAATAAGTAAAGTAAAAGGGATTGCTTATATTAAACCATAATGCAATCCCTTTTTCATTTATTTCTTCAACAATAAATACATAAAATACGGAGCTCCGATTAAAGCGACCATTATTCCTGCGGGAATACCGTTTGGCTCTACTACATTTCGACCAATTGTATCTGCAAATAGTAAAAGCCAACCGCCGATTAAAATCGTAACAGGGACAAATAATTGGTGTCTAGGACCGACTAGTGCTTTCGCGATATGAGGTGCCATCAATCCGATAAAGGCAATACCTCCTGTAACGGAAACTGCAGAAGCTGCAAGTGCAACTGCAGCTAGTAAGAGAACAATACGCTCTTTCTCAAGGGACACACCAACTCCAATCGCCACTGGTTGACTTAAGCCAAGTATATTTAGCTTATTCGCTTTATATAAAGTAAATGGGATAAGAACCATTAACCACGGTAGTAATGCAAAAATAAATGGCCAATCAGAACCCCAAATATTACCGGCTAACCACTTGGCAATGAAATCAACTTTTTCACGTTCAGCTGATGAAATAATGACAATCATTAGTCCAGATAAAGCCATTGAAAATCCTATACCTACAAGCACTAATCGAACAGGCTGTAAACCTACTTTTCGATTGTAGGACAGTATGTAAATAAAAAATGCTGTAAGTAAAGCTCCGATAAATGCCATGAAAGGAAGCATGTATACAAAAGAATCAGGTTCAATAGGAGAATATAAGAAGAACAAAGAAATTGCTACTCCTGCTCCAGAATTTATACCGATAATACCTGGGTCCGCCAAATCATTACGTGTAATACCTTGTAAAATAGCACCTGATAATGCTAGTGCCATACCAGCAAGTAATGTAATAACAATTCGGGGTAAACGAATTGAAAATAAAACAAATTCTTCTTTGAATGTACCATGTCCAAATAGGGTAGGTAACAAACGGTCAAATGATAAAGAGGAGTAACCGATACCAGCACTAATAATAGCGCTAGTCAGTATTAGAATAGATAAAATGACAACAAATACTCTTTGTTTTTTGATGACCTCTTTTGGAATCATTGGAATGCGACTCCTCCTTTACGAACAACGAGTAGAAAGAAAGGCAGTCCCATAATCGCAATAATTGCTGCAACTGGTGTCTCATAAGGAATGTTAATCGTTCTTCCAAGCGTGTCAGCAACTAGCATAAGAATAGCTCCGGCTATGACCGACATAGGAATGATAGCGCGATAATCAGTTCCAACAATAGCTCGAACAATATGGGGAACCATTAACCCAATAAACGCCATATTTCCTACAAGTGCCACTGAAGCACCAGCGAGTAAGATAATAACAATAAATAGAATTGTTTTTACTTGACCGGTTTTCTGACCTAATCCTACAGCCACTTCTTCATTTAAACTTAAAATAGTTAGATGTCGGGAAAGTAATAGTGCTACTAAAATACCAACACAAACAAAAGGAATAATAATGTTCAATTGCAGCCAATTTGTCCCAATGAGACCTCCAGCAGTCCACATGGAAACATCTTTTGAAATTTTGAAATAAATCCCGACACCTTCTGCGATTGCATACAAAAACGCAGAAACTGCAGCCCCCGCAAGTACAATCCGTAAAGGAGAAAACCCACCTTTTTTTAGAGTACCAATACTAAATACCATAATGGCCCCTATTGCCGCCCCAATAAAGCAAGCTATTGTAATCCCTAAATAGTTTGTAGCAGGAAGAATTGCTAGTGTTACCGCTAATGCAGCATTCGCGCCAGAAGTAAGTCCTAGTAGTCCAGGATCCGCAAGAGGATTTCTTGTAATACCTTGCATAATAGCCCCTGAAACAGCAAGTGCAGCACCTACAACGACTGCTCCTACTTCTCTAGGAAAACGAATTTCACGAAGTATATTTATCTTATCACTCTTCAAATTAGAAAATAATGCATTCCATACATCTTGAATAGAGGTCTCTGCTGCGCCAAAACCCATCGCAACGATAAACATAGCAAAGAGTATAGATAATCCAATCATGAATTTTATACTAAAACGAATAGAAGATTTCATCATTCGTATCCTTTCTATAATAAAGAAGGGAGGAATCCAACACTCCGAATTCCTCCTCGACCATTATTTCTCGTTTAAAAAGTGTTCTTTGAAGAATTCTAGTTGATTATCTAATGCAATTGGATCATTATTATAAAATTCTTCCATTTTTGCTTCAAAAACGCGATTATTTTTTACAGCAGGAATATTTTTATAAGTCTCTGTCTCTTGGAATGAGTTATCTGTATCAGCTGATTTACTAAAGATTACATAGTCTCCTGCAAATTCAGGAAGTACTTCTAAAGACAATGCATAATAGCCAGGCTCTAAAGCCATTTCTTCTACTTTTTTAGGCATTTTTAATCCCATTGCTTGATAAAGAACTTCTGTCCCTCGACCCCAGTTATTTCCATATACGTATAGTTGTTTATTAAAGTTTTCAATTACTGATACAGTAGCGTCTTCGCCTATAGCAGCTTTAATTTCTTCTCCGGCAGCCTCCGTACGTTCTTTAAAGTCATTAATCCAATCTTGTGCTTCTTGTTCTTTATTTAGTAATTTACCAATTTCCAAATGTTGTGTTAAATAATCTACCTTACCGTAAGTAAATGTTACTGTCGGTGCAATTTCTTTTAACTTGTCTAAATTTTGTACTGTAGAAAAACCAATAATTAAATCAGGGTTTAACTCGATAATTTTCTCTAAGTTTTCTTCAGATACTTCTTCCACATCTTTTAAAAAACTATCATATAGTGGGTTTTGCTTTGACCACGAATCTACTCCAACTAAATTAACACCAAGTGCAGCAACGTTACCTGCAAAACCGGATACTACAACTACACGTTGTGGGTCAGCGGGTACTTCAATTGGACCTTCTTCTGATTGATAGGTAACAGTGGTTGATTCTTCTATTTCGTCATTTGTTTTTTTGGCGCTAGACTCGTTATTACATGCCCCTAAAATTAGTACAAATAACAGTAAAGTAAATACTAGTAGTTTTTTCATAGTTATTCTCCCTTTAGTAAATTGTATGTAATGCACATTGGTTTATTTGTTCTTGGATCCATTCCAATTTCTGCATCTATTTGGAACACATCTTGCAACACTTTTTTAGTAATGACTTTCTCGCAACTACCAGCTTTCACAATTTGACCGTCTTTTAAGGCGATAATATTGTCTGCAAAGCGTGCAGCTTGATTGAGATCATGTAATACCATGACAATCGTACGTTTTTCTTCTTTGTTGAGTTTTTGCAGTAGTTCTAGCACTTCTAGTTGATGGGCCATATCTAAATAGGTAGTAGGTTCATCTAAAAAAATAATTTCCGTTTCTTGGGCTAGCGCCATTGCAATCCAAACACGCTGGCGCTGTCCTCCAGAGAGTGCATCTACTGGAAAGTATTTGAATTCATGCGTTCCAGTAACTTGAAGTGCCCAGTCAATCACTTCGTAGTCTTTTGTCGTGAGTCGCCCAAATCCTGTTTGATAAGGAAATCTTCCATAGGAAACAAGTTCTCCGACTGTGAGACCCACGGCACTTTCTGGTGTTTGTGGTAAAATCGCCATTTTTTTTGCGAGTTGTTTCGTATTTTCTTTTGTAACACTTTTTCCATCTAATACGACCGAGCCAGACTGATGAGAGATGATGCGTGTAATAGCTTTTAAAAGGGTAGACTTTCCACACCCGTTTGGTCCAATAATCGTCGTAATTTGTTGATCTGGAATTTGTACGGACAATTCTTTTACGATTAAACGCTCGCCGTAGCCAATAGATAAATCCTCAGTGTAAAGGCGGACCATTCTTGAAACCCCCATATTTAATATTGCTTTTACTATTGATAACGATTATCATTATCATATTAGCAACTATATTGAATTAATATAATAATGTCAACAATAAATTTTAGGAGACTAAAAAATGAATGAAATAATGGATGTAACGATTATTGGTGGGGGACCGGCTGGACTATATGCTTCTTTTTATAGTGGATTAAGGGAATTAAAAACAAAAATTATTGAGTATCAGCCCTACTTAGGTGGGAAAATACATGTATATCCAGAGAAAATGATTTGGGATGTAGGGGGTCAAACGCCAATTTCAGGGGAACTATTAATCGAACAATTAGTACAACAAGGACTAACCTTTGATCCGGAAGTTGTGGTGAATGAGAAAGTGGAGTCCATTACACAGGATGAACAACGTATCTTTTGTTTGAAAACAGCCTCTGGCCAAATGCATTATTCCAAAACAATTATTTTAGCAATAGGTGGGGGAATCCTACATCCTTTGAAACTAGAAATTGAAGGTGCAGAGCGTTTTGAAGTAAGTAATTTAAACTACACCGTAAAATCTATTCAACGATTCAAAGGTAAAACGGTTGTTATTTCAGGAGGGGGAAATTCAGCTGTCGATTGGGCCAATGAACTAGAGCCCATTGCTAAGAAGGTTTATGTGACCTATCGAAAAGATACGTTGAATGGACATGAGGCACAAGTTAGCCAACTATTATCGAGTTCTGCGACAGTTTTTTTTAATAGTTCTATTTCCAAACTAATAGCCAATAAAAGTCATGATACAGTAGAGAAAGTAGCTTTAACGAATCATGATACTGGAGAAGTAACCTTTTTGGAAATTGATGAAGTGATTATTAACCATGGATACGAAAGGGAAGCAGAGCTTCTGAAAAATAGTGAAGTGAATATTGCGATGTTGGAGGACTTCTATGTGGATGGTTCGAGCATGAGTGAATCATCTGTGGCAGGTATTTATGCAGCAGGTGATATATTAGCGCATCCCGGGAAATTACATCTAATAGCAGGAACTTTCCAGGATGCTGCAAACGCGGTAAATAAAGCAAAACAATACTTGCAACCAGAGGCCAATAAAATGGCAATGGTCTCTTCCCATAACGAGGTTTTTAAAGAAAAAAATAAAAAGCTGATGAAGCAGTTAGTTTGAAGGAAATGAGAAAAAAGGTTGCTACCATGTAATGTAAACTACAAGGGAGCAACCGTGAATGGGTGAATAAATAAGAGATATTGCGTTTTAGGATCAGTGCGTCGTAAGGAAGTTACCGCTTGGATTTCCGCCTGCAGCGGAAATCGTAGCGGCCACTTAATAGAGCTATTTAAGACGCACTATTCCTATTCCTATAAAGGGTAGATTTTTGTTACCATTTCGCTTTGCGTTCTTCGATACAACCTAACATTTCACGGATATGTAATGTGAGACCGCTTTCTAATTGAATTTTACCATTATAGTAACCCATCATTTGATGGTTTTCAGCATAAGCAAGTTTAATATCTGTTTTTGCAGTTCGATGGAAAAAAGGGGTAAATGTTAAATCTACTTCTTTTGAAAATTTAGTTTTTACTTTCCAAGGTAACATGAAATTATTTGTATCATAAGTAAACAATAAATCCTCATGAATTTTTATTAGTTTTCCATCTATGAAAATCGCATTTTCGGTCATACCTGTACCATCTGTCCATTTACCGCCGAAGTTCAAACCAATCCGTTTTAGACCAATCCGTTGAGAAGCGAATCCCCAATTCCACGTTGCTGCTCGAGGTAGAATCCCTCTACTGTAATCGAGTACAGCAAAGTTATCCTCTGCTTGAAAAGCATAACGGGCATCTCCCATTTTTACAAATCCATGAGTAGGTAATATGTGGTGTTTTGCTGTAAATTGAAAGTGTGTTCGATTCCAAGGGATGACAACATTTAATGACTCATCTTCTATAGGATGTGAAATATGTAAATCAGCATGCAAAAAGTCCCCATCAAAATCAGGTATCGTAATCGTCATATGCGTTTCGTTTTGTATATATAATAGCTGGATAGACATTTCCTTCGAATGGAGGTGAAGACTTTCTAAAACGTTCGAAGGCATTTTTACTTTATTTCCGAAAGGGATGGTAACCGTTTTTTCTACATATCGCTGTGTTTCATAATTTAAAAAATATACAGAGCAAATTGCAGCATAATCTAAATGGCTAATAGTTGCAGAAAAGAGTATATCATCTCCAAAGACACACCAATAATTCCACTTTTTCTTTCGCATATAATGACCTTTTAAATTGCTCTCAATAATTGGTTTTTTGGCATATCCAATTGCTTTTGGATTCAAATTACCTTTTTCATCGCATAACAGTGTAGACTCGGTAATTTCTTTTTCTGCATGCTGTATCACTAGCCATCTTCCTTTCTGAAAAGTAAGTTACCAACTAAAAATAAAAGAAATTCATTGACTCAATACTAGCATATAATTCCCTTGAAATCATATAAACAAATAGAAGGAGGTTGAAAATTGGCAACTTATAACCGTGATGCTGCGGTAGCTTATGCCCAAAAGTGGTGGAATAGCAACAACCCCAAGTTTCCTGTTTTTGATGTGGATTGTACCAATTATATTTCGCAATGCTTATTTGCCGGTGGTGCCCCTATGAGAGGACAGTTTAATCGAGCAAGAGGATGGTGGTTAGGGAATAACACATGGAGTTTTAGTTGGAGTACGCCTCATTCTTTACGCTGGTATTTGGCAGGTTCAACAAGCGGATTACAGGCAACTCAAGTAGATTCCCCGAATAAACTAATCCTAGGTGATCTTATTTTTTATGACTTTGAAGGGGATGGGAGATACGACCATTCGACGATTGTAACAAGCGTTAAAGATGGTATTCCCTATGTAAATGCCCATACGAATAATAGTCGAAACAGGCATTGGAACTATTCAGATTCATATGCCCATACGCCAAACACAAAATATGTATTTTTCCATGTGAAAGACCAATTTTAAAACCAAAAGTGCAAGCGCCTATGCTAGAGGAATAAAGTCTAAGATTATCGCGACATCACGTCGCAACGACTGCATGACCTGCATCGTGCGGGCCTAGGAGGCAGCTCCTCAGCCACCAACGATTTTGTTTGCGCTGGAGTCTAGACGGAGAATCACTTGTAGAAATTTTCCACTTGCCATAGATTTAATAATTTCCAAAGCAATGATAAAAAACAAGGGTAACTAACGCGCATCCGTTAGTTACCCTTGTTCTTATGGGACGTACCAAAGCACAGCTAATGTGTCTTCGCCTGCGTGA
Organism: Psychrobacillus sp. OK032; assembly: GCF_900111345.1. GTDB lineage: Bacteria > Bacillota > Bacilli > Bacillales_A > Planococcaceae > Psychrobacillus. The sequence goes on from NZ_FOGY01000003.1 coordinate 228,227, forward strand.
ACTGCTAAAACAGTGCTTATTTCTCCAATCTCTATTTTAATATTTGGGGATTGAAGTAAAATCGCATCTCTTAAACTTTCAGCTTTGTCTAGTGCATTAGCATGCATAATATACACTAATTTCGCACCTTCTTGTTCAGCCGATTCTACTACTTTATTGATTAAATATTGAACTGCCTTTTTCTCGGAGCGAACTTTATCGAGCTCCTGCAATTCACCTTTGTTGTTAATCTGAATAACTGGTTTTATTTTCAATAAACTACCTAAATAAAATTGGGCACTACTCAATCTTCCGCCTTTATATAATTGAGTTAAATTGCCGATTAAAATATAGTTTCTAAATTTAGTAACTTCTTTTCGTAACAAGGATGCAATTTCGTCAAAAGGTAGTCCTTGTGCTTGCAATTCGAGACCTTTTTCGACGAGTCCTGTTATACCAGCAGATAAAGAAAGGGAATCGACGCATTCCATTTGTACCTCTGCTATTTCAGCACCGCTCATGGAAGAAGAAATGGTTCCGCTTAAACTGTTGGAAACATGGATTGCAATGACGGACTCATATTCTTTGCTTAGTTTCGTATAAATTTCTGCGAATTCTCCAGCGGCTGGTTGAGAAGTTTTTACTGGATCTTTCCCGTTTCGAATACGTTCATACAGCTGTTCAGAAGTTAAGTCTACACCATCTACAAATTGCTGTTGGCCAAAATGAATATTCAGTGGAATTTCATAAACATCTGAATGGTTTTTTAAATGGGGGTTTATATAAGCAGTACTATCTACAACCCAAGCAATCTTTTTCAAAGTCATATTTGACATCCTATCTCATACATTATTTATTTGTTAGTTATTATAGCATATCTATTCTATGTTCATACATATTAACATAGAAAATTGTTATCACATGAATAGTAATTATTTTGTTGATTTCCACCATCGTTTTCCCCAAGATTCTATTACATCCAATCGATGACGATAAAGAATGAGTAGGATTGCAAGAGAAAGAGGCCACAGATGGGAAAATGCAGGAATTATCCAGCATAAAATAGCATATGCACTAAAGGCGATTAACATACTTAATGTTGCGCTTCTTAATAATGCGATTATCATAACAAAACATACTGCCATGATTGCGAATAATAATGGATTTATAACGAGAGCGACTCCTATAAAAGTGGCGATTCCTTTCCCACCTTTAAATTGGAGCCATAAAGGAAACATATGACCGACAATTCCTAATACCCCTCCAATGGCAATGATCTCAATAGTAAAATGATAATGAAAGCCGATGTAGAGGATGAGTACCCCTTTAAGAGCATCTCCCAAAAAAGTTAATAAAAATGCAGTTTTTCCAAGGACGGCACCGGCATTTCGCGCTCCTAAGTTTCCACTACGCATTTTAGTTAAGTCTGTTTTTTTCCATTTTCCAATCCACCAAGCAGTAAGAAAAGTACCGATAAAATAACTGACTATCCAATAAAAAAGCATATGATCACCTCAAATTGTTTGGATGTAAAATAGCAAGTCTTTTAATATGACGCTTAACTTGGTATGATGTTAGTAATAATTGATGCTAAAGAAAAGGGAGTTTTTCATACAATGATGCAACAATCATTAACAATTCGTGATGCAATTATTCAAAGAAGGTCCATCAAGGCATTTAATGGACAACCCGTTGAAAGGGAAGTATTACTTGCTATTATGGATGATTCCATTTGGGCACCGAATCATCAAAATAGACAACCATGGCGTTTTGTAGTTGCTTGCGGCAAAGAACTTTTAGATTTATATGAAGTGTTAAAAGAATTCGCCATTCCAAAGTGGAAAGAGCTGACAGATGAAGAATTAGAAAAACAAATGAAAAAGTTTAAAAATCCGGGGGGCTATATTTTTGTCATCGTCCCAGAAGATGCACGTCAAAAAGAGCGTTTAGAAGATTATGCTGCTGCAAGTATGCTTATTCAAAACATCCAATTGCTTGCTTGGGATCGTGGTATTGGTTCTTGCTGGAAAACACCTGGTTTTTTAGATAATCCTAAATTCCGTGAAGCACTTGGAGTAAAACAAGGGGAACGCATCATTAGTATGTTGCAAGTCGGCTATTTTGACGAAATGCCAAAACCGAAAGAACGTAAACATATGGATGAACTAGTAACGATATTTGGTGAATAAAAGAAGAGCTATCTCCTCATCGAGGGGGATAGCTCTATTTTATTTCAGGCATATTACATGTTATTTTTTTAGTTGCTCTTTTGTCAGATCTGCTAGTTCGTAATAATAATCACCAATAACTCGTAGACCTTGGTCAAAGTTTTCTAAATGGAAATGCTCGTTTGGAGCATGGAAATTTTCAGATGATAATCCGAAGCCCATTAATACTACTGGCAAGCCAAGAATTTCATCAAACGCTGCTACGATTGGGATAGAACCGCCACCACGCGTATATGCAGTTGGAACATTATACACTTTTTCATAACTACGACCGGCCGCTTGAATCGCTGGATGGTCAAAAGGTGTGATAAAAGGTTTTCCTTTATCAAATTCAGTAACAGTAACTGTAACACCAGTCGGTTTATTTTTTTCAATATGCGCTTTTAGTTTTGCTACGATTTCGTCCGGATCTTGGTCTGGTACTAAACGGCAAGTAATTTTGGCGCCGGCTTCACTAGGTAATACTGTTTTGATGCCTTCTCCAGAAAATCCTCCGAATACACCATTCACTTCAAGCGTCGGGCGAGCCCAAACACGCTCCAAATGAGAGTAACCTTTTTCACCGAATAGCTCTTCGACTCCAACTTCTTTTTTCAAATCTTCTTCGTCGAAGCCAAGTGCTTTGTACGCTTCCCGTTCTTCATCGAGTAGGGGACGTACATTTTCATAAAATCCTTCCACTTGAATCGTACCTTCTGCATCACGGAAAGAATCTAACACTGATACGAGTGCGTGGATAGAGTTTTGAACCCCGCCTCCGTATAAACCTGAGTGTAGGTCACCTTTAGCCCCTTTTACGTCAATTTGAACGCCACAAAGACCACGTAACCCGTAGCATACAGCAGGTTGTCCTGGACCTTGCATGCCAGTATCGGAAATGACGATTACATCTGCAGCAAGCTTTTCTTTATTTTCTTCTATATAGGCTTCTAGGTTTGGGCTACCAATTTCTTCTTCACCTTCGATTAAAAACTTTACGTTAACAGGAAGAGATCCTTCTGTTTGAAGAAGAGCCTCTACTGCTTTTACATGCATGAACACTTGACCTTTATCGTCACTTGCGCCACGTGCAAATAACTTATTGTCGCGAACTTCTGGTTCAAACGGTTCGGACTCCCAAAGATTTAGTGGATCAACAGGCTGCACATCATAATGGCCATAAACAAGAATGGTTGGTTTGTCATCAGCATGTAGCCAGTCCGCATATACTACGGGATGACCGTTCGTTTTATCTATAATTACGTTTTCTAAGCCGGCTTTTATGCATGATTCTGCTAGCCACTCAGCACCCTTTTGCATATCATTTTTATGTTCAGATAAGGAAGAGATACTTGGTATACGTAAAAAATGTTTTAGTTCATCTAAATGTGTCTCTCTTTTTTCTGTAAAGTAATTGTTTAACGAGTTTAAATGGCTCACTTGAATACCTCTTTTCATAAAATTTCGTGAATAGAAATAGTATAGCATAAGAATTGTGACAACTAAAATCCGAGTATGCTATAGTAGTAAAAAGAAATACTGAACGATGTTATTATTTTAGGAGGATACAAAATTGTACATAGAATTTGTACTTTTAGCATTTGCATTACTTGTTTCATTCTTTTTATCGGGAAGTGAAACCGCTTTAATGACAGTAAATAGGATGAAGGTCCGACTGAAAGCAGAACAAGGGGACAGAGCTGCGGAAAGGTTGCTCGTTCTTTTATTAAAGTCGGACCGAATGATTGTAACTATATTAATAGGCAACACGATTGCGAATGTTGGCATGACTGTTTTAGTTATTCTCATCGCTGAAAACTATGGCTGGAATATTGTTTGGTCTGTTATCGTACTGACCATATTCATTATATTATTTGCGGAAGTACTACCAAAAACAATCGCTGCAACCTTTTCGGAAAGAATCGTGTATATCGTTGCTCCGATGATTCGATTATTGATTGGGCTATTAAGACCATTATCGTTTTTAGTAGCTGCATTTATCAATATGCTGATTCGCATAGGTTCAAAGGGTGCTGTAAAGGAAACAATCATTACGAAAGAAGAACTGTTAAATATGGTTGATATAGCATCTAATGACGGCACATTTGAAGAGGAAGAATCCGAAAGAATAAGAGGTATATTGGATTTTCCTAATAAAGACGTATCGGACGTATTATTTACGCATCGAACCGAAATGGTTGCATTATCTATAGAATCTACATATGAAGAAGTTCGGGATACGATACTTGAACATTCCTATACGAGATATCCTGTGTATGATGAAAACTTAGACAAGGTTGTTGGGATGTTTTATTCGAAAAAGCTTATCGAATGGTCCATGGATCCATCGCTACAACTCGAAACGCTTATTGATATAGAGCCATTGTTTGTCGTGCAAACACTGAGTGTGGAGAAAGTATTTGAGCTGATGCTCACACATAAAAAGCATATGGCAATTGTGTTAGATGAATATGGCGGTACGCTTGGAATCGTAACCCATGAAGATTTAATCGAAGAAATGATTGGACAAGAAATAGAAGATGAAACAGATGACGATGAAGAAATATTAATACATGAAATGACAGAAAATCGTCTGATCTGCGCAGGACGCGTGGAAATAGAAGAAGTAAACCTACTGTTTAATCTGTCTATAGTAAACGAAAATGAAACAATCGGAGGATTTGTACTGGACCAGCTGGGACATGTTCCAGTAGAAGGTGAGCAATTTACATACGAGAATTTATTCATTGAAATTAATGAAATGGATCGTAGCCGAATTGTGACATTGACGATTACGAAAAGAGAAGAACCGGTAGTTAGTGAAGCGCAAGAGGAGTAGTATTTCCTCTAGCGCTTTTCTTTCTATTGTCTAGCTCTAGCGTCTTGCTCCTGCGCACAGCTCGTCGCAGAAGAACGTTGCCCCTCGGGGTCAAATGTGAAAAAGCTGCTCCTGCGCAAGCTCGTCGCGAACTTAGACTGCATTCTATTGACATAGGCGCTTGCGCTTTTCTTTCTTACACGTTTGTAATTATATTGAAAGAGAATACGATGGAGGGTAAGGTTCAGGTTTGGCATTATAGAGTTATAAAGAAAAGCCGAGCGGAGGAAAAAATGATGCAAGTTAAAATTGAAGATATTTACGAAGAATATAACCGTTACATATATTACTTATGCTTGAAACTAACTAAAAATCAAATAGATGCAGAAGATTTAATGCAAGAGGTATGGATGAAAGTTGTACGATATGAATCGTATATGAAAGAAGTTGACCATGTAAAAGCTTGGTTAACGACCATTTGTATGAATACATTCCGTGATAGATACCGTAAACAGGTAAGACGCAGCAAATACGTTGCAAATCAACCAGAACAACTTGATATCTCCTTATTGGATCTAATCGCTGCAGATGTTTTATCTGTAGAAGAGCAGTTGGAGAAAGAAGATGTGGGAGAAATTATTCGTTCGAAAGTAGCTGAGTTAGATGGTATTTATCAAAAAACAGTTATGTATTTCTATGTGCACCAGTTTTCATTAATCGAAATTGCGGAAGTGATGAAAGTTTCGATTGGTACTGTAAAATCACGACTATTTAGAGCAAAGCAACGTTTAAAAGAGCTTATTATGAATGATGAGATTGCGAAAGATTCATTAGTTTTAGCATAATGTGTAAGAGCTTCCCCGGTTGAAAACGGCTGGGGAGGCTTTTTTATTTTTGGGGAAGAGCTCTATCCGATCAATACTCGTTGGTATGAGAGCATAATCGGGTGCCATCCGCACATAAAATTGGGAACGAGCAAAAAATAGCGCTATCCGATCAATCAGCGTTATTATACGAGCATAACCGGTTGCTATCCGCGCATAAAATTAAGAAGCAAGCAAAAAAGAGCCCTATCCGCTCATTTCTCGCGGTTATCCGCTCGTACCAGGGTTCCATCCGCCCCTAAATAGAATGCAAGCGCCCCTAGAGATGAGGTTTGCCCGTAAACTGTAGTTATCCGCTCGTACCAGGGTTCCATCCGCTCCTAAATAGAATGCAAGCGCCCCTAGAGATGAGGTTTGCCCGTAAAGTGTAGTTATCCGCTCGTACCAGGGTTCCATCCGCTCCTAAATAAAATGCAAGCGCCCCTAGAGATGAGGTTTGCCCGTAAACTGTAGTTATCGGCTCGTACCAGGGTTCCATCCTCCCCTAAATAGAATGCAAGCGCCCCTAGAGATGAGGTTTGCCCGTAAAGTGTAGTTATCCGCTCGTACCAGGGTTCCATCCGCCCCTAAACAAGTTGCAACCGCTCATAACGTTCCGATATAATTTATGCTCACTACTTAATTTGCCACAAAAAAAGCCCCCGAGCTTTTGAAATGCTCAAGGGCTTACACAAAATTATTCTTCAACAACCTCTTTACCAGTAGAGAACCATTCTTCCACGTTCCATACTTTCGTTACCAAACCTTCATAAAACTCAGGCTCATGGCTGACGAGGACAATGGTCCCTTTGAATTCTTTCATTGCACGTTTCAATTCCTCTTTAGCGTGAATGTCTAAATGGTTCGTCGGCTCATCGAATATTAACCAATTGCTTTCTTCCATCATCAGCTTACATAAGCGTACTTTTGCTTGCTCGCCACCGCTCAAAGAAGAAAGGGGACGAGAGATATGTTCGCTTTTTAAGCCAGTGCGAGCTAGTGCAGCCCGTACTTGGTTTTGTTCCATACTAGGATAAGTTTCCCAAATGGATTCAATTGGTGTAATATTACCAGCTTTTACTTCTTGTTCGAAATACGAAGGATATAAGAAATCTCCACGTATTACTTTTCCACCTAGTGCAGGAATCTTGCCCAACATCGTTTTAAGCAAGGTAGATTTACCAATACCATTCATGCCAACAAGCGCTATTTTTTCTCCTCGTTCAATGGTGAATGTAAGCGGTGGGAGCAGTGGGTTATCATAACCAATTTGCAAATGCTCTGCTTCCACAACATAGCGACCTGAACTACGAGATTCTTTAAAACTGAATTCCGGTTTAGCAGCTGTTTCCGGACGGTCAATTCGTTCAATGCGGTCCAGTTGTTTTTGACGAGATTTTGCACGACCAGTTGTAGAGTATCGTGCTTTATTTTTTGCGATGAAATCTTCTTGTTTTTTAATAAAATCTTGCTGTTTCTCATAAGCGTCGATATGCTGTCTTTTATTCAACTCGGCAAGCTCTAAAAACTTCTCATAAGACGCAGTGTAGCGTGTAAGTTTAGAGAATTCCAAGTGGAAGATAACATCTACAATGCCATTCATAAATTCTGTATCGTGCGAGATCAATAAAAACGCATATGGATAGTTCTTCAAATAATTGGATAACCAATTAACATGCTCTTCGTCCAAATAGTTGGTAGGCTCATCCAATAAAAGAACTTTTGGTTTTTCTAATAAAAGCTTAGCCAGCAGAACTTTCGTACGCTGACCACCAGAAAGTGCTTCAACGGGGCGATCTAAACCAATCGCATCTAGCCCAAGTCCACGAGCAACTTCTTCTACTTTCATATCTAATGAATAAAAATCACCAGCATCTAGTACATCTTGTATTTCTGCCATTTTTTCTAATAACACTTCTAATTCTTCTGGTGTTGCATCTGCCATTTGAGCAATTATTTCATTCAATTCTTCCTCTTTTTTATAAAGGGGTAAGAATGCATCACGCAATGTATCGAACATCGAGCGTCCTTGTTGCAGACGAGTATGCTGATCTAAATAGCCGTAATGTGTACCGGGAAGCCACTCGACACGGCCCTCATCGTAAATGATTTCCCCTGTTAAAATGTTCATCAGAGTAGATTTTCCAACACCGTTTGCACCAACGAGTCCAACATGTTCACCTTCCACTAAGCGAAACGAAACGTCTTTAAAAAGCGTACGATCTCCGAATGTATGTCCCAAATTTTCTACGTTTAATAAGCTCATCTATTATTTCCTCCAAAAAGAAAGCTCTGCCTTGGCGTAATTGCGTCCAGACTTTGAATTAATTCAAAGTCTATAACATCCGCCGGAGGCTTAACTTGAAACATAGGAAGTTTAAACTTCCTATGTTTCAAGTTACAATTTCGCGAGCTGTTTGTTTAGTTCTGCAAGGTCTTCTTCCATTTTGGCTAATCTACGTTCGGCGTTTTCTACTTGAGTGGGGTGGCCATTGGACTCTAGTTTTTCCATGTCACCTTGTAATCGGATATAGTCCATTTTTAACTCAGCAATTTCCGCTTGTAGTTGATCTTTTGTCATGAATAATCACCTTCAGCTTTTTGCATTATTGTAGCATAAAAATGGGCTTAACGTACGATTTCTTCTTCGGCTTTTTTATTTGCAATAGTTTGTTCGATTAGTTTCACTACTTCTATTAAACTAGTAGTAAAGTCAAAGTTTTTTTGTTTCTGAATATAAGCTTTTCTTCTGTTATCATGCAATATAATTTCCATCACCGCATTTTGCAAGTATGATTGTTTTATTTTCCGACCAAGTCCTAAGTTAGCGAAACCGTGTCCTTCTTGCGGGAAAGCATAATTTACTTCCTCTTCATGTGCACAAAGAATGATACATGGGATTTGGAATTGAGCCACTAAGAAAGGCATGTAAGATCCGGAAGTTATGACGATATCACTATTAGTAATGAAAGGTGCTTGTTCAGATGTCGAGATAATTTTAATTGATTTGCGAGTCAGTGCAAACCGTTTAAGATCCAGAATATCATGTTTGTAATGTTCGTCTACAAGAACACTAATTTGTAGGGGAATATGAAGTTGAACAAGATGTCTTAGCGTCCGATACGTTAAGTTTTCCGGATCCTCATGAGGAAAAGCAACAACTATATGAGGTGGATCCTGTGTCGTGTTATTATTTTTAGGATGAATGGTCTCTGCTGGAATATATCCAGTTAGTCCGTAAACAAAATTCTCTTTGGAAAGATCTTTTGGATTTTCATATAATGTTTGAAAAACAAGATCAGCTAAAGCACTACCGTCCCCATGATCGTCAAAATGAATAAGAGGACAGTTAAAAGATTTTAAACGGCGGATTAAATCTTTTTCAGAATTTCCGCAATCATGGATCATACAATTTGGGTTAAAAGATTTCAATTCTTCTAGTAAATGTGCATTATTATGAAATGCAAATGTTTTAATATGCCGCTTTTCTAAATAGTTTAGAAGGCTTGTATTAATACTGGGCACAAAAACTTTATAATCTGGCGTTTCTAAAGCAGGTAATAGCGCATTCGCTCGATCAGCAGGATATAAACCACGGTGTGGAAATGTATTTAAAAGGTAAGCTAGTCTCATTTTCATCTTCCTTTCCAGTGCATATTCTTAATATTGTATGGAAAAGGACAGGGGTATATGACAAGAAAAGCGGAAGTGCCTATGTCTGCCCCGACAGGCAAATGGGGAAAAGCGAGGAGGCAGCTCTTCAGCCACCACAGCTTTTTCACATTTGACCCCGAGGGGCAAGGCGCTGTAGCTGGACAACAAGAAAAGCGAAAGCGCCTATGTAAGAGGAATACAGTCTAAGTTCGCGACATCGTGTCGCAACGACTGCATGACCTGCATCGTGCGGGCCTCCGACAGGCAAATGTTCTTCCACAAAAGAAGTTGCATTTTAACTTCGTTGTGGGAGGTTATTTGACCCCGAGGGGCTAGGCGCTGTAGCTGGACAACAAGAAATGCGGAAGCGCCTATGTAAGAGGAATACAGCCTAAGTTCGCGACATCGTGGTGCTCCTGCGCAAAGCTCGTCGCAAAATAAAAAGCATTTCGCAACGACTGCATGACCCGCATCGTGCGGGCCTCCGACAGGCAAATGTTCTTCCACAAAAGAAGTTGCATTTTAACTTCGTTGTGGAAGGTTATTTGACCCCGAGGGGCTAGGCGCTGTAGCTGGACAACAAGAAAAGGGAAAGCACCTATGTAAGAGGAATACAGTCTAAGTTCGCGACATCGTGGTGCTCCTGCGCAAAGCTCGTCGCAAAATAAAAAGCATTTCGCAACGACTGCATGACCTGCATCGTGCAGGACTCCGACAGGCAAATGGGGAAAACTAGAAGTAGGTGAGGGGGATTGAAATGGCAAAACGAACTGCCATCGTAATTGGAGCTACAGGATTTACTGGGCAACTTTTAGTCAAGCAATTATGCGAAAGTGAAGAGTATGTTGCAGTGACGATTATTGCTAGAAGAAATATTACATACACACATGCAAAACTAGAAGTGAAGATTCGAGAATTCGATAAATTAGAAGAAAGAGATTTAGAAATTGCGGATGATTTATTTTGCTGTTTAGGGACGACGATGAAAAGAGCAAAAACAAGAGAAAACTTCGAAAAAGTTGATTTAGAATATCCACTAAGAATTGCTTCTTTAGCTAAAAAGCGTGGTATCCATAACTTTTATGTCATTTCTGCAGCTGGTTCCAATAAAAAATCACCTTTCTTTTACAGTCGTGTAAAAGGAAAAATGGAGCAGGGACTTATCGACTTAAAACTACCCCATCTATCGATTTTTCGTCCTTCGTTATTGACAGGTGGACGAGCAGAATTTCGATTAGGAGAGCGATTAGCTGAAGGCATTTTTCAATTAATTAATCCAATATTGGTCGGTCCATTTAGAAGGTTGCGGGCAATTGAGGGGAAGCGACTAGCATTTGCTATGTATTGTTATGCAGTTCAAGGAAGTAGGAATCATGTCCGTATTTATAAATCGATAGACATCCAAAATGCTAGAGTGATCGAAGAAAACGAAGAAAAACCGATTCCGAGAGAGGAATTATTTGATTGGAGTAAGCGAAAAGATATTTTTGTAGAAGCCGAAAAACTGGACGAAGAAACTAAAGGAAAGGACTTCTCAGTCTAAAGAATGAACTTTTTTAGAACCATGCCAATTATCTCACAAGTGAGCCTCTTCTTTGATACAATAAAGTACGGGTAAAGGAGGTTCTACAACAATGAAAATTCTACTCGTAGACGGAACAATTATCGGCACGAAAACAAGTGTCATTCTTGAAAAAGTGAAAGACTATATAGAGGAAATCAACACAGAACATACATTAGAGATTATTCAATTTGCCAATTATGAGCATCAATTTGTAGATGGCAGACCTTTTGATCATTACAATGACGATATGAAGCTACTTGTCAGTAAGTTCGAGCAAGCAGACGGCTATATAATTGCAACACCAATTTTCCAAGGATCCATTCCAGGTGTTCTAAAAAATGCGTTTGACTTTTTACATCCTAAAACGATGCGATACAAACCGGTGTCGATTGTTGCTAACGGTGGGACATATCAACATCACTTAGTCATCGAAAATCAGCTGAAGCCAATTTTGGACTACTTCAGATGTCTGGTTACACCCAATTATGTATACACGCATATGAGCCATTTCGATGAGAACAACGAAATAGTAGACGAAGATGTACATAATCGTCTACGTGAACTAGCTCGTGTATTTGTCCAATATGCGGAAATGAGCAAAAGTCTTTGCAAAGAGCCAATTGATACGCATTAAATAAGTAAGAGGATATCCCATTCAGTTGGAGATATCCTTTTTTTAATCTAAGTATGAGAAGCGTGTAGGAATTGGTGAATCGGATAATGGATGTGCATAATCGGATAATGAATACTGATAATCGGATAATCAAAAAGAAAAATCGGATAATGAGACTTAATAATCGGATAATCATGAAGCTTTATTCAAAATTAAAATCAGTAGAAATCCCTAAACCAAAAATGCCAAGGAATCTTTTTCCTTGGCATTTTTATTAAATTCTTATCGACCATTTTCCTTATAAACAGCAATGAGTAAAATAGCGTCGTCTTCTCCGATATTTTTTACAAAGTGCGGTACACTAGCATTCCAACTGAATGAGTCGCCTTCATTTGCAATGACGGAATCTTCGCCTTGTTCTGCGAGTATAGTTCCCTTAAGGACGATATGACTTTCTTCTCCTTCGTGCGCAACTGCTTCACCGGTTGATGCACCGGGTGCTAATTCCACATGCATCATTCGTAGCCCACTTTGGGACGTAAGATGTTCTATTTTAATATTATTATGTGTCGTATATACTCGCTCGGACTTCCTTACTACTTTCATATGTTCCTCTTTTTCGAGTAGTAAATAAGGCAATGGAACATCCAAATAGTTTGCGATTGTCTGTAACGTATTTAGGGAAGGGGATGTATTATCGTTTTCAATGTTACTTATAAATCCTTTTGACAACCCGATTTGTTCACTCATTTGTGCAATGGTAATCTTTTTTCGTTTACGTATATCCCGGATTTTGGAGCCGATTTCCACGTTCAACCCTCCCAAAATAATTTTAATTGAATATATCGTAACACATATTTGTTGACGATATCTATAACTAGATGTTATCTTATAGGAAATAAATATTCTTAATAGAAAACTATTTTTCATTGAATGGGCCCAAATGAAAACAATGAATATTTTTTTACACAGTTTGTTCACCTATATGAATAAAATGTTTTTAAGTGAATAAAAACCAACGATGAAAGAAGGAAATAGAGATGGATAAATTAGGAGTTAGTACATTATTATTAAGACTTGTGTTAGGGGTCAGCTTTTTTATACACGGACTTGTTAAGTTTCAAGGTGGTATTGAACATACAGTAGGATGGTTTGATAGCATTGGAATTTTAGGGTTCTTTGCATACGTAGTGGCTACATTGGAATTGGTGGGCGGTATTGCACTTATTTTAGGAATTGGAACTCGTGTAGTTTCTGCATTTTTTATTGTATTGATGTTAGGTGCAATCGTAAAAGTAAAATTTGCTGTAGGATTTTTAGGTACACCTGAGATGGCTGGTTATGAACTAGATCTTGCATTTTTAGTAATCGCTCTATTCTTAGTGATAAATGGAAGTAAGTATTTATCAATTGACGAAGCATTTTTTAAATAAAACATCGAACGACTGATTCTAGTATTATACGAACAGACTCGCTTCGAATTAAATAGTATAGTGTGAAGACTCAAAAAGGTGTTTAAAGACAACTTTTTGAGTCTTTTATTTGGGCTAAGACAAGATGAAGTGTCAGAGCAACCATTTCACCATTTTTTACAGTTCAAATTCTTCAGCGCGTCCGCAAGTTCACTGGATCTGTCCAAAGTGCTCCTGAAAATGAAATAAAACAGATTTTGCTCTTAAAGGGCGACTTACGATTTTCTGCCCGGATTCATCTTCTTAAAAAAGAGCCAACAAGGCAAACCGTTTCTTCTTCAGAGTTGAACCCCACTAAATATTAGGTGATTTTCTTAGTAAGGACACCTAGTCTTCATCATTGCCTACTAACTGAATCTAACCGAAACGTATGCTATATTAATCATATGGATTTACGAAAGGATGTTAAGTATGGCAAAAAGCTTAGTTTTAGCAGAAAAACCATCAGTTGCACGCGATATTGCGCGTGTACTTAAATGTGATAAAAAAGGAAATGGCTATTTGGAAGGCAAAGATTATGTAGTGACATGGGCTCTTGGTCACCTTGTAACGTTAGCAGATCCAGAAAGCTATGATGTTAAATATAAAAACTGGAATTTAGAAGATTTACCGATGCTTCCAGAAAATCTTAAACTGTCGGTGATTAAACAATCAGGTAAACAATATAATGCTGTAAAATCGCAACTTACTCGTGGCGATATTAATGAAATTATTATTGCAACCGATGCTGGTCGTGAAGGAGAACTTGTTGCTCGTTGGATTATCGCAAAAGCGAAAGTAAATAAACCGATTAAGCGTCTGTGGATTTCATCTGTAACGGATAAAGCAATTAAAGATGGCTTTGCCAACTTAAAGCCTGGTAAATCTTATGAAAACCTTTTCGCATCCGCAGTAGCTCGTTCCGAGGCCGATTGGTATATAGGTCTAAATGCCAGTCGTGCACTATCTACAAAATTCAATGCCCAGTTAAATTGTGGACGAGTTCAGACTCCAGTAGTTGCAATTATTGCTAAGCGTGAAGATGAAATCAAGCATTTCAAAGCGCAAACTTACTATGGGATTGAAGCGCAAACAAATGAAAATTTAAAACTTACTTGGCAAGATGTAAAAGGAAATGGTCGTAGCTTCGATAAAGAAAAAATAGATACTACCGTGAAAAAACTAGGTAATGGCAATGCAACGGTTACAGAAATTGAGAAAAAGCCGAAGAAGTCATTTGCACCTGGTCTGTATGATTTAACGGAACTACAACGCGATGCAAATAAAATCTTTGGATACTCCGCAAAAGAAACATTGAACATCATGCAAAAACTGTATGAGCAGCACAAAGTATTAACATATCCACGTACAGATTCACGCTACATCTCATCGGATATCGTAGGAACACTCCCAGAGCGTCTAAAAGCTTGTGGGGTAGGTGAATTCCGTTCTTTAGCAAACAAAATCTTGACTAAGCCTATAAAAACATCTAAATCATTTGTAGACGACAGCAAGGTATCCGATCACCATGCGATCATTCCGACTGAAGGATACGTAAACTTCTCTGCCTTCAATGATAAAGAACGTAAAATCTATGACTTAGTCGTAAAACGCTTTCTGGCAGTCCTATTTCCAGCTTTTGAGTACGAACAATTAACGTTACGTGCAAAAATTGGTGATGAGAACTTTGTAGCAAGAGGAAAAACGATTTTAGTGAGTGGTTGGAAAGAGGTATACCAAAATCACTTTGAAGATGACGAGGCGGCAGATGATTTAAAAGAACAGATTTTACCACGCATCGAAAAAGGCGATACTTTAAACGTGAAATTGATTGCCCAAACGTCTGGACAAACAAAGCCACCTGCACGCTTTAATGAAGCAACATTATTAACGGCAATGGAAAATCCTACAAAATATATGGAAACGCAAAATAAACAGCTTGCTGACACATTAAAATCGACAGGTGGATTAGGTACTGTTGCAACTCGTGCTGACATCATCGATAAGTTATTCAACTCATTCTTAATCGAAAAGCGTGGTAAAGACATTCACATCACTTCAAAAGGTCGCCAGTTGCTTGATTTAGTACCGGAAGAATTAAAATCACCTACGTTAACAGGTGAATGGGAACAAAAGCTCGAAGCTATCGCAAACGGCAAACTGAAAAAAGAAGTTTTCATTGCGGAGATGAAGAAGTATACGAAAGAGATCGTTTCTGAAATTAAAAGCAGCGATAAGAAATATAAACACGATAACATTTCGACAAAGTCTTGCCCAGATTGCGGCAAACCGATGCTTGAAGTGAACGGTAAAAAAGGAAAAATGCTAGTTTGTCAAGATCGTGAATGTGGTCACCGTAAGAATGTGGCACGTGTAACGAATGCTCGCTGCCCACAATGTAAAAAGAAGCTAGAACTGCGTGGTGAAGGTGATGGTCAAATCTTTACTTGTAAGTGTGGCTATCGTGAGAAGTTATCTGCCTTTGAAGCTCGCCGTAAAAAAGAAGGTAATGGTAAAGTAGATAAACGCTCTGTGCAAAAGTATTTGAAACAGCAGGATAAAGAAGAAGAACCAATTAATAACGCCTTTGCCGATTTATTAAAAGGCATGAAGTTTGATTAATGGGAATAGAAAAATGGGTTGTGCCATATTTGGCCAGCCCATTTTCTATTTAACTACTCATTACTTGCTTATGATTTCAATCGTATTTCTTGAAGGATCTTGAACGATGATGGAGCTATCTTTCTCTTCAAAATGAAAATCCAAGTCAGTCAGTCGCGCTTTTGCTTCATCTAATTCATCTTTTGAAAAAATAAGCGTGAAGTATTTAAGCCCCCTAGAATTATCTGGTGGAGCAGGAATTCCAGTACCTGACCAAGTGTTTAGTGCTACATGATGATGGTAATTATCTTTGGATAAAAACAAACTACCGTTATCTTTGCTCGTTACATTAAGTCCAAGTCCATCCACATAAAACTTCTCCATAATAGCAAGTTCTGTAGCTTGCAAATGCATATGTCCGAGACGTGTATTTTCGGGAAGCCCCTTCCAAGTAGGAGTCGCGTCAGCCACTAATTTTTCGAAATCAATCGGGTAAGAACCACCTACATAACCGCCGTCCTTGTCTCTTTCCCAAGTATCAGGAGGAAGATCCGCATAAATTTCTATCCCATTGCCATCTGGATCTGCTAAATAAAGCGCATCACTATACTGATGATTGGCAGCACCTTGCATTGGATATTCGGTTTGTGCTAAATGCAACAATACATTTCCTAAACTAGCATGATCGGGCATCAAAATAGCAAAATGGTAGAGTCCCGTCGTGGGAAATGGTCTTTCCACAGAATCATCTTGTTCCTCTAGTACGAGTAGGGGAGTATTCCCATCGGCAGTAAGTGTTACCCGTTTTGGTTCTTTAGTTAAAATATCAAAACCAATCACTTGTTGATAAAATTCAGTGAGGGTGTCCACATTAGAAACAACTAAGTGCACTTCTCCAACTCTAGTAGGAGAGTCTGTATTATATGATTCATAAGTTGAATCATTCTTTTTAAATAAAACAAATAGTGTAATGAGCACTATTATTAAGACGATACCTATGATGATTAATCGTTTATTTTTCATTGCATAATACTCCTTTATCATTTAAACTACATATCGTAGTGTAACAAGAAAGCTTTATAAAATACAGCTTTTTGTTCACAGTTTGTATTACGAGCAAATATGTTTGACCGAAAAACCTGTTTAAACTACAATGTGTAATGTGAGGTGGGTTAAGCTATGAAAATTCGAAAATTCAAAATGAATGAAAGTGGATTGAACCGCTTTTTTGGACCTCTGGAAGCAAAAATTATGGACATCTTATGGAACGACGTGGAAATGACGATTAAAGATGTGCAGCAAGTGCTTGATAAGGAAAAGTTAACGAATTTTAACACAGTGATGACCGTCATGAACAGACTAGTGGAAAAAGGAATTTTGCAAAAGAGAGCAGAAGGAAGATCCTCTCTTTACAAACCGCTTCAAACGAGGGACGAGTTTTTAAGTGCGCAATCCAAAGAAATGACAAACGAGCTCATGGATGAATTCGGAAATGTTGTCGTCAGTCATATGTTGGATGCACTAGAAGACGTAGACGATGACCTCGTTGCAAAACTAGAGCTGAAAATAAAAGAATTGAAAAAGGAACAGTAGCCTATGTCCAAACGTCAATCATTGTTTTTATTTTTCGCAGCACTTGTCATTTCGGGCACTATCTTCCTTCAGATGGCGATATACGCTGTCTCTATGCTAGGAGGTTGGAATGCCAAATTTAACCTTGTAGTAGTTTGCCACAGCTGGTTGAAGGCGGCTGGGTTATCATCATTAGAGTTTGCTTTAGATGCACTTGTAATCTTTACGCTATTCTTTACCATTTGGCATATTAGTTCACAATTGATACATACTGCACGTATGAAAAAAAGATTAGAGCAATATAGAGAGAAAAAGCTCACGAACGAGTTAAACCAAACATATAACAATGAAAAAGAAGATTTCATTATTATTTCACACCCTGCACCAATGGCGATTACAATGGGATTTGTGCAACCGAAAATCGTTATTTCAACTGGTCTAATAAATCTATTAACCAATGACGAATTAAAAGCAGTAATCGCACATGAAATGTACCATAAGGCCAATCGTGACCCATTAAAGATATTTATATTATCACTTTGTGCATCAACGATCGGGTATATCCCAATTTTAAAATGTTTTAACAAGCAATATAGAATTATTCAAGAAATTTTGGCAGATGAATTTGCTATTAAAAAACAAGAAACTTCTGTGCATTTAGGTAGTGCACTGTTGAAAATGTTAAAAGTGGGAACGGCTGAAAAAATGCCCTTTGCCTATGCATCATTTGCGGATACATCCGTCAACTATCGGATTGAATATATATTGAATCCATTAAAAAATATTCAAATGAAAATACCTTTGAAAATAGCATTAATATCATTCGCTATTTTTAACATGATTTGCGCCGTTTTTATTTACGCATTAGCGTAGATATCTAACAACATAAGACTGAGCTACATATGATTGGAGCGGAAGGCAATCTAAGTTCGCTGCATCCTGCTCCTGCGCAAAGCTCGTCGCAAAAGAACTTTCGCAGCAACGATTGCATGACCAACATCGTGTTGGCGCTGGAGGTTAATGCAACGCCCGCGAAAAAGCGTCCGCCTGAAGCGGTAATCCCGAGCGGCTATAGTTAGCTTGCGCTTTTTTACCCCATTACACTACATGATGTAGTCTTAATTAGGAGTGTTTTAATTGTCAAAAAAAATATTTTGGATCATTGGAATAATCGCTGTATGTATAATAGGAATCATCGTACTAACAGACGCAAAACAAGAAACAGTAGAAATTGATTATGCTGGACAGCCATTCGTTGGAGAGGAATCGGCACCTGTTGAAATTATCGAGTTCGGGGATTATAAATGCCCGCATTGTGGAGATTTTGACAGCACACTATTTCCTATGATCAATGAACAATTTGTAGAAACAGGAAAAGCGAAGTTTTACTTTATGAACTACTCATTCATCGCACCAGATTCAACGACCTCTGCACAATTTGCGGAATCAGTGTACAAAGAACTTGGCAATGAAAAGTTTTGGGAATTTCACCACTTGTTATTCGCTAACCAAACAAACGAATCTGGACAAGAAAATGTCATGACAGAAGCATTTTTACAATCTGTCTTAGCGGAAGTTGCAACGGCTGAGGAAGTGGAAAAAGTAAATCTTGCATATATTGAAAGTGCAGGAAAAGAAGCATGGCAGAAAGATATGAATATAGCAAACATTCTAGGAGTAGCTTCCACACCAACAATTTACATAGGTGGAAAGGAATTCACAGGAGCAACGATGAATGATTTTGCGAAGATGGTAGAAGAGGCTGCCGATGGTAAATAAGCCACTTTTATTCGCCTGGATCACCTCTATTATTGCGATGGTAGGAAGTTTGTTTTTCAGTGAACGTATGGATTTTATCCCATGCACGCTTTGCTGGTACCAACGGATTTTAATGTATCCATTTGTTATTTTTCTAGGCATCGCTTTTTACCGGAATGATCGCGATATTTATAAGTATATTTTGCCAATTTCCATTATTGGTATCATGACTTCTAGTTATCATTATGCATTGCAAAAGATTCCTTCTATGCATGAGTTCAGTAGCTGTACAAGTGGAGTCCCATGTTCTGGACAATATATTAACTGGTTTGGATTTGTGACTATTCCTTTTCTAGCACTCATTGCTTTTATATTTATTACCGTTATGATGATAATACTTTGGAAACGCAAGTGAGAAAGGAGAATTGAAACAATGGAAAAAAAGAAAAAACGGTTTTACATTCGCACCGTCATTTTGAGTCTATTAGTTGTAGCAATTGTTTTCACCATATACTCCAACTTAACGAAAGAAAAAACAGCTGTATTGCAAGTAGGGGACAATGCACCTGATTTTTCACTTATTGATATGAACGGGGAAAAGCATCAATTATCCGATTATAAAGGACAAGGAGTCTTTTTAAACTTTTGGGGAACTTGGTGTAAACCATGTGAAAGAGAATTCCCGTTGATGGACAAACACTATCAAGATTATAAAGATCAAGGTGTTCAAATACTTGCAGTAAATATTGGGGAATCCAATTTTTCTGTTCAGAAATATGTAGATAGAAAAAGCTTAACTTTTCCAGTTCTAATCGACCACAATAAAAGTGTCATGGAAACATACAATATTAACCCCTTGCCAACAACGATGCTCGTAAACCCAGAAGGTAAAATAGAGAAAATAATTACTGGGGAAATGAGTGATGAAGCAATTAAGAACTATATGGCACAAATTATGCCTAACTAAACCTGTTTATAATAGTAGTACAAACCAAGACAATGGTTTGTACTACTTTTTTTTACGGTAGTGTGCAAAACAGATAGGCTATAAGTAATGTCAATTTCCTTAGATAATTAATAAACAGTTACCGCTGCGATTTTCGCTGCAGGCGGACGCTTTCCGCGGGGTGAGCGATGAGTCATCACCGCCGCTATCGCGTTCGTTGTGATGTCTCATCTGTCTCACTCATCCCGCAGGAGTCGCCGCCTACTTCGAAAATCAATGGAACTTGCCGATTAAATAGCATAAAGCATATAACAAATTAGCACGAGAGCAACCAAATTGCTGGTGAAAGCAACTTAATTCTTAAAATAAAAAGTTTACTGGGAGTGAGACGACGATGGACACGAGGAGTTATTCCAATACCAATAAATAGTTGAATGAAACGAGCTTTATCCTAGTAAAAGCTCTTTTGGAGATAGCTATTTTCTAAATAGGTTTAATATTGTGAAGTGTACCTGATCAATTTAAATATCTCATAACTGCAGTCACCAAATAAGCAAGAAATTCCTATTGATTGTAGCGGAAGGCGGCGACTCCAGCGGGAATAGCATGAGCTGAAGACCCTGGACCGAGCGTAGCGAGGGAAGCGGCTGAAGCCATGCCCGCGGAAAGCGTCCGCCTGGAGCGGAAATCAACTGCCTCCATATTAAATCCTAGCGATTACTTCTTTATGACGCATTATTTCTAAATTGACTACAAACAGGTATTTATTAAGACCTATTTTATTCGCAAAAAGCTATACTTCATTTTGTATCATTTTTCATATAGATGCTTATGACTAAAGTTCGTTTGATTATTCTGATAATGTGATAAAATATTCTATAATAGAAATGCGTGAAAGAGGTGAATGGTATGAGCTTAGTGAGATCCACTGGTAACGGCATGCTTGGTAAATGGGCAGACATTGAACAAAGAAAACGAATGTTGCAACGGCAGAATGCTGGTAATGCTTATCGGAAAACAGCCGAATATCTCCAACCAAAAGTACCAACTCAATCAGAACTAGAGGAGTTGTTACTTGGAAAAAAGGAAAGAGAACTTGATATGCCCAGCAGTGGAAAGACGAATATGCTCGATATTAAAGGACCAAGCATTCCGGTGCAAACAATCGGTGGGCCGACACTTGAAAAAACAGTGGAGTTATTAGAAAAAGTAAGAAGCACCGCGCTTGCTCCGGCAAAGCCAACGCCTGAGGACTTACGTGTTGCTGCTAGTGCATCCGCTAAAATTCAGCGTGTGAATGCACAAATAACTTTAAATATGGAAGCGAGTCGTCAAATTGCGCTAGAAGTAAAACAACAGCTAGAAGATGAAGCATCTATTTCAAATCGCTCTGTTCCATCAGATCTTCAATCGCCTAAAATGTTACAAGAAGATTTACAGAAAAAACGATTGAAAGAACAAGCGATTGCAAAATATTCGTATCAAGTTCACTTAAAGAGATACGGTTTTGCTGATTTAGAGCCAAGTTTCTTTCGAATAGCTTAGGAGTAAGAGAAAATGGCCAAAAAACAAAAAACCAATGCAGTTCGAATATTAGAACAGCAAAAAATAGATTTTGAGCTAATTGAATATGAATTGTCTAGTGATAAAGTAGACGGGGTAACTGTAGCAAATAAAATTGGCTACCCCGTTTTTGTCGTTTATAAAACACTACTCGTAACAGCTGGAGCAGGGAAATATTATGTATGTATTATCCCGGTGGACAACGAATTGAATTTAAAAGCAATTGCAAAAGTAGTAGGAGAGAAAAAAGTAGAATTATTGCCTCTTAAAGATTTGCTTCCAACTACCGGGTACATACGCGGGGGATGTTCTCCAATTGGGATGAAAAAGCTATTTCCAACAGTGGTAGATGCGAGTGCAGAAAACAATGATTTCATCATCGTGAGTGGTGGGAAAATAGGGCTCCAAGTGAAGCTTGCTTTAGAAGATTTATTGAAAATGACGAAAGGGCAAGTTGCTGCGATTAGTAATTAGGAAAATAATTAGTTGATTGCTGATTGTTTTAGTCTAATAAGGAATTGTTTATTACAGAAAAATATACTTACAAAAATGTCCAGACTCCATTGCGATGCGGGTCATACTTTCGTTGTGAAATGTGTTTTTTTATTTTGCAACGAACACCTCGGGTGTCGCAAACTTAGACTGTACTTCACTAACGGCGCTTGCGTTTTCTTATAGAGAGTAGGAATCGTATGAGGAAAGAATTTGTTTGGCGTTGGACTTTTTTTATAGGCGGAGTTCTTTTAATGTCTCTTGGTATTTCAATGACGATTAAAGGGCAGCGGTTTGGGATTAGTCCATGGGATGTATTACATGTTGGACTGTATAAACATTTAGGGTTGTCGATTGGTATATGGGCTATATTAACTGGAATTATCATAGTTGCAGCTACGATGATTGGCACAAAAAGATGGCCACAATTAGGTACGTGGCTGAATATACTGTTCATCGGTTGTTTTATCGATGTATTCAACTGGATGTTACCAGATTTTACGAGTTTTGCTGGGCAACTTATTATATTTTTATTGGGACTAATCGTTATGGCAGTGGGGTTAGGGGTATATGTATCTCCAAATGTAGGGGCAGGACCACGGGATTCTCTAATGCTTTTAATAGTACGGAAGATGGGATGGAGTATTAAAACTGTACGCACTGGCATCGAAGTAATTGTAGCACTTGTTGGGTGGTTACTAGGAGGACCAGTAGGTATCGGAACAGTTATAATAGCACTTTTACTTGGACAAATTGTTCATTATACCCTACCGATGTCTCAAAAAATTTTATGGAACATAAGTGGCTATTCGCAGCCTTTTACAAAACTGAGTGCTGAAGATCAGAAATGATTTTCGGCATTTTTATTATTCATATAATTATATAATAGTGCATACATTATCCATTGAATGCAATTATTGAAAGGGTGATAATTTGGGCGGGACAGTTACGCATTATATGGGGAAATCGTATACGGGACAAGGCGTAAAAAATTTTTATAAAGAACTTATTCATGAAGCTAAAAAAGTATATTTTTTTAAAGGACCGACTTCTTATCGACTAACAGAAGTATTGAAGGAAATAGGTTATGCTGCTATTCGCAGAGGTAAAAATATGGAATGGTTTTATGATCCATTACACGAGGAAGTTTTAGAAGCGGTATATATTACTGACTCGAAAACGCTATATTTACAAGCGGATACCGTCGATCCTACTTACTATGGGGCAGGACATATATGGGTTCCGTTTTATGACTCGTATGATGATCGGAAACTGCACGATTTAGCTCCTTTAATACGCGATAAACAAATAGCGAATGAAGTATGGTTGACGAAAGGGCTACAAACATTATCAAGAGCTAAAGTTATCCATGATGAATGGGAGCAACTAATCCATCCGGCAATCGATTGGGATGGCATTAACGCATTGCTGGAGTCGATCAAAAAGAGATGTATTGGTAATGTGCAACTTCAAAAAAAGTCAGACGTGACGCATCGATTAATGGGGTCACTCACTCCTACAGGCGCACAAGATACGTTAAAATCTATCTCGAAAAACTTAAAATCTAGATTATATATAAAAGGATTACCTGGAAGTGGAAAATCCTCCTTTATGAAAAAATTCGGAGAAGCAGCAAAGTTACAAGGATTAGACATTCGTTTCATATGGTGTGGGCTAGATGCAAATAGCGTGGATGGAATCATCGTCCCGGAATTGCAACTATGCATGGTAGATGCGACGAGCCCTCATATATACGACCCTGAACGTGAAGGAGACGAGATTGTCGATTTCTTACCGCATATTAACCAAGAATTATTAGATGAGAAGAAGATTGTTGAAGTGAGACAACGATACGCAAACGAAATGGAGCTTGCTCAAGACTATATTTCTACGTACGCTGGTGAGTCCAGAACGATCAGAATGCTCTATGATTCTACAATAGATGAAGAGAAGTGGACAAACTTCCAAAATGAAATAATTGCAACAATCGAGTGAGCAGGGATATCATCCTGCTTATTTTTTTTCGTATTTTGCAGGGAACATGGTAAACTAGAGAGGAATATTTGGCTTGAAAGGAAGATGACCTTGTCAAACGTACTAAACAACTTTTTAACAGAAAACTTAGATGCACTAAAAAACCAAGGATTATATAACGAAATTGATCCAGTAGAGGGAGCAAATGGTGCAAAGATCCAAGTTCGCGGTTCGGAACTTATTAACCTATCTTCTAATAACTATTTAGGACTGGCAACCAATCCCGAGCTTAAACAAATTGCAAAGGATGCAGTGGACAAGTATGGTGTGGGAGCTGGAGCAGTTCGTACAATTAACGGAACGCTAGACCTACACGTGAAACTAGAAGAAAAACTAGCAGAATTCAAAGGAACAGAAGCAGCCATTTCCTATCAGTCCGGATTCAACTGTAATATGGCAGCAATCTCAGCCGTAATGGACAAAAACGATGCTATTTTATCGGACCAATTAAACCACGCATCCATTATCGACGGTTGCCGACTTTCTAAAGCAAAGATCATTCCATTCAACCACTCCGACATGGAAGATTTACGCGCAAAAGCAAAACAAGCAACAGAATCTGGTCAATACAATAAAGTAATGGTCATTACAGACGGCGTATTCTCGATGGATGGCGACATTGCCAAACTACCAGAAATTGTAGAGATCGCAAAAGAGTTTGACCTTATCACTTATGTAGATGACGCACACGGTTCAGGCGTTACAGGTAAAGGAAAAGGAACAGTGAAGCACTTCGGATTAGAAAAAGAAATAGACTTCCAAATCGGTACGTTATCCAAGGCAATCGGTGTCGTAGGTGGATACGTTGCAGGGAAAAAGAACTTAATCGACTGGCTAAAAGTCCGCTCACGTCCATTCCTATTCTCAACAGCATTACCACCAGGGGACGTAGCAGCTATTACTGCAGCTGTTCAAATGATCATCGACTCTACAGAGCTACATGATAAACTTTGGGAAAACGGTGACTATTTGAAAGCTGGCTTATCGAAACTAGGCTTCGACATAGGTGCATCCGAAACACCAATCACACCATGTATTATTGGAGACGAAAAACTTACACAAACATTCTCGAAACGACTATTCGAAGAAGGTGTCTATGCAAAATCCATCGTCTTCCCAACTGTACCAAAAGGCACAGGCCGCGTCCGCAATATGCCAACTGCTGCGCATACGAAAGAGATGCTGGATGAAGCGATTGCGATTTATGAGAAGGTTGGTAGGGAGCTTGGAGTAATTTCATAAACTTATTAACTACCTCGGCACATGGTGTCGGGGTAGTTTCATGATTAATATATATTACCCTAACCAAAAAAGCAGCCAAATATGGCTGCTTTTCTTTATGAAAAATCTCTTTCCATATGTTGAAACGCATAAAACAAATTAAACTTCTGAACACCTCTCGCACACGTTACACTACTTTCTGCTTTTTCCCGAAATCTCTCCGCATCTCTATTTTCCTTCGCAATAATTGCTTCAATCGCATGCGACATCCACCCCTCCGGCAAATTCCCTATTAAAGTACGTGCCTCCTCAAAGTTTCCTTGCAGTGCTTCGGAATACGCTCTGTAATATGTACGGAGTGGCTCCTTGCTTATTTGTTTAGCGAGTATAACGAAAGAAGAAACATTGTTTTCATATAACGCTAAATTCGTTTTGTACACTTCTTGCATAAATGGTTGTTTATATTTCTTCAAGATTTTATTAATACTTTGAATAATTGCATCACGATCGTCCGTTTTTACTGCAAGTGTGTATGCAAAAAGAGGTTTCTTTTTATTCTCTTCTAAATAGCGTTCGATACGTGCTAGGTTATTCGATTTGTACACAATATACATCTGTGGGACAACTAATAAAAGAATATACACAACAACGATACTCAAATAAATGAGCCAAAACGGAAGTTCCAAAAAGCTCATTACAACTGTCAGTGCAATCCCAAGTAAAATAATAAAAACATATCGTAGAATTTTCATGTTTACCTCTTTTATTTCTATTATATCAAAACCTTATACAAATCTCTCATTGTGTTTTCCAAAAGAACAGCATATAATAGAAAAAAATAAACGCTATTAAAACAAGGTTATGAAAAATAATGTGTTCTTCCCATAAATACATTTGTTTTTTGAGAGGGAGTAGGAAGCATGAAAAAAATTATGGTCACCGGAGCTTTAGGGCAAATTGGTTCAGAACTAATTACAAAATTACGCAAAGAATATGGTGCAGAAAATGTACTTGCAACAGATATAAGAAATGTGTCTTCAGAAGTATCAAAAGGCGGTCCTTTCGAAATTCTTGATGTAACGGATGGAGAAAAAATGCATCAAATTGCCAAAAACTTTGGCGCAGACACGATGATGCATATGGCGGCACTTTTATCAGCAACTGCAGAAGCGAAACCGCTATTTGCATGGAATTTAAACATGGGTGGACTCATGAACGCACTTGAGACTTCACGTGAATTGAACTTGCAATTTTTCACGCCAAGCTCAATTGGAGCATTCGGACCTTCTACTCCTAAACAAAATACGCCGCAAGATACTTTGCAGCGTCCGACTACGATGTATGGTGTAAACAAAGTAGCAGGGGAGCTTCTTTGCGATTATTACTTCCACAAGTTTGGTATAGATACTCGTGGTGTACGCTTTCCAGGTTTAATCTCGAACGAGACATTACCTGGTGGGGGAACAACCGATTATGCAGTGGATATTTATTACAAAGCCCTAGCTGAAGGGAAATATACTTCATACATTGCAGAGGGAACGTATATGGATATGATGTATATGCCAGACGCCCTGCAAGCGATTGTAGACTTAATGGAAGCAGATGCTTCGAAACTAATTCACCGAAATGCATTTAATGTAACAGCGATGAGTTTTGAGCCAGAGCAAATCGCGGCATCTATCAAAAAAGTAATTCCAACATTTACTATGGATTACGATGTGGATCCAGTACGTCAAGCGATAGCAAATAGCTGGCCGGATTCAATTGACGCAACTGCTGCGAAAGAAGAGTGGGGCTTCACATATCAGTATGATTTAGACGCAATGACGAAAGATATGCTAGAAAAACTAGCAACTAAAAAAACAGCGAACTCCTTTTAAAAGGGTTCGCTGTTTTTTTATTAGAATAAAATATGTGCTGCTGCTGCAATAATCGGAAATGCTATAAGCGTACGTAGTAGGAAAATAAAGATTAAATCTTTGAAGTTAACCGGTATTTTCGAACCAAGTAGTAATCCGCCAACTTCGGACATATAAATTAACTGCGTTACAGACATAGTTGCGATAAAGAATCGTGTAACTTCTGACTCGATGCCACCGCTAAGTAGCGTAGGAAGGAACATATCCGCAAATCCTACAACCATCGTTTGAGCTGCTTCTGCTGCTTCTGGAATACCGAATAGCATTAATAATGGTTCAAATGGTTTTCCTAAAATAGTGAAAACAGGTGTAAACTCTGCAAGCATTAATGCGACCGTCCCAAATGCAAGTACGACTGGCGCAACACCGATGTATAAGTCAATTACATTTTTAAATCCATCTGAAAAGAATTTCTTGATGGAGCGGTTATCATTTGCCTTCGTCAATGCGTTTTCTAAACCGTGTGTAAAAGCATTATAGCCTTCTGGGAAATCCTCTGAATTTAAGTCAAGTGGACGTCCATCAATATGTTCCTCGGGTTTCCCTTTAAGTGGGTAAATACGAGGCATGATGAATGCTAATACAAGTCCGCAAATCAATACGGTAAGATAAAATGGCAAGAAATAGTTAGAAAGACCAACCTCATCTAGGACAACGATACAGAATGTGATAGATACTACGGAAAACGTAGATCCAATAATCGCTGCTTCTTTTTTCGTATAGTAGCCTTCTTCATATTGTCTTGCTGTCAGTAACACACCGATTGTTCCGTCACCAACCCAAGAAGTGAGTGCATCAACTGCAGAACGACCTGGAAGTTTGAAAACTGGACGCATAACTTTTACTGCCATTGTACCGAAAAACTCTAGTAATCCGAAGTTCAACAAAAACGGTAGTAATAAGCCTGCAAATAAGAAAATCGTGAATAAGAACGATACTAAACCGTCTGGACTAAGTAGCATTCCACCAGTATTCTCATTCCAAACCGCTTCAGGTCCTATTTGAAAGATGATTAATACAGCAAACACAGCACCAACTACACGTGTAATGGTCCAAAATAACGATACTTTAAATAATTGGTTGATAAACGTGTTTTGCTTAGGTAAAAATAAGAACACAACCGATCCAATTGCCGCAATCCATATCACCACAAGTGCGATCCATTGAATGTATGGAGAGAGTGCAGCAGATAATATATTCGAGAATAGGGCAATCGGAATTTTAAAACCTTCCGAAGTGGGAAGGGGAATCATAAACAATATAATACCTGCAATTGATGGAAGCAGGAACAAAAGCCATGTAGATAAAGAGAACTTCTTCAAAAGTATTGACCAACTTTCTGTAAATGAATAATTATACGTATCTTAAAAGTATTTATACATAATAATTCATTTACATACGTAAGTCCATAGTATGGCGTGATGTTCTATTATTCGAAATCTTTGTTGAAGTTGTACGTGTAGAAACGTTCGTAATGTAGCCAATTTTCCGCTTCTGGCTCACCATCCGCTAAGCGTTTATCCATTTCTTCTAGCATCCATGCAGTTTGCGAAATATGTGCGCGCATTGCACCCATTTTTTCTTCTCTTGATTCCTTAATATTATGCACTACATCAGGCTCTCCCAAAACTTCTTTCGAATCATTTGAAAAAGCAAGTGCATAAATAGTCGGTCTAGCCACTTCTGGCATGCGGCGAATCGCACGAATCATTGCACGTCCGGTCGCATCATGGTCAGGATGTACTGCGTAGTTTGGATAGAACGTTATGACAAGCGATGGATTCGTATCCGCAATTAGGTTTTCCATCATTTTTACCATTTTTTCATCGTCTTCAAACTCCACGGTTTTATCACGGAGCCCCATCATTCGAAGATCCGTTACGCCCATTGCTTTGGCAGAAGCTAGTAGCTCTTCTTTTCGAATTTGTGGAAGTGTTTCACGTGTTGCAAAAGGAGGGTTTCCTAGGTTTCTTCCCATTTCTCCTAAAGTTAGGCATGCATATGTAACTGGAATTCCTTGTTTTACGTACGTTGCAATCGTACCAGAAACTCCGAAAGCTTCGTCATCTGGGTGAGGAAATACAACAAGTACATGTCGTTCCATTGGTAAAGTCATTTGTTTGTCCTCCTTAATAAGTAAATGGTGTTTTACTAATTTGTAATGCTACTGCAAGTTTTCCACTTTGGTCGTGGCCTGCCATAAGTAAACGATCATGTTCGTCTAATTCGAAATGGGTAATGCCTTGTGCATAAACCCAACCATGCGGTAATTTAAGACCAACACGATGTGGTGCTTCCCCAGCTACTTTTCCTAGTTCATATTGAAGCATGACATTGCGGATAAAAGCTCCTGCATTGAATACCTTTTCATCAAAATGAGATGCGTATGCACCATTCGTTGTTTCTAAATGTATATACACATCTTCGTTTGCAAATTTATTCAAAAGCACTTGTAATTGCTCTACGTTAACAAGTTCCATTTTTATAGCCTCCTAACATACTGTCTTTCATTAGTATAATGAAAATAAGTTTTGGAAGCGAATGATTGAGATGAAAAAACTCGTAAAGTCGAAGTGACTCTACGAGTAGAAGATTTCTTATACAGTTGTTGTTGTAATTTCTGGTGCACCGAATTTACCTTTTGCTCCGTGAAGAACTGGTCCTACATATTGGTTTAGTTTCCAACCATGTGCAATAGCGGCTGAAACGAATTCTTTTGCTTCGAATACGGAATCTGCAACCGAAAATCCGTTTGCTAAGTTAGCAGTAATAGCCGCTGCGAATGTACAGCCAGCTCCGTGGTTATAAGTAGTATCCGTTTTTTCGGTTTCCAAAAGAGTGTGCGTTTGTCCGTCATAGAAAAGGTCAACCGCTTTTTCATGTGCTAATTGTTTACCGCCTTTGATTACGACATTTTTTGCGCCAAGTGCATAAATTTTCTCTGCAGCGGCCTTCATATCGTCAATCGTTTTAAGTGCTCCTAAACCTGAAAGTTGTCCAGCTTCGAAAAGGTTCGGAGTAACAACTAAAGCACGTGGAAGTAAATATGTAATCATAGCATCTACTGTACCAGGATTTAATACTTCATCTTCGCCTTTGCAAACCATAACAGGATCGATTACAACGCTTTGAATACCTGACTCTTCGATAATATTTCCAGCTGTTTCGATAATTTCTTCTGTACTTAACATACCTGTTTTAATCGCGTCGACATTTGTCGATAAAGCTGTTTTAGCTTGTCGTTTAATCTCGTCTACTGGAAGAGAAAAGACGCCGTGGCTCCATCCGTTATCAGGATCCATTGTAGCAACAACCGTTAAAACGTTCATGCCATATGTACCGTGCTCTTGGAATGTTTTTAAATCTGCTTGTATCCCAGCTCCGCCTGAAGTGTCAGAGCCTGCAATTGTTAGTGTTTTTTTAATCGACATTTTAGCGTGTCCCCTTTTGAAAAATAGTTAATTTTATTTATTATATCAGACAATAGTCGAATCTTGCATTAAGGAAGTTTCGGTGCAGTTAATAATTTTATCAGAATGAAAATGAAAAGAGCAGCTACGATAAAAGTGATAACGGAACCGATTATAATATGATGTATAAATAAGGAGATTGCTAAAAATAGAAGAAAGCCGATGAATAGAAGCATTCCCAAAGTAAAACAGCCGAGCCCAAAGTTTTTAGCGGAATTTGGCACTTCATTCGTACTAGCAGCTTGTTCAATTTTTCTTAGTTTATCCCGATATTGAAAATCAGCCATAAGCGCAACCCCTTTTTTTCATCGTAACAGATATAGAATAGTTGTGAAACGGGCAATTTTTTTGTACTGTTAACGTAATAGATTAAGAGGAAAAGAGGGAAGATATGCGAAAAGATGACAAAATTCGTGAAATGGAAAAACTACTAGAAGAATTAAAAGCGCAAAAAAACGAAACAACTGCAACGATTGCAGAAAATCCTTCTAGACGAGGGTTTGGCTTTAGAAAAATGCCACGTGCTTTATATAGATTAAGAACGAAATCATTTATCATTATTGCAATAATTGTTCTTCTATTATTAGCTGCGTTACCATTAGCTGCTTATTGGGCTATTCAGGGTAGCACGTTTACGGAGAGCAAAGGTTCAATAGTCGAACGTGTACAAGCACTAAATGAGTTGTCGACTGCTGAAGCCTATACAAAAGTAATTATCGAAAGACAAGATAATCAATTATTCGGCAAAGAAATCGGTATAGATTTACCAGGAACAAAAAGACAGCTTCTTGTAGTGGTGCCTGGAGCTGTTCGAGCAGGAATTGATTTTTCACAAGTGACGGAATCGGATATAAAAGTAGATGAAGAGAATAAGACGGCGACACTTACATTACCAATGCCACAATTTCTAGGAGGACCGGAAATTTTCTTCGATCAAGTAGAAGTATTTTCTTATGAAGGATTATTTCGCGATAACGCAGATATTACAGAGGCTTATGAGCTAGCGGAAACAGCGAAAAAAATGATGATCGAAGAAACGATGGGACAAGGTATTTTACAGTTAGCAGAAGAAAATGCGGCGAAATCTGTGAATGAGATGTTCCAATTAGTAGATTATGACGTGCAAGTGGAATTTAAGGAGTGATGCGCCTTGCCAAACTGGAAAGAAGTTTTAGCAGATGAATGGGAAAAGCCATATTTTGTAGAACTCCAATCTTTTTTAGATAAAGAATATGCAGAACAAACGATTTATCCAGTGCGAGAGGATATTGGGAATGCATTTCGCACAACGCCTTTTGACGAGGTTAAAGTAGTAATTTTAGGACAAGACCCTTATCACGGAGAAGGACAAGCGCATGGGATGAGTTTTTCGGTAAACCCTGGAGTTCGAGTACCACCAAGTTTACGTAATATGTATAAGGAACTTGCGGATGATTTAGGTTGCCAAATTCCTACTAGCGGGTATTTATTAAAATGGGCAGAGCAAGGGGTTTTATTGCTTAACACGGTTTTAACCGTTCGAGCAGGAGCAGCAAATTCACATAAAGGAATGGGCTGGGAAACGTTTACGGATGAAGTGATCAAGCGTTTATCTAATAGAGAAAAGCCGATTATTTTTGTGCTTTGGGGAAGACCAGCACAAATGAAGAAAAAGCTAATTGACACGAAAAAACATACTATTTTAGAAGCTCCACACCCAAGTCCTCTTAGTGCACATCGAGGGTTTTTTGGCAGTAAACCGTATTCCGAAATAAATGCAAAACTCGAAGCATGGGGAGAGGCGCCAATCGATTTCTGCTTATAATTATGCTATTATATGGAATGGAAAGCGAGGGAGTAATTTGGCAGTAAACTGTTTTAAATGCCGCCATTTTTTTACTACATGGGATGCCCGGCATCCACGTGGGTGCAAAGCTTACGGGTTTAAAACGAAAGAGCTCCCATCGGCATTAGTAAAGCGTACCTCTGGCATGGAATGCTTGAAATTTGAACAAAAGCAAGTAGAGGGGCAAAGACGATGATTTCATATGAACATATCTTCATGCAAATAGATAAACAATTACAACAAGCAAAAATAACTGGCAATGAACAAACAAAAAGAGAAGCACTCGCTGCTATTCGGGCATTATGCGATTTAGCGCTAGAGTCTGTGCCTTCAACTTCACCGCAAGCTTCGTCAGTTGTACAAGCTGTGTCAATAGCACCGACTATACAACAGCCAGTAGCGCTGAAGGAAGACGATGCAAACGGAGAGTCATTATTTGATTTCTAAATAGAAAGATAGAAAGTAGGAATGATTGTGAAATTATTTATCATTGCAGGGGCTATCAACGCATTTTTAGCGGTAGCATTTGGAGCTTTTGGGGCACATGCTTTAAAAGAAAAACTATCTGAAAAGTATTTAGCAATTTGGGAAACAGCTGTTCAATATCAAATGTTCCATGCGCTTGCACTAATCGCGATCGGCATTTTAATGAGTAGCAAATTAATAGGATCTGTTTCATCATTGAATACAGCTGGCTATTTAATACTAGCGGGGATTATTTTATTCTCTGGAAGTTTGTATGTATTAAGTTTGACGGGTATCGGTGTGTTGGGAGCAATTACACCAATCGGCGGTGTAGCGTTTTTAGTCGGATGGATTTTGATTATCGTTGCTGCAGCGAAGTTTGCAAGTTAATGAAGTGAATAGTGAAGTAGTACAACAAAGAGACTTATCCTTTAAATTCGGATAAGTCTCTTTGTTTATAAGTTATATTTAATTTCTTCATCGAATGTTACATAATCTAAATAAATCAATAACATTAAGTATCTTTTCCCATTTGGATCACTAATGATGAGGTGATCGCGACCCGCTGCTTCGACATAGCCTTTAATCACTTTTGCGTTCCATTCTTTGTTATTTTCGAACGTGAAATAGAATGTACCTAGCTTTCCTCTATTCATTCTTAAAATGTTCTCGATATAAGATTCTTCTTGTCGGCCTGGGCTTGGTGGTTGAGCAGGAGGAGTCATATGCTGTTGATGCTGTTGCGGTTGTGGTGGATAACCTCCAGGGTGCCAGTAATATTGAACCATTCATACATCCTTTCCATAAATGAAATTACACGCTTGGGCAATCGGCAACGGTTGGGGAGTAAAAATAATGCGTTTTAAAACGTCCGGTGTTCCACTGGTTATACCACCTGAGGAGGACAGTCGCCACCTGGATCAAAACGTTCCCCATTAATAACGCGTCTTGCTAACTTTCTATCAGATTCTCGAGCTAGTTGAAAAATACGGTTTGGTTGTTGCCACAAAGCCACCTGTTTTTCGAATACCATCTCTTCTAAATTACGTATCACGAAAATCTAGGCAATCGGCAAGCACTCGGTTCACTCCAACATTACCAACTAATAGCATGCCAAGCTGACCGTCACCCTCTGCTTCTGCACACATTAGCCTCGCAAGTAGATCTAGTTGTTTGGAATTGGATTGAATTGCTGCCAATGCACCACCTCCTATATATACACTATGTTGGAAAAAGAGAAATAATACATATCGATAAAAGAGGTGGAAAGAAAAAAGATCGATTCAATATAACTGCTGATTTCCGTTCCAGGCGGACGCTTTCCGCGGGTGAGCGATGAGCCATCACCGCCGCTTACGTTTACATTGTGATGTCTAATCTGTCTCAACAGAGGAGCGAAGGCTAAGAGCGCCACATCGTGTGGCAACGCCTTCGTGACCCACATCCTGTCGGCCTCCGCTGGAGTCGCCGCCTTCCACTACAATCAATTAAATGTTTTCAAATTAATCATAAAAGAAAGTGCAACTAAAAAGATAAGGGAGTATACACTTTTTGAATGCATAAAGTCACTGGTACTTTGAACGATAGAAAAATGAAGTGGTTGTACATAAAGTAAGGAAGAGGGGATGGACTTGTTAGCTAGAAAGAATCTTTAAAAAGGCATTCATCTAATTTTCTACTACTGGTAAAAGAGTATACGACCAAAAAAAGTTAACATTTATTGGAATGTGAACTTTCCTCCTCTGAAGCTTTATGAGCTAGAAAGCATCTCTACACTCATTATACCCATAAAGATTACCGAAAAAAGAGAGGCTGGTCGTGACGTTGTCACGGACCAGCCTCTCTAAAAAATCAAATTGTAATACTATACAAGTCTGTCCAAAGCCCCCCGCAAACAATAGAAATAGGTATTGATCTTAAAGGGCGCTTGTGCTTTTCTTATTAACTATTTAGATGTTGAAAAATTCTACTCGTTTTTCACCTGCTAAAATTGTACCGATAAAGAATGAACCGAATTCCGCATAACGAGCGCTTACTTCATCAAAACGCATTTCGTATATTAACTTTTTAAATTGAAGAACATCGTCTGAGAATAGTGTTACGCCCCATTCGAAATCGTCAAAGCCTACTGATCCAGAGATGATTTGTTTAACTTTACCAGCGTAGCTGCGACCGATTAAACCATGGCTGCGCATTAAATCTTTACGTTCTTGCATTGGAAGCATATACCAGTTGTCATCACCGTCGCGACGCTTGTCCATTGGATAGAAACAAATATATTGTGAACGTTGAAGTTCTGGATATAAACGAGCACGTACATGTGGATTTTGATATGGATCTTCCGTAGATTCTCCAGCTAGGTAGTTAGACAATTCTACAACTGATACGTAAGAATACGCAGGAATTGTAAAGTCTGCAATCGTTAATTTATTGAATTTCGCTTCGATTTCTTGAAGTTCGTCTATTGTTGGACGTAAAGTCATTAACATGAAATCTGCTTTTTGACCGACAATTGTGTAAAAAGCATGTGCGCCTGTTTTTGCGTCATCTGCTTGTTGAAGTTCGTCTAAAAATGCGATAAATTCATCTGTTGCTTGTTTGCGAAGTTCTGGGTCAACTTGTTTCCAAGACGCCCAGTCCATTTGGCGAAAATCATGTAAAACGTACCAACCGTCTAATGTAATTGCTGCTTCATTCATTTTATCAGACACTCCTTTTATATAAGAAATTTACATCTTTAGTTTATCATAAGAAAAGATTCTTATCTCGTAATGACTTCGATATTACATGACAATATGTGACAAAGTCGTGTATGCTTGAACAAAGGAAAACAGTAGCATAAGCGTTAGATTAAGGAGTAAGAAATATGTCAGAAATAGAATCATTATTACAGCAAAAAGTTTGGCGATTTTGGGATCAATCACTTAGTGGAAAAAGTCGCTCCGCATTAGAATCATTTGCAGCGGATGACCTGCTTTGTCATTTAGTTGGACAAGGTTTATCACCGTCAACTGTTCGAACATGGGTACATGATCAAACTGTTGTTTTAGGTATTCAAGATCACCGATTACCATTCGTAGAAGATGCACAAGATTTTCTACGTACGCAAGGATACATACCGATTGTGCGTAATTCGGGAGGACTTGCGGTTGTATTAGATGATGGGGTGCTAAATATTTCAATCGTATTATCAGAGCAAGCGCAAACGATTGATATTTCCACAGGTTACGACGTAATGCTGACTTTCATCCGGCTTCTATTTCCAGAAGCAGAAGGAAAAATAGAAGCTTATGAAATTGTCGGTTCATATTGCCCAGGTTCATATGATTTGAGTATTGATGGAAAGAAATTTGCTGGAATATCACAGCGGAGACTCCGTCAAGGCATTGCTGTACAAATATACTTATGTGTAGAAGGTAGTGGAAGTGAGCGCGCAGACTTAATCCGCGAGTTTTATGACATCGGCGTGCAAGGGGAAGAAACAAAATTCAGCTACCCGGTCATAAAGCCAGAAGTAATGGCTTCACTAAATGAACTATTAAACGCATCCTTTACGGTTCAGGACATCGTGATTCGGGTTCAACAGGTTCTACAGCAGCTATCTACAAAAATAGCATCGCAATCCGTCACACAAGATGAAATGGAACTATACCAGTTTTATATGCAACGCGTTGTCGATCGAAACAAAAAGATGCTGGAGAAATAAGGGAAGTAAGCGATTATGTCTGCCCAGACGGCGCTGAATAGGTCTATTGGCGATTTTTTTATTTAAAATATTTGATTTAGTAATATTACATTCTATAGGATTTAGCACGGCGGCGTGAGACTCCTGTGGGAAAGCGAGACAGCCGAGACCCCGCACGAAGCGTAGCGTAGGAGGAGGCTTGGCGCTCGCCCACGGAAAGCGAACAGAGCCGTGCTAAATCCAATTAGCGGATATCACTTTTTCAGTGCCCTTGCAACGCACGGAGCTGGATCGATACTTAGTATAAAAAGATTATACTTACTAATAAGAAAAACCACCAACTGCTTACATAGTTGGTGGTTCTTTTGAAACAAGGTTACCGTTCTTCTCCATTTGGAAAACAGGTACTGCAGGCATTTCTTCATCATTCAATGTAACGAGTCGTCGCGCACGGTTCATGATTTGTACAAACTGCTCGTAATCTTGTTTAATAGCCGCATTTTCTTTTTCTAGTTTTGCAAGTTCACTTTCTAGTTTGCGAATTTTCTCGTTTGATATAGAAGCCAAATGGCGATATCTGGATATGTCCGAATCGCTATGCTGTAAACGAACGAGATATGCAATAATAATATCAATCGATAAAGCAGAAACCGGAACCGATGTTGTGCGTTCGCCTTCTTCCTGAGGTTTGGCAAGATAAATACCGTTTCCTCTTCGGCGATAATCTTTTCCTAATATACGTAGCTTTTCTTTCCGTTCTTTTTTTGCTTCTTTCAGTTCAGCCTCATACTGATGGCGAACAACTGCATTCCAACGAAATCCGCATGCAGCTGCAGTTCGATTTAATTCATCACCTGCTTCTTCAAATGCGTTTAGTTGCGTACTTCCTTCACGGACGTGTCGTAACACCATCTCTGCTAACATTTCATCATTTTCCGTCATCCATGCGTCTTGTCTTATTTTTACCATATTGCTCCTCCTACCATGTTCATAGTTTCGTTACTCTATTAACATCATGGACAACATAGCGCTCTTTTATTCACGTAAAATACACTTGATAGCAATATATCTTTTAAGATACAATGGCCTGTAGACTATTACTATTAACATGATTCAGTGGGTGTCCAAAACGCCCACTGAATCATGTTAATCTACGGCGGATTTCACAGATTTTGAAAGGGTTGAAAGGATGTTAGCCTAAATACGTCGCATCCATGGAATAACGGCTAACTGATGAGTATAATTTTAAAATCTGGAAGCACTTACGTCGGGTCTTAATTGATGAAAGGGGTTGTGGACGAATGGCAAACCATTTCCGAGTTTGCGATGAGTGTCAGGCCGTCAATTTAAAAACATTAATTCCAAAGCTAAAGACGATAGATCCAGAAGCAGAAATTGAAATAAAAGAATGTCAATCTTACTGTGGACCTGGACGAAAAAAGACATTCGCATTTGTGAATAATCGTCCAGTTGCTGCTTTAACCGAAGACGAATTAATGGAAAAAGTACGCGCTAAGATAGAAGACTAAACAGAACTTTTGCCGCCTTACATGAAGCGGTTTTTTTCGTTATAATGAAGGGTAAATAACATCTAACTTCACGGAGGTGGGCGAATGAGCTATGCAACGCAAAAACTATCAGAAGAGAAAGTGTTCAAAGATCCGGTTCACCGGTATATCCATGTTCGAGATCAAGTAATTTGGGATGTCATCGGTTCGAAGGAATTTCAAAGACTTCGCCGCATTAAACAGCTTGGTACTACGTATCTAGTTTTTCACGGTGCAGAACACAGCCGTTTCAGTCACTCTCTAGGAGTTTACGAAATTGTTCGCCGAATTGTGGATGATAGTTTCGATGGTCGACCAGAATGGGATGCCTCCGAAAGACTATTAGTTTTATGTGCGGCACTTTTACATGATCTGGGACATGGGCCATTTTCACATGCTTTTGAAAATGTGTTTAATCTGGACCATGAGGAATTTACAGGAAAAATATTACTTGGGGATACCGAAGTAAATGAAATATTAAAAAGAGTAAGCAAGGATTTTCCGCAAAAAGTAGCAGACGTAATAGGGAAAACATATACAAACAAACAAGTTGTTAGCTTAATATCCAGTCAAATCGATGCGGATCGTATGGATTATTTACAACGAGATGCGTACTTTACAGGGGTAAGCTACGGGCATTTTGATATGGAACGAATTTTACGTGTTATGCGCCCAAGAGAAGATCAAATCGTTATAAAATCGAGCGGTATGCATGCGGTGGAGGACTATATAATGAGTCGATACCAAATGTACTGGCAAGTGTATTTTCATCCTGTTTCGAGAAGTGCAGAAGTGATTTTAACGAAGATTTTACATCGAGCAAAGGCATTAAGCGAAAGTGGGTATGATTTTGCACAGCAACCTACTCATTTTCAAGGTTTTTTCGATGGTACATTTACGTTAAATGAGTATTTAGCGTTAGATGAAGGTGTTTTATTGACATATTTCCAGCTTTGGATAACAGAGAAAGATCCAATCTTAGCTGATTTGAGTTATCGTTTTGTCAATCGCAAGTTATTTCAATACATCGAGTTTGATCTGGCAAAAGATTATGTGAAGATGAAAGAGTTAGAATTATTATTTAAAAAAGCGGGTATAGATCCAGAATACTATTTAGTTTTTGATTCGTCATCGGACTTGCCGTATGATTTTTATCGACCTGGAGAAGAAGGAGAACGAATTCCTATCCATTTACTCATGCCATCAGGTGAAATTAGAGAACTTTCTCGTGAATCTGATGTTGTAGAAGCGATTTCAGGGAAACGTCGAACCGATCATAAATTATATTTTCCAGAAGACTTTTTAACGGAAGACGGGAAGAAAAAAGCATTGAAAAAGCAAATATTAGAATTGTTGAAGTAATTCAGCAGAAAATTGTTGCTGAATTATATTGCCTCCGGCGGATGTCCAGCTTTCGTAAGGAGTTCACCTGGCAAGCCAGGTGCGAAATCTGGACGCACTGTTTTCTGCGACGAGCTGTGCGCAGGAGCACTGTTTTTCCTGCGGAGCTGAACAAAGTGAAGTGGAAGCAAATACGCCAAGGTGAATTTGATTATAAGAGGTGGGCTTGAATTGCTAGAAGAACATGCAAAAATTATACAATTTATCGGAGCAGCAGACGGAATAACTGGCAGAAAAAAGCTGCAAAAAATGGTTTACATTGCTAAAAAATTAGACTATCCATACAAAGAAAAATACGAGTTTCATGTATATGGTCCATATTCTCATGAGCTCACATTACGAGTGGAAGAACTTTGCAATATGGGATTTTTACAAGAAGAAAGACAAGATAAGGGATCATACGTCCAGTACAAATATCAAATGACGGATGCAGGCGAGCATTTCACACAAATGGCGCAAGTGGAAGAAGCAACTCCAGCGCTTGTCGCATGCATTGATCAAATGAAAGGGAAGAGCTCCCGATTCTTAGAACTAGTTTCGACACTATTATTTTTTGACCATCTTCCAAAAGAAGATCAAATTGAAAAGCTTCATGCTGTGAAAGGAAAGTTGAATTTCACAGAAGAAGAAATCGCAGATGCATATGAATTCGTCATGAATTTAATGAACATGAGAACTATCCACTAGGGTAGTTCTTTTTTTTGTTGGAAAAATAATCCTAAGCGAGACATAACACACAGTGAACGCGACAAACTACTCTTCGAACGCGACAAAACCCACCATGAACACGACAAACCACTAGTCCAAAGCGACAAAACCAAAAAAGAAAACCCTTCGCCAGGGTAACGAGCAATCTTTAAGTGTGAAATTTTCCAAAATAATCCTAAGTGAGACATAACACACAGTGAACGCGACAAAACCCACCATGAACACGACAAACCACTAGTCCAAAGCGACAAAACCAAAAAAAGCCCTTCGCCAAGGCAACGAGCAATCTTTAAGTGTGTAATTTTCCAAAAAAATCCTAAGCGAGACATAACACACACTGAACGCGACAAACTACTCATCGAACGCGACAAAACCCACTGTGAAAGCGACAAACCACTAGTCCAAAGCAAAAAAACCAAAAAAAAGCCCTTCGCCAAGGCAACGAGCAATCTTTAAGTGTGTAATTTTCCAAAAAAATCCTAAGCGAGACATAACACACACTGAACACGACAAACCACTAGTCCAAAGCAACAAAACCAAAAAAGCTCTTTACCAAGGTAAAGAGCCATACTAGCTAGCATTATTTATCGCTAAATAATTTCCCAGCAACACCGTAATGATTCTTCGGCATGTCCTCGATAAACACGACAACATTCTCAACTGGTGCGTTTACAGTTTCTGATACTGCAGCTGTTACTTTTTCTACTAAAGCTCTTTTTTGTTCTTCCGTACGACCTTCTAGCATTTTTACTGTTACATATGGCATTTAATTTCCTCCTTTCATAAAATTTTCTGTATACTAGATATCATAACAGAACGGAGGGAACTTTCGAATGGCAAATGAAGAAAAACCAAAACAAAAAATTGGCTTCACCATTATAAAAAATGATCCAACTGATGGACACAAAGGATTTGGGATCGGTTCACTATCTTTGGAAAATGTGTCACCAGTTATTATCGACGTACAAGAAGGAGTTGCATCAATCGAAATTGGCGCAATGCATGCTAGAAGCGAAATAGAAAAAGGTATCAAGTTTACGACGAACCGAGAAGACTCGGAAGGCGGAAAACCATATTGGCTAGTTTGGGTAACAATCGATTATAAAGCGGAAGGACCGTATTACGCAGGAGTTACTGCGTGCGAAATGGTTGTAAACCGAGAAAAACGCCGTGGTTACAAACTACTTGCAGACCATGTAAATCGAATGGACAAATCGATGAAACGCCATATTATGGTAGATTTTATGGATGATCGTTCCAAAAATATTTTGCGTGATTTTTTACAAACGCATAACCTTGAAATGTGGGAGCGTAGTAAGGGACAGTTGCATAATGAGTTGTCTGTAACTTCCAATTAAACAGTAACAATTTGGCATAATTGCGTTATGAGGTTGAATTCGAATCGAAAAGACAGTACAATTTACTTAAAGCTTACTTCACAGTAATGCTAGGACACTTAGTAGTCGTAAGTAGGCTAGAGAAATGTAATCATTGTGACAACCCAATCCAGTAATTACATAATTTTGGCGGAACGCAACAACTAAGAAAAAGCTTTCTATTACCTTTATTAGGTAGTAGAAAGCTTTTTATTTTTGTTTTGGTTTGCTTTCGTTGGGGAATTGGCCCTAAGCCTTCTATCACCATTTATTCTCCAAAAAACGAAAACGGGAAAATCGACCATGGTTCTGTATCTTCGTCATCTGATGCCTCGAAGGTTTGCTGCTTCAAAGTTGGATCGGTACATAATTTAGTGGGAACGTCTTCCTCTTTTAAATAAACAAGTCTTTGTTTCTCACAAGCGGAAGTAGCGATTCCTCCTGTCTCAATATCCACAATAACTCCGCGAACCCCAGGAGGAGCGATGAATGGTTCGGATGGTAAACCTTGATGTGCTTTTTCCATAAATTCAATCCACACTTGCTTCGTTACTTGTCTTGCCTCCGCTTCACTCACCTGTTTTCCTTGATCATAACCATTCCAAACACCCGCAGTTAATTGTGGGGTGAACCCGATTAAATATTGATCAGAAATTGTCGTCCCTGATTTTGCAGCATATGGTCTCGTTTGTTTTGCACGAATACTAATGCCAGTTGCAGGGGAGTAATCATTAAAAATGGGATCGAACATACCAGTTAGTAAATGAGCCAGCATAAATGCATCTTGTTCGAGCAATACTTTTTTATCTTTCCTTTTATCTTTCTCCAAATCATAAATAACCTTGCCATTATTATCTGTGATTTTCGTAATATAGGTTGGTTCTCTCAGGATTCCCTTTCCAGAGATCGTGTTATACGCTTTTGTCATGTCCATTAAAGAAGCTTCCGATGTGCCGAGCGCTGTTGCAGGCGTATCGTCGACATTCATATGAACATTGAATCGTTCAATCAGTTGCTCGAATGGTTTATACCCAATTTGTTCAAGTGTTTTTACCGCATAAATATTATCAGAAATGGCAAGTGCTTGTGCCATTGATATAGGATGTTCTGCAAATTCACCATTCACATTTTTCGGCTCATATTCTTGTCGACCATTATCATACGTGAAAATAGTTCGTTCACTTTTCATATACGTAAGGGGAGTGAATCCATTTTCTAACGCCGAAGCAAATAATAAAGGTTTAATCGTAGAACCAGGTTGCCTTTTTGCTTGAGTTACTCGGTTAAATGGACTTTCACTAAAATTACGTCCGCCAACCATTGCTGTAACATATCCCGTTTTCGGTTCAAGGCTAACAAATCCAATTTGTAACTCACCTTCTGGCATCCACTTTTCGATGACCTCTTCTGCTACTTGTTGATGATTTCTGTTCAAAGTAGTCTCGATGGTCCATCCACCTTCTTCAATTCGTCGACCCTTTTTCTGAAGGATTCCTGTCGCCTCTTTCCAAACTTCTTCTAAAAAGTAAGGAGCTGCTTTTTTCTTCATTAGCGAATCTTCCGTTTTCAACACATATTGCTCTTGGGTAGCACGTTCTCGTTGCTCGGCAGTAATAAATTGCTGGTTTTCCATTAGTGCTAAAATGAGTTGTTGTCGGTTCACCGCTTTTTCTTCATCAACTAACGGGGAATAATAAGTAGGGCCTTTTGGAATTCCCATTAATAGTGCAGATTCTGCAAGCGTTAAATCCTTTGCGCTTTTTCCGAAATAATATCGACTTGCGGCCTCCACACCATACATGCCATGGCCAAAATAAACGGTATTCAAAAATCCTTCGAGCAATTCATCTTTTTCATAAAAAATTTCGAGACGGTAAGCATATAATGCTTCGTTAATCTTTCGAGTCCAAGTCTTGTCATGCGTCAAAAATAGATTTCTAGCATATTGTTGGGTAATCGTGCTTGCACCTTCTACTTTTCGCATTGCCTTTATATCCTTTAAAAGTGCAGAAGCAATTCGAGTATAATCAAACCCGTGATGCTCATAAAATTCCTGATCCTCTACTGCAATAATCGCTTGTGATACGAATGGAGAAATGTCCTCGAGTGAAACCCAATAGCGCCTCTGATCTTCAAATCGATCCCCAATTACATTTCCTTGGTCATCTAGAAAGACGGAGGAAATAGGTACTTGAATAATAGGTGCACCAACGATTTGAGCGTAAACTCGGAGCGTAACAAGTGCACCAATAAATGCGAAGCTAGCAACGATACTAAGTAAAAAAACTCTTTTCATGCGTTTAGATCGAGTGGCTTTTTTCCGGTATTGTACACGCCCCATAAAAATCTCCTCCGTCTCTTGTTGGATGTTTTTATTAGTATGAGAACAATAGATTCAAATTAAACGGAAAAAGAAAAAAGTATTGCACTTTTGTCAAAAAGCTCTATACTTTCTTTGTATTATTTTTTTGATACACTATATACATAACGTATACACAAAGGAGATAGATAGATGGCTGGATTTTGGTTTACAGAAAAACAAACAGAGAATTTTGGAATTACAATGAAGGTAAAACGAACACTTCATACAGAGCAAACAGATTTTCAACTGTTAGAAATGGCAGAAACAGAAGAGTGGGGGAATATGCTCTTTTTAGACGGCATGGTTATGACGTCTCAAAAAGATGAGTTTGTATACCATGAAATGGTTGCACACGTTCCTTTATTTACTCATCCAAACCCGGAAAATGTATTAGTTGTTGGTGGCGGAGACGGTGGCGTAATTCGTGAAATTATGAAGCACCCGAAAGTAAAGAAAGCAACACTTGTTGATATAGATGGAAAAGTTATTGAGTATTCGAAGATCTATTTACCGGAAATTGCATGTGAATTAGAAAACCCACGTGTAGATGTACAAGTAGGCGACGGTTTCATGCATATTGCAGAATCTGAAAACGAATACGATGTTATCATGGTAGATTCTACTGAACCTGTAGGACCTGCAGTAAACTTATTTACTAAAGGATTCTATGCTGGAATTTCAAAAGCGTTGAAAGAAGATGGATTATTCGTTGCACAATCGGACAACCCTTGGTTCAAAGCAGATTTAATTCGCCAAGTTCAAAAAGACGTAAAAGAAATTTTCCCAATTACGAATATGTATTTGGCAAATATTCCGACGTACCCAAGTGGACTATGGTGCTTTACAATTGGTTCTAAAAAATACGATCCACTT
Source organism: Psychrobacillus sp. OK032 (assembly GCF_900111345.1). GTDB lineage: Bacteria > Bacillota > Bacilli > Bacillales_A > Planococcaceae > Psychrobacillus. The sequence continues at coordinate 273,194 of NZ_FOGY01000003.1, forward strand.
CAAGTTCCAGACGAGCAATTCCATGAAATTGACACAAAATACTATACAAAAGAGCTTCACAAAGCAGCATTCGTATTGCCGAAATTTGTGAAAGACTTAGCTGGAGAGTAAGCCGATGCGATTTGACGAAGCTTATTCAGGAAATGTATTTATTAAAAGCAAGCAAAATTACGACGAAGCACAAGCCGTTATTTACGGCATGCCAATGGACTGGACGGTAAGTTTCCGCCCGGGCTCACGCTTTGGCCCGCAACGTATTCGTGAAGTATCGATTGGACTAGAGGAATACAGCCCCTATTTGGACCGCGAGCTAGATGATGTAAATTATTTCGATGCAGGAGATATTCCACTTCCTTTTGGAAATGCATCGAAAAGTATTGAGTTAATAGCAGGTTTTATTCGCCAGTTAATGCAAGACGGGAAAATCCCAGTCGGCATGGGTGGCGAGCATTTAGTGTCATGGCCGGTTATGAAAACAGTGGCAGACAACTACAAAGACCTTGCGATTATCCATATGGATGCGCATACCGATTTACGTGTGGAATACGAAGGAGAGCCACTTTCTCACTCAACACCGATTCGTAAAATTGCCGAATATATCGGACCGGAAAACGTTTATTCATTTGGAATCCGTTCTGGAATGAAAGAAGAGTTCGATTGGGCAAAAGAAAATGGCATGCATATTTCGAAGTTCGACGTATTAGAGCCTTTGAAAGAAGTGCTACCAACGCTTGAAGGTCGTCCAGTTTATGTAACGATTGATATCGACGTATTGGACCCTGCACACGCACCTGGCACTGGAACAGTAGACTGCGGTGGAATCACTAGCCGCGAGCTACTAGCTTCTATCCATGCAATCGCAAACTCAGGCGTAAACGTAGTTGGTTTCGACTTAGTAGAAGTTGCCCCGATTTACGACTCATCTGAACAAACCGCTAATACTGCTTCGAAGTTATTAAGAGAAATGATTTTAGGTTGGGTTAAATAATTTAGAAACGTGATGTCCTTTTTAGGGCACACGTTTTTTTGTTTCTAGGAAATCACAAAATTTGTGTTATACGTATAACTCTTTCCAAACTAAAGCTATATCACTTTATTAAACGCGATATAGAAGTAATGTGTCTTAAGGAAGTTACCGCCAGGATTTCCGCTGCAGGGCGGACGCTTTCCGCGGGGTGAGCGATGAGCCATCACCGACGCTACGCGTACGTTGTGATGTCTCATCTGTCTCACTCATCCCGCAGGAGTCGCCGCCCTTCCGCGAAAATCAAAGGAGCTTGCTGACTATTTAATTTCTAGCTTTAAAACAAAAAGGTTTATTAGAAAAGCAATTAAAAATCCAATATAAGGCTAAGAACAGTCAACTGATCATTGAAAGCAACCAATTTGCTAACATAAGCAACCAATTCTCATATTGAAGAAATTACTAATAGGAAACGACAATTATTGGTATGGAAAATTGCATTGTTAGTGATTCATCAAATGTTGATGCTAATTAGTCAGCGTATTTTTGTTGATTGTAGCGCAAGGCGGCGACTCCTGCGGGAACAGCGCGAGCTGAAGACCCTGGACTGAGCGAAGCGAGGGAAGCGGCTGAAGCCGTGCCCGCGGAAAGCGTCCGCCTGGAGCGGAAATCAACTGCACTTGCAGTGACTCTCTAAGATGCATTATCTCTATACTGTGTGAGCAGCCTATTTGTAATGATAGCTTTTTTAATTTAGCTTATGTTTAGTTGTCATTCCCATGCTTTTAGCATTATAATAAAAAGGTTACAGTAAAAAATGCTTCAAAGGATGAACGCAATGTCTCAACCAATAAAAAAATCAGTAAATGTCCGCTTATTATCTACGATTCAACATCCAGATGTTGCAGCGGAAACATTTGACATACAAACAACAGGTGAGCTAACAATCAAAGGAGCTCAACCTTATATAGTTTACGAAGAAACGCAAAATGAAAAAGCGATCAAAACAACGGTCAAGTTAAGTAACGATTCTGCATTAATTCTTAGAAGTGGCGGCGTAAAAATGAGACTGCCATTCGTAAAAGGAGAACTTCAAAATGGAAGCTATGATTCTGGATATGGCTCTATGATGATTACAACAAATACGAAGCAGCTCAATTTTGAAAATGGTCATTTTCGAGTAGAATATGAGCTATTAATAAATGAAGAAATCGCAGGTACATATACATTAGAACTAATTTATACGGAGGCGAATTAAATGAACGCAGTAGAAAAAGTGCAACAATCGATTAAAACAGCATTGCAACAAGCAATTGTAAAAGCAGAATTAGTAGCGGAAGATCAGATTCCAGCTATTCATTTAGAAACACCGAAAGATAAAGCAAATGGGGATTATGCAACAAATATCGCGATGCAATTAACTAAACTAGCGAAAAAGAATCCACGTCAAATTGCGGACGCTATTGTAGAAAACCTAGATATGTCAGGTACAATGATGGACAAAATCGATATCGCCGGTCCAGGATTTATGAATATTACCGTGCGTAAAGATTATTTACAAGAAGTAATTAAAGCTGTACTTACGGAACAAGCCGATTATGGCCGCACAAAAACTGGTGCAGGGGAAAAAATTCAAGTCGAGTTTGTATCTGCGAACCCAACAGGTGACTTACATTTAGGGCATGCGCGTGGTGCTTCTGTCGGGGATTCATTATGTAATGTACTTGATTTCGCTGGATACGATGTAGCTCGTGAATATTATATTAATGACGCTGGAAATCAAATCCATAACTTAGCTGTTTCCATTGAAGTGCGCTATTTTGAAGCTTTAGGGTTAGAAAAAGAAATGCCGGAAGACGGATATCGCGGTCAAGATATTATCGATATCGCAGCAGATCTTGTAAAAGAGCATGGAGATAAGTTTGTTCAAATGTCAGACGAAGAACGTTATAAAGCGTTCCGTTCACATGGATTAAAAGTAGAGCTTGCTAAATTACAAAAAGACTTAGCGGACTTCCGTGTAGGTTTCGATAACTGGTTCTCTGAAACATCGTTATATGAAGATGGAAAAATCGAAGTCGCACTTGATAAATTAAAAGCAAACGGCCATATTTTCGAAGAAGAAGGAGCGACTTGGTTCCGTTCTACAACATTTGGTGACGATAAAGACCGTGTGTTGATCAAAAGTGATGGTTCATTCACGTATTTATTACCAGACATCGCGTACCATGAAGACAAATTAGTTCGTGGCTTCGACCAACTGATTAATATTTGGGGAGCGGATCACCACGGATACATCCCTCGTATGAAAGCGGCAATTGAAGCGCTTGGATACGAGCGTGAAAAACTAGAAGTATCGGTTATTCAAATGGTGCAGCTGTATAAAGACGGCGAAAAAATGAAAATGAGTAAACGTACTGGTAAAGCAGTTACGATGCGCGAGCTAGTAGAAGAAGTAGGGCTAGACGCAGTTCGTTACTTCTTCGGTATGCGTTCTGGCGATTCACATATGGATTTCGACTTAGATTTAGCTGTTTCCCAATCGAATGAAAACCCAGTATACTATGCACAATATGCACATGCTCGTATTTCCTCGATCTTACGAGCAGCTGAAACACAAGGCTTGAAAGCTTCAACAGATTCACTTGAGTTATTGCAAAGTGAAAAAGAATTAGACTTATTGAAAAAAATCGGTGACTTCCCACAAGTAGTAGCAGACTCTGCAAAACTTCGTGCACCACACCGAATCGCTACTTATATACAAGAGCTTGCAGCAACATTCCACAGTTTCTACAATGCGGATAAAGTACTCGATGCAGAAAACGTAGCACTTACTGGCGCTCGTCTTGCACTAGTAACCTCTGCTCGCCAAACAATTGCGAACGCACTACGCTTAATCGGCGTAGCCGCTCCAGAAAAGATGTAATATGTAACACTTCGACCTCGGTCGGAGTGTTTTTTTGTGCTTGGCGACGTTTTAAGGGGGGATTCGCTCCTAAATAATGTCTATGCGCTCCTAAAAAGTCTGGTATCCGCTCCTACCGCCCGCGACCGCCCCTAGTGGATGTCTATCCGCTCCTAAGTATCAGCTATGCGCTCCTAAAAGCCCGGCATCCTCTCCTACCGTCCGCGACCGCCCCTAGTGGAGGTTTATCCGCCCCTAAGTCTCGGCTATGCGCTCCTAAAAGCCCGGCATCCGCTCCTACCGCGCATGATCGCCCCTAGTGGAGGTCTATCCGCTCCTAAGTATCAGCTATGCGCACCTAAAAGCCCGGCATCCGCTCCTACCGTCCGCGACCGCCCCTAGTGGAGGTTTATCCGCCCCTAAGTCTCGGCTATGCGCTCCTAAAAGCCCGGCAACCGCTCCTACCGTCCGCGACCGCCCCTAGTGGAGGTTTATCCGCTCCAAAGTATCAGCTATCCGCACCTAAAAGCCCGGCATCCGCTCCTACCGTCCGCGACCGCCCCTAGTGGAGGTTTATCCGCCCCTAAGTCTCGGCTATGCGCTCCTAAAAGCCCGGCAACCGCTCCTACCGTCCGCGACCGCCCCTAGTGGAGGTTTATCCGCTCCAAAGTATCAGCTATCCGCACCTAAAAGCCCGGCATCCGCTCCTACCGTCCGCGACCGCCCCTAGTGGAGGTTTATCCGCCCCTAAGTCTCGGCTATGCGCTCCTAAAAGCCCGGCAACCGCTCCTACCGCGCATGACCACCCCTAGTGGAGGTTTATCCGCCCCTAAGTCTCGGCTATGCGCACCTAAAAGCCCGGCATCCGCTCCTACCGTCCGCGACCGCCCCTAGTGGAGGTTTATCCGCCCCTAAATCTCGGCTATGTGCTCCTAAAAGCCCGGCATCCGCCCCTACCGCCGAGGACAGGCTAAATCAGAGCCCCATCCGAGCAATCCCCCTGGTCATCCGAGCAAATGCTCAGCTTATCCGCGCATATCTGCTCGCTAATCGAGCCGATCCGTCATTATCCGCACATATATTGCAATTATCCTATTAAAACAGACAAACACATCTGCTCACGAAAAATCCTGTCGACAACCAATCTATTTCATGTATAATTAAGTCGATGCATACGAAATATTTCGAAAATAAAGGTGCTTGCTATGAAACTAGCAAGTTAAAAGGGAAGCTAGTTCAAATCCAGCGCGGTCCCGCCACTGTATGTGATAGAGTTCTATCATGAGTCAGAAAACCTGCCTTTATGAGTAAACACTTTAATGCCTACGAGGATAGGTAACGTGTGAGTCAGCTTGGCATATGGCAAACCTAGCAGATTTATACCTATTCTATCTCTCGTACAGTGGACGAGAGTTTTTTATTTGCACAGAAAATGGGGGAAGTAACATGAAGAAATTATGGCAATTATGGATGACAATCGCTTTAGCGGTACTACTTTTAGTAGGATGCGGACAAAAAGAAGAAACACCTGTCGAAAATAACGACAATGCCCAACAAGAAGAAGCAGTAGTAGAAACAGAAACAGAATTCCCGATAACAATGACAGATGCAGTTGGTAATGAAATTACCCTAGAAGCAGCGCCAAAAACAATTGTGTCGATGATGCCAAGTAATACAGAAATTTTATTTGCTTTAGGATTAAATGAGGAAATCGTTGGAGTTAATGATTATGATAATTACCCAGCAGAAGCACTCGAAAAAGAGAAAATCGGTGGGCAAGAATTCAATGTGGAAAAAATCGTAGCAATGAATCCGGAAATCGTTTTCGCACATGAATCCGGTCTTGGTATGGGAGAAGCAGGTCTACAACAAATCCGTGATGCTGGTGTGAAAGTTTTCGTTGTCAAAAATGCAGGGGACTTCGACCAAACATACACTACTATTGAACAAATCGGTCGTGCTACTGGAAAATTAGCAGAAGCAGAAAATATTGTTGAAGATATGAAAGCAAAAGTAGAAGAAGTTAAAGAAAAAGTAGCAAAAGTGGAAACAAAGAAAACTGTATTCGTTGAAACATCAGATGTTCCGGAAATTTACACACCTGGTAAAGGGACGTTCATGCAAGAGTTTTTAGATATGGTGAATGCGGAAAATATCGCGGCAGATCAAGAAGGCTGGTTTATGATATCGCCGGAAGAAATCGTTAGCCGTAACCCAGATGTGATTATTGTTATGTATAGCTATGTAGATGGAATTGTAGATAGCGTAAAAGCTCGTGATGGATTCGATACGGTTACTGCTGTGAAAAATGATGCAGTTGTACAAGTAGATGAAAACTTAACGAGTCGTACAGGTCCACGTCTTGCAGAAGGATTAGAAGAGATCGCGAAGGCAATTTACCCAGAGGTATTTAGTGAGTAAAGCCATGATCGGCTACATCTTGTCGATTGCTGCTCTGTTAGTAGCAATTTGGCTTGGTGTATCGGTCGGATCCGTTAAGGTACCGATCAGCACATTATGGGATACGGGAGCAGATGCAATCGCATCGAATATCGTTTGGAAAATTCGCATGCCGCGTGTTGTACTTGCAGGACTAGTTGGTGCATCACTAGCTATTGCAGGTGCTGCGTTTCAAGGGTTGTTAAAAAATCCGCTTGCCGATCCTTATACGTTAGGAGTGTCGTCCGGTGCCTCAGTAGGTGCCGTGACTACGCTCTTTTTCGGTATTTCGGTACCATTTTTAGGAATATTCACGTTGCCTGTTTTCAGTATGATCGGTGCATTAGTGACAATGCTAGCTGTTATTTCATTTGCAAAGCTAGTTGATCGAGCGATGAAAATGGAAACGATTATTTTAACTGGTATTATTTTTAGTTCTTTTTTAGGCTCGGTTATTTCACTTATGATTGCACTTACCGGGGAAGAACTACGTCAAATTATTAGTTGGCTTCTAGGAAGTGTATCGATGCGCGGCTGGAGCTTTGTACAAATGGCTTTACCGTTTGTGTTTATTGGGACGCTTTTATTATGGGTTAACAGAAGAGAGCTAAATGCGATGCTGTTTGGAGAAGAACGGGCACAGCATTTAGGAGTCAATGTGAAAAAAAGAAAAATGATGATTTTGATCGGTGGCTCTATGCTTACTGGAACGGCGGTTGCGGTGTCGGGAACGATTGGATTTGTAGGACTTGTCGTACCACATATGACGAGGCTTTTATTTGGCTCGGACAATCGGCATGTATTACCCCTTAGCTTTATAAATGGAGCATCGTTATTAATCATTTGTGATTTAGTGTCTCGTACGATTATTGCACCAACGGAACTGCCGATTGGTGTGATAACAGCGTTTATTGGGGCGCCAGTTTTTGCATTTATTTTCTTTAGACAACGGAAAAAAGGAGGCATTTAATATGTTACAAGTGGAAAATATATCGGGTGGATATGATCACCAATTGATTGTTAAAAATGTCTCCTTTCATGTCGGAAAAGGAGAAATGCTTGGAATCCTTGGACCAAACGGGAGTGGGAAATCCACCTTGTTAAAAGTAATTAGTGGAATACTACATAAGCAGTCCGGTGATGTATTAATAAATGGGAAACCGTTAAATTCCTATTCATCGAAAGAGTTGGCGAAAAAAATGGCGGTTCTTCCTCAACTACATAGTCATGCGTTTTCCCATACTGTGAGAGATACGATTGCACTTGGTCGCTATCCCCATCAAAGTGGCTTGTTTTCTTCTTGGTCGAACGAAGATGAAGCAGCTGTTGCCTTGGCAATGAAACAAATGGGAATAGAGAGATACGAGCATCACTTGTTAGATCTATTGTCCGGGGGGGAGCAACAGCGTGTATTTGTAGCACAAGCACTTGCGCAACAAGCTCCAATACTATTACTCGATGAACCGACAAATCATTTAGATATCGCTCATCAAAAACAATTGCTTGATACGATCAAAACACAAGCAAATGAAAACGAAATGACGATCATCAGTATATTTCATGATATAAATCTCGCAGCACTTTACTGTGATCGGCTTCTATTAATGGATCAAGGCGAAGTAAAAGCCATCGGAGAACCGCATGAAGTAGTTATGAAAAGCCAAATCGAAACAGTGTATAAAGCGAGGATAAGCACAAATCCGCACCCGGAACGTCCAAAGCCTCAAATCACGATACTACCGGATATAAAAGAGGAACGTCATGAGAAACTTATTACGATAGAAAACTTTCAAGTGACGGATGAATTAGTCGTATTCCAAGCGGAGCATCAATTAAAAACATGGTCATCTGCAGTAATAAACGCTGGGACTGGATGGTACCGAACATTTGTGAATAGAAGAGTAGATGCCCACTATAATATTGACAATGCACAAACAGAAATGCAGCAATTCCTTGTTAGTCGCGGGTATTCTGAAACAGAAACAGTAGGAATGATGACAGCTGTTTATACGAAAGACGCAGTCATTAAACAATACGACGGCGATTTCGGCTCCGTCATCGTTATGGTGACAGCAGGGGTTGGGAATGCAGTAGATGTGGCAAAAGCTTATGAAGTTGAGGCATTACCCGCAATTGGCACGATAAATACATGGATAATTATAAACGGGGAATTAGCAGAGGAAGCTTTTATACAAGCGGTTATTACTGCAACCGAAGCAAAAACGAAAGCACTTGCATTTGAACAAGTCAAAGATTCTCGTACTGGCACAATTGCTACTGGAACATCAACGGATAGCGTACTAGTTGCAGCAACACAACAAGGAGCGCATATTCCATATGCGGGTCCAATTACGGAAGTTGGGAAAAAAATCGGGCTTGGCGTCTATGAATGCACAGTCGAAGCAATCCAAATTTATAAAAAAGCAAAAGGCTGGGAATAGGGATGGGTCCACATATAATCGCCATCGCGGTAGGGCTCTTACTCGATAGGATAATCGGAGACCCACCGAATTGGCCACATCCCGTTCGATTGATCGGTGCGCTCATTTCAAAGCTAACAACTTGGTTGAATAAAGGAAACGCGAAGAAAGCGAAAGGATATCTACTCGTTTTTATTGTTGTTGGAATAACATTTTCCATTACAATAGCGATTTTACTCGGTGCATATTCCATCCATCTTGCGGTTGGAATTGCAGTAGAAAGTGTGTTGATCGCATCGGGACTAGCACAAAAAAGCTTAAAGGAAGCAGCGATGGATGTGTATAAACCACTAGTTGCAAATGATTTACCTTCTGCTAGAGAAAAATTATCGTGGATTGTTGGAAGAGACACAGACAAGCTAGATGAACAAGAAATTACACGTGGCGTTGTAGAAACTGTCTCAGAAAATATTAGCGATGGAATTACGGCTCCACTTTTTTATGCTTTTCTATTTGCAGGTGCACCTGGACTTTGGGTATACAAAGCAATCAATACGCTCGATTCAATGGTCGGTTATAAAAATGAGCAATACGAAGATTTTGGATATGCATCTGCAAAGCTGGATGACATAGCGAACTATATACCAAGTCGTTTGACGGGCTATCTCATTATGCTATGGGGCAAAAAAGAAAGTGCGTTATCTTTTCGAAAACGAATGCGGGGATGGTGGCTTGACGCGAAAAAGCATCCAAGTCCAAATAGTGGCTATTTAGAAGCTGCGACTGCTTATCAGCTTGGCATTCAACTCGGAGGAATAAATACATATAAAGGAATCATTTCTAACCGGGCTCGCATGGGAATTGGAGAGGTTCCTTTAACGCCAAATCATATACTAAGCACCATTTCGCATTTGAATACAGCTGTATTTCTATTTTGGCTTTGGATGATGGTTATTGGAGGAATTTTATATGGCATTACCTAATCATGGGGCAAATGCACATCATGTATATGAACGACTAGGAATCGAAATACCGAAAACGGTAATAGACTTTAGTGAAAATGTAAACCCATTAGGACCACCGGCATTTGTCATGGAAAAATGGTCGACCTATGCTGGGTTAATCACAAAATACCCTGATCCGCATGGAGAGCCTTTTTTATCTGCTGCTGCAAAATATCATAATATATCTGTGGATAACATCATCGTTGGAAATGGAGCAGCAGAACTATTCGCAAGTCTCGCCAAACGATATGAGAATAAACGTGCAGTGTTGATTCATCCGACTTTTTCAGAATATGAAGCGACTCTAGCCCCTTATAATGTGTACATAAAAGAAATAATTGCAACAGGAGAGTTACCTTTAGACGAAGTGCTAGATGAAATCGAATTTGCAGAAGTCATTTATATTTGCAGACCAAATAATCCAACCGGCCATTTGATTCCATTAAAAGAAATAATGCAAATAGCCGAATACGCGAAAAGATATAAATGTGAAGTGATTTTAGACGAAGCGTTTCTCGATTTTATCGATGAAAAAGAATCATTTATCCCATATTTAAAGGATTTTCCGAACGTTATCGTCGTACGTTCCATGACGAAAATGTATGCAATTCCAGGTTTACGTCTCGGATATGCAGTAGGTAGCGAAGGCTTCATAAAAGATATTCGCTCCCGGTTGTCGCATTGGAATAGTAATGCAATTGCCACTACAATTGGGGCTGAATGTTTAAAAGAAGAGGCATATCGTATGAAAGCAATTGCTTATGCAACGGAAATACGGCAGTGGTTTACCGATTTTCTCGAAAAGTGGAACTGCGTTGTATTGCCTTCTTCGACGAACTTTATTTGTTTCCAACTGCCAGAGGCTACACGTTCAAAAGCATTCTTCGAGTATTTATTGGCAAAAGGGTGCGTCCTTCGCCATACAGAAAACTTTAAAGGTCTCGATGGAAAATGGTTTCGAGTAGGCATGAAAGAAAAGGCGCATATGGAGCATTTGCAAAAGGAGATGACCGAATGGTTCGAGGAAAACTTGTCTTTATAACAGGTGGCGTGCGAAGTGGAAAAAGTAACTTTGCCGAACGGTATGTCATGAACGAGCAAGCAAAACGAAACGTGTACGTTGCTTCTGGCATTGCAGTAGACGAGGAAATGCAGGAGCGCATCAATAGACATCGAAACGACCGTAGAAATTATCCAGTCGAATGGGTGACGATCGAGCAGCCAAGGCATATGGAGAGAATAGTTCCGCAAATCAAAGAAGGGGATGCCATCCTTTGGGATTGTGTCACGACTTGGCTTGCAAATGAGCTGTACGAAAGTCAAATGGATGAAGTAGAAAAGACATTATTCGCGGCAATTGATCAGTTATTAGAAAAAGTACAAGTACTAGTCGTTGTTTCAAATGAAGTGCTGGATGAACCAGTATCCAAATATGAATTTACAGCTCTATATCAAGAGTGGATTGGAAGGCTCCACCAAAAGCTTGTAGCAAAAGCAGATCATGCCTTCGAAATGGAATATGGCATAAGTCATCAGTGGAAATGAGGGATGGATGTGAAAGGCTTAATGGTGCAAGGTACCGCTTCTAGCGTAGGGAAAAGTTTAGTATGCACAGCTATTTGCCGACTCCTTGCAAATGAAGGAAAACACGTGGCCCCTTTTAAATCACAAAACATGTCTTCTTTAAGCACTCAAACAGAGGAAGGTTTGGAAATTAGTATCTCTCAAGCATTACAAGCAAGAGCGGCAAGAACCCCTTATGTAGCGGAAATGAATCCAATACTGCTAAAACCTTCGGGGAATATGGAATCCGACATCATTATTCTAGGGAAAAAGTTGAGTAAAATGAACGGAATACATTATCGAGAGCGATTTTTTGAAGAAGGACAGAAACTTATTGAAAATAGCTTAAAAAGCCTTTCCACATCCTATGACTACTTAATTCTAGAAGGTGCCGGCAGCCCTGTGGAAGTGAACTTAACGGATCGGGAATTAGTAAATATGCGGATTGCCGATTTAGTAGATGTCCCGGTTTTATTAGTTGCAAATATCGAGTATGGTGGGGTGTTTGCTTCTATAGTTGGCACACTAGCGCTATTGCCAGAGGCGCATAGAGCACGTGTAAAAGGGATCATTATAAATAAGTTTCGAGGGGACGTTTCTTTATTCCAAGATGGAATTAACTTCATCGAATCGCATACAGGAATCGATGTTATTGGGGTCATTCCTTATTTTCCAAATGAATTAGAGGAAGAAGACGGCGAAGCGAAAAGTGGCGGGAATGCATCCGATGAACAAATAGAGGATTGGGCGAACCATTTTAAAAAGCATGTGAAATGGGAAATGATCATCTCTATTTTAAATGGGGTGAAGAATTGAATAGCTTATTATTAGCACTTCAATTTTTCTCGATTATCCCAGTAAGCAAAAATTTACCGATGGAAAGACGCCCGATTACTGGTATGTATAGTATCTTCCCGTGGATAGGTGCTGTTATTGGGGCAATTGCTTGTCTAATGCTCTACTTTGAATGGAGTCCATTAATGACGGGTTTTAGTATTGTACTACTTGGCATTATATTTTCCGGGGGCCTTCATATGGACGGGTTTATCGATACATCAGATGCATTTTTTTCTTATAAAGATCGAATAAAACGATTCGAAATATTAGACGATCCAAGAGTCGGTGCATTTGGAGTAATGGCTGTTGTTTTACTCGTCATTGGTAAAGTAATTATTGTATCCGAAGTCCTTTCGGTACCGGCCTTTCATTGGATTTTGGTTATACTTATTCCTTATTTATCTAGGACGGTACTTACACTGCTGTTTTCTTGCACAAATAGTGCCAAAACGAGTGGGCTTGCATACTTTTTTAAGCAAAAAATGAATGGGAATGTCGTCTTAATTGCGTCTGCATGTCACTTTTTTATTGGCCTTGCTGTTCTAGGATGGCTGACGGATTGGCTAATTGCCGTAACATTTGCAGTTGTGTTGGTTGGTTTTATTTGCTTATTTCGCAATTGGGCTCTAAAGAATTTTGGCGGGGTTACCGGTGATTTGCTTGGGGCGAGTGTAGAAGTTTCGGAGGTGGTGTTATGGCTGACGCTTTTACTATTACTCTCATAAGGCATTTGCCAACACAAGGAAACCGGGAAAGAAAATATATCGGCTGGACGGATGAACCGATTATTGGTGGAATCAATTCGAAAAAATTCTCTAGCCCGATCAATCAAGTGGTCGGCAGCGATTTAGTGCGCTGCAAACAAACAGCAGCGAAAGTTTTTAGTGGAATTCCTTATACGGCAAATGCAAACTTCAGGGAATGCTCCTTTGGTGATTGGGAGCAAAAAACATATAATGAATTAAAAGAAGATGCCTTATATAGAAAGTGGCTCGACAATCCTCGACAAAATGCTCCTCCAAAAGGTGAGTCGCTGGATCAAATGGAAAAGCGAGTGTTGCAAGCTTTTTATGAAGTGGTGGAAGAAGTAGAGCATCCGATTATTATTACGCATGGTGGTCCAATTCGCTATTTACTGACAAAATATGCAAACGTCGAAAAAAGTTTTTGGGATTGGGAAGTACCGCATGGGTGTAGCTACCAGTTGAAGTGGACGGATAAAAGAGACGTACTGGAGGGAAAGCGATGCACGTCATTTTCGGTGGAGCATTTAATGGAAAACGAGCATACGTAGAGCAAAGAATTCAAGGACGAAGCGTGCAATGGGTGAATGCCGAGGAGGATATTCCAGTATTTTTGTCAAATACAGAAGTGATCGTCGTTTTTGGGATAGAAAATTTGTTACAAACTAAGTTAGAAAAATGGCTCGAATGTTTGGAACGATGGAATGAAGAAATCGAAGTTATTGTAATCGCAACTGAAATTGGTAGAGGAATTGTACCGATGGAAGCAAGCACTCGCAAATTGAGAGATGACGTCGGTCGATTTTATCAACAACTTTTCACAAAGGCAGAAAGTGTTACGCGAATTTGGTACGGAATTTCACAAACAATAAAGGGAGATGTGTGGAGATGAAAATTTATACAAAAACAGGCGATAAAGGGCAAACAGGATTAATCGGAGGAAGAACTGATAAGGATAATGTACGTGTAGAAGCGTACGGAACAATCGATGAGTTAAATTCATTCATCGGAAAAGCTGTGACAGAACTAGACCCAGCTATATTTGCGGATATTCTAGAAGATTTAGAAACAATTCAACATGAGCTATTCGATTGTGGCGGAGATCTTGCTAATGTATCGAATCGTCGAGTATATAAAATGACAGACGAACCAATCGAAGCAATGGAAAAACGAATTGATGTACTTGTGGAAGAAAGTCCAGCGTTAGAACGTTTCATATTACCAGGCGGAACACCAGCAGCTGCAACACTTCATATTGCACGCACCATTACAAGACGTGCAGAACGACAAGTAGTCACATTGACGAAGGCGGAAGAAGATGTTCCAACAGTTGTGCAACGTTATCTGAACCGTTTGTCCGATTATTTATTTTCCGCAGCTCGAGTTGCTAATGCACGAATGAATGTTTCGGATGTAGAATATATCCGCAGTGCAAAAGTATTCAAGAACGTAGGAAGTGTTAAAAAAGAGGGGGAGTAAGTAGAGTGAAGCTTCGTTTACTAACACTTGCAGCAATGTTCGCAGCTTTATCGGCAGTTGGAGCATTTATTAAAATTCCAGTAGGAATTAATAGTGCGGCACTCGATACAGTGCCAGCGCTTATATCGGCTGCATTTTTACCACCTGTTTATGCAGGGGCAGCGTCTTTAATTGGACATTTATCATCATCTTTATATGCCGGATTTCCTTTTGGACCACTGCATATAATCATTGCAGCGGAAATGTTTTTGATTTTATTTGTATTCACGAAGCTCCATCAAGCAGGGCGACATGTATGGAAATGGGTATTTTTTATCTTTGCGAATAGCGTGCTTGCAACACTTCCGTTTTACTGGATCATTTCACCTGCATTTTTTGCGATGGCATTACCGGGGATAACGATTGCGACCGTATTAAACGCTGGAATCGCGATAGTCGTTTCTCCGGTTGTGGAGCGAGTAATGGAAAGAGTGAGAACACATGCGTAATGCGGTTTTATTGCCAAATGATTTAGTATTAACAACCGATAATTCTGCTGGGATCGGTGAAAAAGAAGCAGATGTTGTTCAAGTGACTGACGAAGTCGTTGGTTATTTTGCAGCGAGAGTTGCGCTGATGGAACAATGGGCAGCAGGAGCGCATCCAATTTCGATTGTGGTGCATAACTTTTCTGGCAATAAAAGTTGGAATAAATATGTAGATGGCATAGAGATATTGTTTGTGGAAATAGATCGGCCTTGTCCAGTCATAACAGGCAGCACCGAATCAAATATGGAAACGCTACAATCCGCAATCGCCGTTACGATGATTGGCGAACAGCAAACTGCGAGCGTTGAAAATTATACCTGGTATGTGTATGGTATGCCATGCGTCGGTGAAGACGTTATGACAGAGTCCGAGAAAATTGCGGACATGAAAAAGATTTGGGACGGCATAAATAGTGGCCTAGTAGGACGTATCTGGCCAGTCGGTTCCACTGGAATAGCAGAAGAATGCAAGCGACTCGGTTTGCATTATGAATTGAACAGCTGGGACGTAGTGAAATCAGCAGGCCCAGCAACTTCTGTGCTACTAGGAATAGCGAATAACCGAATCAAGGAAGCAAAATTGCATTTTGGAACGTATTTTGAAGAAATAAATTGATTGAAGAGGGCTATCTCACATGGAGATAGCCCTTTTTATGAGATCTTTTTGTCGTGTTCGCGGGTGGTTATGTCGCGTTCACATATAGTTTTGTCGCTTTCAGAGCTAAGTTAGTCTCGCTTAGCTATTTTCCGACATATAAAAGAAAATAATTCCAATAAAAATCATAACAATAAAATTTTCTAACAATTTAAATAAATAACCATTGACTGAATGCTCATTCAGTTTTAATATTAAATTAATTCTTTATTAATCTATCAACCTAATGGTATTCTATGCATAATATCATTTTACGTCTTTAAGGGGGAGAATAGGATGAATCCATTGTTGATCGCAAACTGGTTACTGTTTCTAGCAGTTACTTTGTATGCAATTGGTTTGTTCGCATATTTATTAAAAACTAGATATGCGTATATCAAACTAGGAAAGAAAGTTGAGTTTGAAGATAATGTGAAAGAAAGGCTCCACAAAATTTGGGTGTATGTGTTTGGACAGAAGAAACTTTTAAAGGATAAGAAAAGTGGAATAATGCATGTTATGTTCTTCTATGGTTTTTTACTTGTTCAAGCAGGGGCAATTGATTTTATTTGGAAAGGTTTAGCGCCAGGTTCTCATTTACCACTTGGACCGCTATATCCAGCGTTTACTTTCTTCCAAGAAATTGTCACATTACTTATTTTAGTAGCAGTTGTATGGGCGTTTTATCGCAGATACGTAGAGAAATTAGTTCGTTTAAAACGTGGATGGAAAAGTGGACTAGTGCTAATTTTCCTCAGTGGATTAATGCTCTCTGTTTTAATCGGTAATGGTATGGGAATGATTTGGCACGAACACGCTGCTACTTGGTCAGAACCAGTTGCTTCAGCAATTGCAACTATTTTCGGATTTTTACCACCAACTGCTGCTGCCGCTGTTTTCTTTATCATGTGGTGGATACATTTAGTAATCTTGTTAACATTCTTAGTTTACGTACCACAATCGAAGCATTTCCATTTAATAACTGGTCCTGCAAACGTTTACTTCCATCGTTTAGATAATGTTGGGAAATTACGTCCGATCAATTTTGAAGAGGAAGAAGATGAAGAGGCGGACGAAGAAGCAATGCCATCATTTGGTGTTGGGAATATACATGAATTTACACAAGCACAAATGATCGACTTCTACGCATGTGTAGAATGCGGTCGTTGTACAAATATGTGTCCTGCAACGGGAACAGGTAAAATGCTGTCTCCTATGGACTTAATCACAAAGCTTCGTGATCACTTAACATTTACTGGAGCAGTTGAAACGAAGGCAAAACCTTGGGTACCAGCACTTGCTTTCCAAGGGACAAGAGGTAACCAACTTGCGATGGCTGCTGGAGCAGAAGGGGCAATCATTGAAGACATTTATAGTCCGTCCTTAATTGGTGATGTGATTACCGAAGAAGAAATATGGGCATGTACGACTTGCCGTAACTGTGAAGATCAATGTCCTGTTATGAATGAGCATGTCGATAAAATTATTGACCTTCGCCGTTACTTAGTAATGACAGAAGGGAAAATGGATCCAGATGCACAACGCGCAATGACGAATATTGAGCGTCAAGGAAATCCATGGGGCTTAAACCGTAAAGAAAAAGAAAACTGGAGAGATGCTCGTCCAGATGTTCATATTCCAACGGTGAAAGAAGTATCTAAAGCTGGCGAAGAATTTGAATATTTATTCTGGGTAGGCTCAATGGGATCATTCGATAACCGCTCCCAAAAAATCGCGTTAGCATTCGCACATTTGATGAACGAAGCTGGAGTGAAGTTTGCGATTCTAGGCAATAAAGAAAAGAACTCTGGTGACACACCACGTCGTCTAGGGAATGAGTTTTTATTCCAAGAGTTGGCAACATCTAATATTTCCGAATTTGAAAAAGCTGGTGTCACTAAAATTGTCACAATTGATCCACATGCATATAATATCTTTAAAAATGAATATAGTGATTTCGGTTGGAACGGGGAAGTGCTTCATCATACAGAAATGCTGTACGACTTGGTACAAGCGGGTCGCTTAAAACCACAATACGCAGTGGAAGAAACGATAACATTCCATGATTCTTGTTATTTAGGTCGATACAACGATGTATATGACGCACCACGAGAAGTATTAAAAGCAATTCCTGGTGTGAAATTAGTGGAAATGGATCGTAACCGTGAAACAGGAATGTGCTGTGGAGCAGGTGGAGGACTAATGTGGATGGAAGAGCATGTAGGAAACCGCATTAACGTTGCTCGAACTGAACAAGCATTAGAAGTAAATCCAACGATTATTTCATCTGGTTGCCCATACTGCTTAACGATGTTATCTGATGGTACCAAAGCGAAAGAAGTAGAAGAAAACGTTGGGACATACGATATTGCTGAATTACTGGAGAAATCTATTTTCGGGGAATTCATACCGACGGCAGAAGAAAAAGAATTGGAACAAGTTATTCAATAAATAGTGATTTTAATATTGCAAATAGTTTAATAGTTTCGTAAACTAGAGGTAACAGTAAAGGGAGTATTCGATACTCCCTTTTTCTAACAAGTCAAATTGAGCGAGCGTTCAGTCAACTTAATTTTTTATTTTACAGGTGATGAAAGCGCATACAAAAAGGGGTGGCTATGTTGACAAAAACAGTAATTTTGGATGGGGCACGTACAGCTTTTGGTAAGTTCGGTGGAGCACTAAGTAGTTTAACGGCTTCAGATCTCGGGGGAATTGCGATAAAAGAAGCATTGGCTCGCGCAGGAGTCGACTCAGTAGATGTGGACGAAGTAATTATGGGATCCGTCTTACAAGCAGGGCAAGGGCAAATTCCTTCTAGACAAGCGGCGACAAAAGCTGGAATCCCTTGGTCAGTCAAAACGGAAACGATTAATAAGGTATGTGCTTCTGGTATGAGAAGTGTGACACTAGCAGATCAATTAATCCGACTTGGCGATGAGGAAATAATCGTCGCAGGTGGAATGGAATCGATGTCAAATGCTCCTTATTACTTACCAAAAGGTAGATTTGGGCTTCGCATGGGTGACGCTCAAATGGTGGATGGCATGATCTATGACGGGCTTTCTTGTGCATTCCATCCGAAAAAAGTGCATATGGGAACGTATGGTAACTCCACTGCTCAAGCCTTTGAGTTATCACGTGAGAAACAAGATGAATGGTCGTATAGAAGTCATAACCTTGCTTTAAAAGCAATCGACAATGGGGTTTTGGCGGAGGAAATTGTTGCGGTTGAAGTACCTCAGCGAAAAGGAGATCCAGTTGTCGTAAAAGAAGACGAAGCACCACGACGTGATACATCAATCGATTCACTTGCCAAATTAAAACCAGCGTTTGGAAGTGATGGAACGATCACAGCAGGAAACGCTCCAGGGGTCAATGACGGGGCTTGTGCAATCGTTTTAACTAATGAAGAAAAGGCAAAAGAACTTGGTAAAGAGCCACTTGCATACGTGATTGGCCACGCGGAAATCTCGATTGAACCAGAAAACTTTCCACAAACACCAGGTATCGTCATTAATAAGTTACTTGATAAAACTGGAAAGAACGTCTCGGATATTGACTTATTTGAAATCAATGAAGCATTTGCAGCGGTAGCACTAGTTAGTAGTCAAATTGCAGGTTTGGATGAAGATAAAGTGAATGTAAATGGCGGAGCAGTAGCACTTGGTCATCCAATTGGAGCATCCGGCGCACGAATCATTCTAACACTTGCGTATGAATTAAAACGCCGCGGTGGTGGTATTGGAATTGCAGCAATTTGTTCAGGCGGCGGGCAAGGTGACGCAATAATGATCGAAGTTCCAAAAATAGGGGGAAGTAACGCATGACGATTCAAAAAGTAATGGTAATCGGTGCAGGTCAAATGGGTTCTGGGATTGCTCAAGTGTGTGCACAGGCAGGATTTGAAGTGAAGCTAAATGACAGGGAAGAACAATTCTACGAACGTGGGCTTCAAACAATTACTAAAAATCTTTCACGCAATGTGGAAAAAGGTCGCATGACAGAAGATGAAAAACAAGCAGTACTAAATAATATTACAAAATCACTGTCCATCGAAGACGCAAGCGACGTAGATCTCGTTATCGAGGCAGCGGTTGAAAATATGGAAATCAAGCAATCTATCTTCAAACAACTAGATGAAATTACACCAAAGCACACAATTTTAGCATCGAACACTTCATCACTTCCAATTACCGAAATTGCTGCTGTAACCAATCGTCCAGAACAAGTAATCGGCATGCATTTTATGAATCCTGTTCCAGTGATGAAGCTAGTAGAAATCATCCGAGGGCTTGCAACATCGGACGAAGTATATACAGCAATCGAAGACATGACGAACAAGTTAAGCAAAGTACCAGTCGAAGTAAATGACTTTCCAGGCTTCGTCTCTAACCGCATTTTAATGCCGATGATCAACGAAGCAATTTATACGCTGTATGAAGGCGTCGCATCAAAAGAAGCAATAGACGATGTGATGAAACTAGGGATGAATCACCCAATGGGCCCACTTCAACTTGCGGACTTTATCGGTTTAGATACTTGTTTATACATTATGGAAATTTTACATGAAGGATTTGGAGACAGTAAATATCGCCCATGTCCACTTCTTAGAAAATACGTAAAAGCTGGTTGGCTAGGGAAAAAATCTGGTAGAGGTTTCTACATTTACGAATAAAGGGGCAAATGGGATGGAGCTAAAGTTTACTGAAGAACAACTAATGATGCGCAACATGGTCAGAGATTTTGCTAAAGCAGAAATTGAACCTTTTATCTACCGCATGGAGCAAGGAGAATTTCCTCGTGAAATCATTCGAAAAATGGGGGAGCTTGGGCTAATGGGCATTACGGTCCCAGAGAAGTACGGCGGCTCCGAAATGGATTTTACAAGTTACGTAATTGCAATTAATGAACTTTCAAAAGTAAGCGCAGTTGTAGGGGCTATCCTTTCTGTGCACACTTCTGTTGGAACAAACCCAATACTCTATTTTGGCACTGAAGAACAAAAAAATAAATACATTCCAAAACTAGCAACTGGTGAATACTTAGGAGCATTTTGCCTAACGGAACCATCTGCTGGATCCGACGCAGGAGCACTTAAAACAAAGGCTGTAAAGAAAGAGGATCATTATGTGCTAAATGGTTCCAAAGTATTTATTACCAATGGTGGAGAAGCAGAAGTGAACATCGTTTTTGCTTCGACCGATCCTTCGCTAGGTTCAAAAGGGATCACAGCATTTATCGTAGAAAAGGATACGCCAGGTTTTATCGTCGGTAAAGATGAAGAGAAAATGGGCTTGCACGGTTCCAGAACAGTGCAGCTTACGTTTGAAGATATGAAAATACCTATAGCTAATAGACTTGGTGAAGAAGGTGACGGATTTAAAATCGCTATGGCGAACTTAAATACCGGTCGAATTGGAATCGCAACACAAGCACTTGGCATTGCAGAAGCCGCATTTGAAGCAGCAGTATCCTATGCAAAAGAACGTGTACAATTCGGCAAACCAATTGCAGCGAACCAAGGGATAGGCTTTAAGCTAGCTGATATGGGGACGGCGGTAGAAGCCGCAAGACTTCTTGTTTACCGAGCAGCAAGCCTTCGTGAACAAGGAATTCCTTGCGGAAAAGAAGCATCGATGGCGAAACTATTTGCTTCCAAAGCAGCTGTGGATGTAGCAATAGAAGCAGTCCAAGTATTCGGCGGATACGGCTATACAGAAGACTATCCAGTAGAACGCTATTTCCGAGACGCAAAAATAACGGAAATCTACGAAGGCACAAGCGAGATCCAAAGAATTGTTATTAGTAAGCATTTAATAAATTGAAATAAATACTAATAAATGGCTAAGCGTGACAAAATCAACGGCGAACGCGACAAAACAGGGTACCAATGCGACAAACGCATTGCTGAACGCGACAAACCCAACAAAACTACCAAAAAAGGACGGGAATACACAATGAACTTTCAACTTACAGAAGAACATGAAATGATTCGTAAAATGGTACGTGATTTTGCAGAAAACGAAGTAGCACCAACAGCAGCAGAACGAGACGAAGAAGAACGCTTTGACCGAGAAATCTTTGACAAAATGGCGGAGCTTGGACTAACAGGTATTCCGTGGCCAGAAGAGTACGGTGGAATCGGTTCTGATTACCTTGCATACTGCATCGCAGTAGAAGAATTATCCCGTGTCGATGCATCCGTTGGTGTAGCAATTTCTGCACATACTTCACTCGCTGGATGGCCAATCTTCAAATATGGCAATGAAGAGCAAAAACAAAAATACCTACGTCCAATGGCAGAAGGTACAAAAATTGGTGGTTATGGTTTAACTGAAGCCGGCTCTGGTTCAGATGCTGGTGGCATGAAAACGACTGCTAAATTAGATGGCGATCATTACGTACTCAACGGTTCTAAAATTTTCATTACAAATGGTGGAATTGCGGATACTTATGTAGTATTTGCAGTAACAGATCCAGAATCGAAGCATAAAGGAACAAGTGCATTTATCGTAGAAGCTGATTTCCCAGGATTCTCTGTAGGTAAAAAAGAAAAGAAACTAGGCATTCGTTCTTCGCCTACAACGGAAATTATTTTCGATAATTGTCGAGTACCAAAAGAAAACCTTCTTGGGGAAGAAGGAGAAGGCTTTATCATTGCGATGAAAACATTGGATGGTGGCCGTAATGGAATTGCTGCACAAGCAGTAGGAATCGCACAAGGCGCATTAGATGCAGCAGTAGGATATGCAAAAGAGCGCGTGCAATTCGGTAAGCCAATCGTTGCGAACCAAGGGATATCATTCAAATTAGCGGATATGGCGACTAGTACAGAAGCATCACGACTACTTACGTATCAAGCAGCGTGGCTAGAGTCAAATGGACTTCCTTATGGAAAAGAGTCCGCAATGGCAAAGTTAATGGCTGGAGATACGGCGATGAAAGTAACAACAGAGGCAGTGCAAGTTTTCGGTGGATATGGCTATACAAAGGATTATCCTGTTGAACGCTATATGCGCGACGCGAAAATTACTCAAATATACGAGGGAACACAAGAAATTCAACGACTTGTTATTTCTCGTATGTTGACTAAGTAATGGACGCCTATGGAAAAAAAGCATGAAGTACTAACATCTATTAAAGATGAAAGTCTCATCGAAAAAAGACGTCACCAAATGATTCGCGCAGGCGTTACGTTATTCAAACAAAAAGGCTTTCACCGAACGACAACAAGAGAAATTGCAAAAGAAGCCGGCTTTAGTATCGGAACACTGTACGAATACATTCGGACAAAGGAAGATTTGCTCTACTTAGTTTGCGATAGTATTTACCATGAAGTGCATAACAAACTATCGCAGATTCCATTACAAAACGGTACGACACATGGCTTAAAAACTGCGATCCGTCACTATTATGGGGTTATTGACGATATGCAGGATGAGTTCGTCGTTATGTATCAAGAAACAAAATCATTACCGAAAAGCGCACTGCAATACGTACTCACAAAAGAGTTAGAAATGGTTGATATTTTCCAAAGTATACTCGTTGGCTGTAAACAAGCAGGGGAACTTGAGTTAACAGATACACAAATTAACCTGTATGCCCATACACTTGTCGTACAAGGGCAAATGTGGGCATTTAGAAGATGGGCGCTCGGCAAAGAATATACGCTCGAACAATTTACTGAATTGCAAATACAGTTTGTACTGAAGGGGATGGGACAGTAAATGGTTACTAAACAAAAGGGGAACAACATATCAACCGTGGAAGTATATCGTCCTAAAAATCATGTTCGTTTTGTCACAGCATCTAGTCTTTTTGACGGTCATGACGCATCGATTAATATTATGCGTCGTATTTTACAAGCGAGCGGGGCAGAAGTCATTCACTTAGGTCATAATCGTTCCGTAGAAGAAGTTGTGAATGCTGCGATACAAGAAGACGTTCAAGGGATTGCTATTTCTTCTTATCAAGGAGGACATGTTGAGTATTTTAAATATATGAAGGATTTACTCGTAGAACGTGGTGCACCTCATATTCAAATATTTGGCGGCGGCGGCGGAGTAATCATTCCAAAAGAAATAAAAGAACTGCAGGAATACGGAATATCCGGTATTTTCTCACCAGAAGATGGTCGAAAACTCGGTCTACAAGGAATGATCAATAAAATACTGGAAGCATGTGATATACCTACGAAATCGAAGGGCGCAATCAAGGAAATCGAAGCAGTTTCCACGGAAAAGCCAGAATTGCTTGCGCATTTAATTACTATTGCTGAAGAAGCCCATCAAACGGGAGATGCCGAAGCGAAAGCAATGATTGAACATGCGAAAAGTATTACAAAAGACACACCGGTGCTTGGTATTACAGGAACTGGTGGAGCAGGGAAAAGTTCGTTAACTGATGAATTAATTCGCCGATTCTTGCATGATCTACCAAACAAGAAGATTGCGGTTCTTTCCATCGATCCAACGAAGCAAAAAACAGGTGGCGCATTACTTGGTGACCGTATTCGCATGAATGCAATTTTCAATAAACGAGTATTTATGCGAAGCCTAGCAACGCGCGGGTCTCGTACAGAACTATCCGGCGCACTATCAGATGTGCTAGATGTCGTAAAAGTAGCAGGTTTCGATTTAATCATTGTGGAAACGAGTGGTATCGGACAAGGGGACGCGGAAATTGCAAACGTATCGGATGTTTCGATGTATGTAATGACAAGCGAGTTCGGCGCACCGTCTCAACTTGAAAAAATTGACATGATTGACTACGCAGATTTAATCGTCATCAATAAATTCGAACGAAAAGGCTCAGAAGATGCCCTTCGCCAAGTGCAAAAGCAATATCAACGAAGCCGTGAATTATGGCATGATGATTTAGACACGATGCCAGTTTACGGCACAATTGCTAGCCAATTTAATGATAAAGGAACGAATTCTTTATTCGCAGCATTAATCGGTGTATTAAATGATAAAACAGGTTCTGACTGGGAAACATCATACGAACAATTTGTGAAAACACAAAAACAAAACGTTATTATTCCAAATGAGCGTCGCTACTATCTTCGTGAAATTACGGATGCAGTTCGTGGCTACCATAAAAAGTCGGAAGAGCAAGTAGCCTTTGCACGAAGACTGTTCCAATTAGAAGGTGCCATTGAAGTGGTGAAAGAAAAAGCAGCAGACGACGTGCTTATCCAATCACTGGAATCGCTTGCTGCAGGCGTTCGAGATGAATTAACAGCAGAATCTAAAAGAATATTAGAAAACTGGTCCACTTTAAAAGCAGCGTATGCTGGGGATGAATTCGTCACAAAAGTTCGCGATAAAGAAATTCGGACAATACTTCGTACAGAAAGTTTATCCGGTCTTAAAATACCAAAAGTAGTTCTTCCTAAATTCGCCGATTATGGGGAGATTTTAAGATGGGTGTATAAAGAGAATGTACCAGGATCATTCCCATATACAGCTGGAGTTTTCCCATTCAAACGAGAAGGGGAAGATCCGAAACGTCAATTTGCAGGAGAAGGTACGCCGGAACGTACAAATCGTCGTTTCCACTATTTATCTAAAGATGATGATGCCAAACGTCTATCTACAGCATTTGACTCAGTAACTTTATACGGTGAAGATCCGGATCGCCGTCCAGATATTTTTGGGAAAGTAGGAGAATCAGGCGTAAGCGTTTGTACGCTAGACGACATGAAAAAGCTATATGATGGCTTTGATTTATGCGCACCGTCAACATCTGTATCGATGACGATTAATGGACCAGCACCAATTATTTTAGCGATGTTTATGAACACAGCAATTGATCAGCAAGTGCGAATTCGAGAAGAAGAACTAGGGCGCACATTGACTTTGGAAGAATTCACGGAAGTAAAAACGAATACATTGCAAGTAGTTCGTGGAACGGTCCAAGCAGATATTTTAAAAGAGGACCAAGGACAAAACACATGTATTTTCTCTACAGAATTTGCCCTTCGTATGATGGGGGATATTCAACAATATTTTATCGACCAAAAGGTTCGTAATTATTATTCGGTATCGATTTCTGGATATCATATTGCAGAAGCTGGTGCCAATCCAATTTCGCAACTCGCATTCACACTTTCCAATGGCTTCACATATGTAGAGTACTATTTAAGTCGTGGTATGCATATAGATGATTTTGCACCAAACTTATCGTTCTTTTTCTCGAATGGCTTAGATCCTGAATATACGGTGATTGGACGGGTTGCTCGTCGTATTTGGGCAGTGGTGATGCGGGACAAATACGGTGCCAATGAACGCAGTCAAAAACTGAAGTACCATGTACAAACGTCTGGTAGAAGCTTACATGCGCAGGAAATAGATTTCAATGATATTCGCACGACACTTCAAGCATTAATGGCATTGCAAGATAACTGTAATTCACTTCATACAAATGCGTATGATGAAGCCATTACTACACCAACAGAGGAATCCGTTCGACGTGCAATGGCCATTCAAATGATTATTACTAAAGAACATGGACTATCGAAAAACGAAAATCCACTGCAAGGTGCTTTCATTATCGAAGAACTGACAGACTTAGTAGAAGAAGCAGTACTTTCAGAGTTTGACCGTATTAACGACCGCGGCGGTGTACTTGGTGCAATGGAAACACAATACCAACGTGGCAAAATCCAAGAAGAGTCCATGTACTATGAAATGAAAAAACATACCGGAGAACTACCGATTATCGGGGTAAACACATACTTAAATCCAAACCCTGCAACCGCCGAGGACATCGATAATATGGAAATTGCCCGTGCAACAACAGAAGAAAAAGAATCACAAATAACAAATCTTCGAAGCTTCCAAGGAAAACATGCAACAGAAGCAAGCATTGCACTTGCACAGCTGAAACAAGTAGCCGTAACAGGTGGCAACATCTTCGAAGAGCTTATGACCACAGTCCAAAAAGCAAGCCTAGGACAAATCACCAACGCTCTTTACGAAGTTGGAGGACAATACCGAAGAAATATGTAAGCAATATATGTGTTAAATATTTTTTGATAGCATTTTGCTTATAATTTAATCAATTAGCAATTCTTAATTGATTGGAGCGTAAGGCGGCGACTCCTGCGGGATGAGTGAGACAGATGAGACATCACAACGGACGCGAAGCTACGGTGATGGCTCATCGCTCACCCCGCGGAAAGCGTCCGCCTGCAGCGAAAATCCTAGTGGTAACAATGTAGAAAGAAAATTTAGTGTCTCGATGTATTATCGGGACACTTTTTTGTATAATGTAGTAAAGTTGACTATGCAGTAGAGGAGAATAGGCGTGAAAAAACCGATTCATATAATGATAACTATAATACTCCTACTACTTACTATTTATCTGTATAATAGAAGACTGGCATCTATTCCATTACTCCTGCTCTCTATTTATTTGTTTTTATTGGCAGGTGTGAAGTTTTCCCTTTTCAAAAAGAATAAATGACGGTAGCATATAACATAATGGTTTGTATATAATGGGAAGTATGCAAACGGACATAGAAAGGACGTGCACGATTTGAATTTTCGTGAAATGACAACAGCACAACTAACAGAAGAGTCGCTAATAGATATAGGATATGCGATTTTAGAAGATAAGAAAAACGCATTAACATTAACAGATCTATTTGATGAGATTCAACAATTAAATGGATTCACGGATGAAGAAATGGCTGCTCGTAAACCACAATTCTACACAGATATGAATATTGACGGCCGCTTTTTAGCAATTGCCGAAAACCAATGGGGACTAAGAGAATGGTACCCAGTAGAACAAATTGAAGAAGAAACTGCTCCTACTGTAAAAGTACGTAAAAAGAAAACGAAAGCAGCAGATGATGATTTGGATGATCTAGATGAAGACGAAATCATATTCGAAGAAGAATTCGACGAGTTCATTGAAGAGGAAGACGAAGAAGAAGATGAAGTGGTAGTTGATTTCGAAGAAGTAATCGATGAAGAGATTGAAGAGGATCTAATCGATGAGGACGAAGAAGACTTCGACATTATCGATGACGAAGAGTTGGATGAAGAAGAGGAAGACGAAGAATAATTCTTGACATCTTCTGCTAATCGCTATAAGATTCTATTGGGCTCTTTTTGAAGAGACATTACTCATGTGCATACGCGCTCCCCTGCCAAAAATAGCAGGCGGGGCGCTTTTTTGTTATTGTAGAACTAATTAATACTCGAGGAGGAACAAATTTTGACTAAATTTATTTTTGTTACTGGTGGGGTTGTATCTTCATTAGGTAAAGGCATCACGGCAGCATCACTTGGCCGTTTATTGAAAAATAGAGGATTGAATGTAACGGTTCAAAAATTCGATCCATATATCAATTTAGACCCAGGTACAATGAGTCCATATCAGCACGGGGAAGTTTTCGTAACAGACGATGGCGCAGAAACAGATTTAGACTTAGGTCATTACGAACGTTTTATGGATATTAATTTAAATAAATATTCCAATATTACAACAGGGAAAGTGTACTCTTCCGTGTTAAGAAAAGAACGTCGTGGTGATTATAACGGTGCGACTGTGCAAGTAATCCCACATATTACAAATGAGATTAAACAACGTCTATTCTTAGCTGCAAAAGAAACGCATGCAGATATCGTCATCACAGAAATCGGTGGAACGGTGGGAGACATCGAATCTCTTCCATTCTTAGAAACCATTCGTCAAATGAAACGTGACGTAGGTAGCAATAATGTGATGTATATTCACTGTACATTAGTTCCATTTATAAAAGCTGCTGGTGAGATGAAAACAAAACCAACACAACATAGTGTAAAAGAATTACGTAGCCTTGGTATTCAACCGAACGTAATTGTACTTCGTTCGGAAATGCCTGTTCCTCAAGATATGAAAGACAAAATCGGGCTTTTCTGTGATATTAAACCAGAAGAAGTAATTGAATGTATCGATGCCGATTCATTATATGAAATCCCATTAAATCTTCAAGCGCAAAATTTAGACCAAATCGTTGTAGATCACTTCCAACTGAATACAAAAGAAGCAGATATGACAGACTGGAAAGTATTAGTCGATCAAGTGAAATCTTTATCGAAAAAAGTGCGTATCGGTTTAGTTGGTAAATACGTTGAACTTCAAGATGCATACATTTCCGTTGTAGAAGCAATGAAACATGCGGGATATAAATTCGATGCAGACGTAGAAGTAAAATGGGTGAACGCAGAAGAAGTGAATGATGCAAATGTAGCAGAAATTCTCTCTGATGTGGACGGCATCCTAGTTCCAGGTGGATTCGGAGACCGCGGTGTAGAGGGGAAAATCTCTGCAACTAAATTTGCTCGTGAAAATAACGTGCCTTTCCTAGGTATTTGTTTAGGAATGCAACTTGCCACGGTGGAATTTGCACGTTCTATTTTAGAACTACAAGGGGCGCATTCTTCAGAGTTAGACCCAAATACAGCGCATCCAATTATCGATTTATTGCCAGAACAAAAAGATGTGGAAGACTTAGGTGGAACACTTCGACTAGGACTATTCCCATGTAAGCTTACGCCGGGTTCAAAAGCACACCAAGCTTACGGAGAAGAGCTTGTATACGAACGTCATCGTCACCGTTACGAATTCAACAATGAATATCGTGAACAGTTCGAAGCAGCAGGATTTGTGTTCTCTGGTACAAGCCCAGATGGTCGTCTAATCGAAATCATCGAGCTTCCAGATCACCCATTCTTCGTAGCTTCTCAGTTCCATCCGGAATTTGTGTCTCGTCCACGACGTCCACAACCACTATTCCGTGAATTCATCAAAGCATCTGTAGGTGAATAATAAAAAAGCAGTTCGACATCGTCGAGCTGCTTTTTTTAATAAGAAAGTATAAAAATTTTCCGTTCCATAAATCCAGTGTTTCAGCTATTTTAAAAAGAGTGCTTATGCTTTTCTTATCGTTTAATTAGGAAATAAATGGGTAAGAGCGACAAAACCGCTGGTGAACGCGACAAAACCACTCGTGAACGCGACAAAACAAACCCCGAACGCGACAAACTCACCTCCGAAAACGACAAAAACAAAAAAACACCCAAAGTAATTTCTTTGGGCATTCCCTATAATTATTCACCTAAAAGCATTTCATCAAGCTTCATCTTCACCGCTTCGTACACGAACATTGCAGCCATTGCATATGGCAACACAATGCGGGAACCATCTTCGGCAGGTAGCAAACCTTTCAATAATTTCAATGAAATATATGTATAGGCAAGATCCGCTAACTTATTTTCTTCACTTGCAGGTTCTGCAGCAAGCACGCTAAATGGGATAAATTCCTCACTTAAACGTTCGGCAAGTGTGATTGCTTCTTTATTTTCAGCAGATCGAGCGATAATCCAAACACGATCCGCACTTGTAAGCTGAACGGTCGGTGTCCAACTTTTCATACTTGGAAAAGGCTCAGTAGCAAATTGTGCATTCAGAGAAATACTTGTCATTTCTCCAAACGTAGCAAAATAAATACTTCCTTCCCTCGCAGCGGCTTGCGCTAGTAGTCGAGCTGTTTCTTCTATATTCTCTTCCTCAGAAGTTGCGATGCGTTGAAGAAGCCCAGTGAGTTGTGTTGTTAACATTTTCATCCTCTATTCACCTCGTTCTCATTATATAGGAAAAGCAAAAATGAGTCGCCTTTATCATTATAAATTGAAAATTAAAAAAATATTAGGAATAAAGAAGGAATAGGACAGAAAGTATCGAATAGTAGTATAAAAGTGGGAAATTCAAAAAGGGGTTTGTTCATCATGAAACATATTTTAATTGTAGACGATCAACTTGGCATACGAATGCTCTTAAAAGAAGTTTTTTCACAAGTAGAATACGAAGTAAGTTTAGCAGCAAATGGATTTGAAGCATTAGAAATTGCAAATGCGCAGGCAATTGACGGCGTATTATTAGATATGAAGATACCGGGGATGGATGGTACTCAAATCTTAAAAAAACTGAAGGAAAAGTGGCCCGAATTACCTGTTATGATGATGACCGCATATGGGGAATTAAACTTAATTCAAGAAGCAATGGATCTAGGTGCATCTCTCTACTTCACAAAGCCATTTGATATATTTGAAGTACGTGACGCTGTAACTAAATTATTGAAATAAGAGCCTCCCAAGCACGCAGTGGAAAACATCGCCTTTTTTTGATATGATGAAATCAGAAAAGTGAAAGACGACGTATAGCTGCGAAAAACAAATGACGGTTTGCGAGGAGGTAGCATTTCAGCCACCACAGTAAACTGCCATTTGACCTCGAGCAATCGTCGTCTGCAGCTAGACAAAAGGATATAGGGTAAAAAAAACATCATGAAAAAGTGAATAGAGGAGGCCCATTTAAATGGCTTTAGTTTCGATGAAAGAAATGCTTGAAAAAGGGAAAAAAGAAGGCTATGCAGTAGGACAATTCAATATTAACAATTTAGAATTTACACAAGCTATATTACAAGCTGCTGAAGAAGAAAAGTCTCCAGTTATTTTAGGCGTTTCCGAAGGTGCAGCAAAATATATGGGTGGCTTTACTACTGTAGTGCATATGGTAAAAGGATTGATGGAAGACTACCAAACAACAGTACCAGTAGCAATTCACTTAGATCATGGTTCTAGTTTTGAAAAATGTAAAGCGGCAATTGATGCGGGATTCACATCCGTTATGATAGATGCTTCTCATCACCCTTTTGAAGAAAACGTAGAAATTACATCGAAAGTGGTAGATTACGCACATGCACATAATGTTTCTGTTGAAGCAGAACTTGGTACAGTTGGTGGTCAAGAAGATGACGTAATAGCAGATGGCGTTATTTATGCAGATCCAGCAGAGTGTGCAGAGCTTGTAAAACGTACAGCAATTGACTGCTTAGCACCGGCATTAGGCTCTGTTCACGGACCATACAAAGGAGAACCAAATCTAGGGTTCAAAGAAATGGAAGAAATCTCGCAACTTGCAGACCTGCCATTAGTATTGCATGGTGGAACAGGAATTCCGACGCATGATATTACTCGTGCTATCTCACTTGGAACTGCGAAGATTAATGTAAATACAGAAAACCAAATCGCTGCTTCAAAAGCAATCCGTGCGTATTTAGCGGAAAATGAAGCACAATATGACCCACGTAAATATTTGGCTCCAGCACGCGATGCTATTAAAACAACTGTAATGGGCAAAATGCGCGAATTCGGAAGCTCAAACAAAGCGTAACGTAGCAACATAAACAACTATAATGGAGAAGTGTTCATCAAAGGACCTTCTCCTATTTTATAAGACAAGAAAGCTTTCAATCCAGCGCCTAGCCCCTAGAGGTCAAATAACCTGAGCCAATAAAAGTCAAGATCGGACTTTTCTTGTCTCAGAACATTTGCTTGTCGGAGGCCTTCAGGATGAAGGTCATACAGTCGTTGCGACACGATGTTGCGAACTTAGACTGTATTCCTTTATTAGGCGCTTGCACTTTTAACTATCCAGCTCCAGCGCCTAGCCCCTAGAGGTCAAATAACCTGAGCCAATAAAAGTCAAGATCGGACTTTTCTTGTCTCAGAACATTTGCTTGTCGGAGGCCTTCAGGATGAAGGTCATACAGTCGTTGCGACACGATGTTGCGAACTTAGACTGTATTCCTTTATTAGGCGCTTGCACTTTTAACTATCCAGCTCCAGCGCCTAGCCCCTCGAGGTCAAATAACCTGAGCCAATAAAAGTCAAGATCGGACTTTTCTTGTCTCAGAACATTTGCTTGTCGGAGGCCTTCAGGATGAAGGTCATACAGTCGTTGCGACACGATGTCGCGAACTTAGACTGTATTCCTTTATTAGGCGCTTGCGCTTTTAACCCATCATGAGGAGGAAATTCTAACTATGAAATTTTTTATTGATACAGCTAATTTTGAGGAAATTAAAGAAGCACACGCATGGGGTATTTTATCTGGTGTAACAACGAACCCATCACTTGTTGCAAAAGAAAACATTTCTTTTCATGATCGACTTCGTGAAATTACCGCACTTGTTGACGGTTCGGTTAGTGCAGAAGTAATTGCACTAGATGCTGAAGGCATGATTAAAGAGGGTAGAGAACTTGCTGCAATTGCACCGAATATTACAGTAAAACTACCGATGACGCCGGAAGGGTTAAAAGCTTGTGCAGTATTTGCAAAAGAAGATATTAAAACAAACGTAACGCTTATTTTCAGTGCAAACCAAGCTTTACTTGCTGCTCGTGCAGGTGCAACATATGTATCTCCGTTTTTAGGACGTTTAGACGATATTGGACATGATGGAATGGAGCTAATCGCGAAAATTGCACAAATTTTTGACATCCATCAAATCGATACAGAAATTATTGCTGCTTCCATTAGACATCCACAGCATATTACAGATGCTGCTTTAAATGGCGCGCACATTTCTACAACACCGATTAAAGTATTAAAGCAACTATTTAATCATCCATTGACAGACAAAGGGATTGAAGGGTTTCTAGCGGATTGGAACAATCGTAAAAGCGAGTAACAAGTCGAAGGAGAAACGTATGGAAGTTTATAAAATAATAGGGGCAAAACGCCTAAAAGGTACGATCAAAGTAAATGGAGCAAAAAATAGTGCAGTTGCATTAATTCCTGCTTCGCTACTAGCAAATTCACCTGTTACGATAGAAGGCTTACCAGAAATATTAGACGTTTTTACGTTAAAAGAAATTTTAGAAGAGTTGGGAGCGGTTGTGACGTTTGAAAACGGAACAATGACCATTGATCCAACAAATGCGGTAGATATACCGCTCCCAAATGGTAATATTAAAAAATTACGTGCTTCCTATTATTTAATGGGTGTACTGCTTGGGAAATTTAAAAAAGCTGCAATTGGACTGCCGGGTGGATGCCATCTCGGCCCACGTCCAATTGATCAGCATATTAAAGGTTTTGAAGCCTTAGGAGCAACTGTTTCCAATGAACACGGTGCGATTTATTTACGTACAGAAGGATTAGTTGGCTCAAAAATTTATTTAGACGTCGTAAGTGTTGGAGCGACGATTAATATTATGCTTGCTGCAGTACTTGCAAATGGAAGAACTATCATTGAAAACGCTGCGAAAGAACCAGAGATCATCGATGTGGCAACACTCCTATCTAATATGGGAGCAAACATAAAAGGTGCCGGCACGAATGTCATTCGTATTGATGGTGTAAAAGAGTTACATGGTACAAAGCATACAATTATTCCAGATCGCATCGAGGCTGGTACATTTATGATTATGGCAGCGGTTGCAGGAGATGGTGTCACCATCGATAATGTTATCCCATTCCACGTTGAAGCATTAACCGCTAAGCTACGCGAGATGGGAGTTAAAGTTGAAGAATATGAAGAAAAGATATTCATACCGAAAACAACCCACTTACAGGCAGTAGATGTAAAAACGCTTGTTTATCCAGGTTTTCCGACCGATTTACAACAACCATTCTCGGTATTAATGACACAAGCAACTGGGACATCCGTTATTACGGATAGTATCTATTCCGCTAGATTTAAACAAATCGATGAACTTCGACGCATGAATGCGAATGGTCGTGTCGATGGAAGAACTGCCATCATTACAGGACCAATGAAGTTAGAAGCTGCAACGGTTCGTGCTAGTGATTTACGAGCTGGGGCGGCACTCGTTATTGCCGGTTTACTTGCAGAAGGAGAAACAGAGATTCAAGATATTTTTCATATTGAGCGCGGGTACAGCTCCATCATTGAAAAACTTCAAGGACTCGGAGCAGACATTCGCCGTGTAACCGTAAAAGAAGTAGAAGTAAACAACGATTAACCCGCTTCCATAGCGACACATAGGTGCTTCCGTTTTTCTTATAGAATATGCTACAATAAAACAGGAAGAAACATAGACCGGATTTTATTTACCGTAAAACGGGAGGCATATAATAGATGGAACGTAGTTTATCAATGGAACTAGTCCGAGTAACAGAAGCAGCAGCAATCGCATCAGCACGTTGGATGGGGCGCGGATTAAAAAATGAAGCAGACGACGCAGCAACTACTGCAATGCGTACAGTTTTTGACACAATCCCAATGGAAGGTGTCGTTGTAATTGGGGAAGGGGAAATGGACGAAGCACCGATGTTATATATCGGAGAAAAGCTTGGTCTTGGAACTGGAGGACCTCAAGTAGACGTAGCAGTAGATCCTTTAGAAGGTACGAATATTGTAGCTTCCGGTGGTTGGAATGCATTAGCAGTACTTGCAATTGCCGATCGTGGTAATCTACTTCACGCTCCAGATATGTATATGGACAAACTTGCTGTGGGTCCTGAAGCTGTGGGACTAGTGGATATCAACGCACCTGTAATTGATAACTTAAGAGCAGTAGCACGTGCAAAAAACAAAGATATCCAAGATGTTGTGGCAACGATTTTAGGTCGTCCACGCCACCAAAAAATTATCGATGAAATTAGAGCTGCTGGAGCTCGTATCAAGTTAATCACAGATGGTGATGTAGCTGGAGCTATTAATACGGCATTTGATAACACAGGTGTAGATATTTTATTCGGCATGGGTGGAGCTCCAGAAGGAGTAATCTCTGCAGTTGGATTAAAATGTTTAGGCGGGGAAATTCAAGGGAAACTTGTACCACAAAATGAAGCAGAGCTAGCTCGTTGTATTAAAATGGGTCTGGACGTAAACAAAATTTTACGTATGGAAGACTTAGTAAAAGGCGACGATGCAATTTTTGCAGCAACAGGAGTAACAGATGGAGAACTTCTTCGTGGTGTGCAATTTAAAGGAGCTTTTGGTTCAACACATTCAATCGTAATGCGTGCAAAATCAGGTACGATTCGTTTTGTAGAAGGACGCCATAGCTTAAACAAAAAACCGAATTTAGTTCTATAAGTGAAACTTCTCTTAAGTATACCCGGTCTAAATGCACCGGGTATCCTCATAATAAAGTGAAACTTCCATTAGTGGGGGTTTTCTTCACCCCCTACTTGATGGTTAGTTAAACCAATCGGGGATTTACAGGCTGTTTCCCCCTCTATTTTCCTCTATTCTCTCTCACAAAAGTTGAGGAAGGGGAATTACAGCGTGTTAAACCGGGGTAAACTTCATTCCTATTAAATCCGAAAAAAGAATTCACAACAAAATATAGTAAAGAGTGGTGCATTACCGATGACACAAACTACAATAAATGAATTAGAAAGCATGACACTAAAAGAGCTGTATGCACTTGCACGGAAATACAAAATAGCTGCTTATAGTAAACTAACAAAAAAAGAACTTATTTTTGCTATATTAAAATCACGTGCCGAACAAGAAGGTTTCTTCTTTATGGAAGGCGTTTTAGAAATTATTCAGCAAGAAGGCTTCGGATTCTTACGTCCGATTAACTATTCTCCTAGTTCCGAGGATATTTATATTTCTGCTTCTCAAATTAGAAGATTTGATCTACGTAACGGAGATAAAGTTACAGGGAAAGTACGACCTCCAAAGGAAAGTGAGCGTTACTATGGTCTTCTACATGTAGAACTAGTAAACGGAGAAGATCCGGAAATTGCTAAAGAACGTGTACATTTTCCAGGACTTACACCACTATACCCAGATCGTCATATTAAATTAGAAACCGTTCCTGAAAAGCTATCAACTCGCATAATGGACCTAGTAGCGCCGGTTGGATATGGTCAACGTGGGTTGATTGTTGCTCCTCCAAAAGCAGGGAAAACATTATTAATAAAAGAAATTGCAAATGCTATCACAACCAATCACCCAAATGCAGAACTAATTGTTCTATTAATAGATGAACGTCCTGAGGAAGTAACCGATATCGAACGTTCTGTAAAAGCTGATGTCGTGAGCTCCACATTTGATGAAGTACCGGAAAATCATGTGAAAGTGGCGGAATTAGTTTTAGAAAGAGCAATGCGCATGGTAGAACATAAGCGTGATGTCATCATTTTAATGGATTCTATTACACGACTTGCTCGTGCGTACAACTTAGTGATTCCACCAAGTGGTCGTACATTATCAGGTGGTATTGACCCTGCTGCATTCCACCGTCCAAAGCGATTTTTCGGAGCAGCACGTAATATTGAAGAAGGCGGTAGCTTAACGATTCTTGCTACAGCATTAGTTGATACAGGTTCGCGCATGGATGAAGTGATTTATGAGGAATTTAAAGGAACAGGTAACTTAGAACTTCACTTAGATAGAAACCTCGCAGAACGCCGAATTTTCCCAGCCATCGATATTCGCAGATCCGGAACAAGAAAAGAAGAGCTGCTTATTCCAAAAGATCAGTTAGACAAACTATGGGCAATCCGAAAAACATTCTCCGACTCATCCGATTTTGCAGAACGTTTCTTGAAAAAACTTCGCCAATCCAATACAAACGAAGCATTTTTTGAACAACTAGCAGAAGAAATGAAAGCACACCGAAG
This sequence comes from Psychrobacillus sp. OK032, assembly GCF_900111345.1. Lineage (GTDB taxonomy): Bacteria > Bacillota > Bacilli > Bacillales_A > Planococcaceae > Psychrobacillus. The sequence continues at coordinate 310,159 of NZ_FOGY01000003.1, forward strand.
TGGGAAAGTAACGCTTTAATATATTTTTTCTTTATGTTTTATTTGTGATTTTGTGCTAATTTTTGAATGTAGTGGAAAGCGTCCGCCTGCAAAGGAAATCAACAGTATAGTTTACTGAGTCTAAAATAAAATAGTTGCAAGTGAATGAGAAAGATGATATTATGTTTAACGTAACATCATACATTTCTGCTACATATGCGATTGACATCAATCGGATCGTGTAAGGTATCAGTTTCATAACCAACTCTGTTCCAGATGGTTCAGGGCGAGAGGAGAGATAGAGATGAAAGCAGGAATTCATCCAGATTACAAAGAAGCAACAGTATCATGTTCATGTGGTAACACATTCACAACAGGTTCTGTAAAATCAGACATTAAAGTCGAGTTCTGTAACGAATGTCACCCATTCTATACTGGACGTCAAAAATTCGCAGCTGCGGATGGCCGTGTTGATCGCTTCAACAAAAAATACGGTATTAAAGAAGAAATTAATAACTAAGTACCAAATACCTGTAAAGCACACAGTGCTTTACAGGTATTTTTGTTTGTAGGAAATATGAAATGCGAATAATATATTTGAGTTGTCTAGAGACGCGTTTTAGGGCTATTCTAAGCTAAGATATTAGTTTGTAGGTTCCATTTTGATTTTCATTTCAGGCGGCGACTCCGGCAGAAATAGCAGATGTTTTCTGCGCCGGAAGCGAAGTGGCTGAAGCCATACCGGCGGAAAGTATCCGCCTGGAGTGAAAATCAACTAGAGTTTTGAAGGGAAATTCGAAAATATTTATTTATGTTTCGATGAATACGACCTTATGATATAAATAGATAGAGGAAAAATACACGAATATATGTTACATAAGGAGAATACAAATGGCTCAATTATTTTATAAGCACGGTGCAATGAATAGTGGAAAATCAATAGAAATATTAAAAGTAGCACACAATTATGAAGAACAAAACAAACCTGTACTTATCTTCTCGCCAGGCATCGATACTCGGGATGAAGTTGGATATATCTCCAGTAGAATCGGCTTAAAAAGAAAAGCAACCGCTATATACGACGATACAAATTTATATGAACTAGTAAAAGAACAAACACCAAAACCTTATTGTGTCCTAATCGACGAAGTACAATTTTTGAAAAAAGAGCATGTGTTACAGTTAACCCAAATAGTCGACGAACTAAATATCCCGGTTATGGGATTCGGATTAAAAAATGACTTTCAAAACGAAATGTTTGAAGGTAGTCGCTACATGCTCATCTACGCGGACAAAATTGAAGAAATGAAAACAATCTGCTGGTTCTGCCATAAAAAAGCCATTATGAACTTACGAGTGGACGGAAATGGAAAACCGATATATACCGGTGAGCAAATTCAAATAGGTGGCAACGATTCCTACTATCCCGTATGCCGCAAATGCCACGCAAACCCACCATTATAAGAAAAATGTCCTTGCCATGTTTGGGTAAGTGCGCAGGTTGATGAAAAAAGTATTTAAAAAACGATTATGAGCAATAAATTTTCCTAAAGAAGTTGCTTTATTCAATTCAAAGTAATGAAAGTCGATATCTTTAAGGAAGTATTTATAAAGCAAGGACCACCACGAAGACTCCTGTGGGAATAGCTTGAGCTAAAGAACCCGTAGGAACGCATGAGGAACAAAGGCTAAGAACGCCACCTCGTGTGGCAACGCCTTCGTGACCAACATAGTGTTGGCCTAAGGAGGCTGAAGCCAAGCCTGTGGAAAGCGAAGTGGTGGTCCTTGCCGAATTTAACAACTTTATGCACTTACCTGTTTGGGGTAAGTGCGTTTTTATTGCCATTTCCGGAACATCTTTATATAGTTAACTCCCTGAACTGGTTGCTCTCCTGTAACAATTGGATCTCCTATTACACATAATAGAATAATTACAGCATAAGCGGCTATATTTAATCTAATACTATATGAAAGGGCATATTTTGAGAATTGATTGCTTTAATCCCATAATGGTGCTGATAAGCCATTTACTTTCAAGCCTTAATTCCCTTCATCCAACAATAGTGAAGAAAAAGTAGCAAGGACTGCACTTTTTCTTTATAATAATGAAATAGACTTAAACGAACGAGGTGAGGTCGATGTTTGATCGATTACAATCGGTGGAAGATCGCTATGATAAATTAAATGAACTACTCAGCGACCCGGATGTCGTAAATGATACCAATAAGTTGAGACAATATTCGAAAGAACAATCCGATTTGCAAGATACAGTAGATGTATATCGCGAATACAAAGAAGTAAAAAGCCAACTTAAAGATGCGAAGCTTATGCTAGAAGATAAGCTAGATGCGGATATGAAAGAAATGGTAAAAGAAGAAGTAAATGAGCTCGAGTCGCAAATCGAGGAATTAGAAGAGCGGCTACGTGTTTTACTGATCCCGAAAGATCCAAACGATGATAAAAACGTGATAATGGAAATTCGAGGAGCAGCAGGTGGAGACGAAGCAGCTCTATTTGCAGGGAATCTATTCCGTATGTATAGTCGCTATGCGGAAACTCAAAATTGGAAAATCGATGTAATGGATTCTTCTCCAACTGGTCTTGGTGGATTCAAAGAAATTATTTTCATGATTAATGGAAACAATGCCTATTCGAAAATGAAATACGAAAATGGCGCACATCGAGTACAACGTGTCCCGGAAACGGAATCTGGTGGTCGTATTCATACATCAACGGCAACAGTTGCAGTACTTCCGGAAGTAGAGGAGGTAGATGTGGATATCCATGAAAAAGACATCCGCGTCGATACATTTGCATCTTCAGGTGCTGGTGGGCAATCTGTTAATACAACGATGTCCGCTGTGCGTATGACCCATTTACCAACTGGTATTACCGTATCTATGCAAGATGAAAAATCACAGATCAAAAATAGAGAAAAAGCGATGAAAATACTACGTGCCCGTGTTGCAGATAAATTCTTGCAAGAAGCGCAAGCGGAATATGATGCGGTTCGAAAATCAGCAGTTGGTACTGGTGACCGCTCCGAACGAATTCGCACATATAACTATCCACAAAACCGCGTAACTGATCATCGTATTGGGTTAACGATTCAAAAACTTGACCAAATTTTAGAAGGTAAAATGGATGAGATCGTCAATGCGTTAATCGTAGAAGATCAAGCGGAAAAATTAGAAAGAATGAATGATACGAATGTGTAATACAAATTATGAGGCCCTAACCCGGGCTTCTTCTTTTTTAGAGGCGAATAATCGGGAAAAAGGAGTAGCTCGTTTTCTACTGCAACATGTCCTAGGAAAAAGTTATTCACAACTAATGCAAGATTTATATGAAGACATATCCGCAGAAGACTTTCAAACTTTTTGGTCATACGTGGAAGAGCATGAAACAGGACGACCATTTCAATATATTATCGGGCAAGAAACATTTTATGACCGAAGCTTTTTAGTAAACGAACATGTTTTAATCCCTCGACCTGAAACGGAAGAGTTAATAGAAGAAGTAAAAAAACGGACGAAAAAACTATTCCATGCACAATTTGCACCGAAAGTTGCGGATATTGGGACAGGTAGCGGAGCAATTGCAATTACGATAAAAAAAGAAATGCCCGATGCAATTGTTACTGCAACAGATATTTCACCCGAAGCGCTGGAAATGGCTACAAAAAATGCACAACGATTAGAAGCGGAAATTGTATTCAAACAAGGGGATTTACTTGCCCCCATTGCAAATGAGAAATGGGATATCGTCTTATCGAATCCGCCTTATATAGGAAATGAAGAAGCGACAGACATGTCTGATACAGTGTTAGACTATGAACCACATCTTGCTTTATTTGCAGAAGAAAATGGATTGCAATTATACCGAAAAATGGCGGAACATCTTCCTCAATTGATGAATACTCCTAGTTTCATAGGTTTTGAAATAGGTTACGCCCAAGGCCCTGCTGTACAAAAAATGCTTCAAACTGCATTTCCAGAAGCACAAGTGGAAATTGTAAAAGATATAAATCAAAAAAATAGATTTGTTTTTTGTACAATCGAAGTATAAGTTATGAATCTATTGGTAACAATGTTCCTAAGGGAGGAATGTTACATGTTACCAGATTACGAGATAAAAAAAGCGCCTCGACTTGGCGGGCAAATAGATGCAGTTATTTTCTTCATATGGATGTTACTACTCATTCAGTTTTGTTTATTTTTTCTTTTTCAACAAGGGGAAGAAACGGAAGGAATGCGCTTTCGATTAATTGCCAATAGCAATACAATCCAAGATCAACAAATAAAAGAAGAAGTCAAAAGTACAATTGAACCTATTTTACTGAAGTATAATCAAAATCAGCAACAAACATATAGCGAATTAGAACAAGCTGTGGATAAGTTGTCAGAAAAGTTAAATGAAGAGATTCATATATCCACGGGCATGGCTCTATTTCCGCCTAAAGTATGGAATGAAGGAATTACTTCACAAACAAATGTAGAATCAATCGTCATTTCTATTGGGCAAGGACGTGGAGATAACTGGTGGTGCTCTTTATTTCCGAAGGTTTGTTACAAAGAAGAAGTAGAGAAAGAAGAAAAACCAAAATTTTGGGTGTGGGAATGGTTAAAAAAGAAGTTTTCCACATAACTATCCACAAAATTCAGAAAGTTATCAACAAATTGTGGACAACTAAGAAAGAAAGGAGAAAATACGACATGAAAACCGAAATTATGAGTGTGGATAACTTATTAGAAAAAGAGTTTAGTTATACACAAGCTGTGGATTTGTTAAGTGCAGGAGATACTGTTGCTTTTCCGACTGAAACTGTTTATGGGTTAGGTGCTATTGCGACGAGTGAATCTGCAGTAGCTAAAATTTTCGCAGCAAAAGGCAGACCGCAAGATAATCCGCTGATTGTGCATATTGGTTCAAAAGAAGAATTATCGGCGTTTACACAAAATGTTCCGAATCTAGCTAAAACTTGTATGGACAAATTTTGGCCGGGAGCACTTACGCTCGTATTACCTATTCAACATAATTCACTTGCTAAAAATGTAACAGCTGGATTAAATACAGTCGGCGTTCGAATGCCAGATCATCCTGTAGCACTTGAATTACTTAGACGTTTAAAACAACCAGTCGCTGCTCCAAGTGCAAATAAAAGTGGGAAACCTAGTCCAACAAAAGCTGCGCATGTGTATCATGACTTAAACGGGAAAATTCCGCTTATTTTAGATGGTGGAGCAACTGGAATCGGATTAGAGTCAACAGTTTTAGATTTTACGACAGAAGTACCAACGATATTACGCCCCGGTGGAGTGACAAAAGAAATGCTGGAAAAAGTAATTGGCCAGGTTAATGAGTCCAAACTTTCAGACGAAGCAGAAGCTCCTCGTGCACCAGGGATGAAATATGCACATTATTCACCTGATGCTCCTGTCTATTTAATCGAAGCATCAACCCAAAAAGTACAAAAGGCAATAGAACAAATACATAATGATGATAAAAAAGTAGCGTTAATCGCAACAGAAAGTTTTTACCTAACGAAAGCGGACTATTATTTTTCCTTAGGACAAGAACATCAACTAGAAAGTGCTGCTCACTTACTTTACGACGCACTTAGAAGTTGTGATGAAACAGATGCAGATATTATATTAGTTCCAATATTCTCGAAAACAGGTGTTGGAACGGCTATTATGAATAGACTGGAAAAAGCAGCTAATGGGAATTGGTATGAAATCTAATTTATGAACATGTTTCATTCTATTGTATAGAGCACCGAGATTGGATCTTTGGAGGTCTGTACGATGGTCACTGCGAAAGCCTCTATATTTTCAACGGGCCATCCCGTGCTTTTCTAATCGGAGCGTATTCTCTTCCATTCTTTTGCATACATTTAATTATGCGAAAGGACGGGGGAGATTTTTTTGTGGCGTGAAGTTTTAGCGGGTGCATTAATGTCAGTAGATGTACTCATTTTATTTTCACTCGTATTATATCGGAAGCAAATTTTCACTTTAGCAGCTTGGGTAGCATCCTTACATATGCTTTTTCCGTTAATCGGATATTATGCAGGAGCAATAGTGCAAAACTATTTGCAATATGCAAGTCCATACCTATCCGGGTTTTTGTTGATACTTGTTGGATTACAAATGGTTTTAGCGAGGTCTCCTAAACAAGTTCCGCTACTATCACCTTATTTACTAGCGGTTGTTGCGAGCATTGATACCTTTTCAGTAAGTATTTCATTTGGTATGCTTAAAGTAGAAAAGTTTCTATTCATTTTAAGTTCGGGTATATTTTCTTATTTGGCCGTTTTTATTGCGCAAAAAGTGATTTTTAAACATGCTTTTCTGAATCGAGGGCTTATAATGAGGTTGGCAGGAGTCGGCATTTTATTATTAGGAATTATAGTTTTACGAAATATTTAAGAAATGAACACATTATAATTAGACTATTTAATATATACTAGAGATGGGGAAATGTAACGATGAATATTTTGTTTGTTTGTACAGGAAATACGTGTCGAAGTCCAATGGCAGAGGCGATACTAAAGGCTCGAGATATAGAAAATATTAACGTCCGTTCCGCAGGTATTTATGCAATGGATGGAGGAGCAATGTCTCAGAATAGTCAAATAGTACTAGATAACAATGACGTACCTTTTACTCATGAGTCGTCTGCAATGAAGGAAGCGTTAATCGATTGGGCAGATCTCGTTCTCACGATGACGGCATCACATAAGCAAGCGATGATTTATTCATTTCCAGAAGCTATTTCCAAAGTGTATATGTACACAGAATTTGTGACACCTGAAAATACACAAGATGTGTCAGATCCTTATGGAGGCGATTTAAGTACATATGAGCACACGTATCAAGAACTACATACACTTACTGACAAACTAGTCAAAAAACTCCAGGGGGATTAGGATGGCAACAGAAAAAAAGCGGTACTCATTCGGAATTCAAAAAAAGATTGTTTTATTTGTTATGGTTCTAGCATTGGTTACATACACAACAAGTGCAGTGTTCATCAACTTTATACAGCCTTTACTTTTTGGAGATGGGACAAATTCACTTGCTTTTGAAATTGCTATGTATGCGTTAGGTATTATTTGGTCGGGATTACTTGCCTACTTTTTTAGCGGACTAATCATTAAGCCTTTATTTAATTTGGAAAAGGTAGCGACGCATGTCTCAGAAGGTAAAATTGGTGTCGATGTGGAAGTACCAAAATCGAAAGATGAAATCCAGTCTGTTTCTATCGCATTTCAATCGATGCTTGTCAATTTAAGAGAAATGGTTCAAAGTATTGAAGATAATTTTGAGAAAACGAATAATTCGGTGCAACAATTATCACAACAATCTTCCGTAGCTTCCGAACAGGCTGAAGCAATTGCACAAACGATTGCACAAATTTCCGAAGGGGCTGAGCATTCCGCAGTCGCTGTCCAAGAAACGGTGGAGTCAGTGGAAGATGTTCGAGTACTAGCTTCAGAAGTAAATATGCGTGCAGAAAAATCAAACGTACAGTCTGGGGAAATGATTCGAGGTTTGGCGCAAACAACGGAAGTCATTCAATCGCTTGTAAATGGTATACAACAAGTTGCTTCAGGAAGCGAAGCGGCTTTAATTAATGTAAAGCAACTAGAAGTAAACGCTGGGAAAGTGGAAAATATTATTCAACTAGTGGGTGATATAGCGGCACAAACGAATTTACTTGCATTAAATGCATCGATCGAAGCTGCTCGTGCTGGGGAACATGGAAAAGGTTTTGCGGTCGTCGCGGAAGAAGTGCGTAAACTAGCTGATGAGAGTGGGAAAGCTGTACAAGGTATTTCAGCATTAATCATTGCTATTCAAACAGATGTCCAAACGGTTGTCCGTCAAATGACAGAGCAAGTAAACTTCGCAGTAGGGGAAGCAAAACGTGTTTCTGAAACGAATGAGGCGGTAGAAGAAATGTCTCATAAAATCCATCATATGGCAGAATCCGTTGTCGAAATTTCTTCATTGGTAGAAAAACAATTATCGAATATCGAAAATACTGCCCGTCAATCTCAAGAGGTAGCTGCCATTGCAGAAGAAACGTCTGCTGGAGCAGAAGAAGTGAGAAGTGCAACAGACGAACAAGCACGATCAATCGAGCAAATTGATCGCCTATCGTTCGGATTAAAACAACAATCGGAAGCATTATTCAAGGTAATTTCGAAATTTGACAGAAATTCGTCAAGATAGTACTTTTAAATACAATTCACTTTGCGTGAATTGTATTTTTTTTTGCAGATAAATGGTATGATAAATTGGAGTACTAAAACAGAAAAGAGGGAACAAATTGAAAATTGCAATTTCTTCTGATCATGGTGGTAATATTCTTCGTAAAGAAATTATGCAACAACTAGAAGAGCTCGGACTTTCTTATGAAGATTTTGGTCCAACAAGTGACGATTCTGTTGACTATCCCGACTATGCAATGCCGGTTACAGAAGGTGTAGTAAGTGGGAAGTTTGATCGTGGCATTCTAATATGTGGTACAGGTATTGGCATGTCTATTGCAGCAAACAAAGTAAAAGGTATTAGATGCGCATTAGTACATGATGTATTTTCCGCAAAAGCAACAAGATGCCATAACGACTCGAATGTACTTGCAATGGGAGAACGAGTAATTGGTCCAGGACTTGCAAGAGAAATAGTTGCAACTTGGCTTGCACAAGATTTCGAAGGCGGACGCCACGCGCGCCGTGTAGAAAAAATTACAGCGCTAGAAAACTGAGGAAGAAGGGATTTTCAGATGGAAGCAAAAGATTTGTGGAAAGAGCAAATAGAACAGCTTCTTCTGGAAGTGGAGCAGCAAATTGACTTTCACGAAGACGATCTTTTTGTAATCGGCTGTTCAACCTCAGAAATTATAGGTGAGAAAATTGGAACCGCTGGTGGTTTAGAAGTAGCAGAGGTTTTATATGGACCATTCCAAGCATTTGCAGTGCGCAATAACGTGCATTTAGCTTTTCAGGGCTGCGAGCATATAAATCGTGCAATTACTATGGAAAGAAAGACGCAAAAGCTTTATAGATTACCGGAAGTTTCTGTTATTCCAGTTGTTCGTGCAGGTGGCTCCATGTCTGCTTATGCGTACACGCAATTCCAAGACCCAGTCGTAGTCGAGCATGTACAAGCACGTGCCGGCATTGATATAGGACAAACCCTTATTGGTATGCAGTTACAGCCTGTAGCTGTTCCAATTCGCGTGTCCACAAAACAAATTGGGGGAGCAGTCGTGACGATTGCAAACACACGTCCGAAACTAATTGGTGGAGAACGTGCATTTTACGGATGATATTAGAGGAGGAAATGAGAAATGGAGAAAATTTTAACACAAGATCCAGCAGTATACGAAGCGATGCTAGCGGAGAAAAAACGTCAGCAATCAAATATCGAGTTAATCGCATCTGAAAACTTTGTATCCGAAGCAGTTATGGAAGCACAAGGTTCAGTACTGACAAATAAATATGCAGAAGGCTACCCAGCTAAACGCTATTATGGTGGTTGTGAGCATGTAGACGTAGTAGAGAATATTGCTCGTGATCGTTTGAAAGAAATTTTCGGAGCAGAGCATGCAAACGTACAACCTCATTCGGGTTCACAAGCGAATATGGCTGTTTACATGACTGCTTTACAACCAGGTGACACGATTTTAGGTATGAATTTATCACATGGTGGACATTTAACGCATGGTTCCCCTGTAAACTTTAGTGGAATTCAATATAACTTCATCGAGTACGGTGTTAGTAAAGAAACGGAACTAATTGATTACGAAGAAGTTCGAGCAATTGCATTAGAACACAAACCAAAAATGATCGTTGCTGGAGCAAGTGCTTATTCACGTACAATTGACTTCGCTAAATTCCGTGAAATTGCAGATGAAATCGGAGCATACCTATTTGTAGATATGGCACATATTGCAGGTTTAGTTGCTGCAGGCCTTCATCCAAATCCAGTTCCACATGCGCATTTCGTTACGTCAACAACACATAAAACTTTGCGTGGACCACGTGGTGGATTGATCTTAACAACAGAAGAGTTTGCAAAGAAAATTGATAAAACTATCTTCCCAGGAATTCAAGGTGGTCCATTAATGCATGTTATCGCTGCAAAAGCAGTTGCATTTGGAGAAGCACAACAACCTGAATTCAAGGAATACCAAGCACAAGTGATTGCGAATGCTAAAACACTAGCAGATAGTTTAGTAGCAGAAGGACTTCGTATCGTATCTGGTGGTACAGACAACCACTTGATGCTAGTAGACGTTTCTGCACTTGAACTAACAGGTAAAATTGCTGAACACGTTCTTGACGAAGTTGGGATTACTGTTAACAAAAATACAATCCCATATGAAACACAAAGTCCATTTATCACTTCTGGCGTTCGATTAGGAACACCAGCAGTAACTTCTCGTGGATTTAAAGAAGAAGAAATGAAAGAAATTGCTTCGATCATTGCGAAACTATTGAAAAATCACGAGGACGCAGAAGTAATCCAAGAAGCAAAAGAACGCGTTGCAGCTTTAACGGATAAATATCCGCTGTATAATAATTAATCACATATTTGAATTAAGCTACCTTGCCAAAGCGAGGTAGCTTATTTAGATTTTAGAAACGACCTGTATGTAGTTATCGATAAAATAGTAATAGAAATGAATGAAAAAGCCCTAAACGACAAAAGATAGCTGAACACGACAAAATTGAAAATAAGGTATTAGCTACGCAAAGAGCAATCTTTAAGAAAATAGTTTCCAATAAAATCCCAACCGAGACAAAACGAGCAGTGAACACGACAAACGACCATCGAACGCGACAAAGCCCCAGGTGAACACAACAAACAACCCATCGAACACGACAAACTAACTATGAGATTTTTAATACTTTTTCTTGCTCTTAAAGCAGTCAGAAAATTAATTATTACAAACCAATGACAATAGCGCAAATAGACGCAATATTAAAACGTAGGATTAGTGGTATGTTCACTGCGTTTTTTGTTATAATTAATAGAATTTCAAATAAAACCACGAAGGAGATAAAAATATGCCTAAAGTTTTCGTATTTGACCACCCACTTATTCAACACAAACTCACATATATCCGCAATATTGAAACGGGAACAAAAGAATTCCGTGAACTTGTTGATGAAGTGGCTACACTAATGGCTTTTGAAATTACTCGTGATCTGCCATTAGAGGAAACAGAAGTGAAAACACCGGTCCAAACAACTCAATCAAAAGTATTAGCCGGGAAGAAAATTGGAATCGTTCCAATATTACGTGCAGGAATAGGGATGGTTGATGGTATTTTAAAATTAATCCCCGCTGCAAAGGTTGGACATATTGGGCTATACAGAGATCCCGAAACATTACAACCTGTAGAATATTATGTGAAGCTTCCAGCTGATGTGGCTGAACGTGATTTTATTTTAGTAGATCCTATGCTTGCAACAGGTGGCTCCGCAATTGAGGCAGTAAATTCACTTAAAACACGCGGAGCAACGAGTATTAAGTTTATGTGCTTAATCGCAGCTCCTGAAGGTGTAGAAGCATTACAAAAGGCGCATCCGGATGTAGATATTTATATAGCTGCACTCGATGAAAAATTAAATGAACATGGTTATATCGTACCAGGTTTGGGTGACGCTGGTGACCGTTTATTCGGAACGAAGTAATAAATTTCTTTTTTTTTTATAACTGGAGACACAAAAATTATCGTTTGACAAGCAATGAGTAAACATAATTTTCTTAAATTTGTCGATACGATGTCAAAGTGGATCCATTTGTGAAGTTTTTCACTCTTAGTAATTGACATCAAATTGCCCCTATTGTATGCTTACAAAGGATATCAATGATAGGGGTTTCATGCTCGAAATACTTGTCGTATCAACTTTCTACTAGATTCGCAGTTTTTACTTAATAAGGAAAAACGTGAGGATTCATTTATGCGTCAGACAAGACGTCCGTTACAAGGGATAGCATTGTATTCAGCGATTCTCTCACAGCTTGTAGGTTCTATATTAATAGGAACATTCACAGGAATGTGGATAGATAAAACATATGGAACCACTCCAGTTTTTTTAGTAATATGTTTACTACTAGGTCTTTTGGCCGGCGTATTGGCGCTTATTACTACCATTCGAAAATATGATTCAGGAGACTAAAGAACAATGCTAGAAATGCAACGTATTTTTACGAAGCAGAAAATATACATATTTTTTTTGCTAGCAGTATGTGCGCTAGGTTGGGGATTCACCCCGTATTCGACAATTTTTGCAGGCTTAGCACTAGGTTCGTTATTTGGTCTGTATAATTTCTGGATTCTAACGCGTAGAATGGAGAAATTTGATCGTGTGTTATCTGGTGAAAAAGGACGAGCAGGTTTAGGTACAGCATTTCGATTTGCATCAGGTGTTGCAGCCGTAGCAATTGCACTTGCCCTTCCAGAATATATTCATCTTATTAGCACAGTTATCGGTTTAATGATTCCCTATGTTCTGCTTGTTGTAGAACGTATTATGTTTCATACAAGAAATCAGTAATGAGTATGTGAAAGAGAGGTGAATGAATCGTGGAACATAAAAATCCAGAATTTGTGTTTCTAGGGATGCATGGTAACTGGTCCAACATTTTAATGCTTGCTGTTACTACACTCATTGTATTTTTGATCGCCTACATAGCGACAAGAAACATGAAACTGAAGCCAACTGGTATGCAAAACTTCATGGAGTGGATAATGGACTTTGTGAAAGGCATTATTAAAAGTAACTTCGACTGGCAAACTGGTGGACGATTCCATATTCTTGGAATTACATTAATCATGTTTATCGCAGTAGCGAACGTATTAGGACTTCCGTTTTCTATTTCATATGACGGAGTACTTTGGTGGAAATCCCCAACAGCAGATCCAACAGTAACAATGACACTAGCAGTAATGATTCTTCTATTAACGCACTATTATGGTATTAAAATGAAGGGTTTGAAAGAATATGGGAAAGACTTCTTAAAGCCGCTTCCATTCCTATTACCTTTAAAAATTATTGAAGAATTCGCAAACACGTTGACACTCGGTCTACGTCTTTACGGTAACATCTATGCAGGGGAAGTTCTACTCGGACTACTTGCAGGCTTAGCAACATCTAGTGCTTTCGGCTTTGTTGGAGCAATTATACCAGCAATGGCATGGCAAGGTTTCTCCCTATTTATAGGTGGAATCCAAGCGTTCATTTTCGTTATGTTAACGATGGTTTATATGTCGCACAAAGTGTCGACAGACCATTAATATAACTGCTTAAATCTTAAGCAGAAATAAATAAAAATAAACAACATTCCAAGGAGGAAATTAAACAATGGTAGGTTCAGTTGGTCTTTTAGCAGCAGCTATAGCAATCGGTTTAGGTGCACTTGGTGCAGGTATTGGTAACGGATTAATCGTTTCAAAAACAGTAGAAGGTATCGCTCGTCAACCAGAAGCACGTGGAGCTTTACAAACAGTTATGTTCATCGGGGTAGCATTAGTTGAGGCGATTCCAATCATCGCTGCAGTTATCGCGTTCATCGTATTAAACAAATAATAAACATAGACAAGTCTATAATGGCGGAAACTTATCCGCCATTCTCTTTATGAATTAGAAAACAATGATCAAATGTTTACATTATAGAAGCAATATCTCTTAATAGCGTTTGAAAGGAGTGAAACAATCGTGTCTTTTGATTACCTTATCCTTGGTGCTGGTGGTGCCGGGTTAAACATTTGGGATATCATCGCTACACTATTCTTCTTCTTATTACTTATGGCTCTATTGAAGAAAGTAGCATGGGGTCCACTTATGGGGATTATGACTCAACGTGAAGAGTTGATCGCAAGTGAAATCGAAGCAGCTGAAAATAGCCGCCAAGAATCACAGCGTTTACTTGAAGAACAACGTGACTTACTGAAAGAAGCACGTACGGAAGCATTAGCGATTGTCGAAAATGCGAAGAAACAAGGCGAAGCATCTCGTGAAGATATTATTACGACAGCTCGTACTGAAGCAGCGCGTTTGAAAGAATCTGCTATCCGTGAAATCGATACAGAAAAAGAAAGAGCGATTGCAGCAGTACGACAAGAAGTAGTTTCACTTTCTGTACTTGCAGCGTCGAAAGTTCTTGAAAAAGAAGTTTCGGAAGAAGATAATCGTACGCTAATCGAGGCAACGATTGCGAAGGCAGGCGAAGTTAATTGAGTAATTTAACTGCAGCCAAAAGATACGCAATCGCTTTATTCGAACTAGCACAACAAAAGAACGAACTTCCATCCGTAGAAAATGATTTACGTGAACTGAAACTTGTTTGGAACGGCAACAAAGAAGTGAAGACATTATTTACTTCCCCGAAGCTGTCACTAGATAAGAAAAAGGCGTTAATTCGTGACATTTTCAAGGATGCTAATCCAATTGTCATTCATACACTTTTAGTGCTGATTGATAAGAAAAGATTAGGCGAAGTATCAGACATTATTACTGAATTTATGGCACTTTCGAACGAAGCAAAAGGTATTGCGGACGCGAAAGTATATACTACTCGTGAGTTATCAGAAGAAGAGCGTGGGAAGGTTTCGTCCGCATTCGCAAAAAATGTTGGAAAACAATCTTTACGTATTCAAAACATTGTAGATCCATCTATCATTGGTGGAATGCGTGTACAAATCGGAAACCGCATTTACGACAGCAGTCTTAGCACAAAGCTAGATCGTTTAAAACGTAATTTGATCGGTTAATATTATGAATTTTGAGAGGTGACATACATGAGCATCAAAGCTGAAGAAATCAGTGTCTTGATTAAACAGCAGATTGAGAACTATGAATCTGAGATGAAAGTTAGTGATGTTGGTACAGTTATCAAAATTGGTGACGGTATCGCCCTTGCTCATGGCCTCGACAACGTCATGGCTGGAGAACTTTTAGAATTCTCAACTGGTGTATTAGGTATGGCACAAAACTTGGAAGCGAACAACGTTGGTATCGTTATCCTTGGACCATACACTGACATCAAAGAAGGCGATGAAGTACGTCGAACTGGCCGTATTATGGAAGTTCCTGTTGGTAAAGAATTGATTGGCCGCGTTGTCAATCCACTTGGCCAACCTGTTGATGGACTAGGTCCTATCGCAACTACAAAATCTCGTCCAATCGAAAGTCCTGCACAAGGGGTTATGGCACGTAAATCTGTACATGAACCACTACAAACAGGTATTAAAGCGATTGACGCACTTGTTCCAATCGGACGTGGTCAACGTGAGTTAATCATCGGTGACCGTCAAACGGGTAAAACGACTGTAGCAATCGATGCAATTCTTAACCAAGCAGACCAAGATATGATCTGTGTTTATGTAGCAATCGGACAAAAAGAATCGACTGTACGTAACGTAGTTGAAACACTTCGTAAAAAAGGTGCTCTAGATTACACAATCGTCGTTACTGCATCAGCATCTCAACCAGCTCCATTATTATACTTAGCTCCTTATGCTGGTGTAACTATGGCAGAAGAGTTTATGTTCGAAGGCAAGCACGTGTTAATCGTTTATGATGATTTATCTAAACAAGCTGCTGCTTACCGTGAACTTTCATTACTTCTTCGTCGTCCTCCAGGTCGTGAAGCATATCCAGGGGATGTATTTTACTTACACAGCCGTCTACTTGAGCGCGCTGCGAAGTTAAATGAAACACTTGGTGCAGGTTCAATCACTGCATTACCGTTCGTTGAAACACAAGCGGGAGATATCTCTGCTTATATTCCAACAAACGTTATTTCAATTACTGACGGTCAAATCTTCTTACAATCTGACCTATTCTTCTCGGGTGTTCGTCCAGCGATCAATGCCGGATTATCCGTATCTCGTGTAGGTGGTTCAGCTCAAATTAAGGCAATGAAAAAAGTTGCGGGTACTCTACGTCTTGACTTAGCGGCATTCCGTGAACTAGAAGCATTCTCTCAATTTGGATCGGATCTTGACGCTGCAACTCAAGCAAAACTTAACCGTGGTGTACGTACAGTTGAAGTATTAAAACAAGACTTGAATAGCCCTATTAAAGTAGAAAAACAAGTTATGATTTTATACGCACTAACTCGTGGCCATTTAGATGATATTCCAGTAAAAGACATTACTCGTTTTGAAGCTGAACTTGGTAGCTGGTTAGATTCAAACCACACAAACGTTTTAGATCATATTCGTACGACTAAAGACCTTCCTTCAGATGAAGATATGTCAAATGCAATCAATGCATTTAAAAAGACTTTCGCTAAATCTGAGTAATTCTAAAGTCTAAGTGAAAAAAAACGATAAGGTGGTGAAATACCAGTGGCATCATTACGCGATATTAAAGGTAAAATTACGTCAACAAAGAAAACAAGTCAGATTACGAAAGCTATGCAAATGGTTTCAGCTTCTAAATTGAACCGTGCAGAGGAAAATGCGAAAGCATATGTTCCTTACATGACGAAAATTCAGGAAGTGGTAGGTGCAATTGCAACAGGAACAAGTGATGGAGCGCATCCAATGCTAACTTCTCGTCCTGTGAAAAAGACTGCATATCTTGTTATTACGGCAGATCGCGGCTTAGCAGGTGCGTATAATAGTAATATTATTCGTGCAGCATCTAATGCAATAGCGGAGCGACATTCTTCCAAAGATGAATATGTTATTTTAGCAATTGGTCGTATGGGACGTGACTTCTTCTCTAAACGTGGTTCGAATGTAATCGGAGAAGTAATAGGTTTACCAGATCAACCTGCCTTTTCTGATATAAAAGAAATAGCGCGCAGAGCTGTTGGTATGTTCACGGATGGTACATATGATGAACTATATATGTACTATAACCACTTTGTCAGTGCCATCTCTAGTGAAGTTACAGAGAAAAAGGTACTGCCACTTACGGATCTTGCAGTAGAAACGGGCACAACTGCTTCTTATGAATTCGATCCTTCTGCTGAAGCGATTCTAGAAGTGTTACTTCCACAATATGCGGAAAGCCTAATTTTTGGTGCATTACTCGATGGTAAAGCAAGTGAACATGCTATGCGTATGTCTGCTATGAAATCTGCAACAGACAACGCAACTGACTTAATTGGTAATTTAACATTAGTTTATAACCGAGCACGACAAGCGGCAATTACGCAAGAAATTACGGAAATCGTCGGCGGTGCAGCGGCTCTTGATTAGTCAATGAAAGAAAAGTAAGACAGGAGGGAACAGTAGTGAACAAAGGACAAGTACTACAAGTAATGGGTCCAGTTGTTGACGTTAAGTTTGACAATGGCCACTTACCAGCTATTTATAACGCTTTAACTGTAGCGATTGAACGTCCAAACGAAGCTCCTACTACGTTAACGTTAGAAGTTGCTTTACACTTAGGAGATGACGCAGTTCGTACTATTGCTATGGCATCGACAGATGGTCTTAAGCGCGGTACGGAAGTAATTGATGCTGGTGCAGCGATTTCTGTTCCAGTTGGTGACGTTACTCTAGGACGTGTATTCAACGTGTTAGGTGAAGTTATCGACCTAGGAGAAGAAATTTCAGTGAATGATCGTCGTGATCCAATTCATCGCTCAGCTCCAACATTCGAAAATCTTTCAACTGAAGTTGAAATTCTTGAAACAGGTATTAAAGTAGTAGACCTATTAGCTCCATATATTAAAGGTGGTAAAATCGGTCTATTCGGTGGTGCCGGTGTAGGGAAAACAGTTCTTATCCAAGAATTGATTAACAATATCGCACAAGAACACGGTGGTATTTCGGTATTCGCTGGTGTTGGTGAGCGTACACGTGAAGGAAACGACTTATTCCATGAGATGAGCGATTCTGGCGTTATTAAGAAAACAGCAATGGTATTCGGTCAAATGAATGAGCCACCTGGAGCACGTATGCGTGTTGCCTTAACTGGTCTTACAATGGCTGAATATTTCCGTGATGAACAAGGTGCAGACGTACTATTATTCATCGACAACATTTTCCGTTTCACACAAGCTGGTTCGGAAGTTTCAGCACTATTAGGTCGTATGCCTTCTGCTGCTGGTTACCAACCAACACTTGCAACGGAAATGGGTCAATTACAAGAGCGTATCACGTCTACTAATACTGGTTCAGTTACATCTATCCAAGCGATTTATGTACCAGCCGATGACTATACGGATCCAGCTCCAGCAACAACTTTTGCTCACTTAGATGCAACAACAAACCTAGAGCGTAAATTATCTGAGATGGGTATTTACCCAGCGGTGGATCCTCTAGCTTCTTCTTCTCGTGCGCTTTCACCAGAAATCGTAGGACAAGAGCATTATGAAGTAGCACGTCAAGTGCAATATACTTTACAACGCTACAGAGAGCTTCAAGATATCATTGCAATCTTAGGTATGGATGAATTAGGGGACGATGACAAATTAACGGTTAACCGTGCACGTCGTATTCAGTTCTATCTATCTCAAAACTTCCATGTTGCGGAACAATTTACTGGTCAAAAAGGTTCATATGTTCCAGTTAAAGAAACAGTTCAAGGATTTAAACAAATTCTTGAAGGAAAATATGACCACCTTCCAGAAGATGCTTTCCGTTTAGTTGGACGCATTGAAGAAGTAGTTGAAAAAGCGAAAAGCATGGGCGTAGAAGTATAATAAATCGGACCAGGAGGTAAAAATATGAAGACACTTACAGTCAATATTGTCACTCCCGACGGCCCGGTATACGATTCTGAAGTCGACATGATCATCGCTAAAACAGCATCCGGTGAAATCGGTATTTTACCTGGGCATATTCCAACAGTTGCACCACTTGTTATAGGTGCTGTTAAACTGAAAAAAGCTGGGAAATCCGAGTACGTGGCAGTCAACGGTGGTTTTGTAGAAGTTCGACCTGAAAAGGTTTCCATTCTAACACAATCCGCTGAAGTTGCTTCCGATATCGATGTAGCTCGTGCTAAAGAATCGATGAAACGTGCAGAACAACGTCTTCAAGGTAAAACAGATGCATTAGACTCTAGTCGTGCTGAACTTTCTTTGAAACGTGCTATGAATCGTATCAACGTTTATGAGGGTAACATTTAACTTTATTTAGTATTTTGGAACGGGCAGAAAAAGTTCTGCCCGTTTTTTCTTGAATACATAATTTTGTAACGTTCAAAATACTAAATTAGCGTTTTTAAATCGTAAATAACTAGTTAGGGACGAAAAAACAAATTGGAGGACGATGAAAAATGGGTTTCTTAAATAGCGAACAAGCAGTACTTGCGATTTTAGCAAATATTTTTTTTATCGGAATTTCTTTTTATGCATTACAGGCACTTATGCTGGACAGAATAATTAAAAAGAATCATGTGTTTCAAGCGCAACTTTTATTCATTTTGGCTAGCATTACAATAGGCTCAACTGTCGCAAACTTTTTCTTGAACCTCACTGCCTGGTCGGACCAACTACAATTTTTATTTAATTAATAAACAGATCCTATATGCTCATGCAAATAATGGACAAGTTTGTATGAGCATGTAGAATCTGCTCGTATTTCCTGGGAAATATTTTGTCGAATAGGTTTGGTGCAAAGTTTTATGGGGTATTGAAAATTATCTACACGAAAAGCCTGGGTATTACGTATAATAGAACAAGAAAATATACTGAATTAGACATTGAAAATAGTGTTTTTGATGCTTGTATATAGTCGAATTACGTTGTATGATGAATATTGTTTTGAATACCTAAATATGACATCATACATATTTCTTTTATATAAAGCAAATGAGGATAAGAACGCGGAGGGAACGAAGTGGATAAAATCATTGTTAAAGGTGGCCAAACGTTAAACGGGAAAGTTCGAGTAGAAGGTGCCAAAAATGCTGTTCTACCAGTACTCGCGGCAGCATTGCTCGCAACAAACGGAAAAAACGTTATTAAAGATGTGCCAACGCTTGCAGATGTTTTGACAATAAACGAGGTTTTAAAAAGTTTAAATACAGAAGTAATATATAGTCCTGAAAAGAATGAAGTAATTATTGATTCACAAAAAAGACTTTCGAGTGAGGCTCAATTTGAGTATGTGCGTAAAATGCGTGCCTCTATTCTTGTAATGGGCCCTATTTTAGCGCGCAATGGTTTTGCTCGTGTTGCATTACCTGGAGGTTGTGCGATTGGCTCACGTCCAATTGATCAGCATCTAAAAGGATTCGAAGCAATGGGTGCTGAAATTTCTTTCGGTAATGGTTTTGTCGAGGCGAAAACAAATGGTCGTTTACAAGGTGCCAAAATTTATCTGGATGTACCAAGTGTTGGTGCAACCGAAAACATTATGACAGCTGCAGCTCTTGCACAAGGTACTACTGTTATTGAAAATGCAGCAAAAGAACCTGAAATTGTCGATTTAGCTAACTTCATCAACGAAATGGGCGGTCGAGTGAAAGGTGCTGGTACAGATACAATCCGTATCGAAGGTGTATCAGAGCTTCACGGTACAGAACACCACATCATCCCGGATCGTATTGAAGCAGGAACATTTATGGTTGCAGCTGCAATTACAAAAGGTGATGTGATCATCGAAAATGCCGTACCTGAACATATGACAGCCCTAATTTCGAAAATGCAAGAAATGGGTGTTGAAATTACAGAAGAGGAACAGGGCCTTCGTGTGAGAGCTAGTGGCGATTTAAAATCAGTAGATATTAAAACAATGCCACATCCTGGTTTCCCAACTGATATGCAATCACAAATGATGGCATTAATGATGACGGCACACGGTACTGGCATCATTACAGAAACTGTTTTTGAAAATCGTTTCATGCACGTAGAAGAATTCCGACGCATGAATGGCAATATGAAAATCGAAGGACGCTCAGTTATAATGGAGTCTCCATCTAATCTACAAGGTGCAGAAGTTGGTGCTACAGACTTACGTGCAGCAGCAGCATTAATCATCGCAGGTTTAGTTGCTGAAGGTATCACACGCGTAACTGAACTATATCATTTAGACCGTGGTTATGTTGACTTCGACAAGAAGCTTGCAGCACTTGGTGCAGACATCGAACGTATCGGAACCGAAAGTCCTGAAAAGGCAGTGTCACTCGTATAATAATATATGTAAAGCGCTATTCATCTATTCGTGGATAGTGCTTTTTTGCGTTTAATGCTGCACTTTGCTAGAGAATAAGTGAAGCATGAGTTCAAAAGCTCTTGCCTACGCAAAAATTAGCACTCAAATTTCCAATATAATCCTAAGCGAGACAAAACACCCCATGAACGCGACAAACCATATATCGAACGCGACAAAACGCCCGTCGAACACGACAAACGACTAGCCCAGCACTACAAAACCAAAAGGGCAGCTCGGGCAGCTCTTGCCTAGCCAAAAATCAGTTTGTAAGTAACTAAGTTTCCAATATAAGCCTAAGCGAGACAAAACACCCCGTGAACGCGACAAACCATATATCGAACGCGACAAAACACCGGTCGAACACGACAAACGACCAGCCGAACACGACAAAACCAATTAAAATTATTCATTCATGAAAAATCCCAAACTAGCATATAGTTGTCCTATGAAACAAAATATCCTACTACTAATACTTTGCATCTGCCTCTTGTTATTACCCTTTTTATTAATCAAAGTAAAGCATGACGCAAAACCTGCACCAGTAGTCGAAAAAGTACTCGAAATAGACTGCCCAATACTAATAGAAGTGGAAGGGGTAAAGGAGAAAATTCCTCTTGAAACATACGTACTAGGGGTTGTAGCTGCAGAAATGCCTGTTATCTTCCATGAAGAAGCGTTAAAGGCGCAATCCATTGCAGCAAGGACGTATGTGCTAAGGGAAACAAACTATGGGGAAAAGTCAATCGACAAAACAGTGCAAAAACAAGTATACGCAACAAAAGAAGAGCGCAAGAAAAAATGGGGGGCCTCCTTTGAAGCATATGAGGACAAGCTTCAAAAGGTTGTTGCCGCAACAGAAGGCGAAATAATTGTTTACAAAGATCAACTGATCACCGCGATGTTCTTTTCTTCGAGCAACGGCCAAACAGAAAGTGCGGAAAATTACAGCGGGTATGCGATTCCCTATTTAGTTTCAGTGCAAAGTGCAGCAGAAGAACAATATGCTCCGAATATAAAAAAGCAATTTGAATTCACCCATAAGGAATGGGCAAATGCTTTTGGTATAAAGTGGTCTTCTAACATAGCAACTAGTTTTCAAGTTACAAAGACAGATACAAACCGTGTAGAGTCGATTCAAATGAGTGGCAAGACATGGACTGGCAGAGAAGTTCGTACATTACTTGGACTACCATCCACCGATTTCACGGTAACTTTCCAGAATGATAAAGTGGTAGTAAACACTGTTGGATACGGGCATGGGGTAGGGATGAGCCAGTACGGGGCAGAGGTGCTAGCGAACGATTCCGTAAAGGCTCACGACATTTTATTGCACTATTATAAAGAAACAGAAATAAAAAGTTTTTCAGCATGTTTAAAATCTCCTTGATTTGCCAACAATGCAATTGAGGTGATGAAAATGAGAGAAGAACAATCAAACAAGCCTTCTCAGAAGAAGACGAAGACCAATCCGAAAAAACCATGGTTTTGGCCACTAGTCTACACAGGTTTTGCGGTAGCATTTGTAGGGATGATTTGGGGGTACAATGTGTATGTTAGCACAGATTCAGCGGAGGATGCAGAATGGTCCGATGCAGGTAGTAAACCTGAAAAGGTAGCAATCGAAACGAACGCTCAAGCAGAAAACATGAAATATCCTTTCGAAGAAGCTCTGCTAGATAACGTGGAGGTTGTACAACATTATTACGACATGGAAGCGGATGAAACGACTCGTGAAAAATCATTGCTCGTATTCAATCAAACTTACAGAACAAGCACAGGTGTATCCCTTTCTATGAATAGCGAACCTTTCGAAGTAGTAGCTGCAATGAGTGGGAAAGTAGAAGAAGTAAATCTAGATCCATTTGTAGGAGATGAAATTGTCTTATCGCATGCAAATGGTATGCAAACAAAATATCGCTCAGTCACTGGCATTCTAGTAAAAGTTGGAGACGAAGTAGAACAAGGTCAACCACTTGCATCTACATCGGAAAATGAATGGAATCCAACTGCAGGCAACCATTTGCAATTTGAAGTACTCGACAACGGCGTACTCGTTAATCCGGAATCATTACTAGCTTTTTAATTCATAATAACTTATACGTATGCATAAAGTGATGAAAAGTGTTCCTTTACTAACGAAAGGAAGAGTTGGTGCACGAAACGATTCGTCATAGATGTATACGTTTAGGTGAAATGGTCATTGAAACGAAAAAAACTGTCCGTGCCATCGCGAGCACTACCGGTCATTCCAAAAGTACCGTTCATAAGGACTTAACGGAAAGACTTCATTTAGTAGATCCGCAGCTAGCAAAAGAAGTGAAAGAAATTCTTGCGTATCATAAATCGGTCAGGCATTTGCGAGGTGGAGAGGCTACGAAAAGAAAATGGAAAACGAAAAAGGAAGATAGGAAAGGTCGTGATTTGTAAAATCACGGCTTTTTCTTGTTCATCGAGATGCAGCATAAGTTTTGCCACAAAAAGAAAGGAAATTTCCTAATTTGGTTGCTCTCTCCCACAAACTAAATGCTTATGCATAGGATTTGATTGCCGCCAATACTCAATTGGTTGCAAATTGGTTTCCCTAAGTCATTTCACGCAAATTCTACATTATATGTTTCTTAAAAAAGTGTAATTCTGACAAAACTATGATAAAATTATAAGTTAGAGACGTATCGAAATATACATATAAAAGGTTCTAACAGGGAAGGAGAAACACTGTTAATGTTTGCAAAGGATATTGGAATAGATTTAGGTACTGCGAACGTACTTATACATGTAAAAGGAAAAGGGATTGTGTTAAACGAACCTTCCGTTGTAGCTATAGATAGAAATACAAAAAGAGTGCTTGCAGTAGGCGAGGAAGCCCGCCAAATGGTTGGGAGAACTCCGGGTAACATCGTAGCGATTAGACCCCTTAAAGACGGTGTAATTGCTGATTTTGATATAACAGAAGCTATGCTCAAGTATTTTATCAATAGTTTGAACGTAAAAGGATTTTTGTCTAAACCACGTATTTTAATTTGTTGTCCAACAAACATTACAAGTGTAGAACAAAAAGCAATCCGTGAAGCTGCAGAGAAATCTGGCGGTAAAAAAATATACTTAGAAGAAGAACCAAAAGTGGCGGCAATTGGTGCTGGCATGGATATATTCCAACCAAGCGGTAATATGGTTGTGGATATCGGTGGCGGTACAACAGATGTTGCAGTGCTATCAATGGGAGATATTGTAACGAGTGAATCCATTAAGATTGCTGGGGACATATTTGACAACGATATTCTTCAATACATTAAAAAAGAATATAAACTGCTAATCGGGGAACGCACAGCAGAAAATATTAAAATAACGATTGGAACGGTTTTCCCGGATAGCCGCCATGAAGAAATGGATATCCGCGGGCGCGACATGGTAACAGGACTTCCGAGAACGATAACGATTCAATCAGATGAAATAGAAAAAGCTTTAAGAGAATCAGTTTCTGTTATTGTACAAGCTGCCAAAAATGTGCTTGAAAAAACACCACCTGAATTATCCGCCGATATTATTGACCGTGGTGTCATCATAACTGGTGGAGGAGCACTTCTTCATGGGATGGATCATCTACTAATGGAAGAATTGAAAGTCCCAGTACTTGTTGCAGAATCCCCAATGGATTGTGTCGCTATTGGAACCGGAATTATGTTAGACAACATAGACAAAATAACTAGACGCTAGCTAGAAAAGCGGAAGCACCTCTTATAGTTGAGTACAGTTTAAGTTAGCTATATCGCAATTGTAAAGACTGTATGATCCGCTTCATGCGGACCTAGGAGGTAGCTTTTTTCGGGGAGCAACGTACTTCTGCGAGGAGCTTCGCGTAGCAGCTAGACATCAAATTAGAGTGGAGGCTTTCTCATGTTTCGTGGATTTCATACAGTTGCATCTGGAATGATTGCGCAACAACGTAGAACAGAGTTGCTGACAAATAATATGGCAAATGCCAATACGCCGGGATATAAAGCCGATCAATCGACGATTCGTTCTTTTCCGGACATGCTTTTGTCTAGATTAGGACCCACTAAAATACCAACGGAAAATGCTATACACGGAAAGTATGCAGCTGAAATTGGCGGGCTTAGTACAGGCGTATATATGCAAGAAACAATTGCACTGTTAACACAAGGTCAATTGCAACAAACTGAGTTAAATACGGACATTGCCTTAATCGATGGATCACTTCCAGTGGACGAGGGAACTGGTCAAACAGGCGCCGTTTTTTATCGTTTGCAACATCCTGAAGCAGGGGAAGCATACACTCGAAACGGTAATTTTACACTAGATCCAGCAGGTTTTTTAACGAATGCACAAGGGTTATATGTGCTTGATAATAACGGAGAGCCGATTCAACTGCAAAACGATGACTTTCGATTGGCAGATGATGGGCAAATCTTTGTAAATGACACTTCCGTTGCACAAATCGGAGTTTCATTTGCAGCGCAGCCAGATACGTTGAGAAAACAAGATAATGGCCTATTTCAAACAGCTGACGGTACAAACTTACCATCCGCTTACGATACAGCAAACGTTAGCTTCTCGATGCAACAAGGGTATATTGAACGTTCAAACGTTGATCCGCAAAGAACAATGACGGATCTATTAACCGCATACCGCGCATTTGAAGCAAATCAAAAAGTATTGCAAGCTTACGATCAAAGCATGCAAAAAGCAGTAAACGAAGTTGGACGAGTGAACTAAGAAAAGCGGAAGCGCCTATGTCTGCCCCGACAGGCAAATGGGGAAAAGCGAGGAGGCAGTTCCTCAGCCACCACAGCTTTTTCACATTTGACCCCGAGGGGCTAGGCGCTGGAGCTGGACAAAAAGAAAAGCGGAAGCGCCTATTTCAGAGGAATACAGTCTAAGTTCGCGACATCGTGTCGCAACGACTGTATGACCTGCATCCTGCAGGCCTCCGACAGGCAAGAGCGCTGCAGCTAGAAAGTATTTAGAAAGGAGGTCCACTGCATGTTACGTACAATGATTACTGCAACAAACACGATGTCACAGCTACAAAACCAACTAGATATTATCGGAAATAACCTTTCCAACACGGGCACACATGGCTACAAAGCAAAAGAGGTAAAATTTCAAGAATTACTTTACCAGCAGTACAATAACGACAAATTAGATACTGCCGAAAGACAATCTCCTGCAGGAATTCGTTACGGAGTTGGTGCTTCGCTTGCCCAAACGCAAATGAATTGGAAACAAGGAAGCTTGCAATCTACTGGAAGAGACTTAGATTTTGCTTTTCAGGAACCGAAACAATACTTTAATGTCCTTATGCCAGATGGCGAAAATGGACAACAAACTGCATACACTCGCCAAGGAGCGTTTTATGTATCACCACTTGAAGATGGTCAGTTAATGCTTGTAAATGGCGATGGTTATCCAGTGGCAGATAGTGCCGGACAGGGGATTACGATTCCTGCAGATGTATCACGCTTTTCGATCAATGAGACGGGTATTCTTACTGCAACATATCCAGATGGCACCACTGTTCAGCGAGAACTTGCAGTATCTGTATTACAAAAACCGCAGTTAATGGAACACATATCTTCGACATATATTAGTATGCCTACTAATTTAGATGAACTAGGCGTAAATGCTGACGACGTGATGACGGATCTCCAAGGTGCAAATCGAGGCGAAATTGCAGTAGCAAACCAAGTACTTGAAATGTCAAATGTGGATATATCAAAGGAAATGACCGATTTAATGACGGCGCAACGATCTTATCAATTCAATGCACGTTCCATTACAATAGCAGATCAAATGATGGGTCTCATCAATGGAATAAGATAATCATTTCCGTAAGGAGTTAGGCTTATGACAGAAGAAGTAAATATCTCTGGCAGACGACAGCGACGATTAGAAAAAGAACAAGAGCAGAAAGCGGAACCAAGAAAAACATCTTGGGTACAAATTCGTATGTTCCCTATTTGGCTGCGTATACTACTATGTATCGTACTTTTTGCTGGAGCAGCAGCAGCTGGACTAATGGTCGGATATGGCGTTTTAGGAGACGGTACACCAAAAGATGCACTGAAATGGGAAACATACCAACATATTTTAGATATAAAAGATGGGAAATAGGAGGACGTTTCTATGTTAACAACAGAGCAAGTACAAGCACTTTTACCTCATCGTTATCCATTTTTAATGATAGACCGTATTTTGGAATTAGAAGAAGGAAAACGAGCAGTAGGTTTGAAAAATGTAACAATTAACGAGGAATTTTTTAATGGTCATTTTCCTGGATATCCAGTAATGCCCGGTGTATTAATCGTAGAAGCTCTTGCACAAGTAGGAGCGGTTGCCGTGTTACAAATTCCTGAAAACAAAGGAAGACTCGCTTTCTTTACTGGCATTGATAATTGCCGTTTCAAAAGACAAGTGAAGCCGGGCGATCAATTAAGATTAGAAGTAGAACTGACAAAATTACGTGGTGCAATGGGCAAAGGACATGCTATCGCTACAGTAGACGGTGAGCTTGTTTGTGAAGCGGACATCCTATTTGCATTAGGTCCAGTTGTAGATAACGCATAATAATAGTATTCCTTTATTCGCTAAAAAATACAGTTGGTGAACATGTAAAAACAGGCAAGTTTGCCAGGCATAGTTCCTCCTTTCCTTGGACAACCTATCGTAAGTCACAATGATGTGATGAACAAAATCCAGGAAGGAGGAATTTTTTAATGCTAAAAAAAGCTGTGCCAGTAGTGGCTCTTTGTTCTGTTTTGTTAGTTGGATGTAATATGAACGGTAACGGTAACGCCCCAAATAATAACGAAACACCCATGCAGGATGTTCGAGAGGGTGTAGACAGAGTAGTTCCGGAGCCTAATGTTAATACACCGTCACCAACACACAAAAATGAAAATGGTGTCAACAACAATGATAACAATGGTGTTAACGGCGGGGTAAACGGTGCTAACAACGGTATAAATAATGTACCAGAAGTGCATGATAATACTGTACCAAATGGCAATGATAATTTGACTACACCAAATGCAAAAAACGCACCAAATCTGAACAACAACGAAGAAGTTATCATTAAAGAAGAAATTAAAAAATAAAAAACAAAAAGCTGATTCCAAGTGGTTTAACTTGGAGTCAGCTTTTTCTATACTTTAGGAAATAACAAAATCTATGGCATGTGGATAACTGTCTACAAGTGATTTCCCGTCCAGACTTCAGCGCCTTGCTCCTGCGCAAGCTCGTCGCAGTTAAAACCATGTGCTCCTGCGCAAGCTCGTCGCAGTTAAAACCATGTGCTCCTACGCACAGCTTGTCGCAAAAGAACGTTGCCCCTCGGGATCAAATGTGAAAAACACTTTGCAGACCTCCCCCTTCTAACATAGGCGCTTGCGCTTTTGTTCTTATTGATCCTTTTTCAAAGTAGGTCTTGTTCTCATATCATGTTCAAATTTAGTTAAAAGCGCTTCGCCAGTTAATCCTTCCTCGATTAAATCAGAAAGCAGCGACTCTGCATATTTTCGTCTAGCACGTTTCAATGTACCACGTAGTAACACCGATAAATAATCACCAATTTGTTTCACGGAATAAGTTACTACTTCAAAATGTGCAGGTTCATTTTCTGGATAAGAAATAACAACCTTAGCATTAAATAATTCCCCAGAAGTTTTCAATTGGTTAAAAAAATCTTCATACTTTTGATCGATAAATAATTCTAAAATCCATGACCGGCTTGTATTCTCCTGATTGATGACAATTCCATCTTCCAGCGTAATCGGCATTTCATTGTTATCTCTAATAATATCAACGGAAATCATTTTGAATGTTTTCATGTACAATCCACCTTTACAGGATTAATTATTACCCATTATAGCATAGCAATCTGCCCCTATAAAAAAACTTACGAAAATGCTAAATTTGTATTTTTGATTTTTCAAATTACTGGGTTTATTGGAACCTAAGAAAAATGAGGAAATATAAACACCTTTTTCACAAATAAAAACGGGGGTAAATGAAATTGTTGGCTTTTGCTAACAATTTATAGAGCCATTATGATAATACCAATGGGAAAGAAGGAGGTGACATGGTGAACACAGTTTCGATAATCGGACGAATGACAAAAGCCCCACAGCTCAAATATTTAACGGAAGGGAGAAAGCAAACAAGTTTTATCCTTGCCGTAAACAAAGGATATAAAAACGATGATGCACACTTTGTGCTATGCACGATTTGGGGGAAGCTCGCAGAAACAACGGTCAAGTATTGTGGGAAAGGCTCACTTGTTGGGATATCAGGTAGGCTTAATACGAGATCTTATGAAAAAGGCGATGGTACGAGAGTATTTGTGACAGAAGTAGTTGTGGAGGACATCCGATTTCTAGTGACTAAAAAACGAGACGAAGAAGAGCAACATAATACACAAGCAAGTGCTGCACACGAGCAACCAAAAAATGAAGAAACAGATTTCGAATTTCCAGCAACACAATCCAATCAACTTCCAGTATAGAAAGCGAAGACCGCAAAACTTTGCTGATACAAAAGAGGAAAACCTGACCGGTGAAGCTCGGTCAGGTTTTAACTTCATTCAGCAAGTTTTTTTTTGCAACGAGCCTGCGCAGGAGCAGTAGTCTCCCACTTCTATAAGTAGTGAGAAGAATGTAAAGGATGCATACAATTCAGTGAGGATCCACAAACCCCTGCTGAAAATCCGAGGAACTCTGGCTAAGAACGCTGCTTCCTGCAGCAACGCCTGAGTAACCAACATCCTGTTGGCCCAAAGCCTCCGGCGGATGCCACAGATTTTTAGAGGAATTTATCGAGCGGGCTCGATAAAATCTGGGCGCACTGTTTTCTGCGACGAGCTTGCGCAGGAGCAAATACGCCGAGGCGTATTTGATTAAAATCAAATAGACAGTGTTAATAAATCTTTTATATCCGCGTCAGACATTTCCGTAATCCACTGACTCGAATGGATCAACTCTTCGGATAATGCCTGTTTTTCAACTAGTAATTTATCGATTTTTTCTTCAATCGTCCCAATCGTAATGAATTTATGCACATGCACAAAATTCGTCTGACCAATCCGATATGCCCGGTCCGTTGCCTGATTTTCGACAGCAGGATTCCACCACCGGTCTGCATGCAGCACATGGCTTGCAGCAGTTAAATTTAAACCAGTTCCACCAGCTTTTAACGATAAAAGGAAAACAGGAAATTCCTTCGCCTGAAAAGCCTCTACTAAATGATCACGCTGGTTTTTCGGCATACTTCCAGTTAAAAATGGTGCATCCACCTCATATATTTCGGTTAGGCAATGTTGCAATAAATGACCCATGCCAATATATTGAGTGAAAATCAGACATTGCTCGCCGCGAGCGGCAATTTCACCTGCAAGTGTAACGATTTGCGCAAGCTTTTCAGAACGTTCAAGCATGTCTGCCGCGTCATCGAACGGCTCTTTTAAATAAAGTGCGGGATGGTTACAAAGCTGTTTTAATTTACTTAGCATTTTTAAGATGAGTCCCTTTTTCTCAAAACCAGAAAGCGCGTCAAGCTTGCTCACCGTTTCTTGAATAAGCGATTCATATAGAGCAGCCTGCTCGGTAGTTAGAGCACAATATTCACGTTGCTCTAGTTTTTCCGGTAAGTTCAGCAGCAACTCCGGATCCTGTTTTGTTCTTCTTAATAAGAAAGGCTGAATTTTTATCCGTAACTTATGCTTCGTTGCATCTGAATTATCTCGTTCAATCGGCACAATATAGTTTTCCTGAAACTTACCGAATGAACCTAAATAACCTTTATGAATAAAATCGAAAATCGACCATAACTCAGATAATCTATTTTCGACAGGCGTACCAGTTAATGCAATATGATGTGCACCAGTTAGTTTACGAATCGCACGAGATTGCTTTGTATGCATGTTTTTAATATTTTGTGCCTCATCTAGCGTAATGCTAGACCAGACAATTTCTTCAAGTGATTCTGCATCTTGCATGGCAGTCCCGAATGTTGTGATCACGATATCCGCAGTCAAATCTATTTCTTTCGTACGAGCGGAACCATAATGCGTTTGAACTTTCAAAGAAGGCGCAAACTTTGCCAACTCTTTTTGCCAGTTTCCTAAAACGGAAGTTGGACAAATGATTAGGGAAGGAGTTTCTCGCTCTTCCTTTTCATGCACATGCAATAAATAAGAAATTAATTGAACCGTTTTCCCAAGTCCCATATCATCCGCTAAACAAGCCCCAAATTGTTCGTTTCGCATGAACACAAGCCATTCCAGACCAAGCTGTTGATAAGGGCGAAGCGTTGTCAATAAATTAGGAGAAACTTCGACTGCGGGAAACCCTTTTTTCTCTGAAAGTTGTTCCATCAGTGTTTGAAGTGATTTTTGTAATTCAAATTGGAATAATGGATCCTCATTAGATTCTTCGTCATCATCTAACATTAATGCCATTTCTTCCGGAATCTCTCGGAATAATAGCTCTTTCACGGTCCAATTTTCATCCTCAGACTTCTTCATTAGCTCACGTATCTCGTGCATCCAAGCGGCATCTATGCGGAACCATTCATTTCCTGCTTGAATATAAGAACGGTTTTCATTCACAAGCTGCTGAAAATCATCCGCTGAAATTTCTTGACCGTTTAAAGAGAAGCTCCAGTTAAATTGCAAAATTTCATTGAGACCGGCAGTTGTTTTATACGTATTCGCCGTTTTTGCAATTGTTTTGACGCGCATTTTCGTATCTTTGACCGCTTTTAGCCATGCTGGAAGCACGATTTCAAATCCGAGCGCTTGTAATTTTACTAAATCATCTCTCAAGAATATGCGAACTTCTTCATCAGATAAAGTGGAAGAGAAAAATATTTCCGGATTTAGGCTATCAATCGAAGAAATAAGGGAAAACATTTTCGTTTGTACTTCTTCTATAAAACTGCTAAATTCATTCCATTTGTCAGGTAATGCGCTTTTAATAGGTAGTGACTTTTTACGAAATGCTGGCGTCCAGTATACACTGCTTTTCTTCCCGCGAACGACTGTTTCGAGTAGCCATGTGTCATCAAGTGCTTCCGGTTCGGATAATCGTAATGCGACGAGTACATTTGGGTGCATCGTTTGCGATTTAATCGGCCATCCGCCTTGTTGGAAAAACGGAATAAGTGCAGGTATATCTTCCATCGCAAGACCAGCTTGATAAAGCTTCTGTGTTACAGCATTTGAAATAAGCACTTTCGCTTTATCATCAATTGGCGCATTCACTTCAAACGTATTGTCTTTTAATTGTAGTAGTTCCCATAAATCTGAACTCGCCCAAACGTTTGCTGCTTCTTTAAACGTTTGCAACCATTTGTTAGAATCCTCATTTATGCCGGAAAAAGTGATAAACGGATGTGGTTTTCCAGAAAAAAGTTCAACCAATTCAACTGGTGAAGCGATCAATGCATTGTCTTCTAATTGTGCAGTAAGTCCAAAATAACTTTCCCGATGGTCTAAATATAAGTAGGGAACCCATTGTTCAGCCGGGGTACTTGACGTTGTTAAATGGAAGTTCCCATTTTCAGTTGCATTAATATTGAGTGAAAAGCCTTTTGTAATAGATAAAGGTTGGGTCATAATGGCAAGTTTCCTTTCTCTATTTCTTGTTGTAATGCACGAAGTCGTTTGTATTTTTCACGGACGTTCTCTACATATGCATTCCAGTAATCGGTTTCATTGGATTTCTTGGCTACTTGTTTCATCTTTTTCCAAATTCGAACTGCCTGTTTGTAGCTATATCGATTTTTTTCTTGGATAAAACGCATCGCATATTGATGATAAAGCGGAAGCAATACTTCTGGAGCTTCTTCTTTTACTATAGGTAGACCGCAAGCCTCAGCATATTCGAGCGATGAATTTGCTGACTGATGTAGCGCCATCCAATCACGATAACGCTTCTCTTTTAACAACAAAGTCGAATAAGACTGTATACCATACAGCCCAAATGATTGATATAGCTTTTCAAGTTCTTCTGATTCTAACTGGATCGAAGCGAATAATAATTCTAACCGGCGAATGAGCATGACACGTGATGGGTTGGTAATCACTTCGTTTAAATAGTAGGAAACATGCGGCAATAACTTCCTTGCAAGATTGTTCACCATATCTTTGTTGGTCGTGTGAAGTGCTTTTTCGCACACTTCTAACCATTCCAATAGTTGCTCTGTTTCCATCATCTCTGCTGCTGCAAGCAACTCACTAGTCATCGATAACGTAAGATAAAAATAAGGTAACACGATATTTAAAGGGATATCTTCATCTGTTTTATCAAGTTGCTCTAAATACTGTACTTCTTCTATACGCGTCGCTTTGTCCGTCACAAGAGCATCCCAAAATGCTAAATATACATGCTTTCGAAAACGAAAAAGTGACTCAGTTTCAAAATAAAAAGAGCGCACAGTTTTCATCATATCGTCGTAGAAGGGATCCGCCGCAAACATCCTCGGCTTTGAAGCTAGTTGTGCCAAATAGTCATCCATTTCCTCTACATACTCATGTAGAAAATGAAAAACACGATTGCGCATATTAGAATCCGCAAACGGCTCTAAATAAGGCCAGATTTTAACAAGAATAGAAAGATTTACATAAACATCATAGATTGGCTGCCATTCCCTTTCAAAAGGACGCGACTTTCTAATTTGCGCTTTCAAATCATGTACGGCAAACTCTAACAAATAAAAACTAGTAGGCGGATATTGGGAAATAAACTTCCGGAAAAAGTTTTCTACAATTAGCTCCCAACTTCTAGGACTACGTTCATCTTTTAACAAAGTCAACTGTGTCATATCATCATTGGATTTCCACTCCGAAATCCATGTCGACAACGAATCGTTTTGCTGATACAAATAAAAAACAGCTGCCACAATATGCCGACAAGGTTTCTGCATCGGGCAAGGGCAGATAAAACGATCATTTAAAGGTGTATAAGATACATCAATATTGCTTACATCACGAACCGTAAAATCAATTTTGTGCTCCTGCGGATAATAATTTGAAATGGAAACCGCGCCATTACGCACAAAAAAAGCGGCACGTCGAACAAGCTCCTCGTCCTCTAAAATAGCAGGATGTAGCTTCTTTTCAATTGTATCCATCGATTGGTCAATATATTTTTTATAATGTGTGGCAAGTTTTTGGTAAGAAGTAAGGTTCAACGGAATCTCTCCTAAGAAAAAAGGCTTTCCTTCCATTATACGTATAATCGAACCAGAATAAAAGCCGCACCTATTATTTTAATGAACAAAAGTAAAAAGCGCCTGTCTTAGATGAGTCCAGTCTAAGTTCAGGACGCCGTGGTGCGCCTGCGCAACAATGTAGAAGCTCTTGTAGAAAAGTTTTACACATTATAAAAAAGCTTTCACTTGATCTAGAACTATGAAATCTGTCATAGCAAAGTACAAGCAAAAGC
Source organism: Psychrobacillus sp. OK032 (assembly GCF_900111345.1). GTDB lineage: Bacteria > Bacillota > Bacilli > Bacillales_A > Planococcaceae > Psychrobacillus. The sequence goes on from NZ_FOGY01000003.1 coordinate 344,745, forward strand.
TTAGTTATTTTTACGTTTATTTTGGAGGAGACGTCTACGTTCCTTTTCATCAGAAACAGTGGCTACATCAATCACTAGCTCTCGAAATTCCTTTAGTGGAATAAGTGGTGAGACGTATTCTTCCAAAAAGGACTCAAGATATCGTTCTCTACTTTCCCTAGCTTCCAGTCCTGGGTTTTTACTTTTTAATCTTGTACCAATTATCATTTCCAAAAACTCTTTTTCTGGTATGCGATACACTTCAAGAAATTTACTTAATAACTCAATTGGTACGGAAAGATCGCCTCGCTCATATTTCGACAAGACAGAATGGTCAATGCCTAAGCGTCTAGAGGCTTCCATTTGTGTAATTTCCAGTTGTTCACGATATTCACGAATGCGCTCAAAAAAAGCCATACAATTCCCTCCTATACAATGAGACAAGAATATCGAAATAAGAGGGAATAACAGTAAAAATCGCCAAAATGGAGATTTTAACGTATCAATTTAGCTTTTGTAGTATACAGATAATAGTATGTAACTAGAATGATGTGAAAATAAGGGATTAAATTGATAGGAAGGAAGTGTGGAAAATAGAAAGGATACAGTTACACATACCTGATTTATTGTGTATTCTCAATCACCAACCGATGATGGAAACGGAGGAAATAAAACTGGTTGGTGCAAAAGCAAGCAATCTAAAGTATTTGATAAGTAATCCCGCAAAATTAGAAAAGAGTATTAAACAAATTGTAGCGGAAGATTTCACGGTGTATGATTTGGAGTTAGATTTTGAAACGGAGACGTTTTCGTTCTATTTAGAAAGCAATGGCAAATTATCCGAATCGGAAATCTTACCAAAAGTATTTCAAACGTTTGCAATCAGATATGGCCCTAGAAAGGTTGGCTTTTTCCATTACGCTAAAGGAAGAAGCGAACCAACTGCCTTATTGGTAAAACGATAAATTCAATAAAAAAGCAAATGCATTTCGCATTTGCTTTTTTTTTAGCTTAGGAAACTATGAAATTTAAGGCTAGTGGATAACTTTTTCGGAAAAATATAAGGCATATATACACTTTATAGGAAAGTGCAGAGGCTTTGATCAGCTAGAAAGTTCAAGGAATAATGCGCACTAATAAGTTTCCGCATGGATTTAGCGCTCCAGGGCGGACACTTTTCGCGGGCATGCCTTCGACCAACAGGGTGTTGGTCACAAAGGCGTTGAGGCCCACAGGACGTGGGTCATGCAATCGTTGCCGCAGGACGCGGCGAATTTAGATTGCCTTCCGTTCGATGTGGCGTACTTAGCCTTTGTTCCTATAACAGTCCGGGGCTTCAGCTCATGCACCTAACGCTTCGCTTTCGGTGCAAAAAACATCTGCTATTCTCGCTGGAGTCACTGTAACTGCTAGAAGGATGTTGATAAAACTGGAGCTCTATTCAATTTAGCTATTGATCGTCAGCAAGTTCCATTGATTGCAGCGAAAATCATAGCAGTTACCCATTGAGCTTTTTAATGCGCATTATTTCTACATTGCCAAAATATAATTAATAAGTGTTTATTTTATCGTCCTAAGCATCCGAAACCTGCCAGATGCACTACACGAAAAATGAAAAATATGATAAACTAATAGTAATCAGAAAATTCTAACATAGGGAGAGGATGACATGCTACTCGTACAATTGATGAAGCCATTTTACACAAAGCAAGAAGGAAATAGAATAAAATTAGTTTTTGCGTACCAATACTTCTCCATCCGTAAAGATGACGAATTGTTCCATTTCATACCGGTCGAAGGGAAGGAGATCATTGTTCATGCAGAAACATTGCAAGTGGAAAACCTAGCAGAAATTTTTGTTTTCCAAAAAGGAAATCGATATATCCGTCTACCACTCTATCAACTATTAGTTGTTTCAGATATCCATAAACATTTACAAGCAATCATTGAAACAAATGTGCATATGAATTTGAGTTCTTCATCTTTAGAAAACGCTGCCACAGTTATACAGGAACTAGAAGAACAAAACTATGAACGCATGATTGACTATGCATTACTGCATAAGGACGTTAGCCTATTCAACAAATTACAACAATTTAAAGAATCTAACGGAGGTTTCGCAATTGAATAATATGAACACATAGAAACACCTAACAAAAAACTGATAGGTGTTTTTATGATTCTAAAACGAAGTAAAAAAGTATAAGAATAAAACGAAGCCACTTGATCCAAGCACACCAAACAAGATATCCCCCCAACTGAAACCGGTCCATTTGTCGATTTTCATACGCATTCGACTCCTTTCTACGTAAATTTCCCGGGAAATATCTCGATTTATTGTAAAGTTACAACCACCATCCCCTAAAACCTAACAAATTATACAAACCTACTAGCGCAATACTACAAAGTCGTTAGAAATGCCCAGACGAGTAATCACTCTGTAATAAGGATAGTTTTGATAGGGATGGGAGAAATTACTGCAGATAGAGGAATTTTGAGGTAATATAGGTTTATAGAGTTCGAAAGGGGGAATTGGAATGAAGAGGGTTTCCGCGTTTGCAGCAATTATGATGACAATTGGTTTGTTGTTGGCTCCAATTGAAGCGGCGGCAGCGCCAATTGATGAGGTGAAGCAACTAGTTAATGAACATTATTTTGGGGAGCTTCCTTCCAATTTGCAAAGCATGTCTTCGATTGATGACATTATTTTGAAACTGGATCCATATTCTACTTATTTTTCAAAAGAAGAATTTGAGGCGTATACAGGCTCTATTAATAATTCGACGACTGGTATTGGAGTCATAATTGAAGAACATGAAAAAGGTATCCAAATAGTAAGTACGTTTGAAGGAGCGGCTGCCGCACTAGCTGGGATAGAGCCCGGAGATATTATTTTGTCGGTTGACAGTGCGACGACGAAAGGTATGTCGATTCAACAAGCATCTTCTCTTATCACCGGTAAAGAAGGAACAACGGTGCAACTAGAAGTGTTGAAAACTACTAATCTAACAAAAACGTACAAGATAACCCGTAGCAAATTCACTGTTCCCTCCGCGACGAAGCAACTTTTATATGGAAATATCGGGTATATCGGACTTAATACATTTTCAGATGATGGTGCAACACTAGTACAGCAAGCAAAAGAGGCACTTCAAAAACAAGGAGCAACTTCATATATCGTGGATTTACGAAATAATGGTGGTGGCTTTGTACATACAGCGGAGGAACTGGTTGGTTTATTTCCAAATAGTCCTTATGCATATGGACTTCAAATGAAAAAGCAAAATGGATTAGTGAAATCCGTGCAGCAAACCTCCCTGTTCCCAGCGAACACAAAAGTACTTGTAAATGGTTATAGTGCCAGTGCATCAGAAATGGTTGCTGGAGCACTACTTGATCAAAAATCAGCAACACTATACGGTCAAACAACTTATGGCAAAGGCTCGATGCAATCGTTTTACACTTTGTCTGATGGTTCCTATCTAAAACTGACGGTGGCAAACTTTACAGGACCAAAAGGAACGGTAATACACAAAACTGGAGTCAAGCCACAAATTACGACAACAGTTGGGCAAGAACTAGAAAAAGCACATCTAGATGCCATTCTTGAAGCAAATAAAACCTACAAAAAAATGCAGGCACTACAAAATGTGCCAACAACAAAAGAATTTACCGTTACATTCACAAAGACTATAGCACCAAACAAACAACAAAAAATGGAGTTAGTCAAACTGGGTACAGCGAGCAGTGTGCAAGTAAACATCAAGCAAAAATCGCATAATCAGTTCGTTTTAACACCAACAGCACCACTTGAAAAAGGAGCAGCCTACTTACTACTCATTCATCCAACATTCCAAACGAAAACGGGAGAAATGATGAAAACCGGTGCTTATGTGGAAGTAACTGTTCAGCCATAAGAGGGGGAACAATGGAATGTTTTTTGAATTTCGATTTTGGAAATACCTTTTTAACCGAAATGAGTTAATTGGGTCACTAGAAGATACAAAGATGCGCGGCTTTGAAAAGCGTGTCTGGCTAGTAGCCCTACTTGGGGTTCTCCTTTTTGCACTACGGGATATATGGGGCATGCAAACAGAAGGACTTACAGCACTATTTGTAGGTGGCTTTGAAGATACATTCGTCATTGCAAGAGCGACTTCTTTAATAGGAGCAATTATTTGGTCCTTTCTTTATATGGCCTTCCATTTCTTTGGAATCGCCTTTATCTTACATAAGATAACGAAAATTGAATTGTCGAAAGTGGCAATAATACAGTTATTTGTCGTAGCATTACTTTTAATGGAAAAAGCATTTACTTTTTTCTTATATGCAATCGTAGGGTACACAACGGACTTTTCACTTTTATCATTCGGTCCGCTTGCTGCAACATTTTTAGATAGTGAATTTTTTACTTACTTTTTTAATGAATTAACTTTAATTACCGGACTAATCATTGCCATCCAGTTTCACTTTTTACGAGCATTCACCGAAATGTCCGCTCGTAATCTATTTATCATATTACTAGTGATCCAACTGATTCTTGCTTTATTCGTAGCGGGAATCCAAGTGCTTCCACTAGAAGCGTGGTTCGAAGGGGGGCAAGCCGCATGAATAAAGTATTAACAGTTGGTATTGCCATTGTAGTATCTACATTCATTGCTACAAACGCTATTCTTTTGTTCTCGGATAAAAGCGAAATAGCGAGATCTTATTACGTCCATGAATATGACCGTGTCCACGAAAGTACATATACAAAAGAGCTGGAAAAAGAATCAGTCGTCGTGCCGGCAAATGAAATGATCGTCACCATTGATGTGGAAGCTATTTCCGATATTGTTGTGTTAGAAGGAGATATAGTACAACAGGGAATGGAGCTTGCGCTATTAAATACACAGTCTGCCGATGTACAGCGAGCGCACTGGGAATCCGAGCAACAGGCATATATGGAAGAACAATCTCGACTCTATGAAATTTTGGATAATCTAGAATCGGAGCGCTACGGAGCAGATACAAATTCAACTAGCAACCAATCAGCTGAAGGGGAAACTACTGTAAATGTTCAAGTCGACGTGAACGTTTCACCTGAAGGAAACTTCGCCCAAGCGATTGCAGAAACAGAACAAAAAATTGCCGAAATAGACCGCAAGTTACAGATTGTCAGCACCCAACTAAGTCAAGAATCGGGAGAAACGGCACTACTAAGCCCAATAAACGGGAATATTGCTGCAATTGAAGAACGAAATGGAACCTATTTTATAACTATTTATGCGGATGAAAAATCAGTCATCACCTACGCAAAAGAAGCAGAATGGCATCAAATAAACGAAGGCCAACGTGTGAATAACTACTCGGCCCACCGAGAGGGTGTAGTAGAGGGAATCGTTTCTACTAAAACGCAAGTGCCAGCAAACGAATCCAAGTGGCTAAAAGCATACGAACAATTTGGTGAGAATACGGAAGAACCTCTATACGAAGTACAAATTCAACTAGACGAACAACTAGAAACATTACCGTTTTCAGCCAACGTCAACTCCGTATTCATCACAAATGAAGTCGAAAACGCCATCCGCGTGAAAGCAAACTGGCTCCTAAACCGGTCAGAAGAAACAGCCGAAGTATACACACTTTCAGAAGACGGAAAAATCATGCGAACACAAGTAACCGTACCATTCGATTTGGATAAACATGCGATCCTATCAGAAGGCCTACAAACCGATAGCATCGTACTAAACGCAGATCCTAAAACCGACGAAGCACCAGCTTTCCTGCCATTTCCACGTGAACTCCCATCCTGGAACAGCATCAAAGCAATCGGATGGAAAGACTATCTCAGATATTTAACGTATAAATAGTAGAAACCAGCTGTTGCACTAAGCAACAGCTGGTTTCTTTATTGGCGGAATGTTGCTTGTGCTTGGCACCAGTAACATCTCTTGGACAATCGATCAATCTCTCTAGACATTCGATCAACCCCCACGCCCAGAACAAAATCTACCCTTAACAACTCAAAAAAACTTCGCTATACTAGTGTAATAACATACACGCAAGAGATAGATATGGATGGGATTTACGGTTATTCACTTTGTTTGGAGAACGGAGCCGTTGCATCAATGGTAACTGGAATTATCTCCTATATTGCGTTACACTTTTATAACGAAGCGTACGGCTATCTATTCGGCATTCATACTGTCGTAGCCTGTCATTCTATCGCTAATTGCCTATGTCGCATTTAGTTATTCATCAAAAAACTAAATATCAATTCTAACTTGCATCAGCAAGTGATGCCTCGGCGTAATTGATAAAGGAGGCCCTCAAGTGAAAGAATGGAAAATTTATGCCATGCTCGTGTTCGTCATGTTCGTTTGGGGAGCCAACCTTCCTATATTGAAATACTTAATTACTGTAGTACCACCTGTCACTTTAACTGCATTTCGCATATTAAGTGCTAGTTTAGTGGTGTTTATCATTTTATGGAAAATGAAACTTCTCCGTAAACCAACGAAGCAAGAGTGGAAATATATATTACTAGGCTCCTTAACAAATGTCGTCTTGCATCACTATTTCCTCAATATTGGCTTATCCATCACAAGTGGAACCCACGGAGGACTCATTTTAGGGACTGGACCAATGCTAACAGCCATTTCCGCAGCCATTATATTAAAATACTTTCCAACGAAAATTCAATGGCTTGGTCTAGTATTCGGACTAGCAGGAGTGAGCGTCTCTATTTTAGTTGGAGGAGGCGCATCAAATGGAGCGAATATTGGAGACTTTTACGTCTTTCTCGCTATTTTAGCGCAAGTACTCAGCTATATGGTTGTGAGTAAAGCGGCGGCAACACTTGACCCAAGACTGCTCACTGCATATATGATGTTAATCGGTGCGGTAGTATTAGTCATTGTAAGCTTTATACAAGAACCAGGCGCGTTCACCTCGTTTACAGAAACGAATCCGACGTTTTGGACACTATTCCTAACATCGGCAATCATCTGCACTGCCGTCGGTCACATGATGTATAACTACGCAGTAGGTAAAGCTGGGGCAACCAAATCAGCGATATTCATGAACTTAAATCCACTATTCTCGCTCATTCTCTCTGCCATTTTCTTAGGCGAGATACTAACAGGACGCCATTTTATCGGCTTATTCCTAATCGTCATAGGAGTTATGCTCGGATCCGGAGCAGCAGAAGACATGTGGAAAAAACAAAAACAAAAAAGTGCTACTCACTAGAAGCGAAATCGTTGTTTAGTGGAAGTGGAGGTATATTACTAATGACGATTGTATCCTTTCTAATAATTGCTTGGATTTTAAGTTGGTTTAAGTTTGATCAACTATTTATCCAAGCAATTAAAGAGCTTTTCAAAAAAGAAGTTACAAAAGCAACTTATTACTTTGTCTTTTTTTGTATAGGAGTAATAGGTGACCTAACCTTACTTTTAAATGGCACTTTTTATGATGTACTCAACACGCCATAAAGGATCATCAGGATAAAGCAGTAAAAAATAATTGTTACTGGTGCCAGGCACTCGTAACAATTATTTGTTTTTGGAAAGATGTGGCTTAGCGAGACAAAACACCTCACGAAAACGACAAACTACCTATTGAACGCGACAAAACCACTAATCAAAGCGACAAACCACTCCGCGAACACGATAAAGCCTTCATGTCACTATGCCAGTCACCTGTAATATAACTGTAATATATTATTTTGCAGCATGACCCCCATAAACCAAAGTGCTTCCACGAATAATAGAATGTCCGAGTAAAAGAACAAGGGCGAAACTATATTTGAGGTGATAACACAATGCAAATGAAATGGAAGAAAACTGGAGCCGCATTATTAGTAGCTGGTATGACATTAACAGGTGCTACTTATGCATGGGCCAATGAGAACTTGTTTGACACAGTGGACTTAAGCAAACTGAATTCTAATAATGCTGAAAAAACAACAGGAAATTCTGTGCGAGCGGTTGTAACAATTCCAGAAAATCCGGTAAAGTCTGCACCAGATCAATCAGCTGTAAAAAGGGTTGAAACCACTGAAAAAGCAAGTGATCTTCCTAAAATTCCTGAAGGCTACACGGCAGGAAACTTAGAAGCACTTATTAAAGCATATGAAAATGCAGGAAGTCCAACTGCAAAAGCAGAAATCAAACGCAACATTGAACATGCAATTGCAAAGTTTGAAGCTTCTCAAAAAGTGGAAACGACAGAACTACCAGTAGTGAAAGCACCAATAGTAGAGACTACTGAAAAAGAAAAAGCTGCTAACAAAGAAGAACGTAAAGCCCTTCAAGAAAAGCATAAAGCAGAACACAAAGCGCTTAAGGAAAAACAAAAAGAAGAGCGTAAGGCTTTAAAAGAAGATGACGATGATGATAATGATGATCATGATCATAAAGAAATAAAAGAACAACAAAAACAAGCAAAAAAAGCTTTAAAAGAAAAACAAAAAGCAGAGAAACACGCAAATAAAAAGCACAAAAAAGATGATAAAAACAAAGACTAATCATTTTGCAGAATAACCGCTTTTCATTTTCCGTTCAGCCTATTACAATAAAGGACGACCGGATGAAGTGAGAACGGAGGGTATGTATGCTTTTGTCCATATTACAGGGATTATTCAAAACAAAAACAAAACAAACAACGAGCGAACTTGCTCAAAAGGCGAAAGTTGGTGATGAGGAGGTTCTTAGTGACCTCCTTTTGGCCTTTACCCCTTTTATGAAAAAAACGGCATCCTTTATTTGTAAAAGACAGATTGATGAGCATGATGAGGAGTTTAGCGTGGCGATGAATGGATTTCACGAAGCGGTGATGGCTTTTGATTCCAAAGAAAATGCCTCGTTACAAACGTTTGCGCATTTAATAATAAAAAGACGAATGATCGATTTTATCCGAAAAGAGACCGTTAGAAATGAAAAAGTACTATTAATGCAAGCAACTGGAGAAGAAGCGGCTTCATCAGAACAACATTTTTTATTGGATAAACAATCAGTCAGTACATACATAGAAGAACAGCAAACCGCTACAAGACGAGAAGAACTAAACCGTTACCGTGAATTATTAGAGAGGTTTAATTTATCATTTGAAGAACTTACAAAAGTAGCACCAAAGCATGCGGATGCAAGAAAAACGGCATTTCAAATAGCACAAATTATTGCCGAAACCGAAGAGTTCTATGACCACTTAATGAAAACCAAACAACTACCATTGAAAGAAATCGAAGCAATCGTCGAGGTATCCCGAAAAACATTGGAACGGCATCGTAAATATATGATTGCCGTTGTCTTACTATTAAATAGTGACTTCGTTTATATAAAAGAGTATGTAAAAGGAGAAATCATATGATGCGCACATACAAGGGCATTGTTTGCGAGAAGAAAAATGAATATATGGTTTTTCTGACGAAGGAAGGTGAGTTTCTGCGCGGGACTCCAATAGGACCTACTCCAGAAGTGGGAGAGGAAGTGGAATTTCATCTAGTAGCGGTACCCAAGCTTCTTCGAAAGCGAATGAAACCCCTCTTCGTAGGACCGGCTATAGTCGCAGCAGTGCTTCTGCTATTTGTAGTAGCATCTTTGATTCCTCAAACGAGTAACGCCTACGCTTACGTTCAGCTAGAAGGTGAAACAACCGTAGAACTAGGAGTGGATGAAGAAGGCAACGTTGTCTCGCTTCGCTCTTTAGATGAATCGACTCTCTTTGAACTGGATGAATGGGAAGGACTCCCACTGAATATCGTGTTAGCAGAAGCGATGAATCAATTGCAATCTACGAATGAAGACATCGATATCACCACCGTGTATGAAAAGGAAGACCAGGAAGAATTAAAAAAACGCATCGACCAAGCAGTAAACGAAGTCCAAAAACAACCGAAAAATAATACCGAAAACACAAAACCAATCCAAAAAGAAACACCGCCAGCTGTGGAACATAAACCTAAAGAAAAAGAACCAGTTATTAATACACATAAAGAACAACCGAAACCCGACAATGACCCAAATATAAATCAAAACAAAGAAAAACAACGAGAAATAAAACACCAAGAGAAACAACAAAAGCAACTAGACAAACAGCATGAAAAACAACAAAAAGAGCAAGAAAAGTTGGAAAAGAAAAAAGAAAAAGAAGAAGAAAAAGCACAAGCCAAGCAAGAGAAAGAAGAAGAAAAGGCAAAGAAACAATTAGAGAAGAATGAAAGAAAGAATAAAGACAACGATGATGAACAGGAAGAAGAAGAAAATAATGACGATGAATAGAATATCCTAAAAAGAGGCGTCTCACCAGAGATTCGTCCTCTTTTCTGGGAATACCTGGCTTACCGAGACAAACCATAGCCCGAACGCGACAAACAGACCCTCCAACGCGACAAACTACTGCTCGAACGCGACATACCACCCCTCCAACACGACAAACCCAAACACTACGAATCTCGAAATATACAATAATACAATTGACTTTATATTTATGCAGTATTATACTTATTTCTAATATATACGTAGAGGTGAACGATAATGAAGGTAGGTATAATTGGGGCAACAGGATACGGTGGGCTAGAACTGATTCGGCTTCTTCATAACCACCAAGAAGTTGAAAACATTGATTTGTTCACTTCTTCGGAAGAGGGAATACAATTTTCGCATAAATATACACATTTAATGAATATTCACGATCAACCATTACTAAAAATCGAAAATGATAAACTAGCAAACTACGACGTCATCTTCACGAGCACGCCATCAGGAGTTTCCACAGAACTTTTGCCTCCATTAATCGGAGCAGGACCGAAACTCATCGATCTGTCAGGTGACTTCCGTCTAAAAGATGCATCCGAGTACGAACAATGGTATAAAAAAACACCAGCACCACCTGAAGCGGTGGCACAAAGTGTATACGGGCTAACCGAATGGAACGAACAAGATATCAAACAAGCGCAATTAATCGCAAACCCAGGTTGTTACCCGACGGCTGTCTTACTTTCTGTCCTGCCACTTATTAAAGAAAACCTAATTGACGCATCGGGACTCGTAATTGATGCGAAAAGTGGAATTTCCGGAGCGGGCAACAAGCCGAACCAAATGACGCATTTCAGTGAAACGAATGAAAACACAGCTATTTACAAAATTCATGAACACCAACATATACCAGAAATCGAGCAAGCAATCAGCAACTTTGCAGGCCAAACAGCGCCAGTCACATTCACTACCCATCTAGTGCCGATGACAAGAGGGATTATTACAACTAGTTATGCACCAGTAACCTCAGGGGTAACGGAAGAACAGCTCACAAACGCACTAGAAGAGACATATGCCAACCACCCGTTTGTCCGAATCATTAAAGCATCAAACAAATTCGGCACAAACCAAGTGTATGGCTCGAACTTCTGTGACATACATGTGAGACTAGACCCCAGAACGAACCGAGCGACTATCGTTTCGGTTATCGATAACTTGGTGAAAGGAGCAGCCGGGCAAGCGATTCAAAACATGAACGTTCAGTTCGGTTTGGATCAAACGACAGGCCTCCAGCAAGTCCCACTTTTCATTTAAAACTAGGAGGAATTAATTTGACAACAGTAACTACGATGAAATCAATTTCATATAAAAATATCGCATCACCAAAAGGCTTTAAAGCAACGGGTATCCATTGCGGGCTTAAACACAAGAAAAAAGATTTAGCACTACTAGTGAGCGACGTTCCGGCAAGTGTTGCCGGTGTATTCACAACAAACGTATTCCAAGCTGCACCACTACTTGTCTCAAAAGAAGTCGTGCAAAACACGGGCAAAATGCAAGCAATCATCGTTAATTCAGGAAACGCCAATTCATGCACAGGCAAACAAGGTATGATCGATGCTTACACGATGCAACAAAAAGCAGCGGAAAAACTAGGCATCGAACCAAACTTAGTAGGTGTTGCATCCACAGGTGTAATCGGCGAAATCATGAAAATGGAGCCATTACTTGAAGGCATTCAAAAACTTCATCCGATCGACGAGCTTGAAGGGGCAATGGACTTTGCATTAGCAATCATGACAACAGACACAGTAACGAAAAATACATCTTACAAAACAACGATCGACGGGAAAGAAGTAATCTTTGCCGGAACCGCAAAAGGCTCTGGAATGATTGAGCCAAACATGGCGACGATGCTTGGATTTATCACAACCGATGCGAATATCGAATCGAATCATTTGCAAGCGGCGCTAAAATCTATTACTGACGTAACATTCAACTCCATTACAGTGGACGGCGACACATCCACAAACGACATGGTGATTGTTATGGCAAATGGTCTAGCAGAAAACAACACGCTTACACCAGACCACCCAGACTGGGAAAACTTCATCCAAGCACTTCATGCGGTCTCTCAAGATTTAGCGAAAATGATTGCAAAAGATGGGGAAGGCGCGACAAAACTAATCGAAGTGGAAGTGCAAGGAGCAGCAACCGATGAGGAAGCACGCAAAGTTGCGAAAACAGTAGTAGGCTCACCACTTGTTAAAACGGCTATTTTTGGAAGTGACGCAAACTGGGGAAGAATCATCGCTGCTGTAGGTCGTAGCGGTGCACAAATAGACCCAAATAACGTTAAAATTAAAATCGGAGACGCCGATGTAGTGGAAAAAGGCGAACCAGTTCCGTTCTCAGAGGACGATTTATTTAATTATTTAAAACAGCATGAAGTGAAAATTACCGTCGAACTAAACAATGGCAACGGCCAAGGAATAGCGTGGGGGTGCGATTTAACGTATGACTATGTCCAAATCAACGCAACCTACCGCTCTTAAACGCATCGTCATCAAGCTCGGCGGAAGTATGCTCGAACGGTTAAATGAAACCCATATCGCAAACTTCAAAAGCTTGCAACAACAAGGTATCGACCTCATCATCGTTCACGGCGGAGGTCCTGCCATCAACAAACAACTAGAAAAAAACGGCGTCACATCCACAACAGTGGGCGGAATCCGCGTAACATCCGAAGAAGCAGTAAGCATCGTCCAGTCCACCTTGATCGGTCAAGTGAACCCACCACTAGTTCACCAACTCAATAAAGGCGGAATTACCGCAATCGGATTAAGTGGCTACGACAACTTACTAACCTGCGCATTTCTAGACAAAGAAACATATGGCTTCGTCGGAGAAATAAAAGAAGTAAACAGCCAACTACTCGAAACCTTGCTCACAAATGGCATCATGCCAGTCATTTCCTGCTTCGGTTGCACAAATGACGGCACGCCGCTCAACATAAACGGCGACACAGTAGCGAGCAAAATCGCAGGGGCAATAAAAGCAGAAAGCCTGCTACTAGTGACCGACACACCAGGTATTAAAATCAACGGGGAAGTGCAACAAGTAGTAACTGCAAAAGCAATAAACGACTGGATTGAATCCTCAGACATTTATGGAGGAATGATTCCAAAAGTAACTGCAGCACTAGATTGTCTCGCTGAAGGCATCCCGTCCGTCAAAATTGTCGGCGAAACATTAGAAGGAACAACCATTTTACAGCAGGAGGTTTATGCATGAGTGCATTATTTCAAAACTACGCACGCCGCCCTGTTCATATAGTGCAAGGGAAGGGCACAATCGTAACAGATGACACAGGAAAAGAATATCTCGATTTCACAAGCGGCATCGCGGTACTAAGTCTCGGCCATGCGCACCCTGCAATCGTGCAAGCCATTCAACAACAAAGCGAAAAACTATGGCACACTTCGAATCTATTCGAAAGCCCAGAACAAGAAAAACTAGCAGCAACGCTTGTAAAAGATACTCATCTTTCGCATGCATTTTTCTGTAACAGCGGAGCAGAAGCGAACGAAGCTGCGATTAAAATGGCGCGTAAACATACAGGAAAGAACGTCATCATCACATTCGAAAAATCATTCCATGGTCGAACATTCGGCGCAATGTCCGCAACCGGGCAAGAAAAAATACGCCAAGGCTTCGGTCCTTTACTCGAAACATTTCGCACCATCCCTTTCAATGACATACAGGCGTTAGAGGCTGCAATCGACAGTGAAGTAGCAGCAATCATGCTCGAAGTTATTCAAGGAGAAGGAGGAGTAAACAAAGTATCGTCTGAATTCGCACAAGCAATTGCAGACATTTGCGAATCAAAAGGCATTTTACTGATCATCGACGAAGTGCAAACAGGCATCGCACGCACCGGAACTCGCTACGCATACGAGCAAACCGTCCTAAAACCGGACATCATGACACTCGCAAAAGGTCTCGGCGGCGGCTTCCCTATTGGGTCTATGCTCGGCACAAGTGCACTATACGACACATTCAGTCCCGGCACGCACGGCACGACATTCGGCGGTAACCCACTAGCAGTAGCCGTCGCGCAAACCGTGCTCGACAATGTGTTCACTACTGAATTTTTAGATGCTGTCAATGAAAAATCTGCCTACCTTTTAGATAAATTAAGAACAGCACTACCGAATCATCAAATCGTCGGCTCCGGCTTACTGCTCGGTATCGCATGCGAAGAAGAAGTAGCACCATACATCGAAAAAGCAGAACAAGCAGGTCTCTTACTAGTAGGAGCAGGTCCAAACGTCATCCGACTCCTGCCACCACTAACGGTCACAACCGAAGAAATCGACCAAGCAATCAACATACTTTCTTCTATATTAAAATAAGAAGCTACAACTTGAATTAAAGCGCTATTCACAAATAGGACCGCCCTATCAAATAGGCCGGTCTTATTTGAATTTCCAAAATAAGCCTAAGCGAGACATAACCCACCCTGAACGCGACAAGCTACACATCGAACGCGACAAAACCCCCTCCGAACACGACAAACCCCCAGCCCAAAGCGACAAACTCAAAAAGGAAGCCCTTTGCAGGTGCAAAGGGCAAAATCATTTAACCAAATCTAGCAAAATATGCTTAAGCGAGACAAAACACACCGCGAACGCGACATACCAAACATCGAACGCGACAAAACCCCCTCCGAACACGACAAGCCCCCAGCCCAAAGCGACAAACTCAAAAAGGAAGCCCTTTGCCAGTGCAAAGGGCAAAATCATTTAACCAAATCTAGCAAAATATGCCTAAGCGAGACAAAACACACCGCGAACGCGACATACCAAACATCGAACGCGACAAAACCCCCTCCGAACACGACAAGCCCCCAGCCCAAAGCGACAAACCCAAAAAGGAAGCCCTTTGCCAGTGCAAAGGGCAAAATCATTTAACCAAATCCGGAAAAATAAGCCTAAGCGAGACATAACCCACCGCGAACGCGACAAACCAGACATCGAACGTGACATAACCCCCTCCGAACACGACAAACCCCCAGCCCAAAGCGACAAACCCAAAAAGGAAGCCCTTCGCCGGTGCAAAGCACAAAAAAACAACCATTGCAATCACCCAATAATATGGTACACTTTAGAAAAATTCACCAACTATTCCGTATATGAAAAGGAGCGCACACATGCTAACTTGGCACAAAGAAATCACAATCCCAGCACCAATCGAAACAATTTGGAACCTATTTGACCTCGACCACATCCAAAGAATCATGCCCAACATAGTAGAACACAAACCACTAGAAATAAAAGAAGGCGTCGTCGGCTCTACCTATCAGCAAACCTACAAAGAAGGAAAAAGAACCCAAACGTATATCGTAACGGACATCGAGTACGAAAACACAACGCATAAAAAGCACAACAAAATCGAGTTTACTTTAGCAAAACTATTTAAAATCCAAGCTGGCTTCACCTTAATCAAAGTCGATGAGCATACAACTAGATTTATCTACACTGGTCAAAATGAAGGCGTCAGTTTAATGGGACGCATTTTTGCTAAACTAGGTAGCCAAAAACAAAACGAAAAAGTAGTAAATGACTTTGTAGAGCTAGTTCGCACGGAAGCATTAAAAGACGCAACTAAGGTGGTATAACTATGTCCATCGATTGGAGTAATCTAAACTACATGGCCATTATTGCTGGAGGGCTATTGTACATGGTGTACGGAGGAATCTATTATTCAGTTCTTCTATCAGGAAAAAAAGAAATTCAAAGTAATCGACCGTTCAAATATATTTATTCCGTTATAATCGCATTTATCAATTCATTCTTAGTAGCAATCCTCATTCAAGTAACGGCAGCGGATAGCTTACTACAAGGAGCAGCAATCGGCTTCATCATCGGAATCATCATTACGATGGTTTACGTAAAAAACGCATTATTTGGTCTCATTTCCAAAAAATCATTACTTATCGCAATTGGCGATCACTTAATCATTTTCACGTTACTCGGTGTTTTGCACTGCTGTTTCCAATGAATACTAAAAATTCAGTTTTTCTATAGTTGCAACCTACTTACTATGCTAACCTAGAAAAGAGGTGATCATTATTGATAGCTAAACCATTTGCAAAAACAATCCATGCAGAAGCACTAACAGCACTTACGAAGAGACTACGTAAAACTCATCCCAAATACACACAAATTCGAGATGACATGATGCAGAAAAATGCAGGCGATCTAGGCGAAGAAGTAGTCATGCGTGAAATCGAAAAACTTAAATTACCCCACAAATTTTATGTTTTTCACAATATCAGCTTATACTCCGAGGTCAACTTTCAAATGGACATCCTTATAATCACACCATTTTACGCACTCATCCTAGAAGTGAAAAATATATCCGGAGAGATTGAAATTTCCACAAATCCCGCCGAACTCGTCCGTACAAAACCCAATGGAGAAAAGAACAGCTTCAATAGCCCGGTCCCCCAACTGGAAGAATACATCTATCAACTATCCCAACTCTTTAGATCTAACAAACTAAATATCCCAATTTACGGCGCCATCACATTTGCTTTCGCAAGCTCCTATGTGAAAAAAGCTCCGTCTAATTCCGTCTTTCTTCTAACAAATGAAGTGCGGAAATTCATACGCGAAATAAAAACAGATAAACGAATCCTTGCAGATAACGAGTTGGACAAACTAAAAAATTGGCTACTCCAAAAAAATAATGAATATAATTCATTGCCATTAAGTAACCATTTTGCAATAAATCCACAAGACATTGTAACTGGCGTAGAATGTCCTTTCTGCGGATACTTAGGAATGAAAAAGGTAATACGCAACTGGGCTTGCCCAAGATGTAGAAACTTTAGTAAATATGCACACGAACAAACACTAAAAGATTATTTCCTAATTTACAAAAATACAATAAACAATGAAGAATGCCGCCGTTTCTTCCATCTACAAGACAAACATGAAGCCACTAGAATCTTAAAAAATCCCAAATTAATAAAAACAGGAATCGCTAGAAGCACCAAATACACAATGACCCTACAAAAATAAAACCAAAGCTCTTTGCCGCAGCAAAGAGCTTTCTTTAAGCCAAAATATGCCTAAGCGAGACAAGCCACACCGTGAACGCGACAGACCACAATTCGAACGCGACAAAACAACCCCCGAACACTACAAACCACCCGCCCAACACGACAGATCCAAAAAAGGAAGCTCTTTGCCGAGGCAAAGAGCAATTTCCGAGTGATCTATTTCCAATATGTGGCTAAGCGAGACAAACCACAACGTGAACGCGACAAAACCACCCCCCGAACACGACAAACCACCCGCCCAACACGACAAAACCAACAAAAAAAAGCCCCTCGCCACAGCGAAAAGCCCCATCCCCACCTAAAAACTAGAAGTCATCGTCCAAACCGCCACCGCATCCTCATCTCCATCATTAAAAAAACGATGCGGCTGCGAACTATCAAAGTAAATACTATCACCCTGACAAAGCGTATGGCACTCACCCTCTAGCTCCACACGCAAGCAACCAGAAAGAATCATCCCGCATTCCTCGCCACCATGAAACAAAAAAGGCGTGTCCAAATCCTCCCCAGGCACAACGATCATCTTGAAAAAACTCATCTGCTTACCGGTGGTTGGCGACAACAACTCATAACTCACAGTCGGGCGCACCCGCTTCACCACTTTTGCCTCGCCAGCTCGTGTAATGGAAACGGCAGTCGTTACTTCCGTTTCGAAAAACGAAAAGATCGGCACTTTCAAACTATGACTCAACTTCCATAGCGTCTCCAGAGAAGGAGATACCAGTCCTCTCTCTATTTGGGAAATCATACTTTGACTCACTCCTGCTAGTCTAGCAAGCTCTTCTGACGTCAATCCTTGAAACCTACGCAAATAGCGTATTCGCTTACCAATCTCTCCTTTTGGAAACTCCATAATAAAACCCCTTTTCGAATAAATATACAATAACCAGAATAATAAAACATATAATAATGTTTAAGTGGTATACATATAATCTATTATTCATTCTATTTTGCACCTTTTTTCGAATAGAATCAATAATAAAAATATTATAACTATTAATTTTTTATGTAGACATGTGAATAATAATAATTTATACTACTAATAATTCACTAGTTTCATAAGGGGAACTGAATTAATTATAAAAAAACGGGGGTACATAAACATGAAAAAATGGTTAGCAGCAGTATTAATGATTGCCATGTTAATCATTGCGGGGTGTAGCAATGATTCAGGTGGGGGAGTTTCCACAGAAAACTCAACCATTCAAAAAGCACTGAAAGAGAAAAAATTAGTTATCGGGATGTCAACAGGATATTTCCCATTTGATATGAAAGATCCAAAGGGCGACTTCATTGGTTATGATGCAGATACTGCAGAAGCACTTGCAAAGGCACTTGGAGTGGAAATTGAATATAAACAGTTTACTTTTGACGGACTAATTCCTGCGTTACAAGCAGGGGAAGTAGACATGGTTTTCGCTGGTATGACTATTCGTGGGGACCGTGCACTTGCAGTAAGCTTTGCCAATCCATACTTCCAAACAGGTCAAGCAGTTATGTTACCTGGAAAAGATACAACGACACAAAAATGGCAAGATCTTGATGTAAAAGGGAAGAAAATTGCAGTAGGTATCGGAACGACTGGTGCGTTACTTGCAAAAGATGTATTTAAAAATGCAGAAATACTAGACTTTGAGAACTTCCCAGATGCAGCAGCAGCTTTAGCATCAGGTAAAGCGGATGGAATCGTATATGACGAGCCGGCAATTGCTGTTTGGAAATTACAAAATGGAGACAAAGTAAGACAACTAGAAGGCCTAATCTCTACTGAAAACCTTGGAATTGCACTGAAGAAAAATGACTTCGAAACAATCCAATGGGTAAACTCATTCTTAAATAGCTACCTAGGAAGCCCTGCAGAGCTTGCATCTCGTGAAAAATGGTTCGAAACTTCTGACTGGTTAAGTGAAGTAGTAGAAGAATAAGACACTCTAGCAACATAGAGGAGGAACAACAATGATTTACGACTGGAGTGTTATACCGCGTAATATGGACGTCTTTATTGACGGTGCCATAAAAACACTAGAAATTTCTTTACTGGCAATTCTTATTGCTATACCGATAGGTGTTATATTTGGATTGGGACGTGTTTCGAAGAACAAGATTATTAGATTAATAGCTTCGATTTATGTAGAAGTTATTCGCGGTGTTCCGCTACTTGTTTTACTTATGTGGATTTACTTCGTACTCGGACAATATTTCAAACTTGGCTCCTATTGGGGAGCGATCAATGCGCTAGCGATATTTGCGGGTGCATTCATCGCAGAAATTGTTCGAACTGGAATTCAAGCAGTACCAAAAGGTCAAATGGAGGCTGCCAGATCTCTAGGTATGTCTCATACAAAAGCAATGACTCATATTATTTTGCCGCAAGCATTTAGAAGAGTATTGCCACCGCTTGCATCTCAATTTATTATGCTCATAAAAGATTCGTCCCTTGTATCCGTAATTGCGGCAACCGACTTAACATTAAACGCAAAAAACTTAGTAGCGACATCATTCCGCTCGATCGAAGTATGGACGTTCGTTGCATTAATCTATTTCATCATGACATTCAGCCTATCATTAATCATTCGATACTTCGAAAAACGATTACTGAAAAGCGAAGCATAACGGCAAGGAGGGTGTACCCAAATGATCTCAATCAAAAATGTCAATAAAAGCTTCGGTGCCCACCACGTCCTAACCGACGTTTCGCTCGAAGTACCAAAATCGAATGTAGTCGCACTAATCGGACCAAGTGGAGCAGGGAAATCCACGCTCATTCGAACGATCAATGCACTAGAACCAATCGACAACGGAGAAATCACCGTCGATGGGATATCCATCCACGACAAAAAAACGGATATAAACAAAGCCCGACTAAACATCGGCTTCGTATTCCAAAGTTTCAACCTATTTCCGTTTTTAACAGCATTAGAAAACGTAACAATTTCACCAATGAAAGTAAAAGGACTATCAAAAGAAGCTGCTGAAAAGAGAGGGAAAGAACTACTTATCTCACTTGGGCTAGGAGACAAATTCGACGCCTACCCAAGCAGACTTTCAGGTGGTCAACAGCAACGCGTAGCTATTGCAAGAGCACTAGCAATGGACCCGCAAGTCATGCTATTTGACGAACCAACATCCGCACTTGACCCAGAAATGGTAACTGAAGTGCTCGATGCCATTCGCAAACTAGCAAAAGACGGCATGACCATGGTTGTAGTAACTCACGAAATGGGCTTCGCTAAAGAAATCTGCGACGAAATCGTCTTCATGGCAGAAGGCAAAATAGTCGAACGCGCAGCACCAGACAAATTCTTCACCAATCCAGACACGCAACGTGCGCAAGACTTCCTATCTAAAGTATTAAACCACTAGATTTTTCTAGTGGTTTTTTCTTTCTATCAACTTCTTTACAAATAAATAACATTACGTAATTCGCTTTCGCTCTTAATCGAATATATTCTAATAGAAGGAACTCTTCACACGAAACCATAATTATATAAAGAGAACCCTACGTACTCAAGCAACTCCGCCGACATCGAAAGCTTCCTTATTGAAGCATATGATATTACAATTTGTTTACTATAGTAATCAAAGCTTAATGCGACAGAAATATTTGAAAAGATAAACGATAAGTCAAATTAACTAGCGTATACTACTTTTCTACTCTATAAAAGGAGACCTTAAATTCCTAGGATCCAACGAAGCGTGGAGACACAAAGATGAACTGTGCACAAGGATTCTACGAAATGACGACAACCCACGAGCTTGGTCGCATCATCGGACGGCGACGTCATGAAACAGCCCCAACTACTACCAAAAATAAAGCGTAAAAGCTTAATTGAACGGCTAAACCCGCTACCCAACACTTCCCAACCTAAAAGAAACAAATGTCTTCCTAACTCTAGAAGGCAATGCTGGCCTAATCGGAGGTCTTGTATTTGCGACACAAATAAAAAACGCCCTCTGCATCAGCAAAAGGCGTAAAAATAAGAAAAGAAGCATCCGATGTTCAGATGCTTCTTTTCTTGAGCGATAAAACGAAGGAAGTAGAAGGCTGCACACTAATGAATGTACAAACAAGTTTACGGCGTTACACATCTATAAGTAACCTTCTATACTGTACATCATAACACAAATAATAAAAAATGCACGCATTTACACAAAGAAATTTTAAAAAAATATTGGAGTAACTAGAATCTACTATAATCATAAAGAAAAGAGAAACAAAGAAATTCTAATTAATCGGAAAAATAAATATGCAAAACCTATCATTCTAAAAATAGTCATAATTGTTCAGAAAAAAAGGTGGCACAATTGGTAATATTGCTGTAATATGGAACATGTAATAGAGTCCTTGGTGCTTTCAAAACATCATCCTCAAAAATAAACTGGTAATCTTTGAGGTTTCTAGTTGATTTTAGCATAAGAGTTTTGTATACTCATATATTAGTTAGGGTGATGATATTGGACGCTATCAAGCGACCGGCGTTACACACTACAAAATTGCAACACACAAGCGAAGGGAGATCACAAGTTTATGAAAAAAGTTATCAAAATTGCAGCTTCAACTGCAGTAGCAGCTTCAGCATTCGTTGCAGCAGCACCAGCAAACCAAGCTGACGCAGCAACAAACGTAAACCAATTAGCAACAGACGCACAAAATGCAGGTACAGTATTAAAATGGGCTATCTCAGTAGAAGGTTCTGCTGATTATAAAACTGCACCACACGCTCAATACAATGCTGCGAAAAAAGCAATTGCTGCAGCAGAAGCAGCAGCTGCTAAACTTTCAACTTCTGAAAAATTAAACATTGACGCTAAACTTGTTGAACCAAAATTACAAGTAAAACGCGCTCAAGCTTACATCGATGCTATTACTTCAAGTGAAAAAATCCAAGATTTAACTTCTGGATTAGATGCAGCTATCAAAACAAACGATATCGAAAAAGTAGAAGCTGCTTACCACAAAGCAACTGCTGAGTATCGTAAACAAGCGGCTCTTTTAGACCGCGTATATGGTCAATCAACTCGTGACGGAATCCGTAACGAAGTTAAACCAGCTATCGAAAAATTAGTAGCTTCAGTTAAAAACGAAGTAACTGTTAACATGCTTGCTAAAGCAGCAGCAGCTGACGTTAAAGCAGGTAAAACTGCAGATGCTTCTAAAAAAGTTGCAGAAGCTCAAGCAATCCTTGATGCTAATGTTCTTACATGGGAAACATCTTTACAAAAATCAGTTGATGATGTAGTTACAGCATTACCATTAACTGTAAGTTCTGTTGCTCGTGTAAATGACACTACTGTTGTTGCTTATTTAAGTAAACCAGTATCTGCTGTTTATGCTTCAGATTTCACTTTTGATAATGGTTTAGTAGCAACTAGTGCAAAACTTGGTACAGATAACAAAACTGTTACTGTAACTACTACTAAACAAGCTGAAGGCAAAACTTATAATGTATCTTTCAAAGGTAGCTCTGCTTCATTCTCAACAGCAGCGGCAACACCTGGTAATATTGCAATCTCTTCTGATGATATCCATTCAGAACTTGGAAGAACTGAAGTAGTTGTAGCTACATTTAAAAAAGATGATGGTACTCCTAACCGTTTACCAGTAAAAGTTACTATTCCAACTGGTGTTGTTGTTACATCTGTAAATGGTCAACTTTTAGAAGTAGCAGGAACACCTACACCAGCTACAGGAGTACAAAACTTTACTCCAAACGAATCTGGTCAACTTATTTTAGTGGTAACTAATGCAGCTTCAGCTACAGCAGTAGTTGAAAAAGTAATTGATTTTGATCAAAACGGTGAAAAAGAATCTTCTCAAAAATTAAACTTCTACACTGTTACAGATGCTCAACCAAATACTACTACTGGTGTAGTTAGTTATGTTGATGCAGCAAACAATTTCTTTGTTGCAGGAAATAATAAATTTAAATTAAAAGCTATTGATACTTTACAACTTGAGGGTTCACCAACTAATTTAGATGCATTTAAATCTAAATTATCTAAAGGTGATATTGTAACTGGTGATTATAAAGCAGGTACTGCTTCTTCAGTATTAAACCTATACTATGATAAACCAGCAGGTTTTGATTTAGAAGTAAACGAAAAAGTATTAACAGATACAACAGCTATCCGTGTTGATAACGATTATGCTAGATTCACTGGTAAAGGTGAAGTTGGTAAAAAAGTTGTAGTATATAATAATGCAACAAACGCTAAAGTTGGAGAGACAACTGTTGGTTCAAATGGAACATGGACTGTTGAAGTTCCTGTTGCGGCAGCTTCAACATTTGCTTTCTATCACCATACAGAAGCAGCTCAACCAGTTCCTGCTACAAAGCCAGCAACTGCAACTACATTAAGAGCAGTTACTCCAGGTGAATTTACTGCATCTAACAATACAGGTTCATTTGCAGCTGCTGGAGGTTCAGCAGATCAATCTCTAAATGGCGACACACTTAAATTATCTGTAGCTACTGTTGCAGGAGATAAATTTAAAGTTGCTAGCAATGCTTCTATCACATTACGTGATGGAGATGGATCAGTAGTTACTCTTGTGAATGGTCAAGAAAATACGAAAATCGCTTACAATTCTTCTACTGGAAAACTAGATATTACATTTGGTTATGCAGCAGCTGTTGGTGGTACAACAGGTGGATTACAAGGTGGATTAAGTATTACTGATATTCAAGGTGTAACAAATGATTACGGTCTAAAATTAAAAACAAAAGGTTTATCAAATATCGCTGGATATTAATATCTATTAATACCACTATTATCAAGACCTAAGTTAAAAATAGAAAAAGATTCCTTGGTTTATTTAACCTAAGGAATCTTTTTTTCGTTGTGTCCTGAATGTAGCGTCCATGTGTTGAAAACAATTCTATATAATTCTGACAATTAACTACAATTCAATTAGAAGAGTGAAATATACATTTCAATTAAGTAAGAAGTGGCAAGAGTGAAAACTTTGGTTACTTCTTTTCTATTTTCAATGATTCATCATAGTATAGTGTCCTGGCTTTTTGGTGATAGGACGTGCATAAGATTAAAGGAATAATCCTGATAAAAGGAATATCGATATTATATGTGGAATAAATAGATATGGGAGAAATAGTGTAATTTACACATAGTAGTTTTGTATAAACATATAATAAACAATGTGAGTTTTGTAGAAGGGGAGAATAAATATGAAGAAGAATGCCATTAAATTAGTAGTTTCTACAGCAGTTGCGGCATCTGCAATTGTGGTAACATCACCAAATCAACAAGTGGATGCAGCAACAAATATTGACCAATTAATGACCAATGTTCAAAATGCAAGTACTGTATTAAAATGGGCAATTTCTGTGGAAGGTTCAGCGGATGGAGTAACACAGCCATGGACTCAATACAATAAAGCAAAAACTGCGATTGCAGAAGCGGAAGTGGAGATAAAGAAATTAAGCTTTTCGGATCAATTAACGTATGAGGCTCGATTGACAGATCCTAAGACACAAATGAAACGAGCCCAAGGGTATCTCGATGCAATTACAGCAAGTGCAAAGATTAATGGAAAAACGAGTACACTTTCTGCTGCAGTAAATGAAAATAACTTAGACAAAGTGGAAAAAGCATATCACGAAATGACCGCGGAATTCCGTAAACAAACAATTTTGTTAGATCGTGTATATGGCCAATCGACTCGTGATAAAATTCGTAATGCAGTTAAAGGTCCTGCTGAGAAATTAATAAATGAAATAAAAAATGATGTGACAGTGCATATGTTAACAAAGGCTGCGATTGAAGATATTCGTGTATCGAAACATACGGAAGCAGCTTGGAAAATTAACGAAGCACAAGCAATTCTCAATGCAAACGTGTTGAAGTGGGAAAGTACTCTCCAAAAAAATGTGAATACTGTTGCAAATTCTTTACCGATTCAAATTGCGTCGATTTCGCGAATAGATAATACGACTGTATCCGTTAAATTGAATAGGGCTGTTTCATCTATTCGAGCTACTGACTTTACAATTGATAATGCTTTATCTGTAACAAATACAACATTAAGTAAAGATGGATTAACGGCGACGTTAACTACTTCGGCTCAAACACCTGGTATTAAATATACAGTGAAATATAAAGGTAGCTCCTCTAGCTTTACTGTTCCAGGAAGTGTTGTACCAATTCAAATAGGAGACACTACGACTCAACATAGAGAAACATCTGAAGTTCTTGCAATTTCCGCTACTTTTGCAGGTTCTAATACAGTACGAGTTGACATTCCCGCTGGTGTGAAGTTATTAACAATAAATGGCATCGAGAACATAATCTCTGGGGCAAAAAATGTAAATGTTGTACCGGATAAAAATGGCAAGGTTACGATTACATTTACTGCGAAAGATGTGAATACCACTGCCATTGATAAGACAATTTCTTTCAACGAAATAGTAAATAAAAAAGTAGTAGATACGCTAACTTCAGCTAAAATAAATTTTTATGCACCTGCAAAAGCAGGATCAATGACAAATAAAAAAATACATTATGTAGATATCAATAACAACTACTTTGTTACATCTGATGGACTTAAATATAAACTAAAGGGTTCTAGTGACACATACCGAAATGAAGGAATTGTAGTTTCTTATGATAGTTTCAAATCCGCTTTAGATATTGAAGATACCGTTAGTGGAACATATCACCCTACAAATGCTTCTTCTTTCAATATCACACAAAACCATTATTCTGTTGGTTTATCTATCGACTCGAAATTTGCACGTAAATCAGGAACTGCTGGATATCGCATGATTGGGAAAGAAATAGAATTGGTGGGAACAGGTCAACCGAACTATGAAGTGTTCTTTTTCAAAAATGGTGCTTATCTTGCAAAAGTAAAAATGAGCTCTACTGGTACATGGAAATACAAAACAACCGTTAAGCAAAATGATATAACGGATTTTACCATGATCCAACAACCAGCTGGAAAAGCTACTCCTTCAACTAGTGATTGGAACGGAACAACACTAAGAGTAGTAGAAGGTCCATTTGATCTCGCTTCTGTAACTGTGGGAAATGGTAAAGAAGAAGATATATCAAATAAAGAAGTAACATTCACAATCGCTCCAATAACACGTGCAAATGGAACAACAGTTGCTCAAGACCAAGCTATTCTTTCTAAAAAAGCCTCTATTACAGTAGCAGATGCAGATGGAACCCAAGTTCAATTTACAAACAATGAAAACGGTACACTCTTCACTACAACAACAAAAGGCTTTAAAATCAAGTTTGGACCGACTGTCGACAATAAGCTTGCCGGCACCGTTATTAAAAAAGGAAAAGATGATAATAAAACATTAGATGGTCCACTAGATGTCCTTGCAATTGACGGTGTTTCTAATGAGTATGGTTTTATCTTAAAAGTGAACAAAGGATTCCAAATCAAGGGATACTAACTAAACAGAACTAACAAAGCCGTTAAAGGGTACCCTTTAACGGCTTTAATTCTGAATTCCGCAATCTTTATCGAATGCTACATTAGAGGGAGATATGCTAATTTAGGAAAGAGAAGAAAGAGGATGAATTTGGCGAGATAATCATTACTTGGAAAAATTGAAGAAAGCTATTCATGATAGACTTATTTATAGAAAGACTCCACTGGATTAAAACCTGGATACATATTAGTAAAGGAAGAACTCAAATTATGAGAAATAAAGTCTTAAAAATAGCATGTTCAATTGCCATAGCCGCATTTATTAAATCACCTGCGCAACAAGCTAAAGCGGCAACGAATACAAATCAATTAGTAACAGATGCACAAAATGCCGGCACCATATTAAAATGGGCAATTTCAGTAGAAGGATCTGCTGATTATAAAACTCGCCCATATAATCAATATAATACTGCGAAGAAAGCTATTAAAGTAGCAGAGATGGCAGCTACAAAGCTTTCACATTCTGAAAAATTAAGTATTCAAGCTAGACTAGTAGAACCTAAAACACATGTAAAACGTGCACAGGCATATATCGATGCCATTACATCAAGTGAAAAAATTATCAATTTAACAAACAATCTTCGAGAAGCAATAGATTCTACGGATCTTGATAAAGTGGAAGTCACTTATCACACAGCAACTGCTGAATATCGTAAGCAAGTAATACTACTGGACCGAGTCTATGGACAATCTACTAGAAATGGAATTCGTAATGCGGTAAAACCTGCTATGGAAAAGTTAATAGAGCAAGTTAAATATGATGTAACGGTGAAAATGTATCTAGAGAAAGCTTCTCAATTTATTAAAGAGAACAATCTAGCAGAAGGAGCCGCTGAATTAGAGAAAGCTAATTATTACTTAACTTTTAATGCTGCGAAATTCACTTTCAGAACTCAATTAGAGAAAAGTTATACGGACATAGAAGCTTCTTTACCATTACAACCACTTGCGGTATCTTCTGACGGACAAAACATGGTGATTGTTCATTTTTCAAAAGAATATTCTATACCACTAGCTGGTTTAGAAGCTGGACAGTTTAAAATTTCAGGAGAAACTGTACAAGACGCTAAATTATCAGAAGACAAAAAGTTAGTAATTCTGACAACTTCTGATCTTAATTCGTCTACCAATTACATGGTCACTTGGAAAGACCATAAGATGAAATTTGCAACAGAAGCGGTTGTTGATACTACAGGTATTATATTATTTGATACAAATGATTCTTATTTGGAAACCTCCAATAATCATATATACCGAGCAAATTTAACTAACTTGGATGGATCTCCATATGTTGGCCGTGTACGGATAAACTTATCAGAAGCAAACACTACTACTGAAACTACTTCTACAACTGCAGTGATCACTTCTGCAAATGGTCATATAGGAAATGCAGGGCAAGAATTGACCGTTTACACAGATCAAAACGGAAACTTAACTTTTATCATTGCAACAGCTGACGCAACTTCAGCTACCTTTGTACAACCGACTATCCAAAAGCTTGATGGAAATCAAAAGAGTAAAAAAGCACCAATGACTCATTTTTTCCAGTTGCAAAATAGTAGTGATTTTTATGAGTTAAGTATCGTGGATCCATATATATACACTGAGGATAACTATATATTTACCGGTGGTTTCAAATACAAATGGGATGCCAATGACCTATTTTTCATTCATGGACAACGTGTATCACAAGAAGTATTCGAAACAGCACTATCTAATGGTGACTCTGTGACAGCTGGCTATGAAATAAAACCAGAAAACATTTCTACTTGGAATATAACAAGTGAAGTAACAAAAGCTGCTAAATTGGAGATTACGAATCCGGCGCATACACCTGTGACATACGATGGTTCTAGCTATATTATAAGTGGTACTGCTCAAGCAGGTTATACTGTACATGTATACCGTAACGGTGTATTCATTGGTACAGCTAAGGTAGATGAAAATGGAGAATGGACTGTTGGTTCGATTAGCATATTGCAAAACGAAGCGAATAAATTTGAAGCATATCAATATGCCCCTGGTAAAGACGGAAATAATGGGGTAGGATCAGAAAATCCAACTAATCCAGCTACAGCGACAATCAACGAAGGTGCTTTCGCTTCAACTGAGATTACTCTAAATGATAACAATGATAATGGTTTATCCATTTTCGATACTTTAGATTTTACATTCATTAATCCTTCATATGGAAATGAATTTAAGAAAGCCTTAACAGGTACGGTAACCATAAATGACGGTTTTGGTAGAAATGCTGTAGTTAAAGTGGAGTATATAGATGGTGATACACTTGAAGTTGTTGAGTTTGTTTCAGTAGAACCTGAATTTACTCATCATTCGTCTACGCTTATTATTATAGCTACTTCTGGAATAGTAAACCAAGACCAACTTGCATATAACGCAACTAAATCAAATTCTAATGGACCGGTTATAATAGGCACTATTAAATAAAATAGAAATTTAAAAAAATTCTTCAGAGAGAAATCTCTGGAGAACTTTTTTATTATGTGCTTAAGTAAAAATAAAAGGAAGTTAAGAGCATTATTCATCCCAACTACCTAAGTCATTAATTCAATTCACTCAGTGATATCTGACTTCCTAAATCAAGAAGAGGTCCCTTTACATATTCCTTTAAAGAGTTTGGTTTTTAACTTGTTGCTTTTATGCTGCGCTAAAATGAACTTTTTGAATGCAGTAGAAGCATTTATTTGACCCATTCATGCGTATACAAATTAATTAAAAAATCCACTCAAGCATTTATACTTGAGTGGATCATTTCTGTTATTTCACCGGAAGCTCTTGAACATAAGAACGATGAATATAAAGTTCTTCGTATGAAGCAGAGTCAGAAAGTACTTTGATCCAATCGGATTCTGGTAAGTTATCATCTAGAATAGTAATCGGCATTCCAGAATTAGTATATTTGTACGCAGCAGTATAATTAGTTCCAGGACCAGTGCGAACGTTTAGACCAGTAGAAGTTGTAATGCCAAGCTTATATGGGCTTGCGGAATCTTTACCACCCATCATTTGATCGATTCGATACATATGTCCAGCTGCTTTTGCACCCCAGTATGGATCGGATGCGTATCTTACATTTAGTCCGATTGCTTTATTTCCAAAGACGCTACCATTTGCATAACCTGCATTAGGAGGTAGATAGTTTTTATTCAAAAACGCATTTATGAGTTCATTAATATTCTGCTCGACTGTGTCGAAATGTTTGGCAAGTGGATTATTGTCCGTTACGTATAAACCAAACAAGTTATTGTACTGCTGGGCTCTATCACTTAATCCATAGGCACTTTCATGTTGCGCTAAGGCAAGGATATGTAGAGCATTGATATGATATGTTTCTTCCACTTGTTTTAAATAAGAGCCAAGTCCAATTAGTTTACTTTTTTGTGTTGCTTGTTGGTACATAGGGATGTTTGGATGGTCTCTTTCTAACTTTTGAAGCATGGACATTATATAGGCATCGATTTCTGTAGCTGTATAATTCGTTTTGCTTCTAGCGGACAAATATTGAAAGTAAGGATAGCTTGTCCCGACTTCATGTCCAGTGGCATTTGTAAAATGTGCTCCGTCCACACTGTAATATGTTTGGCCTGAGGTCATGAAATTAGGTGCATTTCCAACTTGATAGGATGCATATGAGCCAGTGTTAGGAGAGTAAATCGAATGTATAAGTTGACCATTTGAAACAGAATAATAGGATCTTCCTTTTAACGCATTCCAAGGGATAAGATTACTATTCTCATGTTTTATATATAAGTTTTTCCCAGCTACATTCACTTCAACATATGTATCGGTTGAGTCAATATAAAGTAATTCTGTATTAGAGGGTACATATGTCGCAGCTTTCTTAAGCTGTTTGTCCGAATAAATATTCGTTAGCACACTCGATGCGGTGGCTTTTGTAACTACCAAACCACTAGGCATTTTAATAAGTGACCCATTATATTGTATTGCCTGATCCGCTTTCAAATTAGTAACAGCCTCTTCGAACTTAGCATAGGATTTAACAAGATTAGTAGTTCCATTTGCGAGTATGGAGACAATGTCATATGTACCTGACGACCCGATTGTAAATTTCTTAAAAGTGTAAGAGGATAGTGATTCTCCCTTATCATCTTTAATGTCTCGCGTAATATGTAGAGTATATGTCTCTGCATTCTTATAATCTTCAAGTGGAGGTGCGACTATGACACTTTTTCGATTTGCAGAAACAGTGATGGCTCCGTTCTTTTTTTCACCAAGGGAATTTACCACAAAAATAGAGTTAGAATGGGCACTAGCAGGATCGATTGGTTTATTGAATGTAATTGTCCAGACCTTATCGGGCTTCACATTCAATGCATCATCCAGATTGCTCTCGAATTCTTCCGCACTTGCCATTAATGGTAAAGCAAAGAGCAGAATAACTGCGAAAAAGGAGAGCATTACATTTCTTTTCTTATACAGTTTTGCAAACAATTGTTTTTTCCTCCTTTAAACCTCATTTTCCACTATTATACTATAAGTTTATGTTATAAAGTTCAACTACCTACTAATAACATCTAATATCTATTACAATAGTAGTAATGTTAGTTTGATTCATAATAAAAAAGGAGGAGAAAGTAATGTTAACGAAAATAGCTAAAATGATTGTGCCGACCCTATTACTTTTAGGACTTTTAATAACGGTTCCAATAAATACAAATGCAGCAACTAAAGTAATGTGGGGTAAAACCGAATTAAAGATTGGGCAAATTGGAAAGGTAACGATTTTACAGGACACACCACTCGTAAAAATCGAAAGTAATGGTTCTTTGACACCTGTTCGTATGTTGAAAAAAGGTGAGGAGTATCGTGTATATAGTTATAAGGGACAAAATAACGGGTTATATGGTGTAGGTGGAAGTAGTTTCGTTCAAAAAAATACTGCTAAAGTAAAGTATGAAACACCTTCGAAAGCGAAATTAGCCCTTGTTGCAGGAACAACTGCTCCAACCACGCTAGAGGTATTGGATATACGCTAGATCGCATCTTTGTACGAAAAAAAATAAAAGCCGTTAAAGAGGGGGACTCTTTAACGGCTTTACTCATGTATTACAAAGTTTGTGGAATCATTTCAATTTTCCAAGAGCTGAAATCAGGGTTTTCTTTCATGAACACTTCTTTTGAGAAAGACAAGCTAAGCGGACGCGCTTGTTTGGAAGCAATTTCGAATTCGCCAATTGGGAATCCGAGCTTACATACCATATCACCAGCAGCATCAAACAATTGAATCGGTAGGTTCTCGATTGTTAATGTTTCAGAGAATGCATTACGAATGATGATATAAATTTGAACTGCTTCCTCTGTTTCATGGAAATGGAATCCTACAACCGATATTTCATTTTCTTTAATAGGTTCTAGTGAAGAAACTAAGTTTTGCACATATCCTTTTTGATCGTCTGTAAGACCATTCGACCAATTTTCATCTAAATATAGTTCGAAATCTTTTACTACTTTTTCGTAATACTCAAATGCCATTTCAAAATCCATCTCATTTGTAATCTCTTCATAAGGGACTAGCAAATCGTTCATTTCAAATAAGAAATTCCATGGTCTAGCTGTACATGCTTCTAGTTCTCCAAACAACTCCATATCGAATTGCTTTTTCGCAAGCTCTTTTCCTTCTTTATCTTTCACTACTAAAACTACTTGTTCTAGGCGAAGTTTTTTCGGTAAAGAGTGTCTTATAATTGCCGTTACAACTATTCCATCATCTACTGTATATAATTTTACGCCGTGAACATGAAGCTGGTTGGCTTCTAAATCTGCTAGCTGTTGATGGAAATATTGAAAAATATACTTCTCCTGTGCTGGTATTTCCCAGTCTGCCGAAAAGTCGATTTCAGTTTTATATGTTTTAGGTGTATTTGTCATAAGTTAGTTCCTTTCTAGTTTGGATAATTTAATTTCATTATAACATAATGAACCGTTTAACCATCTTCTTGCACAATAGATGGTGTGGTTTTAGGTTGAGTAGTTTGTTTTTTGTAACAAAAATTAGTACAACTCAATTGAATTCTATCTATCATTATAAGTGTAGATTAATAATCCACGTTTATGAATTATGGGTTTTCGCTCTAAATCAAAAAAAATGTCTATTCATTTAATACTATTTAGAATTTCTATTATAAATAGTAAAATAGACATGTGTATATTTTCATGCACATAATAGGTGCTTTCGCCACTAGGAGGATATTTTATTGAAAAAGAAATTATTAAAACAGACAGCAGCAGCAGTTTTATTATCTTCATCATTTTTATCTCTTACACCACCCGCTTATGGAAATACGACTTCCATAGAACAATCGATTGATTCGATTAAATTAGAGATGAAAAAAGCAAGGGCTTCCTATGTGAATTCTGCCATAGAAGGTAAACTTACACCGAGTAGTTCTTTATACTCAATACTGAATAATGTTAAAGATAATTATCAGGGTATTAAGAAAGAAATAATTAACTCTAAACTCCCTGAAAAAGAGAAACAAGCAAAACTAAAAGAAATTGATACTATTTATAATGAAAATATTATAAAAGGTCTTATTCCATATATTGACGCATACAACTACGCAACGAAATACTTAGATCCATTGTTAGTAGAAATAAAAGAAGCAGAAGAGAAAAATGATTTAGCAGCGGTTGAAAAAGCATACCATAAGTTATCTGTTCAGTTAAAATCAAGAACATCCATATTGTATAGATTTTCCGGTAAAGCATCTCGTGACCTATTGTTAGAGAACTATAAAGAACCAGCGGATACCAAACGTGATGAACTCATGGTTCCAGTTACTATTTATATGAAAGTCACGGAAGCGGATAAGTTAATGAGCGAAGGGAAAAAAGAAGAAGCTCAAAAAGTACTTGAAAGTGTTAGCTCCTTAATAAAATTACTTACAAACCCTGAAAAGAGTTCTTTCATTACTGCTCTTATACAAGAGGTAGAGAAAGTACAGGGAACAGTTGAAACACCAGCAGCTCCACCGTCAACAAGCGGAGGAAGTAACTCAAATAGTAACGATACGGATTCCGGTTATACACCACCATCAAGTGGTAATGATAGTGGAAATAATAGTGGCAGTGATGGAGAGTCAGCAGTAGTGAAGACTGCACTGGAAACTAAGATTGCGGAAGCAAAAGCTGCTCTTGAGGGTGCAGTAGAAGGAAGCTTAGCAGGCCAATATGCGGAAGGTTCTATTAAGAAACTACAAGAAGCGATTAAAAAAGCAGAAGTAGTAACTTCAGATGAAGAAGCGACACAAGCAGCGGTAGATAAAGCTATATCAGAATTGGAAGAAGCAATATCCACATTCGAAGAAGCAAAAGTAGCCGACGAAACGGAAGAGCCGCCGGTTGAAAAGACGGCATTAGAAACTAAGATTGCGGAAGCAGAAGCAGCTCTTGAGGGTGCAGTAGAAGGAAGCAAAGCAGGCCAATACGCGGAAGGTTCTATTGAAAAACTACAAGAAGCGATTAAAAAAGCGGAAGCAGTAACTTCAGATGAACAAGCAGTGGTAGAAATAGCTATATCAGAATTGGAAGAAGCAATATCCACATTCGAAGAAGCAAAAGTAGCCGACGAAACGGAAGAGTCGCCGGTTGTAAAGACGGCATTAGAAACTAAGATTGCGGAAGCAGAAGCTGCTCTTGAGGTTGCAGTAGAAGGAAGCGAAGCAGGCCAGTATGCGAAAGGTTCTATTGAAAAACTACAAGAAGCGATTAAAAAAGCGGAAGTAGTAACTTCAGATGAACTAGCGACACAAGCAGAGGTAAACATAGCTATATCAGAATTGGAAGAAGCCATATCCTCATTCGAAGAAGCAAAAGTAGCTGACGAAACGGAAGAGTCGCCTGTTGTAAAAACGGCATTAGAAACTATGATTGCGGAAGCAGAAGCTACTCTTGAGGGTGCAGTAGAAGGAAGCGAAGCAGGCCAATATGCGAAAGGTTCTATTGAAAAACTACAAGAAGCGATTAAAAAAGCGAAAGTAGTAACTTCAGATGAACTAGCGACACAAGCAGAGGTAAATATAGCTATATCAGAATTGGAAGAAGCAATATCCTCTTTCGAAGAAGCAAAAGTAGCTGATGAAACGGAAGAGTCGCCGGTTGTAAAGACTGCACTAGAAACTAAGATTGCGGAAGCAGAAGCTGCTCTTGGGGGTGCAGAAGAAGGAAGCGAAGAAGGACAATATGCAGAAGGATCCATCAAAACACTTCAAGAAGCAATTAATGAGGCAGAACTAGTTGTTTCCAGTAATCAAGCAACACAAGCGACTGTGGATATAGCGGAAACCACTTTGAATGAAGCAATCAAAGCATTCAAATCTGGAAAAGTTGAGATGGTAAATGGGGAAGTAAAAGGAAAAATTGATGAATTAACAAGTAATGGAGTAACAATTGATGGTAAAACTTATTCTGTGGACAATAAATTAAAGGCTTTCTTCCAAATCCCAAATAATTTGGCTTTAAACAATGGAGAAATTACTGTTGAAGTTACTAATAATGTAATTGTAAACGTAGTAGCACTTACCTTAACAAACAATGGTTCATCAGCCTCGAATATAATACTTGATGGTGGTGGTGCTGTGATAGATGGATCCGTTGTAATAGAAGGTGACTATAATTCTGTGAATAATTTAATTGTAAATAAAGATTTTACAATTTCTAGCAATGTGGAAAATAGTTTTAAATCAGATAACTTAACTGTAAAAGGCACAGCTAAGATTGATGAGACTCAAAAAATTGCAACTGTTGCATCGCTTTTTGCTATACCATTAGCTGAACAACCTAAAACAAAAATTACCGTAATCTTCAAGGATTCAACAATGGCTGTTATTGAAATTGCAAAAGAGGATGTTAACTTCTCAGCGACAGGAAGTACAGAAGTGACAACCCTACGAATTCAAGCAAATGCTAATATTTATGCAAGTAAAGGAACCATTCTACCAAATGTTCAAATTAGTAAAGGTGCAACTTTAGTTGAGCTAAATGCAACTATTGCTAATGTAGTTATTGAATCAAATGATCAGGTTACAATTTCAGGAAAAGGTCATTTTGATAATGTATTCGTAAATTCCACTAAAAAAGTCACTTTAGATACAACAGGAACGATTTTAAATCTAGAAATGCAAAATAAATCATCTAAAATTGCAATAACTGGTGATTCTATGGTTGGGAATATAATTGTTCCTGAAGGGAAAGAAGTAAAAGATTTAGTAGATGGCTTTGATACCATTGAAGTTAAAGAGAAATTTCAAAAAATATCAGGTATTACAAATGAGGGTTTTAATGAAGATCTTTTGAATAAAAGTGAAGAAACATATTTTGCAGCAGGCATAAATGAAGTTAAAGGTAAGTTTGGTTACGTTACACTTGATTTGGTTAACCAAGGTGAGTATGAAGTGAGATACCAATTAATCGACTTGCATGAAGGGGATATAGAAACTCCTGGCGTGTGGGAACAAGTACCTAATGATGCTCTCAGTTATAAACAAGGTGATAGTTTTGTATACTGGGCTGGTCATGCTCTTGTTGTGTACCAAGTTGATACAACGGGGAAGATTTTAGATAAAATAGAAGTAATCGACAGTATATATCCTATTGAGGGAAGTTTTAAATCTGAAAAAACGTTCACTATGAAAATGACTTTAAAACCAGATAGTTATTCTGTATCAGATTTAATGGAATATGTTTATCTATATAATGGTGCTAGTGTTGAAAAAATAGTAGACTTCAAATCGGTAACTTGGGATAAAGTAGGCGATATAACTGCAATCAATCTAGAACTTAAAAATAAGGTTGATTTAGAAAAACCAGTGAGATTGTTTGTTAGGACAGAAAGGTTTGGAATATTGGGTTCACATATAGGTAATATAAATATTATGAATAAAGAAATGGATATATTTATTTTACACGATCTAGTCAATGACACTAATCCGAACCTAAGAACTAATGAATTTAGTTATGTTCTTGGTTGGGTAGCTTATAAAGAAGTAGAAAAAGTATTTCCCAATGGAGAGAAATATACCACTCATGAGTCGATTGCTGAAAGTGATTCAGTTAGTGCAGCTCAATATAGAAAAGAGCTTGTGAATGATAAAGAATCATTAAAAACTGCAGAAGCGATAACGCAAATGGTGAATAATGTAAATGTAAGCTTAAAAGATAGAGTAGATAAGTATAAAAAAGCCCGTGAAAAGGTCAATAACTTATTTAAAGAAGATAGACATCAATACAGATGGTATAACCAACTAGGAGAAAATGTAACTGAACAGGCAATAGCTGAGGCAAGAGTAGCGATTGAGGCTATGGATGAAGAGTTTCTAGAGAAAAACAGGCTAATAAATGATGTAAATTTTGCTGAGTATCTATTAAGCTTAAAATAATAGTGTTTATATAAGTGTTTATCAAACATTGTGACCCTTTAATAATTCCTCTCGAGTGGTTTAAACTTGAGAGGAATTTATTTATATTGGAAAGTATAAAAAGAACAATTCTAGCCATTTCTTGTTATAACAGATATAACGAAAGACGGCTAGTTCATGTTTGAATTTTTCTCGTTTAGCGATTTACAGGGAAGCTTTTTAGTGTATTTGTGTATATAAGTAATAAATATTAACGTACTGTAAATACTACTATTAAATTTCCTTTTTTAACGTTAAAGGGATTCGCTAATCTTTCAACATGTTAGCAGACATAATTTATTTTGGGGGCGGAAGTGTAACCGTCAAGTAGAATTGAGCAGTTTTCACAAAATAAGTTTAATCAATTTTCCACAATTAAGTTTGAGCACTTACTTCAGGAAACAAAGTTT
>NZ_FOGY01000002.1 GCF_900111345.1 Psychrobacillus sp. OK032
CGCCAGCGTTCGTCCTGAGCCAGGATCAAACTCTCCATAATAGAGAACTTAAAAAGCTCATTTTGTTTTGCTGGCATCATCATTAAATGATGTCAAAATTGTTTTGCTATCGGACTAACCAAAGTTAGTCTTTCAAGCTATATTTCTTAACGTTTTGCATGTTCAGTTTTCAATGTTCATTTTTTGCCGCCGTTTTTCGGAGCAACTTTTATATCATAACAAATTCAATTGTCGTTGTCAATAATTTTTTAATTTCGTTTTAATGGAATTAAGTTGTTAAAACGACAGGTGATAATCATACCATCCTTTAAATCATATAGCAAGTCTATTATCGTATTTTCTAAATAAAAATATTGGATCACCCTTTCACCAAAGTCAATTATATAGAAGAAACTCATTTTACGTATTTTCTCTCCATTGAAAATAAAAAATCAGGAAAATACCGGGAAGTTTCAATCAAGTAATTTTTCATAATTGAGGCCGCGTTTAGAGGACCTTCACTACCTTTCTCAAGTAAAAGCTAGTAGTGACCCTTTTATTCTAAGGTTATTTTTAACATACACTTCTCCACTTAGAGAATATGAACCTGACTTTCACTTACAAGATTTAGAGAGAAGAGGGATGAACGCACCTGCTATTTGTATTAGACAGGTCATCGTACAGTTATTAAAAGCAAGAGAATACATGGACTACACTCTATTCTCATCTCGAGATTAATTTTATAGATTGCACCGAATTTCTAGAGGCAATGGAATTATGAGAATCTATTTGAATAAATAATTATTGAGTACTTGAATTACTTGACTTAATGGAATGTATTTATGCAAAAGTACTGTATAAAAGATTGTTCGTAAAATCGACAAGGTGGGGTCGCTGGTTCGAAACCAGTCCGAACCAGCATTATTTATATTCCACAACCCTTAAATATAAGGGTTATGGCTGTTAATATTGTTAAATTTATTATTTAGTAACACATGCACGTAAGTATCTAACGTAAATTTTATGTAGAAACTTCTATATATATTGCTTTAACTTTTTCATGAAAGACCTTAGTTTCTACATCCAAACAATTAACCCGTATACTTGCATGATGTTGCTCTACTACTTCTAGTTTGTTACACACTAAAAATAGCCCCAGTTCCCCGGGGCCTTACGCTTTTTATGATTGCTCAAGTAAAATACTCTAACTTGGCATTGGGAAAGTACTTTTCCATATAGCCATATAGATGAGATTTTATTTCATCCTCTTCGTCTTTTTGGTAAATATATTTACCGATTCCATACTTGCCCCATTTGTAGCGTCTTTTTTCTTCATCTAACTCCAATTTTGTCTTCGGGTAGTTCTTTTCAATCACTTTTTTCGCGGGCTTCGTAAACCGGTGTTGAATGAATTCAAATGTAATATCCTCTCTTGCATCTTGAGGCAGTTCCTCGTCAAGTCGCTCAAACATTTGGCGGTAGCCTTCCTCCCAGCCTTCATGAAGGTAAATGGGGGCGATGATAAAGCCTAGTGGGTAGCCTGCTCTTGCCACTTTTCCTGCAGCCTCGATTCTTTTATTTAGGGGAGAAGTGCCGGGCTCAAAATTTTTAATGACATAATCAGCGTTTACACTAAATCTGAATCGCGTTTTGCCATTATGCTTGGCATCCAGTAAATGGTCGACAAAATGGAATTTCGTCACAAAACGTAGCCTACCTAGTTCTGTTTGACCTATGTGTTCAATTGCTCTTTTTAATGAATGCGTCAAATGGTCAATTCCCACAATATCGGATGTACACGCAGCTTCGAACCGGGTAATCTCAGGAGCTCGTTCTTCAATGTAGCGATCAGCCGCTTCAAAAATCTCCTCCACGTTTACGTAAGTTCGAATATATGGTTTGCTGCCCATCGTCGTTTGCAAATAACAATAATGACAATGCCCCATACATCCTGTCGCAAGGGGGATTGCATATTCAGCTGAAGGCTTGGAAGTATCGAATTTTAACGTTTTTCGAATGCCTACAACTAAGGTAGATTTTGCGATACGATATTTTTGAGCGTCCGTATCACCCGGCAAATCCCGAATTTGATTATGTGAAGTCGTAAAGCGCGTTTCAATCCCCATTTTCTCGAACTTTTCCTTCAGTTCTTTTCCAAGCGGATAATCAAGTGCATTGGGCTCAAAATAGACTAACTGTGGTGTGAAGGGTTTATTCATACTGCGAACATCACCTTTCTCTTTTTAATATAGCTTGTCTTAAAAGTGAGAAATTATGAAAATGGACGAAAATTCGGGTGAGTGTTCGCTAAACTATTCAGTCTTCCTACCAGACAAACCATCCATAAACCTAAAATAAGGAAGAAATATTCCAAGGAGTGATACGATACATATTATAGATCCAATCAAAAAGTAAAGTGGTCGTATTCCCCACTGTTCGCTTAAAACTCCTCCAACAATTACACCTAGCGGCATTGCCTCTCGAATGATAAAAAGTCGTACAGATGCTACTTTACCCATCAATTCGTTAGGAACGGTTTGCTGAAATATCGTTATGTTGTGGACACCAAAGAAAGCCATCGCAATTCCAGCAATCACCTCGGTCATTAAATAATACTATGGTTAAATCCTAAAGCGATAAATGTTAGACCACCGATTACCAATGCCCATTCCCATAAAACGGAGTATTTTAATTGAACTTTATACGTTTCTTTCTTCCCACTTGTTAGTTTTAAGATATCCAATACTTCATTGCTCCAACTGTTCTATATATTCAGAATATAATATTCGGAGGTTTTTGAATCAATAGAGGTTTTTTCTCCAATAAAAAACCGTAAGCAAATGGCTTTAACCCTTTTGTCTACAGTTTCCTACTAGCACATTATTTTTTTGCATTGTCCACTTTTCATTTGTTATGGATTCCAATCTTCGTTATCTATTATATCGCCTTGAACGTTATTACCTCATCCAGTTTCCGACGCTCCACTTTTCCAATCGATTCCAAATACAATAATCGAGTAAGTGTAGCCATAAAAGAACTTAAATTGAGGATAATATTCACGTTTCCGTAAACTTCGTGGCAGATTTGATTAGCGGTTTTACCTTCACTCGTCACCGACTGTAAAACTTGTTGTAGGCGATATTCATGGTTTGCAGTCAGTTCGTTTATTCTTGCATGTAGATTATAAATCAAGTCGCCATGACCTGGTAAAGTAATGTCAGCTGGATATTTTTCCAATTCCGTCAATGATAAAAAGTAATCTTTCAATGCATTTCCTTCTTCTCCCGACCATAGACCAATTACTGGATTGATCCCGTTTAATACATGATCTCCAATGATCATTATCTTCTTATTTTCGTTATAAAAACAAAAATGGTCCGGTGCGTGACCCGGTGTCCAAATGGCCTCATACAATTCTTCTCCTAATTGGATATGCTGATGATTTTCAAAAAAACCATCCGGGTCGAAATCGTAAATGGGAGGATCTTCATTCATTTTAGGAGGAAGTGAACGTCCCCCATGTCTGATAATCAAACTGTTTAATCGGTCTGTACCATGGGAAACCCGAGTTTTCCTCATTTCTTCGTAACCCAAATTGGAAACGATAACAGGTACTCCAACCTCCTGTTGAAACCATTTCGCAAGGCCGATATGATCTTGATGAGTGTGTGTTAGAACTACTTTCTCTATCACGATCCCAGAAGATAATACTTTTTTCCAGCCATCCTTCG
This sequence comes from Psychrobacillus sp. OK032, assembly GCF_900111345.1. Classification (GTDB taxonomy): domain Bacteria; phylum Bacillota; class Bacilli; order Bacillales_A; family Planococcaceae; genus Psychrobacillus. The sequence continues at coordinate 3,711 of NZ_FOGY01000002.1, forward strand.
CTTCTATAGAATCAGTTCCCGTATCAATCACTGTATACCCTTTTTCCCCTTCTATTAAATAGCAGTTAACCTCTCCCATTCCCTTTGGAAAATTGATAATTAGTTTATGTATACCATCTGCTACTTCTGTTAACATTTCACTTCCCCCTTTTTAAAGCATCTATCTTTATTCCTTTGCTGGACTGACTTTATAAGCAATCTTTTGGCAACCAGCCAACCTCTCCATTTTCCCGCTTCACCAGAATATATCCATCACATTCATATTCAACCATCCATACTTTTTCACCTTTTTTAACAGAAAGAAAAGTTGTACTCACGTCCGTTTTGGCACTCACCGTTTCATGATCAATTAGTAGATATTCATTTTTAATCCATTGTTCTATACCGAGATTTATATTTTTACACAGCGTAAAGTATTTCTCCTGTCGAATTATTTGCATGTCGTAATTAGGATATGTCAGAGTTCCTACTCTTCTCGTCTGATCATTATGTTCTTTTTGCACAATCATTTCGCTTGTTAACTCATCAACATATGTATATGTATACTTTCCATTTTGAATAATTAGCGCATTTAGTTGACCGTCTTCCTTAATCTGATTTCCACCATCTAGTGCAATGATTTTTTTATCTAGGTCAATGATCGGATTATGAGAACTAGCTTGACTAGCACGATAATTAACTACTGGCCAATGTCCGACGATAACCAGTTTATTTGATTGGTGCGCTTGTTCATAAAATGCTTGTGTATATAAAGCAAAATTTTCTTCTGTTTGGTGCCAATCAACTCTGTTTTCAATGCCTGCATGGATAATAATATAATCATCTGTTTCATAAGCAATTGGAAGTGATTCCAACCATTCAATTTCATCATGAAAATTTTGACGATAAAAATGAGCCAATTCTTCTAAATTGGTAAAATCATATAGTGTTTTACAATGCTGAGCAAGCATTTCATTTAAAATGGAATTTTTTTGTCTATTCATGTACGGTATGACCCCCTCACTTTCATTAAAAACATAACGATGGACGACATCACAATTTCCTTTTGTAACATAGACATTAGTAGATTGTTCGGATAAATTCTTTACAAACTCCACTACTTCTAAACTATTTTGTCCTTTTTCGCTAAGATCACCGTTAATGAATAAATAATCATCCCCTGTATAATCTACTTTTTGTAATAGATTTTTGAATAGCCCTAGATTTGCATGTATATCTGAAATGACTATTGCACGTTTTGTTTTGTCTAATTGTAGTCTTCTTACTTGAATCATTAACTCAACTCCAAAATATTATAATCTTAAGAAGATTATATCAAAAAAACTAGTTATAAATATTTTTTCATGACAACTATAGATTAAAGACTGTCGAATGAAGTGGTTTTCGCGTAAAAACACAAAAAGTAATCAGCCGTTTCGTATTTGACCGATTACTTGTGTTAACCGCACGGATTGTTAAATCATCTTTCTCAATTCCAATAGATGTATAAGTCATCCAAATTTATAATGTGGTTCTCCCATAGCAACATGCAGCTAAAACAACTACCCTATCTGTTCAAAATTACCCACTACAGCAATCGGAACAGTTCTTACATCTAAATCATGTAATGCAGCAATACAGGAGGCATAAAAGCTCATCATATCAATGTAAGCAATAGAGCGATTTGGAAGTTTACCGTAATCCATCATGAGACGATTCTCAAAGTTCGTGGAAGCGCGTTCGCAGAATCGACATCACCTTCTTCTCGCACCTTATCAAGTGACCATGTACGGTCGATGATGATTTTAGACCCACAGCTTCCCCAATTTCTCTAATTGAAGGAGAGTATTTATTTTCTAAAATGAAACTTTTAATGTAATCATAAATTCGCTTTTGACAATCACTGATTAAATAACGCCTCTTTCTTTTCGAATAGCTGGAACATATGCGAGTACATTGTCTATTAGTAACGTTCGCTTCACATTTCTTTTTAAGCAAAAAGCCTCAAATGAATACCCTTGAATATTAATGACCGTCACTCTCCTTTTATTGATTTCACCTGATTTTCATAGATATATCAATTCTACAATCTGACCACGACTATAGTTTTTTTCTAACAATATACAAACGAATGTTCCCACTTGTCTTCTTGGTATACGAACGTTTGTTTGATTTTACAACTAAAATAATCTGCTAATTTTTGGACAAATAAAAAAATCCCCACTCCGAAGAGAAGGGCATGTAATGGTATTAGTATTTCATATACTCCAATCTTCCGAGCAAAGAATTAACTTTATTCCTCGCATCTTCTTTTTCATCTTTCAAGTCGTTAATTTCATATCCTTCATCCAGTATATCAATCTCTACGATATATCCTTCATGTAACGGAACTTTGATCATCCTTTTATGAACTAACAATTTCTTTGATTCATCTTCTTTTGAAAAGAAAACACCAAAGAAATCTTTCAAACAATCAAGCGTGTACCCTATTATGCAAATGTTTGTCACTCAACTTTATGCTTTAAGTAACACACTGTATGAAATAATATGATTTCATTTTATAGAGACGCGGGACTTGAATCCCCTATTGTTAGAAACATTGTTATATCAAGTTTTAATGACCTTTTTTGATAATATAAAAGTTCTTTGAACGGTTTTGACTACGATTCATAAAAAAACTATTATTAATTTTCATCAATACTATTTAGTCCGTTTAAATATTTAAATACTATTAATATAATGCATATCCCAAAATACATAAAAAGAAGCATTTTATTTTTAAAAGCATAACTAATATACTCTTTTAATCTATTTCAAAGTTTTCGCTGTCACAGTCTTTAAACTATATAACTCAGTTGTGAAATTATTTATTTTTCTTAATTAAATAAGCGAGTAATATAACTTTCTGAATCTTTTTTCATAAATGTAGAATTGAAGGTCAACACCACTTATCGCTATCTCAATAATAAAATATCTATTATCACTATGGACTGAAACCTGTTTTAACTATTGAAACGAATAGATGACAAGAACCTCAAAATTACAAATTAATATTATGGATCAAATACTAAATCGTTAAGATCAGGTATGAGGTAATTGTCATTTTTCTATTAATCCAATCTCATATCTCACAAAAATAAATAAAGCAAAAGCGGAATCGTAATTAAAGCAACTATAGTCGATAGCACAGTCGTAAATGCCCCCATGTTCTCATCTGCAGAGTATTTGGCAAATAGTATGGATGCAAGTGTGAGTGACGGCATCATAGATTGAATTAGTATCGTTTGTGAGATATCACTTTTAAGATTTAAATAGGTAACCATTAATGCAACACACGCAGGTAAAACAATTAGCTTTACAACAATAGGAATCCAAATCTCCTGACCTGAATCTTGAGTCTTTTTACGGTATAAATTCATAACAAGAACACCAATGTAAAACATGGCTAGAGGAGCTGCTAGATTCGCTAGCTGATTCGCTAATTCGATGAAAACTGCAGGTGGTTTCATGTTGAAATATGCAATAAAAAGACCAAATACAATTGCTAGAGTTGGAACATTTATTAATTCCTTTAATGACTTGAACGAAAATTGCCTGTTTTTCTGAATAATTAGCACGCCAATCGTCCAAAGAGTAATGTCTACTCCCGCATCAAAGATTGCAGCGAATAGTGCTCCTTCTGGACCAATAAGCGCTGCACACAAAGGAATTCCAATAAACCCCGTATTCCCTAGACCAGACAATAAGGCAATTTCTCTTTTCTTGGTTGAATGACGATAAAAGGTGTTCGAAAATAACCAACCAATAAGAATTCCAAGCAGATTAATGATGACAGATAAAACAAAAACATTTGTAATCATTTTAAAGGTTTCTCTATTAATTTCTACATTTAATATACTTGAAAGAATAATAGACGGCATTGCAATATTGACAATGAGACTAACTAATAGTTTACGTGTGTCACTATTAAATGGAAATGTTCTCGATATCACAGATCCTAAAGCAATCATAATACTAATAATAAAGATTGATTCAAAAATTAAAGAAAACTCCATTTTTGTCTCCATTCTAGAGTCAACACTTCAAAATTTACACTTCTAAAACTTTCTCCTCAAGCTCTTTAATCTCCCAGCTTTCTACTAAAAATTCAACAATTCGATTGACCGAGCGATTGACAAGTTTCTCCCCTTTTTCCTTCGTTCCTAATGTTGCATCTCCTATTGTGCCAGAGTCCGTTTTTTCAGAAAAAGGAATGTATTTAATAATGTCTGGATAATCGTCTCCTGTTTTCGGTGGTTCGTTTACCCATTTTTCTAAATCACAAAGTTCAGGATATAGATACATCATCACGGAAGTACCTGCTTCACTCGCATGTGTATGTGCTAACTCTCCGGATTCAATAATCCCATTATCATGATTTTTTATAAAACGCCAATAATCAATTTGAGCGCATTGAATTTCCGAATTAGACTGTAAATCCCTAGCTACTTGATTAATAATAGGTACATTTCCCGCGTGAGAATTAATAAAAAGGAATTTTTTAAATCCCCATTTTTCTAAGCTTTTTACTGTGTCCCATAAATATTGTTTAAAATTTTCTGCCTTAATTACCATTGTTCCTGGGAATTCCTCTAAGGCTGTTGAATCACCAACCTCTAGCGTAGGTCCAATAATAGCATTAACACGTTCAGCAAGAATTTCTGCAATCTTTACGGAAACGAGTGTATCTGTTCCCAACGGTAAATGGTAGCCATATACTTCAAATGCACCCGAAGGAATAATTACAAGGTCCGTATCTTTTTTTCTTCCTTCAAATCGAGTCCAGCTCATTTCTTTTAGAAAATTTGATTTTTTAAATGTCATTTTCAACCCATCCTTTACAATATTATTAATATTCAGATATAAAAATTTACTAGTAATCCAATCTCCTACAATCAAATGTGCCTTTTCCGTATTTGCGCCCAGATTTTATCAAGCTTGCTCGGTAAAATCTGTGATATCCTCCGGAGGCTTTAACTTCATTCATTCAGAGATTGAACCACCACTGAATGGTTTTACTATTTGCATTCATCTCGCCACTTAAAGAAGTGGGAGACTTCTGCTGAATGAAGTTAAAAGTAAACCTTATTTAGTTATATAAATGGCATGCAATCATACGCCCATCTACTTCCTTAAACTCTGGTTGAATTGTCTTACAAATTTCCATACATTGACTACAACGAGTATGGAACGTACATCCATTTGGTGGGTTTGAAGGGCTTGGAACATCCCCACGAAGCATGATTCTTTCTTTTTTTACATTTGGATTCGGCAATGGAACGGCCGATAACAACGCCTGTGTATATGGGTGCATAGGTTGACTAAATAAAGTTTTTTTATCCCCCATCTCAACAATTCGACCTAAATACATTACAGCCACGCGATCGCTGATATGTTTCACAACGCTTAAATCATGTGCAATAAATAAATATGTTAAATCAAACCGCTCTTGCAAATCCTGAAAGAGATTCACAATTTGTGATTGAATAGAAACATCGAGTGCCGATACTGGCTCATCAGCCACAATAAATTTTGGATTTAGCGCTAACGCTCGCGCAATACCTACCCTTTGGCGCTGTCCTCCACTAAATTCATGAGGATAACGTTTAGCATGGTAGCTGCTTAAGCCTACCGTATCGAGTAATTCATCCACACGAATGTTTTTTTCTTTACCTGAAGCTATTTTATGAATTTCAAGAGGTTCTGAAATAATTTCCCCGACTGTCATCCGAGGATCAAGAGAAGCGTATGGATCTTGGAAAACCATTTGCATTTCCTTTCGAACCCTTCTCAAATCCTTTGTGTTCATTCCGACAAGGTTTTCTCCCTCGTATAACACTTCACCTTCAGTCGGTGGTTGAAGCTGTAAAATTGCTCTCCCAGTTGTCGATTTTCCACAACCACTTTCGCCTACTAACCCTAAAGTTTCCCCTTTATAAATAGTGAAGTTCAAGCCATCAACTGCCTTTACATAACTGACATTTCGATTGAGAAAGCTCTTTTTGCTTGAATAATATTTTTTAAAATTCTTAATCTCCACTAATGATTGCTTCATTTTAAGCCCCCTTTTTATCCAAAGTAAATGTATAGGACGCTTGAACAAAAATTCAAACATCGATGCCTTTCTTATATGAAAGATTTCTCCGCTTCAGTATCAGACTTTTTCTCTTCCTTCGAAGCTTCCGAAACTAGATAATGATGAACAATGCTTATTAATCCCTTGCCAGCCATTACCATAGCTTGTTCATCAAAAGTAAATTTCGGATGATGATGAGGATAATTTGCTTTGATACTTTCATTTCGAGCCCCAGTATAGAAGAACATACCGGGTTTTTGTTTTAAATAATATGCAAAATCTTCTCCTCCCATTGAAGGATCAATTTCAATAAGAGTATCTTCTCCTATGTTTTTCTTAACTGCCTGTACAAAAATTTCCGTCTCTTCTGCATGGTTATATACAGCAGGATATCCACTCTCATAAGTGATTGTGTAGGTAGCATGAAAGGCTGAACAAATACCATTTACAATCACTTCCATTTCCCTCTTAATCTGATCTCGCACATCTTCGTCAAAGGTACGAACTGTTCCAGATAGTTCAGCGGAATCCGCAATTACATTCGGGGCCTTTCCCGCGTGGAAGGATCCTACTGATACAACAGCAGATTTTAAAGGATTTACTTGTCGGCTCACAATATGCTGTAATTGATTGACTACTTGGCTACCAATAGCAATCGCATCAACCGTTTCGTGTGGAGATGCCCCGTGGCCGCCTTTTCCATGAATTTTAATGACAAATTGGTCACTTGCAGCCATGGTATAGCCTTTTCTGTACCCATAAAAGCCTGTGGGTACTTTAGTCAATAGATGTGTTCCAAATACCACGTCAACTCCCTCTAAACACCCATCTTCAATCATAGCAATCGCACCGCCTGGGCACTTTTCTTCGGCATGTTGATGAAGGAGGACTACATTACCCTCAAGTTGATCTCGGTTATCTTGTAAAACTTTTGCTACAGCTAAAAGAGTGGCCGTGTGTCCGTCATGTCCACAAGCATGCATTACTCCGTTTACTTTAGACTTATAAGGAACATCCTTTTCATCTTGGATAGGAAGTGCATCAAAATCAGCACGAAGAGCAATTGTTTTTCCTGGTTTACCCCCATATATAATCCCAACAACTCCTCTTCCACCCACATTTCTACGAACTTCGATTCCAAAACTTTCAAGAATCGAAGCAATCATTTTTGGCGTCTCTACTTCTTGAAAGGAAAGCTCTGGATGTTGATGTATATACCTTCGCCACTCCACCATTGGGTCAAACATGTTTTCAATTTGATTCAACCAAACGTTTAACATCGAATTCCCCCCTTTCGTCCAATTCATGAAGCCAGCAGCGACTGAAATGCCCCGGTTCCACCTCTTTAAAAGCAGGGGCTTTTGTTCTACATATTTCCATTGCAAATTCACAGCGAGGGGCAAAATAACAACCTTCACGCAATGACCCAGGAATCGGCACATTTCCTTCTATTGAATAAAGTCTTGTCTGTTGTTCGGAATCTATTAAAGTAGGTACAGATTTCAGCAAACCTTGTGTATAAGGATGTTTTGGGTTGTTAAAAATCTCCTGAACATCACTTTCTTCTACTACTTTTCCTCCATACATAACACAAACACGATCACACGTTTCGGCTACTACACCTAGATCATGGGTAATCATCATGATTGCAGTATTATGTTTTTCCTTAAGGTCTCTCATTAAATCTAATATTTGTGCTTGGATTGTTACATCCAGGGCCGTTGTCGGTTCATCCGCAATTAATAGACTTGGATTACAGGCCATTGCCATAGCAATCATGACACGCTGCCGCATGCCCCCCGACAGCCGGTGAGGATATTCGTTCACAATTTGTTCTGGCCGTGGAATCCCTACTAGAGCTAGTAGTTCAACTGCTCTCTCCTTGGCTTTAGATTTACCAACGTCCATATGGGTTTGAATGGCTTCCATAATTTGATTCCCTACTGTAAATACTGGATTTAGCGATGTCATGGGCTCCTGAAAAATCATCGCTATTTCCTTTCCACGGATTTTTCTCATCTCTTCATCAGATAAGGACAGGAGATCGATTCCTTTAAATGTAACGGAGCCGCCCATTACTTTTCCTTGACTTAATCTCATAGCTGTTAATGCCGTGACACTTTTTCCTGAACCAGATTCTCCTACAATTCCTAATGTTTCCCCTTTTTTAACTGTAATACTGACTCCATCTACAGCTGGAACTTCACCGTTTTCGGAATAAAAGTAAGTTTTAAGATTATTAATCTCTAATAAACTTTCCAAAGTCACTCCCCCTTACATCAGACTTTTACCAACTATCCCCTTAAATCTTCATTTGTGGATCTAGAGCATCACGCAGACCATCCCCTAGCATATTAAAACCTAATACAACTAACATAATTATTAATCCTGGGATTGTACTTAAATGAGATGCAGCTCTAATATATTCCCTACCCTCGTTTAACATTGCTCCCCATTCAGGTGAAGGTGGCTGAGCTCCCAATCCTAGGAAGCTTAAACCTGCAGCTGTTAAAATAGCTGTCGCAATTCTCATCGTAGATAATACAATGATTGGGGCAATACAATTTGGTATCACGTGTTTGATGATGATAAACAAGTGACTGCCCCCTAGCGATTTAGTCGCTTCTATAAATTCTTTATATTTAATAGAAATGACCGAGCTGCGCATAATTCGAGCAAAGGTAGGAATAGAGAAAATACCAATCGCAATCATAACATTCACCATACTTGGTCCTAGAATGCTAATGATAGCTAGTGCCAAAAGAAATCCAGGAAACGCCAAAAGGATATCCATGATTCTCATAATAATCGAATCTAAAATCCCGCCAAAATAGCCGGCTATTGTTCCTAATGTCACCCCGACTATGATAGAAATCCCTACCCCAACAATTCCAATCATTAAGGAAATACGGGAACCATGAATAATTCGAGATAAAACATCGCGACCAAATTGATCTGTTCCAAACGGATGACTTAAACTAGGTGCCTGTAGAAGCGCTTTCATATTGTACTCAAAAGGATCGTATGGAGAGATCCACGGAGCAAATATGGCCACAATGACAAATAATGAGGTAATGTACAACCCTATCATCGCACGCTTATTCTTTTTAAAACGTTGAATCATCATTTTCCATGGAGAACGTGGTTCATATGCAGGTGCAGCAACTTCCTTTTGTGACACCACATCTTCTATTATTTGCATCTAAGAGCTCCTTTCTAATTTTCGTATCGAATTCTTGGATCTACAATACTATAAGAAAGATCAACAAGCAGAATAACAAAAACAAAAATCGTTGAAATGAATAGAATACTTCCTTGAATAGCTGGGAAATCTCTAAATTGAATGGATTCAACAACATATCTTCCAATGCCATTCATTGAAAATACCGTCTCTGTAATCACCGCTCCACCTAGTAAAACGCCAAATTCCATACCAACAATGGTGATAATCGGAATTAAAGCATTTTTCAAAGTATGCTTGTAGATGACATACTTTTCTTTAACCCCTTTCGCTCTAGCCGTTCGGACGAAATCCTGATTAACAATTTCAAGAATACTTGACCTTGTAAGTCTCGCTAAAATTCCAGAGGCAGAAAGCCCTAAGACAAGCGAAGGTAGGACAAAGTGTTTGAATTCGCTACTTCCACCTGAAGGAAACCACGGCAAGTAATAGGAAAAGAGAAGAATAAACATGATCCCCATCCAGAAAACCGGCATTGAAATTCCAAATAATGAAACCATCATGGATACGTTATCCCTTAGACTATTTGGCTTTGTGGCAGAAGCAATTCCTGCAATTAGCCCTACGATAATCATCACTACCAGGGACATGACAGTAAGAATGAGGGTTGTAGGAAAACGCAATAAAATTTCATCTAAGACGGGCTTGCTGGATCGCAAGGATGTTCCTAAATCCCCCTTGAAGATATTTGTGACATAGCTTATATATTGCTGGTATAAAGGTTTGTCAACGCCTAATTGATCCCTGATAATCTGCACCTCTTCTTCAGATGCCGATTCCCCAGCAATGATTTGCGCTGGATCCCCGGGCACAGCAGCTACTAGTAAAAAAGCAAATAATGTAACACCAATTAAAGTAGGTATTAAATGCAATAAACGTTTAACAATATATATTGACAATATATCCACCTCTCAATCTATGGCACTTTTTCATTGTATTTTAGAGTGAGCAAAAACTAATGCAGCCAAGTAAATTGGGGACTAGTTCAAAATGAGTCCCCAATTTCCGTTACAAAAAGTTGGTAAACCTAGTTAAACTCTTCGAAATTAACACTCATTTAAAAACGCTAAATAGGATCGGACAATTAAACTTCAAGATGTATAAATCCCTGCATTCTTATATAAGCTTGGTTGACGGTGTATATAAGAAGGGAGTTTTTTTCGAACTTCCTGAACACGCTTTAAATCGATTCGACAGGGAATCAAACACTCATTTTCATTTCCTTTTGCTATTACCACTCCCATAGGATCAACGACCATACTCTGTCCCATATAGTAATCATTAACATGGTCACAAGCGACTACATAAACAGTATTTTCTATCGCACGTGTCGTTACAAGATTTTCCCAATGGTGTTCTTTTAACGGTCCTTTTACCCAACCTGAAGGAACAATAAGGATATCAGCCCCGTTTAGAGCTTGATGACGAGCGATTTCAGGGAATCGTAATTCATAACAAACAAACAATCCAATTTTTCCGAAAGGCGTATCAATCGGCTCAAATAAGGCATCACCTGGTTTAATAGTATCTGACTCTTTTCCACCAAACGCATCATATAAATGCGTTTTACGATAAACACTTTCAATTAAGCCAGATGAATTTATAACTACTGTTGAATTATAAACTCTCTTATCATCTACATCTTCCGTACTCTCACGCATGCCAAATACAACCCAGACCCCATATTTACTTGCTAATTCACTCATCGCAGATACAAATGGTCCTTCGATTGGTTCAGCATCGTTTATTTTTACTTCTGTTGGTGTTCCCACTTCGAAATAACTCATGAACGCTTCTGGGAAGACAACCATATCAGCCCCATAAAGATTTGTTGAATCCCTCAATGCTTTTTCAGCTTTTTCTAAATTCTCTTGTTTATTTTCTGAAGAACCTAACTGAGCCATTACAATTTGAAAAGACATTTTATTCACTCCTATTTTTTAAAGTTGCTTACATAATATCTCTATAAATCTAGTTTGATTTGCGTACCTCTGTGTAATTCCAAAGATGTGTTGGTGGTACAATCAGACCTTCTATGTTTGACCTCATCCCGATGTGCACAGTATCCTCATAAAGGAAAATCCACGGAGCATCCTCTTTAATTTCCTTAAATGCTTCTTCATAAATCTTCTTACGATTTTCTATAATAGGCTCAATAGCACCTTTTTCTATAGCCTGATCAATGTTTGGATTTATATAACGGGCATAATTATATTTACTATCAGAATAAAAACTATCCCTTAGGATGTCATAGGCATCATTTGTATTTGCAATCCCACCTCTTAAATAGAGTTCATATTTACTTGGATCATCTAAAGTATTTAAATAATCATTCAGCTCCAACATTTGAAACTCAACATCAAATCCTAGTAGTTGCAAACTAGTTTGAACATATTGTCCAGCCTTATGATCTCGAACAGCGTTACCCGCAGCTACGAGTCTTACTTTCGTACCTTCCTTGACCCCCGCCTTCTTTAACATTTCCTTTGCCTTTTCTAAATCATATGGATAAGTACCCGCATTACTATACATTTGGTCCTTAGAAGATACGATGGCAGAACTCTCTTTCACTCGACCTTCATATAAATCATTTGTCAGCGCAACTTTATCAATCGCATAGTTTAATGCTTGGCGAACTTCCACCTTGTCAAAAGGAGCTACTGAGTTATTAATTCCAACATACAAAGTACGGTTGATTTCGATTGAATTTACTTTTGTCTCTTCACTATTGTTTATTCTTTCAATATCTGTAGCTGGAACGTCTGCAATGATATCTACCTCACCAGTTTCTAGCATCAGTACACGTGAAGCATTTTCAGGAACAACCTTAAAAGTAATCTGGTCTAATTGTGGAGTTCCACCCCAATAATTAGGATTTGCTTCAAAAACGGTATCAGTTCCAGGTGACCAGTTTTTAATTTTATAAGGTCCTGTTCCAATTGGGTTTGTTCTAACTGCCTCTATACCTTCTTCGATTGTTTTAGGGCTAATAATATTGCTCCCAGAAGGGAAAGCAAGAATGTTCAAAAAAGGACCTACAGGACTATTCAAATGAAATACAACTTCGTAATCACCATTAGTCGTAATACTATCAAGATATGGACCTAACATTGGATATCTTGCTAATTTGTTCTCTTCGTTTGTCACACGTTCAAAGTTAATTTTTACCGCTTCTGCATTAAACGGAGTACCATCCGTAAATTCTACCCCTTCTTCAAGTTGGAATGTCCAAGTCTTCCCATCCTCAGAATTTTCCCAACTCTTCGCTAAAAGTGGTACTACTTCTCCATTTTCATTCAAACCTACTAATGTTTCCGTCATTACTGAATATATTTGCTTAGAAGCTGTATCTGTCGTGTTATGGGGATCTAAGCTATTCGCTTCCCCAGTTAATGCAACAACTATACTCTTATCGCTTGTTGCGCTCGATGCAGATGACTCATCTGACTCACATGCGCTCATAATGACTAGAAATACTAACAACAGCATGATAGAGCAAAATTTAAAAGTTTTCGTTCTCCTCATTCTTCTTTCCCACCTTTATGGTTTTATTTTTTGTATAAAATTAAATTGTCGTTAATTATGTTGAATAAGTCTTAATGTACAAAGTAATCACCAGTGCAGTGAAATGAAACCGATGATTACTTTGTACATACTCTTGGCTGATTTTGCAAAATCAGAATGTTTTTTTATATTACTTTTGTTGGTTCCTTGCTCTCTGGTTGCCCTTCAGTCGTAAAAAATCGATCAGCTTTACTTATAGAAGCAAGCGAAATACCAGAATCAATCTTCCTTTTTGTTTCAGGCTCTCTTAACTGCTTTTCTATCGCAATTTCCGCATATTTAGCTGCAGATTCTGGATTTATAACGAACACACCATCATTATCAGCTACCACTAGGTCACCTGGATGAATACTTACCCCACATACACTTACCGTTGTATTAATTTCCCCTTCAATGCCGAGAATGCGTGTAGTGATTGGGCTCACCCCTAGTGAAAATACCGGTAATTGAATCTCCTTTATTTCCTCAACATCATTAATGCATCCAGCAACAATGACACCTGCCACTTTTTTGGCTTTTGCAGCGTAGGATACTATCCCCCCAAAACAAGATCTTTCCACATCCCCCGACATATCAATGACAAGGACATCACCAGGTTCAACAAAATCCAAAGCCTTATGGACAGCCGTTGAATCCATATGCGGAATACGAACTGTTACAGCATTACCTACGAAATGGATTGGTCTAAATAATGGTTTTAGCCCTTTTAAAAATCCAAAATCAGTAAGATGGCCAATCGTGGATGTACCAACCTCTTGAAATAAATCGACTAATTCTGGAGTAACCCCTTGAACTCTTGGTTTAACAGTAAACACAAACATCCCCCTTTCTAAATTAAGAACATTCAGAAAATATTCTTGTAACTATTAATGCAACTTCCGTGCCAACTTTCAATTCGCTGATTTATCAGTTATTTTTTCAAAACTTAACTAATCAGTGTTCCAAAAATGAAACAAGTGTTTTAAAAAAGGTATTTTTTATTTTTTGTCGAAATATTCAGATATACGAATAAAAACTTTTAGTTGGAGGGCTATATGAAAACAAAAATTGCGGTTGTGGGAAGAGGGGAATTCGTGAATTTAGCAAGAAACTCAACAATGAAGTTTAAAAATAGTGATATTGAAATCACCGTCTTCGATTGTGGAGGGGACTTGTCTATTACACTCCCTAGGATCTTGACTAAATTAGAAGAAAATGAAACAGATATAATTATCACAGGGCATTTTTTCAAAATATTTCTTGAAAAACGGACGAGTATCCCCGTCATAAAATTAAAAGTAACACCAATCGATATGTTATTTGCTGTTCAGAAATCTTTGCCCTTTTCAAACAAAATTGCCATAGCATTGCCTGACCTTGAAGAGCTTAAATATGATTATTCGATTCTAGAAGAGCTTTTGCAAGTTCAACTTCACTACATTAGTTACAACACAAAGGCTGAGTTACGACAGAAAATTGAAACCTATTCAAATACAAAAGGAACAGTCATCAGTACAGGGCTTGGGGTTATTAATGCGAAAGAATATGGACTCTCGGGGACATTAATTTATTCCGAAGTCAGTATCATTGCATCCATTGAACGTGCAATTGAAATTATCCACTTTAAAAGAGCAGAAGAAAAACAAAGACAGCAGCTTAAAGCTGTTATTGATTCGGTACGAGATGGTATTATCGCAACAGATGAGCAAGATAAGATTACGATTATTAACGAATCAGCCTGGAATCATCTTAATATACAAAAAAATAATATTATTGGCGATCGCCTGTTAAAAATCATACCAAATCGCTCTATTCGAGAAATTACGCAAGATGAAGCTTTTCAAAACAAAATTATAAAATTTGATCACATTACTTTGAACACTAGTAAAGTGGCTGTTACTCAAAAAGGAACAAAAATTGGTAATATCATCACTTTGCAAGATATTTCGGAAATTCAACAAATCGAACAGAATTATAGGGTCGAGATTGAATCAAAAGGATTAGTTGCCAAAAATGAATTTAGTAACTTGATTTATAAAAGTGAAATCATTCATCACACAATTGAAAAGGCTAAAAAGTTCGCGAAAACCGATTCTACCATTTTAATAACTGGAGAATCTGGTACAGGAAAAGAAATAATTGCCCAGAGCATCCATAATCATAGCTACAGGAAAGCATATCCTTTCGTCGCCATCAATTGTGCAGCATTACCTGAAACACTCTTGGAAAGTGAACTTTTTGGCTATGAAAAAGGGGCATTTACAGGTGCAGCGAAAGATGGAAAAAAGGGACTTTTTGAGCTGGCTCATCATGGAACTCTTTTCTTAGACGAAATCAATTCCATTTCCATTCACTTTCAAGCCAGACTATTAAGGGCGCTACAAGAAAAAGAAATCGTTCGGATTGGCGGTCTTAAGGTCATTCCAGTTAATATTAGAATTATCGCTACATCCAATGAGAATTTAATTAGCTTAGTACAAGAAAACAAATTCCGCGCTGACTTATACTATCGTCTAAATGTTTTAAAAATTAATCTTCCTCCTTTAAGACAGCGGCCGGAAGATATTGTTCCCCTTACCAAACACTTTATATGGAAACATCGAAAAGAACTTTTTAGCCAAATTGACCATTTAATCGAGGACATTTGCGCGGATTTGCTGACGTATCGATTTGCCGGGAATGTGAGGGAACTTTACAATATCCTTGAACGATTTACCATTTTAGCTGAAACGAACAGAAACGAGTTAGATTACTATAGACTGCTTTTAGCGGAATGTATCGAAGAAATTCAACTACATCATCTAGCGGAAAATGAGAAAATTGAATTTGCGCTAAAGGATAACTATAAAGATAGTTTAGCAGAGGCGGAAAGATCCATTATTCAAAAATACTTCGACATCCAAAATGGCGATCGAACAGCCTTAGCCGAAGAACTTGGAATCGGAAGAACCACTTTATATAGGAAGTTAAAAGAATTAAATATTAGGTAAATGTATGCTAATCCTTTCTTACTTCAATTGTGTTTTTGCATAGATGCATGATGTCATCTAATTAATATTTAACTTTTATATACATGAATTACTAAGAACCCTTTTTTAATATAATGAGGAGAATATCCACTTTAATGGGTATTCTCCTTCCATTCTGTGTACCTTAAAAGCCCTAACCTACTATAGCAAACTAGGCTTTGTGAGGGTGACATCTAGCAAGTAACTTAATTCCCTTTTCAATTTCTTCCATTGATAATCCACCACAAATCCTAACATGATATAGGAATCTCCTTCGGGGTTTGGATTAAACCAAAATCTTGACGGACTCTTCGTAGTTCAAATAATCTGTTGAAAGTAAATGATCTTCATAATTTGCATCGTATTACTCCTTATCCGGACATATGTGTTCTTTTCATTATATCGAAAAATCGCTACTATTAAGAGAATGAAAGGATGAAGAAATATGAAATTTGTTTTTGATCTAGATGGGACGATTTGTTTTAAAGGGCAGCCTTTATGTGCAGAAATAGTGGAAGCTCTACAGTTTTGTCGACTAATGGGACATGAAGTTATTTTTGCATCCGCTAGACCCATTCGTGACTTACTTCCCGTGCTACCGAATGATATGCATATATACCCTATGATTGGTGGAAATGGTGCGTTTGTTGCAAAGAATGGGCAAAGCACGCATCTATCATCATTTGATAATCAAACAAGAAAACAAATAATACAAATCATTGAAGATTTTCAGCTATCTTATTTAATCGATAGTACGTGGGATTACGCGTATACTGGTAGCGCAAAACATCCAATTTATCGAAATCTCGATCCGGAAAGGTTAGCAAAAAACATCTCTATTAAAGAAATTGATCAAATGATAAAGGTAGTGCTTTTCCCAAACGAACATGCCGATGCTATATTATCTCGACTTGAATCGCTTCCCGCTCGGATATACATACATGGGCAAGAAAATATTTTTGATATTAGCCCAGTTGGTATCGATAAATGGTACGGCTTACGAAAATTAAAAGTGAAAGAACAAGATTTCATCGCATTTGGTAACGATGCAAATGATATCCCGATGTTTCTGGCTGCAAAAGAAGCAGTATGTGTGGGTACTCATGAGGAATTACAACAAGTTGCTACGATGGTTGTTGAAAGTAATACTCATACAGTCGCGAATAAAATAATTGAACTTAGTAAACTATATACATAACTGGAATAATATCATAGAAAAGGTAAGCATGAACACTAGATACTTTGCCGAGTTTGAAGGTATTCCAACTAACCCGCTAAAATTTTCAACTAACTCTTTTTTAGAGCCTATAATTGTTCCTAAAACTAAAAAAACTGCAGACAGCTCATCAAAATCTGAGTGTCTACAGTTTTTATTATGCTAAACGCTTCTTAGCTTCTTTGATCTGAATGGCAACTTGGTCAAAGCCCGTTCCACCTAAAGAATTTCTTCTTCGCACAGCAACAAGTGGTGATAAAACATCATAAATATCAGACTCTATTAAGCTACTTGCGTCTTGTAAATCTTCTAACGGAAGATCTAATAAGAAATACCCTCTTTGGATGCATAAGAATACAAGTTTCCCAGTGACTTCATGAGCTTCACGGAATGGAAGTCCTTTTGCAGCAAGGTAGTCTGCAAGTTCCGTCGCGTTCGAAAAGTCCTTGTGTACAGTATCATGCAGACGGTCTTTGTGAACAGTCATCGTACGAACCATACCTTCAAATATTTTCAGTGATCCGACGATTGTATGTACAGTATCGAACATGCCTTCTTTGTCTTCTTGCATGTCTTTATTGTAAGCAAGTGGCAATCCTTTAATGACAGTTAGTAAGCCCATCAAGTTTCCGTATACACGGCCAGTTTTTCCGCGGATTAACTCTGCCATATCCGGGTTTTTCTTTTGCGGCATAATACTTGAGCCAGTTGAAAATGAATCATCTAGTTCGATAAAGTTAAACTCAGCACTTGACCATAAAATGATTTCTTCTGCGAATCGTGATAAGTGTGCCATTAACATTGAAGAGTTGCTTAGGAATTCTACAATAAAATCACGATCACTTACTGCATCCATACTATTTGCATAAACATTTGCAAATCCTAGATACTCCGCCGACAACTTTCGATCAATCGGGAAAGTAGTCCCTGCAAGCGCACCTGCTCCAAGTGGAGAAATATCGATACGTTTAATAGAATCTTTAAAACGATCCTTATCCCGGTCAAGCATCCAGAAATACGCCATTAAATGATGCGCAAAAGAGATTGGCTGCGCTCGTTGCAAGTGCGTGTATCCTGGTGCAAGTGTTTCCACATGTACTTCTGCTTGTGAGACGAGTGTTTTTTGGAATGTCTCGATCAACTCAATGATTTCCCCTACTCTATTTTTCAAATATAAATGCATATCCGTTGCTACTTGATCGTTACGACTACGCCCAGTGTGCAGCTTTCCGCCAACTGGTCCAATCAAATCAATGAGCATTTTTTCTAAATTTAAATGAATGTCTTCATTTGCAACTAAAAATTCTAATGCATTATCTTCTGCTAGTTTTTTTAATTGCTCCAAACCACTGAGAATTTGTTGCACGTCTTCTTGGGGCAAAATTTGACATGCCCCAAGCATTTTAACGTGCGCAATACTACCATCTAAATCTTCCATTACTAATGTTTGGTCAAAACTGATGGAAGCTCCAAATTCATCTACCCATTGTTCAGCAGACTTTTGGAATCTTCCTCCCCAAAGTTTTGTCATGCTTTCACCTTCTCTGCTCCCTTGTTCACCATAGCGTGAACTTTTGTTGGAAGACCCCAAAGTTCGATAAATCCAACTGCTGAAGCATGGTTAAACTCGTCATCTGCTGTGTAAGTAGCAAGTTTTTCGTTGTATAAAGAGTTCGGAGATTTACGTCCTTCGACAATGGCATGCCCTTTAAATAATTTCACACGAACTGTACCGTTTACATACACTTGTGTTTCTTTTAAGAATGCTTCTAAAGCAGTTCTTAGTGGAGAAAACCAAAGTCCTTCATAAATAAGCTCTGTTAGTTTTTTCTCCATAACTGGTTTGAAATGCGCCAATTCTTTTACTAGTGTAATATCTTCTAATTCTTTATGAGCAAGTAATAGCGTGTGGGCACCTGGAATTTCATATACTTCACGGGATTTGATACCTACAAGACGGTTTTCTACGTGATCGATACGTCCAACTCCGTGTTTACCAGCTAAATCATTTAGTTTTAAGATTAATTCATATAGTTTATATTCCACGCCATCAAGCGCAACAGGAACGCCATTTTTAAACTCGATTTCAATAATATCCGGAACATCTGGAGCGTCTTCGATTGAAACAGTTAAATCGTATGCCTCTTCTGGTGGTGCTGCCCATGGATCTTCTAAAATACCACATTCATTCGCACGCCCCCAAAGGTTTTGGTCGATCGAGAATGGGCTATCTAAGTTAATCGGAATCGGGATGTTTTTCTCTTTTGCGTAAGCAATTTCTTCTTCACGGCTCCAGCTCCACTCACGAACCGGAGCAATAACTTCTAAACTAGGATTTAATGCATTAATAGAAACTTCGAAACGAACTTGGTCATTCCCTTTACCCGTACAACCATGTGCTACTGCAGTTGCTCCTGTTTGTTCAGCAATTTCCACTAATTTTTTCGAAATTAACGGACGAGATAATGCGGAAACAAGCGGGTATTTATTTTCATACCAAGTATGTGCTTGTAACGAAATTAATGCATATTCATTCGCAAATTCTTCTCTTGCATCAATCATATAGCTTTCTACTGCACCAACTTGTAGCGCCTTATTTTTAACAAATTCTAAATCTTTTCCTTCACCAACGTCGAGGCAGACTGCCACTACGTCATACCCTTGTTCTTTTAACCATGTAATTGCAACTGATGTATCTAATCCACCTGAATATGCTAATACAACTTTTTTATTCATTTTATATTCCCCCGATGTATGTTTATGCGTAATTTTAGTATTAATATACATTAATGTATCATGAGAAATGTATAAATACAACCAATAATTTATGATTATGAGGAATATTTTTAGTTGACAGACAGATTAATTGATTCGGAGATATGAAACAAAGATAATGGAAGAAAGGAGTGTGTGTAATGAGTCATTTATTTTCACCCATTAAACTAAAAGGGTTAGAGTTAAAAAATCGAATTGTGATGCCTCCAATGTGTCAATATTCAGTAGAAGCAAAAGACGGTATCCCAACGGATTGGCATTTTGTGCATTATGCAACTAGAGCAATTGGAGGGACTGGTCTAATTATTGTGGAAATGACCGATGTCGAACCCGATGGCAGAATAACGGATTTCGACTTGGGGTTATGGACAGACGAGCAAATTCCAGCGTATGAAAGAATTGTGAAAGAAGTGCATAAACACGGGTCTAAAGCAGGCATACAAATTGCACATGCTGGAAGAAAAGCAACAGATGCAAATCCCCCTGTAAGCTCATCTAGCATCCCGGTTGCTGAAAATTGGAAAGTGCCTAGAGCCCTTTCAACACAAGAAGTAAAAGAAATGGTTATCAAGTATAAAGAGGCAACAAAGCGAGCAGTTGCTGCTGGATTCGATACAATTGAACTCCACGGCGCGCACGGTTATTTAATCCATCAATTCCATTCTCCTAATATTAATAATCGCACAGATGAATACGGAAAAGACTTATCCAAATTCGGCGTAGAAATTATTCAAGCAGTGCGCAGTGTCATGCCGGAAGAAATGCCGCTTCTTTTTCGTATATCAGCGATTGAATATATGGATGGCGGATATGATTTAGAGCATTCATTAGAAATTGCGAAAAAATATAAACAAGCTGGCGTCGATGTATTCCATGTTTCAAGTGGCGGTGAAGGTCCTGCTGGAAAGATAAAACCTGCGAACACGCCAGGATATCAGGTTTCATTTGCACGTGCATATAAAGAAGCCTTGGAGGTACCTGTGATTGCAGTTGGTATTTTGGAGGATGCTACTTTGGCAGAACAAACTATTGCAAATGGCCATGCAGAGCTTGTGGCAGTTGGTCGTGGTATGCTAAAAGACCCGTACTGGTCACTCCATGCGGAAGAAGTAATTACAGGAAAAGTCACTCCCCCAGAGCAGTATAAAAGAGGATTTTAGTAACATTTTGTTATAATGGGACTAAAAAAAATATATAATAAAGACTGCTTAGTGTGTCTACACTAAGCAGTCTTGCAATAAAATAGTTACCGCTTCAAAGGCGATCAGCATTTAGGATGAGTAAACCTTCCCATGCTTGCTAGACTCGGGAATGGTTTACTTTTATTTTATAAAATAAAGATCGAAACGATCAAACCCGCAAACATTAAGGCTTCAAAAGTCGACATATAGCAATTCTTCCTCTTCCCATCCAAATAAATGAATAGAAAATCGGAAATGTCGACCGCCCATGAACACGTTATTCTATTATTTCCCCATTAACACCAATGAGAGCAAGATTTAAATGAAAGATAGTTTAGCTCGTCTGCCTACGATGTACGCTCTCAACGTGATAAAAACCACAAGGACAATTTCTTGGGGTTAAAAAACTCGGCAAACACTTTTAATTTAATACCCAAACAAGGCCCATTGTAGTGTCTATATCTGTACGGGGTAGGTATTAGTGGTGCAATCAGCTTAATATCAATTTCTGCAAATACATGGAAAAGCCTCATGTAAACCTCCTAAACTTTTTTCATTATCACACTTTATGAAGGAAAAAATTCCATTGGTTCTCTACAATGACTGTATCCATTCTTTTTATAATAATCAATACTATCCTCACTCGGCCAAACGATAATAAATTCATACTTCTTACCTTTTGCCCATTCGTTTATTGTAGTGATTAAATTGCTTCCAATTCCTTTGTTTCTAAATTCTTTGATTGTATATACATTAGTCATAAAAGCAAATGGGTATGTTATTCTGCCAGGTCGTGGCACTTTTTGTATTAACTCTATGTAAATATGCGACACGATTCTGCCTTCTTCCTCAGCAACCCATATAAACCAATTGCCACTTTCAATAGCACTTTTAAGAAAATAGCTGCATTCTATGTGAAATCCTTCAAAATTACTTTCATCAAACACCTTTTCTTCATAATCCTCCATCGTAAAATCCCATCTCATTTGAACTAACTGATCAATATCTGCCCTTTCAGCAAGCCTAACAATCACTAAATTCAACCCCTTTCTAAATATACTTCCCCTTATTATACTTAAAATGAAATCTGCCAAAATCATAGGAGTAGGTATCATGATGAATATTATCGACGCTATTATTGAATTGAACGGTACTTATGTATTTAGTATTACATTATTTTCTATAAATGCAGACGGCAGAAGTAGCGTTTAATTTACGCCATTCCACGATAATTGGAAGAAATACAAGCGACTAAAATGATAACAACGAATAGTTCGGATTGCACAAATAATTGGGTAAATACATATTATGCAGAGAATGTGCTTATCAATCACATTACAATTTGCAAAAAGGCAGGCAGAGTAATGGAATCTTCTATCGACTACAATTCCCCATCCGCTCAGTTCACTTTTAATGTCAATAAAAATCCTTTCTTTACAAAAGACAATTTTAACTTTATGAATATTCTAGGTGTCGGACAGTTAAATACATTAAACAATTTATCATTGATTGATATTTTTCTAAGTAGAGGCAACAATATTGAACCACATTACCATCCGAATGCTTCTGAGTTAGTATATTGTTTTTCCGGATCTATGGCAGTTTCGATGCTGAATCCGTTTACAAAGGAATATCAACATTACACAATTACACCTGGCCAAGTAGCAAATATACCGCAGGGCTGGTGGCATTACCAAATGGCTACAGAAGATCGGACACATGCTCTTGCTATCTTCAATGCATCAACCCCGGAAGTAATTCTTGGTTCCGATATTATTAAACTAACCCCATCGAACATTATGGCACACACTTATTGTATGGATGAAAATCAATGGGAACAGGCGATTGCACCGGTTACACCTTCGACTTATATCGGTCCACCTAAAAATTGCCCCAAAATAACTGGAGAAAACACAGGATGCTATCCAAATTATATGCATCCTTACTGTAGTCAAGAGTATTCGTTGCAACAATACATGCCATATAATCATCCAACTAGTTAAACTTTTTTCCAAGCTCAGAAAGTAAACAAAAGACAAATAATTGAAAAACTCCTTATAAAAAAGACTGTCTGATGAAAGAACATCAATACAGCCCAATAAGGTATCTTCTTAAATCGTTTTCTCTAAAAGCTGCTCCAAATCATCTTTCGTAAATAAATAATACTCATTACAAAAATGGCATTGGGCTTCTGCTTTCCCATCTTCTTCAATCATATCTTGGATTTCTTGTTGTCCTAAACTAATAATTGCACTGGCGATTCTTTCTCTTGAGCATTGACATTGAAAATGGATTGGCATTATTTCAAGTATACTTATATTTCCTGCGCCAAGCACTTCTTCTAGCATTTTTTCTGGTGTAAGTCCATCTTCGACCATCGAGGAAATAGACGGAATTTGCTGTAAACGGTCTTCTAAAAACTGAATCGTTTCCTCCGATGTTCCAGGCAATAATTGGATAATAAAGCCTCCTGCTGCTTGAATTGTATCGTCCGCATTTACAAGCACTCCTACACCAACGGAGGAAGGTGTCTGCTCTGAATTCATAATATAAGATGTAAAATCTTCTCCGATTTCCCCTGTTTCAATAGGAACTTGACCAACGAATGGCTGATTCATCCCGACATCCTTTGATACAGAAAAAGTTCCGTTCGTTCCAACCGCACGTTTAACATCTAATTTACCTGACTCTTTCAATTCAAAATGGGTTCGTGGATTAGATACATAGCCACGCACTTCCCCTTTAGCATTTGCATCGACTAGAATTGTACCAATTGGACCGCCACCGTCAATTTTAATTGTCAGTTTTTCTTCTCCTTTCATCATAGCTCCTAGGATGGCACCTGCCGTCATCGAACGTCCAAGAGCTACAGATGAAGTTGGAAGCGTGTCATGACGTCGCTGCGCTTCTCTAACTGTTTCAGTTGAGCGAATAGCATACGCTCGAACTTGATCTTGAAGTGCAATTGCTTTTACTACATAGTCATTCATATTTTTTCTCCTTTTAATATGTCGAAAAGACGTACTATCAATATACTAATACCTTAAAGTGAATCTCTACCTAAGTAAAGAAATCGAATTTCCCCAAAAAAGTCAATATATTTCATATCACTTAGTATAGCCATAACGATTCATTTTTGCTCGTTATTTTAAATATTCATACTATTTGTGACTATTTTATGAATTTATCGTTTTTTGTCACCATACGACAAGATTTGCATTTTTCATGTTATACAATATAAAAGTTGGTTCGGATACCACACAAAAAACGGATATCGATTCGATAGCTAAAATATTGTTTGGAGGAAATACCGTGATTAATTTAACAAATGAGAAAGCATTATTGTTTCAAATTGCAATAAAAAGAAAAATCATGTACAAAAAAGCAAAAAACTACGGTTTTACACATCCTGCAGTTGTAGAGTGCAGCCAAGAACTAGATGTATTACTAAATAAATATCAAAAAATAGCTTCTTAGACTTACATACAAAACCGATTTACCTTCCTTATACGGGAAAGTGGTCGGTTTTTTTTTTGGATGGGTTAATAATAAGGGAAGTTAAGGAATAAGGTGATGATTTCATACCTCTTCTGGAGCGGTTCCTCGACCGGATGGCTGGATAAATCCAGTCCTTTATACGATTGCGCTAGGTAATAATTATATGAATAATAGAGATTTGACGAAAAATGTAAAGAAACTGTATGTCATTCCAAAAGAGATAAGTACAGATAGTGCGAAAATAATTTCCATAAACGCTAGTTCATTTCAATATTCCCCTAACGGTCAATGGGTATCCTTTAGAGTGTCACCAACTGCTTCTTGGGCAATGGATAGTGATATGCTTTGCGTTCTATCTGTGGATAAAAAACAATTTAAAGTGATCGATGAAATGGTTCTAGGATTCGACTAAAAATGGGCATTTAACCAAAACTTCCTTGGCTATATCGCTAGCGGTAGAAGAATAGTATATGGTTAAAAAAACAAAAACTTAAAAGTAACAGAGCTTCCCTCTTTTCTTACACTAACTCTTATTCCGAAAAATATGCAGATATGGGCTTTACATGGGGCGATGATGATTCGTTAGTAGTTTCTCTAGAGTAGCGGAAACTGAATGGTCGAATGACCCCGAAAAACGTCCAAATCCTTCTTTATATTTTGTTCCGCTTTCAGGAAATGAACAAGTAAAGCTAACTCCCCTCCAAAAGGAGCCTACTATTAACAAAATTACGTGGTCGAGACAAAAAGAACTTCCAGATAATACATCCGACTTATGGATTGCTGACCCAAACGGTGAACACGCAAAAATTTGAATAAATGAGATTGGAGCATATAGCTTTTCCCTGAGAAATAAAGTGCAACTTCCATCAATGCGGATTCTTCATCCACCTCTGACGGGGAAATTGAGCCATAAAAGTTGAGGTAGGGGTAATTACAGCCTGTTAAACCGGGATAATATAACGCACTTCTATACAATCGGCTAATTAATTTAGCCATATTTGTATAGAAGTGCGTTATATGTTTAGACAACAACGACAAAATTCGAAGCAAATGTCTGCTCTTTTTCTACTTGAATCTCTTGTAACTTTTCTACTTCCCTTTTTCTTGAATTAGCACATTCAATATAATTAAGTTGGGAGATATAATTTTTATCAATAAGGGATGATAGATAATCTGCATCTTTCAATGCACTGTTTAAACCGAAAGCTCCGGTTGGGGTCATCGTATGCACTGCATCCCCAATTAATGCTACACCGTTTTTCCCCCAGCTTTCACTTGTTGAACTATATACATCGAGCAATACGAAATCTTTCCACGTTTGAATATTATTTCGAACCGTTTCTTCCAACTGCGGGAATGCTTCAGTGAGTTGGTCGATAAAAGGGGTAAACGGTTGCTTTCTTAACTGTGGAAATGCCCCTTCTTCTATATTCCAGCCAATTTGGATATAACCTTGAGCTTGGGTGAACAGTGATAATTGTTTCCCGTCAATAAGTGCCATTCTTATCGATGGTTCCCAATCATCCGGCGAAGGAATTCTCGCCCAAAGTAGATCAAATCCATGTTTACGAATTGTTACATCAATTTCTGCTTTTTTTCGAACAGTAGAATAACGACCATCTGCACCGATAATCAGCTGACTTTCAATTAGCATTTCTTCACCATCTTTTACTGCTCGAACTCCGTTATAATAGCCCGATTCATCTTCTAATAACTCTACTACCCTCGTGTTCATCATTGACCTAAAAGTTGGATACTCTTCCGCTGCTTCTAGTAATATCGATAATAAATGCTTCTGTGGAACATGTATGCCTAAATGTCCTACTTGTGGATCTGGTAGTATTGTTTTAAAAGGCTTTCCCTTATGCCAATATTCTAGTTTTTCCATACGAAGTAGTCCTAATTGTTCAATGGCATCAAAAAGTCCATGCTCCTTTAAAATCGTTTCGCCTTCTTCGTTTAAATGTTCACCACGAAAAGCCTTTCCTACAGCCGCATGTTGTTCCAGTAGGATAACCGAAACATTTTTCTTTGCTAGTAAATAAGCAAGCAGTGCCCCTCCAGGCCCTGCTCCAACAATACATACATCTACTTTATAATTCACTTCTTATCCTCCTGAGTGGATAATCGATAACTTTACAAGTTTGACTAACCAAAATTTCTTCAATAAATCATTTTAACTTACATAACGTAAGTTAGTATATTATTACAATCGATTATAGTCAAATAAAGTAATGGGATTTTTTAAAAATGAATACACGTTTTAGAATAACTTTAGCAAATTAATTCTTATTAGATCTTGTGTTTGACCAAGAATTGTATTTCCTCTGAAACACAAGAACACAGTACTTGGTTTTTTTATGGTGAGAAATTCACTGGATTGTAATAATTAGGAGAAAATACAATGTATGTTTCGTATTATGGTGTAAAAGCTTTCACAAAAATTGGAAGGGCTATTATTAATGTATTCAAATGAAACGAATTTTATCCAGCCTCTACAATTTGAATTAGTTAATGAAGGAATATTTTGTGAACAAATAGTTGCCGCTTTAAAAAGGAGCCTCCCATAAAGTTCTCCCCACAATAGAAAAAACATGGAATGATGAGATGGGCTTAACTCCAGGAGCAGTTTTTTTAGTTGATGATGTAGATCAATACTTTTTGGAGAATAAAGACTCGTTAAAGTTCATTAAGGAACCTACCGATATTCCACCTGGACGTTAAGCTATTTTCCAAGACAACTCTGGCAATCTAATAAGAATCTTGGACTTTAGTAAAGAATAAGCTTTGTTGGAATTTAAGAAAGCAGTGGAAAAAACTCACTAGGTGACCACGATAAAACAACCTCATATTTCCATCATTTCGACTTGATTTTAGTTCTTTTGATACATTTTTATAAAACACATAATACCGTACGCAATTTGACAAAGTTTGCGCTTTTCATGTCATATAATGGATGGGTTGCTTCCCTCACTTCTAGAATATGTACTCATAAACTGAAGCTAAATACACTGTATGGAGGAAGTTTGTTGTGATAAGTTTTTTGTACCAAAACACGTTATTGATTCTAATTGGAATCAAGAGGCAAGATATGTACAGGAAGGCAAAAGAATTAGGTTATACACATCCAATTGTCGTCTCAGTCAGCCAAGAACTAGATCATTTATTAAATCGTTATCAAAATGAAGTATCTTAACTAGACAGACCGGAATCACCATAAAAAACCGATTAGCTTGCCTTGATAATCCACTAATCGGTTTAAATATGGTGAAAATATTAACAAACAAAAGGAAAATGCTAAAGTTCTATTAGCTTACTTTTTATTAAAAAATCCTTTTCCAAATGTTTCAACGGCTTTCGGAAAAACAGCATATAATTTACTTGTGATACTCATATATACTGGCAGATCTACCTCACGAACTGGTTGCTTGATTGCTTTGGCGATAGAAGTTACAACTGTTTGTGGCGAAAGGAGATGCTTGCTTAGCCTCTCTCGATAATTACCAGTCTGATCTGCTAAATCTAAAAATGGCGTATCAATTGGGCCAGGATTAATAGTTGTCACTTGAATATTATACACTTTTAGTTCCATTCGAATAGCATTGGCAAAGCCTAGAATTGCATGTTTAGAAGCAGCGTATACAGAAGCTTTTGGTGTTGCAACTTTCCCAGCTTGTGAAGCGACAAAAATGATATGCCCTCTTCTTTTATCTTTCATTTTCAATGCAAAATATTTTGTAAGCTTTATCGGAGCAAGTACATTCACTTGCATCATTCGATCCATCTGTATTTCTTCTAAATCTGTTAAATAAGCAAATGTACCGACTCCTGCACAATGCACGACTACGTCTGGTGTGCCCATTTCTTCGAATAGTTTTTCGAAAGATTGCTCCACTGTTAAATCTGCTTGGATCGTCTGTATACCTAACTGTCTTAATTCATTTAAAACTTCTATATTCCTTCCTATAGCCCAAACCTCATTACCATCTGTTTGCAATCTTTTGGCAAGCAAAAGCCCGACGCCACTTGTAGCGCCGGTAATGCAAATTTTTTTATGCTTGCTCATACAATAGAATTCCTTTCTCATTGCGATGTTCCGTAATATAGCCATTATCTATTAAATAATCGACTTGCCCTATTGTTTCCGAAAGCGTTAATCCAAGTTCTTTTTCATACACTTTTGGAAATAGCTCTTGCGTAAGCTCAAAAATCGTTTTCTCTCCATCTTTCATCATGTCTAATACCCTCAAAGCTCGTTCCCTTTGCTTTTCAAGTCTGATCGCGAGAAGTTCATACACGTTATAAACTTCTTCTCCATGCCCACTATATATCTTTTCTACTGGCAGCGATTGAATTCTTTTCAATGAAGCATTATATTGAAGCATTGATTTAGCTCTTTTTTCTTTATTTAATGGTGGTTCAATTAATGGGTTGGATGAAATTTTATCAATAATCAGATCTCCCCCGATTAGTACTTTCTCTTTCTCTGACCAAAACGAGAGATGACTTTGTGCGTGGCCAAGTGTTTCAAGTACAGTAAATTCAGGATGACCAGGAAGTATATCTCCATCTTGTAGAATTTTTTCAACTGGACGGTTTCCAATAAAGTGGAGTGGTCTTTTCATTTTTTCCACCCAACGTAAATAATTTTCTGGAACCCCTTCTTCTATTAAACTTTGTAAGTAGAATTCATCGTGAAATTGGAAAAAATCTTTGTCTTTTGTTAGCCAAGGTTGATTATACGCATGACCTAGGGTGGTAGCTTGTTCGAAGGCATCCACCCAACCGGCATGATCCGGGTGATGGTGCGTGAGTAATACTTGTTCTATATCTGATAATGCATAGCCAGCCTCTTGTATCCCCTTTTTAAGTGCTACAAGTGCTTCTTCCGTTTTTGGTCCTACATCTACTAACGTTAATACATCCCCTTTTAATAAATACGAATTAACATCTCCTACTGCAAACGGAGTTGGTACACTAATTTTATGTATCATTATCTCAGTTCCCCTTTGTTCTGAATGGTTATTCATTCCATTGTACAGCTTTTTCTATGAGACGTCACGAAAATGAAGTTGACTTTTTATTGGAACACACATATAATTTCATTAATTCAGATAATAAAAGCCAAGATGAAGAATAGTACATATATGATGGAGTACTAGAGAGTGAAATGATCCGCTGCAAGTTTCACCTCCCGCTCATATGTCGAACCTACTTCGGAGCTACTATGCAAACATAGTCGTGCCTCCCGCGATAAGGGGGGATTAAGTTGTGTCGATTTTTTCGACAAATTTAGGTGGTACCGCGGAGACAAGCGTTTTCGTCCTTATTTATATAGGACGGGAGCGCTTTTTTATATGACCAAAAGGAGTGGATTGTACATGTCGAAGATTGTATTTGTTGGGGCTGGAGCAATGGCTGAGGCGATTATTCATGGCTTGACGAAAGAGGAAAAAGTTTCTCCTACACATATTCATGTGATGAATAAATCAGATGTTGAACAGTTGGAACATTTAAAACGTTCGTATAACGTACAGATTGTTTGCGAAGAGAAAATAGCGTTAACGGTTGCAGATATCATCGTTTTGGCAATGAAACCAAAAGATGCAATAGAAGCGTGCAACGGTATTGCTCCATATATAAATAAAGAAGCAACGATCATTTCTGTTATTGCAGGTGTGTCCATTCAAACAATCGCATCTCATTTAGGAACTCGACCTATAGCCCGTGTGATGCCAAACACTTCTGCAGCAGTTGGATTAAGTGCTTCTGCAGTATGTTGGAATGAACTCGTATCAGACCGCTCAAAGCTTGAAATCATTCATATACTAGAAGCGATTGGTTCAGTGAAAGTAGTAGACGAAGAAGATTTACATGTCGTGACGGCACTTGCAGGAAGCGGTCCTGCTTACTTTTACTATTTTGCAGAGCATTTTGAAGCAGCAGCTGTACAGCATGGTTTGTCTTCAGGAGATGCCCGCCAACTGTTTATCCAAACGATGGAAGGTGCAGCACAAATGCTGAAAAAAGGCGATGTCGAGCCATCAGAACTTCGAAGAAAAGTAACAAGTCCAGGCGGTACAACAGAAGCGGGAGTTGAACAGTTAGTTCAGCATAAAGTAAACGAAGCAATATTTGCCTGTATCGACGCTGCCCAAAACAAATCGCGTATTCTTGGCAAGCAATACGAGTAGTAATTGTGGTGAAATTTAGCATAGAGAAACAATTGAGATAGATAAGTAACCATCTCCAACTTAGAGAACCAACAACTAGAAAGGTGTGTAAGATTGTATGGATAATTCATACTTTGTCGGTTGGGGTACACTTGCCCTCATTAATGCAGGAATTGCACAAGGAAAAAATAGAAGCGGATTGAATTGGTTTCTACTTTCATTAGTAATCGGTCCAATTGCAACACTTAGCTTAGTAATAATTGAGAAAAAGCAAGAAAGTTCATAGTTTTAGACTGTAAATAATCTTATTACCGGTTAAGATCTTTTCTACCTGCATAAGCATTTCTTACCTAAAAAGATTCCGAGTGATCAATTATTCACTCGGAATCTTTTTTAATTGTCCGTTTGCCCAATCATATTCAGCAAAATCATGCGCTACATAAATCGGAAACTCATAATGTTCCACTTGAGCGATCATTCCCTTAATATCGGAAGGCATAAACCTGCTACTAATATGATTCACTATTAAGTGCTTTGCATTTGCTTCTTTACATACGTTTGCAGCGTCTACAATGGTCGAATGCCCATACAAACCAGCAAGGTCAGCCGTTTCTTGATCAAACGTTCCTTCATGCACGATAATATCGGATCCTTTACTTAACAAAATAGAGTTCTCGCAAAATTTAGTATCGCCTAAGATTGTTACTTGGAATCCATCTTTTGCTTCCCCTGTTACTTGAATGCTCCTGACGATTCTACCATCTGCTAACTCTACGTCATGCCCTTCTTTTAACTGTCTCAACAATGGACCTCTTGGGACACCAAGAGCATCTGTTTTTTCAATCAATAGTTCAGGAGGAAGTGGTTTTTGCATCACTTTATACCCGAAACAAGGGATTACATGCTCTAGCAATTTTGCTTCGACCAGAAACTGATCATCTTCAAAAATAATCCCTTCTTCAATTTCGATAAAGTTCAGCGCATATTTAATATGTGTTTTTGATGTAGCAAGTGTCAACTCAATCCACGCCTTAATACCAACCGGACCATAAATCGTCAGTGGTTCATCCCCACCTAAAAAAGAACGAGAGCCGAGTAAACCAGGCAGTCCGTATATATGATCTCCATGAAGATGCGTGATAAATAACTTCTCTAGTTTACGCGGTTTCAGTGTGGTGTGTAGAATTTGATGTTGCGTTGCTTCTCCACAGTCAAACATCCAAAATGTTCCCCGTTCATCGAGTAATTTTAATACGGTGGCAGTCGTATTACGCTGTTTAGAAGGCATCCCTGCACCAGTACCTAAAAATAATAATTGCATCTATTCCCCTGCTTTCGTGTGCATCCAAAAAGTACTTACTAATGTTAGTATAACATCAGTAGGTACTTTTTAAATGTTACAGTATATCCTTGTCTAGTTTTACTCTTTGTAATCGTAAAGCATTTAATACTACCGATACGGAACTAAATGCCATAGCTGCTCCTGCAACCCATGGAGCCAATAAGCCTACAGCTGCGATTGGTATGCCTAGCGTGTTATAGGCGAAAGCCCAAAAGAGATTTTGCTTAATATTTCCCATCGTTTTATGACTCATAATGATTGCATCAGCAATACTATTTAAGTCCCCGCGAATCAATGTAATATCCGCTGCTTCCATTGCGACATCCGTTCCAGTACCAATTGCCATACCGATATCAGCGACTGCAAGCGCAGGTGCGTCATTAATACCATCTCCGACCATTGCCACCTTCTTACCAGAAGCCTGAAGCTTTTTCACCTCTTCCGCTTTTCCTTCCGGAAGAACTTCCGCAATCACATGGGCGATTCCAACTTCTTTACCGATTGCAGTTGCAGTACGTTTATTATCACCTGTCATCATAATGACATCGATATTCATCTCTTTTAATCGTTTTATCGCTTTTTTTGATGTTTCCTTTATCGTATCTGCTACTGCAATTAGACCCGCATATTCCCCATCGATACTTGCTAACATGGCCGTTTTCCCATTCGCTTCTAACGTTTCCATCATCGGCAGGATATTTGAAATGTCAATATTGTGTTGATTCATCAGCTTTCTAGTTCCGACAAGAATATCTTTTTGATCAACGATTGTTTTAACCCCATAACCCGGGACCGCTTCAAATTTTTGTACTTCACGAAGGGATATTCCCTTATCTTGAATTCCTTGTACAATTGCTGCTGCAAGTGGATGTTCCGATTGTTTTTCCGCTGCTCCAATGAGTGAAAGGAATTCCCCTTCCAATACTCCTTGAGCTACAATAACATCCGTCAACTCTGGTTTACCATTTGTAACGGTTCCTGTTTTATCTACAATGACCGTGTCAATATGGTGAGTCGTCTCCAAATGTTCGCCACCTTTAAACAAAATTCCAAACTCCGCGGAACGACCTGATCCAGCCATTATTGAAGTAGGGGTTGCAAGTCCTAATGCGCATGGACATGCAATAACAAGCACTGCAATCAATGCTTCCAGTGCCGGAGTAATCTCTCCTGGCTTGACCCAAATGATCCAAACTAAAAATGTAATTACGGCAATACCGATGACGATCGGTACAAAGACACCAGAGATTTTGTCAGCGAGTCTTTGAATAGGTGCTTTAGAGCCTTGCGCATCTTCCACCACTTTAATTATTTGAGAAAGTACAGTGTCTTGTCCAATTTTCGTAGCTTTCATTTTCAGAAAACCATTCTTATTGATCGTAGAACCAAACACAGAATCCCCAATCGTTTTATCGACCGGAATACTTTCACCTGTTAGCATAGATTCATCTATAGCCGTATTCCCTTCTAACACTTCGCCATCCACAGGTATTTTCTCACCTGGTTTTACTAAAATCGTATCCCCAGTAACTACTTCCTCTAGTGGTATTTCTAATTCAGCACCATTTCTAACAACCAACGCTGTTTTAGCCTGAAGCCCCATAAGCTTCTTGATTGCTTCAGATGAACGCCCTTTTGCTTTTGCTTCAAAAAGTTTTCCTAATATAATAAGTGTAATTAAAACGGCGCTTGTTTCAAAATACAATTGTGCAGCATGATGCTCACCTATCGTAACGATTGCTTGATATACACTATAAAAGTAAGCTGCGGATGTGCCCATAACGACTAGTACATCCATATTGGCACTACCATTTCGTAGGGCTTTATAAGCACTTACATAAAACTGCCAACCAATGATAAATTGGACAGGAGTTGCTAGCGCCATTTGTACCCATGGGTTCATTAATATTTCGGGCATGTAAATAAAAGAAGTAAATGAAAAATGACCAACCATTGTCCACAATAATGGAAGTGACAAAATCGCAGCGATGATAAATTTTCTTTTTTGCTTTTGTATTGCCAACTCACGGAAATCTACTGTATCTTTCTCGTTATCCTTGTTAAGTGCTCCGTACCCTAACTTTTCTACACGAGCGATAATATCTCCAACAGAAACTTCAGAAGGATTGTATTCGATTGTTGCATTCTCCAGTGCCAAGTTGACGTTTGCACTGGATACACCTACCAGTTTGTTTAGCCCTTTTTCAATTCTTGTAGCACATGCTGCACAAGTCATTCCTGTAATTGCAATCTCTTTTTTCTCTTTTGCAACCCCGTATCCAAGATCTTGAATTTTCTTCTCAAAGTCTTGTTCACTCAACTTTTCAGGATTGTATTTGATTAATGACTTTTCAAGAGCCAGATTGACATTTGCTATCTCTACACCGTCCATTTTAGTTAAACCTTTTTCTATTCTTGCTGCACAGGCTGCGCAAGTCATCCCTGTAATTTGAAGACTTGCTTCTTTTAGCTCATTGCTCATTTCATCTCCACCTCCCGCATACCGCTATGGGGTATGTTTATATGTAAGAAAGAGAGTGCTAAAACAGCACTCTTACTGAATTATTCGACATTGTATCCTTGATCATCAATCGTTTCTTTAATCTCGCTCAGCGTTACTTTCTCGTCATCAAATGAAATATCTACTTTTCCTGATTCTAAGTGAACCTTTACTTGTTCTACACCATTTAGTTGAAAAACGCTACTTTCAACAGCATTCACACAATGACCACAGGACATTCCTTGTACGCTCAATGTTATGTTTTCCATATTTAACAATCTCCTTTTATTTTCTCATTAATTTTTGTATCGTAATTAATAATTCGTCCAGTATTTCATCGTCACCTTCAGCTAATCTATCTACTACACAGCCTTTTAAATGTCCTTGTAAAAGAACTTTTGCTACGCTGTTCAAAGCCGATTGAGTTGCGGAAAGCTGGGTAATTATATCGTCACAATAAACGTCTTTATCTACCATTCCTTTTATTCCACGGATTTGACCTTCTATTCGGTTCAACCGATTCGTTAAATCTTTTTTTACATGTTCAGGATGGTGACTTTTCCGGCAAGAAATATTAGATGAGACTGTATTATCTTCTGTAATATTGTCCAAGTATCCAACCTCCTATCCTATATTCATAATACAGTACCCTAGTAGGGTATGTAAAGCAGAATGAATTCGTTTATTTTTTTTCATGATCATCGAGAAAATCTTTACTAAAACTCGTTTTGGATTCTAATGAGGCTTTCTTTTTTACTTTCATTCCCCGTTTAATCGTATCTTTTCCGAACTTAGTTTGTAACTGTTCGACAAGTTTTAAAATAGGTTCTTCTTTTGCATGCTCTTCAAAGTTAAAGATTGAAAGCTGCTCCACGGATTCTCCTTTATCATATACATTGTTTACCGTAACACCGAGTAATCTAATTGGCTCATCTTTCCAAGTTGCATGGAACAATTTTGTCGCAAGCCGGTATATTTCTTTTTCTTCAAAAAGTCGATTCGTCACAGTTTTACTTCTCGTTTTATTTTTCCAACTGGCATCTCGAATATGAATCGTAATGGAACGTCCCGCCAAGTTTTTGGAATCCAAACGAGATGCTACTTTTTTCGAAAGTAAGCGTAATACTTTTTCAATTTCCTCCACATCCGTTACATCATATGGTAGTGTTGTTGAGTTCCCAACACTTTTCGTATCGAAAACCGATTCAGGGTCGACTGCCCGATTGTCGATGCCATTTGCACGCTCGGAAAGTCGAACTCCTATTTTCCCAAGCTTTTCTTTTAGAAGACTAGGAGCGGCATTTGCTAAGTCTCCAATTGTATGAATACCAAATTCAGCAAACTTTTTGGATGTACTCTCGCCTACACCATGCATTTCAATAACGGGAAGCGGCCAAAGTTTTTCCGCTACCTCTCGTTTACGCAAGACCGTAATGCCCATAGGTTTCTTCATATTCGATGCGGTTTTTGCTAAAAATTTATTCGGAGCGATTCCAATAGAACTCGGTAAATCCAACTCCCGAATAATTCGCTGTTGAATAGATTCTGCAAACGCAACTGCATCTAGTCCCATTTCTACATCACTCACGTCCATATATCCTTCGTCAATCGACACCGGTTCCACAAGCGGCGTATATGAACGCAATATATCAAACATTGCTTTCGATGCAGCTCGGTATCGTTCAAAGTTTGGTGGCAATAAGATTAACTCCGGACATTTTCTCTTAGCTTCCCAAACAGACATTGTCGTATACACACCTTTAGCACGAGCCTCGTATGAACAAGTGACTAAAATTCCTCGTCTTTGTTTCGGATCACCGGCAACTGCAATCGCTTTCCCTTTCAGTGAAGGATCGTGCGCTTGCTCGACAGAAGCATAAAAACTATTCATATCTAGGTGAAATATTATTCTTGCTTTACGCTCCACGTACCTCACCTCCACTTTGTATTACTCTATTATAGCAATTTTAGTGGTATTTGAGTTATGAAGGGATATGATGTTCCGCTCGAAGTTTACTTGAATTGCATGCGGTTGCTTTCAGTTGGTTGCCCTCTGCTACTGTTTTTCAATTTTTACACAAAAAAAAGGTAGCTTTTAAAAGCTACCTAATTCTTCTTTCTTCACATTTTCTAAATAAGACTGGATATCTTTAATTCCTTCCAATGAACGAACTAAAATAGACGGATCGACTATTGTAATCATACGGTTTTCTAAATTCGCGACCGCAGTAAAGTATTGCGTCTTCGTATAATTTACTAATCCAATTTGCTTTAAGTCTTCCGATGCAATATCAAGAATTTCCTTTGCTTCTTTTACCAAAATTCCGATTGACATATCTTGCGTATGCATCGTTACTACTCGGGCGTTCTCAAAGTTTAAACCACTTCGATAATACAAGATTTCCTCAAAGTCGATAATTGGAACGAGTTCACCACGGATTTTCATTAGTCCGATTAAATAATTCGGTAAATGTGGGATTGGGTTGACTTGTTCTAATTTTTCGATCGATATGACATGTTCAATAGGAACCGCATATTCTTCATTTCCACATTGAAAAACAACTACTTTTTCACTAGACAATAAACAGCGCCTCCTAAATACGTTATTCTGCTGCTACTTTTACAATTTCTACAAGTAAATCAGCCAATTTTTCTAGCTCTACTACGGGCATGCGTTCATTTGTCGTATGAATTTCCTCATAGCCAACAGATAATATAACCGTTGGAATACCAAATCCAGCAATGACATTTGCATCACTGCCTCCGCCACTTCTTTTTATATCGGCAGTTCGACCGATTTTTTCAACTGCTTTTTTCGCTACCTGTACGACTTCGTGGTCGTCTTCAAAATGGAAGCCAGGATACATCAATTCTGTTTCCGTTCTAGCTGTACCACCTAGTTTTTCCGCAATTTCTGCGAAAGTAGCTACCATATGTGCTACTTGTGCATCTAATTTTTCTTTATTGATCGAACGTGCTTCAGATAAGATATGCACTTCATCGCACACAATATTAGTTGCTTGTCCACCTTCAAAGCGTCCGATATTTGCAGTCGTCTCCGCGTCGATACGACCTAGTTTCATCGCAGAAATTGCTTTAGATGCTAATGTAATAGCAGAAATTCCTTTTTCAGGTGCAACACCTGCATGTGCTGTTTTCCCAGTAATTGTGGTCCACAGTTTGGACTGGAACGGAGCTGCAGTAACGATCCCACCAACGGGACCATCGCTATCAATCGCATAGCCGTATTTAGCTGTAAGTAGTGAAGGATCCATTTCTTTCGCACCAACTAAACCACTTTCTTCCCCAGCTGTAATGACGACTTGGATATCACCGTGCGGGACATTCTGTTCGTTCAAACGACGAATGGCTTCAAATAATGCAGCAATACCTGCTTTATCATCCGCTCCTAAAATAGTCGTACCGTCCGAATAGATATAACCATCTTCTTTTAAAATAGGTTGGATCCCTTTTCCAGGAACAACTGTATCCATATGAACAGTGAAATAAATCGCATCTGCATCTGCTTTAGTTCCTTTTAAAGTTGCTATTAAATTACCTGCACCATGTCCAGTTCGCTCTGCAGAATCGTCTTCGATAACCGAAAAACCTAATTGCTCTAATTTATTCTTTAAAATCGGTGCGATTACTTCCTCATGCTTCGTTTCGGAATCTATTTTTACTAATTCAAAAAATTCTTCTACTAATCCGTTCATCTTATGAAGACTCCTTTTACAATGGAATATTTCCATGTTTTTTATTTGGTCTTGTTTCTTTCTTGTTGCGCATCATATCTAATGCTTGTATTAACTTAATACGTGTTTCACGAGGATCGATTACATCATCTACCATCCCCATCGAAGCTGCTACATAAGGGTTTGCAAATTTTTCACGGTATTCTTCTATTTTCTCCGCTCGTACTTTTTCAGGATTATCGCTATTTGCAATTTCTCGTGCAAAAATAATATTCGCAGCACCTTGAGGTCCCATTACGGCAATTTCGGCATTTGGCCATGCGAATACTACGTCAGCTCCGATTGATTTTGAGTTCAGTGCTACATATGCACCACCATATGCTTTCCGTAAAATAACCGTCATTTTAGGAACAGTAGCTTCTGAATAGGCAAACAAGATCTTTGCCCCATGACGAATAATACCCCCATGTTCTTGTTTAATACCTGGGAAGAAGCCCGTCACGTCTTCAAATGTAATAATCGGTATATTAAAGGCGTCACAAAAACGGATAAAACGAGCTGCTTTATCACTTGAGTCGATATCCAGTCCACCGGCCATCACCTTAGGCTGATTACAAACAAGTCCAACGACTTCACCTTTAATACGCGCTAAACCAATGACAATGTTTCTAGCAAATTCTTTTTGTACTTCTAAGAAAGAATCCGCATCGACTACTTGCTCAATCACTTTGCGAATATCGTAAGGACGAACAGCTTCAAATGGTACAATGTCCGCTAAATCTGGACGGTCATCATTTTCCGCAACTACATTTGCAATTTCCGGTTTTTCTTCAAAGTTTTGAGGTAAATAGCTCAGAAGTAAACGTACACTCTCTAACACTTCTTCCTCCGTTTTGCCACGGAAATGGGCGTTCCCACTAATGGTGTTATGTACTTTAGATCCACCTAAGTCTTCCGCGGAAATCTTTTCACCAGTTACGGTTTCAATCACTTTCGGTCCTGTGATAAACATTTGACTTGTCTCATCTGTCATAAAAACGAAATCTGTAATAGCAGGTGAATAAACCGCCCCACCAGCACACGGTCCTAAAATAACCGAAATTTGTGGAATAACCCCAGAGTAGATCGCATTGCGATAAAAAATTTGTCCGTATCCATCAAGTGACACTACACCTTCTTGAATACGAGCCCCACCTGAATCGTTTAGTCCAATAAACGGCGCACCATTTTTTGCAGCTAAATCCATGACATTTGCTATTTTTAGCGCGTGCATTTCTCCTAGAGCTCCACCAAACACCGTAAAATCCTGTGAGAATAAATAAATAGGTCGACCATTTACTTTTCCATATCCGGTTACTACACCGTCACCAGGTCCTTCTTGCTTGTCCATCCCAAAGTCAACTGTACGATGCTGGATAAACGGATTTAACTCTACAAAAGAATCCTTATCTACGAGCAATGCTATTCGCTCTCGAGCAGTAAGCTTTCCTTTTTCATGTTGCTTTTCAATACGCTCATCTCCGCCACCTAATTCGATTTTGCGCTTACGATCATATAAATCATTGATTTTCTCATAAATATCCATTTGTTTACTTCGCTCCCCCTGATTTATCACAAAGTTCATATAAAACGCCTCCGGATGCTTTCGGATGAATAAATGCTACTTGTGCACCACCAGCCCCAACTTTTGGCGTTTCTTGAATGAGCTTTACCCCTTTTTCTTTTAGCTCATTTAAACGTTCTTGAATATTTGTTACACCAAAGGCAACATGATGGATGCCTTCTCCTTTTTTTTCAATGAAAGAATGAACCGCACTCGATTCATCGATAGGTTCAAGTAATTCCAGTTTTACATTTCCACTATCGATAAAAGCAACTCGCACCTTTTCTGAAGCAACTTCTTCAATATTTAATAGTTTTAAACCTAGTGTTTCCGTGTAATATGGAAGCGACTCTTCTATACTTTTTACTGCAATCCCAATATGATCGACCTTTTCCATCCTTATACACCCCTTACTGTTTGACTATTCTCTATTCTATTGTACAGATTTCTAAAATAATTGGCTACCTCTTGTGATTTTTTTCGTTTTTGTTAAACTAGTAGTACATACTAAAGGAGAGAATTTCATGGGCAATCAAAAATTCCGTAAAATTGTTGTTTATCTAATGATTTTTGTAATGATAATGTCTTCATTATTATTTGGATTAAGCTTCGTCTTACAATAATGGATAAAAAACAGCGGAAGCTATTATGCTTCCGCTGTTTTTTTGTTGATTAGAAAATCAATCTTTACTCAATTGATAGATTTGCAAACACTATTTTAATTCCAAATACTAAACATCATATATCCATAGAATGTGCCTACTAAGAAACAGATGTTTCAATCATAAAAAATAACATAGAAAATAACATAGAAAATAATGACGATGTAAACCCAATAGATTTTAATTAAGTTGAAAAACACTATTTTTTATAGTAGATGATTTTATCTAAAATTATCAATAAAAACCAATCTAAAATACCCATCAATATAAAAAAACAGCGGAAGCAAATACATGACTTCCGCTGTTTTTTATTTTTAAACTTCTTCGCAATGTTCTTCAAATAGTCCTTGAAGATGTGTGATAACTGATGTTGGAGCATGTCCTTCGATTTCGTGGCGACCGACTTCAGCAATTGGTTGACCATCTTTTAGAAGAACAAAAGATGGTGAAGATGGTAAATGGTCATCTCCAAAAAGATTACGTGCTTGCTGTGTTGCCAATTTATCTTGTCCAGCAAATACCGTTACAAGATGTTCCGGGCGTTTATCGTAATGCACCGCGTTAGCTGCTGCTGGACGAGCGATACCACCTGCACATCCACAAACAGAGTTCACCATAACTAGTGTAGTACCTTTACGAGCAAATGCAGCGT
Source organism: Psychrobacillus sp. OK032 (assembly GCF_900111345.1). Taxonomy (GTDB): domain Bacteria; phylum Bacillota; class Bacilli; order Bacillales_A; family Planococcaceae; genus Psychrobacillus. The sequence continues at coordinate 44,894 of NZ_FOGY01000002.1, forward strand.
CTACTTCTTCTGGAGTTGTTAGTTGCTCATAACCACTTGCATCCATTTCTCCGCGTGCTTGCATAATCATATCATTCATCAATAAATTAAAATCCATATTCATTGTTCACCACTCCTTTTCAAACTATTTTTATCTTAGCAGATTACTGTTTAGAATTCGAGGAAAATAACTCATCCACTGCCTGTGAAACAGTCATCTGTTCGGACCTTACTAATTGCTCTAATTCATTCATCGATTGTTTCTTATCAGTAGAAGAAAAAAAGTCATCATACAATCGGTCGATGATCATCGTTTTATACCAGTCAACCGTTTGTTCTTTTCTTCTATTTTCCCAAACGCCATTTTCTAGCATACTTTTTTGAAAAGACAATATCGTATCCCACACGACATCTAGTCCTTTTTTATAAAGCGACGAAACAGCGAGAGCTGGTGTTGTCCAGTTAGGCGTAGAAGGTGCTAAAAAGTGAAGAATTTGTTTATATTCTGCCACTGTTTTTTTCGCCAGTTTTTCATTCGTTCCATCTGCTTTATTGACAACTATGGCGTCTGCTAGTTCCATAATTCCTTTTTTCATGCCTTGTAATTCATCACCAGCACCAGTTAGTGCTAGAAGTAGGAAGAAATCGACCATTCCACGAACGATGGTTTCACTTTGTCCAACACCGACCGTCTCCACTAAAATGACATCGTATCCAGCTGCTTCACATAAAAGCATCGTTTCGCGAGATTTTTTATGCACTCCACCTAGTGTTCCAGCAGTGGGAGAAGGTCTAATAAAAGCACTTGGATGCTTAGCCAGTTCTTCCATTCTTGTTTTATCTCCGAGAATACTGCCTCCTGTAAGGGAGGAACTCGGGTCGATTGCTAGTACCGCTACTTTGTAACCTTGATCGCATAGCATTTTGCCAAACGCTTCGATAAATGTACTTTTCCCCGCTCCAGGAACACCAGTGATTCCTATGCGGATACTATTTCCTGTATGAGGAAGAAGGCTTTTTAATAATTGCTGACCGATCGTTTGCTGATCCATCACTGTACTTTCGATAAATGTTATTGCTTTTGCTAAATGTAATCTCGAACCATTTCGAATTTCTCGGAAATATACTTCCTCATCAATTTTAAGTGATTTCTTTTTAGTAAATTTTTTAATAGTTGCCTTACCCATTCCATCATGTTGTGATTTAATGCCACTCATGACATGCATCGAGGTTTCGTTTGTTTTATCCGCAGCCATTAGCCTTCTACTTCCTCATAACCTAATCGTTTATACACTTCTTCTATGACTTTTTGCGCTGCTACAGGAATCACTGTACCTGGTCCAAAAATTGCAGAAGCTCCGTTTTCTCTTAGAAATGCATAATCTTGTGCAGGGATTACTCCACCAACAACGATTAAAATGTCTTCCCGACCTAGCTTTGCTAGCTCTTCTCTTAAAGCGGGAACAAGCGTCATATGGCCAGCCGCTAATGAACTTACTCCAACAACATGGACATCATTTTCCACTGCTTGTTGCGCAGTTTCTGCAGGCGTTTGAAATAAGGGACTAATATCAACATCAAATCCTAAATCGGCGAATGCTGTCGCAATCACTTTCGCACCTCGGTCATGTCCATCTTGACCCATTTTTGCTATTAGAATACGTGGTCGTCTTCCTTCATTATCCCGGAAGTCTTCCGCCATTTGTTTAACTGCCTCGATTTCTTCGGCATCACTAAAGTTCGCACTATATACACCACTCACAGACCGAATCACCGCCTTATGTCTTCCCGCAACATATTCAATCGCATCTGAAATTTCTCCAATGGTTGCACGCTTTCTTGCCGCTTCAACTGCAACAGCAAGTAGATTTTCATTTCCCGTTTTGGCTGCTTCTGTTAATGCATTAAGTGCTTCTTGTACAGCTTGTTCGTCTCGATTAGCTTTTACTGCAGCTATGCGTTCCATTTGTTTTTGACGCACAACAGTATTGTCAATATTCAATATATCAATCGCATCTTCTTGTTCGAGACGGTATTTATTTACTCCGATTATAATTTCTTTCGAAGAATCAATTTGTGCTTGTTTTTTTGCAGCTGCCTCTTCGATTTTCATCTTCGGTAAACCTGTTTCTATTGCATTAGCCATCCCACCAAGTTCTTCTATTTCCTCAATGAGTGCCCAGGCTTTTCCCATAAGTTCGTTCGTAAGAGTTTCTACATAATACGAACCACCCCATGGATCGATGACGCTCGTCATATTCGTTTCTTCTTGCAAAAACAACTGCGTATTACGCGCTATCCGAGCTGAGAAATCGGTTGGAAGTGCAATGGCTTCGTCGAGCGCGTTTGTATGAAGTGATTGTGTATGCCCCATTGCAGCAGCATTTGCTTCCACTAATGTTCTCGTTACGTTGTTAAATGGATCTTGCTCAGTTAAACTCCATCCAGACGTTTGGGAATGTGTACGTAAAGCCAATGTCTTAGGGTTTTTCGGATCGAAACTAGCCATCATTTGCGCCCACATTCTTCGGGCAGCACGCATTTTCGCTACTTCCATAAAATAGTTCATACCAATTGCCCAGAAAAATGAAAGCCTTGGTGCGAAGGAATCTATTTCAATACCTGCCTTCAACCCTGTACGTACATACTCCAGGCCATCTGCTAGTGTATACGCAAGCTCTATATCGGCAGTAGCTCCGGCTTCTTGCATATGATATCCAGAAATTGAAATAGAGTTGAACTTCGGCATATATTTCGCAGTATACGCAAAAATATCTGCTATTATTTTCATCGACATATCCGGTGTGTAAATATATGTGTTACGCACCATATATTCTTTTAAAATATCATTTTGAATCGTTCCAGCTAGTTGCTCAGGTGTGACTCCTTGTTCTTCTGCAGTCACAATATAAAATGCTAAAATCGGTAAAACAGCTCCATTCATTGTCATGGAAACAGACATTTGGTCAAGCGGGATACCTTCAAAAAGAATTTTCATGTCCTCCACCGAATCAATGGCAACTCCCGCTTTCCCTACATCTCCTGTCACACGTTCATGATCGGAATCATAGCCTCTATGGGTAGGCAAATCGAATGCAACCGATAAACCTTTTTGCCCCATTGCTAAGTTTCTTCTATAGAAAGCATTACTTTCTTCGGCAGTAGAAAATCCCGCATATTGACGAACTGTCCAAGGTTTCGCTACATACATCGTCGGATAAGGTCCACGTGTATTTGGTGCAATTCCAGGTAAATCATTTAAATGCTGCACATTACATCGATCAGATTCCTCATATACTTTTTTTAACATAATTCCTTCATTCGTTAGAAAAGAAGTGGATTGCTCTTGGGATTTTTTATTTGTACTTTCTAACAAACGTTCAATAGAAACTGCTGCATAATTAGGCGTTGACATGTGAATCCCCCTTTTTTACGAGTGCTAGCAAATCTTGTCCCTTTTCAAGAAGAGATTGTCCGGCAAAAATACATCCTGATAGTCCAGCATCTAACCAGTCTTCGTACTCTTCGAACTTCCCTGCAATATCCATTGGAACTGGTAATTGTTCGTTTAATAATGCTGGTACTAAGCCAGCCGTTTGCTCGTCATTTCCAACAAACACAACGTAGTCGATACCTTGTTCGGCTATCCACTTTCGAAGGTCGAATGGTTTCAAGTTTTCTGGTGCTACAATTGGTGAAATTCCAAGTGCGATTAAATAGCCACTAACAAAATCCATGCGAGCTTTGTATTCTTTTAAAATACCATAAGGAATAATAGCCGTGTTTAATGGACTTTCTTGGAATGCTTTTCGTAATTGCTCAAAAGGTTCAGCAAGCCGTTTATAATTAGTAAGTTTAATAGAGTCGCCAATTACATCATTTGGATTTGCATAAGTATTCGTTCCAATCAACGATTTCTTACGAGTAGAGAGCGCAGTAAGCTGCTCCTCCCACTTTACTTCTGCCCGTTTCAAAAGTTTCGCTTCTCTTTCTTCTATAGTCGCCTCTTTCATTAATGTTAAAAAGTATGACCACGTTTTTTCGACAAGCCCATTCGTCAATGTGTCCACATAGTAAGAACCACCTGCTGCATCAATAACTCGCCCTATATGCGTTTCTTCTTTTAAAACAAGTTGCATATTGCGGGCAATTCGATTGGATGTTGGTGTAACCCCAGTTAAATAATTATGTGGGTACGTCGTCAAACTATCCGCTCCACCAAGAACGGCAGCTAGCGCACTATTACCCCCACGCAGTATATTAACATTTGCATCTAACACGGAGTAAGATCGCAAAGAAGTTTCTGTGTGTACAGGGATAGTCGCTATGTTCGTATTCCCATAGCTTTGTCCGAAAGCTTCCCATAGAACACGGAAAGCGCGAATTTTCGCTATTTCCATAAAGAAATTATTTTCCACCGAAAATTGTACAAATGCTTTTGATACAAGTTCCTCGATGCTTGTATTCCTTGCAAGCGCATCTGCTTGCACTAGCACGCTTGCCAGCTCACTAACTGCATCTCCTCCTGCTTGATGGATGGAAGATCCATTTAAGAAATACGTCCTAGCATTCGGCAGTTCTGCGTTACCTGCTCCTTTTATTAATCCTTTTAGATCAGGGAAATGATTTAAAAAATCTGGATCATTGGTGACATCTAGTATAGCTGGATGCTTCGCCAAAAGAGCCGCCAACTCTTCAATTTGGCTCGCATTCCAAGTTTGTTCTTTTTCTAATGTGAAATGGATAACATCATTCCCTTTTGAAAGAGTTTCTGTTATTTCCACAAGAATCACTTCACTTGTAGAACCTTCCGCAACTTGTGCTACTTGCCACTCAGAAGAATTTTTTGCTTGTCGTACAATAGCCGTTTGTGATGATGCCGGAAGATTTGCTACATCTTCTAGTGAATAAAGCGGTTTCAAAATGATGTCTTCTAATGTTTTCATAGATAGCGATTCCAATGTCTTCCCCTTTAATGATTTGAGGGCTACTTGCTCCCATTCATCCATTGTTGCTTTATTAAACGTCGTTTCTCTCATTTTATCTATTGTCATATGAACGCTTTCGCTTCCCCCTAAGTAAATAGAATTATCTTAATTATATTTTAACTGACTACCATTGCATTAGAAAGGGAAACTTCTTAAGAATCCTTATGAAATGGAAAAACCTCTTACTATTTAATGGACACATAATAATTCAATAGCGAAAGAGGTTTCTTCTTTTTTATTCAATTCATATACAAACCTCCAGTAAAGAGTATCTTCAATCGCATAGGTTAACCGAATGAACGCCATTCGATCCTACTGTCAAGAAATATTCATATATAATTGAAGAAAATTTATTAGGGCAAACACATATGCAAACACAATATGCATATATTTTGTAAACAGAGATCCAATTTATTTTAGGTAAGGGAATGATAAGATTGCATGCATTAGTTCTTGGGGTATTTCTTTTTATTAGTTTAATTATAGGAGCAGGTATTGCTTGGTTGGTCGCTAAAATATTTCATCATTCCATTGAACGTTTGGCTCTTTTATGCGGTGGATTCTTAGTAGGCTTACTGGCACTTGATATCATCCCATCTGCATTAAATTCATACAAATCACCTGGTATAGTTCTAGGTATTCTCATCGGATTTATGTTTCTACTACTAGCAAACAAATTGATTCACTCCTCCCACCAATATAAACCGTCTGTCTATTTGTTAACTATCGCACTTTTCATTCATACCATCCCTTTAAGCTTAACTATCGGGAATTTGCTAGGATACTCTACCTTCGCTCTCTCCATAACAACCTCTACCATTTTGCACCATATTCCCGAAGGATTCGCACTTACTTCTATATTTCTCTCACAAGGACAGAAACTAATAGGCTTATTACTATGTTTTATTAGTTTATCAATTTGGTTTAGTATGTTTATTTGGATTGGTAATCACTTACATCTCGGTATGAAAGAGCAAAGTGTACTTTTGGGTGTTTCCATTGGACTGATTGCTGTTACGAGTATAAAAGAATTCATTCTACATAACATCCATGTGATGTCGATTAGGTCAGCTTCAACCTTTATCGTAATGGGATATCTTCTAAGTGCAGTGTTTCACGTGGTTTTCTAATACGCATTTTATAAGTTATCACTGCCATCTTGAGGCAAACGCAATATAGTCCGCTGATCTCCCAACTTTAAATAACTTAGGAAATACAAACAAATAAAAACGCAAGAAGGAGTTCTTTTCCCTCTTGCGTTTTTCTCTACCCTCGCTTCATCAATCGAATTGCCTGAATCGATAAACGAACGAGCAATACGGAACATAAGAACAACCCTACATACGCAGCACTATTTAAGTACACAGCATACGGTGCATCGATGAATTGAGCTATTGCTAATAGTGAAACCGAAATGATACCAAATGTAATACCAACAAGCAACAACACGAACCGGGAAAACAGTTGGGTTACGAACATCGCATTCTTTTTATCAGAAAACACATCATGATGCAAAGTAATTTTCCCACTTTCTACTCGTTGCATCAGCTTATCGACACGTCTTGGGATTTTACGAAGGGCAGGTAGTAACAATGCTAACTCTTCTTCCAATCTCTCTTTTGTAGCAATAGGTTCTTTAAATGGCCTTTTAATCATGGAAGTTATATAGTGTCTGGAGAATTCTTTCGCCTCATTAAATAAATTAAAATCCTTCTTTATCAAACTTAATGTTCCATCTAATGTAATAAACGAGCGTAATGCTATACCGACCGATGGATAGAACGATAGACCAAAATCTCGAATAACTTCAAAAAAAGAATGAATTAGCTCATCCGTTTCTATACGTGGTACATACGAGATACGTAACAAAATTTGAGCCATCGCCTGCTCCATTCTGACTCGATCTATATGTTCATGGTCTTCTACAAGTAGTGTAATAGCATCGTATAAAATATTAGCGTCATTTTGCTGAATCCCCATGAGGAATAACTTAATGCCCTCTTGCTGAGGCTCTGCTAGACGACCAACAGCTCCAAAATCCAATAAGATAGGGGTTCCGTCTGTCTCATCAATAAATATATTTCCCGGGTGCGGATCTGCATGAAAAATTCCTGAAAACAACATTTGCTCAAAGAAAGAAAATAATACGGTACGAGCAAATTCTTCTCTATCTACATGTAATGAATAAAACAATGCATCTCCACTCGCAACGCTTTGTCCATGAACAAATTCCGAAACGATTAATTGATTGTTGCTAAATTCCGAATAGACATGAGGGATTTTCATTTTATATGGACTATTCCTTAAGGCTGTCTTCACCTGCATCGTATTACGCATTTCAATATCAAAATTTACTTCTTCGCGCAGACTGGATGCAAATCCAATCGCCAATTCTCGAAAGCCTAAGTTTTCTGCCCATGTAGATTTATCCGATACCCATTGCGCAAATTCTACTAATATAGTTAAATCATCACGCATCATATCTTTTACGTCTGGGCGCAGTAATTTGACAACCACTTGTTCATCGCTTTTTCGCAATACTGCTCTATGTACTTGTCCGATTGAAGCAGCCGCGATGGGGGTCATATCAAACTGTGAAAACACTTCATCCATTTTATAAGGTAATGACTTTTCCAATATCGTTTTCACTTGCTCACTAGAAAGCGGACGTACATTTTGTTGAAGTGTCCCCAATTCTTGAACAAAAGCTTTTGGGAAAATATCATTACGAGTAGACAGTACTTGACCAAATTTGATGAAAATTCCGCCAGACTCCTCTAGAGTATCTCGAAATGCAATCGCTAACTCATGGTCGTTTTCTCTATGTCTAGCATATTTTAATGTCCGAGAAATTCCGTTTTTTACAGCTATTTGTACAACTTGGCGCAATCTTTTCTGACTTCTCCACTGGTTTCGCAATCTTAATAACAGCGACTTTTGCCTCGGTATACGCTCTCCCTTTTCTCCGATGGCCATTGGATCAAACAATTCAAAGAATAGGTATAGCAGCATAGAAATAAGTAACATACTCCCGATCCAAATAATCGTCCGAACATCCATAAATACATAAACATCTTCCAAAAAATCTGTTCCACGCAAATACGAATACCAATATACAATGGAAGTAAACGCTACACTAATAAAAACAGACATAATCCGTTTCATTAAGTTAATTTGCGAGCCCATCAATCGGCCACTAACATAAAAAATAAACATTGCTATGACAAGCACTTGAATGAATATTTTCACATAAACCATGAATCCCACCCCATTCACTTTCCTCTATGTACCCATTTGCACTATTTATTAATCGAGTTCTTTTTAATATATTATCACCCACTCTACAAAAATACCTACCTCACCCTACTTGGGTGATAGGTATTTTTGTTTTAATTTTTTTATATAAAAATTCTCTTACGGAATATGACAAAATCTCACAGTAATAACTTGTTACAAACTTAGTAAAAATATTTTCTCTTCTCTTTGCATAGAATAAAAGACTTGTCCCAGTAAGAAAGGAGATTTACTTTGGCAGAAAATACGAAGGATCCTTTTTATCAACAATGGTGGTTCATTATATTAATCATTATTTTAGCGGTAGGCATTATTGAAAATGTATTTGATGATAGCGATCAAGCTAGAGAGGAAAGAGCAGAAGCGATTACATCCGCTTTTCAGGAAGAAGCAGTAATGAAAGAAATAGTAGAGAATAAGTCTACACCAGATATAATTGCAGCTCATTTAATCAAAAAAAGATTCGGTTCAACTAAGGAAGAAAAAGAAAATATGGTGGTATCTGCTGAATATGAAAGTGGTGTTGTGGAAGTTATTATTTCCGCTAAAAAAGTTTCATCGGCTAAAACACTCAAACACGCTTCCTTAACCACTGCTTTTGACTATATGAAATCGATGAAATCTCACCCAAATGTAAACCAGGCGACCTTCATTGTCCAAGCACCACTCACGGACCCATTCGGGAATGTAGAAGTTGGAGATGTGATGATTGTGCTAATGAGCAGAGAGACATTAGAAAAGATAAACTTCCAACATTTTAAAGTAGGCAATCTTAGCACAGTTGCCGATATTTACTGGGAGCACCCTGTGCTAACCAAAAAATAAAAAGAAGGATGTGCACACAGCTACATCCTTCTTAACATACTAAAATACTAATATTTCTCTCTACTTTCCCCTCTTCAATGAACAACAAATCGTTAGCTTTAGGTAGGTATGATGATTGTAAAAGTTGTTCCTTCTCCTACTTTACTTTGTACATCAATATTACCATTTAGTTTCACAATCGTACCATATACCATTAGCATACCTAATCCAGTTCCATCTTTTTGATAGGAATAAATAGGCTTTCCTAGTTGATAAATCTCCTCTTTTGTCATACCAATTCCTGTATCCTCTATTCGAATAACGATATTCTTTTCTTCTTCCATAACAGAAATAGAAAGAATTCCACCTTCGTTTTTCATAGACGTGATTGCGTTTTTCAGTAAATTAAGCAAACATTGCTTCATCTGATTTTGATCATATTCTTTTTTCAGTGAATTAGAGAAATGACAACGTATTTCGACATTATACATAGCTGCAATTGGCACCAAAACATCTTGAACATACTCTATTTCTTGCTTTAAATCAGAGTAGACCATATGCTCTAACTGCGGCTTGGCAAACGTCAAATAATCATTCAAGATTGTTTCCGCTATCATCACTTCTTTTAAAGAATGCTCGATATATAGCTTTTCCTCGTTCGTACTAGTTTTAGAATTAGCTAATAATTGTAAAAATCCTTTCGCTACGGTTAAAGGATTGCGTAACTCATGTGAAACGCTTGCCGAAAGCTCACCCATCACATGAAGTTGCTCTGTCCAAATATTATTTTCTCTGTTTTGATTATTGGAAATCACTTTTTCAATCAATATTAAATTTACCAACATTACACTTGCCTGAATAATCAATGCATAAAAAGCAAGAGTCCAAAACTCAGCAGTTAGCTTTTCCAAATATATGGATAAAGTAAAAAAATAAACAATCACTACTATTACGGTGCTATAAACACCTATCATAATCCGCTTCTCAGGTTGGAATTCTTTAAAACGCTTAGACATAAGTGGCAGCAGAATGAAAATTCCCGTGGAAAAAAGAATCGACTGAAATGAACCTTCCTCACCTATTATAAGTCGTTGGATATTTAATAGAATATATAGCGGAAATACTCCTTTATAGCCCCCATACAAAGCTATTAATACAAATGGAGTATATCGTAAATCATAAATAACCCCAGATTCCAGTATAAACGGATAATTCATACACAATACCATAGAAATCGTGGAAAAGATCATGAATATCATGCGCTGATACTTCATCTCAGTGTTCTCAAAAAAAACGACAAGGAGCAATACTGGTAAAATGATAAAGAAAATGTTGACCAAAAAAATTTCTAACATGTATAATCCTCCTATCCTCTACACATAAAGGTTTGCCGGAACTGGAAGATTCTTTTTGCTTATTACTACGTAAATAGTCACGTTCGATATAATCAAATTTAAGTAATCCAGATGCTATGTCCCTCTAATTATGAAAAAATTATATCATATTTAGAATTATTAAAAATGAGTGTTTTAACCCTATTTTACATTCTGTTTAAATACCAATCAGTACCAATCATCATTGTTCCGCTAGGCTTTAACGCTTGTTCTATTCGCTTTCATACAGGAGTCACTTGCCTCGTTAAATCTCACAGAAAAAAATCGGAAAATGGCGAAGAACAATAAATGTGTCAAGGAAGCAACCAAGTTACTCATGAAAGAAATTTGTAACAGATTTCCTTACCATGATATGTCGGTGTATTACTATGTATTTCTCATTTTTGGGAAGTTAGTTTTTACAGGAATTCAGATGGTAAGAGAATTATATATTTCCCCTATAATTCCTTTCAATTGATGAACTCCTAAGTCTGTATTTGTCATAATGACTACACCTTTTTCGAAATAAGGATAGGCTACCATCATACATTGGAAACCTACACCCCAACCAAGTGAAGAAATTTCAAGTTCTTGAACTGATCCATCTAAAAACAAACCAAGCCCAGTCCATTTTTTACCACCTTGTGGGCTTATCATCTCAAGCGCACTACTAGCAGAAAGTCCAATACTACTTTCACCTTTTAAAGAATTCATTAATTCAATAACCAAAATAGCTAAATCTTTCGGTGTTGTCCATAATCCAGCAGCTGCTGGATAAGGATATATCGGATATTTTCCATCTATTGACTTTCCATTTTTATTATGACCACAGGAAAATAATTCTCTTTTTTCTTCTGGTATTGTTGTTGCTAATATGCTATTTTTCATGTTTAATGGCTGAAATATATGTTCGTCCACGACTTGTTTAAAAGGTAACCCAATAACATCTTCAATTAATAGTTGAATGATACAAAAACCTGCATCTGAATAATGAAAACTGCTCTCTGGTTCATACCTCACTTCAATAGGTTGTGAGCAATACGATGTTCTACCTTCTAAAAGTTCAACCATAAAAGGATGTTCCTGACCTAAATAAAGTTCCGCAAAACTCCCCTCAGGATCTAGAATTCCTGATTGATGACTTAGCAAATTTCGTAATGTAACTTTTTTATTTTTTGTTAATTCATTTTCTGATATCTTCCATGAGTAAAGCTTCTTATTTACATCTTCATCTAAATCAAGAATGCCCTTTTCAGAGAGTTTCATCACTAGAGTGGACGTAACAAATTTACTAATTGAAGCTGCACTAAAAATAGAATTACTGTCTACATTCTTACTGGTTCCTGCTTCAAGTAAACCGTAACATTCTGTCATACTAATTTGACCTTTTTCAATAACAGTAATGCTTAAACCAGCAACTTGAAAATCTTCCATACGGCCTTTAATGTCTAAATTAGTCAGATTCATGTGAAACCTCCAATTATTTTTGCAATTATTATATCATAAAAATAGGAATGTACGTTCTTTTTTAGTCATAAAAAAGAATGCCTTTGTATATAGGCATTCTTCATTGTTTAACACCATTATCTTCATTTTTAAACGATTGAGCTATGATGTTTCTTACATGGAAAATAAGGGTAGCTCATGTTATGTTCCACAAAAGGTTTGATACTTACAATCAGATTGCGCAGGTAAAGTAGTATAATCTTCTTGTTCTAGTGTGTACGCAAAGGGACTGGAAAGAGCCTTCAGAAGCTGTTCCATTACAGTTAAATCTCCTTGCTCAGCTGCACCTAATGCCTCTTCTACACGATGGTTGCGTGGTATTACCGCTGGATTACTATTACGCATCAATTGATTTGCGGCGTCTTTTGATTCCTGCTGTCTGTTTAGTCTTGCTTGCCATTTTTCATACCATTGATCAAATTCTTTTTTGCCGTACAAAGCTATATCTCCCGGTTTATCCAAAGTAAGTGCACGGAAAGTATTTGTGTAGTCTACACGATACTTTTGCATCATACCGAGGAGTTCCTCAATAAGAGCTTCATCCTCTGCCTCTTCATCAAATAATCCTAGTTTAGCTCGCATCCCTGATAACCAATTAGCGTAATACAATTCAGGAAACGCTTGAAGTGCTTTTTCTGCCAGTTTATACGATTCCTCCAGATTTTCATCAATTATTGGCAATAAGCTTTCGGCAAATCGTGCTAAATTCCACCCACCAATATTCGGTTGATTGCCATAGGCATATCGTCCTTGTTTATCAATGGAACTAAACACCGTTTTTGGGTCATACACATCCATAAATGCACAAGGGCCATAATCAATTGTTTCTCCACTAATGGCCATATTGTCCGTGTTCATCACCCCGTGAATAAAACCAACAAGTTGCCACTTTGCAATCAGCTCCGCTTGCCGCTTAATCACTTCTTGGAGCAAGGAAAGATAGCGATTCGAATCAGAATCAACTTCCGGAAAATGTCGTTGCAATGTATAATCAGCTAGTGCACGAAGATCCTCTTGCGCTCCCCATCTCGCAGCGTATTGAAAAGTACCAACACGCAAATGACTAGCAGCCACTCGGGTTAAAATGGCCCCTGGCAAAATCGTTTCACGAACTATTGTTTCACCTGTTGTCACTACCGCTAGGCTACGTGTAGTAGGAATCCCTAGTGCGTGCATTGCTTCACTCATAATGTACTCACGAAGCATCGGTCCAATTGCCGCACGACCATCTCCTCCCCGAGAATAAATCGTCCTCCCTGAACCTTTCAGTTGAATATCGACCCGCGTATCGTTAGGAGTAATTTGCTCACCAATCAGAATAGCCCGCCCATCACCTAGCATATTAAAATGTCCGAACTGATGTCCCGCATAAGCTTGAGCAAGCGGCGAAGCACCTTCTGGAACACGGTTACCCGCAAGCGTTGCTAAATCTTCTTCGCTTTTAAATGCCCCAGCGTTCAGCCCCAGAGATTTGGCGAGCGGTTCATTTAGTACTATTAACTTCGGCGAGCGAACGGTGTTTAGGTCATGTTTAGTGAAAAATATCTCTGGCAGACGAGCATAACTATTATCGAAATTCCATCCTGTTTCTATCGTTTCGTTTTTTTGTGTCATCTTGTCTCCTTGTCTTCATTCATTTTTATCATCCATTTATTATACCCTTTTAGCGAAAATAATCATCAATCTTACATTTTTGTTGCATCTTCTATTATCCAGTCAACAGCACTTAACAGGTCAGGAAATACAGCATCTGCAATTGGGTCACTCTTACCTAAAAATACTCCTTTTGTACCTGCCTTTTTCCCTGCAATAATATCCGTATCTGTATCGCCGACCATGTAAGACTGAGATAAATCAATATCGTATTTTTTACCGAGATCTACGATTAACTTGCTGTTTGGCTTGCGGCAAGAACACCCGGCTTTGGGTTTATGTGGACAATAAACCGCCTCATGAATAATTGCTCCTTCTTTGTTGAGTTCAGCAATCATATGGTCATGAATTTTTTGGAGCTGCGATTCCTTCATAAATCCGAGTCCCACTCCACCTTGATTCGTTACAACGAATATGTAATCAAAAAAGGCATTTAATTTTTTTACTGCTTCTGGCACACCCGGTAAAAAATATAGTTCATGCGGCTTGTTCACAAATTTAACGCGATCCGTTAGCACCTCATTAATTACTCCATCACGATCTAAAAATACCGCCTTTTTCATTTACTTCACGCCTTTCCAGTATAGTTCCTTGTGTCTGCCACTGAGATAAGGATAAGATATCACCCTCAATCCTTTTAGACTTAAGGTTCCCCATAGAAGCGATAAAATACTGCATAATAATACTTAACTACATCAGCTCTTTCAATCTTTTAACGACAGAATGGACAGTTAATCTATGAAATGAGATAAGTTGCCCTTTATAAACAACAGAATATATTCCATATGGAGTTGGTGATAATTCCAGTAATTCATCTCTGTTTTTTTAAATCAATGATTTCAACTTCAATGCCAAGTTTATTAGCCCCAGCAATAATACTTTCAGTAGCAACTTCTACATATGGGCATTGAAAGAACGTAGGATTGTTAGTTCTTGAAATCTTCGAGTCCTCTCCTCCCAAAGACAGTAGCTACCAATACCTTCTAATAATTCACTGTTTAACTCTATCATTTGAATATCAGTCATCAAAAGCCTACCTCTTTTCTCTCAGAATATATGGAATCGTATTTCTATCCATTATCAACCCTTCAAATCCACTTGAAATATGTATATATTTTTCAGCATGTTTTAGATCCATCCAAGTCACTTCCTCAATTTCTTCCGGAAATGATATGTTAATTTCTCCACCGATTATTTTTCCGACAAAAGTAAAGAAGATAACGTGATGTCCCCTTTCTTCCAAAAATGCTTCACCCACAGAGAAAACACCATCAACATGTACATCTAATCCCGTTTCCTCTTTCACTTCTCGTACAGCAGCCTCCTTAAGGGTTTCGCCCTTTTCTACTGCTCCTCCTGGTAGCGTAAAGTAAGAGGGACCGGTGCCTATGTTTCTTACCATTAATACATTCTGTTCAAGTTCATCAAACAGTAGGACATATGCAACGTCTACTCTTTTCACTATTTTATTTCCTCCTTTCAGCATTAACTCTATTTAACTTGATATGATTTCTACAATTTATAAGCGTATTCAATTACTCTTGATGGAAAAAAGCTTTAAGATGGCCTGTTTGTTCTGTTTTAATGGCTTCGGAAACTTTTAAATATATCCTTTATAACGTAATCTACGTATGCCCACTAAAATTCTTTATGTTTTTTATCATATTTTAGTAGCTCTACTTCAACTTCTAATTCATTTAGTCTTTTCTCTAGCTTTTTTCTTGTCGTGCTAGCTTCAAACATCGCTCCAACAGCAACAGCAAATGCTAGCCATGCAATATACCCCATAGCCCTTCCCCCTTCTATATAACATTCAATATGAAAACGAGACCAGTAACCATACAGTCGCAATACTAAATTCAGATAGATAGACTTTTCTATCTAGTTTTTGAAAGTAACTTTCAATTCCCCCCATTAACGATCCCACACCTGCTGCAATCAAAACAATTCTAATATAAAAAATATCTAATTCATTCATAACTGCCATTAGCAAACAGAAAATCATCACAATAAATAGCAAGATTCTAACAATAAAAACCGGTTTTGAACTTTTCTTTCCTTCCACTTTTTCAAAAAATATTCCCATAATAATAGCCTCAGTCAATAATATTGAGTTGGATGCAAATATGTATTCATTAATTACCAAATTTCTATCAATTTATTGAGTATTCACCATCCACTCACTAAAATCCTGTTCCTAAAAATACTCTATTGATAGTAATAGATAAATTTTCATAAAGTTATTTACTCGGATGTTAGTAGAATACTCAATACTATTATTCTTACTTTTTCCTTCCAATGTAAAGCAAGTGAGAAGAAATCCCAAGAATATATGGATCAGTTCCTTTTTCAATAATTAAATCAATTACTTTTTGTAGCTCTCGCTCCCCTTGATCTTTCCAATAATTCCAACTATCACCGTTTAAAATTGTGCCTACATTTGAACCGATCAATTGTATATTTTCAAACCCTTGCGCTTCCATAAAAGGGTTAATATCTTCTATATTAAAATAATAGGCTCCTGTAAAACGACCTTCATCTGCATGGTTAAAGCAACCTGATTGAGAGAATTGAACAATCGTATCCATGTTATTATTCGGTTTCCAATTTTCAGGAGATAGAAGTGAAGTAAGGATATGTCTAATTCTTGGCATAAAGGCAACAAAAACAAACCCATTCTGTTTAGTAACTCTATATAATTCTTGAACTGCTTTTATACGATCTTTTTCTTCTTGTAAATGATACATTGGTCCAAGCATTAATGATGCATCGAACTGTTCAGCGTCTAGCATTTTAAGTTCTCTAGCATTTACCGAATATAAACCTTCAAATTGTGCTTCTAAACCAAGTTCTTCTGCTTTATTTTTTGCAATTTCAACTAATCTAGGAGTTAAATCTGTTAATGTTACCCGATATCCTTCTTTAGCGAGCCTCATTGAGTATTTTCCAGGTCCAGCTCCGTTATCTAACACATGTCCTATTTTGGGCAAATATTTCTTTATATAGTGCCAATTTACTTGGAATTCTATTGGTTCTCTATCAAGCCTTCCCCACTCATCGAATTGATCGTAATAGCTTATTATCTTACTCATAAAATAACACCCCATCTATTTGAATTAATCTATTTATTCACCGCACCCTGCTTAAAACCCTTTTTCGGTATAATAGTACCCCTATTATTAATTTTCCAGGTGTATAATAAATACACACTATTTATTAGAAGGTAGGAAGACCCTTTGCTACAAAAGTTTAATTTCTTTATTCAAAGATGGATGGCTGTTTTAACTCCTTTAAGTTTAGTACTGGGTGTATTACTTGAAGATGTGGGTAAGCATCTTTTATTCTTAGTACCATGGTTATTTGCGTTCATGACTTTTTCTAGTAGTCTGAGTATGAAGCTTAACGATATTAAGGTTTTTACCAAATACCATAAAATAATTTTAGTTAGTATCGCATTTTTACATATTCTAATGCCTATTTGGGCTTATTTCTTATCAATCATCATTTTTGATGATCATTTATTAACGATTGGATTTGTTATTTCAGTTGCAGTCCCAACTGGAGTAACAAGTGTCATTTGGGTCAAAATGTGTAAAGGTCATGTACCACTTAGTTTATCGATTGTTTTAATCGATACATTATTATCACCACTAATTATGCCTTTTTTATTGCAAATAATTGTAGGGGAAAGCATTACTATTGATACAACATCACTTATCTTCGACTTATTGTGGATGATTGTACTGCCTTCAATTGCTGGAGTTATACTTAATGAAGTGTCAAAAGGTTCTATTCAAATAAATTTAGGGAAATACTTAGCACCGCTTTCAAAATTAAGTCTTTTTGGGGTGGTAATGATTAATAGTAGTGCTGTAGCACCTTATCTAAAAGATATTAGTTGGGAATTAATCGGTGTTATATTCGTTGTATTTTCTCTCTCTATCTCAGGTTATATTTTTGCTATGCTGCTTGGCCGATTTATCTGGAAAGATTCCAGTATTCTAACATCATTTGTTTTCATCGGTGGAATGAGAAATATAGCTGTTGGTGTTATTGTGGCAACGACGTATTTCCCTTCAAAAGTCGCAATGCCTGTAGTTTTTGGAATGCTGTTCCAACAAGTACTTGCTGCAATATTTAGTAAAGTGATTCAAAAACCAATTAGAAATTTCCAGTAAACAATTACCAGTTTAGACATTGCTTATCTCCTCTACTTCAAAAATTGGTCTGTGTATCTTTTTACATAAGCATTTCTTTAAAAGCATACAATTAAGTTGGGTTATCTTATTTTTTTAAATGGAGGCTGCCTAATTAATGAAAGATAGTGAAAGCAATAATCAAAATAATAAAGATTCAAATACAGTGATTCGTGCAGCAGAACTTGCTGTCGTGGGTGAATTATTATCTACACTTGGTAATGTAATATCTAGAATTGCCTCTGCACTTGAAGTGGAAGAAGAACGGCATGGACAAAATGACAATAAAGATATGCAGAAACAGATTGACTATCTGACTATTGAACTTGAAAGACTTAAAAAGCAAATAAATAGGGGTAATCCTAGTTGGCTATAGAAACCTTCTCATAACCACAATATTGTAATATTACCCGTTATTAGCTTCCTATGTTATACGAAGACACTCTAACTGGTCTCCTTACCACAAAGTACCTGTATCTATTAATCATACTCCATAGTAATATAGTAGAGTTCTAATACTACTTTCAAACTAGAGGAGCATGGAGTTAAGTGGAAAAAATACTTCCAATTTTTATTATATTTACTTTATTTTTAAGCGTTGGACCTATACAAAGTACAGCCGCCGGTAATACACTTTCCGTTGGTACCGTTCAAATAGATAACGTTCAAGTATTAAGTTTACCTAGACAAGGTTCAACTGTTATCACAACATTAAAGAAAAGTGATGAATTCCCTGTACTATCTAAAGTTTTAGGAGACTCATCTACCTTTATCATGCATACTGTGATTTCTGGAAATACATTATGGAAAATTGCAAACCAATATGGTGTCTCACTGAGTGACCTTCAAAGAGCTAACAAGTTTACTACATCAGAAATCCGAATAGGACAACAATTAATAATTCCACAAAAATCCAATGTATACACTGTTATTAAAGGTGATACTATATGGAAAATTTCCAACAAATACGGAGTATCTATGAGTGATATGATCAAATTAAACAATTTACGATCTTCATACCTAGATGTCGGACAGAAATTATTAATTCCTGACTATTACGTACAACTTCAGTTGCTTGGCGGTAAAAAAGGGTGGGTTAAGAGTTCTCTTTTACAACTAAAGTCACAAGAACGAATCGTAATGGGTTGGAAATATAACGGGAGCTCTCAGAATTATGCCCGACAATTGAACCATTCGAACTTAAATGTTGTATCACCTCGTTGGTATACTTTAACCAATTCGGGTAATTTTGTTTCCATCACATCCGATACAAAATATCTAAAGGATGCACATAGTAAAGGCAAGAAGGTTTGGCCACTATTTGGGAATAAATTCGACCCAGTTTTGACTGATACAGTATTAAATAATGCTGCAAATCGTCAAAAATTAGTATCGGCACTAAAGAATTCTTTGATTCAAACAAAAAGCGACGGAATCAATGTAGACTTTGAAAACATCGACCCGAAAAACAAGCAAGATTTCGTTTTTTTCATCACCGAACTGAAAAAAGCACTTCAGCCGCATGGTATTAAAGTATCTGTTGACGTTACTCGTGAAAACATCGATCCTTTTTGGTCAGGAAGCCTTGATCGTAAAGAGTTAGGCAAGATTGCTGATTATATCGTAATGATGGGCTATGACGAACATTGGGGAGGGAGTCCGGTAGCTGGATCTGTCGCATCTATTCCATGGGTTAAAGAAGGTGTTGAACTTTTAATGAAGGACGTCCCATCTCATAAAATCGTCTTAGCAGTACCGTTCTATACAAGAGAATGGGTCACTAATTTAACAACAAAAAAAGTGAATAGTATTGATCGCACAATGGATGAGGTGGAGAGAATCATCTCCTCCAAAGGTCTAATAAAGGTTTGGGATCCAACAACTCAGCAAAATTATGTTGAATATACAGCAAACGGAGAGAAACACCAAATCTGGGTGGAGGATAAACAATCGATCAAACTTCGTATCGACCTGGCAAACCAATTTAATTTAGGCGGTGTTGCTGCTTGGTATATTGGTTCGGAAACACTTGATATTTGGGATGTATACCATTTTAATAAGTAATTGGATAGGAAACTAATTTAAAACTTGGAGATCTAAATACAACCTAGGTACGTTATTTAAACGGACTCAGGTTGTTTTTTTTATATTCTATATTGATTTCGAACTCTCTCACCTGTTCAATATTCACTCCTAAAATATAATCTTCGCTAATATCTTGACAGAATGGCTAGAAAAATACATATGCCTGCTAAAGTAAAGAAAAAGAGAGAGTTTCTGAGATTCCTCCTCATTTTAATACCATAAGCACAAAAAAAGATAGCCGCAGAAATTTTGGAAAACATTTGAAAATAACTATTATCTGAAAATAATGAACTACTAAAAACAATCGAAATAAGCAACGTTGTACAGATTAGTATTTTAAACCATAAAGGCTCTCTTAAGAATTGCCTTAACATAAATTTTATCCTTTGTATGACAGGACCCCACCCTTCATGAGAATTTTCAGTGCAATATAACATATGGCATTTTTCCAAAATTCATACTTTCTTTGATTTACAATACTTCTGCATTTTTCCCTAATTTTCATGCAATAACGAGTATGTTGCGAAAGGTTGGAAAAGCTTTAGAAGGTTATTATTTCAACTATATAAACATATGATTGGAATAACATCTAAGGAGGAGAAATGTGAGAAAAAGCAAGCATCTTTTTGGCGGTGCAGTATTTTTTGTATTGATGCTCTTTGTATTGTTTTTCTATCCCCAGCCTTTTGGAGTTGAAAGAGAAACTAGTGGACAACTTTTTCAAATTTCCAAAGAGGAAGAGAAGGCTTTGAATGATTTTCAAGAATATCTTTACGCAGAGGGAGGGTTCTTTGAGCAAGTAGGAGTCGGTATGGAGAAAGCAGGATACGACGACTTTTCGATTGCTGCCATGTTATATACTACAGATGATATTAGGCTTGACATCATATTACATAATATAAGAGAAGTTACAGAACATCACCAAAAAGAAATAACTCAGATTTTATACGATATGATGATCAAGTATCACATAGACCAAAAGGCTTTTACAATTCAGGTAAGTTCCACTAACAGTTCATAATTGAATATCAAATTGACTTATAACTCAACATACATAAACGCAACTCGAAGGAAAACATCTGCTCCCTTTATCCTTAACACTAGATTATTTAACACGAACTTCATTTGCTATAAAGCTACTCGAAACTAAGTCTTTACGTCTATATACACTTAGCACGATTCCAATTAAAAAGGCATTAAACAAAGTAGGCATCAATCCGTAGCTGATAAATGGCAATGACATAGAAATAATAGAAAAAAAGCCTAATGTCATTAAGATATTGGTAACTAGCTGAACAGTAAAAGCGCAACCGCACCCAAAAGAAGAAGCTTCCCGTAAGGAGAATGTATTTTCCGAGCAATCATAATAATCCGAATGATAAACAAGTAAAGGATTAATACAAGTACAATCGCAAACAGCCAGTCAAAGTAGGAAGTTAGACTTGCAAAAACAAAGTTTGTATGAGCCTCTGGAAAAGATTCATTCACTAATGGGTCCCCAAGCCAGCCCGCTTTTGACAGTTAATCTTTTAAGAGCAATATCAACTTAAACCCAATGCGATAACTAGTAATATAACTGTAAACCAGTTTACTTTCGGCCGATAAAGCTTATTAAGACTTTGTCCAAGTGTTATAGGACTTCCCATTTGCTCCACTGCCTTTACTTCTGCATCTACTTCGTTAAGCCCTTTTTCAATCCAATCGTTTTTAACTTCTGTTATATGATAATCAAGTTCAGCTGAAACAAATTCCTTTGCCTCTTTTGAACGGATTTGATTTTGCACTTCATTTAAATAGGATTGACTACTTTTTTCTACTCAAATTTACCTCCCTAATAATGCTTTGAATGCAAATGGTTTAGTTGTATACTGTTTTTCCCATTTTCGTATAGTTTTGTTCCTTTATTGTTTAGTTGGTAATGTTTAATATTTGAGTCGTTCCAGCATGAATGTATGTAACCATCCTGTTCCATCTGATGCAAGAACGTATATACGATCCATTCATTTTCCTCAATTTTACGGATTCCTCTTCCTCTCAAGAATTTCACCAATTCATAACCTGTTTTTTCTTGTACTAGCAGCTGCATGACAGATAAAAAGATAGTATCTTCATTTTCTTCTGCACACATTTTTTCTTGAATCTTTTTACGATGTTGCTCAATAAAATTAAATTCCGAAAATGTTGTTTTATCCATCTTTTTCCAAGTTTTTTTAACGCTCCTCCATTACTGCTCCTCCAATCGTTCTTCTAGCAGTTCTTTGGCACGTCTGAGCCTTGTTTTAACTGTGTTAATACTAACTTCAGTTAGTACTGCTATTTCCTTGATGAGTAATTCCTCGTAGTAAAAGAGATAGATTACTTCACGGTATTTTATAGGTAATGTCATTAAGTCATAAACTAATTGATCAACGGCTTCTTTTTGAATAACTACCTCTTCGACCATTTCTTTCTTTGCTTTTATGTACGGCGTATCTTCGGAAATAAACACATGCTTGTTATACCAGCTTTTCAGGAAATCCTTGCAATGATTTATAGCAATTCGCCACAACCATGTTTTTATCTTAGATTTACATTTGAATGTATGGAGCGACTTATAAAGCTTTACAAATATATCTTGGGTTAAATCATCTGCAACCTCTTTGTTGTTTACATATGAAGAGACAAGCTTTAATAGATCCTGCCCATATCATCTATTCATCATCTCATTCATTAGCTTTTCCTGATCTTCTAGTTCAAATACTTCCCCAAACATTTCTTCCACATTACCTCATTAGACGAGATTCCTTACTGGTAGGTTTGATTATTTTCAAATGACTTCTAAGAACAATGCCATAATTTGATTGGTTCCCTGTGCAAGACACAATTCCAAAATGTTTCAGAATTGCTTCTGAACTGTGTCATACACAGGGACATTTATTAGATTACTTTTAGAGAATTAGTTAATCCGCTTAGAGAATTAATAGAGTACTGAATAGAATGAATATATAATCTGCAGATTATAAATCTCTCACTATAAGGAGGTGTATTTAAATGCCTTTTACAACTGGACCAATTGAAAACGTGGGAAATCAACCTGCTAATGCAACTAATGTTCGAGTTAAAATCCTCAATATTACTGGACGTCAACTTACCGGAGTAGTTAGAGTTTTTAGACTCAATGGGACACGACGACAAATTTCCTCTACTAACTTTAGCGTAGCTGCTAATGCTTCTACTTTTTTAACCCTTGGACTTGGAGGAGCGGCTCAATATGAAGTTGAAATTGTTCCTGATCAAACCGGCGGATTGTTTTCTGTCTACGGAAGAACAGCTTCAGGTGTAATTATTACTGCTCAACGAGTTTTACACTCAGAATTAGTACAGATTCTCTAGGTTTTATAAAAGATCTTACAAGTTAATATCTGTTTTAAAAGGTTGGCCCTCAATCAATAAAATTATTGACTGAGGGCCAGCCCCCTTTATTATGTCATATTTTGTTCGGCCAATTAGACAAAACAATAGCTTGTTGCGGGATTTGGACAAAAAAATAAGATTAAGGGAATTTATTGCCTTCCTTAATCTTTTTTATCCACTTTGAGTTCGTTTCCTGCGTAAGGCACGGATTAGAATGGTCTTGCACAAGGACATAACTGATTACTAATCAAATATTGTCTCTTTTCCAGGATTCATCAAAAATTCAAACAGCGTTTTGATTTGAGACTCGGTATTCCTATTTGTAGAAAGCTGCGGCAAATTTTCTTCTGAGAAAAATTGAACGTTATTCGTTTCAATACCTACTGTAGGTTTCCCTCCAATAATCTCACATAAAATAAATATCTTGTAGTAATGAAAAGGTTCTGGGGGATGTGGGTGTTTATTTTTATCCAATAAAGCAATTAATCTTATTGGGATTACATCAAAACCAGATTCTTCTTTTATTTCCTTAACTATATTCTCCGAAGGGGATAGTCCAATATCACAAAACCCACCCGGCAAAGCCCATTTATCATCAATATTTTCTTTTACCATTAAAATCTGATTATTTTTAAAAACTACACCACGAACATCCACTTTTGGTGTTTGGTAACCTGTTTCATTCGCAAATAAATCCCTAACTTTATTCATTTCAAGTTCCGTGTATTCTGCCATAATCTCCACACTAATCTTACGTAACTCTTCGTAACGTTCAATATCATAGACATCTTTAGAGAAGGTTAATCCAGACTGTGACAATGCTTGAATTCTTTTGGCCCACTCTAACCATCGATTACTCATAAAATACCTACTTTAAAGGAACTTTTAAATTCCTTTACACTTTTGATGATTAAATTTGGTTCTTCGCTAAATGTAGATGTTTGGTATTCTGGTAACCACTGTACACCAATAGTAAAGACATTAGCTTTTACTCCCGCAACAATATCAGCATCACTATCTCCAATATAAATTGCCTCAGAATTTTTAACTTCTATAATGGATAAGGCCTTCAGTAAACCCTCGGGGTCAGGTTTTGGATTTATTACATCATCACCAGTTATTATGACATCAAACATTCCCACCATATTCAACGCTTTTAGAGAGATGTCCAAGCTTCTTTTTGCCTTTCCAGTAAAAATCCCTATTTTTATATCTTTCTCTTTTAATGACTTTAATAGATCAAGTATTTCTGGATTACTCTCCACCAAATCATTATGTAATTCTGAATACTTTTCATAATAATATTCAATTGCGTCTTCCTTATTAATATTTGAAAGATTATTTCTAATAATACCTGTTTCCGAAGGACCAAACATTTCCTTTATTTCTTTTGAAGTAAGATCCTTATTATCAAATACTTTAAACACATGTTGAAAAGCATAAAAACAAATCGGTAATGTATTCGCCAATGTCCCATCAAAATCAAATATGATAGCTTTCATAATTATTCCCCCGTTTTCAAATATAAAAATTCTCTATATTTTAAATTATATATACACTTACTTCTATTTACATAATATAGTAATTTTTC
The DNA here is from genome assembly GCF_900111345.1 of Psychrobacillus sp. OK032. Lineage (GTDB taxonomy): Bacteria > Bacillota > Bacilli > Bacillales_A > Planococcaceae > Psychrobacillus. The sequence goes on from NZ_FOGY01000002.1 coordinate 69,756, forward strand.
ATATAATACTACAAGCAAAATTTATTTGAAATTTAATAGACAAATGAAAGATGTGGAAGTATTTGTTGTTTTTCAATAATGACTAGAAGAGCACTGCTAATCACAGTGCTCTTCTAGTTGATACCTATTTAATTTATGCGGTGACATCACGCTTTGTAAACGTCCAATAGCTAATTGCCAAAAAGAAAACGAAGTAACCAACCAATACGAAAACTGAAAATGGTGTCGACATTCCTTCGATAAAGGAGCCTCCTGTTTCTATTTGGGTAAATGTATGTGAGAATAGTATATATTTCACGATTTCGTAATTACGCAAGAAAAAGGCAAATTGTGCACCGGTGAACATAAGGAAAATGGCGATTCCAATTGCTAATGAGCTTGAACGGAAAACAGTCCCAATTGCAAAGGCAAAGCTTGCAATGATTATTACGTCACCTAATGCTAATACATTCAACCAAATGGATTTTAGCCAATACGACACTTCCGTTACTTGACCATTCACAATCTCCAGTAGACTTCCACCTGAAGCTTCATAAAAAATCATCCCCATAATAAGCGACACGACGTAAGAGATCACAGTTAAGAAAAGCGCAAATGCAATGACCGTCAAAAATTTAGAAGTGAGAATTTTCCATCTTCGGACAGGTCGCGCCAATAGCATTTTAATGGTTCCTTGAGAGAACTCTGAAGCCACAATTCCTGCCGCTACAATGACCGTTAATAATGTGATAATTGAAGACATTCCGTATGAATCCATCATAAATCCTTCAAATTCTTTGTTGGATAGAGGAGCTACTCCTTCATCCAAACGGTATTGAAGTAACATTTGCTGATCTTCCAAGCTTTTTTTCGTTTCATCATTTAAATCCGGTACGGCCAACTGTTGTTTAACTATCGTAAGTTCTTCCGTGACTGATTGTTCCCAAGCAGGGATCTCCGTATTGCTATCTATCCATTTAGTGATTGCGACAAGTCCAATAATCATTGCAATTAGTAATGCAACCATTACCCATGTTGACTTTTTATGCCACAGCTTCATCCATTCATTTCGAATTAGATTCAACAATTTGCCCACCTCCTGTCATTTCTAAAAACTGCTCTTCTAGTGTTTTACGATGATGAGAAACGGCATAAATCGCAATATTTTGTTGCACTAATTGTTCAACAATCGCTGGAATTACTGACTGTTCAACGTTAATTAACAAACCATTATCATAGTTTTCTATGATTACTCCTTTATCTGTCAGAATGCTACGAGCCTTTTCTACCGGTTGAACCTCGATGTAGTATTGAGATTGCTCGATTGAGTTTACTTCTCGAATTGCGACAAGTTTTCCGTTTTGGATAACTGCGATCCGATCACACATTAGTTCGATTTCCGATAATAAGTGACTTGACACTAAAACTGAAACACCATCTTCTTCTGCAATCTTCCGTAAATATCTACGAAATTCTCGAATACCTGCAGGATCTAGGCCGTTTGTTGGTTCATCTAATATGAGAAATTTCGGATTATTTAACAATGCCTGAGCTAAACCTAAACGTTGACGCATACCAAGTGAATAGGTCGATACTTTTTCATGAATGCGTTTTTCCATTCCCACTTGGCTAATAACTTCATCTATCCGTTTTTTCGTCACATTTTTATGCATCCGAGCGAAATGGACCAAATTTTTGTACCCTGACATAAACTTATACAATTCTGGATTTTCAACGATAGCGCCCATTTTACTTATACCTTCTTCAAAATTGGAACGCAGTGAAAGGCCATCTATTATTACTTCTCCCGAAGTCGGCTTCATCAGGCCAGCCATCATACGGATCGTTGTCGTTTTCCCCGCCCCATTTGGTCCTAAAAACCCTGTAATCTGACCTGGATACAGAGATAGATTTAACTGATCAATGATTTTTTTCTTTCCGATCGTTTTAGATAGATTTTTTAATTCGACGATAGGTTTCATTTCCACTCAAATCACCTTCCTTTATTAGTTTTGTCATCCATGTTATTGCATCCACACCGGATTGATCACGGATCGTTTCAACCTCCTCATAAGCTAATATTTTCCCGTGATTCAATAGTATAATGGCATCGAGTAACGGCTCCGCTTCCTTAATTTCATGTGTGGACATAAGAACCGTTTGTGTTTCCGGATCAGTAAATTGAATCATCCCTCTAATAATGTCCTCACGAACGAGAGGATCAAATCCCGAAAATGGTTCATCTAACAAGTAGTAAGAAGCCTCTCGCCCTAATGTTGCCGCCATTTTGGCACGCCCCCGGTTCCCTTTAGATAAGTTTTTGAGCTTTGCTTCTAAAGGCACATTTAAATATTGTGCTACGATACAAGCTTTCGAATAGTGGAAGTCTTCGAACTGCGTTTCATAAAAACGGAATAACCGCTCAACCGAAAAGAATGGATAGAAAACATCAGCATCTGGCATATAGGCTATTTCACTTGCTATTCTTCTCGTCGATTGAAAACCATTGACCTGAATAGTTCCACTTGTGGGGGTTGTGAGTCCTGCTATTATCTTTAATAGTGTGGATTTGCCACTCCCGTTTTCTCCCACTAACCCAATAATCTTTCCAATTGGAATGGTTAGATTGAGTTCAGTTAATGCTTGATGTTTTCCATAGTTTTTGCCTACGTTTTCTAATACGATCACAGTTCTCCACCTCGCTCCCGCGTTTGAATATACTCAATCATTTCTTTTTTTGAAAAACCTAATGCTTCGATACTGGTTAGAAAAGACTGTACAAGACCTTCTTTTACTTCGTTGCGTAATTGCTGTAAACGTGATTCGTTATCCGTTACAAAAGTTCCTTGACCACGTTTCGTTTCTGAAATCCCCATCATTTCCAGCTCCTTGTATACACGCTGCATTGTATTTGCATTAACACCGACTTCCACTGCATATTCACGAACCGAAGGCAATTTTTGGCCTGGTTTTACATTGCCTCGAATAATTTCTCCTGTAATTCGGTCGATTAGTTGTTGATATATTGGTTTGTCCGGCAAAAAATCGATGCTCATCTTAAATCCTCACTTTCTTTTCGAACCACAGTGCCGCCCCCCAAAAAAGAATGATAGCAAATGCAGTTATGATGACAATATCACTTAAGTAAATTGTCGGTTCTATCAAGAATGTCAAATCTCTATAATTCTCATTCATACTAAACTTCTCAATAAAGCCGGGTACTGGAATAGTAATACCTCCGAAACGAGGGAAATTTTTAATGAACTCGAGGGAGCTATTCGTACTCCAAATAATTGAACTAACTATATACAAGAAAAAGGTAATAATAACGGAAAATCCTTTTACATAGGGTCGTATTAAATGGTAAATGACCCAAAAGAAAAGCACGATAATTAAGTTAAGGATAATGGAGAAAAAGATACCAACAAATACGTACACTTTTATTTCCAATAATTGACCAAATGTCATAAACTCAGGATCAGCATAAAATATTTGTAAGATGACTAATAATAACTCGATCCAGAGTAAAGACAAGGATGTAATGATCGTAGCAAATGCAAGCTTAGTGCCAATTAGTTTATAAATAGAGCTTTCCGTATGCAACCAAATATCAGGTCTTTTCATGTCTAGTTGCAAACTTGTAATGAAAAGAATGGCAGCGATAAGATGACTAAAAAGTAGCCAAATCCCTGCTAATATTATTGCGGTTTTAAAAATAGGTACATCGTCTATCCATGCGTTTAACAATAGTGGAATTCCTACAATGCCTAACGTATTCAAAATGAAGAGTACGACGAGCCAAAACCTCATCAGCATCCATTCTTTTTGATTAAGGCCTTTCAATTGTTTCATATGCACTTCTCCTTAAGTATTAGTGTATTAGTTACATAGTACACTAATTCAAAATCATTTGTAAAGTATTTTTAGAATTTTTATAAAAAATAATAAGTATGGTTTTATAAAATTAAAAAAACGCCCCTCAATAGGACGTTTTCAATGAAATTTGCATGATAAGTTCGATTGTCACAACAATTAAGATTGCTTTTCGGTTTACTTCTTTAAATTTTAAGCAATACGAACCGATACATGTTTCATATTTCTATTAAGTTTTTTAATTTACCTTTGACATTTTCTAGTTCAGACTTCACTTCATCCGATTTAACGTTCAATGTATCTAACACAATTTCTACTTGGCGCAAGACTTCTTCTAGGCGGTCTTTAGACGTATTAATTTGCGAATGAATCATCCAATCCGTAAATATGTTATCGAAGAAATAATCGGTGAATGTCATGAAATTGCTTTGGTCTACTTGAATGACTTCTGAGACAATGTTTTTCACATCCATCAATTCGGTTTCAAAACGACGCAGGGCCATTTGCGCTAAGTGGATATAGTCTTGTGAATTGTTTAAACTATTATGCTTCATAGCTGTTACAAAAACTCCGCCGCCGAGGAACGTGTCCCAAGTTGACATAGCAGATGCTGAATCAAGTTCAGTGTTCGCTTGTTCAAGTGTGCTTTGGGCATTCTTTCCCGCTCTCAGTGCTTCTTCTATTTCTTTCAGCATAGACTCCAAGTTTGCTCGGTTTTCATATAGGTTTTCCAGCTCTTGTCGTTCATCGACAGTGTTAGCGTAAATCCACTGTTCCTTTTCATGCATTAATGACGCCCAATGCTGATCAATTAAGCCATAATCACCACTTTGAAGTTCTAGTTTTAAAATTTCTATATCTTTCTCGAGATCACGTAATGTTTTTTCCGCCTCATTATATTTCAATTCAACTTCTGCTGCTTCGGCAATTTCTTTTTTGCGTTTTTCGTTCATCGTTCCATTCCATTGGCTAACTAAATTAGAAAAGGAGAACTTGTCTAATTTCAGTACATCTTTCTGTTCTTTCGAACGCTTTTCTTCTAAATCAATACGAACAACTTCTAATTCCATCCACTGTGTTTGGAGTGATGCCTGCTTTCTTTGCAGCCGATCACGCTCATTTTTCCTCATGATTAACTGAGCTTGTTTTTCTTGTAAGTGTTGCCACATCGTACATTCCTCCTTTCCTTATGTACGCACTCACAAGGATGGAAGTTTCATTTGATTCCATTTTAATCAAACAACAGGGCTGAGAAATTGAATGATTTGTTTATATAAACTATCCTTTTCTTTACTTAATGTCATAAGATGTGAGGAGTTTTCAAATCTTTTTAAATCGATCAAAGCTGAAGAAACACTTTCTGCAATTTCAAGTGCACCTTCTTGATAGATAGCCTCATCTCGCCCTCCATAATAAATGGCAATTGGAGATGTAATAACTGATAAGTCACTTATCATCTCAAGTAGGAATTGTTGAAAACGCTCAAATGAGTCCATTGGTAATTGCTCGAATTTCTTTAATTCGTCTTGTATTTGTTCTTCCGATTTATTTTCTAATTTCTTATAGCGTACAGCATATTCAATAATTCGTTGTTTTACTTGTATAGGAGATTTATCCGCAGGTACAGACATAACTACCAGACGTTCAATCGGAAATTGTTGCGCCAATTTTAAAGCAAAAATTCCCCCTACCGATAATCCAATGACAAAGACCTGCTTATATTTCTTTGCTAATTGCTGATAGCTTTCAAGTGTATCCTCCCACCAATCATCAATTGTATAAGGAATTAATGCCTCTGCTTCCTCACCATGTCCCCTATATAATGGAGCAAAACAAGTAAACCCTAATGTTTGATGGATTGATTCGGCTAACGCTTTCATGTCACGCGTATGGCTTGTATAGGAATGTAGTAAAAGAACTGCAGTATTGTTTCCTTCCATATAAATGGATTGGGCTTTTTTTATGCGCATATTCTCACCTCTTATTTATAATCTCCTTGCTAAGTTAAAATATATTAGTGAGGATTTCTAATATAATATGTACTGTGAATGATAGCCACCTAATAAATAAGGCTAATTTTAGCTTGATTTATTGACCCGTAAAACTTTTCATGATATATTTATCTTGAATTCAAGATTTGTCATCTTGAGATACAGAGAAACGAAGAGTATAGTATTTGATATAGTTGATTTAATCATATGGGAGAAGTATCGTCCAGTTTGCAAAGTAACGATAAAAATTAATTAGCATTATGTTGTTAAATTTCGCTTGAAACTAGAATTACCGATAAACCGCAGAATTTACTATTAAATAAGGATAGGTGATACTAATGAAAAACTTTATTTATGAAGTACAGCCTAGTCGCGTGCTATTTGGAACACGTATGCTGCAACAAATTAAAGAAGAATGTACACTATTAAACTTCACAAAAGTATTAGTCATCTCTACACCAGGTCATATAGAATTAGCACAAAAAGTTACCAATCTAATTGGCGATAATGCCTTTGTTCATGCAAAAGCAGTTCAACATGTGCCAAATAACAGTGTGGAAAAAGCGATAGAAGTACTCAAACAATTGAATATTGATGGGCTCGTTGCAATCGGAGGTGGCTCCCCTATTGGTTTAGCAAAAGCACTAGCATTACATACAAGTTTACCCATTATCGCAATTCCGACGACATATGCCGGCTCCGAAATGACACCTATTTGGGGGATTACAGAAAATGGTGTCAAAACGACAGGCAATAATACGATTGTTAAACCAAAAACCGTCATTTATGATCCAGAGTTAACCGTTACCCTTCCTGCCGATGTTACTGTTACAAGTGGTATGAATGCAATTGCCCATTGTATAGAAGCACTCTATGCCGAAAATGCAAACCCCATTATTTCGACACTAGCGGAAGACGGCATACGAAAATTAGTGCGAAGTTTACCAATAATTTTAGATAATCCGGCTGACTTAAACGCAAGGGCTGATGCACAATATGGTTGCTGGCTAGCTAGTACAGCCCTTGCTTCTGTTGGCATGGCACTTCACCATAAATTATGTCATACGCTAGGCGGTACTTTTAATCTCCCACATGCGGCTACCCATACTGTTATTCTTCCACATGTAGTAACTTATAATCAAAAGTTTGCTCCTGACGCAATGAAAGCTATTGCTAGTGCATGGAATACAGCTGAAGAAAATTTAGGTGGGGTTATTTTTGATTTCATCCTGTCTTTACAAGCGCCAATTTCATTAAAAAAAATTGGTATGTATCAACAAGATCTTGCAAAAGCTACTGAACTTACAACAAAAAATCCATACTATAATCCAAGACCAATTAAAAAAGAAGCAATAGCTGAGTTGTTAAATAATGCGTATGAAGGAAAAAGGCCATCTAATTAAGATTGAGCACAGAAGTGATGGGCCCATTGATGTAGCCATCTGGCTCTTGTGAGATGCAATTGGTTCAACTTTTCTTCCATTTGTTCATATATTGTACAAAAGAGGAGGCATAACAGAATGGATCGATTTATTCTTTTAATGTTGGCTAGTATTTTTGCTGGTTTTGCGTTATTAAAGGTTCCCTTAGCAGATACTTTCTTGTCAGGTTTACAGCCAATAACTAACCTAATAGGTATTTTAGCTATTGTAATCTTCTCGCTTGTCCTAATATTTAAAGGTTCAATGGCATTACTAAACAAATAAAAAAGTTTAGACCTAGATTTGTTCTGAGTCTTTTATTCTTTAACCCGAGTTTCATATGGCTCTCCCCCTTTGAATCATTCATCTTTTTAAGCACATAAAAATAAGAGACTAATAATTTTCGGATAACCGGATATATTAGAATTAACTTGGAAACTCAAAACCGCTAGAGAGAAAATATATTTCCTCTCTAGCGGTTTTATATTATTGGTGTACTCCTACTTCCAAGTAGTTTAATAATTGAAGGTAATTTCAAGATGAGGATCTAATTCTAACATCTTACATATTTACGTTTAAAACCAAGCTTTCCTTTATCAACTTCTTTTTGAATACTTTCATAAGCATTTAGGAAACTGTTTTTTTTCTTTTCCCGTTTCATTTCTCCTACACCTATTGCTTTTGCGGTCTCGATTGCTTTTTCATGGAGCGGCACATAGGAAATCCCCACAGTGTATAAAAAATTATTCATAGCGGATTTCGTTCGTTCTGGCGAGTCATGGATTGTATTTTTCACCAGATCGAGCATATTGGAAATCTTACTTTCTGTAAATTCAACGTCTTTTCGATTTCCTAAAAGCCAACAGTAGCAGCTCCACCCCGCTGACATTCTCAGCTCTTCCCCACTTGCAATCCATTTATCTGCAACTTCTTGTGCAATATCAGACTCTGATAAAGTAACGGCCACTACGTAATCGGACAACATATAAAAATACGCCGTATCCATCCAACGATCATAATCCGACTCCGTCATACCTCTTGGGTCTGCAATAATGCCTGCAAAGTACATAGCATCGTAGTTCCCTGTGGCATAAAGCTCTTCCGCTAAAGGCTGATTTATTTTTATTTTCTTAGCTATTGGCTTCATAGCACCTGTAGCCACACCAAAAAGCGGCTCATGCGCCCCATTAGATATGTAGATTTTTTTAGTTCGTTCCTTGCCAAGAGCTTCAAGCTCCTGCATAACTATTTCAAAATTCATCGTTTAGCACTTCCTTCTTTTTGCAGTTTTTCTCTAATGCTTTAGCCATCAAATACATCACCATTATCCTATAACCAACTACAATTTGTCAGCTGAATCACTTGTCCCACTAGTCTACTTAAGACTAAAAATTATTTTTTATCTTTATTAGAAAGTTCACTACGGCTATTTTCATCTGCTCCACACCTGGTTGTTCTATCGGAAAATGGCCAGTCCTTCTAAAATTTCTCATCTTTTCTTACATTGTAATCGGTTATAAAAGGATTCACTTAAGTTAAATGGCGTCATTGGATCTACTTCAGGATGGATAAGTAATATAGGGTAAATATCAAAATACTCAGGTTAGTTTAGTCAGATCCAAGTTATTTGTAATTAACTTCATTCTCGATACTTTATCCATCGTTAATTTGCCCAAGCGACTAATTACCTTATTTGGGGCAATTTGATCACGAACTTTTTTATTACTAGTATCCACGAACGTCGTTACAATCAAATCTTTAACATGTTTGCTCATACTAGTTGCATGATATGCAAGCATGCCTCCAATACCGGCTCCTAATAACAATTGGCTTATTGTCCCGATTGTATTCCTGATCAATGAATTCTGTAATTATTTTTATCCAATCACCATAATCCATGGATTTTAATGACTCACTGTCCTTGAGGCCATAAGGAGGGAAATCTGGAGATACAACATCATATCGATATAATTGTAACATTCTTACATAGGGTGCGAGTAGTCTACCGTTTCCACCTGCTCCATTAATTAAAATAACTTTAATTTTCGAGCTTGGAACAGACATTCGATAAAATTGGATATGATAATCATCCCAATCACACCATTTTCAGTTGGTAGGTTATTCTCATTTATTTGCAATTCCTCAGGAAAAAACCGCTGATATTTCTTCCAATACTACAATTTCATTGTATGTTACATTGTTTGCGTTAGAGTGCACTCACTTTTCCCCCAAACCGTATTATAATGCATTACTATCTCTTCTAAAAACATAGTAACTGAGGAAATTCATGTGGGTCTACGGCAATCTTATTGCTAATTTCTAACTATTTTACAAGTATTAAATCTGTTTCATTAGAGAAACAATGTTCCAACGTATGACAGTTCGCTATATTAACGACTTTATAGGCAATTATTAAAATAATAATATATACTCTCTCGTTGTTATCCAAATACACACCTCGTGGTATTAAGCAATTTACCTAGACTTAAATTTTTTTGAATAAATTCACTTTGATTAATAAGAACGTTTGTTCTATAATGATTTAAAAGGAGTGTTACAGTTGAGACCTCATCTAACAAAAAGTATTAGCTTACAAAGTTTTAAAGATTTTTATTGGTTAAAGGAAGAACTTCAAACATTTTGTAGAGAAAACGGACTAAGTCCTTCTGGCTCAAAAATAGAAATTTCCAACAGAATTGAAACATTTCTACGTACAGGAGAGATAATAAAACCTGTAAGAAAATCCAATGAAAATAGGAATACCCAATCTCAACTCGATTTGATTCTTAGTACAGTCATTTTAGAAAATCATCGTTGTAGTCAAAATGTAAGAGCCTTTTTTAAGACTGTTATCCCTAATTTTCATTTTTCTACTTATATCCAAAACTATTTTAAGCAAAATGCTGGCAAAACATATCGTGATGTTGTAGATGCTTGGTATAAAGAAGAAGAACGAAAGAAAGGCCCCTCGTACAAGAAAAAAATTGGTCCCCAATTTGAATACAATCAATTTATTCGTGATTTTTTTGCTGACCCTAATAACCATGGGAAAAGTCGAGAAGAAGCTATTGAAGCCTGGAACAACATTAAAAAGCTCCCAGGAAGCAATAATTATATATCTAATCATAAGTCGCATATTTAAACATTTCTAATGAAATGCGATTTTAATTTTTTTACCAGCAGAAACAAGTATTTGTTTGACTCGTTCATCAAATACTATTTCTTGCTTATTTAAAGCCAACAGAACATTCGGGGTAATTATCCAACTATTATGTTGCTACTAGTTGACTTTTTACAATTAATTAGCAATAGCACGATATACTCTTTTAATCGTCTCCATATGCATTCCTTCATGATAGAAGCTAAACAACAATGTTTCACCAAGTGTTTCAAATGTTATGCCAGCTCGGTTCGTAAATGGCTTTGAGAGTTTTTCTGAAAAGCGTCCTGGGACGAATTCTTTTATTCTTTCTGTTTGCTCTGTGAGAATAGCAGATATTTCTGCTAGTGATGGCGGTGTACCTTTCCAATCTGCTGGTTTCGTACCAGCACTAAAAAAGTCTTCATACTCTTTAGGCAAACTCATCTTTTCACCGGAAACACCATATACGAGTTTCTCTTGTATAAACGCAATATGTCCGAAATTCCAGCGAATATTATTGTTAAATCCAATCGGCACAATGTCCACAATGTCTTCTGGTATTCTATTGATCGATTTAACAGTTATCTCTCGTACGACTTCCATATGGTGTAAAATTGTTTTTTCCAACTAAAATCCTCCTCTTATATCTACTTACAATGTACCTTCCACATACTTCTACAATAATCCTTCTTCAAAATTGGTTTTTGGACTTTTATTGATAATCAGTGGAGTTATTTTGTTAATTTTTTCAACTGGTGATGTTGTTGCTTAGAGAAAGTGAGAGGTTACATATGAAAGACTATAGCTTGCTTAGTATTTCGATTGTCAGTGAGATCTTTGGGACGGCTATGTTGAAATTATCAGAAGGGTTTACTAACTTGGTCCTTCAGTTGGGGTTATTGCCGGTTATGGCTTGTCATTTTATTGTTTGGCCATTTGTTTAAAAACGATTCCCTTAAGCTTTGCATATGCTATTTGGTCTGGGGTAGGTACTGCGATCACTGCGCTGATTGGGGTTTTAATTTGGGATGATCCGTTTAACTTGCTCACTCTTTCAGGTTTAGCCATTATTATCGGTGGGGTTATTTTACTTAATGCATCAGACACTAGGAAAGAACCATCTCATTGAGCTGGTTCTTTTTCTATGGTCATTCCAAAATTATTAAAACAATTCACTCGCGAGCAGTCGGTACACGTCTAACCTTTTTTCTTGAGAGTGTGGTATGCTGCAAATCATCGCTTCCTCAAAACCATACTTGGTTTGTTCTTCTTGTAAGATCGCTGCCACCTCTTTTGCTGTTCCAACTAAGTGGATTTTGCGGTTTTGTTGAATTGCCATACGATCCATTTCTGATAAAGGATAATTCTGCGCTTCTTCTGGTGTTAATGTTTGACGAATTTGACCTCTCATTAGCGATAATCTGGAAATATCTTGCGGTAATGCTTCATATTCTGCTTCTTCTTTCGTTTCAGCAACTGTTACCATATATGTTACGTTGATTTCTGGTTTTTCCATTAATGCAGAAGGCTTGAAATTGCTGCGGTAAGCATCGAAAATTTCTTTCGTCATACCACCTTGGAAAAACTGCGCAAATGAATAGCCGAGTCCTAATCGACCTGCTTGAATAGCACTATTTCCAGTGGAACCAAGTAGCCACGCTTCTGGTAAAACGACATTCGATGGGGTTGCAATTGTCCGATTGTATAAGCTATCCTCTGGTACTTCATCATTCAATAATTGCAAAGTAGTCGACAACTTTTCATACATGTTATTTAGCATTGGTTGACGACCTTCTGATAGAGCATACATAGCATAATTATCTCCACCAGGAGCACGTCCTACACCGAAATCTATACGACCAGGAGAAAATGCACTTAATGTTTTAAACACTTCCGCAAGCTTGAGTGGAGAATAATGCATCATCATCACTCCACCTGTCCCGATACGTAAATTGGTAGTTTTCGCTGCTAAATGTGCTGCAATAACTTCTGGAGCTGAGCTCGCAATCGTCCCAGTACCATGATGTTCTGCCATCCACATACGGTGATAACCCAACTGATCGGCTAAAATTGCAAGCTCTTCCGCTTTTTTCAAAGCATCTACGGCAGTATTTCCTACTGTGATAGGTGCTTGATCTAGAACACTTAACTTCATTCGATAATCTTCCCTTCTTGATATGCAAAGTAGCTAGAAATTTCTCTCTTTATCAAATTGTAGTCTTTAACTATTGGAAGGTAAACAAAAGTGACTTTCTAACTCTATTAATAGAAATAAGTTTACATAATGCAAAAACAGGTACATAGACAATGAGCACAGCAAACTTTTAAAATTGAAACGGAGGAAATTTCAATGAAAAGAAAAATGATTGCTTTACCATTTGCCTTGTCCACCGCCTTATTATTAGGGGCTTGTGGAGATAACGAAGATGAGTTGGATGATGTCGAGGTGAACGATCCGTTATTAGAAGATGACGGCCAAAATGACATAGGAGTTCCTGAGGACGAAAATGAGGAAGAGGTAGAAGAAGGTACCGATTCCACTGAAAACTCCACACCCTAATATTTTGTTACTCGGAAGTGCACTTTCTCCTTTTTAGAAGGGGTTAGTGTGCTTATTCTTTCTTTAAATAAAAGAAACCAATCAGCAATACACCGATTGGTTTTCTATCCTCATTCTAAAATCTACCTTGCAATTTAAAAACAATCTCCGCAAATAATGTTGCAAATAAGAAAGTTCCTGTGTAGACAACGAGAGAAATTACAACAATTCGCCAACCTAGCTTTTTAAAACTTTCCAAGTCTTTCCCAAGAGATAGACCTGCATATGCTAGTATTGGGGTTGCTAAGGCCATAAAATTAATCTCTGCTGTTTTGGCAACTATCCATTCATTCCCAGGGAAAATTGGAGTAGTCGCGATTAATGCTATCAACGAAATCCATACGACCGCCGGCATTTTAGATATGAGCATGTTTAAGCCTAAACCAATTACTGTAAACAATACGATGAGAATCATCCCAGGAAGTGCTTTTACAGGAGCTACTCCATATCCTACCCAGTTCCCTAGAATTGCAATGATTCCTATTAATACTAATACTTTCATTTTTTCCAGCATTATTTTGCCTCCTCCTTACGTGTACGTCCAATTTTAGGCTCGAGCCATTCATAAAGACGTGCCGTTACAGGTAGTGAGAAGAATACACATAAATACGTTCCTAATATGGTAGAGATCAAGTTGGCTGCAGCCGCAAACAATGCAATATCCTCTGCATCATTTGGAAATGTGACAGCTAGTGCCCCTGAAGCAGCCGCCATCATACTGCCAGATCCGACCCCAGCTCCCATTGCCAATGAAATTGGATGGAAAATGCCAAGACTTCCTAAAAACCCTGCTAAAATAGCCAAATAGATAGCTCCAAATACTGTTCCGCAGATGTATACCCCTAATGCTCCTCTTCCTTCTGGTGAATCGGCTCCATACTTTTCTGAAATAATGGCTAAATTCGGCTCTCGATCTATCGAGAAAGTTGCGCCGATTGCCTCTCTTTTCATACCAATGAGCAATGCAATTGGCAAACCAATAATAATCGTTCCTAATACATGTCCTACTTCTTGAACAGCTAATGACACTCCTGCCTCGAAAATTTTAGGTAATGATGGACCTAACATCGATCCAAGCTTTGCTACAAAAAGCAAAAAAGATATCCCCAGTATTCCTGCTGCACGCTTCATCTGTACTTCATTCATTAATTTCAACTTTGGAAAACTTACAATTCCACCCATTAATAAAACATATAACATTGGAAACAAAGCAATTGTACCTACTCCTAAATTGAACTGTTTCACACCTATTACTTCACCTATCAGGACAAAAAACAGAACGATAATATGAAGCTTCCAATCTTTTAACAATAGTAACTCCTCCTTGAAAGTACACTAGTTATTTTTTTTGCACCACAATTTTATGTAATTTGAAAACTCCTATTTCGTTATTATTACACATCTACCTCCCACGCTGTCTAAAAACCTTCAAATATCAAGGATGAAATGGAGATAGATTTAGTAAAAATAAAAAAATCCATCTTGAAGAATACCTGCTGAAAAAGTATTCATAGAAGAGGATTCTTTTTACCTTAACAAATCATAACATCTATGCTAGTTCAATCAAACATTTTTTTAAAGTATTAATTAATTATACTAAAATGGTCCCCAATTAATGGAAACTCCAATAATTAGCGTAATTACAGCGATAACCATCCAAATTAGGAATAGCGGGAACATCCATTTGAACCACTTTGTATACGGGATTCCAGCTATCGCAAGACTTGCCATTAATGTTCCTGACGTCGGAATGATACTATTCGTGAACCCGTCTCCGAACAAATAAGTTTGAACAGCAACCTGTCTTGTAACTCCTAGCATATCCGCTAGAGGAGTCATGATTGGCATAATTAGTACAGCTTGTCCACTCCCAGATGGTACGACAATACTAATAATTGTATTTGCAGCAAACATAGCCATAGTAGCCATTATTGGCGATAGACCGGTAAATAAATTCGATAAAGCATACACAATTGTATCTAATACTTGCCCCTGCTCCAATACGACTAATATGGCACGTGCCGCTCCTACAATGAGTGCTCCATAAAGTAATTTTTCAGCACCCTTCATAAAATGAACAATAAATTGATTGTAGTGAATTTTTCCGATTACACCAACTAAAATTGCAACGCCCAAGAAGTACGCAGACATGTGGTCAAGTGTCCATTTGAACTGTAACGTTCCAAAAACCATAAAAGCAAAAGCAAGACCTACAAAGATTAGTATCCCCTTATGTTTATTCGTAAATTCACTATCTAGTTCACTTTCATCATGGTCATCTTCCTCTAAAAATGAATTAGAAAGGATGCTATTTTTAGGATCCTTCAATACTTTTTTAGCATAGCGCCATGTATACCAAATCGTAATTGAAACAATTACTACAAAAACAATAACACGGAAGAGCAGCCCAGAAAATAGTGGCAATTCAGCGATTTTATGCGCTATTCCTACCGAATATGGGTTGATAAACCCAACATTAAACCCTGCGAAAGTAGCTCCAAATGTAATCGCAACTGCAATAATC
Source organism: Psychrobacillus sp. OK032 (assembly GCF_900111345.1). Taxonomy (GTDB): domain Bacteria; phylum Bacillota; class Bacilli; order Bacillales_A; family Planococcaceae; genus Psychrobacillus. The sequence continues at coordinate 85,285 of NZ_FOGY01000002.1, forward strand.
GGATCAAGTCGTAATGCTTTGGAAATAATAAGTCCAATTGAAACAAAAGCGATGACCGAGTTAGCGACAGCACCTACTGCTCCTCCTAAAGCGAAAAGAATCGTAATAACAGCTATTAAAATAAATTCATTTCCTCTTGTTTTATCTATCGCCTTCATCACTGCTGCTTTAATAGACCCCGTCGATTCAATGACTTCCATTAATCCACCGATAAATAGCACGAGGAATATTATACTACCGGATTCCACCATTCCTTTTTGTAAGGATAGGAGAATATCCATCACTCCGACCCCACTACTATCCACACTCTGATAAGTACCAGGCACGACCATCGTTAACCCATCTTTTTCAATTCTTTCAAACTGTCCGGCCGGAACTAGATAAGTAGCTAGTGCAGCGATTAATAGAATACCAAATAGTAAGACATACGTATCTGGCATTTTTAAAGAAAATCGTTTTTTATTTTTTGTTTCAGCTTTCATAGGCTCCCCCTTCTGTAAAAAGCAAACTATTTTTTTTAGACATTATGAACCTAAAAGCTTAAAGGTTGCATGAACAAACATATTAATCCCTTTTGAAAAAGCATTTTCATCTATATCGAAACGGGGATGGTGATGCGGGTAGTCAGTTCCCTTTTCTTTATTACCCGAACCTGTGAAAAAATAGGTACCTGGTGCCTTCTGCAAAAAAGCAGAGAAATCTTCCGCCCCCATATTAGGCTTCACCAAAACTAACGCTTCTTCTCCCCATAGTTCACGCACTGTTTCTTCGATTATTTGTGTTACTTCATGATCGTTCACGACTGGTGCAGGACCTTCCATATACTCAAAATGATAAGTAGCACCATGAGCTTCCGTTATACCTTTTACAACTCGTTCCATCAATTCCGTGACAACAGGTCGAAGTTCGGTACTAAAAAGACGAACAGTCCCCGCAATTTCAACGGATCCTGTAATAATATTCATAGCAGTTCCACCTGCAAATTTAGTGATAGAAAGGACTAGCGTATCTAACGGGTCCACATTTCGAGAAACAATATGCTGCAGGTTACTTACAACTTGTGCTCCAACAGCAATGGCATCTACCGTTTGATGCGGAAGCCCTGCATGTCCTCCCTGGCCGGTAATAGTAATGTTAAATGTATCAGGTGATGCCATTACAGGACCAGCTGCAACTCCAATTTTCCCTGTTTCTAGCGGAGACCAAAGATGAGCTCCAATAACCATATCTACTCCATCCATAACCCCAGCCTGCACCATTTCTTCCGCACCACCGGGAGCTAACTCTTCCGCATGCTGAAATAAAAAACGGACCTCGCCTTTCAATTGACCTTGGAAAGCAGAAAGAATTTTCGCTGTGCCAAGTAAAATTGCCGTATGACCATCATGACCACAAGCATGCATAACACCTGGATTTTGAGAGGAAAATGAAAGGGAAGTTTCTTCTTGAATAGGCAAGGCATCAATATCCGCACGAATTGCTAGCACTTTACCCGGCTGATCCCCTATCAAGCGCGCCACCACACTTGTTTTCGTAGGACGTGAAACTTCTAAATTATCGAAAGACTGAAGCGTTTCATAAATGAACTTAGCTGTCTTTTCTTCTTGGAAGGACAATTCCGGATAGGCATGAAGATACCTCCTCCAAGCGATCACTTCTTCCTTAATCTCCTCTATTAACTGTGTAATTGCAGTATTTTTCATCATATTTTCTCCTCACAATCTATGTATTAGCTTATTGCAAAACATAGATTTTATTTTGGGTTCATTTTCGGCTATGACCAAAATTATATATTAATTGAGACATTTTAATCAAGTGTTAATTTTCTAAAATATATAAAAATAAAAAACAAGACCATTTAATGATCTTGTCATAACATAATTTGATAAATTTTTCTTGGTCTCCCCCTAGGATGAGGGTTTTCTTCTCCTACCACTTGCGCCAATCCTTTTGACTCCAACTCAGTCAAAATTCTCCGAGCACTTCTCGGCATAATATGCATATGTTGTGCCAAATCATAAGCATTTATTTCTAATTTCCCGATTTTCTTTAATATCGATTCCAATTTACTTAAAGTTGCTATACTTAGTGAGGTTTGTTCACTTAATGTTTGAAGATGTTTCGTGGCATATCCATATTTTATCTGTTCAGGCTGTCCAAGAGGTCCGACAATTGTTTTGTCGTCCAATACAACCATCGATGACCCTTTGTGGAATTCTTTTGCATGCAATAAGGCGGTACCAGCATTGATCTCGGCCTCATAGACAGTTTGTCCAATTCCAATACCACATGTGACTGCATCATGACCAGTCAACTGAAGAATTGCGAAATCCGGGACAACGGTAAAATCTTTCGTAGTTTCTCTAAGAAGTCCATGAGTAGTAAATATGACAAACCGGCCTGGCCCAGCTGATTTAAGCGAACCATTTATTTTTTTCGCATATTCTAGTAGCTTTTCCGTCATTTTAATTTCGATTTTATAAATTTCATCAGTGCTAAAGGTATCTTTCGTTAAACTAGAAAAGGAATCAAATTCAATCATCTGTACCGCAATTTGTGTGTCCTTAAAATGCATAGTCTCATGTGTTTGGAGAATGAGGGCTAAAGTTGAAACGATGGCAGATTGAGTAGGAAGAACTCGAAATGCGGGAACACCAAGTTTATTAAGCTCATGTTGAGCATTTTTTAGACAAGTGACTGCAGCTGCAGTCTTACCAGTTTTCCAAAGTTCATAGTGGTAGTGTACTATTTCATCTGTAGGAACTTCTCCTTCATAATATTTTATATATGTAGGTTTAACAGCTATCTTGGATTCTTTAAATACTCGTTCTAGTTCAGCAGGATGGAACATATCAAAGCTTATCTGGTCGAATGGTATTTTCTGATTATAGGCAATTTGCAACAACGTTTTAAACAAGCTGGAGCCGGAAGAAGGTACGTAAAACATTGGTTGCGTAATGCCCCCCCACTTCTTTGCAAAACCATATGGAATCTGTCCAGAAAAAAGCCACATATCTACGTCGTTCATATGCATTGTCAATTTCTCTATTATCTCTTCATCACGCCAATAAGAGATAGAAATACAGCTGAATTCAGGATATTGCATAACAACTGATTCCATTATTTCGATAGAATCTTCCGCACCAAACAGGCCCAATCGGATCTTCTTCAATTTTACTAATCTGCCTTTCTATTAAAAGTTTTCAGTTTATATTCCTATAATTTTAACATAATTATTTGCTCCTCTCATTAATCTTTAATTTCAAATTCACTTGGATTTTGTTCAACCGTCTGATTATTGTCCAGATCCAACCGATTTACATGTTTTTGCTAACTAATTTTCCAATTAAGAAAATAAAAAGACTCAAAACCGTTTTAAAAAACGATTTTGAGTCACTTTTATTAGTATACGGACGTATTCTCTTTTGTTATATTCTCCAAAATCTCTTTCACGCGAGCTAGGAAACGACCTGCAACTAACCCATCTAGTACACGGTGGTCTAGTGATAAACATAAGTTAACCATGTCGCGTGCAGCAATCATTCCACCGTCCATAATAACTGGACGTTTCACAATTGATTCCACTTGTAAAATCGCTGCTTGTGGGTAGTTGATGATTCCCATGGATTGAACAGAACCAAAAGATCCTGTGTTGTTTACAGTGAATGTTCCACCTTGCATTTCGTCTGATTTTAATTTACCAGAGCGAACTTTTGCAGCAAGTTCATTGACTTCACGCGCAATACCCTTAATTGTTTTTTCATCCGCATTTTTTATAACTGGAACGTAAAGTGCATCTTCAGTTGCTACAGCGATTGAAATGTTGATGTCTTTTTTTTGTACGATTTTATCTCCAGCCCACATCGAATTCATCATAGGGAATTCTTTTAGTGCTTGGGAGACAGCTTTTACGAAGAAAGCAAAGTACGTAACATTAAAACCTTCTTTTTGTTTGAAGTCATTCTTGATAGTGTCTCTGTATTGAACCATACTCGTTACATCCACTTCAATCATTGTCCATGCATGTGGCGCTTCGTGTTTACTACGTAACATATTTGCCGCGATAGCTTTACGAACGCCGGTTATTGGAATTTCAATATCTCCGACTGCAACAGGTACATTTACTGGAGCGGCTTTTGGTGCAGCTGTCACTTGTGCTTGTGGTGTAGCTTGTGATTGCTCCACTTTTGATTCTACTGGTGCGGCAACAGGAATCTCTCCGCTTTCAATAATTTTCAGTAAATCTTTACGTGTAATTCTTCCTTCATTGCCAGTCCCATTAACTAAAGTAAGGTCAATTCCATGTTCTTGTGAAAGTTTTAATACGGCTGGTGAATAACGAGCTTTTGCACCTTTTTCCCGGTTCACAGGAACAGCATTCTTTTGTACTTCCGCCGCTGGTTTGACAGTTTCGGCTGTTGGTTGCTCTGGAGCAGCTTCTACAACTTCCACTGAAGACCCACCTTCTGTCTCAATAGTACAGACTACTTCTCCAACCGCAAGTGTATCTCCTTCGTTTGCAACTAGTTCTTTAATAACTCCTGTAAAGGAAGAAGGCACTTCTGCCGTAACTTTGTCTGTGTTTACTTCAGCAAGTGCATCATACTTGTTTACGTGATCGCCTGGTTTTACTAACCATTTTTCGATTGTACCTTCTGTAACGCTTTCTCCAAGCTGAGGCATTTTGATTTGTTCTAAAGCCATGTAAGTCCCTCCTTATCAAATTCGCCTTGGCGTATTGCTTCCGCTTCTCTTCGTTCAGCTGCGCAGAAGTTATTGCTCCTGCGCAAAGCTCGTCGCAGAAAACAGTGCGTCCAGATTTTGAATCGTGTATGCACGATTAACTCCTTACAAAATCTGTGACATCCGCCGGAGGCATTATTAACTTTATTCGGCAAAGTGTTTTTTTTGCTGAATGGAGTTAATATTCCGCTAGCTCGCGCATCGCTTTTTCAACTTTATCTGGATTGATCATAAAGAATTTTTCCATAGTAGGCGCATATGGCATAGCCGGAATATCGGGACCAGCAAGTCGCATAATAGGTGCATCTAGATCAAATAAACAGTTTTCTGCAATGATTGCTGCTACTTCGCTAATAATGCTGCCTTCTTTGTTATCTTCTGTAACAAGAAGTACTTTACCTGTTTTAGATGCTGCTTCAATGATCGCGTCTTTATCTAAAGGATATATCGTACGTAAATCTAGAATGTGTGCGGAGATTCCATCTTTTTCTAAACGTTCTGCTGCCTGTAAAGCAAAGTGAACAGCAAGACCATACGTAATAACAGTAATGTCTTCGCCTTCACGTTTTACGTCCGCTTTACCTATTTCAATAGTATAATCCTCTTCTGGAACTTCCCCTTTAATAAGACGATAAGCTCGTTTATGCTCAAAGAACATTACAGGATCTTCATCGCGAATTGCCGCTTTTAGTAACCCTTTTGCATCATAAGGAGTTGAAGGAATAACAATTTTCAATCCCGGTTGGTTCGCAAAAATTGCTTCCACTGATTGCGAATGATAAAGCGCACCATGAATACCACCACCGAACGGGGCACGAATAACGATCGGACAAGTCCAGTCATTATTCGAACGGTATCGAATACGCGCCGCTTCTGAAATTATTTGGTTCACTGCAGGCATAATAAAATCCGCAAACTGCATCTCCGCAATAGGACGAAGCCCGTACATCGCAGCACCAATTCCAACTCCTGCAATGGCAGATTCCGCAAGGGGTGTGTCTAAAACTCGATATTCACCGAATTCATCATAAAGGCCATTCGTCGCTTTGAAGACCCCGCCTTTTCGACCTACGTCTTCACCTAGAACGAACACGCGCTCATCGCGAGTCATTTCTTCTTTCATTGCAAGTGTTATTGCATCGATATAAGACATGATTGCCATTATGCGTTCCCCCCATCTTTTTCTGCATATACGTGCTTTAATGCATCTTCAGGAGCAGCATACGGTGCGTTTTCTGCATAATCAGTTGCCTCATTTACTTCCTTCATAATGCGATCATTTATCTCTTTTTCTAGTTCAGTCGTCAAAATATCATTTTCTCGTAAATATTTTGCAAATGTAATAAGTGGATCTAATGCTTTACCTTCTGCAATATCTTCCGCTGTACGGTACTGACGATCATCATCATCAGAGGAGTGAGCAGTTAAACGATAGGTTACAGCTTCGATTAAACTTGGGCCTTCTCCATTACGAGCACGATCAGCAGCTTCTTTTACTACTTTATAAACAGCAATTGGATCTTTTCCATCTACCCTCACACCAGGCATTCCGTAACTAGAAGCACGATCCGCAACGGTTTTACTCGCTACTTGTCGTTCAAATGGTACAGAAATTGCGTAATTATTGTTTTCAACCATTGTGATACATGGTAATTGATGAACTCCTGCAAAGTTAAGTCCTTCGTGGAAATCTCCTTGGTTAGAAGAACCTTCTCCGAGTGTTACAAATGTAATAAAATCTTTCTTTTCAATTTTTGCAGCTAAAGCAACTCCCACTGCATGTGGTAATTGTGTAGTAACCGGTGAAGAGCCAGTTAAAATTCTATTTTTCTTTTGTCCAAAATGACCTGGCATCTGGCGTCCGCCAGAGTTTGGATCTTCCGCTTTTGCAAAAGCGGATAACATTAGATCTTTTGCCGTCATACCAAAGTGTAAAACAACCCCCATATCACGGTAATATGGTGCAATATAGTCTTTTGTATTATCAAGAGCAAATGCTGCTCCTACTTGTGCTGCTTCTTGTCCTTGACAAGATATAACAAAAGGAATTTTACCTGCGCGGTTTAATAACCACATACGTTCATCGATACGGCGTGCCATTAGCATCGTTTCGAACATTTTCAACACATCTTCATTTGTTAACCCTAATTCTGCGTGACGATTTGTTGTCATATAGAATTCCTCCTTTTACATATGAATAGCTTTACCATCTACAGCAAGTGCTGCTTCTCCCATTACCTCACTAAGTGTTGGGTGTGGATGAATCGTATGTGCGATTTCCCAAGGAGTTGCATCCAGAACCATAGCTAGACCTGCTTCCGAAATCATATCCGTTACATGAGGTCCAATCATATGAACACCTAAAATATCATCCGTTGCTTTATCTGCAACGATTTTTACAAAACCATCTGATTCGCCATAAACAAGCGCTTTTCCGATTGCTTTAAATGAGAATTTACCAACCTTTACATCGAATCCTTGTTCTTTTGCTTGCTGTTCTGTAATCCCGACGCTAGAGCTTTCGGGATTCGAATAGATACAACGAGAAACTAATGCGTAATCAATAGGTGAGATGTCGTTACCAGCGATATGCTCAATAGCAGTAATTCCTTCATGACTTGCTACATGCGCTAACTGAAGCCCACCGATTACATCGCCAATAGCATATATATGAGATTCTTTTGTTTGGAATGTTTCAGATACTTGGACAAATCCTTTTTCTACAACGATATCGGTATTTTCAATGCCAATACCTTCTACATTCGCTTGACGGCCAACAGATACGAGCATTTTATCAGCAGTGAATGTTTTATTTTCCCCATTTAGTTCTGCTGAAATTGTTACTTGATCGCCTTCTATTTTCAATGTTTCCGGAAGCACTCCTGCACTTGTAACAAAGGTGATACCTTTTTTTGTTAGTAACTTTTGCATTTCTTTAGAAATATCTTTGTCTTCCGTAGGTATAATACGATCTGCATACTCAACCACCGTCACTTCGACTCCGAAGTCATTTAACATGGATGCCCATTCGATTCCAATGACACCACCACCGACTATTAGGATTGATTTTGGCAGCTCGGTCATTGCAAGAGCTTCATCTGAACTCATGACAAATGTCCCGTCAATTGTTAGACCCGGTAAAGTACGTGGTCTTGAACCTGTAGCGATTACTACATTTTTCGGGATGAGCATTTCGTTTTCTTCGCCATTATTCATTTCAACAGAGATTGTACCACCTGGTGAAGGAGAAAAGATAGATGGCCCAAGCATTCTTCCTGTACCTTCATATACATCTATTTTACCTTTTTTCATTAGCCCCTGTACACCTTGGTGTAATTGACTCACTATCGATTCTTTCCGTGCTTGTACACGTTGAAAATCCAGTGTCACTTCCGCTGTGTTTACACCAAAGTCGGCTGCATGATTTTTCGTAGTTGTATACACTTCTGCACTACGGAGCAATGCCTTACTCGGAATACATCCTTTATGTAAGCATGTACCTCCAAGATTACCTTTTTCGACGATTGCTGTTTTCAACCCTAATTGAGCCGACCGAATTGCAGCGACGTACCCGCCTGTACCGCCACCGATAATGACTACATCATATTCTTTTGCCAACGAATTAGCCTCCTTAATACTAAACAGAACCAATTTTGAACGAAGAAGGCCGCTTTTTTCAAAGTCGGCCCATCATCATTTGGTTATCTATTATTTTGCATATATTTCGTCTATTTTTTCTTCATTTAGCAGAAGAATCCCACCTCATGAATACGTTTTGTTTACTGTTCCACTAGCGCTCAAATGCCCGCTGAATGAAGATAAAGCCTCCGGCGGATGTCACAGGTTTTGAAAGGAGTCAAAGTAGGCAGTCTAAGTTCGCGATGTCCTGCTCCTGCGCAAAGCTCGTCGCAAAAGTTCTATGCTCCTGCGCAAAGCTCGTCGCAAAAGTTCTATGCTCCTGTGCAAAGCTCGTCGCAAAAGATCTATGCTTCTGTGCAAAGCTCGTCGCAAAAGTTCTATGCTCCTGTGCAAAGCTCTTCGCAAAAGAACATTTGTCGCAACAACTGTATTACCTACATCCTGTAGGCCTCAAGCTCGATTCAAAATCTGGACGCAATTACTCCGAGGCGTAATTGATATTATCGATTTGTAATAATATGTTTGCCGTTTTGTAAAAATTGGCTTCGAGATTTTCCTACACGTTCAATGCGTTCTTCCGCAAGTCGGTCTGCCGCAACGTATGTTGGAATCTCATCTCTTTTAGAAATAGCGAAAATCTTTTCAATTGTATCATATATTCCAGCAACACGTTTCATTGCACGATCTTGATTATAGCCATATAACTCGTCCGCTACGTTAATAACGCCACCTGAATTGATAACATAGTCCGGTGCATAAACAATGCCCATCTCATGGATGATATCGCCATGTTTTGTATCTTTTAATTGGTTATTGGCAGAACCTGCAATTACTTTTGCTTTTAGTTGTGGAATTGTATTATCATTAATAATTGCACCTAGTGCACATGGTGCGAAAATATCTGCATCTTGTGCGTAGATTTCATCTACTCCAACTTGAATAGCACCAAATGCATTTACAGCACGATCAACAGACGTTTGGTTTATATCCGCTACTATTAGTTTTGCACCTTCTTTGTGTAAATAATCGCATAATGTGTATGCAACATTTCCTACACCTTGTACTGCCACTGTTTTACCTTCTAGTGAATCAGAACCAAATGCTTCCTTTGCCGCCGCTTTCATTCCTACATATACACCGTAAGCAGTTACTGGCGATGGGTTACCCGATGAACCAAATGCTTCAGAAATACCTGTAACATAATTCGTCTCTTCATGAATAATATCCATGTCCGCTACAGTTGTACCTACATCTTCCGCTGTAATATAACGACCATTTAACCCTTGGATGAAACGACCAAAAGCACGGAACATTTCTTCATTTTTGTCTTTAAGTGGATCACCAATAATAACTGTTTTCCCACCACCAAGATTTAGACCTGCAGCAGCATTTTTATATGTCATGCCTTTTGCCAAGCGCAGAGCGTCTTCAATTGCCTCTTCTTCGGACGCATAATTCCACATACGAGTTCCACCAAGTGCTGGTCCAAGCGTAGTGTCGTGAATTGCAATAATCGCTTTCAACCCAGATGTTTTGTCTTGGCAAAAAACTAATTGCTCATAATCGTAAGTCTCCATATATTTGAAAATTTTCATGTGTAATTCCTCCCAGTAGTTAAATGATTGTTAATCTATATAATAAATACCCCTTGTAGCTTGAACGTAACACCCATTTTAGACTAAATGATATTTCTCTAGCTTGTAATATAAAGTACGTAGCGAAATCTGAAGTTTTTTAGCAGTTTGCGATTTATTGCCACCACAAGCTCTAAGCGCACGAGCTAACACTTTCTTCTCCATCTCATCCATCTGTTCTGCAAGCGTACCAATTAGCTCTTCATCCTTGTCGCCATTATTTTCTAAAACAAGCATCGATTTTGGTAAATGCTGTTCTTCGACAAATCGATCATTCGGCTGCAAGAAAATCATAGAACGACTGATGATATTTTCGAGTTCACGGACATTTCCTGGCCAATCATAGTCAAGTAAACTTTTCATCGCGTCCTCCGTGAATCCTTCTATATTCCGGCCAAATTCTTGGTTAAGCTTCACAAGTAAATGTTCCGCAATAAGCGGAATGTCTTCTTTTCGCTCCCTTAGTGCAGGAATATGAATAGGCATTCGATTTAATTGGAAATAAAGATCTTCTCTAAACTCGCCTTCACGCATAGCTTTTTCTAAATTTAAACTGCTAGATGCAATGATTCGTACATTTACGGAAATAGAAGAAGTTCCTCCAACCCGAATAATGGCATTTTCCCTCAAAACGCGGAGCAATTTTGCTTGCGTCTTTTTCGTAAGTTCCCCAACTTCGTCCAAGAGAATAGTACCATTTACAGCATTCTCGAATAGTCCCGCTTGACTTAAACCGTTCTCTTCAAAGCCAAATAATTCTTTTTCCAATAATTGTTCTTCTAAAGCACTACAATTTACACGGATAAATGGATGAAGCGCTCTGTCACTTTCACTATGAATTGCATGGGCAAATAAATCCTTCCCCGAACCAACCTCTCCCCTTAAGAGGACGGTAACAGGTACACTTGCCGCTAGTCTTGCTTGATCAATCGCAAAAATTATCTGTTTCGATGTTCCCGAAATATCTTTTAGTGAATACGATAATTCCAATGTACGTATAAGCGTTTTTGCACGATCCAACTCTTTCATAAGTCCGCGCATTTCAGTCATGTCATGAATGACACCGACACTCCCTTTTAACACGCTATTCACAAGAATTGGAGCAACATTTACAATCACTTCTTTTTTCTGTTTTCCAACTCGAAGATTCACCCCACGAATCGGTTTTTTTGTTTGCAACACTTTTAAATGGATACTTTCCCCTTCTGAAATATCCGCAGTTGCCGGCCGGCCGATCACTTCTCCTTCGCTGAAACCAGTAATTCGAGTATATGCAGGATTAATAAGGATTCCTCTACCTTCTTCATCCACTACAGAAATAGCGTCATCACTCGAATGGATAATTGCCTCTAACATTTTTTGTATTTCAGTTAAGTTAGTAATCTCTTCAGCAAGTCTAAGCACCTCTGTAATATCCTTAAATACTGCAAATGCGCCGACTCTTTTTCCCTCTTCATTGACCATCGGATACCGTGACGTAACAATTTTGGTACCGCTTTCAAGAGTGAGTTCTTTGTTCAATTCGACACTACCAGTCTCGAATATTCTCGGTAATTCACTTAAACTTATTACTTCATGCACATGCTTACCAATTGCTTGTACTACTGGCATTTTTGTCATTCTTTCAGCACTTTTGTTGAAAAAATTGACGATACCTCGGTGATCAATCCCGATCATACCTTCTTCGATAGAGTTAAAAATCAGCTCTTGCATCATTTTTTTACGGTCAATAATTTGAATGTAATCATTTTTTTCTTCTAACAAAGTAACGATTAAGTTTGCAATTTCACCCGGTATAACAACTGCTGTAGCAGGACTATCTGCAAGAAGGTGTTGAAACACTTCTTTTTGCCCTGTTACATCAATGATAATTTGAATATTTCCGGATAAAAGAGGTTTCCAATCTGAATACGTTGGAATTTGCTGCTCTTTTGCGTAAATCATTCCAGGAGCTTCTTCGTTGATATCAACGATTGCTGTTACTTGTAAGTAATCAGCTTGTTCAATCAACTTCAGAAGTGCATATCCACCTTTACCTGCACCTACAATGAGTATGTTTTGCAAAAATATGCACACCCCCGTTTTCTTTTTCGCAACTTATTGCACTTCTCATTTATCATAACGTAAGTTTCTTTCATTGACAATCATATTCTTGCATGTAAAATTAAAATTGTAGGAACAGGAGTGAAGAAAATGGGTCGTTTAGCGGCTTTAATCGTGTTATTAATTCCTGGTATTTTAGCAGCGTTTGGAATTAAATTAATGAGAGATACGTTTTTCGGATTACAAATTCTTCCTATTGGAGGCTTGGCCGTACAATTTATTAGCGGAATTATTTTCACTGTTCTAGGCCTAGGCTTCTTTGCCGGATTTCTATTGAACAGGGATCGAAAAAATGGAAAAGTAGCTCCACGATTTCAAAAGAAAAAGGAATCTTGACTTTTTAAGTCAGATTCCTTTTTTGTCGCTGTATGATTTTTTCTGGAAAGTCAGTGATCCAGCCAATAACGGATTCATGTGGATGAACGATGTATTTTTCATTTCCTTTTACATTATAAAAACGAATCGGAAATCCTGCGCTCCAAATTTTGTGCATTAGTTCCGAATCATAAAATTTTTTGTTTAAATGGATTGCATCCCATTTTTTTATAGATAAAACATAATCCCAATCGGAGTTTTTTCTTCCGATGAAAGCTGTTTTTGCATTCAACCCCATCGTATGAATCGTTTGCAATATACTAAATTCGAACGAAGAAAAATGGACATCTGCTATACCTTTTGTTTTTTCAACGACTTCAATAATTTTTTCTATTTTTCCTAAAAATGATTCCTTTAGTTCAATACTCAATTTTATACCAGTAGGTGCTACTAATTGTAAAAATTGGTCGAATGTCATCACGCGACTGTACCAAAATTTTCGATAAAGCGGACTTCCTAATTTAAGCTGCAAAATTTCTTCTGCTCTCATATCCGTAATACGTCGACTATTTCCAGCTAATCGAAAAAAATCAATATCATGCGTAACGAAAGCAACACCGTCTGCGGATAGCTGTAAATCTATTTCAATCCCATCGACTCCTAGTAAGATCGAACGTTTGAAAGCTTTCATAGAATTTTCGACAGCCCTATTTGGGGCTCCACGATGCGCATATACGGGTATATTAGACATTTAACTCCCCATTTTCTATTTTAAATTTTCCTTTTGTCGGACTAGATAATACGGATGATTTATAGCCAATTTGAATAATCGTCCCAGCATTCGCTTCTTTTGTAATATGAATATGATAATCTTTTGGTTGGCGTAACGTTCTTAATATTCGTTGAATTTCTGCATCTATTTCTTTTATTTCCACTTGCAAATGGTTATATTTTTGCTTTGTTTGTTCAAATACTGCTATTTGTTGAACAGTCATGGCATTTTTTAATTGATTGAAGTGACTTATTTGGACGTTCAAATTCGAAATTTTTTCTTGTAACTTTATCATTTCTTCCGCTTTCTCTTTTGCATTTTCCTTTAGTATTTTTCGATCAATACCTTGGACAATCAATTCTGTTTTTCTTTCCAAACTATTACCAGAATATGCAGCAGTAATCGAATTGACTGCTATCGTTTTGCCACCAATAATTTTCCCTTTATGTTCATCAACTAATATTTGGTTGGCTGCAATAATAGAACCAAGGGTATAAAACCCAATGTGTATATCCTCTTTTGCTTCTAAAGTACATTCATTCGCATGCTTAATAAAAATATTTTTGTAGGCTTCGACTTTTGTTACACCACGACCGAAAATGCCTCCTTTAATATAGACATCTCCTTCTGTTGATTTTATCAATTCCGCGGCATTTACTCCTTCTTTTCCTTCGATTGAAATATCCCCTGATGCAATGACTGAATATCCTGCCATAACCGTCCCTTTGACTCGAATCGATCCATCAAATGTTAGACTTCCTGTTTCTAACCCAACATCACCATCAATAACGAGATGTCTTTGAACGGATAGCACCCCATTCACTACCCCTATAATTCCATTGGTTTTAGAACGAAGCACAGTTTTTCCGTCTTCCTCCACTTCATATGCACTTTTCGTGTCATATTTTAACTGTATATCGTCGCCCAGTTCAGCAGGTACGCTTTCCCCGAATATATTTATCCCATCCTCACCTTTTTGAGGTGGCATTTTTTCCCCTAACCATGACCCTTCTTTTATTTCGACGATAAAATTCATGTCAAAAAAGTCAGTGTTACCATCCTCTTTAACGACAGGCTTTTTTTCTGCTTGGTCTAAATATGTCACTTTAGCATTTTCCCCTTTTTCAGGAGGCAATCCTTTTGCAACTATGTATGTTTTTCCTGACTTTACTGAGAGTAAATCGATTGGTCTATGTCCATAAATAATCCGCTGTTCCTGTAATACTTTTTGAATGTTTGAATGAATTTCAGCTAAGTTTTCCTGGATATATGTCTGTGATTCAAAAATTGTAAGGAGTGCTTCCATTTTATCTTCACTTATTTCTAACTCCATGCTTTCTATCCAGCTACCTACCTCAATAGGATCATGGGATTTATGTTCTAACGCTTTTTTTAAAGCTAAAAAATTTGATACCTTTAGACGTGTATGCTTGCGTGTCAATTCATCAAATTTCTTTAAGTTATATCCATCATTAGTTATCGCTATGAAAACACGTCCATTCTCTTCCGATAATGTAATTTCTTCATTCTGTTCTATAATCATCAAGTTCCCACTTCCTCTCCAACTTTATTATACGTCTAATTGAAATTAGCGTATGAAAAAAATAGAGGGTTAGATGAATTTCCATATTAATACCTAACTTACTTACAAAATACTGAAAGCTTATCGTAAAATACAGGCGTTTGGTTGCATCTAACATTGTTCATTTTAGGACAAAAGGCAGAACTTTCACTTCTTTCTACGACTTTATGTCGCTAAATCAATAAAATACACCTGAAAATATACCAAATAAAATGGTTATGTTGTTTAGAGGAAATAATACACATGCAAATAGATTTAATAATTTTCTAAGCAAAAAAAAACCAGCGAATCGACTTATTCGTTGGCTTTGTTGGTAGTAGTTTATAGGATTTGAATTAGAATCTAGTTAAAATTTTAGAAATTGGTTGGCTTATACACAACTATAAACTACGGTCTAACCCTCTCAGCTAGCCATATTCTCCATACGAATTTTATCTGCGATCATCGCGATGAACTCACTATTGGTAGGTTTTGACTTTAGATGATGCACCGTATAACCAAACATTTTAGAAATAGTTTCGTAGTTTCCACGATTCCATGCTACTTCGATTGCATGTCGGATTGCACGCTCTACACGAGATGGAGTCGTTTGAAATTTTTTAGCGATTTCTGGATATAATACTTTTGTAATGGAGCCAAGCAATTCAACGTCCGTATATACCATTTGAATCGCTTCGCGTAAATAAGAATACCCTTTAATATGTGCCGGTACGCCAATTTCTTTGATAACGTTTGTAATCGTATGATCGATCATTCGTTTACTTTGTGCTGCTTCTTTTTCAGGATTTGACTTGACAGGAATGTCTTGGATAAATTCTTTTTTGCCAGCAACTTGTTTTATTTGCGTTACAAGACGATCAAATTCAAACGGCTTTAACATAAAATAGGATGCCCCTAAATCGACTGCCTGCTTCATGACGTCTTCTTGACCGAAGGCAGTTAACATAATAATTTGAATACCGTTCAATTGATTATTTTTTTGTAAGCTATCTAACACAGCAATCCCATCTAGATGAGGCATAATAATATCTAGTAAAAGGACGTCGGGTTTTGTTGTTTCTAATAACTCTAAGCAAAGTTTTCCATTACTTGCAGTACCTATTACCTCTATTTCTGGATGTTGATCAAAATAAGATCCCATTGTCCGTAGTAAGTCCTTATTGTCATCTACAATTGCAATTTTAATTTTTTCCATCATACTCATCCACCTTTGTATTTTTTGACTTTTGTACTATTCGCTATTTTTAGACTACTTCCTTTATTTTTGCTAAAAATAAGTCTTTCCTATTACAGTTTCTACCTTTTTTGATAATTAAATAATTATTTCGACAATTTAGTCGATTTCTCTATATGTCCATTGTAACTTTATCTTCCGAAAAAGGGTAGACCAAATTTTTTGGTCTACCCTGCATAATCAATTTCATGGATTTTTTTTCATCATTTCGGTAATTGCAAGTGCCGCACCATTTTTAGGTTTGTCCACATACATATGTGTTACTACACCGATTAGTTTATCTTTTTGGATGATCGGACTTCCACTCATACCTTGTAAAATTCCGCCTGTTTTTTGTATGAGTGATTTATCCGTAACAGTAAATTGAAAAAGATGTCCATCGACCGAAGAAATATTTATCGTAAAGTCCTGCACTTTTTCACCATCGATCGATGTTCGCATAATTGCTTCACCTGACATTATTGTTTCTACGTCTGCAATTTCTACTTGTTGCAATGGAATATTTACTAAAGCGTTATCCTCTAACTTACCAAATATGCCATACACATTGTTTTCTTCGACACCGCCAATTGGCGAAGTATTTGCCTCATGCGAGGTAATTTTATATCCTGGTTGACCAGGGATACTTTTCTTTATTTGTTCAATCGAAGATAAATAAATAGATCCTTCAGAAAACTTGGGAGTTACTCCTGTCGCATGGTCGACAATTTGATGACCAAGTGCCCCAAATTCTTTTGTAGCAGGGTCAAAATAAGTCAATGTGCCAATTCCTTCTGTTGCATCACGTAAAAAGGGAAGAAGTTTTAGTGTTTGTTCGGAAGTAATTTCTTTTGTATGCATTTTTTTATTGTGCTCATACTGAATAATAATTTGTTCTTTGTTTTTTACGTGCGTTTTTACTTCCTCTACATTTGTTATCTTTTGGTCATTAATTTGGTGAATGGAATCACCAGCGCGCAACCATTCTTCATCCGTTAGCATAACATCGTGACTGAGGAATACAGCGCCGTATTGAAGATCAATTTGTATTGATTGACCAAGTGGGACGACCGAGGTTTGCTCTGCAAAAGTAGGGTTGCTCGCAAAGAATAAAGTAATGAAAAGCATTGGCATTAGCGACCATTTACGATAGGTTTTTTTCATATTTCACCTCCTATACAAATACTATGTCCCGTAGAAAGAACTCTATGTGAGGTAAATAATTGATAATAACAAAAGCGCAATCGCCTATGTTAGAGGAATACATTCTAAGTTCGCAACATCGTGCTCCTGCGCAAAGCTCTTCGCAAAAAAAATTGTCGCAAGGACTGCATTACTTGCATCCTGCGAATCTCCTTCAGGCAAGGCCCCGTTTATTTTCATAAAAAAAGAAGACCTATGCGTTAAGGTCTTCGTACATTTCGTAATATTTTCTTCCGATCATTTGCTAATTTTAATAGCTCTTTTGAATGTTGAAACGTCGTACTTGTGATTTCTGCACCAGACATCATACGACTAAGTTCTTCAGCTCGCTTATCACCTATTACTTCTTCTAGTACTGTAAATGTACGATTGCCATTGACTTCTTTTTTAATCATTAAATGTTGGTCTGCCATTGCCGCAACTTGCGGTAAATGGGAGATACACAATACTTGTGAATTTGTAGCAATTCCTGCAATTTTTTCTGCGATTGCCTGTGCTACTCTTCCGCTTACCCCTGTGTCCACTTCATCAAATATGATCGACGTAAGACCTTGATGTTTGGAGAAAATACTTTTCAATGCTAGCATCATACGAGATAGCTCACCACCAGAAGCAATTTTGGTTAATGCTTTTAGTGGTTCTCCTACATTTGTGGAAATATAAAAAGACAATTCATCTAATCCATTTTCATTATAGGCCGTTTTCGTTGGTTCATGAAACATAACTGAAAAGGTAGCCTTTTCCATATAAAGCTCTTGCAATTGTTCCATAATTGCTTTACTTAGTTGTTTCGCAGCAACTTTTCGCTTATGCGTTAAATCGGTCGCTTCTAATTCCAGGTCCTTTTCAATTTGATTAATTTTATCGGCCATTTTTTGGATTTGTTCATCTCTATTTACGAGTTGTCCTAAACTATACTCGATTTGTTCCTTATATTGTAAAACTTCTTCAATGGAAGCTCCATATTTCCTTTTCAATGTTTGGATTAAGGCTAACCGATCTTCTACAAGTTGTAATTGGTTGCTATCGTATTCCATTTCATCTAATTCATTTTTTAGCTGGTATGCAGCATCTTGTAACATATAAAATGCGGTTGATACGTTTTCACTTAAGTCGTGCATATTTTTATCGACATCGGCTATATCTTGTAATTCAGCCATTGCTGTGCCGATATAATCTAATCCTCTTGACTCGGCTAAAATAGCTTCGTAAGCATTTCCCATTTTATCGAAAACTTTATGGAAATTTTGCAGCTTCTTTTTCTCTTCTGAAAGCTGTTCTTCCTCTCCAATAACTAGACCGGCCTCTTCAATTTCATCTACTTGAAAAGTATATAAATCTATTTTATGGGCGATTTGTTGTTCATTTTCTGTTAGAGTAGCAAGCTCTTTTTTCCATTTTTTATATTTGACAAATAATTCTTTATACGATTCTTTTACAAGTTTTAAATCTTCACCAGCAAATTGGTCCAGCAGATGGATATGCGCTTTGTCGTCCATCAATTCTTGGCTTTCATGTTGGCCATGAATATCGATTAACGACGCGCCAATCTCTCTTAGCATACCTATTGTGACAAGTTTCCCATTTACTCGACAAACACTTTTACCGGAATCATTTATATCCCTTCTTAAAATAATGGACTCTTCGTCTATGTCGATCCCGACATCCATCATTTTTTTGAAAACACCATGCTTTGGGTTAGAAATGATAAACAATCCTTCTAATTCTGCCCTTTTTTCTCCATGGCGAATAAACTCTTGCGAACCTCTTCCACCGCATAATAAATGTACCGCATCTATAATTATAGATTTACCTGCTCCTGTTTCACCAGTCAATACGGTTAATCCCTCTTCAAAACTAACCGTGAGTTCATCAATAATCGCAAAGTTTTTAATGGATAATTCCTTTAACAACAAACCTCACCTCTTTTTATCAATTTCGCCTCGGCGTAATTGCGTCCAGATTTTGAATTGCAATTAAGGCCTACAAATATGTAGGTCATTCAGTCGTTTTGACAAAAGTTCTTTTGTGACGAGCTTTGCGCAAGAGTAGGACGTCGGGAATTTAGACTGTCCGCTTCTACTCCTTTCAATATCTGTGACATCCGCCCGAGGCTTAGCCAAATTTCAAATGATCAGCATTTTTTGTTAGCTGAGTGAAGTTATAGCATCTCTAAGAGTCTGCCTTTGACGATTTCGCTATCCGCTACTTCTCGACATAAGATTAAGCAAGTATCATCTCCGCAAATCGTTCCAAGTATTTCTGTCCAATCTAAATAATCAATTAACGAACCAATTGCATGTGCGTTTCCAGGTAACGTTTTCATGACTAAAAAGTGACTTGCTCCATCGATACTAACAAAAGCATCCGTTAATGCACGACGTAATTTCTGTGTAGGATTGAATCGTTGGTCGGCAGGCAAACTATATTTGTATCTACCATTTGGTAGTGGAACTTTTACTAAATGTAGTTCTTTTATATCTCTAGAGACAGTAGCTTGTGTCACGTTATATCCTGTATTCTTTAAAAAGTCGACTAAATCGTCTTGTGTCTCAATTTCATTATTGGCAATAATATCACGAATCCGTATATGCCTTTGCCCTTTATTCAAATAGGTCACCTCATTGTATATTTATACTATTTACTTTATACATTAGCACTTCAACTTAAAAGTCACAAGAAAAAACGCGACTCTCGTGTAGAGTCGCGAATTATTTGAAAGAATTATGTGCAACATTGACGAGCTTTGTAAAATCTATTTCATGAGGGATAACTTGCCCCTCATCTACGCTTATTAAATGAAAAAGAAATTCGATATTACCTTCCCCACCAGTTATCGGTGAAAAAGAAACATTCTTTAATTGGAAATTTTGTGTTTCCGCAAAGCCCGCAATATCACTTAATACATCTACATGTACCGCTGGATCTCTTACAATACCTTTTTTTCCAACGCGGTCTTTCCCTGCTTCGAACTGCGGTTTAACAAGAGCTATCACATCGCCGTTCGGAACCAAAATTGTTTTTAACGTTGGAAAAATTAATTTCAATGAAATGAAAGATACATCGATCGAAGCAAACGAAGGTAGACCTTCTCCAAAATCTGCAGGAGTCGAATATCTGAAATTCGTTTTCTCCATAACAGTTACACGAGGATCTTGCCGAATTTTCCATGCTAATTGGTTGCTTCCCACATCTAGTGCATATGCATACTTTACACCATTTTGTAACCCACAATCTGTGAATCCACCAGTAGAGGAACCGATATCTAACATAATCTTGTCTTGAACGGTAAGATCGAATTGCTCTAACGCCTTCTCAAGCTTTAGACCACCTCTGCTTACATATTTCAATACTTGACCCTTTACGGTTAAAACAGAATCGATTCCTAATTTTTCTCCTGGTTTGTCTACACGTTCTTCTTTGTTATATATTAGCCCCGCCATAATAGCACGCTTTGCTTTTTCTCTCGTTTCAAATAAACCTTGTTCCACTAATAGTATATCTACACGCTCTTTCGGTATTTTTGTCATGATGTAATATGCCTTGAACCTTCATTTACTGAGGTGCTCACTAGCTTTACGATATCTTCCGTCGTAATATGAATTTCCTCTAATAATTGGTTAACATCACCATGTTCGATAAATACGTCAGGTATTCCAATTCTTTTTACATTTGGTTGTAGATTTTGCTCGTTGAAAAATTCTAGAACTGCACTTCCAAATCCACCTTGAAGTGCACTTTCTTCCACTGTAATAATTGGTATATTACGTTCATGTAAACTCACTAACATTTGTTCATCCAGTGGTTTGATAAAACGGGCATTCACGACTTCGACCGAAATATTCGCTTCTGCCAGTTGTTCTGCTGCTTTCATTGCCATTGTAATCGTTGTACCAAACGTTAAGATGACAGCTTGTGTGCCTTCTTTTAATACTTCCCATGAACCAATAGGTATTAATTTCAATTGATCGTCCATTGGCACACCTAATCCATTTCCTCTTGGATAACGGAGAGCAATCGGACCATCTTCATATTCAAATGCCGTTTTCACCATATGTTGTCCTTCGTTTTCATCTTTTGGCATCATGATGACCATATTAGGCATATGACGTAAAAAGGAAATGTCGTAAACTCCTTGGTGAGTTTCCCCATCTGCTCCTACTAACCCAGAACGGTCAATACCAATCACTACATTCAAGTTTTGACGACAAATATCATGAAGCACCTGATCATATGCTCTTTGTAGAAACGTCGAGTAAATAACTAAAAATGGTTTCATTCCATCCGCAGCCATTCCTGCCGCCATAGTAGTCGCATGTTGTTCCGCAATTCCTACATCAAACATGCGATTTGGAAACTCGGAAGCAAATCCTTCCAATTTAGATCCAACAGGCATTGCAGGAGTAATGGCAACTATGCGTTTATCTGTACGTGCAAGTTTCCTAGCAGTTTCCGCGATCAGACCGCTCCAAGAAGGTGCATTAGTTACTGATTTAACAAAAGCACCTGTTTCCGTTTTATATGGACCAGTTCCGTGCCAAGTACCGATTTTATCTTGTTCGGCAGGTTTATACCCTTTACCTTTTTTCGTAATAACATGTAGGAGGACTGGCCCTTTCATTTTCTTCGCATTTTTTAAGTTTTCTTCTAATGCTTCAAAATTATGTCCATCAATTGGACCTAAATAAGTGAAACCCATTTCTTCAAAGAATACACCAGATACAAGTAAGTATTTTAAACTATCTTTTACTCGCTCTGCAGTTCCTGCAAGTTTTCCACCAACAGCTGGGATTTTTTTCAGTAAATATTCTAAATCGTCTTTTGCTTTATTGTACGTGCCGTGTGTACGTAGCTTTCCAAGTACATTATGCAAAGCGCCTACATTGGGAGCAATTGACATTTCGTTATCATTTAAAATAACAACCATATCTGTTTTCTCGTGCCCAATATGATTGAGCGCCTCTAATGCCATTCCACCTGTTAGTGCCCCGTCACCAATAATCGGTACAACGAAATTCTTTTTGTTTTGTAAATCGCGCGCTTTTGCCATTCCCATAGCAGCAGAAAGAGATGTGGAGCTATGCCCCGCCTCCCACACATCATGCTCACTTTCAATTCTTTTCGGAAAGCCACAAAGCCCTTTAAATTGACGTAGCGTATCAAACTGATCTGCTCGCCCTGTTAAAATTTTATGCACATATGCTTGATGTCCAACATCCCAAAGAAACTTATCTTCTGGACTATTGAACGATTTATGAAGTGCAATTGTCAATTCTACAACACCTAGATTTGGTCCAATATGACCACCCGTTACAGATAATTTCTCTATTAAAAACGATCGAATATCTTCACTTAATTCCTTTAATTGTTCATTATCTAAACTTTTTAAAAAGGATGGGCTAGAAATTGAAGTTAAATCCATTGCCATCACACACCTTCTTTTAAGATTTCCTTCTTTACAGCTATTTAATATAATATCAATAAATCCCATTAAAACAAAGCTTTACGCTGTCAGTTCGATCTTTTGGTAATATAATTCGCAAATTCAACAAGAATGCCTTTGTGCATATTTACTTCTTCTAATGCAACAACTGCTGACTCATATTGTTTTTGCAACTGCTCTTTTGCGCCATCAAGCGTTAAAATAGAAGGATACGTATTTTTTTCACTTAATACATCTTTCCCCGCAGTTTTCCCGAGTTGCTCTGAAGTGCCTTCGATATCTAAAATATCATCTTGAATTTGAAATGCTAAGCCAATATGGAAAGCATAAGTTTGTAATGCTTTCATAATTT
Organism: Psychrobacillus sp. OK032; assembly: GCF_900111345.1. Lineage (GTDB taxonomy): Bacteria > Bacillota > Bacilli > Bacillales_A > Planococcaceae > Psychrobacillus. The sequence goes on from NZ_FOGY01000002.1 coordinate 108,284, forward strand.
CTTCCGAAGCATTTGCAATAATTCCACCGGCTAATATGCTAAAGGATAGAAGGGCCCCGGTTTTATTTATATGAACTTTTTCTAGTTCATCAAGTGTTAACGATTTGCCCTCACCTAATATATCTAGTACTTGTCCACCAACCATGCCTTCCGCTCCTGCCGCATAGCTTAGACGATCGATCAATTCTATTTTCTGAATTGCGGTTAAATCAGGAAGTCGCGCTAGTATACCAAACGCAAGTGTTAGAAGCCCATCCCCTGCTAAAATAGCGAGTGCTTCTCCAAAAACCACATGATTCGTTGGTTTTCCTCTTCGAAGATCGTCATCATCCATTGCTGGAAGATCGTCATGAATAAGGGAATACGTATGAATCATTTCTATCGTACTAGCAACGGTAGCAGCATCTTCACTATTTATGTTCAGTTCTTCTAATACTGCAAGTGTATAAAGCGGTCTAATTCTTTTTCCACCCGCTTGAAGTGAATATTCCATTGCTTCTTTTAATGTTTCAGGGGCATTAATCTCTTTTATTAATGTAGATAGCTTTTGTTCAATAATTGGCTGATTGGTTTGGATGAATGTTTGTAGTGCTTCACTCATTTGCGGTACCAGCTTCTTCTGTCGTTTCTCCCATGAAAGAGACAAGTTGCTTTTCTGCACTTTGTAGTTTATCACTACAAAGTTTGGATAGTTCCATGCCTTTTTGATACAATTCTATAGCATTTTCTAATGGAACATCCCCTTGTTCTAGTTGACGAACAATATTTTCCAATTGTAGCATTGCTTCATCAAATGGAATTTCTTTTTTAGTCATAAAAATTAGTCCCCTCTCTCATTTTTATCTACTTCTTGAACAATCGCTTCGAGACGGCCGTCTGATAAAGTAACAATGATCGAATCACCTTGCTGCACATCAGCCACTGTTTTTACTAATTTCTCGTTTTTATACGTAATACTATATCCACGATCCATTATTTTTAATGGATTTAACGCTTCTAACGTACGAATAGAGGCGATAAATTGCCCTCGATTTTTTTCAAATATTGATAACGTCACTTGATTAAGTTGGTTTGTAATTGATTGTACTGATTTTTGATGTTGATCTATTACTTTCTGAGGTGAAAGTTGGATAAATCTATTTTGCATTTGCGTAAAATAACGATTCTTATCTTTATATAAACGACTAGTTTCTCTCTGTAGTTGTTGCTCTGCACGTACATATCTCTCAATAAAAGGACGATATAACTTTTCAGGAGTTGCAAGCACAGGAGATTCAATCGCACGCTTATATCTATTTTTCTCATCTGCTAATTTTTTGGTTACGAAGTGTAAGCAGGCAGATTGATAAGATAAAATATTTTTCATTAGATTTTCTTTGCTTGGTACTGCCATTTCTGCAGCTGCTGTTGGGGTTGGTGCCCGTAAATCGGAAACAAAGTCAGCAATAGTTGTATCCGTTTCATGGCCAACAGCACTAATAACTGGAATCTCACTATTAGCAATTGCCCTCGCTACAACTTCCTCATTGAATGCCCATAAATCCTCAATAGATCCTCCGCCTCGTCCCACAATGAGTACATCGATTGAAAGTAGGCTATTTGCTTGTTCAATAGATTTTACAATCGATGGTGCTGCTTGTGGTCCTTGAACAATACTCGGAAACACTACTACTTCGCTAATCGGGTATCTACGTTCTAAAGTGGTTAGAATGTCTCGAATAGCTGCTCCGGTTTTCGACGTAACTACTCCAATTTTTTTAGGAAAAGTGGGAATCGGCTTTTTACGATCGGGATGAAATAATCCTTCTTTTTCCAATTTCTTTTTTAATTGTTCAAAAGCGAGGAAAAGTTCTCCAATGCCGTCTGGTTGCATACTAGATGCATAGAGCTGATATTGCCCTGCTGCTTCAAAGACGTTTATATCACCGCGAATAAGTACGTTCATACCGCTTTCAGGAGTGAATTTGAGCGTTCTTGCATTCATCGCAAACATGACGGAAGTGACTCTTGCAGCATCGTCTTTCAATGTAAAATAAATATGTCCGCTTGAGTGGACTTTCACATTGGAAAGCTCTCCTTTTACGTACACATCACGCAAATGGGTATCCGCATCGAATTTTCTTTTTATGTATTTAGTTAATGCTTTTACAGTTAAGTATGTATGTGATGTCACGAACGAAACAACTCCTCAGACTTTCAACAATGTAAAAGCTGTCTTTCTGTCGAAAAACAGCTTTCTTAGTATTAGTTGTTTAGGGTATTTTCAGCCGCTAAGCATGTATTTTCCATCAGCATAGCAATTGTCATTGGTCCTACTCCACCAGGAACTGGAGTGATTTTAGATGCAACTTCTTGTGCAGATGCAAAATCAACGTCGCCACAAAGTTTGTTATTTTCATCACGATTAATACCTACATCGATAACAACTGCGCCTTCTTTAATAAAGTTTGCATCAATCATTTTCGCATGCCCAGTAGCTACCACTAAAATATCCGCTTGTTTTGTAAATGTATGTAAATCTTTCGTTTTGGAATGGCAATACGTTACGGTTGCATCTTTTTGTAATAGCAGTTGTCCCATCGGTTTCCCCACGATGTTACTTCTCCCTATAATAACCGCATGTTTTCCTGCTATTTCTACATCACTGTATTCTAACAGCTTCATTATGCCAAATGGCGTACAGGAAAGAAAAGTTTGTTGGCCAATCATCATTTTACCAACGCTTTCTGGATGAAAACCGTCCACATCCTTAAGAGGAGAGATTGCAGCAATTACACGATCCTCGTCGATTTGTTTTGGTAAAGGTAATTGGACTAAAATACCGTGTATTTTGTTATCATTATTTAATGCCTCTACATGTGCTAGAAGTGCTTCTTCTGAAATATTCTCTTCTAACTCAATCATGACAGAATACATGCCTAGTCTTTCACATGTTTTTGTTTTGTTGTTAACGTAAGTTTGAGAAGCTGGATTATTACCAACCAATACAACCGCTAAACCTGGTGTGACACCTTGGTCTTTTAAACGTTCGACACGTTCTTTTACTTTTTCTGTTACTTGACTTGCGATTTGTTTACCATCAATTATATGATTTGTCACGATTAACGCTCCTTCATTTCAAATAGATTACTGCTCTGTATATTTGGATAATACGCCATTTACGAAACGACTAGATTTTTCGTCACCGAATACTTTGCAAATTTCTAGTGCTTCGTTAATAACTACTTTCGCTGGTGTTTCTTCAGTATATAATAATTCATATACCGCAATACGAAGAACTGTTCGTTCAATTTTAGGTAATCTAGCGAGTGACCAGTTTTCTAACTTGTCTATTAGGGAAGCGTCTATTTCTTCTTTATGATCTATTGTCCCACTGACTAATTGAGTTAAAAATGGATCTTGTTTTTCAGTAATATGGCCAATTGCCTCTTCTATGGAAATTTCGTGATTGTCTAACTGAAATAGTGCTTGCAATGCTAGCTCTCTTGCTTGTCTTCGTTTCATGAATAAGTTCTCCTTTAAATGTAGCTATCTAAAGAACAATAATAGCATATTTCCCTCCAGAATGCGTAGGAGAAGATAGAAAAAATGAAAAGAGCCACCCTGGGATGACTCTTTTCTTAAAAGATAAGAAAGTTTAATCTTTTTTACTCAGTATTGATCTAGCTTCAGCGCCTTGCTCCTGCGCACAGCTCGTCGCAGAAGAACGTTGCTCCTGCGCACAGCTCGTCGCAAACAAAATCGCTTGTGGTGGCTGAGGAACTACCTCCCGGGCCCGCACGAAGCGGGTCATGTCTGCTTTGCCACAGGATGTGGCGTACTTTGCAGACCTACCACATTCACATTTGCCTGTTGGAGGCCTGCAGGATGCAGGTCATGCAGGCGTTGCAACACGATGACGCGAACTTAGACTGTATTCCTCTAACATAGGCGCTTGCACTTTTCCTATTATTCTGCTGTTTCAAATTGCACACCGGTAATATGAACGTTCACTTCTTTAGGTGTAAGGCTCGTCATATTCTCGATTGCCTGACGAATTTGGGACTGTACTTCTCTTGCAACAACTGGAACAGAAGCACCGTATTTTACTAAACAATAGACATCGATAAACAATCCATCACTTGTGATTTCTGTCTTAATCCCTTTACCATGGACTTTTTTTCCTAGTCGTTCTACAACACCCGCAGCAAAATTACCGCGAGTTCCAGCAATTCCTTCTACTTCATTCGTTGCAATACCAGCAATTACTGTAATTACTTCGGGAGCAATTTCTATTGTTCCTAAGTTCTCTTTTCCTTCAGGAGTCATTTGAACAAATTTTTGTTCGGTATTTTCTGTCATTTAGAACACTCCTTTTACGAATTCATCACATCGTATTTTTCTAAAAACTTCGTATCAAAATCTCCAGATACAAACACTTCATGATTCATGAGTTTTTCATGAAAAGCAATTGTTGTTTCTACTCCCTCAATTGCGAACTCGGAAAGTGCACGCTTCATCTTAGCGATTGCTTCTTCTCGCGTTTCCCCGTAAGTAATTAGTTTTGCCACCATGGAATCATAAAATGGCGGAATGTTATAACCTGGGTAAACAGCCGAGTCAACACGAACCCCTAGACCACCAGGTGGTAAGTAAAACTCTACTAATCCTGGGGATGGCATAAAGTTTTTCGCAGGATTTTCCGCATTTATGCGGCATTCAATTGACCAACCGCTCAATTTAATATCACTTTGTTTGTATGCTAATTTTTCACCTGACGCAACGAGTAGCATTTGTTTAATCAAGTCTACACCAGTAATCATTTCCGTAACAGGATGTTCTACTTGAATACGGGTATTCATTTCCATGAAGTAGAATTTTTGATGGATATGATCAAATATAAATTCTACCGTACCCGCACTTTCATAGCCAACCGCAAGTGCTGCTTTTACAGCAGCTTCTCCCATTTCGGCGCGAAGTTCTGCTGATAATGCTGGGGAAGGTGCTTCTTCTACCAGTTTTTGCATACGGCGTTGAATAGAGCAATCTCGTTCTCCAAGATGAATTGCGTTGCCATGTCCATCCGCAAGTACTTGAATTTCTACATGGCGAAAGACTTCAATGTATTTTTCTAAATATACACCTGGATTGCCAAATGCTGCGGCTGCTTCTTTTTGTGTAATTTTAATACCTTTAATAAGGTCTTCTTCGTCTTTTGCTACGCGAATTCCTTTTCCTCCACCGCCAGCTGTTGCTTTAATAATAACAGGGAAGCCAATTTCTCTCGCCACATTTAGTGCCTCTTCTTCTGTTTCCACAATTCCTTTTGAACCTGGAACTGTTGGTACACCTGCTTTTTGCATAGTCTCTTTTGCAACGTCTTTAATCCCCATACTTCTAATTGCCCCAGAAGTTGGTCCGATGAATTTAATATCACATTCTTCACATAGCTCTGCAAATTCTGCGTTTTCTGCTAAAAATCCGTAACCAGGGTGAATACCTTCACAACCAGTAAGTTTCGCTACGCTAATAATATTTGAAAAGTTTAAATATGAATCTTTGGATAATCTTGGTCCGATACAATATGCTTCATCTGCAATTTGGACGTGAAGGGCTTCGCGATCTGCCTCGGAGTATACAGCTACCGTTTCAATCCCTAACTCCTTACACGCACGTATGATTCGAACCGCAATTTCACCACGATTGGCGATTAATACTTTTTTCATTCTTTATACCCCTTTCCTCGTTTATATTTTGACTTAAATTCCTTTTACGAGGAACAACGGTTGACCATATTCAACTAGTTGACCGTCTTTCACGAGAATTTCTACGATTTCACCCTCTACTTCCGCTTCAATTTCGTTAAATAGTTTCATTGCCTCTACGATACAAACGATGGAGTCTGCATTTATTTTACTTCCAACTTGTACATATGCTTCCGTATCCGGGGAAGAAGATTGATAAAAAGTACCAACCATTGGTGAGATAATCTTATGTAGCGAGCTATCCACCGCAACAGGTTTTACTTCCGTTACCACTACTTCCTCTTTCACTTCGCTTACTGGTTGTGTCTGTACTTCCACCATATTCGGTTGTTCCACTACAGTAGAACTTTCAAATGTTTGTCCAAAAGTCGAGACAGTTCCTTTTTCATTCTTCTTTAATTTAATTTTGGTACCATCTGATTCATATAAAAATTCGTCTAATGAGGATTGATCAATCAATTTAATAATTTCTCTGATTTCCTGGATTTTCATGTGACTTATCTCCCTTTTATATACATTATTAATACTTACTCTTCCCATTTTAGACGTTTTTACGATAATTTGAAATAGCTACGAAGGAAATCTTCACGAAAGAATGAAAAAAGCGCCTGCTAGAGGCACTTTTTTATTATAAACCGTTGAATTTTACTTCCACATTATATGCTTGTGGCCATTCTCTTTTTACAGCATAAATAATATCTGAAGCTTTTTTAGTAGATTGTTCGTTCGCAACAACATCTATTAATACATCATTGTCTTCGATGCGTACGAGCGCATCGTCATAACCTAACGATTTAATGATTAGCTCTAACATCGCTTCTGTCGAATCAATTTTTACTAATTCTTCAATTTGGTTAAATGCTTCATCTTTTTGTTCTGCAGTAAAATCATTGGAACCGACTTTAGTTGTTAAAGTTTCACGAAGTTGGCTACGTTTTTCTAGTACTTCCATTCTCATCTCTTCGAATGCATTACTATTAGCCGCAAATGATTCTTCGTTCGTAGAGGATGTTTCCACTAATTCTACATCCTCTAATGTATCATTGGAAAATAAGGCGATTCCATCAAAAGGGGATGGTCGATCTGATAAGTAGAAAACCGTCACTACCGCTGCTAAACTGATTAAAGTTAAAAACCAAACTGATCTCTTTTTTATATTCATATTATTTATCCTCCATTTCCATTTCTTGTATCACTATTCGATGTGGAGCTATTTGCAAAACAGATGAAAGGGTCTTAATCAAATTATTTTGTATGCGTTTATCCCTCGCTCCTTCCGCTACTACTAGTATTCCAATTAGTTCTTCCTTGTCCCCCCTACTGTCACTTGTCCACTGGAAAAATGACATATCACTTTCCGTTGTTTTTTCAGTGTTCTCTTTGTAATGAAAATAAACTTCCACTCGACCAACCCCACTGATTTTCTCCAATATGTAGCCTAAATCTTCTGTTGTTTTGGGAGCTAGTTTTGTATCTTGAGAGTTACTTCCATCATTCCAAAGGAACATTTCCGAAAAAAGTAGACTGATAATAAGAACAACAATGCTAATGACAACAAAACGAAAAGTGGGCTTTTGCTTAAATGATATAATGTTTCACCCTTCTTTTCATGATGGATACAATACTTTATGCAAGACAAACTATTTATATGAAGAGAAAGGACAAGATCCAGAATATTATCGCAATTTTCACGAGAAAGTCTATCCGTTCACTGCCCGAACCTTCCAGTAATATCGAAAGAAGTTCCCCAACTACGACAATCAGTAATAAACCAAACAAAAAATTGGAAACGATTTTACTTATCCTTTCACACTTATGAGTAATTTCGCAAAAAGCATCGTTAAAATAATAGTAAAAAAGAAAGCAAATGCGATTAATACGGAAATAACGGACAACACGAACAATGTCCGTCCAATATCATCTAGTAAACCACTAATATTTCCATCGATAAAAGGATCGAGAATTGCTCCTAATAACCGGTATAAAAAAGCGATTAAGATCGTTTGAATCGTCGGTATCGATACTAAGACTAATACAGAAAACAGCACTGCATTGCCCGTAACAACCGAAGCCGAAGCTGAATAACTTTTCATCGTACTAATACTTTCCGTTAATAGTGATCCAACAAATGGAATATTATTGGAAATTAGTCTTTTTGCCGATTCGTTAACCGCACCACTGACAGACCATGTAAAGACCCCGTTGAGTGTCATAAAAAAACTATACAAAACTAAAATGATAGAGGTAGTCCCAACTAGAGTCATTCGAATGAGATCTGACATTTTAGAAAACGAAGTTGCTGGATGTATCCTAGTAATCACATCAAATATGAACGCAGCCATAATGGAGGGAATTAATACTTTTTCAGCTAATACCGTCGTAAAAGATGCAAATACCATAACCATCGGATTCCACAAAGTGATTAGAAACGCGCCACCAGATAATGCAATTCCTGCTGTTAATAATGGATACATACCTAAAAATAACGTTACTAATTGATTGGAGAGTGCTTGGATCATATCTAACGTTCGAATTGCAGGTTCTAAACAATAAAAACAAATAATCATGATAAACAAAAATTTTAATAGCCGTTTACTAGCTGGAATTAACCATTCTAAACAAACAAATACCAAACCAAACAGTAAAATATACGTAAATGTTTGGATAACTTCTTTGACCGGTTGCAATAATGTCTGTAACATTTCATCCATCATTCATTGTTCATTCCTTCAAGAAAGTAATCCGAGTACGGAAAAAAACTTTTCGAAAAACTGCTTCATATGTTGCATCCAAGCGAGAAGTATGATTGCTTTTGTAGTAAATGTAAACATCGTTGCTAGGCTTGTATATTCATATTCCGAAAGAAGTTCTTCCACAATTTGAGAAATAAAAAGTAATAGTACAGAAAAAAGGAGTAATTTAAATACAGGCATTAGGGCAACTGGAACGATGGAGAAATAGTTCGTTACAAACGGTATAATAAGGGAGAACACTAAATATGTTAAAAAAAGAAAGATATAAATCGTATAGATAATCGAATGTAAACGTGGATATGTTTCTTTCACTAATTCCAGCAAGCAAAATGCTAGGATAATCGTCACATATACAATCATTGGTTAACTCGTCATAAGAAGCCATTCTAAAAATGTGGAAATCTCGTAAAAAAATAATCTTAATAAACGTAACAATTCGATTGTCATATAAATATATCCAACAAAAAACAAGAAAAAAGCAAATTCTTTTTTACCAGTAGATTCAAAAAACAAGTGAAGAATCGCAATCAATAATCCTATACCCGCAACTCGAAGTACATCGTGAAGTTCCACAATGCCTCCCCCTTCCATACGAATAACATATGAACAAACATCTAGGAATATGAAAAAGATTACCGTAAATTGTGAGATTCCCACAATAACCTTTAAGAATACAAGAATGCGAAATTGTCTTTTGAGTGCATCTTTTCTTCATTTTTCAAGCCTGGATTGATTAAATCATCAGCCATATCATTTGAGGGTAATTATTATGAGAAATGGGAAGTGACAAGCAGGCTTTTTCTTTAGGTTAATAAAGGAAAAGATACTTTCATTTCGCAAGGCGGCATCTGAAGATATAATTTCGGAAGCGCTTCGCTTCTTCATTTAGAGTTACTGTTAATTCTTTTTGGCTATCTCATTCAAAGTGTTGAAATTCTCACCAATACTGAAGCATAAATTCCTCCGTTAACTCCGTTTTCCAGCTAAAGTGGTCTTCTTTCCAAATAAACAGTATTAACACTAAAAAAACCTCGATTCAAGGCTTATTATTTGCCGAAACAACAAAATAGCGAGCCTTTTCTCGAAAAAACCGAGGAAAAACTCGCTACTTTTTTATATACATGAAAGCTAATTATGCTTTTATTTTAAGCTCTTGAAACGTATGAACCTTCATCTGTGTTAATGACTAATTTATCACCAACGTTGATGAAAAGTGGAACTGTTACTACTAGGCCAGTTTCTAGTGTTGCTGTCTTAGAACCACCACCAGAAGTGTCTCCTTTAATACCTGGTTCTGTTTCTGTTACTTCAAGTTCAACTGATTTTGGTAGTTCTACACCAAGTGTTTCTCCTTGATATTGAATTACATGAATTTCCATATTTTCGCGCAAGAATTTTAATTCGTACTCGATTTGGTTTTCGTTTAGCTCTAATTGCTCGTAAGAATCTGTGTCCATGAATACATGTTGATCTCCACTTGCATATAAGTATTGCATTTTTTTATTGTCAATTTGTGCTTTTTCTACTTTTTCACCAGCACGGAAAGTTTTTTCATTCACTGATCCGTTACGTAGATTTCTTAATTTTGAACGTACAAATGCTGCACCTTTTCCTGGTTTTACATGTTGGAAATCCAATACTCGGTATAGTACCCCATCTACTACAATTGTTAAGCCTGTTTTAAAATCATTTACTGAAATCATCTATTTCCCTCCAAAATTAAGTTAGTATTAATAGTTCTTTTGTCGAGTGCGTGAGCTTCTCTAAACCATTTTCCGTTACAAGTGCATCATCTTCGATTCGTACACCACCGATATTTGGTAAGTAAATACCTGGTTCAATCGTAATAACCATACCTGGTTCTAATACAATATCCGAACGGAATGATAATCCAGGACCTTCATGCACCTCTAGTCCAATCCCATGACCTAATGAATGCCCAAATGCTTCTCCGTATCCTTTAGAAGCAATATAATCACGTGCAATTGCATCTGCTTCTTTACCTGTCATACCCGGTTTAACCTTTTCTAAAGCAAGTAATTGTGAGTCGAGGACAACTTGGTAAATTTCTTTCAATTGTTCGCTAGGCTCTCCGACTGCAACTGTTCGAGTGGTATCGGAAATATAGCCATTATATATTGCGCCAAAATCTAATGTCACAAATTCGCCTACTTCGATCACTTTATCCGATGCAACACCGTGCGGCAGTGCAGAACGAACTCCCGAAGCAACGATTGTATCAAAAGAAGATGAAGTAGCTCCGCGCTTACGCATGAAAAACTCCAACTCATTGGAGACTTCTAGCTCCGTCATTCCTGGTTTTATGTATGTAACGATATGTTCATAAGCCTCATCCGCAATGCGACAAGCTGCCTTTATTATACTAATCTCTTCGTCCGTCTTTATCAAGCGAATTTTTTCCACTAATCCAGTTAGAGGCACTAAATCAGCTTTGACGGCTTTTTTATACAATTCAAAGCTACTGTATGTCAAATCCTCTTTTTCAAATCCAAGCGATTGAATGCCCATCCCAGTGACTTGGTTTGCGACTTCTTCGATTAATGTCTTCTCATGTTTAACAATGCGGAAATCTTTAATCTGGCTTGCCGCTTGTTCGGTGTAACGAAAATCAGTGATAAAAACTGCATCGTTTTTGGAAACAATGGCAACACCAGCCGTTCCAGTAAATCCTGTCATATATCGTCTATTGAATCCATTTGTAATTAATAAAGCGTCAATCCCTTTTTCTTCTAACGCTGTACGCAATTTCGCAAGTTTCATTATTAGCCCTCATCTCATTTTCTAAATAACTACTGCTTTTTATTTTATCATACGAAATAAGGATGGTAAATTTTCATTTACTTAATGGTTTATCTTGCGCTTGGAAAATGGCTGATTCCATCAAAAAACGGGTAGCCAGGATAATAATACAAATAAATGGAATGGACATTTTTTTGATTGTTTTTTCGATTGAACTAGCATCTAGAATAATCCATTCAAGAGCAAATGCTATTAACAGCCCTATTGCTAGACTCGTAATAGCTACAGGGATTTTCATAAACAGCAAACTGATATAGTATAAAACGATGCTGGCAGCCCATACGATGATGAATAATATACCCCATTTAATAAATACATTGCTATCCTTTAAAGATTGAAAATTATCGGCAAACCCAACTGGATCCCATTTTATAAAATGAAAAAAATCTAATATCTTTAACATGATTAATATAACCACTGTTGCTGCTATACTAGTACTTATTACTAAACTTTTCATGTAAATCTCCTTACTTTTTTTACTCTAGTGTAGGCTTTGAAAGTATTATTTAAACAACATAATTAAAGTGTATTTTAAGTGTATGTATGTTGGATTTATCTAGGAGCTACCCCAAAGGATAGCCTGTGCAATTTAGGGATAATGAGTAACAATTAGCTTCCGCTAGGATTTCCGCTGCAGGGCGGACGCTTTCCGCGGGGGGAGCGATGAGCCATCACCGTCGCTATCGCGATCGTTGTGATGTCTCATCTGTCTCACTTATCCCGCTGGAGTCGCCGCCCTTCCGCTCCAATCAACGAGAATATAATGCTAATTTAGCGTCTGCAGTTATCAGAGAATTAAATTTATCAGTTCAACTTTGCAATATTTATTAATCCTAATTAGAAAATGCTGTCTCCAAATAAATGGAGCATTTATTAGGATAAAGCTCGTTTCAATCAACTATTTATTAGTTGGTTTTAGCGATCGTTACCGATAAGTAGGCAATTTCCTTTGGTTAAAGCGCAAGGAGGCGACTCCAGCGGGAATAGCAGATGTTTTCTGCACCGAAAGCGAAGCGCAGGTGCATGAGCTGAAGACCCTCGACTGAGCGCAGCGAAATTAATTTTTCGACAGCTTTGCGCAGGAGCAAGAGGAAAGCGGCAGAAGCCATACCCGCGGAAAGCGTCCGCCTGGAGCGGAGATACTAGTGGTCACTTAATAGAGCCTCTTTATTAGGCATTATTCCTAAATAGAGGCATTCCTTATTCAGTTGAGTGAAATGCATAAAAAAACACAAACGGACGAATTGGATTCATCTGTTTGTGCTTTTATTTATTATTCTATTATAAACCACATTTTAACTGTGCATTACAGTTTGTACATGTGTTACAGCCACCCATCTCTTCTACTGTTCCTTTTCGGCAAACCGGGCATGTATTCCCTACCTCAGATCCGATTGTTACATTCGTCGAACGTAAATCTTGGATTGTATCGATTAAGACGATTGGACGTTTTTCGAATACTTTTTCTTCCTGTTGCTCATGGTCATCTAATGTATTTTCCTCTGCTTTTAGCGTTAATACTTGAGCATCTCGACTTCCGTCAACGTATACAGTACCACCTTTTGCACCACCATTGTATAACCGTTCATAAACAGCTTCTACTTGCTCTACTGTGTAGCCGCGAGGAGCATTTACCGTTTTTGAAATCGAGCTATCGATCCAACGTTGGATTATGCATTGAACGTCTGCATGCGCTTCAGGAGGTAATTCCATTGCTGTCACAAACCAATTAGGAAGATTTTCTTCTTCGACTGCATCATTGTTAGCCAAATATTCTTGTACAATATCTGCTTTTACTTCTATGAATTTACCTAGTCTCCCACTTCTATAATAAGTGAAAGAATAATAAGGCTCGAGACCTGTTGAAACACCAACCATTGTTCCAGTAGATCCAGTAGGCGCTACTGTTAATAAGTGTGAGTTACGGATGCCGGTTTCTAGAATAGTATTTCTGATTTCTTTTGGCATGGATTGCATAAATCCTGTTTCTGTAAATGCTTTTCGCAAACGATTTGTTTCTTCTTCATTTTCCCCAGTCAAGAATGGGAAGCTACCTCGTTCTTTTGCTAGCTCTGCAGAAGTTTCATATGCTGCGATAGCGATTGTTTTAAAAATCTCATCTACTAAAATGTTTCCTTCTTCAGAACCATATTCTTTTTCGCAATAAATAAGAAGATCTGCTAATCCCATGACACCTAGACCTACACGTCGCTCACCTAAAGCTTGTACTTTATTTTCTTCTAAGAAATAAGGAGTTGCATCAATAACATTATCTTGCATACGTACTCCGACACGCACTGTTTCTTTTAATGCTTCATAATTTACTGTTTTGGTTTCTTTGTTTGCAAATTCAGCTAAGTTCACTGCTGCCAAATTACATACTGAATACGGCGCTAATGGTTGCTCACCACATGGATTAGTTGCAACAACTTTTTGTCCATATGCTTTTGCATTTGTTTGTTCATTCGCATTATCGATAAAGAAAACACCAGGCTCTGCTGAGTACGTCGCACAAATATTAATAAGGTTCCAAAGCTCTTTTGCTTTTACTGTACGATATGTCCTTACTTCATAGCCCATTTTCTCCCACTCACGAACATCGCCAATTGTATGCCAATTTTCGTTGTAGAATGCCATTTCCACTTCTGTATATGATTCAGTCGCAGGGAATCGAAGGTCAAAATCTTCGTCATTTTCTACCGCTTTCATGAAGTCATCTGTTAGCGTAACAGAAATATTCGCACCTGTTAAAAATTCAGGATTATGGACAGTGTATGTTCCACCGTCACGAAGTTTTGTATCCGCATCACGAATAATTTCGTTGCTGAATCCTCCAAGACCTGGAATTGCTTTATAATTGATAATTCCTTGATACATTGCTTCTTCTTGTAATGTTAAAGGTTTGAATTTAAGCTTGTCCTTCGCAAGTTGTTTAATCGTTTCGTCGTTTGTATTTTCAATTAAAAAACGTAAAATTCGTGGGTTTTGCATTTTTGAAATAATAAATTCTGCAATATCCGGATGCCAGTCTGCTAGCATTATCATTTGTGCTCCACGTCTGGAACCACCTTGTTCAACAAGATGAGTCAGTTTTGCAATATCATCTAACCAAGAAACTGAACCGGAAGATTTTCCATTTACACCGCGTGCAAGAGTGTTACGAGGGCGAAGTGTCGATCCGTTTGTACCAACTCCACCGCCACGGCTCATAATCTCCATTACTTGTTTACGATGATCGCTAATTCCTTCACGGGAATCAGCTACAAAAGGCATTACGTAACAGTTAAAATATGTTACATCAGTGCCCGTACCTGCTCCGTATAATACTCGTCCAGCAGGGATGAATTTTAATGAAACTAATTGTTGATAGAACTTTTCGAACCACTCTGCTTTTTTTTCTTCTGTTTTTTCAACAGAGGCAAGTCCCGTTGCATTTCGCTTTGCAATTTGCTCGTAGAAAACTTCTAAAGGTTTTTCGATTACGTTAAGAGGTCTGCTTACGGTACCAGCTGCAACTTGATTGCTATCGTCAATAGCACTTCGGTAATCTTCTTCTATCAATACTTCTGCTGTTTTAGTTTCTTGATTAATCGACACAATATGCCCTAATCCTCGCGCAGGAAATTTCGGATCATCCTTTACCGTTAAAACGACAAAATCCCCTACTTTAAGTGTTTTTTTCTCCGTATCTTTAAAAGAGTAACGGTCAATCATAACTAGTCTGGATACACCTTTATGTGTCAATTTCATGTCGTCAGTAATTGGGTGTACTTGTGGAAATAGTTCAATATCCTTGTTTAACTGTTCAATGTTAATGGTTGCATTTTTATTCTGAGATGCTAATACCATCATATTGCCTCCCTTTTCCAAAAAATAAAACACACCATATAGTGTGTCGTTGTTTATAAAACAATACTATATGTTGTGTTATTTTGCAAATGAACCTTTTTATTTCAAATGCACTCATATCAGTAGTCAATGGACTTAATGACTAAAAAAAATAAATTATTTTTTAAAATTCCATGCATCATTAGCATATCTCTTCATTTCTAGCTCTTTTACATACCTTTCTTGCTCTTCCGTTAACGAAAATTCAACCAATTCAATTTGTAAAGCTTCTTCAAAACCTTTTTTAAATGCTACCTTACATTCGTCGATTGTTATCGGTTTTTGGCTAATTTTGTTGATGGAAACTGCTTTTTTCGATAAACTCGCTTTTACTCTTTCCCTCAATTCATTGGAAGAAAACTTAAATGTTTGAATTAACTTATCTTCATCTAAATCCAGTAAAATAGCTCCGTGTTGCAAAATGACACCTTTTTGCCTTGTTTGTGCACTACCAGCCACTTTTCTTCCCTCTACTACAAGCTCGTACCAACTTGGAGCATCGAAACAAACCGCAGATTTTGGCTTTTTTAAATCCTGTCTTTTTTGTTCCGTGTCTGGAACTGAAAAATAAGCATCTAAACCAAGATTTTGAAAGCCAAGTAACAAACCTTCACTTATAACTCGGTAAGCTTCCGTTACAGTAGCAGGCATATTAGGATAACTTTCTGTCACAATCACGCTATATGTAAGTTCATGTTCATGGAGTACGCCTCTTCCACCGGTAGGTCTTCGAACAAATCCTAAGCCTAATTTTTCTATAGCATCCATGTCAATTTCTTTCTCGACAGATTGGAAATAGCCAATCGATAAAGTAGCAGGATTCCACTCATAAAATCGAACGATCGGTGGGATAAGCCCCTCGCTATGCCAATCTAGCAGTGCTTCATCGAGTGCCATATTATAAGATGGACTACAGGGTCCAGAATTAATAAAATACCATTTTGTCTTCTCCACTCAAGTCTCCCCCTTCACAACGATATTCATTTTATCAAATAGATTGAATTGTATCTAGTGAATCTTTTATAATAGATAAGGAACATAGAAAGGGGAAAGACCGTGTCTAATACTTTATACTTTTTAATCGCAGTAATTGTCGTGTTAATAGTTTATGCTATTGTTCAAGCACTCCGATTAAAAAAAGCAGTTACAAACCTTACGCAAGAACAATTTATAACGGGTTATCGTAAAGCCCAACTTATTGACGTGAGAGAACCAAAAGAGTTTGATGCTGGGCATATTCTAGGAGCAAGAAATATTCCTTCGTCACAACTTCGACAACGTTATAAAGAAATTCGTCCAGATAAGCCTGTTTATTTATATTGCCAAAGCAGTGCAAGAAGTGCTCGTGCAGCAATGTTCTTAAAGAAAAAAGGCTACACGGATTTAAATCAACTTCAAGGTGGCTTCAAAACTTGGACTGGTAAGATTAAAACGAAATAATTTTACAAGTGCTCTTTGTAAAATGGACTAAGATCTTGAGTCTAGATATACATAAAGGTTCTTCTTTTTTAAGAGGAACCTTTTTCTATAATCATTTCGATAATGGAGGTATTAGATGCAAAAACATGTTTTATTTTCACACAATGAAGATTTCAGACAAACACATCCTAATTACGAGGATTTTGCCATCGTGTCCAAACGAATTATTCATATGTTAAAAGAGCGTAAGTACGCTAATTGGCAAACGATCGACATAGGGGAATCTATTTTACAGTTGGACGGAAACTTATTAGAAATGATGGAAAATAATCTAGTTTCATATGAAGTTTTAGCATCTATATTCGAAACAAGGGCACAAAGTAAAATTACAAGTAGATCACAATTATCGGTCGAAAGTAAGCTAGAGATTGCCGATACTTTTGAAAATAACTTAATCTTTTTCCCTGAACATGACGTTGCAATGACATTTTCTTTTAACTATTCTGGTGGTAACACTTGGCCTGAATACTTTTTCTTTTCAACTTCGGCTGAAACAGCGCTAGTATTCTTGCAAGAAATCAATGAAAAAATGCGTCAACTGCTTATGCAGTCCGTTACCTATTTGGTAGATACTGAGCATGGAGTGCAACGCAGAAAATATGGCGAGCAAGCTGCGGTAAGTCGTGATGATGTATTATTATCTGAAAGTATTAAACAAGATATTTTTCGGTCAATTGATGAGTTCTTTAGAGAGGATGGTCACTTTTTCAAAGATTATGGTCTACCATATAAGCGCGGAATATTACTATACGGATCACCTGGTAATGGTAAAACGACTTTAGTTAAATCGATTACTGGTTCTACCAAGGCACCTGTTGTCTATTGGCAAATTACAGAATTCACTGGTAGTCATTCTGTGCAAGAAGTATTCGGTATTGTCACTCGGTTAGCTCCGGCAATATTAGTAATTGAGGATATTGATTCTATGCCAGAATACACTCGTTCCGTCTTTTTAAACACATTAGACGGCGCCCAATCAAGAGAAGGGTTATTTATCATCGGGACAACAAACTACCCGCAAAAAATCGATCCTGCGCTTATTAATCGTGCTGGTCGTTTTGATCGAGCTTACGAAATCCCTTCTCCTTCCGAAAAAGTACGGGAAAACTATTTGCGCAAACTGGATATTAAGCATATTTTCACAGATGAACAATTTGCAGACATGGCGAAACGTTCGAAAGGATTGTCTATGTCTCAATTGAACGAGCTTTATATGTCTGTTGCTCTGAATTGGCATTACGACGGAGAGCTCGCTTACGAAAAGAGAATCGAGGAACTTATTAAGCAAAACAAACGATCAATGAAAAACGATTGGGAAAAAGACGAATCATCGATTGGATTTTAAACATATCATTTACAAATCTAAAAAGGATCCGCAATTTGGATCCTTTTTAATTATATAGATTATTATTTCCTGAAACTTCCCACTCCTCTTTTCGTATAACGATTAACATAATGTTTGATCGTGAAACCATTTCAATGAGGGGGATCATTTTGGTACTAAGAGATCGTAAGGATTTGTTTTGGATTTTTGCACTTCTTCTATTAATAATTGCACCATTTGTTTGCATATTTACCCCGCTAATTACGTCAGTTACATTTTATAGCGGTCCTGGATCGATTGTTTTTATCCCACTAAGCACGACTTTTTGGATGCTTTTCTTCGCATTTGCTTTTGCTATTGGACTACTTTGTGCGTCCTATTTTTCAAAATCCATTCGTTTAAAAGTCATAACGGTTGTTATCGCAGCAATTGGATTTATAATCATTTTTACGTTTGGTGTTCAAAATTATGTCTATCTACATGAAGACAAAATAGTTTTTAATCCACTATTTGGAAATAAAGTAGAACATGAATGGAGAGACCTTGCAAAAGTGGTCCATGAATTAGAGGAACCAAAAAAGAAACAAGACGAAAAATATATTTTTGAATTTACAGATGGGTATGCATTTGAATTTCCTGTATCCGGTGTTGTTAATGGATCAGTGAAAAGTGTAATTTATCAAAAAACAAGGACCTACGAAATACAATTTGAAGAATATTAAAAGTGCGGTCCCAATTAGGACCGCACTTTTTTATTATGCTTTTGTATAACGTAGCACTGGTTTACGAGCAGCTTTTGTTTCGTCTAAACGATTAATAACTGTAGTATGTGGTGCATTTTGAACGATTTCTGGATTGTCTTGTACTTCTTTTGCAATTTGAATTAATGCATCACAGAATGCGTCTAATGTTTCTTTTGACTCTGTCTCTGTTGGTTCGATCATCATGCCTTCTTCTACATTTAGTGGGAAGTAGATTGTTGGTGGATGATATCCAAAGTCAAGAAGACGTTTTGCCATATCTAAAGTACGTACGCCTAGTTTCTTTTGACGGCGACCACTCAATACGAATTCATGCTTACAATGACGGTTGTATGGAAGATCAAAATGCTCTTCTAAACGTCTCATCATATAGTTTGCATTTAACACAGCATACTCAGTTACAGCCTTTAGACCATCTGGACCCATAGAGCGGATATATGTGTATGCACGAACATTAATACCAAAGTTTCCGTAGAAAGGTTTTACACGACCAATCGCTTGCGGACGGTTATAGTCAAATGTATATTTATCGTCTTCTTTAACAAGTACCGGGCTTGGTAAAAATGGAATTAGGTCAGCTTTTACTCCTACTGGACCTGAACCTGGACCACCGCCGCCGTGAGGACCTGTAAATGTTTTATGCAAGTTTAAGTGAACACAGTCAAAGCCCATGTCTCCAGGACGTGCTTTTGACATAACAGCGTTTAAGTTAGCTCCATCATAGTATAGTTTACCACCAACACCATGGATGATTTCTGCTAATTCTAAAATGCTTTCTTCGAATAAACCTAATGTATTTGGGTTAGTTAGCATTAGAGCAGCTGTATCAGGACCAGCAACCCGACGTAAGTCTTCTAAATCTACTAATCCATTCTCATCCGATTTTACAGTGATTGTTTCAAAGCCTGCTACTGTTGCAGATGCAGGGTTTGTTCCATGAGCAGAGTCAGGAACAATTACTTTTGTTCGATGCGAATCACCATTTGCTTCATGGAATGCACGAATCATCATTAGAGCAGTCCATTCGCCGTGTGCCCCAGCTGCGGGTTGAAGTGTCACTTCGTCCATACCCGTGATTTCAATCAGATGTTCTTGGAGATCATACATTAGCTCCATCGCACCTTGAACAGAAGATTCATCTTGTAATGGATGAATGTTTGCGAACCCTGGGAAACGTGCAACCGACTCATTTACTTTTGGATTGTACTTCATCGTACATGATCCAAGTGGATAAAATCCTGTGTCAACACCATGGTTACGGTTTGATAGCGCTGTATAATGACGCATAATATCTAGCTCTGACACTTCTGGTAATTCTGCCTCTTCAACGCGAAGCATTCCTTGTGGTAATAATGATGCTACATCTACTTCAGGAACATCGAGTTCAGGTAGGTTATACCCTACACGACCTTCTCTCGTCAATTCAAAAATTAGTGGTTGGTTATCCTTATGCATGAAGAGCCCCCATTTCTTGCACGAGTGCATCTATTTCTTCTTTTGTACGTTGCTCAGTTACAGCAATTAATACGTGATTTTTAAGGTCGGAGTTCACTCTACCTAGATCAAATCCTCCGATAATCCCTTTTTCTAGAAGTACTTTGTTTCCATCAGCAACAGAACCGTTTACTTTAACAACAATTTCGTTGAAATGTGCACCTTGGAAAGGTACTTCAAAGCCAGCTTTTTCAAAAGCGTGTTTTGCGTAATGTGTTTTCGAGATATTTTGAATCGCTATTTCTTTTACACCTTTTTTCCCAAGTGCCGTCATTGCAACAGAAGCTGCAAGAGCATTTAACGCTTGGTTCGAACAGATGTTAGAAGTTGCTTTATCACGACGGATATGTTGCTCGCGAGCTTGTAATGTTAACACAAATCCACGACGACCATCTTCATCCGTTGTCTCTCCAACCAAACGACCAGGAACTTTACGCATCAGCTTAGAATTTACTGCAAAGAAACCACAGTGAGGTCCACCGAATGCTTCCGCGATACCAAATGGTTGTGCATCACCAACTGTAATATCCGCTCCAAATTTACCTGGTGGCGTTAATGCTCCAAGTGCAAGTGGGTTTGCAGAGACAACGAATAATGCTTTTTGTGTATGTGTTAGTTGTTCCACTTTTGCTAAATCCTCAATTTGTCCGAAGAAATTTGGATACTGAACTAAAACAGCTGCTGTTTCTTCATCAACTAATTCTTCTAATTTCGATAAATCAGTTAAGCCATCTTTTGTTGGTACAGTTACAACTTGAACATTTTGTCCTTTTGCATACATTTTCACAACATCAATATATTCAGGATGAACCGCTTCAGAAACAACTAATTTTTTTCGACGAGTATGCCCCGCAGCTAAGTTACCGGCTTCAGCAAGCGCAGTACCGCCGTCATACATAGAAGAGTTTGCAATATCCATTCCAGTTAATTCACAAATCATTGTTTGGAATTCAAAAATAGCTTGTAATTCCCCTTGTGAAATTTCTGGTTGATACGGAGTATATGCTGTATAAAATTCAGAGCGAGAGATAACATGATCTACAATAATTGGCTTGAAATGATCATACACTCCAGCACCAAGGAAAGAAGCGTATTTTTTGCTGTCAGCATTTTTTTCAGCAAGATTTGCTAATTCTTTCAGTAATGCGGATTCTGCTTTCGCAGGTTTAATATTGTACTCGCCTTTAAAACGTACTTTTTCCGGAATGTCTGCAAACAATTCATCAATAGAAGAAATGCCGATTACATCTAACATTTCTTTTTGATCTTGCTCAGTCATTGGTAAATAACGATGCTTCATCAATGGACAACCTCTTTCTTGTCTTATTTTTCTCTTTTATAAAATGGGGTAGCAACGGTCACTGCTTTTAACCGTTTATTTCTAATTTCAACTTCTAACTCTTTTCCGATTTCCGCAAATGTTGTGTCAATTAATACTAAACCGATATTTTTTTTGAGCGTTGGGGATTGTGTTCCTGTAGTGACAAAACCAATTTGCTTATCATCTGCATACACTGGATAGCCAGTACGAGGAATCCCTTTATCAATCATTTCAATTCCAATATTTTTTCTTGGGACACCATTTTCTTTTTGATCCGCTAAAACAGCTTTACCATTGAAATCTTGTTCTTTTTTAAGCTTTACAACAAAGCCTAAACCAGCTTCCAGTGGGGAGATATCTTTTGAAAGCTCTTGACCGTATAATGGTAAGCATGCTTCAAAGCGTAATGTATCACGTGCCCCCAGTCCACATGGTAGAAGTCCATCTTCCTTGCCTGCATCTAAAATGTCTCTCCACAGATCGCTAACATCATTGCTAGCTGCATAGATTTCAAATCCATCTTCACCTGTATAACCAGTTCGAGATATAAGAACTGATTTTCCAGCTACTTCGACATTATCTGCGAAACGGAAGAAACCGATTTCGTTTAGATCTTTGGAAGTAAGCTTTTGTAAAATCTCTTGCGCAAGTGGTCCTTGTAGTGCAAGTAAACCGTATTCATCCGATTTATTTACGAGTTCCACACCTTCAGTCACGAATTGTTCCATCCACTCAAAATCTTTTTCAATATTTCCTGCGTTTACTACTAATAAATAATGGTTATCTTTTACTTTGTAGACTAATAAATCATCTACAATGCCACCATCTTCGTAACACATTGCTGTATATTGCGCTTGACCATTCACTAATTTGGAAATATCATTTGTCATGATTTTTTGTAAAAACGCCTCACTTGATGATCCTGTGACGAAAAATTCTCCCATATGAGAGACATCAAACAATCCCGCTTTCGTTCTTACAGCTTCGTGTTCTTCTTTAATACTAGAAAATTGTACAGGTAATTCCCAGCCACCAAAATCAATTGTTTTTCCTCCATATGTAGCATAATCATCAAATAGAGGTGTACGCTTTAACTGTTCTGACAATAAAATCTCCTCCTTAAGTTTTTCACACATAAAAAGGACAGAGTAACCCCTTTATATTAACAAGGGTTCTCTGTCCTGGCACCTGAAAGTTTACCGAAACGGCTTTCCTCTTTGGTGGCTTTGCGTGATACTAAACGAAAGCACTCTCCAGAGTTGCGTCCTATACGAGTTCTTTTGCCTGAGAGATTCATAATTGTTATTACTTGCTCCTTCGGCGACGCACCAAATGCGTTCTCTCCCCGTATACTCATCCGCGTTATCTGTATAAATGGCTTGCTTTGTCTATATCCTAACATTGAACATAAAAAGACGCAATACCTTTTATAAAAATACTTCAAATACGAACGATAATTTATTTTTCGCCATGCTCATTCGCCTTTTAGACGTTTCACTTGATATCCGGCATATTCTGTGACTTGCCGTAATGGACGATTTTCGGTAAGGATTGTAATATGTGTTGCTTTCTTATAAGCTCTTCTTCTCTTATTATACAGTTGCTCTAACTCTTCTCTTGTACTATTTTGAACAATCGGTCTATTTTTGTCATTTTTAATACGCATCCAAATATCATGGAATGTTGCATCTAAATACAAAACTAACCCCGTTTTTCGCATAATTCGAATATTTTCTTCATTCATCGCAACCCCACCACCCGTAGAGATAATACATGACTCTTTACGGAAATTTTGCAAGAAATCAGTTTCTAATTGTCGAAAGTATGCTTCCCCTTCCTGTTCAAAAATTTCGGGTATCGTCCTTTTCTGCTTATTTACGATTTCTTTATCCATGTCGTAATAAGGCATTTTTAACAAATAGCTCAGTCTTCTTCCGACTGCACTTTTCCCACTTCCCATAAAACCAACTAAATATACTTTGTACATGTTTCACCAACTCGCTACATATCAAGATTGTTTTCTCGCTCTTTAAAATTATCTATTTTATTGATAGTAGCATTAATATTGCTCAATTCCAACGAATCATATGTTCGATATTTGGATTGATATGCAGCGGTTGTTGTAAAAAGCGACAAACAAACAACTAATAAGAGTAACATTGCAGCTGGAAACAACACTCCTTTTTCATTCTGAACGAATCGTAACATAAAAAGTATGCTCCTTTTCCATCCCGTTCAAAAATTTGACAAAGAAGCGTACAGTTTGACCTTCTATAGCTATCGACATTGATTTTACATGTAATAACATCTGCTCATGTCCCAATCGATTCTTTTGTTTCCTTATTAAGTCTTGGTATAATTCGATGTCAAACTCTTCTCCACCTTTTTTGAATCGTATTCCCTGTTGCTCCTGTTGTATAATGAGCGTGTCTATATCATTTAAATAGGTTTCTACGTTTTGGACAAATAAAGCCCACTCCGTATCTATGGGGTTCGTAATACTTTCTTCTATTTTATTTGTCCAGCCCACCGTCACGGCAAATACTTGTGAAAAAAGCATTAATACAGATAACTGTATAATTCCATCCACTAGTGTATACCCTTCCTCGTTCCTAACGCTCAATTTGAGAAAGTTACGCAATTCGACTTCTCCTCTCGCATTCCTTCAAAATACACGCAAATTTCATGATTATTAATTTCATACGTATACGTAACCCTTTCGATATCCATTGATCCATTCCAACTATTTTCTGTTATATATTTTTTGGTAGCTTCATGCATGACAACAGAAGCATGATATTTTCTTTTCTTTTCTTCTAGTTGTACTTGCATATTATTTAATAATGGAAGTAAAGTGGAAGCAATGATAAATATTATGCTAAGTGCCAATATGGTTTCTGGCCATGAAAATCCATCACTATTCCTCATACTTTAACCTGCCAGTACCAATATAAACCGTAACTGACTTAGTAACTGTTTTAGTACCTTTTTTAATCTCAAATAAAAATGTACCAAATTGAGTAACCATTCCATTTGGATGAAAAGAGACCCTCTTTAAATTACTATCAATAGAAAGTCGCATATGCTTCGGCACTTTGAATTCAAACAGACGAGTATTTGCCCATTCCCCTACATATTTAGAGCCATTTTCATCGAAATAAATATGCGTATATTTAGTTTCCCCAATAGCAATCGACTGGATTTTTTGCATATCTAAATGAAACTGTCTGAAAAAACGTTTTTCCTCTGCAGCTTCTATTTTAGAAGTTGTCACATAAACGATGGATGATGTAAGAACCGTTACGATAGATAACATAAGAATGGTTTCAACAAGCGTAAATCCTTTTTCGTTTCGTTTAACCCTCCCCATTACCAGTACCTGCTTTTCCTTTTACCACTACTATGCCATCTCCTCCTATTTCAACTTCATCGCCATTAGGACAAGTATCTATCCCTTTTAAATATCCTTCGTCCATTAACTCTGCTATTGTAGGAAATTTTTTATGCTCTATCTTGTATGCTTCCACTTGGCCTTCTACCATTTTTACAAAAGCTTCGCATCCTTTTTTATCGATATTCGCAGAATGCTTCGTTACATTCGGGATAGAGATGAGTATTAATACCGAAATAATAAGCAAAACAATCATCATTTCTACTAAAGTGAAGCCTCGTTGATCTTTCCATATTTTCTTCATAATAATCTCCTTTACACAATATTTATCATTTCGTAAATTGGTAATAATATCGCTAAATACGCACCGATAATGAAAATAGCTAATATGAAAAACAATGTTGGTTGAATGATGCTTAAATACCGAGATAGCTTTGTTTCAATCCGATCCGATAAAAACTCACTATATAATGTTAATTCCCTTCCAAGAAATCCACTATTTTCTCCGTGCACAACAAACTGATGAAAATCTTCCGTAAAATAATCTAATAGTAAAACTGATTTAGAAAAAGATTCCCCGTGTACAATTTTGTTTTTCATTTGTATTGCCATAAACTGAAGTGATTTATGTTCTTGTTGATTGATTAATGCATCGAACGACTGTTGCAGCGGCATACCGCTTTCGATTAACCCACCTATTTCCCTGGAGAACACTCTAGTCAGCAGTAGTCTATACCAACTATTTACAACTGGTATCTTCCGATAGAAACTAAGCTGTTGTTCCACTGTTCGCTTATTGATAATGAACAGAAGTATGCTTATAAGCACCATTACTACAATCATTACAATTAAAAAAGTATTTGGCATTTGCAATAGTACACTTGTCCAAGCTATAGAGTTGTCGGATTTTCTAGACTCTCTCGTACCGAGTAAGGTCTCCATATTTGGAAGAAAATATATCCTGAAAATCGTAAACAACATAAAAATAGCGACAAACAAAAAGAGTGGGTACATTAATAGATTATTTAATCGTTTTTTCGCTCGTTCATACACAGCGACATTCACGCCAAGCGTCGCAACAGTTTCTTGTAATTGCCCATGAATCATCGCTAAATTAATGGGAAGAAGTAATCGACCTGGAAAACCTAAAAACTTAAACACTTCGGTCACATTTAAACCGTTTTTTTGGATCTCAGTCACTTGAATGATTACTTTATTCGCGTTTTTTACATGGAATGGCAGTAGCATAGAAATAGCCTCATGAAATGTATAACCTTCCTTCAACAAGTCACTTAATCTACTTAGAAATTGTGACTGCAGATGCGCAGGGATTGTTTCATCTTTTCTATTGAAGTACGCTTTAATTTCTTTGTATAACACCTTCTCTTACCCCTCTCTCAATTTGATAGGAAAGAGTAATGGAATGCGGTATAAGAAAATCCTTACCAGTAAAAAGTGAGCTTATTGCCTCTACTAAAAATTCATCTGAAATTATTTCGAATATAGCGGAGAGCTCAGGTTGTTTCAAATTCGATATTGTTACTAGTCTTTGCGTTACAATACCAATTATCGTTTGTTTTAATTCTTCCGCGGATATACCTAAGTCCATTAATCGATAAAGAGCCCCAACGCCATCTTTTGCATGGATTGTGGACACGACTAAATGACCCGTTAAAGATGCTTGGATTGCAGCTTTAGCAGTGGCTTCGTCCCGGATTTCACCTATCATGATCACGTCTGGAGAATGCCTTAAGATGGCTTTTAATCCCGTTGAATAAGTTACGCCTGATCGTTCATTTACTTGGATTTGCAATAAATGTGATTGACTATTTTCTACAGGGTCTTCCAGTGAAATGACATGTCGATTTAAGTTTTCAGCACAATATTTAGTGAGTGAGTACATGGTTGTGGATTTTCCAGAACCAGTTGGGCCAACAAAAAGAATTAGTCCTTGTCGATTGTTCGCAAGCTCTACTATTTTTTCGGAGGCATCACGGAATAATGACAAAGCATGGATTATTTTTGCGTTATCATGTTGCTGCAAACGAATAACGAGGCTTTCTTTTCCGTAAACCGATGGTAATGTTGATACTCGAAATGAGAATTTTTGTGAATTGAATGTTTGTTGGAATGAGCCACTTTGTGGCTTTCTTTTTTCGCTGATATCAAGAGAGGATAAAAACTTGAAGAATGATATAATACGTTCACCCAAAGGGAGGGGAAGCTTCCCTGCTTCAAACATTTGGGATTGTCTCTTAAAATAATAAAAATAGTTTTCTTCGTTTGGGATCATATGCAAATCAGAAGCACCAAATCTATGCGCTTTTCTTAATAATTGCGTACATTTTTGCTCAATCGTATTTTCTATTTGTTGCATGCATCGTTCCTTTCTCCAGGTATAAGTTGTGACCGCAGACAACTTGTACAAATTTAGTATACTTCCAATTTAAAAATAAATAAAGAGATTTCTTCAAATTTTCTAATTACTCTCTTATTCATTATGTCTATTGTTGTTTTTCCAATTAGCTTTATCAAAACTCTAACACAGAGATCCCATTGTAAGTTTTCGGTTTGCGTTGGATAAAATCAAACGTGTGATTTGTCATTTTAATTTTCTACTTTATAATAATAGAAAAGATACGAGAGGAGAAAATAGTATGCCGGATACTTTAAAGATTACAAATACACTGGCCGATGAAACTAGATACTCCATTTATCAATATATAGTGAAAGAAAAGAAACAAGTAAGTGTGCTAGAAATTGCAGATCAATTTGGCATACATCCAAATGTTGCTAGACTACATTTAACAAAATTAAACGACTCCAAATTAGTTTCGTCACAATTAGCAAACAACAAAAAAGGTGGTCGTCCTGCTAGAGTATATTTTCCAGCAGAAGATCCAATCTATTTAAGTTTTCCAAAACAAGAAAATCATTTATTGTTGCAATGGCTACTTAAGTTAGTCGATTCAATGGGAGAAGAAGCGCTAAGAAAAGCAAAAGAAATTAGTTATCAACATGGAAGAACAATTATTAAACATGTCCCATCTTCTACACAGACCTTTGAAAGTAAAATGGAACTTTTTAAAGAAGCAGCAAATGCGATTGGGTATATACCTCATATTACAGAAAATGAAGACAAAAAAGTCATTACTTTTTCCATTTACAATTGTCCTTATAAAGACCAGTTACATAAATACCCTGCACTTGTTTGTTCCCTTCATGAATCTTTTTTAAAAGGGCAATTTGATGCACTGTTTCCTACGAATAAATTTTTACAAATAGAGAGTATGCAAAATCATTGTAACAATTGCGTATATCAAATAGAAGTTCTATAATGAAGCTATAGATGAATCATAATTGTGACAAACCAATGTATATTCAAAAATGATATGCAATAATCAGTTTACAGTTGTCGACATAATCATCTATAATGAATAAGAGAATATTTGTGTCGTTGCAAAAGGAGGGACTACAAATGGGCAATATGTATAAAGTAATGGCTTTCTGGACAGGGATTTTTGCAGTTTTCTTTTATTTAGGTGGTATGTCAGAAGCTTCCTTACTATTTTTAGCAAATACGGGATTATTCCTTCTTTTAGGGTTTTTAAACCTTTCTGAACGTATGTATATGTATATCTTCGGAGCTTACTTAATGTTCTTCTTCGCAGGTTTTACATACTACACTACTTTTTTACACGTACCAGGCGCAGGACATTGATCGTCCATGTGAAAAAGCAGCTCAACATGAGCTGCTTTTTTCTATTCTTAAAAGAAATGAAAGTAAATACCTATTACAAAGTAGCAATTCAGCTACAGCGTAGCACCCATATTAGAATGTAGTCCACTGTAATAGACGCCTGCGCTATCTTAAAAGATAAGAAAGTATATACTTTTTACGCAGTCTCGATCTAGCTCCGGCACCTTGCTCCTGCGCGCAGCTTGTCGCAAACAAAATCGCTTGTGGTGACTGAGGAGCTGCCTCCTAGGCACGCACGAAGTGGGTCATGTCTGCTTTTTGCCACAGGATGTGGCGTACTTTGCAGACCTACCACATCCCATTTGCCTGTCGAGGCAGACACTTAGGCACTTGCACTTTCCTTATTAAAATCCATTTAAAAATGGATTGGATTCCATTTCATCTTCAATCGTTGTCGCTGATCCATGACCAGGATAAATGATTGTGGACTCCGGTAATGTTAAGAGCTTTGTATGAATTGATTTCATCAATTCTGCCTGATTACCGCTTGGTAAATCCGTTCGACCGATACTATTTTGAAACAAAGTATCTCCGACTATCGCAAATCCAGCTTCTGCAAAATAATAAGTGATACTTCCTGGGGAATGTCCTGGCGTATGCAATAATTGCATTGCAAAGCTGCCAATTTTTAGATTCGAATCATTTTCTAATATAATATCAGCTTCTTTGCAAACAATAGAAGGAATTTCCGCATATTTTGCGGAACCATTTTTTGATGGATCGAGCAACCATTTCTTTTCCGAAGTATGAATGTATACAGGTATCCGAAAAGTATCTCTTACATCATCCACTGCTCCGATATGGTCAAAATGTGCATGTGTTAAAAGTATTGCAAGTGGTTTCAAATTCAACTTGCGAAGTTCACTTATTATTTTCTCTCCTTCTCCACCTGGATCAAAGATTAAACATTCTTTTTCTGCATTCGAAATAATATAACAATTCGTTTGAATATAGCCTAATGGATATGTACGTGCATTTAACATTTAACTCACCTCTTTCTTAGTTTAAACGATAGTGCACCTGTTGTTCAATGTTTCGCCACTTTTTTCACTCGACAAAGTTGAAGAATACAATTACAATAGAAGAGGAATATGTAATGCGACATTCATTTTCTGATGTCGAAAGGAGTGTCTTTCATGAACTTATTAATGGTTATTTTTGGACTAGTTACAGTTTTAGCTGTAATCGGCACTTTCCAAGCTTTCAAAGAAAAGAATGTGCTAGGAGTTCTATTTAACTTTGGTACTTTTGCAGTTTTTGGCTTCTTTACAGTCATGACTATTTTGAACCAAG
Source organism: Psychrobacillus sp. OK032 (assembly GCF_900111345.1). Lineage (GTDB taxonomy): Bacteria > Bacillota > Bacilli > Bacillales_A > Planococcaceae > Psychrobacillus. Next base: position 138,312 of record NZ_FOGY01000002.1, read on the forward strand.
GCTATCCACCAAGTTTACACTAAAACGTACAAGAAAAAAGCTGCATACTATAAAAGTATGCAGCTTTTTTCTATTCCTTCAACTCTAACCAAATTTGTTCTTGGAATGGATCTAATTGAATCCAATTTTCTTTTTCATATCCACCAAGGCAAACTGCTCCATTTGGAGAACAATCAATTGGTCCTGCAACAACTTCTCCGTGTCGTTTTGCCCCCTCCAATGAAACACTGGAGAGCACACTTTTATCTGTAAAATCATCCATATTTCCAGACTTCTTTGATTGAAGGATTATTAGCTGATTAGGCTGAATGAAAGACATATTCGGAATAATCCATTCTGAATAATTACTAACAGCAGGAGAAGTCCATTCATAAACACGATTTGTCTCCTTCTCTTCCAATCTATACTCAAATAAGTGCTGTTGTTCGTTTATAGTAATATAAAGTAAGCTAGCTCCTAAATTTTGAACATCCAAAACATAATTCAAACTAGTTTCTTCTAATGCCTCATCTTTTACGGAATAAAGGAATAGTTCACTTCCATCTAAACTACTTTCACCCCAATTAAACATCATTAAACGATTGTCATCATACCATTTGATAAATGGGTTGGCTACTTCAATCGCCTTCAAATTTTGGGTATTTCCATCGTAAACAAACGTATCATATGTCCAATCCTCGTAAAATGTCGTGAATGCGATTAGATTCGAATTTTCTGGGTTCCAATTCATATATATTTCGGCAGATTCAAAAAATAAGTTTTCCGATACGTAACCATCCTTATGTAATAAAAGAACTTCTGCAGAGGAGGAATTACTTGATGCATGTAAAAGTATCATTTCTTTGTTGGGATGAATTTCACCTTGGATAATAGGGGTCTTCGTTGCATATATACTTTTCCATGTTTCTGTTGACAATGTATATGATTGAACCGTCCATTCCCCGTTTTCCATTAAAATGAAAAGGATTTCATCGTCTGACATCCATCCGATGACACTATGAAAAACAGAACGATCTAACTGTAGAGTCGGCATCTTTTTAGAGGGAGCAATTTCAACATCGGCTGGAAAAGATTGTGGGACTTCTACATTAATTGTAGAGTCTGGAATTTCAATTTGTATATTTTTTTCTTTACACGCTTGGAGAAAAAACAGGCATAAAATCAGTATGGAAACCTTCTTCAATCGACTCCCCCCTTCTTATTTCAGTTTTAAGATGACTCTAATACAATTAGACGCTTAAGTTTGCTATTTGTTTCACAAAAAAGCACAGACGATAATTGTCTGTGCTTTTCTACTAATTACGGATTTTTCTGTTCTGCCTGATCTAATAACAGATTTCCTGTTTTTAAATCGTAGAATCTTAGTAAATCCCCATTAATAATTTGATCGGAGTAACCGAGCTCTTGTAATGACCGATCTATATAAGGCTGGCAACTTTCAATTGCGATTTCTTCGCCAGTTTCATTGTCATAACAAGCGTTATTTGCAAATACTAACTTATCCGTAACAAATCCACCATTTCTGAAAATAACGAACTCTTCATGTTCATCAGAAAATACATCTGCGCCTAATTGCATATCTTTAGCAGTTTCTACACCAAGCAAATGCAAAATAGTAGGTCGAATATCTATTTGACCAGCAGTCTCTGTAATTTCTCCACCTTTTCCACTATCTGGGATATGAACAAAGAATGGGACACGTTGTAATTTCGCAGATTCATATGGCGTAATTTCTTTCCCTAAATATTGGGACATCGCTTTATTATGATTTTCAGAGATACCATAATGGTCTCCATACATCACGATAATGGAATTATCATATAAACCTTGTTCTTTTAAATCGTCAAATAATAATTTCAACGCTTCGTCCATATATCGCACGGATTGGAAGTATTTATTTAGCGTTCGAGAATTAGAATCATATTGTGGAATCAATTGATCCTCTACATCTAAATCAAATGGATAATGGTTTGTTAATGTAATTAAACGTGAATAAAAAGGTTGAGGCATTTCTTTCATTAGCGAAACTGATTGCTCAAAGAACGGAATATCTTTCATTCCCCAGTTTACTGCATCTCCATCGTTTACTACATAACTATTCACATCATAATAATCTTGTATGGAAAGTGCTTGATACATCATATCACGATTCCAGAAACTTTTATTATTAGGGTGCATTACATTCGTATAATAACCTTGCTCATTTAAACTCTCTGACAAAGAATGGAATTTATTCCCACTATGTGTAAAGAATACAGCTCCTCCACCTAAAGGATAAAGGGAATTTTCTACTAGAAATTCAGAATCAGATGTTTTTCCTAACCCAGTCTGATGGTAGAAATTTGAGAAATAAAATGTATCTTTATCTTGTGTTAATGAATTTAAAAATGGTGTCACTTCATGTCCATTCATATCATTATTAATCACGAAATTTTGTAATGATTCCATAGAAATGACGATTAAATTGCGATCTTTTGCAATACCGAACATTTCAGCGTTTGGTTCCGCTTGGTTCGAACGGACATAGTTATTTACTTCAACAAGCTCACTTCCATCTGCAAGCGCACGCTGTGCATGCGATTTAGATTGAATATACAAATCATATAGATGATAATTGTATGAGCCTATATTTTTCACTAACATTTCACGGTCGAAACTTCTTGTCAACAATTGCGGTCTTTCTATTTCTGATAACCCTAAGTTCAAAAATAAGATTGCTGCCGTTAACACAAAGTATGCTCTTCTAACAGCAGGTTTAATAACAGACGTGGTTTCTCCAATTTTCAACCATTTTAACGCAATGATAATAATTGCAACATCTGTGAAGTATAAAATATCCGACCAAAAAATGCTTTCTGCTGCCGACGAACCGAGATCTCCAAAATTACTTGTTTGGAATAATACCGGTAGTGTAATGAAATCCGTGAAGAAACGATAAAACACAGCATTTGCATATAAAACTACAGAAAGTATTATACTTGTAACCACAATATATCTATTTCTCTTTTTAGTACTTTTGAAAAATAAAGAAATACCATAAATAAACAATACAAAACTGAGCGGATTTATAAATAATATTACTTGTTGCATTATATTCTCGATTTTCATATCAAAGCTTGTGTGGTAAACAATATAGGTTTTTATCCATGTGGCCACAATAGCTAGAACAAGAATAGAATGTGTTGGCCAGTTCTTCTTTCTCATGCCTACATCCTCCCCTTTATTTTACTCTATATAGTATAAGTAAAAGTCACAGAGTATATCTTAATACTTTCTTCACAATAAATCAACAAAAATGAATAGGATTGATGATATAATGTAACTTGTCTCTTATTTCCATACCTCTTAGTAGACGGTTATACATTTAAAAAGTTTCATTTTATTTACAAAAAAATAAAAAACGACAGATGTCCTGTGTATCTGCCGTTGTTATTGCTTGTATTTACTTTGTTCTTGCCTTAATAAAAGTACAGCCAGCTGAAATTCTTTCACTTCAATCATTTGCATGCGATAAAGCTCTTTTATTTCCTCTTCCATCATTTCTAGATCAGCTAATCGATCTTTTGTGTACACATAAATACCAAAACGTTTTAATAATTGTGTAACGTCATATACTGAATTCATCTTTTTCTTCCTTTTCGCGATTCTGTTTACAAAGAATTATTTCCTTATTCGTTATAATTTTATCAACTGGGATATCAAACACCTCTGTTATCACTTTATCGACTACTTGAAAATCAAATGCTATGGAAAGTGTTTGTCCCGCATAATTTGTCATAAAACGGTCATAGTATCCACCACCATAACCAATCCGGTAACCTGTTTTACTATACACTATTCCCGGAACAATGAGCAAATCAATGTCTGCTGGTGTAACTGCAACTGTTAAACGTGGATTAGGCTCCATAAGCTGCAAATAAACAGTTTCTAGTTGGTCGTAGCTGTCTATTTTGTAAAAAGTCATGGAACGATCTATAGGGGTGCACTTTGGGACTACAACAGTTTTACCTAATTCCCATAAACGCTTTATAACTCCTTCCGTATTTACTTCAGGAAAAGAAGAAATAGTTAGTCCAATAACAGAAGAATTTTTCACACTTTCTTCTATTAATAGTCGATTTTCAATTTTTGTTGAGTAGGGTAAATAGGAGTCCTGATTTAAAGATGATAATCGCATTTTCATATCATTTCTTAACATTGACTTTGACAAGTTATTCCCTCCAGACAATAGAAAAAAACCAAAACCGCATTTGGTTTTGGTTTAGGTTATTATTTCGTTTCTCTATGAAGAGTTGATTTCTTTTCACGTGAGCAATATTTTTTAAGTTCAAGACGTTCTGGATTGTTACGCTTGTTTTTCTTAGAAATATAGTTGCGCTCTCCGCAATCTGTACAAGCTAATGTAATATTAACGCGCATGGTTGTCCCTCCCACTCTTTGCCAGGATTAAATATAAAACTTGAGCATGATTTATACGACTAATCAATTATAGCATATTATCGAAGAAAATCTACAAATAACCTTATAAATTATTCAAAGTTTTTTTGGATATGGTAGTATTAAGTAAAGAACATATAGTAAAGAGGTGAATGCAATGGATTTTTCCGTCATCATTATGATTATTGGTATATTATTAATCGGCCTTTCCTTTTTATTAAGGGATTCCAGCAAAAAAGTAGAAACTGAAGTGGAGGAACTTGCTTTCTCCTTGTATCAAGAAACAAGTGTCTTAAAACGCAGATTAAAAGTGATTGAAGAAGAATTATTGATCGAGTCAATGAAAAGTCCTAAAAAAAGTATAAAAAAACCAGTCGTTGTTCATGAAATCATTAGAAGCCAAGTTCTTGAATTACATAAGCAAGGATATTCATTAATAGAAATTAGTACCCGCTCCTCTCTTACTGTAGAAGAAGTACAGTCAGTGATAGGTGGTGGCAATAGATGAATAAAACTACGATCCGGTTTCTTGGGATTGGATTATTTTTTGCTGGTGCTGCATTTCAAATTCAACTCATGCTAGGGGATGATGCCCCAGCGAAGGATGAAATTACGCAGGAAGCATATGAACAAGCCCAAAAAGAGTTAATAAGTGTTAAAGATCAACTAGCACAGCTTCAACTCGACCTAGATAACACTCAAACAGGACCAACAGCAATCGATAAGGTAGAAGAGCCTTCTGAGAGTTCTTCTAGTGGAGCTAGAAATACCGTACTGCATATTCAAACAGGTATGACATCAAGAGATATTAGCGTTTTCTTAGAGCAAGCTGGCATTATTCAAAATAAACAGGATTTCGCAGATTATTTATCTGCCCAAGACCTTTCTGGCAAAATTCAAATTGGTCAATATGAACTTAACTCCACGATGTCACTCAAACAAATAGCAGAAATCATTACTAAATAAAAAACTAGTTGTATTAAGGATTTTGCGCATTAAAGAGTCTCCAATAGGTTACCGCTATGATTTTCGCTACCAGCGGTAACTCCCTTAAGACCCATACTAAATTGCGATTAATACAAAAAAGCACAAGATCCCCTCGTTTCAATAGGGCCTTGTGCTTTTCTTTTAATTATTTAGCTCGTAATGTTTTCCTTTTAGTAAATATAACAAACGCTCTGCTAAATTCGTTGCATGATCGGCGGATCTTTCTAAGTAACGGCAAACAAATGATAACTGCGTCACTTGGCTAAGTTGTTCAGGTTTTTCTACCCCTACATTTAGTAAAGCTCGAATCGTCTGACCATACATCTCGTCCACTTCATCATCTTGTTTTGCAATTTTCTTCGCTTCGTCTGCATTTTCATGAATAAAAGCATCTAAAATTTGTTTTAGCATCGAGATTGTTTTCACACGCATTTCATCTAATAACAGAATAGGTGCAACATGTTCTTCTTTTCCAATACGAATTGTTTCTTTGGCTATATTAACTGCATAATCACCAATACGTTCCATATCAGAAGCAATTTTTACAAGTACCATTAATCTTCTTAAATCAGTAGCCACTGGTTGCTGTTTTGCTATTAGTAAAATGACTCTATCATTAATCTCTTCCTCTAAGCGATTAATATGGATATCATGATTAATCACTGAAAGTGCACCTTCAATATTACTAGCTAATAAATAATCCATAGATGTGTTTAAAGTATCAATTGCCGTATTACTTAATTCTATTAATAACTCTTGCACCTTTTGTAATTCTTCATCGAACTTTTCTCTACCCACCATTTTCTATTAACCCCTTTCTTTATCCGAATCTACCTGAAATATAGTCTTCCGTGCGTTTATCTTCAGGTGTCGAGAAGATAACATCTGTTTGATCAAATTCTACCACTTCACCAGACAAGAAAAAAGCTGTTTTGTCTGAAATTCGAGCTGCTTGTTGCATATTATGCGTAACGATAATGATAGAATAGTCTGCTTTTAATTCTTGAATTAGTTCTTCTACTTTTAAAGTAGAAATAGGATCAAGCGCAGATGTAGGTTCATCCATTAGGATAACATCAGGTTCAATTGCCAAACAACGCGCGATACAAATACGTTGTTGTTGTCCACCTGATAAACTGTATGCATTTGTATTTAGGCGATCCTTTACTTCATCCCAAATGGCAGCTCCACGTAGACTCTTTTCCACAATTTGATCTAAAATCTTTTTGTTTTTAATCCCATGAATTCTTGGACCATATGCGATGTTATCGTAAATAGATTTTGGGAAAGGATTTGGCTTTTGGAATACCATCCCTACTTTTGTACGCAGCTCTTCCACACCATAATCATTATCGAAAATATTACGTTCACGATATAAGATTTTTCCAGATGTTTTCACAGTTGGTACTAATTCTACCATACGATTTAATGTTTTAATATAGGTTGATTTCCCACAACCTGAAGGTCCGATGATCGCAGTTACTTCATTTTCTTTGATTTGCAAATTAATATCTTTCAGTGCATGATGATTCCCATACCATAAATTTAATTGTTGCGTATTATACACAATACCTGATGTATCATTTAATGTATTTGACCCGTTTTCTAACGATTGTACCATTATACTTCCCCCTAGTCTTCTTAATACCTTTTTGAGAATTTGTTACGAATAAATATAGCGATTGAGTTCATGATCAATAAAAAAATCATTAAAACAAGAATTCCAGCAGCCGCTACAAATTGAAAATCCTGCTGTGGACGTTTTGCCCAATCGTAAATTTGCATAGGTAATGCGGTAAATTGGCTTAGTAAGCCTGTCGGAAGGAACTGAATTATTACAGGAATCCCTATTACGATCAGTGGTGCTGTTTCTCCAACCGCTCTTGATAATGCCAAGATCGCACCTGTCAATATACCTGGAATTGCAGATGGCAATACAATTTTCACAACTGTTTGCCACTTTGTAGCACCCATTCCATAAGATGCTTCTCTAACATCGTTTGGCACAGCTCGAATTGCTTCTTGGGAAGCAACGATAATGACAGGAAGTATTAACAAACTCATTGTAAATCCTGCCGCTAAAACACTATTTCCTAGTGATAATGCACGAACAAAAATAGTTAATCCGAGTAACCCGAATACAACAGAAGGTACTCCAGCAAGGTTCGAGATATTCATGCGAATAAAATCACTCAATTTATTTTTCTTTGCATATTCTTCCAAGTAAATCGCAGTTCCAACACCTAATATAATGGAGACTGGTGCAACTACAAACATTAACCAAATAGAACCAACGAGCGCCGCTTTAATGCCTGCTTTTGCAGGAAAACGAGAGCTGAAGTTTTGGAAAAATTCTGGAGTTAAATAACCAATACCTTGTGAAATGATTCGATAAAACAAAATAGCTAACGCAAGTAATGCGAATAATGTCGCAAAAAAGAAAACCGCTTTAAAAACCTTATTAATCGTGAGGCGATTCACCATTCTTTTAACAACTGATTCATGATTTACATATTTCATTTTAATATTCCTCCCGATATTTTTTCGAAATAGCGTGAGCAATTAAGTTCATTACCAGTGTAAATAAGAACAATGTGAAACCAACTGAGTAAATAGAATAGTAAATAGTTGTTCCATAGCCCGCGTCACCAGATGAAACTTGTACAATATAGGCCGTCATTGTTTGAATAGATCCTGTCACATCAAAGTCAAATTTCGGCGTTGACCCTCCGGCAAGTGAAACGATCATTGTTTCTCCAATTGCTCGTGAAATTGCAAGCACAATAGAAGCAATAATTCCAGATAGCGCTGCTGGTACTACAACTTTAAGTGCTACTTCTAATTTAGTAGACCCCATTGCAAGTGCACCTTCACGAATTGAACTTGGTACAGATGACATCGCATCTTCAGATAAAGATGCAATCATTGGTAAAATCATTATTCCAACAACAATACCTGGACTTAATGCATTGAATATTTTTAGATCTGGAATAAATTGTTGCAATAATGGCGTTACAAATGTTAAAGCAAAAAAACCATAAACAATTGTCGGAATTCCAGCTAATACTTCTAAAATTGGTTTAATAATTCTTCTCGTAGTATCAGAAGCATATTCACTTAGGAATATAGCAGAGCCAATACCAAAAGGTACTGCCACAATTACCGCTATTACTGTTACTTTTAATGTTCCGGCGATCAAAGGAAGAATTCCAAATGCAGGTTCTTTATTAGCAAATGGATACCACTCGGTCCCAAATAAAAAGCTAAACACAGGAACTTCCTTGAAGAAAATAATTGTTTCGACAATCAAAGTTAAAACAATTCCAATTGTCGTTAATACAGAGATAGAAGCAATCAAAAACAAAATAGTTGGTATTAACTTTTCTACCATTTGTTTTTGCTTCTTGCTGTTTGATTTTGCAATTAGCTCTTGTACTGATGGTTGATCAGATACTTGTTTTTGAGCCATGGTGAATCCCCCTTTTACCAAAACGTAAGAAAAGAGTAGCAGTTATGCTACTCATTCACTTACACTCGGTTTACCTTTTTCAACCTTATTTTAAACCTTCTAAAGTAGATAGACCTTCTTCATACTTTTCAGCAGGAAGACTTACATATCCAACTGCTTCAGCCATTTCACCAGCATTTTCAAGTGAATATTTCATGAAATCATAAAATGCTGGGTTTTCAGAAAGTGCACTATTTTTTGCATAAACGAATAATGGACGAGATAGTGGAGAATATTCTCCAGATTCAATTGTTTCATTGTTAGGTTCTACCCCACCAATTTTTACAGCTTTTAATGTATCTTGGTTAGCTAAGTAGTATGCATATCCAAAGAATGCAATTGCATTTTTATCAGCTTGTACACCTTGTACTAATACGTTGTCATCTTCAGAAAGAGTTGCAGATTTAACAAGATCTTCTCCATCAAGAATTACTTCATCAAAGTAATCGTAAGTTCCTGAATCTGTACCTGGTGAATAGAATACTACTTCTTCTGCTGGCCAATCTGGATTAATATCAGACCATTTTTTTGTAGTTCCATCTTCAATCCATAATTTTTTTAGATCTTCCACTGTAATATCTTCTACCCAGTCGTTTTCTTGGCTAACAACTACTGTTAAACCGTCATTCGCAAGTTGGAATTCAGTGAAATCAATACCTGCATCTGCAAGTGCTGTTTTTTCTTCTTCTTTAATAGGACGTGATGCGTTAGAGAAATCAGTTTCGCCAGCGATGAATTTTTCAAAACCGCCACCAGTTCCTGATACACCAGCTGTTACTTGAACTTTAGGTTGTACGTTTCCATATTCTTCTACAAGAGCTTCTGTAATTGGTGCTACTGTACTTGATCCGTCTCCAGATACTTTTCCTTCAATTGCTGCTACTTCTTCAACAGGTTTTTCAGTTGAAGTGTCAGTCGGTGTTGTGTCAGTTGGTGTTTCATTAGCAGTATTTCCACATGCTGCAAGCGCAAGCGCTGAGCCAACCATTGTAGTCATTAATAAGTATTTCCAGTTTTTCATCAGGTAAATCCCCCTAAAATTATGTTTTTCTTTTCTTTGTTACAAAAACTACTTTAAAGGTTTCATGTTGAGTCGGTATGAATGTAATGTAAAGCTTTTGTAAACTGTCCGACGAATAGATTAGAACTTGAAAAAACCGGTCAACCTATTCTTTTAATAGGATGTCCGGTTTTTTTGATTTTATTCCGCTTGTTCTTCATCAATCGAATCATTAGTGTATGGAGCTTTAATGAGTGGCGTTGCTGTAGACTCATTTTCTTTTAGTGCATTATTTTTTTGTTTAATATTAAAATATTTGTCGACTAAGTCTCGAGTAAGTGGGGTTGTAACGTTAGTTTTGTAACTAGCCTCAGTTGATGCATGTGGGACGACAACTGCATACGCAATTTCTGGATTATCATACGGAGCAAATCCAACATGTGTTAAATTGACAGTTCGAATATTTTGCTGTTTTTCTGCATCCCAAAAGAACGACTGTGCTGTACCCGTTTTACCTCCACCGGTATATGGTGCGTTTGCAAAAGCGGAACGTGCGGTTCCTCTATTTCCAGAATATACTCGTTGCATACCTTGACGCACTCGTTCTATTTCTGCTCTCGTATTATCTACTGTATTTAAAATGTTCGGAGTCATTTCTTTCACTAATTTTCCAAGTTGTACACCATCAGCAGACGGTTCTCTAATTTCTTTGACAACATGTGGTTGAATTCGCTTTCCTCCATTTGCAATCGTCGCAACAAATTGTGCTAGTTGTAAAGGTGTGTACGTATCATACTGACCTATACTTAAATCTAGTAATTTACCAGCCTCAAATCCTCCAGTAACACCGAAGACTTCGCCTGGTAAATCTATTCCAGTTGGAACACCTAATCCTAACTGTGCATATCCAGTCCTCATTTTTCTAAATGCTTCGACGCCAAAACTAATCGATTGATTTGGACGATAGGTTGAATTGGCTGCTCCATATGCAATTTTAAACATGTACACGTTCGAAGATCGCTCTAATGCTTCTAAATCACTTACCGCAACACGGGAGTTTCTGTTAAAAACAGAACTTTTCTTTTGGGATCCTTTAATAAGAATCGGTTCATCAATTAGAACATCTCCAATAGATACTATCCCTTCTCTGTAACCGGTTAGCATTGTCCCTGGCTTAATTGTAGAACCGACTTCGTATGCCGTTGTAAAGGATGCAAATGCATAATCTCGAACCGATTGTTTCCCTGTTTCTGAGTCTTTTACAATTTGCTTTCCTACTAACGATAAAACTTCTCCTGTGTATGGATCTAACATGACCAAAAATGCTCTATCTAAATATTTTGTACCTGCATTATTATTTTTTATCTCTAATAGTTTTTTTTCTAAAATTCTTTCCATTTCGGTTTGTAGTTCACTGTCAATTGTTAATACGAGGTCTTTCCCGGGTTCTCCTTCATAGACGGTTTGAATATCAACGACCCGACCTTTTCCATCAGTAATATTTTTGACTACCGTTTTTTGTCCTTGTAGCACTTCTTCGTACTGTTGCTCAATATAACTTTTTCCAACACGATCATTTCGAGAATAGTCTCTCGATAAGAAATAATCTAAACGATTTTTAGGTATCCCTTCTTTTGGTAAAGTAGTTGTTCCTAAAATAGCAAGGGTGGAGTTTTTAACTCTTCTCCAGTCAGTTGTTGTATTGACACCTTTTAATTCTCCTAATCGTTCCGATACTCGTGCAAATTCTTCTACTGTCACTTCTTCTGAAATTTCTCCAGGCTTAAGTGCTTTATTCGCAACGTCTCCACCTTTAATTATTTGTGGAGATAACGCATATCCAGAAGCCATCTCTCGGTAAATCGCAATTACTTCTAGCTCTTCTGGTGTGAATGAATTTAATTGTTCTTCCGTAATTTTACTTCTTATTAATCGATTAATCGCAGCATTTTTTTCCTTTTTCGTTAAGTCTTCCTCTTTTTCGACTTCATTTCTTTCTTTGTCCGTTATTAAATCATTTGCTTCTTCTTTGTATTTGCGTAACCAAAAATCTTGTAAGTCACTTTTTGTAATAGCGTTTATATCTTTTTCAATTAATAGACTTAGCTTTTCCGCTATTTCAAACATTTCCTCGGATGTTGTCGTCTGCATTTTCGTATAGGTAATTGCTTTTTGCGGTTTATTGTCTACTAAAATTCGACCTTCGCTATCAAAAATACGTCCTCGAGGCACACTTGTATTGACAGGGACTTCTTCTGTTCTTTCTATAGCTCTTGTATAGTCTTCGCCTTTTACTATTTGTAAATAACCTAGACGTAATATTAACATCGTAAAAAGAATGAATATAGAAAAGAAAAGTATATTCATACGAAAAGTAATATTAGCTCGTTGTTTCGCTTTTACACTTTGTGCACGTTTGTTTGGAATTTTTCGCATGAGACCACCTACTTTATTAATAACTTATATTGTAACATAAAAAGCACACACTTTTAGACGTAAAAGTGTGTGCTAAGTTTCTTTTTTTATAAGTAATTATTTAGAAGCCTCGTAACGTTTTGATACTTCATCCCAATTTACTACATTCCAGAATGAACCGATGTAGTCAGGACGACGGTTTTGGTAGTTTAAGTAGTAAGCATGCTCCCAAACATCTAATCCTAATAATGGAGTTTTACCTTCCATGATCGGTGAATCTTGGTTAGCTGTAGATGAAACTTCTAATTCTCCATTAGAAACGGATAACCAAGCCCAGCCTGAACCAAAACGAGTTGTCGCTGCTTTAGCGAACTCTTCTTTAAAAACATCAAAGCTACCGAATTTAGCATCTATTGCTGAAGCTAGTTCGCCAGTTGGATTTCCGCTACCGTTTGGTGAAAGGATTTCCCAGAATAATGAGTGGTTAGCATGTCCGCCACCATTGTTGCGAACTGCTGTTTTAATATCTTCTGGAAGAGCGTCTAAGTTAGCGATTAACTCTTCTACAGACTTGCTTTCTAAGTCTGCTTTACCTGCTACTGCATTATTTAAGTTCGTTACATACGTGTTATGATGTTTCGTGTGATGAATATTCATCGTCTCTTTATCGATATGTGGTTCTAGTGCGTCGTACGCGTAAGGTAATTGTGGTAATTCGTATGCCATGTTTGTTTCCTCCTAAAGAATATTTTAGAAAATTCTTTCCGTATACTAGCGTATCAAAATAAAAGGAAACCTTCAACGAAAAGAACCTAATATATTCTCATACTTTTGACTGAAGTTAGATAAAAAAAATAAAAATAACAAGCATCGCACTTAAAATAATAATTTTTACAACGGAAGATGTAAGAAAACCGATCAATGAACCAACTCCAGATCTCACTGCCTGTTTAAAGCCTTCTCTCGTTACAATTAGTTCTGCAAGTATCGCTCCAAGAAATGGTCCGATTAAAATACCTGCAACCGGGATAACGAATGGCCCAAAGAGTAACCCGATTGTACTTCCCCATACTCCAGCTTTCGTACCGCCAAACCTCTTTACCCCAAAAGCGTTGGCAGCCATATCCGCACTAAATAACAATACAACAAATAGCGCTTGAATAACCCAAAACAACCAGTTCAACTCAACAAAAGAGAAAAACAGTCCATATAAAACATAACCAAGTAGCATGAAAACAACCGATGGTATAATTGGATAAAATGTACCTACAAACGCGACAATAAAACTAATAATTATTAAAATCCATCCAAGAATCTCAATCATATACGTTTACCTAAAATCGCATCCGCAATATTCACAGAGTGGTCACCTATCCTTTCAAGATTACTTAATATATCCACAAACATAACTCCTGCATGACCTGTACATAGGCCTTCATTCAAGCGAATAATATGATTTTTTCTAAATTGACGTTCCATTCGATCAATGACATTTTCTTGTTCGGCAACTTCTTGTGCTAAGTAATCATCATTTAAATCCAATGCTTCTACTGCTTTCTTTACTGTATTAATAGTTAGTTCAAACATTTTCGAAATATCTTCTAATGCATCTGGCGTTAAATGGAAGTGTTGTTCATCCTGATAATCAATTAATTCTAATATATTTTCAAAATGATCTCCTATCCGTTCAAAGTCCCGTGTTGTATCCAACAACATAAAGTGCCTAGTAGAATCTTGGCTTGAAAGAGGTTGGGATGATATTTTCACTAAATAATTTGTTATTTTTGTATCGAGATGATTAATAGCATCTTCTAAATAATATGCATCTTCTGCATCTTGCTTATTTCCTGTCTTTAAATATACAAATGTTTTTTCTAATCCTTGAATACTAAAATTGCCCATTCGCAATATCTCTTCTTTTGCTTGTCCAATAGCTATCGATGGAAATTCTTCTATCAAATCTTCTTCTAGATGTTTCGGTTTATATTTAATATTCACATCTTCACCAGGTAAAAACTTCACTAATAAATAAACCCATGCACTAATTAAAGGAAACTGTAAAATGACATTCACTACATTGAAACTCCCGTGCGCAAAAGCAATTTGCATTTTATTTTCTAATGAAAGCACACCGGCTATCCATTCCATATATAAAGTGAAAGGAGTTAAGAAAATAAGAAACACAATTGTACCTACAACATTAAACAGGACATGCGCCACTGCAGCCCTCCTTGCACTGACGGAAGCCCCTATAGAAGCAAGAACAGCTGTAATAGTAGTACCAATATTATCACCAAATAAAATAGGTAAAGCACCTCGTAAAGAAATTAAACCTTCTGCATAAAATCCTTGTAAGATTGCTACAGAAGCACTAGAACTTTGAATGAGTATGGTCATAGTTGTCCCTGCTATTACACCTAATAATGGATGATCACTCATATGTAATGTAAAATCAGTAAAGGAAGATAATCTTTGTAGCGGACTCATTCCACTCATCATCAATTCTAATCCTAAAAATAAGCCACCAAAACCAAAAGCCACTTCTCCTAAATGTTGAACCATTTTCTTTTTAAATAAAAATATAATAAATGCACCTATTGCCATTATCGGTAATGCAAAGTCTCCGATTTCGAAGCCAAATATAAATGCTTTCAATGTTGTCCCTATATTAGCTCCCATGATTATACCAATAGATTGGCGGAGAGTCATAAAACCAGCACTGACAAGTCCAATGACGATAACAATCGTCCCAGCACTAGACTGTATCAATACAGTAAAAAGCAGTCCTGCGACAACTCCCATTAGTGGGTTCGTTGTATAACGATCAAGTATATCTCGCAACTTATTTCCAGCAGCTTTTTGTAAGCCATCACCCATAAACTTAATGGAGAATAAGAAAATCCCTAATCCACCAAAAAACTCAAAGAGCATCTCTTGCCAATTCAGCTCCACGTACTAATTCAACTCCTATTTCGACAAATTTCACATAAGTAAATAAGGTATTATGGATAAAGTATAAAGGAAATGTAAAGCTAAAGTATACATAATAATAATTTCTTTATAATTTTCGTGGCTCTTTTTGTCCATTTTTGTCGTAAAATGCTAATATTAAGTAGGAAAGGGTGACATTCGTGAATTTATTTCAAATTTTCAAAGCAAGCATACATAGTCCTAAAAAGATTGCGGCTTTTAGACTTATTCCAATAGGAAAAGTAATGCAATACATATTTAGTTATATTTTCATCATGACCGTTATTTCATTTATCTTTTTTATGAATGGAATATCGGATCAGCAAACAAGTATGGAGGGATTGCTTGAGTACTTTTCAGAAATCCAGTGGCTACTCTATCCTTTTGCATTTATTTTCTTGTTTGTATTTAATACACTAATAATCTTTGTACAAATTAGTATATTTGCTTATATCGGTATGATTATTCTCTATTCAAGAAAACGAAAAGGAGAATACCGGCATATCTGGCGGACAACTCTATTTGCTAGTACAGTTCCTATGCTATTATCTGTTTTGGCGGTACTACTACAATGGACGAGTAGCTATGTACAGTTAGCCATTTACGTAATCACTTTTGTTTATTTAGTACTCTCCACTAAATATTATCCGATTAACAAAAGTGCAAGTACCTTCTAAGTACAAAACCTGTAAAATCGTCTTCGAAGGGCTTTGGACAGACTTAAAGCTATATCAGTACCGGTATTTTTTAGAGAGGCTGGTTGTGATTGATTTCACAACTACCCTCTCTTTTCTTGGTAACCTTTTGGCGTTTGTCTGTGCATCTACCCTCTTCAACAGAAAGTAAAAGAAAATTAGCAGAATTACTCTCCTTATCTTATGTACAATCCACTGTATTTTCCTATCGTTCAAAGTACCAGAGACTTTATGCACTCAAAAAGTATATACTTACTTATCTTTTGGATTTTCTTTTATGATTGAATTGAAAACATTTACTTGATTGTAGTGAAAGACGACGACTCTAGCGGAGGCCTACAGGAGGTGGATCATGCAATCGTTGCCGTAGGACGCGGCTGGCGCTATTAGCCTTCGTTCCTATGTAAATACTCTTGTGGGGATATCACATTTCGCACTTTTTAGGTGGCGGCTTATCGCTCCCCCCGCGGAAAGCGTCCACCTGCAACGGAAATCAACAATAGTATTGAATCGATCTTTTTCTCCAAAATAGCTGAAACACTGGATTTACAGAACGGAAAATTATATACTTTCCTATTTTTCAAAAATAGTCATACCCCCTCTTTTTCATGCATAGTGTAGGACAAGGGGGTTTTATGATGAAAATATTCTTAGCAACTATCTTACTCTTAATCTCGTTCTATATAGTGAAAGTAGATTTATTCGAAGGTACAATCCCACTTGCATATTACCCGGCGGAAGAAGAATGTATAGAGACACTCGATTATATTACAGTAGAAATTGTTGGTGGAGATACTATTTATTCGTTATTCTCCATGTATCCCGCTGCACAATCCATTACTTTTACAGAGCGATTAAATGATTTTTATACATTGAATCCACATCTTAGCAACCAAAGCTTTTTAGCAGGTGAGCATGTACTTTTGCCGGTATATATTGCATCTGGACAATGTAAAAATTAACAAATAGAGGTTTCTTCCTTGTCAATACCTTCTAAAGACTGATAAAATGATCGTAGTGATGGCATAAAGCCTCGAGAAGGAGAGAATTACATGAGTGAAATAATTCATCGTTCCAAAACTCGTCCCGTTCGAGTTGGAAACTTAACAATAGGTGGTAGTGACGAACTATTTATCCAAAGTATGACGACAACTAAAACACATGATGTGGAAGCAACAGTTGCAGAAATCTTGCGCTTAGAGGAAGCTGGTTGTCAAATCGTTCGTGTCGCTTGTCCAGATGAACGCGCTGCAAATTCGATCGGAGAAATTAAAAAACGAATTAATATACCATTAGTAGTGGATATCCATTTTGACTATAAACTTGCGCTTATTGCAATTGAGCAAGGTGCAGATAAAATTCGTATTAACCCAGGTAACATCGGCCGTAAAGAAAAAGTAGAAGCGGTAGTTAATGCTGCTAAAGCAAAAGGTATTCCAATTCGTATCGGTGTAAATGCCGGGTCTTTAGAGAAGAAAATTTTAGAGAAATATGGTTACCCTACTGCAGATGGTATGGTAGAAAGCGCATTGCACCATATTAAAATACTAGAAGACTTAGATTTCCATGATATTATCGTGTCAATGAAAGCTTCAGACGTTAACTTAGCAGTTGAAGCATACAAAAAGGCTTCACAAGCATTTGACTATCCGTTACACTTAGGTATCACAGAATCCGGAACACTTTTTGCTGGTTCGATTAAGAGTGCCGCTGGACTTGGTACATTACTATCTATGGGCATTGGGAATACACTTCGTGTTTCACTAAGTGCAGATCCAGTGGAAGAAATAAAAGTTGCACGTGAATTGTTAAAAGTATTTGGCTTATCTTCCAATGCAGCTACGTTAATCTCTTGCCCTACATGTGGACGTATTGAAATTGACTTAATTTCAATTGCAAATGAGGTAGAAGAATATATCTCCCATATTAAAGCACCGATTAAAGTTGCGGTACTAGGCTGTGCAGTGAACGGCCCTGGTGAAGCACGTGAAGCAGATATTGGGATCGCGGGAGCGCGCGGAGAAGGCCTTTTGTTCCGTAAAGGAAAAACTGTACGTAAAGTACCGGAAGAAACAATGGTCGACGAACTGAAAATTGAGATCGATAAAATTGCAGCAGAATACTTTGCGCAACAAGAACTAGAAAAACAAAAGGCATAGGGTGTTGAGAATATGACAAATATTCGATTCGGAATCGATATAGACGGGACAGTAACATGCCCTACCTCTTTGCTTCCTCATATCAATGAAGCATTTAAATGTAACTTACAGTTAAGTGACATTAAAGAATATGACTTAACAAAAGCATTCCCAGTTAGTGAAAGGGAATTCTACGAGTGGTTTAAAAAATCGGAAGCAACTATATATGCAACTTCCCCTATTCAACCTGATGCTCATGCAGTCTTATCTGCCTGGAAAGAAAAATATGAATTATTCTTCATATCTGCTCGCGGGGAAAATGTGATGGATGTTACGCTTAACTGGTTCAAAGAGCAGGAATTGCTTTACGATCATATCGAATTAATCGGTACACATAATAAAATTGAATCAGCTAGAAAGCATGGTGTCCATGTCTTCTTTGAAGACAAGCACGATAATGCTGTTGAAATAAATGAGGAATTAGATATTCCCGTGTTATTATTTAACACACCATATAATCAACAACCTGCTCCAACCGGAGTCATTCGTGTAAATAATTGGATTGAAGCAAATAATTGGATCGAAAAAGAATTTGCACTATCCTTGTAAGAATAAATACTAAAAAACCTCGACAAATCAATAATTGACGAGGTTTTTTTTATGGAATTGGAAAATAACGGCAATTGAGTTGCGTCATTGATCAATCAAAACAGTTTATTATATACAAATAGATGCACTAAAGTTTTATTTGGATGGATATGTAACCATCTCTACACTAACTTTTCCGGTTCTGTGAAAGTTAGCAGGAAAAATATCTTTGGTTCTTCATTTATGGATATTAGTTTGAAACAGAGAAGAAATCGTGGACGTTCGAAGATTTCTTACACTCATTTTGTTTGAACATGTTTCATTTTTATAAGTTCTGATACCGTTACAAACTCATAACCTTGTTCTTTAAGTTCTGGAATAATTTTTTCTAAAGCCTCAACAGTTTGTCTTCGATTACCTCCCCCGTCATGGAAAAGAATGATATTGCCTGGCTTGACACCTTTTAGAACTGTTTTTTCTATTCGATGGATTCCAGGATTTTTCCAATCCTCTGTATCTTGGTGCCACGACCACATTATCACCCGATATCCTTTTTTTACAACACTTTGAATCATTTGATCGCTGTATTGTCCTTCTACCGGTCGAAAGAGTTCTGGATAAGTACCCGTAATACTAAAAATTATTTCATCTGTTTGTTTTAATTCTTTTTCTAATTTGGCTAGTGTCGTTTTTAGAGGATGAGTATAAGTATGGTTTGCTATTTCATGACCCTCATTATATTGGCGTAGAATAAGATCTGAGTTCTTCTCTGCATTTTCACCTACTACAAAGAAGGTAGCTTTTGCATCATAATTCGATAAAATATCCAGTATCTCTGCTGTATGTTTCGGATGAGGACCGTCATCAAATGTAAGCGCCACGACTTTTTCTTCTGTCTTAATCTCCCACATTATTTCTCCAGTTGTTTCATAATGGTACCTGTCTTTAACAGCAGAAACCCTTAAATTTAATCCAAGTGCTAACAATATTCCAACAAAAATTAAGCAAATTAAAGGTGTAAATATTTTTTTCATAACATCACATTCCAATCTACTAAAATCAGCGAGTTTTGATTACTTTTTACTTTATAAGCGGATTTATGCAATCTAGGAACGAATTTATGACATTAATTTCAAATTTAATATAAGGTTGTTATGGTGAGCACTTCATACTGCCCAGATTGTGCCTACAATGATTATAAAATATATCCTAAAAACTAAACAAATGAACTGGTTCATCATTCATCATTTTCATACTATGTATTATCTCGTATTAGGAGGTGCACAAAATGGGTTATGGTTGTAATTTTTGCGGTCCTGGCTATGTTGGCCCGGCCAATATAGGTCCTGGTTGCGGTCGCCCTGGATTCGGTTTAGGATTCGCTTTACTTATTGTCCTGTTTATTCTTTTAATCATTATTGGAGCGAGTTTTTTCAACGGATACGGCAGAGATGGTTGCTGACATCTGCTTAAAACTAGAATCTAATTTCTTTTAAGGCAGGTCAAAAGAACCTGTCTTTTTTAGTCATTCATAGAATGTCTATTTTTCATCACCGCTTTTTTCGCAATCACCAAGGCATTGCAACTCCTGAATTAATATGTATATATCTCTTTCAATCAATTCCTATTCACAAAGACACTTTTTAGGCATACTAATAGTATATAAAAAGAAGCACCGCCAAAAGTTGATTTGGCGATGCTTTTTAATGACATTCCGGACAGTTACCGTAAATTTCAAACTTATGATTTTCAATTTCATATCCTGGAATCGCATTTTGAAGCGTCTCCATTGGACAATAGTTAATTTCTTTTATATTTCCACAAGACATGCATATAAAGTGATGATGATGATGCTCTGCTTCACATTGCATTCTAAAATGCTTTTCTCCAGTAAGCTCGGTTTCTTCTAAGATGCCTAACTCCACAAATGTACTTAAGTTTCGATAAATCGTATCATAGCTCATCCCTGGATGCTCCGCCATCATTACATCCAAAATATCTCTTGCAGTAATATATTTTTCCGTTTGCGAAAAAATCTCTAAAATTTGTTCGCGCTTGTCCGTTTTTTTAAACCCTTCTTTTTTAAGAATATCCCATGCTTTTTCAATATTCATTGTGCAGGAACTCCCTTCTTCATCCATTTTTTCGATAATATCGTCAGAAGGAGGATAATAATAGAAACGACCACAATCGTACCGCCTGGCGCTAAATCTAAATAAAATGCGCTTGCAAGGCCAACTATTACTGCCAATTCACCAAAAATAATAGAGAAAAAAATAGCTTGTTTAAAACTTTTCGAAATACGCATCGCTGCCGCGACCGGTAACGTGATTAAAGAAGACACAAGCAATATACCAACAATGCGCATCGAGCCGGCAATAACTAATGCGGTAACGACCATAAACAGTAAATGGATCCATTTAGCAGGAAGTCCCGATGCTTTGGCATACTCTTCGTCGAAAGACAAGACAAATAGTTCTTTAAAAAAGAAACTCAGAAATAATACAACGATCACTGCAATAATCACTACAATCAATAAATCTTGTCTACTTACCGCTGAAACAGATCCAAATAAGTAGCTAAATAAATCCGAGCTAAATCCTTCCGCAAGAGAGATGAAAATCGCCCCGAAACCAAGACCTGCTGACATAATGATAGGAATTGCCAGTTCTTCATAATGCTTATATAATCTTCGAAGACGTTCGATAAACAAAGATCCTGTCACAGAAGCAGTAATGCCTAAATATAATGGATTTAATAACCCTAATGCACTAATAGATTGACTCAAGTACAAGCTCCCTGCAA
Organism: Psychrobacillus sp. OK032; assembly: GCF_900111345.1. Classification (GTDB taxonomy): domain Bacteria; phylum Bacillota; class Bacilli; order Bacillales_A; family Planococcaceae; genus Psychrobacillus. The sequence goes on from NZ_FOGY01000002.1 coordinate 159,855, forward strand.
TACCTGCAAGTGTCACATGACTGAGCGCATCAGCAATCAGTGACAACCTTCGTACAACTATAAACACGCCTAAAAGAGGTGCAATTACTCCAATGATTAATCCAGAAGCAAATGCGTTTTGTAAAAACTCATAACGAAATATCGAATCTATCATACTTGCACCTCACTTCGATGATCCACTTTACGAACCGCATGCCCGTACCATGCTTCTAGTTGCTCATCACTCATTGTATCCATATCATTTTTAAACCCATGGAAGTGAATCGTCCGATTAAGACAGGCTACATGACTAATGCTTTTCGATACAGCATCCACATCATGCGTTACTAAAACAATTGTAATCTTATGTTCCCGATTTAAATGAGATAACATAAGATAAAACGAGCGAACATTTTTACTATCTACACCAACCGTCGGCTCATCGAGTATTAATACTTTTGGATTGCTTATTAATGCTCTAGCGATAAATACACGTTGCTGCTGCCCACCAGATAGTTCTCCAATATTCCGTTGTGCAAATTCTTCCATCCCTACAGATTTTAGTGCTTGTCGAACTTCTAGTTGAACATTTTTTGGAAAGCGATGAAATAAACCGATTTTTTTCACAAGCCCGCTTCGTACTACCTCAGCTACTGTTGCAGGAAAACCAGTATTAAACGAATTTGACTTTTGGGAAACATAGCCGATCTGCTCCTTTTCTTTAAACTGATCAACCGGCTTCCCTAGTAAAAGGATTTTTCCATTTGTCGGCTTTAATAACCCAAGAATAATTTTTAATAAAGTTGACTTTCCAGATCCGTTTGGACCAATAATGGCTAAAAAATCCCCTTCTTCAATCGTTAAATTTATGTCTGTTAACGCTTTTGTTTGTTCATATTGATAAGATATTTTGTCTAATTGTATTAATGGTGTGGCCATGTATAATTTCCTCTATTCTAATTCATAATCATTACGATTTACAATATTCAAGTATAGAGGATAAATTATTGTATGTAAATAAATAAAACTTGAAAGGATGTTTTGATGGATATTGCGAAGTTTATTGGCCAATTACAAAACTGCTCGAAAAAGGAATTTAAAACAATATTAAAAGGTTTTGATATTAAATTATCCGATAAAGAATTAGATGGAGTTCACCCATTACTCCAAGAGATATCGTTATCGTGGCTTGTGCTTGGAGTACCTCTTGCCATCCAGCAAAAACTTGTCGCATTGCTTGGAGAAAAACGTGCTGTTGCACTATATAAAGAAATAATTGAAAAAGCACCCTCTTCTTTTAATTAAAAGAGGGTACTTTCTCGTTTTATCGTAACGCGTCGATGGATTCTGGGCTAAATAATTTGGAACGAAGCATTTCAATTTCGATTTTATAAGGAGCTTGTTTTGTTTTCGCATCTACTCCAACAAACGGTGTTTCTAAAATTTTAGGTATTTCCGTTAGTTGTGGATGGTGCACAACCTTCACTAAAGCATCAAATCCGATTTCTCCGAACCCAATATTCTCGTGTCGGTCTTTTGCTGCACCGCGAATGTTTTTACTATCGTTAATATGCAAAACTTTTAATCGATCAAGCCCAATCGTTTTATCGAACTCGTTTAATACACCGTCAAAATCATTCACGACATCATATCCAGCATCATGGATATGGCAAGTATCTAAACAAATAGAGAGTCGTTGATTATTTGTAACACCATCGATAATTTGGGCAAGCTCTTCAAATGTTCGTCCACATTCAGAACCTTTTCCAGCCATCGTTTCTAATGCAATTTGAACCGGAAAATCCTGTGTTAGCACTTCATTTAAACCTTCGACAATTTTAGCAATTCCAGCTTCCATTCCAGCCCCAACATGCGCTCCTGGATGCAAAACAATTTGCGTTGCACCAATAGCAGCAGTTCGTTCTACCTCTTTTTGAAGAAAATCTACTCCTAGAGCAAAGGTTTCTGGTTTTGTTGTATTTCCAAGGTTAATAATATATGGGGCATGTACAACTATATTAGATATTCCGTTTTCTTCCATATGTTGCAATCCGGCTTCTATATTCAATTCTTCTATTGGTTTTCTACGAGTATTTTGAGGTGCACCTGTGTATATCATAAATGTATTTGCACCATAGGATGCTGCTTCTTTGCTTGATACAAGCAGCATTTCTTTTCCACTCATCGAAACATGTGACCCTAATAGCATTGGTATGTCCCCCTTATCTCTTACGGTTTTTAATGCGTCGTTCTTTTTTCTTCACTTTCTCCATTTCCCATTTCATATTACGTTTATAGCCTGGCTTTACTTTTTTCGGCTTACGTACTGCTGCTTTTGCTTTCGCATCTATTTCATTTTCCATTTTTGGACGATTTTTACGTGCATGTCTTTCTTTTAACTCAGACCACTCTCCATTTACCACATCTTTATGTTCAAATGTAATACCCATTTTCTCAATGCGATTTAATGCATCTTCATCTGATGGCTCATATAGTGTGATTGCTAAACCAGTAAGCCCTGCGCGCGCTGTTCTTCCGACACGGTGAATGAAAAATTCTAAATCATCCGGAATTTCATAGTTAATTACATGGCTTACTCCAGGAATATCTATTCCACGTGCTGCCAAATCTGTAGCAACAATATACTGGAATTCTAAATCATGAATCTGCTTCATGACACGTGTACGTTCACGTGGAGCGATATCCCCGTGCACTACACCAACTTTAATCCCGTTTTCTTGCAAGAAATACGCTACTTCGTTTGCATTTTGCTTCGTATTGGCAAAAATGATCGCTAAATATGGATTGATCCCTTCCATTACTTCAAGCAAACGTTTTTTACGTGATTTACTACGAACTGGCACGACAGTGAAATCGATTCCTTCTGCAACCCGACGCTTCTCTCCAATTTTTATATGAACTGGTGCATCCATATATTTTTTCAAGAATGGTTGTAGCTTCTCTGGAATCGTTGCGGAGAATACATACATTTCTAGTTTCTCTGGCATACGGGATGCAAACTGATCGATTTCATTAATAAACCCTAGGTCGAACGCTAAGTCAGCTTCGTCGACTACTAAAATGTTCGAAGTATGCACGAGTAATGCTTGCTCTACCGTTAAATCACGAAGTCTTCCTGGTGTACCTACTACTATTTGCGGTTGTATTTTTAGTTTTTCAATCGCACGGGCTTTATCAGTTCCTCCGATAAATAATTTCGTTTGGATCTCTGTACCTTCTACTAGTTTGTTCAACTCATTATATATTTGAGTTGCAAGCTCTCTTGTTGGTGATGTAATAATTGCTTGTACTTCTTGTTTACTAGCATCTATTTTTTCAACAATTGGGATCAAAAAACTATGTGTTTTTCCTGTTCCAGTATGTGCTTGACCAATCGCACTTTTTCCTTTTAACACTAAAGGAATTATTTCTTTTTGAATTGGCGTTGGTTCTTGGAAGCCTAGTTTATCAATGGCATTTTGTAAAAAAGGCTGAAAATTATAATCTGTATATTTGGACATTTGAGTCCCTCCCTCACATTTCTTTATTGTACCACGATTGTACATAAAACGTATAATTTGCATAGAATAGATTAGACTTTATTTGTTCGAAAGGAGATGAAAAAATGCGCTATGAATCTTTTTATCCGTTTTCTCAAGGAGGAAATACTGGAAGAGGTTTTTTAAATTTTACAGGGGCTCCTCAAACTCCACCTTCTTCACCTGCCGGAGGATTTTTTGGCGGGGGTCAAGGAAACTTTTCGGCTCCTACAGCACCTCCTAGCCGAGGTGGTGGATTTCTGAGTAACATCGGAAACTTAGCTTCCAATATGGGACCAAATAGCCCTACTGGTAACCTATTAGGCAATATCGGAAATATGGCTGGTCGGATGCAATCCAATAACCCATTAGGCGGTATGGCTGGTGGGATGCAATCAAATAACCCATTCGGTGGTATGGCTGGTGGGATGCAATCAAATAACCTATTCGGAGGGATGGCACAAGGAGCACAAGCTGCGCAGGCTGCGCAAGGTCCTAGTAAAGCAATGACCTATTTACAAACGGCCGATAAATTTTTAAATACCGCTCAACAGCTCACTCCCATGGTTAGACAATACGCCCCTATGTTTCAAAATGTACCAGCACTATTGAAGTTATACCGTGGGTTTCAAAGTATTCCAAATGCGACTGCTGCAACAAATGCTACAGCGAATGCTGCTACTGCTGCTTCTGCTGCTGCTTCGAATGTAGCAAGAACTGCCGTAGCAAGTACAAATGGCCTCTCGCTGCCACGTATTTTCCAACCACCTTTCTAGAAAAGCGGAAGCGCCCAGTCTTGAGAATACAGTCTAAGTACGGGCATTGACCCCGAGGGGCTGGGCGGTGAAGCTGGATCGATTATTATAAAAAAGCTAATACTTTGTTTTATGAAAAAAGTTAAACTTTTGTATTCATGTTATGGCTCCGTTATAATAGATATATGTTCGCACCAGAAGGGAGTTTCTAAAATGATTGTACAAAAAATTTCGCCAAGAGGATATTGTTATGGTGTAGTCGATGCAATGATTATTGCCCGCAATGCTGCACTAGATACATCACTTCCACGGCCTATATATATATTAGGAATGATTGTCCATAACAAACATGTTACAGATGCATTTGAACAAGATGGAATTATTACGTTAGACGGTGAAAATCGTTTAGATATTCTCTCCAAAGTGGACGAAGGTACTGTTATTTTTACGGCACATGGAGTATCTCCTGAAGTAAAAGAACTAGCTCGTAAAAAAGGATTAGTATCGATTGATGCAACTTGTCCGGATGTTACTGTCACTCATGACCTGATTAAAGAAAAAACTGCAGAAGGCTTTGACATTATTTATATTGGGAAAAAAGGTCATCCCGAGCCAGAAGGTGCGATTGGGGTTGCACCGGATAAAGTACATCTTGTTCAAACTTTAGAAGATGTTGAAAACTTAACCCTTCAAACAGATAAATTACTCGTAACAAACCAAACAACGATGTCACAATGGGATGTTGTACATTTAATGGAAAAATTAACAGAAAAATATCCGCAAATTGATGTTCATAAAGAAATTTGTCTTGCGACACAAGTTCGACAAGAAGCGGTTGCAGAACAAGCTGGGGAAGCGGATCTATTAATCGTTGTAGGAGATCCGATGAGTAACAACTCTAATAGATTGACACAAGTTTCAGAGGAAATTGCAAATACAGTATCGTATCGCATAGGTGATATTTCAGATCTGAAACTTGAATGGTTAGAAAATGTTAACCATGTAGCGGTTACTGCTGGAGCATCCACTCCTACACCAATTGTAAAAGAAGTTATCCAATTTTTAGAAAAATTTGATCCGAATGATCCTTCTACACACGATACAACGAAAAAAGTAACGCTTGAAAAAATATTACCAAAGATTAAAGTACCAAAACCAGTAGAACGTATTGAACCTTATCCAATAAATAGCTAAGTAAAAGAAGCTGCTTCTCTTGAAGGAAGCCACTGAAATCATACGTTTTTAAAATCTGTAATTGTGTTTAAATTTAAAAAAGCGACATTTCGTTCGATTTTGAACGAAATGTCGCTTTTTTCTTTAATAGTTTTTACTCTGCTTCCTTCATTAAGGTCATAATCCGTTTGAGGGAATATGGTCAGAGAACCTTGTTATTGCATGCAAAAATAGGCCGGCAATTGATGCCAAATCATACCCATGCCTGTGCTTTAATTTACTATTTTATTTGCTTTAATTTTAAAGCGTGATTTGGCTTTTTATTTAAATTCCTCCCTATTTCTTCTTGATCTTTATTTTCTATCATTTTATTTGTCACAGAATAGGCATTACTTTTCGCTCCTTCAGCATAACAACCGTCGCGATAGGTAACCTCTACATTTTTCAATATGAAAATAATAGGTTTGTCTTTGATTCTTTCGAACAATTCTCTTGTTTGTAAGTGCTGTTCTAATCACCATATGTCCTACCTTACAAACGTACATACCTGCATCCATATTAAACTCAAATACTTCCTCTCTCGTTCGGGCCAGGGTAATCGATTTACTTTTATCCTTCTTTAAATGCAATTCACCCTTTTTATGAATAAGCATATCGAGTAGATTGACATCTTTTAAACGGAGTCTGCAGAGTATTCTGAGCAAACTTTGATCGATGACAGAATCGTCTGGCGCAATGTACAAGAAATATTTAAAGAAATGTCGAAGTGGAATTGATATCAAGAAATCTACATGAATTGATCCTGTTACAAAACATGGTGGCATTTACCGCTCCCTGCCTCAAACCCTTCTTTCTTATGCAAGGCAAGTGAAGCGGAACCAGTTCCATGACAATCTTTTTAAAGTTTAATTACAAGGCTTTTCAAAACTTTGTAATTTATTTAAAACGCTATCCAGTTTACGGCTAACAAAAATAGTTTCTTCTGAGGTGAGACCTTTTTCCATTCCTAACTTAATCATTTCATTCCTTAATCGCTCAATAATAGGTAACAAATCATTATTTCTATGATTATCTAAAAGCAACATCCAATCATCCTTAACTGTAGATCTAAGTTATGTTACATATAAAATTGGTTAACTCTATATAGTCTTCCTGTCTTTCTCGTAAAGGTGGGATCTACAGAATGATAACATTTAAACGATACTATAAGTCCTCACAAAGTTGCCCTCGCTTTACCATCCCTTTACAATCATGGTTTATAGCTTTAAAAATCTTTCATCAACTTTAATTTCCCTTTTTCTCGATCTATCTCTGTATTGAGGTTTCCAACCGATATCTCTTGCGAAATCACTTGCTTGTTTATGTAACAATACTCCATCATTTACCTATCTAACTTTCCACCGAGTATTAGGGTCCACAACTGTTTATAAATTCACAACCGATGCTAAATAAGGTGCAGAAGCATAAGGAATTCTGACTACTTCTACACCCAATTTTAAGTTCATCTACGAACTTTCCAAGCGGAGGCGCTACTACTTCTCCAATTGCATTTACTCCTACAAGTGCCATTGGTTTGCCGGATAAACTGATTCACATACATATCTTCAAGCAATTAAGTCTACTTTTTCTTTTATAATTAAACGTTCAACTTTTAAAAAGGCTTATTGTGGATTTGTGGCGTCAGCCCTTAATATATTTATTTTTTTAATAATTTCTATTTATTTTTCTCTGAAATTGACCATCGGGAAATTGGAAAATCCCTTTGTAAATACAGCCTCTACCTGTGTACCTACCTTCAATGTGTTTAAATCATAATCAATGATATTGGAAATTAATCTTGGTCCTTCTTTTAGTTCAACAATTGCTACCACGTAAGGAACTTTGTCTTTAAATGCTTCATGATATGGACGATGATACTCAACCCAGCTATAAACAGTTCCCTCGCCAGAAAGAACCTTCCAATCAACATTTTCGGATAAACAGTTTGGGCAGTACTTAGCTGCCGGCAAAAATGAATGATCACAATCATTACATTTCTTGGCAACTAATTCTCCCTTTTCAAGCGAATCGTAATAGTGTTTATTAAAATCTGTTATGACCGGTAATAATTCTTCTAAAGTAGTTTCTTCACTCATTTTACTTACCTCCCAAGAATCATAGTTGCGTGTGTAGACATGATACCGCCTTGATTACTAATGATCCCCAGCTTCGCATCAGGCACCTGTCTATCACTACATTCACCTCTTATTTGACGAACCCCTTCAATAATTAATTGCATGCCTGGCATCCCGGTTTCTGATAGCAATCCACCTGAAGTGTTTACAGGCAAGGCCCCCCCTAATTCGATACGGCCATTTTCAACAAATGATCCGCCTTCACCTTTCTCACAAAACCCATAATCCTCCAACGTAATAAGGTTTACAATTGAAAAACAGTCATAAATTTGAGCAAAATCCATGTCTTGTGGACGCAATCCTGCCATCTCAAAAGCCATTCTCCCGGACTCTTTGGCACCACTAACCGTTATTTCTTTTCTTAGTTCAATATCCCACGATGGGTGCGATTGTCCTAACCCAAGGATCGTAACTGGATTACTAACTCCTAGTTTTTTTGCATTTTCTACACTGGTCACAATGACAGCAGCACCTCCATCTGAAACTAGGCAGCAATCATATAAATGAAGAGGTCTTGCAATAAATTTACTATTTTGATGGTCCTCAATGGTGATCTCTTTCCGACTTTGTGCATTTGGATTTAATGCAGCATGTTTATGCGCTGCGACAGCAATGGCTCCAAGTTGTTCGCTTTTTGTTCCATACAAATCCATGTGCCGTTGTGCGATCATGCCGTATGCAGGAGGCGTACCAAACCAGCCATGTACACCTGAATCTCCCCAAGGTTTAGTATAGGCATTCCGTGATCCTGTTAAAGGATTGTCTGCAAAAGAAATAACCGCAGTTTCACATTGCCCCAGTTCCATTGATGTGATCGCATACTGAATTAAATTGATATTGGACGCACCACCCATATCAATTACACCAGAAACCTTTGGCACAATTCCTATAGCTTGGGCAACCTGTAAGCTGTAAAAACTACTAAAAGTTGAAGTTGGATACTTACAAAGAACTGCATCGATACTAGACTTATCTATCCCGCAATCTTCAATCGCATTCTTTATAGCTTCTACGTTCATATCAATCGTAGTACGTCCAGGATGCTTGCCGTACTTTGTTTGTCCAACTCCTATGATGCAATACTTTTCTGATAAATTTTCCATCCTTACACCTCCATAACTTAAATCACTTTCATTTCTCTTAGGTTATCAAACTCATTTTCAGAAATTCCGAGCATTTGATGATAGATCTCCCAATTATGCTCTCCTAGCCCAGGTGCGGGCTGAATTTCTAAATCTCCTTGACTTTTTAGTTTGATAGGGTTTCCAGGGACTGTTATTTTCCCGTAAACAGGGTGGTCGATTTCATTAATCATCTTGCTAATCCTGTAATGTTCGTCATTGTGAATATCATCTAAATCCTGAACTGAGGCACAAGGAACTGTATGTTTTGATAAAAGCTGGAATAAATCTTTCTTATTAAAATTAGATGTCCACTCTGAAATCATTTGGTCTAATTTATCAATTCTCTTTACTCTTTCCGGTATCGTGGAGTATTCTGGATCATCGATGAGTTCATTTCGGTCCATGACAGTCATTAAATTTGCCCAGTGTTTATCATTTACACAAAATATCGCAATATTTCCATCTAATGTTGGATATACATTATAGGGAGCTTCTGCAAGACCGCTATGCCGGTTTCCAGTTCGTGGCGGTTGCTCTTTGTTCCCAAAGTAATATCCTAAACTTGATGCAAGGGACGGATAAATTGCATCGAACATCGAAACTTCTACACGGTCTCCCGTCCCCGTTCTCTCTTTCTTAAATAAAGCAGTCATAACTCCACCAAATAAATGGATTCCTCCAAAGAAGTCAGCTATGGCTGGTCCTGTTTTGACAGGCGGCTTATCTTCAAATCCTGTAATACTCATCGCTCCTGAGAGAGCCTGGATGGTTAAATCCATTGCAGGTAAATCTTTATATGGTCCCTTTGACCCGAATCCCGTACCAGAAGCATGAATTATAGATGGATTCACAGCCTGTAGGTTTTCATAGGAAAACCCGAGACGATCCATAACACCGGTAGAAAAGTTTTCAATGACAACATCTACATTTTTTACAAGTTCAAAGAATAGCTCTTTCCCTTTTTCATGTTTTAGATCAAGAGTAATGCATTTTTTATTATTATTTAGCATTAAGAATGGAAACTGAGCCCCTTCTTTTGCTACTCTTTTTCTAAGAAGCTCTCCACCATTTATCGGCTCAAGTTTAATCACTTCAGCCCCTAAATAGCCTAAGAGAAGCGTACAATATGGTGCATTATAGATTTGTCCCAAATCTAAAATCCTAACACCCTCTAATGGCCTTTCCATAAATTCAGCTCCTATGTGTTTATTATCTTCATTAGACCTGAAATTCCCTTAAACAGTAAAATCTATTTTCCTGTAAACTGAGGTTTACGCTTTTCTGCGAATGCTTTCGGACCTTCAATCGCATCCTCCGTTCCCAGTAAATGACTTTGAAGTATTTGCTCCATTCTTAAGCCATCCTGAATTGAAAGATATTGTGATTTTACCGCCAACTCTTTAATTGCGCTGACGGCAAGTGGAGCATTTTCAATAATACGCTCGGCATATTCAAGTGCACGATTCATTAACTCTTCTTGAGGAACAATTTCATTGATCAGTCCATATTTTAATGCTTCTTCAGCAGAAAAGTTTCTTCCAGTTAATAAGATGTCCATTGCAATTGGATATGGTAATTGTCTTAAAGTTCTTTGAGTACCTCCATTACCTGGAAGTATTCCACGTTTTACCTCTGAAAGGCCAAACGTAGCGCTTGGGGTTGCAATTCTTATATCTGTTGCCAATAAAAGGGTAACTCCTCCGCCAAGGCAGTAGCCGTTAACTGCTGAGATGATTGGCTTCCAAACCTCTAGACCTCGGTTTAACAACTGTTCTTTTTGTGTAAGAAATAAATCCGATTTTTCAGGTCTTTGCGTGATGGTCTTCTTTAAATCTGCCCCTGCTGTAAACGCTTTCTCACCTGCACCAGTAACGATAGCAGCCCAGATGTCAGGATTATCTCTAACTTCAATCCAAGCATCAGACAGTTCTTTATAAGTTTCAGGATCCATCGCATTCATTACTTCTGGACGGTTGATGGTGATCGTTGCAATTCTATTTTTCACTTCAAAAATTATACCCATTATATTATTTCCTACCTTCCATTAATAGATTTCTTGCAATTACCATACGGTGAACCTCTGAAGGTCCTTCTCCGATTCTCTTAATCCTTAATTCTCTGAACCAGCGTTCAAATGGAAATTCCTGACTTACACCCATTCCTCCAAATATTTGTACACATCGATCCACCACTCGGTTAGCGGCTTCTGTTGCATATACTTTTGCAATTGAAGCTTCATGCTTGAAGTTTTCTCCTCTGTCGGCTTTCCAGGCTGCGTCCCAAGTCAACCATCTGGCTGCTCTAAGCTCCACTTCGGAATCAGCAATCATCCATTGAATGGCCTGTTTATCTGCTAATGCCGTTTTAAAAGTTACTCTTTGTTTTGCGTATTCTTTAGCTAACTCTAAAGCTGCAACAGCGACTCCAATACAACCGGCTGAATAAGACACTCTATTTGTTGTAAGCCAATGCTCCGCTAACTTGAAACCTTGACCTTCTTCCCCTAATTGGTTTTCAAGAGGAATCTCACAATTATCAAAAACTAATTCTTTTGGAGCCCAAGAACGAATGACGGGAATAGGGTTATAGGTAAATCCTGGTGTATTAATATCTACAATAAATGCGGTAATCCCACCTCTTCCTTCTGAAGTTCTCGCGTATACGACTCCCCAATCCGAAAGTTCAATTGCGGAAATAAAAATTTTACTCCCATTTAAAATCCATTTATCTCCTTTTTTTACTGCTCTAGTTTGAATCGCCCGGGCAGGATCTGCTCCGCCGCTAGGCTCTGTAATAGCAACAAAAGCAGCGCGTCCCTTTTTAATAGTAGGAACTGCATACTTTTCAATTTGTTCATGAGTTCCTTTAAAAATGACATTTGGTAATTGATAACCAAATGCTCCTCCAGCAGCATTATAGGCACCCATCTTGTGTTGTGATGCTTCTTCAGCGACAATGGCCTGTGCAAAAACACTTAGATTAGCACCACCGTATTCTTCCGGCACTTCAACATACCAAAGTCCAAGTTCTCTTCCCAGCTTTTGTACTTCTTGCAGCATATCATTCGGAAAATAAGGTGCATCCAATTCAATTAATTGTTCCCTTGGAATAATCTCCTTTTTTATAAATTTTCTAACGCTATCACGAAGCATTACCATTTCATCTGACAAAGCAAATCCACTATTCTTCTCGTGTGATAAAACAGATCCATTTTTCATTCCATTTCCTCCTCTTTAATATCTGAATGTTAAATTAATAAAAGATGTATTATATTAATTTGATTCCAATTCATAAGATATGCAGCAATGCTTTTTCACTTTTGAACGGAATATAAATCCACAATCTACTTCTGCATAATACTTTCTATTAAAATTTATTAAAATCTGTAAACGTAATTCAAAATGTAATATTATCCCCTTTCAAGTTATTTATTTTGTTCGGACATAGCATTATTAATTCTTTTATTCTCCTAATGAAAGCAATAAAAAATACTAATAAAGTATATTTATTGAATGAATTTTACTCTACATTCCCCTCTCCTTTTCACTTTATTAAAATCAGAACACTGTACCTATTTTTATAATAACTAAAACACAGTAATGTGTCAATTCTAAATTTTCTAAAAATATATTTTTTATAACAAAACTTTCAGTTATAATATAGCCTAATCGGACATTGCAATATGGCATTCGAATTTATGAAATTATACGACTGGAAAAGATCGTAATTGTTTTTAGTCATAATAAAAAAACTAAAGACCATCTTGCCCATTAGAAATATCAAAAAAGAGAAAAATTAAAACACCTTTCGTTGAAAAAGGAATCGAATACCCTTAATTAACAACGTGGAGGTGTTTTTCTATAGGAACAAGAGTGAGCTATTTAGTAGAAGTGAAAAAGAACGGTTAAATTATAAATAGAGAGGCGCTATTTAAGGGGGTAACATAATATCTTTAAATCTATAGTTAGCTAGATCAAGACATAATGAGCAAGGCGATATCTAAACATCCTATGCCTTCCCAAGATGCAATAAAAAAAGAGAAACTATCCATGGGAATATACCGTAAAGATACTCCTACTAATAGTTCCCCACCACTCAAAACGTTCTATCTCGACCGAAATCAATAATATACGCACAACAAACGCGCAGGTTATTCAAATCGTCGAAGAATATAACCGTTATTTTACAAATGGTATTTTAAATATGCACATAGTGCTTAAATAACTATCTACAAGATTAATGCTAATAATATTATCAATAAATTGCTTCTAAAGAATACCCCACAAGGTCTTGCATCTTATCGACAGTCTTTTTGGAACGCTCGATGATAAAATGAAGTTTTTCTTCTGAATATCGATAAGTTGGAATAGCAACACTTAAAGCTAATGGTGCACTTCCATCTTTAGCTAAAATTGGAAACACAATACCTGACAATCCCTCAAATCTTTCTTGATAACTTAATGCATAACTATTCTCTCTAACTTTCTCCAGTTTTTTCAACATTTTTTTCGAATCAACTTGGTAATGATCTAATATTTCCATTACTTCATCCTCATCTAAATAAGCCATTAAAGCTTGCCCAGTTGCACCATATGGTAAATCATAGGGTTTGCCGATTTCCGGCATGTATTGGATGGGATGACTGGATTTTTCGCCTTCAATAAAGACAATATGTTTGTCATTTCTTTTAATTAAATAAACCGTTTCATCAATATCTTTTACCAGTTCTTTTATTTCCCGAAGAATTATTTGGATAAAGTTTGTTCTGGATTCAACTATTTTGCCTAGAAAAAATAATTCACTCCCTAATATTATTTTCCCTGACTCATCTTTATCTACTAATTTATGTTCTTCAAGCGTTTTGACAATTTTCTCTGTTGCAGTAAGAGAAATACCTGTTATTCTTGATAGTTCCCTTAGTCCAACATTATTCTCCATTGCTATTTGTTTTAAAATTATGATTCCTCTGTCAAGCGATTTATTTAGTTCAGACAAAGTATCCTCACTCCTTTTGCTTTTGGTACTTATTAATTAATTATTACTAATTTAATGGTTATCCATACCTTTTAAATCAGATAAAATCAACGTCCATTTTCATCTATTAAAAAAGGTACACTGTTCATTAAATAGTAATCAAAATAATAGAATATGTCAAATCTGAATCTTTAGAAAACTGAACAACCAAATAACTATGACATTTTTCAATACCAAAACATAGATCATGTATATTTATTTTTATTTTTTTCTTTTATATCATATATGAATTTTTGTGATAGAGGTTTTATCCTTGTCGTATTTTCATTTTTAAGGATCGTACCTTTTAATACCAGTACCATGATGAATGAAACTATCATACATCCACTAAGTAAATATAGACCCGAACTTTCTGTTCCTGTTATTCCCTTTAAAAACCCAATTGCATAAGGACCTACAACTCCTCCTAGATTACCAATTGAATTTATAACAGCAATTCCAACTGCAGCTTTAGCCGGCGAGATTATACAATTAATTAGAGCAAAAAAAGGAGATTTAAAACAATACATACCTGATATTGCCAGGGTTATAAAAAACATTGCTAAGATAGGTTGTTTTGTGAACATTCCTGACCCAAGAAAAGCAAAAGCAGCAACAATTAAAGGGGTCATTGAATGAAACCATCTTTCTAGTTTATGATCAGAACGGTAGGACCAATAAATCATTACAGCACCACTTACTATATAAGGAATGATTGCTACTAAACCAATTTGTGTATTTGTTAGTGTTTCAGAGAATCCCTTAATAATTTGTGGCATCCAATATCCTATTCCTAGAGTACCTGCAATATAAAAGAATAAAACAATACCCAGATACAAAACTTTAGGATCAGTCAAAGCTTGCAAATGGTTATTTTTTTGTGTTTTCTCCTTTTTCTTTTCAACTTTTTCTTTTTCTAACTCTGATATTAACCACTGTTTTTCGTCTTCTTTAAGCCATTTGGCATTCTCCGGCCGATCAGTTAAATAAAAGAATACAACAATTCCTAAAATCAAAGCTGGGGCACCTTCTAAAATAAACATCCAACGCCATCCATCTAGTCCAAACCAATGTATATTGTCCATAATCCAAGTAGAAAGAGGGGCACCAATGATATAGGATATTGGAACCGCTGTCATAAACAGACCTAATGTTACAGCCATATCTTTTTTTCTAAACCAATATGTGAAGTAAAAGATAAGTCCAGGAAAACACCCTGCTTCTGCGACCCCAAGCAAAAATCTTAAAATATATAATTGGTTGGTATTTTGTACCAAGCCAGTAGCCATTGCCACAATGCCCCAAAGAACCAAAATTCTAGTCATAGAGATTCTTGCTCCAAAACGTTCTAATAGCATATTGCTAGGAACTTCAAAGAGTATATAACCAATAAAGAAAATCCCTGTTACAATCCCAAATATTTCACTAGTTATCCCAAGTTTTGCATTCATATCTAATGCAGCATATCCAATGTTCACCCTGTCCATATATGCGATTACATACATAAAAAAAGCTATTGGTAATATTCGCATCTTTACTCGCCGTACAGTACGACTCTCTAATGAAAAAGTTGCATTTCCCATTTAATCCTCCAATATTATTTATCATATTTATTTAAAAGAAGAAAGACTATCAATTAAAATTGATCCTAAATGAGTAATCTGTAATAATTTTTTGGGTAAAATAAATCCTTCTTCTTTCTATTTGATTAAAAACAGGAGAATGTATATCCTATAATAATTAAGTGATAGAAGTAAGTCAATTCTAAATTTTCTAACAATATTAAATAATAAAAGAAAACTACAATCCAAAATTGGATGTAGTTAATAAATTTTATTTAATAGATTGTTCATTAAACATTAATATTATATATGGTTTCGCTCTCTCATAAGATTAGCTAAACGTATCTGTTCTCTTTCTGCGGAAGAAATCATTTCATCAAACAATTCCTGAACGGTAGGAATATTGTTGATAAGACCAATTACCTGCCCGACCCATCCGAAACCTTCTGATTCATTTCCTTCATAAATATATCGACAATTAGCTTCGCCGCTAATCATATCTTTTAAGACTTCATATGTCGCTCCTTTCTGTTCACGTTCAATAATATCCAGAGTATATGCGGTTTTCAGGACTCGTCCTGGCGACCCTAATGTTCTCTTAATAATCGCTGTATCCGTCTCTTTTGCACTAAGGATTGCCTCCTTATATTTCTGGTTAGCATGAATGCACTCTTGAGTAGCAATAAAGCGAGTACCCATTTCAATACCTTCTGCCCCAAGTGCAAAAGCTGCCAATAAACCTCGTCCATCGCCAATGCCCCCGCTGGCTAAAACTGGAATCGATACAGAATCTACGACACGTGGAATAAGTACCATCGTACCTATATCATCACGTCCTAAATGCCCCCCGCCTTCCTGTCCAACAGCCATTACAGCATCAGCACCTAGTTCTTCAGCTTTCTGTGCCTGTCTAACCCCCGACACAAGAACTAGGGTTCGAATATTTTCTCCTTTTATTTGTTCAAAAATGGGTTGAGGATTGGCTCCAGTTATAGAAATTGCTGGTACTTTTTCCTCGATGGCAACTTCAAGTAATTCCTGATATCGTCCGTCGTGCTTGGCAATAGCAAAGTTTACGCCGAACGGGTTATTAGTAAGTCTACGCACTTTACGGATTTCCTCCCGAAGTTTTTCAGGTGAACGAAGCGTTGCCGCAGTTATTTGACCGAGTCCCCCTGCATTCGAGACTGCAGCCGCCAGTTCGGCATAAGCTAGGTAGGCAAGTCCTCCCTGTACGATAGGGTATTTAATATTAAAAATCTCCGTTACTCGTGTTTTCATAGTTTCTCATACTCCCATCAGTTGTTCTATCTTTTTAAGTAGTAAGTTCAGGTTGCATTACTTCAAAACAATGACGAATTCTATAATTGTTTATTTTCTAGCAAATAAAGAAACTGTTTGCACGTTTCAGCTCACTAGTTTTAATACATACCTATATCAATTTTTAGAAACCGACATATTAATGGTTTTTAAAAACAGGGGATCTTTTCTCCTTAAAAGCCTGAAGACCCTCTCTAGAATCCTCACTCGTAAATAAATTTCCGAACAATTCAGATTCTAATAAGAAACCTTGCTCCTGTCCGTGACTTATACCCCCATTTATAGCAATTAAAGTAGCGCGAATACCTAGTAAACTTTTAGCACTGATTTTTTCTGCCAGACTGCTAACAGTTACTTCAAGTTCTTCCAAGGGTACACTTTTTAGAACCAAACCAATTCGTGCGGCCTCCCCTCCATCGATTGCATCACTCGTGAGAATTAATTTCATTGCTTTCTCTCTGCCTACTAGTTGGGTTAACCGTTGGGTCCCCCCAAACCCTGGAATGAATCCCAAAATTAACTCAGGTAAACCTAATTTTGCTGATTCAGCTGCTATTCGGATATGAGAAGCCATGGCAAGCTCTAATCCTCCTCCAAGACTAGCTCCATTAATCATAGCAATAACAGGTTTCGAAGATTGCTCAATCTTATTGAAAACAAACTGACCATATTGTCCATACTCCATTCCCACTTGGGAGGTTTCGATGGCCGAAAATTCTTTAATATTCGCACCTGCAGAAAAGAATTTTCCTTCTCCAGTAATTACGATTACTTTTGTTTCTGAATCTTCTACAGCTACATCAATTGCTTTTTCTAACTCTTGAAGTGTTATTATACTTAGTGCATTCACCGGGGGATTGGCAATTGTAATATAAGTTATCTGTTTTTCATTCTCAATCTTTAAAGTTTGATATTTCATGATTTTTTTCCTTTCTATATGGAATCACTTTCAATCTATTAATCTTATACTGTGATCGTTTTTCTAAAAAAAGTATAATTATTTTCTTCGAAAATATATTTTGAAATGACCATTCTTTGAATTTCATTGGTTCCTTCATAGATTTGTGTTGCTTTTGCGTCACGGAATAGCCTTTCAACAGGAAAGTCCTCCATATAACCATAACCTCCGTAAATCTGGACGGCTTCTGTAGCTGTTTTCATAGCTGTATCTGAAGCAAAACGTTTAGCCATGGAAGCTTCTTTTCCGCATTTAATCCCGCGGCTGTAAAACTTCGCGGCCTGGTAAACGAGCAGCCTGGCTGCTTCTATCTCTGTAGCCAAATCAGCGATTTTAAAGGAAATCCCTTGGTTTGTCGCGATTGGCTTTCCAAATTGAACCCGTTCCTTTGCATATTGAACGGAGTATTCGAAAGCCGCTTCGGCAATGCCCAGTCCTTGTGCAGCTATGCCAATCCTTCCTACATCCAGATTTGCCATGGCGATTTTAAAACCTTCTCCTTCTTGACCTAACAGATTTTCCGCTGGTACCTCCGCATTTTCAAAAATTAGTTCTGTTGTATTAGAACCTCGCAACCCCATTTTCTTTTCTTTTTTTCCCGCTGTGAAACCTGGGATATCTTTTTCTACAATGAATGCAGAAATTCCTTTGGAACCCTTGCTAGGGTTGGTTACGGCAAATATGATATACGTATCCGCCACCCCTCCGTTTGTAATAAACATCTTTGTTCCATTTAGAATATATTTATCGCCCTTTTTCACTGCGCTTGTCCTTATTTTTCCTGCATCCGATCCCGCATTTTGTTCAGTTAACGCGAAAGCTCCAAGATACTCCCCAGTCGCCAGTTTCGGTATATATTTTCGCTTTTGCTCTTCCGTCCCAAAGTTTAGAATCGGTATGGTTCCGAGAGTGGTGTGAACCGATAAAATGACCCCGACGGCGGCGCTAACCCTGCTAATCTCGTTAATCGTGAGTATGTAGGAGGTAATATCTGCACCTACTCCCCCATATTCTGTTGGTACGGGGATACCCATCAGACCGTATTCACCCATCTTGCGAATCACCTGCATCGGAAATTCGTCTGTCTCTTCCATCAATTCAATCATGGGGGCAATTTTATCTTTGGCAAAATCCCGCACCATTTTACGCATCATCTCTTGCTCTTCTGTAAAATCTAAAGACATGTTTCTATCCGCCTTTCTAAGCCTTATTTTTCTTCTATCTTTTTGTTTAATTGTATTCGTAAAATCCGCGGCCCGACTTACTCCCTAACCAGCTGCTTTTACGTATTTGCGGAGCAATGGACACGGTCGGTATTTCGAATCAGCGAATCCTTCAAAGAGAACTTCCATAATGTAAAGGCAAGTATCAAGGGCGATAAAGTCAGCCAAGGTTAATGGTCCCATCGGAACGGGCTGGATCACGGAATGGTTATGTTTCCACTTTAACAACTTCAGCACCCCATTCATCTAAACGGAAACTAGCATAATTTCCGGGCAATATAGGGAAAAATCTAGTACTTTTAATCCCTCAAGCATTTCTATCAGCCCCCTTTCATCCGCAGTATAAGCATTTTCCGTCATAGAAAAAGCCCCCAATAAAGTAAACAGATTTTTGTTATTTAATCTGAACACTTTAATGCGAGCATATTTAAATGATGGTCAGTCAGCCCCTTTATCTATTAATCTGGAATCGAGATTACGATTTTTCCAAAAAGACTTCCTTTTTCCATATGGCTATGAGCTTCTTCAATTTCTTCAAGAGGATAAACTTTGTCAATCACGGGCTTAAGCTGATGCTCCTCAAAAAGAGCTAACATACTAGCAAATTCCTCGGATGTACCCATTGTTGACCCTAAAATATGCAATTGCTTAAGAAATATTTTTGGCATTACAATGTTATTTACTGGTCCTAAGGTTGCCCCGAATGAAACAATCTTGCTTCCAGGTTTAGCCAAAGTGATTAAATCATTAAAAGTGGCTCCCCCGATACTATCAATAGATAAATCGGCACCACCTGACATCGCTTTCAAATCTTTCACCCAGTTTTCAGACCGGTAATTAACTCCTCCAGTGGCTCCTAGCGCCAATGCATTTTCTATTTTTTCATCACTGCTTGATGTAACGAAAACTTTTGCACCTTTGGCGACAGCAATTTGCAGAGCAAAAGTCGCTACACCTCCACCAATACCAGGAATAATGACCGTATCACCTTCCTTTACTTCCCCTTTTGTAACGACAGCACGATAGGCAGTCAAACCTCCTAATGGGATCGCTGCAGCTTCTTCCCAAGTAAGGTGCTTTGGCTTAGAAAATACATACTCCGCAGGAATCTTAATGTATTGCGCAAATGTGCCATCCATTGGGACCCCTAATGTTAAAAAGGCGGAGGATTGAACATTAGGATTATCCCCCCAGCCGGTGGATGGGTTAATGACAACCTCACTTCCAATTTCTAATCCTTGAACCCCTACACCTAATTCTTCAATAATTCCTGCTCCATCCGAACCCGGAGTAGAGGGTACTTCAATACCGGGATAGGCCCCATATCGTACATATACATCTCTTCTATTTAAGGCGGCATTACGTAAACGGATTAGAACTTCCCCTTGCCCAGGTTTTGGAATTTCTACATCTTCATAATACAGAGGAGCGATTTCTCCCCCCATTTTAACTTTGTCTTTTAGAATTACAGCTTTCATGTAAACTCCTCCATTATTTTAAAATTCAAATTTTTTCTATACAGCAACCCTTATTTATACTCTTTCAATAATTACTGATATTCCCTGTCCTCCACCAATACATAGAGAAGCCAATCCATATTTCCCTTGTCTATCTTGTAATTCAAGAGCTAATGAATAAAGAATTCTTGCACCGCTTGCACCTACTGGATGCCCTAGAGCAACTGCTCCACCATTAACATTCACTTTGTCCATATCTAAATCTAATTCCTTTATACAAGCTAACGTTTGAGCTGCAAATGCTTCATTTATTTCTATTAAATCAATGTCATTCCAGCTTAACCCTGCTGCTGAAAGGGCTTTCCTGCTTGATGGAGCAGGTCCAATTCCCATAAGGGCTGGCTCAACTCCAGCGAGTCCCCATGATATTATTCTCGCTAATGGTTTCACTTCCGGATTATCCTCCAAATATTGTCCAGAAGCCAAAACAACTGCTGCAGCACCATCATTGATTCCACTTGAATTCCCTGCCGTAACAGTTCCATCTTTTTTAAACGCAGGACGTAATTTAGAAAGCTTTTCAAGAGTTGTTCCTTGTCTTATATGCTCATCTTCTGAAACAAGAATTGACCCCTTTTTATCCTTGACTTCAACCGCGACAATTTCTCTTGCGAATCTGCCTGATTCTCTTGCAGCGGCTGCTTTTCTTTGCGATGAAACAGCAAATTCATCTTGTTCTTCTCTACTGATTTCGTATTTTGCCGCTAAATCTTCCGCGGTAATCCCCATTCCATAACCTATATATTGATCTGCAAGTGAATGGGCCAGCATATCGTCCATGTCCAGGTTATTTAAGCCTGTTCCAAATCTTGAATTTCGGATAACATGTGGAGCCTGGCTCATGTTTTCAGCTCCTCCGCAAAGAGCCGTCTGAGCTTCCCCTAGCATAATAGCTTGTGCTGCGGATACAACGGATTGCAGTCCTGAACCACATAGACGATTTACTGTTAATGCTGGAGCTTCTACTGGCACACCGGCATAGAGAGCGATGTGACGTGCTAAAAAAGAAGCTGCTTTCGATGTATGGATAACGTTTCCAAAAAACACCTGATCAATTTGTTCGCTTGGTATATTACTTCTTTTCAATGCCTCTTTACTAGCCACAACTCCAAGCTCGATATCTGTTAAATTTTTTAAAGAGCCACCGAAACTTCCATTCGGAGTCCGTGCTCCTTCAATAAGGTAAACTGAGTTCATTTATACCATTCTCCTTTTTTATAAAAATAGAATTTTCTATTAATTTATGAATATAGCATATAAATATAATCAAATAAACTAATGGTTCTATAGCAGCTCCTATATGAGTTCTTGTCGAGTGATTATTTCGTTCAGACATTGTATCCTAATCCTTTTACTTTTATAATTAAAGTAATATGCATGATGATTAAGTATTTTATTATAAATTTCCCTTTCCAATCATCCCCTTTCCATCCCCCAAAACAGGAACACTGTTCTCTTTTATTATAATATTAAACTTATAGAAGTATGTCAATTCAAAATTTTCTAAAAATAAATATTTACAAGGTTTTTCCGTGATTTTTCTAAAACTTTTAAAGCTTATTTCAAATTTCTCAAACACTTCTCATTTGTTAAGTCAAAATGGTGCGCCTAAGGGTGTGTAGTACTACATATCCAACTCAAAAAGCCCTTTGTGATTTTACAGTAAAGGAAAATTTTCCGATTACCAAACTTTCAAAGGAAACTTAGACTTCGCATCCGTACTAGCAAATTTAGAAGGATAGATAGTTCTAATCTACCCATCCTGCCATTTTGTTATTTCAGAAAGTCCTCTTGTATTATCGAGTGTTTCTGGATCGAGAATAACCTTTCATTTTTATCTAAAGGATTCAAACAACTAATAAACAGCTCGTCCACCACTCATGTCGAGGCATTGTCCAGTAATATAACCGGCTTCTTCAGAAACCAGGTAATTAAATAGTCCAGCCACTTCTTCCGGTTTACCTAACCGTCCCATGGGGATTTTATTTAGCACAGACTGAAAATAGCTCTCACTTACTGTTTTAATCATATCCCCTTCAATCATCGTCGGAGCAATACAATTTACCGTTACGCCCGATTTTGCAGTTTCTTTACCCAATGATTTGGTAAAGCCCATTACACCTGCCTTGGAAGAAACATACGCGGCTAGCATCGGATTTCCTTCTTTACCAGTGATGGAAGACATATTAACAATCCGGCCATACCCTCGACTAATCATTCCATCGATCACAGCCTGACAGCATAAAAAGGTTCCTTTTAGATTGACATCTAAAATCAGATCCCAATCCTCCTCCGAAATCTCACTTGTTGGTGCGGTAGGACCAAGGATTCCGGCGATATTGGCAAGAATATCTATTTGGCCTAGATCCCCTTCAATTGTGCGCATCATGTCTCGCACTTCATGTTTTATACTTACATCTACCCTATAAGGGATAGCTTTCAATCCGGCCTCTGTAATATCTGTAGCTACTTTTTCGGCAGCTGAAAAATTAATATCAGCTACTATAACGTAGGCTCCCTCTCTTGCCATCCGCCAGCTAACAGCTTTACCGATATTATTTCCGCCTCCAGTAACAACGGCTACTTGCCCAATTAGTTGCATACCTCTCACTCCTCAAATTATAAAGATAAATCATGTTAAGCTTTCTACAACAAATTAATCGTTATTTAAGGGCTGAATTGTGGAAACCAGCGAATATCTGGATTCGAAAGATTGAAGGAAAATCCGTCCCTTTAAAAAGCAAATTGTTGTCGTCACTCAGGTCTAATTGTAATAAGTCTCCAAATGGGTATAGCCACCTTTAATTAGGTATTTACTTTTTTAGGCTCTAATTTGGGAAGATGATTAAACTGAAAATTCTTTTTTTACGACACTAGTGATAATAACCATTTGCAAAATACCTAGGGGCATTTTCCTTCTCTCCAAAAACGGAACACTGTTTATTTTAAAAAGGTAAATATTATAATTATGTTGATTTTGAATTTCCCCAAAATATCGAATTGCTTTTTATAAGCACAAATGCCCGACAGCAGTTTTGATGGATTTACTCCACGCCACCTGCCATCCATCCGCCATCCACCGCATGGTGATACCATTTACTTAGTCTGACTACATCGGAAGCCAAAAATATTGCAGGTCCGGCCAGATCCTCAGTTATCCCTCTCCTTCGTTGGGGGATCGGATGCCCCAACAGTCACAATGCACACCTAGTCCCTCAGTCTCATCGTTACCATCCTCCTCATTATAAAAATCACATATAGTGTCACCAAAGATGAGCTGTTTCTCCGGCTGCCCTTGACTCAGGCTCAACTGGACACCACCCATCATTGCAATTTCTTCTCCAATTTAGTTAGCAATGCCATTCAAAGGGTGGGTTATTACATTCATTCAGATGACCAGATGACGACCGCCACTATCACTGCAATAGAATTTCTATAAAAATAGAAATTGGATGTTTACGGAAATACCAAATAATCATTCAGAATAGTGTAATTCTGGTTAAAAACATTTTAATTCTTCGAAATTCAAATTTCTTAATCTCCAAGAAATCAAATGAATAAGAGTATTTTACAATTATCTTTTTGTCAGCCGATTTCGCGGAATTATGGTCTAGTGTTTTCTATCTCATCGAGTAATTGTTGTCCGCCTTCAACCGTTTTTGCCCATTCATCATGTAAAGGCAACAGGACTTTTTTAAACTCATTGTGTTCTTCTTCAGTTGGAAAATAAACTTCTACTCCTTTTTCTTTAGCTAGTTTCTCATTATTTTTAAGATTTGCTAAAAAAACTTCATCAAGAAATTTATCAAAATCCTTGCTTGTCTCAACAAGAATAGATTGTAAATCTGTAGGAAGGGAATCAAATTTCTTATTAGACATCATGACTGCAATAGTAAAGTTATTAATAGGTACTGAAGTCCAAGTTTTTATCGGGTAATTGGAAAGAGCATAGTATGCTGTTGAAATTACACCATCTAAAGCACCCTGTTGGATGGACGTGGCCACTTCAGCAGCATCGACTACTACTGCGTTAGCCCCAATAGCATTAATTGAATCTTTTAATACTGTTCCACCCGGGGTCCTGAGTTTAAGCCCCGTCGCACTCTTTAGATCAGTAACCAATTCACCTTTCCCTGCAGTGAATATTTCACTGAAGTTATCTTGGGTCATAGACAAAACCTTTAGTCCTCGTTCATCTGTTTTCTTCTTAATGACTTCTCCACCCTTTTCACTGTCAAAAAATGCTCTTTTGTGTTTATAAAATAAAGATGGATCTTCCATATCAAATTCAAACAAATATGGCAATTCGAAGAGATACCAAATAGGATCTATGCTGCCGATGAGAGCGGAATTAGTCATGTTCATATCAATTTGTCCATTAAGCATTGCCTGAATTTCTTGACCTGGCGGCATTATCTGAGCGCTCGGGTATATTTCAAGGGATAATCTACCGTTACTTCTCTCTACCAGCTCATCATTAAACCATTCCATTGATTGATGGTGTAAACCAGTTGTAGGATATGTGTGAGATACTTTCAGAACATACTTAGTATTATTCGAATTACCAGCATCATTGTTTTTCTGCTGTGAATTTTGACTAGTTTCAGAAGCTCCACTGCAAGCAGAAATAATGAACATTATAGGAAAGAAAATCCCAATAAAAAACTTCTTCATATTTTTCCCCCTTAACAATTGTACGTTCACATTAACAATAGGTGATGAACTAAATATCTCGCTAACGCGGTCCTTCATTTAGAATACGTCCCTCCCAAGACAACTAATTTTCAACTTCGATTTCTGGTGATGTGATATAGAAGGTATCAATACATACTTTTAATACATGTTGCGAATAAGTCCAATCAGGACCCCAATAAAGATTCAATTTGACCTCTGGATCTAAATTGAGACGACAACTTGCAATGCTGTTTTCAATCATTTTCTTTGCCACAGGATGAAAAACCAGGTCAGCGCCACTCACATCATTTCCAAGTAATGCTCTACCATTTTTTCCGCAGCCAAAAGAATGGAAATCATGACTCCAATAGAATGTCCAACCAAGAAAACCCCGGCAGTTCCCCTCCATATTTCTTATATGCCGACAACGTTGCTTTTTGAAAAACCGGAAGTTGAGAATAAAATGAAAGACCTTTTTCACCTGCAGCACCATAACCAGGACGATCAATCG
Organism: Psychrobacillus sp. OK032; assembly: GCF_900111345.1. Lineage (GTDB taxonomy): Bacteria > Bacillota > Bacilli > Bacillales_A > Planococcaceae > Psychrobacillus. Next base: position 185,377 of record NZ_FOGY01000002.1, read on the forward strand.
CAATTACAGAATATCCAATTCTTATCCTAACGTATGCAAGTAATTGTTTGCATTTGACTATGAGTAAAAGTATTTTGAAGAAAAAGAGCCACCATAAATGCCTATAATTAAAGCCTTTGGTTGTTGATTGGCAGCAGGTGCATTTAAGCTCACTACTCGTTATATAACGAATTAGTGTAAGGTTTCTGCCCACTTGGTATAAACAGAATCTATAGCGTCGGAGAGAAAAAAGACGCGGCTCTAGCTCAAGGTGGCTTCGCATTGGTTAAGTATTCACTTAGACAAGTGAAAGTCTTTCATACCCACCGTGGATCTGAAATCAAGAACGTTGGGATTGATGAGTTATTAAGTCAATACAAGATGAAACGATCTCTTAGCCAATAGGGGAACCCTTATAATAATGTGGTGGCAGAGGCTACGTTTAAGCTATTAAAAATAGAACTCATCAACGGATTGCACTACCCTACCCTTGAACAGCTGTCTCTTGACTTTTCGATTACGTCAATTGGTACAATAATTTCGTACGCACAGCACCCTTGGCTACGTAAGCCCGATAGAGTACAAAATTACTTCCCTTAAGAAAGGTGTTTGATTTAGTATTGACATACTAGTTTATCTTATATAGAGTCGTTATTTATTACAAAACCTTTACCGTAATTATCAGGGGCTGATGAATGATATAAAATACACTCGTCAAGAAATGCTAACGTTCGTAAATTGAATGCTCTATTAACTTTTTGAAGGTGAATATTGTGAGCTGTAAAACGTTGCAAGTTTACAGCAACAAAAGGTGACGAACTAAATATCCCATGAACACGCTCCATAACTCTGGTATTACCATCCCAAATACCGTCATATTCCCCAATAGTAAATTGTACCGGAACTGTCACGCGCGGTCCTTCTATTAGAACACGTTTCTCCCAAGACAACGCATCAACAGCTTCAATTTCTGGTGACTTAGTATGGAAGGTATCCAAACATTCTTTTAATACATCTTGCGAGAATGTCCAATCAGGGCCCCAATGAAGACTCAATTTGACTTTTGGATCTATATTTAGGCGACCGTGTGAAATACTTTTTTTGATCACTTCTTTTGCCACAGAATGAAATGCCAAGCCCGCACCACTCACATCCATTCCAAGCAATGGAACTACCTTTTTTTCTGCAGCTAAAAGAATTGATATCATTGCTCCAATAGAATGCCCAACCAAGAAAACCCCAGCAGAATCCTCTCCATATTTCTCATATGCCCTCGATATAACTTTTTGAAGTATCGGAAGTTGAGTATCAAATGCCAGACCTTTTTCACCCACAGCACGATAGCCAGGACGATCAATTGCAATTACAGAATATCCCATGTCTGATCCTAACTTAAGCAAGGAATTAGTTGCAGTTGACTCCAGGTAATAGTATTTTGAAGAAAATGAGCCGCCATGAATAGCTACAATTAAAGCTTTTGGTTGAAGATCGGCAGAAGGGGCATATAAGCCGGTGATCATTTCATCTCCTGAACCTAGCTTGATAGCTTCAATTTTTGTCATCTCAAATTTCCCTCCTATATCATAATGAATTTCATGAATTAATCTGTACCTTTTTCCTGTAAAATACAAATGAGTTAATCAACAAAAAATCAACTGATAAAGAAGAGTTGTTGGCAACATCCTTTTTTGTCAGCCGATTTCGTTTAAACTATGGTCTGGTGTTTTCTACCTCATCGAGTAATTCCTGTCCGCCTTCAACTGTTTTTGCCCATTTATCATGAAAAGGTAATAGGATTTCCTTAAACTCATTGTGTTCTCCCTCAGTAGGAAAGTACATTTCTGCATCTTTTTCTTTAGCTAATTTCTCATTATTTTTTTGATTTTCTAGAAAAACCTCATCAAGATGTTTACCAAAATCCTTGCCTGTCTCTACAAGAATAGTTTGCAAATCTTCAGGAAGAGATTCAAATTTCTGTTGAGACATCATGACTGCAATGGTGAAATTATTGATAGGGATGGAAGTCCAAGTTTTGATTGGATAATTAGAAAGAGCATAATAGGGTGTTGATACAAGACCATTTATAACACCTTGCTGGACGGAAGTGGACACTTCAGTAGCATCGACGACTGTGGGATTAGCGCCTAGAGCCTTAATCGTATCATTTAACATCGTTCCGCCTCCAACCCTGATTTTAAGACCTTCCGCACTCTTTAAATCAGTAATCATATTGTCTTTACTAACTGTGAATAATTGACTGAAATCCTCTTGGGACATAGACAATATCTTTAGACCATGCTCCTCTGAATTCTTCTTAATCACCTCTCCTCCTTTTTGACTGTCAAAAAAGGCTCTTTTATGTTTGTAATATAGGGATGGATCTTCATTACTAAATTCAAACAAATAGGGCAATTCGAAGAGATGCCAAATTGGATCTATGCTGCCTAGGACGGTAGAAATAGGTATACCCATATCAATTTGCCCATTAATGATTGCCTGGATCTCTTGACCTGGCGGCATTAATTGACCACTTGGGTATATTTCAAGGGATAATCTGCCGTTGCTTTTCTTTTCCAGTTCATCACTAAACCATTCAAGTGATTGATGGTGTAATGTGGTTGTAGGATACGCGTGTGATACTTTAAGTACATATTCAGAACTGTTAGAATTTCCAGGCCCATCTCCTTCTTGACTAGATTTTGAAGATCCACTACAAGCAGATAAAATGAGAATCATCAATATCGTTATTACAATAAAGAACTTCTTCAAAGAATTTCCCCCTTATTTATTTAAATTATTGAATTTTCCAGCTATAAAATTTAAACTTTCCAATTAAATTAGAACAAAGTTATTACCTAAAAGCTTCTCTTATTTATAATAAAATGCAAGGCTTATCCTGTACGCTTGTTCCTAATTAATTAAGAATGTACTAAACCAAGGAACATATAAAAGGACCAAGGCGGCAATAATGAGAGCATACAGGTAAGGCATAGACCCTTTTACGACAACTCCCACATTTACTTTAAAATGACTGGATAATGCGAATAAAGTTCCTCCTACCGGTGGTGTTATTTGTGAGATCATCATCAATGCACATGTAACAACACCAAAATGGATAGCGTTATATCCAAGTCCCGTTACTACAGGGAAGAGAATAGGCATCGTAATAAATAGAATCGGAATAGGTTCTAAGAATGTACCTAGAATAAAGAAAAGCAATAATATTAAAAGCATTATAATCCATGGAGCCAATGCTATTTCAGTTAAACCTCTGGTAATATTCTGTGGAAGCTGTGAATACATCAAAGCCGTAGAAAATAATTGGGCTCCTCCTAAAATGATGTAAATAACAGCCGTGGTCATCATTGAACTCCTAAGACTTTTTATTAGATTCGCACGTGTAAACTCTTTTCTATTAAAAAGGAAACTAATAATCAAAACATATAAAATAGAAACAGCTGCAGATTCAGTCGGTGTAAAGAAACCGCTATAGATTCCTCCTAATATGATCACAGGCATAAACAATGGCGGAATTGCTTCAAAAAGGGACTTTCTGATCTCCGCAAAGGAACTTTTCTCTTTTAAAGATGCGTGATCTTTTAAGCTGACAATCACTGCTGTTATGACTAAGATGACTGAAATTAAAATACCTGGTAAAATCCCCGCAATAAAAAGGTCGCCTACATTTTCCTCAACCATCGAAGCATATAAAACGAAAAAGATACTTGGCGGAATCATTGAGCCCAAAGTGCCGGCAGAAGCGACAACTCCCATACTACTTTCTTTAGAGTATCCTAGAGCAGTCATTTGAGGAATGATCAATGTTCCTACAGCTACAACGGTTGCAATAGACGAACCTGATAAGGCTCCAAATATAGCACATGTTATGACGGCTGCTGCAGGTAATCCACCTCGAAAATGCCCTACTAAATCATTAATAACCTTTAACAATTTGTGAGCCGGACCCAAATATGTCATCAGATTTCCAGACAGTAAGAAAAAGGGAATTGCTAGTAAAATCCAGCTGTCCATTGAAATAAAAAATTGAGTTGGCATACTCACCAATGGCTGCCCCATAAGAAAGATGCCCCAAAACGCTCCACCTAAAGCCAGTGCTAACCAAATAGGAACTCCAATAAAAAGCATGATTAAAAAAATAATAAATCCTAGTAATATCAAGCAAGTTTCCTCCTTTCACAAATCTAAACTTTACAAGTGGGCTTTGACTTCCTCGACATCCAGAGATGAGAGACTCTCACCGACACTTAGACGGATTTTTTTATAATCCATTACTATTAGAAGAAAAGAATAAATGCAACCGAAGAACATTCCAATTGGAACGGCTAAAGAAGGAATTGCCATTAACATAGTACCTGAAGTTGTTTTTAAACCTAATTGGAATGATGAAAGAACCCATTGCGTTCCTGTCCAAAAAAGAATTACACATGATACAAATAAAATAACATTAATGATTAGATTATTTACTTGTAACAACCTTCCTTTTAATATGTTGTTCAAAAAATCCATCTTTATATGTTCATCCTTTTTTATTAAAGGCCCAAGATATAAAAAGGATCCATAGATAATCGAATAGCGGCATATTTCATCTACTATTGGATAAGTTGTATCAAAGTATACTCTCGTTACCACATTCGATATGGCTAATACTGTGCTAAGAACTAATAGAGACATCGCTGTTATCTCTAGGATTCTATCTAGCAATTTGGTAGACGATTCTAGCCTTTTTATGCTGTCCATTTGTGCTTCACCCTTTCATAAATCATAGTATTAAGCTCAATTCATGTAATCACTTACCCATTCACTGCCAATAAATATAGTAGAATTAAATTTCCATTACATACTTTTTCTTTCATTTTTAATATAATAATTACTTTAAACTTTCAATCACTTTATGCCGTGTATCCACCATCCACTGGTAAATTAACCCCACTAATAAAGTCTGATTCATCAGAAGCAAGAAACAGAGCTGCATTTGCAATATCATCCGCAATTGCAAATCTTCCTAATGGATATCGGCTTAAAATATATTCTTTGTTTTTTTCAAGATTATCATCTGGCGATCTGGTCAAAAACTGTTCCATCATTGGAGTCTCTGTCAGCCCTGGACAAATCCCATTAACTCGGATCTTGTCTTTTGACAAATTAACTGCAAGAGAGCGAACCATGTTAACCACAGCTCCTTTTGCTGTGGAATAAACGACACCATATGGGGACGCGACAAGACCGGAAACAGAAGATGTGAAGATTATGGAACCCTTGTCCGCTTTTCTCATACTTGGGAGAGCATATTTAGTAGTAAAAAATCCGCTTTTCACATTAAGTCCCATGGTAAAGTCATAATCTTTTTCCTCGACATTTTCTATACCACTGGGACCAGGTGATCCAACATGGTTCCACAGAATATCTATTTTTCCATATTGTTCGTCAATTATATTCATCACTTGTTTTAAGGCATCCAGATCTAATAAATCTGTTTTATAAAATTGTGATTCCCCGTCATTTCGTTTGATTTCCTCAACCACTTGATCTCCTTGTTCTTGGTTAATATCTAAAATAACAACCTTTGCCCCCTCTTTTGCAAAAAGGATTGCTCCTGCACGTCCCATTCCTGATGCTGCTCCGGAAATTACTGCTACTTTTCCTTCTAATCTCATCATTTTCTACCACCTTACTTATCAAAATTTATTAAAAATTTCATAACAAACCTCTAAATGGTACTAGAACTTAAACAATAAACCGAAGTGAAAACGCTTTCACGCTTGAGTTACATAAAATAAAAAATTCTTTTTTGTGAGCATCATGATTCTTCAATTGTTATCTCCCTCCCCCGAAAATAAGAACGCTGTTCTTGTTTTATATTCTTTTATACACAAGACTATGTCAATTAAAATTTACACTAAATAACGAATATTCAATTAATATATATTCATGTATTCTAAACTATTAAAATCTCAAACATCCTTTATATTACTAATGTAATTAAGGACTCAATTAACCGTAATTATTTTAATTCATCAAGTCTGGGAACCAAGTAGCAACGAAAGGTCCGATTGTCATCCCCTTTTTTCTTATTATAAAAAAACAGAACATCGTTCTCTTTTTATAATAAGCAATATATTCAGTTCTGTCAATTCATAATTTTCTAAAAATTTTAAATATTTTTCATTCATATTTACTACTACTATAAAATTACATACTGTTCTATAAGAACCTCTGAAATCATAATGTCTCAAACAATGTTTCTCCTGAAAGGTATACAGCCCTGTTCCTTCTCATGGACTTCAATCCCGCTATATTTTTTAATAGATTGGTAAAGAGAAGAGTTTCGGTGCCATAGGTTATATTGCTTTGTGATCGGTGATCTTGGACATTTTTTAGTCTACCTATAAAATCTTAAAAGAAATGTTTTTGAATTTTGAGGAACTCGAAAAATAAAATAATTGATGTCTTTTTCTTGTTCTCTATTTTCTTTTCTCGTAATCAATAAAATCCCCCAAAAATACTTATAAGATAAATAAAATATATTTAAATTATCTCATATCAGCAATATAGGTATAAAAGTTGGGATTATTCTGAATAATTATTACTCTTCATTGATATAGTACGCTTATTTTTAAAAAAGCCACCCTAATGTTAGTTCGTCGGTGTTACAGGGGGTTTTGCTAGTAGAGTACGATTTAGCGGGAAAATACAATCGTCGTGTTGCTTATCCTCCCATCTTATGAACGACCTTGAAACTCTTTTTGAAGTTTCAAAAGGGATTTGGTCGTCTTAAAAAACACCTCAATATCTAGCGCATCCCGTAATGAAAACAATTTTTCGGGCGTACCGTTCGACATCACACAATGAATGGAACTAAAGATGCTCTTTTTATATTGGACAGGCTGCGCCAGGCGGTAGAGTTTTTTTAAATCAATCTACCAACCTGCCGACCGCTGAATAGTGCAAATTGTCAATTTACATATTTGGAGAACTACAAAGCTAGTGCAGCGACTTGATCACGCTATTGAATTGGGTGTGAAAGTTGAGTTATTAAGACTAAATAGCGTTTCTACTAGTTTGTACTGTGCTTTTCCAACTAAAAAAAACCCTTTCTGATTTCCAAAAAGGGCAACTATGGAACTGATATAGAAGATTGCGTCACACATTTTGTTTATTTTTCACTACTCAAGTAATAAACAGCTCTTCCACCACTCATGTCGAGCCATTGTCCAGTAATATAGCCGGCTTCTTCAGAAACCAGGTAATTAAATAGTCTAGCCACTTCTTCCGGTTTACCTAATCGACCCATAGGATTTTTATTTAGCACAGACTGAAAATAGCTCTTATAAAAGTAGTTATTTTCTCTAAACTTTGATATTGATATTTTAATCCATAATTAGACAAATCTTACCGAATTGGGAACCTTCATTCATACGCTCAAATGCTTTTATTGTGTCTTTATGATAATATACCTTATCAATAACAGGTTTAATTTCATGTTTTTCCACAAATTGAATCATTTCTCTGAACTCCTTATGACTTCCCAGTGTTGTTCCTAATATATTGTATTGTCCAAAATATAAATTTCTGAGATCTATTTCAACTTTTTGTCCTGATGTCGCTCCAAAATTAACAATGGACCCTCCTTTTTTTAGAACCGACAGGGCTTTGTCCCATGTAGCAGCTCCTACACTATCAATTATTAAATCTATTATCTCGCCATCTAAAGCTTCATTCCAATCGCTTTCACTATCGATAGCTAAATCTGCTCCTAACTTTATAGCTTGTTGACATTTCTTTGTGCTTCTTGACGTAACAATCACCCGTGCACCAGCTGCTTTTGCCATTAACATTACAAATATAGCGACACCACTTCCAATTCCCGGGACCAAAACAGTTTGATTAGATTGAAGTTTCCCTCTTGTAAAGAGTGCCCGGTAAGCTGTCAAAGCAGCTACAGGAATAACTCCTGCTTCCTCCCATGACAAATATTTTGGTTTGGGTTCAACATTTTCAGCTGGAATTATGATATATTCTGCAAATGTTCCATTAGTAGGTACACCAATTACTTCAAATTCATTCGGCTGAGCATCGCTTTTATGAAGCCATCCTAAACTAGGATTTATAATTATTTCGTCCCCTAAACGAACATTTTCCACCCCTTCACCTACAGAGTGAATCACACCTGCACCATCTGATCCTAGTATAACCGGCCCTGCTTCCTCTCCTCTTCGATATAAACTCCATATGTCACGGTGATTTAATCCTGCGGCTTTAACTCGAACTTTTACTTCGCCTTTTTTCGGTTCACCTTCTACCATATCTGTATAACAGGTATTTTCTAAACCTGGTTTTCCGATGTGTATAAATGCTTTCAAAAAGATCCCTCCGAAGCTAAATATTCAGATTACCACAAATGCTAGGTATTTTTTCACTGACCATCTTTGTTTACATTGGACAAAACGAGCGGCATTTTGTCCTCTTAGATATCCTCATTCTATTTATTAGAAAATCTTCTCTTTGTTCTTCTCAATTAATTCATTTGCAAGGTTGATGTAAAAGGGCAATGATTCAGGATTGTTCATCGAATCAGGATTTATTACCTTCTGAAACTCAAACCCTAACAGTAATTTGCGTATTGGCACCTCCATTTTTTTGCCGTTCAGCGTTTTAGGTATTTGCTCAACACTATAGATTTTGTCGGGCATAAATCTTGGAGATATTTGTGTTCTAATTTGTTCTCTAATTTTCTTCTCCATATGGGCATCTAACAGTTGATCTGTTCTTAGAACAACAAATAGGAGTAGTGATGTTTGACGACCGAGCACTTCCAAATCAATCACAAGGCTATCCATGATTCCATCTAGTCCTTCAACAATTCGATAGATGTCACTTGTTCCCGTACGAACGCCCGAGCGGTTGATAGTTGAATCCGATCTTCCAAAAATTACAGAGCTGCCATTTTCATCGAATCGAATCCAATCTCCATGCATCCAAATATTCGGATACATATCAAAGTAGCTGCTGTGATATCTTTTGTTTTCATTATCATTCCAAAAATATAAAGGCATCGATGGCATCGGTTTTGTGATAACAAGCTCGCCAACTTCATTAACGAGTGGGTTTCCTTCTTCGTCGAAGGCTTGTGCTTCCACGCCTAGACATCTTCCTTGGATTTCACCTATTATTACCGGTAAAATTGGAACTCCAGCCACAAATGATGTACACACATCGGTTCCACCGCTTGAAGAACTTAGCCATAAGTCTTTTTTTACATTTTCATAGACCCAACGATATCCTTCTTCACTCAATGGTGCACCTGTTGAATCTATCACTTCTAATTTGGATAAATCATACCTTTCTTTTGGTATAACTCCGACTTTCAAGGAATTAAGGAGAAATGGGGCTCCTATACCAAAATATGTGACACCTAGTTCTTCGACTAACTCCCATAAAACCTCTAAATTTGGATATGAAGGACTTCCATCATATAAGACTATTGTTGCGCCAGAAAACAAACTACCTACCAATACATTCCACATCACCCATCCTGTTGTAGTAAACTGAAAAAAGGTCTGGTTAGGTGATAAGTTTTTATGAAGAAGCATTGTCTTAAACTGTTCAAGGAGTATCCCACCATGTCCATGGACTATTGGTTTAGGTAGTCCCGTTGTTCCGGAAGAATAGACAATCCATAATGGATGATCAAAGGGAACGCTTTCAAAAACCAGCTCTGCTTTTTGCATTAAAAAATCTTCCCAAGGAATCACATCGTCAAGTTTTTCATCCAATTGATCTTTTTCGAGATAATTTACAAGAATCGTATGTTTTAAAGAACTACCTAAATCTCTTTGTAGCTGAGAAACGGCTGCACTTTTATCAAACAACTTTCCGTTGTATTGGTAGCCATCGACAGCAAACAGTACTACTGGTTCAATCTGTTTGAATCTGTCCACAACGCTACTTGCCCCAAAATCAGGGGAACAGCTTGACCATATAGCCCCAATGCTGGCTGTTGCTAGGAATGCAATGACCGTTTCCGGAATATTCGGCATGAAGGAAGCTACCCGATCTCCTGGTTTAACGCCTAGTCCCTTTAATGAATGGGCCAAAGACGCCACTTTTTCTTGAAGCTCATTCCAGCTTATCTTTGTCCCTTTAATAGTTTCGGATCGAAAGTGAATGGCTATTTTATCTCCTTGATTTTTCAATAAAATATTTTCTGCAAAATTGATCCTAGAACCGGTGAACCATTTCGCGGCTGGCATTCTTCCTTCAAGAACTTGGTCATACTTTCTAAATGCTTTTACCCCGCTAAAATCCCATATTGTCTTCCAAAATTCCTCTAGTTCATTCACAGACCACTTCCATAATTCATTGTAGTCTGTAAAGGTTAACCCTTTTTTATCCTTTAACCAGTTCATATATTGATGCATTTGCGAATTCTCAATGTAAGATTGAGAAGGATTCCAAATTACTTCGCTTTCTGTTTTTAGCTTCACAGTTATCCATCCTTTCTAGCTTTTTTTCAGTATTTCAGATGCTTTTTTACATTTTTCTTAATTGATATTCCTGCACCCCTCCTGCTCAGGTAATATTTGATGATTTTACATATTGGTATTCCCTTTATAAGTACCTTTTCACTATAAAAAAATTCAAAAATAAAAGATGATTATTAATTGGTTTCATCAATTTCATTATTTTACCTTTATATCCATTTTTAAAAAACCGCTCGTTTTAGAACTAATTTACAAAGTTATATCAATAACCGATTTTTAATGTTTGTGAATTTTCAACAATATATTTTAGTCTCGTTTTCCGCTTTGTTACTATGACTGTATACTAATGCTTCTAATTTCTTTACTAAATAAATAATTTTAGAAAATTTCAGAAAATAATTAATTTTATGAACTTTAACAGAAACACTATGCGGCTGTTAAATTGCATATATAATGACATCCGCAATGTTTTGGGGATCCAGGGCTATTGGTGTTAATTAGTGGGAGTTACATGTTTATTTAATATTTTTAATGCATCTTCAACCGTATGGAATTTCTTAATTCCGTTATTACTGTTCCTGGTGAAATGATAATAGATCGAGTATTAGCTATTGTAGGTAATTCCAACGTATCCCTTCTGTTATTGCACGGAGAGCAAACTTAGTCCCGCTGTAAACAACACCCCCTAAACTGATATTCCAGGCATTGTTATAGGATTAACGATTCAACCGTACAATACTTTTCTTGCAAAAAACTTCCAACTCTAGTCTTTTGCCATCCAACATCTTCGGAGGTTTAACAGGGTGCTTGAAGTTTGAAATTTGGTTTGATTCAGTAACTTCAAAGGATATTGACAATTGCGCAGTCCAAAAGCGCACCTGCACGAAGGGACGCGGTCCGATTATTCCGCTCCCCTCTCTCAGGACTCCGCGGTCTACGGTAAGGGAGCGAGAAGTTCTGAGATGTCCCTCATCTCGTGAATACAACACAACGCACTAAGTATCCGCTCGGCCTCCTCGCGTCCCCTTATCCCTGACACAAGCCTTAGAAATTTCGCTTTGACATCCTCAGTGCTCAGTGGATTCCCAGGCGCACCGGGGGCAATGTCGCAGCGGATTTCGCTTTCGCTGCCGTCTTCGAAGATGGCGAGGCATCGAGCTTGTTCGTTATGCAGGGTTTTGTCTCCTTCTACAATCACGCACCGGGAAATCTCCGCAATCTCCTCACTTACGAAGAAATCCTCATTGACGGGTTCGAAGACACTTGCGGGATTTGAAAGTACACGGGCGGTGATGTAGCGCAGAGAGACATGAGCATCGAATACTGTTTTAGGTTCGGAATTACCCCCGAGTTTTGCGGCCGTTGGCGAAACCCGCACGACCAGTTTGCGCAGTTTGCGCTCCTCCCGCTGTATTTTCGCATGAAGATCTTGGCAGCACTTGATGACTGCGCTGGCGATGAAGCCAAAAGGATAAGGCTTACAGGCCGTGGTTTCACAGACATGCTGTGTGCCTAGCCCGTCGAGGCCCGCCTCGACATTGGGTCTTGACGCAACCTGCATGAGAAGACCATTTGCACCAGTTAGTGAGGCTATTCCGCAAGAAAGACCTGCTTCTGCTAGGCGCGCGGAAACATAGCCTGCCTCTGCGGCGAGACCAGGTACCCAATAGGCGGCCATCGACCCGTGCGTCCCGCGTGTACCCGAAGCGCGGGCTGCAGCGAGACCAAGGGCGGTCTCCATCCGTGCCGCATCAAATCCAAGCAAGCGACCTACTGCTGCGGCCGCCCCGAGACCGCCCGCGATTCCCGTTGGATACCATCCCATCGCAGCACCTGTTTCCGGACCAAACATAGTTAGCGCCACACGGCACTCAATCTCCATCCCTACGCGGAGCGCGTGAAGTGCATCTATCCCCGAGACTGGCTGACAGCGTGAAAGCCCCAGAATAGCCGAAGCCACTGGACCTGCCGGGTGAAGCGTTGTTTCGAAATGAATATCGTCATAAGCGAGACTAGCAGAGGCAATACAATCCACTGCGATGCTCGCCGAGGCACTCAGACGCTCCGAACGCCCGATTAGCGGCAGAAGCCTGCTCGGCGCATCCATCTGGTAAAACGCGACTGCCCGCTGGACTACCTCCTGACCCGAGCCTGCAAGCGCGCAACCATACCAGTTGAGGAATGCGTCGACATAGAATGGAGAAGCCTTTGCCGGTGCCTCTTTGATGGCAAAGGCGGCAAGCGCATGTCCAAAGTCTTCATGATATCCCATGATTTCTCCTCCTGTTTTATTTATAATCACAATTCGCCGAAAAACAATTTTACTAATAAACTACCTGAAGATAGAATCGAAACAAACATGTAGCAACACCTGTCTTTTCACCGTGGAAAATCGTTCTTCGAACAAAGTAAGCTTACTCCCTCTGTCTATTCGATAACTTTGTAAAATAAACGCTACCTTATCCTCTTTACAGTTTATTAGGAAAAACGCTGGTTAATCCACCATCAACTGTTAGTTCAATACCAGTAATATAACTACTTTCATCGGATGCCAAGAAAATCACCGCATTACTAATATCTTTGGTATGCCCAACACGTCCCAGAGGAGTTAGGCTAGCTCTCCATTTTTGTTGTTCTTTTTCTTCTTCTTCGCTTCTACCCAACTCTCCAGTAGCAGCTGCGGTAGGTATAACACCTGGACTAACTGCATTCACGCGAATTTTTCTATCCTTTAAATCGGTTGTCCAACTATGAATAAACGATCGCAATGCTGCTTTTGAAGCGGAATAAATAGTGAAATTGGGTAAACCAAGATTCGCTGTAATTGAAGTATTCAGGATAATAGAAGCACCATTAGGTAAAATCGGAAGCATAGTTTGTACTGTAAACAGCGCACCTTTTACATTGGCGTTAAATACCCTATCAAACTCCTCTTCCGTGATATCCTCCAATTTGACATACCCGCCGATCCCGGCATTGGCAAAGATAACATCCAAAGAACCTTTATCATCCTGTATCGTTTTAAAAACTCGTTCCATATCTGCTTTGATTCCCGCATCTGCTTGAATTGCTTTAGCGTTTGGTCCTATGTTATTCGCCGCTTCTTCTAAAGCCTCTTTTCGTCTGCCCGTAATATAGACGAAAGCACCTTCTTCAACCATTTGTTTTGCAGTCTCAAATCCAATTCCAGAACTTCCTCCTGTAATTAATACAGTTTTACCTTTTAATCTCATCATAGACATTCATCGATCATTCCTTTCCATAGTTGTCGACATTTGGTTATCAATCCCATACTGAATTTCAGAGATTCGAGTACTAGCTTGACCTATCAAGTTAGTCTCCCCTGGTCCCAAATCTAACTGTTACTTTATCTTCCAAATTAAATACATAACGTTATAATAATACAGTCGCCAATTATAGGAATCACTTGCAAGAATCATAGATTTCTGTTTCAAATTTAGCAAATGCTTGCAAAACGGTTTCGTCCATAAAAGGATTCAGCTGGGTAAAAAAAACTCCAGTCAAACGCTTTACAGGATCAATCCAGTAATAGGTATTAGCTGATCCAGCCCAGGCTAGGCTACCAGCGCTTCTACCAGTCGTTGCTTCTTCCGTTGTGATCATGTGCCCTAAGCTCCATTTCTTCACCAACCCTGGGAAAAAATCCACATCATTGCTGCGAGATGGTACCACAGAACGCATCAGCGCAACATTAAGATCTCCAATTTGATTGATCCCCATTTGTTCAACGCTCTCTGGTTGGAGTATACGAGTACCGTTAAAGCTACCATCATGTAATAACGTTTGAAGGAATTTGATGTAGTCTATTGCGGTTGAGTATAGTCCACCTCCAGCACTGAAAAGCTCCGAACCTTGTGGTGCCTCGTAAGGAGGGATCACACTTAATTCACCATTAGGTTGACGTTGATGCATACCAGCTAAACGTGACCGAAGATCTGGCCGAAGAATGAATTCGGTGTCGTTCATACCAATTGGATTACACACATATTCCTTTACGTATTTCGATAAAGAATAGCCGCTTGCGGCTTCCACTGCTTTTCCTACCCACTCCGTACTTATTCCGTATTCCCAACGCTCCCCTGGATCAAAGACCAAAGGAGTGTTAATTGTCCTGTCTTTACCCTCTAGGATTGAAGGAATATTTGCCCATTCCGTGTAGCGCAACATATCGTTATTCCAAGTATTAAATGTATAACCCGATGTATGGGTTAGGAGATGTCGAAGTGTAATGGGTCTCTTAGTTGCTCGTAGTTTGGGACGACCGCCACTATCAAATCCTTCAAGTACTTGGACTGCCTTTAACTCCGGTATTACTTGGCTGATAGGTTCATCCAATTGAAGTTTACCTTTTTCAACAAGTTGAAGAGCAGCTACGGATGTTATTGGTTTCGTCATAGAGGCTATCCAAAAAACAGTATCAAGGGTCATAGATATGTCCGCATCTATTCTACGTTTTCCAAATGCCCCTTGATAAATCACGCCATCCCCATTTGCTGCAATAGCAACTATACCAGGTATTTTTTTGTTCAAAACAACATTTTGTAGGATCAGATTTGTATTCATAACTTTCAAACCTTCCTATGGTTTTCGTAGCGATCATAGGGTATCTTCATGATCAATCTATGAACCGGGAACGTCAAAATCTCACGAACTCCAAGTTCATCAAAAACCTGATCATTTAAATAATCTATTTTATTTACTAAATTCCTCATTATACTTCGTAAACTTTTCAAGAATCTCTGTTCCAGGTGACCCTTTGCTGTCTAAGTTTTCTGCCCACTCGTTATTATAAGATTGAAATTTCTCATTCCATTTTTGTAATTCTTCTTCTGGTATCTCATAAAACTCAATTTCTGTTTCTTTTTCATATTGTTTTATTAGTTCTTCTTGGTGTTCGACAATACTTCCTGGGAGCTGTTCAACAATTTCCTGGCTAGCTTGCCAAACTGCATCTTGTACTTCCTCTGGCCAACTGTTCCAAACTTCTTCATTTACAAAATAAGCGACATTTCCTCTACTTAGAGGTGCGTTAACAGTTGTGTATTTTGCGATTGTATCCAACTGATAACCTGGCCAGCTCAAAAATGAAATGAGTGTTCCATCTAATATGCCTCGTTCCCAGGATGAATACAATTCACTACCAGGCAATAATACAGGAGTTGCACCCCAATCATGCATTAGTTGTTCCTGCATCGCATTTGAAGCTTGAACCTTTAGTCCTTTAAAATCTTCGATAGTTTTAACAGGATGCTTTGAATTTATAATTTGGTTTGATTGAGTAAGCATTGTCCATAAGGGCTTAATTCCATTCGGTTTATACTCCAGCTCATATAAATCCTCTTGGACGAGTTTATTGTATGCCTTCGAACCACTTATAGCGTCATTCACCAGTCCAAGATTTCCACCAATATTACTAAGCGGAAAAGTATGCTCAAACTGATCTTGTTGTATGTAGCTAATATCTACAACTTTATTTTTTAAGTTGTCTAACATGCTACCTACTTTTCCTAATTGTCCTGCTGGATAATACTCCACTTCAATTTTCCCTTCCCCTAATTCCTCAATCCTTTCAATCCAAGGTGATGCACCCATCGTAGAAATTAAATGTGTCGTAGGAAAGGTATCGGCAATCTTTATCACGACTTTTTCATTACTTTTTTCTACAGTATCATTCCCTGCTTGTGTCATATTCTCACTACCACAAGCAACGAGCCCGAAAACTAACATAAAGATTAAAAGAAAAAACATCCATTTGTTTGTAATTGAATTCAATATAATCTTCTCCCTTTATCCCTGTGAATTCTAGTAAACCGTGCATTGATTTAGTAAATGAACAACTAATGGACTAGTAAGCAAATTGGTGCTTACATAAATATTCGCAACAAACCAATTAAATTGTTTTTATACTTTGTAAGTGGAGTCATTGGTAGAAATGATTGATTTTATTCACTAAATTCCTCATTATACTGTGTAAACTTTTCAAGAATTTCTGTTCCAGGCAATCCTTTTCTATCTAAATTTTCTGCCCAGTTGTTATTATAAGATTGAAATTTTTCATTCCATCTTTGTAATTCATCCTCTGGTATCTCATAAAATTCAATATTCGTTTCTTCCTTATATTGCATTATTTGCTTTTCTTCATATTCGGCTATATCTTTTGGGAACCGCTCAGCAATTTCTTCACTTGCTTGGCGCACCGCCTCTTGTACATCTTTTGGCCAGCTGTCCCATACTTCCTCATTTACCCCAAACATAATAATGCCTCTACCTACTGCGGCGTTAACAGTTGAGTATTCAACAATCGTTTCCAATTGATAAGCTGACCAATTAAGAAATGCAAAGAGAGATCCATCAACTATGCCCCGTTCCCAGGATGAATACAACTCACCTCCAGACATTGTTATGGGGGTTGCACCCCATTCGCTCATTAATTGTTCCTGCATGCCATTTGAAGTTCTGACCTTTAGTCCTTTAAAATCTTCGATGGTTTTCACAGGATGCTTCGAGTTTACAATTTGGTTAGAAGAAGATACTGCCGCCCATAAAGGCCTAACTCCATGAGCTTTAAATTCTGACTCATATAAATCCTCATGGACAAGTTTACTGAATGCCCTCGAACCACTTACAGCATCTTTTACTATACCGAGATTGGCACCAACATTAGTCAGTGGCAAAACCCCCTCAATCCGCTCAGGTTGTATATAAGCAATATCTGAGACTTTATTTTTCAAGTTATCAAACTGGCTGTTTATTTTTCCTAATTGTTCCGCCGGATAATACTCCACTTTAATTTTTCCTTCACCTAATTCTTCAATTCTGTCAATCCAAGGTAATGTAGCATGAATGGAGATCAAATGGGACGTAGGTAAATAATCTGCAATTTTGATTACAACTTGTTCATCACTTTCTACCTCGTTGCTTTTTACTTCATTATTATCTTCTACTTGTTCCGTATTCCTACTGCCACAGGCGGTAAGTCCGAATACTAACACAAATAAGAAAAGAAAGCATAACCTTTTTTTGAAAGCAATTTCATATAAAAATTCCTCCATTTTTTAAATACCTTTTGTTCAACATTATATAAAATATCCACTTTTCCCATTGTTTGAATTTATTTTGTTAAATACATCTAATTCTAAACACTTCTGCTTTTATTTATAGAAATATGGTGCTCGTTTATAATCTTCCCAAAAATATGGATCGTGCGTAATGTATAAATGTCCGTTCTCTCTAATTGCTATATTCTGAAGTTTATTAATAGATTCAATCGCTCTAGGTAAACTCCATGGATTTCCCGGTGGAATATTTTTTTCTAGGTTTTCCTTCGCATAAACCGCATCACCTACTAGCACTGCACATTGATTTGGTAAATGAACAACCAGAGACTGATGACCAGGCGAGTGTCCTGGTGAAGTGGTGATATACACACCCTCTACCACTTCATAATCTCCTTCTATTAACTTGTAATTTAACGGATAATCAAATTGGTGCTTTAGATAAATATTTTCAACAAACCAATCAGGATAATAAGCAAATCGATATTCAGACTTTTGAATAAGTATCGTTGATTGGTCGAAGAATCGATTGCCTCCCGTATGATCCCAATGGAAATGAGAATTCACCACATATTTAACATCCTTTGGGCTAACCCCGACTTTCTGTAGTTGGTTTCGAATATCATTTTCCTCTGTAAAATGTCTGAAGGCAGCTTGTTTCTCTCCCCATGTTTCATCGGGGTTAATCAATCCCTCCGGATCAACTCCTGTATCAAATAAGACATACCCATCATCCGTATCTATTAAAACTGGAACTACGGGGATGTCAAGAGATTCTCCAAACCCCTGTTTATATGTGACCAGACTCTTATCTAGAGTAAGTACACCACCGTCTAAGAAATACATACCTTTTACAGCCATCAGAATCCTCTCCTTATTATTTATTTCATAGATTAATAGTTAAATATTTGAATTTTTCTTATTCTTTAGTTGAGAAACAGCTCAACTTAATCTGATACATTGATACTATTACCGATTTTATTCACTAAATTCCTCATTATACCGTGTAAACTTTTCAAGAATTTCTGTTCCAGGAAATCCTCTCACGTCCAAGGTTTCTGCCCATTTGTTATTAATAGATTGAAAATCTTCCTCCCATTTTTGTAATTCATCCGCTGGTAACTCATAAAACTCAATATCCGTTTCTTCTTGATATTTCTTCATTAACTGTTCTTCATGCTCCTGGATGATTTTGGGGAACTGTTCAGCAGTTTCCTGGCTGGCTTGCCACACTGCATCTTGCACTTCTTTTGACCAACTGTTCCATACTTCCTCATTTACTGAAAACAGGACAATACCCCTGGCCACCGATGTGTTAACAGTTGTATATTTTGCGAGCGTATCCAATTGGTATGCCGGCCAGCTGAAAAATGATAAGAGTGTTCCATCGACTATGCCTCGTTCCCAGGATGAATAAATCTCAGTTCCCGACATTGATACAGGAACTGCGCCCCACTTGTGCAGTATTTGATCCTGCAAGGAATTCGAAGTTCTAATTTTTAGTCCTTTAATATCATCAAGAGTTTTAACAGGACGCTTCGAATTGGTAATTTGGTTTGAAGTGCCAAGTGTTGCCCATAAAGGCTTAATTTTATTAGGTTTAAACTCCAGCTCATACAAATCTTCTTGGACGAGTTTATTGTATGCCTTCGAACCACTTACGGAGTCTTTTACTATACCAAGATTTCCACCAACAACACTCAGCGGTATATCGCCTTCAAGCCTCTCAGGTAGAATGACAGCAATATCTGTTACTTTATTTTGCAAGTTATCAAACATGCTGCTAACTTTACCTAATTGTTCCGCTGGATAAAACTCCACTTCTATTTTCCCTTTTCCTAACTCTTCAATTCTTTCAATCCACGGTAATGTACCACGCTCAGTAATCATATGAGTCATAGGTAAATAATCGGCAATCTTAATTACAACTTTTTCATCAATAGTAGCTTCATTACTTTTTCCTTCAGTATCATTCTCTACTTCTATCTCCTTCTCATTACCACAGGCAGCAAGACCGAAAGCTAACACAGATAAGAAAAGAAAGATTAACCATTTTTTAGAAAGTAATTTCAATAGAATTTTCCTCCCTTTTTTATATATCCAATTGTGTTACCAATACGTAATCACCTTGAAAATACTATATAAAACAATTGAACTGAAGACGCCGTTATGTCATTTAGGAGAACAAGCATATTCAAGACATAAAAATTCACCTCATACAACAAGTTATATCCTCTCTGGACGTCCCGTGTTGTCAATCACGGGCTTGATATCCTTTCCTAATCTCATGTTTTCAAGTGCCTCATTTATCTCCTCCAAATGATATTTACTAGTTACAATTTCAGCAAATGGATATTTATTTCTGTTTCTTTTAATAAATTGAAGGCCTTTATGAAAATGATTAATTGTAGCTGATATACTACCAATAATTGTAATACACTTATCAACGATAAGACTCGGTACTAAACTAGTTGCCGTTGAGGAGGTCATTCCCAAAATAAGATATCTTCCACTTTTTTGTATTATATCTATCCCCTCGCTAAATGCCGGCGCATAACCGCTGCATTCAATAACAACCTCGGGTCCTCTCCCATTGGTAAGTTCCAGTATTTGTGCTTTTCGATCTGCAGGATCCTTGACATCATCAATATTTATGACGTGATCAGCACCCCACTTTTTCGCTAACTCCAACCTATCCTCTGGACCTCCAACAACAATAACCTTCCCAGCATTGCTTTCACGAGCTACCACCGTAGCGTAAAGACCAAGCGGACCCGACCCCTGAATGACAACGTTTTCCCCAAAGCCGATTGATCCCAATCTTTCATATCCCGCAACAACACACCTAAAAGCACAGGCAACACCAATTGTTTCTTCATTTGTTAGCTCTTGAGGAATCTTTATAACTTTTGTAGAGGGAGTAATGTACACATGCTCAGCAAAACCCCCTCTGAGAGCAAGAGGATGAAGAAATCCATAAGACTCTCTATTTGAACACAATACCGGCTCATTAGCTATTTGACACCAGTAACATTGCCCACAACTTATTTGTTCCCACATAATTCGGTCACCTATTTGGAGTGCTTCTCCGTTTATGTCCGTATCACGCCCTTCTCCCAACTCTACAATTTTCCCTATGATCTCGTGACCTTGTATAATAGGCAGAGGAGAATCATTTCCGACGCCTAACTCCCCTAACTGCAGATGCACGTCAGATCCACAAATTCCAGCCATCTCCACCCGAACCAAAATGGCCCGCGCCTTCATTTCTGGAATAGGAACTTCAAGAAATTGAATAGGTTTTCCGAATTCCTCTAAAACCGATACCTTACTTAACTTTGCATTCTCCATTAATTATTTGCCCCTTTGTTTCGATTTATATTAAATTGGACCTTTCATATCTAGCGATTAGAGTTTTAGGGAAATACTACTAAAAACAAAATATTCAGTCATTTTACGCCATATACGCTCCATCTACCGGTAAATTTACCCCACTTATATAAGTAGATTCATCTGATGCAAGAAAAAGAGCTGCCTTTGCAATATCATCAGGACGGGCAAATCGTCCTAATGGAATTCGTTCTAAAAGAAATTGTTTGTTTTTCTCGGGATCATCATCTTTCGACCTTGCCAAAAATTGGGCCATCATCGGAGTCTCCGCTAGCGAAGGACAAATCCCATTCACACGGATCTTTTCTTTTGCCAAATTAACTGCCAGAGATCGAACTAGGTTAACTACAGCACCTTTTCCTGTCGAATAAACGACACTAGTTGGGGATGCTTTAAGTCCCCCAACTGAAGATGTGAAGATAATGGATCCTGTACCTGCTTTTCTAATGCTTTTGAGAGCGTATTGGGTGGTAAAAAATCCACTTTTAAGATTAAGTCCCATGGCAAAATCATATTCTTCTTCCGTTACATTCTCAAAACCATTTGGACCAGGAGTTCCGACATGGTTCCACAAAACGTCTATCTTGCCATATTGTAGATCTATTCTATCAATAACTTCTTTTATTGCATCTAGCTCTATTAAATCTATTTTATAAAATTGTGCCTCACCACCGCTTTGTTTTATTTCTTCAACTACCAATTCTCCTTGTTCCTGATTAACATCTAAAATAACAACTTTTGCCCCCTCTTTTGCAAAAAGATTTGCACCTGCTCGTCCCATTCCTGAGGCAGCTGCAGAAATTACTGCTACTTTTCCTGCTAATTTCATAATGTCATCTCCCTTTTTTATAAACAAGCGGAACACGGTCCTGCTAGTTTCACTGGTATATTTTTCCGAATCCGAGAGAAAATTTCACTCACAAATAAATCTTTGCTCACTTTCCAGTGTAACTTCATTGATAATTAAGGAACCTGAATGACCGTCTTACCTACAAGTCATTCAGCTTTTCCTTAAAACGAATTTCCTCAAGCTCGCTGTGAAAAAACTAGATTAAACTTTCTGTGACACTGTAAGATAAAGTTCATGTTATTTTAAATTGTTATATTCTTGATCTGTCACGGGTTCCAACCATTCGGCGGCGCCTTTTTGAGGATTAGTACTTATTGCGATATGTGAGAACCAGCTATCCGGTGTAGCACCGTGCCAATGTTTTATATCCGGAAGAATCTTTACAACATCCCCTTCATGAATCACCTGTACCGGTTTGTCTTCTTCCTGATAATATCCCTTACCACCGATACAAAGCAGAATCTGGCCACCTGGATGCTTATGCCAGTTATTTCTCGCGCCAGGTTCAAAAGTCACATTGCTAATCGGGCAATTAAAAGTACTTTCATTATTTACTAGCCTTTGTAGCCATGCTACTCCTATAAAATTGCTACTTTCAATTTCTTCGCCTTTTGGAAAAATAACGCTCTCATTTAAAATATTTGATTTTAACATATTCTATTTTTCTCCCTTCGTACAGTTCTTCTCTACGGCTTGGTCTATTTCGGCTTATCAAATAACGATATTTGCTAACCACCATCAATAGTAAACAGCTTCATTTTATTATGACGACAGTCCTAATTGACTGGATTTACCGTTTTTATCAAGCAAAGCAATTACTCTCTATTTTTTTACTTTTAACGCTATCTCATCATCCTCATTTTTTCACAGGTTCAACCTCTCTTACCAAATTGATAATACTAGATATGTCTTTTTTTCCGTAACCACGAAGCTGTGCAATTCTAAACCATTGTTGAACTAGTGTGGCGGAGAAATTAGCGATTCCCTTATCCTTACATAACTGTATTACTAATTCTAAATCCTTTAGCGTTAAATCAACTGTAAATCCAGGTTCAATATCATTATTTTTAATCTTCGGCATTTTTGCTGTAAGAATCCGATTCGATCCGTTACTTGTTGATATAACGTCATAAAAAGTCTCAAAAGGTATATTTAGATGATCAGCCATCAAAATCGCTTCTGCGGTAATAAACATCTGACTGCTACCCATGAAATTATTAATTAATTTGATTGCAGAACCGCCACCTCTTTGACCTATATAATAAATGTTAGACGACATTGCCTGCAAATATGGAAGAATGCCTTCCACCTCTTCTTCCGTTCCACCCACCATCAAGGAAAGTGTGCCTTCGGCGGCTCTTGGCACACCTCCACTTATTGGAATATCAATGTAGGTAATCCCTTTATTCTTGGCAAATAAAGCCATTTCCTTACTTGTCGAAGGATCTATAGTACTTAGATCAATAATATATTGGTTAGGTTTTCCAAAAGTCACCAGGCCATTTTCTCCGGTTACAATTTCCTTAACCTCCTTTGGCCCAGGTAGCGATAGAAAAATAATGTCAGATTGCTCTGCCATTTCAGCAACATTTCTCGCTACTGTTACACCTTCCGTGACAAAATCTTGACATTGTTTTTCACTAATATCCCATACTTGTAATGAAGCACTTTCTTTTAAAATATTTTTGGCCATTGGTGAACCCATATTACCCAATCCTATAAAACCTACTTTGAAATCCATTATTTACGTCTCCTCCTTTTTATGTTTGATGTCATTTTATATTCAGTTTTAAAACCACTTTCATCAAAACTTCATGTAGGCGTATCACTAAGATGGCGGTTTTCCGTCCGGCTTATGACGGTATGGTCTCTCAAGCCCCGAAGCCGATAAAAAGGGATTCTTTATATCAACATATTAACCTGTTTTCTTGAAAATCTTTTACCCCATCAAATTAGGTAGCCAAGTAGCAATGGAAGGTAATAGAATTAAGATTAGCAGTATAATAAGCTCGGCTACGACAAACCTGGGCACTCCCTTAAATCCCTCTGAAGTATTGACCTTGGCGGCTCCCGAAGCAACAAAGACATTCAACCCTACGGGAGGTGTTATCAAACCGATTTCTGCCGTTTTGACTACAATAATCCCAAACCAAATCGGATCAAACCCAAATGTCATCATCAAAGGAAATGTAAAAGGAAGTGTTAATATAAGAATAGCCGTCTGATCCATAAACAAACCTAATACAAGGTATAGAATCACTACAATTGCGAGCACTAACCATTTAGACATACCAGATTCAACAATGATATTAATTAAATCCTGGGTTATTTGAGTAGAAATTAAGTAATAACCAAAAAACATGGCACCAATGATAATCGTCATGATCATGGCAGTCGATCTAAGCGTATTTTTCAATGCATTTTGAGTATCCTTAAATTTCAACCTGCGTAGGGATAATGCAATGACAAAGGTTGCAAATGCTCCCAATGCACCTGCTTCCGTGGCAGTAACAATTCCTCCATAAATACCTCCAATTACCGCGGTCATAAGGATTATTACTGGCCAAATTAGCTTAAGTGACAATAATCTTTCTTTCATTGGTGCTTTTTCTGCCCTTGATGGTGCGACTTCGGGTTTTTGCTTTACCCAAATAAGAATGGTAACGATATAACCTACTACCGTAACAAGGCCCGGAATAATTCCAGCAATGAGTAGTGGCCCAATGGGAGTCTCTGTCAAAATACCATAAAGAATAAGGGCGATGCTTGGAGGTATCATAACAGCAAGAGTTCCTGCTACGCTAACTACCCCCATTGAAAAATGCGTCTTGTACCCATACTTTTTCATTTCTGGTACGGCTGAAGTAGCAAGAGTAGCTGCGGAAGCTGTACTTGAACCGCTCACTGCCGCAAGTCCCGCACCAGCAAGGATGGTAGCGATACCTAGCCCTCCTGGTAAATGTCCAAGCCATTTATTCGACGCGGAAAAAAGATCTTTTGTCATATTACTAGCCGTCAATAATTCAGCCATGAAAATAAACATTGGCACGGTTGTAAATAAAAAAACAGCTGCATTTTCATATGGTGCTGTTTGCGCAATACCTAAAAATAAATCTAATCCTCCTATAATAAGCAAGCCAACAGCTCCCGATATAGCCATAGAAAAAGCAACCGGCATCCCTGTAATTAAAAAAACGAATAATAATATCAACGGAATTGCAACTGTCATTTATATCCCCTCCATTAGTTCATCTCTTCATTGTCTATAATAATTTCTTTATTAAATCCCAATAGGTTTTGGATAGATATTAATACTAAACGTAAAGTAAACATGTAAGCTCCAATCGGAACCCAAATCCATGATAGCCATATTGGCCACGGAATGAGTCCAGCTTCAACACTCTTGGTAACATAATATTCTATAGTTACATGCATGCTTAGATAAGCTATTGCGAACATTAGAGTAGCTGCTAATAAGGGGTAAATAATATCTAAAACTTTTACTAATGTCCTAGGTAAATATCGAATAAACATATCAATTCTAATATGACCGCCCATTTTCATTACATAGCTTATACTGAGAAATACAACAATCACCATTAAATATTTTTCGGAAAAATAAAAAGCTCCGATAATTGCATGGTTAAAAATATATCTCATCGCGGCATCTGCTGTTGTGAGTATCATCATGATGAATACAGCAATTTGCGCTATCAAAAAAAACACAGAATCAATTTTGTCAACTATATCTGTTACTTTTTTCATTTGAACACTCCTCGTGATAGTTTATTGAGTGAAGAATGGAGCCATTGATCAATTAAACACCAATAGCCCCAACTTAATATGAATATAACTTTTGATATTAATGATCAATTTTTTTACTAAATTCCTCATTATACTGTATAAACTTTTCGAGAATTTCTGTTCCAGGCAATCCTTTACTGTCTAAGTCTTCTGCCCACTTTTTATTAAAGGGTTGCATTTCTTTATTCCATTCTTGTAATTCATCCTCTGGTATCTCAAAAAACTCAACATCCGTTTCTTCTTGATATTGTCTTATTAACTTTTCTTCTTCTCCCATAATTCCATTTGCGAACTGTTCAATAATTTCATCGCTTGCTTGTTGCACTGCATCTTGTATTTCTTTTGGCCAACTGTTCCAAATATCCTCATTTACTGAATAGGTCAAAGCAACTGTAGGTAGAGTTGCGTTAACAGTTGAATATTTTGCGATTGTTTCCAATTGGTAAACAGGCCAACTAGAAAATGATATGACCGTCCCGTCAACTATGCCCCGCTCCCAAGCTGAGTACAACTCATTTCCAGGCACTGATATAGGAGTTGCGCCCCATTTGTTCATCATTTCTTCCTGTAAGCCATCTGCAGTTCTAATCTTTAGTCCCTTCAAATCTTCGAGAGATGTAATAGGATGCTTCGAGTTTACAATTTGGTATGGACTCAAAGTTCCAGCCCATAAAGGCTTAATTCCATTCGGTTTAAACTCAATCTCATATAAATCCTCTTGTACAATTTTATTGTAAGCCTTCGAAGCACTTAAAGAGTCTTTTATAATACCAGGATTTCCACTAACAGCACTCACCGGCATAACGCTTGCATTCCACTGTGGAGCAATGAAAGAAATATCTACTACTTTATTTTTCAAGTTATCTAACTGGCTGCCTACTTTTCCTAATTGTTCTGCGGGATAATACTCTACTTCAATTTTACCTTCCCCTAGTTCTTCAATTCTTTCGATCCACGGTAGAGTACCGTGGATCGAAATCAAGTGTGTCTTAGGTAAATGATCGGCAATTTTGATAACGAATTTCTCACCATTTTTAGCCTCTACTTGATTCTTCTCCTGATTACCACAGGCAACAAGCCCGAAAGCTAGCACAGACAGAAACAAAAACATTAACCATTTTTTTTGAATTAATCTCACAAGACTTTTCCCCCTTTTGCGATTTTCATAATCGACCGAATAAAAATCATACTTTGAAATCTTATCAAATACTCCTAACATTCATATCAATTTAGTAATCCGTATAGAAAAGTTATATGAAATTATTAAAACTAGGATATATTAATTAATAGACATTATATCTAGGTGATTAATTAAATTTATAATCAATCATATACAGTTACTTCTACAGGTCTGTGAAAGTTTCGCTATGTCTCCACTAGTAAATTTTTACAATCTTATTACCCCCAATACTCGTAATGAAAGTGCTTACAATTCTTAAAATGAAAGTTGGTAAATAAATTACTTTCTAACCTCAAAAATTCCTTTAACCTTTACTTCTCCACCTTCGTTAACAGCTTCTGCTTCACATACCCAACAGCCGTCTTTATCATCAATCACTTTACCCCTTACAGTAATTTTCTCGCCCGGTTTTGTAATCGCTTTAAATCGAACAGAAAACTTCGCAAGATCATCCACAGATACCCATTCACCGATTGCCTGGCCGATAAATCCCATAATCAACATACCGTGAGCGATTACTCCACCTAATCCTGCTTCTTCTGCAAATGGGACGACAGTGTGAAGTGGATTAAAATCTCCAGATGCTCCTGCATATCTAACAAGCTGTGTATGAGTTATTTCTTCCTTTTGTATTGGATCAAATTGATATCCGACGTTCATTTTTTCCCCTCCTAATGTCTTTCTACAATGGTTGAACGTGATCTTAATACAAGTTGACCTGTCCCATTAAAATATTCCTTCTTAAGAATGATAAAATTCATTGTAGACTTTGTGTAAGCATCTTCTACTATTGAATGAACTGTAATGGTATCACCAGGTTTGATCTTTCCAATATACTCGTATTCCTGTTCACCGTGCAAAACCTTCTGCTTGTCTAGTCCTAGTGAATACCAGGCTAAGTAGCCTCCACCCCAGTATTCGATAACAGTAGGGAAAGTTGGTAAAATCTTCTCTCCATTTACATATTCCTCTCTTAGATCCCCAATAGCTTCGGCGTACTCTCTGATTTTTCCTGTTTCTACTCTAAAGGTAAATGTATCTAATTCTTTTCCAATCAATTCTTGTAACGATTTATTCAACTGCTTCACTCCTCATTTAAAATGATAGATATTCGCATTCTATTTTTTAGAAAAGCTTTTCTTTGTTTTCACATCTTTTCTTTTAACCAGTTCATATATTGCTGCATTAATGTTTTCTCAATGTATAGTTGAGAAGGATTCCAAATTACTTCGCCTTCTATTTCTGATTTCACAAACATCTTTCCTTTCTTGTTTAAATTAAAAAGGAACACTGTACTGTTTTAATAATAAGTATTATATGAATATATGTCAATTCAAAATTTTCTAAATAATAAAAATATTAAATTGATTATTTTGATTTTTGACCGCAATATTTATAAAGTTAAAAATAACTCTACCCAATAATAGTTATTATCCTCAACACAAATAGAGCGAAACTCACCAACATTTAGACGTTTTTTTAGAAACAAAAACGAAACAGAGCTGCTTTTCTAATATAACCCACACGTGCAAAACTTCCCAATGGATATCGGTTAAAATATATTCGGTCTCGTAAAAAACTGCATCATTGGAGTCTCTGTAAGCCCTGGTCAAATCGCATTCACTCGAATCTTGTGCTATGACAAATAAACTGCTAGGGAACGAAATCGGTTAACTTTTCAGGAATGGGACGAGCAGGAGCAAACCTATTAGCAAAAAAATGATGCTAAGGTTAGTAAAAAATCGTCTTTTTAGATTAAGTCCCATGGCAAAGTCAAAGTCTCTTTACATTACATTTACTACATCACCAGCATCAGGCATTCCAACATATGGTTCAACAAAATGTCTATCTTACAATATTGCTGATTTATTCTGTCAATAACTTGTTTTAGGGCATCTAAATCTAATAAATCTGTTTTGTAAAATTGTGCTTCCTCACCATTTTGTTTTATTTTTCAACCACTATTTCTCCTCGTTCTTGGTTAATATCTAAAATAACAACTTTAGCAACAGCTAGATAGAAAGCGCTTTCAATCGTGTGTTACAGAAAATAAAAATCTCTTTTTTGTGAGCTTCTTATTTTTTTATTGTCATCTCATTTTATAATTCAATAAAAAAGAACACTGTTCTATTTTAATTAATGTATGAAACTAGATCAACAATAATTCTCTGTAAATATTAATTTTTCAGATATTCAGCTAAGTCCCACCAAGTAGGTAAAAATAGAATTACAATAAATAGGATAATAAGGTCAGCTATTATAACCTGGTAACCCCTTTGAATGCCTCTGCTGTACTGACCCCTGCTACTCTCGAAGCTATAAAGACATATTGCTACAGGAGGCCACTGAAAAACTTACGTTTATAATTTGAAATCGTATTTAAATTCAAAATGCGACATTTCGTTCAATTTTGAACGAAATGTCGCATTTTTTCTTTAGTAATTTTCACTATGATTCCTCTATAAAATCGAGGGAAAGCTCTCCAGTTTTTGTCTACATTGGATTGAATTAGATATCTTCAATATGCCTATATAGAACCGGTGTAGACGCCTTTAAGTGGTAGCCGAAGCGTGTATGATAGGGTTACTTGTTCTAGTCTAGAATGGTGAACTTTTCTATGACCTCCCTTGTTGGAAGCTGCTTTCTATTTTAAATTAGTTGAAATGGTTCTGTAGAAAGCTTGGATGGAATGAATGTACATGCTAGTTTCTTTTCGATACATGCTGTATTCATATAATCTGCGACACCTGTTTTCATAATAGACTCTACATGATGACCTGGATCAATTACCGCCAAATCTATTGCTTCGGCATCTTGCGCCACATGAAAGTACATGTCTCCTGTAATAAATACATCTGCTCCTGCTCGTTTCGCTGTTTGGATGTATTTATTGCCATCCCCACCAAGTACTGCAACCTTTTGAACAGGTTTATCCAACTCTCCAACTACGCGTACAAACGGAACTTGTAATTGTTCTTTCACAGTTTGTGCATATTCGGAAAGCGTAACTGGATTTGCCAATGTCCCAATTCTTCCAAGCCCCTTTTCATTCACTTCTACGTCCATAAGTAGAAGGTCATAGGCAGGCTCTTCATAAGGATGCGACGTAAGCAAAGCTTTTAGTACACGATTTTTAATAGATATAGGAAACACTACTTCTACTTTATCTTCCGCCACAACAGTTAGCACATTTGCATTACCAATATAAGGATCTGCACATGCTGACGGCTTAAAACGTCCTTCACCTTGTGAAGTAAAGCTGCAATTAGTGTAATCGCCAATTTGACCAGCTCCCGCGTTTGCTAAAGCTGTTCTCACTTGTTCTGTCGATTCTTTAGGCGTAAATACCGCTAGCTTCATCAACTTTTCAGCAGTTGTTTGCTCCAATATTTCTACATTTTCTAACTTCAATGCATTTGCTAATAAATCGTTGACTCCGCCAGTTGCTATATCGAGATTCGTATGTGCAGCATATACCGCAATATTATGCTTAATTAATTGTTCTACAAGTTTTCCTTGTGGTAAATCGGTCCTCATATTTTTCAACCCACGAAATATTGGAGGATGATGCGCAATTATTAACTCACAGCCTAGTTCTAAGGCTTCTTGTACAACTTTTTGGTTTACATCCAGTGTAACAAGTACTTTAGAAACCGGCTTATTTAGTGTACCTACTTGAAGTCCAATCGAATCACCTTCGACGGCTAGTGATTTGGGTGCCCATTGTTCAAAAAGAGAGATGATCTGTTGACCATTTGGTTGTTTCATTTTCTATAACGACTCCTTCACTAAAGCGATTTTTCTTTCAAGCTCTTCTTTCTTTTGTTGTACATCTTTGGACTCCACAGTTTTATTTAGTTGGTCCATGATTCGTTGCCATTCACTTAGTTCATTAGACCATTTTTTTTGAAAAACAGATGACTTTTCTTTCATCAAAAAAGGACCAACTAGTAATTCTGCCTCGGTTAGTTCCATTAGACCTTTTTGAAGGACAACAACTTCATAAATTTTATCATGCTCTTCTAGTATTGTTTCGTTTACGATTTTCCAATTTTCTTTCATTGCCCATTCACGAATTGCTTTTGCGTGAATATTTGGCTGTAAAATTAATGTTTCAATCGTATCGAGTTTATCTTTTCCAGCTTCTAAAATGGAGGCAATAAGGGGACCACCCATACCGGCTATTGTAATTGTTTGGACATTATCCGTCTTTTCAATTACTTCTAAACCATTTCCAAAACGCACATCTATTTGCTTTTCTAGCCCTTCGCTTCTCACTTGCTTTAGCGCAGATTCAAATGGTCCTTTCACTACTTCACCTGCAATTCCTTGTGTAATAATACCTGTATGCACTAAATAACAAGGCAAATAAGCATGATCACTTCCGATATCCGCCAAAATAGTATTTTTTTCTACAAAGGAAGCGACTGTTTTAAGTCTTTCCGATAAATTTTTTGCATTCATATTGTAAACACCTCTTCTACATCTCATTATAACAAAAAGTAAAAAAGACCTCGATTCATTTATAGAATCGAAGGTCTTGTTGAAAATGATACTATTCTAAAGATTTAACCCAAGCAGCCATAGCATCAATATTTTCAGCTGGTACTAAACCACCTGGCATTGCACCTTTACCATTAGCTAAAACGTCTTTGATTTCATCTTCTGAAAGAGCAGTCCCTACTAATGCTGGGAATGAGCCTTGTCCTTCATATGTGTTACCGTGACATGAAATACATTTACCTTGTGCAAATGCTTCAGGATCAAACGAACCTGCCGTTGCTTCACCTTCAGCTGCACCGCCTTCAGCAGCTTCTTCAGTTGCAGCAATTTCTTCTTTATTGCTTACGCCTTCCATGGATAAGAAGAAAATTAAACCAATTCCAAATGCCATAATTAATATAAATGGAATAATTGGATTCTTTTTCATCATTTACCCTCCCTCTTGTTATGTACTTTTCTAAATAGAATTAGTCAACACTAATATTGTACTGCATTCTAACGGAAACGAAAAGTCCTAAGGAGGAAGTTTTATTTCTTTGTGACAATTTAGACATAATTTGGACTAGCAACCAATATGTCTTGCAATTACCATACGTTGCACTTCAGAAGTACCTTCTCCAATTTCAAGAAGTTTCGCATCTCTCATGAAACGTTCTACTTCATATTCCTTCATGTAGCCATAACCGCCATGAATTTGAATTGCTTGATCTGCCACTTCCATCGCAATTTCTGATGCATACAGTTTGCACATAGAAGCTTCTTTTCCAAATGCTCGTCCTTGGTCTTTCAGCCATGCCGCTTTATACACCATCGTTCGAGCTAATTCGATTTTCATCGCCATATCTGCTAACTTAAATTGTGTTACTTGAAATTCAGAAAGCGTTTTTCCAAATTGTTTACGTTCTTTTGAATAGCGTAATGCGCGGTCAAATGCAGCTTGCGCAATTCCAACTGCCATTGCTCCTATACCAATTCGCCCACCATCAAGTGTCACTAAAAATTGTCTAAACCCATTCCCACGTTTCCCAAGCAAGTTTTCTTGTGGTACTCGAACATTTTCAATTACTAATTCCGTCGTATTAGAAGCATTTAGACCCATTTTCTCGTAATTGTCGATGACTTTAAACCCTTCCGCATCAGTTGGTACAATAATCGCTGATATTTCTTTTTTCCCATCCTTTACATCCGTTATAGCCGTTAAAGCTAGATGTTTCGCATAGCTAGCATTTGTAATAAATGACTTATTACCATTAATAACAAAGTCGCTACCATCTTCTTTTGCAGTGGTTTGGGTTCCTCCTGCATCCGATCCAGCGTTAGGTTCTGTTAGCCCGAATGCTCCGAATGATTCTCCCGTACAAATTGGTACTAAATATTTTTGTTTCTGTTCTTCTGTTCCAAACAAGTTTAGAGGAGCTCCACCAAGTGAAATATGCGCAGAGTAAGTAATGCCAGTTGAAGCACATGCTCGACTCAGTTCCTCTGTTACAATAGCAAAACTTATAGTATCTGATCCTGCTCCGCCATACTCTTCTGCAAACGGTAAGCCCATCATCCCCATGTCGGCTAGCTGTTTAAAGATTTCTTTTGGAAACTCTTTTGTCTTGTCTCGCTCAATTGCACCTGGTGCGACTACTTCATTCGCAAATTCATGAATCGTCTTGCGAATCATTGCTTGTTCTTGTGTCAAATCAAAGTTCATTTCTGCCATCCCCTTTGTAAATATTAAACCCTTACTATTTCATTATACTGAAAATAAAAACTTTTTGGAGTTTAATATAAAAAAAGAATATATATTTAATAATCTCTTTTCAAACAGCGAGATTCGCTATTTGAAAATCAAAACCTCATTTGCTTTAAACAGCATTGGCGCTATATCCAAACTAATAATTAATTTTTGCTAGATGCTGGGGATACTTTCTTAATTTTTTTTAAGGAAGGGAGGACAAAATGATCGCACAATAATCAAAAAAGCTGTCTTAAAATCCAGATTCACGGACTTAAAGACAGCTTTTATTTCATTAGATAAATAAACTAAGGATTAATACAACTCCAAGACCAACAATTGATGTCGTGAATAATAGAAGGCCCCAAGTTTTAAACGTATCTTTAATAGATAAATTAAAATACTCTTTGAACAGCCAGAACGAAGCATCATTTACATGGGTAATCGTATTACTTCCTGCAGCTGTAGCTAATACCATTAATACAGGGTTCACATCAAATGTATGAATGAGAGGTCCAACGATTCCAGCTGCGGTAATTGCCGAAACAACGCCTGTCCCTGTTGCGATACGTATCATTGCAGTGATCACCCAAGCCATAATTAATGGGGATACACTCGTATTCTCCATCATTCCTGCAATGAAATCTCCAATTCCTGTATCTAAAATAATTTGTTTAAACGCGCCACCTGCACCAACGATAAAAACAATCATCGCTATGCCTTCGATTGCACCAGAAAATGACGACATTATTTCTGGCATCGTACGACCTCTACGTAATCCAAATACATAAATAGCGATTAATACGGCTAAGATCATACTAATTTCTGCACTACCAAAGAAGTTAATTATTTGAGAGAACTTTGATGTCTCATCAATAAAAAGATTTAATACGGTAGCACTTGTAATAATGATTGCAGGTAATAGTGGAACTACTAAACTAATTCCAAAACTAGGCATTTCATCATCAGCAAACTCTTTCGATTTTTTTAATAGTGGTGGTACAGGACGATCTAAATTACGTAACAATCTAGGTAAAATAATTCCCGCTGCAATTACTGACGGGATGACCACAACCAAGCCCAATATATAAACCATACCCATATCCGCACCATAAGCCTCTACAAGTGCAGTTGGCCCAGGTTGTGGTGGGAAAATACTATGCGCCATTGTAGCGGCTGCAACCATCGTAATTCCTAAACGCAAATATGGAATTTTAGCTTCAATTGCAATACTAATCACAAGTGGAGCAAGAATGATAAAAGCTACTTCATAAAATACTGAAACACCGAAAATAGAACCAACAATTAAGATAGCCCATTCAACGTTTTTCACTCCGAATTTGTTCAATAATGTTGAAGCTACACGTTGAGCAGCTCCAGAATCGACCATTAATTTACCGAGGACAGCACCCATTCCGATTATAATGGCTAAACTTCCGAGCGTGCCACCAAAACCTGTTTTGATAGATACGATAACTGCATCTAAAGTTAAACCGTTCAATATACCAACGAGTATTGCAACAATTAAAAGAGCAAGTACACTATTTAGCTTTACAACTATATTCAAATATAATAATAATGCTACCCCTAGAAATACCCAAATTAATGGCAAGTATTCTAAAATCCAATCCATATTCATTTCCTCCCAAATCCAACCTTTTTTATTGTAATATTTCAATTTTCTTTAACACAGCATATTCGTACAAATATTTTATCTATCGAATGAACAAGATTCTCTTTCATTCAAAGTAGCAGCTAAACGATAAACAGTTGTTTCGTTAGTACTAGGTTCATTTCTGATTTGATTTAACAGCAAGTTAACTGCTATATTCGCCATTTCGACAGCAGGTTGTGAAATTGTCGTAATCTTAGGTGTAAAAAAACTTGCAAATGATACATCATCAATACCAACAAGCGCTATATCATTTGGAATAATTAAATTCTGCTTTTTTATGTATTTCAATACTTCAATCAAAACTCTGTCATTCGCAGCTAAAATAGCCTGAGGAGCTAGATCAAGTTTAAATAACTCGTCTAGCACCCCTTCTATATTTTCTAGCTCCGATGTTTTAATGTATTCTGGGTCAATCGGTAAACCATGCTGTTCAAGTGCTATTTTGTACCCTTCAATCCTTTCTACACGCGGACTAATATTTCTTATAATCGAAGTGGTGACGATTGCTATACGCGTGTAACCGCTTTCCACAAAACAATCAACCGCTAGTTTGGATGCTTGATGATTGTCCAACATTACTGAAGGGATTTCTGTAGTTTCGATTGTTCTATCCATAAATACAATTGGAAAATGTTGTTTTTTCATTTGCTTATACAAATCAAGATTTCCCCCAGTCGGGAATATAATAATGCCGTCGACTTGTTTCGCCATTAACATCTCGATATAGTTTCTTTCTTTATCGGGTTCATCGTCTGCATTACATACGATAATATGAAACCCATGTTCATGAAAATTATTTTCAATCGCCCGAATAATTTGCGTTGAAAAGGAGTGCAGAATGTTAGCAACGATTACTCCAACTGTAAAAGTAGATTTCTGTTTTAAACTTCGAGCTACAATATTTGGTCGATAATTTAACGCTTCAATCGATTCTTTAATTCTTTTACGCGTAGTTTCGCTCATATATTCGTAACGTTTGTTTAAATACTGCGATACTGTACTTTTAGATACTTTTGCGTGAGCTGCAACA
Source organism: Psychrobacillus sp. OK032 (assembly GCF_900111345.1). Classification (GTDB taxonomy): domain Bacteria; phylum Bacillota; class Bacilli; order Bacillales_A; family Planococcaceae; genus Psychrobacillus. The sequence goes on from NZ_FOGY01000002.1 coordinate 221,092, forward strand.
TCAGCAATAGTTGAGGTTTTCATGTGACCTAGACCCCCGAATAAGCCATGAAACCGCCGTCCACTGCTAGCGTCGTTCCCGTAACAAATGAGGAATATGATTCATCTACTAGAAAAAGTAAAGCACCTAGTAAATCATTAGGTTCCCCAAACTTTTTCATTGGAGTGGCTTCGATAATCTTTTTAGAACGTGCCGTATAATTTCCTTCTCCGTCTACCAGTAGATCCTTATTCTGAGTTGTAAGGAAAAAACCTGGAGCAATTGAATTTACTCTTAAACCCGTCTCAGCAAAATGTACAGCCATCCACATAGTAAAATTATTGATAGAAGCCTTTGCTGCACTATAGGCTGGTATTTTCGTTAGAGGCGCATAAGAACTCATGGATGAAATATTAACAATGGCAGGAGCATCTGCTTTTAATAATTCTTTCCCGAATACCTGACTTGGTAAGAAGGTTCCTGTAAAATTTAATGAAAATACATTAGAAAATCCATTTTCGTCTAATTCAAAAAATGATTTCCCTTCTGTGTTATCATCATATTTTTCCGGACCAGTAATTGCGTCCGAGTGATTTCCTCCAGCTCCGTTAATTAGAATGTCAATACGACCGAATTGCTGTAAGATTGTTTCTTTTGCATGTTCGAGAGATTCTCTATTAAGGACATCCGTCTCTATTGCAATAGCAGTCCCTCCAGCCATTGCAATTTCAGAAGCTACTTTTTCACCTTTTACTGCTGTTCTGTTCAAAATTGCTACTTTAACTCCTTGTCGTGCAAGTTCACGAGCCATTTGAGAACATAAAACGCCGCTTCCACCAGTAATAACAGCAACACGATCTTTTAAATTTTCATGAATAGGAATCATTATTCGATATCCCCCTTCTTCATCTCAAAAGCATCCCATAATCCGTTTAAGTACATAATGCCTAATGCACGGTCATACAAACCATAACCTGGTCGGCAAACTTCTCCCCAAATATGACGACCGTGGTCTGGTCTTACGTATCCATCATAATTTTGCTTATTGAGCTCTTGCACGACACCTTTTATATCTATAGAACCATCACTTGTGAAATGAGATGTCTCTACAAAATCGCCATTTTCATAAACTTTTACATTTCGAATATGGGAGAACGGTGAACGTGAAGCATACTTTCTAGCAACTTGAACCATATCATTTTCAGGATTTGCACCCATTGAACCTGTACACATAGTGAAACCGTTTGCAGGTGAATCTGAAATTTCGATTAGTTTTTCATAGCTTGCTTCTCCTGTAATTATTCTTGGTAATCCAAAAATAGAATATGGCGGATCATCTGGATGTATCGCCATTTTAATACCTACAGATTCGGCAACTGGCAAAATCTCGTTTAAGAAGTAAGCTAAGTTATCCCATAGCTTTGCTTCATCCACTTCCTTATAAGCTTCGAATAATTCAGAAATTCGGGCCATTTTTTCTGGTTCCCATCCTGGTAAAGTTAATTCGGATGCTTCGCTAACTGTTTTTACAAGTTCTTGTGGATCTAAATTTTCCACTTTCGATTTTTCAAAAAACAAAGCAGTAAAACCATCTTCTAACGGATGGAACATTTCTGTACGTGTCCAGTCAAAAATTGGCATGAAATTATAACAAATTACTTTAACACCAAATTCGGAAAGGTTACGAATCGTTTCTTTATAGTTTTCGATATATTGATCCCGTTCACTATTTCCTAATTTGATCGCCTCATGTACATTGACGCTTTCTACTACATCCACATGAAAACCGAATGATTCGATATATTCAACTTCGGATTTTATCTCTTCTCGTTCCCATACTTCTCCAACAGGTTTTTGATGAAGCGCCCATACTATTCCTTTTGTACCTGGAATTTGTTTTACTTGTTCGAGTGTTACTGTGTCATTGCCTCTTCCATACCAACGAAAAGTAATATTCATCGTACTACCTCTCCTTTCAATTTAAACTAGCTTCCATATAATTTTTGCTAGCTTCTACAACAGCATCATAGCCGCCTGTTTTATAAGCTTTGTTTAAATCACTACCTACACCAATTGCGACAGCACCGGCATCAAGCCATTCCTTCATATTGCCTGCGTTTATCCCACCTGTTGGCATAATCTCTACATGTGGAAGTGGACCCTTGACAGACTTAATGAAGGAAGGACTGAAGTTATTCGCTGGGAAAAGTTTCAAAATATCGCATCCCGCTTCTAACGCTTTCACCATCTCTAGGATTGTCATGCAACCAGGTAAATAAGGAATGCCATATCTATTACAAACAGTAGCAACTTCTGCGCTGAAATGTGGACTAACGATAAATTTTGCACCATGTAAAATTGCATGTCTTGCCGTTTCAGGATCAAGCACCGTACCAGCACCTAATAATGCGTCGATATCATGCAGTTCACTAAATGCTTTCTCCAATTGTGGCGTTGTATACGTTAATTCAATTGCACGAATACCACCTTCTACAGCTGCCTTTGTCAGTTGTACTGCCTCTTCATAGCTATTACCTCTAATTACTGCTACTACTTTTGTTTCTGTTAGTTGTGCAAGAATTGAGTGTTTGGACATATAACTTTCCTCCTTAAATCGAAGCAATGAATATTATTCATTTTGAATTATTTCATCTCTCGATAACTTTTTCATTGCGAATAAAAGATAATACCTCGTCGAGTTCAGGAAGTCCTTCATTATCACCTGAAACTGTTGTAACAAGTGCCCCTACTCCATTAGCGAACTGTAAGCTTTCAAGTGGAGTATAATTATGTAGATAAGAATAAACATAACCAGCGTCAAATCCATCACCTGCACCAACTGTATCAATTGGCTGTACTTTAAATGCTTCTTTTTTAAACCATTCGCCATTTATGAATACTTTCGCACCGTTTCCACCATCTTTGATGACCAAATGAGTGATATTAAATTTTACTGCAAATGCCTCTAACGATTCTTCGGAAGAATCTCCATGTATCAACTCAATTTCATCTCTTCCAGTTAGTAAAATATCAACATAAGGGAAAACTTTCATATATGCAGCAATTGCTTCTTCCATCGTCCAAAGCTTCAACCGAATATTTGGATCAAAAGAAACAGGAATATTTTTTTCCTTTGCAAGCTTCAATACTTGTATAGTAATGTCTAGATTTTTCGGGTCAATCGCTAAAAATACGCCAGTTAGATGAACAATATCAACACCTTCTAATATTGCTTCTGTGATATCACTTGGTTCCATTGTTAAAATGGGAGATTGATATCGATAGTAGAATGTTTTTCCAGAACCGTCTTCCCGAATTTCTTTGAAATTTAAAGAACTAGGATAACCATCCACTAGCTTCACTTCTGAAACATCTATTCCTTCACCACGTGCAAAATTATAAATTACTCGACCGAATTCATCTCCACCTAAACGGCTCATCCACTTCGACCTTAGTCCTAAGCGTGCACAACCGATCGCAAAGTTCAATTCAGCACCTCCCACTTTTCGTGAGAAGCTTGGAACATATCTCAGAGGCCCAGTATCGGATGGATTAAATGTAATCAAAGCATCCCCTAGTGTAAAAACACCAAAATTTGAAACCAAAATCATATACTCCTTTCACATGAATAGGACTTTTTCTACTTTTTTATCAACTAAATTAGTTATCAATGTATTTACTATTTGTTTATAAACCGGTTTAGTAAATCGGTTTATATAGATTATAAGCTGAAAGGGTTTTCAATTTCAACTTAAATTTAAAATAGTTAGTTATTTTTTTAGAAAATGATATTTTTTACTCAGAAAATAGGTAAGTCACACCCAAAGTTGTCGAATGATGAATTAATATGTATGATCCGGCTGTTGATTAACCAACTTTCACCATTATAATTTTATAACTTTCGCAAGGATCCCATTTTACACAAACATCAAGAACGAAATAATTACTACATCATTATCGCTGGAAAAGAAAAAACACCAACAAGTTTGTCTGTTGGTGTTCGAACGATTAAATTAAAAATAAAATTTAAATAAGTAAAATAATATAAGTGCTGTTCCAACCATACCGGAAATACTAAAATATACGAGTTTCAAAAGTAACCCGGAAAACAACCATATTAAACAATTTCCAATCATAAAACCAATTAACACTAAAGGGTATTCAATAAAATAAACATCCCACACTTTAAACGATATTCCTAATAGTAATAGGGCTGAAAAAACGAACAATAAAGGTGTCATTATCGATTTAGTTTTTGCTAGTTTAATAGCTATGTATAAAAATAAGCATATCGCAATTCCTGTTGCAATAATTGGGATAAATGCAGCGGTAGCGTCTAGTATAAGTGATGCTATTAAAAGTACTGTAACGAATCCGAGTATTACATATAAAAACGTTTTGTTCTTGTTTTCCTTCGCTAGTAATGCTTGCGAATATTTTTCTTTTCTTTCATCCTCGACCCCTTCTCCTTGCGCATAGAGGGCTGTTAGAAAGTCACAATAATGTTCAGGAAGTAATTTATTTTTCTTCCAAAAAGCAATCTCATTTAGGATAATTTGCTTACGTTGAACTGACATGGCTCGTCCTCATTTCATCTGACAGTTATCCATAAGTATAAAACAGAAAAAGACACCCTACAAGGATGTCTCTTCCTAAATTATTCTAAGAAGTCTTTTAGACGCTTACTGCGAGAAGGATGACGAAGTTTACGTAGTGCTTTCGCTTCAATTTGGCGAATACGCTCACGTGTGACACCAAATACTTTTCCTACTTCCTCCAATGTTCTCGTACGACCATCATCTAAACCAAATCGAAGACGTAGTACATTTTCTTCTCGATCTGTTAAAGTATCTAGCACATCTTCTAATTGTTCTTTTAGTAATTCATATGCAGCATGATCAGAAGGGGATTGAGCATCAGCATCTTCGATAAAATCGCCTAAGTGGGAGTCATCTTCTTCTCCAATAGGTGTTTCTAAAGAAACTGGCTCTTGTGCAATTTTTAGGATTTCACGTACTTTTTCTGGAGGTAAATCCATCTCTTCTCCAATTTCTTCTGGAGAAGGTTCGCGACCTAAATCTTGCAATAATTGTCGTTGTACACGAATTAACTTATTGATTGTTTCAACCATATGCACCGGAATACGTATTGTACGAGCTTGGTCTGCAATGGCACGAGTAATTGCTTGTCTAATCCACCAAGTAGCGTACGTACTAAATTTGAACCCTTTACGGTGATCAAACTTTTCAACTGCTTTAATTAGTCCCATATTTCCTTCTTGGATTAGATCTAAGAACAACATTCCACGACCTACATAACGCTTTGCAATACTTACTACTAATCGAAGGTTTGCTTCTGCTAGACGTTTTCTAGCTTCTTCATCGCCTTGTTCTATTCTTTCCGCAAGTGCAATTTCTTCAGACGCTTTTAGTAGATCTACGCGTCCGATTTCTTTTAAGTACATACGAACAGGATCATTAATCTTTACACCAGGCGGCACACTTAAATCATTTAAATCGAAAGTTTCTTCTTTCCCCTTCATCAAACGATCTAAATCTTCTTCATCGCCATCTTTTCGGCTAAGTTCAATTTCTTTTCCTTCTAGATGATCGATAAATTCCTCGATTTGATCCGATTCCAATTCAAAATGAGCTAGCTTTTCCGCAATATCGTGATACGTTAACTCCCCATTTTTTTTACCTAATTCGATTAATTGTTTTTTTGCATCTTCTAATGATAATTCAATATCCGTTTCTTTTGTACGTTCAGACTTGTCCGCCATAAGAAATCCTCCTTTTGCTACCGGATGTTTATTCAAAAGTTGCTAACGACTTTTTTAACTGAATAGCTTCTTGAGCAAGTTGCAAAGCTTTTGTCATATCCGTCATTTTCTCTGCTTCTTTTGCTTCATGTAACTTCCGCTCAATTTGTTGCTCTATCCGGTATTTTCGAATATGGCGCAAGCAGTCCATGACTTCCTCTGTTTCATGTTCTGGATCACGTTCTGAGAGCGCTGCTTCCATAACTATATTTCTAAGTTGTGCATCATTTAGTACTTCTAAAAATCGTTGATAATCTCCATCTGGATACTGTTCATAAAATCCGGTTAAGCGTACATAAACTGCCTCGTATGCATCCCTAATAAAACATTGTTCTCCAGCATTATTTCGTGCAATATCAATTATTTGTGCATTGTGCAGCATATGAGAAAGTAACATTCGCTCTGCTCTCTCATCTGCTGAGATAGTCCTCTTCTTTTTAGTCAATTCTTGATTGGTTGGGAGAGGAATGGATGGTTCACTTTTAAATTGTTTTGCTTTTTTTCCTTGAAGTTTTCGTAAATGTTGATAGATTGCTTCTTCTGAAACGTTTGTTTCCTGCGAAAGTTGTCGAATGTACAGATCGCGCTCTACAGAAGAATTTCTCTCACTCAGTATTTCCAATATTTCTTGAATATACTGTAATGTATCATTTTCATTGTTAAAATTCTTATCACGTTTAGAAACAATCATCATAAAGGATAAATAAGAATGTGGCTTTTCCATAATTTTGGTGCGAAAAGCTTCTTCTCCGTAGTTTTTAATATAATCATCTGGATCCATTGCATCCGGAATAATTGCTACCTCTGTTTGAATGTTTTGAGCTTGTAAAGCAATTGCTGCTCTTTTAGCTGCTTCCATACCAGCTTTATCCCCGTCATAACATAATGTGACGTTTGATGTCAATCTATTCAGTTTTATAATATGTTGAGACGTCAAAGCCGTCCCCATTGTTGCAATGCCATTGGAAATTCCAGCTGTAGATGCAGCAATTACATCTAGAAAGCCTTCAAAGACAATCACATTTCGTTGTTTTCGAATTTCTAGACGAGCTTTATCTAGATTATAAAGTACCTGGCTTTTCTGGAATATTGGTGATTCCGGGCTATTTAAATATTTTGCTTCATTTTCACTTTTTTCAAGTATTCTTCCTGAAAAGGCTATTACATGTCCCGTTTCATCGAAAACAGGAAACATAATTCTTCCTCTAAAACGGTCGAAATACTTTAATTCATTTTCTTTTCGGATAATAAGCCCAGTTTTCTCTATTTCTTGTAAATCCATACCTTTTCGTGCTAATAATGTTGTTAAAGCATCCCAATTAGGTAATGACCACCCAATTTTATACTTTTCGATGATTTCAGTAGAAAACCCTCTTTCCTTTAAGTAATGTAATGCATTTTCTCCTTCCTCCGTATGAAGTAACAAATGATGAAAATAATCGCTCGCAAATTCATGCGCCTTTTTCATAATTGATACTTCTTTTGAGACAGGTGCTTTTGCTTCTGAATGATTGGAGGAACTTTCTTCAATCGAAAGTCCAATCCGACTTCCAAGTTTACTTACCGCATCTTGGAACGAAAGATTTTCGATATCCATTAAAAATGTAATTACATTTCCACCAGCACCGCACCCGAAACAATGAAAAATCTGTTTCTCCTGCGTTACTGAAAAAGATGGTGTTTGTTCCCCATGAAAAGGGCATAAACCAAAATAATTCCTACCTCTTTTCGTAAGTTGAACATATTCGCTAATAACATCGACAATATCTGTGTTATTCCTAACTTGTTCGATAACTTCTTCTTCTATACGATTCGTCATTATTTCACCATCTTTGCTCGCTACTTTATTAATTCGAGATAAACAAGAAAAATCCTGCAAGAAACGACAAAATAATTCATAAAAAAAGTTTCATATAGTTATTATTTTTTACCACAATTAACTATTATAAAACATTTCACATTATTAATCTATACTTTATTCGATTCGCAATACAAAAAAACCTTTTCACAAATGTGAATCGGTTCATTTTTTTATAATTATTTTTGTTGAATGTGATTAATTACTAAATTGGCCGTTTCTTCTACTGCCCGATTTGTTACATCGATAACAGTACATCCAATTTCTTTTACTACTTTTTCAAAATGAGCAATTTCTTCATTTATCCGTTCTATCTTAGCATAACTAGCATCATCATTTAAACCAATTGCTATTAATCTTTCTTTACGTATAGAATTTAGTTTTTCTGGTGTGATTACTAAGCCAAAGCATTTTGCAGGATCTACCTGGAATAATTCTTCCGGAGGCTCTACTTCCGGTACTAATGGGACGTTTGCTACTTTGTACCTTTTATGCGCCAAGTATTGTGACAAAGGCGTTTTTGAAGTTCTAGAGACTCCGATTAGTACAATGTCTGCTTGCAATAAGCCACGTGGATCTCTTCCATCATCGTATTTTACAGCAAATTCGATTGCTTCAATTTTTTTAAAATAATCTTCATCTAGCTTGCGAACTAAACCAGGCTCCTCAAATGGTTTTTCTTCTAAATTTTTTTCTAAAAGATGAATCAGTGGACCAATCAGGTCGACTGAATCTAAACCATATGCCCTACAGTTTTCTATTAACGCGTCACGCATTTTCGTTTGCACAAGCGTATATAAAATAATAGCATTTTGTTCTTTCGCTAGTTCAGTAATTTCTTTAATATGATCCAATGAATCAATATGGGTAAATCTTTTTAACTTTGTATGTTGTAGACCAGGTCTAAACTGACTTACCGCCGCTTTTGCCACTAGTTCTCCCGTTTCACCGATTGAATCTGAGACAATAAACAGGTTTAACATTTTCATCGTGTCACTCCTTATAAGTCATGGTCATCGGCTAAAGACAAGAAAGCACGTGTAATATTCGTTTTCGTAATTCTTCCAACGACCTCTAAACCATCTTTTCGTTCTTTCACTACTGGTAATGAATCAATCTGACGACTCATTAATTTATTTGCCACTTCAATAATGGTATCTTCTTTCATACAATACGTAATATTCGGCATTCTCGTCATAATCATATGTACTGGCATTTTGTTTAAATCCTGATTTCCAATGCTCGTTCGTAAGAAATCTTTTCTAGAAAGTACACCAGACAATAGAGATTGTTTATCCACGACAAATAAAGATCCTACATCTTCTAAAAACATATGACATATAGCATCATATACTGTCATGCTTTCTTCTACAACAACGGGAATAGATTGGAAGTCTTTTACTACCATCTGTGCGATATTATCTGAAATAGCTTGGCTTGTTTTTTTGCCGGAATAAAAATAACCAACACGCGGTCTGGCGTCTAAAAAACCAGCCATTGTTAAAATAGCAAGATCGGGGCGAAGCGTAGACCTAGTTAAGCTTAGTCGTTCTGCAATTTGCTCGCCTGTAATAGGGCCATTTCCTTTAACAATTTCCAAAATTTCATTTTGCCGTTTGTTGAGTTCGATTGGAATCACCGCCTCAAATTGTTTGCTTAATACTAAATTATTATATACTACTTACTCCTTTATTGCGAAGTAAACTGGCTCATGTTACAATAACAACAAATAATAAAGCGTTGAAGAGTATTATAAGTACTGTAAATTTAGCGAGTGGTGATAGTGAAAGACCACAATACAGGAAACGGCAGCTCAGAGCTTATGCTTTTAAAGAGGATTGTATTTTTCAATCAATCGGGGTGGAACCGCGGGTTAAAAACTCGTCCCCGGGCTAATTTAGCCCGGAGACGAGTTTTTTCTTTTTGAAAGCAATAATCAATCACGACTCGACGTGATTGCGCCCAGATTTTGAATTGAGCTTGCTCAATTAACTCCCTTCAAAATCTGTGGCATCCGCCGGAGGCTTTAACTTCATTCAGCTGGGGATTTCCCCCTATTGAATTGAAGAAATTATAGCATTATCCAGCACTTATAGAAGCAAGGGACTTCTGCTGAATTAAGTTAAAAAATGGAGGGTTTGTTATGGAATTTTCAATGGAAACAGTAGTTAGCTTAGCAAAACAAAGAGGTTTTGTATTCCCAGGATCTGAAATTTATGGCGGACTTGCAAACACTTGGGATTACGGGCCACTTGGTGTGGAATTAAAAAATAATATTAAAAAAGCTTGGTGGAAAAAATTCGTACAAGAATCCCCACACAACGTAGGATTGGATGCAGCCATTTTAATGAATCCAAAAACATGGGTAGCATCTGGACATATCGGCAATTTTAATGATCCAATGATTGACTGTAAAAAATGTAAATCTCGTCATCGTGTGGACAAAATTATCGAAGATGCACTTGATAAAAAAGGAATTGAAATGGTTATTGACGGCCTTTCATTTGAAAAAATGGCAGAAATCATGAAAGAGCATCATGTAGTATGCCCTTCTTGTGGAGAGTTTGACTATACAGATATTCGTCAGTTCAACTTAATGTTTAAAACATTCCAAGGGGTAACAGAATCATCTACAAACGAAATTTTCTTACGACCTGAAACAGCTCAAGGTATTTTTGTAAACTACAAAAATGTTCAACGTTCTATGCGTAAAAAAATGCCATTTGGTATTGCGCAAGTAGGAAAAAGCTTCCGTAACGAAATTACTCCTGGTAACTTTACATTCCGTACAAGAGAATTCGAACAAATGGAATTAGAATTTTTCTGTAAACCAGGCGAAGATATGGAATGGTTTGAGTTCTGGCGTAACTACTGTAAAGATTGGTTACTGAACTTAGGCGTTGCAGAGGATAGTATTCGACTACGCGATCACTCAGAAGATGAACTATCCCACTATTCTAATGCTACGACAGATATCGAATATAAATTCCCATTTGGTTGGGGAGAGCTATGGGGTATCGCTGATCGTACCGACTTTGACTTAAAACAACATATGGAACATTCTGGAGAAGATTTTAACTATATCGATCCAATTACGAATGAACGTTATGTACCTTATTGCATCGAACCATCTCTTGGGGCGGATCGTGTAACACTTGCATTCCTATGTGAAGCGTATGACGAAGAGCAACTAGAAGGTGACGATAAGCGTACTGTACTGCGTTTCCACCCAGCTCTAGCTCCAGTGAAAGCAGCAGTTTTACCTTTATCTAAAAAGTTATCAGAAGGTGCAACAGCTTTGTTCTCTGATTTAAGTAAACACTTTATGGTAGATTATGACGAATCTCAATCAATCGGTAAACGTTACCGCCGCCAAGACGAAATCGGAACACCATTCTGCATCACATACGATTTCGATTCAGAAACAGATGGCCAAGTAACAGTTCGCCACCGTGATTCTATGGAACAAACAAGAATGCCAATTGCAGATGTGAAAGCATATATTGAAGAAAAATTACAATTTTAATGTTAAAAAACCAAATTAGACATTGTCTGATTTGGTTTTTAAAATTGGGGAGTGGAAGTTGATCGCGGCTATTGTTTGATTGTCGTTTGGTTATAATTTGGTAACATTTCTTTGCTGGGATAATACAGATAAATACTCGGATAGCCGATTTATGTTCGGTTACCCCAAATAATTGCTCGGATAGCTCAAGATTTCAACATATAAAAAGATCCAAGTTCGAAGTTATTCTTCTGAACTTGGATCTTTTATTGGATTAAAAAATTCTGGCGTCTTTTCCATTTGATCTAAAAATCCTTGGGACTTTAATCGAATTCCTACTTGTTCATTATAAATGGTTCGTACAATTTTTTTGATAAAGCCCTTTGTTTCTTTTTTCAAAGTAAGCTTGCCAACTTGGCTTATCGGAACGGTATAAAAGGTACGGATTAACTTTACTTGTGCCGGGGTAAGTCGTATTAAATATGGATCGACTGAAAAGCATCTGTGGCAAAGAAATCCGATTTGAGCAAATGAAAACGCAAATTCCCCGTCCGTTGCTCCGCAGTTGACACATTGATGCAACACCGGATAAATCCCAGCAATGGGTAGCATCTTCCATTCTACAAATAAACTAATTGCTTCTGGATCATATTCCCCGGAAATGGCCTCCAGTGCTTCTTGCAAAATAGTAAACACATGTGGTTTCGGATATTCATCTTCTATTAACTTATCCACCAGCTCCATGATGAAGCTAGCATATGCAGTAGTAAAAATATCCTCTCGAATGGAGCGCATCGAGTCAATAATTTCCCCTTGTTGTAAAGTTCCCATCCCTCTTCCTTGCTGAATTAAAAAAAACGCATAGGTGAATGGCTGGGATATAGAAGATAATCGGCTCGTTGGTTTTTTAGCACCACGAGCCATTGCCGCTCTTTTTCCTAATTCTCGTGAAAATATCGTAACAATTTTATCCGTTTCTCCGTAAGATGAAGTCCGCAAGACAATGCCTTCTACTTTTTGAAGCAAAAGCCTTCCCTTCCTTCTTAGTGTCTAGCTCCAGCGCCTTGCTCCTGCGCACAGCTCGTCGCAGTTAAAACCATGTGCTCCTGCGCACAGCTCGTCGCATACAAAATCGCTTGTGGTGGCTGAGGAGCTGCCTCCTGGGCCCACACGATGCGGGTCATGTCTGCTTTACCACAGGATGTGGCGTACTTTGCAGACCTACCTCATCCCCATTTGCCTGTCGGAGGCCTGCAGGATGCAGGTCATACAGTTGTTGCGACACGATGTCGCGAACTTAGACTGTATTCTTTAACATAGGCGCTTCCGCTTTTGATTTCTTAATACTCGTCTTCTCTAAATCCATAATCACGTAAATGGGTCGATTTATTGCGCCAATCTTTTTGCACTTTTACCCATAATTCTAAGAATACTTTCGTTCCAAGTAGCATTTCGATATCATGGCGTGCTCTTGTGCCCACTTCTTTTAAAAGTGCGCCTCTTTTCCCGATAACAATTCCTTTTTGGGAATCCCGCTCCACGATAATCGTTGCCATTACACGGATCATATCTTTTTCCGTATCTTCTTCTTTTTTTATCTTATCAATAACTACCGCAATGGAATGAGGGATCTCTTCACGCGTTAAATGGAGTACCTTTTCACGGATTAATTCAGAGATGATGAAACGTTCTGGATGATCTGTTACTTGATCCGCAGGGTAATATTGAGGGCCTTCTGGCAAGTATTTTTGAATAGTTTCAAGCAATCGATCTACATTATTTCCTTGTAATGCAGATATCGGTACTATTTCTGCAAAATCATATTTGTCTTTATACGACTCGATGATTGAGATTAGCTCCTCCGGATGTACTTGATCGATTTTATTGATAACTAGGAATACGGGTGTTTCATTATTTTCAAGCATATCAATGATGAACTCATCACCCTTACCTCTTGGTTCTGTTGCATTCACCATAAATAAAATAGCATCCACTTCACGAAGTGTGTTTTTAGCTACTTTTAACATGAAATCACCAAGCTTATGCTTTGGTTTATGAATACCAGGTGTATCAATGAAAATCATTTGGCTGTCATCTAATGTTAGGACACCTTGTACTTTGTTTCGAGTTGTTTGAGGCTTGTCACTCATTATGGCAATCTTTTGGCCAATTACTCGATTTAAAAATGTGGATTTCCCTACATTAGGACGTCCAATAATCGAGATAAATCCCGATTTATACCCTTTGTTATTTTGCTCCATATTCCATATCCTCCGTTTTAAATGCGCCCGGTAATAACTCTGCAACTGTCGTTTCTAATACTTCACCATTCAAGTTCGTTAACAAAACCGGCATATCTTTTTCACAAAATTCTACTAGTACTTGTCTGCATGCACCGCAAGGAGAGACAGGTCCTTCTGTATCAGCAACAATTGCAATCGCCGCAAAATCTTTTTTCCCTTCAGATACTGCTTTAAATACAGCAGTACGCTCTGCACAGTTAGTCAAACCAAATGATGCATTTTCAATATTACAACCATGGATTACTTCTCCGTCTTTCGTTAAAAGTGCTGCTCCAACTTTAAACTTTGAATAAGGCACATACGCATTCTCTCTCGCTTTAATAGATGCTGCTAATAACATTTCTTTATTCATCTAATTCACCTCTAAAATAATATTCCCGTCCATTTCGGGATAAATATGATTAAGCCAACGATTACCGTGCAAATGGCATACACGAGACAAGCACCTGCTGCTAGATCCTTTGCCTGTTTTGCAAGGGGATGTAACTCTGGTGATGCTAAATCCACCACACGTTCAATCGACGCATTTACTAATTCTATCATGAACATCCCGCAAATTAACATTACAATGATTATCCATTCCCATTTGGACAATCCCGTTAATAAACTTGCCAATAAAACAACAACTGCTGCCAGTACATGAAAGCGGAAATTTTGCTCACTTTTAATTACAAGTATAATGCCTTGAAAGGCAAAAACGAAAGACTTAAAGAATTTACGAAAGTTCATGGCCTTCACGCTTTAAACCAAAAGCCTGTAAAATCGTTTCTTGTAAACCGAACATTTCTTTTTCTTCTTCTTCTGTACCGTGATCGTAACCAAGTAAATGTAAAAAACCATGTACTGCTAAAAAACAAAGCTCTCGTTCAAAAGTATGTCCATAAGATGCCGCTTGTTCTGTTGTACGTTCGACAGAAATGATAATATCGCCAAGCAACGTAGGAATATCCGCATCCTTAATCTCTATTTCCCCTTCTCCCATTTCTTCCATAGCAAAAGAAATAACATCTGTTGGCATATCTTTTTGGCGATAAGTTTTATTAATCTCTTGAATAGCCTCATTCGTTACAAATGTAACACTTACTTCACTTCCTTCTTTTACACCTAATTGCGTTGCAGCAGAAGTTAAAACTTTTTCAACAAGTGTAATTGTTTCTTCGGATAGTGTTTGTGTTTCGTCCATTAAATCTAGTTCTAGCATATTTTTAGCCCCTAACATCCTTATTTTGGGTATTCAATTCGGGAGTGAAATGTACCATTCATCGTTGTACAGAAACTTTCTTCCATTTTCTTTATTTCCTTTAACGATAGATCGCATTCGTCAAATTGACCATCTAGTAATTTTCCTTTTATAATTGATTGGATCAGATCCCTAATTTTTTCTGCATCTGGTTCTTTCATCGAACGGACAGCAGCTTCTACACTATCGGCAACCGAAATAATAGCAATTTCTTTCGTTTGAGGTTTAGGTCCTGGATACCTATACTGTTCTTCTAGAATATCTTCTTTCATTTCTTTTGCTTTATAGTAAAAGAATTTGAGTAAGCTTGTTCCATGATGTTGCTCCGAAATATCAATTATTTCTTTTGGCATTTTATGTTTCCGTAATATTTCTGCGCCGTCACCGGCATGTGCAATTATAATATCACGACTCGTTTCAGGTGGTAAATTATCATGTGGGTTGTACCCATTCACTTGATTTTCGATAAAAAAACCCGGTCGTTTCGTTTTTCCAATATCATGATAATAACTTCCAACACGTGCTAGTAGCCCATTTGCACCAACCGCTTCACAAGCAGCATCCGCTAAGTTTGCGACCATTAAACTATGATGATACGTTCCAGGAGTTTCTGTTAATATTTTCTTCAATAATGGATGATTCGGATTGGATAGTTCGATTAACCGCATCGTCGACAAAATGCCAAACACGGATTCAAAAAATGGTAATATCCCAATCGTTAGAGCTCCAGATAGTATACCCGATAAAACGGCTACTCCAACATAAAATGATATATCTGTAAATTGATAAGTCGTTTTTGTCATTAATAAATAAAATAATATAAATAATATGTTTACCACTGAAACAACAAAGCTTCCTCTAAATATTTGAGAATTATTATGTGTACGTTGCATCGCAAAAATACCTGCTATACTCCCGAATAATATGTATAACGAAATTTCCATTTGAAATACATTGGTATAACCTTCTTGAAAAATTATACCCGCATAAGCAGCAACTACAAAACTAGTGATAAGTGCTGCACGTTCATTTACTAATAAGTAAACAAAAATGGAGACCAATGCAGTCGGAAATATAAATGCAATGACTACATCAAAATTATTTGCAACTGATTGCAACACTATCATGATTAAGACAGAAACGATTAGACTAAAAGCAACGACAACTAAGTTTTTGGAGTTAGTAATTGTTTTCTCTTTTTTACGAAACGTTTGTGCAAATAGAATCCACATCGTAAGGATAACAAACAATCCAACACCTATAGGCGGCTTATAAGAAGTTTTATCCGTTAACATCCCAAGTAATTCAATCTGCCTATAAACTTCTCGGTCTATTAGTTCTCCTTTTTGTACTAGTATTTGCCCTTGTAGAATTCGCGTCGGTTCAACACTTGCTTTTGCTTGCTCAATCCGTAACTCAGTTAACTCTTCATTTTCGATTTCTGTTGCTACAATTGAACCACGCGCTATATTGATAATAATATTCATATACTCCGCGGAAAATCCAAGTGTACTTGTAACCTGGGCAGCAATTTTTTCACGCGCAGCTGGAACACTTTCCGTTCGTATTGGTTCACTTAATGCATTTTCTGTAATTGTAGCTAATTTTTCTTTTGATTCACGCAAAACAGGAACTGATTGCTTCAATAAAATAGTTAACATTTCATCACTTAAAGGAATGATACTCGCATTTTCTGCTAAAACGTCCATTTCATCTTTCAATTTCACAAGTGCTATAGCTGCATCTTCTTCATTTAATTCATCATTCGGATTTTTTTTCACTTCGAGCACGCTATCAAAAATAGAGCGGATAATTGCAGCCTGGTTATCAGCAGTTTCCTCCTGAAATTGATAGACTGGAAGAACCTCTGATGCTACTTTTTCTCTTTCTTCTTCCGTTTTGACTGGGTCTTCCATTGTTTTAACAGAACGTATAGTGTCGGGTGAGAGCTGGAATCGTTCTATATCATATTTACTTTCTTTCACATTACCAATTAATAAAAAGAACATGCAAACCGCTGTTAAGAGAATGATAACGAAAGGGAGATACTTATTATTGCGCCATTCTCTCCATTTTAACAAAATGGTTTTCACTCTAAACTCAGCTCCTTCACAGCTTGTCCTTATATTATACCTTAAAGTTAAAACTAGTCATTACTATTTCCTTAAAATTAACAAAAGCAACAGTCAGCTAATAGACCGTTGCTTTTTGGAAATGCTATGATTTTTGCTCGTCGTATGCTTGGATAATTTTAGCTACTAGTGGATGACGGACTACATCTCCCTGTTCTAAGTATTGAAAATGAATACCAGAAACATGACCTAAAATTTTCTCGGCGACGATTAAACCAGATTCAGCACCTTTTGGTAAATCTATTTGCGTTTTATCTCCAGTGATTACCATTTTTGAACCAAAACCAAGACGGGTTAAAAACATCTTCATTTGTGCTTTCGTTGTATTTTGCGCTTCGTCTAAAATAACAAAAGCATCGTCTAATGTGCGACCGCGCATATATGCAAGCGGAGCAATTTCAATCGTACCACGTTCCATTAGCCGTTCCGTCTGTTCCGTTCCAAGCACATCGTGCAATGCATCATACAACGGACGTAAGTATGGATCTACCTTCTCTTTTAGGTCTCCAGGTAAGAAACCTAGACTCTCCCCCGCCTCCACGGCAGGACGCGTTAAAATGATTTTTTTCACATGTGCATTTTTTAATGCTTGGGTTGCCATAACGACTGCAAGGTATGTTTTACCTGTACCTGCTGGACCAATTCCAAATGTTAAATCCGAATGCCGAATTCCTTGTATATACTCTCTTTGCCCAATCGTTTTGGCACGTATTGCTTTTCCTTTAGTATTTCTTGCAATTTCTTCATCATACAAACTTGAAAAATATTCAATTGTTCCATTCAAGCTCATCTCAACAGCAGAAGTGACATCCCTAAGGTTTATATTGATGCCTTTACGAATAACAGCAAGAAGTTGTACCATTAGTTTTTTCGCTTCTTCTACATTTTTCTCTTCGCCAACAATTTGAATTTGTTCGCCTCTTGTGATGAGTTGTACCTTTAGTTCCGCTTCAATAAGCTTTACATTTTTATCTGATATTCCGAGAAGCATCACCGCTTCTGCAGGGTCCTGCAAGTTTATATCGAGTTGTTTTTGTTCGCTCATGCTTCGTCTCCTTGGGGTATAACTTGTGGTATTGCAATATTTTCATTTACCAATAATAATACTTTCCCTTTTACTTTATCATTTTGTATAGATACCTGCAAAACTTTATCCTCTAATATTTGTGTCCCAGCAGGCAAATCATTGATTATCTTTTGAAATAGTAATGGACGTATTAATCGTTCCATCGATTTTTCACTTAACTCGTAAGTCTCTTCTATATTTTTTTGTACGTATCCAGCCACTACATAGTTTCTCAAGAAAGAAGGAAGAACGATTTCCCTCCAATATGGAACATTTGACTGTCCCTTTTTTTGAATAAGCAACTCTCTTTCATCTGGCCTTACAATGGATACTTTTTTAGGTAGTTCAAACTGGAGTTCAATCCAATAACTTGCATATACCTTTCCTTCCGCACTCGTAATAATTCGTTTATCTCCTTGTGTTACAAAACCATTTACGAGAGTATCTCCTTTTTTAACCGCTACATGTTTCTGTACAGCTCTTACTCCTTTTACCAATTCAAAATCTGTAATAACACCACTTCTTTTAGCGATCAAATGGACTGGTGGTGCGTCTTTTATATCCCGTTCAGTTTTAATTGGTGCAAGCATTGGAGATACGATAAGCGTTGAACCTGACTGGGCAAAATGAACCCATGAATACTCTTTGTACTTCAACAAAATCTTTTGCCTTATCTCTTGTTCAGCTGGTAACGAAGAAGTAAGCATTTTTTCTTTTATATTCATCGCTTTTAGTTCTTCATATAGCAAAATATTATTTTCAGGTGAATCCGATTCAATATGAATTGTCCAAATAAATTGCGCAAGTAAGATAGGTATTAAGAAAAAAAGAGCGACACCTATGAAAGAGTATGAATAAGGTGAAATTATTCCTTTTTTCGTTTCATCTACTAAGGCTACTTTTATTTTCATCGCTTTCCTAACTTTTCGAAAAGCCTTTAAATCTTTCTTTTTTATCGAGAAATATAAGTAGTCATCGCTACTATACACACTGTATAAGTTAATATTTAGTGCAAACAAACGTTGAAATAAGACATGTTGATCAGTAGTTATCGGTATTTGTACACGTATAAGGCTTGCCATTAAGTACGATCCTTCCTAGTTATATTAAAAAAGTTAAGCTTTTCTACTGTTAAATGTAAGCGTTCGGAAGATAGCGATTTAATCTGTAAGCTGTCTGCATTTATTTCCAGTAAATAATAATCATACGAACATAATACGCTGTTTTCATTTAACTTAAGAAGAGTTATTTCGTAATCTAAAATAATATCACTAAAATTATCAATCATAATACTCGCATGGAGTGGAAATAACTGTTTTATAAAAAACACCCCTTTACATGAATTTATGCATGTAAAGGGGTGTTCATGAGTTATCTTTTGGATTTTGGTGGCGCTAATATTTCGGACAATATAATTGCTCGAACAAGTTCATCCTTCGTTTCCGGCAAAACGCTCGCCATCATTGGCTTTGCAGCATTTACATCTAGTCTATTCGCTTGGTATACAGATAAACGACCAGAAGCTCTTGGCACACCTTGATCGCGACTCACTTCACGTTGTGCTTTTTCTTCCTTAACCGGTATAACTGGTTCTGTCTTTATATTAGTTGTTTTACGTTCAATTTTCGTTTGTTGTTCTTGTTTAAATTCCCTTGCCAACTCACCTAAGTTTTTAAAAGGGTTCTCTACGAATGGTTTTATCTCAGGAACTTTATTTACTGGCTTAGGAACTTTTGTTGGATTTTGATTTTGCTTTTGCTTTTTCTTGCCAAAAAGTGTACTTATAAGTAAGGATACGATGAGTAAAATAATCCCTTCCAAGGAGAAGACCTCCTTTCTGCGGTATTAGACTAGTCTTTCAACTCTCCAGTAGAAGGTTTATCTCCTCCGACTTTGCTAATTGAGTCTCTCATACTTGTGTCTGCTTGGATATTTTTATAATTCATATAATCCATCACACCGATATTTCCCTCTCTTAGTGCTTCTGCCATCGCTAGTGGTACTTCTGCTTCTGCTTCTACAACTTTAGATCGCATTTCTACTACTTTTGCTTTCATCTCTTGCTCAGAGGCTACGGCCATTGCACGACGTTCTTCCGCTTTTGCTTGTGCAATTTTCTTGTCCGCTTCTGCTTGCTCTGTTTGTAGTTCTGCCCCGATATTTTTACCTATATCAACGTCCGCAATATCAATCGATAGAATTTCAAAAGCTGTACCAGAATCTAATCCTTTAGCCAACACAGTTTGAGAAATTAAATCTGGATTCTCAAGTACACGTTCATGGCTAGTACTAGATCCGATTGTTGAGATAATTCCTTCGCCAACACGGGCAACGATTGTTTCTTCACCCGCACCACCGACTAAACGGTCTATATTGGCACGAACGGTAATACGTGCTTTCGCTTTTACTTCAATCCCGTTCATTGCAACCCCTGCGATAAATGGCGTTTCAATTACTTTCGGGTTAACAGACATTTGCACGGCTTCTAGTACGTCTCGACCAGCTAGATCAATCGCTGCCGCCCGTTCAAATGTTAGTTCAATATTTGCACGATGCGCCGCAATAAGTGCGTTTACAACGCGGTCTACGTTACCACCTGCTAAATAATGGCTCTCTAATTGATTGATCGCCACTTTCAATCCAGCTTTATGTGCTTTAATAAGTGGATTGACAATGCGTGATGGAATTACTCGACGTAACCTCATCCCTACAAGTGTAAAGATACTAATTTTCACTCCCGCTGCTAAAGCTGAAATCCATAGTGTGATTGGGAAAAATGTGAAAAATACCGATAGCACGATAAATGCTAAAACGATCACTATGATTAACGTAATTGTTGATCCAGTAAATACCATTATGTTGCCTCCTCTTCCGCGACTTCTCGCACTACAATACGAGAGCCTTCTACTTTAATAATCGTAACTTGTTTGTCCTTCGCAACAAAACTACCATCGGATACTGCATCGATTCGCTCATTGTCGATACGTATAGTTCCAGACGGTCTAAGGGCAGTCATTGTAATGGCCACTTTGCCAATTAAATCAACTCGATTTTCATTGGACACATATCCTTGTTCCGTCGTTGTAGCATCCGACAAGATAATCTTGTTTAATGCTTTCATCTTTTTTCCAAAGAACTTCATAATAATCACCATTCCCACTATAGCTACTGTTAAAGCAATTAATACAGCAATACTCATTTGCACAATATTGCCTCCTGCTAGTATTATACTAAAAATAATAGCAGCTGCACCTAAAATTCCACTAATTCCTCCCGGCAAGAAGAATTCAGCTATTATTAAAAGAACTCCAATAACAAAAATAATCAAAGTTTCATAGCCTGCAAGACCAGCAACTAAATGCCCGAAAAAGAACAATCCGATGGAGATAAGCCCCATCGTCCCTGCAACTCCAAATCCTGGAGAATACAGCTCCACTATCAATCCTAAACTTGCAATCGACAATAAAATTGGCACGATAATTGGATGCGTAATAAATCGTGCAACCGATTCCATAAATGTCTCTTCTGTTTCAATGACCTTTGCATTAGTTAAATTTGTCTTATCTAACAATTCTCCAAATGATTTTACCGTCCCATTCGAGTAACCTACTTCTAGCGCCTCCTCGGAAGTAAGCGTTAATAATTTTCCTACAGGTGCTCTATATTGCGGTAAGTCTACCTGGTCATCCGCCATTGCCTGCGCATATTTTGGATCTTTTCCGGTAAGCTTTGCAGCATTTATCATTTTTGCTTTCCATGCACTATTTGCTTTTTCATCTGCAGTATTACCAATACTATCAATTACAGCTGCTGCACCGATTGTACCACTAGGAGACATATAAATTTCATCCGTATGCAATGCTAAAAAAGCTCCTGCTGATAGCGCTTCTGAATTGATATAAGCTATTTTTTGTATCGAAGTAGAATCGAGTAAATCTGCAATTTTCTGCGCTGAATCCACAAAGCCACCAGGGGTATTTATTTCGAAAATAATAGCTTTTGCTCCCGCTTCTTCAGCATCATGTATAGAACGCTCTAAAAAAGCATATAAACCTTTTTCCACTTCTTTATGGATTGGAATTTTATAAACGGTAGGTGAATCAGCAGTGAATGAAGGAACAACTAAGCATAATGAAAATAACAATAAACAGAAAGAAATAAAATACCGTGACAATTTCATCCTTAAACCTCCCTTCTTCTATATGTATAATTCTATATACGGATGAGCACCATAAAAGTTTCAAAAATGAAAATAAACCGAGAAAAATAATTTTCTCGGTTTACATAATTGTAAATGTTAATCATACAGTACGTGTTTTGAACGTAGGGATGGTTGGGATTAATTTACCACTTACGTTTACGTGCAGCTTCTGATTTCTTTTTACGTTTCATGCTTGGTTATGGAAACCAAAGCTTCGAAGCTTGGTAAATTTAAATAAATTAGAATTTACGTTTACGGGCAGCTTCAGATTTCTTTTTACGCTTTACGCTTGGTTTTTCATAAAACTCGCGCTTTCTTACCTCTTGAATTGTACCACTTTTAGATACAGTACGTTTGAAGCGGCGAAGAGCATCTTCAAGCGATTCGTTTTTACGAACGACAGTTTTTGACATCTCTTTTTCCCTCCCTCCGAACACACGTCAAGCACATAACCTAGTGTTATGTACTAAAAAATTATACCGTATACTTTACACTTGGTCAATACTTTCGCCTAAATTAATAATCAGATTTACTTTCTAGACCTTGGACAATTTCTACACCAGAGCTTGCACCAATTCTAGTTGCACCTGCGTCTACCATCGACTGTAAATCCGACAAGCTTCGAACACCACCAGAAGCCTTCACTCCTAATTCTGGACCAACTGCACTTCGCATTAACTTCACTGCATTTACAGTTGCTCCTCCTGTAGAAAACCCAGTAGAAGTTTTAACAAAATCTGCTCCAGCGAGTTTAGATATTTCACTAGCTCTCAAAATTTCTTCGTCTGTTAATAAGCAAGTTTCTAAAATAACTTTGACAATTGCCTTCTCTTTAGCAGCTTGTACTACTGCCTCGATATCTTTTTGCACCAGGTTATAATCTTGATCTTTTAAAGCACCTACGTTTATAACCATATCAATTTCTTCCGCACCGTTTTCGATTGCATTTGTTGTTTCAAACGCTTTAACAGCTGAAGTACTTGCACCAAGTGGAAAGCCAATTACTGTACAAACTTTTACTGGTGAACCTTTCAATAGTTCCGCACTAACACTTACCCATGTTGGATTTACACATACAGATGCAAATGTATAGGTTTTTGCTTCCTCACAAAGTTTTTCAATTTGATTTTTGGTTGCGTCTTGTTTTAATAATGTATGATCGATTAATGCCGCAATATTTTGAGTCATTATAAAATCTCCCTCCGAGTTGTACGTACCTCTTTATCATAATCGAGAATCTAAAAAAAAGCCAGTGAGATTGTTCTCACTGACTTAAACTAGTTCTTCTACATTTTCCAATACCCGAACAAATTGCCCTTCATTGTATGGATAACCAGCCTTCGTTATTTTCACACGTACTAGTTTTCCAATTAAATCTTCTGTACCAGGAATAACTACTTTCAAATAATTATCAGTGTACCCCTCGTATAAATTACTTTCGGGATTTAATTTGTATTTATCTTCTGGAATAATCTCTAATACTTCCCCTTCAAAACGGGATGCGTACTGTGCAGCTAGTTGATCGTTCAACGAAATTAACCTGTGAACACGTTCATTTTTAATATCTTCATCCACTTGATTTTCCATTCTTGCTGCAGGCGTACCAGTACGTTTGGAATATGGGAATACATGAAGTTCCGAGAATTTTTGGTCACGAATAAAGTTAAACGTTTCCATAAATTCCTCTTCTGTTTCACCTGGGAAACCAACAATTACGTCTGAAGTAATGGCTATGTCTGGAAGTGCTTCTCTAAGTCTATCTAATCGATTTGCAAAAAACTCCATTGTATATTTTCTACGCATTCTTTTTAAAACGGTATCAGAACCAGATTGAATAGGAATGTGTAAATGTCTTACTACAATATTAGAATCTCTTAAAACATCGATTACTTCATCCGATAATTGACTTGCTTCAATCGAGCTTATACGAAGGCGTTTTAAGCCTTTTACTTTCGATTCGATATCTCTTAAAAGCTGCGCTAAGTTATAATCTTTTAAGTCTTCACCGTATCCACCTGTATGGATACCTGTTAATACGATTTCTAAATAACCTGCGTCTACAAGTTGCTGCGCTTGATGAACTACTTCTTCTGGATCTCTAGAACGCATTAACCCGCGAGCCCATGGGATAATACAAAAAGTACAAAAATTATTACAGCCTTCTTGGATTTTTAATGATGCGCGAGTACGATCTGTAAATGAAGGAACATCCAATTCCTCGTAAACACGGTTTTTCATTATATTTCCTACTGCATTAATCGGCGTACGTTCTGTTTTATATTGTTCGATATAATCGAGCATTTTTGTACGCTCTTGGGTCCCTACGACGATATCTACCCCCGGAATTGCCATAATTTCAGCGGGAGAAGTCTGTGCATAACAACCTGTTACACAAATAACAGCATCTGGATTTTGACGAATTGCACGACGAATCACTTGTCGACTTTTTTTATCACCAGTGTTTGTTACAGTACATGTATTAATCACATATACATCTGATTGTTTTTCAAAATCAGTACGGTCATAGCCGTTTTCTTTAAATAATTGCCATATAGCCTCTGTTTCATAGTGGTTTACTTTACAGCCTAATGTATGGAATGCAACGGATGACAAGTCCTCACACCTCTTTCATTCATATTCATAAGAAATTGCAGCAAGCGCATATAACGGTGCAGTTTCTGTTCTTAGAATCCTTGGTCCAAGTGCAATGGGTTGAAAATCATTTTCTAACAGTAGTTGTACTTCCTGACGATCGAGCCCACCTTCTGGGCCAAATACGATTAGTATCGATTGTTTATCATACACTTTTTTTAATTGGTCAGCAAACTTTTGTCGCTGCTCAAGCTTTGCGTCTTCTTCATCCGCAACAAATTTCACATCATACGATTTAGAAATTTCCAACAGCTCGGTTAATGAGATTGGTTTATGTATTAGTGGGATAAAAGAACGATGAGATTGTTCTGCGGCTTCTTTTGAGATTTTTTGTAAACGAGCGATTTTTTTCTCGTTTTTTTGTTTGTCCCATTTTACAATAGAACGTTTCGCT
Organism: Psychrobacillus sp. OK032; assembly: GCF_900111345.1. Lineage (GTDB taxonomy): Bacteria > Bacillota > Bacilli > Bacillales_A > Planococcaceae > Psychrobacillus. The sequence continues at coordinate 246,243 of NZ_FOGY01000002.1, forward strand.
TCAAATGGATATAGTGTATGCATACCTAGCTCTGTCGCTTTTTGGGTTATTAATTCTAGCTTATCACCTTTTGGAAGTCCACAAACGATGGAAACTTTAACCGGCATTTCTGTAGATTGTTCATGTGCTTCTTTTATCTGTAAATGTACTGATTTGGAAGTACCTTCTAAGATGGTCATTGTATATGTTTTGCCTTCTGCTACTACATATACATCATCTCCGGAAGACATGCGCATCACTTGAATCATATGATGCGCATCTTCACCTGTAATCGTTACTGTATTATTTTCCTCTATAGGTTCATTAGTAAAATAACGTTGCATGAGCGTCTCCTTACTTAACAATCTTTCTAGAAATGATTGTAACCCAGTCTTCCATCATCATTACTTCTTCAATTTCGAATCCTGCTTGCTGTAAGGAATTACGAACATCTTCCTTTTTCGTTGCAATAATACCAGACGTAATAAATAGGCCGCCATCTTTAACGATGGAATAAGCATCATTAGTAAAAGTCATAATAATTTCAGCTAATATGTTTGCAACGACGATATCTGCTTGTTCGTTCACATTATCAAGTAAATTACCGTGTGTTACTTGAACGATATCATTTACTTTATTTAGCGCAATATTTTCTTTTGCAGATTGAACAGCTACTTCATCCAAATCTAGCGCATGGATGGAGGCTGCGCCTAATTTTGCTGCCCCTATAGAAAGAACACCAGAACCAGTCCCTACATCAATGACGCTACTTCCTATTTGAACTGTTTTTTCAAGTGCTTGTAAACACATGACAGTAGTAGGGTGCGTTCCCGTTCCAAATGCCATTCCTGGATCTAGTTCAATTATTAATTCATCCGTATTTACACGCTCATAGTCTTCCCAAGTAGGTACAATTGTAAAACGATTCGATATTTTTACAGGGTGATAATATTTTTTCCAAGCAGTAGCCCAATCTTCCTCGTCTACTTCTTGTACAGTGACATGGTTATGACCAAGGTCGATATTAAAGTTTTGTAAGTTGTTAATCGCAAGTTTGATCTCTTCTACTGTTTCCAGTAGAAAACTAGTTTCTGCTAGATAAGCTTTCACTCGAACACCATCTACAGGGAAATCATCTGGATTTAAGCTATAGATCTCACCAAAAACATCTTCTCTTTCTCTTAATAACTCTTCTGAATCTTCAATAACTACTCCACTAGCTCCAGCCTCATGCAAAATATTACTTATTGCTTCCACTGCCTCATTTGTCGTATGAATGGATAGTTCAGACCATTTCACTTGCGCCCACTCCTTATTCGCCTTTTATCGTTCTTTTGATTTTATCAAATAATGAACTGCCTTGTTCTTCTGGAATATCTCCGCTAATTTCTGCAAACTCACGTAGTAACTGCTTTTGTTTTTCCGTTAATTTCTTCGGTGTCATCACTTTCACAACTACATGTTGATCTCCAGTGCCATAACCGTGGACGTTTTTGACACCTTTGCCTTTTAAGCGGAATGTTGTTTGAGATTGAGTACCTGCCGGAATTTTTAGTTTAACTTTCCCTTGAACGGTCGGTACCTCTATTTCGTCCCCTAGTGCGGCTTGAGCAAATGTTAGTGTTAGTACATAATAAATGTCGTCGCCATCTCGTTCAAACCTAGGATCGGCTTTTACGCGGAATACAATATATAAGTCACCTGCTGGTCCACCATTTACACCAGGTTCCCCTTGACCACTTACGCGAAGTTGTTGACCATCATCCACACCTGCTGGAATTGTTACTTTAATTTTTTTACGTTTATTTACAGTACCTTTTCCATAACAAGTCGAACATTTATCTTTAATGATTTTCCCAGTACCTTCACAATAATGACAAGCCCGTTTCGTTTGAATACGACCAAATGGAGTATCTTGTGCTACGTTCACTTGACCTTGACCATTACAGTGCGAACAATTTTCAGCGTGAGTTCCTGGTTTTGCACCAGTCCCAGTACAAGTGTCACATGTCTCTTCTTTCGCAACATCTATTTCTGTTTCTTTTCCGAAAACAGCTTCTTCAAATTCGATCGTCATTGTATATTGAAGATCACTACCTTTTCTAGGTGCGTTAGGATCACGTCGTCTTGAACCGCCCCCACTACCGAAAAACGAACTGAAAATATCTTCAAAACCAAAGCCATCTCCACCACCAAATCCACCAAATCCTTGGTTTGGACCTGAATGGCCAAATTGATCGTACTGTGCTCGTTTTTGATCGTCACTTAATACTTCATATGCTTCAGAAATTTCTTTGAATTTCACATCAGCGTCTGCTGCTTTGTTAATATCCGGGTGATATTGTTTTGAAAGTTTACGATACGCTTTTTTTATCTCATCTTGAGAAGCACTTTTGGAAATCCCTAGCACTTCATAATAATCACGTTTATCCATTGTTCACTCTCCTGCTCTTTACCTACACGTAATGAATATTGTAACACGGAAAATTTTATACGTCTAAACAGTAAGAAAAGCCAAAGCCGAATACGGTCTTTGACTTTTCCTCACCGACTAACTTACTAATTACTTGTTGTCTTTATCGTCATTTACTTCTTCAAATTCAGCGTCAACTACACCGTCATCTTTTGCGTCAGCTTGAGCGCCACCATTTGCAGCAGCTTCAGCTTGAGCTTGCTCATATAACTTCATTGTAAGTTGTTGAACGATTTCATTTAACGCATCTTTTTTCGCTTTAATATCTTCTAAGTTACCAGCTTCAAGTGCTGCTTTTAATGCTTCTTTTGCATCTTCAGCAGATTTTTTCTCTTCTTCTGATACTTTATCTTCTAAATCTTTTAATGTTTTTTCTGTCATAAATACTAACTGATCTGCTTCGTTTTTAACTTCAGCTTCTTCCTTACGCACTTTATCCGCTTCAGCGTTTGCTTCTGCTTCTTTTACCATACGTTCGATTTCTTCGTCAGATAATGAAGAGTTCGATTGAATTGTAATATTTTGTTCTTTTCCAGTTCCAAGATCTTTTGCTTTAACATTTACGATACCGTTTTTATCAATATCAAATGTTACTTCGATTTGTGGAATGCCACGTGGAGCTGGTGGAATATCCGCAAGTTGGAAACGACCAAGTGTTTTGTTATCCGCTGACATTGGACGTTCACCTTGTAGAACATGAATATCTACTGCTGGTTGGTTATCTGCTGCAGTTGAGAATGTTTGAGATTTTGATGTTGGAATTGTCGTATTACGTTCGATTAACTTCGTGAATACACCGCCCATTGTTTCAATACCTAATGAAAGTGGCGTAACGTCTAGTAATACAACGTCTTTCACATCTCCAGTTAATACTCCACCTTGAACAGCAGCACCCATCGCTACTACTTCATCTGGGTTTACACCTTTATGTGGTTCTTTACCTGTTTCTTTTTTAATAGCATCTTGTACTGCTGGAATACGTGTAGAACCACCAACTAGAATTACTTTATCGATTTGAGAAGCTGATAATCCAGCATCTGACATTGCTTGACGAGTTGGCACCATAGTTCGTTCTACTAAATGAGCAGTTAAATCATCAAATTTCGCACGAGTCAATGTAACTTCTAAGTGAAGTGGTCCAGCTTCTCCTGCTGTAATGAACGGCAATGAAATTTGAGTTGATGTAACACCTGACAAATCTTTTTTCGCTTTTTCAGCAGCGTCTTTTAGGCGTTGTACTGCCATTTTATCTTGTGATAAATCAATTCCGTTATCTTTTTTAAATTCTTGTACTAGGTAATCAATTATAATTTGGTCAAAGTCATCCCCACCAAGACGGTTATCCCCTGCAGTAGCTAGAACTTCAAATACACCGTCTCCAAGCTCCAGAATAGATACGTCGAATGTACCGCCACCTAAATCATATACAAGGATTTTTTCGTCGTGATCCATTTTATCTAAACCATATGCTAGAGCTGCTGCAGTTGGTTCGTTAATAATACGTTCTACTTCAAGACCAGCGATACGACCAGCATCTTTTGTTGCTTGACGCTCTGCATCATTAAAGTATGCAGGAACAGTAATAACTGCTTTTGTAACTTTTTCTCCCAAGTATTCTTCAGCGAATCCTTTTAAGTATTGAAGAATCATTGCTGATACTTCTTGTGGAGTATATTCTTTATCTTCCGCTTTAACTTTTTCTGATGTACCCATTAAACGTTTTACGGAAGCAATAGTATGTGGGTTTGTAATAGATTGACGTTTTGCTACTTCTCCAACTTGTTTTTCGCCATTTTTAAAAGCTACAACAGATGGAGTTGTACGGTTACCTTCTGGATTTGGAATTACTTTTGGTTCTCCACCTTCTAATACTGATACACATGAGTTTGTTGTTCCTAAGTCAATACCGATAATTTTAGACATAAATAGTTCCTCCTAAATATAAAGTGCAAATAGTCATTATTATTTTATTCGTTAACTTTAACCATAGATGGTCTTAGAATTCTATCTGTTAACTTATACCCTTTTTGTAATTCTTGAAGCACGATACCAGAATCTTTTGTATCATCTTTTTCTTGCATTACTGCTTGATGGAAGTTTGGATCGAATGGGACGCCTTCCGCTTCAATTTGTTCTAAACCTTCTTTGGAAACAGCGTCAAGTAAAGAACGATATACCATTTCTACGCCTTTTGCTAAAGAAGCAGCTTCTTCAGTAGTAGTTTCAACGGCTAATGCACGTTCGAAATTATCTAGTACTGGCAAAATATCTGATAATACAGATTGCGCACGGTATTTGTAATCTGCTTCTTTATCTAGTTGTACACGACGTTTATAGTTTTCAAAATCTGCTCGTAAACGAATTGCTTTGTTTTGTTCTTCTTCTAATTGTTGTTTGACAAGCGTTAGCTCATCTACTTCTACTACTTCTTCTACTTTTTCTACTTCTTCAGTTGTAACTTTTACTTGTTCATCTAGCTCTTCAGTTTCTAGTTCTTCTACAATTTCATCTTTTTGTTCAGACATAAATAGCAACTCTCCTTATCCATGCGGTCCATGTAAAATTTTCGATAATTCTCTCGATAGATCCACACTCATCACATCTAGTAAAGAAACGACTCGTTTGTAATCCATTCGAGTAGGACCAATGATTGCAATAGACCCGATCTGTTCTTCCCCAATATCATAGGAAGCTGTAATAATACTACAATCTTCCATAGCTAGATGGTTGTTTTCAGTACCAATTCGAATTTGAATTCCTTTTTGGTCTAAATGGAATAGTCCGGGCATTTGATTTACATGATCCATCCAATACATAATACTTCGTGCTTTTTCTACATCATTAAATTCAGGTTGATTTAACAGTTGCATTTTCCCACCGTAGTAAACTTTATCTTCATGTTCAATTGTTAGCGCTTTGTTTAATGAACCTAGTAAATCGTTTAAGCGTCCATTGTTTTGTCGTAAAACGGCTAATGTAACAGCTTCTAATTTAGTAGGGAGCTCATGCAAATGAACACCTACTAAACGCTCATTAATCAAATTGACCATGCGCTCAATATCTGATGCGGTAAAGCTTTCCGGTATGGAAAATACACGATTTTCTACATGTCCACTATCTGTCACAATAATAGCAACAGCGGAATCATCCGTTAAAGGAACAATAGAAAACCGTTTCACACGATGTTTTCTCACATCTAAGCCTAACATAATAGAGGTATAATTCGTTAGTTCAGACAAAATTGCCGCAGATTTACGAATTATTTGTTCCGTCTCTACCATTCGTTCTTCAAAAATTGAACGAATTTGTTTAATCTCATTATTGGAAATTCGTTGTGGAGTTAACATATTGTCTACATAATAACGATAGCCTTTTTGCGAAGGTACGCGACCAGACGAAGTATGTGTTTTTTCTAAAAAGCCCATTTCTTCTAAATCTGCCATATCATTTCGAATAGTAGCAGGACTAAATGGAACTTCCTCCTTTTTCGAAAGTTGGCGAGATCCAACTGGTTGAGCGGTTTCGATAAAATCATCTACCGTTACTTGCAATATTAATAATTGCCTGTTAGTTAGCATGATTATCACCTCTGTTAGCACTCACTCATATAGAGTGCTAATACTTATATAGAAAATTTATCAAATCTATAGAGAACTGTCAACGATTTAGCTTGTAAGAAAATATTGGAATACTTCGTTCCCAACAAAGCGTCCTCGATTCGTTAGTTTGATAAAATCATTCTCGATGGTGACAAACTCTTTTTCCAAAAGATCATCTATTTCTTTCCCATACACTTCTTGTAACGTTTGACCATATCTTTGTTCAAATCGACCTAATGATACTCCTTTGTTTTTACGCAAGCCTAAAAACATTTCTTCTTCCATTTTTTCAATTTGAGAAACTTCTTTTTGCATCATAATAGGTTTTTCCTTCGCTTCAATTGTATGCATATACTTTTTTAAAGGTCCATGATTCGAATATCGCATACTATTTACATACCCGTGTGCCCCCGCTCCAAGCCCAATATATTCATCATTATTCCAATAAAGCAAATTATGTTTGGATTCTTTTCCTTTATGCGCAAAATTACTAATTTCGTATTGATCATAACCATTCATCTTCATTTCATCCATTAAATAGCTGTACATTTCTGCTTCTAAATCTTCCCCTGGAAGTGTAAGCTTTCCTTTCGATAACAGATTATAAAAAATCGTTTTTGGCTCCACTAGTAAAGAATATGCAGAAATATGCGGAATGTTTAGACGGAATGCTTCTTTTAAAGATGCTTTCCATTGGTCCATGGTTTGATTTGGTAAGCCGTACATTAAATCTATACTAATCGAAGGAAAATTAGTTTGTTTTGCGTATTCGATTACTTTATACACATGATCATTAGAATGCGTTCTTCCAAGTACTCGTAGCAACTCTTGATCAAATGTTTGCACACCCATACTTAATCGATTTACTCCAAACTTCCGCATTGTTTGCATCTTATCAAGTGTTAATTCATCTGGATTTGACTCAGATGTAAATTCTACTACTTGTCCTAAAGGGATATACATATGAATGAGCGTAAATAAACGTTCCAATTGCTCTACTGACAATGAAGTCGGTGTTCCCCCTCCGATAAAAATAGTTTCAATGGATGCATCTTTTAAATCATCCGCCCATAAAGCCATTTCTTGGCCTAGCGCCTCAATATATTCATCAACTGGCTGATTATGAAAAAAGAATTTATTGAAATCACAGTAATTACAAATTTGATGACAAAAAGGAATATGAATATATACTCCTCGTACCATATTACTTCCAACTCTCTATATAAGAAAAAGAGGGCTATTATTACCTATGCCCCCTTCTTTCTTTTTATTTATTTGGCTCGTCCATTTTCAGAACTGCCATAAATGCTTCTTGAGGAACTTCTACAGAACCTACTTGTTTCATACGTTTTTTACCTTCTTTTTGTTTTTCAAGAAGTTTACGCTTACGGGAAATATCTCCCCCGTAACATTTTGCTAATACGTTTTTACCGATTGATTTAATCGTTGAACGAGCAACAATTTTTTGACCGATCGCAGCTTGTACCGGAACTTCAAATTGTTGTCTAGGTATTAATGCTTTTAACTTTTCTACTATCGCTTTTCCACGGTCATATGCAAAATCTTTGTGTACGATAAAACTTAGTGCATCCACTTTCTCACTATTAAGCAGAATATCCATTTTCATCAGTTTTGATTCTTTGTATCCGATTAATTCATAATCAAAAGACGCATATCCTTTTGTACTAGATTTTAATGCATCAAAGAAATCGTACACAATTTCAGATAATGGAATTTCATATATAATATTCACACGCGCAGATGATAAATAATCCATTGTGATAAAGTTTCCACGTTTACGCTGACAAAGCTCCATAACAGACCCGACATAATCTTCTGGAACCATAATCGAAGCCTTTACATATGGCTCTTCAATTTTATCGACTTTTTGAGCATCTGGCATCATAGATGGGTTATCGACTTTAATCGTTTCTCCACTTGTTAACTTTACATCATAAATAACACTCGGTGCAGTCGTTATTAAATCGATTTTAAATTCACGTTCGATACGTTCTTGGATGATTTCCATATGAAGCAGTCCTAAGAAACCACAACGATATCCAAATCCTAGCGCTTGAGATGTTTCCGGTTCAAATTCTAAAGCGGAGTCATTTAATTCTAATTTTTCAAGCGCATCTCGTAAATCTACATATTTAGAGTTATCAATTGGGTATAAACCGCAGAATACCATTGGATTCATTTTTCGGTATCCTGGTAGCGCTTCTGTAGCCGGGTTCGAAGCTAATGTAATCGTATCCCCAACACTTGAATCTCCTACATGTTTCATCGATGCAGTTAAAAATCCAACGTCTCCGACAGTTAGTTCTGAACGCATCGTTGCTTTTGGAGTGAATACTCCTGTTTCCACAACTTCAAATTCTTTTCCTGAAGACATCATTTTTATTTTGTCTCCAGGTTTCACCGTACCTTCCATAATTCGAATATAAACAATTACACCTCGGTAAGGGTCGTATAACGAGTCAAATATAAGCGCTTTTAGAGGCGCAGAAGGATCTCCAGTAGGCGCTGGAACTTTTGCTACTACTTGTTCTAAAATTTCTTCAATACCGATCCCTGCTTTTGCAGAAGCGTGCACTGCTTCGGAAGCATCTAAACCGATTACTTCTTCCACTTCTTTTTTCACTCGTTCTGGATCGGCAGCAGGTAAATCAATTTTATTAACAACTGGTAAAATTTCCAAATCATTGTCTAACGCTAAATATACATTTGCAAGCGTCTGTGCTTCAATTCCTTGTGCAGCATCCACTACAAGTATTGCCCCTTCACAAGCTGCTAAACTTCTCGATACTTCATACGTGAAATCGACATGTCCTGGTGTGTCGATTAAATGGAAAATATACTCTTCTCCATCTTTTGCTTTATATGTCAATTGAACGGCATTCAATTTTATCGTAATTCCGCGTTCTCGTTCTAAATCCATTGAATCGAGTAATTGGCTTTGCATTTCTCGTGATGTTACCGTTTGTGTTTTTTCTAAAATACGATCTGCAAGCGTCGACTTCCCGTGGTCAATATGTGCGATAATCGAAAAGTTACGTATTTTTTTCTGTCGTGCTAATCTCTCTTCATGATTCATACTTGTTCACTCCTAATTAAACTACTTGCATTATAACAGATAAAGGATTGTTTAAGAAATATTACTGTAACAATTTATGTACACTTCACATCATTATTTTTAATAAAAGTTCATATAGATTTTTTTTGCCAGATTTTAATCTTAACAAAAACCCGTACATAACACAATCTACGAGTATATTTTTTATATAAGTAAAGTACGAATGAGACTAATTGCTTTACCATTAACGACGAACTAGAAAGGCTGGTCGTGACTAACACCACGACTAGCCTCTTCTTCGATAATTCTATGGCGTTTGTCTGTCTTTCATCTCCTTTAACTATAGGAATAGATGAAGGACTTTTTGGAAAATGAAAGAAAAACAACTTTCCTAAACATAGAAGTAGCTCTCGAAGATACAATTTCAAGATAGTGCTGCTCTATATATATTAGATACTGTCTGTTTTTTCATATACTTTTTTCCTAGTAGAAAGTTAGGATATATACCCTCTTAATAATTCTCTCTAACAAGTCCATACCCTACATACTTCCTTCACTATTACTTGTTTTATCTTTTGTTAAAAATTAGAGAAAAAACATTTAATTGTATTGGAAGGCAGCGTCACAAGGGATGAGTGAGACAGATGAGACGACACAACAGACGTGAAGCTACGGTGACGGCTCATCGCTCCCCCCGCGGAAAGCGTCCGCCTGTAACGGAAATGAATAGTATTTTAATAAATTCGGAAAAAAATAGTGAATATTTTACTCTTAGCTTTTAAAAAAGAGATGAGGCAATTGTAATTTACTATCTCTTTATAATATCTATGATGGTAACTGCTCATTTAACATATTTGATAAAGCTTTCGCTAATATTGCAATCGAACGGTTAATTTCTTGTTCGTTATTATCGATGCCTCCAAGTTCCACAACGAGTAAATTTCTAGAAAGGTCTTGATTGTAAACACCATCTACTCCCCTTCCTTCTTTCAGTAAAATCCCTCTTGAAATTCCGGGTACTAATTTATTTAATTGGTTAGAGAGGTTTTGCGCAAGCTGCTCATTCCATCTGTAGTTGGGGTGCTCTCCGCCAATAACGAATATAAATTTAGCGTAGCTTTCTTCTCCACTTTTAAGCGTCGTCACATTAGCCTTTGCAGAATCTCTGTGAATATCTAAAACAATATCATATCCGTTCTGTCCGATTGCTTCTTGTACTAATGGACGTATTGAATTATAGTCATCCATTTCTTTTTTATTATAATTTTCTAGAAAGGTAGCCTCTAGTTGATGAAATGCAAACTGGGCATTAATCTGATCTTGAAAAGTTGTGATATTGCTTATTGGATGATAAATAGCTATTTTCTCACCTTGTGCAGCAAGTATCGGTTGATAAGCTTCATGCGAATGAGTAAAGTAAACAAATGCTTTTTGGGGCTCCATTAGTACTTCTTGGACGACTGGTTGTTTTTTTTCCAATTGTGCAGCATAAACTACGGGAATGTCCTCTTTTTTCTTTTCTTCCACCTGTTCTGGTTGAGCAATAAAAAGAGGTGTTTGGACGGTTGCAATAATGATAGGTGCTAAAAATAAAAGGATTAAGATGCTTGTTAAATTCTTCAGGGATTTAGCCATATATTCCACTCTCCTCACACAATCGTATGTGGAAAAGTGGAATTTTAGAACGACATTATCTGCTAGAAATCCATGACTCTAAGCCGTTAGATAGCAAATGAGCATATTGTTCCACCCATGCATCTGTTTCTTTTGGTGTTACAAACAAGGAAGGATTCTTTCCAACAAATACTTCTTCAAACAGCTTTCTTTTTTCTTCAGTTGGCCAAGTAACCCATTCCCCAAAGATTGGTTCCAATACTTTTTTGTCGATATTTGGTTTTTTACTGGAAACCATCGGAGTAACCGCTAATGCAGAAGAAGGACTTCCTTTTTCTTCTATTTTAGAGGCGATATAATGAATAACTTGTTCCATAGCATCTGCATATAATACTGGTCCATCAACAACCATTGGTATTCCTATTGCTGTAACAGGCACTCCATATACTTCCTCAGAAACTTCCTTACGTTGGTTTCCAACACCAGAACCAGGATGTATACCTGTATTAGTAAGTTGAATTGTTTTACAAAGACGTTCACTATTCCTTGCAGCTAGTGCATCTAATACAATGATTAAATCTGGCTTATATGCATTACTAATCGCTTCTATAAAGTCACTAGTCTCAAATCCAGTTTGGCCCGTTACACCTGGTGCATACATGACGACCTTGATATGCTCCTCGGATGTCAATGCAGAACTTTGTAAAATTTCAATAGCTTTTGGTCCTATTGCATCTGGTGTGATCAGTGCATTGCCAAGCCCTATTATTAATATTTTGGATGACTTCGTCAGTTTAATATCTTTATGAATTTCTTTTAGCTTTTCGACGAATATTCTTTCCAAGTGTTGAAAGCTACGGTCATCAACTGGACTAACAGTTAAATCGGTTAACGTAATATACTTCCCTTTTTTCTTTCCTATTTCCTTTTCTCCGTTTTCGTCTACTTCAATAGACGTTACTAATACTGCTCCATCCCTACTTTCATCAAATTTTATGCCCTCTGATTTTTCTAACGTATTCTTATCTTCTTTTGAACGATGTTTTACCATTTCGTCTGATTCATCTAATAAATCGGTTCTTCCCCACATATAATTCACCTCCAAATTAGTTTGGACGATGTGTCAAGTAAATATTCTTTGCAATTATATATTGCAATTTGTTTTCGCGTTTGTTAAAATAATGCTTGTTGTATTAGACAGTTTCAACAAAGAAAAGTATCATCTCGAGACCATTTTAGGAGGTGAAAGGTATGCCAAATATTAAATCTGCAATTAAACGTGTTAAGAAAAACGCAACTTTGAACGCTCAAAACGCTACTGCTAAATCAGCAATGCGTACTGCTGTAAGAAAAGCGGACAATGCTGCACTTAACAATGACGAAAACGCAAAAGAACTTATTAAATCTGCGATCCAACAATTGGAGAAAGCAGCTTCTAAAGGTTTAATTCATAAAAACGCAGCTACTCGTAAGAAAGCTCAATTAATGAAAAAAGCGTAATTTAAATAGGACTGACCGAATATATTCGGTCAGTCTTTATTTATGTTAACATTATTGTCACTTGTGTTTTTTATTTCATAAGAAACAGTTCTAATATCCTGTCTCGATTAATATTTAATGTTTTTAACTGCAAATCTACTGTAGCTAGATCATTCAATGTGTGAAGTAATTTTTCTTCGTTATACAATATCGGATTATCAAAAAGCAATTTAACTCGGTATGGATGTACTTTTAGTTGGCCAGCTATTTGTTGGGCGTGATACCCTTTTTTCTTCAAATGACCTACTTGTACCATCAACCTTACTTGCGATGCGATCAATGCATTTAACTTTAACGGATCCTCTTTTTGCTTTAATAAATCATGATAAATGGCTAGTGCTTCGCTTTTATTGCCCGCAAGATAAGCATTTCCTAGTGTAAAAACGTCTTGCTCCAACGTTCGAACGAGTAATTTTTTCACTGTCTCTGTATCAATTTCTACCGTTTCTCCTACATACGTCGCGATTTTCGCTAATTCTGTTTGTAAATGTACCAAATCGGTTCCACCAAATTCAATGAAACGATCGAGAGTATCTTCGGACATTGTTTTGCCATGTGTTTTAAGTTCATGTAATACCCAGCTTTTTAAATCATGTGCTTGCAAGCTAGTCGCCTCGATTACATTAGCGGATTGTTTCATCGCCTTTGTAATTTTTTTACGCTCATCCAATTTTTCATACGGCGCGATAAAAACGACTATAGCAGTTGGAGAAGGACTTTGTAGCCACTTTTCTAAACTAACTGTATCATGCACTATTTTCTCTTTTCCTTTTTCTGTTGCTTTTAAAAAGAATGCATTTTTTGCGATGACAAGCTTTTTATCTGAGAAAAAAGGAATCGTATCCGCTTCATATATTACTTCGTCTACGCTTTTTTCTTCCATGTCGAATGTAATTATTTCTACTTCCCCATGCTCATTTAATTGTCTTTTCAATCTCTTTATTGTTTCTTCTATAAAATACGCTTCCGTTCCGTATAATAAATACACATCCGATAAATCATTTTTGGCTATTTGCATCCATTTTTCTGAAATCATCCTAGATCTCCTTACTACTGTATGTTTGTCTTTATTATAACTTAAAAGTAGTGAATAATTTGTGACATTGTTAGAAGGAAAGTAGAAATGAAAGATTCCATGTAGATTTTTAATAGGCTATCCTATATAATTAGGTGGAAATAGGAGGGGTAATAATGAATGAATTTGAACAAAATGTACAGTCAAAGCGTAACGACGCTATTGACTCAGGCGTAGGTTTTGTAGTCTCCTTTGGATTTTTTACAATTATGTTCGCTATTGCAGTAATTGTTGAGTTTGTTTCTCGATAATAACTAGAAAAGGGTTTTGTCTACACTAGACAGAACCCTTTTTTAGTTAAATCAATTTCATAAAAGCGAATAATATATACGAACAAAGTTGATTTCCGCTTCAGACAGACGTTTTTCGCTGGCTTGGCTTCAGTTCTCCTCAAGGCAAAAGGATATTGGTCACGAAGGCGTGTGGCCCACAGGACCTGGGTCATAAATCGTTGCCGCAAGAGTTCTATTGCGACAAGCTTTGCGCAGGAGCACAGACCTTTTGCGACGAGCTTTGCGCAGGAGCAGGACTCGAGGAACTCTATGCCTTCCAAGGTGGTGTTCTTAGCCTTCGTTCCTTTATTCCTCCAGTGGGGGCTAATTCCGCTAGAGTCTCTGCCTGCAGTGAAAATCAGCCTAAGTAAACTCAGACCAAAGCTCGCTAGAAACTCGGGACAAGTAGCTTTTGAAGTGCATCGTGTGCTCTTCTTATTACTAAGGAGTTGTCACAAAAATCTCTCCGCTTTTCGTTATTTCTACTTCAATCGTGCCATCTCTACCGGTTTGTAAAAAAGGAATATGAAGGGCATCTAAACGCTCGACTACATCAGGGTGTGGGTGGCCAAATTGATTTCCAAATCCTGCAGTAATGATGGATATGTCCGGATTCGTTAATGCTAAAAAAGATTGTTCACTAGAAGTTTTGCTTCCATGATGCCCAATTTTCAATAATGTTATATCTTTTAACGCTTCTGGGTATTTATTAACTAGCTCTAACTCTCCTTCTTTTTCTAGATCTCCAATAAATAATCCATGAAAAGAACTATTTCGCATCGATAAGACAAGCGAATCATTATTTCCTTCATATATGGCATCCATTGGATAGATATATTGAAACTGATAATAGCTTGAATCTATTTCCTCTCCCGCTCCTTTTTCTATCATAGGAATTTGTTGTTGTAATACTTCTTTCATTAATTCTTCCATAACTCCTTTATTTGAAGATCCGGGAGATATATGAATTTCATTTACGTGGACTTTTTGTAGAATCTCCTCAGCAGCTTCCATATGATCCGCATCTGCATGTGTAATAGCCAGTGTATCTATTTTTGTGATTCCTTTCCCTTTTAAAAACGGTACAACAATTTGTTTCCCTACTTTGTAAACTTCATTTGTCGTTTTCCATGCATCTTGTTCAAACCGTAATATGCCACCAGTATCAATCATGATTATTTCTTTTCGATAAGGCATTTCTATTACAATACAATCACCTTGCCCGACATTCAAAAACGTTATTTTCGTTGATGAATCTAAATAGGGTCTAACATGCATAACCGCAATAGGTAAAAAAAGCAGAAAGCTACTTAAAATAAGCCGCTTTTTCCGTTCCATCGAAATAAAAAAGAACAACACTGTTCCATATGCCATGAACACAAGTAGCATTGACGGCTTCATCGGATTCCACATTTGATAAGGTAAGCTACCTAAGTAAATGATAAAGTCACCTAATAAACTGCGTATCGGTTCATAGAAATGGAAAAGAAAATCACTAATCGAAGTAGAGATATACGTGAGTAACAATAAAAAGAGATTAATAGGTAAAATGACAAACGAAAATAGTGGAACAAAAACTAAATTTGCGAGGAATGAGGAAATGGAAATTTCATAAAACTGATAAAGAAGAATTGGATAAACAATCAATTGACAAAGTGCTGTAATAACAAAAGATTGCATTATATATGATGTACTATTTTTTAAAAACACAGACGAATAAATAAGTGAAAACGCGGCTAAATAAGATAATTGAAAACCAATTTGAAAAATGACCCACGGCGTTAGTAAGACAAATCCAATAATACTTAACGAGAATGCATCATCAATCGCAAGTTTTTTCTTAAACATTAAGCTAATTAAAATAATCTCGGTTACGGAAACAGATCTCCAGACGGATGGTGCCCCTCCAGCGATAAATGCATAAAGTGGAAGAGCAATTATTAAGACTAAATTCGCTGTTTCTCTTCTAATACCAATTCGTATCAGTGATTCATATACCATTAATGCCAGTAAAGCCACATGAAGACCTGAAATAGCAAATAAATGCGTAATTCCTAATGTTTGATAGGCATCTTGCATATCGGATGGCATTTGTTCTCTACTTCCGATTAAAAGCGCTTCCGCCTCCGATTGTAACGATAGAGGGAATGTAGTTTGTATATGACTTTTCATCGCGAATCGCTTTTCTGCCATATACGTAAAAAAGGACTCATTTTTCTGAGTGATTCGATATGTTTCTACTGCCATCTGACCAACTGCACCATTACTTTTTATATAGGAATCCATGTTAAAAGCATATGCATGGGATACAGGACGTTTCTCAACTTCTTGTGCTATCACTTGAAACACCATGCCTGCAAGCGATGAATGCGTAAGCACGGCTTTTTCAGTTTCCGCACTTAATTTAAGTTGTACATACCATTTTTCTTGATTTTCTGAAATAGCAAATCCTCGGATGTATTGTCCATTTATCCGGTAAACATCTGTCCAAGTTATTTCCTTAACGTGTATTTCACTTGCTTGCATTGGCATAACTGCTAGCACATAAAAATAAAAAGTAATACCAAATATTATTGTTCCGATTGTAAAAAGTATATGCTTTTGCTTAGACACTAGCCAGCAAAATAGAAGTACAAATAACAACAATAGTCTCAACGATTCATACGCACTAACCGTAGCAATTACAACAGATAAGGCCACATAAATAAGATTTCCTTGAATGGTTATACGCCGAATAATTCTGCCACCTTCGTTTCATAAGGTGCCAATTCTTCCATACTTGCTCCTTTCTCACGCAACTTCGTTAGCAACTCAATATAAAGTGCAACCTTTTCATCGCTTAAAAAGTCGATTTTACGCTCATCAAACGATACTTGAATCACTTCTACGCCCGCTTGTCCAAGCAATTCTATCGCGTATTTATTGTTTTTATAATCCTGTGCATAATAAAGTCGAGCAATTCCCGATTGAATAATCGATTTCGTGCAAGGTAAACAAGGAAAATGGGTCACATACAAATCTGCTCCATTTACCGAAACACCATATTTTGCACATTGTAATAATGCATTCATTTCTGCATGAATTGTCCTTACACAATGATTATCTACAACGTAACAGCCATGATCGATACAATGATCCCCACCTGAAATAGAACCATTATAGCCCCCTGCCATAATACGTCGGTCACGAACGATTGTTGCACCTACTGCTAATCTATTACAAGTGCTTCTTAATGCAAGTAAATGGCTTTGTGCCATGAAAAATTGGTCCCATGTAATACGCTCCATATAACTACCTCCGTAAATATATACTTCTTCTAGTGTAGTAGTTTTTATCGTGAACAGTCAATATTACTTCACAGTTATTAGAGGTTCTAATTTTTCGAATGTTTTTTGTCCGATACCAGTTACATTCATTAGATCTTGTTTTTCTTTAAAGTTGCCAGTTCCTTCACGATATGCGAGTATTGCTTCTGCTTTTGCAGGACCTATTCCTGGTAGAGTTGATAGTATCGTGACATCCGCTTTATTAATATTTACTAAATTAGAATTAGCCGATTGTGTTGTAGCAACTGTTTCTACATCTGCTATTTCTTCTCCTTCAAGGGGAACGTAAATAACCATTTCATCTACTACTCTTTGTGCATGGTTAATATTTTTACTATTGCTAGTAGGTAAATAGCCTCCAGCAAGCTCAATCGCATTTAATACGCGATCTCCTTCTAAGAGTTCATAAACTCCTGGGTTATTCACCGCGCCTTTTACCTCGACAAAAATAGCGATGTCTTCTACATATTCAGTTGTATTTTCTTGTTGTTCAATAAAGGAATCTTCAAATGGGATAGGTTGTACAAGATCAGCTGTGGGAGGTGCTGATTTGAATTGGGATTGTAAAACGAAAAATAATAATATCGTGATTACTGTTGTTGGGAGCAACAGCTTTTTCTTGTATTTCTGAATTAATAAACGAAACAGAAATATCATCCTCTCGAAAAAGAGGTAAATTATATGGAGTTATAAAAACTATACTAAATTTACCTCTCTTTGGAAAGAATTATTTTGTAGCATGTATAAAATAACGTTCAATTTCTTTTTCATCCTGGTTATCAAAAACAGATGTTGAAACAGTGACAGAAGTAAATCCAACTTGTTTTAACAACTCCGTATATGATTCTAAAGGATATGTACGTTGATAATGTGATTCTTCAAATCGCTCATAATTACCCGATTCATCTCGAACGAAAAATGTCATATCATGATAAATCGAATGTTCTTCATCGCCTATTTCCGTATGCCATATGTACGCAACTTGATCGTCTTCATAAGTAAACGGACCATTTGGATAAATTTCATCCATTTTATATAGAGAATGTACATCGAAAAATAGCTGTCCACCTAGTGAAAGTACCTCGTAAATACGTTCAAATGTTTGTTTCACTTCTTCCAAGGTCTCCAAATAATTGACCGAATCGATGGCGATTACTGCTATATTTACGTCGTCAATGCCGTCTATTTCAGACATCGATTGGCACACGAAGGAAATATCTGTACCTTCTTCCAAACTACGATTTTGGGCAATCGTTAACATCGCTTCCGATAAATCTACTCCGATTACGTCATACCCTGCTTTCGCAAATTTTACACTAAGGACACCCGTGCCACAGCCTATATCAACTAATCGTTTTCCAGCAGAAACAGGTGCAGTTGCCTGCACCCATTCTGCATATTTATCATATGGTATATCGGACATAAGTGAATCATAAATAAAGGCAAATCGGTCGTACATTGCCATTACGCATCTAGCCCAACTTCTATCATTGGTGCATCTCCCCAAAGGCGCTCTAAATTATAATAAGCACGATCATCTTTGTGGAATACATGTGCCACAACATCGCCCATATCAACTAAAATCCATCTAGCTTCATCGAACCCTTCCAAACGCTTCACATGATACCCTGCAATCGATGCCTGCTGTTCTAATTCTTTTGCAATCGCTTGTACTTGACGGTCTGAGTTTGCGTGGCAGATTAAAAAGTAATCCGCAAGTAATGATACCCCTTGCATATTGAGTACGACGATGTCCTCTGCTCGTTTATCGTCTGCTGCTTTAAAAGCAATTTCTACTAATGATTTTGTCGTTGTCATTCGTTCACTTTCCCTTTCTTTGTATCAATTCATTGTAACAATGAAATGAATCCGGAAATACCGGTTGTTTTTTTTCGATTAAAAAGATCATACTGTGTTTGATACAACTAACCATGGCTTCTTCTAAATCTAGTTCCGCTTTTTCCCTTAATAGATCTACTCCTGGAAAATTACGGCTAGGCTCTATCATATCAGAGACATAAATAATTTTTTCAAGTCGGGACATACCCGCTCGACCAGTAGTATGGTATTTAATCGCATTTAATATATCTTCATCGTTTATGTTAAATTCATTTTTAGCTACATAACTTCCAACAGGAGCGTGCCAAAGCTCGTGGTGGTACTCCAATAAAATCGGATCCATCTCTTCCGAAATAATCTTCTCTCTTAACCATTCTTTCTCTGCATATTTCACACTATCATGCAAAATACCCGCAAGCTCTGCTTTTTCCGCATTTTCTCCGTATTTTCTTGCAAGATGAACTGCCGTTGTAGCTACTCCTCTAGTATGAATATAGCGTTTTTCCGGCATTCTATCCTTCATCTGCTCCATTACATGCTCAAATTTCATATAACTTTTCCTTTTGAATGAAATCATTCACTCGATCGGGAATAAGATATTTCGTCGTTAGCCCATTCATCAATCGATTACGGATAAGTGTAGAAGATACATCTATTTGAGGAATCGTAATTGTACTAATAGGATATGCTGATTCCATCTTTGTATTTGGTCTAGGAACACCTACAAATTGTACTTTTTGAACGAGTTCATCTATACGGTGCCATTTTGGTAAATACTCTACTTGATCGCCACCAATGATGAAGTAAAACGACGCTTCCGGTTCACGTTGCATTAACAGTTCCATCGTATCAAATGTATAAGAAGTACCTCCACGCTCTAGTTCAATTGTTTCCACTGACATATTCGGAATACCACGAATCGCAAGCTGTAGCATCTTTAATCTCTCGGCTGTCGTTACTTGCTCGTCCTTTTGTTTATGCGGAGGGGTAGCATTAGGCATGAATCGTACTTCATCTAGACGTAGTGCATGTAAAACTTCATTGGCAATGATTAAATGACCAATATGAGGTGGATTAAATGTACCACCTAAGATTCCTATTTTCTTACTCATGCTCGACTCGCTTTTGGAAGCTCGATTCGTTTATTATTTTTCGATGTTTTATATAATACAACTGTTAAACCAATCAATTGAACAAGCTCAGCACGAGTCCCTTTTGCAAGTGCTTCTGCCACTTCTTGCTTTTCGTCTTCACAGTTTTGTAAAATACTAATTTTGATTAATTCACGAACTTCTAGTGCTTCGCTTATTTGTTTAATCATTGCATCATTGACGCCACCTTTTCCAACTTGAAAAATTGGCGATAAGTGATGTGCTTGACTGCGTAAAAATCTTTTTTGTTTACCTGTTAACATAATTTCCTCCTAATTGCTCGGTTAGACGTTCTACCATTTGTTCCGTATTTGGTTTGATTCCATTCCAATACGAGAAGGCTAATGCCCCTTGGTGTACGAGCATTCCTAATCCATTTACCGTGCGAACATTGTATTTTTTCGCTTCCTCTAAAAAAGGGGTAACTAAAGGATTATATACAATATCCGCAACAATTGCATGTTCTTTTATTTGGTTAAGCTGAATTGGTAGCGTTGCCGTGCTATTTTTCATCCCTTGTGGAGTTGTTTGAATGATTATATCGAACTGTGCAAGCGCCTCTTCTGCTACTTCTAATGGGAGTGCTTGTCCAAGTTGTAATTCTTCCACTAGTCGTTGTGCATTCGCATAAGTACGATTAGCAATCGCAATTTGCGAGAACCCTAATTGTGTAAATGCATGGGCAATACCTCTTGCAGCACCACCAGCACCTAGAATTAGAATTCGATTTGTTTGACTAATCGGTCCAAGTGATTCGATAAATCCCAAGCCATCCGTATTATATCCTACAAACCGACCATCTTCGGTTTTTACAACGGTATTGACGGCACCAATCCCTATTGCCGATTGGTCTATTTTATCTAAATAAGGAATAATTGCTTCTTTATATGGTACGGTTACATTCCAACCGCTACAACCTAGTAGTTTCAACGAATTCACCGCATCATGAAGATTTTCTTCATCTACGAGAATTGGAATATAACTAGCATCTATATGCTGCTCCTTAAGCCATGTACTATGCATATAAGGAGAAAGAGAATGTGCAATTGGATTTCCTATAACAGCAAACCATTTTTTCACTTGAAAACCTCCTATATAAGCGACGGTCGAATAGATATTTCCACTCCAGTTGGTGCATGCGCAGCGACGACTACGCCTCCTTGCTGTACAGTAATCCAACCTAATCCTGAGAAAACAATATCCGTTTTTGCATCTTTAATCTTAAATTCATGACGGACTAAAGGTGGCAATAAATCTGCAAACTCTTCAGATGGCGGAGATAATAACTCCCCTTTATGTTCTTTATATAAGTTGTCCGCATTTTCTAGCTTCGTTCGGTGAATCGGAATATCATTTGCGATATGACAAGTAAATGCCGAACGATCTCCTTTGATAAAATCGAAACGAGATAATCCACCTAAAAATAAGGTTTGCTCGCTGTTCAATTGGAACACTTTTGGTTTAATTTCTTTTTTCGGCGTAATATATTTTAGCTCAGTTGGATCTAAATAATGCGCCATTTGATGATGATTGATAATACCTGGTGTGTCATACAATGCTTTTTTATCGTCTAACGGAATTTCAATCATATCAAGCGTTGTTCCAGGAAAATGAGAGGTAGTAATTACTGCATCTTCTCCTGTTGCCTGTTTAATAATACGGTTGATAAAAGTTGATTTACCAACGTTTGTACAACCAACTACATATACATTCTCACCTTTACGATAATGCTCAATAGCTTCCATTGCCTCAGGCATACCAGTTCCTTTATGTGCACTTACAAATAACACATCGATTGGAGACAAGCCTAATTTTTTCGCTTCTTGTTTCATCCAGTTAATCACTTTGTTTTTCTTTACCGATTTTGGTAATAAATCCGCTTTATTGGCAATCAATAAAATAGGATTATTTCCAACAAAACGATGTAATCCAGGAAGCCAACTACCATTAAAATCAAAAATATCAACAATCTTAACGATTAGTCCTTTTTGCGTTCCTAAACCATTTAAAATGCGTAAAAAATCATCATCAGTTAGCGAAACAGGTTGTAATTCGTTGTAGTTTTTTAATCTAAAACAACGCTGACAAATGATATCTTCTTTTTCTAATGAAGAAACTGGGGCATACCCCGTTTCCCCTACTTTCTCTGTTTGAATAATTGTTCCACAACCGATACATTTTGGTGCTTCTGTCACTCTTCTTCCTCCCATGTTACTTGACCTTTTTTATCAAGATAACTAAAAATTCTTCGTTCTACTAAGCGATTAAATTTCGTAAAAAATCCATCTGAATTTGCAACCGGTATGACTAAAATAGTATGAAGCTTTTGCCGATTACCACCGAACACATCCGTTAAGAGCTGGTCTCCAATGACAACTACTTCTTCACGGTTTACATTCATTTTACTCACCGCTTGTTTGAAAGCTTTCCCTAACGGTTTACGTGCTTTTGATATGAAAGGAATTTCAAGTGGGTCTGCAAAAGATTTAACCCGTAAATCATTGTTATTGGAAACAATCGTTACTTGTATGCCAGATGCTTTCATGGCTGCAAACCATTCGATTAACTTTGGTGTTGCATTAGGACGATCCCACTCTACTAGAGTATTATCTAAATCTGTAATAACCGCTTTCACACCTTTTTCTTTTAAGAATTCAGGTGTTATTTGAAAGATGCTTCTTACAAATTCACTTGGTATAAAATATGAATACAAAAACAAACACTCCAATTCGACGCTTTTTCTTTTTTCGATTATAGCATATTTGCCACAATCTCACCCATTCGTACAAACTTCCCGGGTTTCATAGCGGATGAAAACTCCATACTCGCTTCTTCAAATAGCATGACCACTGTTGATCCAAACGAGAAATAACCAACTTCATCGCCTTTTTTCCATACGGAAGATGTATTTGTTAACTCAATCGAATTAACAAACATTGCCCCCACTTTAATATGAAAACAATGCTTCTTGTTTGGCATACTTAGTTCGGTTAACAAACGGTAATTTCCACTAATTGCTTCTCTTCCATATTGAAGCCCCCATTTATTAACAGGATACGATTTTTTTCCAAGCATATATTGACGTATAACTTCCCCGTCCACCGGCGCATGAATGCGATGATACTCAGCCGGACTTAGATACAAAATGATATACTTTCCATTTACGAATTGGTTTGCAATCTTTTGTGAACCAAGTAAGTTCTCTAATGTATAGGATTTATCTTTCACGAAAAAAATGCCATCTTTCGAAATAGAACCGAATGTTTCAACCGTTGCATCGACAGGACTAATAATACTATTTGACCCAACATGTATTGGTCGGCTCTCTGCTGACACTTCTCGGATAAAAAAATCATGCAAAGTAGAAAAATCATTTATTGGACGGGTAACATCTTGTAAAGTTATATTAAAATATTTAATATATGTAGGTATGATGGATTTACTTAGCTTTGATCGTGCAAAGGATTGAATAATAGATGATGACCATCTGCCATTCGTTAATTCAATCATCGATTGATATAATTTTTCTCTCATTTCTATCTCCCTATAAACAATTGCTTACATTTTTTACTTATTCAAAGTATAATAAACAAAATAGTTGGATTGTAAAGGAGTGATTTACAATGTATTTACAAAGTATTATGTCCAATACCCGAAAGAAATTGAAATCACATGCGGCAAATATGATTACTATTGCAAATCTTGCATTTGGTGGCGCAGCCATTATGGCTACGATGAATGATTCTCCTGCATATAGTGTGTTATTTATATTTATAGCAGGTTTATTAGACCGATTCGATGGAATGGTTGCAAGAAAGTTTCATCTTGAATCGGAGCTTGGAAAACAACTAGATTCGATGAGTGATATTATATCGTTTGGTGTGGCACCAGCGTTGTTATTGTATTCCCTAGTGTTACAAGAATTTAGTACAGCAGGTATGGCTATAACAATCATTTATATCGCATGTGGCGCATTTAGACTTGCTCGATTTAATATATCGGAATCGAACGGATTTTTTACTGGACTCCCGATTACAGTTGCAGGGGTTATTTTAACTTTATCTTATTTCGCCATTGATATGATACCATCTGTTTCTTATATGTTCTTATTTATCATACTTGCTTTTTTAATGATCAGTACCTTTACGTTAAAAAAAGTATAAATACTTTTCATCAATTTTGAACGACTGCTACTTGCAGTCGTTTTTTTCATATTCCTATGTTTTTCGACATATACTAAAATGTATAACTTGATGGAGGTGAATAGTATTTCTGGTCTTTTGACTGCATTTATAAGTGTTGTCTCAGATCTCCCTCTTGTTCTCGGTTACTTAAAGGGTCAGGCGTTTCATCAACCATTTTCACCAGAAGAAGAAAAAGTAATGATTGATCGTTTTTTGGAAGGTGACTTGTCCGCAAGAGATGAACTAATCGAACGAAATATGCGGCTTGTTGCACATGTCGTAAAAAAATTTCATCCAAAACACGAGCTATTAGACGATTATATCTCCATTGGTACAATTGGATTGATGAAAGCAGTAAATAGCTATACACCCACTAAAAAAACAAAATTAGCAACTTATGCAGCAAGATGCATAGAAAATGAGATCCTAATGTATTTACGTTCATTGAAAAAAGTACAAAAAGACGTTTCATTGCATGAACCAATCGGAATGGATAAAGACGGCCATTCTTTAGAGATAACAGATTTACTTCAGAATATGGATAAAAGTACCGATGAGCAACTTGTCGATGAAGAAGATACAAACAGATTGTATACACATTTGTCACATTTAGAAAAACGAGAACTAGATATTGTGATTAGACGATATGGCTTACTTGGGCATGAACCAATGACCCAAAAAGAAATATCGAAGCAATTGAAAATATCACGAAGTTACGTTTCACGAATTGAAAAACGTGCACTCGTCAAACTATACCAATCATATATTCATGAAAAAAACTCTTTTGATGTATCAAACACCAAAAGAGCTTAGAAGAACTTAATCTTCACTTGTCTCTGCTATCATAATGAATGCTAAAACAGCAGTAATTAAAATAGACATACCCATCAAAAAGATCATTCCATTACCCCCTCCAACATAATGAAAGCGTTTGTTCCTTTATCATAGCATACAATGTATTAATTATTAATATGGTAGTAACCATTCTAGTTTGTCAAATTCATGACAAATTATAATCTCTCTACTACACGTAATACTATTTCAGTTGAATGCTTAGCTGCTACCGGTAAAAATTCATCGAAACTTATCGAAGATTCTTTTCCAGCAATATCCGATAATGATCGAATTACAACGAAGGGAACTTCGAACTGATGACAAACTTGTGCAACAGCTGCCGCTTCCATTTCACACGCTTTCATCTGTGGAAAATGACTTCGAACCTCTTCCACTTTTTCAGGATCATGCATAAAAACATCTCCAGTTGCTATTAACCCGGTAGCCGCTTCATGTTCTCCAATCTCTTTTACTGCATCTTCTGCTAGTTTCATCAAATGTACATCTGATTTAAAAGCTGCTGGGAGTAGTGGAACTTGTCCTATTTCATATCCAAAAGCCGTCACATCTACATCATGATGTCGTACTTCATCCGAAATAACAATTGCACCTACAGAGAGTGTTGGATCGTATCCACCAGCTGAACCTGTATTAATCACGTAATCCGGTTTATATTCGTTTAATAAAATAGCTGTTGTCATTGCGGCATTAACTTTACCTATTCCACTTTTCAAAAGAATTACTTCATGGTCTTTGTAAGTACCGATTGTAAACTCGCTATTTGCAATAAACTTAGTTTCAGCATTTTCTATTTCATTTCGCAATAATTCTACTTCTTGCTCCATTGCACCAATAACTGCAATTTTCATCTTATTTTGCCCCTCTCTATTAATTACGCCTCAGCGTAATTGCGTCCAGATTTTGAATCGAGCTTGAGGCCTACAGGATGTAGGTCACGCCGTCGATGCGACAAAAGCTCTTTTGCGACGAGCTTTGCGCAGGAGCAGGACGTCGCGAACTTAGACTGCCTTCTTTGACTCCATTCAAAACTGCCGCCGGAGGCTTTATCTTCGTTCAGCGGGCGTTTGAACACCCGCTGAATAGTAGCAAAACAGCATTCATCTCACCACCTCTAGAGGTGGTAGTCTACTGCTACTGCGCAAGCTCGTCGAAAAAAAATACTGAATGAAGATAAAGCACTTCTTTTAAAATAAGTCAAAGACGCCCTTGAAGTCAAGAGGCGTCTTCTAATGTTGATAACTTTTCTCTTTTCGTCGGTTTCCATCCTTGCCCATCTACCCATTCTAAATGGATTCGATAAATTTCTTTTCCATCCTTAGAAGTGACAGTTCCAATCGATTTTTGAGGACTCCCACCATTACCTAAAAACTTTACAAACATATTAGAAGGGTCTAGTTCAGCTGCATAAGCAAGTGCTTCTACCTTCTCTGCCCAGTCAACTGATGAACGGTCATAACTGGAGATATGTTCACCTGTTTGAGTTGTACCAATTGGTTCCCATGTAGAGTCTGTACTAACATCGCTTGTATCACTACTTGATTGCTCATTTGTATTAGAATTGTTATTATCCTCAGATTCATCTGCTGTTATATCTACTTTCTCTGTAGATGTAGCGCTCGACTCATTTTCGGTAACGGATTCGTTTGCAGAAGTACCTTCTTCCTGTTGCTCAGAAGTATTTTCTTCTGTCGTGTCCTCTTGCGACTCCTGAGTATCTGATACAGTTTGTTCTACTGTTGCTTCTTCTGTTTTATCGTCTGTTACGATATTGACGACTACTACAATAATTAATAGTAGTACTATCCCGATTAATATATTTAGGATTTTATTATTTTTTTTCTTTCTATTTTGCCTTGAGTTCATTCGACGATTATTTTCTAGCATCAAAATCCTCCTCCATAGATTAGAGAGTACAATATTATAAGACGTTTATAAAGTATGTTAAGTTTCATTTTTCAGAACAAAATCCTAAGTGGTTTCAAGTGCATCCTTTTTTAGTGGTTTCCACAAAAAAAAGAAGGTGCAATATAGGGATAATGCAACTTATTGAACTACCGCGAGCGCAGATGATCTCCGCTCCAGGCGGACGCTTTCCGCGGGCATGGCTTCAATCTCCTCGGAGCTCGAGCTCCTGCGGGGCTTTCAGCTCATGCACCTGCCGCTTCGCATTCGGTGCAGAAAAAACATTTGCTATTCCCGCTGGAGTCGTCGCCCTACACTTCAATCAACAAAATATGCTGACTAATTTAGCATCAACCTACAAACGAATAGATTTACTAGAACCGCCGCATTACGGAAAAAAGTGCCAACTATCATTAATTGTATAAAATTGCTTATTAATTAGTGCACTTGAGTTTCAACACGCTATGAATAACCAAACAATTCCTATTTCAACAACAATAAACTCTTAGTTTGGAGAATTAATTGCTTTCGTCCTCAAATTAGTTCCTCTCGTACTAGTTTGGTTGCTTTCTCATAGAACTAGTTGCTTACAATGACCAGTTGATCATATTTTTCCTTTTACCGGATAATACTTAATGAAATATTTACTAAATGTGGATTTTGTCTTAATTTTCTAATAAATATTTTGATTTATTAAGCGAGAAACTAATAAGTCAGCAAGCTCCATTGATTTTCGTAGCAGGCGGCGACTCCTGCGGGATGAAGTGAGACAGATGAGACATCACAACGGACGGCGAAGCTATGGTGATGGCTCATCGCTCACCCCGCGGAGAGCGTCCGCCCTGCAACGAAAATCATTGCGGACTCTTCATTTAACTCACAAAGTC
Organism: Psychrobacillus sp. OK032; assembly: GCF_900111345.1. Taxonomy (GTDB): domain Bacteria; phylum Bacillota; class Bacilli; order Bacillales_A; family Planococcaceae; genus Psychrobacillus. The sequence goes on from NZ_FOGY01000002.1 coordinate 274,014, forward strand.
TCATTATCGCTAAAGAATGATACTCAAATATTATTAGGAAGTTAACCACTTGTCTAGTTAATATAATTTCCTCAAGCATCAAAAAAGAGGCAAACATAATGTTTACCTCTTCCTTGTTATGAAATAGATTTTATTTCTACGTCCATTTCTCCGCCTGGTGTCACTATTTTCACTTTTTCTCCTATTGTTTTACCAAGTAAACCTTTAGCAATAGGTGAATCATTTGAAATTAGACCTTCCAGTGGATCAGCTTCTGCTGAACCAACGATTGTATAAGTTTCTTCATCACCATCAGGAATTTCGATAAATGTTACCGTTTTCCCTAGTGCTACAGTATCATTATTGCCTTCTTCTTCAATAATAACTGCATTTCGAATCATCGACTCAAGTGTAGAAATTCTGCCTTCTACGAATGCTTGGTCTTCTTTTGCAGAATCATATTCCGAGTTTTCGGATAAGTCTCCAAAGCTTCTCGCAATTTTAATACGTTCTACTACTTCTTTACGTTTCACCGTTTTCAATAATTCTAATTCTTCTTCTAATTTTTGTTTACCAGCAACGGTCATTGGATATTGTTTCTCTGTTGACACTTCCCATACACTCCTTTAAATACACACTTAAAACATTCTTCATGTACCATTCTATGCTGAACTATAAAATGATATGAATTTCATGAAATTATTGTCAATCACCAATCATCATATTACACAATAACGTTAGTTTCAAGAATAGTTTTTATTTTTGTAACCATTAAATCTATTGCCACTTCATTTTGTCCGCCTTCTGGAATAATGATATCTGCATATTTTTTAGTCGGCTCTATAAATTGGTTATGCATAGGACGAACGACTGTGAGATATTGCTCTACTACTGATTCAACCGTACGACCTCTTTCGTGAATATCTCGTAAAATTCGACGAATAATTCGTAAATCAGAATCAGTATCCACAAATAATTTTATGTTCATTAAATTACGGAGTCGCTCATCTTCTAGCACTAGTATACCTTCTAATATGATTACATCTTTTGGCTCTATTGTAATCGTTTCATTAGAACGCGTATGCTGTGCATAATCATACACCGGTTTTTCTATTGCTTTATTATTTAATAAGTCACGAATATGCTCGATAAGCAAATCGTTATCAAAAGCAAGTGGATGATCATAGTTTGTGTTTAAACGTTCTTCAAATTTTAAATGGCTTTGGTCTTTATAATAATAATCTTGTTCGATCACGACAACGGAATGGTCTTTGAACACATCACTAATTGCATTTGTGACACTCGTTTTACCAGAACCAGAACCGCCAGTGATTCCTATGATAAGAGGAGTTCGACTTGACATTATTTTAGCCCCTTTCTCATCATGTTATTTGGGTACAATTTAACAGGACATATAAACTGTACTATTTCTAAAGGATGTCTTGCTGCATCTAATACTTGTCCTTTTTTATTGGTTATTTCACATATTGTTATCCGAACATTTTCAATTTCGGGTCCAAAAAACTCTACTTCGTCACCCGGTTTAAAATAGTTCCGTTGTTGAAGCGTTACTATTTGCGTTTTCTCGTCATAGTCTAAAACGAGTCCTACAAAATCGTAACCGAGCTTTTTATCGTGTACACCGTACATTTGTTGTTCAAAACTTGGTTCGCCTTCAAAAAATGCCGTATCCGTTTCACGGTTTGCGCATTTTTCAAGTTCTGTAAGCCACGCTTGTTTCATGACAAAGTTTTCTGGATCTGCACAATATGCATCGATTACTTTTCGGTAAACACTAACGACAGTTGCAATATAATGAATTGACTTCATTCGTCCTTCGACTTTTAACGAATCTATACCCATTTCAATCATTCTCGGTATGGACTCTAGCAGTTTTAAATCCTTTGGACTCATCGCAAATGGAATATCTTTTTCTTCAAATAATGGGTGCTCTTCCCCATCTTTTTGTTCATATAAATCATAATCCCAACGACATGATTGGCAACAGCCACCACGGTTAGAATCACGGGCTGTCATGTGATTAGAAAGAGTACATCTACCGCTATAAGCAATGCACATAGCACCGTGCACAAATGTTTCAATTTCAATGTCTACTTTTTCTTTCATTAATTGAATTTCATCGCCAGTCGTTTCACGTGCGAGTACAACCCGATGTAACCCTTCTTCTTTCCAATATTGAACTGCTTTCCAGTTGGATAATGATTGTTGAGTACTTAAATGCAACTCTAACTTAGGAGCATAAGTACGACATGTTTCAATAATCAACGGATCAGCTACTATGATTCCAGTAACTCCGGCATCTTCAATAGCTTGCAAATACTCTACTAGCCCATCCATATTTTCGTTATGTGCGAAAATATTCGTCGTCACATAAATTTTCGCTCCGTACCGCTTCGCAAATTCGACACCTTCACGCATTTCCTCTATGGAGAAATTTCCAGCATTTGATCGTAATCCAAATTCTTGACCACCGATAAATACAGCATCAGCCCCATAATGAACAGCAATTTTCAGTTTTTCTAAACTTCCTGCAGGCGCTAATAACTCAGGCTTTTTTGTAATAACGCGCTTACCGTTAACAAGTTCACTTATATTGTCTAATTTAGTAACTGTCACTTAATACCTTCCTTTCTTAACTGTCCAACTTCAGCGCTTTACCTTGAAACAGGTAATACAGTATTTGCGATACGATGTCGTCTCCTTAGACTGTATACCTCAGACATAAGCACTTCCGCTTTTCTTAGTTGTCCAGCTTCAGCGCTTTACCCCTCGGGGTCAAATGTGAAAAAGCTGTGGTGGCTTAGGAACTGCCTCCTCGCTTTTTCACATTTACGTCGGAGGCCTGCAGGATGCAGGTCATACAGTCTTTGCGACACGATGTCGCGTACCTAGACTGTATACCTCTAACATAAGCGCTTCCGCTTTTCCTAATAGACGGTTTCTTTAAAGAAGAATCCAGTGTCTAATGGTCTGATTGGAGGCTGTATTTCCTTAATTTTGTTGAATAATTCTTTTTTAATCTTCTTATAGCTAGCTGAAGAATCGTAGTATGCATCAATGGCTTGTCTATAATAACTTGTTATGGATGTTACATAATTGGGATCATGTAAAATCCCATCTATTTTCAAACTATCCACCTCTGCATCTAAAAGTTCGTTCAGCTCATCAATCATACACATATCATTGGGACTGAATATATGTGTACCATTTTGATCTTCATAAATTGGGTACTTATTCGCTCGTTCTTTATCATGTAAAAACATGTTTTTATTGTTGGAACGACTTTCTATTTCCATCACTTTATCTTGGAACAAAAAATAATTCCCTAGTAACGAACGTTTCGATTGGAACATACACGTCATTCCATGAACTTGTACTTCTATTTGGACATATGCATTTTCCTTTATATCCACTATTTCATCTAAACTCAGTTCACGTGCTAAAACGGCACGGTTGGCTCCACGCTTACCCCAATAGTTAGCTGTAAAATAGTTTGTTGCTGTTTGTTCGGTACTCCAATGTAATGGAATCGTAACACCTGCTTCACGTCTAGCAATAATGACAGCAGGATCTCCAAATGTTATGCCGTCCACACCGATTTCTTGTAATTTTTGCATATAAGGAGCAAGTACATCCACCTTGTCATTATGAAAAAGACCGTTCATCGCAACATATAATTTCTTATTATGTTCTTTTGTGCTTTTTCTTGCAACTTTAATATCCTCTATTGTAAATTCTCCTGCTAGACGCAAACCGAAAAACTGCTCCCCAACTAAAAAAGCATCTGCTCCCGCTTTTATTAACTCAGTCATATGTTCTAAACTAGTTGGAGTTACTAATAGCTCTGTCTTTTTCATCTATTCACCTCTTAATACTTACTAACATGCCATCCCCGACTGGTAGGAATGCCGTATCATAATCGGGATGATTTATTAGCCACTCCATAAATTGATGTTGGTTTCGTACCATCGTTCTTTTTCGTCTCGGTACTTCACTCATTGGCAATTCGGACAAGCCATTTAACAATAAATTATCACAATAAATAACGCCACCATCATTTAGATATGGAGCGTATTTCTCAAAAAAGTTTTTATATTGTCCTTTTGCAGCATCGATAAAAATCGCATCAAATGTTCGGCCTTCCAATTGCTCGTGTGAAATTTCTAAAGCATCCCCAATAATAACTTGTATACGATTATGCAAGTTCGCTCGCTCTATATAGCTTTTCGCGAGTTCTGCTTTTTGCTCATCTCGTTCTACCGTTACGATTGTTGCATTAGTTAACTTCGTCGCCATACGCATAGAAGAATAGCCAATTGCTGTTCCAAGTTCTAAAATCGATGTTGGTTTTTGCAAGGAAAGAAGTTGAAGTAGGGACTCCATCCCGACTAACTGCATAATGGGCACATGGTTTTCTTTTGCATATTGCTCCATTTCCATAAAAATAGCGGAGCGAGGTTTTATCATGTCTTTTAAAAAATCATCACTTACATTCATTTCTAGCTAACCCCTTTTTAATAGATAAAAAAGTATACACTTTCTTATCTAGTAACTGTCTAGCTTCAGCTCTTACCCCCGCGCACAGCTCGTCGCAGAAGAACGTTGCCCCTCGGAGGCAGACTTAGCGCTTCAGCATTTATTCAGTAAAAAACATATCTTATAATAGCATAGCAGGAGAAGGAATGCGATATCATTCCTTCTCCTGCATTATATTATTTTAAGTGCTCGTCTATTTTCTGAAGATGTTGTTCATACGTTTCGGAAAAGTGGTTTTGTCCTTCTTTATCAGCAAGGAAATAGAAATAATCCGTATCTGTTGGATTTAATACTGCTTCAATAGAGGATTTCCCTGCGTTCGCTATTGGACCAGGTGGCAAACCTAAATTCTGATATGTATTATATGGGTTATCCACTTCCAAATCTTCAAATAGTACACGATCTTTATGGCTACCTAGCGCATATAAAACGGTCGGATCTGTTTGCAATGGCATATCAATACCCAGTCGATTATAAAAGACGCTCGCAATTGTTTCTCTATCCGTTTGTGCAGTAGCTTCTTCCTCCAGTAGTGATGCAAATGTCAACAACCAGTGCACAGTTTTTTCCTCTGCTTGTAAAAGATCATAATAGGCTGATACTGTTTTTTCTGTATTTGCCATCATTGTATCAGCTATGACTTCTAATGATGGATCTTCTTCAAAAAACGGATAAGTTGCAGGATATAAATATCCTTCTAATGCATACCGAACGTTTTCACCTTTTATCTCCTCTGAAAGTAGATTTGGGTACTTGACAATCATTCTATCGACAAATTCATCACTTGTTACTAGTTGGAAAAATTCATCGGCAGATTGTCCAGTTTTCTTTTCAACTACTTGTCCTATTTGTTCTAGAGTTAGTCCTTCTGGAATTGTCAATGAAAACAACGGTTCCCTGTATACTTTACCAGTTTTTAAACTTTCGATAATTTCATCTAAAGTCATCGCTTTTGTTAAGTTATACTTTCCTGCTTGAAAATTAGATTCATTATTAAATTTGGCATAGTATTTAAATATTTTTGCATCTTTAATAATCCCATTCGCTTCCAGAGTTGCGGAAATTGTATCTAAGCCTGAACCTATTGCTATGTCGACCTCCACTTGCTCTTCAGAAGTTGGATCCATTGGTTCTAATGCACTTTTCACATAACTATAAGCAATATATCCACCTATTCCACCAACAATAACTAGAAATAGTACGATGGACAATACAATTCTTCTGACAAGCTTCACTTCTTTTTTCTTTTTTTTCATCCGATCAAACATTATTTCTTTTTTTGATTCGTTTCCCACGGGTTTCCCCCCTTATTCCAATTCATTATACTAGATAATGACCAAAAAGAAAAAGGAGGAACGAGGAGTGCCTCTTTCCTTCCTTTTTTATCGAATGATTAATCTTCGTCTTCTTCATCTAAAAATGTATTTAACATTTCTTCGATCATATCCCACTCAGCATCCGTCTCGATTGGAAGTAAATCTCCATCTTCGCCTGCTTCGTTCGGAGTGAATGAAGATGCGTGAATTTCGATTTCTTCGTCTTCATCTTCTTCCGCACCGACTGGATAATAAAGGACATAAGATTTTCCAAATTCTTCTGATTCAAATGTGAATAGTACATTGCAAAGTTGCTCATTTCCACTTTCATCTACTACTGTAATATTTTCTTGACCATGGTCCATTGCAGTCACCTCATCTATTTTTTCTGTCTAGAAAGCCTTGTAATATCATTACTGCGGCCATCTTGTCAATAACTTGTTTCCGTTTTTTACGGCTAACATCTGCATCTATTAACATACGTTCTGCAGCCATTGTTGTCAATCTTTCATCCCACATTGTAACAGGAAAATTGTATTTATCGGTTAGTAGCTTCGCGTAGCGTTCGGATGCCTCTGCCCGCGGACCAATAGTGTTATTCATGTTTTTAGGATAACCAACAACGAATTCGGTTACTACATGTTGCTTAACTAATTCATCAATACGATCCAAACCAAAATTTAATTCGTCTTCGTTAATTTTGATGGTTTCAATACCTTGTGCGGTCCAACCCATAGCGTCACTTATCGCAACGCCTACAGTTCTGGAACCAACATCTAAACCCATAATTCGCATGTTTAAGCCTCGTTATTTCTTTTAATGTAAAACTTAACTAATTCCTCTAAAATCTCGTCGCGCTCTAGCTTTCTAATCATATTACGCGCATCTTGATGGCGAGGAATATAAGCTGGATCACCAGATAGTAGATAGCCTACAATTTGATTGATAGAATTATACCCTTTTTCTTCTAGTGCAGAGTGTACTTGTAGCATCACATGTTTGACTTCCTGTTCCATCGACTCTTCAGGAAAATTAAATTTCATCGTTTTATCAAATGAACTCATGATCAGCACCTCGCTTTCGATTTTAGTAGGCAACTTTACTTATCTTATTTTCAGTATAACCGAAATTGGAAATAGTATCAAATATACCAACATATCAAATATGCCCTGGCGTATTTGTTTTCCGCTTCTCTTCGTTAGCTCCGCAGAAAAACAGTGTGCCAAAATAAAAATCTGTGGCATCCGCCAGAGGCATTAACTTCTTCAACAAGTTCTAAGGCCACTGACTGAGTGAAATTAGATAGATTTCATATGTTCGTAAACTGAATTTAATGCCGACTCTAGTTTACTACCGTCTTTTGCACCAGCCATTGCGAAGTCAGGACGACCGCCACCTTTTCCTCCACATTGTTCTGCTACTAGTTTGACGATATTTCCTGCATGATAGTTCCCGCCTACTAAATCTTTTGTCACTCCTGCAGAAATCATTACTTTATCCCCATCAATAGCTCCAAGGACAATGACTGCTTTATCAAGTTTTTGTTTTAAATCATCCATCATTTGACGCAACTGGTTATTGTCTTTTGCATCTACTTTTACGGATAACACGGTAACATCGTTTATTGTTTGAGCAGCAGATAATACGGAAGCTGCTTGGCTATTTGCAATTTTTGCAGAAAGTGATTCATTTTCTTTTTGTGTATTTTTTAATTCTTGTAATGTTTGTGCTACTTTAGAAACAAGATCTTTTGGTTGTGCTTTCAATAAGTTTGCTGCTTCAGCAAGTACTAGTTCTTCTTCTTTTACCACTTCAAAAGCACCTTTACCAGTAACAGCTTCAATACGTCGTGTTCCCGCTCCAATCCCACTTTCTGATAGGATTTTAAAGAATCCGATTTCAGAAGTGTTTTGTACGTGAACACCCCCGCAAAGCTCTAAGGAGAATGAACCCATTTGTACAACTCGGACAATATCACCGTACTTTTCTCCAAATAATGCCATTGCCCCCATTTTTTTCGCTTCATCTATATTATGATATCCAGTAACTACCGGAATATTATCCCACACTTTTTCATTCACTATACGCTCAATTTTTTCGAGCTCTTCTTTTGTTACTTGTCCAAAATGTGAAAAGTCAAAACGCAAACGATCCGGACCAACATAAGAACCAGCTTGGTTTACATGTGTTCCTAAAACATCTTTAAGTGCTTGATGTAATAGATGTGTAGCAGAGTGATTTTTAATTGTAAATCCACGAAGTGATAGATCTACGCTAGCAGTAACTATTCCATCCGTATTAATTTCACCTGATTCAATTACTACCGTATGCAAGTTTTGTCCATTCGGTGCTTTTTGTACGTCCTTTACAAATCCTCTAAAAGACTCATTTTCAATAGTTCCGTGATCTGCAATTTGACCTCCACTTTCTGCATAGAAAGGAGTTTGCGTTAAGATAACTTGTACTTCATCGCCTTCACTAGCAGATTTCACCAATGCTTGTCCAAGAATAATCGATGAAATTTTGGTTGAAACAGTAAGTGTGTCGTATCCAACAAATTCACTTTCGTCATGAAGATTACTATAAACCTCTGATTGGACTTGCATCGAATCGACATTTTGACGAGCAGCACGAGCACGGGAGCGTTGTGCTTCCATCTCTGTTTTGAATCCTTCTTTGTCTACTGTCATATTTGCTTCTTCTGCGTATTCTTCTGTTAGTTCAATTGGGAAGCCGTACGTATCATATAAAGTAAAGGTAGTCGTTCCTGGAATAAATGATTCCCCTTTTGCACGTTGCTCTTCGATTACTTTTTCTAAAATTGCTAAACCGTCATGAAGTGTTTCATGGAAACGTTCTTCTTCTGTTTTCATAACACGCATGATGAAATCTTTTTTTGCCGTTACTTCCGGATAGAAGCTTTGCATTATTTCTCCAACAACAGGAACAAGCTCAAATAGAAATGGTTTGTCGATACCAAGTTGTTTTGCAAAACGTACTGCACGTCGAAGTAATCTTCTAAGTACATAGCCTCTCCCTTCATTTGATGGAAGTGCACCGTCTCCGATTGCAAAAGCAACTGTACGAACGTGGTCGGCAATTACTTTAAATGCTGTATCATCTACATCGTTTGTACGATATGTTTTCCCTGAAATTATTTCCGTTTGGCGAATAATTGGGATAAATAAATCCGTATCAAAGTTTGTAGGAACATCTTGTACGACACTTGCCATACGTTCCAGACCCATGCCAGTATCAATATTTTGTTTTGGTAGTGGTGTGTACGTGTGATCTGGATTATGGTTGAATTCAGAAAATACCAAGTTCCAAATTTCTAAATAACGTTCATTTTCTCCACCTGGATATAACTCTGGATCATTTTCATCATTTCCATAGCTTTCCCCTCGGTCATAAAAAATTTCGGAGTTGGGACCACTTGGACCTTCTCCAATATCCCAGAAGTTACCTTCAAGTCGAATAATTCTTTCTTCCGGAATACCAATTTCGTTTCTCCAAATACTATATGCTTCTTCATCTTCTGGATGAACCGTAATCGATAGTTTTTCTGCTTCAAAAGCCATCCACTTTTCGTCTGTTAGAAATTCCCATGCCCACTCGATCGCTTCTTTTTTAAAGTATTCGCCAATCGAGAAATTACCTAACATTTCAAAGAATGTATGGTGTCTAGCCGTTTTCCCTACATTTTCAATGTCATTTGTACGAATCGATTTTTGCGCATTTGTAATACGTGGATTTTCCGGCACAACACGACCATCAAAATATTTTTTTAATGTTGCAACACCACTATTAATCCAAAGCAAAGATGGATCATTAATCGGTACTAGTGGAGCAGATGGTTCTTGTGTATGTCCTTTTTCAATAAAGAAGTCTAAATACATTTGTCTAATTTGAGCACCTGTTAATTGTTTCATCAAAATTCCTCCTAATTTTTAGAAATAAAAAAAGCCCTCATCCCAAAAGGGACGAAAGCTATTATTTCGTGGTACCACCCTAGTTACATATTAGCTTACGGCCAAATATGTCTCTTAAAGAAGCCTTAACGCAGCAATACGGCAGGTTTTAACTGCACTCAAGAGTAGCTTTCCTAATTATTATGCACTGGGGATTCTTCCAGCCTTGGAATCCCTCTCTAGTCAGGTAATAATAGTACTTTCTCCGTCAACATTTTCGTTATATGCAATTGATTTCGTTATATGCAATTGATTATAAGAAACAATTGTCCCATTGTCAATTGTCAGCACCCATAAATTGATACGGTGTAATTCCTTTCATGCCGATTAATGGATCGATCAAGTGATAATTATCCGCTGTTAAAAAAGTCGTGTCTACAAAGATTTCTTCGGAAGGTGCATCTTCCACTTCCTCCTCCACGGGCTGCTCTTCACTACCAGCCAATCGATCTTTTAGTGTTGTTAGACGCTGTAAGTCATCCGTCCGCTCAACCCCAAACTTAAATACTTCTGGATCCCCGCAAAGTATTAAGAAACTTTTAGCTCTCGTAATTCCTGTATATAATAGGTTTCGACGTAGCATTTTCATATAACTTCTCGTCACTGGCATAATAACCGTTTGGAATTCACTACCTTGCGATTTATGTACAGAACAGCAATAAGCTAATGTAATTTGATTTAAATCATTTTTTTCGTACGTCACTTCCGTACCATCAAATGAAACGACTAGCATTTCCTTTTTCTCTACCGTTTCCGCAGCTCTAAAAATACTCACTACTTCCCCCATATCTCCGTTAAACACGTTGCTTTCCGGCTGGTTGACGAGTTGGAGCACTTTATCGCCGATTCTATAAATCGTTTCTCCAAAAATCATTTCTTTTCGCTTACCATCAGGATTTGGATTGACCATTTCTTGCATCATTTTATTTAATGCATCAATTCCAGCTGGTCCTCTATACATTGGGGCTAGAACTTGTATATCACGAATAGAATGTCCTTTGGATAAAGCACTTTTTAATACTTGCTCCACTACTTTTGGTATTTGTTCTGTCGAAGCCTTAATAAAAGAACGATCCCTCGTTTTATCCAACAACGTTTTGGGAACTGAGCCTCTTTTCATGTCATGCGCTAATTCAATGATAGAAGAACCTTCCGATTGTCGATAAATATCTTTAAGTTCTACTGTTGGAATTCGTTTAGAAGCAAGTAAATCTTTCAATACTTGTCCAGGTCCAACAGGAGGTAACTGATCTTGATCTCCTACAAAAATTACTTGTGCATCTTTCGGAATTGCTTTTAACAATTGATGTCCAAGCCAAGTGTCGAGCATGGAAGTCTCATCAATAATGATTAGCTTCCCTTCTATTTCTTTTCCTTCCACATCGGAGTCTTCTTGACCTGTAAATCCTAACAACCGGTGAATAGTCATCGCTGGTAATTCCGTTGACTCACTTAATCGTTTAGCCGCCCTCCCAGTTGGAGCCGCCAATACAATAGGGAACGGCTTTTTGTCTTTAGCCCATTCTTTTGGATCGAGTGAAAGTCCATGAAGTTCCGCATACAATTCAACGATCCCTCGGACTACCGTCGTTTTCCCTGTACCCGGTCCACCTGTAAGTAAAGTCATACTAGCATTTAATGCCGTTTCAATCGCCTTTACTTGGGTAGTAGCATATTGCACACCTAAACGTTCTTCAATTCCACCTAAATGTTTTTTCATCTCTGCTAGTGGAAATTTATGATGCGCGTCATTTTCACCGAGCAATGTTTCAATTTTTGAACCGATTCCTACTTCTGAGTAGTAAAGAGACGGGATATAAAAACGATTTACTTCCCCTACTATTCGGCTTTCTTCTGCAAGTTCTATACAACATTTCGTAATCGAGTCAAACGGTATTTCTTCTCTTTGAGCAGTCTCCAACAGTTTTTTAACCGATTCGAGTAACTGCTCCGCATATAAAAAGACATGTCCTTCACTTAAAGATGCAGTTTGCAACAGATGAAAGATTGCCGCTTTAATACGGTCTGGGTGATTCCCTTTAATGCCTAATTTATAACCAAGTTCATCTGCACGTACAAATCCGACACCTTCCACTTCTTCAATCAGACGGTATGGATTTTTTGTTAGCACTGTGAGGGTTTCTTCTCGGTATGCTTGGTATATTTTCATCGCAATTTGAGGTCCAAAACCCCATTCGTTCAGCTGGATCATTACTTTCTCTAAACCTAAATTTTGTTCTAAGACGGCTCGTAGTGTTTGTTTTTTCTCTTCCGCGAGCCTTGGAATCGCATCTAAAGCAGCAGGGTCGTCTAATATTTTATTGATAGCATTTGAACCAAGCTTTTTCACAATTATTTCAGCCGTTTTGCGTCCAATACCTGGGAACATATCACTCGATAAATAATGGACAATTCCTTGCTCTGTTGCAGGCACTTCTTTTTGAAATGTCTCCACTTGGAACTGTACACCATATTTCGGATGATTCTTAATATACCCAGTAAATTTATATGCTTCTTCTAACACGAGTGATGGGAAATAACCAGTTACAATTATTTCTTTATCGGTATATGTAGTATTGGTAGATTTTATTTTTAATTTGATGATGGAAAATAGGTTTTGAGGATTATGAAAAATAGAGACGATAGGACGACCAGATATAAACTGTTTTTCCATGTTCATTTCGTTTGTCATACTATCGCCTCCGGGGTTTACTCTGTTCATTAATTACGTAACGAAATCATGTCGTACACATAACGTGCTTGATCATAAGTTGGTTGAATGGTAAAAGCTTCTTTTAAATGATGTAAAGCGGCATCTGTATCCGATGTAGAAACAGCATATAACACACCTAAATTATAATGCGCATCTGCATTTTCTGCTTCTAACGCTAAAATTTCTTTGAACAGGGGTTCCGCTTGTTCAAACATTTCCATACTTGCTAGCGCAATACCATACGAAAGTGCAATTTGAATATCTTCGGGTGCTAGTTCAAAAGCACGTTGTAAATATGGCAAGGAAAGCTTAGTATGCCCTTCTTTTTCAAAGCTTTTTCCTAGCATAAAATATGCATCTGCCCCTTCAATTCCATTCGAAATTGCTTTTTCATAAAGTTTAGCAGCTTCCTCGAAACGGTCAGTATTATAGTATAAGTTTGCTAGACTATAAAATGCAGTGGCAGCGTGCTCGTCTAGTGTAATTGCTTTTTGAAAAAATCGTTCTGCACGGTCATTTTCATTCATAGAAGCTAGTAGATTTCCAAAGTTAATATAGCCAATCGCTTCATCAGGATTTTCTTCAATTGCCTTTGTGAATAATTCTACTGCTTTTTCATAATTTTCTTCTTGAATCGCTTGAATCCCTAATTCATTGTAATTCATTCTAAAACCTCCTGTTACCCGACGTAGTCCAATTTCAATCCATCTTTAAACACTTCGTCAATCGTTGCTCCACCTAGGCATTCGTCGCCTTGATAAAGTACAACTGCTTGTCCCGGTGTAATTGCGCGAACAGGTTGATCAAATGTTACAAGTACTTTGTCTTCTGAAAGTAACTCTACATGAACACCTACATCTTCTTGACGGTAACGGAATTTTGCTGTGCAAGTAAATGATTTTGGTTTTTCTAATGTAGTTGTAAAAGATAGATCGGTTGCTGTTAAACTAGTAGAAAACAATGCATCATTGTTAATATTTTGACCTACTAACAATACATTTCGTTCTAGATCTTTTCCAATAACGAACCAAGGGTCTCCCGAACCACCAATACCCAAACCATGACGCTGTCCAATTGTATAATACATCAACCCGTCATGATGACCCATTTGTTTACCATCCATCGTTTCCATTACACCTTTTTGAGCAGGAAGATATTGACCTAAAAATTCTTTGAAATTTCTTTCTCCGATGAAACAGATACCAGTAGAATCTTTTTTCGTTGCTGTTGCCAAGCCTTGCTCTAATGCAATTTCTCGAACTTTTTTCTTTTCTAAATGGCCAATTGGAAACATGACTTTTTCTAATTGCTCTTGGTTTAATTGGTTTAAGAAATACGTTTGATCTTTGTTATTATCTTTGCCGCGTAACATGCGCGTTTGTCCATCACGTACTTCTACTTGCGCGTAGTGCCCAGTAGCTAAATAGTCAGCACCTAATGCTAATGCGTGCTCTAAAAACGCTTTGAATTTGATTTCTTTGTTGCACATAACGTCAGGATTTGGTGTTCGCCCCGCTTTGTACTCTTCTAAGAAATACGTAAATACTTTATCCCAATATTGTTTTTCAAAATTTACTGCGTAGTATGGGATACCAATTTGGTTACACACTTTAATAACATCTTCATAGTCGTCGGTAGCGGTACAAACGCCAAACTCGTCAGTATCATCCCAGTTTTTCATGAAAATACCGATGACGTCATAACCTTGTTCTTTCAATAAATAAGCCGCAACGGATGAATCCACCCCACCTGACATTCCGATAACTACTCGTGTATCTTCTATTTTTTTCACTTTTAATCACTCATTTCAATCATTCAAATTAAAGAATAATTTTACTTATTTTATTTGCAGCTTCTATTACTTGCTGCTCTGTATTATTTATCCCAAAACTAAAGCGGACAGAGTTGCGTAGTTCCGGTGAATTCTCCCCATACATAGCAACTAGCACATGAGAAGGATCGATGGAACCAGCAGTACATGCAGAACCACTCGAAGCATCAATTCCAGCTAAATCAAGTTGTACTAAAAAAGTTTCTACATCCGTTTTAGGGATGCTAATATTCAATATATGCGAAAGAACATCTTCTTTCGGACCGTTTACCGTGAATTGAACGCCATTACTTTCTAGTTGCTGTACGAAAACTTGTTTCAATTGAATATTTCGGGTAATGCTTTCTTGTAGTTTTGATTGCTTTAGTTCCACTGCTTTTGCAAAAGCAACTACGGCTGGAATATTTTCAGTACCAGCTCGTTTTTTACGTTCTTGTTGCCCTCCATAAAACAAAGGTTTTAAAGCAATTCCTTTTCCTACGAATAAAAAGCCAATACCTTTTGGTCCATTAATCTTATGACTAGACACACTTAGCAAATCAACATGTAATGCATGCACGTTTATTTCAATGCTACCATATGCTTGTACTGCATCTGTATGGAAATAAGCAGGATGATCTTTTAATAAATCTCCAATTGCTTGAATTGGTTGAATCGCTCCGACTTCATTATTTGCATACATAACAGAAACTAAAATAGTATCGTCTCGCAGCGAATTTTTCAAGTCATTGATATCGATGACCCCTTTTTTATTTACCGGTAAATACGTAACGTCAAATCCTTCACGTTCTAATTGCTCGCAAGCATGCAGCACTGCGTGATGTTCAATTTGCGTTGTAATAATATGCTTTCCTTCGCTTTTTCGAGCGTAAGCAGTACCAAAAATAGCGTAGTTATCCGCTTCAGTTCCACCACTTGTTATCGTAATTTCTGTTTCATGAGCACCGATACTAGCCGCAAAGACGTTACGTGCTTGGTCTAGTTTTTTTCTCGCATTTCTACCAGTTTGGTGAATGCTAGATGCATTTCCGAATTCATCGATTATCTCTGCTGTAAATATTTGTATAACTTCTTCCGCCATCGGGGTAGTGGCAGCATGATCTAAATAGATTCTAGTCATTTGTACGACTCCTTAAATATAAAACATATATCCATTGTCGTCTGGATTATCTTCTGTATATTTTGCCAAATCTTCAATTGTAGTTGTATCAAGTACATTTTTTACTGCGTCACGTATACGCATCCATAATTCACGCTGTGGTGGTTCTTCCTCTTCAATACCTTCTACTATTTGAATCGGTCCTTCCAAAACACGAATAACATCACCAGCTGTGATATCGTTTGGCTTACTTGATAGCATATATCCTCCGTAGGCACCTCGCACACTTTTAACAAGTCCTGCATTTCGCAAAGGAGAAACAATTTGTTCTAAATACGCTTCTGATAAATTATACTCCGCTGCAATTTGTCGAAGCGCGATAGGACCCTCTCCGTACTGTTTTCCTAAAGCGACCATGATTGTTAATCCATATCGTCCTTTTGTTGAAAATTTCAATATATTCCACCTCATTAAATTTAAGAAATACTTTTATAAGTATAGCATATAGAGGGGCTAGAGCGAATTCAAAATGACTTTTCCTAGAAACTTCGCTATAATTAAAGAACAGACGTTTGAATAAGGAGAGATTGTTTTGAGCAACGAACCTTTAGCATATCGAATGAGACCTCAAACGATAGACGAAATTGCAGGACAGCAGCATGTTATAGGAAAAGATACCGCTTTATATAAAATGATTAAAAACGGGCATGTCCCTTCTATGCTTTTATACGGGGATCCTGGGGTAGGAAAAACTTCTCTCGCCTTTGCAATTGCAGGAACGACAAAACTTCCTTTTGTCGCCCTCAATGCAACGAAAGCAGGAAAAAAAGATGTAGAAGAAGTTGTAGCAGATGCACGGATAAGCGGGAAGGTGATATTATTTTTAGATGAAATTCACAGATTCAATAAGTTACAACAAGATACACTCCTTCCACATGTGGAAAATGGCTCGATTATATTAATCGGTGCTACGACAGAAAACCCATTTCATGATGTGAATCCGGCAATTCGCTCACGTTGTGGGGAAATAAAACAATTAAATAGACTTACATCCGAAGATGTGGACATGCTGCTAGAACGGGCATTGCTAGATAAAGAAAAAGGGCTAGGGAAAATGGTTATTGCCATTGCCGAAGAACAGCGAAAAAAAATAGCAGACGCCGCTAATGGGGATGCGAGAAAAGCATTAACTTTATTGGAATCGACGATTTTTGCAAGCTTTGAAGAAGATGGTGTGACAAAAGTACAAGATAGTATACTGAACAGTTTAATTGACCGAGTCGGAGTTTTTGGTGATAAAAAAGGATCTCATTTCTATAATTTATTATCCGCTCTGCAAAAGTCAGTTCGTGGGAGTGATACGGATGCAGCACTCTATTATTTAGCGCATTTACTTGAAAACGGAGATTTGGTCGCAGTGTCTAGACGGTTACTCGTTATGAGCTATGAAGATATTGGGCTTGCAAATCCTTCCGTTGGTCCACAAGTACTTGCTGCAATTCAGTCAGCAGAAAGACTTGGATTACCGGAAGCTCGTATTCCACTGGCTAATGCTGTTGTACTTATGTGTTTATCAGAGAAATCCAATTCAGCTTATTCAGCCCTGGATTCTGCAATCGCGAGCATTCATGCAGGTAAAACTGGAGATATTCCGAAACATTTGAAGGATACACATTACGCAGGGGCAGCGGAGCTTGGGCACGGCGGATATATATACCCCCATGATCATAAAATTGGCACTTTCGGTGGTTGGGTAAATCAAACATATTTACCCGATAATTTGGTCGGCACCAGATTTTATGAACCGGTTGAGGCTGGTGAAGAGAAACGACTTGCCGCGATTTATAATCGTTTGGAAAAGTTTAAAAAAGAAAAATAATCCCTAAACCCAGTTTATCTTGGCTAATATGGGTTTTTATTAGGAACAAAAAAAGCTTCGCAGGAGATCTTTCTCATGCGGAGCTCAAAGTGGTCGATTACACACCCATTTTACGACGTGTATTACTTACTTTCTTCGTCATTTGGCTTTTTGCTTTTTGGTTAGCTGCCGGTCCATTCGCTTGGGCTTTGCCGCCATTCGCTTGGTTTTTCTTTTCTTCTAGCTTTTGTTTCACTGCTTCTTGCAATGTCATTTTCTTTTTAGGTGCTTCTTGATTGGTCGATTCTGTCATTGTCTATCCCTCTCATTCCTCGATGTATTAATTTTAGTATAAGGGAAAAGGAAGAAACTGCAACTAATTACTTCACTCGATTAATATGAATTTCTTTCGTAATATCATTAATCACCCAACTAGCGCATATTAAACCTACTGTAGATGGGACGAAAGCATTGGAAGATGGTGGCATTTTTGCTTTACGAATCGCTGCATCTGGTTTTCCTACTGTTCCAACGACATCCTCACGTACGACAATTGGGCTTTCATCGGAAAACACGACTGGAATGCCTTTTGTAATATGATCTTCTTTACGTAATTTCGTACGAATAACTCTCGCAATTGGATCTGTATGCGTTTTAGAAATATCAGCAATTTGAAAGCGAGTAGGATCTGTTTTATTTGCTGCTCCCATACTCGAAATAATTTTAATACCACGTTTTAAACATTCTTTCATCAAATGTACTTTATAAATGATTGTATCGGATGCATCAATTACATAATCTATATCCATCGCAAAAAATTGCTCATAAGTTTCTTCTGTATAAAACATATGCATATCAATTACTTCACAATCTGGATTAATATCGGCAATTCTCTCTTTCATCACTTCTGATTTAGATCGACCGATTGTAGAAATGTACGCTACTAATTGTCGGTTAATATTCGTAATATCCACATTATCCTTGTCCACTAAAATAATTCGACCGACTCCGCTTCTAGCACATGCTTCTGCTGCAAAAGAGCCAACCCCTCCAACACCCAAAATAGCGACTGTCGTATTTTTGATTAAGTCTACGCCTTCTTTTCCTACGGATAATTCGTTTCTAGAAAATTGATGTAACATATAAACACTCCATCTGTATCATATTAGTTGGTTTAAGCCCAACAAAAACCCTCCAGCAACAATTAATTGCTAGAGGGACATTAGTAATCTAGGACGAATCCCAATCGTGCCGACAATATAGAAGCTTATCGTTTTGAACCCGCACTCAGCAGGTGGGTGTCCTCTTTATTAATTTTGACGTCCCTTAATATAGGGCATGTCATACATAATAAAAGTTAGACTCCCGACGATAGAAATTGTTCGGTCAAAACTGATTGCATGTTGCGAACACATCAGGATTCGTATTACTTGTATAATAGCATACGATTTATGAAACATCAATCATTTTATCGCATTATTTTCTAACTATTCTGAACGTTACACTTCATGACTATATTCATATTTCTAAATGAAATCATTGCGTTTTATTTAGTTTTAAACTTAACTCTTCCAGCTGTGCTTGTGCTACTGGACTTGGTGCTTGCGTCAATAAATCACTAGCACTTGCTGTTTTCGGGAAAGCTATCGTATCACGTAAGTTTGTACTACCTGAAAGTAGCATAACTATACGGTCTAAACCAAATGCGACTCCACCATGAGGAGGTGTTCCATACTCAAAAGCTTCCATTAAGAAGCCGAATTGTTCTTTTGCTTCTTCATCAGAGAATCCAAGAACTTTAAACATTTTCTCTTGAACATCTCTCGAATAAATACGTAAAGATCCACCACCAAGCTCGTAGCCATTTAATACTAAGTCATATGCTTGCGCACGCACTTTACTTGGATTGGTATCCATTAATAGAAGATCTTCTTCAAACGGTCGAGTGAATGGATGATGTGCGGCGTAGTAACGACCCTCTTTTTCATCGTATTCAAACAACGGCCAGTTCACAACCCATAAAAATTCAAAACGATTTTCATCGATCAATTCTAAATCTTTCCCTAATTTTAAACGGAGTGCACCTAACGAATCTGCCACGACTGATTTTTTATCTGCTACAAATAATAATAAATCTCCTGCCGCCGCTTCTAATGCTTGAATTAGACTAGTTGCTGCTTCCCCTTCGAAAAACTTAGCAATAGGTCCTTTAAGTCCTTCTTCGTCTACTTTCAACCAAGCAAGACCTTTTGCCCCATAAACTCCTGCAAACTCACCTAAAGCATCGATATCTTTACGGGAATAATTAACTGCTGCTCCTTTAACATTAATCGCTTTTACTTGACCACCTGACTCTACTGCAGAAGCGAAAACTTTAAATGCACTATCTTTAACAAGTTCCGATAAATCTACTAACTCTAAACCAAAACGTACATCTGGTTTATCTGATCCGTAGCGAGCCATTGCTTCATCGTAATTCATACGATTAAAAGGAATTGTCACATCAATACCTTTCACATCTTTCATGATTTTTTTCATCATGCGCTCGTTCATCTCTAAAATCTCATCCATCGATAAGAAACTCATTTCCATGTCGATTTGTGTAAATTCTGGCTGGCGGTCCGCACGTAAATCTTCATCACGGAAACATCTTGCTATTTGATAATATCTTTCGAATCCACCTACCATTAACAATTGCTTAAACAATTGAGGAGATTGGGGTAATGCATAAAATTCGCCATTATGCACACGGCTTGGAACTAAGTAGTCCCGTGCTCCTTCTGGTGTAGATTTCGTTAAAATTGGCGTTTCCACTTCCAAAAACCCTTCATCATCCAAGAAACGTCTTACTGTTTTTGTAATATCCGAACGCATTTTAAATGTGTCATACATAACTGGTCTTCTTAAATCTAAATAACGATATTTTAAACGAATATCTTCCCCAGCATCTGTATTGTTTTCAATTGCAAATGGAGGAGTTTTCGCTTCATTGATAATTTTAAGTTCATTCGCATGTATTTCAATCGCACCAGATGGGATATTGGGATTTACTTGATTTGCAGCTCGTGCAATAACCGTCCCATTCACTTGAATAATGTATTCATTGCGAAGTTTGTCTGCAACTTGGATTGCTGCTTCCGAAATTTCTGGATTAAATACAACTTGCACTAGTCCTGAGCGGTCACGAACATCTACAAATATTAACCCTCCCAAATCTCTTCGTTTTTGTACCCATCCGATTAACTGAACGGAATCTCCAATATGTTGTTCATTTAATTGTCCACTTGTATGCGTTCTTTTCATTGTTCTTCTGCCTCCACTAGTGTAAATATATTACTTTTTACTTGTTCAATCAAATCGCTAAACGGTACTAGATACTGATTTCCTGTAGACAGAACTTTTAACATTGCACTTTGTTTTTCAAGTTCATCGTCCCCAATAACAACTGCTAACTTTGCTTTTAAACGATCCGCTGATTTTATTTGTGTTTTTATTTTTCGATCTAAATAATCCATCTCTGCAGTGATATTATTTTGACGTAAATCATACGTAAGCTCCACTGCTTTTTTCTTTGCAGCTTCCCCCATTCCAATTACATATACATCTAAAGATGACAGTTCCGCCCATTTATTGTTTTCTGCATTAATCGCAAGTAATAATCTTTCAATACTCATCGCAAACCCAATACCCGGCGAATCTGGTCCTCCAAGCTCTTCTACAAGTCCATTATATCTTCCGCCACCAGCAAGTGTTGTAATTGCTCCAAAACCTTCTGCAGTACTCATAATTTCAAAAGCAGTATGATTATAATAATCAAGTCCACGAACCAAGTTTGGGTCTACCTCAAACGGAATATTTAAAAGTGTTAAATATTCTTTTACTTTTTCAAAATAGGCAGCGGATTCTTCGTTTAAATAATCGGTTAAAGAAGGAGCTGTCGCCATTAATGGGTGATTACGATCTACTTTACAATCTAAAATACGAAGTGGATTTTTTTGCAATCTATTTTGACAATCCGAACAAAACTCAGAAATATGCGGTTCAAAATGATTTACTAAAGCTTCTTTGTGCGCCACTCGACTTTCGGTATCTCCGAGCGAATTGATAACGAGCTTCAGCTTTTTCAAGCCAGCTTTTTGATACACAGACATCGCAAGCGAAATTACTTCTGCGTCGATTGCCGGGTCTGCACTACCAATTGCTTCGATTCCAAATTGAACAAATTGACGATAACGTCCCGCTTGTTGTCTTTCATAGCGGAACATAGGACCCATATAATATAATTTCACTGGTTGGTCCGGATATCCGAACATTTTATGCTCTACGAATGCACGAACTGTAGAAGCTGTTCCTTCTGGGCGAAGAGTAAGTGAACGGTCCCCTCTATCTTGGAACGTATACATTTCTTTTTGAACGATATCGGTTGTATCTCCAACACTTCTCGTAAATAGCTCTGTATGTTCGAAAATAGGCGTTCTAATCTCTTTATATTGATACATACGACAAGTATCTCTTATTAACTCTTCAACAACTTGCCATTTTGCAGTTTCTGAAGGCAAAATGTCTTGTGTTCCTCTTGGCACTTTAATATCCATGGCTATTGCCCCTTTCTTTTGTTTATCAATTACGCTAAGGCGTAATTGCGTCCAGATTTTTAATCGAGCATGCTCGATTAACTCCTTTCAAACTCTGTGACATCCGCCGGAGGCTTTATATTTATTCAACGGGTGTTTGGACATCCGCTGAATAAATATAAAAAAGCCCTCATCCCTTGCATATAGCAAGGGACGAGAGCTTATATAAGCTTCCGCGGTTCCACCCTAGTTGGTCAAAAAAACTGACCCTCTCGACTCTGGATAACGGCCAGCTCCGTTTTTGCCTACTAAAGAAAATCTTTTTCGACAAAAATCCTCTCGAATGTTGTTCACTGAGTTCGTCTGTAGGAAAGATTTCAGCCACGTCTTTCCTTCTCTTACCATCCGTTTAAAACAGTTACTTTTTCGGTCATTGGTTTGTTTTAGTTTTTAATTATACTTTATCTTAATAACGTAAGGGAAATAAGTCAACCCTTTTGAATAAAAGGTAGAAATTTTATATAAGAATACTTACAATGGTAGTAGGAGTGATTCAATGAAAGATAAAATAGTGCAAAAAATGACCATTTTATTCCTTGCTGTCATTCTACTAATCCCAACTATTCCAGTAGATGCACAGGAAAACGAGGTAACCGTAAATGTTTCTTCGTTGAAAGTTCGAACAGGCCCTGGACTTACATACGATACAATTGGTGCAGTTACAAAAAGTGACAAACTAGTTGTTATCGATAAAGCAAATGATTGGCTCCAGATTAAATACGGATCCACAACTGGTTGGGTTGCCAGTTGGTATACATCAAGTGAAGCGATTGAAATGACGAATAAACAAATCGTTTCTAAAGTAAATCGCTTAAATGTACGAACAGAACCATCTACCTCTTCTGCTGTTATCGGTCAGCTAAGCGAAGGAGACCAAACACCTGCCTACAAATCAGAGGGTGAATGGATAGAAATCGATTTTCAAGGTAGAAAAGGATGGGTAAACACAGCATATATTACGATTGCGGAGCAGACTGCAAACGAAATGAAGAGCTCTGAAACTCATACTTCAGAGAAATTATTTGTTGTATCTGTAGATGTACTAAATATTCGTGCTAAAGCCGATCTTTCCTCTAAACAAATTGGACAAGTGACAAAAGGAGAGCAATTTGAAGTACTTGATACGGATCATAATTGGGTAAAGGTTCAATTGGATAATGGGAAAATTGGATGGATATACAGTTTTTACGGTACATTCTTAAATGAACAGAATTCCACTCCATCTTCCGAATCAGTTAATACGATAACCATTTTATACAATGGCACTAATTTACGTTCAGATAGCACGACAAATAGTGCTGTGGTAAAGCGAGCAGATGCCGGAGAAACGTTTGAAGTAACCGACAAAGTGAATGACTGGTATAAAGTCATTATGGAAAACCAATCAATAGCTTATGTAGCAAGTTGGTTAGTCTCGGCATCAAATTCTGTTGTCACTACTGATTTACCAATTCAAGAAAAAAAGCAACCTAGAAAAAAAGGGACATTGAAAGGCTTATCCATTGTGATTGATGCCGGCCATGGTGGTAATGACCGTGGCACTACAGGAGCTCTTGGAACAGATGAAAAAGATATTACATTATTAACTGCAGAGCTGCTTTCTTCCAAGTTACAAGCTGCTGGTGCTAACGTCATTATGACGAGGCAATCGGATGTTTATGTTGATCTTCGTAAACGTGTTTCAATCGGTCACCAAGCAGCAGCGGATGCATTTATTAGTTTACATTATGATGCGGTAGAAAATAGTACTGTGCGAGGATATACGACATATTATATGCACAGCTATCAAAAGAAACTAGCGGAATATGTACACGCTGGACTAGGTAGTATGATTTCGCTTAGAGATCGAGGAACACAGCCAGGAAACTATTTAGTTTTACGGGAAAATAAACAAAATGCAATTTTAATAGAGTTGGGGTATTTGAGCAATCCTTCCGAAGAACGAAATGTCACAACTAGACAATTTAGAGATCAAGCAACACATGGTATATACAACGGAATTATTAACTATTTTGATAATCAGTTAGATTAAGAACAGTGCAAGTACCCTCTTAGTACTAAACCTGTTTTGTATCGTTTTCGGAGGTATTTGGACAGGCTTATTACTATATCATTACCGTTTGTTTTTTTAAAAAGGTTGTTCGTGACATTAGTCACGATCAACCTCTCTTTTTTTCGGTAATTTTATTGCACTTGCCTTACCGTCGCCCTCCTTCAACAGTACGAATAAAGTTAAGATCTTTTTGGATAATGAGTGAAAAGATGCTTTCCAACTCATAAAGCTTCAAATGAGGACAGTCTAAGTTCGTGAATTCGTGGTGCTCCTGAGCAAAGCTCGTCGCAAAATAAAGAACATTTCGCAACGACTGCCTGACCCACATCGTGCGGGACTGAAGATGCAATTTCAGAGATCTTATCAGATGAGACATCACAACGTACGAGCAAGCGGCGGTGATGGCTCATCGCTCACCCCGCGCAAAGCGTCCGCCTGTAACGGAAATCAGCGGTATCGGTTATCAGAGCCATATTTTTTATTGTATCTGGAACACTAGGTTATAAAAAAAGGCACTTCCTGTTTAGAATAAAAACAAGAAGTGCCCTATTTTTTATTTAAGCTTCTAACATAATGGTCACTGGACCATCGTTTGTGAGTGTTACATCCATCATTGCTCCAAAAACCCCAGTTTCCACGGTGAAACCCTTATCACGAAGCTTTGTATTAAACAACTCCCATAATGGTTTCGCTATTTCTGGTCGAGCTGCTTCTATAAAACTCGGTCTTCTACCTTTTCGTGTATCCGCATATAATGTAAACTGGGAAACAGAAAGAATGGAGCCTCCTACTTCTACGATTGAATGATTCATCTTACCTTCATCATCTTCGTATAATCGCAAACCAGCGATTTTCTCTACTAAATAATTTATTTCTTTTTCACTATCTGTTGATGTAATGCCTACTAATAATACATATCCATAATCAATTTTCCCTGTCACTTGTCCATCTACTGTGACACTGGCATTTTGACAACGTTGAAGCAACACTTTCATGATACGGTGACTCCCTTTAGTTAATAATCCGTTGAACTGAATAAACATCTGGCAACTGTTTGATCCGCTCTGCTACTTTGTTTAAATGGGTGATATTTGAGATAAGTATTGTTAAATGGATATTTGCAATGTCATTGTCTGTTTTACCATTTACAGCTGCAATAATTGTTTTTGATTCATTTACAACTTGTAAAACCTCATTTAGTAAGCCCGGTCGATCAAATCCAGAAACTTCAATATCTACTTGATAATCTTTTTTCATCGGTATATCCGATTGTTCCCACTCGACTTCAATAATTCTGGAGTGCGCATCATCATTTTGTACGTTCGGGCAATCTGCACGATGAACAGACACACCTCTACCTTTCGTGATAAACCCTACAATTTCATCTCCTGGGACAGGACTACAACAACGGGAAAGACGAATTAGTAGATTCTCGATCCCTTTTACAATAACACCTGATTCGGTCGTTTTCTTAATAGCGGGTGCTTTCATTTCCGTTGTAATTTTTTCGAGTGCTTCTTCTTGATCTCGAATTTTACGCATTTTTTCAGCCAAACGGTTCACTACTTGCTGTGCTGTTATACCATTAAAACCAACTGCTGCATACAAATCTTCTTCCCCTGCAAAAGCATATTTTTCACAAACACGCTTAATATTTTCAGAGGTCAGTACTTCTTTTATCTCAAATTCTTGCGATTTAATTTCTTTTTCTACTTGTTCTTTCCCTTTCAAAATATTTTCATCTCTCAGTTGTTTTTTAAAGAACTGTTTGATTTTATTTTTTGCTTGGGAGGATTGTGCAATTTTCAACCAATCTTTACTAGGACCAAATGATTGCTTAGAAGTTAATACTTCGATAATATCGCCTGTTTTTAACTTTGTATCCAGAGGAACCATCTTTCCATTTACTTTCGTACCAATCGTTTTATTGCCAACTTCGGAATGTACTCGATATGCGAAGTCAATAGGTACTGAACCAGCGGGAAGCTCGACAACATCCCCTTTTGGTGTAAAAACATACACCATATCTGAAAATAGATCGAATTTTAAAGACTCCATAAATTCTTCTGCGTTCGACGATTCTTGCTGAAATTCAAGTATTTCCCTAAACCAAGATAATTTGGAATCTATCGTTTGATTACTTGCTTCTACTTTTCTTCCTTCTTTATATGCCCAGTGTGCTGCAACCCCGTATTCAGCAATATTATGCATCTCTTCCGTTCGAATTTGCACTTCTAGCGGATCTCCATTAGGCCCTATTACGGTAGTATGGAGAGACTGATACAGATTTTGCTTTGGCATTGCGATATAATCTTTGAATCGTCCTGGCATAGGTTTCCATAATGTATGGATTACACCTAAAACCGCGTAGCAATCTTTAATGCTTTTGACAATAATTCGCATTGCGAGTAAATCGTAAATTTCATTAAATTGTTTGTTTTGGACAACCATTTTACGATAAATACTGTAGATATGTTTTGGTCGACCTGATACATCTGCGACTACTTCCATCTCATTCAGTTGATCACGAATATCATTCATCACATCTTTTAAGTAAGATTCACGCTCCGTACGTTTTTTCTTCATAAAGTTAACGATACGATAATATTGTTGAGGATTTAAGTAACGTAAAGCCGTATCTTCTAATTCCCACTTCACTGCAGAAATCCCTAGACGATGTGCTAGTGGTGCAAAAATTTCTAGTGTTTCATTGGAAATTCGACGCTGTTTCGCCTCTGGTAAATGTTTTAAAGTACGCATATTATGTAAACGGTCCGCAAGCTTTATAAGAATTATTCGAATATCTTGAGCCATGGCGATAAACATTTTACGATGATTCTCTGCTTGTTGTTCTTCCTTGGACATATATTTAATCTTGCCGAGTTTTGTGACACCGTCTACTAGAAGCGCAACTTCTTCATTGAACTCTCGAACAATATCTTCTCGTGTATATTCAGTATCTTCTACCACATCATGTAGAAAACCAGCTGCAACGGTCTCTGGATCCATCTGAAGATCAGCAAGAATTCCGGCTACTTGGATGGGATGTAAAATATACGGTTCACCAGAATTACGAAACTGTTCTCGATGTGCATGCTCTGCAAGTTCATATGCTTTTTTCACAAAATTCACATGTTCTTCGTTCATATAAGTGGAAAGTGTTTCGAAAACATCTTCTGCTGTCTTCACTTGATCTTTTGCCATGCTGAGCTCACCTGATTTCGTTTATATTTAAATAGCCTCGGCGTATTTGCTTCCGCTTCACTTTGTTCAGCTCCGCAGAAAAAATATTGCTTCCGCTTCACTTTGTTCAGCTCCGCAGAAATTAGTTCGCCAAGACCAAGAAAGGAAGTTATCCTAAAAACGTCGCATCCTTGCGACAACTGCTAACTGACCTACATCTCGCAGGTATGAGCTCGCTCAATAATCTCTCTTGAAAATCTGTCGCTTGCTGAATGAAGATAAAATAGTATATAGGTTATATTCTATAAAAAAAAAGAGGGACTTGTAAAGTCCGCCCTTATTTAGTACTGCATTAGTGTGCATATATCGTAATCTTTTAGCTTCTTTCGCCCTTCAAGATAGGTAAGTTCGATTAAGAAAGCACATCCCACTACGACTCCGCCCAATTCTTCTACTAACCGAATTGTCGCATCAATTGTACCGCCAGTTGCTAGTAAATCATCGACAATTAGAACACGCTGTCCAGGTTTAACAGCATCTTTGTGCATTGTTAAAATATCTTTGCCATATTCTAATCCGTACTCAGCACGAATTACTTCTCGTGGAAGCTTACCTTCTTTACGGACTGGAGCAAATCCTATTCCTAGTGAATATGCTACCGGGCATCCGATGATAAATCCACGTGCTTCTGGTCCAACTATAATATCAACATTTACTTTTTTCGCATATTCTACAATTTGGTCAGTTGCATACTTGTATGCTTCCCCATTGTCCATAATTGTTGTAATATCCTTAAAACTAATACCTGGTTTTGGCCAGTCTTCAACAGTTGTTACGTATTGCTTTAAATCCATTTTTGCTCCTCCTCAGGAACGGTTTGCACTGCTCTTCGCTCTTCAAACCATTGTTTCAGTTCAATGTATGGCGCATATAATAGCTTCTGTTCAAGCTCGATTTCATTTGCACGCTGTTGATACGTTGGTGCTTCTGATAAATCTTGTTTGGCAAGATGATCATTCATAACCAACGACCCACCCTCTATTCTAACAAAATTCAGCTCAAAAAACACCTTTGACATAAAATTAATTGTTTTTTGACTCCAACCAGTATGCTTGGATAATTCATGTATATGCTGTTTTAATGCAAATGTTTTACGTTTTGCTAAAAAGGAGAAGTACCACTTAAATTGATCGCGCGTCGGTAATCCTTCAAAATACGTAGATTCATCTGCATAGAAATGTGCATATATCCTTTGCCACTGTTGATAATCTAACAATTGAGTGAGCTCATTTTCATTAGAAGGCAAATCTAAAATAGTCAGAAAGTCAGCGTGCACTTGCTGCTCCATCAATTCAGCAACTTGCCATATATCTTTTGGTATCACAGATCTAAAGTGAGCAATAGTTTGTTCATGGAACGCTACAAAAACAGTTTGTTCAGGCGGAATCATCGGTAACCAGCGGTTCACTTGGCGTATTCCTCTAATATCAAAAAGCTGCCAATCATTGGTTTTTGCGTCTTGAATCATTAGTTGCGGCTTTTTTCGTCCGTTCCACTCATTAATTTGTAAGTCGCCGATAAATGAGAGTTTGGTGGAAGGAGCAATTTCATCTGCTAGCTCTCCTTTACCAAATCCAATTGCATCTAACGATGTAACTCCTTGTTTCAACTCCATTTTCACATGGTTTTGTGCAGATCCAATTTTACGTATAGATGAAACTTCTACATTTTCTATACAATAAACCGGTTTTGTAAAATCCATTCCAAATGGAGCGAGCTGTTTTAGCGATTCAATAGACTCAGTTGAAATTTCATCCATTTTAAGCGGAACATCTATCGATACAATTGGAACTAGGTGCTCTTCTGTCAAAGCTGTTTTAGCTTGTTCATTTAAACGGTTTCTAAACAATTCCACATGCTCTAGAGGCAAGGTCATACCAGCAGCCATTGGATGACCACCGAAATGTAATACGATGTCGCTATTTTTTGCAATCTCATTATACATATGGAACCCTTCTATACTTCGAGCAGACCCTTTTGCTACTTGCTTTTCTTCATCAAAGCCAAGAACAATTGCAGGTCGGTAATATTTTTCCACCAGTTTAGAAGCTACAATTCCCAGTACGCCTGGATTCCAATCTTTTTTACCAACGACGATAACACTTGGCCCATCTACAATATTTGTTTGCTCAATTATTTCAACTGCTTCATCCGTAATTTGCTTAACTATTGCCTGTCGTTCTTTATTTTTATCGTTTAACATATTGGCAATCGATAATGCATAGTTCGGCTCTTCTGTTAAAAATAATTCAACCCCAGGTGCTGCCTCACCTAATCGACCAATCGCATTAATACGTGGGCCAAACATAAATCCGACTGTTTCTTCATTGATCGTGGACAACTCCACGCCACTTATATTTGCGAGCGCTTCTATTGCTATAGAATTAGTTCGTTGCATTTGTTTTATACCTTGTTGGACAAAATAACGATTTTCTCCAGTCAATGAAACTAAATCCGCGATCGTTCCAATTGCTACTAAGTAGTAGAATTCTTTCGGTATCTCTCCAATTAGCGCATGTGCAACTTTAAAAGCTACCCCAACACCAGCCAAATGAGGAAACGGATACGTTGACTCTTGTAAGCCTGGGTGGATAATAATATCTGCCGCTGGTAATGTTTCTCCTGGTTCATGATGATCCGTTACGATTACATCCATTCCTAAATTCTTTGCAAATTGAATCGCTGCATGCCCGGAAATACCATTATCAACCGTAATGATTAAGGAGACCCCTTCATCGAATGCTTCTTGAAATAACCGCTCACTTGGACCATATCCATCGATAAATCGATTGGGTATTTTAAATAGAGCATCTCCACCAATCGACTCTAAGGTTTTCATCATGATGGTCGTACTAGTTATACCATCTGCGTCATAATCACCATAAACCATAATTCGTTCTCCAGCATCTATCGCCCTTTGGACACGGGCTACTAATGCATCCATCCCATTTAGTAAAAAAGGATTATGTATTTGGGCTTCCGTTACATGTAAAAAAGCTCTTGCATCTTCCACGCTTTCAAAACCTCTGGATACTAATACTTTCGCACACACACTAGGAATGGAAAGTTCCTTTTCTAGTTTAGAAACTAGCTGTTCGTCTGGTCTAGAAATACTCCACTTTTTTTGAGATTGAATCATTTCTTCACTTCCTTATATTCTATTATAACGTAAAAAAGAGTTGTATCCAAAAGAACATTTTGGTACAACTCCTCCGCTAAATTCAAGATCAAATGTGCCTAGGCGTATTTGCTTCCACTACTCTTCATTCATCTCCACAGAAGTTATTACTCCTGCGCAAGCTCGTCGCAACAAAACATCTGCTCCTGCGCAGGCTCGTCGCAACAAAACATCTGCTGAATGAAGTTAATTCGGTGTATTTTCATCCTTTACTTCTGTTAGCTTTTCCACTTCTTGTAATGATTTTTCTTGTTGAACAACAATTTCATTTTGCAAAGCACTAATGGATGCCTCTTTCTTCCCTAGTTCTTTTTCAAGATGTTTCACTTTTCTTGATAGAATAAAAGAACGATAGATTGCAACCGCACCACTTAAAAGTGCTCCTAGTAATGCAGAACCAAGTATTACTAAAATAAGGGGCCAGTCAGCTGTACCAAGAACATAATTTACTGGTACAGAGTCAACATTGTATACCGCAAATAATGCAATAATTACTGCAAATAATAATCCAAATAATAACGACCACTGAAACCTCAACTTGACACCCCATTTATTTTGTATTTTAGCATATAAAAGCGTTAGCGCCTATCTAATAGGAATACAGTCTAAGTGCGCGACGTCATGTCGCAACGACTGTATGACCTGCTTCGTGCAGGCTTCCGACAGTTAAATAAGGAGAAGGCATCCGTTCATCAACAGATGCATAACCCGGATCGTGCGGGCCCAGGAGGCAGCTCCCCAGCCACCACAAGAGATTTTGTTTGCGACGAGCTGTGCGCAGGAAAAGGCGCAGAAGCTGGACTACAGAAAAAGGGAACAGAATATATGTAATATATACCCTGTTCCCTAAAATAGTTAAACCTTATACTACTGGCTCATCAGAACCCCATGTCTTTTCTTCTTTCTTCACATCAATTCCGCCTGTTTTACGTAATTCTTTCACTTTCAAATCAAACCACAACTGAGCTGCGATAAAAATAGAAGAATACGTACCTGCGATTAAACCTATTAATAATGCAATGGAGAAGTTTTGGATTCCACCTGCTCCAAATAATAAAAGCGCAACAACTACGAAAATAACAGTTAACACGGTATTTACGGAACGTCCAAGCGTTTGGCGTAATGATTTGTTTACAATTGTAGCAAGTTCTTCTTCGGAAGTAATCTTCTTGCTACGAAGTAAATTTTCTCGAATACGGTCAAACGTTACAATCGTATCATTAATCGAGTAACCGATAATCGTTAAGACTGCTGCAATAAAGGTTATATCCACTTCTAATCGTAAAAAACTAAATATCGCAATGATTATAAAAGCATCATGTATTAGGGAGACAATTGAAGCAACTCCCATTCTCCATTCGAAACGGAATGCCACGTAAATAACAATACCAAGTGCTGCTAACGACAGTGCTTTTACCGCATTTTCCGCAAGTTCTTTTCCAACCTCTGGAGATACACTACTTACACCTGGATCGATACCAAACTCTTCGGTCATTGACGTTTTTAAAGTTTTAACTTCTTCTTGAGTAAAATCCTCATTATAGCTTACTACTGCAATTTCATTATTCTCTCCAGAAAGTACAATATCATCAGAAGATAAACCAATATTATCTAGTTTGTCTGAGACAAATTCTTTTGTTAATGATTCAGTTGACTTAATCTCCACGCGAGTACCACTTGAGAAATCAATTCCAAGATTCAACTTGAAGACACTTAAGATGATAATCCCGGCAATCGTTAAAGTAATCGAAGCAATATAGAAAATTTTACGACTGTGTACAAAATCAAAACGGTCAAATTTCGTCGTTAAGTCAAGCGTATCCACTTCATCTTCCGGAGCGTGCATACGTTTCTTCGGAATACCAAACCAACCTGGTTTATTATCGAAATAACCACTGTTAACGAGCAATCCTAATAATACACGTGACGCCCAAACCGCAGTAATGAAAATAACTAATATACTGATGATTAATAGGGTTGCGAATCCTTTAACAGAACTTGTACCAAAGTAGAACAATACGGCTGCTGCTAAAAGAGTTGTAATATTCGCATCAAATATTGCAGAGAAAGACTCTTTTGCTCCGGCATCAAATGCCTTTTTAACAGACTTACCAACTCGTAATTCTTCCCTCACTCGTTCATATGTCAAAATATTTGCATCCACGGCCATACCCACGCCGAGTACAATCGCTGCTATACCAGGAAGTGTTAATACACCATTTATCCAATCAAAAATGACTAAAATTAAGAAAATATAAACTACTAAAGATATTACAGCTACTACACCAGGTAAACGGTAATAGAAAATCATGAATATGAAAATAGCCGCAACCCCGATAATACTAGCAAAAATCGTACTATTTAATGCTTCTTCACCGAACTGAGCACCTACAGATGTAGAATAAATTTCCGTTAGCTTAACAGGTAATGCCCCTGCATTTAAAACACCTGCTAAATTCTTTGTTTCTTCTACAGTGAAAGCACCTGAGATTTCAACGCTATCCGAATTAATACGCTGAGAAACTCGTGGGTTTGATGTAAATTTCGGTTCTGGCTTCATCACTTCCGCTGCGTATGAATCCACACCTTCTTCAAAATCCATCCAAATAACTAATACATTATCTGGTGCTGGTTTAGCCGCAATTTCAGCTGTTACATCTGCAAATTTACTAGCATCTTTAAGTTCTAATGTTACGATCGGTTGCCCTTGTTGATTAAAAGCATCCTTCGCTCCACCTTCTTTTAGATCTGCCCCATCTAGCATAATGTTATCATCTGAATCACGGAAAGTTAGATTCGCTTGTGTCGAAAGAATTTCCCTTGCCGAGTTCTGATCATCCACTCCAGCAAGCTGAACGCGAATACGATGACCGTCTTCGATTTGTATACTAGGCTCACTTACACCTAATACATCTATACGGTTCGAAAGTGCTGATGCAGTAGCCGAAACCACTTCATCCGTAATCTCTTGCCCTTCTTTCAACTCTTCTACTTGGTAAAGTACTTCAAATCCACCTTGTAAATCTAAACCAAGTTTAATATTGTTTAGAACTCCACTAACAGTGGGGCTAATTGTCCCTGCAAAAATAACGATAAGCAATAAAAACGCAACTATGCGCCCTCTAGTTTTCATATGTATGTTTCCTCCTCAAAAAAAAGCAACATGTTTATTATGAAACACGATGCGCTCACTGTCAAATAACGGTTACCTTATACTTCTATATTTTTGGGATTTAATAAAAGTTGTAGTTCATCTTTATTGATCTCTGAAAACCAATTTTCCGTTTTAAATTGATCAATTTGTTCATACGTCATATATTCTGCTGGTGAAACGGAAAGTACATCATTGACAATTTGGTATAAAGGCAGAGTGGCAATGTCTTTTTTGCGCCATTTTTTGGATACACAATATTTCCAAATATCACTTTCCGTTACTGTGGCGTATTGATACACTTGAAATTCAGTTTTTTTACTTTCTAAAGCAGGTAGTACGTGCTTAAAAATGTCTTCATATGCGTTTTCCAAAATACCGCACTCCTTTTAACGAATAATATACTAACTAGAAAGCATATTGTTATTGTAAACTATGTTCCTGTATTTGAGAAGGAAGTGTTTATTTGTCGACATTTTTAAAAGGTTCTCTTGTGTTAATGCTTTCCATTTTTTTGTCTAAGTTTTTAGGGTTTATTTATCGAATGCAGTTTGTCCGGTTAACCGGCGAAGAGGCAGTTGGTATTTATATGACTGCCTATCCAGCTTTTATCTTTTTCTTGTCGCTCATTCAACTAGGAATTCCAATTGCCATTGCTAAAATAATTGCTGAATTACGTACGAGAAATGCAATTTCAAAGTATTTCACCGTAATGCGGACTTCTGTAATTATTACCGTCATTTCTATTCTGATTTTTACCCCACTATTTTTATTTGTCGCACCTTATATTTCTGGTAATTTATTGAAAAACGATGCAATAACGATGACTTTGTATGTATCGATAGCAATTGTCCCTTTTGCGGCAGCAAGTGGCGTCATTAAAGGATTTTTCCAAGGAATTGCTCGTTTAGAAGAAACAGCAGTAGCGCAATTGTTGGAACAAATAATTCGTATCTTACTCATAACCTTTTTGTTACCATTATTACTCACTTCCTCTACAACTCAAGAAGCAGCAGCCTATGCAATGTGCATGACACTGCTTGCGGAAGTTGCATCCTTACTCTATTTGAAATGGAAGTATAATAAATGGAAATCAAAACAACATTACGAAAAGGAGAAAAAACATTATCCATTATCTCCTATATTTTCGATTGCTCTACCATCTTCAGGAAGTCGATTATTCGGATCTTTCACTTGGTTTTTAGAACCGATTATTTTCATCAAAGCTCTCGCTGTAACAGGTGTTACAAGCATTGCTGCAACTACATTATATGGAGTCATTTCTGGGGTATTAATACCATTATTACTGTTCCCTTCTTTTATTCCCTATGCACTTTCAATTGTATTAATCCCAGCAGTAAGCGATGCGTTTGCTAGAAAGGATCATTCGCTTTTAAAAGAACGAATTCACTTATCGCTAAAATTTTCTACATTAACCGGCTGTTATGCTGCAACTTTATTTTATTTACATGGTGGCGAATTAGTTTCTGCTCTTTTTCATGTAGAAGATTCT
Source organism: Psychrobacillus sp. OK032 (assembly GCF_900111345.1). Taxonomy (GTDB): domain Bacteria; phylum Bacillota; class Bacilli; order Bacillales_A; family Planococcaceae; genus Psychrobacillus. The sequence continues at coordinate 309,110 of NZ_FOGY01000002.1, forward strand.
ACCGTTTACATGAAAATACTTGCACCTATTTTTTTCTTTTATTATATTCAGAGTCCTTTATTTTCCATTTTACAAGCACTAAACAATTCAAAAGCCGCCTTTTTAAATTCATTATATGGTGGTGTTGGGAAATTATTGTTATTGTTTTTTCTTGCATCACAAGTTTCTATTCAGGAAAAAGGAGCCATTGTTGCGATTGGTTTTGGGGTATTAATCACGTCGTTTTTACATATCGCTTCTTTAAAAGAAAAAAAAGAAGCACAAATTGGATTCTCATTTTTTGTGCTACCTTATGCAGTTTTTTTAATCACTATTATTGCAAGACCACTACTGATTACTATAGGTGAACGATCTTTAATGGTAGATTGCTTGTATACATTACTGTTTTTAACTATCGGATTAGTCTTATTTAGGCAAATAAAGCGAAAAGAAATAGCAGTGATCCTTAAAATTGCTCGGACAACTAAAAGGAAGTTTTAAGTTGTATATAAAGCGCATCTTCCTCATAACTGCAATAGAATATCTTTTCTACATTCGTAATCGATTGCTTTTCTAGTTCTTCCCGTAACCATTTTTCATTTTTTCCTATTCGTTCCAGATGGTCTTGTTGAATTTCCCCATCGATAATGATTGGAAATACGTATTGTTCTGATTCTTTTTTAAAAACGGACAAATTACCAGAAGGCTCCAAAAACGCATAAGAAACGGATTGGATAGATCCAATTTGCTGTTCACGTAACTGTTGCAATAAATCATCAAGGTTATATCGCTGTTTTCGCATTTCTTTCTCAATAATGATACCTTCCTTCATAATAATCGAAGGCTTTCCTTCCATTGCATCTCGAAAATTTTTACTTTTTAACGAAAAATAAGAAACACCAATTTGGATAATCAATAACATCAACATTGGTACTAACGCATGAATAAAGTTACTATGTGGATCATCTAAAGCAAAGGCAGCGACCTCTGCTATTAATAAAAATACAACCAAATCGAAAATACTTAACTCTCCGACTTCTCGCTTTCCCATTATACGTAAGATACCTAGTATAACCCAATATAAAATAATCGTGCGTAGCATAATGATAAGTATATCTTGCACATGATCACCTCATCCTTACTGTGCCCAGAAAAAAAGAACTTACTCGTAAATTTTGAGTAAGTTCTTTTGCTTTTCTTATGACTCTGAAACAACTCGTCCTACTGCAACGCGCTCGAATTGTAAACGAGTGCCGTCTGCAACTACTACGAAAATTGTTTGATCATCCACTGCATCTATCTTCCCGTGTAAACCACCAACAGTAATGATTTGATCTCCACGTTTTAGACTATTTTGCATTTGTGATGTATTTTTTTGACGTTTTTGCGCTGGGCGAATGATGAAAAACCACATCACTGCAAACATCGCAATTATCGGTAATAATCCTACCAAAGTATCCATATTTTGTTCCCCTCCCTTTTATCTCTTTATAGTATACAAGAATCAAAAGTTTTTTGCATTCGGTTTATTATATCCATATTCTTCAAAAAATTCTTCTTTAAAATCTAGTAATCGATCTTCTCGAATTGCTTGACGCACATTTTCCATTAACTTCATCAAGAAATGAAGATTATGATACGAAGCCAAGCGAAGGCCAAATGTTTCATCCGCCTTAAATAAATGACGAATATACGCTCTAGAGTAATTTTTACATGTGTAGCAATCACATTTTTCATCAATCGGTCCGAAATCACGCGCAAATGCTGCTCCTTTAATAACTAAACGACCTTTCGATGTCATGAATGTACCATTACGAGCTATTCGAGTTGGTAACACACAGTCAAACATGTCTACACCGCGAATAGCCCCATCGATTAATGAGTCCGGAGATCCAACCCCCATCAAGTAACGAGGCTTATTATCCGGCATTAGAGGCGTTGTATAGTCAAGTACACGATTCATCACGTCTTTTGGTTCACCAACCGACAGCCCTCCAATTGCATAACCTGGAAAGTCCATCGAAATTAAATCTTTTGCAGATTGGCGGCGTAATTCCTCATATTCCCCACCTTGAATTATCCCAAATAAGCCTTGTTTATCCGTGTTTGTATGTGCAGTCAAACAACGCTCTGCCCAGCGAGATGTACGCTCTACAGATGCTTTCATATATTCAAAGCTAGCAGGATATGGTGGACATTCGTCAAATGCCATCATAATATCGGAACCCAGTGCATTTTGAATTTCCATGGATTTTTCAGGGCTTAAAAATAATTTATCACCATTTAAATGATTGCGGAAGTGAACTCCTTCTTCTTCAATTTTACGCATATCGCTTAAACTAAATACTTGGAATCCGCCAGAATCGGTTAAAATAGCACGGTCCCAGTTCATAAATTTATGCAGTCCACCAGCTTCGCGAATAATATCATGTCCTGGACGAAGCCATAAATGATACGTATTACTTAAAATAATACCTGCATCCATTTCTTTTATTTCTTCAGGTGCCATCGTCTTTACCGTTGCTTGTGTTCCAACTGGCATGAAAGTTGGTGTTTCAAACGAACCATGCGGTGTGTGCACGATACCTAGTCGAGCTCCTGTTTGTTTATCTTTTTTTATTAACTCATACGTTATTGCTGACATTTAAAAATTCCTTCCTTTTATAAACATTGCATCTCCAAAACTAAAAAAACGGTAGCGCAAATCGATTGCTTCTTTATACGCAGACAAGATAAAGTCCCTTGATGTAAGTGCACTCACAAGCATTACGAGCGTCGATTTCGGCAAATGGAAATTTGTAATCATTCCGTCAATACATTTAAATTCGTATCCCGGATAGATGAAAATAGATGTCCAACCACTATCTTCTTGCAATACCCCGTCAAACTTAGTTGCAACCGTTTCAAGTGTTCTTGTAGAAGTAGTACCTACCGCAACTATTTTCCCGCCTGTTGCCTTCACTTCATTTATTGTATTTGCTGTTTCTTTCGATAGACGATAAAACTCCGAATGCATTTCGTGATCATCGATAGAATCCACGCTTACTGGACGGAAAGTTCCAAGTCCTACATGAAGTGTCACAAACGCTATTTTAACACCTTTTGCTTTAATTTCATCTAATAAGTTTTCTGTAAAGTGAAGTCCAGCAGTTGGGGCCGCGGCCGAACCTTGTTCTTTCGCATAAACTGTTTGATAACGATCTTTGTTTTCTAATTTTTCATGAATATATGGTGGTAAAGGCATCTCCCCAAGTTGGTCCAACACTTCAAAAAACACACCAGCGTATTCAAAGCGGAATATACGTCCGCCATGCTCTTTTATCTCGGTACAAACAGCACGCAGTAGCCCGTCACCGAATACAATCGTTGTTCCTATTTTGACACGCTTTGCCGGTTTAACAAGTGTCTCCCAATGATCCCCTTCAATTTGTGTCAATAATAGCACTTCTACGTTTGCACCAGTCTCTTCTTTCACTCCCATTAAACGAGCAGGCATTACTTTTGTATCGTTTAATACGAGGCAATCCCCCGCTTTTAAGTCATCTAGAATGGCAGAAAAATGAGTGTGTGTATACGTCTTCTTCGGAAAATCAGCTACTAATAACTTGCTGCTTGTCCGATCCAGTAATGGCGTTTGCGCAATCAGTTCTTCCGGTAATTCAAAATCAAAATCTTCTACTCTCATATGGCGTACATCCTTTATTAGTCGTTTCTTTCGATTGGTAGCGGCATTCCTAAATGCTCATAAGCAGATGGCGTTACTATTCTACCCCTAGGAGATCGTTGTATAAACCCGATTTGTAATAAATATGGTTCGTACACATCTTCTATCGTTGTCGATTCTTCTCCAATACTTGCTGCAATCGTATCAAGACCCACAGGACCACCTCTGAACCTCTCAATCATGGCCATTAATAACTTGTGATCGATATGATCTAATCCTCTTGGATCCACTTGAAGAAGCTCTAGTGCTTCTCTTGCTAGATTTAATGAAATATGACCATTCCCACGCACTTGTGCATAATCACGGACACGTTTTAATAGGCGATTTGCAATACGAGGTGTCCCTCTTGAACGTCTTGCAATTTCACCAGCAGATTCATAATCAATTGAAGCATTAAATAATTCTGCACTTCTTTCAACAATTGATGTAAGTGCATTTTCATCATAATAATCCAATCGAAGTAATACACCGAAACGGTCCCTAAGTGGGGCTGATAGTGCGCCAGCTCGTGTCGTTGCACCGATTAGCGTAAATGGTGGTAAATCTAACCGAACACTTCTTGCAGAGGGGCCTTTTCCTACTACTATATCTAAACAAAAATCTTCCATTGCAGGGTATAGCACTTCTTCAATGGAACGATTCAGTCGATGTATTTCATCGATAAATAATACATCACCTGGTTCAAGCGAACTAACGATAGCTGCTAAATCACCTGGTCGCTCAATAGCTGGCCCACTTGTCATCCGAATTTGAACGTCCATTTCGTTCGCAATTACTGAGGCAAGTGTCGTTTTACCAAGTCCTGGCGGTCCGTATAAAAGACAATGATCCAAACTTTCACTTCTCATTTTTGCTGCTTCAATGAAAATCTCTAAGTTATGTTTAATCTTATCTTGTCCAATATATTGTTTTAACAACTGTGGACGAAGTGATTGTTCATACGGTTCATCATAATTAGAAATCTCGCTCGAAATCACACGTTCCGTCATGCCAAAATTCTCCTTTCATTATTGATCCAGCTCCAGCGCAAGCTCGTAACAATCAAAACCGTTTGTGTGACCTAGGATGCTTCCCCTTGGCTCGCACCAAATGGGTCTTACTGTTGTTGCGACACTATGTCGCGAACTTAGACTGTAACCCTCTGATATAGGCGCCTGCGCTTTTCTTATTTCCCGGAAAATAATAATTGTAATGCTTTTTTCATAAATTCATCCGTTGTTTGGAGTTCCTTATTGTCTTTTAACTTTGGTCGGACTTTTGATAGTTCTCTTTCTGAATAGCCGAGTGCCGTAAGTGCAAGCAATGCTTCTTCAAGCTCATGGTCGGCGGAGCTATCCACAAATAAATTCGGTTCGTCATCCACTATCTCTATCTGTTCCAGATCCATTAGATCATGTAATTTCCCTTTTAAGTCTAAAATCATTTGACGAGCTGTTTTCTTTCCAACCCCAGGAAACTTCACCAAAAATGTTTCATCTTCTCGTTCAATCGCTTGGATTACATGTGTCGGTTCACCACTTGCTAATATGGCAAGTGCTCCTTTAGGTCCAATTCCAGAAACGAGAATAAGCTTTCGAAACAACTCTCGCTGTGCTAAAGTCGAAAAACCCATTAACTGTTGCATATCTTCTCGAACATGAAAATGTGTAAATACTTGGATTATTTCTTCACTCTTTCTAAACGCAAATGGATTTGGCGTAAACAGCTGATATCCTATTCCCTGCAACTCCAACACAACATACTCAGGTGTCACTCGTGTAACCTGTCCTTTTATGTAATCATACATATCTAAAATCCCTCACAATCAATAAACCTAGTATATCATAACGATCAAAAGCGCTGGAGTCTGGATGTAAAAACAAAGAAGGCCGCTCTGTCAACGAGCGACCAACTCCTATATTAAATTTGCCTTGGCGCATTTGAGCCCAGATCTTGCTCGATAAATCTGTGGCTTCCGCCAGAGGCTATGACGTTGTTCAAACAAGGGTTTGCTGAATAAGGTTAGAACTACTTTAGCTGACTTAAATTATAGCATAAATTAGGCCATTCCGTTAAGGCTTTGTTCGTATATGGAACTAACTGTTCGATAAACTTTTGTTTTCGTTCTACAGGTAACGCAAATGCATATAACCACTCTCTATATAATTCGTTTGGATACATCATCGCTTCTTTATGCTTGCGCACAATTTTTTCAAGCATGGGAAATTCATTCATTAAAAAGTGAATATCATAATCTATTTCCGATAAGACACGATGCATCCACAAAATACTTTCCATCTCTTTTGGTCCAATTACCGCAAGATCAAAATCAATAATTTTATAAGAGGAACCGTCTGATAAGAAGTTATGATGTACAACATCTCCATGCAATAATGTCCGGTCACTCATATCAAATGGTTTCATATCTTTTAATGCCATATCACCATACATCAATAGCATCTTCGTGTTGTTAACACCTATCAATGATTCAACAAAAAAAGAAATTTCTTTCATTTTTAATAAACGAGTTTTCCATTTGGAAATCAAATTAAATGCATATAGGACTTTGCTTTCTTCCCAGGCAATTATTTCTTTCGTTTGATGCAAACGAGTAAGAAGTGAGTATACCGCTTTCCGATCTTCCTCAATACTGTAATTAACGGTATGAGTACCTTTAAACCATGGTTGAATAATGAAATCCAGTTGAGGAGATTCCATTACCGGCAAAACAAATGGATTTTCAATATATTGTAACTTATCATGTATAAACCGAATTTTTTCCGCCTGTTCTTCAGAAGGATATTTCTTTACAGAAAATACCCCGTTTTCATTTTTCCATTTCCATACGTTCTTTTTTATTTGCCGAATATAGTAACTCACTATTTAAAAGTGGTGGTATGGATATGGTGGGCATGGATATACCGGTACATAACAAATCTGTACACATGGACACTCTCCATAGTGTGGGTGCATTTGTGGGTGCATTTGCGGATGCATATATGGGTGCATGTATGGAAATTCTTGTTCTGGTGGGCATGGATACATTTCTTCGAATATAGGGGATGGTTCTTCCACTACAGGTTGTATATATTGTACTGGTGGAACAGGCTGAACTGGTGCTGGTGCTGGTGGTGGCGGTGGTGGTGCTGGTACTTCTTTTTCCCGCTCATTAAAATGTGCTTGAATATGGATAGATGTTGACTCCACTAGTCTCCAGCCCTGTGGAGATGGTGTCATATCTATGTGTGGAGCTGGCATTATATTAAAAATCGGTTGCGGACTGACCGGTGGTACTGGTGGAGCAGGCATTATGTTATAAATCGGTTGTGGACTGACCGGTGGTACTGGTGGAACAGGCAGAGCTTTTGGTGGTACTGGGTGCGCTTTTGGTGGTACTGGGTGCGCTTTTGGATGCGGATGAACTGGATGAGCCGGTTGCGCTTTTGGATGCGGATGAACTGGATGAGCTGGTTGCGCTTTTGGATGCGGATGAGCTGGATGAGCTGGTTGCGCTTTTGGATGCGGATGAACATGATGCTCTAGGTGAACATGATGCTGTGGAGCATGATGTGTTTTCATTTCCTCCTTCTTCATCATTTCTTGTTTAACTGGGCGATTCTCGCTATATGGATGATTGATGGATTCCATTTTTTTTGTATCTGGAATAAAAATCTTCATACCAGGAACGATATATTCTGGATTTGCGAGATGTGCATTTAATTTCTTTAATTCTTCAAAAGAAACACCGTAGCTTCTTGAAATCTTCCAAAGAGTGTCACCTTTTTCGACAATATGAATTTGCACAGTCTTCCTCCTTCCCTTCTCTTTAAACTATGTGCAACTACCTAAATTGGACACAGATTTTTTAGAAAAGCACTTCCCTTCATGATAAACTTATGAATAGAAGCTAGGTCGTTATGCAAGTTGGGAGGAGTTATTATTGAAAAAATTAAAAGGTGCAGAACGAAGAAATTGGATACTTTCCTATTTAGAAGAGCAGAACCAACCGGTTACCGGTTCAGATCTTGCCAAACTAGCAAATGTTAGTCGACAAGTAATCGTAAATGATATTACGCTATTGAAAGCAACGAATATCCCAATTGTTTCGACAAGCCAAGGATATATTCTAATGCAAAAGAAAGAAGGTGGTGCATATATACAAAAAAAAGTTGCGTGTAATCACCAATCAAAAGATTCAAAAGATGAGCTTCAGGCATTAGTAGATGTTGGAGTTACAGTTGAAAATGTAACAATAGAACATCCAGTATACGGGGAAATAACCTCTTCTATTATGGTATCCAATCGTCATGATGTAGAGATGTTCTTAAAAAAAGTAAGTGAAACAGAAGCCTCTTTCTTATTAGAACTTACTTCGGGTATTCACCTACACTTGCTTTCTGCCCCAACGGATGAAATATTAAATCGCGGTATCGAAGCACTGAGAAAAAAAGGTTATTTAATAGAAGAATAAAGGTTTTTTATATTTATTAATGGCTTAAGGGGAAACAGAATCACCATTTGAAGCAACAAATCACCTTTCGAAAACAACCAAAAAAAAACGCAAGGCAGAAAACGGATTATTTTCTACCTTGCGTTTTATATATTTTATATTAATCTGCAGATTCTTTCGTTTCATATGTATAATAAGATCCAAGTGACTTCACTTCACATCCCAAAGCCGCTAACTCTTCCATTGCACCTCGCATCATTGGTACCTGATCATCTTCTAATATATCTATAATAAAAAAGTATTGCCCTAGCCCTGTTTTTAAAGGTCTCGATTCAATTTTACTTAAATTGAGCTTTCGCCAAGCAAAAACGGAAAGTACTTGATGTAATGATCCAGATCGATCATCTATTGGCAATGTAAGCATTATCGTCGTTTTTACTTGTTCTGTATGACCTGCTTGCCCAATACTATCATTCTTTTTAGAGAGTACAAAAAATCTAGTATGATTAAAATGAAAATCATGAATATTATGTTCCATAATTTGAAGTCCATATTCAGTTGCAGCGGAGGCATTTCCAATCGCTGCAATACAATGCTGTTCATTTTCAGAAACATATTTTGCAGCAGCTGCAGTTGAAGTCGATTGTTCAAGTGGGACTCTTCCAAATCGATAAGACAAATATTTATGACATTGCGCTAATGCATGTGGATGGGAATAGATGGTCTGAATGTCTTCCCAGTTCTTTGCATTAGATGGGTGCACCATTAAATGTTGTTGAATCGGTGCTAGTATTTCTGCAATTACAGATACATCTGCTTCATGATATAAATAATCGATCGTAAGTGGTACGGTGCCTTCTAAAGCATTTTCGATTGGCACGACTGCAATATCGACTTTTCCACTTGAAACGGCATCGATACATTCTGGTATCGTCCGCAGCGGAACTAATTTATCATGTTGAAATAAAACCTGTGATGCTAAATGTGTAAAAGAAGCTTCCGGTCCAAGGAAAGCCACTTGTTGAGTTGCCATTCGAAATCCCCCTTACTAGTATAGCTCTAGCGCCTTACCTCTCGGAGTCAAATAACCTCCCCCAATATAGTTAAAGAACGACTTCTTTGGGGAAAGAACATTTGCCTTTTAACACAGACATAAGCGCGCTTGCGCTTTTCTTATAAAGCGCCAGAGCTAATCACTTCTGCTGATTCTACAAAATCTAGTCGCTTCATTTCATTTAAAAAATCATCTAATTCTTTTGTCATTGCCGTTACATCTAGTGATAATGTGACACTTGCTCTACCTTGTATCGGAATCGTTTGATGAATCGTTAGTATATTAATGGATGCCCCTGCTACAAGTTGAAGCAACCTTGCAAGGGTCCCCTCCCGATCTTCTAATTGTAAAAATACCGTTAATATTCGTTCTTGAACAATCGAATGGAACGGAAAAACCGCATCACGATATTTGTAAAAAGCACTTCGGGATAAGTCCACTTCTTTTACTGCATCCCATATAGAAGATACTTTCCCAGATTGGAGAAGATGCTTTGCTTCCAAAGTTTTTTGCATTGCTTCGGTTAGGACATCCTCCCGTACTAAATAAAAGCGCTGGCCAGTTACATCTTTCATGCGGTTCCCCTTCTTTCCTTACTCGATAAATTCAAATTCAAATTGTAATAGTCGTACTGTATCGCCATCTTTTGCACCGCGCTCGCGAAGTGCATCATCAATCCCCATTCCACGAAGTTGTCTAGCGAACCTGCGGATTGAATCTTCCCGACTGAAATCAGTCATTTTAAATAATCGTTCTACTGATCCACCAGATAATACAAATGCCCCATCATCATCTCTTGAAATTTCGAAATCATCTTTTTTCGATTCATGCTTGTACATAACAGATGTTTCTGATTCTTCCTCTGTTAATTGTTCTAATGGGAACTCCGGTGCCACTTCTAATAAGTCTGCCACAGCAAATAATAGCTCTTGCAATCCTTGACGAGAAATTGCTGAAATTGGGAATACTTTCATATCGGCTCCCACTTTTTCTTTAAAAGCTTTTAAATTTTCTTCCGCATCAGGCATGTCCATTTTATTAGCAACAATTATTTGAGGTCTTTCCGTTAAGCGTAGATTATACTGCTTCAACTCTTCATTGATCGTTAAATAGTCTTCGTATGGATCTCGACCTTCCATTCCCGACATATCAATTACGTGTACGATTACACGCGTACGTTCAATATGACGTAGGAATTGATGTCCTAATCCTACTCCTTCAGACGCTCCTTCGATTAGTCCTGGTAAATCGGCCATCGCAAAACTACGATGATCTTCTGTTTCTACCATTCCTAAATTCGGCACAATTGTTGTAAAGTGATATTCAGCAATTTTAGGTTTAGCTGCAGATACAACGGATAATAAAGTTGATTTCCCAACACTTGGAAAACCTACTAATCCAACATCTGCTAATACTTTAAGTTCTAATATAACATTTAACTCGAAACCTGGCTCCCCTTTTTCAGAAAGTTCCGGTGCCGGGTTAGCTGGAGTTGCAAATCGGGAATTCCCTCGACCGCCACGTCCACCTCTAACAATTATTGCTTTTTGACCATGCTCGACCAAATCTGCGATGACAATTCCAGTTTCTTCATCTGTTACAACAGTACCAGGTGGAACTTTTACGAATAAATTATCTGCATTTGCACCATGCATATTTTTACTTCCACCATGGTCTCCACGAGTTGCTTTGAAAATACGCTTATAACGAAAATCCATTAATGTACGTAAACCCTCATCCACAACAAAAACCACGTCGCCACCATTACCTCCGTCCCCACCAGCAGGACCGCCCATAGGAACATACTTTTCACGACGGAATCCAACCATTCCATCTCCGCCGTCTCCACCTTTAACATAAACCTTCACGTGATCTACAAACATTTATTTCACTCCAATCTTTCACTTGCAATTAGCTTAACTTTAAGTTCGTTTTCTGTATTTACCTGTTTTTCTATATGAAAAAGACTTGTAAATGATTCTTCCATCCAAGAATGGTAAGACCAGTCACCTTGAACTTTTATTTGGATTTCTAGTTGTTCATCCGTCTTAATATGAACTTTAAGTAATTGCTCTTGATATCCTCTAAGATTCGGGTAAATGGATTGAAGAAAACATTCTAAGTATTCCCGAAGTGCAGCATCATATTTATCTGCTCCGCTACTTAAAAGAGATGTTTGAACAACTAAAGTCATTTTATTATATCTCATATTAAACGTTTGTAACCATTCGTTTGTTTTAGATAAACCAATATTATTGATATCAAAAAACTGATTACATTTTGACGAATAATTACTTATTAATTTTTTTGCCTCTTCAATCCTGCCCATATCTAAATTCATTTGTATTAAATGTAAACTATTTAGAAAATCATGCATAGAATGGCGCAGTACATTGTTTATCGTTATCTCTTTATCGTTCATATTAGTTACCACGCTCCCTATTATGCTTTTGTTCTTACAAGTATAACAGGAATAACTTGATATTGCTCTAACCTATGAGAAGCGCAAGGTCCAATGTTAGAGTGATGCAGTCTAAGTTCGTGATATCATACTGGCTCAGGAGATAGCTCCCCAACCACCATAAGCGATTTTGTTTACGACGAGCTTTGCGCAAGGAGCAACGTTTTTTCTGCGACGAGCTTTGCGCAGGAGCAACGTTTTTTCTGCGACGAGCTTTGCGCAGGAGCAACGTCTTTTCTGCGACGAGCTTTGCGCAGGAGCAACGTCTTTTCTGCGACGAGCTTTGCGCAGGAGCAACGTCTTTTCTGCGACGAGCTTTGCGCAGGAGCAACGTCTTTTCTGCGACGAGCTTTGCGCAGGAGCAACGTCTTTTCTGCGACGAGCTTTGCGCAGGAGCAACGTCTTTTCTGCGACGAGCTTTGCGCAGGAGCAACGTTTTTTCTGCGACGAGCTTTGCGCAGGAGCAACGTCTTTTCTGCGACGAGCTTTGCGCAGGAGCAACGTCTTTTCTGCGACGAGCTTTGCGCAGGAGCAAGGCTCTGGATGGATACTGCACAAAAAAATATATACTTTCTTATCTACTAAAAAAAAGGACCGCATAAATGCAGTCCTTTTCTTATCATCAAGCTTCTTGAGCTACAGGATATACACTTACTTTTTTCTTGTCGCGGCCGAAACGCTCAAAGCGCACTACACCGTCAACTTTCGCAAAAAGTGTGTCATCTCCACCACGTCCAACGTTTTCACCAGGGTGAATTTTAGTACCGCGTTGACGGTATAAAATTGATCCGCCTGATACGAATTGTCCGTCAGCACGTTTAGCGCCTAGACGTTTCGATTGAGAGTCACGACCGTTACGAGTCGAACCTACTCCCTTTTTGGATGCGAAAAACTGAAGATCTAATCTTAACATATGTTCCACCTCCTACTTTTTGAAGGTTATTTTTATATACTTACTATAATCTTGCTCAATCGTTTGTAAAGAAACAATCATCGATTCCAAAATGAGTTGCATATTTGCGCTCTTTTCAGAATTTGAAATGCTAGGTACTTCGACATATAAATAGCCGCCGTCACCTTTTTGCTTTATGATAGGTGTAATTTCTGTAAGCGCAATGATCGCATTCACCGCACCAAATGATACAGCAGAAGCTCCTGCACATACTAAATCTTTCCCATGTTCTGCAAAATCAGCATGTCCTTTCATTTCAAATGAATGAATCAGACCTGATTGATCTCTCGTTATTATCACTTTAATCATCTTATAAACTAATAGATTCTACTACTAATTTAGTGTATGGTTGACGGTGACCTTGTTTTTTACGGTAATTCTTTTTCGCTTTGTATTTGAAAACGATGATTTTTTTAGCTTTGCCGTTTTTTACAACTTTCGCTGTAACTTTAGCACCTTCCACGAATGGAGCACCAACTTTAACATCATCTCCACCTACGAATAAAACTTTGTCGAAAGTTACAACTTCATCAGCATTTGCATCTAATTTTTCAATGTAGATTTCTTGCCCTTGTTCAACTTTGATTTGTTTACCACCAGTTTCAATAATTGCGTACATACTTGCACCTCCTCTTAGACTAAGACTCGCCTTCCAAAAGGTGATTCAGTTAACTGAATGCTTAAACCTTTTCAGAGCGGTTGTAGCAACGGGTGCTGCTACAAACAATAACATTTGAATATTATCACATATAGAATCTCGCGTCAAGCGGTTTTCGTTATTCGATCAAATGCTAGCTTGTACTTTCGAAATCTCCAATAAGCAAAATTTTGCAAAACGATAAACAAAAAAATGAACGAAACCGATACAGCCTTAGGAAAATAAGCTAAGCTAATGAAAAAAACAAGGCTACTACTCCAAAGAGAAAAGCCGATTAGCATCTCATACTTATCCGGAAAAAGCGCATCTAAAGCCCGTCCACCATCTAAAGGGTAGATTGGTAATAAATTTATACAAAAAATAATTAATTGCGTTAAAAATATAAGTCGATCTTGCGGAAAATCAATGAAATAACTAAAAGCCATTAACAAAAGCGTACAAAATGGACCTCCAAAAATAACAAAAAGCTGACCACTTTTTTGCACTTTCGAAAATTGCTCCATCTTAATCTCTCCGCCGTAAGGTAAAATCGTGCAAGATTGCACTTTTATCCCTACTAACTTTGCTGCGATTAAGTGCCCAAATTCATGAATAAGCAAGGAACCAAATACAATCGAATAGACAGCGATTTCCCCTGACAAATAAAAAAAAAGGAAAAACGGAATCATAATAGGATGCACTTTAAAGACTTGCTTATTCATAAGTTGCTGCTAGCCAATCAACAAGTTCGCTCATTTCTAAGTTTTTCCCATCTTTTTCTACTTGAATATATAGTAATTCGTTCTCAACCGTCGCAAATATATCTCCAGGACTTACCGATGTATATGGTAGTTGGTGAAACTCTGCTACAAACCCAAAAGTTGCGGTTTCCCCTGTATCATATAAAACTGACATCGTTTTACTTGTGTTTTTTTTATATCCAGTAAAGATAATCAATCCATTTTCGGATGCATACAAATCCTGCGATTGTTCAACAGCTAAAATGACCCCTTCACCAAAAGGTTGTATCGATTTATATTCGATTAATGGAGGGTTCGTCACGGGTGCACTAACTTTTATTTTTTTATCTGATTGGTCCACCCATGCCATCACTTTTTTATACACCTCAGTTGGCTTCTGAGGTTCTAATAGCGTTGTTGTATAGTTGGTCGATAACGTATTATTTTCCTCTAGGTATGCAACTATAAAAAAGACAAATACAAATAGTAACGCAAGCACCCATTTTCGTTTTGAAAGCATATCATTCCCCCTAGTAGGAATGTATGATGGCAAGTACAAATTCATGAACAAAAAAAGTGAACTCTAAATTAATTTGGCATTTGCTTTTACTTGAATGCTTCCGTATGCTCTGGACGGAAATAGATACACCATTACCTTTAAAAAAGAAGCGTACGAGCATTCAATGGCTGTATCCGAACATATATCTTCACTATAAGAGCATTTACAGAGCATATACACACATTAAAAAGCACGCGATCATACCAGAGCTATATCCGAGCATATGTCTTCATTATACGAGCATTTAAAGTGCTTATACGCACATAAAAAACATCCGAGCATTCTAGCGCCGTATCCGAGCATATGACTTCATTATACGAGCATTTAAAGAGCGTATAGGCACATAAATAAAACATCCGAGCATTCAAGAGTTGTATCCGAGCATATATTTGCCTTATACGAGCATTTACAGAACGTATATGCACATTAAGTAGCATATAAAAATATTGTTAAAATAAAATACCAGGGTGTTACTAGCATAAGCATAGCTAGCGACACCCTGGTAATAAAAAATCTCTCAATAAAGATATTACTATATTAACTAAATTTCATTTGCGATGTTATTTAGCAAAGATTGATTTCAGTTTAGACATTACACCTTTTTTAGGCGTGTCCATGGACATTAATGGCACAGATTCGCCTAAAATACGGCGGGCGATATTTCGGTAGCCGAGCGCCGCTCTATTGGATGGATCCATTACAACAGGCTCTCCTTTATTAGAGGAAGTTATTACATTTTCATCATCTGCTACGATACCTAATAGATCGATAGATAAATGCGTCGTAATCTCATTAATATCAAGCGCTTCGCCTTTTGTCATTAAATGCTGGCGGATACGATTGATGATTAACTTGGGTGGATCAATAGATTCTTCTTGTTCTAATAAGCCAATAATACGATCCGCATCACGAACAGCAGAAATTTCTGGTGTCGTCACGACAATTGCTTTATCTGCACCCGCAATTGCATTTTTATAGCCTTGCTCTATACCTGCTGGACAATCGATTAATACGTAATCATAATCTCGCTTTAGCTCATTTACAAGTTCTTTCATTTGCTCTGGATTTACGGCATTTTTATCCGTTGTTTGGGCTGCTGGTAATAAGTATAATTTATCTTCAAAACGTTTGTCTTTTACAAGTGCTTGATGTATTTTACAGCGACCTTCCACAACATCTACTAAATCATAAATAATTCTATTTTCAAGCCCAAGAACAACATCTAAGTTTCGTAACCCGATATCTGTATCCATTAAGCAAACTTTTTTCCCTTGTAGAGCCAATGCAGTTCCAAGATTTGCAGTTGTTGTCGTTTTACCGACCCCACCTTTCCCAGAAGTTATTACGATTGCTTCACCCACATTAGCTTCCTCCTTTAAATGTTGATAGATTTGGTCTTAATAAACGTAGTTCTTGTAGGCGATCAATTGCGATCGTACCATTTGTATGTAAATAAGCACATTCCATCTCCGGTTGCTCGGATAAAACCGTTAACTCGTCTGTCATCGTTTCAATGACATTATCAATAATTAGATGTGTTGCTTCTAACCACGAGGCAGCAATAACCGCATGTCGGTTTCCATTTGCTCCTGCATGCGCAATACCTTTCAACCGCCCTAGTACAAATACATTACCACCAGCAATTACGCGTCCATTTGGATTTACATCTCCTATGACGACTAAGTCTCCGACAGCAGTAATTATTTGGCCTGACCGCACAATCCCAACATAAGTCTCGGACTGATTTTCTAGTAATCTTCTATTACATTCTTCGACGGTCATTACATCACTCTGTATTTTCGTCACGCGAAGATGCTCCGTCTGTTGTACACAATTAATAATTTCTTTGGCTTGTTCATCATTGCAATATCGATATCCTAGTTGTAAAAGCACTTCTGCTTGACCTTCAAATCCTTCATCAGATACCTTTTTCGCCAACTCTTCTAAAAGCTCTGTATATGAACACTGATCATCTAGACGTAATACAAGCCCTTCTTTTGTACCTTTAATCGATATTAACTGCTTTTTCGTCAATCAAGTCACCTCAGATCTACCTGTCTAACCAAAAACGATTATTTTTGAAGCAGCAATAATTTTTGATTAAACCGATTTAGAAGAATATATTTAAACAACCATCCAAACATTAAGATAAATACACCATTAGCAATCATCGTTGGGATAAGATTATATTGATAAAAATTCGCAAACGTCAGCGATTTAATACCAATGGATGTATAAAACAAAAATAAAATAATTTCCACTGCAGCTACTAATAGAAGCGTCAAAATAGTGGCAACTAATAAATGATGATGTACAAACTTTACGATAAAGCTAGCTACTAGACACATTAATGGAAAAATAAAAGAATATAATCCAATAATATCAATGAAAAAGACATCATACAAGAGCCCAAAAATCAACCCATAAAGCATAGCCCGTTTTCTGTCATAATAAATAGCAATAAATATTAAATATATGATTAAAAAGCGAGGAACTAACACATAAAAATCCTCGTTCAATTCAATAGGCGAAAAAAGTCCAAAAATCGGTTCCATATAAAACAATAGAACCGAAATAATTATTACTACATAACGAATCATGATTCTTCCCCTGCACCTTCTGTCAAATCAGCTTCCGTATTTCCACCATCTGTCCCATCTACAGGATTAATAGTTCGTTTGGAAATTATGACATGATCTAAAATAGAAAAGCTTGCAGCAGGTTTTACATACGCAAGTTGGGTTAAACCATAATCATCTGTTGTTACTTCAGTAACTTCACCGATTAAGATACCTTTGGGAAAAATTCCGCCTAAGCCAGAAGTAGTAACTTTTTGCCCTTTTTTCACTTCAAACTCGGAATCTATTCTTTTTAGTACTAGTTCTTTACGCTCTACATCATATCCTTCAATTAGTCCAAATACTTCTTGTTCACCTGCAATAACTGCCGATACACGATAATTCGGGTTTTGGGTAGATAAAAGCTCCACTGTGGATGTATATGGAGTAGTTAAAATGACTTTTCCTATTAACCCTTGGGATGTCATCACTGCCATATTGACAGCTACACCGTGTATTTCCCCTTTATCAATAATAATCTTTTCTTCCCATTGATCCGGATTCCGTGCAATTACAGTAGATTGGATTGGATTAAATGCGCGAAGATTTTCTTCTTTATCGATAATTTTTCGTAATTCGTCATTTTCTAACTGTAAATCATTTACACTAGCTTGTAAGGTGGCGTAATCTTCTAATCTTGCTTTCAACCGTGTATTTTCATCATATGTATTAAGTAAAGATTCAACATTATTAAAAATCCCCGTAACATACTGGGTCGGCTTGGAAAACATAGTTTGTCCAAAACCGACCACATCTTTGATTAATTGCTCAGGCAAGGATGCATGATTTCGATCTCGCAAAGAAAAGCTGATGAGTGCCACAAGAAATATCATCCCTACAAGCAGCAAAACTAATCGCTTATTTGAAAAAAATTGTGGCATAACTCACTTCTCCTTAACTTCTAGTTTGTTGACGCTTTAATAAGCCCATATGATCAAGTGCTTTTCCTGTACCAATCGCAACACAATCTAATGGATCTTCTGCGATAAATACTGGCATATTTGTTTGATCACTAATTACTTTATCTAAGTTTTTCAGTAATGCTCCCCCACCGGTAAGCATAATTCCACGTTCCATTACATCCGCAGACAATTCTGGCGGTGTTTGCTCTAGCGTTTTCTTTACCCCATCAATAATAGAGGCAATAGATTCACGCAATGCGCTTGCTATTTCAGTTGAAGTAATATCAATTGTTTTTGGTAATCCAGTTACTAAGTCACGTCCACGGATGTCCATTTTTTCTTCCGCACCCGTTACTCTAGCAGAACCAATTTCCATTTTAATCGCTTCCGAAGTACGTTCCCCGATTGTTAAGTTATACGTTTTACGAACATAACTAGTAATCGCTTGATCCATTGCGTCTCCACCTACACGGACAGATTCGCTTGTTACGATACCACCAAGTGAAATAACAGCTACTTCGGTAGTACCTCCACCTATATCAACGACCATACTTCCTGTAGGTTCCCAAACAGGTAAATTAGCACCGATTGCAGCAGCAAAAGGTTCTTCAATCGTTACCGCATCACGAGCTCCAGCTTGTTTCGCTGCATCGATCACGGCACGTTGTTCTACTGAAGTAATGCCAAAAGGTACACAAATCATGACATTTGGTTTACTCCATGACATACCAGATGCTTTCATCGCATTTTTTAAATAATATTCAATCATAGCAGATGTCGTATCAAAGTCAGCAATAACCCCATCTTTCATAGGGCGAATCGCTACGATAGAACCAGGTGTACGACCAATCATATTTCTTGCGTCATTCCCTACCGCAACAATAGAACCATTTTGCACATTTTTTGCAACAACAGAAGGTTCTCTCAATACAATTCCTTTTCCTTTAATAAAAACAAGCGTATTCGCTGTTCCCAAATCAATTCCTAAATCTCTAGCTCCAAATCCAAACACAATATTTACTCCCTTTCTATCACAAGCAAGTTTCACTTAATTGTCTTAAAGTCATAACTCTCATTATAACGGATAGAAAGAAAAATGCACAGTGTCACATGTACCCCTTTTCTTTAAGACTAATAAATTGATGATCACCAATGATTAAATGATCGATCAACTCTATGCCCATGATCAGTCCTGCTTCTATTAATCGTTTCGTTACATCGATGTCTTCAGGAGAAGGTGAAGCGTTGCCACTAGGGTGGTTATGCGCACATATAATCGAGGCTGCAGAGCGTTTTACGGCTTCGCGGAACACTTCCCTCGGATGCACGATAGAAGCATTAAGCGAACCGATAAATATCGTTTGTTTGTGAAGGATTTGGTTTTTTACATTTAGGAAAAGAACAACGAAATGTTCTTGTTTCAAGGAAGTCATATCTGGCATTAAGTAATTTGCGGCATCTTTCGGGGAGCGTATCGTAAACTTTTCGTCCGTTTGTTGTTGAGCAAGTCTTCTACCTAATTCAACTGCAGCGAGAAGCTGTACTGCTTTCGCTTCTCCGATTCCTTTTACGGACATTATTTCTTCTAATGTGGTGTTTTTAAGTTCTTGAATTTGTTCGATAAAATTGAGGACTCTATTGGCTAGGTGGAGAACAGACTCTTGCTTCGTACCAGTACGAAGCAAGATTGCTATTAATTCTTGATTGGATAGACTTTGTGCACCTTGTCTTACAAGTCTTTCACGAGGTCGATCAGCTATATGGACATCACGAATCATTAAAGAAGGTGGTAAATCTATAGTCATTTACTCCACTCCTTGTCAAACGCTATCACTTCAAGCGTCAGTAACGTTTGAAACAAACGACTAATCGGAAGACCTACGACATTGTTGTAATCCCCTTCGATTTTCTCTACTAAAAAAACTCCCATTGTTTGAATACCATACGCACCTGCTTTGTCCAAAGAATCTCCGGTTGCTACATAAGCATCTATTTGCTCATCTGTTAGTTCATAAAATTTCACGAGCGTGGATTCTGCAAAACCGATACTTGTCCCTGCTCCGTGAATGGAAACTCCTGTTACTACATGATGTGTGCGACCAGATAGTTTTTTTAAATATTCTTTTGCCTGTTCCTTACTAGTCGGTTTTCCTAACACTTCTTTCCCTAGATGGACAATCGTATCTGCTCCAATAACAATAGCATTTGGATTTCTTTCAACAATCGGCACTGTTTTTTTATATGCAATAGAAATTGCCATGTCTTCTGGCGTTAGTTCACCTTCCACCGCTTCATCAATTTTTGCAGGTTGAACTTCGAATGGAATAGCTAATCTACTAAACAGTTCCTTTCTTCTTGGTGACTCACTCGCTAGTATAAATGAATAATCAGTAGTTAATTTCAATGTAAATTCCTCCTTTTCAATAGCATACAAAAGAATCGAAAAAAGGAAAATTGTTTTAAAAACAGAACTATTTCATTTTAGCATTGAATTTAGCTCAGAAACTCAATTTTACGCATGAGTTCTTCTCTAAATAATGTGTAAAAACATGTAATCTCATAATAGAAGATACATCTGAAAACGTTGATACCGCTTGTACAATAGTCATTAAATCATCTGGATAATCTTCTTTTTTGGCAATCGACTCAAAAAATTTTTTGGAGATATTATCTTCATGTAAAAGGTTTATTATTTTCTTCACTTTTGGATCCTCACATCCACTAGTAGAAACAAACACAGTTTTATTAAAACTAGGAAGTGCCTCCGTTTGTGGAGTAGGCACATCATTTAAAAATAAATTACTCCATACAAAAAACTGGTTTTCTACTTGCACTATACCAGCTCTTTCTAAAGAGGGCTGCGTTGCCATAAAAGAGATTGCACTATCTTTCGAAGAAAACATCCCATATTGTTTTACATGGAATGATAATGCGCCATCTGCAGCAACCTCTATTTTTTCTTCTGTAGATTGTTCCCCCGCTGGTGTCGTATCTTCTTCCTTTGCAACTTCTACTTTTTTATCATTTGCTAAATTAAGAATAAAGCCAAATAGTAAAACGCCAACTACCCCAATGACAAGTCCTTGAATACCTGCTAATATTATCTTCTTTCTTGGATTTCGCCTTCTAATCGGCATAACATCACCTCTTTTTTCACAACCTTATCATGAACAACGTAAAAAAAGACGAGACCTATGTCGGCTCGTCCTAAAAATTTATCGAGTTAAAAAAACAAATTCACATACCAATCGACAATCGCTTCTCCGTAAAAATAAGAAATGATCGCTGCAATCGCAATAAATGGTCCAAATGGAATCGGAGTTTTCCTACCTTTTTTTGCTTCTTTCAAAGCAATAACACCAAATACAGTTCCAATAATAGAAGCTAAAAATAATGTCAATAAAGTCGGAACTAGCCCTAACACAATTCCAATAACAAAAAATAATTTAATATCTCCGCCGCCCATACCGCCTTTTGACAGTACTGCTATTAAAAACAATAGTCCAAAACCGACAATAGCCCCCAGTAAACTATCCCACCATGGAGTTAACGGCGAAAAAACTCTTACAATAATTATAGGAACCAAAAAGAAAAGCAATATCTTATTTGGAATAAGCATATACCCTATATCAGAAACCGTAATAATAACAAGCATGGAAATAAATAATATCCCAGCAATTAGCTCTATAGAAAATCCTAGTTGACTATAAGAAAATGCAAATAATAAACCTGTCGCAAATTCCATTACCGGATACATCCAATGAATCTTCGTACCACACCCTCTACATTTTCCTTTCAAAAATAGATAGGAAAACACAGGAACTAAATCCACTGCAGTTAAGTTTCGATCGCAAACCGTGCAATGCGAAGGAGGTTTTACAATCGATTCTCCTTTTGGCACACGGAGACCAACTACATTGAAAAAGGAACCGAATACGATTCCATATATGAAAAAGAGAATTGTTATAACGATATCCATAGTTACCTCAACATTCATTTATTCTGGTATAACTAATGTTTCTCCAATAATGACAATATCAGTATTTCGTTTATTTGCTTTTTTTATCAAAGATTCACCTTTGCGAGATTGATAATATTTCATCGAAATCGAGTAGAGTGTATCATTTGGCTGTACTACATAAGTTCTTACTGTAGACTTGGTAGATTTAGGTTGTGCCGGTGTAACCACTTTTTCCTTTGCATGCTTTTCGACTTCCTCGGGTTGCGTTTCTTCTACCCCGTCCACTTGATGTTCTTCTTTAGGCTCCATGTCCGCTTGCGACTTTTCCTTTTCTTCCAAAACGTCATATACTGGATTATCTTTGTTGGATGCCGGTGGAATGACCAGTCCGAACTTATTTGCTACTTCCGTAATAATCGGAGCATAATACGTCAATAAAACAACATTGTATTCTAAATGATCTTCCTGTGGTCCAGGCAGTACTTCTCCTTCTTCAAAACCTTGAAAAGAAAAAGACTCTACAACATATATACGGGTATTCATCCTTATATTTTCTAAAAAAGTTGTTAATGCCTCATAATCTTTTGATAGTACCGTTAAAGAGATAGTAATAGCTTCTAGCCCATCCGGCACCGTTACTTTTATTTTTTCTAAGACTTGCTCCTCGGAGGATTGTAAGTCTTCTTCAGTAGGTTGCAAGTCTCCCTCAGTTGATTGCAATTCCTCTACAAGCTGTTCTTCCGGACTCAATTCTTCTTCGGTTAGTTCTTCTTTCTCAACATCCGCAAATGACGCATTTAAGATGATACTATCTGCACCAATTGCCGCATTTTCCAAATCTAACACGATTGCATCTACTAACTTTTCAACCGGAACTTTCAAAACCAGATTAGCTAAATCATTTTGTAATTTAGTCGTATCCACTTCCGCCATTTGATCGGATTTAACTTCCGTTATTTGTTTTTGAAGCACAGTATTGTGATTCTTTATAGAAGATAAAGAAGTAAATGTATAAATAACTCCAGCTAAAAGTATAAGGATAATTCCGATAAGAATCGTAAGCCAATGAGATTTTTGGAAATGTATCATGAGGATGGCACCTCCTCTTTTACAGCTTTCCTCAACCCTTCCATATCGACAATAATTTCATAATTCGCTTCCACTCTTGGTTGAAATTGCTGTGTTTCGCTAACTGCTGGATTTTCTAGTTCTGTATTCGTAACTAAAGTTAGTAACTTAGCTTCCACTATGTAAGGAGAAGATTTTAATGTCGTTAAATAATAGGCAGCTTCTGCGTTTGACTCGAACTGAGTAGTCATTGCTACAACTGAATCATTAGAAGAATACGTAAACAACTTGATAAATCCTTTTTCCGGTAAGCTTTGTGATAAATGTAGTAGTAAAAAAACAGTAGGTACAGGCTTTTTTTCTGCCCATTCTACCAAACTTTCTAATTGTTCTTTGTCTGATAGACTTACATCGATGTTTTGTTGCTCTGCCTGGCGTAATGAAAATTCATTTGCTAAGTTAGTCTCAAGCTGTTGTTCCATAACTTTTTCTTGATTATGTAAATAGAAAAGAATGACAAAACATATAATCGCAAGAACAAAAAGAATAATACCAACGACAATCCATTCTAATCTTTTCTTTTTATGCTGAAGTAAATTTATATCAACGTACATCGTAGAATCCCCCTATTTCCAAGACAGTCCAACAAGCTCTGCAAAGGATGCAGGAATATGGATACTATCTTTTGTTGCCCATTTGTCCTCTGTTAGATGGAAAACTGCTAGTTGATTATCTCTACGTAGATTAGAAGCAATTTCTGAAATAAGTGGATGATTTCCTCCGATGCAAATCGTATCAATCGAATGTGTTCCATTTTGTAAATTGTATTGATAGAACGATTGTAATCGAGCTATTTCTTTTTCAATAGTTGCTAAGTGGTCTTGTAAAATCATTTCGTCTCCATCCACCGTCATGTATTGAAATCCAGTGCGTGTTTCAAACGCAGAAAACGTTTCAAAAGGTCGTAAACTCATTGTACGTACATATACTGGCTGATGATTATGAAACATACTAAGTTGTATGACATCGTATTCCAAATGGATAAGTAGCACATGTGAATTAGATTCAATCTCATTCATTTCCACAAATAGACGATATAAACTAAGAAATGGCACATCAATAATAACTGGTCTTAATCGACTTTTCGTTAAAATAGATTCAATTGATGTTACATTTTTTTCAGGAACCGCAAGTGCAATCACATCTACTTTTTCTCCCGCACGATGATTCCCAACAATTTCGATAATAGGATCAGCAAACGGCAAATGAAAGGATTCCCCAAGTTCCAAATACAAATATCCTTTCCATTCATTTTCTGGAACGGAAAGCGGAATGGTCGTAGAACGTAATAATAAATCATGATGAGAGAAAGAGAAAAATGTAGGCATTCCTTGCAATTTATGTTTTTTGACAATACTAGTTAATTGTTGAATCAGTCGCTTCTCATTGACGATTTCTCCCGACTGTATCGTCCCTTCTTCGATCACTTGTTGAATATATTTCGTATACTTATGCTTGCGTCCACCAACTAAAATGCGGATATAGCGCTGTGTATATGTTATAAAAACAGCAGGTTGTGACTTCCAGTATTTAAACATTCATCTTCCTGCCTTTCTCTTGATGACTTATATATAAGTATAATAGCCCTGTGCACGGATGCATAGGGCTATTTATTAAAGTTTTTGTTCCTATTTATTAATTGACTTTCTCCCTTTTTCGTTTAACTCTTGTTCTGAAACATTGTTTAAATAATTTTTTGAAGTGCTACTTAATATAATTTGATATCCACCAGTAGCAACTTTAGTAACACTTGAATTTCCAGCGTAAGCGGAATTTTCATCGGGATTTTTGGGAATTGCTTCTAAAAATCCAGCTTCTACAAGCTCTGTTAAAGTTGCAGTATTATCGCTCATGATTGAATCATTAGAGGCTACAGCTAATTTTGCAGTGCTAATAATCATTAATGCATTGGAAACATGTGCATCCTTTTTTGTATTATCCATAATATTACTGATAGCAGGCACTGCAATCGCCGCAATAATCCCCAAAATAACTACTACCGCTAAAAGTTCGATTAGCGTTAAACCTTTTTCATTTTTAACCGTCTTTAACCATTTTTTCATTTTCTTCTCCCCTTAACAAATTTGATTTTTGCATGGGTGGGTGCACTACTTGCTCCTAATTGTCTAAGTGCCCAGATTTCCGACAATTGATCAACACATCCAATACTCTATTCTCTTATAATATCGGTTAAATCTACCAAATTATCAAGCATAATTTTTCGTTAATTTTAATAAATTTTTATTGAACTTCCGTAAAAATTGAAAACATAGGAATCATAATAGACGCAACAATTCCCCCTATGACCACTGCCAGGAATAAGATCATTGCAGGTTCAATTAATGATTTCAAACGTTCCGCAGCTGTATCCACTTCTTGTTCATAAAAATCGGCCACTTTCGCTAGCATAAAATCGAGCGTTCCCGATTTTTCTCCAAGTACAATCATTTGTGACACGAATGATGGAATTGCCCAATGACCAACCATAGGAGCTGCTAAGGAATTACCTTCCTGAACACTTTTGCTAGATTTCTCTATAATCTCTTCCAATACTGCATTTTGCACAACTTTCCCTACAACCATTAAAGAATGTGTTACTGGAACACTTGCTGCATATAAACTACTAAGGGTTCTCGTCATTCTTGCTAATATAGATTTTTGAATAACTGGTCCAAAAACAGGAAGTCTTAATAAAAAACTATGAAAATAGAAACGATACGGATCTCGTTTCACTAAGATTCTTCCACCTGCAATGACTACTAAGAGCAAGAGTAAAATGATCAACCACCAAGATTGAAACACTTCGCTTAAATCCAATAGAAACTGCGTAATAAAAGGTAAGTCTGCTCCAAATGAAGTAAACATACCTGCAAATCTTGGAACGATAAAGCCAATCATAAAAATAACAACCGCAATTGCGACTACTCCAAGAACTGCTGGATACATCATTGCAGAAGTCACTTTCTGCTTTGTTTCATTTTGCTTTTCATAATATATAGCCAACTGATCTAAAATCTCATCAAATTGTCCACCAGCCTCCCCCGCTTTTAACATATTTGTAAAAAGAACTGGAAACACTTGAGGATGTTGTTCCGCTGCAACAGAAAAAGGATGACCTTCTCGTAAATCTTCTTCAATCTCTGCAAGTACTTGCTTCAATCGTCTTTGAGATGTCTGATCTTTTAGAATTGATGTTGCATCTAATATCGTTATACCCGCTTTTATAAGAGTTGAAAACTGTCTTATGAAAATAACTAAATCTTTGAAAGGAACTTTCCCACTACCTAAGTTCAAATCTTGATATAAAAAACCAGTTTTCATATTTATTTCACGTGCTGCAATTCCTTTTTTTCGAAGCCTTGTTTTAGCATCTTCTGCCGTTGCCGCTCGCATGACACCGGAAGTCATTTCGCCCTGTCGATCTCGACCTCTATATTGAAAATATGCCATTAGACGATTTTCTCCGCTAAATAAGGTTCCAGCTGTTCAAGTGATACAAGTTTTTCATTTACTAGTCGCTCCAATTCACTTTCCATCGTTTGCATGCCTATGGATCTACTCGACTGCATGACCGAATGGATTTGATGAATCTTTTCGTTTCGAATGAGGTTTTTCACTGCCGGTACATTTAATAATATTTCAAATGCTCCTATACGGCCTTTTCCATCAATCGACTGGAAAAGCCTTTGTGAAATGACCGCTTGTAAAACAGATGCTAGTTGAATCCTAACTTGCGGCTGTTGACTTGGTGGAAATACATCAATAATTCGATCAATCGTCATAGAAGCACCTGTTGTATGAAGTGTCGCCAAAACTAGATGCCCTGTTTCTGCGGCAGTAATTGCAGTAGAAATCGTCTCCAAATCTCGCATCTCACCTACTAATATCACATCCGGATCCTGCCTGAGGGATGCACGTAAACCAGATGCAAACGTTTTTGTATCAAATCCAACTTCCCTCTGGTTGATAATACAAGTGCCATGTGAATGTAAATACTCGATTGGATCCTCCAGCGTAATAATATGTTTTTTTACTGTACGGTTCATTTCTTGAATCATCGAAGCGAGTGTAGTCGATTTACCAGATCCTGTTGGTCCAGTGACTAGTACAAGGCCTTGTGGTTTTTTAGAAATATCATGTAAAATATGCGGTAAATGTAAATCAACAAAACTAGGTACTTTAGTTGGGATAACACGAAAAGCAAGGCTTACACAATTTCGTTGGTGATAAGCATTTACACGAAAGCGAGAAATTCCAGGCAAACTATATGAGAAATCTAAATCTCCCTGTTCCATAAAAGAATCCCATAATTGCGGTGCAATGACCGCTTTCGCCATTCCTTCCGTTTCGACTGGCTTCAATATATCT
The DNA here is from genome assembly GCF_900111345.1 of Psychrobacillus sp. OK032. Classification (GTDB taxonomy): domain Bacteria; phylum Bacillota; class Bacilli; order Bacillales_A; family Planococcaceae; genus Psychrobacillus. The sequence continues at coordinate 336,622 of NZ_FOGY01000002.1, forward strand.
TGTCCAAATTTTTTTAACTCCCCGTGTAATCGCATCATAGGCGGCATTCCTACCGTTAAATGTAAATCAGATGTTCCTAGCTCAAACGCAGCTTGTAATAACTGATGCAATTTTTCTTTCATACAATGCTCTTCCTTTCTTAATCGGCTTTTGCGACACGTAACACTTCCTCTACCGTCGTAAGCCCGGCTTTCACTTTTAACAACCCATCATCTAATAAAGGAATCATACCATTTTTCATCGCTGCACGTTTCACTTCACTCATACTACGATTATTAAATAATAACTCCCTAATTTCATTATCTACAACGAATATTTCATGAATCGATAAACGACCTTTAAATCCTGTCTCATTACAAGTTTTACAGCCCTTCCCTTTATACAATGTATCCAGTTTTATAAAACGTTTATCAAATAATTGTTGCTCAATTGCGGAAGGTATATATTCCTCTTTACAAGATTCGCATATACGACGAACTAGTCGTTGAGAAACCGCTCCATTCAACGCAGAAATAACAAGGTAAGGCTCAATATTCATATCTAATAACCTAGGAATTGTACTAATCGCATCATTTGTATGTAATGTACTTAACACAAGATGACCTGTTAAAGCGGCACGTATAGCAATCTCAGCCGTTTCTTCATCTCGAATTTCCCCGACCATTACAATGTTAGGGTCTTGTCTTAATATAGCACGTAGCCCACTCGCAAATGTTAAATGGATTTGAGGATTTACTTGAACTTGATTGACACCTTCCATTTGGTACTCAACTGGATCTTCAACTGTAATAATATTGACCGACTCTTCGTTTAAGTGTTGAAGTGCAGAGTAAAGCGTCGTTGTTTTCCCTGAACCAGTTGGTCCCGTTAGCAATACGATGCCTGATGGCTTTTCAATTAATTCAATAAATGTTTGTACATAGCGTTTATTGAAACCAAGCTGATAAATCGGCTTCACTGCATTCGCTAAATCTAGCAAACGTATAACAACTTTTTCTCCATACACAGTTGGCAAAATAGAAATACGCATATCAATCGTTTGTTGCCCTTGTGTTAATCGAACTCTCCCATCTTGTGGTAAACGAGATTCTGTAATGTTCAAGTTAGCCATAATTTTAATACGTGCAACAAGGGACGGGAATTGGTTCATTTGTAACACCCGATCCGTAGAGAGAAGCCCGTCAACGCGATAACGTACTAGCACTTTATCTTCATGTGCATCAATATGTATATCACTTGCCTGCATTTGAATACCACGTGATAATATTTGGTTCACAAGCCGAATTGCAGGCGCCTCGTCTTCATCTTCACCTTCTTGCGATAAGTTTTCACTTAAAGCGATGGATGCAGCCTCTTTCGTAAGTTTATCTATTGTTTCTAAAATGTCTTTTCTTGCAGAAATGACTGGTTGAACAGTAAAACCTGTCATCAATTCAATATCATCAATCACGACATAATCTAACGGATCTGCCATCGCTACTTTAATAATATCGTCTTCTTTTTCAATTGGCAGTGCAAAGTTCTGTCTTGAAAATTCAGCACCAACTAATTGAAGAAGTTTCGTATCAATGGGAAATAGATTCAAAGCTACATGGGCAATACCTAGTTGAAATTCTAGTACCTCAATAAGCTGTCGATCTGTGAGGTATCCACGCTCGACTAAGGCATCCCCAAGTCGTTGCCCGGGAGCTTTTTTCTGCAATGTTGTTTGAAGTTGTTCGGGAGTTATGATAGATGCTTCCACTAATAAGTCTCCGAGTCTTTTACGAGTTGGCATGATTTCACGCTCCTCTACTATTTAAGATATAGTATACTACTTAGTATAATGGAATTACGATAAAAAAAGGTAGTTGAATCTTATGTATTATAAAAGGGTGATTAGCTTATGTTGACAAAAATTAAAAATACTGAAGGTTTAACATTAATTGAAGTATTAGCTTCCATCGTGCTTCTATCAATTGTCATCATCTCGTTTATTTCTATATTCCCGCAAATGACCTTGATGAATACTAAAACAGAAGATAATCTCCAAGCTGCAAATGTAGGAAAAGAACTACTTGTAGAGTTAAGGAATTATAAATATGATGAGTTTAAACCTCAAGTTGAACATTTACTATCAACTATTGAAGGATTAGGACAAGAACCGAACACCAAAATATACATAGGACAATATAAAAGTGCTGATGTAAAAACCACATATGATGTAGTAATAACTTTATATACAACTCCCAATGTTATAGGACCTATACAAACTTTATTTAAATTTAAAATTGAAATCTTACAAGAGAATACTGTTTTAACAACAACTTATGGATACATAAAAAATTAGAGAGTAACTTAGAGGTGATAGTTAATGAGAATAAAATCGAATGAAAGAGGATTTACACTTCTAGAACTATTATCCACCCTAGTACTATTTTCCATATTCGCAGTAATAATATGGAGTTTCTTCTTTCAATCAATAAAGTTCAATGATGTAGAAATTTCAAAGAATCAATTGCAGCAAGAGGCAAATTTGATTGTGAATACGATACAACAAGTACACACAACGTCTAGCAAGTACACAATCAGTACCAACACTTCCGAGACATCATTAACAATTTCAAATAATCAAACTGAGATTACTTTCGATAAAAATAACGTTCAATATAATTTATATGGTTCAGAAATTCTCCCAAACGGAGATTATCATTTATTTTTAACACTTACTTCAACGCAAAATTCTTCTGTAAACTTTATAACAGAGACTACATTTAGTAAGTTACGATAAGGAGTGGAATTAAAATATATGAGAAAAATAAGAAATGAAAAAGGCTACACTCTCTTGCTTACACTTATACTTATTTTCATTATTGTTTCACTTTTTTCTACTTTTGCATTTGCGGCTATAACCCAGCAAAAACAAGTAGAATTAACAGATGATAACTATGAAGTAGTTGCAATAGCGGAAATGGGTGTAGAATATTACCGGGCTGAGATATTGAACTTAATTGAATTTTATAGAAAGAAAACAGAAGAAGAAGTAAAACAAGTTGAAGAAGATGATGAGTTTACTGATACTGAAAAACACAATAAAATATTGGCAATTAACGCAAAAAATATTTTAGAACTAAGATCAATGGTTCTTGGATTACATACTCCAGAACCTACGGATAAAACAATATTGGAAAAAGAGAACTCGAAATATTTTAACCTATTAGAGGGACCTGCATTTACTGGGGCAGATTCTTCAGAATTAATCATTAAAGTAAAAGGTAATCTTTTAGATAAAAGTAAAACAATATCAGCTAAATTTAATTTTCCTACGAATTTAGTAACCTCTTCACCAATTACAGGTGATGGAACAGGTAACGGAAATGATAATGGATCAGGCAGTTCTAAAAATGGACATTTAGTACAACCACCTGACTTCACTAAAACAGTTCCTAACCCCTTCCCGCCATTAGGAGTCTCTTTATGTCCTGATCAATCGAACAAAATAAACAAATTGAAGTGTTATACAAATTATTTACCAGATTTTAATGGTTTTCAGGAAACAACGGTCTATTACACCGGCTCAAAAGTCTCGAGTCCAGTTGATAATGAAAATTTTAAAAACTCGTTTATATATACAAAAGGTAACTTTGAAATTGGTAACTTCAATAAATCGAAAGACGTTTCTTTCTTTATTAATGGAACAGGGAGTTTTGGTACTATAGAGAGTAACGGGGATGTTTATATTCAAACAAATGCTGATAGTTCTTTCTCAAATATTAAAATAAAAAAAGACCTCAGTATCTTTTTAAATGGATTTGGTACATTCAGTACAATAGATTCAGATAAAAATATTCCAGATAAAAAAGAAGGCTTAATCTTATATGCAAAAGGTGCTTCTTTCATGAGTATAAATCAACTTGAAAACAGCACTTTAGAAATAGTTGGAATAACAAATTTTAAACAAGCTTCTTCTTTTATTAACAGTAAAATCCATAGTACAGGAGAAGTTACAGCAAGCCAATTAAAATTTTCAGATTCCCAAGCCTATTTTGATAGCCATATCAATCAAAACCAGACATTTGAAGTGAAAGATTCTTCCAAAGTTTGTATAAGAAGTACTTACTCTTTAGGAGAAGTAGCAATTGACTCATCTAGTAATTTATATATACTAAAAGGAAATATAGGAACTTATAAACTTCAGAATTCAAAGAAAGAACCTATATTTCTTTCTTTAGATGAATTTGAAAAAGTCTGTACAATTCCCGGAGGCTCTAGTTCAAATGGACCCGTCTATGAGCATATTATTACCCCTACTCCTTCTGTAGATGACTTTACACAAGATATCAGATACCACTAAAATATTTAAGAGGAAGTAACAAGTTTTATCCCTGTACTTCCTCTTTTTCATTTCCCTACATATCCATCCCCATACTCCGGATCCACTTCCTCATACCCCCTATCTTCCGTCACAGTAGTAGGTAGAGTCACAGAGGAATTATTCCCACCCGAATTATTACCTTCGCTCGAGTCTAGTAGTTTCTCATTAAACTTATACCAAACTTCATGAACAGGTAAATAGGAATCTAACGAAATGTCATATGTTTTCCAAGGTGAGTCGTGCAATAAAACAACTCTCTTCACTCTTGCTTGAGTCCCATTTTTCCCTGGAACCTTTCTTTCTTGCTGATCCAGCTCGATAGGTCGAATAATTACACGTGGAGTAAGCTCCTTTTGTTCATCGATAGTCGCCAAAACTTCTATAGGCGATGCTTGGCTATAAATAGAAATGGTTAGTTTATTTCCTTCCATTGTGGATTGAATGGAAATGGAATGTCCATATTCATTTTTCAAAACGAGATCATGATTCCCGTCTATAAATGCTTCAAAACCAACTTCTCTTTTATACTGATTACCCGTAGTAACATGTCGCTCCACTATGGAAAATGGGCTATTCAACGCGGTCTTGTATAAGAGAGAAGCTATTTCATTTTGAAATTGGGCATTATATAAGCCTTCTGTATCTGTTTGAAATAGTTCGTTCAGTGAAAAGAGCAGATCTGTACCCACTTCTAGATCGTCATGTTTCTTTATCCAACTTAATGCACCAAAGGATGTTTCATCTAAAGTAAACGATTCACTTGCAATCAATTTACTATCATTATTGGGTTCTTTGAAGTATTGAGTCATATGAATTGGATTCGCGAGTGACTGTAATGTAGATGCTTGTCCTAAAATATCATCTTGTAAACGAATCTCATCTATTAAGTCTGTATACCCTTGTAATCCGAGCTTTGCAAAACTTGCATCCCATTTTTCTTTATTTAACTCTACTAACAAAGGATTTTGCTCACCTGATATTGCTTGTTGGATAGATTCCTCTATTAAAAAGTCTATAATATCTCCAGTGAAAGTACTTTCTTCGAAAATAAACTGAAGAGAAGTATTTTGTTCGAGTGCCCAAGTTGTAGTTTTTTGTGAAACTAATTGCGCAGCTTGTTCTTTCGATAAACCATCAATTGCAATCGGTCCAATCCAAGTGTTAGCATCAAAATAATTAGAATTATTTTCTCCATTTGTGATTGCATTTGCCACTTTGTAGACGCCAAATGTCAAAATAAATAACAACACACTAGATATGGTTACAAGAAGTATAAATTGAAGACTATTCTTTTGTTCCATTAACATCACTCCGTTGTTTATTGAAATAAATAGAAGACAAATCTTCAAATTCCATATCTATCTCTTTTCTTCCTGGCTCATCAAAGGTTATCGGTAGATTTTCTAAGTCTGATTTTTCTGGTTCTTCTTCATCAATATGCATTGCTGTTTGTTCTTCCGATTTCTCATTTTCAAACAATGCATCCAGCCTGCGTGATAACCATTCATCTGATAATTCCTCTGAATCATCTAATAGAATGGGTTTTGGTTTTGGTTTTTCTTTTACTATTTTTTCAATTGTTTCGTGTGGATAATCCATATTCGTAGCGGCTACATCACCTGAAAGATTATCATATTCAAATTCTGGAGTGATCAGCTCCATGTTTCCAACTTTCTGTATTGGTGGGATAACTAAATCTAATCCCACCACTTCTATTACTTTTTCATTTAACGATTTAGTATTCGGATCAACTTTTGCTTCAGCTTCTAATTGATGTGATAATTGCATTTCTTCATTTGTATCGTCTATTTGAGGAATAATAGTTTCCGGTAATATAGGAGCAGGCTTTATGTACAATGGACTCTTCTCTTCTTCAAATATCGTTCGTGCATTTGGATTTTCCATTTGTTTAATGATTTTATGGAAACTTCTAGTTGGGACTGGTTCTAATTGTTTTTCATTGATGAACCACTCTCGCTTTTTTCCTACTAAAATAGCAGTAGATAAAAGAATTCCGATGAAAAATAATATACCTAGCCAAATAGATAATGTTTGCGTAGTTATGTATGAAAATAAAAGAGCTAATCCCGAAATACCTACCCCAATTATTAGAGGTTTTTTTTCATAGGGGATTGGTATTAGGAGAATGAGTAACATGACAATGATTAGACTGGCTACGATTGAAATAGTAAATAGCATACAAATCCCCCCTACACGTCTTATTATACATGGAAAGCATTCAATAACGAATAATAAAGATAAAAAAAATGCCAATTAGAACTTAGTCTAATTGGCACTGATTCACTATCTAAAGTTATTTAACATACTCCGCAACCCGATTCCTACCTGCCTGCTTCGCTCCAGTATACAACGCTCGATCCGCATTTCGAAGAAGCGCCACCCCTTCATCACTATCTTCAGGTGCGGAGGAAACACCGATACTTGCCGTAATGAAAATGATCTTCTCGCTAGCAGATTGCTCCAAATCCGATTGGACGATAAATGGTGTTTGCTCTATTTTTCGACGAAGTTGTTCCGCGATATGGAGCGCTTCTGTTTTCGTATAATTTGGAAGTAAGATGACAAATTCTTCTCCACCATATCTTGCAACGGTACCGCTACTTCCTATTTCCCTCTTAATAATTTGGGCAAACTCTTGCAAGATAAGATTACCGCTATGATGTCCAAACGTATCATTGACTTCCTTGAATTTATCGATATCCATCATAATTAATGACAAGGTACTATATTGACCAAGTGATAATTTTTCCATATCCGATTCTAATTGCTGATCTAGGTATCGATAATTATGCAATTTCGTTAATTCACATCGTTCACTTTTAGCGACTGCATCTCTTACATATTTTGCTTTTTCCACGGAAACCGCAAAATATGAACATAGTAAATGGACGATTTTAAGTTGATATGCTTCAAAAGAGTATTTATTGCGAGATGCTAATACTAAGACACCTTCTATTTTTTTGTTACGATAAACTGGTACACACATGACACTTTGCATCTCTAAACTTAGAAAAGGAGGTCTTATATGAATCCATTCACTTTGCTTATTGTATAATGTTGGAATTCCTTTTTCGTAAACAATTCCTGCTAGGCTCTGTTCAAGCTCTTCATGTGCAAAGTGTAGGTCTTTGTTTTCTCCGTCTTCAATGGCACGTAAAATCTCGAAACTTCCATATAAATCATCAACTATATAAGCAGCATCCATCGGAAACATGTTGGCAATTCTTTCGATAAACATATCGATAATCTCTTTGCTTGTCATCCGCTCCGCCAATTCATGTCCGAATTCACTAGCTTTGTTTAAATCACTATTCACTTTTTCAGAATCACTATATAGTCTTATTAGTAAGGTAATCAGTATAAAGGGGACCCCAAGCAGCCATAAAGCGATAGTACCAACATAACTTTGAAGAAAATATAAGCTTATACCAAAAGGTAAAGTCATGAGTAATCCTAAAACATCCCACCCAAAATCTTTCGTAAAAAATTTTGGCATATGCCCCGTGAGCACTTCTCTAAAATATAAAAATAAATGATTAAAAAGAGTGTATAAAAGAGCATAAATAGAACCGTAAATTAATACATCCTTCACGACTAACGATCCTAATTCAAATCCAAGAACATGTACAACCGTTCCACATATAATAGAGACTAAAAAAAACATAAAGGAACTATAAACAATTCGGTACGCATTCTCACGATTCGTTTTCATATGATAAGCAATTGGTATTAAACATAATTGCATGACTAGTAATTCCGCAAACATTCCATAATTCAAATAGATTACTAATGTAACCCACTGCACAAGAAGCATCGTAGTTCCAGAAATATAAAACGGAAAGATGGTAGTAAGTAACGCCAAAACGATTAATAGAGACAAAGTACCCCAATCGATTTGCCGTATCGGTGCGTATTGGTAAGCTAAATATGTCCCAAGGGGTACCACTAATAGCCATAATATATAAATATTCTTTTTCGCCTTATCCGAAATATTCATAGAACTATTTTCCACCTCGTTAGTATATTTTAACTAATCCAAATAGCATACCTTTTAATTACATATAATTGTACCACGGAATTTATAGAATATTTAAATTACTATTTAACTATTTTTGTTCTTAATTCTGTAATGAAATATAATGATCCTGTGACAATAGTTATATCCGAATTAGCATTATTCTTAAAATGGATTTTACTTATATCTTTAGTAATGCTTTTTTCATTGTGCAAACAGTGTTTATATAAAATGGAAGCAGGTAGGGCTCGTTCATGATTAAAATTTACAAACCGAAAAGAGGATGCAACTTCCTCTAATTTTCTTAACATATACAAATAATCTTTATCTTTTAATATGCCAACGATAAAGTGGATATTTTTGTTCGGAAATACATCTTTAATCGTTTCTACTAACGCATCTATACTTGCTTCATTATGAGCACCATCAAAATAAACAGTATCATCCACTTTTTCCATTCTACCTAATAAACTTGCTTTTCTTACTGCATGTTGAACAATACTTTCCTTTAACGGAACCCCACTTTCTATTAGTGCAGTAATTGCTAGGGCCATATTGGATAATTGATGCTTTCCTAACATTTGAGGATGCAAATCTTTGAATGTAGCTTTTCCAAATGTATACGTATTTTCTTGTATAAAAAAGTTTTTTTCAAATTCCAGGATTTGCGCATTTTGTTCTTTCCCAACTTGATAAACAACATTTCTTGCCCGTTCTGAAAGTGCACCTATTATTAATTTGCTATTTGCTTTTATTATCCCTGCTTTATGCCAACTTATTTTTTCGATTGTATCTCCTAAGAAACTTGTATGATCAATGGATATACTAGGAATCACTGCGATAGATCGTTCCATAACATTGGTACTATCCAATCTCCCTCCCATGCCCGTCTCGATAAAAACTAGATCTAATTGTATTCCTTCAAAAACTAGAAATGCAACAACCGTTAATAATTCAAAATCAGTTAACATCCCACTTAGTCCTGCCTCTTGCATTTTTCGGAATGCCTCGTCCATCTGTTGCTCCGTTACATTTTGTCCATTAAGTTGGATCTGATCATGTACATCCACTATACTTGGCGAAGTAAAAGTTCCATAAGAAAGACCATGTTCTTTGGCAAGCGTACTTAAAAAGGCAATGGTAGAACCTTTTCCATTTGTACCAGCCACATGAATAACCCGATGCTTATTTTGTGGATTTCCGAGTTTTCCTAATGCTTTTTGTATAGACTCTAGTCCCGGTTTTATCACTGTTTCACTTTCTATATTCCACTTTTTTTTGTACATATTAAAATTTGTTATTTCCACGTACCTCACCCTACTTTCGCCTTTGTTCTTTTCGTGCTAAACTTCTTATGAACACTATTATAACACGCAATCGAAGGGGTCTTTCATTATGCAAACATGTTGGATTGTATACAACGGTAGTCTTACTCATGATAAATTTATCGACCAAGCGCTCCTCCTTCAAGAAGCAGCGGAAAAACAAGGAATCGAAGCTACATTAGTGAAAAACTATGAGCTGCTTATGAATGTCCAGCAATATTTACCAACAAGACCCGATTTTGTCGTCTTTCTTGATAAAGATATATTGCTTGCGAAATATTTAAAAAATCAAGGTATACCTGTTTTTAATGATCCGAGTGTCATTGAGATTTGTGACAATAAAGCACAGCAATATATCGCTTTAGCTCAAGCGCATGTACCAATGCCCATAACGATTGTTGCACCGAAAGTGTATCCCGATTTTTCGATTATGCATACAGGTTATTATGAACAAGTTATTGAAACATTAAAGCTTCCTATGATTATAAAAGAAGCACATGGATCATTTGGAATGCGTGTATATTTAATCGAAACAAGAGAACAATTTTACGAGAAAGTAGAAGAGCTTAGAGGGATTGAATACGTATTTCAACAATTTATCGAGAATAGTCGTGGACGTGATATACGGGTAAATGTTGTGGGCCGACAAGTTGTGGCTTGCATGCATCGCCATTCTGAAACAGACTTCCGTGCTAATATAACCAATGGCGGGACTGCTTCTCCCATTATATTGACAGAAAGACAAAAAGAAGTAGCTATTCAAGCTGCTGATGCATTAAATGCTGAATTTGCAGGTGTCGATTTATTATTCGGGGATGATGAAGAGCCTTTAGTATGTGAAGTAAATGGAGTTGCGCATATCCGCAATATCTACAATGTGACCGGTATCAATGTAGGAGACTATATGATTAGTTATATACTTTCTAAAGTTGGAGCGGTTACGATATGAATGGATTATTAATATATGAACTAAAAGAAATAGAACGAAATAGAAGTTTTATAGATCGGTTAATAGCAGTTGCAAATAGCCTTGGACTTACTCTAACTGTTATAGATGATCAAAATCCTACAATACCAGAAGCTGATTTCATCTTTTTTAGAGCAAGGAATCCAAAACTCGCTAAGAAACTAGAGCAACGTGGAATACCAATGTTTAATCGTGCAGAAGTTAATGTAATAGCTAACGACAAATTAAAAGCTATTCAACTCATACAGCTTCTAGGAATAGATGCTGTGCCGACTAAGAAAATAAACAGTACTTCTGATATTGGAGAATATCCAACCGTGTTAAAAACGGTTGATGGGTATGGCGGTACACAAGTAGAACTCGTTCAAGCAAAAGAAGATGCTGTAGTCTTCCTAGAAAAACACGAATCCCAAACGATCATTGCACAAACGTATATCGAAACAAATGCGACGGATGTCCGCGTGTTTATGTTAGGCGAAGAAATAGTAGGTGCAGTTAAACGCATCGGTGCTGAAAATAGCTTTAAATCTAATTTCACACTTGGAGGTACGGTCGAAAAATATATATTAAATAAACAACAAATTGCAGATGTACAAAAAATTTCCAAAGCGTTGAAAAGTGATTACATCGGAATAGACTTTCTTTTACTCCCAGATGGAAATTGGCTGTTCAATGAAATCGAAGATCCAGTTGGAGCCAGATCCTATTTCGCAACTACTGGACAAGATATTGCTATACCGATTATGAATTATATAAAGAAAAAATTAATAGAAACAGAGTGCGCCGATTGACAATTGGCTGCACTCTTTTTTAATGGGATTTATTTATAAATAATCAAATTTTCTATTAAAAAAAGAGTCAGCGGACACATTTTCACGTCCGCTAACTCTTTTTTATTTAAAGATTTTTCAGTTCTTCCAAACGTTTTAACACAGTTGCGTGTTTTTCTAAATAATCTTGTTCTTTAGCACGTTCTTCTGCAACAACTGCTTCTGGTGCCTTAGATACGAAGCGTTCATTCGATAGTTTTCCTTGAACTAGCTTCACTTCTTTTGCCCATTTTTCTAATTCTTTTTCTAAACGAGCTTTTTCTGCATCAATATCGATTAATCCTTGAAGCGGAAGATATAAAACTGCTCCAGTTACGACAGCAGACATCGATTGACCAGGTGCTTCTAAATCTTGCCCGATTACAAGTGGTTCTGGATTACAGAAGCGCTCTAAATATTTTGCGTTTGCTTCTAGTACTGCCAGTGTTTCTGCGTCTTTTGCAGAAATATATAAAGGCACTTTTTTGCTCATAGGCGTTTGTACTTCTGAGCGGATATTACGTACAGAACGAATGATTTCTGCAAGTAATTTCATGCTAGCTGCTTCTTCTTTATTGGAAAGGGCTTCATTCACAGTTGGCCAAGCAGCTACTGTAATGGACTCTCCTTCGTGAGGAAGGTTTTGCCATATTTCTTCTGTGATGAATGGCATGAATGGATGTAGAAGTCTCATTGTATTATCTAAAACATATGCTAATACAGAGCGAGTCATTTTCTTCGCTTCTTCATCGTCCCCATTTAATGGGAGCTTAGACATTTCAATATACCAGTCACAGAAATCATCCCAAATGAAGTTATATAACGCACGCCCTACTTCGCCAAACTCATATTTATCAGAAAGTCTTGTTACTTGCTCGATTGTTTCGTTTAGACGAGTTAAAATCCATGCATCTGCAACTGATTTTTTGCCATCTAGATTGATTTCTTCAAATTTCAAACCGTCCATATTCATCAATGCAAAACGAGATGCATTCCAAATTTTATTGGCAAAGTTCCAAACTGCTTCTACTTTTTCTGTAGAATAGCGTAAATCTTGCCCTGGAGATGAACCAGTACTTAAGAAATATCGTAGAGAATCGGCACCGTATTGGTCGATAACGTCCATTGGATCTATACCGTTTCCAAGCGATTTAGACATTTTACGTCCATCTTCTGCGCGAACAAGTCCATGTATTAAAACATCGTCAAATGGACGAGTTCCTGTAAATTCGACTCCTTGGAAAATCATACGAGAAACCCAGAAGAATATAATATCATAACCAGTTACAAGTGCATTCGTTGGATAATATTTTTTAAACTCTTCATTTTCAGCATTTGGCCAGCCGAGTGTTGAGAATGGCCATAGTGCAGATGAGAACCAAGTATCTAGCACGTCTTCGTCTTGATTCCAGTTTTCAGCGTCGGCTGGAGCTTCGTGTCCAACATATACTTCGCCTGTTTCTTTATGGTACCAAGCAGGAATTCGATGTCCCCACCATAATTGGCGAGAAATACACCAATCATGAATATTTTCCATCCAATTTAGATATGTTTTTTCAAAGCGATCAGGTACGAAGTTTACTTTTTCTTCCGCTTGTTGTAACTTAACTGCTTCTTCTGCAAGTGGTTGCATTTTAACGAACCATTGTAAAGATAGATACGGCTCTACAACCGCTCCACTACGCTCTGAATGTCCAACAGAGTGAAGATGTTCTTCAATTTTGAATAAAACACCTGCATCTTGTAAATCTTTTACGATTTGTTTACGGCAATCAAAACGATCCATCCCGTCATAAGATGCTGCATTATTATTCATTGTACCGTCTTCATTCATAACTAAAATTCGTTCTAAATTATGACGATTTCCAATCTCAAAGTCATTCGGGTCATGTGCAGGTGTAATTTTCACTGCTCCACTACCAAATTCCATATCTACGTAGTCGTCTCCAACGATCGGAATTTCACGGCCAACGATAGGTAGCTTAACTGTTTTACCAATTAAATGTTTATAGCGTTCATCTTCAGGATGTACTGCTACTGCAGTATCACCAAGCATTGTTTCTGGTCTAGTTGTTGCAACATCAATAAAACCAGTACCATCCGTTAGGGGGTAGTGCATATGATAGAATGCACCCTGTACATCTTTATGAATTACTTCGATATCGGAAAGAGCTGTTTTTGTTGCAGGATCCCAGTTAATAATATATTCACCACGATAGATGAGTCCTTTATTGTAAAGCTTTACGAAAACTTCTTTTACAGCGTTCGATAAGCCTTCGTCTAAAGTGAAACGCTCACGTGTATAGTCTAGACCAAGACCAAGTTTTGCCCATTGCGCACGGATATGTCCAGCATATTCTTCTTTCCATTTCCATGTTTCTTCGACAAATTTTTCACGCCCTAGATCATAGCGAGAAATATTTTCCGAACGTAGCTTTTCTTCCACTTTTGCTTGTGTAGCAATACCTGCATGGTCCATACCAGGTAACCAAAGTGCGTCGTATCCCTGCATACGTTTCATACGTGTAAGAATATCTTGTAGAGTAGTATCCCAAGCGTGACCTAAATGTAATTTGCCGGTTACGTTTGGCGGTGGAATTACGATTGTATAAGGTTTTTTGTCACTTTCCGGGTGTGCTTCGAAGAATTTTCCTTCCAGCCACCATTCATACCGACCTTTTTCAATCGACTGTGGATCGTACTTCGTGGGCATCGTTGTTTCGTTTGTCATATTATTGTCCTCCTAAAAAAGAATATAAAAAAACTCCTAACGTCATTAAAGGACGAAGGAGTTTGTTCGCGGTACCACCTTTATTCGCAGATGCCAAAATGCGCATCACGCTCTCAATTCGATAACGGCTTCAAACCGGCATTTGCTACTATTAGTTCACAAATGCTGCTCACGGGCTACCTTCAAATGGTGATTAACAGAAACATTTCAGCAAATTGTTTCCTTTCTTTTGATAACCAAGTCATTTTACTCTTCCCATTCATTGCATCATTATTTAGTTGTAAATATTGTACCTAATCTTATCATATGTCGTCAAGTCAAGTCTCGTGAAAGGAGAATATCATGAAAAGAAGAGGTTATAACCCTTATATGCTACCTGATTGGTTGCGCAGAACACGCTTTTATTGTAAAGGTATTATTATTCCTATTTGTGGTTTTCAAGTAATACGTGTATTAATCATCCCAACCACTTGGGACATCATATTACTAGCTTTTTTACTATGCATCTGTTTTCTGTTTTATAGAGACATAATTTGATGGATACGAAACTTTGGAGTAGCCATCAGCTAAATCCATAATGAATTGAAGTTCAGACTCATCTCTTTTTGTATTTTCGTTTTCTTTCGTTTCTGCTGTATCTTTTTCTTTAACTACTTTTGTTACTTTTTCTTTAACTTCTTTTGTTTCTTTTTCTTCCAGTACCGGTTTTAATTCTATTTTCTTTTCAATCTCAATTTCAAGCTGTACTTCTTTGTCATTGGGACCTTCAAATTCGCAATGAACAGACCATGCAATTTCAATCGCTGCATGCTCTGTTGTCTTTGCATTTACATGTTGAACGTTCAAAGTAGGTGAACTGCCTGCCTTTATTTTATCTTTCGCAATCTCTACAGTCATCGGTACGGCATATTCAAAGTATCCTACTTCACCTTGTACATCTAAATCTTCAATTTGTGTAATTTCACTCGTAGCATGATGTGCATGTTCACCTTCTTCGAACTCAACATGACAGGTAATATGATAGATCCCCACTATTTGGATCGATTCTTCTGTTTCTTTTTTTTCAAATTGTGGAGTAACTGCCACCGATCTTATTAGTTTTGGTACACCAAAGCTTGCAGGAAAAAGAAACTGCTCTTTTACATCCCAGTTTTTCACCATTTGTCATCCTCCTTCATATAGGACAACTTATGAAAAATTAGGTAAGAATAGAACAACGTTTCATTTGAAGTCATCTTGAATTGTTAGGTTCCCCTATTAGCTGCTTCCATTCGGACCAATCCGAAAATCTCGGAATCGTTAAATGCTTGTTATAGGATTGTGTTTTAACAAATACTTTCGTTTCACAGTTAGTTAGTGTGTTCAATACATCCGGTTTATCATCGAAATAATAATCTAACTGCAACTTTTGAATAATATCGACTTTTTCTTGATCTTTCATTCCACAATAGAATTTTTCATCTTGAACCGGAAATCCTTGGTCCAGCAGCCATTGTTTTGTTCGCTCCCGGTGTTCAGGTGGACGAGCGGTAATATAGAAAATTTCATGTCCTTCTTTCGTTAATTGCTGTAACAATTCCACTGCATTAGGATAAGGTGGACAGTTTGTATAATATATTTCTTCCAAAGAGCTGTTCCACATTCGAGAGCCTTCCTCTGCAGACATACCAAAAGGTTCATGTATTTCAACTTTTTTTATAGCATGAAAAATTTCAAGCGCTATGTTTTGATTTAATTTTTTATTATAAACCTGGAAAGCGTGCTCACGAAGGTTGATCAATGTATCGTCAATATCAAATCCAAATCTCATTCTATTATCCCTCTTTTATAAACTGGATAGCCGACGAACTTAAAATCTTTACCGATTTTTACAATGTCTGTATCCATTAGTTCTACTGCGTCATTCATACTTTCGATACCGGTACCTTCCATAAATGAAGGGGCATCTTTGCCACCAATTAATTTTGGGGCAATATAAATGATCGCCTTATCGATTAACTCGTTTTCCATAAATGCAGCATTAATCGTACCTCCACCTTCTATTAGTAAAGAAGAGATCGATTTTTCGCCTAAAATGGTTACGACTTCAAGTGGATCTACATGCTTTGGACCTGAAGTATGGAAAATAGAAACCCCAAATTTTTCTAAAGCAATTTTCTTTTCTTCGTCATAATCGGCACTAGTGAAAATCCACGTATCTGCTAGCTTATCTGTTACCAATTTCGATTCAAGCGGTATTTTTAAGGAAGAATCCAGTACAACTCGAAGTGGATTTCGACCATTTGGAATTCGTGTCGTTAACTCAGGATTGTCTGCAATTACTGTGTTAACCCCTACTAATATTGCCATATGTTCATTGCGTAAATGGTGCACATCATGTCTTGCCTCTTCTGAAGTAATCCATTTACTATGACCTGTATGAGAAGCAATTTTACCATCTAGCGTAATGCCCGATTTTAGAGTTACGAATGGTTTGTTTTCCACGATGAATTTATTAAACACTTCGTTCATCTTGCGAGAAGCTTCTTCTTCCACGCCAACGATTACGTCAATACCTGCATCTTCCAAGATTTTGACTCCTCGTCCCGATACCACGGGATTAGGATCCAGCGTCGCAATAACTACTGTTTGTATTCCCGCGTTTACGATTGCCTCTGCACATGGGCCAGTACGACCGTGATGAGAACAAGGCTCGAGGGTTACATAGATGGTTGCCCCTTTTGTTTGGTCCCCCGCCATTCGAATCGCATGAATTTCTGCATGGGGTTCCCCCGCCTTCATATGTGCACCCACACCAACAATACGATTATCATTAACAATCACTGCTCCAACGAGTGGATTCGGATCAGTTTGTCCTTTCATCGCTTGCGCATTTTGAAGCGCAAGATTCATATAGAATGCATGATTAGTCATGTAGGAATGTACCTACTTCCTCCAGGTGTCCTGAGCGGCGGATTTTCGTTTGTAGGTAACGCTCATTATGTTCCGAAACATCGCCCCATAAAGGTGTACGACCAGAAACAACTAACCCAGCGTCTTGCAATGCTGTTAACTTTTTCGGATTATTCGTGATTAACGTTACTGGTTTAGATCGCAATGCTTTTAGTACTTCTATTGCATCACTATAATTTCGTGAATCATCAACAAAACCTAGTTTTTCGTTTGCTTCTACTGTATCTGAACCATTTTCTTGAAGGATATAAGCCATCGCTTTACTAAATAAACCAATTCCTCTACCTTCATGATTCGCTAAATAAAATAAAGCACCTGAACCATTGTCCACAATCATTTGCATCGATTGTTTCAATTGGAAGCCACAATCACATCGTTTGCTTCCGAAAATATCGCCTGTATGACAAATAGAATGCATACGGATTAACGCTTCTTCATCCGAATGGAAATCGCCATACACCAGTACACTCGATTGTTGATATTCAGCTAAATTTGAAGAAGATAAGTTGTCTATGATTTGCCCGATATCCTCTGTTTCTTCCTTGCTATTTAACCAGCAATACCATTTGAAAATAACTGTTTCTCCGTGTAAATTCACAGGTAGGCGAATCGGACCAACTAAATAGATAGAACCTTCTGCAGCTTTAAGTATTTGTATTTTATCTTTTAGAACATTAATGGCATCATTTGTAACGGTTTGTATATTAACCATATTAAATTCCTCTTTTCTTATAACTAAATTGCGTTTTCATCTATAGTATTCTTTATAGATTACTTTTCGTAAGCAATTATATTTTAGTAATTGAATTATGTCAAATAAGGAGAACTAAAAACATTAACGTCAGACGATCCTAAATAACTGTGTTCATTATAGGGAAAATGCGTCGCAGTGGAATACCGCAAGGGCAGTTGATTTCCGCTCCAGGCGGACGCTTTCCGCGAGCACGGCTTCAATCTCCTCGGGCCAACATTCTGTTGGCCTCCGCTGGAGTAGCCGCCCTTCCGCGAAATTCAAAGAAGCTCGCTTATATGTTGGCGTACCATCAACTTCATTATTTCCTCTAAGATAAAAAAAGCCTTGTCAGAAACAAGGCCCCTAGTTGTTATTTTGCTAATTTTTCAAACACTGTATGGAATGCTTGTACTGTTTTTTCGATATGTGCTTCTGTATGTGCACTTGATAAGAACAAGCCTTCATATTGAGAAGGTGGTAAATAAATTCCTTCTTCTGCCATTAGTCGGAAATATTTAGCGAAAAGTTCTAAATCAGACGTTTTCGCTGTATCAAAATTAATCACGTCTTCGTTTGTTAAGAAGAAGCCAATCATAGAACCCGCACGATTCACTGTGTGTGGAATATTATATTTTGTTGCGGCTTCACGGAAACCTTTTTCTAGCAAGTCGCCTAGCTTCACAAAGTATTCATAGGTTTCTTCATTTAAACGAGAAAGCGTTTCATATCCAGCTGTCATTGCAAGTGGGTTCCCTGAAAGTGTTCCAGCTTGATAAACAGGTCCACTCGGAGCAATCAGTTCCATAATTTCACGTTTTCCACCAAAAGCACCAACCGGTAGTCCACCACCGATTACTTTTCCTAAACAAGTTAAATCTGGAGTAATGCCAAAATATCCTTGTGCGCAATTATAACCAACACGGAATCCAGTCATTACTTCATCAAAAATTAATACTGTTCCATTTTGTTCTGTTAACTCGCGAAGAGTTTCTAAAAAGCCTTCTACTGGTGGAACAACTCCCATATTTCCTGCTACAGGTTCCACAATAACAGCTGCTAAATCATCACCAAAGTTCTCAAATACATGACGCACACTCTCTAAATCATTATAAGGTACCGCAATCGTGTTTTTTGCGATTGACTCGGGAACACCAGGACTATCTGGCAAACCTAGCGTAGCAACTCCAGAACCGGCTTTAATAAGCAGGCTATCACCATGACCGTGATAACAACCTTCAAATTTCAATATTTTATTTCTTCCTGTAAATCCTCGTGCTAATCGAAGTGCACTCATCGTTGCTTCTGTACCAGAAGAAACCATTCGCACCATTTCAATAGACGGAACTCGTTCCATTACGAGTTTGGCCAATTTGTTCTCGATTAAAGTAGAAGCCCCAAAGCTAGTACCAGTTTCCGCAACGTTTTGGATAGCCTTTACTACATTCGGTTCTGTATGACCTAAAATTAGTGGACCCCATGATAATACATAGTCGATATATTCATTGCCATCAATATCTGTTAAAATAGCGCCTTTACCACTTGCCATGAAAATAGGATCCATGTCTACAGATTTAAATGCACGTACCGGACTATTTACGCCGCCTGGCATTAATTCTTTCGCTTCTGTAAACGCTTGTTTAGATAAGTCATATGATTTCGTCATTATTTCTCCTCCAACCAACGTGCTACATCTTTAGCATGATACGTTAAAATCATATCTGCTCCCGCACGTTTCATTCCTGTTAACGTTTCAAGTACCGTCTCTTTTTCATTAATCCAGCCATTAATCGCAGCTGCTTTAACCATCGCATATTCGCCACTCACGTTATAAGCAACGATTGGTGCATCGAAGTTATTCTTCACATCACGAATAATGTCTAAGTAGGCAAGTGCCGGCTTCACGATTAGCATATCCGCACCTTCCTCAATATCAGACGACGCTTCACGAATAGCTTCCATACGATTTGAATAATCCATTTGATACGTTTTACGGTCTCCGAATTTTGGTGCACCGTCTGCAGCTTCACGAAATGGACCGTAGTACGCGGATGCATATTTCACCGCATAGGACATAATTGGCACATCCGCAAATCCAGCACTATCTAAACCGTGACGAATTGCAGTAACGAAGCCGTCCATCATGTTCGAAGGTGCAATAATATCTGCACCAGCTTCAGCTTGGCTAATTGCCGTTTTTGCTAATAGGTCCAGAGAAGGATCATTTAAAATTCGCTCCTCTGCATCTACTACACCACAATGCCCATGATCCGTAAATTCACAAAGACATGTGTCTGCAATGATTACTATTTGAGGATGGCGTTCTTTTATAAGACGAATTGCTTTTTGAACAATACCGTGATCGTGATACGCTTGCGTTCCAACAGCATCTTTTTCCGCCGGAATACCGAATAATATAACGGAAGGAATACCTAATGAAGCAACTTCATCTACTTCTTCTTCTAAACGATCTAACGAAAATTGAAAAACACCAGGCATTGAAGCTACTGGATTTTTGATATTTTCCCCATCGATAACGAATATTGGGTAGATTAAATCTTCTTTATGTAAATACGTTTCTTTAACCATTGATCTTAAACCAGCTGTTTTTCTTAAACGACGGTGACGTTGAAATACTAATTCTGTCATTGCACTCTTCCTTTCCATTTCGCTAACTCATTAACTACATCTAATAATGTATACGTTTCTGGCATGACTTGCACAGTCGCACCTAATGATTCTAAATATTTTTTCGTAATATGACCAATTGTACATATTGTGAATCGATCATAACCTGTATGGACTCCTACACTTTTATGAAATACATTCGCGGTAGATGGACTTGTAAAAATAATCGAACAGCCCTCACCACTTTCCAGAAGTGCGCGAACTTGTTCTGTATTCTCATCTACTTCTACTGTCTCGTATATTGTCCATGTATCTATTACGTTTGGAAGCCCATCAATAATCGTTTTTTTTGCTAGGTCCCCTTTGAAAAACAAACAATTTTCATGTGCTGCAGAAACTGCAGGAAATTCTTTCACAAATACATCAGCACTAAAAACGGTAGGTGTAAAACTTACGTGAAAGCCTAAACTTTCTATTGCACATGCAGTTTTTGAACCAACTACTGCAATTTTCGCTTTAAATGTAGATGCGTTTATATCAAATTTTTTTATTTTCGAATAAAATGCATGGACGCTGCTTTGACTCGTAAAAATGAACCAATCATACTCGTAACAAGCAAGTAATTTCTGTTTATCATCTATCGAAACAATTTCCTGTGTAGTTATTAAAGGAGTAATTACTGGATTACCTCCTAATCGTAACGTCAAATCGATTGCTTCAGATGATCTTAGTATCCCAGTAAAAATGACATGCTCGTCTTGTAAAGGATGCTGATTAGACATTTAAATCTGCCTTTACTTGTTGGATTAAATCATACGCTCCTTGTTCTGTAACTAGGCGCGCTACTTCTCTTCCCACTGTTTCAGCATCCGTCCCAGTTACTACCTCTTTATACACTACAGACGCATCCGGAGCTGCAACTAGTCCTGTCATTGTAATTTCATTTCCATTAATAACCGCATGTCCTGCTATGGGCACTTGGCATCCACCATCCATTGCAGCTAAAAACGCACGCTCTGCATGTACAGCATCCCAAGTTTCTTTATCCGAAAGCTTAGCAAGCTCTGCAAGTAACTCTGCATCATCTTCGCGACATTCAATTGCTAAAGACCCTTGCCCTACCGCCGGAACACAATCTTCTTGTGACAAATATTCTGTCACTACTTCGTCACTCCAACCAAGGCGCTTAAGTCCCGCTGCAGCTAAAATAATCGCATCATATTCACCATCTTTTAGCTTTTGTAGTCTCGTATCCACATTTCCACGAATCCATTTAATCTCGATATCTGAACGCATTAAAAGTAGTTGAGCGCTTCTTCTTAAGCTACTCGTTCCAACTACTGCTCCTGATGGTAAATCTGCAAATTTTACGTGATTCGTAGAAATAAATGCATCTCGTTCATCTACTCGTTTTGGCGTACATCCCATCACTAGCCCCGGTGGCAGCACCGAAGGCATATCTTTCATACTATGTACTGCAAAGTCGATTTCTTTGTCGTATAATGCTTGTTCAATTTCTTTTACAAAAAGACCTTTTCCACCAACTTTAGATAACGTCACATCTAAAATTTGGTCTCCTTTTGTAACAATCTCTTTTACTTCAAATTCAAAAGGAGCACCCATATCTTTCATTTGTTGTATAAACCAATTTGTTTGTGTTAAAGCTAACTTACTTCTTCTTGAACCTACAATAATTTTACGCATAATTTCGCTACCTTTCTATCAATTACGTCAATGCGTAATTGCTTCCAAATTTTGAATTGTGATTATACCTGCAGGAAGTACGTATGTTTTAACCCCTGCTGAATAAAATTAATACCATAAATGAAATTCTGAGAATTGACTACCTAATAAAAAATTGATCAAAACAAATAAAAATGCATATATATGAACCCAAGCATAGTTTGTACCAATAAACTTTGCTTGTTTTTTTATTACTAAGACGACAACATATATAACTAATAGGAAGAAAGAACTTACTATCTTAAAATCAGCGATAGAAAATACATCCAGGGATACATATGCCCATTCTAACCCAAGAACTAAACTTACAAACAACAGAGGAACTCCTACTAAAATAGATAATGTCATCCCTGTTTCTGCTTGTTTTAAGGATGGCAATCTAGAAAATTGCTTGGTCCATTTCTTCTTTTTTAGCACACGATATAAAATCAAGTATAATGTCGAAAAAACAAATGATAAAGAAAAAGCGACATATGCCATTAAAGCAAATGTAATATGAATAAATAATAACTCAGATCGCAGTGTATCACCAACTGCAGACTGTTCAATCTGATTTGGTGCAAAGGTATGAATCGTCATAAAGATAAACCCAATCACATTCAAAAAGAATGCGGGTAAATCTAAGCGGAATATAAGTTGCAAAACTAAGGATAATAGAATGATTAACCATGCATAAAAATATATCCCCTCAAACAAAGATAAAATTGGAAATCGCTTTGTTTCAATTATATACAACACTAAAAATACCGTTTGCAATATCCAAACAATTGAGAGCAGCCGCACCGCAATTCGGTGTGCATGACGATCTTTATTTAAATAATCGATAAAATAAAAAACAAGACTAACGGATTGGAGGACGACCATTATCTCGTGTAGCCTTGTCATCGTCAAATCTGCCATATCAAATCTCCCTTTACATAAGAAATGCGCTGGAGCTGGATCGATACTGAGTAAAAAAGTTTTTACCTTTATACCTACATATCAAAAAGGCGTCTTATATATCTATTAGTTTCCATATAGATATAAAACGCCTCCTTTTACTTCTTTAAAATGATAAGTTTTCTTTTAAATTTTGGGATTGGATAATAGATTGTTTTAAGTTAATTTTCGCTTTTTCTGCTTGGTCGATAATTTCCTTTTGTACGTCTTCTTCAATTCCAAATATTTGTTGGAATAATTGCAGTTGTTCTACTGATTCTTTTGCTGTGGATAATTCCTTCACTTGCAAAATTGGCTCTTTCAACAGCTGATTAATAATAGATTTCGTGTGCTTATTTAAAATTTTCCGCTCACGATCAGTTAAATTTGGCATTTTGTTTTCAATAGAAACCATTGTTTCAGATTGTATTCTGTTTGCTTTTTGACGAAGTGCCGAAATAATTGGGACAACTCCAAGCGTTGCGATCCAATCATTAAATTGTTCCATTTCGGTTCCGATCATCTGGTTTATCTGACCAGCTGCTCGTTCACGTTCTGCTAAATTTGCTTCAACAATTCCTTGTAAATCATCAATATCATATAAAAAGACATTTGGCAAATCACCAATTCTTGGGTCTAGATCACGTGGTACCGCGATATCTACCATAAAAAGTGGTTTACCTTTACGTAATCGTTCCACAAACTGCATTAATTCGAAGTCAATTACAAAGTCTGTTGCACCTGTTGAACTGATTAGAATATCTGCTTCCAACAGAGCACATTGTAGCTCGTCCATCGGTTTTGCATTTCCTTCGAATTTCTCAGCAAGCTCTTTCGCTTTTTCAAAAGTACGGTTAATAACCGTTACTTTTTCTGCACCACTTCCGTGCAAGTTTTGGATGGCAAGCTCTCCCATTTTTCCAGCACCTAAAATGACTACATGTTTATGTTTTAACGTACCGAAAATTTTCTTTCCAAGCTCCACTGCTGCATAAGAAACGGAAACTGCATTTTCA
Source organism: Psychrobacillus sp. OK032 (assembly GCF_900111345.1). Classification (GTDB taxonomy): domain Bacteria; phylum Bacillota; class Bacilli; order Bacillales_A; family Planococcaceae; genus Psychrobacillus. The sequence continues at coordinate 360,831 of NZ_FOGY01000002.1, forward strand.
CCAATAGCTGTTTCTGAATGTGCACGCTTTGCAAATGTAACAGCTTGTTTAAATAATTGATTGAAAACGGTTCCGGTTGTCCCATTTTCTTGACCATTTAGAAAGCTTTTTCTCACTTGGCCAAGTATTTGTGTTTCCCCAAGTACCATCGAATCTATCCCTGCAGTAACTCGGAACAAATGATTATTTGCTTCATTGTCTTCATGGATAAATAAATAGTTAGATAAGTCTTCTAAAGGAATATCAAACCAATTTGCTAAAAATTGCTTAACATAATATTTGCCTGTATGTAATTGATCTACTGTCGCGTATATTTCTGTACGGTTACAAGTAGATACAATGACATTTTCGAGTATGCTTTTTTGCCCTTGTAATGCTCGCATTGCATTCGGAAGCTCTGTTTCGACAAATGATAGCTTTTCTCGAATTTCAACTGGAGCAGTACGATAATTGACACCTACCACGATTGTATGCATGGAATCATGTCTCCCTTTCACGTTCATTTCATTAGCCCTATTATAGCATAGCTTTTCCGCAGGTTATTAATCATTTGTGAACAAGCTATGAAATCTTAATTAGAATGATTATAAAATAATATTAACAAACAACTTGGCCATTTACAAGGCAATAGCTTGAATGCGAAATATGCAGAAAATTAGCGAATAGAAAACTGCAGAAAAAAGATTATGTAGAGATATATTACCCTACATAATCTTTTTTAACTAACTATACAATCTGACTGTTCTAATAGAAAATTACATTCTACTTTCAATCTCAGCCCAGGCAGTATCGTAACCTAAACCTGTTTCAGATGAGAATACGACAAGTGGATCGCCTTTTTCCATCTGCAGTTCCTCTTTGACTATCTTTTTATGCTTGTCCCATTTACCTTTAGGGATTTTATCTGCTTTTGTCGCAACTACAATACATGGAATATTATAATGCTTTAAAAAGTCATACATCATGCAATCATCCGCTGTTGGAGGATGACGTAAATCTACAAGTAGCACGACTGCTTTTAAAACATCGCGAGAGGTGAAATATGTCTCAATCATTTTCCCCCATGCTGCACGTTCTGTCTTTGATACTTTGGCATAACCGTACCCAGGTACATCCACAAAAAGTAAATCTTCCTCTAATTTATAAAAATTTAGCGTTTGTGTTTTTCCTGGCTTAGATGAAATGCGCGCCATACTTTTTCGACCAATCATTTTATTGATAAAAGACGATTTACCAACATTCGAACGTCCTGCTAACGCGAATTCTGGTAAGCCTCCTTCTGGATATTGCGCTGGTCTTACAGCACTTATAAGTAGCTCGACGTTATTGATTTTCATTTTTTTGTCTCCTCCAATGCTAATTGAAGCACCTCTTGAGCATCGGAAACAAAATGAAATGTTAATACTTCACGAACACTTTCTGGAATATCTTCAATATCACGCTCATTGTCTTTTGGGCAAATAATCGTTGTTAACCCCGCGCGATGTGCACTTAATGTTTTTTCTTTTAATCCACCAATTGGTAATACTCTTCCTCTTAGTGTTACTTCTCCCGTCATTCCAATTTCTCGTTTGATTGGACGTTTTGACAAAGCGGATACAAGTGCTGTAACAATTGTAATTCCCGCTGACGGTCCATCTTTCGGAACTGCTCCTTCTGGTACATGTATATGGATATCTTTGTTTTCGTGGAATGATGCATCAATACCAAATACCTCCGCTTTGGAGCGGACATAGGATAACGCTGTTTGAGCAGATTCTTTCATAACATCCCCGAGCTTCCCAGTTAGTTGAAGTTTTCCACTTCCTGCAGATAAAGATACTTCAATTTGCAAAGTATCGCCACCAACCGTTGTATAAGCTAGCCCTGTTGCTACACCTATCTGGTTTTCTGTTTCTGCAAGGCCGAATCTGAATTTTCGTTTGCCGATTGTATCTTCTAAATTTTTCGTTGAAATAGTTATTCTTTTTTTGTCTCCGGAAACGATTTGGAGTGCTGCTTTTCTGCAAACATTTGCTAGTACACGATTTAAACCCCTTACCCCTGCTTCTCGTGTAAAATGTCGGATAATATCTATAATCGCATCATCTTTCAATTGAAGCTGAGATTTTGTTAATCCATGCTCTTTTATTTGCTTTGGTAGTAGATGATTTTTAGCAATCGAAAGCTTTTCCATTTCCGTATATCCGGCAAGGGTAATAATTTCCATTCGATCTCGTAATGGACCAGGAATTGTACTTAAATCATTCGCGGTAGCAATAAATAACACATTAGATAAATCATATGTTTCTTCTATATAATGATCACTAAATGTATTATTTTGTTCCGGATCTAACACTTCTAGCATAGCAGCAGAAGGGTCTCCTCTAAAGTCATTTGACATTTTATCAATTTCATCTAACAAAAATAGTGGGTTGATCGTACCTGCTTTTTTCATCCCTTGAATGATGCGTCCTGGCATTGAACCTACATAGGTTCGACGGTGCCCACGAATTTCTGATTCGTCGCGTACCCCACCTAATGAAATCCGAACAAAATTACGGCCTAATGATTCAGCAATAGACTTCGCAAGTGAAGTTTTTCCCACCCCAGGAGGTCCTGCTAAACAAAGGATTGGTCCACGCAATGATTTCGTTAATTGGCGAACGGCTAAATATTCTAAAATTCTTTCTTTTACAGTCTCTAATCCTTCATGGTCTCGATTTAATATCTCTTCAGAACGTTTAATATCTAATTGATCTTCTGTTGATTTTGACCAAGGAATAGATACAATCCAATCGATATAATTCCGAATCACTCCGCTTTCGGGCGCCTGAGATGGTAATTTTTCGTAACGATTTAATTCTTTTAACACATTTTTTTTAGTCGTTTCAGGTAGTCCCGCTTCTTCAATACGTTTTTTCAACTCTACTACTTCACCAGTTTTACCTTCTTTTTCTCCAAGCTCGGTTTGAATCGCTTTCATTTGCTCACGAAGGTAAAACTCTTTTTGTGTTCGTTCCATTGCTTGTTTGACACGTGTATTAATCTTCTGTTCTAGATTGAGTATTTCCTGCTCATTGAATAATCGTGCAATCAATACTTCTAACCGCTCTTTTACATCCATTATTTCTAAAATTTCTTGTTTTCCGGAAATTTTTAAAGGTAAATGGGATGCAACCATATCTGCTAATCGCCCAGGTTCCTCGATATCTATTACGGAATTATATGTTTCTTCTGATACGTTTTTGGATACTTTTGAATAATTTTCAAAATTATGTAGTAACGTACGCATAAGCGCTTCGTCTTCCTGATCTGCTTTTTCTGGTTCAATATATGCAGAAACAGTTACTTCATCAAACGTATCTGTTTTTTTATAATCATCCCAAATCGCACGTTGCAATCCTTCTACTAACACACGCATCGTTCCATTTGGGAGCTTCACCATTTGTTTTACAGTTGCAATCACACCAACATCATATAAATCTTCCATGATTGGTTGTTCTATAGCCATATCTCTTTGTGCAGATAAAAACAACTTTTCTTCACGTAACATCGCTTCGTTTAAAGCCGCGATGGAACGTTCACGCCCTACATCGACATGAAGAATCATCGTAGGAAATACTAATAACCCTCTAAGAGGTAATACTGGATAGTATGTCATATTTTTGTTTGCCATTTCGGGAAGTCACCTCCAACTTATTCTGTCCGAATCGTACGATAAAAATACGGTTCAATCCTTCTATTCCGCTCTTCCCTATTTTCTCCAAAAGGAAACGTAAGAAGAAAAAGCTGACATCCTTGCTTGCGCTAAGCACGCGCAGGTTGGAAGCCAGCTTATATCATCAACATCAAGTTATGCAGATGTTTTTTCGTTATCTTTTTCTACTTCAGTGCCATCCTCTAACAAAAGTTTTGGACGTGCTTTATCTGTAATAGATTCTTTCGTGATTACACACTCAACAATATCTTCGCGCGATGGTAACTCGTACATCACGTCTAACATGATATTTTCAATAATAGAACGGAGACCACGAGCCCCAGTTTTACGTTCAATCGCTTCTTTCGCAATTTCAATTAATGCATCATCTTCAAATGTTAGTTTTACATTATCTAATTCGATCATTTTTTGATATTGCTTCACAAGAGCATTTTTAGGCTCCGTTAAGATTTGTACAAGCGCTTCATTGTCTAACTGTTCTAAGCTTGCAAGTACCGGTAAACGACCGATAAACTCTGGAATTAGCCCGAATTTCAATAAATCTTCTGGAATTAACTGACTAAGTACAGAACCTGCTTCTATTTCCACTTTGTTTGGATCAGCACCGAAACCAATTACTTTCTCACCTAGACGGCGTTTAATAATTTGTTCGATTCCGTCAAATGCACCACCAACGACAAATAAAATATTCGTTGTATCAATTTGTATGAACTCTTGATGTGGATGCTTACGACCACCTTGTGGTGGAACACTAGCAACGGTACCTTCTAATATTTTAAGTAGCGCTTGTTGAACACCTTCACCTGAAACGTCTCTAGTAATAGAAGGATTTTCAGATTTGCGTGCTACTTTATCTATTTCATCGATATAAATAATACCTTTTTCTGCTTTTTCAATATCATAATCCGCAGACTGAATAAGTTTTAAAAGAATATTTTCGACATCTTCCCCAACATAGCCCGCTTCCGTTAAAGAAGTCGCATCTGCAATAGCAAATGGTACGTTCAAAATACGTGCTAATGTTTGTGCTAGCAATGTTTTACCACTACCAGTAGGTCCGATCAGTACGATATTTGATTTAGATAATTCTACTTCATCGATTACGCTATTTGAATTGATGCGTTTGTAATGGTTGTACACTGCAACTGCAAGTGATTTTTTTGCTCTTTCCTGCCCAATTACATATTCATCTAAAATAGATAAAATCTCTTTTGGTTTTGGAACTTCTTTAAACTCTACTTCTTCTTCGATACCAAGCTCTTCTTCTACAATTTCAGAACATAAGTCGATACATTCGTCACAAATATAGACACCTGGTCCTGCGACTAACTTACGAACTTGTTCTTGTGGTTTTCCACAAAAAGAACATTTTAAGTTCCCTTTTTCATCATTGAATTTGAACAAAATATTCACCCCTATTCAAACAATTATCTTACAAGATTCTTATTAAGTAATCAAATAATACGTTTATGTTTTATATCCGTGTAACCTATGTATGGTATAAAACAAGGCACAGACATTTGCTGTACCTTGTTTTATATTATAACGCTATCATGTCTGAATAAGAAAGTATAAACTCTGTTACCCATACTTTTTCCAGCTCTAGCGCCGTGGGTTCAACTGTCAGAGGTCTGCATGTTATGCGGCGTTGCTACATGATGTAAAGAACTTAGACTGTCTCCCCTTGACATAGGCGCTTGCACTGTTCTAAGTAAATTATGAAATTTTAGCGTTCTCTACTAAGAATTCAACTGTTTTTTGGAAACGAATGTCGTTTTCAAGTACTGCTGTACCACCAAGTGCTTTTTTAATATCTTCAGCGGCCATGTTGAATTGTGCAGCCATTTTTTCAAGTTCTGCATTTACATCTTCTTCTGTAGATTCCAATGCTTCTTTTTCAGCAATTGCTTCAAGTGTTAAGGAAACTTTTACGCGGCTGTTTGCATCTTCTTGCATTTGAGCACGTAAAGCTGCTTCGTCTTGACCAGAGAATTGATAATAAAGATCTAGGTTCATCCCTTGTTGTTCTAAACGTTGACCAAATTCTTGAAGCATACGATCTGTCTCAGACTCAATCATTGCCTCTGGAATGTCAATTGTTGCATTAGCTGCAGCTGCTTCTACTAAATTGTCGCGAAGTGTTTGTGCTGCTAATTGTTTTTTCTCTTCAGTTGTTGCTTCTTTTAATTTTGCACGCAATGCTTCGATACCTTCTACTTCAGCATCTACTTCTTTTGCAAAATCGTCGTTAAGCTCAGGTAGTTCTTTACCTTTAACTTCTTTTACAGTTACTTTGAAAACAGCTTTTTTACCTGCTAATTCAGCAGCGTGGTATTCTTCTGGGAAAGTTACTTCTACGTCTTTTGACTCTCCAGTTTTTATACCTACTAATTGTTCTTCAAAACCTGGGATGAATGAGTTAGAACCGATTTCTAGTGGGTAGTCTGTTCCCGCTCCACCTTCAAATGCAACGTCATCAACGAAACCTTCAAAGTCAATTACAGCAGTATCGCCTTCTACGATTGCATCTTCTTTTACAACTAATTCAGCTAAACGAGTTTGTTGGCTTTTTAGTTGCTCTTCGATTTCTTCATCTGAAACAGTTTCGTCTAATTTTGTAACTTCTAAACCTTTGTAATCGCCTAATGTAACTTCTGGTTTTACAACAACTTTCGCAGTAAATACTAAAGGTTGTCCTTTTTCCATTGTTACGATATCGATTTCTGGTTGATCCACTGGATTAATATCAGCTTCATCAACAGCTGCTGAATACGCATGTGGAAGAATGTAATCTAATGCCTCTTGGTATAAAGATTCTACACCATACATTTTTTCGAACATTTGACGTGGCATTTTTCCTTTACGGAAACCAGGTACATTAATTTGTTTTACTACTTTTTTAAATGCTTGGTCTAAGCCATTAGCTACTACATCCGCAGTTACCTCAATTGTTAATAGACCATTATTACCTTCTTGTTTTTCCCATTTAACTGACATATATTCTACCTCCAAAAAATAAATTACAATAATTTAGCAGCCTGTATATAAAAGACAGGACAGGTTTTCACTAATTATATTGACAACTTGTATATTATAGCATAGTTGAATAGACTTTCAACATTATTCATCCTCTATTATATGTGTCGAGTCTTCCAATAACTTAATTAACTCATACAACTCATTTGGTTGTACACTTTCGTTTCCAAATAACGTCTCAACAAAATTTACATATTCTTGTGCAACTGCTTCATCGCTATATGCTTCCCAATCGAATGGAAATAATGCATACGCATGGCTATGTACTAATCCTACCGTCAACTGTAATTTGGAAGGGTCTTTATCTAAAATACCATAGATATGCCTTTTAATAAACTCTATTCGTTCCATTGCATTTGGACTAGGAGGTGAAACTGGATTCACTATTTTTTTAACACCAAACTTTTCAATTAGTATATTAGTTGTCTCCCCATTTGCTCCTAGGAGTAATAATGCAAGCGTTTGTACAGTTGGAGATACTTTTTTACTTTGGGCAATGTCAATAATATCGGTGAGTACTTCGTTTGATTCTATGTGAAATGCTTCTTGTAACAATGCTTCTTGCTCCAATAAGTTTAGTTTTACAAAATTATCGATTGCAAATCTGTCCTTATCAACACTGGATATAATCTCCGTGTCATTGGCAAGAAAACTTTCCTGTTCCATTGCAAGTCGCCCACTCAATTCTTTTAATTGTAGGAAATTTTTTTTTCTTTCATTCGTAAACCTTTTATCTACAAGTAATTTATTTAACACACTATCAACTTCATGATAAGCTTTTAGGTCGAGTAAGATAGTTAAGTAAAGTTCGACGATTTGTTCGAACAATGGTGATCTTTTCTTAAGTAGATTTTCACAGATCACTTTCGCTTCTGTTTGACGATTAGTTTCTAATAGAGAGAGTATGTATACAATTAATATCGTGTCGTCTAGTTCAATATGTTCCTTAGCTTGATCAAAGCATTTAGCTGCTTCTATATGATTATTTACTTCCGCAAACGCTAATCCGTCCGCTAATAGCTTTTCAACCATTCCCGGAAAGAAAATAATATTTTCTTTCGTTTTAGGAACATGTTTTTTTTTCATTTTACTCGCCTGCCTTTGCCTTTAATATACCTATATACTATATCAATTTATATTTTTTTACTATATGCAGCTAACCTTTTTCTGAAAATTTCAACATCAATCTTAAATTCCGTCTAAATTGGACAATTGCATATAAAAAAAAACGACTGGATAAACATTATCCAGTCGGCAATTTATTACGTATAAAGTTGAAGAGAGTAGCCTTTAGGCAATTCGTACACTTTGAGAAGGAACAAGTTCTTCATATAAGTGTAAATCTTCTTTATATAAATTCAGATAAGTTGAAAGGCTATGAGCTTTTACAGCCTCAAAACTTCTTTCATCTACGATTTGGAATTTATTATTAAGTATCTTGGCATTCTCCCAAGCAGTTTGTTCAAAAATAATATTCATTTCATGCTCTTCAATTAGCATGGCAAGTAAGTCTACATTGTTATATAGCTCATACAAAGAATGACTTTTCTTAGTGTTATAAATCTCCAACGTTCTTGATAATGAAGCTAAAAGCGCATCTCGGTCAATTGCATGCCCTAATTCGTGTATAGTAATTATTTTAATATATGATTCTAGAGAAATTGGAATTTGCATTTTAGCACTTGCTTCTTGCAAACGGTGAATATCAAACCCAACATAGTTTCCAATAAAATTATAGCTCATATTTATTCCAGAGTTATCTTGTTTCAGTTCAACGTCCATCAAAACATCGTGCATAGTAGAACTAATCAACTGGTGAATATATTTCTCTGTGTCTTTGTTTTTCATGTAAGTCTCTGCTTCTCCTCGCTCTTGGTGTAAAAAACGTTTTCTAGTATATGTTAAAACCTAAAATATAATTTTCGTGAAATTTTCGACAAGAGTAAATATATAACAATATTAATTTGAATTCAACAGAGACGCACTGAATTTAAAGAGAATTCTTTTTCATGAAAAAAAATGGTTTCCGGAGCTATCCACAAAGACACCGATTAGGGATAATGCGGTGCAGTGGAATACCGCAGGGGCAGTTGATTTCCGCTCCAGGCGGACGCTTTCCGCTTCAATCAATAAAATATGCTAGCTAATTAGCGTTTAGCTAAACAAACCAATAAGAAATATTAGAACCACTGCACGAAGCCCAAAGTGGCAGCTATCACTAAAAGAAAAAAATTGCTTATTAAACAGTGAGCATGAGCTTCACTCTGTTACAAATTGCTAAATAATGTTTATTTCCACAATATGAATGGTCGCCTCCTATTAAGTAACTCTTTGATATGGGAAATCATTGCCTCCGTACATAAATTGGTTGCTCTCGTACAAATTTGGTTGCTTACCTTATAGAACTAGTTGCTTTCAATCACCAGTTGGTTGCTCTTAGCCATTTACCGGATCAATATTCACGAGATACTTGCTAATAATCGATTTTTCACTTCGATTCTAATAAAACTTTTGGTTTATAAAGCGAGAAACTAATTAATCAGCAAGCTTCTTTGATTTTCGCGGAAGGGCGGCGACTCCAGCGGAGGCCAACAGGATGTTGGTCACGAAGGCTTTGCCACACGATGTGGCGATCTTAGCCTTCGTACCTCTGTTGAGACAGATGAGACTTCACAACGTACGCGAAGCGGCGGTGAAGGCTCATCACTCACCCCGAGGAAAGCGTCCGCCCTGTAGCGAAAATCATTGCGGACACTTTATTCAACTTGCTAAGACGATTATCCATAAGAAGTGGCATACCTTATATTGTTAAGCGAAAGGTAGCCACATATGCTCATAGATCTTATAATTTCCTAAAGCACAAGAAAACACTCTTTAGTCGCTACTACGACTAAAGAGTGTTTTCTTAAAGCTCTATTTAACTGTAAATTTTCACATTATGCTGTATTTTTAATTGTTTTTATTGTTCCGTTGTTTACTACGTGCTTCTCCACCCTTGGAGCCAATTTCTTCATAAAAGTCTCGGTCATGGTTTTTAGAGGTAGCCTCTCCACCCTTTCGCCCGATTTCTTCATAAAATTCACGATCATGATTTTGGGAAGTAGCCTCTCCGCCTTTACGGCCAATTTCCTCGTAAAATTCGCGAACATGATTATTAGAGGTAGCTTCTCCGCCTTTACGTCCCGCTTCTTCGACAGTCATGTTTTCATCATTGTTTCTGTTGCGATTGTTCTGCTTGTTAGCCATTAATAAATTCCTCCTCTAAATTTTTTAAAGCTTGAAATCAAGCTTACTCTTTATATTCCCAGTTAATATAAAGGTAAACATGCTAATTTCATATTTTCATTTGTTTCACGGTTGTTGATCAACTAACTTTCATCATCAAAAATTTCACAAAGTTTGTGAAAGGATCCCATTTTGCACTTATACGTTTTCGTTTCGCTTTGGACGAAATAATCCTACTTCATTAAAATCTTGTTGGTTATATTTATCCGCCATGCACCTACGTCGTTCAAAGGATATGTACCATTGATTTGGATAATGAAAGAAAAGCAGCTTTCTATGTAAGAGCCGAAGAGCCGAAGTGCCGTAAGATGCAATTTCGGGCACTCTCTCGATTTCTAACAGGCATTTCTTGCTATTAATTTTTTCAAAGTTCAGGCTGATTATATTGATACTATGATAGGAAAGTTGCTATAACGACGAAGGAACTACTACCACATGATTGCCGAAAAAAATGCGTAGGGATACGACTTGTCACATCCCTACGCATTAAGAATTTTCGGTAATGGTGTAGAACTCGTTCCGTTCTAAGCAAACCAAAAGCTCCTAGTGTCCTAACACAATTAATAAGCAATTTACTGAACAATTTTGGTTAATCAACATATGCGGTTTATTCTTTGATCAATCCATTTTAATAATAATACGCGAGGCATCTCCTGTTGCAAGTAAATCAAATCCTTCATTGATCTCTTCTAAGGAAATAATATTGGAAAGAAGTCGATCAACTGGTAGTCGTCCTTGCTCCATTAAGTTTATATAATTAGGAATATCTCTTTTCGGAACACAACTTCCTACGTATGATCCCTTTAGCGTCCGTTCTTCAGCGGTTAAAGTAACGTAAGGAAATGCAAACTTATGTTCAGGGTGGGGTAAACCGGTTGTCGTAGTTACTCCTCCACGCTTCGTTACCCCGTACGCAACATCCATTGCAGCGACAACCCCTGCTGTTTCAAATGAATAGTCTACTCCTCCATTTGTATAAGCACGTATTTGTTCCACAACATCCGGATCATTCGAATTAAATGTAGCAGTTGCACCAAGCTCTTTAGCTTGTTCCAACTTCTTCTCATTAATGTCAACTGCAATGACCTCATTAGCCCCTGCTGCAATGGCACCAAGCAACGCGCTCAAACCGATACCGCCAAGTCCAATAACAGCCACTTTACTTCCTAAAGTAACTTCGGCAGTATTTACAACAGCGCCAACTCCCGTTATTACTGCACAACCAAATAAGGCCATTTTTTCAAATGGTAAATCTCTTTCTACTTTAACTAAAGAATTCTGCGCAACGACCGCATATTCGGAGAATGCGGAAACTCCCACATGATGTCCGATACTTTCTTCCCCATTATGAATACGCATACCGCCTCCAAGAAGCGTGCCTGCTACATTCGATTGTGCACCCGGTTCACATAAAGCCGGTCGTCCCTCTGCACAAGGAATGCATTGACCGCAACTAGGTACAAATACGCAAATAACTTTGTCGCCAGGTTGGAAGTTGGTTACACCTTCTCCCGTTTCAATAACTACCCCAGCAGCTTCATGACCAAGTGCCATAGGAAGTGGTCGAGGTCTGCTTCCATTTATCACAGATAAATCAGAATGACATAGACTCGCGGCTTTTATTTGTATTAATACTTCTCCAGCTCCAGGTGAATCTAAATCTACTTGTTCGATTTTGATAGGTTTACTAGATGCATAAGGTCTCTTTGCACCTGATTCACGTAAAATAGCAGACTTTACTTTCACAAAGCTCGCCCCTCTATGATAAAATTTTCATCCCAATAAATTTAAGGTCCGTCATCTCTTTAATTGCATAATGAATTCCTTCTTTACCTATACCACTTTCTTTCACACCACCGTATGGAATATGATCATATCGTTTAACAGAAACTTCATTAATCCATACTCCTCCTGTTTCTAAATCTTCCGCCATTCGCATTGCAAGGTTTATATTATTCGTAAATACCCCTGCTTGTAGACCGTAGCGTGAATCGTTTGCATAATTAATCACTTCTTCTTCCGTTTCAAAAGGCAATACAGCAATAATTGGAGCAAAAACTTCCTGACAAACAACTTTCATTTGAAAATTAACATTTTCTAAAATCGTTGGTTCTAAGAAAGTACCATTTCTTTTCCCGCCCGTACGAATTATAGCTCCTGATCGAACAGCCTCTTGAATCCACGATTCCGCTTTTTCAGCTGCCTCTTCTGTAATCATCGGTCCTAACTGGGTCGACTCTTCTTTAGGATCACCCATTCTTAGATCAGATACCTTTTCTGTTAGTTTGTTTAAAAAATCCTCATAAACGGATTGATGAACAAAAATACGTTGTGCCGAAACACATGCTTGTCCCGCAAATGTAAAGCCGCCCATTAGTATGGAAGATACGGCGTTATCTATATTCGCATCTCCAAAAATAATATTAGGCGCATTGGACCCTAATTCAAGCGTCACTTTTTTCCCTTTAGCCATTTCGTGGATATCCCAACCTACTACTCCACTACCAGTGAAGGTTACTTTTTTGACAAGCGGATGTGTTACAAGGGGCTCTACTAGCTTCTGCCCAGTACCTTGAATAATGTTAAGCACCCCTGAGGGTAACCCCGCCTCATGAAATAATTTATATAAAGCAACTATAGAAAATGGTGTTTTTTCCGCTGGTTTTATTACAATTGTATTTCCTGCTGCGATTGCAGGAGCAATTTTATGCAATGCCATATTTAACGGGAAATTAAAAGGCGTTATAGCTGCGACAACACCTAATGGAACGCGCTTAGAAAAACCAAATTGTTGCTCTCCACCGATTGCATTATTAAGTACTATTTGCTCCCCATGAAGATTTTTCGCACCCTCTGCGGCAAAATGTAAAACTTGAATCGCTCTAGCGACTTCACCTCGCGATTCTACAATTGGTTTACCTGCTTCCAATGTTAGAAGTTCCGCAAATGCATCTTTTCTTATTTCTAACAAATCTGCCGTATTTCTTAAGATTTCACTTCTTTTATGCGCTGGCATTTTCTTCATCGTATGTTGAAAAACTTCATGAGCATTTTCCACCGCTAGAACTACTTCGTTTTTAGTAGCACAGAAAATATGTCCTATTTTTTCTTGATTATATGGATTTAAAACATCAATTATATCTCTTTCTCCCGCTATCAATTCTTCTGAAGCTATAATAGACCCGTTTATTAACATATGATCATCTACTTTCCAAAAATAATTTTACTATTCGTAGTATCCCTCAGTAGACTTAATCAAGGTTTTAAATTGTTTTTCATCATGACCAAACCAAATGGTCGAGTTGTTCTCTTCTGCAAAGCTTCTAATACGTTCAACTGTGGAATTGTAACCAACCGAATCATATAGGATCCCTGGTGGTTTAACAGGTGGCCCTAAACTTTCCGCCGTGTACAATGCATCTGAAGCTAAAAGTAAACTCCCAGTACCAGGCAATTCAATATGCAACCCTAGCATCCCATATGCATGTCCTGGACCGAAGTTTATAATTTTAATGCCTTCTACTAAATTCACTTCTTTTTCTGTCGGTTTAATAGTTCGCCAGCGTAGCTCGTTCTTAATCCATGCCATCACATCTCCCCATATATAGGCACCCATATTTCGAGTCAGCGCAAAGGTTTTCATGACATTCTGTAATTCTGAATCATGTACGATAATTTCTGCATTTGTAAAAAGCTCTAAGCATCCAGCGTGATCTAAATGTAAGTGGGAAGCTACTACATATTTTATATCTTCAGGACGAACCCTTAACTGTTCTAATCGATTGATTAGATAACATTCTTCATTTTGAAACGCTGGGAAAAGTTGCTGAATTCCTTCTGGCCAACGTCCATCGTCTCCCATACCTTCTGGGTTACATCCCGTATCAAACAAAATCTTTCCTTCCGGATGATCGATTAATACAGCGAAAACCGGAAACTCCACAAATTCTGATTCGGGACTTGGATTAGATACACTAGCAGGATTGTGCATCGAAATCATATAGTTTTTATCCATCTTCATCGTACCTGTATCAAGTACGTAAACTTTTTTAGAGTTACACATTATATATTCCCCCAATATTTTATATTTCTTTTATTTCAATTGAGATAACGCCTCTTCTACAAAACCGTATAAAATCTATTCCTGCCATTCTTTAATTGGTATGTTCAATTCCAATCGAAGCACGCGTCACTCCACGATTAAAGGAAGCATCCAAAGCTTTCGACAGATCCTCTAATGTAAAATCACAAGCGAGAATCTCACTAAATGGATATTTATTTATGTTCAAACTTAAAAATTTCAATGATTTATATAAATACCAAGGTTCATACCGAATGAGTCCTAGTATATAAATATTTTTTCTTGTCATTAGCCCTGGATCGAACTCGGTTAATTTGCCAGGAGAAATATTGCCAATCGAAATATATTTCCCCCCTGATTTAATGAGATGAATGCCTTCTGATATCGCTGCAGGAACTCCAGTTAGTTCCATTACAACATCCGCTCCAATTCCATTTGTTAGCAACATTATTTTCTCTACACGTTCCTCAACCGTTTTATATTCGTCCATTGACACTATTTCGTCAGCACCAAATCTTTTTGCTAACTCAAGACGATTAGGTACAGTGTCAATGACAATAACTTTAGCTCCAAACATTTTCGCAACTGCCGTAGCATTCAAACCAAGTCCACCGGCGCCTTGGACTACAACTGTATCTCCATATCTTAACCCCGATTTTTCAATGCCAAAGTACACCTGTGACAGGGCACAGTTTGCACCTGCTGCTACCTCATCTGGCACATTATCTGGAACTTTATAAAAATATTGATCTGGATGAATATAGTAATGCGTGGCAAATGATCCATGAAAATGAGGATACTCATGGGCTTCTTTGCTCCAATACTCATATGCGTTTTCACATAAATTCGTATATCCCTGCAAACAATGTTTACATTTCTTGCAAGTTAAAAAATAGGCTGCTGCGATACGATCACCCACATGTACTGGTTGTCCAGCATAATCGGTCGTGACACCCTCACCAAGCTCTACAATTTCACCTACCATTTCATGTCCCATAACCCCGGATTTTTTCGTAGGATGTAACCCTTTCCAAATATGCAGTTCCGACCCACAAACATTCGTCCTTATAACACGAACTAATATGGAATCTTTTGCTGCCTTCGGTAAATCGTACTCTTCAAAAATCATTTGTTCAGGTTCTATCATTACCGCAACTTTTCCCTTCAACCAAAAACCCCCAATATCATATTAAAAATCGCCAAGACAAATTATCAATGAATGGCTATTTCCTAATCTATTCATAAACTTACACAAATATCTCTTTGTTTTTAAGGAATTTCATTAATTGAGAACACTCCTAATTTTATTCATAACAAAAGACACTCTTTAGTCTGCTTCTCATGACTAAAGAGTGTCTTTTTAGTGTTATAAATTGTATCTTTTACTATTTAATTTTTGTCTAATTTATTATCACGCTGTTTACTACGGGCTTCTCCACCCTTACGACCAATTTCCTCGTAAAATTCGCGACCACGATTCTTAGAGGTAGCTTCTCCGCCTTTGCGTCCCGCTTCTTCGACAGTCATATTTTCGTTGCTGTTTTTGTTGCGATCGTTTTGCTTTTTAGCCATTACAAAATTCCTCCTCTAAATTTTTATCAAGCTTACTTTTTATATTTCCACACAAAAAAGGAATAAACAATTAATTTCCTATTTTTTTATGATATTTCTTACTCAATCTTTATTGACATACATTGTTTCCATACTATGATTATAAAGTTCGATAATATTTCCATTTGAATCTTCACAGTAAACCAAGTAATAAGGCTTTACTTCCCAAGCGTTTCATATATCACACTTTATCTTTTCCCACTAGCATTCTCTATTTTTCCAGCTAGTTGTTCGATGTCATCTGCTAGAAACAAATATGAAAGTAGCCTTCATTTTTGCGGTTCTTGAAATTCAAACAACTCAATTCCAACTTGATTCACCGATATCATATGAGCATTTCTCATTCTTATAATGTTGTCACCAAGTAAATCATTTGTCATGTTATGTTTGCTTTCATCCTTCGAGTTAAAAGAATAAGGACCTGCTATTAATTAAAATACAATATTTCTTCGTACCATTTAATAGCTCCCTCAATATCTGGTACCGATAGACCTATATGTGTAATTGCTATCATCTGTATCCCTCCTACAAAACTGTTTCCCTGCTTTGTGGAATGATAAACAATTACATTGGACAGAAACTCAAACTAGACTGGATCACAATATTTATCCAAGTCTCACTATTTCCTATCAAACAAAAAAACACTTCAAATCCTTTCGAAATAAGGATTTGAAGCGTTTTATTGTCGGCTCTTGAGAAACTATTGTAGCCTTGAAACGTCCCAGGAGAGATTCGAACTCCCGACCGACGCCTTAGAAGGGCGTTGCTCTATCCAGCTGAGCTACTGAGACAAGTACTCCCCCACCAAACAGATAGGAAAGACAATACTTAGTCTATAACGATATTTAGATAATGTCAACTGAATTCAAGAATTTCTTTTCTCAAATGAATAAAGACATCCTATTAAACTTGTTATATCGTGTTTTAGAACTGCTTCGGATCAATTAACGGAAAGGTAATTGTCTAAGAAAGGGTATAAGTAAACATGCAGTACCCTTTAATTATCAAACAATATGAAATAAATTTATAATTTGCTACTAATCATTTCATACGCATGTTTCATCAAATTAGTAACTCTTTGATCTAAGTTTTTAAATCTTTCATCTTCGGATTGACCAATTTTCCAACGATAATAAATTTGTTGTAGAGCAATAGCAAGTTTAAAATAATTTAATGTCATATAAAAGTTTAACGCAGGAACACTTTTTTTAGTCTTGAGTTCATATTGATTTAAAAATTCATTTCTACTTATAAATCCAGGTGTTGCCGTAATGGATGGTAAACTTTCTTTAAGTGATTCGGGATCATCTTCTTGTATCCAATAAGCCAAGGCTCCAGCCAAATCAAAAATCGGATCACCTATAGTCGCAATTTCCCAATCCAAAACAGCTTTTATTTCAGTTAAATCTGACGAGAGTAACATATTATTTAATTTGTAATCATTATGAATTATTGCACTATCAGAAGTTAGTGGAATGTTATTTACAAGCCAATTACTTACTTTTTCGAAATAAGAAATATGGTGTGTTTCAACCTGTTTATAACGTTTTATCCATCCATGAACTTGCCTTTCAAGGAAACCATGAGCATATCCAAAATCCGAAAGACCTGCTTCTTCAAAATTGACTTGATGTAATTCCGCCAGAGTATCTACAACTTGGTAAGACAATTTTTGCAGTTGCTCCTTTGAAACTTCTTGATTTGGAGGAAATGTTTCATCTAAAACAACACCTATTTTTCGCTCCATAATATAAAATGGAACTCCAATTACACTTTCATTTTGACAAAGTAAATATGGTTTTGGAACAAACGGAAAATAAGGATGTAATTTCTCCAAAAAATCCGATTCACGTTTCATATCATGTGCCTTAGGAGGTAATGGACCATTAGGAGGTCGTCTCAAAACTGCCTCCCAATTTCCACTGCGAATAAGAAAAGTCAAATTAGATAACCCTGTAGAAAATTGTTCAACTTCTAACGGCTCATTAGGGAAGTTTTCAATATTCTCAGATAGATATTTCTTTACTGCAAATAGATTAAGACCATCTCCAGTTAGAATTTGATTTTCCTGTCCAGTTGAATGATAGTTCAATAAAATCACTCCTTTATTATTAATCTTTATATACCTAAATAATTTCTGTCGCTCATATTAAAAATATTTTAAGCTTCAGCCTCTGGTTTTAAAGAGACTTGCTAGATTAAAACAATAATTTTTTCTACCCTTATCTGTCAGGTCGGATTTCGCTTCCCATACTATTGGCTATTAAAATAATTTATTTTTCATTTTTCACAAAAATTTGTAATAAGTATTCAGAAATCATTTCTGCAATTTCCGCATCACCCTTTTTTTCTGGGGAATACCATTGAACAACCCAGTTCATTGCTCCTAATATAATATTTCTAGATATCGTCACATTCACTGATTTGAAATCACCAGATTCAATTCCTTCTGTTATCAATTCATCAAAACAATCTGCATATTTAACTCTTAACCTTAAGATTTCTTCTAAATACTCACCGGTAAAGACTTGTTCGGGTTTTATACCCATTGCAAAAGTTGATAATTCACTAATAAGAAATTCAAGATGCACAAACATTGCTTTCCCCAACTTCTCTTTTGGAGATAATAATTCCATTCTTGAAATTTCTTCGATATTAATCAAACTTTGTTCCAAAAGAACTTTTTGGCTTTGATATAACAGATCTTGCTTATCCTTGAAGTAGTAATAAATAGAGCCTTTCGTCATTAAAAGGCTTGCTGCAATTTCTTCCATCGTCGTCCCAAAATATCCCTTTTCCGCTAGGATACTTGCTGCAGATTTTAAAATATCCTCTTTTTTCTTAGCAACCTTTTTTTCTCTTAACGTCATTTTTTCATCATCCCAAACCTATAAATTTTTATACTATTCAATTAAATTATGATGGTTTAAAATTTAAATGTCAAATCAAAATTTAAAAACAAGATTTTTCGATGAAGGATTTGCTAAGCTAATCAATTCTGCAAAGCTTCTAAAAAAAAAAGAGATGTCAAATTTTTCAATATGACATTTCCCAAAACTTCAGTTTTACCATCAAAACTAATTATATATTACTTCAAAAAGATCCTTTTTTTAACTTTCACTCTAATAATTAGAAAGATTTTTAAGTCCAGAATCCCAAGGCCTAGAGCTTACTCTATCGTAAATCCTCCATCGACAATAAAGGTCTGTCCTGTTATATATTCAGCTTGTTTTGAGGCCAAATAAAGTGCTAGCGAGGAAACATCCTTTGGATCTCCAAACTTCCTAAAAGGTATTTTTTTCAACATTTTTCCCATTAATTCCTCATCATTTCTCTCTTCTTCATTAATTTCTGTACCGATAAACCCTGGAGCGATTGCATTAACATGGATTCCATATCTAGCCCACTCGGCCGCAAGCGATTTTGTTAAATGAATAACCGCTGCTTTACTAGCAGTATATAAAGCTATTCTTTTTAAGGGTTTAATTCCACCAACGGATGCTAGATTAATGATTTTCCCATATCCTTGCTTCTCCATATATTTTGCAGCTTCTTGACTACAAAAAAACAAACCTTTTATATTTATATCAAAAATAAAATCATAATCCTTTTCTGTAACTTCGAGAGCTGGTTTTGACGTATTAACACCTGCATTATTAACCACTATATCTATTTTCCCGAAATTTTCTAATGTTTGTCGGAACATTCCTTGTATATCTTCAATATTTGTAACATCACATCTAATAGGTAGTGCCTTTCTTCCCATGCTTTTCAATTCATCACTTAACGACACACACTTTTCAAAATTCCTGCTTGCTATAACAACGTCTGCTCCTTGTTCAGAGAAATCACGGACCATTTGTTCACCAAGTCCGCGACTTCCACCCGTTACTAATATTACCTTACCCGTTAAATCAAAATGGTTTTCCACATGAACACACCTCCATTCTTATCTACTTACTAAGCTAGGCTCTACTTTCAGGTTTTTATATTCTTTAAAGATACGTTTTGCCACAACCACTCTATGAACTTCATCTGGGCCATCGTAAATATGGGCTGCTCTAGCCTCACGATAAAAAGCTTCTAAAGGAGTATCTTTGGAATAGCCTAACGATCCGTGTACTTGTATTGCCCGACTAACGACATCATTCAATATTTTGGCACCATGAAATTTTATTAACGATATCTCTTTTCTAGCATCTTCACCTTGATCTAATTTCCAAGCAGCATGAAGTGTTAAAAGTTTTGCAGAAGCAATTTCCGCTGCAGAATCTGCAACAAAGTTTTGGATTGTTTGATATTCTGATAAACTTTGACCACGGCTTTTTCTTTTTAGTGCATAGTTAACCATTAGATCAAAACTCCGGTTCATTACACCGAGCCAGCGCATAGCATGTGTAATACGCCCAGGTCCTAGTCTCATTTGTGCCAATTTAAATCCTTCCCCTGGATTTCCTAGCATACTGTCTGCAGGTACACGGCAGTTATTAAATTTTAATTCCCAATGGCCCCCTTCACTATAATCTCCCATAACCGCAATATCCCTCACTCTTTCTAGTCCCGGATGATCTATATCAACGATAAACATACTTGAACGTTCATGAGGAGCAGCATCTGGGTTCGTCACTGCCATAACAATTACAAAAGATGCCATACCTGCATGGCTAATAAACCATTTCTCTCCATTAATAACCCAGTCATTTCCTTCTTTAATAGCACTTGTTTTAATTTCAGTAGGATCCGCACCCGATTCATCACGTTCAGTTAATGCAAAACACGATCTGATATCATCATTCACAAGTGGGTCTAAATATTTTCTACGTTGTTCCTCCGTACCAGCATTTAATAGAATCTCTGTATTTCCCGTATCTGGAGCAGCAGTTCCAAATACGCGCGGTCCAATCGTACTACTTCCAAGAATTTCATTTAACAGACCAAGGAATACAGCTCCTAGTCCCAACCCACCTGCATGTACCGGCAAGTGAGCGGCCCATAAATTTTGCTCTTTTACCTTTTGCTGTAATGGCTTTAAAATATCATATGGTAAACCTTGTCCAGGAATAATATATTTTTCTGCAGGATAAACGTCCTCTTCCATAATCTTTTTTGCTCTTAGAAGCAATTCTTTTTGTTCCTCAGATGGGCTAAAGTTGTACATAGTGCTCAAACTCCTTTTTATTTTATATTTTATATTGATAATTTATTTTTTCATCACAACTGAAGAATAATCATTTAATTACATGATTAACTTCCTTTAAAAGAAATCGTTGGATTTTTCCACTTTGAGTTTTAGGAAGACTATCCAAAAACTCTACTTCTCTTGGATATTGGTGTTTTGAGAGCTTTTCCTTGACATAAGTGCTCAACTCTTTTCCCAGATCAGCTGAAGCTTCATAGGGTTTATTAAGTACTATAAAGGCTTTTACAATTTCTCCTTTTGCATCATCAGGCTTACCTACAACAGCTGCTTCCGAAACAGCCGGATGCTCTAATAAACTGCTCTCTACTTCAAAGGGACCAATGCGGTATCCCGCGCTTGAAATAATATCGTCAGAACGACCTTGAAACCAAAAGTAACCATCTTCATCTTGTTTAGCAAGATCTCCTGTCAACAACCATTTCCCACGCATTTTTTCTTTTGTTTTCTCAGGATTATTCCAATAACCCAGAAAAAAGTATGGAAACCCAGTCATGTCTACAGCAATTTCTCCAGTAATTCCTTTTTCTACCACCTTATCTTGTGCATCTAACAACGCAACATTATAACCGGGTGAAGGAAATCCCATTGAACCTGGTTTGACAGCCATGTTTGTAACATTATAGTTATTGATAATCATACCTGCCTCAGTAGCACCATAATGGTCATAGATTTCTCTTCCAAAATTATTCTTAAAGAAACGAACAACCTCAGCATTTAATGGTTCACCAGCACTGCTAAATTTTTTCACTTTAAATTTATACTGCTTTACAAGTTCTGATCCTTCTGCCATCATTGCCCTGTATGCTGTAGGAGCATATGCAAAACTGGTAATTTCATAATCCTGTAACAGTTGATATACTTTTTTAGTTTTAAACTTTCCTTTATATATAAGAATTGGCACACCAAAACTTAATGGAGCAAAAGTCGATTGTATAAGCCCATATGCCCAGCCAAGATCCGCGCCACCAAAAAATCTATCTTCTTTCTGAGTTCCTACTGCGTAAATCTGATATGGATAAATACTGACGAGAATTTTATGTGCCCATACTGCGCCTTTAGCTAAGCCGGTTGAACCAGATGTATACTGTATAACACATGGGTCCATAATATTTGTAAACTCTATTTTATATTCAGCTGAAAAAGTATCGACATATTCCATAAACGTTAATTCGCCTTGAAATAGACCATCTATTAAAATAGTTTGTACAGAAATATTTTTTCCTTCGATTTTCTTTTTTTGTTCTTTATTAGTCACTAAAAATTTACATTCTGAATCATTTAAACGATGTTCGAGCGCTTCCGGCCCAAATGCTGTGAATAAAGGAACATATATAGCACCTATTTTCCAGACTGCTAATACTGTCACTATTAGCTCCATGTCTTTACCCAGAAGCCCAGCAATCCGATCCCCTTTTGTTACACCTAATGACCGTAATAAATTTGCCATCCTGTTAGACTTTTCTTTCAACTTTTGATATGTCCACTTCTCTTTGTTCCCTGCTTCATCTTCCCAGTAAATTGCAACAAGATTCGCGTCATCGGCCCAACGATCGCAAGTTTGAAAAGCCATATTAAACGTTTGATTTGGTGTCCAATCAAACGTTTTCAATACAGAATCCCAAGAGAAATCATTCAAAATTTCTTGATAAATCATTATCTTCCCACCTCAAATAAATGAATTTCGATATGAAAATACTTTGAACTAATAGAAATCTAGAGTTATCAAAAAATTTTTAAGTTATAGCAATGTGTTCAATATTCGCATCGAAACATTCAGCGACCAGAAACACTAATTAACTCTTTAAAAATCGAACATCACAAATGCCAGAGATAAAATATAAATGGTTCCAATGACTATGGTGGAGAGGATAGGACCGATACTCGATCCGCTCCACCATCTTTTAGTAAATTACTACAAGTTATTGAAAAATAGCTCTTGTATGTTCGGTATCGAGAAATTCTTTTACTTTTTGGATTTTTCCGTCTCTAATTTCAAACACAAAATGATAAAAATTATTATATACTCTTCCGTTTTTAAGTTCTGAGTAAGACTCTGTCTCTACAGCAACACGGTTTCCTTCTGCAGTCCAAGCATGTGGAGTTAGACGAATTGCCCCAGCCTTAGTAAGTTGTGAAAGTCCTGTAAGCATTTCCCGAAAGTCTTTCATATCCTTTTCTCCGGATATCCCCTCGATAGTTCCAGCGACCCACCACTTCGCGGAATCTGTCATATAGGATAAAATTTTCTCTACATTACCCGTTGAAAAATCTTCCATAAAATTAGTAATCAGTTGTTTGTTTGATTCTTCAATTTTCATATAATTCCTCCGAATTTTTATTTTTCTATTTTGATAGGCCAACTTTATCTTTCTGCTTAGCTTCTTTTTCTTTAAAATATGGGATAACTTCCTTTGCCATCATTTCCATTGATTCCCTAACGAGTTTGTCAGACATTCCACCTACTCGGTGCCATGTACTAAGTTGCTTCAAGCCAAACTGCTCTTGCATATCTTCAATTTGTTCGATTAATGCTTGAGGTCCATCTACATGAATAACTCCCGATTGTCGCATTTGTTCAAATGTAATATTGGACATATTCTTTGCTACATCCGCAAATGCTTCATAACCTTTCGCTGCTTTTTCCCCTTTAGCACCTGGAACTAACGATAATACTCTGTCAAAATACCATTTAAAGTACTCACCCGTACGTTCATAAGCGACTTCAGCATTTTCAGCCACATGTACTTGTAAATTGATAGGAAAATCAATATCTTCCGGTTTCATGCCCTTTTGGATTAATATTTCTCTAGCATCATGCAATTGTACTTTTAGTTCATCAAGTGTTGATAATGTTGGGGTTGCTGTTATATTTAATCCCATCTCCGCAACGATATCAAATGTTTCCGGACTAATAGATGCAACATAAATAGGAGGTGGTGATTGTATAGGTGTTGGTCTTATAGATACATCGTTAAGTTGATAGAATTCTCCATTATACGTAAAGGAGTCGTTTGTCCAAAGACCTCTGATTATTTCTAATTCCTCTTTGAAACGTGCACGAGTGTTATGCATGTCAACACCTAATATTTCAAATTCTCCTGGCTGATACCCTCTTCCGACGCCAAACTGTAAACGTCCATTACTTATAACGTCAACCATTGCGTAATCCTCCGCAAGACGAATCGGATTACCTAAAGTTAAAACAGATACAAGGCTTCCAATCTTCATTTTTTTAGTTCGCTCAGCTATTGCAGCCAAGGCAACCTGCGGTGAAGGGATTGAACCGTATGAGCTAGAATGATGTTCGGCAACCCAAACAGAATCGAAACCTAGTTCTTCAGCGTATTCAATTTGACCTAACATTTCATCATAAGCACGTTTAAAATCTCCATCCGGTGATTCAAGTACATAAAATAATCCAAATTCCATATTAATCTTTCCCTTCACATTTTAAGTTTTTGTTGTTTATAACCGTTAGAATATAAGCCATTTTAAAAATTGAAGAAATGCCTATTAAAATATAGATAGATTTACTTCCTTATACCACTTATGATATGATTTGTTACATCAAATACTACTTACTTGATATAACTGAACTACATTTTCCGCTGGATCAAGAAACCAGCACGTTTTTCCGTGACTTCCCATGTCTCGAATCTCGCTTACATTGAGTCCAGTTTTTTCTAATTTTCCCTTAACTTCCGTTAAATCTTCTACTTCAAAGGTTACGACAGCACCTGTCTTTATCTCATTGGGAACTTCAGCCGGGCCTCCCAAAGCGAACGTTAAGCCATTAACTTTAAATTGTGCCCATTGATTTTTATCAATAAATTGAAGTTGTAAACCTAATATGTTTTGATAAAATTCACTCGTCTTTTTAACGTCTGAAACCGCATAAAAAACGTTTTTTATTTTAATCAATATCAAACACTCCAAATCTATTAAATATCTATATACTTCCCTTGAAAAAATGCTAGTGGTTTTTCTTCTCTAGCGTCGGCAGATAATACTTCTCCAATCACAATAGTATGATCACCACCTTCATAGAAGTTTGTAATTTTACAATCCAAATATGCTAGGGAACCATTTAATATCGGACTGCCCGTTACATCTTTGGTAAAGTTCACCCCTTCAAAACGATTAATTCCACGTTTGGAAAACTGTTTTGATAAATCAAGTTGATTAGTTGATAATATATTGACAGCAAAATGTTCCGTATTCATAAAGTCTTTATATGTGCTAGCATTTTTATCAATACTGAATAGCACTAATTTCGGATTGAGCGAAAGTGAACTAAAAGAATTTGCTGTGAAACCAATAGGTTGTAAATCTCCATTCATTGTTGTTATTATCGTAACACCAGTGCAAAAGTTACCTACGATATCTCTAAAAGCACGGTCATCCATGGGTTGAATTTCCATTTTTTTCATACAGTTTCTCCTTTCTGCTTTAATACTCATCTTCAAAGATTCAATAAAATTAAATTTTTATCCACTTACTCCCACTTTAACCTTTTTATTAGCTTCTTTTTCTTTAAAATATGGAATAACTTCCTTTGCCATCATTTCCATTGATTCTCTAACGAGTTTGTCAGACATTCCACCTACTCGGTGCCATGTACTAAGTTGCTTCAAGCCAAACTGCTCTTGCATATCTTCAATTTGTTCGATTAATGCTTGAGGTCCATCCACATGAATAACTCCCGATTGTCGCATTTGTTCAAATGTAATATTGGACATATTCTTTGCTACATCCGCAAATGCTTCATAACCTTTCGCTGTTTTTTCTCCTTTTGCACCTGGAACTAACGATGATACTCTGTCAAAATACCAATTAAAGTACTCACCCGTACGTTCATAAGCTACTTCAGCATTTTCAGCCACATGTACTTGTAAATTGACAGGAAAATCAATATCCTCTGGTTTCATGCCCTTTTGGATTAATATTTCTCTAGCATCATGCAATTGTACTTTTAGTTCATCAAGTGTTGATAATGTAGGAGTTGCTGTTACATTTAATCCCATTTCCGCAACGATATCAAATGTTTCCGGACTAATAGATGCAACATAAATAGGAGGTGGTGATTGTATAGGTGTTGGTCTTATAGATACATCGTTAAGTTGATAGAATTTTCCATTATACGTAAAGGTGTCGTTTGTCCAAAGACCTCTGATTATTTCTAATTCCTCTTTGAAACGTGCACGAGTGTCATGCATGTCAACACCTAATATTTCAAATTCTCCTGGCTGATATCCTCTTCCGACGCCAAACTGTAAACGTCCATTACTGATAACGTCAACCATTGCATAATCCTCTGCAATACGAATCGGATTACCTAAAGTTAAAACAGATACTAGACTCCCAATTTTGATTTTTTTAGTTCGCTCAGCTATTGCAGCCAAGGCAACCTGTGGTGAAGGGATTGAACCGTATGAACTAGAATGATGTTCAGCAACCCAAACAGAATCGAAACCTAGTTCTTCAGCGTATTCAATTTGACCTAACATTTCATCATAAGCACGTTTAAAATCTCCATCCGGTGATTCAAGTACATAAAATAATCCAAATTCCATATTAATCTTTCCCTTCACATTTTAATTTTTAGTTGTTTTACATTTGATAGGATACTAGTGAATCTAGTTAAAGGGGATCGCTATAATTACATACTATAACTTGTCCCTTCAGAAAATATTGCATTTGTAAAATATTTGAATCTATTAGTATTCTCCAATCGACACTCCTTCTTTTATTATTTTCTTTTTTAATAATGATTTTAAGAATTAATATTTGACTCAAAATTATTATACACATCCAATTTTTGAATGTAAAGTATATTTTTTAGAATAAAAAAAGTATTCTAATAATTAAACTTATGTTTAAATAATGATACTAAGAACTGAAGTATTAAATTGAACCGAACTCCATAAGACAGCAACTTAATTCCTAAATAGGTGATAAAATAGGATACTAAATTAAAGCCTCAATCTATATAAGACATGTCCAAGTCAGAAAAAAAGGGGCATGATTTCTTTTGAAACCATACCACTATTTTAATTTTAAGTTTTTGAAACTTAATAATCCTTAGTCACATTAAAAAGTATTGACTTAACATTTTTTTATTATTATTTAGATTCCAAAGTTACAGAGAACTGTTCCTTGAAAGCGTTATTAATTTTTTCTAGCGCTTTTTTTGCGTCATCCATGATTACTGGCATCCAGAAGAATCCATGAATTTGTCCATCAAATCTTGTAAGATTGACCGGTACTCCCGCTTCCTTTAATCTTTCTGCATATGCTTCGCCCTCATCGCGCAAGACATCGTACTCTGCAGTAAAAATTAGAGCAGCCGGTAATCCTGACAAATCTTTTGCAAGTAATGGAGAGGCATAAGGATTCAATTTATCTTCTTCATTATTGAAATATTGCTTACTAAACCAATGCATAGCAGAAGTTTCTAAATAGTTCCCTTTACCATTTTCTAAGTAAGATTTTGTATCAAAGGAATTATTCGTTACCGGATAAAGTAGGACTTGTAAAGCAATATTCGGACCTCCACGATCTTTGGACATTAAAGGGACAACTGCAGCAAGATTACCACCTGCACTATCACCGCCAACAGCAATTTGCTTTGGATTACCATTATATTGTGAAATATTTTCTGATACCCATTTTGTTGCAGCATAACAATCTTCCGCTGGTATTGGAAATTTATATTCTGGAGCTAAACGATAATCAACAGATACAACAAGAGTATTAGTTTCATTTGTAACCCAACGAAGAATTGGGTCGATTATTTCCAAATCTCCAAGAGCCCATCCTCCACCATGGAAATAAACAAACACTGGAAAAGGTCCTTTTCCTTCAGGGGTATAGATTCGTAGGCCAATTTCTTCCCCACCATCAACCGGAATTTTTACATTCTCTACTTTTCCAACTTCTTGTGAATCTCCTGTCAAACTTTCATAGAAACCTTGTAGACCCTCACGATTTTCTTGAACTGTCATTTCTTCAATTGCTTTCCCATCAAATGAATTAATCGTATCCAAAATCTTCTTTACAGCTGGTTGATATGCCATTTTCTTTTCCTCCTTTTTTAACTTTCATGTTCCAAAATACATCATACAATTATAAAAAACATAATTCAATAGATAATTTAGAAATTTCTGAATTATAACATTATTCGACAAATCAACGTTTTCAGATTATTAAAAATAATATTGATTAGTATATTTTTATCTGCTACAATTAATTTAAACACTCGGTTAAATTTAAAAAAGTAATTCAAATTTTTTTCATTTCATTAGTAATATAATAAAAATTAGAGGGTGGTATAAATTTATGATCTTTCAATATCTTCCTGTTGAACGTATTCATTATGGGAAAAATGTTGTCTCTGAAGAGTTAATAAGGGAATTAAAAAAGTTAGATGTAAAGAGGATTTTAATTGTTACAACCACTAGCATGTTAAAATCAAATTCCTACAAAAGCATAATTGATTCTTTAAAAGTTAATCATTTCTTAACCTTAGTAACTGTATCAAAACAACATGTTCCAGATGATGTTTTATTGAATGATTTAATTGCCATAAAGGAATTTAACCCCAATCTTATTATCAGCTGTGGTGGAGGAAGTCCTATTGATGCAGCGAAAATCCTTTCTTTTGTTTTATCTGAAGGTGTTCAATCAGAAAATGACCTTTATCTGTATTCAGAAAATGTACGGAAAAAGAAAATAATGATGCAGAATTATATCCCCCATTTTGCCATTCCTACAACATTATCTGCATCTGAATTTACAGGAATAGCTGGTGTTACAAGTAGAAAAAATCATTTAAAATATAAGTTTTCTCACTTAAACATGACGCCAAAACAGGTCTTTTTAGATCCAACTTTTACAAGTGATACACCAGAGTGGCTTTGGTTATCTACAGGTATTCGTGCTGTCGATCATGCAGTGGAGACGCTTTATTCTCCAATTCCAAATCCAGTAAACACTGGACTCGCATTGCAAGCATTAAAAAAGTTATATTACAATTTACCTCTATCTAAGAAACATCCTGCAAACTTGGACTATCGATTAGAATGTCAAGTAGGGGCATGGCTGTCATTATTTTCGGATGTCAATATTAAATTAGGTTTATCTCACAGTATTGGTCATCAATTAGGGGCGCAATTCAACATACCTCATGGAATGACTTCGGCAATAATGCTTCCTCATGTTATGAATTTTCTCTTAACACGAACTTATATTCAACAGGGACAAATACCTGAAGCGTTAGGAAAAGCAACTGGAGTATTAAGCGAAGACGCTGAGATGGCATCGCTACTTATCGGGAATTTAATAAAAGATTTAGGTATTCCTCATAGACTTAGAGATTTTGATGTTCCAAAAGAAAGCATTCCTGATGTAGTGAAAAATATTCTTTTAGATATTCATGGGGAAGAAAATAGCTTTGTCTTGGACACAAAAAACCTAAAGATGGAGATTACAAATCTTTTAGAGGCAGCTTGGTGATCAAATAATTAAAAGGTTCAAAAATTTTAACAGCTCTTTAAAAGAAGCCTCCCGTTTAAACGAGGCCACTGAAAAAGTGCATGAAATATTTCCTAGCGAATTCTTGAACGACTAATCGTTCAGGAATTCGCTTTTTTATATTATAGGAAACTATAAAATTTACGACTTGTGGTAACTTTCTACAAGTGCTTTTACGTCCAGACTCCAGCGCTGCTCCCCTCGGGGTCAAATGTGAAAAAGCTGCTCCTTGAAACAATGAGGAAAGTTCATATTAGTGCACAAAAAGAGATGATAGATTCTAACAAATTTGTTTGCACAGCCTTTGGTTTGAAATCATGAAGAAACCATCTACAATTTGTTTATAGATGGTAAGCCTTCTTGATGGCGAGCACGACGCTAGTTGATTTTCTTTACTGCGGAGACTACAGCAGGAAAAGAGAGGAGGCAGCCCCCCAGCCACCAAAAACAATTTTGTTTGCGAAAAGCTTCGCGCATCTAAAAGACTTTATAAACTTCATCATTTTCTTTTGACTTCTTGAATTTCATCGAATTAATTACCTATTCTTAAACTTTTTCTATTAGTATCAGAATATCCAAGCTCCAGGAAAATCTCTTCATTATGTTCACCTAGTTTAGGAGGTGCTGAACGGATTCCGCCTGGAGTTTTTGATAATTTTATAGGTATTCCCACTTGTTTTAACGTCTCTCTATTTGGAAAGTTAACATCTGTTATGATTTCTCTTTCAATAATTTGCGGATCACTTATCATTTCCGATAAATTTAATACAGGGGCTACACATGTATCCACATCTTTAAAAATCACGACCCATTCTTCTAATGTTTTTTCAATAATAATTTCTTGGATTATTCTTTTCATGCTTTCTTGTTCTAGTTGAGATCCATTCAACAAACTTATAAGTGACTCTTCTCCAATTACTTTACAGAATTCAACCCAAAATTTTGGTTCTAGGGCAGCTACAGATAAGAATCGTTGATCTTTCGTTTTATAGACCTCATAGCAAGCCCTTCCACCATTTAATACGGATTCTCCCCGTTTAGGTAATTCACCCGATGCTAGATATTCAGGCAACAACGTCTGCATTAAAGACACGGAACCATCTAGCATCGAAATATCGACAAACTGCCCTTCACCTGACTTATTTTTTTCTAACAAAGCAAGTAGAATTCCATTAATGGCCATTTGTGCGCCACCAGCAATGTCAGCAATCTGGATAGAAGAGATTAGAGGTTTCCCATTTTTCTCTCCTTGGAGATCTAATAATCCTGCGTAACTTAAATAATTCAAGTCATGACCTGGCAACTTAGAATAAGGGCCTGTTTGCCCAAATCCAGTAATTGCACAATAAATTAATCCCTTATTTATCTCTTGTAACTTTTCATAACCTAATCCTAGTCTTTCCATTACCCCTGGGCGAAAAGACTCTACTAAAACATCTGCTGTTTTCACTAAATCAAAAAATATTTCCTTCCCATTTTCTGACTTTAGATCGAGACTAACACTACGCTTGTTTCTATTTAATGAATAAAAAATAGCGCCCCCTTCATCATCGATCATCGGTTTTTCCCAACGGGCATAATCACCATTTCCAGGTTCCTCAATTTTAATAACATCCGCGCCGAAATCAGCCAACATTAACGTACAATACGGACCTGGCAATAGACGGGTTAAATCTAGCACTCTGATATTTTCTAAAGGTAATGACATATTATTTTATTCCTCCCTTTTTCCTTTTTAACAGAAATTCTTTATTGTTTTACCATCAATCTAACCGTTCAATAATTGTTGCATTTGCCATTCCATGTCCTTCACACATTGTTTGTAAACCATACCGTCCTCCTGTTCTTTCTAATTCATACAGCATAGTAGTCATTAATCTTAGACCGCTACCACCAAGTGGATGCCCTAAAGCAATTGCCCCTCCATTCGGATTTAACTTTTTTGGATCAGCCCCGGTTTCTTTTAGCCAAACTAATGGTACACTTGCAAAAGCTTCATTTACTTCAAAAATATCAATGTCATCAATCGTTAATCCACTTTTCAATAAAGCCTGTTTTGTCGCTTCAATTGGTCCAGTAAGCATTAATGTCGGATCTGAACCAACTACTGTGCGTGTTAAAACACGGAATCGCAATTTCAAACCCAGTTCTTCTGCTTTTTCTCTTGACATTAATAGAATTGCCGCAGCTCCATCACTAATCTGACTGGCATTTCCTGCATGCACTGTACCATTTTCTACAAATATCGATTTCAAACCTGATAAAACTTCTAGATTTGTTTCTGCTCGTGGGCCTTGGTCTTCTTTCACTATTTCTTTTTTACCATCTGGTAGAGTTACTTCTATTGGCATAATTTCTCGATTGAAGTACCCTTTTTGTTGAGCGTTAAGTGCTTTAAGGTGACTATCTAATGCAAATTTATCTAGTTCATCTCGTTTCAAATTCCATTTTTCAGCGATTCTTTCGGCTGACAAGCCTTGATTTATGATTTCATATTGTGAGGTCAGATTTTCACTCAGCTCAGCTCCTTGAACATTTGAAAACATCGGAACCCTTGACATACTTTCAACTCCCGCTGCAACAACTACATCCATATCCCCACTCATAATTGCTTGAGCGGCAAAGTGAACTGCTTGCTGGCTTGAACCACATTGTCGGTCAATTGTTACTCCTGGGACTTTAATCGGATATCCAGCAATCAATGCAGCTACCCTTGCGATATCTCCTGATTGTTCGCCTACTTGGGAAACACACCCCATGATGACATCCTCTACAACTTCTGAAGAAACATTAGCTCTTACCAAAACTTCTTTTAATACCTCTGCTGCCAAATCATCTGGACGAACACTACTTAAAACACCATTTCTACGGCCTACTGGAGTTCTAACCATTTCAACAATATATGCTTCTCTCACTATTAATCTCCCCTATACTTTATTTAATATCGAACAATTCAGCTGACTTTTAATCTATTCTTTTACGATTGCTTACCTTTTGTAAATCCTGGTGTTCCTACTTCTAAAAAGACTATTTCCTTGGAAATAATATAA
The DNA here is from genome assembly GCF_900111345.1 of Psychrobacillus sp. OK032. GTDB lineage: Bacteria > Bacillota > Bacilli > Bacillales_A > Planococcaceae > Psychrobacillus. The sequence goes on from NZ_FOGY01000002.1 coordinate 393,326, forward strand.
GCATTTTATGTGGCATAGTTTGCGCATTGCCTACAAGTTGCCGCCATTTATTAATATGAAGGATAAACCGCGTATCTTCTTATTGATAAGACATTTCACCCGTATTCGGATCGTAATAGATTGGTCTTCCTATTTCTTCAAGATTTCCGTTCTTAGCTTCTACCATGTGTAATGTAGTATTCCCATAACGGTTTTCAGGTGTATACGTGATTCTGTCAAAAATGGATCCCTCCCAATTATCCAATGAATTAAGTGCATTAATGTAACTTTCCCATGTTAAATCACCTTCTATACGATTGAGACCTTCTACAAAAACCTGTGCCGTCCCCCATGCAGCTTGTGTAAGCGCACCTAAATCCTTCTCATTAAAATCTTTTTTTATCTGTTGAGTATATTTATCAATATCCGGATATTCAGAAATCTCATAACTTGCAAAAGGTATTGCAGTAATTACACCTTCCCACACATCTTTACCAGCGAGATTAAATTGATTTTTATCTTGCCCTCCCGTTACTGATACAACGTATGGTATATCCGTTGCACCAAGCTTGTGCATCTCTTGACGTAACGCTGCAGCTGGAACAGGTGTTGCTAGCATTAGTATTGCATCCGGTTTCGCTTGAACAAGCTGCTGTGCCTGAGTACTATAATCCTGATCTGAGGAAAGGAATGAAACTTCTTTTTCCACTATTATTTCAGCATCTAGCTCTTTGATTGCATCTACAGCCGCATTTAATGATTCAATCCCAAAGTCATCATTTTGATAGGCGATTGCTATCTTTTTAGCTCCTAATTGATTTGCGATATAATCTACCATTATTTTTGCTTCAATTGATACGTTAAACTGCATGCCATATAGATTTGGAATCGGCGGAATAATAAATTTTGATGAAGGTGTTCCAAGACCTACAACCGGTATCTTTGATTCCTTCAACAAATCTAATGAAGCACTAATGTTCGATGATCCTATTGGGTAAATAATCCCAAAAACTTTTTCTTCTTCTATTAATCTTTGCATTCCTTGAACAGTTTTTGCCGGTTGGTACTGATCATCATACGTAATTAGTTTCAATTTTTTCCCTTTTACCCCACCGTTTTCATTAACATAATTGAAATAAGCTTGAATTCCTTTACGAACTTTGTCATATTCGGCAACAGGACCTGTTTGTGGTCCAGTTAATCCAACTAAAATCTCTTTATCTGTTACACCTTGCACATAATCTGATAATTTTTTATTGTCAGTAGAATCTTTTGCATTCCCTTCCCCACCACAAGCCGCTAAAACTAATACCATCATGAGTAGTACTAAATGCACATTGAATTTTTTCATATTTATTACGTCCTCCATGATTAATTATTTTTTTACCGTTACTGTGCCTCTTAAACTTTTAGATAATCTGTTAAACTCCTAAATAGAGTTTAGAAATATCTTTATTTCCCCTTAGCTTTTCCTACTAATTGTGCCCTTTAATTATATGGGGATATATCCTTCAACTCTTTTTATTTATACGTCACCTTTCCTGTACTCGGATCATAATGTACTGGACCACCTATAGGTTCAAGATTCCCGTTCTTGGCTTCTACCATCCTTAACGTAGTATTTCCATAATGATTCTCAGATGTATAAGTTATACTATCAAAAATTGAGCCTTCCCAATTCTCTAGTGTTTCAAGTGCTTTTATATAACTTTCCCATGTTAAATCGCCTTCTACACGATTTAGACCTTCTACAAAAACCTGTGCCGTCCCCCATGCGGATTGTGTGAGTGCACCTAAATCTTCCTCAGTAAAATCTTTTTTTATTTGTTCAGTGTATTTGTCAATATCAGCATGATCAGAAGACTCATAACTTGCAAAAGGCATTGCGGTAATTACACCTTCCCACACATCTTTACCAGCAAGATTAAATTGGTTTTTGTCTTGCCCTCCTGTTAGAGATACAACGAAGGGTATATCTGTTGCACCAAGCTTATACATTTCTTGACGTAAAGCCGCAGCTGGAACAGGAGTAGCTAACATAAGTATTGCATCTGGTTTCGCTTGAACAAGCTGTTGTGCCTGAGCACTATAATCCTGATCTATAGATAGGAATGAAACTTCTTTTTCAACTTTTACGCCATCTAACTTTTTTATTGTACTTAGAGCAGCTTCTAATGTTTCAATTCCAAAATCATCGTTTTGGTATGCAATTGCAATTTTTTTTGCCCCTAGTTGATTCACAATATAATCAACCATCAATTTTGCTTCATTTGCATAGTTAAACTGCATTCCAAAAATATTTGGACTAATAGGGTCCACAAATTTAGTTGCCCCTGTTCCAATTCCTACAACTGGTATTTTAGATTCCTTCAACAATTCTTCTGTAGCACTAAATGTAGAAGTCCCAACCGGAAAAATAATTCCAAAGACTTTTTCTTCTTCAATTAATCTTTGCATTCCTTGAACGGCTTTGGCCGGTTGATACTGATCATCATACGCAATTAATTTTAACTTTCTTCCTTTTACTCCACCGTTGTCATTAACATAATTGAAATAAGCTTGAATCCCTTTACGAACTTTGTCATATTCAGCAACAGGCCCTGTTTGAGGTCCCGTTGTCCCGACCAAAATTTCCGTGTCTGTAATACCTTGCACATAAGCTGATGATTTTTTATTATTAGTAGATTCTTCTGCATTACCTTCCCCACCACAAGCCGCTAAAACTAATAACACCATAAGTAGTACTAAATAAATATTTAATTTTTTAATAATTCTTACTTCCTCCCCGGATAATTATTTTTTTCAGTTACCGTGCCTCTTAAACTATTAAATAAGCTGTTAAACGCCTAAATAGAGTTTAGAAATATCTTTATTTCCCCTTAATTCTTCTGGGGTACCTTGTAATGCAACTCTTCCATTCTCTAAAATATATGAATAATCAGATATTTCTAAGGATAAATGCGCGTTTTGTTCCACTAACAATATCGCTGTTCCTTCTACATTAATTTTCTTAATTGTTCTAAAAATCTCTTGAATGATATTCGGAGCTAATCCTAGTGATGGTTCATCTAACAACAATAACTTTGGTGCGCCCATAAGTGAACGTCCAATAGCTAACATCTGCTGTTCTCCTCCACTTAAGGTTCCAGCCACCTGCTTTAAACGCTCTTTCAATCTAGGAAACATAATACATATTTTTTCGTAATCTTCTTTCACTTTCTGCTTATCTTTTCGAAGATAGGCTCCGATATTCAAATTCTCTTCCACTGAAAGTAATGGGAAGACTCTTCGATTTTCCGGACAATGAATAACTCCTTTTTTCACTAAATTACTAGAGGATGTCTTTAACATTGAATCACCATTTAGTTCATATGTTCCTTCCGATGGTTGAATTAAACGAGAAATAACTTTTAATGTAGTTGTTTTCCCCGCACCATTTGCACCGAGTAAAGAAACAATTGAACCTTTAGGAATCTCGAGATTAATGGATTTTAATGCATGAATTTTACCATAATAGAAACTTATATTATTCAGCTTTAACATCTAGATCCCCCTCACCCAAATAAGCTTCAATTACGACAGGATCGTTTTGGACATCTTTAGGGACTCCTTCGGAAATCTTCTGACCGAAATTAACTACTGTGACATAATCCGATATTTTCATCACTAGAGACATATCGTGTTCAATTAGTAAAACTGAAAAATTCATTTCTTCTTTTAAGCGAACAATTAAATTGGTTACTGCTTCTGTTTCTATGTTATTCATTCCCGCAACAGGTTCGTCTAGCATAATTAGTTTTGGATCCATCATAATTGCCCTTCCGATATCAACCATCTTCTGATATCCAAATGATAAACTTTCTACTAATTCGCTTGCTAAATTTGAAATCCCCAGCATTTCCAAAACTTCAAATGCCCTTTTTCTCGCCTCATTTTCTATATTTCTTACTGAGCCAGTTCTAAGTGCAATTGTGAAGATATTTTTTTTTATTGATGGATGAAGACCAGTAAGTAAGTTGTCGAGAACGGTCATCTTTCCGAATAGCTCTGTATTCTGAAAACTCCTTGCTATTCGCATTTTAGCTAGTTGATGACTCTTATGTTCAAGTAAATTGTGCCCATCAAATGTTATTTTTCCTGAGGCTGGTGTATAAAATCTACTTATACAATTAAAAAGTGTCGTCTTTCCTGCACCATTTGGTCCAATAATCGAATAGATTTGACCTTCTGGTACTTCTAGTGAGAATTGATTAATCGCTGTTATTCCACCAAAGCGGATTGTAACCTCATCCAATTTCAGCATCTTTTATCACTCCCTTATTACCTACTTTCTTACCAAAAGTTAGATTTTTAAAAGACATCTTTTTAATGGATGCTAGTCCGTTTGGACGCACAAGGATAATGAAAACCATTAATACTCCAATAATTAGATTTGTTAATCCAACAAATTGATCCGTATAATGAGGTATTAAAGATAAAACCATCGCTCCGATGATAGCACCTGGAATAGAAGCTAATCCACCGACAACTACCATTGCTAAAATCAAAAAGGACGTTGCTAATGTAAAATCGTTGGGGCTTACGAAGCTAAACCAATAAGCATATAAACCACCCGCTACACCGGTGAAAAATGAACTAATTACAAACATGAGTAGTTTATATAAAGGAACATTAATACCCATGGATTGAGCTGCAACCTCACTATCCCGAATAGCTATAAATGCTCTACCTAAGCTACTATTAACAAGGTTATAAATGATAAAAATTATGAACAACGTAATTAGAACAACAACATAATAAAAGTGTATACCAAAAATGAAAGTAGGTTTAGCGACAGACATTCCAGAATATCCACCAGTCAACCCCTGCCAATTTAGGATGATCTGTGGAACGGATATGCCGAATCCTAATGTAACTACCGCTAAAAAATGTCCTTTTAAACGAGCCGCGGATAATCCAATAATTAGTCCAACAATTCCAGTAATAATTCCTGCTAAAGGTAAAGTAACTATAAACGGCAAACCTACTTTACTTGAAAGAATCGCCACAGAGTATGCACCAACCATTAAAAATCCTGCTTGCCCTACAGAAACTTGTCCACCGAAACCTAGAAGTAAGTTTAATCCTAAAGCTGTTATTACATAGACTGACATCATGAAAAATATGGTCAAATAATAATTTGAAAATCCTACTAATAGTGGATACATGAGCATAAATAAAATGACAGTGTAGATGATTATTTTTTTCATATTATCACACCTTTTTAATGTATTGTGTACCTCCAAATAAACCTGTGGGACGGATGATTAGTACGACGATAATTAATAGGAAAACGAAAACAATTCTTAACTCTGAACCAACGAAATAACTTACTAAGTTTCCAAATACACCAATTATTGCTCCTCCGATTACAGCACCTGGCATACTTACAAAACCACCTAAAACAGCTGCCGCAAATGCCATAATCAGAACTTCCGCCATCATACTTGGGTGTAAAAAGGTAGTAGGTGCGATTAGCATACCCGCTACACCACCGAGTAATGATCCTAGTGCCCAAGTTAACACAAATATTTTCGTTACTTTAATACCCATTAATTCAGATGCCATCATATCTTGTGCAGCTGCTCGCATCGCAAGACCAATTTTAGTAAATCTGAATAAAGCAAACAGTAGGAGCATTAGGCATATTGTGAAAATCACCACAAAAATTTCATTTGGGGTGATAAATACACTTCCTATTTGAAAAGGTGAACCTTCCAGTGCTCTTGGAAAACTAGTTGGTGAATGTCCCCAAATCAGTCCTGCTAATCCATGAAATATCATATACAAACCAAGAGTTAATACAATTAGACTAATTGGAGTGGAAGATTGAATCGGTTTCAAAAATAAGATATAGACTATAGCTCCCAATAACGCTGCAAATAGTAGAGCTAACGCAAATGAAGCAATATAAGGAAGTTCATATTTTGAAATAAACATAAAGGCTATAAATGTTATAATCATCGCCATTTCACCTTGGGCAAAGTTTACTATGTCAGACGTTTTATAAATTAACACCATTCCTAATGCTGCAAGACCATAAATACAGCCGAAGATTATTCCGCTAACAACAATTTGAGCAATCAAAACGTATCAACTCCTTATTCTGTAAAATATTCACATTACAAAATAGAACACTTTTTTATACTCCTTTAATATTTACGCTTCAATATTTTTTCTAGTCTAGAATGTTCTAAAGCATGAAAATCTTTCCCTACCTAGATCAGCAATGCTTAAAAATAGGGGATCTCTTCTCTATAAACGCTTGAACACCCTCTCTTGCATCCTCAGTGCTAAAAATATCTGCGAATAGATTAGCTTCAAGTTCCAATCCAGCTTGAAGTGTTTGGTCTAATCCATCATTCACACTTATCTTTATTCTACTGAGAGCTTCCAAGGAATAACCCGCAATTTTTTTAGCCATTGATTGAGCCGCTTCCATTCCTTTTCCTTCGGGAACCACTTGGTTTACGAGCCCTATTTTAAGCGCCTCATCCGCAAAAATAGGATCACCAAGAAACATTAATTCTTTCGCCTTTGCTTCACCTATAAGTCGCGGTAATCGTTGCGTTCCCCCCCCTCCTGGAAACAGGCCTAATTTAACTTCTGGTAATCCGAGTTGCGTTTTATCACCTGCGATGCGGATATCGCAAGCTAACGCTAGTTCACAACCGCCGCCGAAAGTGTAACCATTTAAACATGCAATTGTGGGTTTCGGTAAATTAGCAATAAAATTTAATACTACATTTGACTTCCTATGACTCTCTCTTAATTCTTCTTTTTCTACGTCCAACAACTGTGGAAACTCTTTAATATCAGCTCCGGCCATAAATGCACGACTGCCTGCTCCTGTAAGTATAACCACGACTATTTTAGGATCCTCGGCAATTTCATGAAATACTTTTCCCAACTCAGTTGTCACTTGTCTGCTCAATACATTCATTGGTGGATTGTCGATGATTACCGTAGCTATTCCATCTTTTACTTCAAAACGCACTAATTCTCCCATTTATTCCCTCTCCTTAAATTGAATGTTTTGACATCTACTAATCGTCTTTCAAAGTTTATTTCGGTTGCATACGGATAGCACCATCTAAACGAATAGTTTCCCCATTTAACATAGGATTTTCTACAATGCTTTGTACCAACTTCGCATATTCGGAAGGATACCCTAATCTTGAAGGAAACGGTATTGTCTCTTCCAGTGAACGTCGGGCTTCTTTTGAAAGGGTGTCAAATAAAGGCGTTTCAATTAAACCTGGTGCAATTGTCATTACTCGAATTCCTTGCTTAGCAAATTCACGAGCAATTGGTAAGGTCATACTCACAATTCCGCCTTTTGACGCGCTATAAGCAGCTTGACCAATCTGCCCTTCAAATGCTGCAACAGAAGCAGTGTTAATAATAACCCCTCTCTCACCCTCTTCATTCGGCGTATTAGAAAACATTTTTTCCGCCGCTAAACGAATGACATTAAATGTTCCAACCAGATTTACTTGAATGGTTTTATTAAAATCTTCTAAACTATGAACGCCTTCTCTACCTACAACCCTTTGAGGAGTACCAATACCAGCGCAATTGACTAAAACGTTAATACTTCCAAACTTCTCTACCGTTTGATTGAGAGCTTCCTGAACATCTGCTTCATTTGAAACATTCGTTTTTAGAAAAACAACATTATCTGAGCCAAATTTTTCTACCAATGAGATACCTTTTTCCTCGGACAAATCAAAAATTGCTGCTTTCCCACCATTTTCTACAATTAGAGTAACAACCGCTTCTCCTAATCCTGAACTTCCTCCAGTTACTACAGCTATACTATTTGTGATATTCATAATTTTTCTCTCCATTCATTTTTCAGCATTTTTTTATTCCAACATGAACAACATTAAATTTAGATCCCTTCACTTCAATAACATTAATATGTAATTCTTTGCTTTGCTTCGTTCATCCATCTGAACAGTACTTTTGTTAAATCCAATTCATATTAATAAAACTTCCGTTTTCACCCCAGTAACATAAAATTGTGTATTTTGGAAATCCACAATTCAATAACAAAATGGTAGAGTTTACAATTTTAGAAAAAAGATAAAACCTACTAGCAAATCTAACATCTAACCGCTTCTCATATTAAGAATCAGCATTTTCAAAAATGTTTTTCGCTAAATATCAAGTTCCACTGCTAAAATGACACTATCATTCCCCCTCCTTTTAAACATTAAGTTAGTTATCAGAAAATTCCGATCATAATGGTATTCTATCAATCTTTTTTTTACTTTGCAAGTTTTTTTAAACTTGGTTTCGAATTTTAAATCATAGTCCAATTATTAATTTTATGTCCAAAATAATTACCCTAGAACGATTGATAAATACGAAAAAATAGTTTACAGAATAATCTTTTTATTGTACTCTTGGTATGTAATTGAATATAAATTTAGATAAGCCAGATATTATTCCCGACCGGTGGTAATGGAAATTTATTTTCCCGAGTTTGCGAGCTGTAAAACTGGTTCTAGTGAGATTATGGAGCTGACAGTAAAGTCTAGATGGGAGAAGATGAAGTTTTGGTCTTCTCTTTGGGTTGTCCACAAAGAGGTTACTCATTTAAGTGTATCTTTCAACTCCTTTAAGCTTCATCGTTTTGGGAAGTTTTTGTTGACAGATTACGAAGACATGCCTTCCCTCTTATGAAGTGAATAGAAAAAGGAGTGGATCAAGTGAAGAACATTAAATTACGAAAGATGCTTGTAATATCAATATTAGGGAGTATCGCAACAATCTTAATGCAATTTAACTTCCCGTTACCAGCATTACCAGGATTCCTAAAATTTGATTTTGGTGAAGTACCCGCGGTTATAGCTGTACTAACGATGGGTCCTGTTGCTGCGATAGCTGTTGAGGTGATTAAAAACGTATTGCACTGGTTTATAAATGGAAGTCCAACTGGCTTACCAGTTGGTGAAATTGCAAACTTAGCAACAGGAATTTTATTTGTAATACCAATCTATTTTATCTTTAATAAATACCGCAACACTAAAGGTCTTGCTGGCGGACTAATCGCTGGTACGATATTTATGGCAGTCGGTATGAGCTTCCTAAATTATGTAGTTTTCTTACCAATGTACACATATTTCTTGAATATACCAGCTACTACTGGGGATGCGTTGTATACAATGATTATTTTAGGAATATTACCATTTAACTTATTAAAAGGTGTTATTATTACGGTAATTTCATTACTCCTTTTTAATAGTATGAAACAATGGATTGCTAAACAAAGGTCCGGGTTAATGGTTTAAACTTAAAATATTTTGAAATATGAACTATATATTACTGTAATGCGGACTCACCTACTTTTATCTTCTTATCTACTTTAATTTGAATTGTTAACCAGATTCATGTGGTCAATCAAAAACAGCTTTGCTGCAATATTCAAGCTATCGAGCCATTTATAAATCGTTTTTGTATTAATTTCCTCGAGATATGTTTTATCATTTATTCCTTGAAATTTCTTAAAAATATCGTTGTAACATTTAAGTGTTCTTGGTCGATAGCCGTTCACTTTCAATTGTTTAATAATTATTAATAACGCTTGTTCAATAGTTGTACCTTTAGGGGTTATTTCAACTTTCCTTAACAACTCTTGTTAAATGTAACATCAAATAAGCCACTCTTTTTTTCATAAAAAAACCTCCTAAATATATTTAGGAGGTCGATTTTGGAATCCACGATTTTTGAGGAAAATTTCGATAAGGTTGCAATACCTTTAGAAATACCTACTATCGTCAAACCACTGATACTATTTAGTTACTTTAGTTTTAATTACGTCCCAGGAGAGATTCGAACTCCCGACCGACGCTAAACCACACGTCATATAAACCGTTGATACTATCGCATACAGATACGGTCAATGAGCGTACTTTGACCGTTACCCTTTTCGTAGTATATCGCAGGCTATTTATTTTCGCAATAATATCGTCATATTTTAGCGTTGGTAATCATAGGAAACCGCCTACGTCATCGTCGCTAATTTCGATACTATCGTTTACTGGCGCATTGAAAGACGCCGCTACACCGTTTATATCACGTTCGATTAAGCGTTTAATATACTTGCTGAATTCGCCATGCTCCGGCTTATACGCGTGCTCATACAGACGCCTCTCGTAAAGGCTACGCAAATTAAAGCTGACTTGCCCGTTATGCCGCGTTTTAGTCACCGAAATGTCCGCCTAGCAACCTCGTAATTGCCGACCGCATTTGCGTAGACTGGCGGTAGCGTCACGATTGAGCCGTCTAATTGCCGTAGATAAGGCGTCAGTAATTTAGCGCGCGTATAATGCGCCTGTAGCAACGGAAGTATATCGCTAGCCACGCCACCGCAGGCATAAACTACGTCATTTTTACGCCATTTTAGCGACGTTGTTGCTCGGATGATACCTCGGGCTACCTCCGCTAAAGAAGCGTTATTTGCCAACGTTTCCATGCCGAAATTGAACGTATCCGACGCGGTATTAATATGGCGCTTATCACGTATCGTCGCGCAGTTCGTCGTACCGCTTCCGATATCAATAATGCGGACTTCGCCTAGCTGCGGATTAGCGAGATAAGCGACGGAGCCTTCCGCTGCGATTCCGACTTCTTCTATTGTATAGCGTTTATGGACGCCGTTAACCGTAATGTCGTGCGTACCGCGTAACAAGTCGCGTAGCTTCGCCTTTTCATCCGCATTGTGCGTCGCTATTGGCTGACTGCATACGATGCTGAAACGGTCAATATCGAGGAAGAACTTCGAAGTATATCGATAGATTGCGAGCAGCACGCGTATTAGCGTATCCTCATGCGCCTTCGTATCGCCGTATAGCGAAGTGACACCGAACTGATCCTCGTTTGCTGCGATAGTGCCGGCGAAACCGCGCCTACCGTTTAATTCGAACTCCATATCGTCGTCGCCGTGCTTATCTACGATGTCACGCGAAAACCAATCGCATATCGCCGTCCTGTAAATATCAACTCCGTAAGCGCCCGCCGTCTTAGCGTTGTAATTGCCGGCGTCAATTCCGAGTATTAAATTCCGCATGTAAAACCCCTTTCGATTTTCGTAATGCATCCGTAATACAAACGTGCTGATTTCGTGTGTCTTTGTAATACATCGGTACTACAACGCTTTCTGTAATTCCGACCATGATCGCCCATACATACGCGCATGACGCTTCGTTAGGAAAGCGTTGTTATACTTCGATTTAACTGGCGGTGCCATGTGACAGATAAACGCCGGTTGCATTTCGCCTGCAGCTCTAACGGAAATGATAGCGTGGTGTGCCGGTAGTTTATACGCTTCTTCCAGCGGAATAGTATCATCAAAACGGTGCTTCGATAAGTCGAAAGTTTTCGTATGGTCGTTCATGAATAGGAACTGCTGAACACCGCCGCCTTGTAAGTTCTCCTGTAGGCTAGGCGATAATTTATTCCAGTGGTGGAACGCGTATATCGAACCCAAACGCTCCTTACGTCCTTCCGTACCGATACGTCCCATCAGCTTCGTTAAGCCTTCCGATTCGTATTGCTCCGGCTCATTAAATACGATAAAGCATCCGTTTTCCTGTTCGTCCTTCGACATCAAGAGACGAGTCATAAACGCCTTTAACGTAATCCAGTGGACTAAGGTCTTTACCGCGTGTTCTCCGAGGCCTCTGCCGTTCGGCACACGTATAATGATTACCTTGCCGTCCGCCATCCATTTACGGAAATCTACGTCAGCTAGCGGTTCCTGTGCGAATATATCGTATAGGCGTTCGTTACCGAAGAATCTATTAAGGCGATTTAATATAGCGTCGCATTTATTGCCGAGCGCAGCATTATCGCCCCACTGTAGAAGCTCGTTAGCTAGGCGCGTATTACCTTCCGCGACTAGCGCCTCAATCCGATTAATGCGGAAATCTTCGTCCTCCATTATGCGCTTGATATCGAATAGAGAGCCGCCGCTTGCCTTCGCAGCATCCGTTAAATACTTTTCAGAACGGTTCAGCCCGCTAATCTGCATAAAGTCGATCATTTCGTCGGCAAAGCGGCTAGTACCGTTGCGCCCTAGTGCCGTTATAACTTCCGTAAGGTCCATCGGCGGTATGAAGTCGTCGTCGTTCATATTTAAGTCGATAATTGATTCCGGAGGCAATGCGTCGCGTATTCCGTCAGCCATACCGCGTTCGCCTTCTTCGACTATCGCGTCAATAACGATGAAACTAATGCCGTGCTTGACGTTGCCTTCGACGACCCAATTCTTAATCGCCGTATCCTTGCCGGCGCCTTGACCGCCGATAAACGTATAGCCTCGGTAGAAATTATCGGGATTATCGACGGGCATAAGTATCGGTATTTTGTCGTCCTTCACTTCGGCGATGCCTAGCGGAATGCCGTTCGAGTCACGCATAGCTAGCGGTATATCTACTTCGACACGCTTCTTAACGTTTAAAGCGTCGGCATACTTGCGTTGTAACTCCTTATTCGGCATCATGAGCGCCAACTTCGACATTTCATCGGTGCTTACAAGATTGACGTTCGCATCAAGGCGCGTGCTTGCGGATAGCTGTAGCGAATTCAATTCGTTAATTACCTTTACTCGACGTCCATTATGCGTTACCTTAAAGCCGCTAAGTTCGTTCGTATCCGATAAGTCCTGCATGGATAACGTTAGGGATTCCGCCATGCTGTCGCGCGTTAATTGATCGTGTGAGTGCGCCACAACGCGTATGTGCGACTTAAATACGGGCAAGTTACCCTTTTCGCGATTCAGCCGAGTTGTGCCGATTTCATCTTCGAGTGAATACGCCTTTTTGATTATCGGCTTCTTTTCGACGGACTTATCCGATTTAAAGAACGCGTTACTGAATGCATCGAAAATATCCGTTACGAGGTAGTTGACTTCATTAACGAACGCAGCCACTCCGACTTTTAAACCGTTGCCGATACGCTTACCGCTAATCGCCGCACGTTGCGGGACCTTTCCGTTTGCCGCCTTTTCATACGCCCATTGCGCGTTACGTACCCACTTATTGCGGTTTTCTACTTCGTTACGGACGCTTAAACGAGCGACATCACCGTCGAACTGCAATTCGTCTATGACGCTTAGAACGTTGGAAATAGGCGTCTTAACGTCGTTAGAATTCGACTGTAAGCTGAATATATCGTGCTTTAAATAGCGTAGCTCCTGTACGACCGTATTTTCCGTCGGCACTTGCAAGTCTGCGATAGACGCTTCGCTGAACGTAACGCTCATTTTATTTTCGATTTTACGCTTTAGTTTCTGCGCTTGATACTCCGAAGTCGCTACGTAGAACTCAATCGAGCGCTTCCCGTTAACCTGGCGGAACAGTACGTCGAACCAGAAATAGTCCTTTTCGCGATACGTGAATTTAAAGCCGTTTCGTTCGCGCCGACTAGCGTTGCTTTCGTACATTTCGTACATCTTATGGATAGCGCGCCAAAGCCGTTTCGTATTATTCGTAACGTCGGCGTGTGGTGTGATTCGGAATACTACGATGTTATTGCGTTCATATTCGTAGTAGGTCGACGGTGTGAATGCCTTCTTTAATTTCGCTATATTGACGTTTAGTTTCGTAGTGTTATCGATTAATGCCGGTAGGTTTTCGTTATATAGGACCGGATAATAAGACGTTGTGACCTCCACGTTAATTCGCCCCCAATATGCAAACGGCTAAGATCGTTGCTCCGCTGAAAATACCTAACGGCTTAACTACGCCACGTCCCGCCATCGAGCTAATAATTACGAAAGCGCCCGCTGCTACTGCACCGTAGCCGATAAGGTCCGGCAATAACGGAACGAACCAATCCCAAATGGCGATACCGATTTCTTTTAAGCCACCGCCGATGTTATCCGCAATCTTTTCGCCTAACGGTTTATAGATGTGCTCCTTTTCCGTTTCGATAACCCAACGGTCAAACTTCCAAATCCAGTGCTCGTTATTTTCCGCTGCCATTTAACCGCCCCTTCATACCGTTTTTAAAAAGTCGCGAATATTAACCGCATTTCTCGCAAGTAAGTAACCGCAACATACTCCGATTAGTAATTCGATTGCTTTCGAGCGATGACCGAGCGCCCACGAAGCGCCTGCAAATACGATAACTAAAACGACGGCACTATCGAACATTCGCATAAGCGTCGGATAAATATTATCGAAGGAACTAGCCGCCATTGCAACGTTAGGTAGCGTTAAGAGTAACGTCGGAGTTGCAACGCCTACTAGACGAGGAATCGTCCACGTTTGTTTATTTTCCGATGGCTGATCGCTACTTCCCGCTAAATTCGGATTTCTGTAATCCGCTTCCAAAAACGCATATTTCGGATTTAAAATCGCCAATTTCGTACCTCCACGTATATTTTTTATGCCGCTTGTTAAGACTATCCTTAACTTATAGACGAAAGGACGTGTTCGTATGTTGTTTATTATCGGATTAGGTATTGGTGCTACAATCGGGTTATTAGTTAACGCTATCGGATGATTTACGTTTTAATTCGTCTTTCATGCGGGCCATTCTATCAGATGCCGTTACTTCCTTCGCTACGGGCGCTTCAGTCGCAACGACTACGCCTTTCTGCTTCATATCGGCGAGTATTAGCTTTTTAACGTAACCGCTAAAGTTGCGTTTGCTTACGTGTTTGAGGATTTGTTGGTCGGAGCTATTCGTACGGTTAAATGCGACGGGTTTGGAGAATCGATTCTTTTCGATGTTAACGCCTCCTTTAACAACATGATATGAGCGCTAATATCGTTTAATGCACGTCCGCCTAAAATAAATAAAAAATTCCGCCAGGGATTCGCCCCGACGGATTATGTAAAGCTAATAGCGCTAGCTGCTATCTAGCTTATGCGGAACATCGACGAAAAGTGCACGTCCTACTTCGATAAATATTCGAGCATCAATTCCTCGGAGCGTTTGCGTAATTCAGCGCTTGTATACCGCTTACGTTCTTCGTAACCGGCGTGAATAAAAGCGTATTCTGACGACTCTTTCGTTGATTTCTCGATAATTAACTGCATATTATGACGCGTTAAATAAATTTCCGTTACTTTCAAGTCGGCGCGAACTCGTTGTAATGCGCCTTCAACCTTCGCTAAATACGGTCGGGACAGCTTAAACGGTAACTTGACGATGGATTCTCGGTCGCGCTCAAAAAGCGTAATAAGCAACGGTAGATATATTTTATTTTCGAAATAACGGATATCCTCCGCTGATATTGACGGCATTTAGAACACGCTCCTTTACGTTAATTATAACATATCGCAAACACAAAAAAAACGCCCCACTCCGTTATTAGCGAGTAGGGCGTTAGGCTTGCGTGTTATTTCGATTTATTTTCGAGCGCTTTCAGTCGTTGTACAAACGGGATCATTGCGTTCCATACGTAGTATTGATTCACGTTGCGGAACGGATTCTTACCGTCGGTAATGCCGAGTTCCATCGCTTTCTTGCGTACGGCTTCTTGGTCTGCGTTTAGTTGCGGTTCATTCGTCACGCCTGCCACCTCCGTTTTCGGTTTCGTTAATTCTGCGAGCCTATCAGCGATTGCCTTGCGAACAGCCGCCGAACGCCCTTCGTCGAGTATTCTATGCGGACAGTTCTTGCCGGACCAATCGCGATGCCAGCGGACACGATCGATTCCCCATCCGTATTTTTTAAGTAACTGCGCTGTATATTCGATGGCGTTCGCTTCGGCTTGCGCGTATTTGGCGCCACCACTTCGCGAATAGCAGATTTCAATTCCGATGCTTTTACGGTTGCCATCGCCGTTTCCATCACCGCAATGCCAAGCGTTACGATTAAACGGAATAGCTTCGATTGCTTCCTTGTCGTCGATAGCTACGTGATAGCTCGTCGATGCCGTATTGCGTTTCATATAGGCGATTTCATTGCGTGCGGTTGCGTCATTTGCCGTGTTGTGAATCGTGATATATTGCGGAGTCATAGCATACGGCGATTTTAGCGAATGTAACGTCGATGCCACGTAATCTTTTACGGTTACGTACGCCATCACTTCAACCCCTTGCGTTCTAGTTCCTCCGCTTGCTTGCGTGCCTTGCGCGTCATTGCGTAGGTATTCTTATACACGCCGTAAAGCGCACCACCCAACGCCAAGCCAGCGCCTAGTAATACGCCGAATGCGTTAATCGAATCTTGCGTAAACCATTCGAAATATACGTTAATCGTTCCGAGAAATAGTAGTGCCGCCGATAGAAATCCGGTCACTAAAATTACGATGTCTTTCGTCATTATAACGTCCCCTTTCCGTTTTTATTTGCGTAGCTTAACGTAGTAGAATTCCGAGTATAAAGATTACGATTGTTACGAGTATAGGCGCCATGATGCCGATAGCCCATCGCTGATTCGCCTTCAATGCGTCTATATCGCGTCTATTTGTGTCCGCCTTCGCTTCGGCTGAGCGTGCGGTGTCGTCGGTGCGTGCGAGGTCATCGCGTAGCTTCGTGACGTCCGTTTTTAATTCGAGCGCTGCGTCAAGTTTACCTTCGATGCGCGCCATCGTGAGTTCGAGCGCGTGTATTTCCTTCGAATCTTCGGGCATGGTCCGAGCCTCCTTCGTGTAGTTTGCGTTATTTTGCGTAAATAAAAAGAACGCCGGTTAGCTACGATAGCTTAGGGCGTTCTGATATCGTGATTATTCGGTTAGACGGTAAGTCGCAGTTTGATCCTACACCGCTTTAACAGCAGTCATATTATCTGTAATAACACTCTTAGTAGTCTCTATTTTTTCGGTTACTGCGTTAATCATAAATGCGTTAATATTTTCTGAAATGTTATCTTTAATAATAACATTGGTAAATTTTTCGCCATTTGTTGCAAAGCCTACACCATAATGCGTATTTGATCCTGTCGCTCCCTTAATTCGGTTTCCTTGTAAACGGAATCCGCTAAACGGTGCAGGAGTACCAATAGGAATGCTAGAGGTAAAAGCAATCGCAGATTTGAAGTTTTCAACAGTTCCATAATTGTGTATTTTCGTGTTACTGACTGTTAACATAGGATTGAAGTTCTCTAGTGCAACCTTCACATCGAATTGGATTCCATGTCCGTTGATTGAGTATATATTGCAATTGTCGAAAGTCCAATCTTGGCAATTAATAGCACTGATTCCTTGCACAGAATCATGAATCTCGCAATTAGTTAACGATACTCGTTTGGATGTATTGGCAAGGATAGCTGTGTTCATTTTAGATTGAACGTCTACACCTTCAAAGAAAAGGTCTGAACTGTTATTTAAATAAAATCCTACACTTTCAGTAGATATGATTTTCGAATTTTTGATATACACCTTACCAGGTAAAGGTCTTGTTGGCTCATTTGTCTGTGTCGAAATGCCATAATTAGGTACTAGAATTGTAACGTTTTCAATGGAAATTCTACCGAAGTTTTGTGCGTCTGCATCTTTCCTGTTTATCGCAATCCCTCTTGAACCTGCGATAGTTGATTCTATATGAACATTACTTACTATAAAATCACCGATGACATCTGGAGGTCTTTGAACTCCACCTTTTAAATCAAAGTCAATGCCATGTTTTGCACAGTTCAGGAAAGTGCAATTCGAAATAATGATATTTTTTGGTGCGGCTGCTATATTTGTTTCTGT
Source organism: Psychrobacillus sp. OK032 (assembly GCF_900111345.1). Classification (GTDB taxonomy): domain Bacteria; phylum Bacillota; class Bacilli; order Bacillales_A; family Planococcaceae; genus Psychrobacillus. Next base: position 411,003 of record NZ_FOGY01000002.1, read on the forward strand.
TTTTATTTTAATTCCGTTATAAAAGCCGTTCGCTATAACGTTTTGAATGGTAATATTTCTACTGGAACCGAGGTCAACACATTCGTCAATATTGATTCCCGTAGAATCCGATGCCACGATACCATCTACCAAAACTGTGTCAGAATTAAAGAAATCAATAACTTCCGGGACTCTCATGGCGAATGTGTTTTTTATACTGCCGTTTGTACAAGTCATTAAGCTAATCCCGTACATACAATCGTGCATTTCAGTGTCCGTTATCACGAATTCGTCTACTAAATCTAGTCTTAGACCAGCGTGTCCGAAGAATCGGACATTTCGCATAGAAAACGATTTGACATGTTCGATTCCAACGCGCGAACCTCCTGTAGTATCAAATGCTATGTTCTCAATAGAAATGTTTTGAAACTTGTTCCCCACTGTCCCTAATGCTCTAAAACTTAAAGCTCGACCATCCAAGTTATCAGCTGTATTTTTAATGATAGATTTCTGAGGTGATTCCCCTCTAATTCTTGTCCCGTTTTTCATGTTGATTAATTGTTTAGTTAGAAAAACGCCTTTCGGAAAGTATAAAGTTGTACCACTAATAGCACAAGCATCTATCGCTTTTTGAACTGCTACAGAATCATCCGTAATACCATCTCCAACAGCTCCGAAGGTCTTAACGTTGATCCCAGTATCCGCCAACTGCGTCTTAACGGAACCGATTTCCTGCGTATATTCTGCCTTTTTTACAGTCTCCGCTAATTCCGTCGTTATCGCTTCCACATTCGCCGCTAAACTATCCGCAGCCCCGCCTAATGCGTCTATTTTATCGAAGTTCTCGTTAAACTCCGTCATTTGTACGTAATCTTCCGGTACCCACTTATGCAATCCTAAATTATCGGTCTTTTTGCTACTCATCCGGTAATTCCTCCCTTATTTAAATCGTACGATTCTTCTAGTTGTTCAGCGGTCAAACCCGCTACTTTACGCCACCTTGCGCCACTACCTTCGAATTCACGCCACGGCTTCTCCGCGACATCCGCCATTTTGAATACGGAAATATCCGCCCATTGCTGCCGGATCATATCGAGTTCATGCCACGGTAAAAAAGAGAACGAAAAGTCCGTCCCTATATGCGCCGGCATAACGTCCTCTACGGAGCGCTCGATGTCCTCGAAGTTTTTCGGAACTCCGCGTCTACTCGTAATTTTTATTTTCATCGCCATTTCGTCCGGAACTTCCTCGATGGTTGCTCCGTAAAATGAATCGACTATTTCGTTTATCAGTTCACGCGTAACCGTTCCTACTCCGCGTAATTTAGCGTTAATAAAATGTCGCCGAGAATCCGTCGAGCGCGCCGCCTTTTGCTCGATGTCCGTAAGCGATTCCCATCGGTTTAATCCTTTTGTCGCGGTATTTACGTAGAATTGGTCGAGTAGTTCGTTCAATTTCGCTTGTACGCGTGTGACTTCGTTAGCTTCCGTTTCAACCATTCGCATTACGTCCGCTAAATCTTCGTAGTATTTCGGCATGTAGTCTTTCATCGTTTGCCTTACATCGCGGTCATACGTATAAGTTTCGAGTAAGCCCTCCGACAACAACGCACCGCTAACCGTTTTGTATTTATGCACAGATGGTACCGCGACAGCCGACTTCGAATTAACCGATGTTTTAACGTATTTTATAATCCGTGTGTTAACCTTCGGAAAAGTCGCACTACCCATCGAAGCTGCCGCCGACTTCACGATTAACACGATTCGCCCCGCCACGTCTGCCTTAGCGCTAAACGCCCCCGCAGACTCTGATAACCGTACAATTTTTCCGTCAAAAGAACCGCTACCTACGAGGCCTAGCGGTTCAATCGTTATTTCAGCCATCGTTTACGCCTTCTTTCGTTAAGCAAGCGTAATACTTACATCGCCCGCCGCTATTTTTAATTGGTCCGCTGATGCGATCGTTTTCGTATTCGTTAATGCACCGTGGTAAAGTAGGTTGCCCTCCGTTGCTGCGTCTAAGATGCCGATGTGCGTTACGGTTCCCCATGACGCCGATGCAATCGGAAATAGTACGTCCGCTGAACTAACCGCTACACCGTTTGCCGGTGCGTTAAAGGTAATCGTTTGCCTTACGTAAGCACCTCCGCTTACTTCCGTACCTGTTTTAGCATCCGTTGGGTCTGCCGTGTATAACGCTAGATAAACCGTTGCCGGCGCTACCCACGCTTGCCCTCGTAAAGTTGCGTTTAATAACGCGTTTTCTAAGTAATCGCTCATTGCTGCCATATCGTAATTCCTCCTAATTTATAGTTATCGCGCCAACTACCGGTACTTCGTCGTTGCCGAGTATGATGTTCGCCGTAAGTCCGTTAATCCGTAAGTCCGAATAGTCGATTACGCCGTCCGAATCTAATATCGCGTTACCAATCGCTGTATAACGCACCGTGTCGCCTACGAACGCAATCGACTTAAAGTAATCCGTCACAATAGCGTTAATTGACGTTCGTACAGCGTTCATATCTGCGCCTTCTCGTATCGTAAGCGTTGCCGTTATATCAATCGATACTTCTGTTACGCCGACCACGGTTACGTCCGCAAGTACGGGGCGTTGCGTATCGATGTGCGCCTTTACTTGGTCTAGCGTCATAGCGGAAGGACTCCGTTTCTCCGAATTAATTACAACGACTTTCACCGTTCCTACGCCTTGCCATATCGGATAACAGCGCGCATCTGAAATACCCGCGATTTCCTTCGCCCATTGTTCGTAGTGGTATTTATTACCGCTTGTTGCCGGACGGCTAACCTTTTCGTGGTAACGCGCGTATAATTCTTCGTCCGATTCCCCGTTAATTCCGCCGCTAAATACCTTCTCGTTTGTAACCGTAACTGCCCCGCTAAGGTCGCCTAAAACGTCTGTTATTGCTCCGATTGCGACATTGCCGGAAACCCCGCCTACTTCCGCTTCTACCGGTACATCGATTGATTCGCTAATAAGCGTCTTTTCCTCCGTCGTGACGAAGTATATAGGCGCGCTATCGCTATCCGTTGACAGTAGCGTCCCTAGCGGAATGATTTCCCCTACTGCGCCAGTTATCGTAACTAGCCCGCTAGCCTTGACCGCTGTTTTCCGTGTCATGCCCTGCTCGGCTACGCGTCGTTCGAGTAGTTCGCCCGTAGACGTTTCGGCGAATCCGAGGTTCAATACGTTGTCCATCTGCGTATAGGCTTGCGACAATTCGATAGCCATCGGACTAAATAAGTCCCATAGTACGGAGCCTTGTCGCTTGTCGAACGTATCTGGAAACCGACTAAGTAGACGGTCGAGTATCGTTTCGTACGTTTCGTTTTCGTACATTAAATAGTCACCTCGCTCTCCATACGCTCTCCATTCGTAAGCGAAACGTCGAATTTAATTAGCACCGTATCGCCGCTGTGACTGACGTTGAAATTCGTAACGTCTGCGATGCGGTCGTCGTAAATAAGCGCCTCTCGTATTACACGCGGTATTTCTTCGTCTAAGAGCTCGCGTGTTACGTCTGCGCCGATTAAATCCTCGATTTCACTTCCGTATTGATCGTCGTAAATTAAAAAGCGACTCCGCGCAGTCCTTATCGCCTTAACGATGAACTGCCGAATCGCTTCTTTTCCGTCTACTATTCCGCCTAGCCCGCTCGCCGTTAATTGGTACGTGAGAGACGGCTGTATTTCCATTTCCGTTTCTAATACGTCGTTTTCGATTTCTTCGAGTGTTTCCGGTATAATCGCCATTTATCGCACCACCTTATCGATTACGTGGTATAGTTGTCCGTCGTTTGTTTCGAGTACAAATACTTCGTCGTCTACCGCAACATAGCCGTCCTTAAACGTAATTTGCATATCAACGCCACTGAATGCGCCTGTCACACCGTTAAATGTAGCCGTCCCTTTAACGTCAGCTTTGCGCTCATGCGGTAATATCGATTGCATTATGACTAGCGAATCCATTTCGATGTCGTCTGCGTCGCCTTCGATTCTAATAGCGAAGGGGCTAACGGACGTAACCTTTGCGATGTGCGTACGCATTTCTACGTTGTGGCCGTACTTACCGATTAAATTAACAAGCCGTGCGCCTGCGTTTCCTTCTTCGCGTCCTATCGTAATCCCCTCCGTCTATTTTTTCGTAGTAGCTTTCGCATCTTTATCGTCTTTGTCCGTTTTCTTCGCGTCTTTTTTCGCTTTCTTTTTCTTCGGCTTCTGCGGCTTTTCAATTCCGAGTTCTTCGTCGCTTATTTCGATTTTAGGTAAATCGAGTGACGCGCTAATTTCGAGTTTCATTTCGTGCTTGCCGTCGCTGAACGTGTGGGAATCGCTTGTGACGTAGTAACCGCCGGCAAGCCCCGTCATAGGCTCGCGTACATAAACGCCACAACCCGTAACTACGTCGATGATACCGATTGCAGAAACGGACGCTTGATCGTTTAGAACGTTAAGCTCTTTTAATAACGATTCGGCGCGTTGTTTAACCTGTGAAGTCGTCGCCTTTTCGTCCATTTCTTCGTAATGTTGCATGATTCCGTAAAGTTTCTGCGATGCAACGGATTTCGCCGTATGAGTAAGTTTGTTATCTTTACCGCCGACTACTTGAACTTGCGTTTTCGTGTCCTCCATCGAAATCGAATAGCTTGCGCTCGTTAAGTTCGAGCCTGCTGCGAGTATCCACGGAGTTACGTTATTCTTGTGTTGCATTAGCGTTAATTTGCCGTCTACATTACCGAAGAAGAATCTCTTTTTCGTCTGCTTATACGTAAGGTACATCGCTTTCTGCATCATGTCGTACAACGAATGATTACGAAGAATCAACTTTGGAATAACGTAACCTGTATCCTCGATATTGCCGACAGGTATGCCGAAGTCCTTCGCTAGCTGTTTAACGATTTCAGACGCCTTCTTATTCTTAAACTGCCGAGTAGCTTTCGATTTTAATGTATAGTAGTTTCGGTCGTAGCACGTTACGGTCATATTGCCGCTTTCATTAATATCCGTATCAAATACGCTTCCTACGAATATCCGCTTATTATTGATGAAATACTGAATCGCTTCGCCGTTACTCACTGCGAAAGCTTTATAGCGCCCGTCTATCGTATTTTTAAATTGCAACGTTAGCGTTCGGTTAGGCTTTTCGCTATGTCCCGACCAGGTAGCCGAAGTAAGAAAGTCCGCGATGTCGATGTCGCGGATTAAGAGTCGCGTACTCACGGCAGCACCAACTTTTGACCGGGCTTAATTACGTTCGGATTCTTGCCGATTGTCGCTTTATTAGCTTCGTAGATTTTCTTAAAATCAGCGCCATTTCCGTAAGTCCGTTTAGCAATCGCCCATAATGTGTCGCCCTTCTTAACCGTGTGTGATTTCGGTGCTTTTTTATCTTGCGTTGGTCTAGATGCCCCTGCCGCCTTTACTACGTTTGCTTTCTTTTCGACTTTCCTTACGGATGGCTCGCGATATTCTACTGCCGTTAAACTGTAAAAAATATCGCCAACGTGACCGGCACGCTCCGGTTGTATTTCGAATGATTCGATAAGAACTGGAATACTTACGTTTGTTCCCGTGATTAATAAGCGGATGCTTTTACGAGTATCGCGCCACGTTTCGAGTTGTAACACCCAACTGCGTGCGTTCATAAAGTCGCTGTATTCGCAATAAGCGGGATTATAGTCGCGAGGAAAGAACGATTCGAACGATACCGTTTTTAATCCACGTTCGCCGGGTATCGTAACTTCGCCGAGACTTGCTACGTTTACCTTCGATACTCCATACGGTGAAGTTACGGTGAACTCCGAAGGATTAACGGGTAATCGGAGGTATAATCCTTCGCGATCTTTGAGCCAAAACTGAATCGGATTTGTCATACCATCTGATACCCCTCTCGTTCGATTAATCTCGCTATTTCCATCGCAACTGCTTCAATGTCCGACTCTTGGCGCACATGGAACGTGTTACCCGATATCGAAATATCTCCGCGACCGCCTTCGGAATTACCACCGCCGGTAGGCGCCATTGCTCCGCCATAAGAAACGCCGCTCATTACGCGGTCATAGTCGTCCGCTTCAAAACGATTTAACACACGCTCGCCTTGATGCAGTCTAGCTACGTAATTATCGTAAGGCACGCGCTCTAGTCCGTTATAATGTCCAGGTAATAAGTTACCAGCGAATTCCACCGCCTTACCGCCAACTTTCGAGAACCAATCCGGCACTTTTACGCCTTTTAGCAAGTCCGCAAATGTACGGACGTAGCCCGCCGCTGTGCTGATGTAGCCTCCGATAGTTTCGAAAACTCCGCCGACTTTACTTAGCACTGGCATTACTTTGTCTAGTACAACGAGAAGCCCCGACGTCCAATAATCGACGAACGGTTTTAAAATCGTATCCCATAACCACTTAATGATTACTCCTAAAACTTCGAAAGCCGCGCCAAGTAGCGAAATTACCGGTCCCATTACTTTCCAAAGATTCGCCGCTAATGTCGTTACGATTAAAAGTGCAGGCGCAATAATATTGTTAAACGCCATTACAGCGATGTCACCTACGATTTTTAATGCGTTGCCAAGTAGCGAAAGCATCGGACCAACTAGCGACCAAAGCGCTGTTAATGCGCTCATGACGATTGATTTCACGTTCTCAAAAACTCCGCCGAGCATAATCACGGTCGGCTGTAACTCCGTCCATTTAGCCGATAGATACGCCATGAAATCGGAAGCCGCCGCCTTTACTGCGTTTATAAAGTTGAAAATACCCGCTATTGTTTCGTTGGAAAATCCGAGTTTCGCGAGCATAACCGATCCGTCCGTCTGGCTTCCTGTAGCTATCGTAAATAACGCCTTCACCGTATCGACTACGCGTGAAATCGCATTGCGGAATTGTTCGCTACCTTTATACGCTGCCATGAAGCCTATTCCGATTGCCGTGATTCCTAGCGCAATTAATCCGATTGGTCCTGTGATAAATGCGATTACTGCGCTAATGCCCGTGAAAATTCCCGCTAGTGCGCCGATGCCGAATAGTGCCGTAGCGAGTACGCCTAACCCTGCCGCGACGGGCGTCAATATTGGCGATATTTTCGACCAATTATCGATGATATAATTAACGGCCTTCTCCGAAGCTGCCCCGAATTTCTCGATTTGTTCGAGAATCGGATTGAAGTCAATTTCCGATACAAACCTCGCTATTGCTACGACAGGTTCTTCGAGTGCGTCTCCTATTCGGATTGCGAGCGATTCAAATGTACCGCCCATTTCTTCGAAGGCTCCGCCGATTCCAGACATCATCTTAGCGGCGGTTTCTGCTGCGGCTCCGTCCGATTCAACGAGCGCCTTAGTAAATTCGTCTAGCTTATCGGGTCCCGCGTCTAGTAACGATAGGAACGCCGAAACTCCTTCGGTCCCTACTAGGTCTTTCAGTACGCCTACTTTTCCGCTAGCTGTCATGCCTTCGAGACTAGCGCCGAGGTCTCGCATCATTTCCGATAATGACTTCGTACTACCATTCGCGTTATTTGCGCTGAATCCGATTTTATCCATTAACTTCGACTGTTTTTTAAGTGGTGATGCTAATGCCATTAATCCGCTTCGTAGCGCTGTACCGGCCGTCGAACCGTCAATACCTGCGTTGGTGATAAGTCCTACCGCTGCTGCCGTTTCTTCAAGCGAAATGCCTAATGCGGCTGCCGGTGCCCCTGCGTATTTGAACGCGTAACTAAGGTCCATTATGCCCGCTGCGGATACGTTCGCTGCCATTGCCAGTACGTCCGCAACATGCGTAGATTCCGCCGCTTCGAGCGACCATATATTAAGAGCCGACGATACTGTGTCCGCTGCTAATGCTAAATCTTCTGCGGATGCTTCGGACGCTGCGATAATACCGGGCATGGCTGCGATAACTTGATTAGCGTCGAATCCATTTGCGGCTAAATCCGCCATTGCGTCCGCAACTTCCGTCGCTCCTTTTGACGTATCAGCGCCTAGCTGAATTGCCGACTCTCGCATAGCGTCTAATTCCGAAGCACTTGCGCCGGCAATTGCGCCAGCTTTTCGTAAAGCATCGTCAAACGACGTGAATTCCTTTATTGCGTACGCTGCGCCCGCTGTGATTGCTGCGAAACTTGCCGCTGAGCCTACGGTTAGCTTGTTAAGTGATGCGGTCATTTGATCGTCGAGCATGAGTCGTGCGACTAAATCGATTGCCATTTCCTATTTTCCTCCCCTCTTCCGTTTTTTCTCCGCTTCGACTTCTTCGTCGATAACGAGTAATTCCGACGCATACATGAACGCCTTATGACGTTCTTCTTTCGCGTAGAATTCGTCGGGTGCTATGTGATGCCGTTGGAATATGCGGTGGATTAGCGCTGCCTCTCCGCCCGCCTTGATTAGTTTTTTGCCGCTTCAATCTCCGTCGCATCGCCTAATCCACTGACGTTAAGTACGACTTTCGTAACTGCTGCGATTTCTCCCGCTAGTAGCGCTTTTTGAATACAATCGGCTCCGTCACGCGCTCCGTAATGTTTTAGTAATGCCGCGTCGCTAAAGTTCGGCTCGATAATTGCTGCCGCTAACATAAGTCCGCTTAATTGCGATTGGTCGACGCGCTCCGTTTTATTGCCGTTCTTTCCGTCGTAAACGGTAGCTTCTGCGCTAAGTTTTTTTACGTGGTCGCCTGTTAGTGCGCGTACTTTGAATTCCGTATTCAGTCGTGGCATTTCGATTGTTTCTTCAATTTCCGTTGTTGCGCCTAGTAGCGCTTCTAATGCGTTCATTTTCGCCATTTATAAAAACCTCCGTTGAGTTAGTTTTCGAATTAAAAAGACGACGCCATTACGACGCCGCCCTCCGTTCTTATTGCGTTATTAGATGTACTCGTAACCTTCGTAAACGAACGGTAATTCTTCCTCGACTAGCGAGCCGTGTTCGAAGTTGATTACGGGAATTTGCGTAAACTGTACGCCTTTCAATACAACCCACTCCGCCGCTACGTCCGTATTTTCCGGATCGTCTAAGTGAATGTGGATTTCCGTTACAAATGCGCCTTTGCGGTCGTCCATAATCTGACCGATAAGTTTCGCAAATTCGTTGTTCATTTTGTAGCTGTTAATCGTTCCGCTTGCGCTTACTGACATCGCTTTATGTCCGACCATGCGCGTACCCGAACGTTTAATATCTTCGTAGCTTACTTCCACCGACGCTTCAATTCCGAAAGCGTTCGTTAGCCAAACGCCGTCGTGATAAATCTTTCCGTATGAACCGGAAATAGCTTTCGTAGAATCCATTGCCATTTATGCGTCACTCCTTCGTTATATTTGCGTCTTTTTAGACGTTGATTGTTAAGAAAATACGTTCCATGCTGTCGACTTCTACGTAGCTAATCGCTAGGAATACGCTATCGCCAACACTTGGTCGTAGCGCGTCCAATTCGACTTTTGGCGCCATCAGTACGTTGTTAGTTTCTAACGTTTGTAAATACGCTTTGATTGCGCTGATTAATGCGACTTGTCCAGCCGGGTTGTTGTCGACTTTACCGATGTAGCGATTCTTCGCTGTTTCCGGAATATCCGTCGCAACTGCTTGACGCGCGCGCATGATGCGGATTTTACCGCGTTTAGACGTATCACTATCCGTTGTTACGCCCTGCTCGACTTTAATCGTTTTGCCATCGTTCACTAGTACCAAAGAGCCGCTAGTTAACGCCGTTACAATTTCGCTATTTTTCAAACGCTTGTTAACGTCTGCAAGTGGTAAATCTGCGTACGTAATCGACTTGTTAATCGGTGTGCCTGCGATAAGTCCTGCGATGTACGTTGCGTAAACTGCTGACTCGATTTCGTCGCCTGCGCCTGTAATTCCGCCGACGATTAAGTTAACGATGTACTTGTCTTTTAAGCGTACTGAACGCGCATTACCTACTGTCGGGTCTGCATCCTCTTCCGAAGTTCCGCCGAGTACCCATGCGAAGTGCTTACCTTCTTCGCGGTTGCGTTCAACCCACGCCTTAGTAGCGTCTTGCTCGTCCGGTGATACATTTTGCGGATATACAAATACGTTAAACGGACGCGCTTCGTATTGATCGCGAATATCTACGTACTGTAATGTCGCTTCTAGCTCCGGTACTGCGTAAACTAAAACCTCCGCCGCGCCGCCTTGTAATACGTTTAATACTGGCTTTGCGTTAACTGAGCCGAATAGTTCGACTGCATCCGCTTCACCTTCGATTGTGTAAAATTCGCCTGACTTCGCCGCACCGCCCGTATAATTAAATAACGGTAACGCTACAACTCCGCGTGGACCGCCCGTAATTGCCGCTAATGCCGCCTCTACGAAATTCAGATATAAACCGGGTCTGACCGGTAATGATATCGGGTCCCATTGTCCTCCGTTTGCCATTAAATACCGCCTCCATTTTTTTCTTTTGCTACTTTCTCTAGTGCCGTTCGAAACTCGTTCCATGACGTACCGTTTACCTCTGCGTTCGAAACAGGATTAACTTCCACGTCCTCCCACATCGCTTGACCAGGTTCGGTATAAATCCGATGTTCGATGATTTGCATTTTCGGTACTGGCGCAAAGTAGCGCGCTTCCCTTACTTGCGCTTGTAGTACGCCGACTACCGCAAATACGCCGTCCGTATCCGTCTTGAACGGTTGCGAAATCGAAAAAGACCCTAGCGACATATAGCCGGTAGCGTCTTTAATCGGTATCTTTATTTGCTGATTTATTGCGCGCTGTAATAACGTTGCTCTCTGAATACATGCGATTTCTGTTGCCGCGAAATAAACGACTTGGTACTCGCGATCGATACGGAAATGGTACGCCGTTTCACTTTCGCTACTGTCGCCGAGATAGCGGATAGATAACTCATTCGCCGTATATTTAGGCGGTAAATGTTGCCGCCATACACGCGCAAATGTAGCGGTAGTACCGAGATATGTCGCGAGCGTTTCGATTTCCTGCGTTATATCCGCCATACTACCACCCCTCGCTGCGTAACGCTTTTTCTACTTCTTCTTCGAGCCATTGCGCCCAATCTCCGATACGTGACTCCGCGGATTTATCGAGGAACTTCTTTTCGGTACCTGGCGTCAAAAGACTCTTACCGCCTGCGTCCATTTCGTGAATATAGTAACCGTAGTTAAAACGCCCACCTTGCGTAGCGTTAGCGCGTATCTCGATATATCCGTTTGCGCCAGGCTCGAATACCTCCGACTGTAGCTGACGACGTAGGTTACTCGAATCTAGCGGAGCAATATCGCGTGACTCTCGTACCCAATCGCGTTTAATATCGCCTAGCGCCACCGCCGCACCTTTATTGACCGCCTTCGGTGACTGCCGTAATGCTCGGTCAAGTCGCGTACGGTCAATATGGAATTCTTGCGCCATTACAGATGCACCTCCGTTAATCCGGGCTTGCCGTCAATCATTCGGATAGGTGCGATAAGTTCCGGTGTACGTTCGACTGCCACGCCTAATTCGTTTGTGTAATTAATTACGTCGTCGTACGCAATATTCGGCAACTTATCGAAAATTAGTGACACGTTGCTTACGACCTCTTTTCCGAGACTATTGACGATAACTTTAACGGTTTCATCTGCGCGACATTTGAGTATAATCGTTTCGCCGGGTGTTCCGTTACCCCAATCGTCCATAGTGCCGGGCTTCGTAATCGTAGCCGTCTGTTTTAGCGGTATTAACGCCATTACAACGTCACCCACTTTATCGAGCGTCCTGCCGATAGATTGACGCCGTTTTCCGCGCCGATTAATTCGATTGCGTCCGCCGGTATAAATGCGTCGAGTTCCTTCTTCGCCCAATCCTTAAACGTAAACGCGATACCTTTTACGCTGAACGACGCTACGCCTTGTTGCGCCAATTTATTCGTATCGTTAAATGCGCCTGCTAGCGTCGCCGCGAAAAGGTAGTTCGCTTCGTCCGGTATTGTAAGCCCCGGAAATTTCCGTTTGAGTGTGCGGTCAGAAACGTTTAGTAGCGCTGTTTTACGTTCTACGTCACCGTCGATAAAGTCCTCGTTGTCAAGCGTATTTAAACGGATATAAGCCGTTGCTGCTTCGATGTCCCGCGTCATAAGTTACGCCTCCTTTATTTTGCGGAGGGCTTACGTGCGGGCGCTTTCGATGCCGGCTTTGCCTCCGTTTGTTTCGGTTCGTCTTGTTTGATTGCGTCGGAAACGCGCTCTAGTACCGCGATTTCTTCTGCGTCGGTTGTTTCGTAAACGCCGTTCGAGAACGCCTTGTGTTCGCCATTAACGTAGAAGCCTAGCGATTTATATTTCGATATATACTTTGCCATCGTCTACCTCCTAACTAAAACGACGCAAACCGTTAAGTCTGCGTCATAATAGCGTTAATTATTTCAAGCCTTTGATGCGAGCGTGTGCTTTCTCTTGTTTGAACTCAAGTAAGAATTCGCCCACGATTTGACCTTCTACGTAGTCACCTTTAGCGCCTAAGTATTGGTGCGTGAAGTCACGGCCTTTAAGTGGTTTGATTTCCGTACGGTTAGCGTCGACAACAAATACTTCGTCAGCCGCTACGTTGTTATTAAGAACGATTTCCGCTGCGCCGAAGTCAGATAAGAAGTGGTCAACTACTTGGCCGCGTCCGTTATCTTGGCGTTCAAGTGTGATTTTGTCAGCGCCTAATTTCGAGATTGCACGTTTTTGTTTCGCGCCTACTACGATTTTGTAGTTACCGCCAGTAGCGAATCCGCCAGCTTCGTAGATAGCTTGGAACGCGTCTGTCAACATATCTTCCGTTAAGTCTCCGCCTGCTGCGTTTTTAACGTTTGTTTGAATGAAGTTACGGATACCGCCAGTCTGACGCACTTTACCGTCACCTGATTCGTATTTAACTCCGTTGATTACCGCTTTTTCAAGTTGTAACGCTAGCTCTAATAATTTCTTTTGTTTTTCGTATTCGTATAGATCGTCGATACCGTGTTCAGACGTTGCTGCTGCCGTACCAGAAATCGAAATAGACTCGTCGAAGATTTGCGTTAAGTTAGATACGCGTTTACGTGATTTGAAACGAGCTTTACGAGCGTCTGCACCTTCTACGCCTTCTACGAATTGGAATTCGACTTTAGCTGCGTTACCTACTGCTGCTGCCGTAGTTCCTGCATATCCGCGAGTAACCGTTAAGTCGTTAGCGTTTACTACTGTAACAAGCATTAATTCTTCGCCGACTTTAATAACGTGTTTAGCTTGGAAAATTGAACCGTCTGCTACTTTAATAGTAGTTGCATCAATTAGCGCCGTTGCAGTCGTAGTTGTTTCGTCTGCGTACATTTCGTCCTCGAACCATTGGTGCTCAACTTGTGATACTGATTCGCCGAAACCTACAAGCGATATCATTGGTGTTTGATGCGGATTAAGTAGTAATAGTTCGTCTGTTACCGATTCTTTCTTGCCTACGATTTGGTTTTGTAAAATTGTCATTTAATATTCCTCCGTTGTATGTGTTTTTTGGGTATTCAAAAAGCCGCCGACATTTCGTCCGCGACCGTATTACTTCGTTTATTTTCCGAGTTGCTTCTTCAATTTTGCGTAAGCAACGCGATGTTCTTGGCGTCCCGTCTTGCGTGCTAATTCGGCTGCGTCCGATAATAATTGGTCAGCCGTTTTGTCCGCTACGTCGGTGTTTCCGTTTGTCGCCTGTCCGATAGGCTGCTGCGCCTTCTTGCCGACTAGAAACGGTTTATTGTCAACTAGCGCTTTTACAACGTCATCCATTCCGACTACTTTACCGTCCTCGTCGATTGTCACGGCCGATAAATCCGCGAGTGCGATAGCGTCGTCTAAATAAGCGACATTGGCGCCAGTAGCGACCTTGTTAAATTCGTTGCGTATCTTTTCGGATTCCGCTTGCTTACGAATGGCTTCGAGTTGGGCCGTTAGTTCGTTCTTTTCTTCCTCGAATTTCTTCGCTAATGCTTCCGCGCGTTCTTTCTCCGATAATTCCGCAAGTCTTTTTTCTTCGAGTAGTGCTTCGTATTCGCTAGCCTTCGTTTTCAATTCGTCGAAGCCTTCGTATTTTTTACGTTCTCGCTCTAAGCGCTTCTTTAACGCTTCTTCGAATTCGGCTTGCGTCAGTAATTTTTCCGTTGGTGGTTCCGTAGGCTCTTGCGGTTCTACTGGCGCAACTGGTTCCGTCGGCTCTGCCGGTGGTTCCTCCGAAAAATACTGTAGGTTAAGCGTTAGTAAATCGTTAAGATTCGTCATAATGTATTACCTCCGTGTTGGCGCCGTCGCGCATATTTTGTTACGCCGTTGCAGTTTAGCGACTTATACGTTCGGTCGTGTTGAGTTAATTACCGTTAATTCTTCGTATATCCGCCGATGTCCTAGAAGGGTCGCGAAGTGGCGATACTACGTGCTTACAATTCGGATGGAATATTTCTCGGCGAGGTAACTCGTCAATATACGGATAATCGCCAGGTGCTTCCGCGATTAGCTTGACGATCTTACCCTCGTAACCTCGACACGCATCCGTAGCGCCATGTGTACTAATAACGCCGTAATAAGCGCCTTCGTCGATAGCTTCGTTAATAGACGCTTCACGCTGCGCCTGCATTAACTTCGTACGAGCGAGCATTTCCGTATAATGCGATACTTTCCAGCGCCTACCCGACGCGTCGATAATGGCTTCGTTCGCTTCTGCCCCGAGTTGCTTCCGTAATTCCTTACTTAGCGCCGACTTAATCGACCGTACGCCGTTAATGCCCGAGGCTGTCTGCGCTCGAATAACTTCTGCCGATGCTTTGCGAATAATAACGCGTGTGCGTCGCTCAATATTCTGCGTAACTGCGAGTAAATCCGCTTGCGTGTCCGCGATCATGGCTGCGGCTAGTCGACGATTCACTCCGTTAAACTGCGCTATCTTTAACGCATCTTCGAAGGTCTCCGCTAGATGTAGCGACATAATAGTACGGGCGATGCCGTCGTTAAACGCTTTGTCCGTCGTTAACGCTGCCCATTCGTCGCCGTACTGCGCCATATCGGAAAGTATTCGGCTGATATTACGCTCGGTAGCGATGATTTGCGCGCGTTCGAAATCCGATAGAAAAAGCGTATCGAGTTCGCTTCTTACGTCTCTAAGTGCGCGCTCATACGCTTTGGTTAGCTTATTAATATCGTAGTCATACGTTGGTTGCGGAATGTCCGGCATTAGTTATCACCGCCTTGCGTCGCGATCGTGTTATCTGAAATGAATTCCGCTAGTTGTTCGGCGTTCGTATTACGCTTACCGTACTGCTTGTGAAAATCTACGTGACACATCTTACAAAGCGTGATACCGTTATCTACGTCCGTCCTACATTCGGGATTATCCGCGAAGTTAAGTATGTGATGCGCGTTTATCTCCGCACCTCTTACGTTACAACATTGGCAAGTGTAGTCGTCGCGTTCGAAAACGCCTTCCCTGAACGGCTTATATGCCCGTTGTTGTCTTTTTTGTTCTCGTTCTTCGTCGGTGATGTTCGGGTCCCTAAGTGCTTCGCTGATCTTATCACTACGACATTGCCGACAGTCCTTACCTTTAAAAAAATTATTTAGATTCGTATGTCCCTGTGTACCACATTTACAAATGTAAGGCATAGGCAGAATTGAATTTAAAAAAGAGTCCGCTAGTAACACTTTTCCTTGTTCCTCGAAAAGTTCCCTAACGTCCTCTAATGTGTACTTACGTTTAGCATCGCCTATTTTTTTGTACCCGCATTGCTTACATGATATTCCAGAGTATTTAGCGGCGCCTAATACTATCTCCGACTGGCTTCCGCACCTACATATATATTTTAATTTATCTCCGAATGCGTAAGAAGTTGAAAGTAATTTGCAACCGGATTCAGTAAATATCTGTTCTATTTCTTCGATAGGAGTTGTCTTGGTTTTAGAAGCCTTCTTACGCCCACAAGACGCACAACTCTTTCCGCGTTTAGCGTTATTCACTGACATAGTACTTTCATTTCCGCAAGTGCAAATGTAACGCATCGGTACGTCCTTGCTTGTGTACTCTTTTTCTAGTAGTACGAAACCGCGTGCCTCGAAAACCGCTAGGACCTGTTCCATCGTTAGTTTTGCGGGCATATTATCACTCTCCTACTTCGTTAAAAATACTAGCGTCGACTGTTCCGACTTCTCTTTCAGCGTCGCTTCCAATGCGACTTATAATTTCCCTCGCTTGAATATCATCTACGCTGTCCATTCGTTTTACCGCTGTAGCGACGTCTATCGTGGCTTTTCCGCCGGTTCTAATCTGCATTATTTCGGCTTGTTCTTTTAGATTTTCGGGAAGTCCTGATCTCCATGTAATAATCGGGTACGCCGCTTCGAATTTTTTATCTCCGTGTGCTATATCGAGTAATTGACAGTTGTATAATGCGTCGCGAATTGCTAGGTTATAGTGCGTCTTAATTCGATTAGTTTTCGAAAGGATCGGCATGAAGCGCGCCTTAATCGCAGCTCCATCTGTATGGGAAGTACCAGTACCCCCTGCGTTCGCATCCCCGAGTACTGTACCGAATAACCACTGTGGCGTCTCCGCAATTTGAAAAGCCATACCGATTAATGTCTCTAACTCTTTAAATGCTCCTTCTAGTTTACCGTCCCAAGTCATATAACCTGGGATGGCGTCGTCTTTAGTTATCGGAATGTATGCGCCCGATATTCTGACGTTGCCTCTTTCTCCTAATTCCGGTCCGTATGTCGGAGGGTCCGAGTGTTTGTAAAGCACCAGATCAATTTGGGCGAGTCTATCGTTAATTGCGATTAATATCGATTCTATCGCCTCTAACGTCCCCTTACCTTCCCATGCGTCGTCTACCGATTTATACGGTATATGGTGAACAAGTAACGTCGGCACACCCGTTTCTATAACGTCGACTTCACGTCCAGTAGCGACTTTTTCTTCGATAGTAAACGTCTGTAACGGATAACCGTATGAGCTATCGACACTACCTTCCGTCGCGGATAGACGATAGCGCTCGTACATGATGTAACCGGGTAAATGACGCTCTACGTTTAAGAACGGAATGTCCGCTTTTACGCCGACTACCCATTCGACTGATGCGATATTTACCGCCTTGAACGCCTTGACGTTACCTCGCGCTGTTTCCGGGAATACGCAAGATGCCGAAATATGCTCGATAATAGGCTCCATTACTGCGTCGTCCGGTACGCCCATTCCTAGTTCCGCTAATGCAGAATAATCTTGACGGTAATCATAGCGCACCTTAATCCACGCATCGCCTCGGTAGCCGTTTGATAACGTCGACTCATGTATCAACTTAACTAAATCGTTTTCTTCGACGTAGCTATTAATTGCTACTTGTTGTGGTGTATCATCTGCTAATCCACTGTCGAATATCGGTGGTTCGCCTACGAGTAAATCCGCTGCTTTAGTTACGAGGATATCTGCGAAATTAGCTGCGATATATAGCTTTTCTAATTGCGCTGCGTGCGGAGTATCCCGAAGTATAGCGGTAGCACGTTCGTAAATTTCTAATGCTTTTCCGTCATATAACGTTTTCATGCGTTTATATTTAGAAAGTCGTTCCCGTGAGTTTTCTGGTGGAAATACCGCGCCGACCTTTATTATTTTGTCGGTGTACACGACCGACCCACTCTCGCTTAGTTCGTCGTCCGATTTACGACCGATTTTGAATATGGCGATTATGTCCGCCTCCTTTGCGTTTACTTTGCGTCAAAAAGACGCCTCTCTTAGTAATATCGTTTTAAGTCTCTGTGTCGCGGAGAACCATTTCCGAAAATTTATAGCCACGAAGGTTTATTTTGTACTTCGATCTTACGGAGTGATTGCGCTAATTGGAAACACATGCTCAAAGAATCCGGTCCGTCGTCGTGTCGAGCGTTTGGATATAACTCTAGCTGTTCGATAAGCAATCGATGTTTTTTGCTGAAGCGTATCTTACCGTTTTGGATATCCGGTAAAAGGGCTTCGATACGTAACGTTTTTCTAACGCGCTGTTTAACTTCTTTGACTCGCGTTGTTCCCGGATACCCGTGACGATGTAACTCTTCTTTTACTTTGTGCGCGAACCACTCTTGTGCCATCTGCGCCTCAACCGCGATTCCTGCGTATTGATACTGTAGCGCCTTCTGAACAACGGTATTCAGCAAAATATCGGGATGCACACGCTCTATAAACGTATCGACGATGTAGCAAACACCGGTTTCTCTATTCCTGGCAAGCGTTACAATCGCCGAGTAATCGCCTTTTTCCTTACCCATCGCGAAATCCACCGCGGCATAGTAGTCGATTTTCATGCCTTCGAGGTCCGATTCGTAGAAATATGCGAATTCCTCTGGCTTGAATATTTGCGAATCCGGATCGGTAGGATTTCCGAGATACTCTTGGTTAAATGCTCGTCCGCCCATTGTTTCGCGCTTCTCCATAAAATATTTATACGAATACATCTGTGGCCATAACGTTTTCGTACCTTTTAACATTTCGTCTTTATTAGCTTCGTAGAATTCCTCTGACTTCGTTAATGCGTCGGGGCTATCGCTATTGTATATCTCGCGCCAAACGTCCCATAAGTCCTCGCGTTCCGTCCATTCGAGAATTGCGGGGAACTTGCGACTTATAAAATCCTTACGTTGCGTTATAACGTGATTAAGAAGCGAATCCGGTCCTAAAATTGTCCCCATATAGATACACATACCGCCGAATCCTAGTGCCTCCATCATTTCGGAACGAAACCACTGCAGGTTTTTTGACCGTAACTCCGGCGTATTCGTATTAGCGTTACTCTCTAAATCATCGAGCAAAAAAAGTCCAACACGTTCGGTTAAATGGCGGAGTCCACGCATCTGCGTCCCCATACCCTTCGCTTCTACCTTCGTACCGGTTGTCGTTATAAATTCGAGTTTATTGTCGACCTCATTTGCGGAAGCCTTCGGGTGTAAAAGTTCACCGAAGTCGCTACGAAGCTTTTCGTTAAACTTGAGATTCTGCGATGTAAACTTAACGAAGTCGCCCGCTACGTCCGTCGTTTCGGACACCTCTACGATGTATTTCTGCTTACGGAATACTACCTGGTGACATAAAAAAGCGTTACTAAGATACGCGGTTTTCGCATGGCGTCGTCCTACCGACCATGCTACGTTAGTTTGAGTATTGCCCTTCGCTACGTCGTCCAATAGCCCACATAGTACACGGTGGAACTCCGCAGCATCCTCGTACGATTGACCTTCCGGTATTAAATTGACCTCGTTAAGCGGATTTTTACCGTCGGAAAAATATTCGTATGTGAAAAATAGTAAATCGTCCTCACACCGATGTATTCGTTCTAGCCGACGTAATTCCGCCAGCCTATCTCGGTAATCTACGCCTAATCCTGCGTTGAATATATCGTCGATTGAACCGTCAAATTTCGTTTCAATTGCGTTAATGTATTCCGCATATGTTTCGATCAGCTCAGCGCGCTTATTACGCTCTAGCCACTTGCCGCTTACCCACGCCATCCACAACGCCTCCTTTTCGATATGTATTGCGCCACATGGACGCTTTATTACGCTAAAGTCAAAGTGATTTTTTGTGCCGGCTTATGTTCGGCCACCTGGTAACGGGTTTTGCCGGTACGCCTTTGGGGGATTCGAATTGTTTCCGTTTCATACGCAATTCACACCGTATATTTATGCGCTTCTAGCTTTGGATAATCTTTATTATGTAAACTCGATTGTTCTTCAACCGTTGTCACTACGCCATTCATCCGCTATACGCAACTTAACGTTATACATTAATTATGCAGCGGTCGTTGGGCGTAGTAATTCCGCATACTTACGATAAGTAACCGGCATACCCTACGCCCCACCTCCTGCATACGATTTGCATACGCTATTTCCAAAGCGTTTGACCCCTACGTCCGCAAGGCGCCTCTGCCCGGTGCTACCCGCCCTACCTACGTACTCACCCCGCCTATATAGCGCCTACCCATGACGGCATATGTCGCCCACCCTATCGGAGTTCCTTCTATTATATGCGCCGTTATAAAGTACGTCCGACACGCTACCCTTTTCGTAGGCTCTCGATCTCCGCTTTAATAGCGTCAATATCCGTACCCTTGTCCGTAGTAGTAACGTCTATCTTCTCTGATAACATGCCGTGTGCTTGCAGTAGCGTGCGTAGCATTGCCGCGTTACCACTTTCGATAATATGTCCGCTTACAGACGCCATTACTTCCGGTAAGCTATCGAGTGTGTTTGCGACTATCTGACGTTTCAATGCGTCGTTAAAGTCGTCACGCTTACGCCATTCGTATAATGTATCGCGGTTAACTCCGATTTGTGCCGCTATTTGTGCGTAGGTAAGTCCGGCTCTTTTAGGTTGCGCTAATATCGTTACTGCAGCGATTTGTTGTTCGTTAAGTTTCGCCATGTGTCCGATTCACCTCCGTTTAATTATTCCGCTTACCATCCGACCATTTCGACGATGAAATATAGCGGGTTAGTCGTTTCTAAATCGTTATCCCTTGCGTATTGTTTCGCTTCATCTAGCGTCTTGAACGTATAGTATCCGCCTGTATCGTCCTTTACTACGTCCCATACTCCGTAACTTTCGTTAGTAACGAGTGCTGTCCGTGGTAATACGATGTACATATAAAAACCTCCGTTTATATATCGTAGGAATGTCCGCCGGTATTATATAAGACCACGTTACATTCCCCGTTTAATGTCCTCGCCTGTCGTTCCGACTAAAAACATAGTCTCGGCTAACGCCCTCGACAGATGTTACTATAATCGTATATCCCTTTATCGATAAAGAACTTCGATACAATAGTGGTGCGACGAGCCGTCTTTTCAGGCGAAGGCGCCATTACTTAATATCCTCCGTACTTATACGTTATCTATAAGAGAAGAGGTTATCGGCGCCTAAAAGTGTCTTGACGCCTACTCTCCGTAAGCTTAACCGCCATTTCTACGATTGCAGTTTTTGACCCAAATTCGACGTTAGATTGCAGTTTTTGACCCACGCTTAATAAGGCAAGTCCGCTAATTTCACGTTTGCCTGTTCGGAATAGCTTTCGCCCATTACAAATAACGTACGTAACGCTTCTGCATACGGTGTATATTCGTCACGTTTGCGATACATAATGTCGGGATTAATAACGTATAGCTCCGTTTCGAAGAACAGCATCGTCGTCATAAATCCGTATTTACGTAATTCCCTCGTATAGCGATCGACGAACTTACGGTCGACTCCGATTAGGTTAGCTAATTGTATGTGCGACATATAGCGTAGTTTCGTCTGGTCCGTTTCCTCCGGATTATCGCATAGGCAACAATATTCGAAGTTAAAATACGGAATCATCTTATATAGAAGTCCCGCGGCTTGTATCGTTAAATTAGCGATGTCTGTCCGCGTCTTAATCTGATACACTTTCGTATAATACGTCTTGCGTACGTGCTTTCCGATGGAATGGTAATACTCGTTAATTCCGTATACAACGTAACGACCTTCGCGCTCCGTAAATAACACGCCATGCGAAACTAAATCCGCTAGTATTTCGTCTGTAGCTCGCTTACCTTTACCGATTGCCTTCGCAATAGCTGTCGATGTCATACGACTGCCGTTACTGTACAACTGACCCCCGCTATTCATCTTCAAATACGGAATCAGCTTCATTAGCGCACCTAGTTCGATGACCTTTAGCGTTTCGCTTAGTAGCTTCGCCGTATCGTGATAGCAATTGACGTAGTAGCGAGTCGGACCACTTTCGCGCAATTCCTTACGTCGTTTAGCTTCGCGCCAGTCCTCTAACGTTTCATTCGTTTGTATCGATACTTCATCGGCATATCCGTATACAATGTCGCGACCATTCTCGTCTGTGTACCGTTCGATAGCGTTACTCATTCTCCGCATACCCCTTCCAGTCAAACGAGGCGATAGCTTCCGTCATTTGCGCTATTAATTCGTCATACTCGATTCTACCAGTTACGTAATCATCGATAATATCTAAGGACATATCGCTAGTCGGCGCGCCCAATAAATCCGACAATAAGTACGTTAAGCTGTCCATTTCCGTAAAATACTCGTAAAGTTCCGTCCCCATTAAGTTGTTCATAGCGTCAATCTTTCCGCATAATCCTCGCGTTATCTCCGCAACTGTTTTAGTTAATTCGGCTTTGCTAATCATTGCGAATCACCGTCATTCACACGATCAATCTGCGCTTCTAACTCTCGCAATACGCGCGATGTCTCCTTCGCTTCACGTTGTAGCGCCTTTAACCCCTTGATTGCCGATTCTACGTTTACCTCTACATCTACCGTAATTTCGCGATTATTTCTCGCCATATTATCGTCCCCTTGTCGTAGTTTCGTCGTTTAATGTCCGCCGACAATATAAAAAGACGCCCTTTAAGGACGCCCTAACCGATATCCCTTAACGCCAATGCTTCGTCAATTCTGCGTTTTGCAATCGCTACGTATTCCGGTTCGCGTTCAATGCCGATAAAGTTTCGGTTAGTATTAATCGCTGCGATTGCGGTAGTGCCGGAACCTAAACAGTTATCCAGTACGGTATCGCCTTCGTTTGTATAAGTGCGGATTAAATACTCAAATAATTCCGTAGGCTTTTGTGTCGGATGTAAGCCACGCTCTACTGTATTGAAGAAGATAGCACTTTTAGGGTATCGTTTTCCGTCGGTATTCACGTAGCGAGCACCCTTTTGATTCCCGTAGTTACTCGATGTTACCTTTTGAGTTCCCTTGTCGTACGGCTCACCCTCTGTAAATTGCGGATTGTATAACGGTGGCTTTTTATAGAATACAAGTATGTTTTCGTGATTCTTCATAGGCATCTTTTTAGCGTTAAGATGTCCAGTCCCCTTTTGCTTTACCCAAACCCACTCGTATTTTAAAAGTTTCAGATTACTGACTCCCAAAACCTTATCGAATGGTGTCTGTGCCGTTAATACGATCGCGCCGTTATCTTTTATAATGCGTTCATATTCCGCCCATAACTCGTCCAATGGTATAATACTGTCCCACTTATTTCGGGTCGTTCCATACGGTAAATCGCACAAAACCATATCAACACTTCCATCATCTATGCGTTTCATTAGCGTTAGACAATCGCCCTCATGTACTTCATTAATCGCTAGTGTATTCGTCATTTCTCCATCGCTCCCATTTTCGTTTTCCCTATAATAAACAATCGCGTAGAAGGCGTTAGGGATTCGCTTTTCATTTCCGGTAGCTAACCGTCAACTATCTACGCAATATAAAAGACGTCCAGTTACGGTCGCCTTATTTACTATCTTCTTCTAATGATTTAATTGCCAAATCCAGAGCCTCTCTAAGCAGCGTATAATTCTCAGGTGGGTAATTTGATTTAATTACTTCAATCGCTTCTTTATTCGTCATTTCGCTATCCCTCCGCATCCTAAAATACGAAAGGGTCGGACGGAGCACACCCGCCTCATGCGTCACCCTTGCGTTTGTTTATGTATTACTAGCGAGCCTTACCGCTATTCACACGGAGTTTGCTCGCTTGTCATTGCGTTTATTGCCCTTCATATACTAGGATAGAAACTCCGCTATAATATGGTTACCTGCGTCATAAATCGCTCATTTTATACGTAATTACCGGCTGCCTGCGCGTAAATTCGTCGTATTTCTGCTTGCGTTCTTTATTGCGTGAGTGAACGTTAGCGTCGCGCAAGGCATCTTCGTAGGCACTCCTTTTACGGCGCTTCGGCACGGAGTAATCACGCCCGTCCATTCCGATATTCATTGCGGCAGTGTATGGTGCCTCGCCTTTCTGCGTTAAACCCTTCGCCTCATGCGCGCCCTCGCGTCGTCTAGCGAGCTGTATATCGGACAGGAACGGATATTCAGTGGACGTCGCTTTATTCGATGCCGTGTCCGTTAATTCTTCGTATAGCGCTAGGTTCGTAAGCTGATCGAGTAGATGCGCATCTAACGGCGGTGTTTTCGGCTCGTAACCGCCCTCTAGCGCTCTAAGGCGTGCAGGCTCGTGATATTCCGAATGTGCTAGGGCATAGGCGTCACCTACGCACTTTATCCACGTTAGTCGCTCCGTACGGTCAAGCCCTCGCTTTGTAGCCGTTCTTATTGCGTTAATTTCGCGTCTTAATGTGTCCGTATATGCTTCCGTCATGTTGTAGCCTCCGTTTCATTTTCGTATGTTAATTCTCCGCTAAGCCACGCCCAGCTTTCGTAAACTGCGTCAATGTTAACGACTGCTGCGTCAATATGCGTGCTTACGACGTCCTGTCCGACGCCCATATGTGCGCCCGCGACCTTCTGCGTTAAATCCTCTACGTACACTAGCCGCAAAGCCTCCGCTTGCCTGTCCGTTAGATTAGCGCGCTTAACGGCGTCTGCAAAGTCGACTAGCGTGTCGCTGGCGTTCGTGTCTCCGACGTAGCGGCGCTCGGATAATGCGTGTAGATTGCGTAGTATTGCCTTCGCTTGGCTTGCGCTCATTATTTATCGCTCCCTTACGTTTAATTTCGTTGCATCTTGCGCATACTTGCGTTATAATTACGTTAATTAACTAACATCGGAGGCTCACCGCTATGCCTAAATCAACCGCACTCTTAGACGGATTCTCATTCGTACCATCGGACGGCCTGCCCGTCGTCACACTCGATAAACAGAAACGCTTTTACCTTAACGCTGGGCTACGTAGCTTTATCGGAGTGGAGGCGTATAACCGCATTGCCATCGCATATGATCCCGTTAATAATGCGCTAGCCATCGTAAAGCCAGAGGCGGGCATCGCTGCAGCGGACGGCTCTTATTACACCGTAGACAAGCGTCATTACATAAGTGCGCGCCGTTTTTTACAGCGATATCCGATTGACCTCGCCGATGCTCCGATATTCTTCGAGTATGCGACGGCTAGCGAAGATGGGACTACGTTTATTTTCCGTTTAAAAGCGTGAGTAGACGTTCACCTATCGCTTGGATTACGTTTACTGTAACGGCGTTGCCCGCTTGTTTATAGCGTTGTGAATCGGACAAGCCTGCGTCGACTACCGTTTGATGCTGTTCATCCGTAAAGCCTTGTAGACGCCAACACTCGAGAGGCGTTAGCTTGCGTATGCGGTAACGAGGTGCATCGGCTACTTTTATGCCTTCGCCTTTATTCGTCGTTAATGTAGGCGCTAATCCTGCGTCAATATCGAATACTTGACCGTTCATTCCTCTACCGCTAGGATTCGTATTGCCTAGGACACTAATCGCTACGCCGTGTTTATCTTGCGCCGTTAATGTGGATGATTCTTCGTCGTTATCCTTGAATCTGCGACCGTTTTGGCGCTTTTCTAAACGATCAGGAGTTAACACCGGACGGACTTCTTCCGCCTCTAGTACCGCATTTTGCGTTTGGTTACGGTTAAGTCCGCGCCAGTCACTCGCAGATAGACACACTGCTACGTCCTGTTCATCACCTATTCCATCTTTCCTGTTGTACTTGACTGGCGTTTGCTCGACGACGCCCTGATTTATATTCGACGCTTCGAGTGTATTAGCGATTTGCTTACCTACACGACCTCTGCGCGTATTGCTATCGGGAAATTGGAAGTTTACGGCATCGCCTACGGCTGCCATTGCGTAGCCTTGCTTCGTTGCTTCACGGATTGGTAAGCCTTGTTCTTCCGCTATCTTCGGTTCTCGATGTCCTCCGCCCATTGTCGTAAGAGTAGGCGAAATGTGGTCAGCGTCATATACACGCTTGATTGCGTCGTGCCCTTTTAAGTCGATGTGTCCGACCATGCGAGGTTCTTTATATTCGCGAGCGGTAATGGTTGGAGCTACACCTTGATACATACGCGCTTTTCCTTCGTGTCCGATTTGGGAAACGTCGAATACCGTAGGCTCGTCTTGTCCGCGATCTTCTAACTGTGCTACAAGTGCAGCCGTTTTTTCTTCCGATAAATAATACTTCTCGTCCACCGACGCTTCTAATACGTCACGTAATCTCGTAGTCACTTCCGTTTGCTCCGGCCAGTCGAAGTTGAACGTTTTTGTATCGGCGTATCCGCTGATTCGACGTTTCCCCTTCGCAACTACGTTTGTCCCTTCGATAATCCATTCGCTAGGCTCTACGATATCGTCACGCAATGCTACGATAAATATTCGCTCTCTATTCTGCGGTACGCCGAAGTATTTCGAATTCAATACGTTGAAATCTACGTGGTATCCGATGTCATTTAACGTGCTTACGATTACGTCTAGCGTTTTACCTCCGTCGTGACCTACGAGTCCTTTTACGTTTTCTAGCAGAATAGCACGAGGTTGCTTCGTCTTAGCAAGGCGTGCTACTTCGAAAAACAAAGTTCCGCGAGTATCATCGAAGCCTAATCGTTTGCCAGCGACACTGAACGCTTGACACGGAAAACCGCCGACTAATACGTCATGATCCGGTACATCTTCCGCAGCGATTGCCGTAATATCGCCCGCAGTAGGCTCGCCGTATAACGCTGCGTACGACTGATTGGCGAATTTATCAATCTCGGAAGCTAGTACGCAATTACCGCCTAAACGGTTGAGAGCCGTTTCGAATCCTCCGATACCGCTGAATAATGATACGTAGTTGAACGGTTTACCCTCGTAAGATACTTCGTTTGTTTGCGACATTTTGCGTTCCCCTTTCGTTTTTGATTCGTTTACATTTACCGCGATAAGTCCTCCAGGTCGTTTACCGCCTTGATTTCCGCAAGCTATTGCCGGCATTATTCCGAAGGTATCGTGAACTCGGTTTTGATATTTATCGTTCGTTATGAATCCTAGTTTTATTATTTCGGACACTCAATCGCCCCTTTCGCCGTAATCTCCGCCATAAAACGCTCAGCTTCCGCAATTAAATCGTCGTAACTTCCGTCATTAGTCAACGTATAATCTACCTCGAACCCATCGATATATTGCTCGGTCGGATGCGTTAAGTCCTCGTAGGTAAACACGTCACCACGCGCCTGTGCACGCGCTATACGGACGTCATCGCTCGCAGTTACACGGACAATCGTAAAACCATTCGCACGTCCCCACGCTATTTCGTCGGGCTGCCTTCCGTCGGATATGACGATGCCTTCCGTAGAACGCCTTTCTGCGTATAGCTGAACGAATTGCTCGGCGTGTCGTATCCAAACGTTGCTATCGATTTCGCGGCATAGCTGACCGAATTGCTGATAGACTGCGCGAGGCTTTCCGCTAGTAAAGAAGTCCTCCGCGAATATCTTCTGCGCGTAATATTTCAGCGATGTACCGAAGCTGACTTCTTCAAAGCCGTAGTTTAGGCGGAGGTGCTGCGCCATAGTCGACTTACCGCTGCGCATTTTACCGACGATCATTATCTTCGGAATCGTCATCGACTCACCGCCTGCTCTGCGAGCGAACGGTAAAGCTCGTTAATCTCATACGCTTGCTCTTTTAGCGTCTGTTCAACTTCGTAAAGTCTGCGTGAGATATTCGCTAGTAATTCGATGACTGTCGGCGATGCTTCTACGGGCGTGCCTTCGTCCGCTACTTCGTAAGTTGCCGGTGCTTGTTCGCCGTATGTCGTCTGTAGTGCGTCGTGTGTTTCCGTTACAAGTTCGAATCTATCGAAATACAATCCGGATATAAACGACTTGTTATGCACGTCATTATCGTCATCTACGAAAGACACCTCGTCCCTTTCTACGCTGTATACTTCGTATACTTTTCCGACAGTTACGCTATAATTGAAATCTCCGCCAATATATCTAACCTTATCGCCAACTTTCGGCATCTCTTTTAACGTCATCCTCAATCGCTCCCTCTCCGTAATATCAGTCCACCCCACGGCGAACTATTTCGATTCCTACCGTTTGCCTTCCGAATTCCCACGCCTCTGATTCGGTTGCTACTAATACGTCGATGCGGAAGCCCTTAATATCTCCGCCAGTATCGCTCGCAATCGCCTTAAACGTCGTGCCGTCGCCTAACGTCACCCTAACGATGCTGCCGAGCGGAAATTGCCGAGGGTCGACCGCAATTACGCGATAGCTCTCGTAGTAAATCGTATGGCGAACATCTACGCCTGTTTTCGTTATGCCGGTGCAGCCCGAATCGCAAAGCGCGACGTACGCCGTTGCTTCGTATGCTATCGTTTCTCTGCGTGGGCTAGCCGATCGTGACGGCTGTTGCGGAGCTTGCTTCGGCGTTTCTTTCACCGCAACTTGTTCCGCCTTAATTTCGTTAGCCTTCCGTTTGTCTAATGCCGCCGCTAGTGACGCTTGCCTGGCGTGCACGTTATGCGTTAGCTCTGCGTCATCTAGCGCTGGATAGTACGTGAATTCTGGCGTAGGTGCCATCGTTGTGTGGCCGTTAATGAATAACGCGATTGCTACGAATAGCGCGTATAGTGCCGTTAAATACCTTTTTCGGATGGAATCGCACCTTTCTTCTTGGAGGGGCTTTTCCTCCACAAGTGCGCGTGTTCGGTTAATTCACTCTCAACAACACACCTGCCATTGTATTTAAATGGGATGTCGCTAAGTAGCCCCTTATTTTGCCTTCTACGTATCGTTGAATGCGGGACGCCTAGTATCTCCGCGGCTTGTTGTGCCGTCACTAATCCTAATTCGGAAATAACTCGCAACTCCACTTCTTTATTTTCTCGGTATATTTTATTGGCCTGTACTATTAATTCCGGATGATGAACTCGCATATGTTCAGCTCTTGTTGTTATTTCCAAATTATCAATAGAGTTATTTGTGTTATCCCCATCGATGTGGTGCACGATTTCTTTCTTAGATAAACATCTACCTATGTGCTTGGCCATAATATATCTGTGCAAAAGTATATAATTACTTTTCTCTACCATTTCAAAATACTTTGGATCTATTAATTCTTTATGGATATACGAGTACCCGTCGGACTGCATCGTACGTCCGCCTTTCCATTGAGAGTGCTCATGGCCATACTTGACGTACTTTTCTACTGATTCATTTTCTTTAGTCAGTCCTTTATTCCACGCCAATAGAATCACTCCTTATCGAATAGAGAGTCCGTCCAAGGTTCGACGGCTACAACCGCTTTCCTAATATCCTCGCTTAATCCAGCTATTTCCGCCTGCGCCCCGTTACCCGCTTTACGCTTACCGTAGAAGTCGAGGATGGCACGAAGGTTAGCGGAAATGACACCGTTACACGATGTAGCTTGCGGTAGGACTGCGCGAGCATCTTCGGCGGGTATTCCGTATGAACGGAGATTATCGTACATTTCTTGAATCTGACGCATACAGTCTGCGAAATAATCATCGACAGAACTACGTGACTCCACTACTTCGCCGTAAACATCTTCCTTAATAAAGGCGTCCGCGCTACTTTTCTTTACGCTATCAGGCACAACGTAGTCAAATCCGCCCGACTTATCGCCGCTACCGAACCTCACATAGCGCTGTGACTGTATGCTGAACGACCAACCTACGCGATGCCTCGTTATTTGTGCTAATAGTGCGCGGGAAATGCCTTCTACTGCGAAGTTGTACGATAAATGCTCTAGCGTCGAGGTATGTCCGCTTGATACGATCATTCGGATTAGACGGTCGGCGTCCGTTCCGCCTTTGCCATCGCTAGCCTTCGTTTTGAAATAACGTTTGCCCTCGTTTGCTACGATTTCCGACGGCTTGCCTGGCGAATAGCACGTTCGGATTGCGGTTAGTGCTAACGCCTGCCCGTCCGTAATAGTCGGTTCTTCATGCGTATGGGAATCGATAATGCCCTCGATTGTTTCGCGGAAGTCCTCCGCCAGTTGCGTATGTGAAATGAGCGTTACCTTGCGTTGTATTTGCGTCATTTAGATTCCTCCGTTTCTATTTTAAGCAGTCCGAGTTGAAGCAGTTTTAAAAGTGTCCACGTTACGCCTTCTTGAAACCCGACCGCTTCCTCGATAAAGCACCGGTGTGAATCGCTGTTAATCGAATACTGCCGCGCTCTCGACGACATATCCTCGCTAATTTGCTCGAAGTTCATCGATGCCCGCCCTCCTAATTCGTAATTAAATCGATGATAAATGCGATAAGCAGTCCGTACCAAAATATCGCCGTGCCGCTTAGTTGCCCGTTAATGCAAACGTTGATTCCTTCGATCATGCGCGGTGCTGAATCCGTGACGTTTATCGCTAGTACTGCGATTAGGTAGAGTATCGTCAATTTGCGTCCTCCTTTAGTATCCTTGCGAATTCGGCCCGTCATCCGCTAAAGCTATGCAGATTATTGCGATTAAAGCATAAAGCGAAATTGTAGCGAACGGTCTTTCTAAAACGAAATTAACAACTCCGCCAAAACCTCCGGACATTCCTAGTACCGCAAGAGTCCCGAATATCACTGACAGTGTGCCTCCGTAAATTAACCTCGATTTCATACGCTTACCCCGCTACTGCCAAAGCCGTTATTTCCTCGCTCTGACTCGCCCAATTCCGTAATTTCAACGGCTTCTATCGTAGGCAGCTTCGTGATTACTAACTGCGCGATGCGGTCATTCTTGCGGATTTGGTACGAGCCTTCACTTACGAAGCCGGCAACTACCGCTGTTTCTCCGCTTAACTCTGTAGCGATGTAGTCCGTTTCTTCGGTTACAGGCGCTATATTATCGACTATGACGCCAATCTCCGAAGTGTATCCGTTATCTATCGTCCCAATAGCGACACGAAGTTTTGTTCGCGATGTAATTCCGCTACGTGGGCGCACAACCGCTTCGTAGCCCGGCGGCAACTGTACGGCGATGCCCGTTTTAACTACGACAGTAGCGCCAGGCTCTACGATAATATCCTCCGATGCCACCAGATCGTAGCCGCTATCGTTAGCGTGTGCTTTCGTCGGTAATACTGCATCGTCGGACAAGCGCTTGAATCCTACGACTGGCTTTGCGGTGGGTAGCGTCGTAGTTGGCTCCGGATTAAAGAAGCGCTCGATTTCGTTTAAGTTACGTGTAGTCATTCCGATTCCTCCGTTTCAATTTCATCGCCTTCGTAGTACTCTTCTTCCGTCGCATGAACGAATCCAATCGCATGTGTCGTTTGTTGCCCGTCCAGTAGCGGATTAACTGATAGCTGAATATCGATGTCACCGTCGCCTATTTCGTCGAAGAAGGCGCGTAGCTTAGCGCCCATGCCTTCGAGTTCGTCCGCGTTGTTGACGTTAATGCCTACGGTGTAACTGCGTGCGTTTATGAGTGCCGCCATTTATAACGCCTCCTATTAGTAATATCGTTTGGGACGGGCTAGTGCGGAGTTTTCAAGGTAATTTCGCGGCATGGCGAGCAATATCGCTTAGTAGATTAAGTCGCGCATATTCTCCAAAGTGCTTAACGGCGGCATCATTATACGCCATTGCAGCTTCTTCCACGTCGTCGAAAACTCCTAGATGTAGCTTGCGGTAGTCAACCGTTATTTGTGCGGTCCAGCGACCGTTTTTGTAGACTGCAACGCCTTTGTATCCGGATTTGTTGGTATTGTATAGCTTGGTATTTCTAGCGTTTTCAGAATCGGTTACTATACGAAGGTTTTCTTTTCTGTTATCCCATGGACAGCCGTTAATGTGATCGACAATTTCGCCCGGATTAGCCTGCAGTATAATCCGGTGCATCTTTTCAGTAGTCTTTACTCCGTCAGGTGTTCTCGCGTATCTAATTGCGTACCCGTTAGAATCGTCGGACCACTTCGTTACTGATAAAGCGTTATAATCTTCGTCATCCACTAGGCATTGTTTGCCGCTAGACAAAGTTATATGTTTTACCAATTCAGATCATCTGCCTTCGTGCTGAGCCTACCGCGGAAGTTGACGTTTAATTCGCATACGTGAACCCACGATTCGTCCTTTAAATGATCGATATACGGTTGGAAGCCTGACTTCGTAGGATTCGGTAAATCGTTCTGACCAGTATGTCCTTCGATAATCACCGTACAACTATCGTGAATTCTCGTCAGAATCTTCTTTAACTCGCCTTTCGTGAAGTTTTGCGATTCCGCTATGATTACCGTAGAATCCTTGATGTTAGTACCGCGAGCGAAGATATGGCTCTTCGGATATACCCACGCCGTACCGCGTTTCATCGCTTCCATATTACCGGCGTCGAATATCGCCTTTTGCGGATTCTCGCCGATTTCAAGTAGCGCATCGATTAGCGGTTGTTGGTACTCCGCCTCTTTCTCTTGCTGCGTTCCTGGACGGAATCCCATCTTACCTTCCGATACTGGCGAGAATATATAAACGAGGGGCTTTCCGATAACTGCGGCGCAAGCTACGGCTAACGTAGTTTTTCCGCTGCCTGCTCGCGCATTGACGATCGTTACTTGGTTCTCGAATATAGAATCGACGTACTCACGTTGTTCCTTCGTTAACTTCGGCTCAAATCCAAATAGCATATTATCGGATGGTATCGGCATTTAATCGTCCTCCCTTTCGTCTGGTTCGTACGGAAAAGCGTTGTCATCTACGACTAAATTACGGCTCCACGCAAGCGCCGTTTGTGGCGCCGTGTCGCGTGGATAGCCCGTTAACCTTGCGTGTGTTATATCGGGATGTTCGATATCCATAGCGCTACACCTCCGTTTTACTTACCCGTACTTGTATCCGTGGATTATGCGGTAGCGTTACCTCTAGCGACGAAATCTGGGCGAAACGCTCTAGGCGCTCCCCTTCGATTTCTACTTCGCTAAAGAACATTTCAAATGGACGTATCCACTCGTTTTCAATCGCCCCGTATTCGCGATAATATACTAATGCTTCGCCAGTTTCCGTATGTTTCGGATAGCCTAGCACCTCGTATATTCCGCCTTTATAGTGCCGGTAAAGTTGCGTCATCGTACGCCCTCCTTAGATTTCGTTAATATGCGCGAATTCTCCGTGGTACAATACCGCCGCATCGTTGTAGGCTAACGCAGCTTCCTCGATAGTATGGAAACGTCCGAGGAACTTACGTTTTTTATTGAATCCTATTTCAGCCTTCCATTTACTCCGCGATTTATCGAAAACTACTCCTTTGTAACCGCTGCTGTTATTGCTTTGCTTCCCTCGATTCATTAAGTTAGCGCTATTAGAGCATACTCGGAGATTGTTTTTACGATTGTCTAGCTTATCGCCGTTAATATGATCGATGTGTGTCTTTCTGTCCGTTTCTTGAAGTATAAATCGATGCATCCTCGGTGCCGATGTTTTCTTACCGTCTGACCAAATGTTAGTACGGGCGTAACCCGCGTCATCGATATGCCAATGAATCGCGGATACTCTCTCGTAATCTTCTGCGTCAATCTTCGCTACATTTCCGTTAGCTAATTCGATAGTCATCCCTACCAAGATTCCGCCTCCCTATTTAAGCGGACAAGAGTTTCCGATACATTCCGTTGAGTAATCCGTCGTATCTTCATCCTCCGCTTTAATATCACCGCTAATTAATTCCCACGGCTTCGCTGTAAGTTTCGCTACCATTGCGTTATACTTCGCTTCGTCAATCGATTCGTAAGGCATTTGCGGGTAAGTGTCCGTAGCGTACGGTAATAACGATGTCGATTTAATTACGCCTTTGTATCGATTAAGCAAGTCGGCGATTTCATCGATAACCGCATCTTCTTCTCGCTTATCTACGGACATTTGCGGATTGCCGAATTTATCGAGTAGCACCGTTCCGTCCTCGAAAAACGTTTGCTTTGGCTGTGCTTTGCGGAATGATAACGTAGCACTCACCGCATTATCGCTCCAGTACATAGCTAATAACGCTTGGAACGCAGCCTGTTCACGTAAAGGTACGTCGCCTGCCGATTGGAAATCCGAATGTTCTGCCGTAGGAGCTTTCGTTGGGAACTCGACAACGACCGTATTGTAGTCGTATTTACGCGAGCCGTCTTCGTTGAAACCTACGACTGCCGGTTCGATATAGTAACCGCAATCCATTAATATCGGAATTAACGGCGCGTTCGCTGCCATACGTACTCGGCGAATCATATATGCGGACCAATGATAGTGCATACCTGGCGATGATCCCATTAATAGCGATACCGTTCCGCTTGGTTTCACAGTCGTTACTTTAATGGACGGATTAGCTTCGAGTTGCTCGGCTTGTTCGATATTCGTCGATTTAACTTCGCCGTACAATTCATCCAACGCTTGGCAAACTTCGTCGTTAAAGATCGCGTTGCCTTCCGCGTCAAATCCTACGATTGCTTTCTTACCGAACTTAAGCAGAACCCAATCGGTAATCCCTGTGATTCCGACGCCTAATCTGCGGTGTCTACTTACTACGTCGCGTGTCGCTTCCCACTCGTAATGTCTGAAAGTAATGCGGTATGCGTATCGGGTAGCTAAGTAAGCAGCTTCGCTATATAACGTTGCGCTTTCGATTCCTTTATCGATTAACTGCTGAATTCGCGGTAAATTAATTTCGAATAGGTTACATGGCGATGCGTTTGGTAACGTTATTTCTCCGCAGGGGTTAAAAACTTCAACTTCGCCGTCAATATCCTTTTGGAATCCGTCGATAATACGTCCATAGTTGCGGCTTAACTCGGTCGAAACGTATCCAGGTTCACCGTTGTAATAGATGTTCACGGCTAGATTACGTAATGTATCTCGGTCGGTATCAACGCCGATGTCTACGCTGTTATTCGAAGCCCAACGCCATTGTGACGCTTCTAAATTCTGCGGTAACGAGTAATTCTTCGATTCTACGAATTCGTTATCGTCTTGATCGCCTATTAGTATTAACGCAGTTCTTCGTACATTTCCGGCAACTACACACGTTCCGATTAGCTGAACAACGTCGCCCCATTCCGTAGGCGTTACGTAATCGTCAACGCGTCTATTTAGTATCGTATTAACTCGATTTAACATTTCGACTAAAGGTGCTGGGCCGCTTGCCGTTCCTCCGAATCCTACGATAGCCGTACCGCGTGGTCGTATATTGCTAATATCTACGACTAATTCGGTAACGCCTTCGTAATGTGCATCGATAACTCGTCCTAGTGCTTCCGCCCATCCTTCGCGTGAATCCGGTACAATGAACGGAAATACTTTCGTAGGAATGTCGTCTTTTACTCCGACGGATTTTAGTTCGCTTTCATAATCCGCATGGTTGTTATCGCATATGATCGTTATATTTAATTCGTTCGCAACCTTCGGAATTTGTTCGACATACTTGCGTTGTACGTTAATTCCTACGCCGCCGCCTTTCATTGCCTGGTCGAACGTAAATACTGGCGCAAAACTTACGCGAGGTTCTTCGTCGCTTGTGTACGATTGTGGTCGCATAGATACGCCCCAACAGTTATTCTCCGCATCTCCAACGCGCTCGGCGTATTCCGTTCCGGACATCCATAAGCCACGTCCCGGAGGAGTCATTACGAGATTGAATACGAGGTGGTAGAAACGTTCCATCTCCTCGTTGAGTGCCACCATAGCTTCCGCTGAATACTTGCCGATTTCACGAAGGCGCTTCGCTTCAATTTCGAAGTTTCCTTCGGTAATTCGTTGCACCGTTTCGTCCCATCGCTCGAGCGTGCCGTCGGCTTTCTTCCGGGCATAAGTACGTAGGTAGACGATATAGCCAAGACCTCCGAATCCCCATTTCGGTTGCTTATTGCGATACTGCGTTAAGAATTCCTCGTTTAATTTGATCTTCGTAGTTTGCGTCACTCAATCGTCCCCTTTAAGTTTATTAGCGTCTTGTATCTCCGCTTCAATATTCGCAATCGCCGTTTCATTTGCAGCTATCTCGCGCTCAATCTCCGCCACATGCCGTTGCGCACGTTTCAAGTCGTAGGCTAGTTCGCCGCGCCGTTCTTTCACCGCCGTTAAGAACTGATGCAAGTCGTAACTCATGCGAATAGGTTCCCGACTAGCCTAACGACTGTGTGCGTATGAACGGCGGCGAATCCGATAAACGTGATAGCGGAAACGCCAATGGCGAGCGCGGCGACGGTGGCCTTTGCGTAATACTTAATTTCGTGCATATTGCGTCACTCCTTCGTTAATGTTACGATTTTACCGTCCGTTGAAACTATTTCGTAGCCTGCGTCTATGACGGCATTATAGTCGGTGACAACCGCTTTGTATGTCGTAGTTGGGCCAACCATTATTCCGCCAGTAGCCGCTAATGCCATCAGTAACGATATCGCTCCGGCAAGTAACGTCATAATCACGTCGGACAACCTGAAACCTTTTTCGAATATCGTCATAACTCCACCGATGAACGCTACTAAAAACGCTATTGACATCGCTATTACGATGGTTAAGAGGAATATGTGCCCAAACCAATCGGTACTCTGCGATAATATCTCCATTACTTCGCCGCCTCCTTCGTTTTGCTGGACGACTTAGCCGTCGTAAAGAACGTTCCGATTACCGCTGCAATTGCCGTCAGCCTTGCGAAGTCTCCGTGTACGAAGCGTTCCGTACCGAATATTACGTTAAGGCTGTCCGTTGCGTAATTGCCCGTCGTTAGTTCGATAATGAAGCCGACTAGGAATCCGACGAATAAGGCGATTAACGGCGATATGAAAAGTATCATTGCGAATAATACGATACCGCCTACGACTGCTGCCGCTGTTTTCATTGCGCCACCTCCGCTATAGTTACGTATTTATTATTGAAGCGCTCATTACCGACGCCGTGGAATTCAGCGTAAGTTACCGGAGCATTTCCGTTATACTGTGGCGAGAATACTTCGTTATTATCGCGTGCTATCTGTCTACGTTGCTTACGTGTTAATTTCGTCATTATCCGATCATCCCTTTCGATTGTAGGTACGCTATTGCGATGGCCACCGCGTCACTTTCGTCGTCCGTTTTAAACGTAAAGTCGTCCGGCAGTTTGAGCCGCTCTCTAACGCCCGCTTCTACCTCGTCCTTATCTGCGGTTCCCTTGCCTGTCGCCGCCTTCTTAACGGCACTTGGCGTAAATTCGTTGCTTGCGTCGATTGCGTAGCCGTAGCGACCTAACGCGGAGTCAACCGCAGCCCAGG
Source organism: Psychrobacillus sp. OK032 (assembly GCF_900111345.1). Taxonomy (GTDB): domain Bacteria; phylum Bacillota; class Bacilli; order Bacillales_A; family Planococcaceae; genus Psychrobacillus. The sequence goes on from NZ_FOGY01000002.1 coordinate 447,988, forward strand.
CGCCGAATACGAGTTGCGTCGCACGTTTACTCCGCCCTTTCGTAAAATGTTCGCGACATACTACATCGAATGGTCCGTATTCGTGAATCGTCTGAACGGTCTTTGCTTCGATATAGGCGTAGCGCTGACTGTCCGGTGTGGCACTATCCGTTTTAACGCTATCGACGTGTACCAGGACGATCTTCTTCTGACCGCCCTTTAGCGCCTTTACGTCGAGCACTGCGAAGCCTGGTGAAGCCGATATGTCGAGCGCTAGTATGCGCATTAGTATTTCGCCTCGGTATCGTCGGTAATGTACGGATTTACACACGGATAGCCGTAACGTTCGCCTGCATCTTTGTGTATGAAGCAAACGTACCCTTTGCGCTCATCGAACCCGTGAACCTTATCGGCGGTCACTTTAGTAACATTGCGATATACAATTCGATTCCCTGCGTTTGTAACCGATTCAACCGTTTGTCCGACTATGAACTCCGTAGGCTTCAAGGCATTTTCGAACTCGCTAACGTCTAAGCCTAGCGCACGTCCTAGCGCAATAGCCTTGCCGATATCTGCGTTGAATACGTCGTCGGGCGCACATTTGGCGATGGCTTTAAGACGTAGTTTGCCTCCGTATAAAGCGTGACCTAGCGCTACTACAGTACGCTTCTTTGCGTTAACGTGGAATGTCATTACGTTGGAATGCTGACGGTACTGAGCGTTACCTTCGCCGTGTATAACTATCACACTTTTCGCGTTAACTACGCACTCCGCTACAAACTTCTTCGCTCGCTCAATTACGGCTTTACGTTGTTGGTTCGGCGTAGGCTTAAACTTCGCAAGCGTTTCGAATCCCCTCGACATTGCGCTCATTTTATGCGGAACTTTTGCACCGGTTAACACTTGGACTTCCGCCTCTAACGCAGCCACTTTCGATTCTAGCTCCGTGATGCGTGCTGACTTGGACGGCTTTTCAGCGACTAATTCTAACGTGTTACCGAATTTCCAGTACAAGCTACCGTTATCAACTTTTACTCGGTATGGTGCGTTTGAAGTACCGTCATCCTCCACAATTACGCCTACTCTTCCTACTAAATGCGAGTATAAATCACGAACGATTCGCACCTTATCGCCTACCTTATATTGCTTCGCCATCATTGACCGCCTCCGTTTCTAGTTTTCGTAATAAACTCGTAAGCACCGCTATAATCACGCTTTACTCTGTCCGGTAAGCTCGACTTCCAGACTGCGCTAACTTGCGTCTTGATTGCGTTAAACTCATCGTCCGTTAGCGATAATGCACACGCTGTCTTGAAGTTGTTAAACGTGAAGTTATCGAGATCCATCGGCGGTGGCGTTGACTCACGAACTGCTTTCGTTATATATGCAGGCTTATCGAATAGCTCCGCTTTCATTTCCGGCGTAATCTGCTGACAGAACGCTCGAATGTCCGGCGTCTTAGCGTATTGCTCGTCCGTCATGTGCCACGCCTGTTTCGCAGCATTAACGTAAAGTACTACGTAATAATCGCAATCGAACATGTGCGCATAAGCCACCGTTTGCATAGCGTGTTTAGGCTCCGCTTCACGCATCGAATAATGTGACGTCTTGGCCGGCGTACCTTGCTTCGACTTGACTTCGAGTCCTACGCGTATTTCAGCGCCATCGTCCGTTGTATACGTCATAATACCGTCCGGCGCTCCGAACAGATAGAACGTTTCACCGTTGTGCTCGACGAGTTTATTCGTCTTGGCGAAGTCCTCGAACATCGGACGACCTTGCGTATCGCGTTCGAATTTGAAGCGTGGCTTGTTACCGGTAAGACGCTCGTAATTGCGTTCGATGAACAGTAAATCGCGTTGGATAATATCGCCAATCTTTGTGCCTATCGCCTGCCAGCGCCCTTGATGCGGTTGCTTGCGGAAGCCGTCTTTTTTAGCGCCTTTCGCCTTTACGTATAACGAACGCGGACAGTCGCCGAGTGATGACGGTGAAAAGTACGGCTTCTTCGGATATACATTCGGCGGATTAGCGTACCATCCGTGAATCTGTGCGTCTAGTGCGTTGTCGTACGTTTCTGGTAGCGAGTAATGATCGTCCAGTAGCGCGATTAAATCGCCTTCTATTTGCGTTGATAAATTCGTCAAATTATCGCCCCTCTTTCGCTACATATTGAATTACCGTTACTTCCTTCGGTTCAACTTCGCCGAATGACCACTGGCTGTCCTGTCCTTCTTGCGTTTCAGACGCAGGCACTTCGCGGAATAATTCGAAGTAAGCCGTTTCATCGCCTTCTACTACTTCGAATATCTTCGTTTCGTAGTTCGACCAACGGCCGCCTTCTTCGAAAATCGTATCGACGACTTTTGACGTGTAGCCCTCCGGCTTATATGCGTCTAGGATATCGTCAATTTCGAAGTATTCATCGTTAGTGTCCTCGCCTTCTGCACCGTGTAGTTTGCGTAGTTCCTCAATAATTTTCGTCATATCAGCGTACCTCCTTCGCATATTCAACCGCTTCTAGTATTTCTTCTGCGCTTACCATGCCGCTAAGCCTTGCGACTTCTACGCCGTTGCGTTCGTATATCATTACGGGCACTCCGGTAATTCCGTACTGGGCGATAAGCTCCGGCTCCTGCGTAATGTCATGCTCCGATACTACTGCGTTGGCTTGCGTTAGTTGGTCGCCGATGTCCGCCATTGCGTAGCTTAGTACGGCACATGGTCGGCACCCAGGCTTCGATAGCTTGCGAATGGTGATTTCGATTGGCTTCGTCATTACTTAACCGCCTTCCATACCGTTGTAATTACCTCGACCTGTTCGACTTCCGTTAACTCGCAATCGTTCATATACGCTTCATAACCATAATCTTCGTAGCCCCATCGAGCATCCGAGCGTGTAATTCGGAAATGTTTTCCGTCAGATTTTCGTTTGTAGATAACGGTGAAATCTCGTCCGTCATCGTCCATATCTTCCTCTTGCTCAACGTTTACGTACGTCTCACCTTCGAATTCAAACTCGTTTTCCCACGGGATGTTCTCTTTTACGATTTCGTGCGTTAAAATAATTTTCGTCATATGAACGCCTCCTATAATAGTATTATCGTTTGTGAACGGTGTGGTGCGGAGTACTGCGTGAGCTTATTGTGCGAAATATTCTTCCGGCGAGTATTCCTCCATCCAACACGGCTCAATTACGGTGTCGCATTCAAGCGGTAAAACTAAGTGGAACGTATCCGTCATGATGTTCGTATATAAATCGGTTGCTTCTTTCGTAAGCTGATTGTCAGGTATAGCGCACTTCAATTCGTCATGCAGTGTTAGGGCGAACTCCCAACCGCGAGTTACAGTACATTCGTAGTAGCTCCGTATCATACACAGTTGCAATATGTTAGCGCCGGAACCTTGTATCGTATGGTTGAACGCAGCACGCTCGCAACCGCCAGTGAATCGCATTAAGTCCCAGAATTCCGAGCGCTCTTTCCACGGAATCTTATTCGACTTCTTACCGAGTTCGGGATCGTTCTTGTCGGTGATTCCGCATTTACGCATTAGAACGCATAGTCGTTTATACTTCTCGACATAACCGGGGAATCTGCGCTTTTGCTTAAATATCGTCGCAGTCCATCCGTACCTACGGAGGTGAGCGAATGTTTCTTCGACCATTCCACCGAAGCCAGGCAACACCTCGTCAAACTTATCGTAAGCATAATACGCCTGTTCCTCGGTTACTCCGTGCGGAATTACGCCTTTGTAGAACATATCTTTCGCCTGCCCATAACCACGCGCCAAGAACGCTTGCTTCATCGCTTTACGGAAATCCGGTACTTGTTGTGGCGTTCCTTTAACGGATTTATAATAGGACTCCGTGCAATGCTCCGCAGGAACTTCGAATAATATCGCAGCAAACTCAACGTAAGGATCGAGTCCTTTGCGGTACATATCAGCGAATATTTCATCGCCAAACTCTGTCGCCATTCGATGTGCCTGTATACGTGGCTCTATCGATGATAAATCCGAACCTAAGAACGTGTGGTCTTTTGGAGGCTTGAACGCCATTCGGACGCGCTTACCTTCTTCCGTTCTTGCGGGTATATTCTGAACGTTCGTGCCTTTTCTGACATTCTTTTCAGCGTCGACTAATAGGCGCATTTGCGATAGGAAATTATCGTCGTTAATGTCGTTGTGATATAGCGAGTTACTTTTTCCGGTATATCCTTTCGAACTGTAGCGTCCTGTAGATACCGTTTGTAATTGCGTGTGCAGGCGTCCATCTACATCGATAGCTTGCGGAATCTTTTTAATGAACGTACCTAATAGCGTTGATAATTTCGAGAATTCTGCGAGCGGTTTAAGCGACGGTTCCGTTTTAAAATAAAGACCTAACACGTCTTTATTCGTTAAACGCTCTCGTTTCTTATCGAATTGCTTCGTCTTGTCCTCGATCTTTAGTACGTCGTAAATGAGATACGAAATATGCGCGTCAGAATCTAAGTTGAACTCCGTTATGAAATCCGGTGCATTTTGCGGAATTGCTGGTGCCAATGGTTCCGTCTTATACTTACGGATGCGCTCCTTTAGCTGCTGATACTTCTTCGTCGCAGGATTAGCGGTCTTTAGTTCTTCCTCACAATGTCTCAACATTTCGTTTTGTTTATCGATTTGTTTCTGACGGTTAGCGCACCACTCGTCGATTTTGTCGCCCTTAATGTGCATCGACATTTCGTAAAGGAAGTCGTCGTCAATTCCGTATGATGCGTGCAAGTCGTCAATTGCCTGTTGTAGCTTCGGCTCGAATTCGTTTTCCAGGCGCTTCATTTCATCTAAGTCGATTACGAATCCTGTGCGTTCTATAGTCGTATTAACTTCGTAGAGGTATTGGCGGATTTCGAAATACGGATAATATAAGTCGTCCGTACGCAACATCATATCGATTTGCCACTTCGTAAATAGCCAACCTTTTTCAACGTCTTTTATAGCGTATATCCCTACGACTTCCGGCGAGTAAATCATCGGCGATCCTTTTCCGAATAAATCCTCGAAAGTGAAATCGTCCATATGGTCCGCGCCGATGTACTTCTTGTATTTCGATACTAACGGCTTCAATCCGTTTGATTCCTCGTGCTCGTTCATTAACTGCGCTGCGTCCATCGAATCGTATCGGAAGCCTTTCGGTGCAAGACCGTCGTTTAAGAACATCGCATAGTCAAACGTTGTATTATGAAAGGCTTTCGCATGGCTTGCGTCCTCGATAAATGCCTTTACGATGTCTAGCGCCTTCGAGCGTGTGCATTGTTCATCTTCCGTTAAATGTCCGTAAGCTACGTAATAGCCTTCGTTCAGTAGTGGTAGCCAAAACGAATAACCTCCGCTTAAATCGATTCGCGTATCTGTACCGCTTGTTTCCGTATCCCATTCCGTGAAGGACGTTACTAGCGGTATTTCTACGCCACTTTCGAGCAACCTACGTCGGATAATCGTATCGTTGAATAGTCCGAATACTTTACGGAACCATTCGTCGTCTTGCTGTAAGCGGACTTCTTCGTTAAGGCGCTCGATCATCGCTTGTAAATCGGAATCCTTCGTAATAACGTTATAATTCGTCGGCTTCGTTTCTAGCGTTTCTTTCATGCGCTGCTCACGTAATTGTTCGTGTTCCTCCGCCAATATGCGACGTCCCATCTGCAACGCTTCGGCTTTCGTAAACTTGCCGTCTTTGATGCGTCCTGCCTTACCGGCTTTAAACGCTCGATACGCTGCGTCGAATTCCATACGTTCTTTATCGGTGAACTTCGATTGTGAAACGCGAATCCAAGCGTCCTCCAACGTTTCCGTCGCGGCGGACTTCCTTACGGCTGCGGCTTGGAGGGCGTCCGTTGCCCCCGTCTGCTTTGCCGCTATATTCAGCGTTAATTTCAATTCCGAGCCCTCCTTCGCTTTGCCTGCGTTATTTTCGGTCGAGTCGTGATTCGGCGAAAGTTACCGGTTCAACCTGGTCGTAACCGACCCAACAACTTCTTTTATGAGTAACGTTAAATGATCCGCTAGAATCATACGATGTAATTTCTCCGACTTCACCTACGATTAAGTTCGCAATACGAGGATTTAGCACGCGCACAATATCGCCCTTGCGGTACTCATTCGGCTTGCGTCCTGCTTTCGTGAATACTGCGTCTTTAGCGGCTTGTTTAGCGAGTGACTCCGCTTTAGCCTTCGCTTCTGCGACTTCTTCGTCGGTAGCTTTACGAAGTTGCTCGTATTTGACTACGTATGTCCTTTCGCCAAGCGTGTTAACTCTCGCATGTGATGGCGCATAAGTTACGGAAGTACCTTCGTATACCCCTAACTTACCGTCTAAATCTACGCCAAATTTCGAGTTACCTCTGATGATAACGGATTCTCCGACTTTCAACGGCTCAACTTTCGGTGCGTATACGAGTACCGTATCGGTTGTGCGGCGCAATTGCGGTCGGTATAAATCGAATAATTCTCCGTCACGGTCCGCAATTTGAACGCCTTCCTCGACTTCGTACGTTCGTCCGACGCTGAATAGTTCGCCATCAGTATCGCAGAGAATAACGACGTCACCCGCTTGCGCCTTGCGTTCAACTAGCGTGTAAGTAGCGCCGTTGTGCGTAATTTCTTTCGCAGGCTCGTCCGGGACTTCTTCCGGTACTTCTCCGCCGAACTTCTGCGTAATTGCGAATAATTCCTCCGTAGTTCCCTCGAAGATCGTGCCGTCTACTAATGTAAGTTTCGCCAATAATAACGCCTCCATTTTCGTTTATAGTGTCGTAGGTAATTCCGTCCATTTCTCCGCTACTTCGTCGACCCGCGCCCAGTACTCGGATATGCACCGGTTTTCTACGAGGTATACGACGTTATTGGTTACGCCGATAAATACGTCGCAGTCGTACTTGTCGTAGACTTCTCCGCTGTTCTTCTTGCCTTTAAGGACGTAGTAATCGACGCCATCTTTCGTGCGCTGAATCAACGTCTTTACCTGACATCTGCAGATACGGTTGTCGCCTCGTTTGGTTACCGCGATATCGAACGCCGCCGGAACGATAGATTCCAGCACCGTCCACCCATTCGCAAGTAACGCTGTCTGCGCCAACAGTTCGCTATGGCGACCGATGCTCGCTGTTGTAAGCGCCTGTGCGACTACCATTAAAACGGCAAGCTTTCGGAGTCTACGTCGATTGGTCCGCTAGATGCTGCGAACGGGTCTGCGTTAGGAGCTGCGTTTGTTAGCCCGATTAAGCTAACGTCGAAGCCTGCTTGCGTCAGTAGCTTAATTTGCTCCGCTTCGTCCGCTTCGAATAGCAATCCGTCGAACAGCGACATATCGAATTCAGCGGGCGCCTTCTCGAAATTAGCGCGTTGTGCGTCCGTTAAATCTTCGTCCATATCCATAACAGGCGATAGGCTTACCGTTGTTGTTGTTCCGCTACCTTGCTTCGATAGTTCGAACGCAAACTTTCCGAGGCGCTTTTCGTTCTTCACGATAACGGCATGAATCGCCTGTGCCTGCGCTTTAGATACGTCGACAATGATCGGCTCGCCCGTTGTTAAGTCGTAGAAGCCCATTGCAAAGCGCTGTTTAGCGCGATACTTGGACGCTTCTTGTCCGTGGTGGTCGCTGAAATCCGCCGATAAATCCTTGTGATATTTCCAAGCGCGATCCCAAACTGTATAGTCCGCTACTGGATAGCCGGCTTTCGATTTCTGCGATGGCTCTTTTGCTACGAAGCTATTAACCTGCTTGAAGATTCCGTATGAATAGAACGATATTAAATTCGCCGTACCGAGTACTTTAACGTAGAACGTGCTGCCGGATTTAAAGCTTTGGAACTCCGCGTTATTTCCACCGTCGTTTGTTGCGTTCAAAGCGTCTAGTGCGTCCAAACCTGCTGCGTATTTACTCAATAAAATCGCTCCCTTTTCGAATGTTTTTCGAACGCTGGACTTTCCAACGCCCGCTACTACGTACAACGCTAACCTCCTTCCCCACGATATTACGTCGCAGGATTGCAGTCGGGTTTCGGTTGTGACGCAGTAGCCGACGTTGATGCCGGCTTTATTTATATAGTAAGAAAAGCGTCAGCCTCTCGTTTCGTACGCTCATATTCCGCTCGCAATTCGTCAAGCGCCTTACCAATCTCGTCGAACATGCCTAGCGCTACGTCAATATTCGTTTGAATCGACGCTTGTGTTTTCGGGTTCTTAGCGCGCACTTTGTTTAGCGTTAACTGCGCTATTTCGATTTGTACGAGCGCTTGTCGTTCGGATAGCGTACGGAATTCTCGCACAAATTGACGTTGCGCTTTCGTTAGTTCGCGTTTGATTGTAGCGCGAGCTTTCGAGATTATGGCGTTAGTTGCGGAGAATTTAACCTTCGCTTTAACACCGTCGCCATGCTTCGGTAAAATCGTTACGATAACGTCGTCTTTAGGGTCGAGTACGATCATCGCGTCGATACCGCTGTTTTTATACACTTTGCGCTTACTAGGCGTTTGGGTCGTTACGTAAAGCGCCGTTTCCATTAGCTGGTTAAACCATGCCTTCGCGTCCTCTTCCGCAACTCCGAATCTGATACGCGCTTGCTCAACGGCGTGAACCGTAGGATTGTACGTTTTCATCCAAGTCGCACCACCTTTACCATGCGATAGTAGTCCGCCTCGTCGCCGTCTGCGTCTAAAGTACCGTTGTAGTCGTAGTCCGCTTGGTAGCGTCCGTGTAAAGTTGGTAAATATTGCGTGTTTAAATCCGGCGAATCCGGGTTATAATAGTTAGTGTAGTAGTTAGGCATTGCGTTAACCTCCGTTTAAGTTTCGTTTTATTTTTAAGGAAAGTGGAACGTTTCCGGTAAACTTGCGTATACTATAGTAGACAAGTGAAGTATCCTCACAATAATATATTGAATAAAGATTCATCATGCGTTATAATAACTTTTGAAGGCATAATTAAATAAGCCTACGTAATACGAATTTATTAACCGACATGCACTGTTGGTGCCGTGAAATAGTCGTAATAACTTCCATAGATTGATTCATCATAATGTTTAGATAAATTACGAATTCGCGATTTTACAGTTTTGTCGGTAGTGCCGATTTGCTTGGCGGCTTTTCGGTACGAATCAGTTTCGATGAATGCTGACGCTGATGTGAGAGTTAGTTCGTTAGCATTCGATAGTAAGAACGTGACTAGTTGGCGCTGGTCGCGTTTTTTTATTCCCTTAATCTCGTCATCTTCTGTCGTTGGCGCGACTTCGATGATTTCGTACACTTCGTTTAGAATTCCGTCGTCATCCTCGTACATTACTTCGGTGGTTCGGTTATCGCGTAGTGTTCTTTTTCTGGCTAAATCGATGCAGCCGAATTTTATGGCGCTGTATACTGCGTTTTTGAATTTTCCTTGACCATCGAACTTAGTAGCGATGTCGAGTAACTTTTCGTTTATCATCGATTCGACGTCCAGTTCGTCTAACTTGTACCTCCGAGAGAAAGTGCTTACTATTCCGAATCCCCCTTCGTAGATATATTCGTAGATTTCGCAAAATGCTTTTTCGCATTTCGTTGTTTGATACCGTAGTACTATTTCGTTGATTGGCATGTTTTGTATTCCTCCTATAATAGTATTATCGTTTCTAATTTCAAAGTGCGGAGTAGATATTGAAAAGTTTTTAAAAATTGTTTATTTACTTACTCCTTAGATAATAATATAATTAAAGTGGTTGAGAAAGTCAACCCTTTTTTATAACTTTTGTCACAGGGAGAGAATTAGGTCTATGGTATCGTATGAAAAACTACGGAGTTTACTAGAATCTCGCGGAATTTCCTTCCGTACTTTACGAAAAGAAGTCGGCATTACATCGAACGTTGCGGCCAATTTAAACAACGATCGTCCCGTATCTATCGAACGTTTAGCGGAAATTTGCCTGTATTTAGACGTCCCTATCGAAGCTGTCGTCGAAGTACTACCGAAGGAAAGCGATTGAGGCGCCGTAATTGGCGTCTTTTTTATTTCTTCGATAAATGGTAAAATATTCTGCGGAGGTGTGCGACTATAGACGTTATGTTGCGTTGTAACTTGCGCGACCGTCGCTTAGATCGCGGACTTACGCAGTATGAGCTAGAAGTACTATCGGGCGTTTCTCGTCATACGATTTCTGCTTACGAGAACGGCAGCTCGAAATTACAGGTTAAGACTGCGGTAAAGTTTGCGATTGCCCTCAACTGTACGCTTGACGAATTATTCGAATATAAGCGTATATGACTACGGTCGCGGACGGGCTTTTATCGCCGTCCGTGGGAATGTTAAGGAATTCCTTAACAGAACATATGTTACCGCTAATATTACCATGATTACCAGATGTTGTCGATAAGTTTCGCCATATTCCGACTCTTTTATTTTCGCATGTATGTCGGACTAGTTAACCCTACGGAGATAGTGTTTTCCTTCGTTACAGACGCCGCAAGACTTCGCAATGCCTCCGGCCCATTTGCCGTCAAAATAGCGTTCGCATCCTTCATCGGTATTGCCCCGTAATTTACCGTGTACAAGCGTTCGCCGCGTAAGAGAATCGCCACTTGTTCGTTGAAGCGTCGTCCTGCTTTGTCGTTATCGCCCGCTGCAATAATCGCGTCATACGGCAAGCATCGAATTATATCCGCTTGCTTCCGATTGAACGCTACACCACCGACCGCCACTGCGTTAAAGCCCGCCGTTTGCCACGATAGCGCATCGATTTCCGCTTCACATACGTAAAGGTCCCCGCCAGTAACAACGTTTGCGCCGTACACTAGCTGACGTATCGGATGCGCTCCTTTTTCGTAGAAGAACGTCTTACCTCGCGTCGCACGGTACTTTACGTTGGCAAGGCGGCCATCCGGTAAATACCACGGAATCGCAACGAAGCCTTTGTGCCGGGTCTTGCCTACGCCTGCTCGCGCTTGGACTTCCGGACTAATGCCGCGCTTCGTTAAATACGGCGACGTTAGCTGCTCGATTAATGCGCAGTCGAGTGGTCGGAAAGGCTTACGCTGCTTTAGCGGTGGGACGATTAGCTTTTGACGCTCCGTTGCTTCGCCTATGCCGTAAGACTCAACGAGGTAATCTTCCGTTTCTTCGTACGTTTCGTTGCGTAGGAAAGCGAGTAGCTTCGTAAAATTGCCGGAAGCCCAGTCGGAATCGTAAGCGCCTGAATCTCCGAAACAGCCGGCGTATTCACCGTCGTAATTAACGAAGAACGATGGCGTTTTATCATAACGGAAGGGCGATGCTGCGATTAGCTTATCGGCGTTGGGCTTAACGGACAACCATTCGAAAGCGTCGAGTTCGTTGCGGATGTCTACGTTTAGCGGTTGTCCGCGAACGGTAATTATCGGCATGAGTGTGTCCTCCTTATTAACTATAATCTTGGAAATATAGTGGCGCAAGGAATAGCACTCGTCGATTAAAAATTAAATTCTGTAATCGCATTTGCGCCTGTCTCCGCTTCCTTCACTACGCCATACTGCGGCATATAAAGTATCTCCGACGTATTCCCTTCGCCACCGTCGCGCCCTTTAAATACGCCGACTAGCGCTCGCCCTTGCTTATACGCTGAGTCTACGCCGATTAATAGCGAGGCATCTTCGAGTAGGCTTTTCGTTTTCTTGACGTCCTTCCTATTCGGTAACTCTAGTTCGCGCTCGCCTTCGTCATCCTCGGTAGGTGTCGTTTCCTCCGCTTGGGTAATAGCGATAGCAACTACGGACTTTCGCCCGGCAAGCCTACGTAATAACATCGAAGTATTAGCTGCGTCACCGCCCGCCGTTTTGGACGTATTCGCTTCGTAGTCCAGGAAGTAAAACGGATCGATTACGACATAATCCGCTTTCGTCATCGTAATATCCGCTTCTAGCGCTCGTAGCGTTCTATTCCCAAAGTCCTCGTCATCAACGGCACGAACCGTAATATTACCCGGTATAATTTCGTTTAGTTGTCCGACGAATGTTCGGAAAGCGCCTTCGAATTCATCGTTCAATTGTCCGAGCCTTACGTCGCGGCTATCGAAGCCCGCCGACATATCTACGCCGTTTAGGTGGGCCGTTGTAATACCGGATTCTCCCGACAAGCTAACGTAGATACGTACGAGGACTTCGTACCATCCCATTTCCATCGCCCATATCAGAACGTTCGCGCCTTGTGATGCGGCGTATATGGCGTCCTCTAGCGCAATGACCGATTTACCTCGTCCCGACTTACCGAATATCGTATATAAGTTACCGCTGACGTATTCCCCGATTGCGCTAAACTTGCTACGCCATATGCGGAATGACTCGCCGGCTTTCCTACGTTCGTACTCCGATAGAAACTTCGCTGTGTCGTTTTTTAAATCCGTCCCCACTTTTTCTCGAACGTCTGTTCTCAGTTTAATCGCTTCTAACCGTTCTGTCAACGTGTCGAGGAACGTCGGCATGTCATCGCGGTTACTTTCGAAAAGCCTCGCCAGTTCACCGTTGTTAACGAATTCCGAGAACTGCGCGTCCGCCGAATCGTTCATTAATTTTCGCGTTAGAAAGCCGTACGATTCTCCGACTTGTGGCGTATAGAAAAAGCCGGGACATTCTTCGGTAACGGACGCATAGCTTGGCGCTTGGCCTCGGTTAGTCGTGGCGTAGTCACGTATGAACCGGTAGGCTTTGCGTTCTGCATCCGTATTGAAATGCGCTTCGGTGACGTTATGGCGATCGAGTGCGGAAATATCGTTGTTATCAATAATCTTCGATAATAGTAATATACCGTAGTTACTCAATTAACGTTTCCTCCTTTTTCGATGTAATTTCGGAAAACCGCGTCGTTGCTGTATCGGACGCGTATTCGGCGATTCCGTTGTCTACCGTATACGGGTACTTTTACGCCACTACTTACCCGACAAGTCGTAATACCAATCGGCTTCCTTATCGAGTTGCTCGTCGGTTAATTCGTTAAAGTCGCCGTGGTCGATCCCGAGATCACCCGCGATCATTACGCAGAAGTTAATCCAGTACGCGCGTTCTTCTTCGGTAAACTTCGTCATCTAAACGTATCCCCCTTATACTTCCGTTTGAATTTCCAAGCCGATATATCCCCCGACCATACCTTCTTAACTTTTCCGCATTTAACACATCCGAATGTATAAGGTAAAGTGTCTACCGTTTTCCATCCGTGGTTACAGCGGATTTGTTTTAGTAAGAATTTCATCGTCCGCTCACCGCCTTCAACTTCTCGCTAACTTCCGCAATGCGCTCCGTATATTCCTCGTCCTTACCACCGAAGAATTCGTTTAATAGCGTCAAGTCGTTCAACTCGTCGAGTAGTTCGTCCACTTGCGCCTGTTTCTGCTGACGACTTTTCGGCTTTGGCTTCGGCGTCACTGGCGCTACGTTTTCAGCACTATCGACATTAACCGTGAATGATAGTCCGCTAAGTAGCGATGGTGTTACGGGGTGATCGTAGTTGGCGATGAATACTTCGGCGTGTGTTGCGCCACAAACGAACTTCACTTCGTCATGCGCACCGATTGTATATTCGCCAGTATTTACGCAAGATACGTCGTACCAAATGTCCTCTTCCGTACCGTCCTCGTCGACCATGAATTCGTGTGTATAAGCGTCCACTCGGAATAGTCTGCGTCCATAACCGTTAATCGTTACGATGTCACCGATATTTGCAATGGGTTTTAATTTTGGATTCATGCGTTAGCCCTCCGTTTCTTTTAGTAAAATCCGAATAATTTAAACGCTATTGCTTCGGCTAGGAGATACGTGAAGCCCCCGCCGAATACCGTAATGTGCGCTCGTACTGCGTCGCTTTTAATAGTTAGCGCTCGGTCGATATAATAGAACGTAATTAGCGTAAGTGCCGGTATGCCTACGATTATTATTGCGATTTGTGTTAGCGCGGTGAGCATCGTTACGCCTCCGTTTCATTTAAGAGATTCGCGTTTTCGTATATGTTCCCGACGACTTCATAGTTGTTTAACCAGTCGATAGGCATGTGTATTTCTTCATGTTTACCACTTATAGTTTTCGTGGTTTTATAATCAAATGAACAACCAGTAACCCCTACTACACCTATTTGCGAAAAACCCTCTTCGCGGTCATAATCAATTATTCCTCCGCCGCTGTCTCGGTATGGCACGTATTCGTCCTCATGCCATACTTTTAAAATATCTCCCTCATAAATCTCTACACCGTTCTTGTCGGTGAGTCCTGCGTACTGCATTACTTCAACATCTTCGTCAACTGGACCGTGATATTTCGGCGTATTAACCGCATCGAGCTCGCCGTCAATCCAAGAAAGTCCCCATACTTGCCTTAATCGTTCGCCATCCCACGCTCTAAACTTAATCTCTCTCATCATCGTTTCCCCCTTTTCGATTCACCTACGAAGTGTAATACCGCGCATTGGTCGCGCATCCTATCGGCAAGCCTCGCATCGAACACGGTCGCCATTTCGGCAATCGGCAGATTCGACGTATAGAGCGTAGGCTTGCCGTTTGTAGTTCTAGCGTTAATGATCGCGTGTACAATCGATTTAAACGATTCACTTGCGGACCTAATACCTACGTCATCCATTACGAGGAAGCTGACGTCCATTGCCTTGCGCATTTCGGCCGTTACCTTCGCCAAGCCTGCTTCGTCATGCGTCATGGTAGCGAGGTTGTAATCCGTTTGCAGCTTATTGACGTCGAGAAATAGCGCCGGCCGTTGCTCCGCCTGTTGTCCGCGTTTGAGCGAGCCGAGGTAATGAGCGACGATATATTCTGATATTAAACTCGCCGCAGTCGTGGTTTTCCCCGTGCCTGGCGATTCGCTCCAAAGATATAGCGATTTAATCCGCTGTCCATCTGCGTCAAACTGGCGTTCAAACGTCGCTACATAATCCGCTAATAGCCCGTAGATGTCCGCCTGTTCCTTGCGCGCTGGCGACGTTGCTAGCGTGATGTTCCGATATTCCGACGGCACTTTCGCAGCGCCTATGCGGCCGCCCTTTGAATTTAAACCGGTTAAAGCGATTCTGTGCGCGCAGGTCATTAGGCACGTTTTGCAGCCTCCGCGCTTATGTGCGTCTAGTAAGCAATTTCGCGTCATTAAAGTGCCTCCTTTATCCGTACAGACGGTATTAAAACTTCGGCATTCCATCGCAATTCCATTTCCGTCGTTAGTTCACGGTGCCAACGTGTAAGTCGGTTAGGTCGGACGCCTCTGTGATGTAATCCGCAAATCGTTTGCCCTACGAATACTGCGTAAGTCTTACGATGGTCATTCGGCTTGGCGACCGTTAAATTAATGAAGTCCGCTTCTTCCTTCGTATCTACTACGATTAACTCGAAAACCATTCCGCCACCTCCTAAAGCCAATCGGCTAATTTATCGATATTGTCGTTATCCGACGTAGCGACCGCTCTGTCTACGTCTGCCTTGCGTTGTGACTCCGCTTGTAACCGCTGTAAGTGCCGCGTCATATACGTAACCATAAACCCATACGATAGCCCCGGATATTGCGCGGACGGCTTGTACTCGTCGAAGCAAGCGTCGATGAACGCCTTGACAAGCGCCTTATCGTATTGCCCTTCACGCTTCGCTGTGCCGATGTAACGTCCTAACATGCCGGCTTCTGCGTTAAAGCCTCGGAAAGGTACGTAATCTACGCCGTAACGACGCTTGTGTTCGTCGACTAAGTAATTGCGGAAGTGGGCGGTGTTCCACTTTTCCGTAGGTAATTCCGTGTAGTGCTTCGTCATTTAATCGCCTCCGTTGCAATATCGACGCATTTATCATATGCCTCTTCGGTAGTACGTAAAGGCGCAGGGTCGATTAACCATCCGTCAGAATTTGCGATAGTTTCCAACGCTTTACGAAATTTATCGCTCTTACGCTGAAATTCGAAATGAGACGTCATCCATTCATTTCTATTCGTGTTAAGCGCTTTATTTCTCTCTCGTAATCTCTCAACCTCCGCCAGCAGCTTCGGAATATCTTCGACCGCATGACTTAGGAATTGAACACCGACGTCGTTTATACGCCGTTCCCATACTAAGTGGTATTCGTCGATTAGCGTTGATTCGACGTTAATTCTCTTACCTTCCTCCGCTCGTTTGCGGATTGCTTCGATTTCTTCCGTTGTTAATCGTGTCATTTTCCGATTCCCCCTCGTTAATTAAACGTTATTTTCGTTACTCCCGGCACTAGCGCCAATATCGCTTCAATCGCGCGCTGGCTCGCTTGTTCCGACTGCTTCCGTACCTCGCCGTCCGCTTCGATTTCCTTACGTACGGATGCGCTCGCCTTTGCGTATAACAACTGGCGGTCGACTTCCGTGAAGTCCTTGCGTAAAGCCCCGACTTGCTTATCGATGACGATCGCGTCGTAAGGCAACTCCAGCGCAATTAATTCGATGTCCGGCGTATTAATGATGATTTCGTTATTAGCCGTGATGACTACGTTAGCCGCCGTAATGTCTGCGATGTTAAAGCCGGTTTTAAACGTACCGTGTAGCGTCATGTCGAACGTCTTGTCGCCGAACCACTTGGCGTCGGTATAGCGGAATTCCTTTTCGACTACGCCTTCGAGTCCGACGATTTGTAAGTTCTCAGTAAGCGCCGTGATGACCGTTTGCTTATCGATTATATGCGTTGTCGGTACGCTTAGTTGCTCCGCCTCTTTTTCGATAGACGACGCCTTGTTACCGCTCATGCAGGCCGTTAGCGTGACGACTGCGGTTATGACGACGAGGGCAAACGTTGCTAGCTTGCGTAGGTTTAGCGACATTAGGCGTTGACCCCTTCGATTTTGATTCCGAGTATGTCGAGCGTTTCACGGATACCTTCCATTGCGCCTTCCGCTCGGATAATCGTAGGCGTTGTCATTCCGAGATTTGCTGGTAGCATTCGTATATCTTCGTAGTACTCGCGCACCTTGTCCTTCGGCGACTTTTCGACTTCGTATCCGCTGACTAGCGCTTGCATGAGTTTGTCCTCCGACTTATTAGCGCTCGCCCATTCGTAGAGTGTGTACGTCGTAGCCGTATGAGGTTGCGTATGATTGACCGCACACATAAGTATTTCGGCGTTGGTAAATTCGAGCGTGCGTAATTCCTCGATTGCTTCGATCACTTCCGATGGTAGCGTTACTTTTGCGTTTGACATTCGTTATTCCTCCGTTTCATATTCGTGTATTTATCGTGCCTGTGAGCCTCCGTTTGTATTCCGTGAGTATTTCTTTAGGTGCGATGGTAGAACGCCTGTAATCGTCGATTATGACGGTTAAAACGCGTACTACGTCGTTTGATGCCGGCGCCACCCGTACGCCTATTCTTTTGAACTTAAGTTCCTTCGATTATATATAGTAGGTATTTATCGTAGGCACTTAATATTAGCGTTATAATCTTTTATAAAAACATCTGCGACTGAACGATAGTGAAGGAGCAATTACTTGAACTTTATTTTACTCTCGCAATTACTAAGTCTAGTTAAATGAGTATAGTTAAGTAAGTCTAGTTAGTCTTCAATTGGTGAAGTACCCTCCCTCAAGTATTGAAGTACTCTACTGCCTATATTGAAGTAGGTAAGGTAAAACTATCCGGCGGAACTAATAGCGTGTATTCATTCGATAGGTGCGAAATACCGCGTCGTCTTCGCGTTATTTTAACGAGTTCCAATTCTTCCAAACGCTTCAACGCTGCTCTAACTGTATTCTCCGAACAACATGCTTTCTTTGCGAGTGTCTGAACGCTAGGATGCGATTTCATAGACGTATTATCTGCGTACATACATAAGATTGCGTAAACTAGTTTCTGCGATGCTTTATCGAGGTGTACTTCGTCGTTTATTACGCTTTTAGTTACGCGGGTGAAGCGTTGATCCTGAAAATCTAGCACGTTCAACTTCGTATCCTGCGTCATTTCTCCGACTCTCCTTTTGGCGACCGAATCGTCCATACGAATAATCCCGAACCAATCAGCGCCATATAAAGTAGAAATAATACCGTTCCGTATTCCGTCATGTTATCGCCTCCTTACTTCTAATATCGAAATGGAATCGCAAGTGCGGAGTATTTTCGCAAATTAATTTCGGAAACTTCCGCATAACGCAAAAAACGCCCCACGCTGATTAGGCGCAGGGCATCGTTATTTCTATCGTTTTATATCGTAGCCTCCGAATACTTTCTCTTCCGCTACGATATCGTTATTAGTCGCTGATCGAATGTCTACAAGCGCAGTATCGTCAAGCACCGTCTTTATCGCCGTACTTACCGTAGTAGCAAACGATTCTTTTTCGCTTTCCGAACTAACCGCCCATGTCGTTTCATCGACGAATACATTCGCTTTATAGTAACTGCCGTACTCAACAGTAACGTCCGTAATAATGCCGTCCGAATTCTCGATAAGCAACTGCTTGAACGTTTCGAATTCGGCTAACGTCTTATCTACCGCAGCTTGCTCCGTTTCTTTGCGTAGCTTTTCCGCTTCTGCATCCGCCTTTTCCTTCGCCGCTTCCGCCTCGGCTTTCTTCGCTTTCTTCGCTTCTTTCTCGGCCGCCTTCGCCGTAGCTTCCGTACTATCCGCCTTCTCTACGTATACTACTGGCGCTGCCTCTTCCGGTGGCGGTAATAAAGCGCCCATTGTTGCGCTAAATGCGGTGAATATTAAAAATGCGGCTGTCCATATCGTCCAACGTTTATACCACGGTTTTTTATCCGTTTTCATACGTACACTCCTCGTTATTGTTTCGTTATCTAATTCCGTTACTTATCATATAATATGCCGGATTATTCCGAATATGTCAACGAGGACAAAGTAAAAACGACCTAACCCGTATGTTCTACGTAGTTAGGTCGTATATTAAGTGCGTATTTTATTCTTCGTGTAGGCGCCATAACTCTTCGTCATACCAATCCGAAAATGTATCGCCTTTATCGTCAAAGTCTTTCTGATCCCCGCTAGATAGCGCCATTGGGAGAATGCCACTAAGTTGTAAGTCATCGTAAGTAATACCGGAGACACCACGACTTTCCGCACTCACCCGGTTAGTATCAGCCCAAATTTCATCGGTCATGTTAGCAAATTTATTGCCTTTTCCACGAATGACACGGCAAATATCGTCAGTATCTACCCTGCTCTTATTCTTAAAACTACCGCTAAACTTTGCTAGTTTGTCCTTTTCTGTCATGCTGATTCCTCCTTCTCAGTTTTAATTACGTCAATACTGCGTGGATTGTCAAAACACCAATCTACGTATTTGCGGTACTCTTGCGTCGACATTGCGTTAAGTTGCGCAAGATATTCTATTAGTTCGTCAAACTTGCGTTGTTCAAGTCCGAAGCGTTCCTTGTTGGCCTCGAACCATTCGAATATGTGTTGCGCACCTTTTGAAACGTTTAAGTCAGCACGTAAAGGGTAACAGTTTTCGGGAATAGACCCTCCATGCCCAACCGCAAGTGGAATTGCGTGGTCCATATGTGTGTCGGCTTCCCCGGTTAATGCACAGACATTTGCGAAGCGCTCCTTTATCTCTATTTGATGCCTTAGTGTTAAACCTGCGGGAAGTGTGCTTTTGAGCGCTCGCCTTCTACTACTGTATAGCGACACTTTCTCGGGGTTATTCTTCGTCCAACGGTTATTACTTATTCTTGCTTTCTCTGGATTTTTTCTTCTCCAAAGATTTACATATTCCTTCATCTTCTCCGGGTTTTCGTTATACCTTCGCTTGTCCATTTCTCTAAGCTTCTCCGGGTTTTCAATCCGTTTTTTTCTGACTTGTGTCGCGTGACAATCTAGGCAATTCGATCGGATACCTCCCTTGCCGTCCTTACCAAACTTCCTGTGCAATTTCAACACCCCACACAGATTACACTCCCTTGCGATTAAGCTATCACCATTCCAATATAAGCACGAACCCTTTTGGCCTTTTCTTTCCTCATAGCCCATTGCCAGTAACTCGTCCCGTGTTACGATCCCCTCGTTTTTTATCCCGTTTAATTCCTCACCCATAAAACGTCACCCCTTCGCTTTATTTGCGTTTCTTTTAATTAATACCGATTTCTCTATTAATCGTGGCACCTTATTGCGCCTCGCTATTTGTAATCTCTTATACTAGTAATATCGTTTGAGACTGCTCTGTGCGGATGGTTTTCGTGAACTAATTTTAGAGGACGCAAAAAAGCCCCATACAATTAAGTACAGGACTTTATACATTGCTTATTTAATTAAGGCTATATAATCGTGCGTATAAGCCGTTTCACCCTAAACCCAAACTAAATACTCCCGATATACATTAAGACGGCTAGAAACGAGCAAAACGGACGCTTAACGATACTTGCGTAGCTTGTCTGCGACTTCTTCCGGACTTAAATGTAAATAGCGTGTTGTTACGGCAAAATCGCTATGGCCGAGTGCTTTCGATACTAGCGCAAGGTCGCCACCACTCCGATTATAGATGTCCTTCGCGAATCCTCGACGCAATGCGTGCGGCGACATATTCGCTAATCCGTATTTACGTTTGTAGAAATTAATCCGCTTGCCGATGTTATTCGATGTAAACGACGTTGCTATCCGCGTTCCTGTTCTCGTTACAAATACGAAGTCGTTACGCTCGCCGTGTATTTTTCGGACCTTCGCATTCTGCGCTATCAGTGTGCTTAATAGCGTTTTAAGGCGTTCGTCGAACGGTAGTACGATGGATTCGCGGTTCTTAACGATAGCACCTTCGAGTCGTAGCGTCTGCGTATTTATATCGACGTGGCGTTCTTCCAATACCGATACTGATCCGAGGCGTAATCCCGTTTGATACATCAGCAGAATCGCCGTTGCATCGCGTAACTGCACGAAATCCGATAAGTCGAGCAATCGCAATAGCGCAAATACGTCAGCTTCTGCCGCCCCTTCTTTAACGGGCGCATCGACTTTAATCGTTATCTGACGCCAGAATCGTGCGCCTAGCCATCCGTTATCCGCGCAACGCTCTAAGAACGCCTTTAGGCATTTAAGACGCGTCAGCTTCGTTTGTGCGCTCACTTGCATCGACGCCAGCCATTCGTAGACGCCTTCCGCTGACGCCTCGTCTAATCGCTCTATCTGCGTTACTTCGATGAAATGCTTAACGTGTAATTCGTAGTCGCTAATCGTGCGCGGACGTAAACCGCCCGTCTGCATCTGCGTAATAACGATTTCAAGCGCTCGCGTCACCGATAAGCTGACCGATACCGCTTCCGTTTTAGACGCCTTCTTCGCTTTAGTGGGCGCCACTGAACCGAATAAATCCGTTAAATCTTTGTCGACGGCTAATTCCGTCTTTTTCTTCGTAGCCATAATAAAAAGCCTCCTATTACGTAATAAGGGCGACGGTCGGACGAGCGTAAGTCCGAAATACAGATCGACTCAATGACCGTTACTTTGTACGTGATAGAAAGGCTTATATGACGCGGCTTTAACCGCTATAGTGCGTACGTCCCAGGAGAGATTCGAACTCCCGACCGACGCCTTAGAAGGGCGTTGCTCTATCCAGCTGAGCTACTGAGACAAGTACTCCCCCACCACACAGATAGGAAAGACAATATTTATTATATAATTATACTCCAACAAAGTCAACGCTTTTCAGGAAAAAATTTAAATAAAATTCTCAATTTCATTTAAGCCAAGAGCTTTAATGGCTTTCACTTAAAGTTGCACTGGTTTTACCCCTTGCAAAATAAAATCAAAAACTTGTACTTTCTAGTACCACATGCTCCGAAGAGTAAAACTTTACTTGCCATGTATGTTTCATCTTTTCAACAATCGCATAACTTTTCTCTTTACGTCCACGCGGCTTATGTAAGCTTCCCGGATTAATATACAAAACGCCTTTTTGATATTCTGCACCGATTAAATGCGAATGACCGAAACAAACAATAGAAGCTTGTACTTCTTCGGCACGATATTTAAGTGGCATTAGCGTTGTTTTTACTTGATGCTTATGACCATGTACAACTAATATTTTTTCGTTCCCTAGGTCGATTACTACTTCTTCTGGAAAACCATCATCAAAGTCACAATTTCCTCGAACAATATGGACTGGTTTACTTTCAAAATAGGTTGCAGCTAATTCACTATCACCACAATGAATTACCGCATCTACATCCGTCCAATGCTCTAACACTCGTCCCATTGTCTCCGTATCACGATGCGTATCACTCATCACTAATATTTTCATCGATATATTTACGCTTTCCCAACTAAATCATCTAGATTCGTAGCAAGTAATTGGAGCGCATTTCCGCGATGCGAAATAGCACCTTTTTCTTCGGCTGTTAGTTCTGCCATCATCTTGTTTTCGGCAGGAACAAAAAAGATTGGATCATATCCGAATCCATTCGTGCCTTTTCTTTCTGACGCAATGATACCTTCACAAGTTCCTCTTACAGTAAATGGTTCGCTTGTCGGAGAAGCTACAGCAATCGCACAAACGAATCTTGCGCTTCTTTCTGATTCTTTGACGTCTTTAAGCTCTTCTAGCACTTTATCAATATTTGCCTCATCGCTCTTCTCTTCCCCCGCATATCTTGCAGAATAGATGCCTGGGCGTCCGTCTAGTGCGTCGATTTCAAGTCCACTGTCATCTGCAATGACCATTGTCTGTAAATGGTTAGCGAGTGCTGTTGCTTTTAACAATGCATTTTCCTCAAAAGTTGATCCTGTTTCTTCTACATCCATATCATCTGCTACATCATGAAGCGTTAGTACCTCGTATCCAAGTGGACCAAAGAGAGCTTCATAATCTTTTGCTTTTCCTTTGTTTTTCGTTGCAATAATTATCTTGTTCATACGGTTTCAGGACCTCCCTCACCAATTTTAGTTGCTAATTCGCCTAGTGCTGTGAATTGAACATCCATTAAGTGTTTAATACCAATATCACCAAAATCCAATAACTCCATTAATTGTTTTCTGGAAAATGTCGCTTCTTCTCCTGTACCTTGAAGTTCTACATATTCACCACTGCTCGTTTGGACAATATTCATATCAACGGAAGCAGCAGCGTCTTCTTCATAATTTAAATCTAATACGACCCCACCGTTTTCCAATACCCCGACACTTGTTGCAGCTAAATATTCACGAACTGGAAAATACGCCAATTTCTTTTGTTCGTATAATTTTCCAAGCGCAATCGTTAATGCCACAAATGCACCTGTAATACTTGCAGTTCTTGTACCACCATCTGCTTGAATAACGTCACAATCGATCCAAATTGTTTTTTCCCCGATTACTTCTAAATCAACAACAGAGCGAAGTGCTCGTCCAATTAGACGTTGAATTTCCATCGTACGACCAGTCACTTTTCCTTTAGAAGATTCTCTTTGGTTACGTGATTCGGTTGCGCGTGGCAGCATGGAATACTCTGCAGTAATCCATCCTTTCCCTTGTCCTCTTAAAAACGGTGGCACTCGGTCTTCAATCGTCGCATTACATATGACTTTTGTTCGTCCAACCGTTATTAATACAGATCCTTCTGGATGAATTAAATAATCAGTTTCTATTTTTACATCTCTTAGTTCATTTACTTTTCTTCCATCAGTTCTAATCATATATTTCTCCTTTAGTCTATTCATTTACGCAAAAGAAGACCCCGTTATTGAAGTTTTCTCAAGCTAACAGGGTCATTTGAATGAAATTGTTCGTACATCCGCATTCCGTAACTCTAACCATTTTTCCACAATCGTTTTAAATATTGGTACAGATCCAGTCGTATAAAAAACAGGTGTTTTTTTCTCTTCAGTCGGATGATGCATATAATGATAATCTAAATACTCCATTACATCTTGAGCTGTTTCTTCGGCAGAGGAAAGTACTTTTACATTTTGACCAACTGCTTCTTCAATATGCTTTTGTAGTAATGGATAATGCGTACATCCGAGAATAACCGTATCAAATTGCTCGTTTTTTAATGGCAATAATGTTTCCATTACCATACTCTTAGCAAACTCGCCTTCATATTCATTACTTTCAACGAGTGGAACGAATGTAGGGCAAGCAAGTGGAATAACTTTACTGGATGTATTTAAAGCCGCTATCGCTTCTTCATACGCTCCACTTTTAATCGTACCGCTTGTACCTAGCACTACGATTTCATTTTTCTTTGTTGCTTTAATCGCAGCCCTTGCCCCTGGAAAAATAACACCAATGACAGGAAAAGGCATTTTTTTACTTAATGAATTTAGCGCTACTGCCGTCGCTGTATTACAAGCAATAACAAGCATCTTGATATTCATTTTAGCAAGCGTCGTGGCGAGTTGCCATGTAAATTTACGCACCTCTTCGCTCGACCTTGGTCCATACGGACATCTTGCCGTATCTCCTATATAAATAATTTCTTCATTAGGTAAATGTCGCATAATTTCTTTTGCAACTGTCAATCCACCTACTCCAGAGTCTATAACACCAATTGGGGCTTTCACTTTAATTCCTCAGTTCTTTTTCATCTCTTGATGTAATTTTTCTAATAAAATCGATAAATTTGCTACTTCTTTTTCGTCAAACTGACCAAGGATATCTTTTAAGTATTGCTGTCTTTTATCAATAACCTCTTCAATAATACGTTCACCTTCTGCAAGTAAATGTATACGCACTACACGGCGGTCTTGTTCATCTCTAACTCGTTGAACTAGTACACTTCTTTCCATACGATCGATTAAATCCGTCGTTGTACTAAAAGCTAGATACATTTTATTGGAAAGATCACCGATTGTCATGTCTCCAAGCTCTAGAAGCCATTGGAGGGCTACAAACTGCGGCGGTGTTATTGTATATGCATTTAAAATTTGACGACCTCTTTGTTTAATAATACCCGATATATGTCGAAGCTCTTTTTCTAAAAAAGCAACATCTTCTTGATTGTGCTCCATATTTCTTATATCATCTGCCATATGATCCTTCACTCCCCAAAACAATTCTACATATTTAATATTGTGACGTGTTCTGAGGAAAATGGCAAGGATTCAAGTTAGTTCAACGATAGTTCACCTAGTCTTAATAGTTCCACAATTGCTTGTGACCTTCCGGATACTCCTAGTTTTTGTATCGTATTAGAAATATGATTTCTGACCGTTTTTTCACTAATTGATAACTGAATTGAAATTTCCTTAGTAGAATTATCTTCTACTAGTAACTGAAAAATTTGACGTTCTCTGTTCGTCAATATTGATCGATGCTGATTGTTATCATACAATGCCTTAGCCCCCTATCCACTCTCCTTCTAACGTATGTAGCATCGGGATAGTAGGTGACGGCTAGTTAGGGCTGTTTTTGAAAAACTTCTCGTTCTTCTTCATTCCAACTTGAGCCTTTCCCTGTTTTTTTGTCAATTTGGACGATAGAACCCCTGCCAGTAAAGACAATTTCGCCT
This sequence comes from Psychrobacillus sp. OK032, assembly GCF_900111345.1. Taxonomy (GTDB): domain Bacteria; phylum Bacillota; class Bacilli; order Bacillales_A; family Planococcaceae; genus Psychrobacillus. The sequence continues at coordinate 473,371 of NZ_FOGY01000002.1, forward strand.
TTTTCATTTTTAGCCATATAATGTATATCTACGGACGAAGAACCAATTTTATCGACTTTTACATATATTCGAATTTTTTCGTCGAAGAATACTTGTTTGACATAATCACATTGCAAATCCGCAACAACTGGAATTTTTTCTCCTTTTGGATTCAACCAGTCACTCATGAGATTTATATGTTTAAAATACTCTATACGTGCATATTCAAAATAAGCAAATGTAACCGTATTATTTAAATGTCCGTACATATCCGTTTCTGAAAAACGTACACTTACTTCCACATAAAAAGAAAATTCTTTTTCCCAACTCGCAACATCTTCTATGTAACTAGCTCGCATAAAAAACATCCCCCTATAAATGAATATTTATTCATTTATTGTAACAGAGAAACAAAAAATCTGCATAGAACATTACATTCTACGCAGATTTTATGTGACGTTCCCTGAGAAAGTGTTAACTTTTTTTACTTAGAGATTGTCAAGCTACAGCGCCTTGCTCCTGCGTATAGCTCGTCGCAGTTAAAACCATGTGCTCCTGCGCATAGCTCGTCGCAGTTAAAACCATGTGCTCCTTCGCACAGCTCGTCGCAGAAGAACGTTGTCCCTCGGGGTCAAATGTGAAAAGCTGTGGCGGCTGGAGAACTGCCTCCTGGGCCCGCACGATGCGGGTCATGTCTGCTTTGCCACAGGATGTGGCGCACTTTGCAGACCTACCCTATCCCCATTTGCCTGTCGGAGGCCTGCAGGATGCGGGTCATGCAGTCGTTGCGACACGATGTCGCGAACTTAGACTGTCCCCTCTAAAAGAGGCGCTTACGCTTTTCTATATTTAATCAACCATATGGTCGCTTCCGAAGAAGTTTTTGAACATTTGAACAGTTGTATCACGGTTCAATGCAGCGATAGAAGTTGTTAAAGGAATACCTTTTGGACATGCAACAACACAGTTTTGTGCGTTACCACAGTTTGCAAGCCCTCCATCTCCCATAATTGCATTTAGACGTTCATCTTTATTCATAGAACCTGTTGGATGTGCATTAAACAAACGTACTTGTGAAAGTGGAGCAGGTCCCATAAAGGATGCACCGCTATTTACGTTTGGACATGCTTCCAAACAAACACCACAGGTCATACATTTAGATAGTTCATATGCCCATTGACGCTTACGTTCTGGCATACGTGGTCCTTCACCAAGATCATATGATCCATCGATTGGAACCCATGCTTTTACTTTTTTCAATGAATCAAACATACGAGTTCTGTCTACTTGAAGATCACGAACTACAGGGAATGTTTTCATTGGTGCCAATTGAATCGGTTGAGTCAATTGATCAATTAACGCTGAACAAGATTGGCGTGGTTTACCATTGATAACCATTGAACAAGCTCCACACACTTCTTCTAAACAGCTCATATCCCATGCAACCGGAGTAGTCGCTTTTCCGTCAGCATTGACAGGATTTTGGCGAATTTCCATTAGGGCAGAAATAACGTTCATATTAGGACGATAATTCACTTCGAACTTCTCCCAATATGGAGTAGATTCTGGTGTATCTTGACGAAAAATTTCAATTTGAACTTTTTTTGTTTCAGTTGCTGTTACCATGATTAATTTTCTCCTTTCGTAGAATAATCACGTTTACGTGGTGCAACAATCGATACATCGACTTCTTCATAATGAATAATTGGAGCCCCAGTTGCCGGATCGAATTTCGCCATTGTTGTTTTCATGAACTCTTCATCATTACGTTCTGGGAAATCAGGTTTGTAATGCGCCCCGCGGCTTTCGTTACGTTGAAGTGCACCAATTGTAATAACACGCGCTAAATATAGCATATTTTTCAATTGACGTGTAAAGGATGCGCCTTGGTTAGACCATTTTTGCGTATCATCCATATTAATATTTTCATATCTTTCCAGTAATTCTTGAATTTTCTTATCAGTAGCCTCAAGTCTGTCATTATAACGAACTACAGTTACGTTATCCGTCATAAGCTCTCCCAATTCTTTATGAATTAGATAAGCATTTTCAGTACCTTTCATTGCTAACGTTTTGTCCCATTTTTCTTGCTCAAGTTTCACTTCAGCTTCGAAAATAGCGTCATCCATATCAACTGCATGCGTTTTAAGTTTACTCATATAGTTAACCGCATTTGGACCTGCAACGCTTCCACCGAATACAGCTGATAGTAGGGAGTTTGCTCCTAGACGGTTCGCACCGTGTTGAGAGTAATCACATTCACCCGCAGCAAATAATCCTGGAATGTTTGTCATTTGATCATCATCTACCCAAAGTCCACCCATTGAATAATGCACTGCCGGGAAGATTTTCATTGGCACTTTACGAGGATCATCACCAGTGAATTTCTCATAGATTTCGATAATTCCACCTAGTTTAATATCCAGTTCGTGTGGATCTTTGTGAGAAAGATCTAGATACACCATGTTTTCTCCGTTAATACCAAGCTTTTGGTTCACACATACGTCGAAAATTTCACGTGTTGCGATATCACGTGGTACAAGGTTACCGTATGCAGGATATTTTTCTTCTAGGAAGTACCAAGGTTTTCCGTCTTTGTATGTCCAAATACGTCCACCCTCACCACGCGCAGATTCTGACATTAAGCGGAGTTTATCGTCACCAGGGATTGCAGTTGGATGAATTTGGATAAATTCACCATTTGCATAGTATGCACCTTGTTGATAAACTATTGAAGCCGCAGAACCAGTATTGATAATAGAGTTAGTCGTTTTTCCAAAAATAATTCCAGGACCACCAGTTGCCATAATAACAGCATCCCCGCGAAAAGCACGAATCTCCATTGTTTGAAGGTTTTGTGCTTTAATACCGCGACAAACTCCTTCACTATCTTTTATAATTCCAAGGAATTCCCATCCTTCGAACTTCGTAACTAGACCGTCAACTTCAAAACGACGAACTTGTTCGTCTAAAGCGTATAACAATTGTTGGCCAGTAGTCGCACCAGCAAATGCTGTACGGTGCATTAAAGTACCACCAAAACGACGGAAATCTAATAATCCTTCAGGTGTACGGTTGAACATAACACCCATTCGGTCAAATAAGCTAATAATTCCAGGAGCAGCGTCTGTCATTGCTTTTACTGGTTTTTGGTTTGCTAAGAAGTCTCCACCATATACAGTATCATCTAAGTGTACTGTAGGTGAATCGCCTTCCCCTTTTGTATTTACAGCCCCGTTAATACCGCCTTGTGCACAAACAGAGTGTGAGCGTTTTACAGGAACTAATGAAAATAGATCTACGTGCGTGCCATCTTCGGCTGCTTTCATTGTTGCCATTAATCCAGCTAGACCACCGCCGACAACAATAAGTTTACTTTTTGCCATGCTATTCTCACTCCTCGATTTTATGGTAGTTGAATGTATGAAAAGTTCTTATACGAATGCTAAAAGAGCTTGTACACCAACTACAGATAACGCTAAGAAGATTACTAATGTTACATATGTAGCAATTCGTTGTGATTGTGGTGATTGTGTGATTCCCCAACTAACTAAGAATGACCAAATACCGTTAGCTAAGTGGAATGTTGCTGCAATAACTCCAACGATGTAAAAACCTAACATCCAAGGATTTGATAAAATCTCCGCCATCATGTTAAAATTAACTTCTTTTGCACCGATTGCAGCTTGAAATCTTGTCTCAAATACATGCCATGCGATGAAAACAACAAGAAAAATTCCAGTGAATCTTTGTAAAATGAATAGATAGTTGCGTAGCGTACCAAAGTTTTTCGGATTATTCTTTGCAGTAAATGCAATATAGATTCCGTAAAATGCATGGAAAGCTAATGGTAAGTAAATCACAAAGATTTCCAACATCAATCTAAATGGTAGACTCTCCATAAAATGGGATGCACTATTAAATGCATCTGCTCCTCTAGTAGCAAAGTGGTTTACTACTAAGTGTTGCGCCAAAAACAACCCGACAGGAATAATTCCCAAAAGTGAATGTAGGCGGCGCCAATAAAATTCGCGATCTTTCGACAAAACAGTTACCCCCCTCAAATTTACATTTGCTCGGTATGAAAACTATTTTAATAGAATAGTTTTCATACACTATTTACATCATCATGTTACGAATTTATGACATATCTATTGTACTCCCATCATTTTGGAGCGTCAAGGTATCTTTAGACTTTTCAATAAACTTCTAGATTCATATTTGAATAATGATTTGTTTATTTTTTCACAAACTATTACAATACCAACAAGAAACTATTTATGATAAAATAGACGAGAATAAATGATATTTACTTTTTGAAAGAAGGGTTGCTACTTGAATGACAAGGAACATTCACATGTAACTTCCTTTGGATATGAATTACTAAGAGACCACGTGCTTGCTTCTATTCTCGGAAAACATGAAAAAGATATTTTATATTGGGCTGGAAAAGACCTTGCTCGCAAGTTTCCACTTTACTCGATGGATGAAGCCATTACTTTCTTCGAACAAGCGGGTTGGGGAACACTTGAGTTAGAAAAAACAACAAAAGACTCTGCATTTTTTACTTTACATACGTACAATTTACCGCAAAGCGGAAAAACGAGAAGCCACCGATTAGAAGCAGGCTTTTTAGCTGAGCAGCAGCAGAAAATTGGCGGTTGTTTAACAGAATGTTATGACGAAGAACCAAATAAAAACGGAATTGTATCCTTTCATGTAAAATGGGATGCAAAAGTTTCCATATGAGCATTGAATGGCTATTTAAGCCATTCAATGCTTTTTCTTACAATCTCCATCCAACCTATTTCTGTATTTATACATTGTAAAACTCGAGCTGTGGTGATGGCTCATCGCTCACCCCGCGGAAAGCGTCCGCCTGAAGCGGAAATCACAGCGGTCACCTAATTAGGCCGTTTTTGTTACGAACTATTCTTTATTTCGCACAACACAAACAAGGGACGTAACAGTGTCACGACCCTTAAAGCTTGATTGCTTAATCTGTTATTGTTTAATTGCCAAGTCAAATTCATCATGTAATGCATTGGCAGCTGGAATCATATCCGCTTGAGGGATAACAACCGAGACTTTTATCTCAGATGTACTAACCATTTTTACAGGAATATTCTCTTGGCGAAGTCGATCGAACATTTGCGCTGCGACACCAGGATTGGAAACCATTCCGGAACCAACTATGGAAACTTTTGCTAACCCCACCTCAAAGTCCGCAAATGTAAAACCGAGTGCTTTTTTATGGGTTTCTAAAACCGTAATTGCTTCTGCTAACGATTCTTTTTTGATTGAGAACGAAACTGCAGGTTTTACACCGTCTACAATGGATTGCACAATAATATCTACATTTATATGATTTTCTGCTAGCGTCGTGAAAATCGATGCAAGTGATCCATTAAACGGCACATCATACTCAATAGTTAGTCGTACAATATCAGATTCAAATGCTACCCCACGCACTACTAAATTATTTTCCACATCTACTTCCTCCTTTAAAATTGTTCCTTCATTTTCTTCAGAGCTTGAACGTACTCTTAGTGGTATTTTATAGTTTTTTGCAAATTCTACTGCTCTTGGATGGAGTATTCCAGCACCCAAATTAGCAAGCTCCAGCATTTCATCGTATTCTAATTGTTCTAGCTTTCTAGCATTTGTAACGTACCTTGGATCCGATGTAAATACCCCTTCCACATCCGTATAAATATCACATACATCCGCTTCTATTGTTACTGCAATTGCTACTGCAGTCGTATCTGATCCACCTCTTCCAAGTGTCGTGATTTCGCCATGACTAGAAACCCCTTGAAATCCTGCAACAATAACGATTTTTCCTTCAGTTAATAAGTCATTTATTTTAGAGCCATCCATTTTCTCGACTCTTGCGTTTTTATGTACATTATTTGTTATAAGACCTGCTTGCCAACCAGTAAGAGAAACGGCGTCTAGTCCTAATGCATTTAACTGAATCGCAAGTAATGCCATTGTCACTTGTTCTCCGGTTGATAGTAGCATGTCCATTTCGCGCTTGGATGGATTTTCCGTTATTTCACTCGCTAAATTTTGTAACTCATCTGTCGCTTTTCCCATTGCCGATACTACAACAACGATATCATGCCCTTTTTCTTTCTCTCTACCGATTCTTTTTGCTACGCTTGCAATTTTTTCTGTAGTTGCTACAGAAGTCCCACCGAACTTCATCACAATTTTACTCATGCATTTTCTCTCCCTTGTTTATCTGTAAGGATTAAAAAATGCTTTTCACATATTGTGAAAAGCATTGTCTCATACACGGTCAAATAATGTCCATGTGAGATAGCCCTCCAGAATACTGAATTCTGACAATCCTACATTTTTTCAATGCAGAACCAACCTAGAATAGGAAAAGCTATTCTACGTTTCGGCAAATGACCCTTTCGTTTAGCGATTGACGGATCCTTTCATCCTCCCGCTAAGTACTCTTGTCAGTTTGCACCTCTATCTTCACTTATTAATTTCGCCTCGGCGTAACGCAATAAATCTGTGACATCCGCCGGAGGCTTAACTTGAATCAGCAAAAAAACTGCTTAGTCAGGTTAATAGTGAATATTAAATTGTATCAACCATACCACAGGAAAATTCAGAAGACAATTACTTTTTCTGAAAATGTTCAATCATCGTGTCTGCTAGTTTACTAGAAAGCCCTGCTTCGATAAATTCTTCCTTTGTCGCGGCCTGCATTTTCTTGATCGATCCGAAGTGCTTTAATAATATTTTTTTTCGTTTTGGACCTATTCCTTCTATTCCGTCTAAAGAGGAAGCAATCGTATGTTTCCCTCTTTGTTGGCGATGGAATGTAATAGCAAATCGGTGCACTTCATCTTGTATACGCTGTAATAAGTAAAATGCTTCACTCGTCCGTTTCATCGGAATGATGTCAATTGGATTTCCGTAAAGAAGCTGAGACGTTTGGTGCTTCCCGTCTTTTGCAAGTCCAGCGATAGGTATTTCTAAACCCAACTCGTCTTCCAAAATTTCTCGAGCTGATTCTATTTGACCCTTTCCTCCATCGATAATAATTAAATCGGGTAAAGGTAAATTTTCTTTTAATACACGTGTATATCTTCTACGAATTACTTCTCGCATTGCGCCGTAATCATCGTGTTTAGCGGCAGTTTTCGTCTTATACTTTCGGTAATCCTTTTTGTACGCTTTTCCATCCACAAATACAACCATCGCGGAAACGGCGTCTGTACCATGTATATGAGAATTGTCAAAAGCCTCCATTCGATTCGGAGTAGCAATCCCCATTAAATTACCTAACTCCTCCACTGCCCCTATTGTCCGCTCTTCTTGTCTTTCGATGAGATGAAACTTCTCACTTAAGGCAAGTACTGCATTTTTCTTTGCAAGGTCTACTAAGTTTTTTTTCAATCCTTTTTGCGGTGTGATTACTTTCATCTCTAATAATTCTGAAGCCAAATGTACGTCTGTATTAATAGGAACGTATACCTCTTTAGGTTTTATATGCTCTGGTTTCGCATAGAACTGACCTAAAAATGTTAAAAACTCTTCTTCCGGATCACGATATAATGGAAACAGAGAAACATCCCGTTCGATGAGTTTTCCTTGTCGGATAAAAAACACCTGGACACACATCCAGCCTTTATCGACGGTATAACCAAATATATCTCGACTCGTAAAATCGTTTATCGTAATTTTTTGTTTTTCCATGACCATTTCAATATTGGAAATTTGATCCCTATATTCTTTTGCGCGTTCAAACTCTAGATTTTCTGCCGCTACTTTCATCTTCTCGTTCAGCTCTTTTTTCACATGTGTATATCCACCATTTAAAAAGCTTGTAATTTCGTCAGTCATCTTTTTATAAGTGGACTCTTCTATTTCCTTTACACATGGAGCAAGGCATTGCCCTAAATGATAATATAAGCAAACACGATCCGGTAATTTCGCACACTTTCTTAAAGGATAAATTCGATCTAATAGTTTTTTGGTCTCAGACGCTGCATGTGCATTTGGATATGGGCCAAAATATTTTCCTTTATCTTTTTTTACTTGTCTTGTAATGATCAGTTTTGGATTTTTTTCTGCAGTAATCTTAATGTATGGATACGTTTTATCGTCTTTTAGCATAATATTATATTTTGGATCATGCTTTTTAATAAGATGAAGCTCGAGGATAAGTGCTTCTAACTCGGACGATGTAACGATATATTCAAAATCAACTATTTCTTGTACTAATCTTTGTGTTTTCCCATCGTGCGATCCCGTAAAATAGGAACGTACACGATTTTTTAATATTTTCGCTTTGCCGACATAAATAATGGTTCCTTGTCGATCTTTCATTAAATAACATCCAGGATCATCTGGTAATATGGCGCATTTTTGTTGTATTAAATCATTCATTATATCACCCGTTTAAAAAAACCGGGACCTTTGCGGACCCGGTTTTATATTATGCGTTTTTTTCTACAAATTGAACTAATGCTTCTTTTGGTTGGAAACCAACAGCTTTGTCTACCGGTTGACCATCCTTAAACAATACTAGAGTTGGGATAGACATAATACCAAATTGACTAGCAGTTGCTTGGTTTTCATCCACATCCACTTTTACGATTTTTACTTTATCGCTCATTTCAGCGTCCATTTCTTCCAGTACAGGAGCAATCATTTTACAAGGTCCACACCATGTTGCCCAAAAATCTACTAATACTAACCCTTCCTCAATTTCTTGTGAGAAAGTCTGATCTGTTCCATGAACTATTGCCATTTAAAAATTCCTCCTTTGGTTAACTATAAATTGATTATAGCAGACTCATATTACTACATCTACATATTAGCTTACAAGCAAAAACTCGGCTCAATGAATGAGCCGAGTCCTTGTTAAGCATTTACTTTAAGTTGTTTGAATTCTTCCGTAAGCATTGGGATTACTTCGAATAAATCACCAACGATTCCGTAATCTGCTACTTTAAAAATATTTGCTTCTGGATCTTTATTGATCGCTACAATAATTTTCGAGTTCGACATACCAGCTAAATGCTGAATCGCACCTGAGATACCTGCCGCGATATAAAGGTCCGGTGTTACCACTTTACCAGTTTGTCCAATTTGTAGGGAATAATCACAGTAATCAGCATCACAAGCCCCGCGGGATGCTCCAACTGCTCCACCTAGTACGGCAGCAAGCTCTTTTAATGGAGCAAAACCTTCTTCGCTCTTCACTCCACGTCCTCCTGCGATGACTACTTTTGCTTCTGATAAATCTACACCCTCGGATGATTTACGAACTACTTCTTTAATGATAGTGCGAAGGTTTGTAATATCTACTGATAAAGCCGATACATCCGCAATTTTATTTTCCTCTTTTGTTAGGGGCGCAATATTATTCGGACGAATTGTGATGAATTCGATACCATTTTTCACTTTCACTTTTTCGAATGCTTTACCTGAATAGATTGGGCGGATATAAACAGCAGCATCGCCTTCTCCTTCAATAGCTGTTACATCCGATACTAGTCCTACTTGTAATTTACTTGCAATTTTAGGTGATAAATCTTTCCCAAGAGCTGTATGTCCAAAAACAATAGCTTCTGGTTTCTCTTGCTCAATTACTGCAAGAATGGCTTGTCCATACCCGTCTGATGTATATTGTTTTAAATGTGGATGTTCCACCGTAATGACGCGATCTGCACCATATTTACCAAGTTCTGTTGATAGATCTTTCACGGAATCTCCTAATAGAACGCTTACTACTTCCCCGCCATTTGAAATTTGTTTTCCAGCAGCGATTGCTTCATAAGAAACATTACGTAGAGTACCTTCACGCGCCTCTGCAAGTACTAATACTTTTTTAGACATATTCTTTTCCTCCTAGTTTAAGTTTAAAAGTTAATATTCGATTAAACGACTTTTGCTTCCGAATGGAGTAAGTGAACTAACTCTCTCACTTGGTCAGCTAGCTCGCCTTCTAATACTTTTCCTGCTTCCTTTTTAGGAGGTAAATATATTTCCAGTGTTTCTGTTTTTGCTTCTACATCATCTTCATCAATATCTAAATCATCTAGTTCTACTTCATCTAATGGTTTTTTCTTTGCTTTCATAATTCCAGGTAATGAAGGGTAGCGTGGTTCATTTAACCCTTGTTGCGCTGTAACTAATAGTGGTAAAGAAGTTTCAAGGATTTCTGTATCCCCTTCCACATCACGTTTAATTGTTACAGTTGTCCCATCAATTTCAAGATTTGTAATAGTTGTTACATAGTTAATACCTAGCAACTCTGCAACGCGTGGTCCAATTTGTCCAGATCCACCATCAATCGCAACATTACCAGCCAATATTAAATCAGGGTTTTTATCTTTTAAGTATTCCGAAATGATATGAGCAGCTGTGAACTGATCCAGTTCTTCTACATCATCTTCTACATTAATAAGAACGGCTTTGTCAGCCCCCATAGCTAGCGCAGTACGAAGTTGTTTTTCTGCGTCTTCCCCGCCCAATGTAAGAACAGTTACCTCTCCACCTTGTGCGTCGCGAACCTGAATTGCTTCTTCAATTGCATATTCATCGTAAGGATTGATAATGAATTCTGCTCCGTCTTCTTGGATTTTACCACCACTCACGACGATTTTTTCTTCTGTATCAAATGTGCGTTTCACTAAAACATAAATATTCATTTAGTTATCCTCCCCTAGCGTATATTTACTTCCCTTTAAAAACAGGTTCTCTTTTTTCTAAAAATGCAGAAATACCTTCATTTGCATCTTCTGAAACAAAAACACTTCCAAAAACATTTGCTTCTGCTCGTACACCTTCATAATAAGAGGCTGGTTTTATATATTGGAGCATTTCTAACGCCGCTTTTACAGCGATAGGGCTTTTCTTTGCAATTTTAGTTGCAAGTTCTTGGGCGCGACTAAATAACTCTTCTTCCGGATAAGCATGATTGGCTAAACCAATTCTAACTGCTTCTGTCCCACTGATTGGTTCACTCGTTAACAGCAATTCTGCTGCTTTTGCAAACCCAACGTAGCGCGGAAGTCGCTGCGTTCCAGCAAAACCAGGTATTAACCCTAATTGTAATTCTGGAAGTCCAAGTTTAGCATTTTCCGAAACAAGCCGTATATGACAGCTCATCGCTAACTCTAAACCACCACCAAGTGCAGCACCATGAATTGCTGCGATTACCGGTTTCGAAAATCTTTCTAATCTTTCAAAGATCACTTGTCCACTTTCAGCCAATTCTGAAAATTCTCCTCCTGAAGAAACCGAAGTAAATTCTTTAATATCCGCACCAGCAGAAAAGAATCTACCTTCACCTTTCAACAACAGGACACGAACTGCATCGTCATTTTCAACTGCATCTAGCAAGTCATTAATCTCTAAAATTACCCCTCTTGCCAGTGCATTTGCCGGTGGACGATTTAGTGTAACAGTAGCCACACTATCTTCAATCTCCCATGTCAAAAATTCCATTCACTCTCTCCCCCTTGTTATACTTTTATAGCATTTAATAACAGACGATGTACTTTTGGGGTCAAGTCTATAAGATTATATTTATATTCATTCATAACCCAAGTAGTTGTCGTCTCATCTATTGTACCAAAAATCATTTGTCTTGCTAGTCGAATATCTATCTTTTGCTCAAATTCTTCATTTTCAATTCCTTCTTTTAAAATGGTATCTAGTAGTACTAAGTAATTTTTTAAAATGGCATTAATACGTAAACGGAGAGCCAAATTCGACTGCCTTAACTCTAACTGGGTAACTGTTGCTAAGTGATGATCACTCGCAAGTACACTAAAGTGATTTTCAATCATTTTAAATAACTTCTCTGAAGCACTTGCATCAATTTCAATTATTTGCTTTAAATTTTCTGCGAATACCTCCATTTTTTCTTCAAATACGGAGATTAATATGTCTTCTTTGTTTTTAAAATATAAATAGATTGTCCCATCTGCCACGCCAGCTTGTTTAGCTATTTTAGAAACTTGTGACTGATGATACCCATTTTCTGCAATAACAATAATGGCAGCATCTATAATTTGCTTATATTTCGGCTTTTCCTTTTTCAATAAACCCACCACCAAATAATCAATTGCCGTAAAAACCATGGATTGTAACCTTGGCTAAACAATATAAAAATATGAATGATTATTCATTCATATTTTTATATTATATTTAATTTTCAGTAATGTCAACATACGAATCGATTCGATTAGAATAAAACTAGGAAGTTTGTTCTTGCGTTAGTTGTTTTAACTTTTCTTTTTCTTCCTCTATTAATGTCCTTCTTAATATTTTCCCAACTGCTGTTTTTGGTAGCTCTTTTCTAAATTCATAAATTCTTGGTACTTTAAAAGAGGCTAAATTTTCACGACAGAATGTATTTATCTCTTCTTCTGTTACAGACGCTCCCTCTTTTAACACGACGTACGCCTTTACTGTTTCACCACGATATGCATCCGGTACTCCCGCAACTACACATTCTTGGATCGCAGAATGTTCATACAGCACTTCTTCCACATCACGTGGATAAATATTATATCCGCCAGCGATGATCATATCCTTTTTCCGGTCCACTACATAAAAGTAACCGCTTTCATCCATGTAGCCTAAATCTCCTGTTAAAAGCCAACCGCTACGCATCGTCATCTCCGTATCTTCCGGACGGTTCCAATAGCCTTTCATGACTTGCGGTCCTTTAACTGCAATTTCCCCAATCTCCCCAGGAGGAAGTGGTGTTGTAGATTCTATACCGAAAATGGCCGCATCTGTATCTGGCCACGGTATACCAACAGATCCCTTCACTCGATCCTCGCTATAGATTAAATTCGCATGTGATACAGGGGAAGTTTCTGTTAATCCATAGCCCTCTACTAATCTACCACCTGTAACTTGCTCAAACTTTTCTTGCACTTCTATAGGTAGCGCAGCAGAGCCACTCAAACAAGCTACAATAGAAGATAAATCATATTTTTGTACATCCGGATGATTTAATATACCAATGTAAATCGTCGGTGCACCAGGAAATAGAGTTGGCTTTTGCTTATCGATTGTTTTGAGAGCTGTTTCCACATCAAATTTTGGTAATAATATCATTCTATTTCCTAACATGACAGCCAATATTAAGACAGTCGTCATCCCGTACACATGGAAAAATGGCAAAATACCTAGTATGCTTTCTTCGCCTTTTTTACATTTATAAAGCCATGCATCACACATCGATGCATTCGATATCAAATTTTTATGCGTTAGCATAACTCCTTTTGGAAATCCTGTAGTTCCACCTGTATATTGTAAAAGTGCAATATCATCTTCGAAATCAAAAGGCATATTTATCGGATCTGCTTTTGCTACTTTCATTATTTCAGGGAATAAGTGGTTGATGCCCCGATGTTCCACTTTCACACTGAATCCATATTGTTTTTTTTGAATGAAAGGATACACCAAGTTTTTAGGAAAAGGTAAATAATCTTTAATGCCAGTTAAAATAATGTTTTCGAGCTCCGTGTCTTTTATTACTTTAGAAATCCTTGGATATAAAATATCTAATGCTAAAATTACTTTTGCACCAGAATCTTTCATTTGATAAGAAATTTCTCTTTCTGTATATAACGGATTTGTTTGCACTACTATTGCCCCTGCATATAAGGCACCGTAATAACCAATAACCCCTTGTGGACAGTTGGGTAGCATAATAGCTACTCTGTCTCCTTTTTGAATGCCAATCATTCGTAAATAGTTCGCAAATTTCAAGGAAGATTCATAGAGTTCCTTGTACGTTACATCTTTCCCCATGAAATGGATAGCTATTTTTTCTGGAAATTTGTTATACGTTCTTGTTAAGTATTCTTGTACTGGAATAGATTCGTAGGAAAGCGTATGTGGGATCTCAGCTGGATATTGGGAAAGCCAAATTTTCTCAGTCATTCTTTTGCCCCCTCATTTCATAATCGTTCGAACATTCATATTTTCATTATAGATATAAATGAATGACAATTCAATTTATTTATAATAGAAAAAAGAGACTGTTGTGATTAGTTTATCTCAACAGTCTCTAAAATGAGCTGTTCACTCATTCTATTACTCCATTACTACATATATTATTCCGACAAGGACAAAAAGTATGCCTACAGCAATTAAAACTTTCGACAATTTTTCCATTACATTCGCTCCTATGAAATACTTGCTCCTATGACAAATGATAAGCCAACGGAAATAATCAGGGAAATAAATCCGACCGAGCGATTATCATTTTCTATTTCTTTATCCACATTAAAACTTGGTGTTAAAAATTCAAATAACCAATATGCAATAATTAGCAAGGTAAAACCGAATAATCCCCAACCAATCATTTGAAAAAATGAATTATGTTGTTCTATTGAATATTTAAAAATATTACATACACCAAAAATTTTTCCGCCTGTCGCCATGGCAACGGCGACATTTCCTTTTTTAATTTCTTCCCAGTTTTTATACTTCGTTACAAGTTCAAATATAACCATGGAAACAACTAAACATAAAATAACAACACTAAAATAACCAGCTGACTCCACAAGTGGGTTTGCCCAAAAACCAGAAAGCAACATGCTAAAAACCCCTTTAAATTTTTCTTACTATACGTGTAATTAGATAAAAAGTTTCAAATTCCTTTTACCTATTTTAATTCGACTACCGTAACTCCGTGACCGCCTTCTCCAGCTTCACCAAAACGATAGTTTTTCACACGCGAATGGTTTTTCAAATATTGCTGAATAGCCTGTCTTAATACGCCAGTTCCCTTCCCGTGGATAATAGAAACACGTGGGTAGTTCGCTAAGATAGCATCGTCTAAATATTTTTCTGTTCGAATAAGTGCATCTTCGTATCGTTCCCCGCGGAGGTCAAGCTCTAATTTCACATGCGAATCTCTGCCCCGAACCGCATTGACAGAAACTGTTTGCTTTTGTTTTTCCGGTTTAATATATTCTAAATCAGATTCATCTAATTTCATCTTTAACATACCAATTTGAACCGACCATTCATTCTTCGAAAGCTTGTCTATTAATGTACCTTTTTGACCGAAACTTAATACTTTTACTTCGTCTCCAGCTTTTAACTCTTTTGCACGCTCGTTTAATTTCTTTTGTTTTTTTAATACTGGATTTGTAGGAAGTGCTGCGTCCAATCGTTTTTTTGCATCGATCAGTTCATGGTCTTTTACTAATTTATGCGTATTAGCTTGCATTTTGCGGAGATCACTAATGATTTCATCTGCTTCGCGTCTAGCATCCTCAATAATTTTTTTTGCTTTATCTTTAGCTTTTAGTTCTAACTGTTCTTTCTTTTGTTCGAGTTCAGCTAGCCTTTGTTCTAGATCCTCTTTTACTTGTTTTGCTTCTTCTAACTTTTCTTCTGTTTCTTCAGCATCTCTTTCAGCTTGTCTTCTACTTGCTTCTAACGAGGCAATCATCGAATTAACTTCCCCACGGTCTGCTCCCGTATAAGTCTGCGCTTGGGAAATAATATACGCTGGTAAACCAAGTCGCTCCGAAATTTCAAAAGCATTACTACGTCCAGGAACCCCAATTAGCAATTTATAAGTGGGGCTTAATGTTTCGACATCGAACTCAACACTTGCATTCGCCACACCTGGTCGATTATAGCCATACGCTTTTAGTTCAGGGTAATGCGTTGTCGCCATCACACGCGCGCCTGTTCCATGCACTGCATCCAAGATAGAAATAGCAAGTGCTGCTCCTTCTTGTGGGTCGGTTCCAGCACCAAGCTCATCAAAAATTATTAATGATTTTTCATTATATTTTTTCAAAATGTCTACAATATTCACCATATGAGATGAAAATGTACTCAAGCTTTGCTCAATGGACTGTTCATCTCCAATATCTGCAAATACCGATTCAAATAGGGCTACTTCCGAACCATCTAATGCTGGAATCGGAATACCACTTTGTGCCATTAATGTACAAAGTCCCACCGTTTTTAGTGTTACGGTTTTACCACCTGTATTTGGTCCTGTAATGACAATCGCCGTAATATCTTTCCCAAATTCGATTGTATTAGGAACTGCAGTTTCTATAGGAATAAGTGGGTGTCTTGCTTTTACTAAACGAATATACCCGTCATTGTTAATAATTGGCATCGTACACTTCTCTGCTTGTCCGTATTTAGCTTTGGCCAAAATAACATCGATTTCGCCTAAAATACTTACTAATAGGAAGATTTCATGTCCCACAAG
This sequence comes from Psychrobacillus sp. OK032, assembly GCF_900111345.1. GTDB lineage: Bacteria > Bacillota > Bacilli > Bacillales_A > Planococcaceae > Psychrobacillus. The sequence goes on from NZ_FOGY01000002.1 coordinate 489,596, forward strand.
TTCTACTTCTGCTGTCAGTTTGATCAAGATGCGTTCTATTTCTTCTTGCTCTTTTACTTTTAAACTACGGATTTCATTATTTATTTGAACGACTGCAGATGGTTCGATAAATAATGTTTGACCCGAAGACGATTGATCATGGATAATTCCACCATAATGACTGCGGTATTCTGACTTGACTGGTATTACATATCGATCATTTCGAATCGTTATAATGGAATCCGAAAGCATTTTAGATGCATTAGCACCTCTTGTATAGCTTTCTAGTTTTTCTCGAACTCGACTCACTTGGATACGTAGTTGTTGACGGATCGAACGTAATGTACTACTCGCACTATCTAGTACAGCTCCATTTTCATCGATACAATCATTTATTTCATGTTCAAGCGCCGTTAGAATTGGCATAGATTCTTTCTTTTCTAGAAAATGAGGAATCGCTACATCTTCTGACTCTGCTACATTTTCTAAAAATTGGCGCAAAATTTTACTGGCACGAATCGTACTAGCTGTTTCCATTAATTCGATTGGACTTAGCATTCCACCTATTTGTGCTCGTTTTGCATGGGGACGAATATCAGTAATGCCCCCCATTGGAACATTGCCTCTTAAACGAAGAATGGATAATCCCTCATCCATTTCTTCTAAGAGCTTCGTGACTTCTTTATAATCAACAGAAGGCACAAGCTTATCTATATGGCTTTTTCCGACAGAAGAAGTACAATATTTTGCCACTTCTTCCCGTATTTTATAATATTCTAAAGTTTTCAGTGCTCTTTCAGCTATCACTGTGGCACCTCCTCATTATTTCTTTATGAACTGTTTGAATTTTTCTAGCGTCCAAGCATTTACAATTGTTCCTTTATGCAGCCATGCTTTTTGCGCATAGCGTACACCGACATCCATATATTTTAGTTGATCGATATGATGGGCGTCTGTATTAATCGCAATAGGCACGCCTTTTTCTTGCGCTAGCTTTAAATATTCTGTTTGTAAGTCAAGTCGATATGGATTTGCATTTAATTCTAATATTTTCCCATTTTCCCTCGCCCATTCGATTAAGGTCGGTACATCTGGATTATATCCATTTCGTTGTTCAATAATTCTTCCGGTTGGGTGTGCAATCATATGGACATAAGGATTTTTTATCGCATTATTTAATCGCTCCATGATTTTTTCTTGCGGTTGACTAAAACTTGAATGGATGGAAGCAATGACGAAATCTAATTGCTTTAATAGATCGTCATCAAAATCAAGCGATCCATCAGGAAGAATATCCATTTCTGTTCCCGCGAAAATTTCGATATCAGCGTATTTGTTATTTAAGTCGTGAATTGTATCGATTTGTCTTAATAATCGTTCTTTTGACAACCCATTAGCTACTTTTAAATAATCAGTGTGGTCCGTGATAACGATATGCGAATATCCTTTAGCACGACTAGCTTCTACCATTTCTTCGATAGAATGGGCACCATCCGACCAAGTGGAATGCATATGGAAATCACCTTTTATATCTTCAAGCGTTACGAGTAATGGCAATTGGTCCAATTTCGAAAATTCCGAGCCATCTTCTCGAACGGATGGTGGGATAAATGGTAGGTCGAAATAAGCATAGAATTCCACTTCGGAGTTGAAATGTTGCATGGACCCATCTTCTAGTTCCACACCATATTCACTTATTTTCTTTCCTTGTTCTTTTGCAATTTGTCTCATTTTAATATTATGGTCTTTCGATCCTGTAAAATGATTTAATGCAGATGCATATTGATGTAATTCGACTAAACGGAAATCGACGTCGATTTCGTTGTCTCCATCTAGTGTAACGGAAACTTTCGTATCTCCGGCAGCAATTACTTTTAACACTGGTAGCTCTTTTAATAGTTCTTCACGAACCTGTTGTGCTGCACTAGTCGCAATGATGAAGTCAATATCTTTACTCGCTTCTTTAACTCTTCGGTAAGAACCAGCAACTGAGTATTTTTCAATCGTTGAAATAGTAGCCAGTTTGCTTTCGATCATTTCTACAATTGGTTCTAATTGCCAAACCGCTGTACGTTCGGGTTTTGATTGTAAGTTTTCAATTTCTGCAAGAATTTTCTTTTCCGTTTTCGCTGCAAATCCAGCTAACGTTTGCACTTTACATGCTTCACATGCCAATTTTAACGCATCCATCGAATCGATTTGTAATTCTTTATATAACTTTGCAATTTTTTTGCCACCAAGTCCTGGAATTTTCAGCATCGGAAGCAAGCCACTAGGCACTGTATTTTGAAGCTCAACTAGTAGAGAACACGCTCCCGTATTAATTAAATCTTCAATAACTGCACCGGTTGATGCACCTATGCCTTTTAATGATAATATATTATCCATCTCGGCTAAGCTACGCGGATCTAGCTCTAACACTTGTGCAGCTTTTCGGAAAGCGGACACTTTGAAAGGATTTTCCCCTTGTAATTCCATATATAATGCTATTTTTTCTAGTGTATTTATGATTGTTTTTTTATCCATTACAATAACTCCTTCTGAAAAACTATTATATCTACTGAATGAAGTTAAAAAAACTTCCCTCTACTGAGAGAAGTCACTTTTCTATATAGATATACCACCAATTCTTCACTAATTCCGATAAAATCGGCGTGTGTTCCAACATCCACCCGGTTAAAATGGAATTCGATATTAAATTTTGAATAAAATCGATTGGTAAAAGGGCAAATACGTATAATAGTACAAATAGGATAAAGTAAAATTCGATAAAGCCTAATACTGCCCCAACAAGATTACTTACAAAGCCAAGTATAGGCAAATATTTCAAGAAATCAAACATCGATGCGATCAACTGAAGAGCAAATTTCACCGCTATAAAAATAAGAACAAAAGCAATAACACGATAAAAAGTTTGGTCCAACTCCAAATTCTCCACTGCAATTGTCAGCTTTGATCCAGCCGTAACCGCTGGAAATGGAATCCATAGAACAAATTTGTCTGCAAGTGGTTTATAATAAGTGTACGCAACAATAAGCGCGATGATAAAACCAGTCATATGAATGAGTTGGACAATTAGCCCACGTTTTGCGCCGGTGATCAAACCGGCTACTAATAAAATTAATATAAGAATATCAAACATTTTTTCAGTCCTTTAATTTTTTCAATTCTGCTTCTAGTATTTCTAATTGCTCTTTTACTTTTATGTAATCGTTTACGGCATTCACAGCAGTAAGCACCGCAAGTTTTGGAATATCTAGCTGACTATTATGTGCTTGTATCTCTCGCATTTTATCATCCACCATGGAGGCTACAAGACGCATATGACCAGTAGTTTCGGAGCCTACCATTTTATAAGTCTGCCCATATATTTCAACAGAAATTCTCGTTTTTTGCTGTTCTGACAAAGCCATACCTCCCCAGAAAATCCTAATTACAATAATAACACGAAATAGATTACGATGTGAAGAAAGGAACAAACGAATGTCAAACGAAGTATTATTAATGAAACCTGATGAAATTGAAAAAGTAAAAGCGCATTATGCGAATAATAAAGTAGAACGATCTGCTCCAGGAGTTGTTTTCGCTGCAAAGTTAGCAGATACGACAGTCACCATCTATAAATCTGGCAAAGTCATGTTTCAAGGAAATGGGGCAACTAGAGAGGCTTCTCGTTGGAGTGGAGCTTCGAATAAACAAGTGGAAAAAGTGTTTAGTGGAAATACAAAAGGAGATACGTTACCAGAGAACTTCGCTTCTCTTTCGGTCATTGGTTCGGATGAAACTGGTACTGGCGACTATTTCGGTCCCATTACAGTTGCCGCTTGCTTTGTTCGAGAAGATCAAGTCGAGCTTGTAAGAGAACTTGGTGTAAAAGATTCAAAAATGCTAACAGATGATATTATGCGTAAAATGGCTCCGGATTTAATGGCCACATTAACACATAGCGTGCTTGTGTTGAAAAACGAAAAATATAATGACATACAAAGTCGCGGATGGTCCCAAGGGAAAATAAAAGCGCTTATGCATAACCAAGCACTTAAACATGTATTGAAAAAAATGGCTCCAGAAAAACCAACCTATATATTGATCGACCAGTTTGCAGAACGTGGCATTTACTATAATCATATTAAAACCGAAAAAGAAATTATTCGTGAAAATGTGCTATTTTCTACAAAAGCAGAGCAACTACATGTTTCCGTCGCGGCAGCTTCCATTATTGCAAGATATGCATTCTTAAAGGAAATGGATCGTCTGACTGAAATAGCTGGTACGACTATTCCTAAAGGTGCCAGTGCAAAAGTCGATGAAATCGCTGCAAAAATTTATGTAAAGCACGGAGAAGATTTTTTGAAATCGATTACTAAATGGCATTTTGCGAATACTGGGAAAGCGATGAAACTTGCTAAGAAGAGAAGGTTTTAACTGAATAGGGGATTTTTTTATGAATCAAATAAAAAAACTTTTTTTCCATAAATCTAGGGAATTAATATCTGTATTTGTTTTTTTCCTACTTATATTAATTTGGACTTCTATCACTAGTAAAGACTATCATGTATCTCATAAAATATTTATTGCTTTCTTTGCGACTGGAATTTTTGTTTTTGTTCGTTGGTCACTGAAGGAAAAACAATAGCGCAAGCGCCTGTCTCTGCCCCGACAGGCAAATAGGAGCAGGGAGGCAGCTCCCCAGCCACCACAAGCGATTTTGTTTGCGACGAGCTTTGCGCAGGAGCAGCTTTTTCACATTTGACCCCGAGGGGCAACGTTCTTCTGCGACGAGCTTGCGCAGGAGCACACGGTTTTACTGCGACGAGCTTGCGCTGGAGTCTGGACGTTGAAATTCTTGTAGAAAGTTGTTATCCACATTTTAGAATTTTATAATTCCTAAGAAATGAAAAACGCCCGAAGAAAATTACACATATTTCCTTCAGGCTTTTTATTTTTATATTTACTTGTTCATTATTACTCCGCTAACCCCGTTCTCAATTTGTTCACACCAAACTCTAAATAGCCCTTTAAACAAGTTAGCATGTATACCCAACCTTCTTTATTGCCAATCAGCTGGTTAAGAAAATCTGGATCGTCTTGTTTAAAACCTTCCTCTTTCACTTCAACTAAAGTACTTAGGTCATCTAGCTCTGTTAGCGAAATCGTTACAATATGTTCTTCTCCAGATTCTCCCCATCGATACACAATTTTTTTAAAGTCTATGATTTCTAATACTTCTATCTCAACAATAGCGTTATATTCTTTGTACTCCAATGTAATTGTCTTGTCTTTTTGCCATCTTTCTGAACTCGATGAAAACCAGAAATTTCCGATTTTCTCAGGATCAACAAATGCTTCAAATACGTCATTTGCCGGCTTTAATATATTCATTTTTGTAAGGTTGTTCATAATCTAAATCATCCCTCTTTCGGCTTGTTTTATAGTTCTTTGAATAAGTGCTTCTACAGTTTCATTTTTAGCTAGTGTTGGACTTTGACCTGACCATAGCGACATATATTCTTTGTTATTTTGAGAGGCAGAAGCTTTACGAATAGATTGCGTTAGCGTATTTTGAATCGGAAAATTTGGGATATTAGCTTCATACTCATGCATTTCTTTTGTAAATGTATTTGATATGCCTCTAGCCCATTTACCTGAGAAAGCATTCGTTAACGTTGTATCTTCGTCTTTTGCTTGTAATATCGCTTCTTTATGCAAAGGATGGGCGCCACTTTCTACACAGGTTAGGAAAGCAGTTCCCATTTGAACAGCTTTTGCTCCTAAGCTTAGAGCAGCTATTAATCCTCTACCGTCCATAATACCTCCTGCTGCAATTACCGGTATAGTAACTTGATCTGCAACTTGGGGAATTAATGACATTACTCCAATCATTCCTTCTTCATGTCTACTTATGAAGTTCCCTCTATGTCCCCCTGCTTCACTTCCTTGCACAACAACAGCATCCATTCCGAGTTTCTCAATAGCTATTGCCTCTGTGACTGTTGTAGCTGTCCCGATTAAAATAACCCCTTGTTGTTTCAACAGCGTAATTTGTTCCATAGAAGGAACTCCAAATGTAAAGGAACAAACTCTCACTTTTTCTTCAACAATAATTTGTACTTGCTCATTGTACACTTGAAGCATTTCTTTCATACAAGGAAACGCTTCAAGTTCCTGCTCTACTTTTAATTGAGTGCGATATTTATCTAGTAGGCTATTCGCTTCTTCAATATGATTTTCTATTACTTCGAAATTGCTTGGAACAAATAAGTTAACTCCAAAGTTTTTGGTCGTCAATTGCTTTACTTCTCTAATTTGATCACGTAATTGCACCGGACTTAAATACCCTGCTCCAATCATCCCAAGTGCCCCATTATTGGAAACCGCCGCTACTAATGCCGAAGTAGTAATCCCTCCTGCCATAGGAGCTTGGATAATTGGGTTATCGATTTTTAATAGATTTGTTAGTTCATTTTTTAACACATCTCCACCCCCTTAAAACTTACTGGTTCTTTCTTCAAACTTTTTCTCCCATTCATTGGAGTAAGGCACTACTTTTACTTTACGCAAGTTCTTTCCCCTCCTCTTGAAATTGTCCTTCTAAAAGTTCTTTATGAACCTTAGAGAATTGGAGCAGATTAAACTTTTCTGCTCTTATAAGTGAAATGATACTATTTGCTTCATTGTACGCTAAGTCATATATTGTTTGATCAATGCTTCCATTCATAAATGCCTCTTCTAGTTCCTCTTCATCTAATAGAAAAAGTTCTCCAGTAGGCAAGACAACAATATCTAAAATTAAATCATCCATCCAAGGAATATTATTCTCCATTCCAACTTTATAACATATATCAATATACCACTGCACGATTTCCCCATTAGCATCAAACATCGTAGTGACTGTATAGTTTTTCCCCATTGGAAAATGCTGTAGCCACATATAGTTATTATCTACAATACAAATTCCCTTTTCTCCGTACTGTACCCAAAGCGGCTCCGTGATTTGAACCAAGTTTAATAGTGTAATGTAACCCGTAAAGTCTTTTTCTTCTATATAAGATTGTGTATACTCTCTTTGAATAATTCGTTTCCAATCTGAACGATCCGCATATCTCCTGAACACTCTTTTCCCACATCCTCTATTTTATTCGCTCATTACCTCTTTTAAAGTTCCCTGTAATTTTCTCTAATATTATTTGCTCTTCTTTTTCGTCTTCTGCATCTTCTATTCTTCATGAAATTCTAAGAAAACCGAGTAGTAATTTGATAAGTAAAAGTAGTTTCATCCAAAAACGATTAATTAACCATAGAGGGACCACCATATTTTATTTATGTTCTCTCTATAGCCATTGATTTTTCCTCTTTTCTATTCTATAAGTTAATTAAGTATGCTATTATATTCCTTCTGAATATTTTATTCATTACATCACAGTCAGATACAATTAAAGGAATTATTTCCGTTCTACGTGAGGAGAATTTATTTGAAAGTACAAGTATTATTAAAAGGGTATAATTTTTTGTTTTTCGGTTTACTCGCACTCTTTATTCCCTTTTTACCAGTATATTTAGGAGAACAGGGCTTATCAGCCAGTGAAATAGGTCTAATTATTGGAACCGGGGGTTTTGTGACACTAATTGCACAACCTCTTTGGGGTTTTATAGCCGATAAGACGAAAACGATTCGTAAAGTGATGCTAATTCTCGTTTGTTTTACAGCAGTTTCAGGTTACTTTTTGTTTAACGTCAATAGCTATGTTTTACTTATTGTTTTTGCATTGTTAGTTTATTTTTTCCTTATGCCACTTGATCCACTGACAGAGAGCTTAAATTTCACGGTCTCTGAAATGGCTCGCATCAGCTATGGTTCCATTCGCACATATGGGGCGCTCGGCTATGCAGTTTTGTCCCTAATTGCTGGTTTTACGATGGATTATTTCGGTATGAGTAGTATAGCTATATTATTTGTGTTATTGGGCCTTATTTCGTTCGGTATTATTTGGTTGATGCCGAATGTACAAGCTTCATCAAAACCCATCACAATGGCCGGACTTAAACAAGTATTAAAAAATAAGGAAATGCTTTTATTTTTAGTTTTGGTATTTATAAGTTCAGTTCCAGCACGTATGAATGATACATTTTTGGGGATTCATATGCTAGCACTTGGAGGGGATACTTCACTAATAGGAATCGCCTTCTTTATAGCTGCTACTAGTGAAATTGTTATTTTTGCGTTAAGTTTTTGGTGGCTTCGTAAAGGCAAAGAGCTTGAGATGATCACGATTGCAACATTTTTCTATTTTGTCCGTTTCCTAGCATCTGCATTTGTCACAAGCCCTGTTGCGCTGATGGTAGTTCAACTATTGCAAATGGTTACATTCCCTATTTTTTATACTGCAGCGATCCAATATTTATACCAAATCATGCCGAAAGAATGGAGGGCTACTGGACAAACTGTTCTTGCTCTTTTGTTCTTTGGACTGTCTGGTATTATCGCATCTTATGCTGGGGGATATTTGTATCACGAACTAGGTGGTCATTCGTTTTATTTCATCATTTCGATTATGTCGTTTATTGGAGTCCTGTTCGGTGTTTTCTTAATGATTCGTAAGCGTAAAAGAAGTTAATGTGAATATAAACGGAGTTCGGCATTCAAAATTGCCGAGCTCCGTTTTCTTTACCTCAATTATCTCTACCAAATAAAAACAATTATATCACACTAGTAAAAATATTCTTATTCTTATCGCAAATCAAATAAATGCGTAGTATAATAGGAGATAATTACGAGAAAACGCTTTCAAATTAATAAGATTTTATGAGGGGGATAATTATGGAACTCGTTCTCAATCAAAGACAAGAACAAAGTTTAACGATGACTTTTCAACTAAGGCAAGCCATTGAATTATTACAATACTCCACTTATGATCTTTATCAATTTATTAAAGAAAAGGAATTAGAAAATCCATTAATCGAACTAGAAGAACATGTAAAAGATCCTTCATTGGAAGAAAGATTCACTAGAAAAATATCATCCTCTAGTTCATCTCAACAACTTATAGACTTTGTTAAAAGTAGGGGTATTTGTAAGAGAGAACAGCTATTCCAAGAAGTTAAGTTATTATTTAAACATAAAGAAGATCAGCATCTTCTTTATTTTATCATTTACAATTTAGACGATAATGGCTATTTTCGTATACAAGATCATGACCCTTTTGACGAAAAAACTATAGAAAGAGGTATTCATCTTCTACAACAGATTGGACCAGTTGGAGTTGGTGCTAGAAGCTTGCAGGAGTGCCTACTTTTACAAGTAATATATGAATTTCCGGAAGAAAAACTAGTCAAAAATTTACTCGAAAATCACTTCGATTTATTAGCAAATAGAAAGTGGAACGAGATTGCAAGGATTATGAAAATTGCATTGGCGAATGTAAAGGAAATGTATGATTTTATACAGACACTTAACCCAAAACCAAGTTTTAGTACTTCTGATGATTCCATAGAATATGTAAATCCAGATATCATAGTAGAATATAAAGAAGGAAACCTCACTTATTATTTAAATGACGGATTCTTACCTGAGATTCATTTTAATAATGAGTATGCGGGATTACTTCAAGAAAAAGATGAAACGTCCAAATACATAAACAATCAGTATACGCAATATAAATGGTTGTTAAGTAGTATTGAGCAACGGCGTTCAACGATATTGAAAATAGTGAAAGTACTTTTAGAAAAACAAAAACAGTTTTTTTCTGAAGGATTTAGTGCTTTAAAGCCACTTACCTTAAAAGAAGTAGCTACTGAAATCGATATGCATGAATCTACCGTAAGTAGGGCAACGATGCACAAGGTCATACAAACACCTCTAGGCTCATTTGATCTCAAGTTATTATTCACATCCAAGTTGGAAACGGCAGACGGAAGTTCTATTTCCCAAACAGAAGTAAAAGAACTTTTAGCTAATTTCATAAAGAACGAAAACAAAACAAAACCATTTTCCGATCAAAAAATAGCCGATTATTTAAAGACCGAAAATGGGATTAACATATCTAGACGAACGATTAGTAAATATCGAAAGGAACTCAATATTCCATCTTCTAGTTTACGGAAAGAAATCGGTATTTAGGTTGGTATAAGTAAAGATTCATTGTGGCTGTGTCATATTCTGTTGAACGATTAGGTAGGTATCTAAATAGAAAAGGCGTTCATAAAGTCTCGCAAAAGACTCCATGAACGCTTTTTATAACTTTTATACTAATTGTTTTGAAAGTTTTGTAGCAGCTGCTTTTACTTTTTCTAAGCCTTCTGCAACAATTGCATCGACTTGATCTGGAGCCGCAGCATGTCCTTCAATTACTACTTCATCCACGATTTGCATACCGAAAACGCCACCTAATACATTTTTCATGTAGTTAACTGCCATTTCCATTGGTGCTGCTTCTGGTGAAGAATAAATTCCACCACGAGCATTTAAGATAACTGCTTTTTTGTCAGTTAATAATTGTACTGCTTGACCATTTTCGTCATATTTGAAAGAGAAACCAGCTTGGTAAATATAGTCGATAAACACTTGTAATGGTGCTGGAATCGTTAGGTTCCATAACGGGAATGCAAATACTACTACATCAGCAGCAGTTATAGCGTCCATTGCTTTTTGTTTAGCAGCGATTAAACGAGCTTCTAATTCTGTTAACTCTAATCCATCTGATAATTTACCAAATGCATTAAAAAGGTCTTGTCCGATAAAAGGCATGTCTTCTGCAAACACATCATAAGTTGTTACGTTTGCACCTTCTAAGTTTTCCATAAATGTATCGTACATTCTGCTAGAGATACCTTCTGCAGAAGGGCGGTTGTTTGCTTTAACTACTAAAATATTCATGATTAATTCCTCCAATGTTTTTATTACATTGGTTATCATAACAATATATTATGCTACTTTCAATTATTTTGAATTCGAAATGAATGAAATAATTATATTTGTTCACCCATTATTCACAATTTCAATAGTTTAGTAATTTAGCCTTCTACGTGGCGTATCACACAGAAACCTAAAAATAGAGCAGCACCTTTTCTAAATTTGACTGTAAAAGAATACGCATTTTTATTGGAAAATTTCCCGGTTGTCGAGTTGGACAATTATGAATAGAAGTTGGACAATCTTATCTAATAGTTGGCCTAGGACACACGAGAAATGGACAATCTCAACCGATAGCCGGACTATAGTTTCTGCCCCTGTTAGATATATGTTAAACACAAAGAATTTATTATTGTGCTTACGTTTATATAAACATAATTTTTATCTTGTACCATTGCAAATCTTAATCGACTCCAACAATATCACTTCTACGTTCAAGCAATGCAACATCACGCCAAACACCATTCAATTGCCCCATATGCTGCCGTACCCCAACTACTTTGAACCCATATTTCATATGAAGATTTATACTCCCTTGATTTTCAGGAAAAATCATTGCTTGTAACGTCCAAAATCCATTTTGTTCACTCGTTTCTATTAACGCTTGTACTAATTTGCTTCCTATTCCCATACCTTTTATCTCATCTGTTAAATACACACTTACTTCCGCAACTCCAGCAAAAGATTCTCTATTGGAAATCGGACTTAGCGCAATCCATCCTACTACTTCCCCATCTAATCTAGCTACTAGCCTACATTTACTTGCATGTCCTGCATTCCATTCATCCCAAGTCGATGTTTCTGTTTGAAAAGTTGCATTGCCTGTTTGAATACCTTCCAAATATATCGCATTTACCTGATCCCAGTCAGATGACAGCATTTCGTCTATTATTAATTCGTTATTCATCCATATTCCTCAATTTCATAATAAAAATAATGTAAATAAAAGCACTTCCAACAAGGATTATACACCGTTGCAAATACTTTTTGAATTATTTTGGTGTACTGTCCCTATGTTAGACACAACTCAAAAATATCTCTGAATAATTTCGAATTGTGTCTTACTCAAGGAAAGCAGCAAAAAGCCGTAACACATGATGGCAGTTCCTATTCTGATCACTATGAAGTCCATGCTATTCATATGGAAAACTATGCAAGAGGAGAAAATGAACCCGAGAAAAGGAAATGGTTAGATTTCTTAATTGGAGACCAAGTGGTAAAGCAGACACTTGCTACTAATAATCCATTACTTGATAGACTATTACAAGCACTTATAGAGCTAAACCAAGATGAAGTTACCAGGAGCGAAGCAACGGAATATCATTCTTCATTACAGAAAGTATATTTACGATAGTATAGATACCAGTAAATGAAAAATAGAAATGAATCACATTCATGAACTAGCCTCATGCTCCTGTCCGATGTCTTATCAAGAAATCGCCTATCGCTTGGAACTTCCAATGAGTGAAGTCATTGGAAAATCAAATATGTACTACTTGCTTTGGTGAAAAACGGAGTGCTTCATTCAATTACAAAAAAACCTTTTGACCGATGAACAAAGGATTTAAGGATTCAGTTTTTAAATATACTGAATACCCACAATGAAAAAAACAGAAATAAGTTCTTTAAAAGTGTATCCTCCCTCCTAATTCTAGGCTAAAAAACATATATTACTGGGTTCCTATATTTTAAGTGGTTAATAAGCTACTAATGCGCATCCTTACTGCAAAAATACTGAAAATACTAAATTATCTTTCTAATGGGTGTATTCACAAAAATATTGGGCTATAATTCTTAATAGGAGGGGGAAACTAATATGATCAAACAATCAATAATTGAGAACGTGATCGAAGCCGCACTCTCGACAGGCGGTGATTTTTCGGAGGTATTCATAGAAGATAAATATGTGAACAGATTGGAATTGCAAAGCGGAAAGTTAGAGAAAAGTATATCTGGTCGTGATTTTGGAATTGGAATCCGTATTTTTTCTGGCCTTCAAAGCATATATACGTACACAACTGATTTCTCAGAAGAAGGCTTGCTACTAGCAGCAAAACGAGCAGCACATGCGATTAAAGGTGGAGCAAATGGAACTATTCATCCACTCCGAAAAGAAGCATTTAATCCTATACACCAAATTGCTCAAATGCCACGAACTGTAAAACATGCTAGGAAAGTAGAGTTTATGAGGAAAGCAAATGAGATTGCTAGAAATTACGATGAACGAATCCGACAAGTCGGACTACGTTATATAGACGAAGAACAGCATGTACTAATCGCCAATTCAGAAGGTAAATTCGTGGAAGATACTCGTGTCCATAGTAGGCTATCCATACAAGCGACGGCTTCTGACGGCGTTGAAATGCAGACGGGATTTTACGGACCAGGGGCACATGCGGGATTTGAATTTATTGAAAACTTAGATCTGGAGCATTATGCAGGTGAAGCAGCACGAATTGCTATAACGATGCTTGGAGCGGATGAATGTCCGAGTGGAAAGTTCCCTGTCATTATTGATAATGAATTTGGCGGCGTTATTTTTCATGAAGCGTGTGGGCACGGACTGGAAGCTACTTCTGTTGCCAAAAATAATTCTGTTTTCGCAAATCGAATTGGTGAAAAAGTTGCCCCCGATATCGTGACATACATCGATGACGGTACCCTACCGAATGAATGGGGTTCCCTAAATGTGGATGATGAAGGCGAAAAGACACGCAAAAATGTTCTAATCGAAAACGGAATATTAAAAGGTTACCTTATCGATAAATTTAATGCCCGACGCATGAATGCAGAGGCAACAGGTTCTTCCCGCAGGGAGTCGTACCGATTCAACCCTACTTCTCGTATGACAAATACGTATATCGCACCGGGTACATCGACACCAGAAGAAATTATTGCATCTACTGAAAATGGACTTTATGCAAAATATATGGGTGGAGGCTCCGTTAATCCAGCTACAGGTGATTATAATTTCGCCGTTTCGGAGGCTTATCTTGTGAAAAATGGTAAAATTGATCGCCCAGTTCGAGGTGCAACACTTATTGGGAATGGAGCGAAAACATTACAACTTGTCGATAAAGTCGGCAATAATCTTGCCCATGGTGCAGGAATGTGCGGATCTATAAGTGGAAGCCTTCCTGTCAATGTTGGGCAACCGATGATTCGCATCAGTGAAATTACAGTCGGTGGGACAAAGGGGGAATAAATCATGCATATCACTGAATTCCAAGAAGAACTACTAAAAAAGGCTGTGGATGCAGGTTTCAAGGAAGCTGAAGCGTATTATGAACGTTCGGAATCATTCCAATGTATGATTTTTGAAGGAGAAATTGATAGCTATGAAACATCCGAAGATAGCGGTCTTGGATTGCGAGGTCTTTATAACGGAAAAATGGGCTACGCCTATACGGAAAAAATCGATGAAGATTCAATTCCTTTTTTAATTGAGAGTGCGAAAGCAAATGCAGAGGTGCTTGATGAGGACGATGGATCGAATATTTTCGAGGGAAGTAAAGAATACGCTAATCATGCGTTTTACAGTGAAGAGCTTGCAAAGATTCAAATTCAGGAGAAGATTGAACTTATTAAGTCTATTGAAAAGAAAGTACTTGCCTACGATCCACGGATTGTTACACTCAACTACTGCGTTCTACAAGATTTTTCAGGAGACCGCATGTTGGCAAACAATAAAGGTCTTTCATTGAAAGAAAAAAAGAATGGATTAGTTATTTTCATTTCCACAGTCGTCAAAAATGGTGAAGAAATGAAAACAGGTAGTTTCATTAAACTAACGCGTGATTTTGGTTCTCTTGATGCAGATAAAATTGCAAAAGAAGCGGCAGAAGAAGCATTGTCTAATCTCGGCGAGCAATCCATTCCAGCTGGAAAATACACAATTATTATGCGACATGACGCAGCAGCATCGTTACTTGCAACGTTTACACCAATTTTCTCAGCTGAAAATACACAAAAGGATCAGTCTCTTTTGAAAGGGAAAGTTGGAGTGAAAGTTGCATCAGATGTCCTTACCTTGCTGGATGATCCTTTCCACCCTGACGCCGTTGCGGGATCGAATTTCGATGGAGAAGGTGTTGCAACAAAAACACATGCGATCGTTTCAAACGGAATTCTAGAAACACTTCTTCATAACCGAAAAACAGCCAGATTAGATGGCGTTGAAACAACAGGCCATGCACATAAAGCGTCATATAAAAGTACCCTCACTATAACGCCGCTGAATATGTTCATTGCACCCGGTGAAAAAAGCAAGGCTGACCTAATGGCTTCTATAGCAGACGGAGTCCTCATTACGAATTTGTCGGGGCTTCATTCCGGTACAAATACGATTTCAGGAGATTTTTCGGTTGCGGCAACCGGATTCCATATTAAAGATGGCAAAATTTCGACGCCTGTTAAACAGATGACAATCGCTGGTAATTTCTTCGACTTTATCAATGATATCGAAGAGATTGGATCCGATTTAAATTTCCTTCCAGGTGGCTACGGTTCCCCGTCATTACGGGTAAAAGAACTTTCCGTTACGGTTGATTGAGTAGAAAAGTGGAAAACGAGTCATCCTCCAACCGACCACTGTGTCAGACAAAAAACAATTCAATTGAATAATTTATAAATTACGTCTATCACAGATACCTAAAAAAGGAGCAGCACTATAAATAGTGCTGCTCCAATTTATCTTATCCTCTTAACTCTGCTCCTGCTTGTTCTGCAAGAGCTTTTAATACTTTGTTATGTGCATTTACTACTTCTTCATCTGTAAGTGTACGTTCTGGATCGAAATAAGTTAGAGAGAATGCAACCGATTTTTTGCCTGGCTCCATTTTTTCTCCTTCGTACAAATCGAATAGATGTACACCTTTTAATAATCTTCCACCAGATAATTGGATAATCGCTTGTAGTTCACCAGCTACTTTTTCGCTATCTACTACTAAAGCAATATCACGTGTGATCGATGGGAATTTAGAAACTGGTGCATAGTATAATGCTTCAACTTCTTTGTTTAATACTTTTGCTAAGTTCAATTCCACTACGTATGTCTCTTTCAAGTCACGAGCTTTTTGCTCGGATGGATGTAATTGACCGATTAGGCCAATTTCTTCTCCAGCAAGTTGAATAGAAGCAGTACGTCCCGGATGTAATCCGTCTACTACTGCACGTTCAAAAGTAAGTTCTTTTGAATGACCAAGTAACTCCATTAATCCTTCTACGATTCCTTTTAATACGAAGAAATCAACTGCTTTTTTCTCCCCTTGCCAGCTATGATCCACCCATTTACCAGCAATAACTGCAGCCAAGTGTTCTTGTTCATGAGGTAGACCTGATTCTGTTTCGCCTAAGAAGACAGATCCTACTTCATAAAGAGCAACTGTATCTGCTTGGCGAGCAGTGTTATATGTGACTGCATCTAGTAAATGAGGGATTAAGCTTTGGCGAAGTGTGCTACGTTCTTCACTCATTGGCATTAATAGCTCTGTTACCGGTGCTGTTTCTAATGCAAATTTTCGAGACATTTCTTTGGACGTTAAAGAATAAGTAATTGCTTGATAAAGTCCAGCACTTTCTAGATAAGCACGAACTTGACGACGTCTTGCTTGGTAAGATGTTAGTCCACCTGGTTTGGATTCCTCTACTGGAAGCGTCATTGGGATTTCATCATACCCATACATACGTGCAATTTCTTCTACAATGTCTTCTGGAATTTTAATATCTTGACGACGAGTCGGTGCTTTAATGTATAAATAACCATTTGCCGCTTGGTGGTCAAATTTTAATCTTGTTAAAATAGAAGTCATATCTTCTAATGAAATTTTCATTCCTAAACGATTGTTGATAAAGTCAGGAGACACAACTACTTCAACAGGTGTTTTGTCTAATTCATCTACAACTACAGAACCTGCTAGCACTTCTCCGCCTGCAAGTTCAGCTAGTAGACTTGCTGCACGTTCTGCTGCTAAAATAACGCGATTTGGATCGACACCTTTTTCAAAACGAGCACTTGCATCACTGCGTAAGTTATGATCTTTTGACGTTTGACGAACAGAACCTCCTGCAAAGTAAGCAGATTCGATCACTACAGTTGTTGTACCGTCATGCACTTCTGAATTTGCTCCACCCATTACACCCGCAATAGCAACTGGCTCCTTGCCATTTGTGATAACTAAATGATTCGATTTCAATGTACGTTCTTGATCATCTAGTGTGACAATTTTTTCTCCTTCGTTTGCAAGGCGAACAACAATTTCCTTTGTTTCTAGACGGTCATAGTCAAATGCATGAAGTGGTTGACCATATTCCATTAATACATAGTTTGTAATATCAACTACGTTATTGTGTGGACGAACTCCTGCTGCCATTAGGCGGTGCTGTAACCAAAGTGGTGATTCTTTCACTTGCACGTTTCTTACTACTTTTGCTACGTACATCGGATTTTCGGAGGTAGCATCTACACGTAAGCTTAAATAATCAGAAGCTTTTTCATTACCTTCATTGTAAGTTGCTTCTGGATATTTCATATCCTCTGATAAAATTGCCCCTACTTCGTAAGCTACTCCTAGCATGCTTAGAGCATCCGAACGGTTTGGTGTTAAACCAAGTTCAAGGATTGTGTCATCTAACCCAAGTAGTGGAAGTGCACTTTCTCCAGGAGTTGCTGTTTCTGGAAGCACATAAATACCTTCTGCATATGCTTTTGGTACTAGTCTTCCCTCAATACCTAACTCTTGAAGTGAACAAATCATCCCGTTCGATTCTTCTCCGCGAAGTTTTGCTTTTTTGATTTTCATGCCACCAGGAAGTACTGCTCCTGGTCGAGCAACGATTACTTTTTGCCCTTCTGCTACGTTTGGAGCACCACAAATAATTTGTGTCGTTTCTTCTCCTACGTCTACTTGGCAAATATTAAGTTTATCTGCTTCTGGATGTTTTACACATTCCTTCACATAACCGACTACTACATTTGTCATACCTTGAGTGCGATCAATTACTGCATCGACTTCAATACCTGAACGCGTAATTTTTTCCCCTAATTCTTTCGGATCAAGCCCTTGTGTATTCACATATTCCGCTAACCATTTCGTAGAAACTAACATGTCATTTCCTCCTTACACTTCTGTTCGGTGGAATTGCGATAAGAAACGCACATCATTTGTATAGAAATGACGAATATCTTCCACTCCATATTTCAACATTGCAATACGTTCTGGACCCATACCAAATGCAAATCCAGATAGTTTTTTTGAATCATAGCCAGCCATCTCTAAAACGTTTGGATGTACCATGCCGGCTCCTAATATTTCAATCCAACCTGTTTTCTTACAAACGTTACAGCCGCTGCCGCCACATTTAAAACAAGAAATATCCATTTCCACTGAAGGCTCTGTGAAAGGGAAGAAACTTGGACGAAGACGAATTTCACGATCTTCTCCGAACATTTTCTTCGCAAATACAGAAAGTGTTCCTTTCAAATCACTCATGCGAATATCTTCGCCAATAACAAGTCCTTCGATTTGTGTAAATTGGTGTGAATGTGTCGCATCATCATTATCACGACGATATACTTTACCTGGGCAAATAATTTTAATCGGCTTGCCTTCTTTTGCCTCCATCGTACGAGCCTGAACAGGCGATGTATGTGTACGAAGTAAAATATCTTCCGAAATATAGAAAGAATCTTGCATATCACGAGCTGGATGACCTTTTGGTAAGTTCAGCGCTTCGAAATTGTAGTAATCTTTTTCTACTTCTGGACCTTCCGCAATTTCGTAACCCATGCTAATGAATAAATCTTCAATTTCTTCGACAACACGAGTTAGCGGATGATGGTTTCCTGTTTTAACAGGACGACCTGGTAGAGTTACATCAATTGATTCTTTTTCTAATTGTTCTTGAATCGCTTGTTCTTGAAGTAGCGTCATACGAGCTTCTAACACTTCTGTTACTTCTTCACGAACTACGTTTACAAGAGCTCCCATTTTCGGACGTTCTTCTGCAGGAAGTTTTCCCATTCCTTTTAAAAGATCCGTAATCGGTCCTTTTTTTCCTAAATATGCAACACGCACATCATTTAATTCTTTGACATTCTGAGAAGCTTCAATTTTTTGCAATGCTTCTTCTTTTAACTGTTGAAGTTGTGCTTCCATGTTTAAATACTCTCCTTTTCATCCAAATTCGCCTTGGCCTATTTGCTTCCGCTTCACTTTGTTCAGCTACGCAGGAAAAACATTGCTCCTGCGCAAAGCTCGTCGCAGAAAACAGTGCGTCCAGATTTTGCATCGAGCTCGCCTCGATGAACTCCTTTACAAAATCTGTGACATCCGCCGGAGGCTGTCTAATTTCAATCAGCATGTTTTTAGCTGATTGAAATTAGACAAAAAATCCCCGCCCCTATAAAAGGGACGAGGACTAATTTCGCGGTACCACCCTGATTATTGCACAACAAAAACGTGCAATCACTCAATTCGACTAACGGCTCTACACCGGCACACCTTTACAGTCAAAAACTGGTCCCGGTGGCAGCTAGCGGGGTGAACTTCTATATGTATTCTCCTTTTACACTTTCAGTCAAGGTGTAAAATTCCTTTTTTCGAATCGTCATATATACTTTTCCCGATGACAGCTTTTTATATATCAAATTATATTCTATTATACGAAATTTTAAACGTTTCATCAAGTGGGACTTATTTTATAATGCGAAACTGGACCATAATGTCGCGCATAATAGGAATAATGCATAGTAAGAAGTATCCGCTAGGATTTCCGATGCAGGGCGGACGCTTTCCGCGGGGTGAGCGATAAGCCATCACCGCCGCTTACGCGTACGTTGTGATGTCTTAACTGTCTCACTCATCCCGCTGGAGTCGCCGCCCTTCCGCGAAAATCAGAGGAGCTTGCTGACTGATTAGTTTCTCGCCTGATAAAACAAAAGTTTGATTAGAACCGAAGAAGAAAATCCAATATTAGTAAATATCTCGTAAAATGATCCAGTAAATGGCTAAGAGCGACCAATTTATACCGGAAGCAATCCATTAACATTGTGAAATTAGACATTATTATTTGGTGATTAATAACATATAAAAGCACATGTTTACTGTTTAATAAGCAATTTTTTCATATAGTGATTGCTGCTACTTTTGGCTTCGTGCAGCGGTTAATATTTCTTATTGGTTTGTGTTATAGCTAAACGTTAATTAGTTAGCATATTTCGTCGATTGAAGCGGAAGGCGGCGACTCCAGCGGGAACAGCACGAGCTGAAAGCCCCGCAGGAACGCAGTGACGAGGAGATTGAAGCCGTGCCCGCGGAAAGCGTCCGCCTGGAGCGAAAATCAACTGCGCTTGCGGTATTCCCCTGCGACGCATTATTTCTAAACTGCTTAAGATGACATCTCTTACTTGCAATTCTATAATGCTAATCCGTATAACAAGATCCCTGTTGCTACTGCTACATTTAATGACTCAGCTTGTCCCAAAAGTGGAACGATAATATTTTGGTCCGTCTTTTCCAGTAGCTCTTTGTTGATGCCACTTCCTTCGTTTCCAACGATTAATGCAAATTCTTCACTTTTTGAAACCTCGTTAAACGGAGTAGAGTTTTCAAATGCAGTGCCAAAAACGGTCACTTGTCGATTTTTCAATTTATCGATCCATTCATGTAGATCACCTTTTACAACAGGGATATGAAAGTGGGAGCCTTGTGCAGAACGTAATGTTTTAGGATTATATGCGTCTGCAGAACCTTTCCCTAAAACAACAGCATCAATACCAGCAGCATCTGCTGTGCGAATCATCGTACCGATGTTGCCTGGATCTTGGACGGCATCTATTAATAACAAACGTTTCCATTTGGATTGTATTTGCTCATCTACAGTTTGCTGTTTACAATGTGCAAATATTCCTTGCGTATGTTCGGTTTCAGCAAGTTCTTTTTTTATTACATCATTTATCTCAACAATTTCTAAATTATCTACGTCCCAATTCGAAGGAATCTCGCTCGTATCACTTATCATAATTGTTAGCATATTTTCTTTTTGTTTAATCGCTTCTTCAACTAAATGATATCCTTCTATAATGAATTCACCTGTTTTATCTCGTTCTTTTCGAACACTTAATAGTTTTTTCCAATGCTTCACAAGTGAATTTTGGGGAGATTCAATTCGTTTCATTTATATGTAACCGCCTTTTTTATTTAATAGTACCAAATTCATGTATAGCTTGCGAGAGTTTGGCAAAGATAATTACGAGGAGTGATGAAATGGATTTTCAAATTCGAGAAGCGATTTCAAACAATTTAAAAGGAAATTCAGCAACAGATATTCGTAATGTAGTTGAAGATGCTATTCAAAGAGGAGAAGAACATCTACTACCGGGATTGGGAGTCATTTTTGAAAAATGGTGGAAAATGGCTGATGATACAAAACGAAACTCTGTATTAAATGAAATCTCAACTGCATTCAAATAAAAACAATCCGTGAAGAAATATTACTCTTCACGGATTGTTTTTATTATTCCTTCGTCTATCACATGTTTTCGTACATGAACATAAAACACTACAGAAAGAACGACGATATTTATAATGATTAATAATTTTGAAGTAGGGACAAATAAATGAGAGCCTTCTTATAGCGGCAACGAACACGAAAAAAAGTATATACTTTCTGTGTTGCTACCCTAGTAATCATTTGCCACGCTTCGTCATCTTCCATATATTCAAGCGGCTTATACCTCCACATGGATAATAGGAAATTTAGCAGATTGTTAAGTTTGTGAAAAAATTCATAAAGTATCAATTGCAATTTGTCGAATAATCTGTATAATTACCCTATTAGAATTAACTAGAACATTCTAATAAAACATATACTTATATTTTTATAAAGAGGCGAAATAAAATGACTGTATCAACAGAACAAGTGGTAGAAACATTAAAAGAGTTTTTAGAAGAAAGCCAAGTATCGGTCAATCAAACAGTACGAGAGCTTCATAGTAAAGATGAATCTTATCATGAAGTCAGTCTTCCTGATATCGTTGTTTTTCCTAAAACAGCAGATGAAGTAAGTCAAGTTATGAAAGTAGCAAACAACCTCAAAGTAGCTGTAGTGCCTTTTGGTCGAGGTTCCAGCTTAGAAGGACATGTAATCCCTTACGACAACGGGATTACGATTGATTTTTCATTGATGGATAAAATTTTAGAAGTTCGTCAAAATGACTTACTAGTAAAAGTACAACCAGGCGTAACAAGAACAAAACTAAATAAAGAACTAAAGAAATACGGACTTTTCTTTTCAGTCGATCCTGGAGCGGACGCAACTTTAGGTGGAATGGCGGCTACAAATGCTAGTGGAACGACCACTGTCAAATACGGTGTGATGCGAGATCAAGTGCGTGATTTAGAAGTAGTACTTGCAGACGGTACAATTATACATACAGGGAATTTGGCTGCAAAATCAGCATCAGGATTTCATTTGAACGGACTTTTCGTCGGTTCGGAAGGAACACTCGGTTGCTTTACAGAATTGACTTTAAAAGTATACGGGATACCAGAGTTTACGACAGCAGCAAGAGCAGTGTTCCCCACAGTAAAAAATGCAGTAGAGGCCGTTACATCTATTTTGCAAGCTGGTATACCGATAGCTCGAGTGGAGTTAGTAGACGAAGAGTCAATACGTCAAGTAAATCGATTTAGTGAAACGAATTATGCGGAGAAACCTACCCTTTTCTTAGAATTTGACGGAAACGAAGCGGGCTTACAACAAGATGTGGAGTTCACAAAAGAAATAATGGAAGATCACGGTTGTACAGAAATTCAATTTGAAACAGATAATACTGCACGCACAAAACTTTGGGATGCAAGACATAACCTTGCTTACGCTTATATTCACGGTAATGTAGGTAAAAAAATGATGGTGACGGATGTTTGTGTTCCTATTTCAGAACTAGCCGATGCAGTCATTTATGCAAGAAGAGAATTAGATGCAATTGGTCTTATCGGAGGAGTTCTAGGGCATGTCGGGGATGGGAATTTCCATGCGCTATTGATGATTGATATGAATAATCTAGAAGAAGTAGCTAAGGCGGATGCGCTCAATGAAAAAATTGTTCAATACGCACTAGAGCGAGACGGTACTTGTACTGGCGAGCATGGCGTAGGTGTTGGAAAACAAAAATATCAAGCTGCAGAGCATGGAGCAGCATTACAAGTAATGGAAAAAATTAAAGTCGCACTTGATCCGAATAATATTTTAAATCCAAACAAAATAGTTAAAATAGAAAGCTTAGGTGAATAAAATGAAAGTATTAGAGTCTATTAGTAATTTCGCAGGAAAATATTTCGCATTTTTAGTAATTGCAGTAGCGGTCATCGCTTTTTTTATACCAGACACATTTCTACCGTTTGGTAAGTATATTACGATTTTACTAGGGATTGTTATGTTCGGGATGGGTCTTACGCTAAAAGCAGTTGACTTTAAATTGATTTTAACTCATCCGAAACCTGTTATTATTGGTGTTTTAGCACAATTTATCATCATGCCATCTACTGCATTTGCAATTGCTTATATATTACAATTGCCAGGTGAATTAGCGGCTGGTCTTGTTCTTCTCGGTTCTGTACCTGGAGGAACTGCTTCAAACGTTATGGTTTATTTAGCAAAAGGAAATGTTCCATTATCTATTACGATGACATCTTTTTCAACCATTTTAGCACCTTTATTAACGCCATTATTACTGCTTTTACTTGCAGGGCAATGGATGCCGGTAAATGCTGTTGATATGTTTATGTCTATCGTTCAAGTAATCATTATTCCAATCGTTCTTGGATTACTCGTGAAAAAATTATTGCCTACTATTGTGGAGAAAAGCTTAAATATTTTACCACTTGTTTCTGTTTTAGCAATTATTACAATCGTTTCAGCTGTCGTTGCTGGAAATGTAGATAATATTGCTTCAGCCGGTTTACTAGTTTTTGTAGGTGTATTCCTTCATAATGGTGCTGGCTTACTATTAGGTTACTTTGCAGCAAAACTAGTTGGTCTTTCCGAATTAGATCAACGAGCAATATCTATCGAAGTAGGTATGCAAAACTCTGGGTTAGGTGTTGCTCTAGCAACAGCTCACTTAGGTCCTTTAGCAGCATTACCAAGTGCATTAGGTGCAGTTTGGCATAATATTTCGGGTCCAATTTTAGCGACTTATTGGTCAAAACGTCCGGTAAAAGATACACCAACAACTCCAGTAAAAAAAGCACAAAGTAATATTTCAGAAGCATAATCAAATTGCCCCCTGTATCTTCGTCAATTAATTGTCGAAAGAGACAGGGTCTTTTTTTTACAGCAATAAAGAGTGATTCAGCATCTCCCGAATCACTCTTCCTATGTAGCGATGAAGCCGTCCATCTTGACGATCGACATCGCATCTGTGTATCAGACTGCTAGACAACCCTGCCTTCACATTCTGTAGTATTTTAAGCCATCAGCGATGCAAGCACTGCTTTTTGTGCGTGCAAACGATTTTCTGCTTGTTGAAAAATATATGAGTTCGGCCCATCAATTACAGAAGTAGCTACTTCTTCTTCACGATGAGCAGGTAGGCAGTGTAAGAATATATAATCTTTCTTCGCATTTGCCACTAGTGCTTCATTGATTTGGAACTCTTTGAAGTCTGCTAAACGTTTCTGCGTTTCCTCTTCTTGACCCATAGATGTCCAAACATCTGTATAAATTACATCCGCATTCACAGCTGCTTCAACTGGATCATTTGATACGAATAACGAACCACCATTTTGTAAAGCAATCGCTTTTGCTTTTTCAATAATGCCTTCATTTGCTTCATATCCAACCGGCGTTGCAACGGCAATATGCATTCCCATGTATGCAGACGCTATAACTAAAGAATGTGCTACATTATTCCCATCTCCGATATATGCAATTTTTAAACCTTCCGTATATCCCTTCACTTCATGAATCGTTAAAATGTCCGCAAGAGCTTGGCATGGATGATACATATCTGTTAATCCATTAATGACAGGAATGCTTGCATGCTCTGCCAATTCTTTCACCATTTCATGAGAATTTGCACGAATCATAATCCCATCTAGATAACCTGACAATACATGCCCTGTATCATAAACTGATTCCCCTCGACCGATTTGTAAATCACGTGAATGCATAAACATACCATTTCCACCTAATTGTTTCATACCGACTTCA
The DNA here is from genome assembly GCF_900111345.1 of Psychrobacillus sp. OK032. Lineage (GTDB taxonomy): Bacteria > Bacillota > Bacilli > Bacillales_A > Planococcaceae > Psychrobacillus. The sequence continues at coordinate 514,698 of NZ_FOGY01000002.1, forward strand.
AACGAAATTCTAGTTCGTGTAGAATGTTTTTCAAAAATCATTCCTAATGTTTTACCTTCTAAGAGTGGAGGACATTTCCCCGCCTTTGTTAGCTTTTTCAAGTCGACTGCTAGCTGAATTAAATCTATTATCTCCTCTTTTGAGTAATCAAAAAGCGTCAATAAGTCCTTTCCTTTTAAACTATCTACAACTTTTAAGTTCGCCCATTCTAAAAGTTTCATTTATAAAAACTCCTCTTTACGTATATTTATGTAATACCAATTATAAATATGAATAAACATAAAGTCAACCGGATTTTTATACATTTTTAAAAATAAAAATTCATCAAGTTGTCCACTTAATTGTTTTCTACTCCAGACAGGCGATTGACGAGTCTCTACCTTCTGCTCCTAAAAATACACATTTCCTAGTTTTTAAATATATATACTTTTAAATAAAAAAATGTCTAGAAAAGCATTCATTTAGCTCTTCTAGACATCTCTATTAATCAAATGTAATTTTATTCACTGCATCTCTGTCTAATTTCTTTATTACTTCTACAACCAATTTTACTGTATTTTCATAATCATCACGATGAAGAATTCCTGCATGTGAATGAATATAACGAGTTGCAATACCTATGGACAATGCAGGAACTCCGTTTAGAGAAATATGCATAGAACCTGCATCTGTGCCTCCACCAGGAATCGTTTCAAATTGGTATGGAATATCATTTTCTTCTGCCGTATCCACAACGAAATCACGTAATCCTTTATGCGATACCATCGAAGCGTCGAATAACACAATTTGTGGACCAGCACCCATTTTACTTGTGGATTCTTTCGCAGTAATTCCTGGTGTATCTCCAGCAATACCAACATCCACTGCAAAACCGATATCTGGATTCACTTTCACAGTAGCGGTTTTAGCACCACGTAGTCCAACCTCTTCTTGAACAGTTCCTACACCATAGACAATGTTTGGATGTTTTTCATCTTGCAAGCCTTTTAATACGTCGATTGCAATAGCACAGCCAATACGATTATCCCATGCTTTTGCAAGTAATAGTTTTTCATTGTTCATCACGGAGAATTCAAAATATGGCACTACCATATCTCCCGGTAGTACTCCCCACTCCATCGCCTCTTCTTTAGAAGATGCACCGATGTCGATGAACATATCTTTTACATCCACTGCTTTTTTTCGTGCATCAGCTGTTAAAATATGAGGAGGTTTTGATCCAATAATACCTGTGATTGTATCACCCTTGCGAGTAACAATTGTCACACGTTGTGCAAGCATTACTTGTGACCACCAACCACCAACTGTTTGGAAGCTTAAAAATCCTTTGTCATCAATTTTCGAAATCATAAACCCTACTTCGTCTAAATGTCCTGCTACCATAATTTTAGGACCATTTGCATCGCCTACTTTTTCAGCGATTAAACTTCCTAAATTATCGTATTCTATTTTATCTGCAAAGGGCTTTATGTATTTTTCCATTACTTGACGAGGTTCACGTTCATTCCCTGGAATCCCTTTTGCATCGGTTAACTCTTTAAGCATTGTTAATGTCTCATCTAACTTTGTCATTATTTCGCCCTCCTAAATATAACTGCCATATCTATTATATTCTAATCTCATTCTGTTTTCAAAATTGAGCGTTAAATTTTTCAATCAGCTCCTGCTCCCCCGCCACCGCTATCACTACCACCACCACCACCATAAGAACCTCCTGAATCGGATGATCCTCCACTGGATGTAATGCCCGTAGTCCAATACCATGTTTTCGTCACATAGTCCATTGGATCTGTTCCAGCAATTAATAGTGCCGCTAATGGGACCGCATCATCTGTAATTGGTATATGCACATTTTTTCTACCAAATAAATATGCTCGTATCGTCCACTTCTCTTGCTCCGCTTTCGTAAGTCCGACAGGCATTCCGTTCTTCAAACTTTTTTGGAAGGAGCGAATATTATCTTTTGCACGGACGGCATTCATCGAAAGAATATTATTCGGAACTGCAATATATAAAAATATAATTGCTAACATAACACCAATAATCTCACTCATCAATTCATCATTTACTATATTCCCTACCATTAAACTAATCACAATCATATAAAGAACAAAATAGCCGTGAGCAGTTAATTTAATCCAATGAATAATAAGAAATAGTAACGTAATGATAGCAATGAATACAATACTTCCACTGCTTTTGAAGTCTGCATAGTAGCTTAAAGCAACGAAAGTCGATAGCAAAACAATTGCTAAGCTAATGATGAGCTTTGGTAATTTATTATGAAAAGTTCCCGCTTCTACTAATTCATCCTGTACTTTTTTATGCCAAGTTTTTTGATTCTTTTTAAACTCTTTTTTTCGAGCATGATAGTAATTGGTCATACCATTATCTCTATCTTTTCTTGGTGCTCCCGCTGCATCATGTAAATGAAATGCCCATTTACTTGAACCACTTCTTGTATTAAAAAGCCATTGAATTAAGTAATTTTCGGATACTCCCTTGGCAATCCCTCCATTCTTCAATCGGAAGTATAAGGTTTCTTTAGGTGCTTTGGAGTCATTTTTAAAACGTAATGCCGATTCCAATGGTTTTACTATGGCCGCTTGTTTTTCTACTAGCGAAAACAAACCAGCTAAAAAAGCTTTATTATTCCGTTTTCCTGTCTTATATACATAAAACAAATATAAAATATCGATATCCAGTATATTCTCACCATTTCCTTTTCGCCAAAAATGCCTTTGAGGTAACAAAATAATGAAAAGAACGGCAATAATCACTAATACCAGAGAAACTTTAGGTAAGATTCTAATAAGTTCAGGAATTTCGGATATCCTCTTTTTCATAGCATCCGCTTGTTTCTTTTCGTTTTCAAATGCTTCATTCATCGAGTTAGCACTTTTCGTTTTCTTCATGCTTGTCATGACAGAAGAAGGAAAAAAGAAGGTTGCTTTCGTTAAGGAAAATGCCTCCGAAATCGGTGTTGAAAATCGAATTCCAAATTCAGACTTCACGTTATTATTTGCATTTCGATCGAAAAGCACTCCATCGAATTTAGAAGGATCGATGGTTTGAGGTAGAATAAAATCTATTGTTACTTCATGAAAATCTTGATCATGTGCATCCCCATCTTCAAAATACGTAACATTTGCAACACTGTATGTATCATACGCTTTAACGGCATTTTTAAGCCTATACACATATAAAAAGGAAACTTGTTCATTTGTTTTGTTAATACTTGTTCGATATACGCCATTCTCTTTTGTAACATTTAATGTATTTAATGTATTGTCTTCGATGAAACCCGGTTCTGGGCTTAATGTAGTTATTTCATGAGCGTAAAAATATTCTACATTTTCATCATGCCGCTTTGGGAATGATCGCTTTAAACTAGTATAATTGCCATCAAAATTATACGTAAATACTTCATTGACTACAAGATCTCCATTTGGTTGTATCCAAGATTTAATATGTACTGAGTCTATTGTGTAGGATCTCTCTTCCGCAACTACACTAGATGAAAAAGCTAATAAAAATAATACAATCAAAAAAAAGAACTTTTTCATTGATTTCACCTCAACATTACTAAGAAGTTTCTATTAGTATGTTTACGGCTTACATTTGAAAAAGTTCCAATTGTTTTACTGAGCAATTACGCCTCGACGTAATTGCATTCAAGTATTAATTGAGCTAATACCTGTATGATGCAAGCCGTTGTCGTACAGGTACGACGATTTTAGGCTAAAAATAAATCAACTTAATACCCGCTCTTCTGTCTTTCGTAGTTTGTTTCATTTTTGGAAATATACGCTTTCAATACATCCTCGCTACTAAAACCTAGCTTTTCTGCAATTGCTCCATATAAAACCCAAATCTTTTCATATGTAATTTTTGTTGAATGATGTAAAAATGCTATAATAGCCTCGTTTGTTAGAAGGAATAACGTAGTCAAATCTTCTTCATTCTTTTCTATTGGCCACTCTTTAAGATCATCCAAGCCCCTTGTAATACCCAATGACAATAGAAAATGAATAGAGTCTACATACTCTTCTAAAATAACAGCCCGTTCAGATGGTCCCTTCCCACTCCAAAACTTAAAACAGCGAGTTTCATTCGCTAGTTCTGCAAGTTCTACTACAAGTGCTAATCCTTTTTTCATAAAAACATCTTCATCCACTTGTTTGTTTGATTGAATATATTCATCTAATGCCGCCTGCATTGTAAAAAGTTTTTCTAAATTCATTATTTCCTCCATTAATATTAATTTTTTTGAAACCAAACTAGCTCTTCTATCGTATAGCAATTACTATGTATTTTACAAGGAGGACATTTTGTATGATTTTTTTACTACGTTTACTAATAATTGTCATAATCATATATGCTTTTTACAAAATTCTTCGTTATTTGTTTGATCCAAAGCGTAAGTTAGACGAGGCCTATGAAAAAGAACAGTATTATTTTTATGATGATATTAAAAATATTCGTAAAAACTTTTTCATTTCTTATAAAGGTGCGTTATTTGAAGGTGAGAAGTATTTAGGAGCTACCGATCAAGCATTTGAAGTCATCACTATTTTCGTTTGGACAAAGGATGTTGCAAAACTTCAAGGTTTCCGAAAAGAAGATTTTCGTTTTTTACAAAATGAAATACGCATGAATTACCCATCTGCCAAAATAAATTGGAAGAGCCCTATTGAGCAGTTAATGAAAGAAGAAGCTTAACAAAAATACTATGAACACTGGGTTCATGATACACCAATTTTATATAATTTCTTATCTTCTTTTAAGAAAAGTGTAAACACCCTCTAATACCTGTTTTGTATCTTTTTCGGAGGACTTTGGGCGGCTTATTGCCACTTGATTGTAGTGAAAGGCGGCGACTGGAGGCCAACAGGATGTTGGTCACGAAGGCGCCTGTGCCCACAGGATGTGGGTCATGCAATCGTTGCCGCAAAAGTTCTTTTGCGACCAGCTTGCGCAGGAGCAGGACGCGTCGATTTTAGATTGCCTTCCTTTTGATGTGGCATACTTAGCCTTCGTTCCTCTGGTGAGAAAGGTGAGACATCACAACGAACGCGCAAGCGGCGGTGATGGCTCATCGCTCACCCCGCGGAAATCAACAGTAGTATTCCATCTTTTTCTCCAAGATATCTGTAACACTGGATTTATGGAACGGAAAATTATATACTTTCTTAATCTTTAAAAATAGCGAACAACTCTATGTAATAATAGGGTTGTTCGCTGTTACTAACCAAAATAGTAAAAACACATACAAAATAAGCAACATAAAAAAGCCAACTCGAAAATTCGTATGCTTTGTTTTGTGTCGGAATAACTGCATACCTATATAGGCACCAATGCCCCCACCAAAAATTGCAAGCGTCCATAAAGTACGCTCTGAAACTCTTTGTTTATGCTTTTTTGCTTGAGATTTATCATAACCCATTACTATAAAGGAAACAATAGACATAACTAAAACAACTATTAGAATGATTTCCGTCATTTCATACTCCTTGTACAAAAAAAGCTGATAGAATCTCTATCAGCTTTTTTATCTTTTATTATTTAGCGATTGCTTTTTTTGCTACATCTGCAAGTTGTGTAAATGCTTGAGCATCTGTCACAGCTAGATCAGCTAACATTTTACGGTTAACTTCGATTTCAGCTAATTTTAATCCGTGCATTAAACGGCTGTAAGAAAGACCGTTTAGACGTGCTGCCGCATTGATACGTGTGATCCATAATTTACGGAATTCACGTTTTTTGTTACGACGGTCACGGTATGCATACATTAGAGATTTCATAACCTGTTGGTTTGCTACTTTATATAATGTATGTTTTGAACCGTAATAACCTTTAGCTAATTTTAATACTTTTTTACGACGCTTTTTTGTTACTGGTGTGCTTTTTACGCGTGGCATGATTCATTACCTCCTGCTATTCTTTCGAATGATTAAATTTCTTATTACTTCATGTAAGTTAGTAAAGTTTTGATACGTTTGTAATCGCCTGAAGAAGCTACTTTAGTTTTACGTAGTTTACGTTTAGCTTTAGTAGATTTGTTAGCGAATAAGTGGCTCCCAAAAGCACGGTCATGTTTTAATTTTCCTGTACCCGTTTTTTTGAAACGCTTTGCAGCTCCACGGTGAGTTTTCATTTTCGGCATGTCGAATTCCTCCTAAACAATTGTACTCTATTACTGTTTTTCGTTCTTTGGTGCTAGCACTAAGAACATACTACGGCCATCCATTTTCGGTTTTGATTCAACCGTAGATACTTCCGTACAAGCTTCTGCAAATCTATCTAAGACGCGTTGACCAATTTCTTTATGAGTAATGGCACGACCTTTAAAACGAATAGATGCTTTCACTTTATCTCCTTTTTCAAGGAACTTGATCGCGTTTTTAAGTTTCGTTTGGAAATCATGTTCATCTATACTTGGGCTCAAACGAACCTCTTTCATCACGATGATTTTTTGATTTTTACGGACTTCACGATCCTTTTTTTGCTGCTCAAATTTGAATTTACCATAGTCCATGATACGAGCGACTGGCGGCTTGGCTTGAGGAGCCACAAGGACAAGATCCAAATTTACACGACCTGCGATTTCAAGTGCTTCGTTACGTGTTTTCAATCCTAACTGATCGCCATTTTGATCAATAACTCGTAGTTCGCGTGCTCGAATGCCATCGTTCACATACATGTCTTTGCTAATAACAATCCACCTCCAAATAGTGTCGCGAATACATGGTTTGGGGCATAAATTCCGTAGAAACGAATTACTTACGCCGTTTTCGATCAAATAAAAAAACGAGCAGACATAAGATGTATGTCTGCCCGCCGATATAAGAACATGTAGATGCCTACATATTACAGTCGATCGTGTGCTTACCAGTCAACAACATAAAGTGTCAAACAGGTGAGAAGCGGGCAGCCTCTTCTTATACCACAAACTTGTATTCAATAACCTAAATAACTATATCATGTAAATTAGTACATGTCAACAGAATTTATTATTTAAGAAAATAAAAACTTTCTACTCAGTAATTGTCTAGCTCCAGCACATTGCTCACGCGCAAAGCTCGTCGCAGAAGATCGTTGCCCCTCGGAGTCAAATGTGAAAAAGCTGTAGTGGCTGGAGAGCTACCTCCTGGGCCCGCACGATGCGGGTCATGTCTGCTTTGCCACATGATGTGGCGCACTTTGCAGACCTACCACATCCCCATTTGCCTGTCAGGGCAGACATAGGCGCTTGCGCTTTTCTGATTAATGTTTTGTTTCTTCCTGAACTCGAGCTAAAAACGCTTCAAATGGAATACTTTCTGATTGCTGTTCTCCATATTTACGTACGTTTACATTACCTGCTTCTAATTCTTTATCTCCTAAAACGAGCATGTATGGAATTTTTTGCATTTGTGCTTCGCGAATTTTATATCCAAGTTTTTCTTCACGGTCATCCATTTCTACTCGGAAACCTGCCGCTACTAATTGCTCTTCGATTTGTTTTGCATAATCATAATGCACTTCATTGGATACTGGAATGATTTCTACTTGAACTGGAGCTAACCACGTTGGGAAAGCGCCTTTATATTCTTCGATTAAGAATGCTACGAAACGTTCCATTGTTGAAACTACTCCGCGGTGAATAACTACTGGACGATGCGGTTTACCATCTTCTCCAACATACGTTAAGTCAAAACGCTCTGGTAATAAGAAGTCCAATTGAACAGTTGATAAAGTTTCTTCCTTACCAATTGCCGTTTTTACTTGAACGTCTAATTTCGGTCCGTAGAACGCTGCTTCTCCTTCTGCTTCGAAGTAATCTAAGCCAAGCTCATCCATAGCTTCTTTTAACATCGCTTGTGCTTTTTCCCACATTGCATCGTCATCGAAATATTTCTCTGTATCTTGTGGATCACGGTAAGATAGACGGAATGTGTAATCTTTTAAGTCAAAGTCTTTATAAACAGAAATGATAAGCTCTACAACTTTTTGGAATTCTGCTTTAATTTGGTCTGGACGTACGAAAAGATGCGCATCATTCAATGTCATCCCGCGAACGCGTTGTAAGCCGGAAAGTGCTCCGGACATTTCATAACGATGCATCGTACCTAGTTCAGCAATACGCAATGGAAGGTTACGATAAGAATGCATACCGTTTTTGAAAATCATCATATGGTGTGGACAGTTCATCGGGCGCAGTACTAATGTCTCGTTGTCCATTTCCATTGGTGGGAACATTGAATCTTGATAGTGATCCCAGTGACCGGAAGTTTCATAAAGGTCTTTAGATCCTAGCACCGGAGTATATACATGCTTATAGCCAAGTTTTAGTTCTTTATCAACGATATAACGCTCGATCACGCGACGGATAGTTGCGCCGTTTGGTAACCATAGTGGTAAACCTTGACCTACTTTTTGAGAATTCGTAAACAGTGCTAGCTCTTTCCCAATTTTACGATGATCACGCTCTTTTGCTTCTTCTAGCATATCTAGATGATGCTTAAGCTCTTCTTTTTTGAAGAATGCAGTTCCGTAAATACGTTGAAGCATTTTATTGTCGCTATTGCCGCGCCAATATGCACCTGCAATGCTTAATAATTTAAACTCTTTTAGTTTTCCTGTAGATGGTACATGTACTCCACGGCAAAGGTCGAAAAATTCTCCTTGCTCATAAATAGATACTTGTTCGCCTTCTGGAATTGCTTCAAGAAGCTCTACTTTGTATTCATCTTCCTTAAACTTATTGAAAGCTTCCGCGCGAGATACATCATGTCTTACAATTTCAATATTCTCGTTAATAATTTTTTTCATTTCTTTTTCGATTAATGGAAAGTCTTCAGCCGTGATCGGTTCTGGTGAATCAATATCATAATAAAAACCGTTTTCGATAACAGGACCGATTCCAAGTTTTACATCTTTAAACAAACGCTTAACCGCTTGTGCAAGTAAGTGAGCTGAACTGTGACGAAGTACTTCTAATGCTTCTTCAGATTCTGGCGTAATAATTGCTATTTCTCCATCTGTTGTAATAGGTGTTTTCAAGTCGATTAGTTGCCCACTAAGTTTACCTGCTAATGCTTTTTTACGTAATCCAGGACTAATAGATTGCGCAATTTCTTCTGTAGTTGTCGAAATAGGAAATTCCTTTTCCGCTCCGTCTGGAAATTTTAACTTAATAACTTCTGCCATGTTGAACACTCCTCGTAAAATATCTTTTGGAAAACGCAAAAAAACCTCATCCCTAAAAAGGGACGAGGTTCAAATCGTGGTTCCACCCTTCTTCTGTCTACTAAAACAAAAGTAGACGAAGCTCTGCATCGGCTAACGGGCCGGTGACCGGTAACTGCTAAATAAATTCACAGCTACTGCTCCGAGGTGGTAAATCGATTGCCGGTACTTAAGAAGCTTCCAGCCAAGGCTTCTCTCTCTAAAAAGTCGTACAAACTGATTGTTGTCCTCTTCAATGCATCAAAATATTCTTATAGAAGAAAGTATACTGGTATGTAAAAAAAATTGCAAGTGAATATTACTTATCGAGCTTTTTTACTGCATCACTTCTTGTTTGATTGGCATACCCAACATATCACAAGGTCTACCAACTTTCACAATTTTCCCTTTATCAATTTTAACAATACGATCCGCTAAAGCATGGGCATCATTTTCATCATGTGTCACAAAAATAGATGTAATATTAGCTTTTTTTAATATATCTCGTAAATCTTTTCGAATTTTATACTGTAATTCAGCATCCAAATTAGAAAATGGTTCGTCTAAAAGCAGAAGGTTTGGCTTTGGCGCAAGTGCTCGTGCAAGAGCAACCCGTTGCTGCTGACCGCCACTCAATTGATACGGGTACCTTTTTTCAAAGCCTGTTAGTTCTACTAATTCTAAAACTTCCTTTATTCTTTTTTCTTTTTCCTTTTTACTTAATCTAAATAAACCAAACCTAATATTCTCAGTCACTGTCATATGAGGAAAAAGAGCATAATCTTGAAAAACTAAACCAATCCCACGCTTCTCCGGGTGAACAAAAATATTTGAACTAAATAATACATTGTCACCAATCGTAAATGTACCTTTAGTTGGCAATTCTAACCCGGCAAGAATACGTAAAATCGAGCTTTTACCACTACCACTTCTTCCTAAAATAGAAATGACTTCACCTTTTTCAATTGTCATACTGAACTCGTCAATTGCATTTTCTTTTGAGTTAGAATAAGAAAAGCATACATTTTCAATTGCTATAAACATCTTATTTCGGCCCCTTTTCAAGTAAATAATGAAATACAAAAATTGCAATTGCGCTTATCGTAATAATGAACAGAGAAGCTTGAGAAGCTTCCATAATTCTTTCATCACTTGCATACTGAAAAGCTTTTGTTGCAAGTGTATCAAAGTTAAATGGACGTAATATTAATGTTAACGGAATTTCTTTCATAATATCAATAAACACAAGGATAAACCCACTTATTATGGCACCTTTCATCATTGGTAGGTCTACTTTGACAAAAGTTCTCATTAAGCCAGCCCCAAGTATGCGAGATGCGTGACTAAAATCTGTACCAATTTTATCATAGCCAGATTCTATTGCGTTATAACCAATAGCAAAAAATCGGATGATATAAGCAGTAATTAACATGACAATGCTCACACTTAGTACAAGCTTTGAATCTATCCCCATAACTGCATAAAGAGGAGTGAGAAAGCGATCTAAGGTAATAAACGTAGTAACGACTGCAACGGCAATAACTGCTCCAGGAATGGAATAACCTAGCACGGTAATCTTAGGCAGTATTTTTACATACCTCCCTTTGACTATACGACTGAAGTTTCCGATAATAAGTGCACAAAATATAATAATTGCCGCACTAACTCCAGCTACAAAAACCGAATTTTTTATATGCTGAAAAAATTCATCCATAGGAATTTTTCCAAAAGTTAATATAAACCAACTCACTAACTGAGCGACTGGTATTAGAAAAGCGAAACAAAAGATGATTAAAACATAGGAAGTTGCAAATAAGGCTTTCAACCCTACCAACCTAATTAATGGTAACGGCTTTACTTTAGTCGAGGCAAAACTGAATTGCTTTTTTCCTCGAAATAACTTTTCAAAAACTAAAATTAATATAACAAATCCCATCAACGAAGCAGCAAGTTTAATGGACGTTTCAATGTCACCAAATCCAAACCATGTTTGGAATATTGCTGTACTAAATGTTTGAATACCAAAATATTTAACTACACCGTAATCATTCAAAACTTCAAGTATAACTAAACTTGATCCTCCAATGATTGCAACTCGTGAGATTGGGATTACTATTTGAAAGAAAATTTGCCAAGGTCCTTTTCCAAGAATTTTAGCGCTTTCGATCAATGAAGCAGATTGATTGGATAAAAAAATGCGGGTAATCGTGTAAACATAGGGATACAAAAACAACGTATAAATAAATATAGCACCCGGAATATTCATAATGTCAAAAAAAGAAGGATTAACCGTAATATTAAATTCATTGCGTAATGTCTTTTGAATTACTCCAGTATAGTTTACAATTCCGTGATATGTATATGCTCCAATAAATGGGGGGATGGCTAAAGGCAAAATTAACGCCCATTTAAAAAAGTTTCTTAAAGGAAATTGATATTGTGCAATAAGCCAAGCAAGGCTTAATCCTATTACGATACTAAAAATAGCTGTAAAAACTACTAATATTACAGATGTTTGTATGTAATTTTGTAAGACAAATTTTTTCAAATGCTCCCAATTTTCATTAGAAGGAACAAATATCCCCTTCAAAATTGTAATATTGGGTAAAAACAACAAAATAATTATGCAAGACGCTGAAATAGTCCAACTATTTACATTTATCATAAGCCTCTTCATTGAAGAAAACACCTCAGTTTATAATAGCAAGAAACCCCTTGCCGAATTTATCAGCAAGGGAGTACCCTTCATTATTTCCAACCAACCTCATTGAAAATCATAATAGATTTAGTATTATTGTCACCTAAAACAGAAAGTTGAATATCTTGTTCTTTAAAATTACCCCAAGACTTTAGAAGATCTGAAGGCTCAACATCAGGGTTTACAGGATACTCAAAGTTTGCAGTTGCAAATGTTCCTTGTGCTTCTGGGGCAGACAAAAACTCTAGTAGTTTAATAGCGTTGTCTTTATTTTTTGAATGCTTTACAATTCCTGCTCCACTAATGTTAACATGTGTTCCTGTAGTTTCTTGGTTCGGGAAGAAAACACTTAGTCCTTCCGCAACTTTTACTTCTTCTGGATCTTCTGAATTTAACATTTGACCGTAATAGTAAGTATTCATTATAGCAACATCACCGATTCCAGCAGCAATTGCTTTTGCTTGATCGCGATCTCCCCCTTCAGGGTTACGAGCTAAATTAGCAACAATTCCTTCTGCCCATTCTTTTGCTTTTTCTTCCCCATTAATGTCAATGAAAGAAGCAAGTAAAGATTGGTTGTATACGTTTTCCGACGAACGAATAAGCACACGGCCTTTCCATTTATCTTCCGTTAATGCTTCGTATGTTGATAATTCTTCAGGTTTTACTTTGTCTTTATTATATATAATAACACGGGCACGTTTCGTTAAACCATACCACATTTGGTCATTATCTTGAAATTTCTTTGGAATTTGTTTATCTAATAGCTCACTTGAACCAGATTGTAGAACTCCCTCTTCTTTTGCACGAGATAGACGTCCAACATCCGCTGTATAAAGAAGATCTGCTTGTGTAGCATCCCCTTCACGTTTAATACGCTCTAGTAACTCGTCCGCTTCGCCTTTAATTACATTTACTTTGATACCAGTTTCTTTTTCAAAGTTAGCGTATAACTCATCATCCACATCATAGTGGCGACTTGTATATAAATTGACTTCTTTACTCTCTGTACTTTCTGTAACTGTTTCCTCTTTTTTGGTAGTACTATTTGTCTTTGCAGGTTCACTTGTCTCATTTCCACAAGCCGCAAGGATAAGCAGTAAGCTCATCATCAATAAACTAATTATTTTTCTCAATTCTTTTCTCTCCTTAATAATGATTGATATTTAAGTTGATAACGATTATCAATTTCAATTATAATTATAATGGATAATAATTAGAAAGCAATAGAAATTATTATCCATTATAAAGTTTGAATTATCAGTCAGAATAAAAAAAAAAAGAACGAAGAAATATCCTCGTTCACCAATAGTTCCTATCATTTTTGCTCTGAAAGAAATATTATGAATCTCTCCAATTCTTACCCTGTAGTGAAATTGGAGTGGTAAGCGCACGAATTCGCTCCATAATTCGTCCCGCTTTCACTACTTCTTTTTCTCCGCGCTGCGTAAAGGACAGATGATGCTCTAACTCAGAATAATTGAAGTTAGACGTTATAAAAGTAGGGAGCTGTTCCGACATTCGGTAATGTAAGATTGTTCCTATTATCTCATCTCTCGTCCAGCTAGACATTACTTCAGCACCAAGATCATCTAGCATTAAAACGGGAGCTTTTTTGACGAACTCTATTTTTTCAGAGAGCGATTGATCTTGAATTGCTTGTTTCATTTCTCGCAAAAATTCCGGTACATACACAACAACAGAATGAATATGTCTACTCGCTAATTCATTCGCAAGCGCCCCTAGTAAATATGATTTCCCGACACCAAATTTACCATAAATATAGAGACCCTTTTTGGGCAATGTATTTGTTCTACCCCATTCCTCCAAAAAGTCAACAGCAGCACGAACAGCAACCACCCTACTACCATCATTCACATCAACATCGCCAAGACGTGCCTCCATGACTTCTTTTGGCATATGAATGCTATCAATCATGGAAGTCACTTTTCTACGTTCATCTACTATAATTCCTCGTTGACAACGAACATATTCTAAACCAATTAGACCACGCTCTAAAACTAATTTTGGCTCATAGCCTTTCATAACATTCATGCAAAGTTCTAAGGAATCACAAGAACCACAATCATGGGACTGAGACTTATATTCGTATAACTTACTTAATCCACGATCTACGATTCGTTTTGATATATCTCCCGCATTTTCTTCTAAAAATTTTTGCACACCTGGATCTTCTAACACTTCTCTTTTCATTTCATCTAGTCTACTTGAGAATTCTGGCGTTTGAACCATTCTTTTTAACGTTTCATTTATACGCTCCATTATTTCCACCTACCTCTTCAATGCATTCAAATCCGCTAATAGCTTTTGTCTTTCTTCATCTATATTTTGAATACCATTAGTTGTTTCTCCGGATTGTTTCGTTTCCCCATCTTTCTTATAAAACCAATCCGGCACTTTTTCTTCGCGCACTGGTTTTTTCGTATAAGATTTCTGCTTAGACCCTTCACTTTTCCATTTTATATATTGTTCATGTTCGCTTCTCGCAAGCTCCATTGCCTGTTTTGCTGTTTTCACATCTTTTCGAATCCAATGGGAAGCAATTTTTTCAGCATAATTTTTCGTCAGTTTCATATCCGTTCGAAGCAATACATATTGCAATAGTACATTAACAACACCTATTGGCATTTTAAAATGGGTCACAAAATGATTCGCTAATTGTACATCCGCTAAAATTGGTTCTTTGCCGTTTGCAATATCTTTTAATACAGTTGCTGGAGCCGTGGTTTCTAAATAATGGATAAGTTCTTCTTCTTTCGATAAGGGCTGGCTCTTTTCAGGTACTCGTTTAACCGATTGCCCGATTTTCTCCATAACTGGGGCAGTTTTAGAAACAGTTAGCTTATAGTAATCAGCGCATGCTTTTTTTAATCTTGCTTCGGAGAGATGTAGTTCATCATCTAATGCAAGTATGACTACTTTTTGCATCTCCACCGGATGTAAGTTGTATAAAAAAGCTAGTTTTGCGATCACTTCTTTTGCTTCTATCGTCATCGCAGATTTTGGTACAAGTTGTTCCGAAAGCCCTTCCTGTAATAAAGCAAAATCAAATTGATCGAAGTAAAAAGGCAGAGAAGCCATTCTTTTTTTAGATTGAAAATTCTCTTCATAAGATATAGCATTCCCTGTTTTCGAAGATGGTTTAAATACGTCCATAAAAGTTCGAGAAACATCCGTAAATCCATCATGCCAGTTTGCAGGTTGGATAAATCGACTGCGTAATTGTTTATATGCATTTTCCCCAATTTTGCTTAACAGAAACATCGATAATAATGGATCTTTTAAGAAGGACTCTGCATCAAGCGGGGCAGCTAACTCATAATAAAAGACACGGCCATCATTCTCCGATTTTTGCCAAGTACGAAGCAGTCCAATTGCTTCTAACGCAATTCTCGCTTGAAAAACTTTACCGATGGAAACACCTAATACATTCATTAGTTGATAATGAGGCAATTGCTCGTTATTTTTCGCTTCTCCATCTGCCCATAGCGTTAAGTACAGGCTAATGCTTTCTGCTCCAACTAATGGTTGATAAAATAATGTTAATAATTGGCGATCATAATCCGAAAAAGAATATGGCAAGCGAATCATATACATGTCTGCTGGCTGAAGCTCCTTATATAACATCGACAGTTGCACCTACTCTCTTGCTGCTTATAATGTTGGATTCTTTTTTATTATTTCTTTTAGTTCCTCTATAAAAACCGTTATATCTTTAAATTGACGATAGACAGAAGCGAAGCGAACATAAGCAACTTCATCTACTTCCGCAAGCTTGTCCATTACTTTTTCTCCAACTTCCTCCGATTTCACTTCGGAATTTCCTGCTCTTCGTAATTCTTTTTCAATCGAAAACACGATTTCTTCTAGTTGATCTAGCGCAACTGGTCTCTTCTCGCATGCACGTATCAGACCCCGAAGTACTTTTTCACGACTAAATTCTTCTCTAGATCCATCTTTTTTCACGACGATTAAAGGGGTTTCTTCTACTTTTTCAAATGTTGTAAATCGAAATCCACAATCTTCGCACTCTCTTCTTCTTCTAATCGCCTTATTATCATCAACAGGCCTAGAATCAACAACTTTTGTACCATTATATTGACAAGTTGGACATCTCATTTTTCTCTCACCTAATTCCTTACATTCATTTGTATATCTATTATAACAGTATTAGCTAATCAATTACGACTTGGTGTAATTACGTCCAAATTTCGAATGGCAATTTAAAGGCCTACAGGTTGTAGGTCATGGCAATCGTTGCGGTAAAAGTTCTTTTACGACGAGCTTTCTAAAAAGAAGGGCTATGTGAACTTAGACTGCCTTCCTCGATTGCTTTATATAATTTGTGACATCCGCCGTAGGTTTTAACTTGCTTCAGCAGGGAGCTCAAATTCCCTGCTGAAGCAAGTTAAAATCGAAAAAGCAGAGGAATCGCTTCCTCTGCTAAGTCATCTAGGCTAAGTTATTACGCTTGAACTGTCATGCGTGACTTAGGTGCATTAACTGGACCCATACCACGAGGCATTTCAATCGTTTCGCGTATTCCAGCATTAAGAGCATCTGCAATATAATTAGCTGCAATTGACGGGTCTAAATCACCACATGTATACACATCAATGCTCGCATAACCATGCTCTGGAAAGCTGTGAATCGTTAAATGTGATTCGGAAATTATAACGACTCCACTTACACCTTGTGGTGCAAATTTGTGAAATGCAACTTCTCTGACTTCCGCACCAGACTTCAGTGCAGCATCAACAAATGTTTGCTCGATAAATTGCATATCGTTAAGTTTGTCGAAATCGCATTCCCATAGTTCTGCAATAATGTGACGTCCCATTGTTTCCAATGTCCGTTTCCCCCTTTGATAAGTTTTATTTTAAAGCAATCAAAGTTGACTACCACGGGGGAAAGTTAGTCCAAAGAGGTCCTAACCCTTTAAGTAGTCCATGTACGCGAAGTACACGATTATCATTATATGATGTATTAATCAAATAAGCAACAAATAAAAAATTATCCACCAAAAAAAGATAGTTCGCAATATAGAGATAATGCGTCGTAAAGAAGTTACCGCTGGGATTTCCGCTACAGGGCGGACGCTTTCCGCGGGCATGGCTTCAGCCTCCTCGTCGCTTTGCTCCTGCGGAGTCTTCAGCTCATGCTATTCCCGCTGGAGTCGCCGCCCTTCCGCTCCAATCCACTAAGCTTGCTAGCTAATCAGTGTCGTTGCCCTTAATCCAATCTTAAATAGCATTTCCTAAAATAAGATCCAATAAATAGTTGAACGAGACAAAATCCACTGTGAAAGCGACCAGCTATCCTTCGAACACTACAAACTTATTCTTAATAAAACTTTCACTTATCATGAGATGGCATTTTCTAATTAGCTTTTATATATTGCACAAATGCATCACTATATGGCGAATATGCTCTGGTATATTTCGAGTAATAAAATAATGTCCATAAAATGATTATAACTGCTATATTTTCATGGTAAAAGTCATCCAAATACCATAGGAGTTATAAGATCCTAAGTCATAAAAAAACCTCTTTCTAAAAATTTTAGAAAGAGGTTTTAATTTTAACAACTGGAAACTAGTTTTAGTCCATGCGCTACTTTTTTCGTCAAATCAACTACACGTGCAGAATAACCCCACTCGTTGTCATACCAAGCAAGTACCTTTACTTTTCGATCACCAATGACCATTGTCGTTAATCCATCTATAGTAGAGGAAGCAGTAGAAGTATTAAAATCAATGGAAACAAGTGGCTCGGTTGTAAAACCTAAAATTCCTTTCATAGATCCTTCAGAAGCTTGGATAAATGCTTCATTTATTTCTTCAACAGTAACATCTCTTTGTACATCTACGACTAAATCAACTAAAGAAACATTCGGAGTAGGTACACGGAGTGCCATACCATGAATCTTCCCTTCTAGCTCTGGTAACACCAATGTAAGCGCTTTTGCCGCACCTGTAGATGTCGGAATAATAGATTGACCACATGAACGTGCACGTCTCAAATCATTATGAGGATTATCAAGATTGTTTTGATCATTTGTATATGCGTGAACCGTTGTCATTAAACCATTCTCAATACCAAACGTATCATTTAATACTTTTGCAACTGGAGCTAAACAATTTGTCGTGCAACTTGCATTGGAGATAATATGATGATTTTCTAAATCTAATTTATCGTCATTTACACCCATCACAATAGTTGCATCTTCATTTTTTGCGGGAGCAGTGATAATTACTTTTCTTGCTCCAGCTGTTAAATGAGCACCTGCTTTTACACCATCATTAAATTTCCCAGTTGACTCGATTACGATGTCGACATTCAACTCTTTCCAAGGCAAATTCGCTGGATCACGATCATTTACGATTTGAACTCGTTTCCCATTAACAACTAGTGCATTTTCTTCTATTTTTACTTCTCCTGTAAAAGTACCATGTGTAGAGTCGTATTTGATTAGGTGTGCTAATGTTTCTAAAGGGTATCTTGCGTTAATTGCCACAACGTTTAACTCTTCCTGTACGATCGCTTGGCGAAACACCATTCGTCCAATACGTCCAAAACCATTAATTGCAATTGAAGCTGTCATGTGAAAATCCTCCTGTAACTGTGTGATACTTTATATTTTATAACTTGTGATTAGTATAACACATTATATCAATCATGTAGCCCCAATTTTAAAGAAAGATATTTTTATTTTTATCTGGTTTTTTGTCCTTGTTCCACAAGTCTTTTGCCTAGATAATGCATAGCAATTACTTATATAGTGATCGCAAATCACCTCTTATAAAAAGACCGTAAACAGCTCGTTCTTCGAGGTGTTGTTTACGGTCTTTAATGCTACGCGATCAACAAGTTCCAATCGCTTAATATTTTTTTCAATTGTTGTTCCGTCGATTCCAATGTCCCATTGTTATAAATAACCGCATCCGCTTCTTTTTCTTTAATAGATAATGGAAGTTGTGATTGGATTCTTGCTTTTGCTTCTTCTAGTGTAAAATTATTTCGAGCCATTAAACGTTCCAATTGCGTTTCCTCTGTAACCGTAACAACTAATATTTTCTCTACATACGATTGCAGTTTACTTTCAAATAACAATGGGATATCCATAATAATTGTTGGACGATCTTTCTTTAGAAGCTCCCCTTTTTGACGAAGCATTTCTACACGAATTGCCGGATGGATAATATCATTTAATCGTTTTCGTTTGGAAGGACTAGAAAAAATAATTTCGCCTAGTTTTCCGCGGTTTAAGGAACCATCTTCTGCAATTACCTCTTGGCCAAATGCTTCCTTTATCATTTCCAGTGTTTCCGTTCCTTTTTCAACGACTACACGGGCTACAAGATCAGCATCCACAATTGGGTATCCCAATTCCTTTAGCATATTCGAAACGGTACTTTTCCCACTTGCAATACTTCCAGTTAAACCTATGATCATAACAATCCTCCATTATTTCTGACATGAGCCACAATAAGTGGAGGTTCTACCACCTATCGTTTTTTGCAGCGTTTTTCGACCACAAATAGGGCAATTCTTTTTACTGTACATTTGCAATCTATTTTGCATATTTCCAGCTCCACCGTTAATAGTACGATAATCAGAAATCGTACTTCCTCCATTTTCAATACTATCGAGAAGCACAATGACGATTTCATTAAATAATTGTATTTTTCTTTCCTTACTAATTCGTTTCACTTTTCGAGCTGGATGCATTCTTAATCGAAATAATGCTTCCGTAGCATAAATATTTCCACAACCCGATACGACATGTCCATCCATGATAAATTCCTTTATCGCTTTATTTTCATATTTTGGTAAAACACTCATCGCCAAATAATGATCTAAAGCTTCCTGGTCAAATGGTTCTGGAGCCATTAACAATAATGGTGGATAATCTGCTTCGCTTTCTAATAAACGAAGCTCTCCGAATCGTCTAATATCAGCATATACAAGCATGTCACCTTCCTCTAAATGAAAGATGACATGTGAATGCCGTATAAATTTTTCTTCTCCAATCTCATGCAAGTTTCGAACGTAAAACCAAGCCCCAGACATTCCTAAATGTGAGACGAGTAAATGAGGAACCCCATCTTTTATAAGATGAAAATAAATGTATTTAGAACGTCTATCAATTCTTTCAATCGTCATTTGAAGTAGTGCTTCCCTGAAAACATCTACATCTGCCCCTTTAATGATGGCTTCTTTGCCATTAGCTTTAGATGTAATGATTGTTTCAGAGACATCTACAGATTGAATTGTTTTGCCCGTCGCAATTGGTCGCAATGACCGAACGACCCCTTCTACTTCCGGTAATTCAGGCATATTCAAAACTCCTTATTTCGTTTCGTACCAAGAAGCACCAAATGCATAATCCACTTTCATTGGAACAAGCAATTTGATCGCGGTATCCATTACTTCTGGTACAATTTTTTCGAGTAATGCAATCTCTTCCTTTGGTGCTTCGAAAATTAACTCATCATGCACTTGTAAAAGCATCTTCGTTTGCATCTTCTCATCTTTCAAACGTTGTGCCATATCAATCATCGCTTTTTTAATAATATCTGCCGCACTTCCTTGAATTGGTGTATTCATCGCGGTACGCTCAGCAAAACTTCTCAGATTAAAATTAGAACTCGTAATTTCAGGTAAATATCTTCTTCTATTTAATATCGTCGTAACAAATCCTTTTTGTTTAGCTTCCCGCACAATATCATCCATATATTCTTTTACACCTGGGAAACTATTTAAGTATTGCTCGATAAATGTTGCCGCTTCTTTTCGCGTTATGTCTAGGTTTTGCGATAGACCATAATCGCTAATGCCGTATACTATACCAAAGTTAACTGCTTTTGCCGCACGGCGCATGTCCGACGTCACATCTTCTGCATCTACATGGAAAACATCCATTGCCGTTTTCGTATGAATATCTAAATCGTTATTAAACGCTTCTACTAAGTTTTTATCTTCCGACATATGCGCAAGCACACGAAGCTCGATTTGGGAATAATCGGCTGCAAACATTACCCAATCAGGATGCGACGGTACAAATGCTTTTCGAATTTTTCTACCTTCCTCTAATCGGACTGGTATATTTTGCAAGTTCGGATTAATCGAACTTAACCGCCCTGTAGTAGTTAATGCTTGCTGGTAGCGCGTATGGATTTTCCCATCATCATCATGAATTTCTTTTAATAGACCTACAATATACGTTGAGTTTAACTTTCCTAATTGACGATAATGAAGAATTTGTTCAATAATTTCATGCTCTCCAGCTAATTTCTCCAGTACATCTGCTGCTGTAGAATAGCCAGTTTTCGTCTTTTTAATCGGGGTTAGTCCAATTTTTTCAAATAATATAACACCTAGTTGTTTAGGAGAATTAATATTAAATTTCTCCCCAGCGAGCGCATATATATTTTGCTCAATGGATTGCAGCTTTACTTCTAAATCATGGCCCATTTCGACGAGAATTTGTTTGTCTACTTGCACTCCGTCTGATTCCATCGTTCCTAGAATAGATGCAAGTGGTAATTCTAACTCTTTATACAATGCGAATTGCTCGTTTTCTTTCAGCTTTTCTTCTAAAGTCGGCTTTAACTGCCATATCGCTTGCGCTTTTCGAGCCGCATGTTCTGCAAGTTTCTCCAGCTCGGGCATCGATTTTTTCGCACCTTTTCCATAAACACTTTCGTCAGTCCATACATTATAGTTTCCGAATTCTTTTGCGAGTGTAGAAACGTCGCCAGAAGAGATGGATTGGTTGACAATATAAGCTGCTAATAGCAGGTCAAATTCTGCTCCTTGTATACTGACGCCATGTTTTCTACTCACTGCTTGTGTCGCTTTAGAGTCCGATAAAAATTTCTGTTTTGAATCATCCTCAAACCATGCACAAAAAGCATCAGATTGAAATGCTTTAGCACCCTGGATAAAATACGTTTCTTCCCCGTCTGATAATGCGATTCCTAGTAATTCACTCGTATGGTATTGTTCATCATACATTTCGAGATGAACAGCCATTTGGCCTTTGAGGATGGAAGCATCTACTTCCTCCAACACTTGATAATTTATTTCTGCAGTTTCCTGTTCTTCCGCAACAAAATCAGATTTCTCTAATAGTGTTTTAAACGAAAGCTCTTTCCAAATCTCCACTACATCTTCCATATTAGGTCCACTGTATGTTAGATCATCTAAGGTCACTTCAATTGGAGCACTTGTTTCAATTGTCGCAAGTGTTTTACTCATTTTCGCTTGTTCTTCGTTTGCAACTAACTTCTCTTTTAATTTCACTCCACTAACAGTGTCTAATGCTTGATAAAGATCTTCTACGGAACCGTGTTCTTTTAAAAGTTTGATCGCCGTTTTTTCACCGACTCCTGGCACACCTGGGATATTATCCGAGGCATCTCCCATGAGACCTTTCATATCAATAATTTGTAGTGGAGTTAGTCCATACTTTTCTTCAATATGTGCAGGTGTATATTTTTCAATATCTGTTATACCTTTTCGCGTAATATATACAGTCGTTCGGTCCGTTGCTAACTGCGTCAAATCCTTGTCACCTGATACAATGACAACTTGTTGACCTTTTGCATCTGCTTGTTTGCTTAACGTTCCAATGATATCGTCTGCTTCATACATTTCTAATTCATATCGTTTAATCCCATATGCATCAATTAGTTTTCGGACATAAGGGAATTGTTCCGATAGCTCGGGTGGTGTTTTCTGTCTTCCACCTTTATATTCACCGAACGTAGAGTGACGGAAAGTAGTTTTCCCAGCATCAAACGCTACAAGTATATGAGTTGGATTTTCCTCTTCCATAATTTTTTGCAGCATTAGCGTAAAACCATATACGGCATTTGTATGTATGCCATGTTCATTTGTTAATAATGGTAAAGCAAAGAAAGCTCGATAAGCGAGACTATTCCCATCCAATAAAAGAATTTTTTCGTTGGACATTCCATTCACTCCCTTAAATCTTAATCAAAAATGCCTTGGCTATTTGTTTCCGCTTCACTCCGTTCAGCTACACAGAAAAACATTGCTCCTGCGCAAAGCTCGTCGCAGAAAACAGTGCGTCCAGATTTTGAATGCGCATGAGACTGCCTTCTTCTACTCCATTCAAAATCTGTGACATCCGCCGGAAGCTTAGCTTTAACTTAATTCAGCCATGTTTGATGAATTAAGTTAAAATAAAATCGTCATTCCCTATATCTTACCATGATAGTAAGGGGAATGACGATTCATAAACTATTCTAAGTAACCCGAAAGAATTCTCGCATAAGGAGAGTCAGATGGAATAATAATCATCGAATCTTCCCCAATAGTTCGCTTATAAGATTCAAGCGTCCGGTAAAGAGAATAAAACTCTGGATCTTTAGAGAAACTTTGGTTGTAAATTTTTGCAGCCTCAGCATCACCTTCTGCAGCAATCATTGCAGCTTCTTTTTTGGCAGTTGCAAGCATTTCTCTTACTTTACGATCTGTGTCTGCTTCAATACGACGTTTATCTGCGTCACCTGTAGATAAAAACTTTTGTGCTATACTTTGTCTTTCTGAAATCATCTCATTGTATACGGATTGCTCATTTTCTTCGGGTAAGTCTGTTCGTTTGATACGAACATCTATTACTTCAATACCGTAATTGTCTTTTTTAAGTAATTCATTTACATGAGTTGTAATCTGATCATTTAAACTTCCTCGAGAAGAATTTTCATCATTAATAATCTCACTATATTCTAGTTGACCAAGTTCTGAACGTACTACTGAATAGATGAATTCTTCCATACGTGATCCTGCATTAATGAGATTACCTGCATTCGAGATCATTTCTTTTGCATTTACAACTCGCCAAACCGCATAATTATCAATAATAATTCGACGTTTATCTTTCGTGTTAATCTCTGCTTCTGATAATTTATAGTTCATTTGATATTTAGGGACGGTTGCAATACTTTGTATAAATGGAATTTTCATATGCAATCCCGGTGTATCTTTGATGTCCTTGATCTCCCCGAACTGGCGAACTACTTTAAACTCTCCTTCTTTCACGACATAAACATTTGCAAAAGCGATTACAATAACGACGAACACAATGAAAATACCGATAAATGGCTTTGTATATTTTTTGTAGTCTATTGGTGTTTTTTCTTTTTGTGGTTTTTTATTATTTTGCATTGCATTAAATTTATTCTCTAAATTGGAAAATGGATTATGATTGTCTGCCATTATTGTCCACTCCCTTCTTCTGTTTCTGTAGCCGCTGGTGGTGGTGTTTGCTTATTCGATTCGAGTGGTTGGAGCGGCAAATACTTCATCGTGCCACCATCATCATTCATAATATAAATTTGAGCATTCGGTAATACTGCATCGAGCGTCTCCATTACCAGTCGCTGTCTAGTAATCTCTTTATTGTTCGCATATTCTGCGTAAAGCTTATTGAATAGTTCTACATCCCCAAGCGCTTGTTGGATACGAGCCGTTTTATATCCATTTGCTTCAGAAATGACAGCATCTTTTTCCCCTTCAGCCTCACTCATTTTTTGGTTCTCATATTTCTCAGCTTGGTTTACTTTTGTGTTCTTTGTTTCTTCCGCATCAGTTACAGCAGTAAATGCAGATCGTACTTCTGCATTTGGAAGCTCCACGTCTTGTAGTTTCACAGTAAGTACGGTTATTCCAATGTCATATTTGTCTATTAAAGAGCCTAATAGTTCAACGGTATCTGCTTCAATTTGCGCTTTTCCTGATGTTAAAGCATCATCGATTCTGGAGTTCCCGATAATGGATCGAATAGAAGCCGAAGTGGCATCATGTAATAATTCTTTCGGACTTTCGGAGTTAAATAAATATGCTTTTGGATCGGTAATCTTCCATTGTACAACTAAGTCCGTTAAGACAATATTATCGTCTCCAGTGATCATTTTTGTATCTTTATCGAAAGATTCTATTTCTCCATCTGGTGATTGTTTATATCCAAATTGTAGACTAAATGTTTCTTTTGATAGTTTCTCTACTTTTTGAATTGGCCAAGGCATTTTAAATTTCAATCCTGGATCTGTAATAGGGTCCCCAGCTTCACCAAATGTAATGACAATTGCTTGTTCTGATTCGTCTACTGTATACCAAGATGTAAATACAGCAGATAATAAAATGATTCCTATGATTGAAGCAACAATGATGGATATTAATCTCTTTGTACTCATAGTATTTCCCCTTTCTGTATGTATAATTCTTTTACGGAATAAGAACCCATTTGGTTTCAAAAATAAAAAATTAACTATGTTTATAAAGGAGAGTTTGAGCAATCTAGGAATAGCTTGAATTTCCACTGCAGGGCGGAAATCCTAGTGTAAACAAATTAAGGCTCAATATCCCTATTTTACGTTTCATATAAAAAGCGACATAATTTTGTTGTTTGAAGAAAATTATCTACTTAATATGCATTTTTTTTAATAAAATAAAAAAAAGCTAGCGGAGGGCTAGCTTTTTTCGGTAAATCGTTTGGAAAAGGGGTCTATTTAAATGTAACAGACGATTGTAAATCTATTATGAATATATTGTAAATTTTACCTTACCAATTATTATTTTTATATTTCTTATAATAGTTAAACTGGCGGGCAATTAAATATAGTTTTCTTGGGAGACTTGTATCTTTCTTATAAAATAATGGATTTCCCCATTTTCCTCTTCTTAACAGATGTCTTACTTCTCTTTGAATTTCTTTATTTTCCACAAACTTCTTTAACACAATCTTCGGCACTACTGTGAACAAATAATGTTCGTTTAATAATGTTAGCGGTTTTGCTTTGTTATAAATAACGTCGTCTACAAAATATCTCGCCATATTATGTCCAAGCGCCGTCGTATAATAACTCGAACGCCCTTGACGAATATTCACTTCGAACACCTTAAATTTACCATCGCGTTCATCAAACTTCAAATCGAAGTTTGCAAATCCGACATACCCTACTGCTTCTAAAAAATGTTGAAGCTTTGTCATCAATTCTTCGTTATATCTCGTAATTAGTGCCGTATAGTTTCCAATTGCAGTAACCGTATGTTCTTGCAGAACAACTTGTGCAAGCGTACTTAATTGCGCTTTTCCCTTCGAATTCATATAAAATACAGAATCCCACATATACGTATCATCGCCGGGAATATAATCTTGAATGATTAGATCCTCCATATACCCACTAGCATTCACTTTGTTAATGACATTATTAAGTTCTTCACGGGATTCTACACGATATACTTTTTGTTGCCCAGGAAATTTATTTTTATAATATTGAACCCCATTACTTGGTTTAATGATTAACGGAAACAATACTTCTTCTGTAAAAGGCTCTTTTTTAGCACAAGAATAATAGTATGTTTTTGGTGCATCAATACCATGTTCCTCGCAAAGCTTATAAAAATTAGATTTTACAAGAAGATTATTCATTAACTCTTCTGACATATAGTTAAATACATACATTTCTTTCAATGCTTTGGCATTTTCGATAATTAGTCGGACATAAAAATCATTTGTACCGATTAATAACAATTGCTTTCCAGCTTTTTTATATTTCATCGCCACTTCCGTTAAAACAGTGACAAACGCAGCTTTATCCCATAGATTCGGATGAATTTCAATATGATCAATGACACTGCTCCATTTCGTAAAGGACATCTCTTCCTTTCCGACTAAAACTGGTTTTAAATTATACTCCTCATGAAATGAAATAGCCATATTATAAGCATTCATATCTGTCCCCACAATAATTGGGATAAATCGTTCGTTATTCATATTTACCTCCATTAACTTTGCACAAGTGGAATGTACACTATAAAACATGTACCTTTACCGACTTCACTTTCTACTTCTATCAACCCGTGATGTGCTTCTACAAGATGCTTCACGATCGCAAGACCTAAGCCCGTGCCACCTGAGTTTCTACTTCTTGCGCGATCCACACGATAAAACCGTTCGAATATTCGACTAATCTCTTTTTTACTAATCCCAATTCCTTCATCTTGAATTCGGAATATACCATATTTTTCGTTTTTGAAAATGGAAATATGTAAAGTTGTATGATCAGGTGAATACGTAATTGCATTTGTCACTAAGTTCATCAAAATTTGCATTAAACGATTGGAATCTCCTAATACATTCACCGAGTCTTCTACCGCTAATGCCAATTCTATTTCTTTTTCTTCCAATAGATGTGTAGACATCTCAATGCAACGATTCAATACTTCTTTCAAGTTTACTTTATACAAATTTACTTCATAACCTACTTGTTCTACTTTGGAAAGGTCTAATAAATCGGTAATAAGCATTTGCAATCGATTACTTTCTTTATGAATAATTTCAAGAAAAGACAGTAATGTATCTTCATTTTTGTACGCTCCGTATAGTAATGTCTCTGAAAACCCTTTAATAGAAGTTACCGGTGTTTTGAGTTCATGGGAGACATTTGCTACAAAATCTTTGCGTACTTGCTCTAACTTAATAAGTTCTGTGATATCGTGCATAACCACAACGATGCCTAGCCATCTTCCATGCTCTCCAATTACAGGTGCCCCATAAGCATCCATATAATAAGTATGTAAGTTTCGCTTAATTTGAATTTGTTCGCGGTATGAGGATTCCGTTAAAAATAACTTATCTATAAAAGATTCTATTTTATCCGGGAGACCGATTTTACGAAATAGCTTTCCATCAATATTTTCAAAGGAAATTTGCAATTGCTCTAAAAATGACCGATTCACAATCGTTACAAATCCATTTCGATCAATCATAATTAAGGCACTGCCCATGTTCTCAATTAAAGTTTTTAACCGTTCTTTTTCCGTTTCGCGCATAACAGAAATATCATGTAAATTGCGCGCTAGTATATTGATGGAATTACTTAATGTAGCCATACCCGAAAAATCATCTTCAAACGCCCGTATACGATAGTTACCTCTTGCAAGTTCCATTGCTGTTTCAGTTAAATGTTCAATTGGTTGTGCATACTTTTTAAATATATTTGCTCCCAAAACTAAAGCAACAAGAAATGTGATGAATAATACAAAAAATAAAAATAACCATAGTGATTGTTGTTCATTCGCAATTTCATTATGTTGAAGCGTAGAGCTTAATATTTGTTTTATAGTCGCTTGCTCTTCTTTTGAAAGTTCTGTTGCAGCTAAATCTGTAGATATTTGCTTCATTTTAGAGTCGATTAAAACAACAGTGGAGTGATGAACAAAAATAGGATATAGTTGTCCAAGTACGAGACCAAGACTAGCTAATATTAATCCAATTACTATAGAATACGTTCGTAATATTTTGGATTGAAATCTCTTCATTACGATTTAGGTTCCTCAAATTTATATCCTAGACCTCTAATTGTTTTGATGAAAATTGGTTTTCTACTATTTTCTTCAATTTTATCACGTAAATGACTAACATGAACATCCACAATTCGCGTATCTCCTGCAAAATCATAGTTCCAGACAGCACTTAATAATTGGTCGCGTGTAAGTACTCTGTTTTTGTTTTCGATTAAGTAAACAAGTAATTCAAATTCCTTAGGTGTAAACTCAATAGGTTCTTCATTTAAAAGCACTTCAAATCGCTCTGGATAAATTTGCAACGGTCCAAACGAATACATTTCTTCTTTTTGCTTTATTTCATTCATCTGATGCTCAGAAGAAATGTTAGAACGTCGTATCATTGCTTTTACACGAGCCGTAACTTCACGTGGGCTAAACGGTTTGGTCATATAATCATCCGCACCTAATTCTAGACCAAGTACTTTATCAAACTCTTCGTCTTTTGCGGTAAGCATAATAATCGGTGTTTGGATTTTTTTAGATCGCAATTCCTTGCATACTTCCATTCCGTCCATACGTGGCAACATCCAATCTAACAAAATGACATCTGGATGATCCTCGATTGCACAATTCAAGCCATCTAAACCGTCGTTTGCAGTAATGACCTCAAAACCTGCTTCTTCTAGATTATATTTTAATAATGTTACAATTGAGCTTTCATCATCCACAACTAATACTTTTTTCATTTTTTTTGCCTCCAAAGTTGATTTGAAACCCCCATTCCAAATCATTTGACTTCAAATGTCGACTTACTGTTCGATTGCTGGTGGATTAACGTAAAAAGTACCGGCCAACACTGCATTATTTTGTTCGTTTTTAGCAGTAACGGAAATTACTACTTCATTTGAACCTACATCAATATCCATTACTTCGAACTTAAACTTTAAAGTTGAATAGTGAAAAGCAGGTGCTAAAAAGCTGATGTTTTGCTTTGTTATATAAGCTCCCGGACCAGGTAAGTATTTGGAGATAGCAGCTGTAATAATACCCATTAACATAATTGGTGGGACAATAGGTTTTTTATAAATTGTTTTGGAAGCAAAATCGTGCTGAATATATAAAGGATTATTATCATTTGTTAACCCCAAGTATAGAAGTAAATCCTTATCTTCTATTTTCTCAGTAATTGTTAATTTTTCACCAACAATTAAATCATTTATATTCCTACCCTGTTTCTGTATTTTTCCCAATAACAAAATTTCATCCTCCCATCAATTAGCTATATCTATCTTAACAATAAGTACAAAAAAAATCGAGCGGGTTTCCCACACTCGATTAATATTATCATGAATTATGCTAAAACGTTCATAACCGCTCGAACAGAATCAGCAGATTTACTTAATAATCCTTTTTCTTCCTCTGTCAGTTCAAGCTCAATAATTTTCTCAATACCACCTGCACCAAGTACAGTTGGAACGCCAAGATATATACCATCCATACCATATTCGCCTTCTAAATAAGCAATAGATGGTAATACACGTTTTTGATCTCTAAGAATCGCTTCAGCCATTTCAACTAGTGACGCGGCTGGAGCATAATAAGCAGAGCCATTCCCTAGAAGATTAACGATTTCAGCTCCACCTTTACGAGTGCGTGCAACTATTGCTTCTAGACGGTCAGCGTCGATTAGGTTTTCTAATGGAATACCACCAGCATATGAATATCTTACTAATGGAACCATATCATCACCATGTCCACCAAGCACAAAACCTGTAACATCCTTAACAGAGAGGTTTAACTCTTTTGCTACAAACGTACGGAAACGAGCTGTATCAAGTACACCAGATTGTCCAATTACGCGTTCTTTTGACAGACCTGATTCTTTGTATACCGTATAAGTCATGGCATCTACTGGATTGGTTAATACGATAATAGTTGTATTTGGTGAATATTTTACAATTTCACTTGTTACTGCTTTCATTACTTTTTGGTTTGTTTGAACTAAATCGTCACGGCTCATTCCAGGTTTGCGTGCAATACCAGCAGTGATAATTACTAAATCCGAGTCTTTTGTATCTTCATAGTTAGAAGTACCAATAATATCAGCATCAAATCCTTGGACTGGTCCAGCTTGCGCCATATCTAAAGCTTTGCCCTTAGTTGCATTTTCTGCTTGAGGAATGTCTACTAATACAATATCACCAAGTTCTTTTTGAGCAAGTAGAAATGCAGTTGTTGCACCTGTAAATCCGCCACCGATTACTGAGATTTTACTTCTTTTCAATGTCATTAGAAAACTCTCCTTTTGTTTAAATCAATTACGCCTTGGCGTAGTTGCGTCCAGATTTTGAATCGATCTTGAGACCTACAGGATGTAGGTCATGCAGTCGTTGCGACAGGACATCGCGAATTTAGACTGCCTTCCTTGATTCCTTTCAAAATCTGCGACATCCGCCGGAGGCCTTATCTTCGTTCAGCGGGCGTTTGAACACCCACTGAACAGTAAACAAAACCGAATTCATCTCACCACCTATAGAGGTAGGTGGGAGTCTTCCGCTCCTGCGCAAGCTCGTCGCAAGAAAACATTTGCTGAATGAAGATAAAAGGAAGGGAAAATTCCCTTCCTTAAAAACCAAAATTCATTTTCAAATTACATGTTTTTGATAAGTTCATCAGCGAACTCAGAACATTTAACTTCCGTTGCTCCATCCATTAAACGAGCAAAGTCGTAAGTTACAACTTTAGCAGCAATAGATTTTTCCATGGAATCCATGATTAGTTTAGCAGCTTCGTTCCAACCAAGGTGTTCTAGCATTAATACACCTGAAAGGATTACTGAAGATGGGTTTACTTTATCAAGACCAGCATATTTTGGAGCTGTTCCGTGAGTTGCTTCGAAAATAGCATGTCCAGTTACATAGTTAATATTAGCACCTGGAGCGATACCAATTCCACCAACTTGAGCAGCTAATGCATCAGAAATATAATCTCCGTTTAAGTTCATTGTAGCAACTACATCAAACTCTTTAGGACGAGTTAAGATTTGTTGTAAGAAGATATCAGCGATTGAATCTTTTACTAAGACTTTACCAGCTGCAAGTGCATCTGCTTGTGCTTTGTCAGCAGCTTCTGTTCCTTGCTCTTCTTTAATTTGATCATATT
This sequence comes from Psychrobacillus sp. OK032, assembly GCF_900111345.1. Taxonomy (GTDB): domain Bacteria; phylum Bacillota; class Bacilli; order Bacillales_A; family Planococcaceae; genus Psychrobacillus. Next base: position 546,112 of record NZ_FOGY01000002.1, read on the forward strand.
GATTCCAAGTAAATACTTTATCACCGAATTCTTGCTCAGCAACTTCGTAACCCCAAGTTTTGAAAGCTCCTTCAGTGAACTTCATGATATTTCCTTTATGAACAAGTGTTAAAGATTCGCGACCTTCTTTAATAATATAGTTAAGTGCAGCGCGAACTAGACGTTTTGTACCTTCTTCAGAAACTGGTTTAATACCGATACCTGAAGTTTCAGGGAAACGGATTTTGTTAACGCCCATTTCGTTTTGAAGGAAATTGATTAATTTTTTAACTTCATCTGAACCATTAGCATATTCAATTCCTGCATAAATATCTTCTGTGTTTTCACGGAAAATAACCATATCAGTATCTTCAGGTCGTTTAACTGGTGAAGGAACACCATTGAAATAACGAACTGGACGTAAGCAAGTATATAAGTCAAGTTCTTGACGTAACGCTACGTTTAATGAACGAATACCACCACCGATTGGTGTAGTAAGTGGACCTTTTATAGCGATTAAATATTCTTTAATAACGTCTAAAGTCTCTTTTGGTAACCATTCTCCAGTTTGATCAAATGCTTTTTGACCAGCAAGTACTTCTTTCCATTCAATTTTCTTTTCACCGTTATATGCTTTTTCTACTGATGCTTCTAAAACGCGTGAAGCCGCTGCCCAAATGTCGGGACCAGTCCCGTCTCCTTCGATGAAAGGAATAATTGCTGTGTTTGGTACGTTAAGTACTCCGTTTTCTACAGTGATTTTACCAGTTGTCATTTTATCATTTCCTCCTAGTATATCTATAATGCTATCAATATCGAATAGATTGATTAAGTTTTACTCTTTTAAACAATATGATTATCTTTCCCCGATAGGAATATATTTTTGCATGCCGGGCCCGACATAATCTGCACGTGGACGGATTAAACGGTTGTTAGCGTATTGCTCTAAAATATGTGCAGTCCAACCAGATACACGTGATACTGCAAAAATAGGTGTGAATAGATCATGGTCAATGTTTAATGAATGATATACAGATGCAGAGTAGAAATCTACGTTAGGTGGTAAATTCTTTTGTCCAGTAACGATTTCTTCAATGCGAACAGACATATCATATAATTTCGACTCGCCACGAAGGGTAGTCAATTTCTTAGACATTTCACGTAAGTGTTTCGCACGTGGATCTCCTTTACGATATACACGGTGACCGAAGCCCATAATTTTCACTTTGTTTTCTAGTTTTTCATTAATATACTCGTCCACTTTATCTAGTGAACCAATTTCAGTTAACATTTTCATTACTTGTTCGTTTGCTCCACCGTGAAGTGGACCTTTTAAGGCTCCAAGGGCTGCTACAACACCTGAATACATATCTGATAGTGTAGCTACACAAACACGTGCAGTAAATGTAGACGCATTTAACTCATGGTCTGCATGTAGTACAAGCGCTTTGTCAAAAGCTTCTATTTCGATGTCATCTGGAAGATCACCAGAAAGCATGTACAAGAAGTTTGCAGCATATCCTAAATCTGTTTTAGGTGCAATTGGTTCCAAGCCTTTACGTACACGGGAAAATGCTGTTACTAATGTCGGAAGTTTTGCTTGTAATTCAATTGCTTTTAAGTAATTAGCCTCTTCGGACATATCTTCTGCAGCATTATCATATAATGCTAGCATAGATACAGCTGTTCTTAGCGCGGACATTGGGTGAACATTATCAATTGGATACGTTTTGAAATGATTTAAAACTTCTTGAGGTACAGCCATATTATCAGCTAATTGTTGTTTTAGTTCTGCTAGCTCATCTGCTTTGGGAAGGCGTTTATGCCATAATAAATACACTACTTCTTCAAAACTTGCATTTGTTGCTAAATCGTCAATATTGTAGCCAACGTATGTAAGTGTGTCATCAATGATAGAACTGATGGCAGTCTCCGCAGCTACAACACCTTCTAAACCACGAGTTGTTGTCATTTCGAAATCTCCCCTTCTACAGTATAATAATTCGCTCCACCTAATCGTTGAACGAAAAATCACCTGTATATATTATGTACCTTTTAATCCTTACAATCTTAGTATAATCATATTTGGCGATTTTGTGAATGAAAACGCTTAAAATTATTAAAAAATAATGTTTTAATATCCTAAATTTTTGAAAAGAATGGATGAAAATGATTACTCTACAAATAAATAAGAAAGAAATTGTATCTCTCTGGATACCATTTGGAATTATTATACTAATTGCGCTCGTTGCTTTTCCTTTATCTTTAGCAATTATATGTGGATATTTTTTATATCCCATTACCAATTTCTTTTATAAAAACGTTAAACTTCCTGTTGCTGTAAGCGTGCTTTTAACAGAAGCACTTATATTATCTAGTTTTATATTATTTTTATTTGTAATAGTACAAGCTCTCTTAGATATTCTTCCGCTAATACATGAACATATAATGTTATTACCGTTTGTTGAATTGAAGCAACATCCCATTTTCTTATTTTTTGAAGGTAAGTTTCAAAATTTATTAAACAAACTACTGAATGATTTATTATTAAATCTGACTAATTTACCTTCTTATTTTTTTGAAGTTTTTTTATTTAGTATTGGTCTATTCTTTTCTTTATACGAAACAACGAAAGATCGCCATTGGTTTCTCGTTTATTTTCCTAAAAAAGCCCGAAATTTTTCTCAAAGAGCGCTTAAAAAATCATCTGGCGTCATTAATAAATTTATATCCGTAGAGTTAAAACTATTTTTATTAACTTTTGTACTTTTATCGATAGGGTTCCAATTACTAGGTTTACATAATCCTGTAAAATATGCTTTTCTAGTATCTTTAGTAGATAGTATCCCTTTTTTAGGAACAGGCATTCTATTAATACCACTTAGTATTTACTTTTTCCTCATGGATCAACGTATGGCCGGGATAATCGTTCTACTTCTTTATCTATTTGTCCAGTTGACGAGGCATATCGTAGAAAACGTACTTTGGTCCTCCTCAATGCAAATAAAGGCTGTCCACGTATTCTTTCTGAGCGCGGCAGCCATTTTAATCTTTGGATTTATAGGAATATTATTTAGCCCGTTTATTTATTTAATCGCAAATAAGTGGGAAAACCTTACGAAGACTTCATCACGATAACTTGACCATTTTTCATCTTTTTACGAATCCAGCGATAGAGTAGCGGTTTAAATAGGTTTCGTGTAGGGGCGAATAAAAGCATAAAGCCGAGTAAATCTGAAATAAAACCCGGTAATATGACTAATATGGAACCGATAAAGACGAAGATTCCATTAATCGCAGCTTCCCCAGGTGCTTGAGCGTTTTTGATATTATCTGAAACTTCCCGGAAAGCTCTTATTCCTTGTCTTTTTGCAAAATAAGCACCGATAATTCCACTAGCTAAAATTAAGAGAATTGTATATCCAGCTCCGATTGTTTTACCAGATAAGAGCAGGATATATAATTCTATTGCTGGAATTAAAATGATAAGACCTATTATCCATTTCATAGATTCACCTTCCTTAGAAAAGCGCAAGCGCCTATTTCTGCCCCGACAGGCAAATGGTGATAGGGTAGGTCTGCAAAGTGCGCCACATCCTGTGGCAAAGCAAGACATGACCCGCATCGTGCGGGCCCAGGAGGCAGCTCCCCAGCCACCACAAGCGATTTTGTTTGCGACGAGCTTTGCGCTGGAGCAGCTTTTTCACATTTGACCCCGAGGAGCAACGTTCTTCTGCGACGAGCTTTGCGCTGGAGCTGGATCCCCTAGAATAATTGCCCCACCTTAATTGGTGAGGCAATTTTTTATATAATGCTTGCGTGACCGTGATAAATAGCGCCACTATTTGCATCTATCGTTAATTCTTGACCATCTTTAATTAATTTTGTTGCATTTTCTACACCAACAATGACCGGAATTCCTAAACTTAGTCCTACCACTGCTGCATGGCTAGTTAATCCGCCTTCTTCGGTAATAAGACCTTTGCATTTTTCAATACTTGGAACCATATCTCGATCAGAACCAATTGTAACAATGATACTATTAGTTGTATCTTTACCAGCCAACTCTCTAGCATTATTAACTACAATTGCTTTTCCAAAAGCGGAAGTTCTTCCAATTCCTTGCCCTTTAGCGACCTTATCTCCGATCACATGTACTTTCATTAAGTTAGTTGTTCCAGCTTCCCCCACTGGAACTCCTGCAGTAATCACAACTAAATCGCCATGCGTTACATACTCGTGAACAATACTCTCCTCAATTGCTGTTTCTAGCACTTCATCTGTTGAAAAAGCTTTTTTTCCAACGATTGGGTACACACCCCAGACAAGTGTCAGCTTTCTAGAAGGTAAATTAGAAGAAGTTACTGCTATAATAGGAACTCCTGGTCTAAATTTAGCAATCATTTTAGCAGTATGACCGCTCTCTGTAGGGGCAATAACAGCTTTAACTTTTAAGTTAATCGCAGTATGTGCAACAGCCTGTCCAATTGCATCTGTTAAGTTTACTTCACGAGCCTTACTTAACTTGGATACATGTGCACGATAATCGATTGCGTTTTCTGTTCTTTTAGCGATTTTATCCATTGTTTGAACAGCTTCTAGCGGATAGGTACCAGCCGCAGTTTCTCCCGATAACATAATAGCATCTGTTCCGTCTAGTATGGCATTAGCAACATCACTAGCTTCCGCACGAGTTGGTCTTGGGTTACGTTGCATGGAATCTAGCATTTGGGTTGCAGTAATAACTGGTTTGCCAGCTTCATTACATTTTTTAATAAGGCTTTTTTGTACTAAAGGAACTTCTTCTGCTGGAATTTCTACACCAAGATCTCCTCTTGCAACCATTAACCCGTCCGAAACTTGAATGATTTCATCAATATTATCTACGCCTTCTTGGTTTTCAATTTTCGGGATGATTTGAATATGAGAACCTTTATTGTTTTCGAGTAACTCTCTAATTTCTAGTACATCTTTTGATCGGCGAACGAAAGAAGCCGCGATGAAATCTACATCTTGCTCAATACCAAATAGAATATCTTTTGCATCTTTCTCTGTAATTCCTGGCAACTGTACAGAAACTCCTGGTACATTTACGCCTTTATTATTTTTTAGCGTCCCAGCATTTTGAACAAACGTGGAAATAATGCCATCAGTCGTATTAATATCTGTGACGATTAACTCGATTAAACCATCATCTAGTAATATAATTGAACCTTTTTGTACATCTTCAATTAGTTTTTCATATGAAATAGAAAAACGTTCTGTATTTCCTAGAACTTCCGTCATGGAAATATCAATAGTTTGACCAGACTCCAATTCGATTGCGTCATTTTCCATTTTATGAGTACGGATTTCAGGACCTTTCGTATCTAATAAAATACCTACAATTTTCCCTACTTTTTTGGACACTGCTCTTATTGTTTTAATCCTTGCAGCATGTTCTTCATGGCTCCCGTGTGAAAAGTTTAATCTGGCTACGTTCATCCCTGCCTCGATTAATTTTTCTAACATCTCTTCTGATTCACTTGCTGGTCCAATAGTACAAACTATTTTAGTTTTTCTCATCGTCCAAGTCCTTTCTATGTAAAAGAATTAGTATTTCGTCGTAGTTAAATAGATAATTCTTTCGATAATTGATACATATTCTTATCAAATACTTCGCTTTTCTCAAATGCTTCATTCATATCATAGTCTACCACTTCATGGTTCTGTATGCCAACAGCACGCCCCCCATTACCGGCCATTAAAACTTCAACAGCTCTTGCCCCAAACATACTTGCCAACACCCGGTCCCGACCAGTCGGAGACCCTCCACGTTGAATATGCCCTAGAACAGAAACACGGGTTTCAATATTTGCATGCTCCATTAGTTTAGCAGCAAAATCTGATCCACTCATAACTCCTTCAGCAACGATAATAATACTATGTTTTTTTCCTCGGGAAGTTCCACTTTTCAAACGTTCCACAACTTCTTCCATATTCATAGTTACTTCCGGAATAATAATCGTCTCTGCTCCACCTGCTAAACCAGCCCACAAAGCTAAATCCCCTGCATCTCTGCCCATTACTTCTACAATAAATGTTCGGTCATGAGAAGTCGCGGTATCTCTAATTTTGTCAATACAGTCGATTACCGTATTGAGTGCTGTATCGAAACCAAGCGTGTAATCTGTTCCAGGTATATCATTATCGATTGTTCCAGGTATTCCTACACAAGGAAAACCATTTTTCGTTAAAGTCATCGATCCACGATAAGACCCATCTCCTCCGATAATAACAAGACCCTCGATACCGTTTGCTTTTAATTGTTCAATCGCTTTTTGTTGGCCTTCTTCTGTGCGAAACTCAGGACATCTTGCAGAAAAAAGCTTCGTTCCACCTCTTTGAATAATATCTCCAACGGAACCTAAATTTAATACTTCCATTTTCCCATCGATTAAGCCTTGATACCCGTGAAAAATCCCCACTACTTCGAGTCCCTCATAAATTGCTTTTCTTACTACAGCACGTATTGCAGCATTCATCCCAGGTGCGTCTCCACCACTCGTTAATACACCTATACGCTTCACAATGGTTCCTCCAAACTTTTATTTTTAGTCACGTTGTTGATTATCATAAATTTCCCAACTCATAATTACATTTCGATTAAAGTGCGATTAGCCGTTTTCCTATTATAGTTTTCCGCCTTACTTTAAGATAGTGAGCGCTACTTAGCTTCTGCTAGGATTTCCGCTGCAGGGCGGACGCTTTCCGCGGGGTGAGCGATGAGCCTTCACCGCCGGAGTCGCCGCCCTTCCGCTACAATCCACGAAAAATTGCTTACTAATCAGTAATGATTCGCTAAAACTAACTATTATTCAGTTTTTCAATGTGTGTGTCCACTCATTGAAAGCACACGAGAACAACCTAATTGTTGGTGAAAGCAACCAACTCTTAATACATATACCTACATACCTAACAACAACATAAAACTGTAAGTCATAATCTTGTTACTCAATAGAATAAGATGGATAATCTACAGACGTGATATTTAATAAGTTCATCTTATCATGAATGGACTAAAAAAAAATGCGCCACTATAGACGCATTTTTTTACTCTGTGAATTCTCCAATATTTTTAAACTTATTGTAACGATCATTTATTAACTCTTCTGCCGAAAGCTTGGAGAGCTCACGTAGTGAGTTAATAAGAACATCCTTCATATACGTTGCTTGTGCTTCTGAATCTCTATGAGCACCGCCATATACCTCGCGAATTACTCCATCAATGATATTCATCTTTTTTAAATCAGGTGCAGTAATTTTCATCGCTTCCGCCGCTTGTTTAGCGAGTGATGCATCTTTCCATAAAATTGATGCTGCTCCTTCTGGTGAAATAACCGAATAAGTAGAATTCTCCAGCATATGAATATGATTGGCAACTCCAAGCGCAAGTGCACCGCCACTTCCACCTTCTCCAATGACAACGCTAATAACTGGTACTTTTAAACCAGCCATTTCTACTAAATTTCTAGCAATCGCTTCACTTTGTCCACGTTCTTCCGCTGCTTTACCTGGATAAGCCCCTTTTGTATCGATAAAGCAAATAACTGGACGATTAAATTTTTCCGCTTGCTTCATTAAACGTAATGCTTTTCGATAACCTTCCGGATGTGGCATTCCGAAATTCCGTTTAATATTTTCTTTCGTGTCAATCCCTCGTTGATGACCAATAATCGTAATTGGTTTTCCCTCGAACAATGCAATTCCACCTATGATTGCTGCATCATCCCCGTAAAGACGATCTCCATGTAGCTCAATGAAATCTGTAAATAATAATTGAATATAATCTCTTGTTGTAGGACGACCTGGATGACGGGCAACTTGTACACGATCCCAAGGTTCCATATTTTCATAAATTTCTTGTTCTAATCTATGCAATCTTTTTTCTAGATTTTTTATTTCTGCAGTCATATCCACTTCTGCATTTACGGTATACTCTTTTAACTCTTCAATTTTAGCTTTTAACTGAACAACTGGTTCTTCAAACGGCAATGTTTTTACCATGTAGAAACCTCCTTACTCATATGCATTTGAACTAGTGTTGCCACTTTTTCACGCATATCTTTTCGATGAATTACTGCATCTAATTGACCATGATCCATTAAAAACTCTGCGGTTTGAAAATCTTCTGGAAGTTTTTCGCGAACCGTTTGTTCAATTACCCGTCGACCAGCAAATCCAATCAAGGCTTTTGGTTCAGCAATATTAATATCACCTACTGAAGCAAAACTTGCTGAAACGCCTCCTGTTGTCGGATGCGTTAAAATGGAAATATATAAAAGTCCGTGATCACTATGTCGTCTTAAAGCTACGGAAGTTTTGGCCATTTGCATTAACGACAATACACCTTCTTGCATTCTAGCCCCACCACTCGCAGTGAAAATAATAAATGGAACTTGAAGCTCCGTTGCCTTTTCAATAGCTCTCGTAATTTTCTCCCCTACAACAGAGCCCATAGAACCCATTCTAAAATGAGAATCCATAATTGCCACAACTACTCTTTGTCTTTCTAATTGACCCGTACCAGTTAGCACTGCTTCATTTAAACCAGTTTTCTTTGCATCTGATTTAATTTTTTCTGTATAGCTAGGAAAATTTAAAGGATTCACTGTTTCTAAATGGTCATCCATCGATTCAAATGTGTTTTCGTCCAAAAAGATTTCTACTCGTTCATGTGCTGTCATTTTCATATGATGATCACAAGTAGGGCAGACTTTTAAATTTTTCATTAAGTCCTTAGTGAAGACGTTTTTCCTACATTCTGGACATTTCATCATAATTCCTTCTGGCACATCATTTTTCGCTTTTTCAGTTGGTATTGTCGCATATTTCTTTTTTTGATTTTTTCTAAATATATCTCGAATCATTTAATTTTCTCCCCTATTCATTAACAATTTCCATTCATTGTAATAGGATATTGCTTGTGGCTCATTCCCAACTTTTAAATTGTTCAAAAGTAGCTTCCAGGCTTTCTTTTCTTCTACATTCATAATACCGCGATAAGGTTCACCAGCAAACTGTTTCAATAAAAACCATATTTTCAAGGCTAGTCGATTATTAGATATAATAATAATTTCTCGAATAATGTCTTCTTGAAGTACTTCCTCTTGCAATTTATCTATGAAAGCATCCCAAATCGATTGTTTATGAAGTAGTTGAGTCATACATATCGTACGAATTGCATCTTGTTCTAACGCTTGCATCGTAGTATGAACATCTTTTTTAGATTTAGCATCCTGTAATATAAAAGTAGATAATAATTCCACTAACTGATGTTTGCGAAAATCAGAAAGAAAAGTTCCTTCTCCTCGTCTTGTTTCTATTATTCCAAGCAATTCTAAACTTCTAAGCGCTTCCCTTACAGTTGAACGCCCAACTTGAAGACGCTCTGCAAGTTCTCTTTCGGAAGGTAGTTTTCCACCAACTGCAATATTTTCATCTTGAATGAGTTGTCTTAGTTGCTTAACTATTTCTAAAAACATTTTCCTGGAGTTATTATTTGGGATCATTCCATCCTCACTCTTCCATTAATTACAAAGTGGTCAGACCACTCATAGTTAATAGCATACAAAAAAATAAGGGACTCGTAAAGAAAAAACTGCACTTGGGATGTACAGTTTATATTGAAACTATTTTTCCAATTATTTGAGTTCGACCATTTCGACGCTCTGATTTACCCTCGACTATAATAATTGCTAGATCTTCTAACAAGGAATTGTACTTTGCATAGTCCTCTGGGAATAGTGTGATAGAAATACTTCCCGTTTCATCTTGTACCGTGACAAATGCCATGGATTCCCCTTTTTTCGTTCGAATTTTTTTTATGTCCTGTATTAATCCGACTACGGTGACTTTCCAATCTTTCGATGATTGTACGACATCCCAAATATTCGCTACTTGCTGTGGCATATTCTTTTTCTTTGAAACCGTAGGATGCTCTGAAAAATATTGACCTAACACTTCTTTTTCAAATTGAAGCTTTACCATAAGTGGCAATTCGTCCGTACGAATATATTTTGACTTTCCAAAATGAGTGGCATTTCCTTCAAATAAGTCCGTGTCTTCTGTCGGACTAACTAGTTCCGCATATTTCACTGCTGCGTCAAGCGTTGCAAGTAAAGTAGCTCGCTCTTCCTGGAAATAATCGAGCGCTCCTGCTTTGATGAGCGGTTCTATATTTTTTCTAGTAAAATGGATCGCTGATAAATCAGCAGCAAGGTCAAAAAGATCCCCCCACTTACTTCCATTTCTTCTTTGTTGCAATAATTTTTGAATAAATGCGTGCGAAACGCCTTTAATAGCTTGCAAACCAAATCTCACTCCGTCATCTTCCACTGTGAAAAAAGGTTGGCTGTTTAAAATAGAAGGAGGTAGTATTGAAATTCCTTTTTGTTTCATTTCCATTACTAGTTGATTAATCTTTTCTTGATTGCCAGTTGCAGTGCTAAGTAACGCACAGTAAAACGCTTCTGGAAAATGTGCCTTTAGAAAAGCCATTTGATAGGAAATGACACTGTATGCTACCGCATGGCTTTTTGGAAAACCATAGTCTGCAAATCGAACGATCAAATCATAAACAGATGAAGCTGCCAGTTCGGAATGACCGAGTTGTACAGCTTTTTGTACAAAATGCGTTCTTTCTTTTTGCAATATATCTCTGTTTTTCTTACTTACTGCTCTCCGAAGTAAATCCGCTTCTCCAAAAGTAAAGCCCGCCATTTGTGATGCGATTTGCATGATTTGTTCTTGATAGACGATTATACCGTACGTTTCTTCTAAAATAGGCTGTAAAACAGGATGTTCGAATGTCACTGGTAGTTGTCCTAATTTTCGTTTTGCATAGAGTGGAATACTCTCCATTGGACCAGGTCTATAAAGGGCATTTACTGCCACGATATCTTCAAACTTTGTCGGTTGAATTTGTTGGAGTGCATGTCGCATTCCCGCCGATTCTAATTGGAAAACACCTGTAGTATCACCTTTTTGTAATAACCGAAAAGTATGATCATCATTTAAAGGAATGGAAGAAAGCGAAAGTGTTTGGGTACGATTTCTATTAATAATCTTTAAAATTCGTTCAATAATTGTTAAATTTCTTAATCCAAGAAAATCCATCTTTAACAAGCCGACCTGCTCTACTTCTTTCATCGGCCATTGCGTTAAGAATAGATCGTCATGCCCTATTTGGATTGGGACTATATCTACTAATGGAATCGGTGATAATACTACTCCTGCAGCATGGGTAGATGCGTTTCTAGGCAACCCTTCCAACGCAAGCGCAACTTGAAACCATTTTTTTCTTATTTCTTCTGTTTGGATAAACTCGCGAAGTTTTTGGGATTGTGCATATGCTTCTTTCAGTGTAATGCCGTTTTGGTTTGGGATAAACGAAGAAATAGCTTCTAATGTAGAAGATTCAAAACCAAAAATCCTTGCAACTTCCCTCGCTACTGCCTTAGCGGATAATGTACCAAACGTAATAATTTGGGAAACATAGTTTTTCCCGTATTTTTCAGCAACATATTGAATAACTTCCATTCTTCTTGAGTCTGCAAAATCAATATCAATATCCGGCATGGTGATACGTTCTGGATTTAAAAAACGTTCAAATAAAAGACCGTATTGGAGGGGATCGACATCGGTAATAAATAGAGAATAGGCGACAAGTGAACTTGCGGATGAACCCCGACCTGGACCTGTCAAAATACCAGCACGCTCAGCATATTTCATAAAATCTTGCACGATTAGAAAATAGTCTTCGTAATTCATTTCATTAATAATTTGAAGTTCATAATGAAGCCGCTCTTTATATTTTTGCGTCACTTCGCCTAAACGAATGTTTAAACCTTCTTCACAAAGTGCTCGCAAATAATCTTTCGCATTTTCCTGCGAAGGCAAAGGGAACTTAGGCATAATATGTGCTTTTTTATCGAGTTGGACATGGCATCTTTCGAGCAATGTCTTTGTATTTTCAAACCATTCTGGAACGTCTGAAAACCATTCCATCCACTCTTTTTCTGTCAACACATGATAGGAATCTTCTGTAGGTTTTAAGCGATTACGATCGGTCATTTTTAATGATTGGTCCATTGCGTTCAATACTTCAAATGCAAATGCATCTTCTTTTTGTACATAACGACTCTTGTGAAAAACAGTAATTTTAATAGAGGATTGCTTAGCTGATTCAATTATTTCTTCTTCGATATCTTGCTTTATTCCATTTGTTCGCTCTATTCCAACATACAAATCATCTTCTCTAAATAGGTCCTTTAACTCGCTTAATGCCTCTTGAGAAAACTGCTTATCTCCTTTATAAACTGCAATGATGCCATCTTTGTATGCGGCAAGCCATTTCTTAGGAAGTTCCGTTAATTCTCTCGTTTCTAAGCTGCTTGAAATTTTCAATAGATTTTCATAACCTCTATTATTTTCCGCATATAGAACGAGTGGAACACATTTTTCGTCTAATTGGACATTGGTCGATAGTCCGATAACCGCATGTATTTGATGATTTTTCATTTCATGCCAAAAAGGCATTATGCCATACAAAGTACTATTTGTAATGGCTACTGCCTTTGCATGATTGCTTTTCAACTTTTCTATAAGTGGCTCCAATTGAATTGTACTTTTCAGCATATCCGCTGATGTTACAATTTGTGGATATACTGTTTTCATATAACACACCTCAATTTACAGCTTTTTTAGATCTTCAATTACCAGGTCTGCTTCTTCCCAAGTTTGTACGGAAGCACCTGAAGCAAGTGGATGACCTCCACCACCGTATTTCTTCGCAACTGTATTAATAACGGGACCTTTAGATCGCAAGCGAACTCGAATAGTATCAGCATCTTCTATGAAAAATACCCAGCATTTCATTCCTTTTACATCTGCTAACACACTTACCAATAAGGAGGCCTCTGAATCGGAAACATTGTATTCCTTTAATAATTTACGCGTTAGTTTCATATGACCAACACCGTTGTCATCCATTTCAAAGTTTGCGTAAATATATCCTTTTAACTGTAGTAGGTTGCTTTCTACTTCATACATCCCATTAAATAATTCTGTACGATCAAACCCGTAAGAAATTAATTGACCTGCAAATTTCATCGTTTGCTCTGTAGTACTTTGGAACATAAATCGACCAGTATCACCTACAATACCGGCATAAAGAAGTCTTGCAACTGCCGCATTCATCTTCCAGTTTTTATAATCTTTCGCTTCTACAAATAGCTCACAGATCAATTCACTTACAGAGCTTGCATTTGTATCGACCCAAAGTAAATCGCCATATGCATCATCATTTGGATGATGATCGATTTTTATAAGATAATTTCCTAGTTTATAACGTTCGTCATCAATTCTTTCTGTATTCGCTGTATCCGTAACGATAATTAATGCATCATTAAAATCATCATTCGTTACAGAGTCCGGACAAGCAAGAAAATCTAACGTATTTTCATGTTGTCCAGTTGCTAGTACTTTTTTGTTCGGATAGTTTAAGGATATTAGCTCTTTCAATCCAATTTGAGATCCGTAAGCATCTGGATCTGGTCTCACATGTCTGTGAATTATTATTTTGTCATAGCGTTCGATTGTGTCGATGATTTGTCTTTTCATTTCATTTCTCCTCAGTTAGTCAAGTTTACCATTCGCATTTTTTGAATTTTACTATTACAATAATAGAAGGATATGATGGAAGTTTCACTTTAATGGAGGTTCATAATGATTCTTAATGGAATATTGATATGTGCAATAGTTGTCTCATTTGTTTGGTATTTCTATTTTAAAACAAAACAGTTACGGACAAATTTACCGATTCGAAAAAAATGGTTTGCCGCAAGGGCATCTGTATGCCTTGGTGCATTTATGTTTTTCTTTGGTATTAACTTTTTAGTAGTTTACCAATCCTCTGTTACGTATGCTGTTACTGGATTGTTTGTTTTACTTGGTGGTTATTTTATGTATCATAATTATAGAGCAAGCAAGCATTACGGACAGTTTGTTCAAGAGGAACTAACTTTAAATCAATAAGTATTAGAATGATGCAGCTTAAGCAGCTGCATCATTTTTTATCTCTCCAACAATTGATACGTAACCATAGCTTTTCCTACTAATTGTTTTTCATTGAATACTTCTATGTCCATTTTCGCCACTTTTCTACTCATTTCTAAAACGCGAGCATGTACTCGAAGAATACTTTCCAACTGAATGGGTTTCGTATAATAAATGGTCATATTCTCGACAACACTTTCTCCGCGTTTTCGAATCTTCAACGTTTGAGATCCTGTCTCGGTTACTAGTATTGTAAATGCACCGTAGGACATAGCGCCAAAATGATCGGTCATTTGAGGGGTTACTTCAAATTCAAAGATAAATTCCTCTGAAGATATTGCTTTTATTTGTTGTTTCACAATATCATCAATAGTTTCTCCATTTTGAGGTTGCCTAGACGCTGCTTGCAAAGCTTTTAAAACGTCTTGTCTGCTAATAACCCCTTCTAGATTATTATTATCACCTACAACTGGCAACAAATCGATTCCTTCCCAAATCATCCGGTGACTTGCCGAAGCTACACTCGTTTTCATCGTAATAGATATAGGTGTTTTCGTCATAACTTTTTCAATAAGTTCATGATTTTCTTTCCCGATAACATCTCTAGCTGTAACAATTCCAACTAATTTATTGGATTTATCCACCACTGGAAATCCACCATGTGTTGTTACATCATTTAATTCACGGTATTGCTTCACATGATCGGTAGTACGAAGAAACGATGTTTTTTCTAATGGAATATAAATATCCTCAATAAGAAGTACATCTTTTTTGATCAATTGGTCATCAATTGCACGGTTAATCATCGTTGCAACAGTAAATGAGTCATAACTTGTTGATATAACAGGCAATTCCAGTTCATCAGCTAGTTTTTTTGTAGGTTCCGGAACATCAAAGCCCCCTGTTACAAGTATTGCCGCTCCTGCTTGTAGTGCGGTCTCATGAACTTTTAAGCGGTTTCCAACGATCAGTAAATTACCTGGCTCTACGTACCGCATCATATCTTCTAATTGCATGGCACCTATAACAAATTTATTCAACGTTTTATAAAGGCCCGTTTTACCACCTAATACTTGCCCATCTACAATATTTACCACTTCTGCGAATGTTAGCCGTTCAAAATGCTCTTTTTTCTTCAATTCTATTCGTATAGTTCCTACTCGTTCAATCGTACTAACTAGCCTTCTAGTTTCCGCTTCTTTTATGGCACGATAAGCAGTTCCTTCGCTTACCGTTAAGTCTTTTGCAATTTGCCTAACGGATATTTTATCTCCAACTGGTAGTTTTTCTATATAAGCTAAAATTTGTTCGTGTTTTGTTGTCATGTAGTCACATCCAAACGCTTGTTATACGTTCATTGTACCACAATTTTCGCTATTTCTAGTCACGTGACAACTGCACGCTGTCTCCTGCATCTAAAACTTGAACTTCGGCTGCTTTTACTAGTTCCTTGAATTTGTTTGGATCTTGTTTAATTGGTGGGAAGGTGTTGTAGTGAATTGGTACCACTATTTCTGGTTTTAATAACTCTACAGCATAAGCAGCATCCTCTGGACCCATTGTGAAGTTATCTCCAATAGGTAAAAAAGCAACGTCGATATTATTTCTATCGCCTATAAGTTTCATATCTCCGAACAATGCAGTATCGCCAGCATGGTAAATAGTTTTACCTTCTGCTGTAACTAGCACTCCAGCAGGCATCCCTGTATAAATCGATTGACCCTCTTCTATCGTATATGATGAACTATGGAATGCTTGTGTAAATTTCACTTTTCCGAAATCGAAGTCAAATGCACCACCTATCCCCATCGCATGAACTTTCACACCATGTGATTCCATTAATTCTGCAAGTTCAAATGGTGCAATTACTAATGCATCACTTCTTTTAGCAATTTCAACAGTATCACCTACATGATCATTATGTCCATGTGTCAATAAGATGACATCAGCCGTTACATCCGAAGCGTCTAAGTCTGTTTGACCATTTCCATTAATAAAAGGGTCAATTAATATCGTATGTGTATTTGTTTGAATTTTTACTACTGAGTGTCCGTGATAACTAATATTCATATTGTCGTCATCTCTCCTTAAAAATTATTATACTTCTTATGTATTGATTCTACGTAGATGCGATATTTCCTTTATTCTGCTATCCTTAATTTATAGGCACAGTTATACTGTTGATTTCCGTTTTAGGCGGACGCTTTCCGCGGAGTGAGCGATGAGCCATCACCGTAGCTTACGCGTCCGCCTGAGATGTCTCATCTGTCTCAACAGAGGAACGAAAGCCAGGAGCGCCACATCTTGTGGCAACGCCTTCGTGACCAACATCCTGTTGGCCTCCGCTGGAGTCGCCGCCGTATACTACAATCAATCAGATGAGTAAAATCAACAATAAAATTTAACATAGCCAATTAATAAATTTAAAGAGGTGTAAGTATGAATCAAGTAGAGAAAATTCAAAACTTTTTACAAACGAACAATATAGATGCAACTTTCATCACCACTCCAGATAATGTGTTTTACTTCACTGGTTTCCGAAGCAATCCGCATGAACGCTTACTTGGTGTCGTTATTTTTAAAGAAGCGGAACCTTTTATTATTTGTCCGCAAATGGAAATTCCAGATGCTAAAGCTACCGGTTGGGAAGGTCAAATTGTTGGTCATCAAGATACGGAAAATGCATGGGATATAGTCGTACAAACAATGAAAGAAAAAGTGGGAGATATTACGTCGCTCGCAGTTGAAAAAGCACATTTAACTGTAGAAAGATTAGAAGCCGTAATGGAAAGAATTCCGAACTTACATGTTTCTAGAATTGATGAAAAAATAAACGATCTTCGTGTTATTAAATCCGAAGATGAATTAGCAAATATGCGCAAAGCTGCTGAACTTGCAGATTATGCAATTGAAGTCGGATGTAAAGAAATTGCAGAAGGAAAAACGGAGTTAGAAATATTAAACGCAATAGAACTAGCTGTAAAAGAAAAAGGCGCTACTCAAATGTCTTTTGATACAATGGTATTAAGTGGACCAAAAACAGCTTCCCCACATGGAACACCTGGAGAGCGTAAAATTCAAAAAGGTGATTTTATCCTATTCGATCTTGGAGTAGTATATAATGGCTATTGTTCTGATATCACTCGTACAGTTTCTTTTGGCGAACCTTCAGCTGATAAACGAAAAATTTATGAAACAGTTCTACGAGCAGAAGAAGCTGCTGTCCAAGCTGTAAAACCTGGGATTACTGCGATGGAATTAGACAAAATTGCTCGTGATGTCATTACGGATGCAGGTTACGGAGAATATTTTACCCATCGTTTAGGTCATGGTCTTGGAATTTCTGTACATGAGTTCCCATCTATTACAGGTGTAAATGAGATGAAATTAGAAACTGGCATGGTTTTCACTATTGAACCTGGTATTTATCACCCAGAAATAACAGGCGTTCGCATTGAAGATGATGTTGTAGTAACAGCGGACGGCGTGGAAGTATTAACAAAGTTTCCGAAAGAATTACAAATACTTTAATACATAAAAAGCACTCTTCTAAGGGTGCTTTTTATCTGCCTAAAAAGTAGCCAAGAAAGGCAAATACTAGTCCTCCTGCGTACGTAATCACAAAGTATAATACCCACTTTCGGGGATATTTTTGAAGAGTAACTAATTCCTTATGAAGAGTAGAAAAAGTCGTAAAAGCACCAATAAAACCTGTGCCAATGAGCAAAGTAAATACTTCCTCAAAATCAATGCTTAATATGAATCCAAGAAGAAAAGAACCGAGCAGATTTACTGCAAGCGTTCCAAGAGGCAAACGATTTTCTGTATTTTGGTTCAACTTTAGAGAAATATAATATCTCGCTATCGCACCTAAAAATCCTCCAGCTCCTACAACTAGCATATAATAGAGATTCATTCGGTCACCTCTTTTTTCCATCCTAAATTACTCAGAAAAATACCACCAACAATACTTACAACTATATACAAGAAAGCTAAGAATACTTTTCCTTGTTCAAACAATTCGACGGTTTCCACACTCAAAGCGGAAAAAGTCGTAAAGGAACCTAAAAATCCTGTACCCACCACAGTCTTTAACTGACTAGACAAACAAAAAAATCTAGAAGTTAAATAGGCCAAAGCATAACAACCAACTAAATTAATGAGTAATGTTGCAAATGGAAAAGGAGAATTTGAAAAAAAGAAAATCCCTACTAAATAACGTGAAATGGCACCTAAAGCTCCAGCTAAACCAATATATAAATAAATCAATTGCACCCACTCCATTATGTTACAAAATTAGAAATCACCCAAATCTATAAACAGAGTTGGGTGATAGTTTGTCCTACTGTTAATTTAAAAGAGTTGTCACATCTACATAAGGTAATCCTTGAGCTTCAGCAACTGCTTTGAATGTTACATGACCTGCTAATGTATTAATACCTTTTTGTAATGCTAAATTATCCAAACAAGCTTGTTTATAACCTTTATTTGCAATTTGAAGAGCATAAGGTACTGTAGCATTAATCAAAGCCATTGTAGAGGTTCTAGGAACTGCTCCTGGCATATTCGCAACAGCGTAATGAACTACGCCATGCTTTTCATATGTTGGATTATCATGCGTTGTAATACGGTCAGACGTTTCGAAAATTCCACCTTGGTCAATTGCAATATCAATGACAACAGAACCAGGAGACATAGATTTAATCATTTCTTCTGACACAAGTTTTGGCGCTTTTGCCCCCGGTATTAGAACAGCTCCAACAACTAAATCTGCCTCTCTCACTGCTTCTCCAATATTATATGGATTAGAGATTAAGGTTTGTACACTACTACCAAATAACTCTTCTAGCTGACGTAGACGATCTGGATTTAAGTCAATAATCGTCACTTGTGCGCCCATACCTAACGCCACTCTAGCCGCGTTCGTACCTGCAATACCACCACCCACGATAGCTACCTTCGCTCGCGGAACCCCCGGTACTCCACCAAGCAATATCCCTTTACCACCGTTAATTTGTTCTAAATATTGGGCACCAATTTGAGTTGCCATACGTCCCGCTACTTCACTCATTGGTGATAGTAATGGAAGTGTATTATTAGGAAGCTGAACTGTTTCATACGCTATAGCAGTTACTTTCTTTTCCAAAAGTACTCTTGTTAAATCATCTTCCGGCGCTAAATGTAAATACGTGAAAAGAATAGATTCTTCCCGTATAAGACCAAATTCCGCATGTGTAGGCTCTTTTACTTTCATCACCATCTCTTGATCCCATGCTTCTTGGGCAGTTTGAACAATGATTGCCCCAGCATCCACATAATCTTGGTCTGAAAAGCTTGAACCTAAGCCTGCACCTGTTTCAATATATACCTCATGATTATAATGCTTTAAACTTACTACCCCTGCCGGCGTCATTGCGACACGATTTTCATTGTTTTTCGTTTCTTTCGGAATTCCAATACGCATTTCTATATCCCCCTATGTAATACGATATTTTTGGATGAATGACGCGTTTAGCAAATAAATCACTTTAACTTTCGAACAACTCCATTTTATCACTTCTATATTCATAATGCTTTAATAATTTAAATAATACAAATCACGGATTATTATTATGAAATTTTACCACTATATAATTTCATAATAAGTGTTCTAGTAGTTCATTTTGTAATTGGTTTTCGTTGCGCTTTGTCGAAATATCCACTACACATTAGTACCGAAGGATTAAAAGGAGTGATGGACGAACATCCACGATACGATTTAGGAAAAACCTCAATCCTGGTGTAGAACTCTTTTTAGTTTAAAGTAAAGTGTTTTGTGTGATACTACAATATAATTAAGAAATTTACGGTACTTTAGATTAATCAACACTTGATTAAAAATAAATAATGCAAATAAGCAGGAATATGTCAATATATCGCGAAATATATATATATAAAGAATAAGGAGGTTTTTATTATGTCATTAAAATATAAACAAATTCTAGTTGCCGTAGATGGATCAAAAGAAGCGGAATACGCATTTAAAAAGTCAGTTTCTATTGCAGCAAGAAATAGTGCGACATTAAATCTCGTTAATATCATTGATACAAGATCATTTGCTGCTATTGAAGCATATGACAGATCTATAGCTGAGCGTGCTCAATCATTTGCGGAAGAATTGCTAGAAGGTTATAAAACAGAGGCACAAGCGGGCGGAGTTCAAAATGTAAATGTCATCGTCGATTATGGTTCGCCTAAAACGATGATTTCTAAAGACCTTGCTAAAAAAGTGGTAGCAGATTTAATCATTTGTGGTGCTACTGGTCTTAATGCTATGGAAAGATTTTTAATCGGAAGTGTTTCTGAATATATCGTACGTTCTGCAACTTGTGACGTCCTTGTTGTTCGCACAGAGGAGATCCCAGATTAAGAGAAGTACAACAAACAATTTAATTACTAATAATAAGGAGAGAGTAGCCCTAATGTAGGGCTACTCTCTTATTTTTTGTTTTCTTCTTGCCATATGTCTACTTTTTGGAAAAATAATTCCATTGCTTCTTTGTTCGTCATATTCGGAACTTTTGCAAGCAACACTTCACGTGGGGCTTTCAATTCTTCGCTTTTCTTTTGCAAAATCAACAAGCTTTTCTCTTGTCCTTTTGTTTTAAAAATCGAAGCTGGTAATTGAATCACCGCTTGAATCCATCCGTTTTGTTTAATAAACTTATGAAGCTGTGGAGCTTGCTTAGATTCAAAAATAGTGTTCGGCACTAAAAAGTATAAATATCCACCAGGTTTTACATGCTTCATCGATTGTTCGATAAATAAATGATGTGCATAAGACATTTCCTCTTTACTATGCAAAAAATAGTCCTGTGCTGTTTCATCATCCGGATAATACCCAACAGGTAAATCACTTACTACTATATCTACAGGATCAATTAATAAAGGTTTTAATGCATCTTGTCGGAATAGTTGAATATCATGTGTAAGTAATTCTCCAGTTTGAGCTGCTAGTTGGATTAATAATTCATCGATTTCAACACCATAAGCATGATTTTCGTAAGGTAATGCATTCATTACTGTATATAGCAAATTTCCAGTTCCAAAAGCGGGATCCAAAATAGACAATTCTTTTTTGTCTTTTGCGATTACTTTTACAAAATAGCTTACTAGGAGTCCAATAGCATCCGGGGTCATTTGGTGATTCACTTGAGCGGTTGTTTTCATACCTTTTAAAATTGCCAGTTGAATTGCTTTTCGAATTTGTTCCTTCGTCGGGTTTGTCACTGCAGGTACTTTTTTCTCTTCCAACCATAATTCTAGTGCATATACTACTCCCTCTAAATAGGTAGCTGATTGCTGTTCTTCTATAAACATGCTTTCCTGATCAATAAACGTAAAAATTTGTTCCATATTTGTGTGCATATACATCCCTCATGTGAAAACCCACTAAACTAGAATTAGCAGGGAGCTTGAGCTCCCTGCTAATTTAAGCCTCAGGCGGATGTCCATAATCACGCCAAGACAAAATTGAATAAGTGGGTTTGTGTTTTATTTATTATTTTGTTGCTTCTTTTACTGCTTCTAATGCTTTGTCATAGTCTGGATGATTTGTTCCTTCGCTTACATATTCTGCATAAGTAACAACATCATTTTTGTCCACTACGAATACAGAACGTG
Source organism: Psychrobacillus sp. OK032 (assembly GCF_900111345.1). GTDB lineage: Bacteria > Bacillota > Bacilli > Bacillales_A > Planococcaceae > Psychrobacillus. The sequence goes on from NZ_FOGY01000002.1 coordinate 567,850, forward strand.
CTAGTAAACGTAATTCCTTCATACCAACTCCGAACGCTTCTGCGAATGAAAAATCACGATGGTCAGAAAGTGTTTGAATAGCATCCGCTGCATTTGCTCCACACCAACGTTTTTGAGCAAACGGTAAGTCAGCAGAGATTGTTAAAATGACTACGTCATCACCTAAACTAGCAGCAGCTTGATTGAATTTGTTTGTTTGTGTGGAACAAACACCTGTATCTAGAGATGGAACTACACTGATTAAACGTACTTTACCTGCAGAATCTTGTAGCGTTACTGGTGATAAATCATTTGCTAACACCGTAAAGTTTGGTGCTTTTTCTCCAACTACTACTTCTTGACCAACTAAAGTTACTGGATTGTTTATAAATGTTACTTGAGCCATAATTATGTAGCCTCCTTTTTCATTAACTTCATCTTACTAGAATACGTTCTGTTCTTGCAACTCTTTTGCAACGATATGATGTTCATATTCCTGTTTATCTTTTTTATCATAAACTGCTTCATGCACAACTAACGTGTCTGCGATGAAATCATGAATAGCTTGTTTTTTCGGTGTAAAAGCTATTACTAGATACGGAATATTTAATGGAATGATAGAAATAAGTCTTCCGATCCATTCTCTAAATATAACCGTCCCCCAAGTTAATTTAGCACCATTTTTTGAAACAACTCGAATACCAAATATTATTTTCCCTACTGTTTGGCTACAAAATTTAGTCATTAGAACAAAATACGCATAGAAAATAAACGCTGTAATAAGAGTAAATGGCGCATACCAAACCGGATCATTTAGTTCTAATGAAAAGAGTCGGAACACAGGTTTGATAATCAACATACCGATAGAAGATAATATAAGGATATCCGCCGTATAAGCCCAAAATCGAATCCAAAAACCGGCAGCTTTCTGTTCGTATTGCGCTGTTCGATGAACGACTACTTGCTCAGTAACCGGTGCTTTTTCTTGCGCATTTTGTTCATCTGGCTGTACAATCTCACTCATCTAGACCCCTCCTTAATTATTTCCGTATAAATACATCATTTTAGGTGCACTATTATCAGCGATTAACTTTCCAATCAGTTTCGTTTCGATATCGACCCCTAATAACGATTGTGCTTTCATAGCAAATAAGGAACCGAAGCTCTGTGAGTATCCATACTTAAATACTTCCGCATTTTCTAAGTTGTGATCTGTTTTAATAGCCGCAACAACGTCTTCTAAAAATCCAAAATCGTCTGCAAGGCCAGCTTCAATTGCTTGACGACCATTTACAATTCGACCATCCGCTACTTTTTTCACTTCTGCTTCTGTCATATTTCGACCTTGTTCAATAATATCCACAAAGTCTTCATATGAATCATTCAGCATTTCTTGTAGCATATTTCTTTCTACTTCTGTCATTTCTCTCGTTGGACTCATAATGTCTTTATAAGGTCCTGACTTGATCGTAACAAACTCAACACCGTATTCTTCCGCTAATTTTCCGTAATTGATACTTTGCATAATAACACCAATAGAACCTGTCATTGTTTCTTTGTTCACAAAAATCTTGTCAGCTGATGCTGAAATATAATAACCACCCGATGCTGCCATACTACCCATCGATACATAAATTGGTTTTTCCGTTTCTTCTTGTATTTCTCTAATTTCTTTATAGATTTGCGCCGATTCTACAACTCCTCCACCTGGAGAATTTACTTCGAGCACAATTGCTTTTACCGAGTCGTCCGTCTTTACTTGTTCTAATTGCTGTAAAAAGACAGAATGGTTATATCCTTCTGCTGCAAATAGAGAAGTCGCGCTCCCTGTATCTTGAATTATTCCATCTACTGTTAATAATGCGATACGTTCATTCGTACTACCATCTTCTAATACTGTCTCAAAAAACTGGGAACTCGAAACAGCCGCAAATTCATCTAACATGGCAGTCCAGTCCTTTGAAAAAGCACTAGAGAGTGTGTTGACCCCTATAGATATGGCTAACAATAAGAATGCTCCTAAAATAGCAAGCCAGCGTTTCATATTCATATTATATTTTCCTCCTTTAGTTATCCTCTTTACTTACGTAAAAAACGTCTAAATGTTTCATAAAACGTGAAATTAATTATTACACTATAGAAAAATGCTTTTATCTTCTTTCATTGCAATCTATTTTTTCGTACTTCCATAATTTTCGATACCGTAAACAATATAAGTGCACACCAAATAAACGAAAAGGATAGAAACTCAATTTTACTAAACTGCTCTTTATAAATGAAGACACCTACTAAAAGCATAAGCGTTGGTGCAATATACTGTATAAAACCAGACAAATATAAAGGGATACTCTTTGTTCCTTTTGCAAATAAAACGAGTGGAACAGCAGTTGCAACACCTGTTAATATAAGCAAAATTACTGTCATGAAATCAGTCGAAAAAAAGACAGCCTTCTCAGTCGCAACTAAGTAAGCAAAATAGATAAGTGCTACAGGTAGGACAAAGAAAGTTTCAATCGTCAATCCTCTAAGAGCATCCACTTTTAACGTCTTCTTAATCAAACCATAAAAAGCAAATGTTATCGCCAATGAAAAAGCAATCCATGGTACTTGTCCATAGGAAATAGATAAAATTAGTACACCAATTGCTGCAATTACTACCGCTAATACTTGTGCTCTTGATAACTTTTCTTTTAAAAAGACAATTCCAAGCACAACAGAAAGTAAAGGATTTATATAATAGCCTAAGCTAGTTTGAACTATGTATCCTGCATTCACTGCATAGATGAATATAAACCAATTTCCAGTAACTAAATAAGAAGCCAGCACTAGGCTCCAGAAAGCTTTCCTGTCCTTCCATAATACTTGTATATCGATCACAAGCTGCTTATAATTGCGACCAATGACTACAAGTAACAAAGTGAATACGAATGACCAAATAACTCGACCTGCTAAAATTTCATCACTAGACACATGGTCAAGCATTTTCCAAAAAATCGGCATGAATCCCCATAATATATAAGCGGTTGCGACTATTATGATTCCTTGTTTTTCTTCTTTTTGCACTTCCCCATCTCCTTATTTTTTCCACACAAAAAACAATAGATTCATTATATTGCTTTAACCAGTTAAAGTAAACAACAAAAGCGTAGGTGCCTTTTGCCAAATGAAAACAGTCTAAATACTACGCCCTGGTGCTTCTAGCGCAAATCTTTTCTGCGACGAGCTGTGCGCAGGAGCAAATCTTTTTTGCGACGAGCTGTGCGCAGGAGCAAGGCACTGAAGTCTAGACGTGGAAAAACACGAAGAACATTCGTCCTCCGTGCTTCTTTTTTAACATTTGAGTCTATTGTTGTTCTTTTTGTCTTAACTCGATTCTTCTAATTTTTCCAGAGGTTGTTTTTGGTAATTCTTTTACAAACTCAATCTCTCTTGGATACTTATATGGGGCAGTAATTGTTTTAACATGATCTTGAAGTTCTTTCACTAATTCAGGTGAACCTTCTTTAGACGAATCAAGTAAGACAACAAATGCTTTCACAATCGTTCCCCGTATTTCATTTGGACTACCAATTACGGCACATTCCTGCACTGCGGGATGTTTTGTTAAAGCGTCTTCTACCTCAAAAGGTCCAATTGTGTAGCCGGAACTTATTATGATGTCGTCACTTCTACCTTCAAACCAAAAGTAGCCATCCTCGTCTTTTTTTGCTTGGTCACCCGTAATATAATAATCGCCCCTGAATTGCATCGCAGTACGTTCTGGATCTTTTAAGTATTCTTTGAAAAGTGCGGGAGTTTCAATATGCACCGCAATATCGCCTACTTCACCAGGAGCACAAATTTCTCCAAGTTCATTAACAATTTCTACTGTATTCCCAGGAGTTGGTTTACCCATAGAACCAGGTCTAGCTTCCATTCCTTTCATTGTTCCAACGAGCAAAGTATTTTCTGTTTGACCATACCCATCACGAACTTCTAGATTGAAATTTCGCTCAAAAATGTCAATCACTTCTCTGTTTAATGGTTCCCCTGCTGAAACTGCACTATGAAGCGAAGAAAGGTCATAATTCGTTAAGCCTTCTACTTTTGCCATAATTCTATATTCGGTCGGAGTGCAACAAAGTACATTTACTTTCTTCTCTTGAATATTTTTTAAATACGTATTCGGCTCAAACTTACCATTGTATACATAGCCAATTGCACCACTTCCAAGAACGGCAAGAAACGGGCTCCAAATCCATTTTTGCCATCCTGGACTTGCTGTTGCCCATACGACATCTCCTTCTTGGATACTTAGCCAGTTTGGCCCTGATGTACGTAAATGTGCAAATGCCCAAGCATGCGTATGTACGACACCTTTTGGATTTCCAGTTGTCCCACTTGTATACGATATGAATGCCATATCATCTTTTGATGTTTCTACTGTTTGGAATATATCATCTTCAATAGACATTTCATCTGTTAAGGACTTCCAACCATTTTCACCTTTTCCGATTACGAATAATAGTTGTTCGTCTAAGTTCGAAACTTCATTAAATTGGTCCAAAAATGGTTCATATGCAATAATCGCTTTTGCTCCGCTATGAACTAGCCGATATTCAATATCCTTTGCTCGCAGCATTTCTGAACTTGGTATAACAACTAATCCAGCTTTTAATGCTGCTACGTACACTTCGTATGCTTCTATTAAACGAGGTACCATTACAAGTACGATATCCCCTTTTTTTAGACCGCTTCGGGTAAATACATTTGCAATTTTATTAGCTTGTTGGATTAATTGTTTATATGTACTCTTTTTCGTTTCACCTTTTTCGGACTCCCAAATAAGCGCTAATTTTTCTTCATTTATACTATATTTTTCGAACTCACTCACTAAGTTATATTGCGTTGGTGCGATTAAGTCTTGTTTGTTCAATACTATTCCTCCTTTACGTTATATATTGATTATAAGGGAATTTAGTAGATTGTTAAATATAAAAATAATTTTCTGAATATAAAGATGCGACTATTTAGGGATAATAGCTCAATTATGTGACTACTTGGATTTCCTAACGGAAACTTACGAATAAACCGGTAGCCTAAGCTACCGGTTTATCTGTTTTATTATTTACTATAACCATTCATTTGTGATTGGGCTTGTTGCACTAATCGCTTTGTAATTTCTCCGCCTACGGATCCGTTGGCACGCGATGATGCATCAGGTCCCAATTGTACTCCAAACTCTTGAGCAATTTCATATTTCATTTGATCAAGTGCTTGTTGAACGCCTGGTACGACAAGTTTATTGTTGTTTGGCATGTCTCTCACCTCCTTGTGAAATTAGAATGGTCTTTTTTTCGAATTTCATGCACTGAGGATGAGAGGTATATTTTGTTAATTTTTAAAGCAGGTTTTCAAAATCATTTTTCTTTAATGTTGGAAATGAGAGAACTTCTCTATTTTCTACTGCTTCTTTTATTAATTCATCATAGTCCTTAAAGCTCTCGTAGTATTCCACTTTCTCCAACTTAGGTTTTGTTTTAGGGCAAGAAGGAGTAAATATAGTACAGCAGTCTTCATATGGTAATATAGACGTCTCATAAGTTCCTATTTCCCGGGCAATATCTATAATATCTAATTTGTCCATTGAAATAAGTGGTCTAAAAACTGGAGTGGACGTTACTGCATTAATGGCAGTCAAACTTTCGAGCGTTTGGCTAGCAACTTGACCTAAACTTTCACCAGTTACAATTCCTAATGCCCCAATTTCTTCGCGAACTAAATCTGCAATCTTTAACATCATTCTTCTTGTTGTAGTCATAGATACATTTTCTGGAATTTGAGCAGCTATACTTTGTTGGATTGCTGTAAACGGAATAACATGAAGTCTTACAGTTGCTCCAAAATGACTTAGTTGGTTAGCAAGATCCATCACTTTTTCTTTTGAGCGCTCACTCGTAAACGGTGGACTATGAAAATGGATAGCATCTAATCTAACTCCACGTTTCAAAAGCATATATCCAGCAACTGGACTATCAATTCCACCGGAAAGCATTAAAAGAGTACGACCATTTGAACCAAGTGGCATACCGCCTGCTCCAGGGATTACTTGTGCCATCATATATACAGCGTCCGCTAGCACTTCAATACGTAAATCTATTTCTGGCTTTTTTAATTGCACTTGTAATGATGGAAATTGTCTTAATACATGACTTGCTACTGTTCTTTGCAATTCATATGTATCAAGTGGAAACCTTTTATCAGAACGTTTCACAGTTACACGAAATGTTTTATTTTCAGTATCTAAGCTTTCCATTATTTGAAGGGCAGTTGCCTGAATATCATCTAATTCTTGTGAACAAGATGCGACCGGGCTAAATGATTGAATACCAAATATTTTGGGTAATCGTGTTATTAGTGCTTCGATTTCTGTGTCATCTGTTGAAGTTAAGAACATTCGATCTCTTTCTGCGTGCACTTTAATATTCGGTAAATCTACAAAAGAAAATTTAATGTTGTTTCGAAGATGCGTGATAAACTGTTTTCTGTTTTTTCCTTTTGTTGATAATTCACCATATCTTACTAATATTTTTTCCCATTTCATGAAAATTAATCTCCTTTAATTACATTCATTACATTTGTGAATATTTTTTTAAACTGATTTATTTCGTCTTGTGTATTGAGTGAGCTAAAGCTTAGGCGAATAACTCCTTTTATATATTCATCCTGTATATGCATCGCTTTTAAAACATGGCTTGTTTTTATCTGTCTAGATGAGCATGCACTACTTGTAGAAACTATAACATTTTTTTGCTGTAAAGCATTAATCAGAACTTCTCCTTTTATTTTTCGCACCGAAAAAGAAACAATATGTGGTGCTCTATTGGAAGGTGAGATTACTTTAATTGCGTGAAATGACTTTAAATAAGGAATAAGTTCATCCGTCATCTCTTTCATCTTATTGGCGTTTTCTTGCAAGTGATCATGTGCAAGCCTCACAGCTTTTGCGGTGCAAACTGCTAATGGTACAGGTGTTGTACCACTACGAATACCAAATTCTTGCCCGCCTCCAAACAACAACGGTTCGACTTCGATAAATTTCTTTAATGCTAGAAGACCTGAACCTTTTAAACCGTGAATTTTATGAGAAGAAATGGTGATAGCATCCACATCCAATTCCCCGAAATTAACCGGCAACTTTCCAAAACTTTGCACCGCATCCACGTGTATTACCGCGCGACTATTGTTTCTTATGTAAGCGGAAAGTTCCTGAATTGGTTGAATCGCTCCTGTTTCATTGTTCACATGCATGACACTTACTAAAACTGTATCGTCACGTAAAAGACTTTTTACAGCGTCTACTATAATTACACCATCCGAATTTACCGGAATCCATTCTACTTCAAATCCATTTTTGTTTAGTTGCTTTGCAGCCTCAAGTATAGACGGATGTTCAATTTCCGAAACAAGTACATGTCTTCCTCGGTTTTTATATTTACTTGCTAAGCCAAAAATCGCTAAATTATTGGATTCCGTTCCACCAGATGTAAAATAAATTTTATCACTAGATGTATGTAAAATTTCCGCTACTTGTTTTCTAGCTGTTTGTAATAATTCGTTTGTTTGATGACCAAATTCATGTATAGAGGCTGGATTTGCCCAAAACTTTTCGTTCACTGCCACAAAAGTTGTCATCACTTCGGGATGCACTTTTGTTGTAGCACTATTATCAAAATAAATCACTTAAACTCCCTCTCCTTTTCGGAAAAAAACCACCATCACTTTTATAGTGAGGTGGTTCACGTTTGTATAAAAAGCCATTTTCGTTTCTAAGGTTGAATGCGTTAGTATTTCTAGTTATGTACGCCAGGCCTCTTCCTTAACTAATACTTCGATTTTCTTTAGTGCACCTGGTTCTACTTCCTCTACAGCTGTAGCTGCATCTTCTAGCGCTTTTGAATATCTAAGTTGTCTAAAGGCTTCTTCTGCTTCTAATAAACGCGCATGTATATCGGGATGGCTTGTACGATAACGATTGCCATATTGAATAATTTTTTCCGTTAGCAATACATTTTCTAACATTTCTTTTGCCCGTTCATGAACTTCTTCCATGCAAGCCTCTGCTTTTTCTAAATAATTGTCTACTAACGTCATATTTAGTGGCACTTCTTGAAGGCTTTGCATTGCTACATAAATATGTTCCTCCGCCTCTTCTAATCGAACATCCATATCTTCAGGAATCCCCGGGATATTGGCTTTTTGTAACATACGATCGGTGTCGTGTAAAATATGTTTTAATTCATCTAGTTTTTCACGAGCTTTATTTTCATCAATTCGGAGATTTTTTAAACGATCTGCAAAGCGATCTTGTTCTTCATATAATCGATCCAGCTCTTCTGCAATTTCGTTAAGTTCTTCCTGTAAGCTAGAGTAAGCAGATTTTTCTTCTTCGACTCGTGATGAAAGTAGGTCGAACTTTTTCGCTAATTCTTCCAATTCCTTCAAACAACTTTGTGGAATTTCTGCCTCTTTTTCGGGTAATCGGTAGCTTTGTTGGACATAAGCTGCTTCTGCACTTATTGCACGTGTAACCGTCGTTACTTCTTTAAGACGGCTTGCTGTATGTTCTTTATGTTGATCTACGTATTTTTTAGCAAGTACTTCTTTTTCCAATAAATCATAGAAAGTTTCCATTTCATCTTTTATTTCTTCCACTCTTACCATTGTTTTATCAACTTGGAGGTCTACAATTGCTGCCTTCAATTCGACTAACTCCGCTTCTATTTCTTCAAGTTTGTTGGTCATTTCAAGATGTTGCAAGTAATATGAACTCTCTTCCATTTCTTTCTGACCATTACGTAATTCATGAATTGTAGCAGGGATCTTATTTTGTATTTCCGTAAGTATAGTTGGAATTTCATGTAATTTAGGGAAGAATTCTTTCCCTTTTTCTTGCAAAGTAATCACAATTTCCCGAGCACTTAAATAGTTTCCAGTATCGGTCAATTTATCAAATTCCTCAAAATCTGGTATAAATGATTCCAATTCGGTTTCTAACGCTGGAACCGCATCTCCGAACGAATATTGATGAGCGAGCAATGTCTTCCTAGCAGCACGATGTTGCTCTTTCAACTGTTCCATTTCTATCCTGCTTTTCTCTTCACTTCCGATTAACTCTTCCAGTTCTTTTAATATCCCCGACATTTTTTCGTCACAAGAAGAAATTAATGTTTGAATTTCTTTTTCAATTTTAGTAGCTTTAGGAAAAATAAACTTATCTATTTTTTCTTCTGCATCAAATAAAAGAACATCGATCTTCGGCATATGGACATCCATTACTTCCGTCCATGTATTTCTCCATCTTTCAAACATTTCTTCTGTTTGACCATTCATGTTTAATTGTTTTACTTTTGTCATTTCCTCTAAAATAGGTTTGTTTTGAATTTGATGTTTTTCATGCTCTAAACGTTCAATCTCTGAATTATGTTTTCTTCTTATAATAAACGCAAAAACTGCAATTACTAAAAGTATAATGACTGCTGGGATGATATACTTCATCGTAAGCCCCCTGTTCCAAAATCAAAAAAATTCTAATTCAATGTTACTCTATATATTACCATGCTTTTTATGTTATTGTTTCATAAAACAGTAGAAAAGCAATGATTTATTTGAAATAATGATATTTCAACGATAAGGAGGCATATTTTCTTGCAAAAGGATGGTCATATTCATACGCCCTATTGCCCACATGGAACGCTTGACTCATTCCATTCATATATTGAAAAAGCAATTAACAAAGGTTTCCAGGAAATAACATTTACCGAGCATGCCCCATTACCTGCCAATTTTGTTGACCCAACACCCGATAAAGACAGTGGGATGGATTTGAAACAACTCGAATCGTACTTCGTGGATTTAGATCGTTTGAAAAAACAATACGAAAAAGATATTGTTATATCAACAGGATTAGAAATAGATTTTATCTCTGGTTTTGAACAAGACACCATTTCTTTTCTGAATACATATGGCATGTATTTGGATGATTCGATTTTATCGGTACATTTTCTACCCTTTCAAAACACCTACACATGTATAGATTATTCTAAATCTACTTTTTTAAATTTTATTAAACAAGTGGGAAGTCAGGTGGCTGTGTATAAATTGTATTATAAAACATTGATGGATTCAATAACGAGTCATTTAGGAATTTATAAACCGAAACGAATTGGCCATATTACGCTCGTACATAAATTTCAGCATGCACTTCCAGAAAAAATAGATGATCATAAAGAAATCATTTCTATTTTAACTGAAATGAAAAATCAGCGGCTTCAATTAGATGTCAACAGCGCTGGTTTTGCGAAACCGTATTGTTTAGAGAGCTATCCTGCACCAAACTATATTCAGTTGGCAAAACAACTCGAGATCCCTTTAGTTTTTGGATCAGATGCCCATCAAGCAGAAGATTTGCATCAATTTTATAACGAAATAAAAATATATTTGTAGAATGGAGACTAAAAATGTTTACTAAAACAGCTTATTCAGAAGAACTATCAGCAAACTATACTATGTTATCAAAACAATTAGATGCACTGTTAACAGGAGAAACAAATACAATTGCAAATTTTAGTAACGCTTCTGCGTTACTAAATCAGTTTTTTGACCAAATTAACTGGGTTGGATTTTATTTGATGGAGGATGGCGAATTGGTATTAGGACCATTTCAAGGTTTACCTGCTTGTGTAAGAATCCCTGTTGGTCGAGGGGTATGTGGCACCGCAGCACAAAAGTTAGAAACTATTATCGTACCTGATGTCGATGCCTTTCCAGGTCATATAGCTTGCGATGCGGCTTCACAATCAGAAATCGTGGTACCTATTGTGAAAGACGGCGTATTTGTTGGAGTTCTCGATATCGATAGTCCTATTAAAGAACGCTTTTCGGAACAAGATGCAACTGGTTTAGAACAATTTGTTCAAGTACTAGCTAAACATATTTAAGAAAATCGAAAAGCGCCTATGTTAGAGGAATACAGTCTAATTTCACGACATCGTGTCGCGACGACTGTATGACCTGCATAATGCGCCACATCCTGTGGCAAAGCTGATATGACCGGGGTAGCGCGGGCCCAAGAGGCAGCTCCTCAGCCACCACAAGCGCTTGCTTGCGACGAGCTGTGCGTTGGAGCTGAATCGATACTGAGTAAAAAAGGTTATAATTTATTATCTTTTAAGAACACCAGAGGGAGTAGATGCTCCCTCTGCTTTAAATTTTAGTGAATGCTTGTTTTAAATCTTCTATTAGATCAATAGAGTTTTCGAGACCAACAGAAAGTCGAAGTAATCCGTCTGTAATACCCATTTGCAATCTCTCTTTTTCCGGGACAACTGAATGAGTCATTGTTGCTGGATGTTGGATTAGCGTTTCTGCATCACCTAAACTAACAGCTATTTTAATAAGTTTCAATTCGTTCATTAGCTTTTGTGCCACTTTCATACCACCTGCAACAGTAAATGAGATAAGCCCACCGCCACCACTCATTTGCTTCTTAGCAATTTCATACTGTGGATTACTTGCATCAAACGGATAGTAAATATTCTCTACAGAATTAACAGTTTTTAAATAAGCAACAAGTTCTTCTGCATTTTTTGTATGTCGATCCATCCGTACATGCATCGTTTTAATTCCTCTAATTAACAACCATGCGTCAAATGGTGAAATAATGCCTCCAAAATCTTTTTGAACAGACAACCGGATTTCCTCTATCTCTTCTTTTTTACTTCCAACTATGATTCCTGCAATAACGTCTCCATGGCCATTAATATATTTGGTCGCACTATGCAGTACAAAATCGACTCCAAGTTTTAATGGGTTTTGTAAATAAGGAGATGAAAATGTATTATCAACTACTACTCGAATATTATATTTTTTGGCGATTTTTGTTATTAACTCGATATCTACTATTTCCATTGTTGGATTAATAGGTGTTTCAATATAAATACAAACAGTATTTGGTTTAATCGCAGCCTCGATAGCTTCTTCCGTATCTAATATGGCTAAATCATGTGAAACGTTATATTTTTCCTTCAATATGTTAAGAAGTCCAAAAGTACAACCATATATCCCTCGTGTACAAAGAATATGATCACCAGACTTAGTTAAATGAACTAAAACCGAACTAACTGCAGCCATCCCAGACCCGAATGCTAATGCACCTTTCCCATATTCCATTGCAGCCATTCTCTCCTCTAGTACGCGAACAGTCGGATTTCCTAAACGCGAGTAAATTCCGCCGGATTCTTCCCCAGCAAATCTACTCGCTCCTTGTTCAGCAGTTTCAAACACAAATGTAGAAGTTTGATATAAAGGCACTGATAGGCTATCCTGATGAAATGCTGATTCATAGCCTTTATGAATATAATCCGTCTCTTTTTGTACTTTTTCATCATTCATGTATCTTACACCCCTTTTGTAAACGCTTACATTTAGTTTATACGTAATCGTTAAAAAAGAAAAGGCATCTCCCTACGAAAGTTGAGATACCTCCATAAAACTTAACTGATTTTTCCCTTTATTTTTCGCTTTATATAGAGCTATATCTGTTTGATGAAAAAGATCGCGAAAATCTATGTTATTGCGCTGTTCCCAACTAGAAACACCAATCGAAACTGTAACACTTGGATTAGTTTCCAAAGGTATTGACACCAATAATTGTTTGCACGTTTCGATGCCTTCTTCTAGTGTCATTTGCGCATAATATAACGCTAGCTCTTCCCCACCCCATCTCGCACCAATGCCTTTTTCTACGACTTTTTTCTGTATAATGGAAGCAATTTGTTTTAATATTTCATCCCCAATTTGGTGACCATACGTATCATTTACTTGTTTAAAATCATCAATATCGATTAACGCAAATACTCCACGGTCATCTTCTATCATGGAACTTTCTACATATTTATCTAAATATTTTCGCGCAAAAAGATTCGTTAAATGATCGCGATTGACCATTTCCTGCAATTTATTGCGTAGCGTAGAGTTACTTATAGCAAGTGAAGAATGCTGAATGAGCGATTGCATTAATTTAAAGGCATCAAATGAAAAGTAATATGGCTCTTTATGAAGAACTATACTAAAACCAGTAATTGTATTTTGCTCTTTTAATGGAACTGCAACTAAGGAACGGTATCCATACTTCAACTTTGTTAGTCGGTTAAAGTCAGCTATAAACAAGGAGTCCTTTACTTTGTTAAAATGATTTGCAACATGCTGAATATACAACTGACCTTCATTTGTATGGAAGTAATCATTACTCGCTGTAGAGACTCTATATCCTTCTTCTTCGATAAAAACAAAGCATATCTGCTCCGGTAGGAAAGATTTCATTAATTGATTTCTTAAGAAAACTAACATTTCATCTAAAGAAATATTTCTGTTCAATGTATGTGAAGTTTCGTTTATCAATTGCAAATCTGAAACTAATTTATGTGACTGAATATACAATTTTGCGTTTTCAAGTGCACTTCCGGTGATTTCCGCTAGTGATATAGCAAATTCTTTTTGTCGAGTAGAGAAAAAATATTCTTTTGGGACAGCAAGTTGTAATATTCCATAAATTGCTTGTTTCCCTTTTATCGGTACATTTATTAATCGTACTCCTGAATCTTGTTCAAATTCTGTAGTAATTTCACCTGAAACATATGCATCTACCGTAGCTGTTCTTTCAGAAGTATAATCAAACAACTTATAAGGAACGGAAGTTTTTCTATCTTGATCATTCGATAATATTAATGATGGCTCTATTTGTGGAAATGCATTATTTATAGCAAATAATGTTCCATTTAATATTTCTCCGGAATCTAGCGTAGAGTTAAATGCTTTTGTTACACTAAATAAATGACGATATTGGTTTTCTTGCTGTACTAATATAATCGATTGTTTTATTGTTTTTACAAGCTTACTAATTGTGCAAACAAACTCATCCATATTTTCAGTTTCAGAGAATTCATTCCATTTCACCGTTGAATCCATGACGAGCAATCCAATTGGTTTGTTATCGGGATCCCTAAGTAAAATCTTAACTAATTTACTCATGTCATTTTCGTAATCCCAAAACGGAATTTCGGTAAAATCTTTTTCATAGAAAAATGCTTCTATCTCAAGCCATTTAATCGTATGCATTTTTTTAGTATAAGCATGATTTTCTCTCAATGGACTAAAGGTATCTAAGTCAAAAATCAAATAATGAGCCATTTCAACTCCAAAATATTCTGACAATATAATTTTTAAGTCGTTGAACCATTTCATAGTAGTTCCATTAACAAGTAAATTCTCGTTATATACATCTAGAATACGACTTTTTATATGCATCATTATTGCGTCATTTTTCATGAGTACACCTCTCAGTTTTCTAAGAGCGAATTTGATACTTTTATCACACTTTATTAGTAATTCTATTTGACTATATTCCTTTAGATTTGTCAATTGTTTCTTGCAGTTCATATCTGTCTATTCTTTTAATAATGAATTTTATTGACTTTCTCGGCATAAAACGATACAATCGAATTTGTGTAAAATAAATGCAGCAGTTGTATGGATTAGATTGCATATTTTGTTCCTCTATTCAAAGATGGTGTATCCCGTAACCCTTGGCTGCTAGGGCGATGATACATGAAAACAAAATGTCTACTGGTCTGAATACATCTGGTCTTATTTTACAACAAAATAATACCAATTTAAAGGAGGAGACATATATGTCTCGTTATACAGGTCCATCATGGAAATTATCACGTCGTCTTGGTATCTCACTAAGCGGTACTGGTAAAGAATTAGAAAAACGTCCTTACGCACCAGGACAACACGGTCCAAACCAACGTAAAAAATTAACAGAATACGGTATGCAATTACAAGAAAAACAAAAACTTCGTCACACTTATGGTGTAAACGAACGTCAATTCCGTAATCTATTTGACAAAGCTGGTAACATGCAAGGTAAACATGGTGAAAACTTCATGATTCTTCTTGAAACTCGCCTTGATAACGTTGTATACCGTTTAGGTCTTGCTCGTACTCGTCGTGGAGCTCGTCAATTAGTTAACCACGGTCACGTTATGGTTGACGGTAAACGTGTAGATATTCCATCATTCAGCGTTAAACCTGGTCAAGAAATTTCTCTTCGTGAAAAATCTCAAAACCTAGACGTTGTAAACGAATCAATGGAAGTGAACAACTTCGTTCCGGAATATTTAACATTTGACGCTGACAACAAAGTTGGTACTTTCGTTCGTCTTCCAGAACGTAGCGAATTATCAGCTGAAATTAACGAAGCTCTAATCGTTGAGTTCTACTCTCGTTAATCGAGATACTCTGCAAATAGTAGTATTAAAAGCCTTCAAAACCTTGCTAATACAGGGTTTTGGGGCTTTTTATTTTTATACTACCACGAAAGTTAAAGCATAGAAAAGCAGGGTATTGGGTCTAATAAAACTATAAATGGCGGCGTATGTACAGGAATACGTAAGTGAAGGTTATAGTTTATATATTTCATGTACAGATGATTCCTTTGATCTGAGCCAATTAGACCCTCCCTACCATGACCCCGCCATCTTTGAAAAGCGCAGGCCTCCTGTTCAAGCATTTAAACATTACAAATTACATGACTAAATTAAATATTAACCACCTATAACGTATGATTTCAACGTTATAGGTGGTCTATTCAAAATCCTCATTTAGATACGTTTCTCCGTAACGTATCTAAATGAGGTTTCATCACATTCTGCTAGAACCATCCCATCGATTCATTTCTTACTTTAACTCTTTTTCTTATTTACTTTAAATCTTTTTCCTATTTACTTAAAATCTTTTCTAGATATTAAAGTTATTTTCTTTACCAAATATGATGCATAGTCAATTGGTGTTGTGAAAACTTTCTTCCGATCCTGAAAGACAAGTTCATTATTTCGAAATGCGGTTCGTAAGACTTCTTTTATCTTTAACGTTACGTGATTATGCGCAAAACTAAAGTATTATTTCCAAATTTCCTGCAGTGTATTTCTAAACAATTCATCTAATATCTTCGTCGGATCCTTCGTTTTAACTCTGAGCCTTTTCACATATTCTTCGAGTCGCTCCATTTCATTTTCTACAAAATCGTCAATCACATAAATACGGGGTTCAATATCTAACTCATCATCTATTAACTTTCGCTCTTTCGTTGTTGGGAATAGGTGTTTTTTGTATAAATTTTTCATGTCAAAAACAGATTTTGGAATATCCGGAAATTATTTTACTTAATCAAGTACTTTGTCCACACCCCAAATTCTCGTCCACATATATTATCTTAAGTAAAAATTAGTTTTTACTTAATTATTTTAAAAGGAGGTGTTTTTTTATGGGTATTCGTAGAGACTCTCTCTATATCGGTGATACAAGTAACGACACCGTAAATCGTTTCGACGCAGTCACCGGGCGCTCCCTCGGGACTTTTGTAACATCAGGAAGCGGCGGGTTACACGGTCCACGAGGTCTTATCTTCGACCATTTGGGAGATCTCCTTGTCTCTAACCAGAATGTCGAGCAACCTCAAAACGGCAATGTGTTGAAGTACAATGGAGAGACTGGGGCTTTTATTGGTGAACTCGTTAGTTCCATTCAAGAAGGCGCTCCGTTTGCTCCACGGGGCATCGTCCTCTCTAATAGCAATGTCCTCTTTGTGGCAGACATAGAGAGCGCAAGTTCAACCGCAGAGCCTCAACCGGGAGAACTAAGAGCATATAATGGCACAACTGGTGACTTTCTAGGCACTCTCAATCACTCTGGATTCAACGGACCATTTTTTCCCCGTAGCGTGGTCATCGGAACAGACGGTTTGCTATATGTCTCCGTCTTTAACCCTTTTGACCCTCTTAACGGCTGGGTGCTACGCTTCGACCCTGAGACAATGGAATTCGTTGATGTGTTCATTGAGAGCAATTCTGTCAACAACCTTCACCGTCCTGAAGGTTTGGTCTTCGGTCCAGACGGTAACCTCTACATCACCAGTTTCCGAGCAAACGCAGATGACACCGACAAAATTCTAGTTTTTGAAGGCGAAACGGGTACGTTTATCAAAAAGATTGACCTTGATGTAGTCGGAGAGCCCCGTGCCTTCGCTATGGCTATTCTGTTTGGACCGAAAGGAAAACTGTTTGTCCCCATTTCTGGAGACGGACCTGATTCAGGCTCGGTAAGACGCTACGACGTTGAGAGCGGCTCATTCGATGTATTTGTTCCTCCCGGAATTTTAGGAGCACCGTGGTATCTGACATTTGGCAATACTGATTCTGCAACTCTCGCTTACTGACAAAAAAATCATGAAAATGCAGATTGGCAGGTCAGAAGCACAAAAGCTTTGCTAACGGATATAATGCAGAGTTCACGTAGAAGTAAAAGGATTAAAGCAGCTTCTAATTGTGTCAAAAATGGGCTACTACTTTAAGCTACTTTAAGGTGCCGCCCATTTTTATAATTTTTCCCCATTATTCTCCCAAAAAAACCTCATTTACTTATGATAAGGTTCACCGATACTAATATTAAATTCGTTATAAAAATAGAATTCCTTCTTGGACTGGTCGAGTAGAAGGGAACCTCTCTACCTTGCGGTGGATTGTGTTCCTCCCCCCTCACAGAACTGTGCTTGCGCTATTCACGTACACGGCTCCTCCTAGTTACTATTCACAAAATGTAGCTAATCTCTTTTCTTAAGTCATATATATTCACCTTAACTCTTGGTGAAGGTAAAGGAAACTTATGAAGAAAGTGATTGAATTTATCCCAAGTAAAGGATTTTCATTGACTTCTCCTGTTGAGCCATCTAAAAAGTAAATATAGGATTTTGTCTTTAAATTGGCGAACACTTTGTGTGTAATCCGTGATGCAATAGTAGTTGTAGTAACCTACAATCTATAAAGGATCATATGAATATCTTTATTTCGGTTATTCTTTATCCATTCTTTCGATTCCTTCAGTTTACCTTTTAGCTTCTTCCTACTTGTTTTCCGTTTCACACGGAAGTACCCTTGTTTACTCTTTCCACAATAATGCGTAAAACCAAGGAAATCAAAGGTTGCAGGTTTTCTATTTCCCGTTTGTTTTGCATCTTTCTCCGCAAATCTCCCGTAGGGGATAATTTTGGTTTTATCCTCCGCTATTTCTAGACTCTGCTATTCAAGGATGGATAAATTACTATGGGAAGTTCTACAAATCCGAAAAAACCAATAGATTTCTGAAATCTATAAGATGAAGAACTTGTCAACAAAGTCCACTAGTTTTCATATATTGAAGAAAATGCTCTATAGAGGTGAGATTTTAATGAGACTTGCAAGAGGAAGATGGAGCCATTACCAAATTTTAAATGAAAATAAAAAAATTAATTCATATGTTGTTCATACCGAACTGTTTAATGAACACTCCTTTCATCAAAATTTACATCTACACTTAGTTATTAGGCCATGTTTTGGTTCAGATGAGATTAGTGTTTTCTTAATGGAGGGGGATAAAAAGCAATATAAAGTTCAAAATGGAGGCTTTTCAGCAACTTTTACTAATAAAACGGATGTTTTTCATTATTTGGATAACATATGCACAAAAGAAAGATATTACATTCTTCAGGATTTAAGTTTCTTGAACAACAGAAATGAAGAGACAGTTGAACTTTTTGTAACTATGCATCGAGATCAATTCTTTAACTGGAGTGTCACAGAAGTACTTGAAAAGAAAGAAATGGTAAAACAAAAAGAAATAGATTTCATAAAACAAAAACTTTATGATTCGGCTATCCAAATCGTTTTGTGTCTCGAAAAACATTATCCTAAATGTTCAACAATTGTATTAGATATTGGATTATTAAAAGAGAAATGGTACATTCGAGATTTTATCCTACACTTTTCAAAAAGTAAATGGAGCCAGTACCAAATATTGTCTTTAGTTGATGAGTTAGCTGCTTATCTTCCCCATACTCAATTAGCAACCCTACACACACTTCTTCATTTTATTCAAGAGTACAAGCAGGTAATGCTCAAACCATGTTTAGGTCAATGGGGAATCGGAATTGTACAAGTTTCCTGGGTGCAAGGAGACGTTTTTGAAGTTCATAACGAACAGAAAAAACGTATAATTGAAGGTAGAATAGACCTCCTTGATTACCTCCAAACTCGTTACTTATCCCAAAAAAGTTATATCGTTCAGGAAAAGATACACTTAGCGATGATTGAAGATTGTATCTTTGACGCTCGCGTTATGGTTCAAAGAGAAAATACCGACAGCGAGTGGGAAGTTACAGCGAAGGCTGCGAAGATTGCCACAAAAGAATACATCGTTACCAATGTGACGAAGTCAATAATCCTATTGGAAGATGCTCTGCAAAAATCAATAATCATAAGGGACCACCCAAAAATACTTTCTAAAATAAATGAAATTTGCCTGGCCGGAACCCTGCTTTTAGTTAAATATTACCAAGATATCACCCGAATAGGTATGGATATTGGCATTGATAAAAATGGCGATATTTGGATTATTGAAACAAACTTGGTTCCCGACGTTTCGCTTTTCAAAATGTTAGAGGACCAAAGTATTTACGAAAAAATAATAAAGAAAAAAAAAGAATAAGCAACATTTTAATGGAATATTAAATCCTGCAGGATTGGCAATCACAGGTACCACGCTTTATGTAGCAAATATCAACGATAACACGGTAGAAATTTATAATATTACCAATCCTACCGCTCCTGTGCGTGTAGGTGAGTTTAATACAGGAAATTTAAATGGTCCTGGCTGATTGGCTATTTTTCCGACAGTATGATAGATCGTACTATGCAACAAAAGCACCTCAATCGACAAGAGTCTCGTTACGATTTCTCCTATTGGTGTGCAATTGGCCAATCTGTCGCGTGTGAATGCTGGATTTAATATAAATACAAAAATAGATTGCTCCAAGCAGGGCAATCTATTTTTATTACGTAAAATACAATTATGTTAACTACGACTCAAATTTTTAAAAGGTTGATCTTACATGTTTTGTTTTTTGTTCACTTTATAATGATCAATTATGGTTCATGATGACATCGAACTGAATAGAGCGTTAGATTTATGAAACAAGCTCGCTAAATCCAATATTAATTAGTTTTACAATATATGAATCCAAAAAATGGATTAGAGCAACATTTAACTATTGACAAGTAAGCAAGTTCCTCTGATTGAAGCGGCAGGTGCACACAAAGGAACGAAGGCTATGAACGCCGCATCCAATGGAAGGCAATCTAAGCTCGCCGCATCCTGCGGTAACAATTGCATGATCCACGTATTTTGGGCCGAGGAGGCTGATGCCATGCCCGATGAAAGCGTCCGCCGTGTAACGAAACTTATTAGTGTGCGCTATCTTTAAAATGTAAATATAGAAAAGCTATGGATGTATCGTCATAATTTTATGCAAGTACCAATCCCAAGAAATATTGTTTTCACAACTTTTCCAGGGAATTTAATTTCTGCAAACAAAAAAGCGCCAATCTAATTAAATAGAAAAACGCTTTCTTTAGAAATCCCTTATGTTTATCCTTTTTTCATTCCTTCAATTAAATCCAATAATCGTTGTTTCGTCTGATTCGTTTCTTCTTTTAGTATTTTAAAATCATATCCTGATTTATCTTCGTTGATATGAACTTCTATTAAATCTCCTATTTTTGCATCTATCGTAAACTTATCTTTTAAAATAACTAGCTTGTTTGCTTTGTTATTTTTCTCGAATAGAATGACAAAAAAATCGTCGAAACGATCTAATATGTATTTTTTTGTAGCCATTGCACCCAGCCCCTCGATCCAAATAATTAACCTATGAAGTGAAATTGTTAAATATTAATATTGTTGAAAATTTCCCTCCAATAATCATTCTATACTATTTAACGCTTGGTTTTCATCCTATTTCACATTAAATATTAAATTTCTTAGTAAATTCATGATTATTTCAATAATCGACGTAAATACTAAGAACTGAAATGTTAATAATAGGAGGATATATATGAAAAAAAATAACACCCATACAGCGATTAATAAAAAAATGAAAAATACTGTAAGTACAAATTACACTGAACCAGAAAAATTAACGGTCAATGAAAAGAAACAACTTCAAGTAAAAGATGGGCAGCACAATCATCATGTAGATGAACGTGGTGGATTTTAACAATTACTTCCTTTTTTTCAAAAAGCTACTTCCCTATATTTATTGGGAAGTAGCTTTCATTTTATACAAATTTAATCATCTTGTAGTTTTTCTTACCTCTACGAACAATCATAAATTCATCTTCTAGTCGATCCGCTTTTCCTACTACATATGCAACATCCGTTACTTTTTCACCATTAATAGAAATTGCACCATTTGTCACATCTTCACGAGCCTGTCTTTTCGAAGGAGACACGCTTGCTTCTACGATAAATTCTACAATGCCCTTTTCTTCTTTAGACATTTCTACTGATGGAACATCCTTAAATGCATCTTTCATCTCATCCGCAGTTAACTCTTTCAAATTTCCGCTGAACAAAGCACGAGATATACGAACTGCTTGTTCTAGAGCTTCTTCCCCGTGGATTAAGCGAGTCATTTCTTCCGCTAATGTTGTTTGTGCTTTGCGTAAATGCGGTTCATTTTCAACTGTTACAGCTAATGCTTCAATTTCGCTACGATCTAAGAACGTAAATATTTTCATGTATTTAATTACATCTGCATCTGCTGTGTTGATCCAAAATTGGTAAAACTCATACGGAGATGTCTTTTTCGCATCCAACCATACAGCACCAGCTGCAGATTTACCGAATTTTGTTCCATCTGCTTTTGTTACTAATGGAATCGTAATCCCGAAAGCTTTTGTTTCTTCCTCATGCGTTTTGCGTATGACTTCAAGACCAGTTGTTATATTACCCCATTGGTCGGATCCACCAACTTGCACTTTACAGTTGTACGTATTAAATAGATGATTAAAGTCAATCCCTTGAATTAGTGTGTAGGCAAACTCTGTAAAAGAAAGACCAGAATCTAAACGAGATGCAATGGAATCTTTCCCTAACATGTAGTTAATATTAATAAGCTTTCCAAAATCACGTAAAAACTCGATAACACTCATTGGTCCTATCCAGTCGTTATTATTTACCATTTGGGCACCATTCTCGGCTTTAAAATCGAAAATGCGCTCCATTTGAGTTTTAATTCCTTTAACATTTTTATCAATTTGCTCAGTTGTTTGTAGTACTCGCTCTTCAGAACGACCAGATGGATCTCCAACCATTCCTGTTGCACCACCAACTAGCAAGATTGGACGGTGGCCATGCAATTGGAAACGTCTTAATGTTAGTAATGGAACGATATGTCCAATATGCATACTATCTGCAGTTGGATCAACTCCACAGTATAAAGAGATTTTCTCGTTATTCAATAAATCCTTTAATCCTTCTGCATCGGTTTGCTGATAAATGAGGCCTCTCCAGGATAAGTCTTCTAGTAATGCATTTGTCATTTCAATCTCCTCCTTAAATGTAATGCGCAAGCGCCTATGTCTTCCCCGAGGGGCTAGGCGCTGAAGCTGGATCGATATAAATAAAAAAGTCCCTGCACGAAATAAATCATGCAGGGACGCTTAGTTAATTAGCGCGGTACCACCCAGCTTGAAGGAATTCACCTTCCGCTTCAATCACGATATCGTTGTGAAAACGTCTAACTCCAAGCCTGTAATTCATCCTTTGTACACTGACTAGCTTTCACCAACCGCTAGCTCTCTAAACAGTATATACAACAACTACTTCGGACTCTTCCTAGTTAAATTATATACCTATTTTACCTAATTTAAATCGTATGTCAATATC
This sequence comes from Psychrobacillus sp. OK032, assembly GCF_900111345.1. Taxonomy (GTDB): domain Bacteria; phylum Bacillota; class Bacilli; order Bacillales_A; family Planococcaceae; genus Psychrobacillus. The sequence goes on from NZ_FOGY01000002.1 coordinate 590,689, forward strand.
TATCGTCTACCAATGAGCGATTATGGTATAATAATTCTTGATTTGGGGGGCGAATAATCAATGAAAAAATGGATGGAGAAAATCCAATTTTATACAGAAAAAATAAAAGAATGGCAATCTACTAAATGGGCGAAGGGATTGCGAATTTCTTCTAGTGTTGTTTGGAACTTATGCTTACTATTCATCGTAATGTTCCTTGCGCTCGGAGTATTTGCCGCTTCTGTTGGTGCTGGTTATTTTGCATCACTAGTGAAAGAAGAACCGCTTCGAGATAAAGAAAACATGAGAGCGGATGTGTTTAATTATGAAGAAACGTCCGAAATCTATTTTGCTGAGAATGTGTATTTAGGAAAGCTAAGAACCGATCTTGAACGTACGGAAACAAGGCTTACTGAAGTTTCCCCGCACGTCATTGATGCGGTACTCGCGACAGAAGACGAGTATTTTGAAGTACATAATGGAATTGTACCGAAAGCTATTTTCCGAGGTTTAGTTCAAGACTTTACAAATTCGGATACACAAACTGGTGGATCGACTTTAACGCAACAATTAATAAAAAATCAAATTTTAACAAACGAAGTATCGTACGAACGTAAAGCAAAAGAAATTCTCTTAGCAATGCGTTTAGAACATTTCATGACAAAAGAAGAAGTATTAGAAGCATATTTAAACATAATCCCATACGGACGAAATGCAAATGGGAGAAATATTGCAGGAATTGAAACAGCTGCAAACGGCATCTTTAATGTGAAAGCAAAGGATCTTACATTACCACAAGCTGCATATATTGCGGGGATTCCACAAGCTCCATTTGCTTATACCCCTTTTAAACAAGGTGGCGAAAATAAAGAGGGTGAAGCATTACAACCCGGTATTGAGCGAATGAAGACGGTACTATATCGAATGAAAGAAACAGGTTATATTTCGCAAAAGGAATATGACTCTGCAATAAATTACGATATTACACAAGATTTCAGAGAGCCGGAAGTGGTAGCTGAAGAGAAATATCCATGGTTGACACACGAAGTTGAAAACCGTGTAAAAGATATATTAAGAGGTCAATTAGCTAGTGCAGATGGAATTGACCCTGAAAGACTAGCAATAGAACCTAAATTATACGAGAAATATGATATTGTAGCCGAACGCTCTATTCGAACCGATGGATATCGAATCCATACAACGATCAATAGAGAAATGTTTGAAGCAATGTTAAAAGTAAAAGATGAATTTGAATACTATGGACATACGTACACGAAGGAAGTAAAAGATCCAAATACGGGTGAGATCATTACAAAAGATTTTCCAGCTCAAGTTGGAAGTATGCTTATCGAGAATGGTACGGGAAAAATATTATCGTTCCTTGGTGGACGTGATTATAATTTAGAACAATACAATCATGCGACACAAGCAGTAAGACCAATTGGTTCTACGATGAAGCCTTTACTTGTGTACGCTCCTGCAATTGAATATGGAGTCATCGGTGCTGGAAGTCCAGTGGTGGATATTAAACTGGACAATCTTAAAGGTACGACTTGGGCTAAATCACCAGCCAACTATACGATTGCGCAAGAAAAAGGAATTATATCAGCACGCAGTTCGCTTGCAACTTCTCAAAACCTATCTACTATTCGTTTGTATGATTCAATCATGGACCGAAAACCCACTGATTTCTTAACTAAAATGGGATTTGAACATATTGAAGACAATGAATATGCAAACCATGCGCTTTCTTTAGGTGGGATGACAAACGGTGCTACTGTAGAAGAAAATACAAATGCATTTGGTACCTTTGCAAATAATGGTCAATTTATAGATGCCTATATGATTGAAAAGATTGAAGATGTGGAAGGAAATATTATTTATCAACACGAAACCGTACCAGTACAAGTTTTCAGTCCTGCAACTGCTTATATCATTACTGATATGATGCGTGACGTATTGTCTGAAGGAACAGCGAAGTTAGCGAAATCACGACTTAAATTCCAGTCCGATTTTGCTGCTAAAACTGGAACGACCCAAAATCATAATGACTCATGGCTTGTTGGTTACAATCCAAATGTCTCTTTAGGTGTATGGCTTGGTTACGACGATAATACAAAATCCTTATTTTATATGAATAATCGTTATAATCATCCGAGTGTGCGAGTGAATATGTTGTGGTCAAATATGATGAATGCTATGTATGATGTATCACCGGATCTAGTTGATGCACCGAACGCTTTCCAAGTTCCCGAAGGTGTAGTAACGAGATCTTTCTGTGGAATTTCTGGACTAGCTCCTTCTGATGCATGTGCAAAAGCAGGATTAGTTAAATCCGATTTATTTAACGCAGCTGCTATGTTACCAACTGCAGCAGATGATAGTTTAATCTCTTCTTCTTATGTGGTGATGAACGGTAATAGATATCGTGCCTTAGATGCTACTCCTAGTGAATTTGTTGTACAAGGAGGATATGGGGTTAACGAAGACTTTATTACACGAATGCTCGGAAGATTCGGAGGGAATGCGAGTAAGCTGTTCCCAGAGAATTCTAGTTTCGGTGGAAATGTTGTGTCAGAACAAGTATTTAGAGCAGATGGTAGCCCACCTGCTGCAGTAAATGCCACGATATCTGGAAACACAATAACATGGTCAAAATCAGCATCTACTGATGTTGTAGGTTATCGTGTGTTCCAAGTTGTGGATGGACAAAGAATACTGGTTGCAACTAAGGCGGAAGCCGAATCCCCTAGCCATACAATTAGCGGTCCCGGTCAATATATTATTGTATCTGTAGACATTACCGGATTACAATCAGGCGCTTCCAATATTGTGTCGCTAGAAGTTCAACAACCAGAAACGCCAATTGAACCTGTCATTCCTCCTCCAACTCCAGAAGATGGAGAGGATGACACGACAGAAGAAATAATTACTCCCCCTTCGGATGAAGAAGAACCATCCGAAGAGGTGGATGCCTCAACAGCAAGAAGATAATACTAAAAGTGCAAGTACCCTCTAAGTACAAAACCTTCTTGTATCGTTTTCAGAGGTCTTCCGCACAGAACTATATCTACTAATTGATTTGAAGAACGGAAAACTTTTTACTCTTCTATTCATTAAAAAATAAAGCCACAGCATCCTGATTAGGTAGCTGTGGCTGTTTTTATTAATCTTCCATTGTAGATAAATCGCCCGTTGGTAGTTTTAACTCCCAAGCTTTCAAAACACGGCGCATGATTTTACCGCTTCTCGTTTTTGGAAGCTTATCTTTAAATTCAATTTCTCTAGGTGCTGCATGCGCAGCTAGTCCTTTTTTAACGAATTGTTGAATCTCCGCAATTAGTTCTTCTGAAGGCTCGTATCCCTCATTTAGTGCGATAAACGCTTTAATAATTTCTCCACGAACAGGATCTGGTTTGCCAATTACTCCTGCTTCTAAAATAGCAGGATGCTCGATTAATTTGCTCTCAACCTCGAAAGGTCCTACTCTTTCACCGGAAGTCATAATCACGTCATCTACACGTCCTTGGAACCAGAAGTACCCTTCGTCATCCATATATGCAGAATCCCCAGAAAAATACCATTCATCATTCATAAAACTAGATTCGTATTTTTCTTTATTATTCCAAATTTGTCGCATCATCGATGGCCAACCTTTTTTAATCGCTAAATTCCCCATCGTGAATGGTGGAACAATATTTCCTTGGTTATCAATGATCGCTGCTTCTAATCCAGGAAGTGGTTTACCCATAGATCCTGGCTTAATCGGGAGACAACCGAAGTTACAAATCATTTGAGCCCCCGTTTCCGTCATCCACCAAGTATCATGTATACGTAATTGGAATACTTGCATTCCCCATTTTACTACTTCCGGATTTAAAGGTTCCCCAACTGATAAAATATGACGTAAAGATGATAAGTCATGTTTCTCCACAATAGCGTCCCCTGCACCCATTAGCATACGGAAAGCAGTTGGCGCACTATACCATACGGTTACTTTGTAATCTTCGATGGCATTATACCAAGCATCTGGTGAAAAACGTCCACCAAGAACAAGTGACGTAGCACCTGTTAACCAAGGTCCGAATATCCCGTAAGAAGTACCTGTTACCCACCCCGGGTCAGCTGTACACCAATATACATCTTCGTCACGAATGTCCATAACCCATTTCATCGATTGGTATTGTTGAACCATAGCATAATGTACATGTAAAATTCCTTTTGGTTTCCCTGTGGAACCTGATGTATAGTGCAGGATTAATCCATCTTCTTTATCTACCCACTCAATATCAAAAGTATCAGAAGCATTATGTAATGCCTTTTTGAAATCGATAAACTTTTCTGATTCCTCTATGTTATCTCCTACTAAAAACACCATCTCTAAGTTCGGTAATTTATCTAATGGAATTCTTCCTAATAAATCCGGAGTTGTCACAATCGCCTTTGCTTCACTATCCACTAGGCGATCGTATACTGCACCTTCCATGAATGCTTCAAAAAGAGGTCCGACAATAACCCCCATTTTCACTGCACCTAAAAGAGAGAAATATAATTCTGGAGATCTAGGCATAAAAATAAATAGACGATCCCCTTTAGTTAAGTTAGAATGCTCTTTGTATATGTTGGCAGCTTTGTTTGTCCACTTTTTCATATCAGAAAAAGTATACGATTCTTTTCTGTCTGCATCTTGATAAAAAAGTGCGACTTTATCTTTCTTATCTGATTCTGCATGTCTATCAATTGCTTCATATGCCATATTTACTTTTCCAGTTTCATACCACGAAAAGTTTTTCTCCGCATCTTCCCACTGAAATGTTCTTGCTGTTTCCTCATAATCCTTTAACTGATAATCCCCTTGTTCTACTGGTAATAATTCTACTACTTTCATCCTCTTCACCCTTTCTGTAACAATACAAAAACTATACACTTCCATTCTACAATACTTGTTCACAGTTTTGCCAATCTTTTTATTTTTAAGAATCTTTAGTTACATTATTATACTTCCATCTTCTTTTCGCAGAAATCATGTATAATAGTTTCAAATGCGTTTATTTTTATAGGTGGTGAACTCGTGATACACGAAAAGACGTATAATGCGTTGGAAATAGAAACAAAACATGGTGCTGTTATTGTTGAGGGACCAATTCCTTCTGAGGAAATAGCTAGTTTAGCGTTTCATGAAGACTTAGTAGCTTTTCGGGCACCTGCCCATCAGCATAAAGCAATTATTGAAATTGCCAAGTTGCCAGAAGGCAGAATTATGATTGTACGAGATGAACGGACAATTGTTGGCTATTGTACATTTCTTTATCCAGACCCTCTGGAGAGATGGTCACAAGGGAAGATGGAAAACTTAATAGAGTTGGGAGCAATTGAAGTAATCCCTAAATTTCGTGGAACTGGCGTTGGCAAAACACTATTACGCGTTTCGATGAAGGATGATGCAATGGAAGACTATATAACGATAACAACGGAATATTATTGGCATTGGGATTTAAAAGGTACTGGTTTAAATGTATGGGAGTACCGCAAAGTGATGGAGAAAATGATGCAAGCTGGCGGACTTGAATATTTTGCAACCGACGATCCCGAGATCAGTTCTCATCCGGCTAATTGTTTAATGGCTAAAATAGGAAATCGAGTAAACAGAGAATCTATTCAACAATTCGATCAGTTGCGATTTATGAACCGGTTTATGTATTAAATAGAAAACCTATATAGTTTCTAAAGGGGTGTGTGTAAATGCTTGTTGAGAAAGTTATGAATACATCAGTGCAGACTTTAACACCTACGCATACGATTAATGATGCGTTACTGCTTTTAAAAGCCAAACGAATCCGTCATATTCCAATCATTAATGCAGATAAAGAAGTATTAGGAGTAGTAACCGATCGCGATTTAAAAGAAGCAACTCCGTCCACCTTATTAATCAGTAACAATCCCGAAGTGTATGAGTTACCGTTAGAAAAAATTATGACCAAAAATCCAATTGTCGGCCATCCATTAGATTTTATAGAAGAAACCGCCACTATTTTTTATGATAATCGGATAGGATGTTTACCTATTGTGTCACACGGTAAACTTGTCGGCATGATTACAGAATCCGATTTATTATACAAGTTTATTGAACTTACAGGCTCCCATCAACCGGGTTCTCAAATTGAAGTTCGGGTTCCCAATAAACCTGGTATATTATTTGAAGTTTCGAAAGTTTTTTACGAGCAAAAAGTGAATGTATTAAGCGTACTCGTATATCCCGATAAAGCGAATGAGGATTATAAAATTTTAGTGCTTCGAGTAAAAACGATGAATCCACTCAAAATAATTGAAGCATTACGAGCTGATGACTTTGAAGTATTATGGCCAAATCATCCGGGAAAAATCCTATGAAAAAAAATGCAGTGTTTGTCTTTTCAGAAGACCAGTTAGGCTATAAATTTTCGGAGACGCATCCATTCAATCAGAAACGTCTAACCTTAACAGTCGATCTTTTAAAAGAAATGAACGCTTTATCCTTATCGGATATCGTAACACCTCGCATTGCAACAGATGAAGAATTAAGTTTAGTACATGATCCCCAATATATTGAAATCGTCAAGAAAGCAAGTTTGGAGACAAGTGAAACAAAAATATACGAAAGCTTTGGTATCGGAACGGAAGATACCCCCATTTTCCCACATATGCACGAAGCGAGCGCAAGTCTTGTCGGTGGCACGCTAACTGCAGTGGATTATGTAATGGAAGGGAAATCCGTCCATGCACTTAACTTAGGTGGAGGTCTCCACCACGGATTTAAAGGACGAGCTTCGGGATTTTGTATTTATAATGATAGTTCAGTAGCTATTAAATATATGCAGCAAAAATATAATGCACGCGTTCTCTATATCGACACGGATGCGCATCATGGGGATGGTGTACAGTGGAGCTTTTATGATGAGCCAAATGTATGTACTATCTCGATACATGAAACAGGCAGATACCTATTCCCTGGGACAGGTAATATTACGGAAAGAGGAACTGGTGAAGGTTATGGTACTTCATTTAACTTTCCGATAGATGCTTTTACCGAGGATGAATCCTTTTTGGAAATTTATCGAACAGCACTTCGGGAAATAGTAGAATCTTTCAAACCTGATGTTATTTTAAGCCAAAATGGTGCAGATGCCCATTATTTTGATCCTTTAACCCATTTATATGGAACGATGAATATTTACCGAGAAATTCCTAAACTTGCTCATGAACTTGCGCATCAGTATTGCGATGGGAAATGGATAGCTGTTGGTGGAGGTGGTTATGATATTTGGCGTGTTGTTCCTCGAGCTTGGTCTCTTCTATGGATGGAAATGAATGATGTAAAAACACCAGAAGGTAACTTACCTAAAGCTTGGCTTGATCGCTGGTCAAAAGAGTCGCCAGTCCCATTTATCCCAACCTGGATGGATCCAAATCCACTATACGAACCAATTCCACGTAAAGCAGAAATAATGGAGAAAAATAAACAAATGCTCGATAAAGCACTATACGCGCTTCGCAATCAGCAATCATACAAAAATCACCAGTAACCATTGGCTACTGGTGATTTTTTATTTGACGGAGTCCCTTTCCTCAATTCGATAAGGGAGAACAACAATTTGTTCGTCAATTTTTTCTTTGTTCATAAACTTTGTTAGTAGTCGCATGGAAACTGCACCGATATCGTATAAAGGTAATACGACACTTGTTAGTTGTGGTCGCACCATTCTTGCTAGTTTAGAGTTTTCAAAACTAATGACTTCGATGTCATTTGGTACATTCAGTCCACTATCCTGAGAGCCATGAATCAAACCAATTGCGATCTCGTCATTGCCAGCAAAAAATGCAGTAGGTGGATTGGAAAGCTTGCATAATTCTTCCCATGCAGTTAGACCGTCATCATATGTATTATCCACACCAACGATCAAGTCATTATCAATTTCAATATTTGCCTCTTTTAATGCTTTTTCATAACCAGAACGTTTATATACACGATCAATGGTCGACTCCATATTTCCAGAGACAAATGCAATTCGCGTATGACCATTTTGGATTAAGCGATTTACAGCATCCACTGCTGCATCGTGATATTCGATGTTAACAGAAGGAAAAGACCCGGATGTTTCAACTGTACCTGCTAAAACAATCGGAACGTCTGATCTTTCCATTTCACTTAGCATATCCTTTGTCACTTCATCACTCATCATCACAATACCATCCACTTGTTTACTAAATAATGTAGATAGTAGCTGCACTTCTTTATCAGACTGTTGGTCAGAATTCGTTAAAATTATATTATAACGATACATTGTTGCAATATCTTCTATACCACGCACTAGTTCTGCATAAAATACGTTGGAAATATCTGGTATAATGACCCCCACCGTTTTTGTTTTCTTACTAGCCAACCCTCTAGCAACTGCATTTGGTCGATAGTCCAACCTTTCAATGACAGCTAACACCCTTTGACGAGTAGCTGGCTTGACGTTTTGGTTTCCATTAACCACACGTGAAACGGTTGCCATCGACACATTTGCTTCTCTTGCCACATCATAAATGGTAATAGTCAACGCATATCCCTCCTTCACATATTGTACTATTTATATTATATATAAATAATACTTGATATACGCTATACTTTTCAATCAAATAGTAAAACCGACTCTATAAGAAGAGTCGGTTTTGTGAAATTTTTCTACTTATGCATGCACTTCATGTGTTTTCATGAAGTTTTGTAATGAATTATAGAACTCATCGAATTGTTGTAAATTCATTTGTTGTGCCGCATCCGATAACGCAACTGCTGGATCTGGATGAACTTCTGCCATAACTCCATCTGCTCCTATTGCGATAGCAGCTTTAGCTGCAGGTAAAAGAATATCACGACGCCCAGTTGAATGTGTAACGTCTACAAACACTGGTAAATGCGTTTCTTGTTTTAAAATTGGCACTGCTGAAATATCTAATGTATTTCGAGTAGCACGTTCGTATGTGCGAATACCACGTTCACATAAAATGATTTGATCATTCCCTTGTGACATAATATATTCTGCTGCATGAATGAATTCATCCAATGTAGCCGCAATTCCGCGTTTTAATAATACAGGTTTATTGATCGATCCCACTGCTTTTAATAATTCGAAGTTTTGCATATTACGAGCTCCGACCTGCACGACATCTACATAGTCAAGTGCTTCATCTAAATGACTAGGTGTTACAATTTCAGATATAACTGCTAAGCCGTATTCTTGAGAAATTTGTTTTAATATTTTTAAGCCTTCTAATCCAAGACCTTGGAAATCATAAGGTGATGTACGCGGCTTATATGCCCCACCTCGTATTAACTTTAAGCCTTTTCCTTGGATTGCTGCAGCTACTTCCGCTACTTGTGTGTATGATTCTACTGCACATGGTCCGAATATGAAAGAAGGAGTTCCTGTGCCAATTTTTTCACCGTTTATCTCAACAACTGTATCTTCTGATTTCTTTTTACGAGATACTAATAGTGCTTTCTTTTGGTCATCCACTTGTAATTCTAGTGCAGTTTTAAATATTTCCTTAAAAATATGCTCCACCGTTGATTGTGGTAGTGGACCAGCATTATTTTCTTTTAAGTGATCTAACATATGTCTTTCGCGAAGAGGATCATATCTATTAACACCTTGCTTTTCTTTCACTCTTCCTATCTCTTTTACTACACCAGCTCTTTCATTGATTAACTGTAAAATCTCCACGTTAATCTCATCTACACGACTGCGTAGAGCATCTAAATCCACATGACTCATAGATATTTCTCCTCTCTTCTTTCCACCGACACTTTATATCGACTGAAAATTATGATACATTTTTGGTATAACTCATATTATAATCAAAGTTTGTGAAAATGTCACGCATTTTTATTTTAGCGATTCAACTCGCTAAAGTATTTGCCTGAAAAAGGACGTGGGAAATTGACATCAAAATTATTTGCATTAGATATAGGAACAAGATCTGTAGTTGGTATTATATTAGAAGAGCGCGACGAGACCTTTCATGTTGCCGATATATTAGTAGAAGAACATAAAGAACGTGCAATGGTCGACGGGCAAATACATAATGTACTAAAAGTGGCTGAAGTAATTCAATCGATAAAAAAACAACTAGAGGAAAAACACGGTCCACTCGAGAAAGTGAGCGTTGCAGCAGCAGGACGAGCGTTAAAAACAGAACAAGCAGAGATTAAAATGGATATTAAAAATAGACCAATCTTTTCAGAGGACGATATAAGTCGGCTAGAGCTTTCAGCCGTTCAACAAGCACAAAATAATATTGTACAAAATGACACAGAAAAAGAATCGAGCCACTACTACTGTGTTGGATATAGTGTTTTATACTACCGATTAGATGGAGAAGAAATTGGTAGTTTGGTAGACCAACAAGGTCGTGAAGCATCCATCGAAGTAATCGCAACCTTTTTGCCACGAGTAGTTGTCGAATCCTTACTTTCCGCTTTAAAAAGAGCTAATTTAGAAATGGAAGCTTTAACATTAGAGCCTATTGCAGCGATAAATGTACTAATCCCCCCTACAATGCGCCGATTGAATGTTGCGCTTGTAGACATAGGTGCTGGAACTTCCGATATTGCAATTACAGACTTTGGTACTGTTGTCGCATATGGGATGGTGCCAACTGCGGGAGATGAAATTACAGAAGCATTAAGTGATCATTACTTACTGGATTTTCCACTTGCAGAAGATGCAAAAAGAGCGATTAATACGAATGACTTTATCCAGATACAGGATATTCTTGGATTCGAGCAAAATATCCCAAAAGAAGAAATGATTGCTGCGATCAAACCGGCAACGTTGGAGCTAGCAACATCCGTTTCGAACGAAATTCTTCGGTTGAATAATAACCGACCAACAAAAGCAGTCATGCTTGTTGGTGGAGGAAGCCTAACCCCTTCCTTTACTACGGTTTTAGCTGAAAAACTAAATTTACCAGTGAATCGTGTAGCAGTCCGAGGAATTGATGCTATACAAAACTTAACAAAAGAAGCACATATCCCTGTATCTCCAGAACTTGTTACACCAATTGGAATCGCGATTGCTGCAAAAAGGGCACCAATACAATATATGTCCGTAAAAGTTAATAACCAAGTCGTTCGCCTATTTGAGCTCAAAGAAATGACTGTAGGAGACGCACTGCTTGCAGCGAATATCCCTACCCGAAAGTTATACGGCAAACCGGGAGCAGCACTTTCTGTGGAAGTAAATGGACAAACAATACACATTCCAGGAGAACATGGGAAACCAGCTGTAATTATATTAAATGGACAGAAAACTAATACAAAAGCAGTGATAAAAAATAAGGATATCATTGAATTATTAGAAGCAGGGAATGGAAAAGAGGGTTCCGCTTCTGTACGTGATTTAATCGATGAAGCTTCTATCAAAATGATCTATTTTCAAGGTGTTTTACATACAGTTGAACCGACAATAGAGGTTAATGGAGTGAAGATATCACTGGATACCACATTAAAGGAAAGAGATAAAATTACGGTCGATACACCTCAAACAGTTGAACAAGTTTTACATGCGATCCGAAAAGAACACTATGTAGCACAGTTGAATCCATATACGATAACGATTAACGATAAAAGTCATTATATTCCAGACTTGTCATCAAAATTATTGTTAAATGGAAACATCGTAAAGCTTTCATACCCTGTTCAAGACAATGATATTTTAGAAATAGGTGTAGCGTCGCTTCCAACTCTACAACAGCTTGCTGATCAGCTAGAGAAGAAATTGATCGAGCGCATCATACTTACTTTTCAAGGAGAAGCAATCGAGCTTACAAGAGAATGTGCGGTCGTTTCGATCGATGAAAAGGTGTTAGTTTCCTCGGAAAGTATTCCGAGTGGTACAATTCTTCAATGGAAGCAGCTAAACCTTGCTCCTTGGATTTTTCAGGATGTTTTCCGTTTTACAGATTGGAATATGCCAGAAGGTGCTGGTTCGTTTCAAATTATTAGAAACGGTCATCCTTCTCGGTTTGATGAAGAGATTTTTGGTGGAGACCAGTTAGAAATAGTCTTCAAATAAGAAAGAGGCTGTCCCTAATTTCAAAATTAGAAAAATATAGAAAAAAACAGGTATAGAAAAAGCTCTTTCTATGCCTGTTTTTATTTATTTTTATTTATTCGAGTTATTAGTACCTACTACAGCTTCTTTAATCGCTTCTGCAACCGCTGTAGTGTCTTCTTGCTCTGCAGTTACCTCGTCTGTTGTATTTGAAATAGTTTCCATGTAATCCATTGGTTCTTCACCTTCATACGAAGCAGTACCGTCGTCTAAAGGTGAAGTTGGTTGTCCTTTAATTGACTTTACTTTATCCACTAATTGGCCCGATTGCTCTTGTAATTGCTTTGAGATTTGAGTCGTTTTCTCTTTGGCCGTCGAAGAAAAATCTAAAGTTTTTTCTTTTAATTGGCTAGCTTGCGTAGAAAGATTGCCACGAAGCTCTGATCCTGTTTTAGGAGCTAATAATAATGCAGTCGCAGCACCGATAATACCACCGATGAATACCCCAATGATAAAATCCTTCCCGTTTACTTCTTCTTCTCGGTAAACACTATCTCTTGTTTCGTTGTAATAAGGAACTGGTGGATAACTTGGAGCTGCTTGTCGATCATACGAAGTTTGGTTTGCAAAATATTCATGATTATAGGATGCTTCATTATAATTTGGCTTTTTTGGTTCGTGATTGCTCATTTAAATTCCTCCAATTATAGGTTTGTTTTTTTATTATGATCAAAATTATGATAACCTGCTTGCTCCAACTCTTTCCGTTCTTTCCATTTATCTCGTATTCCTAATATTACATTACTCCACTGGACAACTTGCGCAATTTTTTCCTCGTTCTTTTCTACTTCCGATGTAACAGAAGATGTGAGGCGCTGTATGGAATGGTTAAAACCACTGACAGAAGTACCTACATTTTTTACAGCATCGACAACTGTATTTAGTTTTTCAGACTTTTCTTGAATATCTTCCGCTAACTCGTTTGTTTTATGAAGAAGTTCCGCTGTTTCTTTTGTAACATTTTGTAGATTTGTATCAAGTCCATCTAATGTGCCCGCAACATTATTTAAAGTCTTTTTAACTGAAGACAATGTAACAGCAAGACTTATACAAAGCACTAAAAATGCAACTGCAGCTATAATAGCAGCTATGTATAAAAGATTTTCCATTTTGTATTCTCTCCCTTTCTTCGTTGTCCTATAACATTTTTACCCTAAAAGATTAAAATTAAACTTCTTTCTCTATTACTATACTACGTTTCTTTCAAATATCCTTTAAAAAAATGCTTAATCACAGAAGGATTAAGCATTTTTTTCACCTATTTAGTTTTTCTTCGAAAGCTTGCTGATATTTTTGTACATCACCAGCTCCCATAAATAAATAAACCGCATCTTCATAGACAAGTAATTGTTCAACTGTCTCTTCATGCAAAATTTGACTGTTTTCGATTAAATCGGCAAGTGTTTGAACCGACAATTCCCCAGCATTTTCTCTGGCTGATCCGAATATATCACATAAATAAACTTCATCTGCTAAACTTAGGCTTTCGCTAAATTCATGCAGAAACTTTTTCGTTCTAGTAAATGTATGTGGTTGAAATATCGCAACGATTTTTCGTTTTGGATATTTTTGCTGTGCTGATTGAATCGTTGCTTTAATTTCTGTTGGATGATGGGCATAGTCATCAATAATAACTCGGTCCCCGATAACTGTTTCTGTAAAGCGTCTTTTCACACCTTCAAACGTTTCTAATCCTTTTTGGATAATATCGGCCGGAACTTCTTCATAATGGCATAAAGAGATAACTGAGAGCGAATTTAATACGGCATGGTCACCGAACAATGGAATCGTAAAACGCTCATAGAATTCGTTTCGCACAAACACATCAAAAGATGTTCCTTCTGTTGTTTTCTCTATATTACGGGCTGCAAAATCATTGTGCTCCCCAAAACCGTAATAGACAACTGGTACTGGTGCTTTTATCTTTTGTAAATAGGCATCGTCGCCACAAGCAATAATTCCTTTTTTCACTTGCATCGCCATCGATTGAAATGCATTAAAAACATCTTCAATATCTTGGAAATAATCTGGGTGATCGAAGTCAATATTGGTCATGATTGCATAGTCCGGACTATAAGCCAGAAAATGTCTACGATATTCACATGCCTCAAATACAAAGTTGGTTGCTTCCTTTTCGCCTTTTCCTGTACCATCCCCGATTAAAAAGGAAGTAGGTGCATACCCACTTAATACATGAGAAAGCAATCCAGTTGTAGACGTTTTGCCATGTGCTCCTGTTACTGCAATGGAAGTAAATCGGCTCATATAGTCACCTAAAAAATTATGGTAACGAATGACTTCCAGACCTAGTTCCTTTGCTCTTAAAAGTTCAGGATGATTATCAGGAAAAGCATTTCCTGCAATAACTGTCATACCCTCTTCAATATTTGCTTCATCAAATAACAACACATTTATATTTCTTTCATGTAACGGCTTTTCTGTAAAGAAATACTTTTCGATATCAGAGCCTTGTACTTCATTTCCTACATCATATAAAATTTGTGCCAAAGGGCTCATTCCTGACCCTTTGATACCTGTAAAATGATACTTTGTCATACGTTTGTAAACCTCCTGGGGCTATCCCCGCTTAAATACACTATTCAATCGTTTATTACTTTCATTTATCCATTCATTTGCTTAGACGTACTCCCCATTATATCATTTTTTTATACATACATTTAATAAATAATATTAACTAAATATTTGTTCTAAACTATCGTTAGTAAGTAACACATCTCTTGCTTTACTACCTCTTTGCTCTGTAATATAACCACTCTCATACATAGAATCGATCAGTCTTGCAGCACGATTATACCCAATGTGGAATTTACGCTGTAGTAAGGAAGTTGAAGCCGTTCCTTGTTCGACGACAAAACGGCATGCTTCTTCAAATAATTCATCTTGCTCGGAAATTTCCGCTCGTTGAAGCAATTCTTCTTGTTCGAAGATATACTCGGGTGTTCCTTGACTTCTTGCATATGCGATAACCGCTTCGATTTCATCGTCTGTTACATAAGTACCTTGTATACGAACAGGACTAGACATGCCATTTCCTTGATACAGCATATCTCCTTTCCCAAGTAATCGCTCTGCTCCTTGTTGATCTAAAATCGTGCGTGAATCAATTTGAGAAGAGACAGAAAATGCAATACGTGTAGGAATATTCGCTTTAATAAGCCCCGTAATAACATCTACAGACGGACGCTGAGTAGCTAAAACTAAATGAATTCCACAAGCTCTTGCTTTTTGTGCAATGCGACAAATAGCATCTTCCACTTCTGCAGGAGCCATCATCATTAAGTCCGCAAGTTCATCAATTACAATAACGAGGTACGGAAGTTTTTGAGCAAATTTTCTCTTCTCAGTAGCAAGTGTGTTATACCTGCTAATGTCTCGCACACCAATATGTGCAAATAACTGATAGCGACGCTCCATTTCCTCAACAGCCCATTTCAAAGCAGCAGTTGCTGCTTTTACATCTGTAATTACAGGACTTACCAAATGCGGAATATGATTAAAAGGAGCAAGCTCTACCATTTTGGGATCAATTAATAGTAATTTTACTTCTTCTGGAGTAGCTTTATACAACAAACTCACAAGTAAAGAGTTAATAAATACTGATTTTCCTGATCCTGTTGCTCCTGCAATTAAACCATGGGGCATTTTTCGTAAATCTAGTGTCACGGGTTTTCCAGTAAGATCGAGTCCAAGTGCTGCTTCAAGTGGTGAATCTGACTGCACAAAAACTTCCGTATTGAGCACTTCCGATAAGCGAACCGCTCGTGACGTTCGGTTAGGAATTTCGATTCCAATCGATCTCTTTCCTGGGATTGGTGCTTGAATACGGATATCTTTTGCAGCAAGCGCTAATTTTAAATCATCTGCTAAGTTACGGATTTTACTTACTTTCGTACCGTGACCTACAGTCAGTTCAAATTGTGTTACAGCTGGACCTTGAACCATCTGAACAATTTCACCTGTTACTTGAAAATGGGATAATGCTTCTACTAATGTATATGCCTGTTCTTCCATCCATTCTTTGTCATCATCCTTCATTTCCGGAGGAAGCAAATAACTGAATGATGGTCTCGTGTAGTTATTAGATGGAACGATTTCCTGCTCCACTTGCTCTTCTTTTTCATTTGGCGAGATTTCTGGTACTTCGTTTTTCTCTTTAGGTTTTTGTGCTACAGGTTGATGTACATTATTAATATTTAGTCTATTCATCTTTTGCTTATCTGATTTCAACATTAGTACATTAAACGGGCGAATATTTTCTTTCTTAACTTCCGGCTCCTCTTCCTCTGCTTGTTCCAATACCGTTGATGGTTGTTCCTCCGCAAGTGTTGCAGCAGTTTCTTCGGTAGCAATTGCCTCTAGAACAACAGCACTTGGAGCTTCTACTTTGATTGGTTCTTCTATTTTTCCCTCTTTTTTTATCATTGCTTTTTCAATATGTTGTTTATCTGATTTCAGCATTAATACATTAAAAGGTCGGATATTTTCTTTTCGAACTTCTGGTGTTTCTTCTTGAACTTCCGGCTTTGCTTCCAGCACTTCTGGTGTTTCTTCTTGAACTTCAGGCTTTTCTTCTAGCACCTCTGGTTTTTCTGCTTGTATTTCCAGAGTTGCTTCTGGTACTTCTGGTGTTTCTTCCTGAACTTCTGGTGTTTCTTCTTGAACTTCAGGCTTTTCTTCTAGCACCTCTGGTTTTTCTGCTTGAACTTCAGGCTTTTCTTCTAGCACTTCTGGTGTTTCTTCTTGAACTTCAGGCTTTGCTTCTGGTACTTCCGGTGTTTCTTCTTGAACTTCAGGCTTTGCTTCTGGTACTTCTGGTGTTTCTGCTTGTACTTCAGGCTTTTCTTCTAGCACTTCTGGTGTTTCTTCTTGAACTTCAGGCTTTGCTTCTGGTACTTCTGGTTTTTCTGCTTGTACTTCCAGAGTTGCTTCTGGTACTTCTGGTGTTTCTTCCTGGACTTCTGGTGTTTCTTCTTGAACCTCCGTTTTTTCTTCTTGTACTAGTTCTAGTGTAGATACAGATTCCTCTGTCTTCAAAAGTGTTGGTGTAACCTCTTCTTTTGCCATTTGTTCCAGTATGGTACTAACTGGTGTTACTTTTACAATTACTTCTTCTATTTTCGTTTCCTTTTCTACTTTGTCTTCAATAGGTAGTTGCTTTTCTCTATTTTTCGAAAAACCATAAATCGGTGACGGTACCTCTGTTGGCGTAAACGCTCTTTTTTTACTTGCTGCCGTAATAATGTCATCCGTCGTATTTTTAACTTGTCGTTGTTCTACTTTCTGTATTTTACGTTGTTGCCAGGTTTCTTGAATTGTTCGTATTGGTGCATTGTCCACGGGTGGGTTTTCTATAGAATTTGAACTTTCTCTACTTTTTTTGGAAAACCCGTATACAGGTGAAGGTACTTCTGATGGTGTAAATGCTCTTTTTTTTCTAATAATTGCGGGCGTATCATCCACTGTAATCTTGTCCGATCGGTGAATAATCGTTGGTTGCTTCCGTTGTTGCCACTTATCTTGCGTGTACAGTGGTTTATACAGCGGTTCTTCTGTTAATGGTTTTTCAATAAAAGGCTCATGTATGGTTTTCTCTTCGTTTGGTTGTGGTTGTTCAAATACCGTTTCATTTTTTTCATCATCCGAAATTAAAGGAAAGCGGAATGGTGTTTTTGATCGTGTAGTCGAAACAGTTTTCTCTTCTACTTCGATTTCTTCGCTATTGTCTTCTTCATTAAGTCCAAATAGTTTTTTAAACCAATTCAATTTCATCACTCTTTCTAGTAGATACATTCTATTTTACCAATAAAAACAGTAGAAGTCCTTACTTAATACAAAAAAGCACACCATATTGGCATGCTTTTTCGTATTTTGATATAAATTGGCTATTAACAGCTAAAGAGAACATGCCTTATGATACAAAGGCTGTTCCTATTTCGGCATTTTCTTCTAGAACTAATATACCTTTTACTTCTGGTGCGTTCGGTATTGCTAATTCTCTTGCGGAACATAACATACCAGTTGAAGCAATTCCGCGAAGTTCTGCATCTTTAATGATCATTCCAGAAGGCATAACTGCACCTACTTTTGCAACTACTACTTTTTGTCCCGCTTCCACATTTGGAGCTCCGCATACAATTTGTAAAGTCGTCTCGCCAACACTTACTTGGCAAACTTTTAATTTATCCGCATTCGGGTGTTGTTCTAATGATTCTACGTAACCAACAACAAACTTAGGAGATAAATCTACTTCTAATTGGAATTCTGCACCATTTGTATTCAAAGCTTGCTGTACTTTTTCAACAAACTCTTGTGTTAGCTCAACATTGCCTTTTGTCTCAATTTTTTCGTATTTGCTAAAACCAAAAATATTGATCGCTAATACTTCGTTTGTTTGCGCATCTTTCACAAGCGTAACGTCACCTTTTGTTTCCGTCACGACTTTTTCAACTTTTTCAGGTGTTAATTGTACTAAAAGTACATCCCCTATACCAACTTCATTGTAAAAAATATTCATTTGTCTTCTTTCTCCTTTGTTACTCGATTTTTCGCCATGATAAATATCGGCTCTAAATCTCCATTTTCATATATAAAAGATAATGAAGTAATTGGTACCGTTCCAACCGTGAAGAAATGCATCGTCATTTGAGCTAGAACGTCGTATCCAGTTTCATTTCTTATATCACCAATAATCATAACATCTTGATGGGGTACAGAAACAGTCATATCTCCAACAATTATTTTTTTCATATCACGGAGAAGCGATTCATTTAACATACGACTAGCATCATACCCATCGTTATTATTAAAGAAATAAAACGTATTTTCGGAAACGTAATCTTTTTTGTAATTTGTTTCTAAGTTTCTAACTTGGAATAAAGCTCTTTCGCGAATTTCTGTTTCCCTAATATTCCAAGCTGCTAACATTTTTTCATCGAGTAAACGATAGGTGCTTCCTAAGTCTAATGCATAGTAAATTCGTGTTTCCGCAGTATGGTCTTTTGTGATAAATTTATTGCCTTCGTTTGATTTTAGTGGAAAAGATGTAGAACGAATTACAGGAAAAATTGAAGAAGCAGGGTCAATTTCGCCCGCTTTTTCCTTTTCCATTGCTTGAAATGTT
Source organism: Psychrobacillus sp. OK032 (assembly GCF_900111345.1). GTDB lineage: Bacteria > Bacillota > Bacilli > Bacillales_A > Planococcaceae > Psychrobacillus. Next base: position 609,946 of record NZ_FOGY01000002.1, read on the forward strand.
TGATGAATCGTATAGACTACTTCTTCGATAACTTGATCTTTCTTTGTTTCATATTTTGCTAAAATAGGAGGAATCGAAATATCAATTCCTTTTCCGATTTCTTTATGTGTTAATCGAAGTTTATTCGTCTCTCGATTATAATCATATGTATATATTTCTTCTGATAGTTTTGTTTTTAAAACTCTTACAAGTTCAAGTGCTTTCATTAGTAGATCTTTCCCTTCAATTCAATCAATTACGCCACGGTGTAAATCTTGGCTGAAAAAAGTTAAACGGCCCACTATGAGTGAACCGTTAAAATACTTTAAATCGTTTGAAGAAATGATTCAATTTCTTCTCTTGATTTGCGGTCTTTACTAACAAATCTACCTTTTTCCACACCATTTTCGAATACGATAAAACTTGGAATGCCAAACACATCTAGCTGACTACATAAATCAATGAATTCATCTCGATCAACAGACACGAATGTAAAGTCTGAAAAATTGTCTTCTATTTCTTCCATAAAAGGGTCTATGAAATGACAGTCCGGACACCAGTCAGCTGTGAATTTGAAAACAACTTTTTCACCTTGCTTTAACTGTTCGAATTGTTCAAGTGAAGTTAAAATTTGCATGCAAATCCTCCTTTAGTTTGTAGTGATTGATCGAACAATTGTCATCATCTTATCCAAATTATCCGCGATATTTTGTTGTTTGGAAATCGTTGTAAGCTTAATACCACCGATACTAGTAATGAGTTCAAATTTCTCTTCACTATTTTCAAGGATTGCCACAAATCCAAATCGTCCATTTTGTTCGAAAGTCTTTTCTTCTACTATTTTCAAATTAGTGTCTGCTATCATTAAATCATAATATAATCGACTACTTGGTAATTCGTTAGGGTTAAGAAATAAAATATAGGAATCTTTCCCTTTTGAAAGAATAATGTTTGTTTCATCAGGCTCGTCTTCTATTGAAAAACCACTCGGGATAAATAATTTCATGTTATTTATTTTTTCATTCGGTTTTTCAGCATCACTTTGAAAAACTAACTTTGCATTTTCTATACCATCTTCCACTTCTTCTTCCGGGGAAGAGCATCCAACTAATAAAATGACAGCTAGTGACGCGAAAAAAACTCGCATCCAATTTCGAGTCATTTACTTTCCTCCATTCAAAGCATAACTGCTATATATTTTAACGATGATTTACTTTACATGCAACTACAACAACTTATTGGAAAGTTCATACTGCCCAATTAAAAGATACATAATATGCTCGAACATCATACTTCTAGTTATAAGCCCGTCCGTAAATACACCAATGGCCCCTTCGTCGTGACGAATTCCTTTCCTATTTGTATAGACGTCCATTACAGGACCAAGTTCCGCACCAGTTAGTAACTGTTTAGCAATCTCATCAGGTAAAGGAATACCTGCTCCGGTTGCGGTAAATATTTCACCATTATTTGTCACAAGCGCCCCCCAATTGCAAATGTATAAGACACCATCTATTTGCTGTACCCCTCCTTCTAAACCAATTCCAAACAAGGTATCCTGCAGCCCTATTAGCTGCTTTGCACGATTGATTGCTCCTTGTCTCGTTTCTTCATTACTCATTGGTTGAGCAGATACTAGTGAATCTACTTCCAAATTTATAAAACTTGCATCTGGATAATACATCCGAGAGATTGTTTGCACTGCTTTTGTTTTTGCCTTATTAGTAGTTCCTATGAATATTTTCATCGATTCATTCCTCATTTCAAAAAAAAACGCCCCGAGAGGCGTCTTTTTTATACGTTTGCTTTGATTGTTTCTAGTGTAGTATAGTCACATGCTTTTACTAGTTTCACTAGTAATTCTTTAGCTGCCGCATAATCATCGGTATGGATGATCGAAGAGGATGTATGAATATAGCGTGAGCATATACCAATTACAGCACTTGGGATTCCTTCATTTGATGTATGCACTCTACCTGCATCTGTTCCACCTTGGGAGATGAAGTATTGGTATGGTATTTTATGTGTTTCTGCCGTATCCAATACAAATTCTCTCATCCCTCGATGCGTCACCATTGTACGGTCGAAAATACGTAGAAGTGCTCCTTTTCCAAGTTGACCAAATTCATTTTTATTGCCTGAAGCATCATTTGCAGGGCTTGCATCTAATGCGAAGAACAAGTCTGGTTTAATCATATTTGCTGAAGCTTGTGCCCCGCGAAGACCGACTTCTTCCATTACATTTGCACCGGAATAGAGCATATTTGGTAATTGCTCATTTTGTACTTCTTTTAAAAGTTCTATTGCAAGTCCACAACCATAGCGGTTATCCCAAGCTTTTGCCATAATTTTTTTGTCATTAGCCATTGGTGTAAATGGACAAACTGGAACGATTTGATCTCCTGGTTTGATCCCCATGCGCGCTACATCTTCTTTATCGTCCGCACCTATATCGATGAGCATATTTTTAATATCCATCGGCTTATTGCGAATTTCATCGCTAAGTAAGTGAGGGGGAATGGAACCAATCACACCTGGAATTGTTTTTTCTTTTGTTACAATGTCTACTCGCTGTGCAAGAAGTACTTGATTCCACCAGCCACCTAGTGGTTGAAAACGAATCATTCCGTTATCGGTAATACCAGATACCATGAAACCAACTTCGTCCATATGACCGGCTACTAATATTTTCGGACCATTCACATCGCCTATTTTCAATCCGAAAATACCACCTAAATTATCTTGCACGATTTGATCCGAATATTTCGACAGCTCGTTACGCATAAATTTACGAACTGCATGTTCATTACCAGGTGCGCCTGGTAATTCTGTTAAAGTTTTAAATAGTGAGCGCGTTTCTTCATTCATGTAAAAAAGCCTCCTAAAGCTTATATGAAAATTAAATTTTTCAATAAAGATTCCACTTCTATTGTAATAAAAGATACATTACTTTACTACAATTAAACTTCGCATATCGAATAATTTAAACGAAATCAGATGTGTGATACACTAAAAAAAATGAAATGAGGAGGATAACAATGAAATTAAAGGATTATATGTTAGGTTTAGGGACTGGAATTGCTATTGGAATTATAGCAAGCCAAGCTGCGACGAAAGTGAATTTAAACCGATCTGCAGAGCTTGTTTTAAGAGATATAAAAAATTCGTTTAAAACAGAGGGTCCAATTGATGGGTCTTGGATTTTGATGAATCCGGAGCCATTTAGTAAAGAGGCCATTCATACGAATGTATATAAAGGCGGTATTACCCGCATGAAAAATGGTGAACTCGAGCAATTTGAATTCGCGGCAGATGCAAAAACGGGTACTGTTGTGGATTTGGTGAAAATGTAGAAGAATTTTTGAAGAGAATACCCATTTTCTAAAAAGTAATAAGCAGCCAAAGATATAATATTGGCTGCTTTCTTGTTTTCTATTAAGTTTCCTGCATACTCTTGAAATAATGCGTCTTAGAGACCGCAAGTGCAGTTGATTTCCGCTCCAGGCGGACGCTTTCCGCGGGCACGGCTTCAGCCGCTTCCCTCGCTTCGCTCAGTCCAGGGTCTTCAGCTCGCGCTGTTCCCGCTGGAGTCGCCGCCTTGCGCTTCAATCAACAAAAATACGCTGACTAATTAGCATTAACATATGATGAATCATCTAATAATGCTACTTCAATATGGGAATTGGTTGCTCTCATGCTAATTTAGTTGCTTTCAACATAGAAAGAAATGTTTGCTTTCAATAATCAATTGACTGCCCTTAGCCTTATACTGGATTTTTACCGCTTTTCTAATAAAACTTTTTGGTTTAAAGCGAGAAATTAAATAGTCAGCAAGCTTCATTGATTTTCGTGGAAGGGTGGCGACTCCGGCGGGATGAGTGAGACAGATGAAACTTCACAACGTACGCGTAGCGTCGGTGAAGGTTCATCGCTCACCCCGCGGAAAGCGTCCGCCCTGTAGCGAAAATCATTGCGGACACTTTATTCAACTTGCTAAGACACATTATCCCTAAAAAGTACCAAGCTTATTTATTATCACTAAGGCAAAATTATGTTCTTTCCACTTTATCTATCATTTCTTTCCCATCTTCGGACCATTTTACTAAACGGTAGAAAGCGTCATGGTAAAAGCTGAACCAATAATTAGCTTGTAACGCTTCGTTTACCCACTTCTCTTTAGCAAAAATAGAAGTCATTGGATAATCGTCATATGCTAACACCCATAATGGGTTTTGATGTGCATGAGTTGGCATTAAATCCGCCATATGAATAATTGTCTCATCGTTTTGCTTTAACAAAACAATACAGTGTCCATTGCTATGACCACCAGTATGAATCATTTCAATTCCTTCCACTACTTCTATCAAACCTGAGAACGTCACTATTTGATTTTCTATAGGTTCCCAGTTTTCTTTCCAATAAGTATTAAGTGAACGCATATTAGGGTTTTTCATTTCATCCCATTCGATATCCGATACATAAATCTTAGCATTTGGAAAACTAGATACAAGTTTGGCATCGACCCATTTCGTTAAACCGCAAGCATGATCAAAATGTAAATGTGTCATGATAATAATATCTATTTCTTCAGGGAGCACACCAAGTTGCGCTAGATTGTCTTCTATGTGTGATTGATCGGAAATTCCATAGTTTCGTAATTGCTTGTCCGTAAACTTTCCGTAACCAATTCCAGCCTCCAGTAAAATATTTTGCCCTTTGTACTGGATGAATAGTGGATCAGAAGGTAATTCAATTTGATTTTTTTCATTGACCGGATATTTCTTCTCCCATAATGGTTTCGGAACAACACCGAACATGGCACCCCCGTCCATATGCGTTGTCCCGCCTTTTAACCAAGTTAATGCCATGTCGTGAAATTGAAACGTATCCATTCTCCTTAGTCCCCTTTTATACGAATTTTGCTTCTACTCGATAAATCGGCTGTCCTTTTGCAGAAAACTTCTCTTCATACTCCGTCATAATATTATCTTCTGGCATGTTTGCGTGTAAATCGAGCGAAACATCTTTTATTAACATACCATAAGCTGACATGCTGACTAAAGAATATTCAAATAATCCGCGATTATCCGTTTTGAAATGGATTTCCTCATTATCTACTAAAATAGATTCATAAAGTTGCAAAAACCCTTCATGTGTTAATCGTCTTTTCGCATGTCTAATTTTTGGCCATGGATCGGAGAAATTCAAATAGACGCGGTCCACATCATTTTTCTCAAAATACTTCGCTAAGTCTGCTCCATTCACTTTTAATAATCGCAAATTAGGAAGCGGCTGTGCTGCAATTGCATTTTCAAGTGCAGAAACTATCACACTATCATATAATTCAATTCCAATATAATTAATATGTGGATTTTGCTTTGCCATCCCTGTAATAAATTGGCCTTTCCCTGTCCCCACTTCTATATGAAGAGGATAATCATTTTTAAACTCTGATTCCCAATTACCTTTTAACATTTCTGGATTTGGGATTACTATTTCAGGGTGGCTATTAATAAATTCCTCCGCCCACGGTTTATGTCTTAACCTCATTTTTCTAACTCCTTCTTTATGTTTAATTTTACTAAGTTCCAAGCTTTTGGTATGACTGAAAATGAATACGAATGATTCTCATCTGTTATACAAGAAAATTCCCCATCCACATGTCCATAAACTTTGTTATGCATGGTGATTGTATAATTTTCAGCTTGAAACTGGCTTACTTCTTTATATTTTGTGTGTTTTCCAAAGAACACCGTACTAAATATAAATAATAATTTCCATCTGGATAACTTGTTTACGATGGTCATTTCAATTAATTGATCATTTGGTTTGGAAGTTGGTGATATTTTCATCCCTCCACCAAAATATGGCTGATTGCATACAACGATAAACCAAACATCGTCATACGTTACCATTTCGTCTTCTGTATGTAAAGTGAAAGAAAATCGCTGAAACGTAAATAGTTCCTTGATAAGGTATATAATGTAAGTCAACTTTCCTAAACCATACGTATTTAATCGTTTTTTCCATGTAGAATGGTTAACAGAATAAGCTACTTTCGCATCAAATCCAAACCCCGCATTATTAACTACCGGATATTGATCATGATCAATAGTTAACAACGCTAAATCCATTTTCAGTGACTCATAATTACTATGTACGTACCAATTTAATTGCTCGATCGTTTGAAAAACAGAAAATGTTCGGCCGAAATCATTTCCACTTCCAGCAGAAATGACACCAACTCGAACATGATTATATCCCGTAACTCCAACTATGATTTCGTGGACTGTACCATCGCCGCCAACCGCAATGATTAACATGTCATCCTTATGCGATGCTGCGTAGCTTCTAGCAATATCTGTCGCATGTCCACTTCGTTCGGTCGTCACATATATATAAGGGAAAGTTAAAAGCTCTTTCCATCTCATCCAAATCTGTTTTCCTCGCCCGTTACCCGCATGCTCATTGACGATAAAAACTACTTTATTCATCTTGCTCCTCGCTATCTATATCCCAAGAAGACCTTGAATAGGAAGTAGTTTGCACTAAATTCAAGATCGCTTGTGCGGCTTTAAATTGCATATGTTTCATAGGAGAAAGTGAGTTCTTTAATGATAAAAACCATTCTTCATATGTTCTGCTATCTATAAACTGTACATTATAAGAAGAACCCGGATAGTCGATATATCCATTTCTTGAGAGAATTACTTTTCTAATTGGTAAATCTATTTCTTCTTTTTTAAAAACTTGCAATAAGATAGATTCCATGCGATTGATATTAATCATGGGACTTAATACTTTTTTCTCTTCTTTTCCACTTTTTCTTAGCCAAAACCGTTCGCTACTACCAATAAAAGCATCTAAATTTTGCGCTTCTAGCATAACGATACAAACGATTTCTGTTGGCAAAACAAGCATAATATCTAATTCTATCGGTGCCTTTTTTAGCTTCAAAATAGGATAATAAAACAAGAAATAATTATCCGGTAGTGTTTGCATAAACGATCTCAATAACGTATCTCGCATAAATTTTGGATCTACATACGATTTTTCACGTAAAGTGGAACTTGCCCATTTTAATTGAAAATGGAAAAGTTGATCCAAATACATTCTTTTTAAATCTTCTTTCGTTTGTGGTTCATAAACGATTTTTGGTTCAAAGAAGAGAGGAGTGGGTTCATCGGAAATAGAATCTACCTCATCTATTTCCGTGTTTTCTTCCTTATTGCGATGAAATAGTTTAGAAAAAATAGACTTTTTCTCCGGTTCCTCTATTCTTTCTTCTTCCGTTTCCATCCAAGTATTGTTGAAAGCCCCTTTTTCAAATTCTTCTTTCGTACGCTCCCATTGCTGTTTTTTCAAGCGTACAAATTGTGTTGGGTATCTTTTCAAATCTTTTTCATAACGCGAAACATAATCCTGTAGCTTTACTAATTGAGCCATTCTACATCCTCCTACACTGTATAAAATCTATTTCCTCATAGCGAGGAGAACGATTGTTATTTATTTGGAAAATGGAGAAATGAGAAACATCAAAGCTCATCTTTGGTAATTGAAATTTTTTCGTATGCAATTCATTCGTTGCTGCCCATTTTTTCGCAATTGTTATATGAGCGTTATAATCTTTTTCATCGTTTATTTTTATGACTTTAGATAATTGTTGCACAATTCCATGTTGTAATGCTTGTAAAGAATTGCAATCTTCTAAAGCAGTATATACTACGCGAGGTGATTGCTCATTTCCAAAATGGGCTAATCCATTTGTTGTTAGTTCAAATGCTTCCCACTGAATTTCTCGTAAGGATTGCTTAATGGTTGTTAGAACAGCTTGCTCCACATGCCCTAAGTAAAAGAGCGTGATATGCAAATCTTCTGCTACTGGCATAATTTTATGTGTTTCATGCACATTTGTGTTTTCACGCTCTTTCACAATCGCTGCTGCAATTTGCTCAGGAACCTTTATACCGATAAAATAATGTTGTTTCATACACTAATAGAAGATGGGATTTTATGTTCAAATGCTTGTTGAAGTTTTTCTGTCCATTTCCCACGTTTACCCTCTCCAATTAGTTGACCTTCAAGCGAAATGATTGGCATTACTTCTGCGTTTGTAGAAGACATAATCATCTCGTCCATCGCTAATGCTTGCTCTTTTGTGAACGCTGCTTCGATAACTTTTAATCCAATTTCATCACAACAGTCTAAGATCACTTTTCTGGTAATACCATTCAATATTAAGTTACTTACAGGATGCGTATAAAGCACATCGTCTTTTATGCCGTACACATTAGAAGAAGAACCTTCTGTAACTATTTCCCCACGATGTTGGATTGCTTCATAACAGTCCTTGCTAATTGCTTCTTGTTTTGCGAGTACATTGCCAAGTAAGTTAAGCGACTTAATATCGCAACGGAGCCATCGAATATCCTCAACGAAACAAGCTTTTACCCCATTTTCTAATTGATCGAATGGTCTTGTCGTTTCTTTTGTATAAGCAGTTAAAACAGATTCAACTGCAGGATTTGGAAAGTTATGCTGTCTCGGGCTTGTACCACGGGTAACTTGTACATATATATGACCATTTTCAACTTCATTTGTTTCGATTAGTTCGTGGAGCATTTTATGCATAACGTCTTTTGTATATGGGATAACTAATTGAATTTTATCGGCACTTGCATATAAACGATCAATATGTTCTGTTGCCGTAAAAACATTGCCGTGATAAATTTTAATCACTTCATAAATGCCATCACCGAATTGATAACCACGATCTTCAAATCCAATTTTCACATCTTCTTCGTTAATAATTTCGTCATTCCATAAGATTTTAGCCATTATTTTTCACCCGCTTCTACTTTTTCACTTGCAAGTTCAACGATTGCATCTGCATAAATTGCTGTGGCTTTAATTAGATCTTCAATATCCACATATTCATCTACTTGATGGGCAACATCTTTTCTACCTGGGAAAAGCATACCAAAAGCAACCCCTTTATCGAGCACGCGTGCATATGTCCCGCCACCAATGGATAATAGTTTTGCCTCTTCTCCAGTATTTCTTTCATATACTTTTTGCAATTTTTGGATTAACTCATCCTTCTCATCGACATAATGTGGAGCAGAATTAGAACCTAAATCTAATGTAATGCCCATTTGCTTAAGTACTTCCCGACAAGCAGCAAGTTTTTCTTCAAAAGGATACGTGACAGAATATCGCATACTTACTTGCGTACATGATCCTTGTTCCGGTGCATAATGAATTACACCAGGATTTAGTGTCGTATCACCTGAAACATCGTCTGAAAAGTTTAACGCAAGTTTATGTCCTCTGCTATCTTCCCCAAAACCTTCTACTAAAAAGTCAACAAAAGCTTTTGAATGGGCGGTCAAATGAATGGTTCGCAAAAATTTCGCAAGTAATATTGCTGCATTTACTCCTTCATCTGGTTCCATAGCATGTGCAGATTTTCCGTGGACTAACACTTTTACCATTGGACCTTGTGGGGCAACTTCTCCTGTAATCCCATGTTCTTTCGCAAAAACATCAAACTTTTCTTTAATAGTGATGAGCCCACCAAATATAAATGCAAAGGCTTCATCTGGCACCATATTTGTTCGTTTTCCTGCTTGGAAAAACTGAATCGTTTCTGTTTCAGGTGAACCTGTTTGTGTAAAGATTAAACTAGCAATTCCTTTTTCTGCATTAATAATTGGGAAATCTGCATCCGGAGCAAACCCAATTGTCGGCATTTGTTCTTTTTGAAAATAACGCTCCACACAACGAAAGCCACTTTCCTCGTCCGTTCCAATAATCATACGCACTTTTTTTGAGAGTTCAATTCCAGATTCTTTTACTAATTTCATCGCCATCCATGCGGCAATAGTTGGTCCCTTATCATCAATAGCTCCGCGTCCGTAAACTCGATCGTTCGCTACGACACCTTCATATGGTGGGTATGTCCAACCATTTCCTTCTGGTACTACATCTACATGACAAAGAATACCTAGAATTTCTTCTCCTTCCCCCATTTCAATATGTCCAGCCATATTATCTACATTTTTTATTGTAAACCCGGCTTTTTCTCCTTCTACTAGCATATGTTGTAATGCTTCTAAAGGTTTTGGCCCAAAAGGCATTTCGTCTGTTGCCAATTCCTTTTGTAGGACACTTGGAATTTGTATAAGCTTTTGTAATTCTGTAATCATTTCGTCTTTCTTTTCTTCTGCAAGTTTTAACCAGTTCATAAGACAATCACCTCTACGTTTAATGTATATACCTATTTTACACTTATTTTAATTGAACGTCTTTCAAAAAAAACTTATCGTGTAAAATGCCTGTACATTCAGATTTTTATGTTAAAACTTTGTAAATTAATTGATTTTGATAGAAATTTGGTAGACAATCTACTATAATTAAATTGTCAGATAATATATTGACTACCAATATAGTAAAGGGGCTGTAAATTGCAATTATTTAGTTGCTTTTCACCCATGTCGTCCGCTAGTCTAGCCAAGAGATATGATGATGAAGGAGTGGTTACTGTTGAAACCTACTACTGATCGGATGCTCAATCGAATTAAAGACATGTACATGTTCATCCGAGAAAATGGAACTGTTACTACACAAGATTTAGTCGATGAATTTGGCATCACTCCTCGTACTATTCAACGAGACTTAAATGTGCTTGCTTTTAATGACCTAGTTATTAGTCCAACAAGAGGCAAATGGACCACGACGAACAAACGAGTTAAATTGACATCCTAGATATTTACAATATTAAAAGAATGACCATGCTCTAGATTTAAGCGAGGTCATTCTTTTGCTGTATTTGCAATAATTCTTCTTCTGTTAATTCTCTATAATTGCCTTCTGCAAGTGCATTGTCTAGCTTAAGTGTACCCATCGAAAGTCTTTTTAAGTAAATGACCTTCTTCCCCACTGCTTCAAACATTCTTTTTACTTGATGAAATTTCCCTTCCGTAATCGTTAATTCAATTTCAGATATGCTACCACTTTTTAAAATCTGCAGTATTCCAGGTTTTGTATGATAGCCATCATCTAATGTGACACCATTATTAAATGCCTCTACATCTGTCTCATTTACGATACCTTGCACTTTTGCAAAATATACTTTTGGAACATCTTTGTTTGGTGACAACAGACGATGAGTTAAAGCACCGTCATTTGTCAGTAACAGTAGCCCTACCGTATCCTTATCCAGCCTCCCGACTGGATAAGGTTCGAAATGCCGTACATCATCGTCCAATAGATCGATGACGGTTTTATCTCTTGTATCTTCTGTTGCGGAAACAACGCCTGCTGGTTTATTTAACATTAGATAAATGAACTGTTTGTATTCCACAACTTCCCCGTAAACGGACACTCTATCGTTATGCTCATTAACATGTATCGAGCCATCCTTAACAGTGACATCATTTACTTGAATTGCCTTTGACTTGATTAACATTTTTACTTCTCTTCTTGTCCCAAAGCCCGTATGAGCCAGAAATTTATCTAATCGCATATCGTTCTCCTAAAAACCAATTTTTTTCGTAAATTTTGTAAGTCTTTCTCCGAAAAGCTTTTGTGCAAGACCCAATCGCAATGTAATATAACCATAAAATGCCGCTCCAATGGAAGCACAAACGATAATAACTACCAACGCTTCTAACTTATTGTCGATTACGAACATCTTCTCGATACCCCATTTGGATAGGAATACAATACTTAACATCACTACATTCACGATCAAAATTAATATAATCCGTCTGATAACCATTGGGGATTTATAATGCAATGTTTTTCGAATCGCGAGCATATTTAACCCAATGGCCATAAGATATCCTGCAGAAGTCGCCATAATAGCACCATCTGTTTCAAATGCTTTTATCAATGGCGTGTTTAATACAAGCTTCGTTAATATGCCGATTAACAAATTTAATATAATGAGTTTTTGTCGATCTATCCCTTGTAAAATCGCTGTTGTTACCGGATAAAGCGCAAATAATATAGCAACAGGTGCATAGTGTGCAAGAACCGTTGATCCCGTTTCACTTTGCTCATAAAATACAAGGTAAAATTCATTTGCTAAAACAGAAATACCTAGCGCTGCTGGCAAAGTTAAAAACAGTAGAATTTGGAATGATTGATCTAAAGATTTTCTTACTTGAACGAAATCTTGTTTTGCGTAATAACTAGTAATCAATGGAATTAAAGTCATGGAAAATCCTGTAGCTAGCATAACAGGTATCATTACTAATTTATGAGTGGAAAAATTCAACATTCCAAGTAATATATTTGAAATTTCTCCAGTATATCCAATCATCAACATCGCTCTGTTAAATGTAATCATATCGATAAACTGGAATAGTGGATTGATGACCCCAACTAATGCAAATGGCACTGTGTAAATAAGCATCTCTTTGTAAATATTCGTCAGAGAAATATCCGAAGTCGCTTTACCACTCGAACTTCGAAGTACATTGAATTCTGGTTTTAACTTTTTCCAATACCAGTATAAAACGACTAAACTTGCAATCGCCCCTAAAAATGCAGCAAACACGGCAAATGAAACAGCCGTTTTTTCAGTGCCTTTGAAAATATAGATAACACTAAATCCGCCTGCTAGTACAAATAATATCCGTACAATTTGCTCGAATAATTGTGAAACTGCTGTAGGAGTCATATGCTGATACCCTTGGAAAAAACCTCTGATTAAACTCATAACTGGTACTACAATAACGGCAAAACTAACATATTTTATTACCGTTGCCACATCTGCTATCGTAAAATTTGCCTCATCGTCTTTAATAATCAATCGAGCAATTGGTTCCGACATTGCAAATAAAACGATAAAACCTAAAATTCCGGTAGCCGTCATCAGTAGCATACTGGACTTCACTAATTTTCGACCAGTAGCATAGTCTCCTAATGCATTATATTTCGCAACAAATTTCGAAACCGCTATCGGCACACCAGAAACGGCAATCGCAAGCATAATTGAATACGGAACATATGCATATTGATAAAGCGCCATGTACTCTTCCCCAATAATTTGGTAAAAAGGAATTACATAAAGAACACCTAGTATTCTTGATAATAATAGGCCAACAGTCAAAATCATTGTCCCTTTTAATAAATTCGAAGCCATAAAACCCGCCCAATCTAATCAAATTCGCCTTGGCGTATTTCCGCCCAGATTTTCTCAATTTGCTCGAGAAACTCCTCTAAAAATCTGTGGCATCCGCCGGAGGCTTTAACTTTATTCAGCTGGGGTTTGTGGACCCCACTAAATTGAATGCGTACTTTGCATTCATCTCACCACTTATAGAAATGCGAGACTTCTGCTCCTGCGCAAGCTCGTCGCAACAAAATAAATGCTCCTGCGCAAGCTCGTCGCAACAAAATAAATGCTCCTGCGCAAGCTCGTCGCAACAAAATAAATGCTCCTGCGCAAGCTCGTCGCAACAAAATAAATGCTCCTGCGCAAGCTCGTCGCAACAAAATAAATGCTCCTGCGCAAGCTCGTCGCAACAAAATAAATGCTCCTGCGCAAGCTCGTCGCAACAAAATATCTGCTGAATGAAGTTAAATTGTCTACATTACAGTTTACATCTGTCTAATGAAAACCACAATCGTGTATAATAAAGAAAAAAGTGAAAGTGTGAACTATCTATGTATGACGTTATTGTAATAGGCGGGGGTCCTTCGGGATTAATGGCAGCAGTAGCTGCTGGAGCAGAAAAGAAAAAAGTATTACTTATTGAAAAAGGATCAAAGCTTGGTAAAAAACTTGCTATTTCAGGTGGAGGACGTTGTAATGTAACAAATAGACTCCCTCAAGAAGAAATTGTGAAAAACATACCTGGAAACGGACGTTTTTTGTTCAGTCCATTCTCCGTTTTTAATAATGAAGATATTATTGCGTTTTTTGAAAATCTTGGAGTTGCTTTAAAAGAAGAAGATCACGGAAGAATGTTCCCCGTCTCGAATAAGGCGATGGATGTTGTAAATGCGTTACTCGATGAATTAAAAAGATTAAATGTCGATATTAAATTAAATTCTCCGGTTGCAAAGCTATTAATGAATGATGAAAAAGTAATTGGCGTACGTCTAGCCGATGGAGAAGAAATCGTTGCTGACGCTGTCGTTGTTGCAGTTGGAGGGAAAGCGGTTCCTCAAACTGGCTCAACGGGTGATGGCTATCCTTGGGCTGAAAAAGCCGGTCATACGGTTACTGATCTATATCCAACAGAAGTTCCTTTATTATCAAGCGAACCTTTTATTAAATCGAAAGAACTTCAAGGTCTTGCACTACGAGATGTTGCAGTTTCTGTACTTAAGAAGAATGGAAAACCAATTATTACTCACCAAATGGACATGTTATTTACCCATTTCGGCTTAAGTGGTCCAGCCATTTTGCGTTGTAGCCAATTCGTTGTGAAAGAACAAAAGAAAAATGGCGGACAGCTCGTACAAGTCCGTATAGATAGTTTACCAGATCAAAACGAAGAACAAACATTCCAATCTCTCCTTTCTTCCATCAAAGAGGATCCAAAAAAAGCGGTGAAGAATGTATGGAAAGGAATCGTACCGGAAAGATGGCTTTTGTTCTTATTACAACGTGCAGGGATAAGTGAAAGTGAAGACGGTACAAACCTTGCCCATGATAAAATAAGAGAATTAGCACGCCAATTAAAACAATTCACTGTTAATGTTTACGGTACACAACCACTCGATAAAGCATTTGTAACCGGTGGCGGAGTATCGATTAAAGAAATTGAACCTAAAACAATGGCATCGAAGAAAAAAGACGGTCTGTTTTTTTGCGGTGAAATATTGGACATCCACGGATATACCGGCGGCTATAATATTACCTCCGCCCTTGTAACTGGGAAAATTGCGGGTATGAGCGCTGCGCTAGCTAAATGATTCACCTTCTGACTTATACGCAATATAGAGATAAGTCTAAGCAAGTTGAATAAAGTGTCCGCAATGATTTTCGCTACAGGGCGGACGCTTTTCCGCGGGGGGAGCGATGAACCTTCACCGACGCTACGCGTACGTTGTGAAGTCTCATCTGTCTCACTCATCCCGCAGGAGTCGCCGCCCTTCCACGAAAATCAAAGGAGCTTGCTGACTAATTAGATTCTCGCTTTATAAACCAAATGTTTTATTAGAAACGAAAAGGAAAATCCATTATTAGTAAGTATCTCGTAAAAATTGATCCAGTAAATGGATAAGAGCAACCAACTGGTCATTGAAAGCAACTACTTCTATAAGGAAAGCAACCAATTTAGGTACGGAAGCAATCATATCCCATATCAAAAAGTTTACTTAATAGGAGACGACTATTAACATTATGAAAAAATACATTATTTGGTAATTCATAAAATCGTGAAGCTCATGTTTACTGTTTAATAAGCAATTTTTTTCATATAGTGATAACTGCCACTTTTGCCTTCCTGCAGTTGTTCTTATATTTCATATTGGTTTGTTTAACTAAACGCTAATTAGCAAGCATATTTCGTTGATTGAAGAAGCGGAAGGCGGCGACTCCAGCGGGAACAGCAAATGTTTTCTGCACCGAAAGCGAAGCGACAGGTGCACGAGCTGAAAGCCCCGCAGGAACGCAGTGACGAGGAGATTGAAGCCGTGCCCGCGGAAAGCGTCCGCCCGGAGCGGAAATCAACTGCGCTTGTGGTATTCCACTGTGACGCATTATTCCTATATATTGCAACTATTTATTAACTATCCTTAAAAAATAATTTGAATTTTAACACTATTTATAATACAATTGTCTTTAACAAGCGATGATGAAGAATAGTAGCGATGTGAAAATGCTAAAGAGAGCTGGCGGTTGGTGCAAGCCAGTGCAGTACATATCGTGAATGGGCTTCTGAGCTCCTGGCTGAACAAATTAGTAGGCTTAGGCGTCTGTCTACGTTATAAGACTTCGCGAATGGTTGTTTGCGATATAAGCGGATTACAATAGTAATCAATAAAGGTGGCACCACGGCTCTCCGTCCTTTACGACGGAGGGCCTTTTTGTATGCAACCTGAGATGAGGAGAGATGAGCTATGACAGTTGAGACGAGAAGCTATGAGATGAAAGAAATTCAAGGAGACATGATGACACCTATTTCCATTTATCATTCGCTAAATGGAAGAAAGAAAATGCTATTTGAATCGTCAGCTAAGCATGAAGAAAGTGGACGTTATTCATTTATTGCATTAAATCCTATTGCAGAATTGACCGGTGACCAGTCTGGGTATACATTGTCGTATACTGATGGGGACACGGAGAAAGCATCAACATCTGTAATAGAAAAGCTAAAAAAGATGATGCCAATTCATACAGATAAGTACCCGTTTGCTTTTTTCGGTGGAGCGATTGGCTATTTCGGATACGAAACGGCATTTTATCATGAGAAGATTGGGGAGCTATTGCCTGATGAATTAGAGATGCCAGATATCCATCTTATGTTCTATGACACTTTTATTATTTTTGATCATTTAAAACAAACTGTGACAATTGCTGCAATTGATTTATTTCAAATTGGTCGTACCCAACAAGAGATGTCAAATGCAATTGAAACAATATATACTGATTTACAGCAGGGTTCAAAATTTCATGAAGATACAGAAACAAAGCTTGCTTTCCAACCAAAAATAGAACAAGCATCCTTTATTGAGATGATAGAAAAAGCTAAAGAGCATATTATAAAAGGTGATATTTTCCAAATTGTACTATCGCAACGTTTTTCATCACCTTTCGAGGGAAATCCTTTTGCACTATACCGCCAGCTTCGTACATCGAATCCTTCACCATATATGTTTTATATGGATTTTGAAAAATATACGATCCTCGGTACTTCACCAGAAAGCTTAGTAAAAGTAAATAAAGGAATAGTCACAACAAATCCAATAGCTGGGACAAAGCCACGAGGAAAAACAGCCGAAGAAGATGTGCAAATCGCAAAAGATTTACTTAACGATGAAAAAGAAATCGCAGAGCATCGTATGCTTGTTGATCTTGGACGAAATGATATTGGAAGGATTTCTGAAATTGGTTCCGTACAAATCGAAAAGTATATGACAATTGAATACTATAAATACGTCATGCATATCGTCTCTGAAGTGACTGGCATACTTAAGGAAGACCTGCATGTGCTGGACGTATTGACAGCTTCTTTACCTGCAGGAACTGTATCAGGAGCTCCAAAAATCCGTGCGATGCAAATTATTAATGAGCTTGAACCGACTAAACGAGGTGTTTACGCTGGTGCTGTTGGCTATATTTCCGTAACAGGCAATATGGATTTAGCACTTGCTATACGCACAATGGTTGTGAAAGATAGTCAAGCTCATGTTCAAGCCGGAGCAGGTATTGTCTTTGATTCGGTTCCGGAAAGTGAGTACGAAGAAACGATCAATAAAGCCAAAGCACTTTTGGAGGTGCAACGATGATTTTATTAATCGATAATTATGATTCCTTTACGTATAACCTATTTCAACAAGTAAGCGCCCTTGGCAAGGAAGTAAAGGTTGTGCGAAATGATGCAATAATTGTACAAGAAATTGAGCGATTAAATCCAGAAGCTATTATTATTTCGCCGGGACCTGGCACCCCTTCGGAAGCTGGCATTTCGGTGGAAGTAATTCAGAAGTTGTATAAAAAGTATCCGATACTAGGAATTTGCCTCGGTCACCAGTCAATCGGTGCTGCATTTGGTGCAGATATTGTCCAAGCAAAAACAATCATGCATGGAAAGATTTCTAACGTAGAACATACTTTTTCATATTTATTTAAGGGTTTTAACGAAGCCATTTCTGTTATGCGTTATCATTCGCTTGTAATTGATGAGAATACATTAAGCAACGAACTAGAGGTACTTGCAAGAGCTAAAGATGATGATGAAATTATGGCGATTAAACATCGAGATTATCCCCTTTATGGACTGCAATTTCATCCAGAATCTATCGGAACCGAGCAAGGTGATCAACTAATACAGGCTTTTATAGCAACACTTGAGCAGCAACATGTAATATAAGATAAAATTAGGAGCTCCTAGTATCTTTCTAGGGGCTTTTGAGTTGGAAAATGCTTGCGAATGGAGTTTATTTGGAATTTCGGAGAATTTAGTTTGAATTTTTTAAAGTTTAGTTGGAAAAATGAACAGATTAGTTGGAATATGCAAAAAACGTTAAAAAAGCTGTTTCCTATCTCATTAGCGAGGTAGGAAACAGCTTTCCTTTTAAAATTAAATAACGATATTCACCATTTTACCTGGAATGGCGATTATTTTTTTCACTTCTTTACCTTCCAACCATTGTTGTACTTGTTCAGAAGCTAAAGCTAATTCTTCCAATTCTTCTTTTGTAGCATCTTTAGAAACATTAAGTTTCGCGCGTACTTTCCCTTTGATTTGCACAGGAATTTCTACTTCATCATCTACTAATTTAGATTCGTCGAAAGTTGGCCAAGATTCATACACGATAGTATCGTTATGTCCAAGAATGCTCCAAAGCTCCTCAGCAATATGTGGGACGATTGGAGAGATAAGCTTCACAAATCCTTCTACATATTCTTTTGAAATTTGCTCAGCTTTATAGCCTTCATTGATAAATACCATCATTTGAGAAATGGCTGTATTATAATGCATTGCTTCAAAATCTTCTGTTACTTTTTTAACAGTTTGGTGATAAGCTTTTTCCATATTAGCAGAAGAAGAATCTGTAACTTTAGCACTCAGTTTACCGTCTTCATCGACAAGCAGACGCCAAATACGATCTAGGAATCTTCTTGAACCGTCTAATCCGTTTGTAGACCATGGTTTCGAAGAGTCTAGTGGGCCCATGAACATTTCATAAAGACGAAGTGAATCAGCACCATGACTTTTCACAATATCATCAGGGTTTACAACATTCCCTTTTGATTTAGACATTTTCTCGTTACCTTCACCAAGAATCATCCCTTGGTTAAAAAGTTTTTGGAATGGCTCTTTCGTTGTTACTACGCCGATGTCGTAAAGGAATTTATGCCAAAAACGTGCGTACAACAAATGCAGTACCGCATGCTCCGCTCCACCAACATAAATGTCAACTGGAAGCCAACGTTTAGCTAGTTCTGGATCGACAAGTGCTTCGTCATTGTTTGGATCGATATAACGAAGGTAGTACCAGCAGCTACCTGCCCACTGTGGCATTGTATTCGTTTCACGACGACCCTTTTTGCCTGTTACTGGATCAACAACATTTACCCACTCCGTAATATTAGCTAGTGGCGATTCACCTGTTCCACTCGGTTTAATATCCGTAGTTACCGGAAGCATTAATGGTAATTCAGACTCATCTACATGTGTAGAAGTGCCATCCTCCCAATGGATAATTGGAATTGGTTCGCCCCAATAACGTTGACGGCTAAATAACCAGTCGCGAAGGCGATATGTGATTTTCTTTTCACCTTTACCGTTTGCTTCAAACCATTCGATCGCTTTTGCAATCGCTTCTTGTTTATTTAAACCATTCAAGAATTCTGAGTTAACAAGCGTACCGTCAGCTGTGTATGCTTCTTTTGCGATATCGCCACCAGAAACTACTTCAACGATTGGTAAATCAAATTGTTTTGCGAACTCATAATCGCGCTCATCATGTGCAGGAACTGCCATAATAGCACCTGTACCGTATGTCGCTAACACATAATCAGCAATCCATATTGGCATTTTTTCGCCGCTTACCGGGTTAACCGCATAAGCACCTGTAAATACACCTGTTTTGTGTTTTGCAAGATCTGTACGTTCTAAGTCACTTTTCAATTTCACTTGATCTTTATAAGCTTGCACTGCTTCGGCTTGGTCAGCAGTTGTGATTGTTTCCACAAGCTTATGTTCAGGCGCTAATACTGCATAAGTTGCACCAAAAATAGTATCTGGTCGAGTTGTAAATGCACGGAATGATTCATTCGTACCGTCTACTTCAAATGTAAGTTCTGCACCCTCTGAACGTCCAATCCAGTTTCGTTGCATCTCCTTCAAGCTTTCAGGCCAATCTAGTTCTTCCAAGTCTTCTAAAAGTCTATCTGCATAGGCAGTTATGCGAAGCACCCATTGACGCATTGGGCGACGTTCTACTGGATGTCCTCCACGTTCAGACACGCCATCGATTACCTCTTCATTTGCCAAAACAGTACCTAATGCAGGACACCAGTTTACAGGCACTTCATCCACATATGCTAGACCTTTTTTGTACAGTTGTATAAAAATCCATTGTGTCCATTTGTAATAAGAAGGATCTGTCGTATTAACTTCTCTATCCCAGTCAAATGAAAATCCTAGATCCGTCATTTGACGTTTAAATGTAGCGATATTTTTTGCAGTAAATTCTGCTGGATCGTTACCAGTATCGATAGCATATTGCTCCGCGGGAAGACCAAAAGCATCCCATCCCATAGGATGAAGTACGTTATATCCTTGTTTGCGTTTAAATGCACTTAATATATCTGTAGCGATATACCCCAGTGGATGCCCAACGTGTAGACCTACTCCTGATGGATAAGGAAACATATCCAATGCATAGAACTTTGGTTTTGATGGATCATCGGTCATCTTATACGTCTTGTTTTCTTGCCAATATTTTTGCCACTTTTTTTCAATTGCCTCATGATTAAAGCTCATCGTAATTCCTCCTTAAATGTAAGAAAAGCGTAAGCGCCTGTGTTAGATGAATACAGTCTAAGTTCGCGACATCGTGTCGCAACGACTGCATGACCTGCATCCTGCAGGCCTCCGACAGGCAAATGTGTTTGGGGTAGGTCTACCAAGTATGCCACATTCTGTGGCATAGCAGACATAACCCGCATCGTGCGGGCCCAGTAGGCAGCTCCTCAGCCACCACAAACGCACTTGTTTGCGACGAGCTTGCGCAGGAGCAGCTATTTCACATTTGACCCCGAGGGGCTAGGCGCTGAAGCTAGACATAAAAAAAACTCGCCCCTTAAAAAACTAAGGGACGAGAGTATACTCACGCGGTACCACCCAAATTAGTGAAAATTTCACTCAACTTGATTCCTTAACGCGGAAAACGGTATAAGCTACTAAAAGTTCACCTATACAGACTCAAAGGCGAGTTCAATAGGGCATTTCACTAACTTTCACCAACCGTTAGCTCTCTAAAAAAACACACACTATTTACTGATCCTTATCCTAGTCTTGCTATTACTTCGATTTTAGAGGAAATAGCAAGAAATAGCAAGTTTTTATTGAGTTGTATATCCACCATCTAAAACAACTGCTTGACCAGTCATTCCTTTTGCAGCATCACTAGCTAAAAACAAAGTCAAATCAGCGATTTCTTTTACATCTAACAAACGTTTCTGTGGAACTAAAGGATATAAAACTTCTTCAAGTACCGCTTCTACTGGAATGTTACGTGTTCTTGCAAGATCTTGAAATTGATTGCGCACAAGAGGTGTATCCACATATCCTGGACAAACAGCATTAACCGTTATTCCATCAGCAGCTGTTTCTAATGCAGCAACTTTAGTTAAGCCAATTACACCATGCTTAGCAGAATTATATGCTGCTTTACCTGCAAAACCAATTAAGCCATTGATCGAAGCCATATTAATAATTCTACCGAAGCCTTGTTTACGCATATGTGGGAGAACATTCTTAATCGCCACAAATGGAGCCGTTAGCATAATTTTCACTAATAATTCGAAGCGTTCTGTTGGAAACTCTTCTAGCATTGCAACATGTTGCATACCGGCATTATTGATTAATATATCAACACGACCAAACTCTTCTATCGTTCTATTAATAGAGTTTATAATTTCTTCTTCATTTGTAACATCACATCTAATACTAAGAACGTCTTCACCAAGCGATAACGCAGCTTCTTTTACTTTTTCTTCATTAATATCTGTTAAAACTACCTTCGCACCTGCTTCATAAAATTCACGCGCTATTTCAAATCCAATTCCTTGTGCTGCTCCTGTAATGAGAAGTACTCTATCTTTCACCATTCTTATTACCCCCAAAACTTATTAGTTATTGTCGTTAGATAAAAATTTAGATACCTAAACCAAGTGAAAATAATATTATTGCAAGAGCTGTACCTAGTGTTGGTACCACTACAGTGGTTGCTCCTACAGCCCAATATATTGCACAGGCAATTACGATGGTCATTACAGCATATTACATTCCTAATCTATCAACAATCCATTTGGACACGGAATCTGTTGCACCGCTATCCTCCATAACTTTTCCAGATACAACCCCTAGTTGGAACATTAAATAACAGGTCATAATAAACCCAGTAAACCCTTTTATTAAGTTACATGTATTAAATTAACTAATTTGTACGTTTTCCTTCACATCTCTTACGATTAAAGATGCTTCTGTAGAATCAATGATATCTTGTACACTGTACCCCTCAAATACTTCTTTGAGTTCTAGCCCCTCTGATGTTACTTCTATCAGGGCACGCTCTGTAATGATTTTATTGACTACACCTTTCCCAGTTAAAGGTAGAGAGCACTCTTTTTTAATTTTTGCAGAACCATCCTTCGCTACATGATCCATAATTACAATTATTTTTTTCGCACCATGGACTAAATCCATTGCGCCTCCCATCCCTTTAATCATCTTCCCGGGAATCATCCAGTTTGCGAGATCTCCTTTTTCAGAGACCTCCATTCCCCCTAAAATTGCCACATCCACATGGCCACCACGTATCATTGCAAATGATTCCGCACTTGAAAAAAATGAAGAACCAGGAATGGTCGTTACTGTTTCTTTTCCGGCATTAATTAGGTCAGGGTCTACTTCTAGTTCGGTAGGATATGGTCCAATACCAAGCAACCCATTTTCCGACTGTAATACAACTGTTTTATCAGGAGATATGTAGTTCGCTACTAGAGTAGGAATTCCTATTCCTAAATTGACATAGTTGCCATCTTCTATTTCTTTTTCTGCTCTTCTTGCAATTATTTCACGTGTATTCAACTAAAGTCTCCTCCTTATGAACGTGTTGTTAAACGTTCGATTCTTTTTTCTTGTGTTGCTTGGAATAATCCTTGAACATAAATACTTGGCGTATGGATTTGAGCAGGATCTAGGTCACCTGTCTCTACAATTTCCTCCACCTCAGCGATCGTAATTTTACCCGCAGCGGCCATCATTGGATTGAAGTTTTGTGCGGTTTTGTTATAAATTAGGTTTCCAAATTTATCCGCTTTTGCTGCTCTAATTAGTGCGAAATCAGCTCTCAAAGATTCCTCTAGTACATATTCTTTCCCATCATACTCACGTGTCTCTTTCCCTTCGGCAACCGTTGTCCCAACACCAGCTGGCGTGAAAAACGCTGGGATACCTGCACCACCTGCACGAATTTTTTCGGCAAGAGTTCCTTGCGGAGTTAGCTCCACTTCAATTTCGCCTGAAAGCACTTGACGTTCAAATTCTTTGTTTTCACCAACATATGAACCTATCATTTTTTTAATTTGTTTATTGTTAAGTAATAACCCAAGTCCCCATTCATCGACTCCGCAGTTATTTGAGATAACAGTTAAATCTTTTACCCCTTTTTTAACTAGGGCAAGAATCAGCTGCTCTGGTATTCCTACTAAACCAAATCCCCCTACCATTAATGTTGCACCATCTTGAATTTCCATTACCGCTTCTTCTGCAGAAGTATAAATCGGCTTCATACAAACTCCCCCTAACATTATTAATCCCCCAATCAATTACTCCTCTTTGTCGCGTGGATGCGAAATTTTAGGGCTAACCTCATTCTAATACTCCATTTTAAAACCTGTGACATCCACCGGAGGCTTAAATTGAATCGGCAAGGATTTGGATACCTTCGTTTTAAATGAATTCTAGCATTCATCCCACAACTTTTAAAATTGAGAGATTATTGCTTCTGCTGCGCAAGCTCGCCGCACAAACAATTGCTGAGTCAACTTAAAACGCTTTCATAAATAATTAAAACAGAATCGGAATATTCTAGCAATAGTGATTGTGACAACTTTAAGTCGTCAATCCTTATTTAAATCCGAATCTCAAGATAATTATAGCAAGAAATTCAAGCATACACATCTATTTCATCTAATAATAAATTCCGATTCACTGGATTATTGTCCAATAAATCGGAATTAGGTCATAAGTTATATTTTTTAATTTTTTCATAAAGAGTAGACCTACTTATCCCTAATTGTTTTGCAATTAGGGCTTTGTTCGACTGATTTTCAAGTAAATCTCTAATCACACTTTTTTCTACTTCAACTAAAATATCCTCCAGTTTTCCATTCGTTTGAAACGACAGAGCATTTCGCTTCTTTACTTGTATCGGTAGTGCAGAGGGTACTATAACACCATTTTCAGCTAAATATACCGCTGCTTGCAATACATTCTGCAATTCACGGACATTTCCCGGCCAATGATAAGATTGAAGTATCTCTCTAGTTTTTGTTGCCAATACAATTTTACGGCGGCCAGCCTGAACGACAAACTTTTGTAAAAAATAGTTTAATAAATCATCTAAATCTTCCATACGTTCCCTAAGAGGGGGAATCTGTAAGGTTACAGCTTGGATACGATAGAATAGGTCTTCCCTAAATTTCTTTTCTTCCACAAGATTTGCTAAAGATACATTCGAAGATGCTAGTATTCGTATATCTACTTGTTCCTCATTCTCAGCTCGAGTAGTAAAAACCGCTCCATCTTGCATAGCACGCAGAAGCTTGGCCTGTAGAGTCAGAGGAAGCGCACTAATTTCATCTATGAATAATGTTCCTTTATCAGCTTGCTTAAATCTACCTCTAGTATATTTACCAGTTGCCAAGTCAAACTTTCCAAATAATTCTTCCTCCAGTAGTTCAGGTGGAACTGCTGCACAATTCACTTTAACAAACGGCTCATTTGAACGTTCAGAAAGCTGATGTATACTGTGCGCAAAAATTTCTTTTCCAGTCCCACTCTCCCCTTCTATTAAAACGGGTATATCACTCGGAGCAATTATTTCAATCGTTTCTTTTATTTTTCGCACTGCTGGTGAAGTTCCTTTAATATCGCCTAGATAGTACTCTTTATATCCATCATCTTCCATATTCAATTGAATACGTTCCATAGTTGTTCGGACATGAGAACTCAGCTTTTTCCAATCAGACATGTCTCTAAAAATTACACTTCCAAAAGCACCGACAACTTTTCCATCGACAACAAGAGGTACACGATTCGCAAGCATATACGTGCCTTTAATATAGTGTGGCGAAGCAATATGCGCTACCCCTGACTTAATAACTTCATGCATTTTTGTATTTTCAATAACATCGGCTACTGGCTTACCAATAGCAGAATCCCTATCTACTTCTAAGAAGCGGCAATATTCTTCATTAAGATATAGAATATTAGAATGCTCGTCCACAACTACAAACCATTGGAAAGCATTTTCTAATATTTCCGCAAGCACTGGTGTAGATAAGTTTTTCAAAAAAGCTCCTATACTAATCCCCCCTTTGGAAACAGCTTCTCTTTTAATATTCTCAAAGATTAGCATATTAATCAATTTCATTTAATAAGAAAAGCGAAAGCGCCTATTTCTCCACCAAGGGAACGTTCTTCTGTAATGAACTTGCGCGGGACTCAGGCGCTTGAGCTGGACCGATACTGAGTAAAAAGTATATACTTTTTATCTTTTAAGAAGTACCGTTTGATTTTCATCAAACGGTACGTTTTTTAAGTGGTAAATCATATAGCAAACTCGTTACTATCGCAAAAACCATGAAACTCGTAAGGATTAATATCATTATCGGAGTGCCATAAGCTTCTACCAGTAAACCACCTATAAAAGGTCCGATCATACGTCCAATAGTCGCCATACTATTCACAATCCCTTGATAAAATCCTTCTCTTCCTTTTGGAGCCAACTTATTAGCGAGTGTTGGTACTGCTGGCCATACGAACAATTCACCAATCGTCAGAATGACCATTGCCGTGATAAACATCGCGTAGCTCTCTGCAAACGCAACGACAACAAAAGATCCCATAAAAATAACAATCCCGATGATAAGCTGCGCTTTTATTTTATGCTCCAAGCGGCTAATAATCGGTTTGATCAGTGGTTGAGCAGCTATTATAAGCGCCCCATTGATTGTCCATAACAAACTATATTGTTTTAAAGATATGCCTAAATCTAACACATGAGTAGAAATAGTCGAAGTCCACTGCACGTAAACAATCCACGTCAGCATATACCCAATCGTTACAATAATCATCGCATAGAAAGGTGCTTTATGTTTTATACTCCTCTGTTCATTCAACACGGAGCTATGTCTATTAGTAGTAACAACTAGTTTCCGATAAAAAAACCAAACAATTGCTAAAAATAAAACGTAGGTCAGCAGATTCGCCATAAATATATGATTGATATTATTATCGGCCACAATCCCTGCAATAGCAGGACCAATCGCAACTCCAACATTTTGCGCCAAATAAATCGCATTAAATGCTTTCCTTCCACCTTCCGGCCAAACACTGCCGACCATCGCATACATACTCGGGAAAATAATTCCCCCACTAAATCCTAAAATCGCAACAAACCATATATATTCTGGCCATCCATGCCAAATTGTCAACAACCCTAAAGCTATTAAAGACAATATAATTCCAAGCATAATTGATTTATAACCACCAATACGGTCGAACAAATATCCTCCAAGTAAATTACCTATTACACCTGTCCCAGCATTAATCATTAGAACAAACCCAGCCATCGAAAGCGACTGCCCTAAATAATCATGCATATAAATGGTATGTAATGGCCACAAGAAGGAATTCCCCATCGTATTGATAAACATCCCAAAGATTAAAAGCCATACAGCTTTTGGCATACAAAACACCTCATTTCCTTGTACGCTAAACTATTGTATGCTTTTTTATATGGCACTTCAAGATGGACACAACAAACTTCACGAAGGCGTGATAAAATAGGCATGTTAAGGAGTGAATTCGCATGAAAGAAAAGAACTTTCCTTTTCCATCGGATGGAAAAAGGTATTATACATGGAATCGATATTTACGAGACAGATTTGATCAGAAGATTTTTAAAGTCGCGCTAGACGCTGGCTTTGACTGTCCGAATAGAGACGGTACAGTCGCTTTCGGTGGTTGCACTTTTTGTAGCGTCGCTGGCAGTGGTGATTTCGCTGGAGATAAGGTTGATCCAATTCCAGTGCAATTCGAAAAAATAAAATCCAAAATGCACGAAAAGTGGAAAAAAGGAAAATACATCGCTTATTTTCAAGCATATACAAACACACATGCCCCTCTTCCAATACTGAAAGAAAAATTTGAAGCAGCTTTAGCATTAGAAGGTGTAGTTGGTATATCCATCGCAACTAGACCCGACTGCTTACCTGATGATGTAGTCGAATATTTAGCCGAGTTAAACGAACGAACTTATTTATGGATAGAGCTAGGGCTTCAAACGGTTCATGAACGTACAGCGAATCTTGTTAATCGTGCGCATGATTACCCTACTTATGTAGAAGGTGTAAACAAATTACGAAAACATGGTATTCATATTTGTACGCATATTATTAACGGACTTCCTTTAGAAGACAGAGAAATGATGATGGAAACTGCGCGTGAAGTTGCTAAGCTAGATGTACAAGGAATAAAAATACATTTACTTCATTTGTTAAAAGGAACTCCAATGGTGAAACAGTACGAAAAAGGGAAACTAGAATTTATGGAAAAAGATGCATATATTCAACTCGTTGCTGACCAATTAGAAGTCCTTCCACCCGAAATGGTTGTCCAACGAATTACAGGTGATGGACCAATTGACTTAATGATCGGACCTATGTGGAGTGTAAATAAATGGGATGTATTGAACGGGATTGATGCGGAACTTACAAAACGTGATAGTTACCAAGGAAAATTTTATGAAAAGACTGGTGTTTTACAATGATATTAAAAAGAGTTTTACCGTTTGCAAAAGAATTACTAGCAAGTGTTGTTGAAAGAGGTGATTCGGTAGTAGACGCGACTGCCGGAAATGGACATGATACATTGTTTCTTGCGGATCTAGTAGGAGAGAATGGACATGTATATGCTTTTGATGTGCAAAAAGAAGCAATACAATCAACGGCGGATAAGTTGGAGCAAGCAAATTTGATCGGACAAGTATCGTTAATTCATGATGGGCATGAAAATGTCGCGGAATATGTATCTGGAGAAATATCTGCAGCCATTTTTAATTTAGGGTATTTGCCTGGAAGTAATCATGAAATTGTGACAAGAGGTGCTTCTACCGTTCAAGCAATTGAATCTCTCTTGAGTTTACTAAAAGTTGGAGGACTGATTGTTTTAGTAGTTTATCATGGGCATAAGGGTGGTAAGTCAGAAAAAGATGCATTATTATCTTTCGTACAAGAATTACCCCAGTCGTACGCGCACGTGCTATCGTATCAATTTGTCAACCAACAAAATGATCCCCCGTTTATACTGGCAATTGAAAAGATGAAAGCTAAATAGCACTGCTTACTTACTAACATTTCTTATACTCCCCCATATCACGAGGTGGGTTCAACAGAGTATTTAATAATAAAAAAACTGACGTAACTATACTATAGGATTGAGCACGGCGTCCTCACCGGGGGTTCACTTTTCAGTGTTCCTCATCATTGAGTATATTATTTTTTAATATAAAAGTTACACCTCTTCTTAGGATGGATGTCTTCTATATGGAATTTTATCTTTATAATAGATGAATAAATTAATGCCTGTGTTGCAAACAATTCAGAAACGTTTCAGAATTGTTTGTATCACAGGTACATTTTTTCCTTCACCTCTTTGCATATCAGCAATAAATATGGGTATAGTACTTATAAAAAGGAGTAACACATGCCTAAAATTGCCTCTATTAGTACATACAAACCACCCTATACATTAAACCAAACCAATATTGAACAACTCACAAAGGAACTATTTAAAGATAAAATCGCGCAGCTTGATCGATTATTAAAAGTGTTTGAAAATGGCGATATCGAAACTCGCAATTTTTGCGTACCTTTAGAATGGCATCAAACAAACCATACATTTGAAGAACGTAACAATATTTATATAGAGTTAGCGACAAAATATAGTGTAGAAGTAATTCAAGCATGCCTCCAAAACACATCTCTTTTACAAAAAAAAATCCAACCAAAAGAAATCGATGCCATTATATTCGTTAGTACGACTGGTATATCCACTCCTAGTATTGATGCTCGCGTAATGAATCAGCTCCCTTTTTCCGACCGCATGAAACGAATTCCATTATGGGGGCTAGGGTGTGCTGGAGGTGCTGCAGGGGTTAGTCGAGCATTCGATTATTGCAAAGCCCATCCGACGGAAAAAGTACTCGTAGTTTGTGTGGAGCTTTGTAGTCTTACCTTTCAACCAAATGATTTTTCGAAAAGTAATCTAATTGGAGCTTCCCTTTTCGCTGACGGTGCAGCTTGTGTATTAGTATGTGGGGATGAAACAAACATTTTAACGAAAAGACCTGTTCCTCACATTATAAGTACAGCTTCCAAATGGATGCCGGACTCCGAGAATGTGATGGGATGGGATATTAAAAACAGTGGATTGCATGTCGTGTTCTCCAAAAGCATCCCTTCTATTATTGCTAGTTGGCTAGGTCCTTTTATCGATGAATTTTTCAAAGAACAACAAATGACAAAAGATCAACTCGACCATTTTGTAGCACATCCTGGAGGAAAAAAAGTATTAGAAGCATATGAGGAAACGCTTCATCTTACACAAGAACAAACTGCAATATCTCGGGAAGTGCTAAGAAATCACGGAAATATGTCTTCCCCTACTGTTCTTTATGTGTTAGAGCAATTCATGCAACAAGAAAACAAAAAAGAAGATATTGGTTTACTCGTAGCCCTAGGACCAGGATTTTGTGGTGAAGCAGTTTTACTAAATTGGGGGGATTAGCATGTTATTTCTGATCATCATATTCCTAGTTATTGCACAAAGACTTATAGAAGTTTTAATCGCTAAACGAAATGAGAAAAAGATGCTTTCACACGGAGCATATGAAGTTGGCGCATCCCATTATCCTTATATGGTTGCACTTCATGTTAGTTTTTTTGTTTGTTTAATTGCGGAAGTTATGCTATTAGATCAACGTATTTCTCCTTTATTTCCTTTATTTGTATTAATCTTTTTATTTGTTCAGGCACTCCGCATTTGGTGTTTAACTTCTTTAGGGACATTTTGGAATACGAAAATTATGATTTTACCTGGTGCCCATGTTGTAAAAACAGGTCCATATGTGTATATTAGACATCCGAATTATGTGGTCGTTTGTATTGAAATTGCGCTATTACCTTTAATGTTCCAAGCCTATTTTACCGCTATTTGCTTTACTCTTTTAAATCTAGCGATGCTTTCGGTTCGCATTCCATTGGAAGAAAAAGCTCTGATGGAAGCAACAGATTATACGAAGGAATTTAAAAAGAAGATTTCGGCATCTTAACCGAAATCTTCTTTTTTTATGGAATTTATTGTTGATTTGCAGCTTCTTCAACTGCTCTTGCTACTAAATGATGCACAGTTGGATCTAGTGGGTTTGGTATTAATTCGCCAGGCTTCGTATGACTGACAATTGCCTGGGCAGCAGCTATTAACATTGGGTATGTAATAGCAGATGCTCCAGCGTCTAATGCGCCCTTGAATATGCCTGGGAAACCGATTACGTTGTTTACAGAACGTCCATCTGCGGCAAAAGCTGCTCCTGCTGCGATTGCTTCGGATGGAAGTATCTCTGGGTTTGGATTGGAAAGAGCTAAAATGATTTGCCCTTGTCGAACCATTTCAGCTTTGATCAAACCAGATACCCCAGTTGTCGCAACAATAATATCACATGTTTCCATCATTTCTTCAAGTGATCCGATTGTTTTACCACCATAATTAATCAAACGATCCTGCGCTTCTACTTGGCGATCAAGTCCATAAACTTCTTCTACGCCGTAAGCCATTAACATACGGCATATCGCAAGACCAGCCGCACCAAGACCGATTTGGCCAATTTTCGCTTTTTTCACATCTACATTAGTAGACTTGCACGCTGATAATATAGCCGCTAAAGCAACTACTGCTGTACCGTGCTGATCGTCATGCATAACAGGAATAGGAAGCTCTTCTTTAAGTCTTTCTTCAATTTCAAAGCAATGTGGAGAGCCGATATCTTCCAGTAAAATTGCTCCGAAACCTTTATGTATATGCTTCACTGTTTCTACTATTTCATCAGGATCGCTTGTGTTTAATAAAATCGGAATTCCACTTAATCCGACGAATTGATCTAATAATACCGCTTTCCCTTCCATAACTGGCATACCAGCAACTGGACCGATATTTCCTAATCCTAAAATCGCTGTACCATCTGTGACAATCGCAACCGATTTCCCAATCGATGTGAAGTAACTAGCTTTTTCAGGATAGTTCAGAATTTCCATACATACACTTGCAACTCCAGGCGTGTAGATTCGTTGTAAATCTCCAAGGGAGCGTACATCTAATCTACTCTTCATCGCAATTTTTCCACCTTCATGCGCGTTCAGGACATCATCTGTAACCGCATGAATTTTCACACCGTTTCCAATAGCTTCAATATTTACGATCACTTCTTCTAATTGCTCGATAGATTTACATGTAATAGTAATATCGCGAACCGTCGTCAACGCACCACTTTTTAACGTAGTAATATCGCCAATATCTCCTTCACCGAGACCAATTGCAGTTGCTACTTTCGCAAAATTTCCTGGCTTTGAAGGAGTTTCCACAATAATATTTCGAATAATATGTTGGTTTTGCATGTTAATTCTCCTTTAAACTCACTATTTTGACCACTCGATTATAACATAAAAAAATCCCTCATTCGTAAGGAATGAAGGATTCTTTCTTATCTTAAGCGAATAAAAGTGCTTCTAATGCTAACGGTTCTATATATTGCCCGTCTTTATAAACGCGCATATTCCCACCAGAAATCTCATCTATTAATATAATTTCATTTGTTTTTGCATCTCTGCCAAATTCCAATTTTATATCGTATAATTCTAATCCTTTTGTTGCTAAATCTTCTTTCACGAGTTGAGAAATTTGCTGCGTTAATGTTTGTAATGTTTCATATTCTGCTTCTGATAAAATAGAAAGCATCGATAGCGCTTGTTTAGAGATAGGAGGATCTTGACGCTCATCATCTTTAATTGTTACTTCCACAAAAGCATCCAAAGGTTGTCCGTCTTCACAATACGCACCATACCTACGAAGAAAGCTTCCGACAGCTTTAAAGCGGCAAATGACTTCAAGTCCTTTACCAAATACCTTTGCTTCTTTAACAGTCATAGTCGACTCTTCAATATTCGAATCGATAAAATGGGTTGGGATTTCTTT
The DNA here is from genome assembly GCF_900111345.1 of Psychrobacillus sp. OK032. Taxonomy (GTDB): domain Bacteria; phylum Bacillota; class Bacilli; order Bacillales_A; family Planococcaceae; genus Psychrobacillus. The sequence goes on from NZ_FOGY01000002.1 coordinate 642,381, forward strand.
GTCCATTAACTTTTGAAAGAAATATGTCGTCATACGTAGTCCTGCTTTTCCAGCACCTTCTATTGTTAAGCCAACAGTATTGGCACCCGGGTCAAAAACACCATTTTCGCCAGTTACATCATCTTTAAACTTTAATAAAACATCCCCGTTATCCAGCTTGTACACATCTTTTGTTTTTCCTTTGTATGTAAGATTCATTTGGGACTTCCTCCTTTTAATAACTACGACTTATTTTACACCTAAATGATGCATTCAAACAATATACCCAATGGACCTTAGTATATTATTTATAAAAGAATCGGAATAGGCAAAAATTTCTTCTCGTTCCGGTTCCTGATGCAAATCATGAAAACAATGTTTCCATTCTTTAAACTGGTATTCGGAAAGGTACTGTTTTTTTAACCAACTGATAGTTGCTTGTGTATCCGTAATTTTGTCTCGTTCTCCCGTCATTAATAAGACTGGAACATTCGGGATAGAATCTTCTGACTGAACGATTGATTTCATCAGTGATTGCAATTCTTTATACCAGTCATTCGATACTAGCGTACGATATGCTGGGTCTTCTGCAAATTGGCGATACACATCGTAATTTCTCGTTAATTCATTTAACTGGATATCATGATTAATCTTTTGCGGTACGGATAATTTAGCTAACGCATTCGTCCATTTAGACGGCATTTTTTTTAATTGGAGCCATGGGGATGTTAGAATAACCCCCGCATATTCTATTTCTAGTTTGCGCATCACTTTCACTAATAACGTTGCCCCTAAACCGTGCCCCATTAAAAAAATTGGTAGATCATATGTTACTGCAACTTGAAGTGCTTGTTTTATGTATTCCTTATACAATTCAAAAGGCTCATCATGTAGTCCTTTTGCTTTTTTTAGTTCCCCATGACCAGGTAAATCCCCCATAACGATATGGCAATTGGAGCTTCTTAACTTTTCAATTAGCCAAGCATATCTTCGATGGTGTTCATATGCACTATGCACGAGGACAATTACTGCCTTTGGTTTTTCTTCTGCTTCCCATTTCCACATGAACAGCACACCTTTCTTATGTATTCCCTTATTCTAGTTTGTTTGTTACGATTAATTATATTCTATTTTGATAAGGGGTGTGTATTTATTGATTTATCCATATAAAGACAAAATTCCATCGATTGATGAAACTGCTTTTATAGCTGATTATGTCACAATTACAGGCGATGTGACAATCGGTCCGGAGTCTACAATTTGGTTCAATACGGTAATTCGAGGGGACGTTGCTCCTACAATTATTGGACGTAAAGTAAGTATTCAAGATTTAAGTTGCTTGCATCAAAGCCCGAATAAGCCACTTATTATTGAGGATGAAGTCACAATTGGTCATCAGGTAACATTACATAGTTGCATCATTCGAAAAGGCGCATTAGTTGGTATGGGATCAATCATTTTAGATGGTGCAGAAATCGGAGAAGGTGCGTTTATCGGGGCAGGAAGTCTTGTACCGCCAGGAAAGAAAATTCCACCTAACTCACTAGCATTCGGAAATCCCGCAAAAGTCGTGAGAGAATTAAATGATGCAGATAAAGCAGATGTACAGCGAATTATTCGCGAGTATGTCGAAAAAGGTCAGTATTATAAATCGTTACAGGAATAAGAAAAAGCTTCCACTATAATATTTTCTACAGTGTTAAACAGCTAGAGAACAAACTTAAAAACCATTGACTTCAGGGTAAACAAGAAGTGCCAATCACATGACACAAAACAACACCCAACTACGGGACAGGACAAGACGACAAAATGTAGATTTCATACGCTAAGCCATTTTACCAAAAAATAACCGGCAACTTCGAGGCTAAGAAGTACCGGTTATTTCACCTTTATTTTGGAAAGTCTTAACGAGATAATTGTTGGACTTTCATTAGAATTGAATGAGCTTTCGATTGATTTTTCCATGGATTTTTTTCAATCGGTGGCAATTCGAATCCTAATGTTTCTTATTACTAATAACTAATCCGTTTGGGTAATCTTTTCAACCGCTGTAAGGATTTCATTACGTGAACGGTTTCGATGTGACTGCATCAAAACACTAGCAGCATTGCTGTCTTTAGCTTTCATACATGAAATAATTGCTTTATGTTCCACTATAGAATGAAAAGGAAGAGGCCTGTCATTAATCGTAAATAATCGCGCTCTATATAATTGATCTGAATGGCTATCTATTACCGTTCTAAGACGTTTATTTTTTGCGTAGTCAATGATCAAGTTATGAAATTGATCATCTAGAAATGCCCATTTTTTTAAATTCTTTTGTTCAAGTGCTTCTTCCTGCTGTACGATTAATGATTCCAGCTGATATAACTCTCCTGCTCCAACCTTTACGGTAGCAAGACTTACGGCAAGTCCATCAAGTCTTTCAACTATTTCATAAATTTGTTTAAGATCTTCTCTTTCGATTGGCTCTACAATAAATCCCCTTCTCGGAATAAGACGAACCATGCCTTCCGTCTCCAAACGCACGAGAGCTTCCCTTACAGGAGTACGGCTCATTTGTAATGCTTCAGCCATCTCCCGCTCTAATATCGTTTTCCCGGGAGGAAGGATTAAATCACGTATAGCAAGTCGGACAATGTGATACGCTCGCTGTGGTAAACGGTATTCATCAAAACCTTCTAGATTATCAATAAAGAGCAGAATTTCTTTCCCGATGCTTGTTGGACTTAAGGAAAAAATTTTTTCGTTATCCTTTTCAGTCATATTTTTTCATCCTTGTCACCTAATCCATTCTTTGTTTATCAAGACATTAATGAACCAATAAATCTGGTGCCTAACATGTACTATTTTACGCACCTGTAATGACAAAAGTATACACCCTTTCAGTTAGCAAACCAAATTGAGCAATGTCAAATAAACAGATTGAGCAACATAAAACTAGGCAATTTATTTGGAAAATTATTTTTAGTGATGAAAAGCCTTTTATAAAAGTAAAGTGCTGGGAGGTTTATTGGAAACCCCCCAGCACTCTTTTTTTAGACTTCCGTTTTAACTTTGGATAGATTTTCTATGATGGCACCCGTTATTTCGCTTGTGTTATACGTTCCTCCAAGGTCACGAGTAAGAATGCCCTGACGTGTCGTTTCTGCAATTGCCTTGTTGATGAGTACTGCTTCTTCTTTTAGCCCAAGATGATCTAACATTAGTGCAGCACTCCCAATTGCTCCAATTGGATTGGAAATTCCTTGGCCAGCAATATCAGGTGCCGATCCATGAACGGATTCGAACATACTTGGTGTCCGCCCTTCAGGATTGATGTTTGCGCTGGCAGCTAATCCCAAACTTCCTGCTAGAGCGCTACCTAAATCAGAAAGTATGTCTGCAAATAAATTAGAAGCAACCACAACTTCTAGTTCCTCAGGTTTCAATACAAATTGTGCAGCGGCTGCATCAACAAGCCATTGATCCGTCTCTACATCTGGATAATCTTTACTTACGCGTGCAAACACTTCATCCCATAGTACCATTCCATACTGCTGCGCGTTACTTTTCGTGATGCTTGTTACTTTCTTCCTTTTACGTGTCCGTGCAAGATCAAAGGCATAACGGATAATACGTTCGCAGCCGTGATCTGTAAACAAAGCGGATTGCACTGCTACTTCTTTTCCAGGTCCACGTCCGGAGAAATTGCGACCGCCAATACCTGAATATTCACCCTCAGAGTTTTCTCGAATCAATACCCAGTTTAGAGAATCAACATCCGGATGATTAAGTCTTCTTGGAACACCAGGAAGAAATTCGATAGGGCGAATATTGGCCCATTGATCAAATCCCTGACAGATCGCTAAGCGCAAGCCCCATAAGCTAATATGGTCTGGTACTCCTGGAAATCCAACAGCTCCAAAATAAATCGCATCATAATCTCTTAGTTTTTCTACTCCGTCTTCATCCATCATTTTTCCGTGTTCTAAATAGTATTCACAACCCCAAGGAAAGAAATCGCTTTCAAATTCGAACTTACCGTTAGAATCTTTCGCTAAATGATTAATTACGCGAAGACCAGCCTCAACTACTTCTGTGCCTATTCCATCACCAGGAATAACTGCTAAACGAATTTTTTGGGTTTCACTCATTAAAATATCCTCCTCCACTAATCCTGCCTCTTCAAGCAGTTTAGTTTTATATGAATCTTATAGTCATCATATTAAATAACGTATACATTAATGTCAACATTTTTTTGATAATTTAAAATTTTTCAGTTATATCTATGAAGTTAGTGGCGTATATTTTGATTAAATAAAGCTACTCTTTACAAATTATAATAAATATTTTCATTTAATACAAAATATTTAGAAAATCCATTGACACTAATGTATACGTTAATGTACAATTCGAGAAGATTAACTTACTATTCTATTTATTCACCATCATAGGAAAAATAAGGAGGAATTTATTAATACACTTTCAGATTTGAGCTAAGCTTCATAGTTTCTAATAAGGTCTTAGATTTGATTTCCAGATCACCACTAATAATGCGTTTCTTTGTAAGCGGTTGCATTTTCAGGCTTATTATACTTAGGAATAATACCACCAATTAGTATTAAAGAGGCGTGTAAAGTTAAGTTAGGAAAAACTTAATAGTGCAAGTAAAAGTAGAGTAAAGTAATGTTTAATGAAGGAAAAGAAAAAGTGAATGATGAAATCACAAACAAGTTAGTTTCGTTAAGAAAGTGAATAAGAATTTAGAACTTCATTAAAAGAAGCCCTTGGATGAGGCCCTGGACAATAGATTATTAAGTTCATAGCTTAACAATCTAGTAATACACTTTTTAAAATTAGAAAATTCGGTTTTATAATTTTACGGGAGGTGGTTTGTATGTTAACGTTCCTAGCGTTATTAATGATCATTGTATTCATTGTACTTCTATCAAAAAATAAATTATCTGTATTCGGTGCATTATCAATTATTCCATTTGTTTTCGGAGCAATTGCAACCTTGGTAACGGGTGCTTCCTTTTTGGATCTTTTTGAATGGATCAAGGGGGGTATTTTATTTAGTGTAAATGAAGAAACAGGTAAAGTTTCTATGGGGGTTATTTCACCTGCGATTGTTATTTTATTTGCGGTGTTGTATTTTGGTGTAATGCTTAATGTCGGTTTGTTTGACCCTTTATGCGAATTCTTTATTAAAAAAGCAAAAGGGGACCCATTGAAAGTTACAATGGCAACAGTTTTAACTGCGTCAGTAGTCACTCTGAATGGTGATACTACTACAACTGTTATTATTTGTATCGCTGCTTTCCTTCAACTTTATAAACAAATGAATATTAGGCTAATTTATTTAGCTGTCATTATTGTTACCCCAATTGGAATTTTTAATCAGTTACCATGGGGAGGTCCAACAATTGCTGCAGCCACAGCCATAGGTGTTGATATTAGCGAATTGTTTGCAAATATATTGCCAGGAATGCTAGTTGCAGAAGTTTATGCAATTTTCATGGCTTATTTTATTGGAATAAAAGAAAGAAAACGCTTAAACTTTAATCCTAAGACTGCTAAAGATATTTCTCCAGAGCAAATGGAAAGTATGTTAGATGCTATTCGACTAAAAGATCCTGAATTAAAGAGACCTAAACTATATGCTTTTAATATGATTTTAACGCTTGTTATTTTAGTTATGCTTGTGATGGACGTTGCACATGGCGGTGTTTTATTTAGCATAGGTGCAGCAATTGCCCTTACGGTTAACTATAAGTCTGCAAGTCTTATTAATGAACGAATTGATGACTTAGCAGCAGATGCTTTAGCACCAGCCTTGGCAACTTTAGCTGCTGGAGTTTTCTCTGGCGTTCTAACAGGTAGTGGGATGTCAGCTGCTTTAGCAACTTCTATTACAACTATTATCCCAGAATCATTAGGCTCACATATGGCACCAATTTACGCGTTAATTTCAGCACCCGCAATTACATTTTTACCGCAAGATGCTTTCTACTTTGGTATTGCTGGCGTTATGGCAGATGTTATGGGGCAATATGGAATTTCTGCTAGCGAAGCCGCTGTTGCTTCTATGGTTGGGCAAGCATTCCGTCTAATTTCACCAGTTATTCCCGCTTTATATATGTTAGTTAGCTCTACTGAGACTAACTTTATAGACTTCCAAAAAAAATATGTAATTTATGCTTGGCCAATTATATTTATATACCTTGCTGTATATATATTAACCGGGGTATTGCCGATTTAGAAAAAGTTCTTTTTAAGAATTATTTTTACTATGTTATTGGAAAAAATAGATATCCAGGAATACTCCTAGTTCAATTCATTTGATTAAGTTAAGTGAATAGACTGATATTGTCAAATGAGACTCATATAAAACACTTTAAATAGGCTACTAATCACTGTACTGCATAGGTGATAGGTAGCCTGATTTTTCTGTATTCGTTATTCATTGTAAAAATTACGCTAGCTAGCTACCCGTTCTAGAACTTCTTGATTTGTAAAAGAATGAGCCATCACATCGTACGCGTAGCGTCGATGATGGCTCATCGCTTTTCCCGCTATAAAGCGTCGCCCTAAAGGGAAATCCTAGCGGTATCTATTAAGATACACTATTCCTAAAATACGTCGCTTCCTCCATTCTCACTCTGGTTGAACTGCTTGAAGCAACCGGAATAATTGATTTGTTGTGGATCGTAAATTGTTGTACGTCACCTTTGGATCCATGGCTTCTTTCAGCGTCATCGGCGCATTCACAATGGAAAAATAAGAAGTGACACCAAGTTTGTTTAATGCCTCTGCCTCTTCTGAAATACTACCTGCAAGTGCAAGAACGGGTATCTCATGCTTTTGGGCAAGCTGCGCTACCCCCCAGGGTGCTTTTCCCCTAGATGTTTGTGCGTCTAACTTTCCCTCACCTGTAATAACGAAATTGACACCTTGCATCCTCTTTTCCATTTCTATGATTTCCAATACTAGTTCGATTCCAGACTGAAGTTGTGTATGTAAGAAACCTGAAAATGCTGCTCCTAATCCCCCAGCTGCTCCTGCACCGGCAATATTATGAATATCTACATCAAGTTCATAATAAACAACGTCAGCAAAATGTTTAAGCCGTAAATCGAGCTGTTTTATCATTTCAGGGTTTGCACCTTTTTGTGGCCCGAAAACATGAGTAGCACCGTTTGGTCCATATAGAGGGTTATTTACATCACAAGCGACTCTAAAAGTGCACTCCTTTATTTTTGTTTGTACATGACTCAAATCAATTTTCCAAATGTCTAACAATGCCTGGGCGCCCAAACCAATTTCCTCATTGTTTCTATTTAAAAAGCGAAACCCCAGTGCTTGAAGCATGCCAACCCCAGCATCGTTTGTAGCGCTTCCACCAAGACCAATGACAAACTCACGGCATCCTTTTTCTAAAGCATCAGAAATGAGTTCCCCAACGCCATATGTGGTTGTAACAAGTGGATTACGTTGGTTATAAGGAACAAGAGGTAAACCACAAGCTTGCGCTACTTCAATAACCGCGGTCTTCCCATCACCCAAGATCCCATAGATTGCCTCTACTTTTTCTTTTAAAGGACCCATTACTTCTTTTTTGACTAGTTTTCCGCCTGTTGCCTGTACCAATGCATCCACTGTTCCTTCTCCACCATCCGCTAAAGGTAGTGTCACAACTTCCGCTTCGGGATAGATATCTTTTATACCTAAAGAAATAGCTTCATTGCCTTCTATAGAAGAAATACTTCCTTTAAATGAATCAATGGCAATTAAAACTTTCATCATTAGCACCCCCTTCATCTACATTGATTATAGGTGAGTAATGAGATGAAGGTAATAGCCCATGTAACAAAGAATTATAAATAATTTTGTTTTATATAACAAAAAACTTCAAACTAAAGAGTTTGAAGTAAAAGAGCAATATAAAGTTTCACAGAATCATGGTAATCCCTTGGATTTGCCTCTGTTTTTTGAGCGATTTTATCAAGACGATACTGCAAGGTATTTTTATGGATAAATAATTCTTCAGCTGTCTTCTTCAGTGAGAGGTTATTATTGTAATAATTATGTAATAGATTTATTTCCGCTTCTGAAAGTTCACCGATGAGTTTTGCTGCATAGTCATTTCTTACCTGGAAATCAATATTTTCCATAATCATTTCTAAATCCAGCTTTGTATATTCGCATACCGTTACTTTTTTTGAAAGAGCATACTTTAATGCAAGTTTTGCATGCATATAGGACTTTGCTAGTTCCTCTAAAATACCGATGCTACCTATCCCGATTGAATAGCTTACATTCATAGGGCCGAAATACGAATTGAAGGTCTGTAGTATTGTTTTATACTGTGATGCATTAATAATTACGGCGTATTGGTTTGGAAATAAGTAAGTAAATAATTTAATTCCCTGTTTTAATAAAACCCCATTCATTTTAACTGGAAGTGATGTGGTATTATTCAGACCTGGCAAATGAATAATAGCGACAAATGCTCTCTCTTCTAACTCATATTGGAGCTGCTGCAAGTGTTCATTCATGAAGGCATTCTCTTTTTCATTTTCAAAAATGAGCATACGAACAATTGAGGAGCGCATGTCATCTAAGGTTTGAACGACGCTTTTTATCATTTGTTCCTTTATCAATACTTCCGTAATTTTAGTCAGTAAAAACCCTAAAGACTTACATTCTTCCGGATCACCGGATATCCCGATAACACCTAGCATTTTTTGATCAATCATGACCGGATAATTAATACCCTTTCTTGCACCCTTAAACGCCTCATCGCCAGAAACTTCTACAACATTTCCTTTTTTCTGTACTTGAAGGGCGGCAGCATGAAAAGAGCCGACTCGGCCAGGGTCTGTACTTGCCAAAACTTTCCCATCTAGATGTATAAAGTTTATATCTTTTCCAATGACTTCTTTTGCTGCATCCACGATCGTTTGAGCTAAAGAAGGACTAATCTGAAAATTTTCTTTCATACTTATCTATTCCTTCTATAATGGATTGGATTGTTTCTCTTTCATTTTATCATCAGAAGATGGGGAATTGCTCAATATATATTTTGTGTTACAGTCTTTTCTAAGAAATCTCACTTGGATTAGAGAAATTAGACTACCTTTTTGGTGTTAAATCATAATTTTAATATATTTTTTCTTCTTCCTGAGATAAAAAAATTAGATCATTGAACATACTTTGTTGATACATAGTTCAGAATAACGTCCAATTTGTTTCTAGTACAGGGAGCTCAATCAAAAAAGCGATACTTCCCTAGATTTCTCAAGGAAAGTATCGCTTTTATTGATAGAGGATACCTATTAGTACCCTCCGTCTTTTTGGAAGCTTTTCTTATTATAGACCAGCTTTTTCTTTTAAAGCTTCTGCTTTATCTGTTTTTTCCCATGGCGCGTCAATGTCTGTACGACCGAAGTGACCATAAGCTGCAGTCTGCTTGTAAATTGGGCGACGTAGGTCTAGCATTTTAATAATACCTGCTGGACGAAGGTCAAATAGTTCACGAATGTAGGATACTAATTGCGCCTCTTCTACTTTTCCAGTTCCAAATGTATCAACAGCAATTGATACAGGTTGAGCTACACCGATTGCATAGGCTAATTGAACTTCACAACGGTCTGCAAGTCCCGCAGCGACAATATTTTTTGCCACATAACGAGCTGCATATGCCGCAGAACGGTCTACTTTTGTTGGATCTTTACCAGAGAAAGCACCGCCACCGTGACGAGCGTATCCACCGTAAGTATCTACAATAATTTTACGACCAGTTAAACCAGCATCCCCTTGAGGTCCACCGATTACAAATCGACCAGTTGGGTTGATAAAGTATTTTGTATTTTCATCGATTAAATGAGCAGGAACAATTGGGTTGATCACTACTTCTTTTAAATCTTTTTGGATTTGTTCTAACGTAACTTCTGGATGATGTTGTGTAGAAATAACAATCGTATCAATTCGAACTGGATTATTATTCTCATCATATTCAACAGTTACTTGCGTTTTACCATCCGGACGTAAATAATCCAATGTTTCATCTTTACGCACTTCTGCTAAACGACGTGACAGCTTATGCGCTAAACTAATCGGAAGTGGCATAAGTTCAGGTGTTTCATTACATGCGTACCCAAACATAAGACCTTGGTCTCCTGCTCCGATTGCTTCGATATCTGAATCAGTCATTGATCCTTCACGAGCTTCTAACGCTTGGTCAACACCCATTGCAATATCAACAGATTGCTCGTCAATTGCAGTCAACACTGCAGAAGTTTCTGAGTCAAACCCGTATTTTGCACGAGTATAACCTATTTCTTTAATAGTAGCACGTACTACTTTTGGGATATCTACATAAGTAGAAGTTGTAATTTCTCCTGCAACTAAAACAAGTCCTGTTGTTACACTTGTTTCACAAGCAACACGTGCATTTGGATCTTCTGTTAAAATTGCATCTAAAATAGCATCCGAAATTTGGTCACAAATTTTATCTGGATGCCCTTCTGTAACTGATTCCGATGTAAATAATCGGCGTTGTGTCATATATATTCCTCCTATATCCTGCGAGATTTCTCTCAAGAATTGATACGGTACTCATTCCCATGTCAAGCCATTTCAAATGGATTAAACTTGAAGCCGTTTCGGACTTGGCACACAAGGATAAAGGGCGATGTAATATAAAAAAACCTTTCACTCACGTAATTTACATGAGGAAAGGTATCCATTTCATAAGCACCTTTCACTCTTATCAATCAAGGAATCACACCTTGTCTCAGGTTGGGCACCTTTGTAATGCAAGAAATTACAGGTTGCCGGGTTTCATAGGGCCTGACCCCTCCACCAGCTCGGGATAAGAGTATCCGTTCAATTTACCATCATACGGAAACAGCATACAAAAGTCAATAAAAAATTCCGCTGTTATTAAAATGAAAATAAACGTTTAAATAGTATAGACTATTGAGTTAAATGTGTTATACTAATTCACATATCAAGTAAATACATCCTCCATAATGGAGGGAAAAATGAAAAAAGGATGGTAAATACAATATGAATTCAATCGATACGGTGAGTGAACTGAACGAATTGCTAGCTGGAAATAATATTAGCGTACAATTATCAGTGCCGCAACTTGTGGAAAAAGCAACATCTAGAGGAGAAGCTATTTTAACTTCCACAGGTGCTGTAAAAGCAGAAACAGGTAAATACACAGGCCGTTCCCCAGAAGATAAGTATATCGTAGAAGAACCTATCTCTAAAGACAAAATCGATTGGGGTTCTGTAAACCAACCTATCTCTTCCGAAATTTTTGACACACTATATAAAAAAGTAATCAAATATTTAAAGGAACAAGAAGAATTATTTCTATTTAAAGGATTCGCAGGTGCAGATAAACAATCCCGTCTTGGCATCCAAGTAATTAATGAATTTGCATGGCATAATTTATTTGCCCACCAGCTATTTATCCGCCCTACAGAAGAAGAACTTGCAACTCATCTAGCAGATTTCACGATTGTAAGTGCACCTAACTTCAAAGCGGATCCAGCTATTGATGGAACAAAATCAGAAACTTTTATCATCGTTTCTATGGAAAAACGTATCATTTTGATCGGTGGTACGGAATATGCCGGAGAGATGAAAAAATCAATCTTCTCTATTATGAACTATTTGTTACCAGAACAAAACATTTTACCAATGCATTGTTCTGCAAATGTTGGAGAAGCAGGTGATGTTACATTATTCTTCGGTTTGTCTGGAACAGGTAAAACTACACTTTCTGCAGATGCAGGACGTAAATTAATCGGTGATGACGAGCATGGTTGGTCAGATAATGGCGTGTTTAATATCGAAGGTGGCTGCTATGCTAAATGTATCGACTTAACTCGTGAAAACGAACCACAAATCTTTGACGCTATTAAATTCGGAACAGTTTTAGAGAATGTAGTAGTAGATCCAGAGACTCGCATTGCGAACTATGCGGATGATTCACTGACAGAAAACACACGTGCAGCGTATCAAATCCAAAATATCGAAAATATTGTAGACCCTTCTGTTGCTGGTCATCCAAATACAATTATTTTCTTAACGGCAGATGCATTTGGCGTTCTACCTCCTATTAGTAAATTATCAAAAGAACAAGCAATGTACCATTTCTTAAGTGGATTTACTTCTAAACTAGCAGGGACTGAGCGTGGAATCACGTCTCCACAACCAGCATTCTCTACTTGCTTCGGTTCTCCTTTCTTGCCGTTACATGCGACTGTGTACGCAGAAATGCTTGGGAAGAAAATTGATGAGCACGGTGCACAAGTGTTCCTTGTGAATACTGGATGGACTGGTGGAGAATACGGTGTTGGTAACCGTATGAAACTAGCTTATACACGTACGATGGTACGTGCAGCAATCGACGGGAAGTTAAGAAATGTAGAAACAACGACAGATGCAGTGTTTGGTCTTGAAATCCCTATACAGATTGATGGAGTACCAGCAGAAGTGTTAATCCCACGTAATGCATGGGAAGATAAATTAGCATATGATGCAAAAGCAACTGAACTAGCACAATCTTTCCGTAAAAACTTCAAAAAATTCGGTACAGTATCCGAAGATATTTCGCTTAAAGGCGGACCGTTAGCTTAAAAATTTAAAAGAGGATGTCCCATGTATATGGTGACATCCTCTTTTATTGCCGGAAAACTATAAAATCTAAGGAAGCTTATGCTTTTGTTGTTAATCCGCATTTTCATCATAAAAATGTGTTGTAGCAGATGAGGTGAAGAGGGATACGAACTTTCCCGCTTCTTCCTTATCAACTTTATATAAAATAACTTCTGATCCGTAATGACCTATTTCTAATCGTTCGTCATCGTCTTTATTAAAGAACATCATGAACCATTTTAACCCACCTTTTGGATCAATTGAGTTATTTCGAAAATATGCATGATTTTCTTCATTTAAATTAACTGTCATTATTTTGACGAGTCCTTCATTTATAATAGAAACCGCTTTCGGTCTTAATTCTTCAATTACTTCCTCTTCTTCCTTCCAACAGTGGATAACTACATCCTGAAAAGTGTTCGTATAGTTATCCCAAAGGTCTTTCCAAAAACTAGTATCCATTGCAAATGATGATTTACCTTCTATACTCATCGATTCAGTACTTACAATGACATTTCCCAATTCCTAACTCCTCTCTGTTTTTTCATCCATGCACACGCATCTTTCACCACTTGACGATTAACTTTACTCGGAAAATAATGTGTAAACTCAGGATAGTACCATGTTTCTACAATTTTATTATTCACTAAGAGTTCGTTTTCTAACAGTTTTGCATGTTGTGGAGAAACATTTATGTCCAATTTTCCATGAATGATAAGCGTAGAAGCTTGTATTTCTGATATTTTAAGTAAGGCGTCTCGTTCCTCATACGCTTCTGTTTTGTTTGTTGGAGTGCCGCCTATTACACGTTTCATCATTCTTCGCATATCCAATCGCTCTTCGTAAGTAAGATAAATATCGGAAACCCCTGCCCATGTCACGATGGAAGTAATATCATTTCGTAAAATAGCAGTCCACAACGCCATAATACCACCCCGCGAGAAAGCGAATAGATGAATTCTAGTCGATAAGCAAAATTGCTTTAATACATCCACTGCATAAATAGCATCTAATCGATCTTCACCTGCAAACTCGTCTCTTCCTTCTCCTCCACGGTTTCCGCGGTAATAAGGGGCAAAAACGGTAAATCCCTCAGACGCAATCTGGGCAATACGAGCAGGTCTTACCATACCAATGCTTTGCATCCCACCTCGCAAATATAATATCCCTTCATACGTTCCTTCTTTTTTCGGAGTTGCAAGCATCCCTTTCACTCGCAATCCACAGGACCAATATGTAATTTCGGTTAAATCGATATGTGGATTTGGTGATGGATATATTCGCATCCTGTCAATCGTTCCATTTTCCTTCATGTATTTTTCACCTTCTCTAACATTGCTTGCATACCTTGATCTTGCATATGGAAGCTTAAATTTTCGCAGTTGGAAAGTTCATCCATCGTCAACCACATAGCACCATCAGTTTCATAATTTGCCCTCTCTTCATGGATATACCCAACTTCAGCTATAAATACCGCCTTACAAAATGGATTTTTCTCATGCACCATGTATTCGGCAAACCATTCCAGATTGACAATCTCCACGTTTGTTTCCTCTAATACCTCACGTACTGCTGCTGCGTTTAATGTTTCGTTTTCTTCTACTTTTCCACCCGGAAACTCAATACCTCGCGTAGGATGTTTCGTTAATAGCCACTTTTCTTCATGTTTTGCTATTACTAACACATGCATAGCCTTAATTGGGAGTATTCCCTTTTCAAAGGAAAGTTCAACTTGTATACCATTCAAATCTTGGAAATTAATCATTCTTTATCCCTCTTTTTGTTTACTAATCAAATGCGCATCAGCGTATTTGCTTCCGCTTCTCTTCGTTCAGCTCCGCAGAAAAAACATTGCTTCCGCTTCTCTTCGTTCAGCTCCGCAGAAAACAGTGCGCCCAGATCCGCTAAAAATCTGTGGCATCCGCCGGAGGCTTTGGGCCAACAGTATGTTGGTCGCTCAGGCGCCCGAGTCCCACAGGATGTGGGTCATCCAATCGTTGCCGCAGAAGCAGGGATTTGTGGACTCTCGCTGAATTGTATGCATGATTTTCATTCATTTTACCACTTATAGAAGTGCACTTCTGCTCCTGCGCAGGCTCGTCGCAAAAAACAGCTGCTGAATGAAGTTAAAAAGTTTATCATAGAAGGAATCTAAAGAATAATATGCCAATACACAAGCATAATCCCAATATCCGCTAAACAGTGACTAATAATCGGCGCGGTAATCGAGTTAAATTTTATTCGGAAGATTCCCCACATAACACCTGCTAAAAAAACAGGAATAACAGCCAACACATTAAAAGGAAAACTGAAAATCTCCATAACAACTATTAAATGATACAATGCATAAAAAATAGACGTTATTAAAACAGTAAGTATTTTCCCTACTTTTTGAAAGAGTCGTTTATACATGAACTCCCGCCAATAAAGTTCCTCCAAAATAGGATTGATCAATATAAGGACGAATATTAGTAAGATCACCTTTGCACCACTAAAATTCCATTTGACTAATAACTGCTTTAGCTGTGCTGTATCTATAAGAGATGATTGAAATAAAATGACGAATCCGTAAATGGAAACTAAACATATTAATCCACTTATTATCCCTACAAAAATACTTTTTTTCGTGAAAGGAAGCTGTAATGGAGGAGCATTTGTCTTTTTCCAGAGTGTAAAGAAAAGCGGTATAAATAGTAACCATCCATAAAAAAGAATAAAAGTGATAAGGATATTCTGAAATACAGAAAGGCCAATATAGATGAAAACAGTTGGCATTATAAGTAAGAAAACTTGTTTTATCATGCTACCTCCCAAATACACTTTTTGCTTTCCCTTTTGTCTTGCTACAGAGACTAGCTCTTGGGATTAAATAACCTTCCCTAAGGCAATTCGCTTTTCTTTTCATCTTACCATATGTATGAAAAAAGACTTAGCATTGACGCTAAGTCTCTCTTCTAACTACTCCTTCTGTTGATCTCGTATATAATGCTCATTTCCTTCTTCTCTATTTTGAGCGATATTCTGTTTTGCTTTGAGTTGGGGGTTTTGGTTTAACAGAGAACTTACATTACGATAATTAGTAGGAGTATCATTACCTTTTCGATTAATATTTTTGCTCAACTGTCTCTCTCCTTCTTGGGTTAAAATAGGGAAGCTGTTCGACAAAGTGTTTGGATTCTTCATCTCCAAATTCATGAATGAGTGCATATAGCTTTTTCATTCTTCTATCGTATTGATCATTTTCCTTATCAAAATGATATCGCTTTATCGGTATATGCGCTCGCCAAAAGTTGCTAATTTCTACACTACCTAATTGATTGAATAGCATATGAAATACAGGGATAACTTCTCGGTTCACTAAAATTTCAAATTCCCATGGCGATTCATCAGGATAAAAGTATAATTTTTGGTTTATGATCGATATATACACTTTGTTTAATGTCATTTACACACATCCTTTTCAAATAGTATGTATGTAAAATGAAAAAACATGCACCTTAAAAAAACTGGTACATGTTTTTCTTTTCTTACACTTGAATGTCTACTTCTGTTCCTTTATAAGGATGAGGAGCAGCAGTTTGAGGCATATCTTGCAGCATTTGAACTGCAGCTACAGTATCCATATTCATGGCATTTTGTAAAACGCTCATTTGGACCGTTCGCTGTAATTGCATTAGTTGCGAAGACATTATGGAGTTTAGGTCCATAAAAACCCCTCCTTTATACCCTTATTATCGGACTACAGGTTTATATTTTACATAGGTTTTATTTCTTAGTTTCGTTCGCGCTCCCTAAAAACGCATTTAACATCCATTGATGTTTTTCTGTTTTTTGATAAATTGCATTCAGCATGTCTTCAGTCATATCATCTTCATCTTTTGCCGCTTCTTCCATTCCTTTTTTGAGCGACTTCATAATCTTATCAAAATCTTTTACGACTGCTTGGACCATTTCATCTGCGCTTTCTTTATTTTTTGCTTCTTTAATATCGGAAAGCTCTAAATGCTCTTTTAGTGTTGCTACTGGTGCCTCACCTAAAGTTAGTAAACGTTCGGCAATTTCATCCATATTCAAAGTTGCTTCGTTATATAACTCTTCAAATTTAGCGTGTAATGTAAAGAAAGATGGTCCCTTTACATACCAGTGAAAATTATGTAACTTTGTATATAATACCGACCAATTCGCTACTTGTTTGTTTAGTTCTTTATTTAATGCTTCTGACATAAATTTGCCACTCTCCTCAAAATATATAGTTGCTTTCTCTTTTAATATACCTCTTTATTACTTACAATAAACTTAAATACAATATTTATGGAGTGAGTAAAATGGTATTTTGGATTTTAGGTGCCGCAATTCTACTTAGTATCGTAGGTTTTGCATTTGTATATAAACTAGCTGTGAATGAAAAACCTTCTACTATTGATCCTAAACCAAAGGATGCTGAGTAGTAGATGAAACAAATTATTATTGCTATTTTCCGCTTTTACCAAAAATTTATCTCCCCTTTAACACCACCAAGTTGTCGTTTCTATCCGACATGCTCCCATTATGGTGTGGAAGCAGTACAAAGACATGGTGCGATCAAAGGTGGATACTTAACGATTAAAAGAATATCTAAATGTCATCCCTTTCACAAGGGTGGTATTGATCCTGTTCCTGAAAAATGGCCTTTGAAGAAAAATTAACTCAAAGGCTATTTTTCTTGCTTTTTTTTACTTAGTCTTGTATGATGTAAAAGTTATTACTTTTTAAAACGTAATCGTTACTATTTGGGAGTGGAATTTTTGAAAAAAAGTCTTTTATTATTTTTAGTATTACTGCTTGTTTTATTCACAGCAGCATGTGGAAATGAAGCAAGCCCAACAGAAACAACGCAAGAAAAAGACGATACTGTTCAAGTGTATACAACGGTCTATCCTCTTCAATATTTTGCTGAAAGAATTGGTGGAGAAGCAGTAAATGTGAATTCCATTTATCCAGCTGGAGCTAATGAGCATACATTTGAGCCTACTCAAAAAGATATGATGGCACTTGCAGACGCAGATTTATTTTTCTACATTGGCCTAGGTTTAGAAGGTTTTGTTGAAAATGCAAAAAAAACCTTAGCGGGCGAACATGTGAAAATGATTGCAACTATTGATGCTGTTCCAGAAGATCAATTAGAGGCTAGTACAAATGATCATGAGCACGAAGAAGCTACAGAAGAAGAACACGATCACGAGCATGAAGAAGCTACAGAAGAAGGTCACGAAGGGCATGGTCATGGAGATACAGACCCGCATGTATGGATTTCACCGAAAATCAGTCAAAACCTAGCATTATCTATTAAAAACGAATTTGTCGAAACTGCTCCAGAACAAAAAGAAACTTTCGAAAAAAACTATGAACAATTAATCTCAGAACTACAAAAACTAGATGCTGATTTTGAAGAAATGGCACTTAATGCACCAAACAAAACATTTTTTGTTTCACATGCAGCATTTGGATATTTTGCAAACACATATGGGTTGGAGCAAATTGCAGTAGCTGGGTTAAACTCACAAGATGAGCCGTCTCAAAAAGAACTGACAAAAATGATTGATTTAGCAAATGAAAAAAATATTAAGTATATTTTATTCGAACAAAACGTATCTTCTAAATTGACAGAAGTAATTCAACAAGAAGTTGGTGCGGAAAGCTTAGTATTACACAATCTTGGTGTTCTATCCAAAGAAGATGTTGCAAATAATGAAACATACTTCACACTGATGAAAAGAAATTTAAACACATTAAAAACAGTATTGAAATAATAAAAAACACTTAGAATTCATTTTCTAAGTGTTTTTTATATGATTAAAAAACTCTCTTCGTAACAACTTATTGGATGCATTACGAGGTAATTGATCTACAAAAAAGTAATCCACTGGTTGCTTGTAAGAAGCTAATTGCTTTTTCATAAAAGATCTTAATCCTTCTTCTGAAGTCTCGTCTTTTAATACAACAAATGCGACAGGTACTTGTCCCCATTTGTCATCCTGCCTCCCCGCAACGCCAGCTTCTTTTACTGCAGGATGTTTTACCAAAGCCTGTTCTACTTCTGCAGGATATATATTTTCACCACCCGAAATGATTAAATCTGAACGGCGATCAACGACAAATAAATAGCCTTCTTCATCTAAATATCCAATATCTCCTGTATGAAGCCAACCATCTACTAATGGATTCTTTGACTCAGCTGCTCCCACATATCCCCTTGTCACATGTGGTCCTTTTATGCATATTTCTCCGATTTCCTCTTCCCCATCAATGCGCACATCCGCAAAGAAAAGCGGCTTACCAGCGGATCCTAATTTTCGAATAGCATCCTCACTTGATAATGTCGTTGTTTGGGACGCAGTTTCCGTCATGCCGTAAGTTTGTAGTACCGGAATATTCCGTTCAATTGCTCTCTCCAAGTAATTTAAAGGCACTGGTCCTCCACCTACTATCACCGATTGAAATGTATTAGGAAAAGATAAATCTTTCGATTCTAATACAGTCAACATTCTTTCTAACATAACTGCAACGGCGGACATACGTGTAACAGTACCAGATAGAATTTCTTTGATAGCCAATTCAGCATCAAATTTTGATTGAAGATTAATCGTCATTCCATAATAAACAGAACGCATTAAAATAGAAAAGCCACTAATATGAAATAATGGCATCGTGCATAACCAGCAATCATTGGGGTGAACACCTAGATTGAGGGCCGATCCAGTTGCATTCATTACATGGTTTTCAAGCGACTGACGTACCCCTTTTGGTCTTCCAGTCGTACCGGAAGTATACATAATCGTTATCGTACGTTTTTTTGACCACTCTTTCTCTACTTCGAAAGCGGTTCGCTTAGCGCTTTCAATTTCATCGAATGACCATCTATTTTCAAAAGATAAAGTTCTTTTTGCATAATCATCTACTAATAAGTAATCCGGTGCACTATCTGCTAATTGATAGTTCAACTCTTCTTCCGATAATCGCTCATTTAGCATAACAAGCTCACAGCCTAGTTGCATACATCCATGTAAGACAAATACCAACGCCGAATTGGAAGAAGCCAATATAGCTATTCTACTGCCTCGTACGATACCTTTTGTATGAAGCTTCTCTGCGAAGTTCATTGCTTCCTCTGACAATTGTGCAAACGTCCATTCTTGGTTGTTAAATCGTAAGGCAACACGATTCGGAGTCAAGTTAGCTCTTTTCATTAATAAATTCGGATACATATATACTAATCTCCTTTAGAAAAAGCTGCCCCAGTATAGGACAGCTCAGACTGTTTTAGCCAATCACGGAAAACGTGGGAATTGACCAAAATCAGGTTTACGTTTTTCTTTAAATGCATCGCGACCTTCTTTAGCTTCTTCTGTTGTATAGTAAAGAAGTGTTGCATCTCCTGCCAATTGTTGAAGACCTGCTAAACCATCAGTATCTGCATTCATTGCTGCTTTTAAGAAGCGAAGCGCGGTAGGACTCATTTCTAGCATTTCTTCACACCATTGTACAGTCTCGTCCTCAAGCTGTGCATATGGAACAACTGTATTAACTAGTCCCATATCAAGTGCTTGCTGCGCATCATATTGGCGGCATAGGTACCAAATTTCACGTGCCTTTTTATGACCGATAATACGTGCAAGATAACCTGAACCGTATCCAGCATCAAATGACCCAACTTTAGGACCAGTTTGTCCAAAGCGAGCATTCTCGGCAGCAATTGTTAAGTCACATACTACATGTAGAACATGTCCGCCACCAATTGCATAACCAGCAACCATTGCAACAACAGGCTTTGGAATAACGCGGATTAAACGTTGCAAGTCCAGTACGTTTAAACGAGGGATTTCATCCTCACCAACATATCCACCATGTCCACGCACTTTTTGGTCCCCACCAGAACAGAAAGCATGCTCCCCTTCTCCTGTTAAGATGATGACACCAACATTTTTATCATCGCGTGCGCGTGAAAATGCATCAATCATTTCCATTACCGTTTTCGGACGAAATGCATTTCGCACTTCCGGACGGTTAATCGTAACTTTCGCAATACCATTATAAAACTCATACTTAATGTCTTCGTATGTATGTAGCGTTGTCCACTCACGAGTCATCTTTATTCCTCCTCTAAAATAACTTCCTCTATTATTGTAGCAAATATTTTCGGTTTTTCCACATGAATTGCATGCCCGGCATCTTTTACGACTTCCATTTGCGAGTTCGGCAACTCCTTTTGCATCCGTTTAGCAATGGCACAAAACTTCAAATCCAATTCCCCAGCTAATAAAAACACTGGAATCGACAGATTACTTAAAACTCCCCAATAAGAAGGCTGGACTCCCGTACTAAATCCCTTCAAACTATTGCTAAGTCCAACTGCAGACTGAGCAAGCCTTTCATGACGAATCAACAGCTGTTTTTCATGTGACAATTTTTTTTGCGTTTGAAATAAAGCGATTTCTTCCCAAAAGTCAACGAATGAAATAACTCCTTCTTTCATAATACGTTCTGCAAGCAATTCATCCGACAACTTTCTTTTCTGTCGTTCCCCATCGTCTGCTAGACCTGGAGAGCTACTCTCTAATATTAATGTATGTACAGGATATTTAGACGTGTACGCTAACGCTAAACGCCCTCCCATGGAGTAGCCGACAAGCGTAAAATGAGTCCACTCCAATTGTTGAAATATCGCATGAAGGTCTTCAATTTGCTCATCGACATGATAACGAGCAATATCACTTGGTTTATCCGTCAATCCATGCCCAATCAAATCAATTGTTAACACTTCGACCGAAGAAGGAAGATAGCTAATTACTTCCTCCCAAGTACTGCTAGAACCCGTAAATCCATGTAAACATACAACTTTTTTAGTAGCCCCAATATTATATCTCTTGATGTGCATGTTTATCGAACGAACCATCACATTTAAACTTTCCAAATGGTATCTAACTCCTCCGATATAGCAGCCCATAATTTTCGATGCGTTTCTGTATTCACTTGTCGATTTGTAAACACTTCTATAATACGAATATCCTTCATCTTAGGCTGCATGAGCACTTTCTTGAACTCATCCCTTGTATGAACCGCATCGTATTGAGCCCCATACATAGACGCTACATGTGAAAATTCTAAACCAGTTGGAGTTCCGAATAATTGCTCAAAATAATGCGTTTCTGTTGACTGCGATAAGTAAGAGAAAATACCTCCACCATCATTATTCATAATAATAATCGTACAATTTGTTTGATGGAATCTACTTACTATTAAGCCATTCACATCATGTAAAAAAGCAAGATCTCCGATAAGCAAATATCCAGGTCGATCAGTTGCGGCTTGGACGCCTAATGCAGTAGATACTACTCCATCAATTCCGTTCGTTCCTCTGTTTGCATAAATTTGTACATCTTTCGTTGTTTTATTGAAAAACGTATCAACATCGCGTATCGGCATACTACTGCTTGCAAACAAATCTATCCCATCAGGAAGTGTTTCGAATAATATTCCCGCCAGCGCCCCTTCATCTTCCTCATTTGATATATACGTTTGTATATGTTTCGTTGCAATGTCGTTCGCTTTCGACCACTTAGTCATATAACTAGATGTTTGTTTTTCTTCGATTGGAATCCATAATGTATTTGCCTCTACCTGTACATGATGCGTTGCTAGATGGATCGAATCACGGAATATTGGGCTTTCATCTACTACTATAAACACGTCTGGCTTACACGCTTTCAAAAATAGGGTAAGTGGCTTCGAAACAGGTTGCGCTCCAAAACGAATAATAACATTCGGAATAGCTATTTGTTTAAATGCCTCATTTTTCAATAAAGCATCGTATTGATCGATACAAAAATCCATACAATCATCTGGAACTGATGTACGTAAATTAGAAAGTGGATCTACTAATACTGGCCACTTAATTGTTCTTGCGAAATCCCAAAAACCTTCCGTCGAATGAATAGAATCCCCTACGATAAGTAATCCCTTTTCTTCTCGCATCAGCAAATCTAAATACCACTCAGTAAATTCACTACTCGGGACAAGTTTTCCTATTTCTGATACTTGTACCTCAGCAACTGGTAATGACTGCTCCATATTTAACAACAGCGGCTCTCGGAAAGGCACGTTTATATGCACCGGTCCCATAGGTGAAGACTTTGAAGTAGATATCGCTCGATGAATATGGCGCTCCATAAACTTTAAGCTTTCAGGACTCTCTTCCGGAAGTGGAAAATCTACCGACCATTTTACATGCTTTCCAAAAAGATGTATTTGATCAATTGCTTGCGGTGCTCCTACTTCTCTTAATTCATGTGGACGATCCGCAGTCACAACAAGCAATGGAACTCGCGCATAAAAAGCTTCTACTATTGCAGGGAAGAAATTTGCCGCAGCCGTCCCGGAAGTACAAAGAAGTACAACAGGTTCTTTTGTTCCTTTCGCAATACCTAAAGCAAAGTATCCAGCAGAACGCTCATCCGTTTGACGATAAAATGCAAATCCCTCGCTTTTCGCAAAGCCGTAAGCAAGAGGTGTTGATCTGGAACCAGGACACATGACAATATGTTTAACGCCTGCTTGCTTAATCGTTTCTACAAATTGGTTTACATAGGATGTTAAATACTCGATGTTAGTCATTCATATTTCCTCCAAGTGTACGTAGCATTGGTCTAAATTTCACACGTGTTTCTTCAAATTCTTCCATGGAAGATGATTCTGCTACGATCCCGCCACCTGCATATAAATAAGCATGTTCGTTTTCGATTAAAGCGGAACGGATACCGACCGCAAACTCTCCGTCCCCTTCTGTATTGATCCAACCAATTGGAGCTGCATAATAGCCGCGATTCATTTGTTCGGATTCACGAATTATGTTAATCGCATCTTGACGTGGCTCTCCCCCTAAAGCTGGTGTTGGATGTAACGCTTGTACTAATTCAAATAAAGAGGAATCCTTTTTCAAAAGCCCCTCAATCGGTGTATATAAATGTTGTATATCTCTAATTTTCATAAGCTTTGGTCTAGCGGGTACTTTAAGGTCTTTACAATACTGCGAAAATACTTTCCGAATCATTTCCACTACATATTTATGTTCACCTAAGTTTTTCGGATCCGCTAGTAATGCTTCCCCTAATGCTTTGTCTTCCACTGAATTTTTACCACGTCTTACAGAACCTGCAAGTCCCGCAGATTGCGCTTTTTCGTTTTCTACTTTCACTAACCGTTCGGGTGTTGCTCCAAAAAACATTTGCTCACCATTTTCTAAGCCAAATAAATAACTTTCCGGTTGCTCCATAGCAGCATGGTAAATTGCTGTTGCTGGAGAAAAATCCTTATCAAACATTAATTTAAGGGAACGAGCAATTACTACTTTATTCACTTCATCTGCACGAATCCTTTTTGTTACATCTTCTACGGCATGTAAATACTGCTGTTTTAAACGATCTTCTCGTTTTACTAAGGTCGGCTTTGTATGCGTTTGAAGTTCTCTTACTTGGGCAGTGTGTATAAGCGTATCTCTTTCTACACGTAATCGTTCAAATATATCCGCGCTCTCTGCCTCATTTGTAATATAATGAATGCTTATAAATGCTCGATCTTGTTGAATTACTAATTGGAATGTCGCCACTACAAAAAAAGCTGAAGGAAAATTGTCCCATTCTGATGTAATTGTATTTTTAGGATCGAATGCAAACCCTCCAAAAAGAATTGGCGAAACATCCACTTGTTCTTTCAACGATGCATTGCATAGTTCTTTCCATTTTGCATCGATGTCCGCATATCGATTATCTTCTAGATTATTCGATATTGTATGCGCATGACCTAAGCCAACTAGCGTCAGCGTTTTTTCTTTGTTTTGCCAAAAGAATCGTTGGCCTTTATATTTTTCATCTCCTGCTTCAAAAAAAGCATGAGCTGATAATCTAGATACTTCTATAGTTTCTGTATAAAAACGTAATGTTGTTTGCTTTTGACCGGTGGTTTTCGGCATTAAAATTACCTCCGTATTAATATCTTGGTGTTAATCATGATGTTTTCTTTTTTTATTACTCTACCCTTTATCATACAACTTTCTACGCTTTTCGGCACACATTTAGCAGCGAATATATGCTAATATTGATAATGGATTGTT
Organism: Psychrobacillus sp. OK032; assembly: GCF_900111345.1. Classification (GTDB taxonomy): domain Bacteria; phylum Bacillota; class Bacilli; order Bacillales_A; family Planococcaceae; genus Psychrobacillus. The sequence goes on from NZ_FOGY01000002.1 coordinate 667,165, forward strand.
TAAAAGGAGAGAAAACTTTATGTCACATGAACTACAAGCCGACAAAGGCTGGCGTGTCTGGTGGAAATTAACAAGACCACATACATTAACTGCTTCATTTGCTCCGGTATTCTTGGGGACGATGATTGCACTTTATTACACAAATATTGACTGGCTTTTATTTTCAGCTATGTTAGTTGCTTGTCTTTTTATACAAGCAGCGACCAACATGTTCAATGAGTACTATGACTTTGCTCGTGGACTAGATAGTGAAGAATCCGTAGGTATCGGCGGAGCGATTGTTCGAAATGGTGTTAAACCGAAAACAGTGATGCAACTAGCTTTATTATTATATGGACTTGCTGCATTGCTAGGCATCTATATTTGCTATGAATCTTCTTGGATGTTATTAGTCGTTGGAGCCGCAAGTATGCTAATAGGATATCTTTATACCGGTGGACCTTATCCAATTGCTTATACCCCATTCGGAGAGTTTTTTAGTGGTGTAGTAATGGGAATGCTCATTGTATTAATAGCGACTTTCATCCAAGTTGGTTCGGTACCTAATTTTGCCATCTTACTTTCTATTCCTAGCGCACTACTTGTAGCGGCGATTATGCTTTCTAATAATATCCGAGATCTTGAGGAAGATACAAGAGGCGGCAGAAAAACAATGGCAATCCTTGTCGGTAGAAAAAACGCAATATCGATTTTAGCTTCATACTTCATCATATCCTATCTTTGGATTGTAGGCTTAGTTTTACTACAAATTGTAACACCATGGTCATTACTAGTTATACTAAGCATTAAAAAACCATTACATGCGATTAAACTATTTAGAGCAAAAGATAGTCCACTTGAAGTTGCACCAGCTATGAAAGATACAGCACTTACGAATACCATTTTCGTGTTCCTATTAGGGATAGGGTTATTAATCGGCTACTTCTTATAAGAAAAGCGCAAGCGCCTATGTTTGCCCCGACAGGAAAATGGGCGGGAAGGCATCCTAAGTACGCCACATCCTGTGGCAACGGATGCATGACCCGCATCGTGCGGGCCTAGGAGGCAGCTCCTCAGCCACCACAAGCGATTTTGTTTGCGACGAGCTTGCGCAGGAGCAGCTTTTTCCCATTTGACCCCGAGGGGCAAGGCGCTGGAGCTGGATCGATACTGAGTAAAAAAGTATATACTTTCTTATCCTTATAAAATAAAAAGCAAGAAGAAAAATGAACAATTTTTCTTCTTGCTTTTTTTATGGAAATTATTAGCTATTTCTACCCTTTCATCATTTAAAGCCATGTAATAAAAACTAACACAATTTTCAGAAATATCATTTACATTTTTATTTTTTTATAATATGATGTTATATATTCTTACATTAGGAGGTTTCAGATGAAAAAGATTGAAGCAGTTATTCGCCCAGATGTATTTTCAGAAGTTCGGCAAGCACTTGCATTAGAAGGAATTGATGGATTAAGCGTGACAGAAATCGCCGGTTGCGGTCGTCAGGAAGGTCGTGTCGGACTATTTCGTGGTAACACCTATGAAATGGAGTTTTATACAAAATTGAAACTTGAAATGGTTGTAGAAGATCATTTAGTAGAAAAATTGGTTGAAGCTATTTTGGATCATGCGTCTACCAATGAGGTCGGCGATGGAAAGATATTTGTTTTACCAGTAGAAGAAGCAATCCGTATAAGAACAAAAGAACGCGGCGCAGTTGCCGTAAACTAAAGGAGAGAGGTTTTTTATGACAATAGAAACAGTTCAAAGTTCAGTAGACATGTTGTGGGTAATGCTCGGTGCTATATTAGTATTTTTTATGCATGCAGGATTTGCAATGCTTGAAACAGGTTTTACTCGTTCTAAAAATACATTAAATATTTTAATGAAGAACTTCCTTACCGTATCACTGGGAACCATTTTATATTTTCTTGTAGGGTATGGATTTATGTTTGGTGAATCAGTCTTTGGTGCAATTGGAACAGATGGATTCGCACTTTTCGGAAGAGAGGATATGGAGTTCTTCGTTTTCCAATCCGTTTTTGCTGCTACTTGTGCAACCATTATTTCAGGTGCAGTTGCTGAACGAATGAAGTTATCATCTTATTTACTTTTAGTAATAGCAATGACCGGTATTATCTATCCTGTTGTAGGTCACTGGATTTGGGGAGGAGGATGGTTAGCTGAACTTGGTTTTATTGATTTCGCAGGTTCGACTGTCGTTCACTTAACTGGAGCAATTGGCGCTTTTGTAGCGGCAACACTACTAGGTCCCCGTATTGGAAAATATAGCAACGGTAGAGTGAATGTTATACCAGGTCACAGTATTCCCCTCGGAGCTCTAGGCGTTTTCATCTTATGGGTTGGTTGGTTTGGATTTAATGGAGCAAGCACATTAGCTGCTGATCCTTCTCTTGTCCCACCTATTATTGCAAATACTTTATTTGCTGCTTCTGCCGGAGTTTTATCTACCGCTTTTTATACAAAACTTAGATTTAAAAAGTTAGATGCCTCTCTCACTTTAAATGGAGCACTAGCAGGATTGGTGAGTATTACTGCCGGTGTTGCTAATGTTTCTCTTATAAGCTCTATCCTAATTGGAATACTTGCTGGAATTATTATGACCGAAGGAGTTCGTTTTCTAGATGTTAAATTAAAGGTAGATGATCCGGTTGGGGCAATAGCAGTTCACGGGATAACTGGGATTTGGGGAACGATAGCGGTGGGACTATTTGATACATCAAGGGGCCTTTTTGTTGGTGGAGGAGCAAGCTTAATCGGTGTTCAGGTATTGGGAATTTTAGCTGTTATTGTTTGGGTTTCTATAACCGTTATAGGATTTCTTTCCATTGTAAAAGTATTCGGCCCAATTCGAGTTTCTAATGAGGAAGAAATTGCTGGACTTGATTTTATAGAACATGGTTCCCAAGCATACGAACTGAACGATGTATTTCCTGGCATAAGCACGAAAACAGAAGGATTTGCTCAACGCTTAACGGAACTAGGAAAAGCTACTAATTAATAAGCTATCACTATTCTTAATTATGAAAAAAGCATGTTTCCAATAGGAAACATGCTTTTTAATATGACCCCTACGGGATTCGAACCCGTGTTACCGCCGTGAAAGGGCGGTGTCTTAACCGCTTGACCAAGGGGCCTAACATATGGCGGAGAAGGAGGGATTTGAACCCTCGCGCCGGTTGCCCGACCTACACCCTTAGCAGGGGCGCCTCTTCAGCCGCTTGAGTACTTCCCCATATGATGGCTCCGAAGGTAGGACTCGAACCTACGACCAATCGGTTAACAGCCGATTGCTCTACCACTGAGCTACTTCGGAATAATGGTGGGCCTAAATGGACTCGAACCATCGACCTCACGCTTATCAGGCGTGCGCTCTAACCAGCTGAGCTATAGGCCCATTAGTGTATAACAGGTGAAGTGACTCGAACTCTCATCACGTTTAAAAGAACTAGGAGAGCTACTATTTAGAAAGACTATTATGATTCTTAAAAAATGGAAAGAGCATGTTTCCATTTAGGATACATGCTCCTTAATATGACCCCTACGGGATTCGAACCCGTGTTACCGCCGTGAAAGGGCGGTGTCTTAACCGCTTGACCAAGGGGCCTAATATATGGCGGAGAAGGAGGGATTTGAACCCTCGCGCCGGTTGCCCGACCTACACCCTTAGCAGGGGCGCCTCTTCAGCCGCTTGAGTACTTCCCCATATATGGCTCCGAAGGTAGGACTCGAACCTACGACCAATCGGTTAACAGCCGATTGCTCTACCACTGAGCTACTTCGGAATAATGGTGGGCCTAAATGGACTCGAACCATCGACCTCACGCTTATCAGGCGTGCGCTCTAACCAGCTGAGCTATAGGCCCATTAATTGGAGCGGGTGAAGAGAATCGAACTCTCATCATCAGCTTGGAAGGCTGAGGTTTTACCACTAAACTACACCCGCATTATTATGGTGGCTCAGGACGGAATCGAACCGCCGACACAAGGATTTTCAGTCCTTTGCTCTACCGACTGAGCTACTGAGCCTCTTCGATTTACGCTAAG
>NZ_FOGY01000001.1 GCF_900111345.1 Psychrobacillus sp. OK032
CTGGGTACAGAGCGGCAATCTTTCGATAACCATATCGGAATTTATGCTGTTTGCACAAGTCGCCAATCTGCTGATCTCGAATCTCCTTTTGTGTGGATTGATCCGCATTCTTTCTCCAACCATAGTAGGACGAGCGTCCTACACCTAGATGACGACAAATCTCGCCAATTGGCATAATATCCTTTAATTCTTCGACTAATTGAATTACTACTTTTTGCGCCACTCCCTTTCCAATTCCGCGTACTTTTTTAAAACTTCAATCTGTTGCTTCAAATCCCGATTCTCTGCCTGTAGCCTGGCTGTCTCGTTTTCATATTCCGGTCCTTTGCCGAAGGCATATTGTTTACCAACTGGTTGTTTAAGCCGGTGTATTTCTCCATTTCGATACCAATGCATCCATCTCTTCAATTGCGTTTTGTTTCGAATGCTCAATTTTTCCATTACTTCCTTTACCGGTACCTTAGCTAATCGCATTTCAATCGCCTTCATTTTCACTTCTACTGGATAACTGACTCTTGTCCCCATAAAAAAACACCTCCGCAATGAATTTAGGTATTGTATACCCGTTTTCAACGAAAGGTGCTTTTATTTGTCTCATTTGTTTAGGTCAGTGCAGAATAAGAAAAGGGACTCTTATTCAACAATCGCGCCCGATTGTTGAATATCAAGATAGTGATTTCTCCTTTTTACAAGATACTTTTATGATCTCGGAAGAGGAGATAAACCCCTTTTGATTTGTATAAATGTCTCACTCATCCATCCAACTACCTAAAAGTTCTTCGAAAAAGAGTCTCGGCGCAGATTGCTGGTCATATTGTAGATGGCTTTTTACTACAGCCATTATATTTAACTTCGGTACAATAAATATATATTGTCCGTATAACCCACTAGCATAGTAATATTCCATTTGGGTGTTATTATTAGTACTTTCATAGGTCCATAACTGATAACCATATCCACGTGTTCCTTCAATAGTAGTATCGACTTGTTTGTACGGTCTTATCATTTGTTGGAGAAAGTCGGATGAAATCAACTGCTTTGAATTAAATTGCCCTTCGTTTAAAAATAAAAATCCAAGCTTCACCATGTCCTCTACATTTAATGAAATACTAAAGCCCTCTCCGTGAATTCCTTGAGGGTCCTTTACCCAAATGTATTTATTGATCCCTAATGGATGGAATAAATACTTCTCGGCAAACGATGCGGTAGAAGTACCGGAAATTTTTTGGATAATTGCGCTTAATAAATGAGAGTTTCCATTATGATATTGAAAGGTTGAACCCGGTTTATGTATCATTGGTTGATCTAATATGAACTTAACCCAGTTTTTTGAACCTTGAAAATTTCCTACTTGTAACCCCGAGGTCATAGTCAACAAATGAAATAGTGTGATTTCCTCCTTCATTGGGTCATTAAATTCTAGTATTTCTGGAAAGTAGTGATGAATAGGTTCGTGAATATTTTTTATTAGCCCTTTATCGACCATAATTCCAATTAATATAGATATAATACTCTTTGTAATGGAATAAACCTTTGACGGCTTTTCTACGACTTTTTTATTCTTTAAATATTCAAAGATCCGTGTATTTCCTTTATGAATGACAAAAGCTTCAATTTTAATCTTTTTGACCTTCTTCTCTAACTCATTAAAAGATATTTCACTCATACTTCTAATCCCTCTTCCACTAACTTTCGTCATTAGTTTATGTGCATCACTTTATAAGTCAACCTAAATTTTAACATAAATTCCGTACTTTTACGAAAGACATTATTCAATTAAATGGCCCGATTGCTGAACAACAGTTAAACAACACTCTTCAACTAAACTGCCGCGTTAGTAAAAATACACCCTATGTCTATAATTCTATTAAATTGGCAATAATCCTTTTAATATTACTATTTTAGGGGGAATGGAATTGTTACTGTCAAAAGCATGGGCTTCGTTTGAAGCTGATAAGCGAATAGAGGGCTTTTCGCCACAAACCTTGAAGGCCTACCAGTTACAGTCTTTGCTACTAATTGGTTACTTTAAAGATGTACAGATGGAATTGCTGGATACAAATCAACTGAAGGAATATCTCGCTATATCCGGCAAGCATTTAAAACCTGCCAGTCTTGCACATCGTATCCGCTTTATGAAATCATTTTTTCGTTGGTCCCATGAAGAAGGCTACCTGAGTAAGAATCCAACTTCCAAAATTAAAGAACCCAAAGTAGGGAACCGGATACCCAAATATTTAACCGAACGGGGTATTGAACACCTTCGTGAATCCTGTCATTCCCCAATAGAAAAAGCAATTTTCGAATTCATGTTTTCTACCGGTTGTCGAATTGGAGAAATAGTTTCGTTAGAAAAGAACCATATTAATTGGTCCAATCAATCCGCGATCGTGAGAGGAAAAGGCGATAAGGAAAGGGAAGTTTATTTTAATACACGTTGCGATATATGGCTTAAACGCTATATGGAAAGCCGTAATGATTATAATTCAGCTATCTTTGTGACAACAAGGCAACCACATAAAATGAGTGTCGCTCAAATGCGATATATCATCAAGCGGATCTCCAATCGTGCGGAAATTAATAAAGAAATTCATCCACACCAACTTAGACACAGCTACGCAACTCATTTAATGAATAATGGAGCTCCTATTGAAGTCATACAAAGTCTTATGGGGCATGAGAAGAGTGAAACCACCAAGATCTACGCTCAGCTGAGCGGAAGGTTAAGAAAGGAGTATTATCAGAAGTACTTTTAAATGGAAAAGGAGCAACGTATTAAAGGACGTTGCTCTCTTTGACTAAAGCACCCGTTAGTTGAATAAGAATAATTTTAAGTAGCAATATTTATAGAAAATAAAATACGGTCTTGTCCCGGACCACCATAATCAGTTTTTAAGGATACGGAAAAACCCATTGATTTATGAAATGAGATAGAACCCTCGTTAACTGGTGTAGTAATGCAACGGACAGTACTACAACCTTGCTATTGTTCTATGATTATTTAGTCGTCATCTTCGGAAATTGGTGGATTAAATATTTAGTTCCTCACACTCGAAAGGTTCTTCGCACGAGAACACTTCATGGAAAAATCCCTTATACGGGATATCTTCTTCGAGGCATTTTATGCTATATGACAACTCCTCATCGCACTTCAGCTCTTCACCGTTGTTCCGCATGACCTCGAATGCATCTATAATATTTTCCATGAGGGTAATTTGGATAAATAAGGACAAATTATTCAACATCGAATCTTCAATTTTGGTCTCAGATGTGTATCCCTCGAGTACTGTTTTGAAATAATCATCCATAAAGTCTTTTCGTTTACCGGCATCTGGTTCGAATTGTATCCAGCCTAATCCGAGCATCCAGACATTCGCCAAGTCATACATATACCAACAGAAACAAGAGTTATCGAAATCAAATACAGTGATTTGTCCGGTATCAAAGTCAATCATATAATTACCATCATTGTAATCAAAATGTACCATACCGAAAGACTCAGAGTTCTTGTCCAATCCTTCTAAGGTTTTAAGAAGCTCTACCATCTTCTCCTTAAGCAGTGGTAACGTACCCGGTATCAGATTATCGATATACTCGACATTATATTTATCAAAGAAACTATACCGGCGATGAACAGGAGCATAGCCTTTCGACAATTGGTGCAGCTTCCCGAGAACTTTACCGCAGTTATAATAGTATTCCGTAATAGGAACTCCTTCGCGATACTGATAATGATTTTCTACAAGCATTTTTCCCCTAGCCTTTTCGAACAGGCAGACAAAAAGGTGTGATTATTATGAGTAATCTCTTCCAGTAGATTTCCCTTCCGGGAGCTGATTACATTCGAGACACTACCGCCATGCTCGAATAAATATTGGATATATTCAACTTCGCCCAACAAATCCTCTCGGCTCCTGTCATTTAAATAGGCGATTCTGAGTATTTTTGCACTAGCGCCCTCTTTCTCACAGTTATAAACGACATTCCGCCCTCCGGCATGAGCATTAATTAGACTTGTTTCATAGCCTTCCAACACGTACAACTCTGATACTAGTGGACTTAAATAAGCTTCGTATATTTCAGCAACTTCATTATGATTAATAATATCTCCTCCAACTGACTTCATTTTCACCCAAGGCGGGTGTTTGTTCAAAAGTTTACATGCTTTAACTTATTCAACACCTATCCAAAAAAACCTTCTTATTCAACTAAACTGCCCATTAGTTGAATAATGTTCTAGTCTGTCCCTTAATAGCTCTTGTTCCGCTTAAGCACCCGTTAGTTTAATAAGAATTGCTTTTTAACTACCTATAATTTGTATTTTTAACCATCGTCATGAATTCTTCAAAATCCGTGCTAAATTCGTCTTTCTTAACAAAACCAAGCTTTTCATATAGATGAATAGCTCTTTGATTGAACTTTGCCACAGTTAATCGAACTGGACTACCTATATAGTTTTTTTCAATATAACGAAGAATAAAAGAACAAAATTCAAAACCGTAACCTATACCTACAATTTTAGGGTTCATACCTAGTCCCATATCAATTGAGTTATCTGAATAAACACCATTTTTTTTCCCAACAGGAACTTGAGCATTCTCTCCAGTACAAAAAAATCCAAATAATTCTTTCTTATCATTAACAAGTGCATAGTATGAACCATCGAGTCTTTCCTTAATTTCTTCATCTGTTAATACATTATTGTAGAAATCATATGGTTTTTCATATTCCCAGCTAAGTATATCTTTTGCTATTTCTTCATTCATATTTTGTATAAATAATTTCATATTCTACACCCCTTCTCATATATCAATTCGATAATCTGGAGGATAATCCTTCTTCAACTAAACTGATGCGTTTGTTCAATAAGAAAAAGTGCTTTACCCCTTCTTGAAGTAAAGCACCCGTTTGTTTAGGAAGATTGATTGATTGATTATTTATTAATTCATCATAAGGCTTTTTGGGATTAGAAATATTGTTATCAATAAAGAACTTTGCCTGATTTTTAAACATATCAATGTAAGAATCCCCACTAGTGGTTAAATCTCCTAATTCATCAACGTCTCCTTGAACTTGTACATTATCATCTTTTAAATCAACAATAACAGTCATATATGTTTCTACTTTGTATAAAACAATACAGGTTACTTGTTGTTTTACTAAATCAACATGAGGATATTCATGACGTACTCAGGTTGGTTTAAAAATCGTATATCCAACATTAGATTTATCTTTATTATCATTCATTTTTACACCCCATTAATGAAATTTATTATAAATACCTATATTCATTTTTTTGTGCTAACCTGCTTCGTTAGTGAAAAGTTAAGGTCTATATAACATTACTTCCAAAACTCCCACCATTTCTTTTTTGGTTCTTCTGCAGAAGCGATTGCAAGTTGTTTTTGGGTTTCCATCGTTTCCTTTAATGCCAGCATCAACTTCTGATCACGTTCTTCTAACCTATTACTTATGTATTCCTGTTGCTGCTGTAATTGTTTTAAAAGCTCCTTATTAAAATTTTCTTGGTTTTCTTTAAAAGATGCAAATTCCTCTAATAAATCGCTATAACGTGCGCCATATCGAGAATCCTCTGTGTCACCCTCCGTTATATCGGTTCCGTTTTTCCATGCTACGACTGACTTCGCTGCTTGTTCTAGCGTCATATCACTACCATTTTTAAGTTCTATAAATTTCTTTAAAACAATACTATCCGCATCGAAAAATGCACGATGTCCTTGTTCATTTTTAAGAAACTTGTAGCCGTTTTTTTCTAAGATTAAACAATATTTTCTTAAGGTACTTTCCTGTATCTTTAAAGTTCCAGCTACATCACTGGAACTATAAACCGCTTGTATTTGTTGGGTTTTATCCGACATAGCGCACACCTCTTTCTTGTTATAACGTATTTCATACCGTTATACACCCAGATTTGAATAACTATTAGAAAAATAGGCACCAATAGTAGAATATACTTAAATATAAGTGAAATTCCCTCTATCTTATTTATTTCTCCATCACATTTAATTTCCCTTCTTAAATACCGCTTTAGTTGAAAAGAAAAAGGGGCTATATTACTAAAGTACCTTAAGAAACTACTACAGAAATTGAAATGATACCCCACCAGGGAAAAATTTCCCATAGCACCCTTTCTTTTTAACTGTTTTGTAAATTACGGTATACTATTTTCAGAATAAATGGAATAATGGCGCTAGAGTGCTCTGAAAAAATAATAGATTAGGAGGAAATAAGATGTTAAAAAGAATCTTTGTTGTATTTAGTGCCTTACTTGTATTGTCTGGTGGTCTTTTCTCTTTTAGTAGTACGAGCTATGCTAGTACTACTGAGTTTGAAGATTTAAGAGCTCAGAAAAAAATGATTAAAGCAGCAGAAAAAATCTCTAGTTATTTTTCTGTAGATGAAAATGAGAATATTATCTTTAATGCTGATCGTGATACCTTAGTTAATGAGTTAGGAGTATCAGAGGAAGATGCTGATTTGATGATTCAAGCAGCTACTGAATTAGTGCCTTCTGAAGAACCACAAATGCAAGCATATGGATTTGTTGGAGTGCACCTTAATTTAGGTCCTAAAGTTCGAGGAATGAGTGGATGGGCAGCAGGTGCATTTGCAGGTGGTTATGTAGGATGGTATGCCAAAACATTTGCTGTTAATCCGGTTACTGCCGGTGTAGCCGCTCTTATTACTGCTAGCACAGTTCTTGTTGTAAAAGATGCAGTTGAAAAAAATCTTAAACGGGTTTCTATTGGTTCAAATATTCCAGGTTTAAGTTTGGCTTACAACGTGGATATTCCATAATTTTTTAAAAACAGAGAAAGTGAATGTTACAATATTCACTTTCTCTCACTGTTGATTTTATAGTTAGTAAATAAAAAAGAGGTGTTTTATTTAAAATGTACTTAATTTTATTCACAATAGTTTATTGTTTTATAACACAACTTATAAATATTTCATATGGACCTGCTTTAGGAATTTTTTTAGTGACATTTGGCTTTCTTAAAGGTTTTTTTAGTAACACTCAAAGTAATTTTTTAAATCTAGAAAGTTCTAAAAAATTGTATAAAAAAAATGGATTTAAAGATTCTTTAATAGAATTAATATCTTTAGTATTAGTTTATATTAATTCTTATTTAATTGATTATGAGCCTTTCACTCTTTTTGAATTCGTTTTTTTATTTGCTAGTTTTGCAATTTTATATCGTTTCTTATTTTGGGGTATAACACGAACATTTAAAGAGAGAGAAAGCAACCGTTAGTGAAAAATCATTAAAAACTCTAATACCACCCTTTGAAGAATACCCACTCTTCATTCTCCCTTGAAAATATAGATTTGCATTCTTACATCTTAAAATAACACCTGAGGGATACTTTGGATTATCAACTACAACCTTTGTTGTACATTTTTCATAATCACACTTAGGACATTTTGGTCTCATATCTTTGTAATTTTCATCTAACTTCTCCTTAAATTAAATACATATTACACCTTATTTTATCATTTACTTCTTCAACTAAACTGCTGCGTTAGTTTAAGTTAAATAAAATGTCTTCACGTATTGATGAATAAAGAAGACAAAATAATTCTTCTAGGTGATGAGTTAGCGAATTCAGCATGTTACGTATCCTAGGTGAGGAAGAAGAACCAAATGAAGGATCAATATGTTGGCGAATCACTACAACATGTGTCCATTTCCCGCTGATAACGCAAAGTATTTTAGAGGCAATCAACATTCACTTTTTGACTGCCTATCAATGAGTACTGCATTGTGACAATGTCATAATCCTGTACTCTTTTATTGTATTAATGCAGTCAATCTGCCTGAGCTAATCTCTTGTCGTTTGCTATTTTTGAAAAGGCAGAAAGTGCAGATTCATTGAACCCCTTAACAAGGAGCCATACAGCTAATATCATTTCAAATGCTGCTATTGGAAGCGCCAAAATACCCCAAGCAGAAAGTTGTTCAACTATTCCAAACAGTACTAACAAGGCATTAATAAATACCATCACTGCTCCTGACATACCCAAGATAGATAAAAATCTGGGTACAAGCTTGGATTTATAAAATATATAACTATACATAATTGTGTTGATACCTAACATGAAAAGAGGTCCAAGCATAAACGTCCAGTCATGTATAGCTTTTAATAAAATTCCTGAAGCTTGATAAGAGGCAGGATTCGCAACTCCAGCTGCTACAAAGTTCTGGCTTAACGTCAATAGAGACAGTACGCTAATTATACCAACAGTAATTATAACGGCTTCAAGAAACCTGAAGTAAACATGCCAAAGAGCTATAGTTTCATTATACTTTCTTAAAATTGGATACATTGTCGTTGCCGTTCCCACCACTGATACGACCAGAATTAACTCTAAAAGTGCTCCTAGTGTCACCTGATTTGCATGAGCAGAACCTTTAATTAAGTAATCGGAACCATTTAGGATCGGATCGTACAATAAAAGGCCAATTACTGCCGAAGATGCTGCAAGTAAAAACAGTACTCCCGCAATTTTTGCTGCTTTCTGATTTGAATTCATTTTTTATCCCCTTTTTTAAAATTCAAAAACGTTATTGTTTTTTCAAGTATGTGGTGTCCCCGTAAAAGAAAACTTCTTCTAATGGTAAGTTAAAGGCTAAGGAAATGCGAAAGGCCAGTTCTAGTGATGGCGAGTAGTTTCCTTTTTCGAGAGCCACGATAGTTTGTCTTGTAACACCTGCCTTGTCAGCTAATTGCTGCTGGGTCATTTCATCATGGTTAAACCGTAATTTTCGGATGTGATTACCGACAAGATTTTTGCTCATATTAGACACCTTTCCGATAGTAATATAGCTTAGATAAAGAGCCAACCACATCTGAGATGAATCCTGAAGCAATTAAAATAATAAACATAATCTGTGACCATGGATTAAAAATTAACGACCCCATTGCAGTAACAAAACCGATGATAAACACAAATAAAGAGTTTCGCTTTGCTTTTAAGTCAATTAATTTATCCAATTCGTCTGCGAATGATGGTTCTTTTTCTCTTGTTGTAATTCTAAACAAAATGTTAAAAATAATACTAATTACGATGTGTGCTACTATAGAGACCACAGTTAAAGTGAGAACGAAGAAACCCCAATAGCGAAAAGTTTCGGACGAGTCTAGTCCCCCTTCTGGATACTGTGGATACATATACAAACAAAAGGATATAAAAATGAAAATAGCGCTGATTAACGAGACAATGCTTTTCTTTTCTTGATAAGTCATGCTTACATACCCCCTTTAAAATTAAGTAAGTGCTGTTTTACATATTGTATTGTATGCTATACATTATGTAAGGTTGACTATACATGAAATAAAATTTATTCAATGAATAATGAGAAAGTATAAATGAAGATCCAAACGGTTAGGAAAGCTCAAGAACGAACTAAGAATAAATGATTTTCTGAACTTCTTCATAACATCAAAAAAAGCAATGCTAAGAGACAGCAATGCTTTTTTATAAAATAAGTTTAATATTTTTTGTTTCATATTTTCAGTGTTCCAAGTATTTTGATGAATAGGATCTGTCCTATAATACTACTGATTTCCGTTACAGGCGGACGCGTTTTGCGGGGTGAGCGTTTTGATTTATTTTCAAAAAACGATAAGTCGTTATAGGTTATGACGTAACAATTAGCTAACTAAAAGTATTTATTAACCTTAAAGTATAATAAGAATTTAAAGTATTACGCCTGAAAAATCGCCTTTCAATACTTCTTTTTCATTCTGATTTTTACATATAAAAGAAGCAGTTATAGCTATTCTATTATTTTTGTTCTCCTGTCTCTCGAATTTTTCAATTTTAACTTCACAGATTATCGTATCTCCCGTAAACACAGGTCTTAAAAACTCAAAATTCATTTTACGGGCCAGTACATTATTATCTCCACCCACTTTTGTTGGCAGAGTTGCCGTCAGTAACCCTTGAACTACCAGTCTTCCCTGTTCATCTGGGGTTAAATGATGAATCCCTTCATCTCCCGATATTTCCGTAAATAACTCAACATCCCTTACTGTAAAATCACGCTCAAACGTAATTAGATCTCCCACTTTTAATGACATATACATTTCCCCTTTAAAATGTCTTTAACTAAACCTTCCATTCTCTGGGTTTTATATTCTTTTCTATCCATTCCTTTTCTGGTACCTGGTATGGAGCGGTAGCGATTAAATAATTATCATGCCAGATTGCTGCTCCGGAGCGAATCATTTCATCGAGCAGGATTTGAATAAATTCTTCCGGTTGAACCTGGAAAGAATAGCGCGCAAAATCCTGGAACCAACCGCACTGTAACAGGTAGTTATCGATTTCTTCTTTTGCCAATCCGTTTTTCATTATTAATGTGAATGAAAAAATTCTCTTGCAAGCATGCCATGAAATTTTCTCTGGCATTTTAATCCACTTTTCAAACCTTCTCCTTGCCGAATCCATGGCAGCTTGAGGATTCTCTATTTCTGGTCCATGTCCTGAATAAGCCCTTTTGATCTTAAGCATAGACAGCCGCTCCAAACTTTCTAAAGATCGTTGAATAGATGAAACGCCCTCGCGAAAGATATTTAACCATCCAATATCATTACTATGGAAGAGATCCCCGGTAATTAAAGTCTCTTCTTCCGGTTCATACAATGAAATATGCCCTAACGTATGTCCTGGTGTGTGCAACACTTGTAAGGTTCTGCTTCCTGTATGAATCTCATCATTATTTGAGAGTTTTCTGTCGACTCTATATGGTTCAACTGGTTGATCTAGCCATTCTGCACTACAGGCTTCAGGGTCACAAGCATTAATTAAATCAGCTTCCCATTTATGAGCAGCAATCGTAACGCCATAATTTTTTTGTAGATAAAAATTGCCGCCCACATGGTCACTATGATAATGAGTGTTCACAACAAGGTGTAATTCTTCTGGTGAAACACCTACTTCTTTTATTAACTGTTCCGTCTCTTTCACATCACTACCAAAACCAGTATCGATAAGAATTGGGAGCTCATCCTTAATAAGAACCATGTTTGCGCTTGGAAATTTCCTTTCAAAGAAAATAATATTGGATTTGTTCAGAATCTATCCCTCCTAAAATTCAATGACTAAATAGTGTGATTGAGCGTTCACTCAACTATTATTATACATTATTTCTGAATATTTTAAATTAAATATTTTTATCATTGAATTTTAGCCTGTTTCATTCTTCTTCCTTTGGTCGCCTTCTTTTCCGGATTTCTATATGGATAACAAGATAAGTAATTCCTAGTACTCCAACTATTCCAAAAAATATTGCTATAAAATCTTGTTTTGAATATGTAAAGTTAATAAAACCAACAATCAAATTTATCCCTACAACGATAAATAATAGCCAATGTATATTATTCGATAAAAACTTCTTCATTAGTTTCACCTCGACTATTTGGATATTTCCCTAAATATGACAATAAAATTCCTGCACTTTAGTTTAATAAATGTGAGTTCAAAAAACAAAGAATAATGGAATGAATATTAAAGCAACTACAATCCATACACTTGTTTGATTATCAATACGTTTATTAAAAATTTTAAAATGTCCTTCAAACAATTTGAAAAAATAACCCAGAGCTAAGAAAAGTAGTACAAATATTAAAAGTTTAAACCATATATTCTCTATAATTACAAGTTCAATAAAGTAAAAATAAATACCGAACACAACCATAGCAGTTAATAATTGCATCAAGCTGAATAATCTCAATTAACCACCTCGCCTTAATCTTTAACCAATCCCCTTGTCATTATGGATGTTTGTCCAATACAGAGAGAGCTCGACTTCGTACATACTCTTGCAGTTACAACAGCATTATTAGCTAGAATAGAATGCTGTAGAGGAAACTTAATATTAATTCGAGATAAATGGTTCTTTCCCACCTAACGATGACTATTTCTTTTTTTAGTTGAATCGCTTTCAGCAATTAATCAACAAATATAGAAATTAGTAAACTTATTGCAAATAATAGATAAGCTACCTCAATTGTTATGTACGTGATATTTTCAAAAGTTGATAGTTTTCTTTGTTTCTTAGTTTTTACTAAATAGCGAAGATAAAAAGAGGAAGTAATAACTAGCACACCTATAGAAAAAGCACGTAAAATTTCTGCGAAGAGTAACAAGCAAATCAACTCCTTCATAATAAATTGTGATTAGTAAAAGATGGTTCTAAGTGATGAAGAACCACGTTTTTTCCCTTTATATTATCTACGGATAGTCATTGATAAAGTTTCGGAAATTTCTAATTACACAATTAATAAAAAGATAAAGAGTTGCCTAAGCAACCCATGTACTTCAACTAACGCATTAGTTTTTGTTGTCCAGACTTCTTTTGTTATAACCTTTATGAGGCAGATTCCAATTAAAATAGACGGACAAAATCCTTAATATAACGATTATGAGTAAGAGGACAAATGTAGCATAAGGGCCACGGACAAAATCTAAACCAATGACAAGACCAGCTAATACTGCCCAAAAGGCATAAATTCCAGAACTAAAAATCATCGGTTTTCGACCTGCGAATACATCTCTTAACATTCCACCACCTGTACCTGTCATGCAAGCTGCAATAACTACGACAATTAATGGGGCATCAATTGAAATAGCATAATTTGCACCTTGAATAGCGAATGCTGCTAAACCAATTGCATCAAAAAACACCACAGAATTTTTCCAATTACGAATCCATTTATTCGGCAATATATAGACTAAAGTAATAGCCAAAAATGCAATTTCAAATAAATAACCTTGTAACCAAAAGTCTTCAATTGGTATCCCAATTAATATATTACGTATGAGACCGCCTCCGAATGCTGTCGTAAACCCTAATACATACATACCGAATAGATCATAATCCTCTTCTATAGCGATAAGCACACCACTTATCGCAAAAGCAACGGTACCAATAATGTTAAGAATGTCCCATGTCAAAGGTTATTCCTCCTTTCTTCATTTGACCCATTTAATCGCAAAAGAGTCGTTCAAATAGGAAATTTTGAACGACTCTACTGTCTTATTTTTGCATACTACATTCATAATACCCAAAATTAGTGCTCTTAAACTAATTCCAATGTATAATGGGCTGGAAGAAGCGTTTTGTTCTTTTCATTTTTTCAAAACATAGTAATGTATTAACATCGCGATTAATGGAGGTGGAAGAAATGCAGAAAAAATCTCTTACATTGTTAGGAGTAGTACTGGCTTGGATTATTATCCTTTCCTTTTTGTTTGTTCAATCTCAAAACACTGAAATGACATTAGCTGAAAGTATAGCAGAAACTAAAAAGGAACAGCAGAAAATTGAAGCGCTCTTAACAAAAATACAGCAAACGTTAGACCAAAAAGATTATGGTGAAATAGGATTGACCTTTTCTTTTGAAGGACGTTTACTTACCGTACAGGTTAAAAATCAAGCTTTTTTAGATCAAAACGAAAAAAAATTAAAATCGCTTATTAATGATATCGTGAAAGAAAAAAAGATGGATGCTATTAACATTCAATTTGAAGCTTTTAATACGGACAGTGCTATGAGCGAGGAAGACAAAAAATTAAACGAATTAATACACGAAGTTTCCAAAATAACATCTGAATCAATGAACGAAAACGGATATTCCATAAATGCAATGATGATAGAGCCAAAAACCTCGAATCCATCTATTGACATAAGAATAGACGGAACAAAAGAGTATTA
Source organism: Psychrobacillus sp. OK032 (assembly GCF_900111345.1). Classification (GTDB taxonomy): domain Bacteria; phylum Bacillota; class Bacilli; order Bacillales_A; family Planococcaceae; genus Psychrobacillus. The sequence continues at coordinate 13,746 of NZ_FOGY01000001.1, forward strand.
TGACAAAGTAAAAGATGATATCCAACAACTTGTATCCAATGCTGTTTCTTCAAATACAAAAATAAACTTTGAAGTTAAAATAACAAGAAGAACTGAGAATGATATAAGAGAAGAAAAATGGCAACCGATTTTTAGTGCAATAAGAGAAGAAACGGATAAAAAGTTTGACGAATATAGAGGATTTGCATACTCATTCCATCCCGAACCTTTGCAAATTGTTATAAAAACAGACTTACGCGAATCTAAGTGGGCTTGGAATTCGAATAAAAAAGCCGAGCAAATTGAAAAATATGTACATGAAATAATTGAACTAAAAAGTAAAGAGTTATCAGTCGAAGAATTGCCATATGAAGTTATTATTAGAGGTAAAGATAATAAGCGAATAAATTAATGAAAAAGCTCAGGTGAACTAAGCTCTTTCATTTACATTTGCAAATGCGTTATGTATTTTAGTTTGGGCCAGAATTCAAATGATTTCCTTTGAGAAACAACCTCTCTTATTAAAGGTTGTATGATAATTGAGCGATTTCTTCAATTACCTGTGTTGTTTTTCCAGGGTTTTCTACTATTAAAAGATGAGTGCAGCTTTCAAAAGGTACCACTTTGGCATCAGGAATTTGCGATGCTAAATAGGCAGCAGTCTCTTTCGAATATAGCGTGCTCTTCTCACCGTACACTATTTGCGTAGGAACTGTGATGTTTGGCAGCACATCTCTAAAATCAGAAACCGCCATCGCATGCCACATCGCAGATAGAACATGTGGAGTATTGTTATTGATTACTTGATCGAGCTGCTCGTTTAAAAGATCCTCTGTTAAATAAGGCACAGTGATTTTGAAGAATGGTTTTGCAAATTCACTGAAATCCTCATTGATGACAGTCAAGTCTTTTAGAGAATCTTCTCTTGTATATTTTCCGTGATAGAGTCCAAGTTTCCAATCGCCATCATTGACCAATTTTGGAGTCATATCAAAAATGGAAACAGATTTCAATCTTTGAACACCATAAATTTTTACATATTCGAATGAGACGGATGCTCCCATCGAATGTCCAACTAATGTGACATCTTGAAGATTTAAATATTCCATCAATTCCTCAAGGTCTGTCGCAAATCTTTTTAATGATAAACCTTTTTCTGGCCGATCAGAACTACCATGTCCTCTTAGATCAAAGGAAACAACCTGATAGTTTCTACTCAACTCATCAAAAGACTGATCAAAAGACGTATGATCCGCGGACCAGCCATGGATTAACACGATTGTATTGCCTTCTCCTTTTTGCTGATAATACAATTTCACTCCGTCACTCGTTTCAAAAAATGCCATCTCAATTCCTCCCTTTTTGTTGGAAATATATTGTCTCTCTTATTTATTGTAGTATTCTAAATTATTAAATACAATTTTTTGAAACTATAAAAAATATAGAGTAATATTGGAGCAGATTAGTTGAGACAAAATCAAAAAATGTCTTCTTTCTACAAAGTCTGTAGACGAAGACACTTATTTCCTATTATTACCTATTTATTCATCTAAACCTTTAATGTAGAATTGAGCTTTTTCAATTAAATGCGAAACTACATAAATAATCTGACGACCGATAGTAACAAAACCGAATAAGCTAATTCTAATTAATTTGCCGCTTGGATTCCCGAAAGTAAATTCCAATAAATGGTTGAACGAGACATAACATACTGTGAACGCGACAAACTCCCCTCCGAACACGACAAACCACATCACGAACGCGCGACAAAGCGACCGCTGAACAGGACAAACCAATCTAGCAGAGTTATGTTACGAGTTAGGCGGCCTTTGTTACGCATTATTCCTAAACAGTACTTAATCAATCATACGTTTTCTATACACAACTACCGTCAACGCAAACACTACGACAACCCATATACCGATGATACCCAAATTAGAAAACACTTGGACGAAACCTGCTCCTTGTTCTACTTTTTCTGCCAGTTCGATTAATTGTACGTTTGGTAAAAACTCTGCCACTTTTAATATTGGATATTTTTCTGTCCACGCAGTTACAAATGAACCAACAGTAAATATACCAATAACCGGAAGTACAATAACAGATGATTCCATTACAGACTTTGCAACAAGCCCTAATAACGTACCAATACCAATATAAAATAACGTCGATAAAACAATAGCGAATGCTACAATCGTAATATTTGCAGGTTTATATTCAGATAGAAATGCACTAAAAAATACAATAATGATCGTTAATAAAAATGTTAGTAAACTTTTTCCACCAAGAATTTCGAGTGTACTAGCAGGAGACAGCATTAGCCCTCTTAATGTATTTTTCTCTTTTTCCTCTGCTATTAAACAGCACTGCACATATGTACCAACCATTGCAAACGTCATATTAATATTCATATAATGTGCTTGAATTGAGTCGAGTCCCATCCGACCATATACTGCTGCTAAAATAATCGGTAAAAAAATGACGATCGATACAGCTGTATTTCTTGAAAAATCTTTAAAATCTTTCTGTAGTATTGCGTTCACACGCTTCCATGAAAATGTCATATTAATTCTCCTCCCGTTACCTTCACAAAAATATCTCCTAAGGTTGGTTCATTAGAATGTACCGTTACTACACGATTTTCTTTCATTAATTGGTACATTTCTTCCGCTCCTGCTGCATCTTTACGTAGTTGTATTTTTTCATCATTCGTTAGTTCTATTGTTAATGTGGAGTCCGCATATCGCTTTTTTAACTCGCTTGGTTTATCGAGCAAGCGGATCTTTCCTTTGTTTAAAAAGGCAACCCTATTACATAATGTGTCTGCTTCCTGCATATCATGTGTCGTTAAAAAAATGGTCGTTCCTTTTTTATTTAGCGCACGTAATCCCTCATATATATGAAGTGTATTCACAGGATCTAGTGCAGAGGTCGGTTCATCTAAAAATAATAACTCTGGTTCATGCAGAATAGCCCTTGCCAAAATAACACGCTGGGTCATCCCTTTTGATAATGTAGAGACTTTTTTCTTGCTCTCTTCTTTTAAATTAACGAACCCAAGTGCTTCGTCAATTTTATGTAGCGGAAGGTCATATAGTTCACAATATAATTTTAAATTCTCATAAATTGTCAATCTTCCATATAACCCACTATTATCCGTTAATACCCCAAAACGTTTGCGTGCTTTTGGATTTTTTAAATGGGAAACATTCTCTCCAAAAACAAACGCTTCTCCTTCTGTTGGATCTAGTTGCCCTGTTAATATTTTTATCGTCGTTGTTTTTCCCGATCCACTTGGACCAAGAAACCCAAAAATTTCACCCTTCTTCACATGAAAATCGACGCCTTCAATCGCTTTAAAATTAGCAAAATATTTTGCTAAACCTTTTACTTCAATTGCATTTTCCATATTCATCCTCCTAAATGGTTAGTTGCATATTTCGTTTCTACACCACTAACATTAGGGCTTTTTCATATGGATTACATCATATTTACGGTGAAAGGAGTCATTTTCGGGGTGAATGGAGCTTATTTAAGGCCCAACATTCCCTTTAAATCGGCCATTTTCGTTTTGGATAAAGGAACAGATGATTTTTCTCCATCATCTAGTACCAGGCTATAACTATTTCTCGTCCATGTGATTACTTCTCGTACTTTTTGTAAGTTGACAATATAGGAACGGTGACAGCGGAAAAATCCGAATGGCAATAATCTCTCCTCTAATTCATTTAACGTAAAACTACAATGGAAATTTTCTCCTTTAATATGTAAAAAAGTTTGCCCCTCCGTACTTTCAATATAGTCAATTTCTGGTGGATCAAATAGGACGATTTTTTCGTTTACTTTTGTTGGTATTTTTTCAAATCGAATTGGTTGTACTATTTTTTCTTCGATTTCATCTTCTATTACGGTTTCTTTTGGTGTTTCCTCCGACTCCCCCTCTTCGGTTTGGATTACATGAAGTCCATTGTCGTCCAAACGAACGATTTTATCCGCAAGGGTTACTGCTGTTTCTAAGTGACTCGTTAATACAAGTACCGTTTTTTGCAACTTTCGAAGTTCGTTAAAAACCGCGATAAATATTCGTTTTGATTCTATATCTAAGTTTTGATCAGGCTCTTCCATTATGTAAGTTTCAGCATTTTGAATAAGTATGTATGCCAGCTGGACACGTTTCTTTTCGGAGTATGTAAGATTTTTAATTTTAATGTTTTTCTTTGAGTCAAGTTGGACTAAACGAGTAATCTCTTCGAGCGATTGTTTTGATTGATACAATTGATGGTAAAATTTAAGGAGCTCCTGGACTGTAAGAAGCTCATGTAAGCCTTCGTTTAGAAAAAAGAACGCCAACTTTTTTTCATCGGAATATTGTATTTCGCCATTAGATAATAATTTTTTTCCTAATAAAATATCAATAAGTTGCTCCCGTACATTCACATTCGAACAAATTGCAGCAACTTCCCCAGCTGTTATGGTTAAATCGAAAGCCGGAAAAACGATCGTATCATGCATATGTTTTTCCGTACCAATAAATTTCAAAGACATTGCAATATCCTCATTTCTATTATTCTCAACTTTATAATTATATCAGTAACTATATGGAAAAATGAAGGCGTTCTTTCACAAAATGAAAAGAACATGCATTAAACCATTGTAGGCTAAATGCATGTTCTTGTTCTTGCTATTTTTTATGAACAGCTATCATAAGTCGTATTTTTTACTTTTGAGCCAGTTTCGCCTCTTAATAAATCGCCTTCTGTTGCTTCAATAATTTGGTTCGTTACATTATTCGAAATTGAGTTTGCCACTAATTGTAGAAGGCTATTCACGTCACCTTGTGATTGTTTGAACTCTTGTACGATTGGCAGATCATCAATTTCCGCTTCGATTGCTTCAATTTTTCCTTCAATCATTTTCAACGCTTTTTCTTTTCCTAAATGTTGAAAGTTAACCGCTTGTTTTTGTAAGCTTTTAAGACTCGCAATTTTTTCGCGTACTGTTTGATTTTCGTTAATTTGTGCTTCTGCACGTTTAAAGAAATCTACTTCTTCTGTATTAGCAATCATCGTTGCGATTTCTTTTGCTTTTTCAATAATATCGTCTCTTGTATATTTTGTAGTCATTATATTCCCACCTCTTGTTCTTTTGGTACTTCTACTAGCTCTCCAGTAAGCGACCATGTCTTGGCATCTGTAATTTTCACTTGTACAAGCTTTCCTATAATATCTTTTGGACCAACGAAGTTAACTAGCTTGCTTTTAGGCGTATATCCTGCGAGTACATCCGGGTTATTTTTACTTTCCCCTTCTACTAGTACTTCTACAATTTGACCTTCGTATTTTTTCATAGCTTCTGCTGACATATCATTTACTAATTTATTTAAACGTTGTAGACGTTCTTTTTTCACTTCCATCGGTACATTATCTACCATTTTAGCAGCTGGAGTACCTTCACGTGGTGAGTAAATATATGTGTATGCTATTTCAAATCCTACTTCTTTATATAAAGTCATCGTTTCCTCAAATTGCTCATCCGTTTCGTTAGGGAAACCTACAATAATATCCGTTGTTAACGATACGTTTGGTATAGCAGCTTTAATCTTACGAACTAACTCTAAATAATGCTCTCTTGAATATTTACGAGCCATTATTTTCAAAATATCAGAAGATCCCGATTGAACTGGTAAATGAATATGATCTACTAAATTTCCGCCTTTTGCGAGTACTTCGATTAAATGATCATCGAAGTCTCTAGGGTGACTTGTCATGAAACGAATGCGTGCTACGTCAATCTTGCGAAGATCATCCATTAAATCACCAAAACGATAATCTAAGTCTTCGAAGTCTTTTCCGTAAGCGTTTACGTTTTGACCAAGTAATGTCACCTCTTTATATCCTTGTGCAGCTAGATGTCTGATCTCTTGTATAATATCTTCTGGGCGACGGCTACGTTCTTTTCCTCGTGTGTATGGAACGATACAATATGTACAGAATTTATCGCAGCCATACATAATGTTCACCCAGGCTTTGATCGAACCTTTTCTCACTCGTGGCAAGTTTTCAATAACATCGCCTTCTTTAGACCAAACTTCTACGACCATTTCTTTCGAAAGATACGCTTCGTTTAGAATATTAGGTAGTCGGTGAATATTATGCGTTCCAAAAATCATATCTACTTGGTTATATGTTTTTAATATTTTATTAACTACGGATTCTTCTTGAGACATACATCCACAAACACCGATTAATACGTCTGGATTATTTTGTTTTAAATGTTTTAAATGACCTAGCTCACCAAATACTTTGTTCTCTGCATTTTCACGAATGGCACATGTGTTGAGAAGAACAACATTTGCATCGTCTACCGTGTCCGTAGGTTCATATCCAAGTTGCATGAAAATTCCTGCCATCACTTCTGTGTCATGCTCATTCATTTGGCAGCCATACGTACGAATATAAAATTTACGATTTTGGCCCATTCCTTTAAATTCTTCTGCTATGGCAAAATCATTATGGTAGGCAACTTCTTCTTTACCTCGTTTTTTTGCTTCTTTTAAGGATGGTGGGGTGTAAACTGCTTGAAAATATTGACCATAATCCTTCTCGGATTTTTTGTCCGGAGAATTAGGTTCTTTCACTTGTGTACTTTGTAAACGCGATTCTTCGTTCATAGAAGACGCTCCTTTCTTTCGTTCGTAACTAATACGAATACCCATCAACCTATTATACTGAATAGAAGACATGCGCTACAAGGTATAAAGCTTAAAAGTGCTTAATTGGTCATAATATGTAATCTTTTTAATATTGAGAATTGGGCTCTTGTCTTAGGGTGGAATCTTGCGATTTGAAGGCTGTATTTTGTGATTCGGGGGTGGGGCCTTGCGATTCGATGGCTCTATTTTGCGATTCGGAGTTAGGATCTTGCGATTTGATGAGGTTATTTTGCGATTTGCTATGCTGGGGTGGATATCTTGTGATTTGCTGGCTCTATGTTGCGATTTAGAGGCGGGAATTTGCGATTTGATGAGGTTATCTTGCGATTTGCTATGCTGGGGCGAGGAGCTTGCGATTCGCTGGCACTATCTTGTGATTCGGGGGTGGGATCTTGCGATTTGGACATACTATCTTGCGATTCGATGATGTTTTCCTACTCTGGATGTTTAATTTCTAATAGTAAATTGACCTTATGTTAAGCAATAAAAAACTACCCATTTTTTGTGTGGGTAGTTTTTTTGTCTTTTACATAAAATCTTGCAATAAAGTATTAAATTCTTTTTCACTTAATTTCAAGTTTTGGTCTACGAGTGGCGTTGGTGCGTATCCGGGAACTTGATCTTGATAGGATGGTGCATTTTCATTTTGATAAATGATTCCCGTCACTAATCCTTCATTTTCCATAACCACTTGCATTGCTTCTTCGCGATTAGTATGATCATACCCTTCGACATTGGAAAGCTTCGTTAAGTTTTCTTTGAACCAGTCGTACGTATTTACTTTATTGTACGTGACGCAAGGACTGAATACATTGATGAAAGAAAAACCTTTATGGTTAATTCCAGCTTCAATGATTGCAGTTAACTCTTTAATATCAGAAGAGAACCCTTGTGCTACAAAAGTAGCTCCTGAAGTAAGCGCTAGTTCAAGTGGTTTAAGAGAAGGCTCAATTGCTCCGCCCGGCGTCGATTTTGTTTTAAATCCTTCAGCTGAACGCGGAGAAGTTTGCCCTTTTGTTAAACCGTAAATTTGGTTGTCCATTACGATATACGTTAAGTCGATATTACGGCGAATCGAATGGATCGTATGACCAATACCGATTGCAAATCCATCTCCGTCTCCACCAGAAGCGATGACGTGCAAATCTTTATTTGCCATTTTTAATCCTTGGGCAATCGGAAGTGCTCGTCCGTGAATACCGTGGAAACCATACGAGTGGATATACCCTGAAATACGTCCTGAACAACCAATACCAGAGATTACTGCTAGATCGTGAGGCTGAATACCAACATTGGCTGCCGCACGCTGAATAGCTGCTTGAACAGAAAAGTCGCCACATCCTGGGCACCAGTTTGGTTTTACATTATTACGAAAGTCTTTAAATGTCACCATTAGTTAAGCAACTCCTTTACTTGTTTTTCAAGCTGTAATGGTAAGAATGGTGTTCCATCATATTTCAGTACATTAATCACTTTATCATGACCGCCAACATTCATTTTTAATATGTTTGCTAATTGTCCTGTTGCATTATTTTCAACTACTACTACTTTTTTCGCATTTGCTACTAGTGGCTGTACTTCTTTCGAAGGGAATGGGTGGATCAACCGGATATGTGCATGATTGACTTTCATCCCTTGAGCAATAAGTGTTTGTTGTAATTCTTCTAAAACACCCCTCGTAGAATTAAAACCTACCAATAGAATGTCAGCTTCTTCATAAGGAGCACTTACATAGACCGGCTCGTTAAAGTTTACATGTTGTAACTTTTTCATACGCTTATCCATTTGAGCTTTACGATTAGATGCCGCTTCTGAAGGTTTACCAGTTTCATCATGCTCTACACCTGTAACGTGGTGAATGGCATGCTCTGTTCCTGGTAATACTCGTGGCGATACGCCATCTTCTGTTACCTCAAAGCGTTTGAAATATGATTTATCTATTGCTTCTGGAATTTCTTCATTTTGCACTAATTTACCGCGTCGAATTTCTATTTTCGAATAATCAAATGGATCTACCGTTTGTTTACCGAGTGAAAGCTGTAAATCCGATAGAATAATAACTGGAAGTTGTAATTCTTCTGCTATATTAAAAGCTTGAATTGTATCGAAAAACGCTTCTTCTCCAGTACTAGGAGCAATAACTACTTTCGGAATCTCCCCATGCGTACCATAAATCATTTGCATTAGATCCGATTGCTCTTGTTTGGTTGGAAGTCCAGTAGATGGACCACCACGTTGCGTATCGACAATGACAAGTGGCTGTTCTGTCATACCTGAAAGACCAATTGCTTCCATCATTAAAGAAAGACCAGGACCCGCAGATGCAGTAAACGAGCGAACACCACCATAATTAGATCCAATCGCCATTGTAGCTGCTGCAATTTCATCTTCTGTCTGAATAACAGCTCCACCAAATAACGGAAGCTTTTTAATCATATATTCCATAATTTCCGAAGCTGGCGTAATTGGGTATGCCGCCATAAATCGAACACCTGCAGCCAAAGCACCAAGCGCAATTGCATCGTTTCCGATCATGAACAATCGGTGTTTGCCGTCTGCAGGAACCAATTCCCACTCACCTAAACGGTCTCCTAGTTGTTCAGCCATCGTATCGAAGCCTTGTTGAATTGCCTGCATATTCTTTTCAACGACTTCTTGTCCTTTTTTACCGAAAATTTCATCAACGACTTCTTGGAAAACTGCCTTATCTAAGTTTAATAATGCAGATGTAGCTCCTATTGCCACCATGTTTTTCATAAGCGACGTACCTAGTTCTGCAGCGACTTCTGTAAATGGAACAATATACATCGGTGCTAAGCAATCTTCCGGTGCGACTGGTGAAAATTTAGCATCTGCTAAAATAACACTCTTTTCTGTTAGTTCTTTGTAGTTCACATCTATTGTTTCTTGATCGAATGCCACTAAAATATCTAAATTATCTGGAATTGTACGTACTTGTGTAGGACGTACACAGATTTTATTGTTTGTATGACCACCTTTAATACGAGAAGAGAAATGACGGTAACCGTATAAGTAATATCCAAGGCGATTCATTGCCATTGAGAAAATTTCCCCAGTACTTTCAATACCCTCTCCTTGCTGCCCTCCTACTTTCCAAGAAAGCTGTTGCAACATATAAACATCTCCTTACTGTCATAATCGAATATGTCTTTGGCGTATATGTGTTCAGATTTTGAATAAAGCAAGCTAAAATCTAAAAAATCTGTAACATACGCCGTAAGCCTTAACTTCGTTTAGCAGGGACTCGATACCCTACTAAACAAAGTTGAATACTTTTAATGTTCTTTAAATGCTTTTTACCTTCACTAGTTTACCATGAAGTAGTGCGATTCACTATGTATTCGCGATGTTTTTCGTCAAAATCAGACCTTTGACGGAATCAAATCGTCACAATATATTCGTAAAAACACAAAATGAAGTCGCTACTTATTACAGCAGCGACTTCACGCTTATTTTACCTTTTTCTCTACTAATAACTTTAAAGCAGTCCGATCTTCACCCGAAATAATAATATCCGTGAAAGCAGGTGAACAAGTTAAGTCTGTACCACTAGGTGCAACAAATCCTCTTGCAATGGCAATTGCTTTAATCGCCTGATTTAGTGCACCTGCCCCTACTGCTTGCATCTCTGCATACCCTTGTTCTCTAATTACTGCAACAAGTGCTCCAGCAACCGAATTAGGGTTTGAACGAGAAGATACTTTTAAAGAATCCACTATCATTTCTCCTTTTATAGCTAGATTATGAACTTGCTTTCGTCCATAACCTACCTTATGCTTCGCAAGGATTTTTTAGACTCTTTTACGCTTGAAATGGGTAGTCATCATTAATATATACTCGCTCTTGAGAAATTGCTTTCCCCGTAGAATTATCTACCTCTACGAAAAACCCACTTAATACGGAACGTCCACTTTTCGGCACTTCAAAACGAGTTGGCATATTCGTTTGAAAACGATATAGCACATCCTCTTTTTTCATCCCTAAAACTTCATCATAAGGTCCCGTCATACCAACGTCCGTTATATAAGCAGTCCCTTTTGGTAATATGCGAGAATCGGCTGTTTGTACATGGGTATGCGTTCCTACAACAACGGATGCTTTTCCATCCAGATGCCATCCAAAAGCAATTTTTTCACTTGTTGCTTCTGCATGAAAATCAACAAAAACAATCGGCGATACTTTCTTCGCTTCTTCTACTAGCTCTGTCGCTTTTTTAAACGGGTCGTCATGAGGTGGTAAAAATGTTCTACCGTGCATATTAATTACCGAGATGGTATGCCCATTTTTTGTAACAGACGTCATTCCTTTGCCCGGCGCATCCTCTGAGAAATTTGCAGGACGAATCAAATAATCCGTATCATCAATAAAATCCATAATTTCTTTTTGATCCCAAGTGTGATTCCCCATCGTTACGACATCCACACCCATATGGAGCAAGTCTTGAAAAATATTCTTTGTAATTCCACGACCTGCTGCAGCATTTTCACCGTTTGCAATAACGACATCCGCATTATATTTTCTCTTTAATCTTGGTAAATAACTTTCTAGTGTGTCTCTACCAATCGAACCAACGATATCCCCTATAAATAAAATCTTCATTATTCAACCACTTCCTTAACGAAAAAAAGGCTTCTTGTTAGAAGCCTTCCTTCTATTTTGCGTATTCTACAGCTCTTGTTTCTCTAATTACCGTCACTTTAATATGACCAGGATAATCAAGTTCTTCTTCGATTCGTTTACGAATATCCCTTGCCAAACGATGAGCAGTAATATCATCAATTTGATCTGGACGTACCATAATACGAATCTCTCTTCCTGCTTGAATGGCAAAAGATTTTTCCACGCCATCATAGGATTCCGAAATTTCTTCCAGTTTTTCTAAACGACGAATGTAGTTTTCTAATGTTTCACTTCTCGCACCAGGTCGTGCTGCGGATAAAGCATCAGCAGCTGCAACTAATACAGCAATAACAGAAGTAGCTTCTGTATCACCATGGTGAGAAGCAATACTATTTATAACGACTGGATGTTCTTTGTATTTCGTCGCAAGCTCGACACCAATTTCCACATGACTTCCTTCTACTTCATGGTCAATCGCTTTTCCTATGTCGTGAAGTAATCCTGCTCGTCTTGCAAGTGTCACATCTTCTCCAAGTTCAGCAGCAAGTAGACCAGCTAAAACCGCTACTTCTGTTGAATGCTTCAATACGTTTTGACCATAGCTTGTACGATAACGCAATCTTCCAAGAATCTTGATCAAGTCAGGATGTAGATTATGAACTCCTACATCAAATGTAGTTTGTTCACCGATTTCTCGAATTTGCTCATCTACTTCCCGTCTCGATTTTTCTACCATTTCTTCGATACGGGCTGGATGGATTCTTCCGTCTTGCACTAATTTTTCTAGTGCTAGACGAGCAGTTTCTCTTCTTATCGGATCAAATCCTGATAGTATAACAGCTTCTGGTGTATCATCAATGATTAAATCGATTCCAGTTAAAGTTTCGAGCGTGCGAATGTTCCGTCCTTCACGGCCAATAATACGACCTTTCATTTCGTCATTCGGTAGATTAACAACGGAAACAGTTGTTTCTGCTACATGATCAGCTGCGAATCGTTGCAACGCGAGTGAAAGAATTTCTCGAGACTTCTTATCTGCCTCTTCTTTTGCTCTTGTCTCTGATTCTTTTGTCATAACAGCTATATCCGTAGCCAGCTCATTTTCTACTTCTTGAAGAATAACTGCTCTTGCTTCTTCACGTGTTAATGTAGAAATTCGTTCAAGTTCACTTTGTTGTTTATCAACAAGCTCGTCCACTTTACTTTCTTTCCGTTCGATATGCTGTTGTCTTTCGGTTAGAGCATCTTCTTTACGCTCAAGACCTACTTCTCTCTTGTTTAGAGCATCATCCTTACGATCAAGGTTCTCTTCTCTTTGTAATAACCGATTTTCCTGTTTTTGCAGTTCCATACGGCGTTCACGGATGTCAGATTCTGCTTCATTTCGTAATTGGTGAGTTTCATCTTTGGCTTCTAATAGTGCTTCTTTCTTTAATGCTTCTGCTTCTCGCTTTGCTTCATCTAAGATGAGTGCAGAAGATTGTTTTGCACCAGTCACTTTTGAATCGTTCACGTTTTTCAGATAAATATAACCAACAACGGCACCGACGATCAGACCAAGCAAAGCGGAGATGATAATTTCAAATAATGGCATTCGAACACCCCCTATTGCTATTCTTTTTAAGTTTCAGTCGGCTCATATATGCAAATACATACATGTATTGCCTTTTCATCATTTTATAAAGAAATTATACAATTTTAATTGTATAGATGTAGAAATACTCTGTCAAGGAAACGATAGGAATATTATTGATTTTACAAGGTTTTTTATTAAAAAAGTACAAGTTTTCGATAGGTGTAACTTGTTGTCCACTCCGTTGTTTTTATCAAATCTTACCGCTCTCCTTCTTGGGAGCCCTAGCAAGCTTTAAATAACAACAAGAAAAATACTTAAAGATATGACACTTCCTATTAAATTGGAACAAGAAATGTGCTATTGCTCTCAAATTATATACGATAGATAAATAAACGGTTCATTAGCAGTTTCAGTTTTATTAGAACTTTACTTGATAAAATATTGCGTCATAAGGAGTTACCGAGTTACCCCTTGGATTTAACATGGAGGTAGTTGATTTCCACTCCAGGCGGACGCTTTCCGCGGGCATTGCTTCAGCCTCCTCGTCGCTTCGCTCCTGCGGGGTCTTCAGCTCATGCACCTGACGCTTCGCTTTCGGTGCAAAAAACATCTGCTATTCCCGCTGGAGTCGCCGCCTTGCGCTTCAATCAAAAAAATGTGCTGACTAATTAGCATCTTAGCTTAATATAGCAACATTAAATTCGATTTTTTATACTATTTCTTCAAAAGTAAAATCCAATAAATGGCTTAATGGGACAAAGTTACCACTGAACATGTCAACTTGATTTAACAGATGCTAGGAGGACGTTGATAAACTTAGTGCTTTATTCGATTTAGCTATTTATTTGTCAGCAAGCAAGCTCCATTGGTTTTCGCAGCAGGCGGCGACTCCAGCCGGATGAGTGAGACAGATGAGCCATCACAACGAACGCGAAGCGGAGGTGATGGCTCATCGCTCACCCGGCAGAAATCATAGCGGACACTTAGAAATACCGAATTCATAAGAACTGGATTCCTATCTTACAAAATCTACATACTTTCTAGTCCATAAAAAAAGTCCCTCAACAACAAGTTGAGAGACTTTGATTATTTTATTCTTTATCTAACAATAATTCAAACTCTGGGTCGTCTTCTTCCTCTACTTCATGACCACCGATTGTTAAGGCACTTGCAGCCATTCCTAGCGATTCACGAATCTTTAAAGAAATCTCATTTTTGATAGATGGGTTTTCTTTTAAGAATTGTTTTACATTTTCTCTACCTTGCCCTATGCGCTCTTCATTGTAGGCATACCAAGAACCGCTTTTTTGGATAATATCAAACTCTGAACCAATGTCGACAATTTCTCCTTCTTGAGAAATCCCTTCACCATACATAATATCTACTTCTGCAGTTCTAAATGGTGGAGCAACTTTGTTCTTCACTACTTTAATTTTCGTTTTGTTCCCCATAATATCGGTACCTTGTTTGATTGCTTCTGCACGTCTTACTTCTAAACGGACAGAACTATAGAATTTAAGTGCTCGACCACCTGGTGTAGTTTCCGGATTTCCGAACATTACTCCAATTTTTTCACGAACTTGGTTGATGAAAATGGCGATTGTGTTCGATTTATTAATAACACCTGAAAGTTTACGTAATGCTTGAGACATTAGTCGAGCTTGAAGACCCATATGAGAATCTCCCATCTCTCCTTCAATTTCAGCTTTAGGTACTAAAGCAGCTACCGAGTCAATTACTAAAATCTCAATTGCTCCACTACGTACAAGTGCTTCTGCTATTTCAAGCGCTTGCTCCCCTGTATCTGGTTGAGATAAAAGTAATTCATCGATATTTACACCAAGTTTTTGTGCATAAACTGGATCTAATGCATGCTCTGCATCGATAAATGCTGCTTGACCACCAGTTTTTTGTATTTCTGCAATCGCGTGAAGAGCGACAGTTGTTTTACCTGAACTCTCTGGACCATATATCTCAATAATACGTCCTCTTGGATATCCGCCTATTCCTAAGGCTGCATCCAATGCTAAAGAACCACTTGAAGAAGTAGAAATTTCAAGACTTGTTTTTTCTCCTAATTTCATAACAGAACCTTTACCGAATTGCTTCTCTATTTGTTTTAACGCCATTTCAAGCGCCGCTTTACGATCATTAGCCAACTATATTTCCTCCTTAGAAGATAATCTGATTTTTATTTCTATGTTTACTATACTAGGTTTTTGAGAAATATACAAGAAAAAAGCGAACGTTTATTCGTTATTTTTTGAGACTATTTTATTTTGAGCGCTAAAAATAGCCCAAAAATCAATTTTGGGCCGGTTTTTATGTTCAAAATTCTATATACCTACATTCCTCGGTCGTGCAGTAAACGTATTAAATAATGGATCGTAAACTTTACAGCTCGTAATCTGTTTGTATTCCTCATACCTGATAGGTTTAACTTGTATGAAATAGGTGCCGAATCGTCAAAAGCAATACCGATCCAAACTGTACCTGCAGGTTGTCCCCCGTGACCGTCCGGACCAGCTGCTCCCGTAATCCCAACACCAATATTAGTGCCAAACTTCTCTCTCACTCGCATGGCCATTTCTTCTGCACATTCGCTTGAAACGACGCTATATTCTTTGATCGTCGATTCTTGGACACCTAGATGCTTTATTTTTATTTCTTCTGTATACGTAATCATACCACCAACTAATGCCACCCCCATACCTGGAACAGCAGCAAGTTCTGATTGAAACAGTCCTGCTGTCATACTTTCGGCAGCAGAGATGGTTAAATTATTTTCGATAAGTATATCTCGAAGTTTCGATGCAAGGGAATCATTATTATAGCCATACACAAACTTTCCTACTCGATCGAAAATCTCCTTTTGTAGTGTATCAATAAGTTTCCAAGCTTCTTCTTCTGTATCGCTTTTAGCCGTTAATCGTAAGGTGACTTCCCCATCAGAAGCAAGTGGTGCAAGCGTTGGATTCGTTTGATTATACAATAAATCTTGGACTTCCGTTTCTAACTCTGCTTCCCCAATTCCATAAAATCGCATGACATGGGACTTAATGATTGATTCATTATGTAGAAGCTTTGTTAGAATAGGTTTTGCTTCGAATTGGAACATTGGCTCCATTTCTTTTGGAGGTCCTGGTAGTAGAATATACGAATGCGTTTTGGTTGATAAAAACATTCCAGGTGCCATTCCATGCTTGTTTTCTAAAACTGTACAACCTTCTAAAACAAGTGCTTGTTTTTTATTGTTTTCTGTCATCTTTCGATTCATACGTTTGAAGAAATCCTCAATATAAATTAATGCATGGTGATCTAAGACGAGATTTTTGTTTAAATGTCTTGAGATCGTCTCTTTCGTTAAATCATCTTTGGTAGGTCCTAAACCACCTGTAAAAATGATTAAATCTGCTCGATTCTCCGCAATTTTGATAGAGTCTACTAATCGATTAGGATTATCACCTACAACAGTATGATAATAAACATCAATTCCTAACTCTGCTAGTTGAGAAGAGATGAATCTAGCATTTGTATTGGAAATTTGACCTAATAATAATTCGGAACCAACTGCAATAATTTCTGCTTTCATAAGAACTTCCTTCCTATTTAGAGTCAAGTAATACTTTACGATTTAGATAAAAATAATCGAATCCGGACCATAAAGTAAAGAATAAACAAACATATAACATAATCATATCAAACGGAATATGGAACATTTCAAAAAATACATTTCCTAATAATAAAGACGAAACCGCGATAATTTGTGTCCACATTTTAATCTTACCAAGTTGATTGGCAGCTACTACTTCTCCTTCGTTTGCAAGGATTAATCGTAGTCCAGTTACTGCGAATTCACGGCTAATGATTAAAATAACTACCCAAGCTGGTGCTGTTCCCAGTTGCACTAAAATAATGAGCGCAGCAGACACAAGTAATTTATCTGCTAATGGGTCCAAAAATTTCCCCATATTCGTTACTAAATTATATTTTCTTGCATAATAACCATCAATAAAATCCGTAATCGATGCGATTATGAAAATAATAGCTCCGATTAAATGTGCAATCGGAATCGTCGCACCGAGAAAACTAATATCACCCCAGTTAAAAGGCACAAGCATAAAAAACATAAATACTGGTATTAAAAAAATACGAAACATCGAAATTTGATTCGGTATATTCATTTATATGTAACTCCTTTCGTTTTCAAACAAAATAGCCATCTAAAAGATGACTATTTTTGAAACTGTATAACTAAATTTTGCGTAGGTCTATCGGTTGGGAATTCAACTACTTGGCCATTCATATATACTGTATTACCAGGAGTTGAACCAATACGTACGCGAACTCTGGATGAACTAGCCACATCTAATTCGAAAGTCTCGCCAGCTACTATTGCTTGGTCAACCAAAATTTTGTTATCTTGGTCTCTAATATTCAACCAAGTATTATTCGTTGCTACCAATTTCACTACATAATTTTCTGCACCAGTTAAATCATAAGTAGATGTTTCCCCTTGCGTTTCCACAAAAGTAAGCTGTTGCGCAGGCACCGGCTCTTCTACTTCTTCCTCAACAGGTTCCTCTGGCTCTTCTTGTTCCTCCACTACTGGATCCTTTGAGTTTTGCTCTGATTGAGACTGTTGTTCAATCACTACTTCATCACTTGGTTCTACAAGATCTTTGGAATCTTCAGGTTTACTTTGATATAAAGTCCAAACAATTACAATAATTGCGATGACAAATAGTGCAACAACGATCATCGGGAAAACTTCCATAAATTTGTTCGACGAGCGCCCCCCTAGAGTTCTTCTAGATGGCGTTGCAGGAATGCTTTTCGAAACATCGTCATTTGAAGGAGAAGGAATATCGGTTTTATACGTTTCCAAAAGTTCGTCGCCGTTTAAACCGACTGCCTCTGCATATTGCTTAATAAATGCCCGCACATAAAATGCTCCTGGCATTGTGGCATAATTTCCTTCTTCAATACCTGTCAAATACCTTTTTTGAATTTTTGTTATTTCTTGTAAATCATCAATACTATAGCCTTTTGCTAATCTCGCTTCTTTTAAGCGAGCGCCAAGTTCAGTCAACTAAAACACCTGCCCGTTAAAAATTAAATCCACCAAATCCGCCGAAACCACTCATTCCTTTGTCCGACATGCTGTGGTTTTTCTCCATCATTTCATACGAAATCTCTTCTTCGGGATTAGTACGAAGCTCAATAATATAATCAAAATCATCAATAGAATACTCGGAGTGTTGAATGAACATATCCGGATGCTCTACTACTTTAATTGTAGGCATTCGCATCATTTCTCTAACTAACATTTGATGTTTTTCATCATTTGAATTTCTAGTCACAATACCATCAAGGATGAAAATATTGCGATCGCTAAACTCGTCCCCTATAAGTTGGCTTCTAATGGTTTGTTTAATCATGGTAGAAGAAAGAAAAATCCACTTTTTATTTGCACAAACGCTTGCTGCAACAACCGATTCTGTTTTACCGACCCGTGGCATTCCTCTTATGCCAATAAGCTTATGACCATCTTGTTTAAAAATTTCGGCCATGAAGTCCACTAATATTCCAAGCTCCCCGCGGACAAATCGGAATGTTTTTTTGTCATCAGCATCCCGCTGAATATAGCGACCGTGTCGCACTGCCAGACGATCTCTCAGCTTCGGTTCTCTAAATTTAGTTAACTGAATCGTTTCCATTGTCGAAGCAATATGTTCAAAGCGTTCTATATTTTCCTTTTTTTCCGCTTTTATAAGCATACCACGACGACCTTCATCTACGCCATTAATCGTAACAATATTTACGCGAAGCATACCAAGTAAAGAAGAAATGTCTCCCAAAAGTCCTGGACGATTTATTTGAATTTCATATTCAAAAAACCACTCACTTGTCATAACTATCTGTCCTCTCTCGTTAGATGACGTTATTTACCCATTATAAGTTCTATCATATATGAATTCTTAGCTGAATAAAAGAAAAAAAGAAAAGAGCACAACATCTCTCTTTTCTAGGAACCATTCTCAAATATACCATCCGCCGTTTACACGGATGATTTGACCTGTTATATAATTTGCTTTTTCACTAGCCAAAAAGACGACCGCATTAGCAACGTCTTGTGTCGTACCGAAAACACCAGCAGGTATTTCTTCCAAAATAAGCGTGCGCGCTTCGTTTTCCACATGGATATTCATTTTCGTGTCGATGAATCCTGGGGCTACCGCATTTACCGTAATTCTTGCATGCGCAACTTCTTTTGCATAAGCTTTCACAAATGCATGCTGG
The DNA here is from genome assembly GCF_900111345.1 of Psychrobacillus sp. OK032. GTDB lineage: Bacteria > Bacillota > Bacilli > Bacillales_A > Planococcaceae > Psychrobacillus. Next base: position 32,957 of record NZ_FOGY01000001.1, read on the forward strand.
GCTCCTTTAGCAGCAGAGTAAGCCGCTTCATAAGAAGCCCCTGTTTCCCCCCAAATAGATCCAACGAAAATAATGGAACTATGCTTATGCTTTCGAAGCTTCGGTGTCAATTTCCCTAATAGGAACATCGGATGTTCCACATGCACTAGAAATAATAGGCGTATTTCTTCCAGCGTAGTATCTTCCAACCCTTTATATAAACTATGCCCGTGGGCGAAAACGATGGAGTGAAGGGAAAAAATTGAATTGGCTAGTTTTTCTATAGAGCTTGCTTCTCGCATATCAGCTTGTATAAGCATGAATTCTTGTGCCGGGTATAATTGCTCCAGTTCGTCCATTAGCGCGTTTACACGTGCTTTATTGCTTGAATAGTGTAGGTATAGGGACCAACCTGCTTCAGCTAGGTTACGACATATGGTATCCCCTATTTCTCCTGAAGCTCCTAACACTAATGTGAACTTTTTACTCATTACCATTTTTCTCGAATGGAACTACGGTAAATACAGTATGTTTCTGTTCATCCTTTAATGATTCCAATGCGTGCATCACTTGTTCCAACGTTAGATTTTCAAGTGCAGGGACAACATCAAATAAATTCATATCGTTAAATGAGTATCTTGTAAATTGGTTTGCTATATATTCAATTGAATTCAATGCACGTAAGAAAAATCCAATTTTTTTACGTGTAACTCGCTTTAAATCCTCTTCCGTAAACTGCCCCTCTTTTGCTTGCTCTTTGATGGATTGTTTAATCTTCTCTGCAAGTTGTTCCGCATTTACTGTATCAGAGCCAATCATTGTAAACCCATAGCCTTTTTCCATCGAAAAGTCTGCAGAATACGATTCATCGATTAATCCTTTTTCGTAAACGTCCTGATAAAATGCAGATGTTCTGCCGAATAAGAGTTCAATTGCTACTTGCATCGATAACTCAAAATTCAGCATTTCTTTTCCGGAAATATCGGTGTTCGTTGACTTAATACCATAAATAACTTTTGGTTTTTGCACATCCATTTGTAAACTGCGCTTCTCAAAAGCAACATTCGGTTGTTCAGTCGGGAAAAAGCGTTGAATGTCTTGTGGGGCTTCGAATGTTTTCGCCGCTTGATCTTGTTTGATAAAGTCCATCATTTCCTGTGGATTCACCGCACCAACAACAAAGACCGTCATATTAGATGGGTGATAGAACGTGTTGTAACACTCATATAAATGTTCCGCAGTAATTTTGTCAATGGATTCTACAGTTCCAGCAATATCAATTTTTACTGGATGCTCTTTATACATATTTTCAATCGCACCAAAGTATAAACGCCAATCAGGCTGATCGTCATACATCGTTATTTCCTGGGCAATGATACCCTTTTCTTTTTCCACCGTTTCTTCCGTGAAATAAGGCTGCTGTACAAAATCAAGCAATGTCTTCGTATTTTCTAATACATGATTAGTGGACGAGAATAAGTAAGTCGTTTTAGTAAAAGAAGTGAACGCATTAGCAGAAGCACCTTTTTCACTGAATTGTTGAAAAACGTCTCCTTCTTCTTTTTCGAACATCTTATGCTCTAAAAAATGGGCTATACCGTCTGGAACGATTACCGCTTCCTTTTTACCAAGCGGAATAAATTCACGATCGATTGATCCATACTTCGTTGAAAAAGTGACAAATGTTTTGGAAAATCCTTTTTTCGGTAAAATATATACCTCTAAACCATTTGGCAATTGCTCGTGGTATAGCGTTTCTTCTAATTGTTTAAAATATGATTCATTCATTGCCTGCACCTTCCTTACCAGATAGGAAATAGACGAATTCCTTCTCTATTTTCTGAGCCATTTGACTGATTTGATCCTTCGTTACATTGGACCATTTGGCAACCCAGTTTTCTACTGTGAATGACTCGTTTATTTCTTTATATTGATCGTAAATTTCAATTTGTGCGCGGGCAGAATCCAATGCTTCTTTTAATTGATTGGATAGCATTGATTTTGTTTGATTTATCTCTAAATCAGTAATATCTCCTTCTTGCATCACTTTTAGCTGTTCATCTATTAACTTGACCGCTTTTTCCTGTAAATTAGCATCAATTCCTGCTAAGACGAATATCAACCCATATAAAGAAGAATAACTACTAGATGCATAATAGGCCATGCTTTCTTTTTCTCGCACATTCATAAATATTTTGGAATGTGAAAAGCCTCCTAATATGCCGTTCGTCATCTGCATAACCGGAAACTCCTCTGAGAAGAAAGTGATTGGTGTACGATAGGCTATATGCAACTTTCCTTGTTTCATATCTTGTATTTCATGTAAAAATCCATTTTCTGTGGAAGCTTTTACTACTTCTACGTCGTGTACTAGTTCTAAGGTTCTATCCGCAAATGGAAAATGGCTAGCTATTTTTTCTTTTATTTCTTCCGCATTGACATCCCCTACAATATAAATAGACAAATTGTCTTCTGTGAGAATCGTTTGGTGCATTGCTACTAGTTGTTCATTTGTTACTGCTTTTACAGCTTTGACTGTCCCATTGGCAGAAATAGAAGCTGCGTGATTTGGGCGAATATTCTCTAGCAAACGCTGCTGAGCATATCTCGTTTTATCGTCATACATCGATTGTATACGTTCAATGACTTGATCTTTTTCTCTATTGACAATCGAATCTACAAATTTTCCATCTACCAGCTTTGGTTTAAATAAGACGGTATGTAATAAGTTGAAGACTTCATCTACTACTTTTTCATTGGATAGATAAGCATCATTTACAGTTTCCGCATTCAATGAAAAAATATGATGGGTTCCTTTCTTTCCCGTATCAAAATATAAGACAGCACCATATAAGTCATCTAAACGTTTTCGAAATTCTGCATTTGTTTGAAACACATCATTGCTATACTGCAAGACGTTAGCTAAAACGGAGCGTATTGCTGCTTGTTCCTCGGTTAATTGCTGTTTCCATTTGAACGATATATTAATCGTTTTAAATTGTTCTGTCGGTCTTACATAAAGCTTAACGCCTTGCGCAAGTTCAAATTGTTGGAACATATTGTTATCCCCCTTTTTCTTTCTAGTTTATCTCTTATACCATTTTACTATACATAAAACAAAAAGGGACCAAATTTAATTGGTCCCCAAATACAAAGTTTGAAATTTGCTGTTCTATTCAATTATGTCTAGCTCTAGAAGCCAGCTACTCCTGCGCAAAGCTCGTCGCAGAAGAACGTTGTCGCAGCTAAACGGCGTCAATCCGCATTTCAAATTAACGTTTTCCTTTGATATATGGTATACCACTAGCTTTCGGTGCATGTGCTTTCCCGATAAATCCAGCAACCGCTAGTATAGTCAATACATACGGTAAAATATGCAAGTAATAGCTTGGTACTTGATCAATATATGGAATTTGCCCACCAATTATACTTAATGCTTGCGCAAATCCAAAGAATAATGCAGCACCAGCTGCTCCAAGTGGATGCCATTTACCGAAAATCATAGCAGCTAGCGCCATAAACCCTTGTCCATTGATCGTAGAATGACTAAATTCACCAGAAATGGATTGTGCATAAACTGCGCCACCGATACCTGCAAGCATCCCAGATAAAATAACCGCTACGTAGCGCATTTTCGTTACATTGACACCCATTGTGTCCGCAGCCATTGGGTGCTCCCCTACGGCACGAAGACGTAAACCAAACGGTGTTTTATAAATAACAAACCATGCACCTATCGCTACGATGATAGCTAAAATCGACGTAGAATAGACATCTTTAAAAAACATAGGTCCGAGAACTGGAATATCACTTAAAAAAGGAATATCAAATCGTATAAAGCGTTCTTGAATATAATCTGTTTGTCCTTTACCATAAATCAATTTAACAGAGAATAATGCAATCGCAACACCTAGCATATTGATCGCTACCCCTGAAATCGTTTGATCCGCTCGGAAAGAAATCGTTGCTACAGCATGCATAATCGCGAATATACCGGAGACAACCATTGCAGCTAGTATGGAAACCCAAGGAGTCATCGCACCAAATGTCCCGACAAATGTTAGGTTGAACAAAATCCCGATAAATGCCCCCATTACCATTAAACCTTCTAGTCCGATATTAATAACACCTGAACGCTCCGAGAAAACCCCACCGATCGCAGTAAAGATTAACGGGGCGGCATAAAATATAGCCGACGGAACGATGAAATATAGAACCTCTAAAAAGCTCATCTTATTTCGCCTCCTTTTTGTTGTTCTTCTTTACAAGGAAATAGCGAATAATGTAACCACATGCTACAAAGAATATAATAAGTGCTATAACAATTGAAACGATTTCAACTGGTATACCGGCTGCATTCGGCATATTTAATGAACCAAATTTCAACGCACCGAATAATGTTGCACCGAAAACAACCCCTAAAGGAGTATTTGCTCCTAGTAGTGCTACTGCTATCCCGTCAAATCCAATTCCAGTAAAGCCACCTTTTACACTCGCATATTGGAATGTACCAAGCGCTTCCATGGCACCAGCTAACCCTGCAAATGCTCCTGAAATAACCATCGATAGAATGATATTTTTGTTTACATTCATACCAGCATAATCAGATGCATGCTTATTGAATCCGACTGCCTTCAATTCAAAACCAGTCGTCGTTTTTTCTAAAATAAACCACATAACTAGCACCATAGCAAGTGCTATGAAAATACCGTAGTGCAATCTTGAAAAATCTGTCATACTTTCAAAAAAAGCAGATTTCAGTGAAGCTGTTTCTTTAATCGCTTCTGTCGTTTCTCCACCATTTGCAACCATTCGAATAAGTACATTGGTCGTATGAAGCGCAATATAGTTCATCATAATCGTAACAATAACTTCATGTACTTGTAATTTAGCTTTTAAAAGACCAGGTAAAAATGCCCATAACCCACCTGCTACTGCAGCAGCTAAAATGGAAAGTGGTAAATGGATATACATCGGCAGATCAAAAGCAATTCCTACATATGCAGCTGCAAACCAGCCGACTAACAATTGTCCTTCTACACCGATATTAAATAACCCTGTACGGAAAGCAAAAGCAACCGCTAATCCTGAAAGGATATAAGGAGTTATTTGACGAATGGTTTCTCCTATTGTGTAGGCGTCCCCAAAAATACCGTTCCATAATGCGGAATAACCTGCAACTGGATCATAGCCACTTATTAACATAACTACTGCTCCTACAAGTAAACCTAAAATAACGGAAATAACAGGGACAAGTATATTAACTACTCTATTAGGCATGCTATTTATCCCCCTGTGTTGCAACATTTTCTTTCGTACTTTGACCTGCCATTAATAAACCTAGTTCTTGCTCAGTAGTTTCTTTTGGCAATAATGTATCGACTATTTGTCCATCATAAATAACTGCGATACGGTCCGATACATTCATGACTTCATCTAGTTCAAACGATAGTAAAAGCACCGCTTTCCCTTTATCACGTTGTTCGATTAATCGGCTATGAATAAATTCAATTGCACCAACATCTAATCCTCTAGTCGGAAGTGCAGCGATTAATAATTCTGGATTACGTTCGATTTCTCGTCCAATAATCGCTTTTTGTTGATTACCACCAGATAAAGCACGTGCTGGTGTGTGTTCACCTTGTGTTCGTACATCATATTCTTTAATAATTTTCTGCGCTAGCTCCGAAACTTTTCCGTAGTTCATAATACCATTTTTAGAAATGGGATCTACATAGTAAGTTTGTAAAGCAATATTATGCCCGATTGGGAAATCTAGTACTAACCCATGCTTATGACGGTCTTGTGGAATATGTCCAATGCCTGATTCCGTCACTTTACGAGGTCTCTTATTCGTAATATCTCGCCCATTGATCGAAATAGATCCACTCTTTGATTTTTTTAGTCCTGTAATAGCTTCGATTAACTCCGATTGACCGTTTCCGTCAATTCCAGCAATACCTAAAATCTCACCTTTACGTACCGTTAAACTTAAGTTTTTCACTTTTTCAACGCCACGAAAATCGGTAACGACTAGATTTTTTACAACTAAAGCATCATCTGTAGGATTCGCATCGACTTTAACCGTTGTAAAATCAACTTGTCTACCAACCATTAGGGAAGCAAGTTCATTTGGATTTGTTTCTGAAGTAATAACCGTTCCAATACCTTCCCCTTTACGGATAACGGTCACTCTGTCCGAAACGTCCATAATCTCTTTTAATTTATGTGTGATTAAAATGATCGATTTTCCTTCTTGAATTAGTCGCTTCATAATTTGAATGAGCTCAATTATTTCTTGAGGAGTGAGAGATGCGGTCGGTTCATCGAAGATTAATATTTCTGCTCCACGGTATAGTGTTTTTAAAATTTCTACACGTTGTTGCATACCAACAGATATATCTTCAATTTTAGCGTATGGATCCACTGCCAAACCATACATCTCTGATAATGAATGAATTTTTTTCGCAGCATCTTTAATGTCGATCATGCCGCTTTTCGTTAATTCATTCCCTAAAATAATATTTTCTGTCACTGTGAAATTTTCCACAAGCATAAAATGCTGATGAACCATACCAATTCCAAGATCATTTGCTACGTTCGGATCTGTAATTTCTACAGTCTTCCCATTCACTTTTATCTCTCCGGCTTCCGGTTGATATAGACCAAATAGTACATTCATGAGAGTGGACTTCCCAGCTCCATTTTCTCCTAAAAGAGCATGAATCTCTCCTTTTTTTAATTGGAGGGTAATATTATCATTCGCAACAAATGATCCAAACTCTTTTCGAATGCCAAGCATCTCTATTACATAATCCAATGAATTCACTCCCTACTATATTAGTACAAAAATTAATACAGGAAAGACTTTAAATTTTTAAAATCTTTCTTCTATTAATTAAAATATCATAAAGACCGATACATACCGGTCTTTATGATGTTAGTGTAACAAATTATTCTACTGTTTCAGGAACAGTAATTTCACCAGAAGCAACTTTATCTGTATACTCTTGGATTTGGTCTAAAACTTCTTGTGGAATAGCGCCGCGTGAATCAGCAAGACCAACGCCTTCTTCAGCTAAACCATAAGTTACTGTAGTACCACCTGGGAAGTTACCAGCCATTGCATCATTCGAAACGTTTTGAACTGCAGTTCCTACGTTTTTCAACATAGATGTAAGTGTTACGTTAGAATCGCCAACAGCACCTTCTTCGTATTGGTCAGAGTCAACTCCGATAACCCATACGTTTGCATTAGCATCTTTTGTTTTACGTTCTTTTGCTTCCGCGAATACACCATTACCAGTACCACCAGCAGCGTGTGCGATAATATCTACTCCTGAAGAGTACATCCGGTTAGCAGTTGTTTTACCAAGTGCCGCATCATCAAATTTACCAGTGTATTGTACATCTACTTTAATAGATGGATCTACAGCTTTAACTCCTTCTACGAATCCTGCTTCGAAACGCTCGATAACTGGAATTTCCATTCCACCGACGAAACCAACTTGTTTAGATTCAGACATAAGAGCAGCTGCAACACCAGCAAGGTATGCTACTTCTTGTTCTTTAAACATTACAGAAACTACGTTTGGTTTTTCTACTACACCATCAACAATGATAAATTTATTATCTGGTTTTTGGTCAGCAATTGTTCCTATCGGTTCTACTAATAAGAAACCAATTCCATATACTAAGTCAAAGTCACGACGGACTAAGTTATTTAAGTTTGTTACATAGTCAGCGTCTCCAGCTGATTGAAGATAATCATATCCGCCATCGCCTTTTTCAAGACCATGTTCTGCCCCCCATGCTTGGATTCCTTCCCAAGCTGATTGGTTGAATGATTTGTCGTCAACTCCACCAACGTCTGTAATCATTGCAATAGAGAAATCTTTTGATTCTGTTGTACCAGATTCAGTACCTTCTGAACCTGTTGATGTTTTTTCATCGTCTTTTGTACCACAAGCTCCGAGAATAGTTCCAGCAGCTAATACAAGTGATAGACCTAAACCAAATTTACGTTTTGTCAAAATGAAAACCTCCGTTAATTTTCTTATTAGCAGGAATTTAAAGCATTTTACACCCTTTTCCGAACAACATGAAAGCTAAATTTATCTGCTCGAAAGTAATTTTTCGAATACAAAACCACACGATCATTTTCGTCATAGTGAAGTTGTTTTAACACAAGCAATGAAGTCTCTGGTGCACAGTTCAATGTGGGTGAAGCTACCTCATGATATCCAACAGGGTCGATGTATGCAACCGCATGGGATACATGAATGTCCCCAGATTCCTCCAACGCTGTAAAAATAGAACCTTCTTCTCTAATGAGAAAATCCCCGGGCAAGTAATTCTTTGGAACTTTATCAACACAATACACAACTGGCTCGCCATTTGCCGTACGGACACGCTCCATCGAAATAATCGATTGCTCGTCCTTACATTGAAAACGCTTCATGTCTTCTTCAGTTGGAAGCGATTGCATCGAACTTAAGTAAATAGTACCTGGTTCCATGCCTGCACTTCGAATCATCGAAGAAACACTGGAAAGCTGTTCGATGCCCGACGTAAAGACCGGCTTCGAATTGACAAAAGTCCCAACTCCATGTCTTCTAACGATTACATTTTCCTCTTCTAAAAGACGTAAAGCTTCTCTTAATGTTGCACGACTGACACCGAGTGATTTTGCTAATTCAAATTCTGAAGGAAGTTTTTCTTTTTCCTTGAATATACCTTTTTCAATGTCTTCTTTTATACGATCAATCACTTGAAGATATAAATGACGATGATCTACTTTTATTGTCATAAAAAACACCACCATTATTAGAGATCAGACCTCTGATGTAAAACATTCCTACTAATCAGTCATACTATATCACTTTTAATGGTCGAGATAAATACTTTTATTAATTTTTTGAATAAAGAATTTACGTGAACTTCATTTAATTGTAATCATTTTGTCATATAGAATCAGGATCTAAAGCATTTTGGGGAACAAGTACTTGACGTGGCTTACTTCCTTCATAAGGTCCTACTATTCCACCAATTCGAGTTGATCGATGATTCTTTCAGCCCGAGAATAGCCTACTCTAAACCTTCTTTGGATAAGCGAAACCGATGCAGTTTGCATATCTGCCACTAATTGTGCAGCCTCATCATAAAGCCCATCCCGATCTACTTGTTCTTTTGATTCTTCCACTTCATCTGGAATCATCTCTTCCTGATAATTCGCTTTTTGCTGTTCGATAACAAAGTCTACCATACGCTCTACTTCTACATCAGACAAATAAGCCCTTTGCACCCGAACCGGTTTCGAGCTTCCTGCTGGTAAGAATAACATATCTCCTCTTCCTAAAAGTTTTTCTGCTCCACCCATATCTAATATTGTGAGCGAATCGATCGCAGATGATACAGCAAATGCAATTCTAGAAGGAATATTTGCTTTAATAATTCCAGTAATAACGTCAACGCTCTGTCTTTGAGTCGCAATGATCAAATGAATACCAGCTGCACGTAATACTTGTGATGATGCCGTTAATACAAACACTCTTACCGCTACCGGTAGAACCTGCCACTAGTAGATGGGGCATTTTGTTCAATTGCGCAAGCACAGCTTGCCCAGTTACATCTCGACCGAATCCAATGAGTAGTTTCCTAGCGTTTCTATTACATAATCCAATGAATTCACTCCCTACTATACTAGTACAAAATTAATACAGGAAAGACCTTAAATCTTGTAAGTTAAAGTTAAAGTTCTATAAAATTCAATGAATACTTTAAATTTTTAAAGTCTTTCTTCTATTAAATAAAACATCATAAAGACCGATAAGCATCGGCCTTTATGATGTTAGAAAAACAAATTATTCTACTGTTTCAGGAACAGTGATTTCGCCATCAATGATTTTTTTAGAGTATTCTTCAATTTGGTCTAGAATATCTTGTGGGATAGCTCCGCGAGAGTCAGCAAGCTGTACCCCTTTTTCTGCTAAACCATAAGTTACTGTTTTCCCACCAGGGAAGTTTCCAGCCATTGTTTCTTTTGCAATTGTTTGTACTGCAACGTCTACACGTTTTTGCATGGAAGTAAGTGTAATGTTAGTATCACCAACCGCACCTTCTTCGTATTGGTCAGAGTCAACTCCGATTACCCATACGTTTGCATTCGCATCTTTTGTTTTACGTTCTTTTGCTTCCGCGAATACTCCGTTACCAGTACCACCGGCTGCGTGGAAAATAATATCAATGCCTGAAGAATACATACGGTTAGCAGTTGTTTTACCAAGAGCTGCATCATCAAATTTACCTGTATATTGAACATCTACCTTGATGCTTGGATCTACAGCTTTTACACCTTCAACGAAACCTGCATGGAAACGTTCGATAACTGGAATCTCCATTCCACCAACGAAACCAACATGTTTCGATTCAGACATCAATGCAGCTGCAACACCCGCTAAGAAAGAACCTTCTTGCTCTTTAAACATTACAGAAGCAACATTAGGTTTATCAACAATACCGTCGATGATAGCAAGTTGTGCTTCCGGTTGTTGGTCTGCAATAGTACCAATTGGTTCTTCCATTAAGAAACCGATTCCATAAACTACATCGAAATCACGACGTACTAAGCTGTTTAAGTTTGTCATATAATCAGCATCGCCTTTAGATTGAAGATAATCATAGCCACCGTCACCTTTTTCAAGGCCATTTTCTTTACCGAATGCTTCAATACCTTCCCATGCTAATTGGTTGAAAGATTTATCATCTACTCCACCAACGTCCGTTACCATAGCGATAGAGAAATCTTTTGTTTCTGTAGTTCCAGTATCTGTGCCTTCTGAACCTGTTGAAGTTTTTGTTTCTTCGTCTTTTGTACCACAAGCTCCAAGGATAGTACCGGCAGCTAATACAAATGATAGACCTAAACCAAATTTACGTTTTGTCAAAATGAAAACCTCCGTTAATTTTCTTATTAGCAGTAATTGAAAACATTTTACACCCTTTTTCGAACAACATGAAAGCTAAATTTATCTGCTCGAAAATAATTTTTCGAATACAAAACAACACGATCGTTTTCGTCATAATGAAGTTGTTTTAACACAAGCAAAGAAGTTTCCGGTTCACAATTCAAAGTCGGTGAAGCAACTTCATGGTATCCAACAGGGTCTATAAATGCGACCGCATGAGATACACGTATATCACCAGATTCCTCCAGGGCAGTAAAAATAGAGCCGGCTTCTCTAATGAGAAAATCATTAGGCAAGTAATTCTTTGGAACTTTATCGACACAATACACAACTGGTTCTCCATTTGCAGTACGGACTCGTTCCATTGAAATAATTGATTGCTCCTCTTTACATTGGAAGCGCTTAATATCTTCTTCAGTTGGAAGCGATTGCATAGAACTCAAATAAATAGTACCAGGTTCCATCCCCACGCTTCTAATCATGGAGGACACACTTGTAAGCTGTTCGATGCCCGAAGTAAAAACAGGCTTTGAATTGACAAATGTCCCAACTCCATGTCGTCTGACAATTACATTTTCTTCTTCCAATAAACGTAGAGCTTCTCTTAAAGTTGCACGACTAACACCTAGTGATTTTGCTAATTCAAATTCAGAAGGAAGCTTTTCCTTTTCCTTGAATATGCCATTTTCAATGTCTTCTTTGATTCGATCAATCACTTGAAGATATAAAGGACGATGATCTACTTTTATTGTCATATAAAACACCACCATTTTTTGAGAGCAGACCTCTGATGTAAAACATTCCTACTAATCAGTCATACTATAACACTTTAAATCTTCAAAATAAATACTTTTATAAATATTTTAACTATTGACTTTACAGAAACTTCATCTAATTGTAATCATTTTGTCATATAGAATCCTAATCTAATGCATTATTGGCAACAAGTACTTGGCGTAGCTTACTTCCTTCATAAGGACCTACTATTCCACCCATTTCGAGTTAATCGATGATCCTTGCCGCTCTCGAATGGGTGAAATAAATACTTTTATCATTATTTTAAAAATTGAATTTACTAAATTGTATCGACTTGTCAGATAGGATCCTGATCTATTGCGTTTTTTGGAACGAGTACTTGACGTGGCTTACTTCCTTCATATGGCCCTACTATTCCACCCAATTCGAGTTGATCGATGATTCTTGCCGCTCGAGAATAGCCTACTCTAAACCGTCTTTGGATAAGTGAAACCGATGCAGTTTGCATATCTGTCACTAATTGTGCAGCCTCATCATAAAGCTCATCTCGATCTACTTGTTCTTGCGATTGTTCCACTTCATCCGGAATCATTTCTTCCTGATAATTTGCTTTTTGCTGTTCAATGACAAAGTCTACCATGCGTTCTACTTCTGCGTCTGACAAATAAGCACCTTGCACACGAACCGGTTTTGAGCTTCCTGCTGGTAAGAATAACATATCTCCTCGTCCTAATAGCTTTTCTGCTCCACCCATATCCAGTATGGTGCGCGAATCGATAGCGGAAGATACAGCAAACGCAATACGAGAAGGAATATTCGCTTTAATAATTCCAGTAATAACGTCTACGCTCGGTCTTTGTGTTGCAATAATCAAATGAATACCAGCAGCACGTGCCATCTGTGCTAAACGTGTAATGGAATCTTCTACATCACTGGATGCAACCATCATTAAATCGGCTAACTCGTCAACTATGACAACAATGTATGGAAGCTTCGGATGTTTTTCATCATTTTCATCATTCCATTTGTTAATATACTCATTATAGCCTTCCATATTCCGTGTACCGGTATGGGAGAATAACTCATATCTTCGTTCCATTTCGGATACGATTTTTTTTAATGCTTGTGATGCTTTCCGAGGATCCGTCACTACTGGAGCGAGTAAATGCGGTATTCCATTATATACATTTAGCTCTACCATTTTCGGATCAATCATCATCATTTTAACTTCATGTGGCTTTGCTCTCATCATAATACTTGTAATGATTCCGTTGATGCATACACTTTTTCCGCTACCAGTCGAGCCTGCTACAAGTAGATGCGGCATTTTGTTTAACTGCGCTAGCACTGCCTGTCCTGTTACATCTCGTCCGAATCCAATGAGTAGTTTTAAATTTGGTTTATCATTTTCTTCCGATTCTAATACTTCTCGCAAGCTAACGATTGCCACTTCTGTGTTCGGCACTTCTATCCCAATAGCCGATTTACCAGGGATAGGCGCTTCAATTCGAATATCTCTTGCAGCAAGCGCCAGCGCTAAATCATCATGTAAACTAACAATACGACTCACTTTTACCCCAACATCAGGTAGCACTTCGTATTTTGTCACTGCCGGACCTAAATGTACTTGCGTTACTTTTGCTTTAACGCCAAAGCTTAAAAACGTCTTTTCTAGTTTTAGTGCGTTTGCTTGGAGTGCATTTAACTCGCCACTTTGATCACTATGTGCAGGTGCATCTAACAAAGTGATTGGCGGTAACTGATAATCTTCATTTTCTACTACTTCTGCATCCATATTAATCTCAATTGGTTCAATTATTTCTTCTGGTTCTATAACTTTTTCTTCTTTTCTCACGATCCGTTCTGTAAAGGCAGATATGATAGGTGCTGTAACTTGTTCCACCTCTTGTTCCTGAATCGTGAGTATTTCTTCGTGGACGGTCACCGCTTCTTCCTGCAGTGTTTCTTTTTTCGAACGTCTTCCTGTCTTTTTAGCTGGTGCTGGTTTTTTCTTTTTCTTTCGATTTATTAACTTTTCTCTTAGTTTCGGTACTAATTCCATAACTAACGGTACAAGCGCTTTATCAGTCCATAAAATTATTCCTATTAATAACAAAAGCCATCCGGCAATCCTCGCTCCAGCGGAATCAAATAAAACGTGAAACGAAGCAAATAAAATAGCCCCTAATATGCCTCCGCCAAGGGAACTCGTTTGATTTGTAATACCTCCACTTTCCACTAATACACGATAGCTCTCCCTTAAAACCGAATTTGTCATTAATCCTTTTCCTTCAAATAACTGTTGAAATAGAGCTAAATGACTAAATAGCAATAAACTACTTAAAATAAACCCACTTCCCAATAAGAGACGGTGATTCCATGGGGGAAAAGTTTGCTTCATCATAATAATAAGTGCATATACGATAAAGATAAATGGAATAGCGATATGCCAGTTTCCAAATAGGAAATAACCCATATAAGCGAGTCCCCGACCGACTAAACCATATTCAAAAAAGGCAATGATGGCTAGTCCTATTACGAGTAATCCGATAATTTCAAACATTAGCGGATGCATGGACTTTTTTTTCGGTGCTGTTTTTTTAGTTGTTTTTCTTTTCTGTTGTGCCATCGATAACACCTGCTTTCCTAATAAAAAATGCGCAAGCGCCTATACTAGAGGAATACAGTCTAAGTTCGCGACGTCGTGTCGCAACGACTGTATGACCTGCTTCGTGCAGCCCTCCCACAGGCAAATGGGGTGGGAAGGCATCCTAAGTACGCCACATCCCGTGGCAATGGATGCATGACCCGCATCGTGGGGCCCCATGAGGCAACTCCTCAGCCACCACAGCTTTTTTCCATTTGACCCCGAGGGGGAACGTTCTCCTGCGACGAGCTGTGCGCTGGAGCAAGGCGCTGGAGCTGGATAGATACTGAGTAAAAAAGTTTATACTTTCTTATCTCTTATAAAAAGGGATTTCCCTCCGAGTTCGGAAAGGAAATCCCTCTATTATTCATATTAATATTCCATAATAATCGGGATGATCATTGGACGGCGTTTAGTTTGTTGGAATAAATATGAATTTAGCGTATCACGGATTTCTTGTTTTATGTTTGTCCATTCAAACGTTTCTTTATTCACATATTTTTCAACAATTGTTCGAACTAGTTGCGCCGATTCCTCCATTAGTTCCTCTGATTCTCGTACATAGACGAAACCTCTCGAAAGAATCTCTGGACCGGACGCTATTTTCTTTTGCGCACGGTGCAATGTAACTACTACGATAAAAATACCATCTTGGGAAAGAAGCTTACGATCACGTAAAACGATATTCCCAACATCTCCTACACCAATTCCATCAATTAGTACGTTACCGGCTTGAACTCTGCCACTCATTCGCATTTTACCGTTTTTATATTCGACAATATCTCCTTTATCCGCAATAAATATTTCAGATTTTGTCATACCAATGTCTTGCGCTACTTTCGAGTGAGCCATTAACATACGATACTCCCCTTGAATCGGGATAAAATACGTTGGCTTCGTTAAGTTTAGCATCATCTTTAAATCTTCTTGGCTACCATGTCCAGATACATGAACATTTTTGCTAGCAGTTAATACTTTTGCGCCTACTTTTGCAATTTGGTTCATCGTTTGGTACATGCCTACTTCCATACCAGGTGAAGGAGTGAAAGTAATTAGCACAGTGTCTGTGTCTTTAATTTTAATATCTTTGTGGTGTTTACGAATCATTTTTTCAAGTGCCTCTAATGGTTCACCTTGATTGCCAGAGACAATAACAACGACGTTTTCATCTTCAAGCTTCGAAATTTCTTTTATTGAAATAAGTGTATCTTCTTGCACAGTGAAATACCCTAGATCCAATCCAATTTGGAAAGTATTTTCTAACGTTTTTCCAGCAATCGCTACTTTTTTACCTGTTTCAGCTGCTTTATCTAATACTTGCTGAATACGGATAAAATTAGATGCATATAAAGCTACTAGAATACGACCACGTGCAGCGTGGAATGTTTCGGATAACTGGTTTTCAATAACAGCTTCAGAAGTTGTATAACCTGGTCTTTCTGCTTCGGTTGAATCAGATAGAAGAATGAATACTCCTTCTTCTCCTAACCCAGCGATTTTAGCGATATCCGGGCGATACTTCCCTTTGGCAGATTGGTCAAATTTAAATTCGCCTGTGTGTACGATTGCACCTTCCGACGTATGAAAAACAATTCCAAGTGAATCTGGAATACTATGTGTTGTGTGGAAGAATGTTACATGCGTACTTTGAAAATTCATACGACTTTTATTTGTTACTTCGAAATATTTTACTGCTTGTTTCGTAGGTAATGCTTTTATATGCGTTTTTGCTAAAGCAATCGTCAATTTAGAACCATAGACAGGTGCTTGTACTTTTTGCAATAAATACGAAATAGATCCAATTGCATCTTCATGTCCGTGCGTTAAAAAGATTCCTTTTACCCGGTCCTTGTTTTCTTCTAAATACGTAATATCTGGAATGACAATATCAATTCCCAGCATTTCATTTTCAGGGAACATAAGCCCACTGTCTACGACAAATATTTCTTCATCTATTTCTACTACATACATTGCTTTTCCGACTTCCCCAACTCCACCGAGTGGGATAATGCGAATAAGTTCATTTTTTACTTTAACCAAATCTTTTCCTCCTAATTATTAACCCGACCAACATCCACTATTTTTTATTATATCGAACGACAACGAATCACACAAATAAAAAAAAGACGGAAAGAAAATTAAAATGCCCCGAGCGAAGGGTACACTTTAGCTTTCCTCAGTCTTTTTAGTAGAAATTATTTATTTTTCAAATATTCTTCCCAGATTAAATCGAATGCTTTTTTCTCGTTATTTGTCATTTCTACGAGTGGTAATCGAAGTGAGCCTACTTCGACTCCTACTTTGGAAAGTGCATATTTCACTACTACTGGATTAGGATGTACGAACAATCCGTTTATAACTGGTAAGATCGCTTGATGAATCTTCGAAGCTTTTTGTTGATCTCCAGCAAGAAATGCTTGTATCATTTCTTGCATATCGTTCCCAATAATATGAGAAGCAACCGAAATAATACCAGAACCCCCTAGTGCAAGTAGCGGTAAAGTTAAACCATCATCTCCACTATATACCCGGAAGTCGTCTCCTGTACCAGCTAAAATTTTAGTCATTTGATCCAAATTCCCACTCGCTTCTTTTGCGATTCGAATGGATGGAATTTTACTTAACGCAATCATGGAGTCCGCTTCTAAATTTACTACCGAACGTCCTGGAATATTATACACAACAATCGGCAATGTTGTAGCATGCGCAATTGCTTCAAAATGTGCAATCATTCCACGTTGATTTGGTTTATTGTAATAAGGGGTAACAAGCATCAAGGCATCAACACCAAGCGCTTCTGCTTTTTGCGACAAGTCAATCGATGCTGCAGTATTATTACTCCCCGTCCCTGCAATAATGGGAACTCGTTTATTTACTTTCTCTACTACAAACCGAATGAGTTCTAACTTCTCATCCGTTGATAATGTTGGAGATTCTCCAGTTGTTCCACAAACAACGAGTGATTCCGTTCCAGTCGCTAGTAAATGTTCGATTAACTTTTCTGTTGCGATAAAATCAATGGAACCATCTTCTGAAAACGGCGTAACCATCGCTGTTGAAATATGACCAATATTCATTTTCTTACACCTCTTTTAAAATACGTTCCTCAATTAATGCTTCTGCAATTTGAATGGAGTTAAGTGCTGCTCCTTTTAATAGATTATCAGATACGATCCACATGTGGAAGCCGTTATTATTAGAAGGATCCTTTCTTATACGGCCGACAAAAACATCGTCTTTATCTGTTGCAAAATAAGGCATCGGATATTGTTGTTTTTCAGGCGCATCTTGCAAAGTGATACCTTTTGTATTCGAAAGTAATTGTTTCAACTCATCCACTGTTACATTCTCTTTATCTATCTCAATATATACAGATTCAGAATGACCTGTTACAACAGGTACCCGGACACAAGTTGCCGCAATTGAAAGCCCCGGAAGTGTCATAATCTTCTTCGTTTCATTCATCATTTTATGCTCTTCAAATGTAAATCCATCTTCCTCGAACAGATCAATTTGTGGAATTACATTACCTGCGATTGGGTAATGCTTCTCATCGCTTTTCACTGGTAAAATAGCTGGATTCGGATTTTTTTCTTTAATCGTTTCACTTTGTGTTATTAGCTCATCGATAGCCGCTGCACCTGCACCTGAAACCGCTTGGTAAGTGGAGACGATGACTTTATTCAAACCATATTGTTTGCGAATTGGTTCAAGAGCGGCAACCATCTGAATAGTAGAACAATTTGGATTAGCAATAATCCCTTGATGCTCATGTAATGCTTGTTTATTTACTTCTGGAACAACAAGCGGTGTGTCTTTATCCATTCGAAAAGCACTAGTATTATCTACTACGATTGCTCCACGACTAACTGCTTCTTTTGCAAGTACCTTCGAAATAGAGCCACCTGCCGAGAAAAAGGCAATATCTACTCCTTCGAATGATGCTGGTGTTGCTTCCTCAAGCGTATATGTTAAACCGTTAACCTCCACTTCTTTACCTGCAGATCGTTTGGAAGCTAAAAGCTTTAACTCTGAATATGGAAAGCTTCTTTCTACTAACTTTTCGATAATTTTTTGACCGACAGCACCTGTCGCTCCTACTACTGCTACTGTATAACCTTGTGACATAAAAGCTCTCCTCCTAAAATCAAAACATATTGGCGATATTGTATCATATTATACATGAAAATACATCTCTATTTATATTTATAATGAATGTGTAATGAGTAGAGGTTGCAGTTGTTTTTTCTGAATAGCGTGCTCCACAGTAGGTACAATCCTTGTGAAATCAGCAATTAGCGAGTTTGGTTTGGAGTGAGGATTGTCTTGACCAAAAGGAATAAAATAAATATTTTTAGTAGATAAAAGTTTCATGATATTCATCCCATTTAATCCTAATGCATCATTTGTGGATATACCCAGGACTACTGGTTTTCCATTTCGTAATGTTGCTTTTGCTGCCATTAATACCGGTGAATCGGTTTGCGCATTCGCAAGTTTACTAATTGAATTTCCAGTCATCGGCGCAATGACCATACAATCGAGTGGATTCGTCGGCCCAAAAGGCTCTGCTTCTACAATTTTAGAAATTACTTTACTGCCACTTGCTCCTTCAATTTTTTCAATCCATTCTTCTCCCGTTCCAAAACGGGTCGCTGCTGTTAACACAGAATACGTAATAATAGGCACTACAGTAGCGCCTAAATCCGTAAATTGTTTAATCATTGGTATTACTTCCTCATACGTACAATGAGATGCCGTAATGCCAAGACCTATTCTAAGATCTTTCAACACTAGATTTTTCCTCCTTTTAAAAAGACAAATGATTTTGAACCGATTGGGCGATAAGTAAACCTGCATCTTGCGGGAAATACATGCCTGGTAAACTAGTAGAAATTGAGTAATTGGTCGGGATATTTCCCTCTGAATCGATTAAACACCCCGGATTAGAAGCAAGATCGAAAACTCGTTTAAAGGAAGCCGCCTGTGTATTTTCTAACCATCTGGATGGTATCGTATTGATCAAATAGGCAGATTTATTTTTTGGTTTATCCAATAAATTTTCTAACGTTTCTATAGCATAACCGTAGCTTTTTGCTTCAAATAATTGATGTTCTGATCGCACAGAAATGACCACTTTTGCCCCTAAGTGATGCAAAGCATAAGCAAGCCTTTTCCCTACTCTCCCATAGCCTGTAATGATAAATTGCTTATTATAAATCGCTTGTTTTTCATGTGTATAAAAATAACTAATAAATCCTTCAGCAGTCAGATTCGCATTATCCCAAATGTACTGCTCATCTTCTAAATAGGAAAAAACTTGAATGTCTCCTCTACGCTCTATTTCTTGGTTGATTTCTTCATTTTTTTTGCCAACAAATAGTACTTCACATGAATCAGGTAGGATAAAGGGACGTTCCATTTTAAGTGGTTGAATTGGCAAGAATAGAATTTGTGGTTCAAATTGATTGATCGCATCTTTTAGTTCTTCATCCCACGTCATCGTGGCAACTAATTTTGTATTTAAGTCTCTGCTAATCGCAGTGTGAAAGTAGGACAAGCGTAGGTCAGTTCCAATAATGACACACTTCTTTTTCATGAAAATTCACTTGCTTCACTGGAAGAATCTGTTTCATTGAATAGAATACGATCTTTTCCAATAAGGATGATTTCTTCCCAAGCAATAAATTCTTTTTTCTTATTTGCTTTGTTTGCTTGGAAAAATGATGCTGTCTTCTGTAACACTTCAAAACCTTCAATTTTCCCTGTCTTTGGGTTGAAAAGTAGTTCTGTGTCTGCTAGCTTTCCGTATCTCGCGCCGTCTTTCACTTGGATTAATTCTTTTTCTGCCAGTTCCGAAAGTAACAATCATTTCCCTCCTTATTTCTTTCTATTTATGTATATGCCATATAATTAAGCAAAGTGAATAAGAAATAAAGCAATCACACTTTAAGTGCAACTTGATGTCTGAAGCTAAGCGGGCGAAGATTCGGCTGCTTGATAAATGTTGCGCTAAATACAAATAATGCGCACTAAAGTGGCTCTATTAAGTGTCCACTAGGGTTTCCGCTCCAGGCGGATGCTTTCCGCGGGCATGGCTTCAGCCTCCTCGTCGCTTTGCTCCTGCGGGATCTTCAGCTCATGCTATTCCCGCTGGAGTCGCCACCTTGCGCTTCAACCAAGAAAATTGCTTACTTATTAATAACAACTCACTAAAAACAAATATTAAACAATTTTTCAGTTCTGTGAATCCAGAAAATGGCTTAGGGCAACAAACCGGTCATTGAAAGCAATCAATTCTATTCGGAAAGCAACTAAATCAGCAAGAGAGCAACCAATTCTTAAAATAACAAGTTCACATAAAGTGAGACGCCAATGATTAGACACATTATTCTATACGTAGTATTTTGATATGTAAGAATCCAGTAAATGGCTAAGAGCAATCAATCAGTTATGGAAAGCTACCAGTTCTATTCGGAGAACAACCAAATTGCGAGTGAAAGCACTAATTTCTTATAATAACAAATTTACATGAAGTAAGACGACGATAATTACGAGGTACAATTCCAATAGATGGTTGAACAAAACTCTTCTTATTTGGAAACGGCATTTTCTAATTAGGTTTAATGACCATTGCGAAGTTGACCTGATAAATTTTAATCTCCGATAACTGCAGACGCTCAATTAGCAAGAAGTTCTCATTGATTGGAGCGGAAGGGCGGCGACTCCAGCGGAGGCCAACAGGATGTTGGTCACGAAGGCGTTGCCACACGATGTGGCGCATTTAGCCTTCGTTCCTCTGTTGAGACAGATGAGCCATCACAACGTACGCGAGAGCTGTGGTGATGGCTCATCGCTCACCCCGCGGAAATCGTCCGCCTGTAGCGGAAATCCTAGTGGTATCTATTTGTTGCGTACTATTCTACAAAGCGAACCGAAGCATATAACTACAAACCATCGTTTTTCTTTATTAGATAAGATAAACTTTCAAATAGTATAAAAAAACGCCGATCATTGTTGATCGGCGTTTTTTGGCATAATAATGGATATGGCAGGTTTATGTGAAAAGATTTCTTTTACTAAATCCATCACAGATGCTAGCGTTACTTCATCTATTGTTTCACTCACTTCATCTAGTGAGCGATGTTTTCCATATAATAACTCATTTTTACCATTGCGGCTCATCCGTGCATTGGTACTTTCTAGACCTAATAACAAATTCCCTTTTAATTGCTCTTTTGCACTTGCAACTTCGTTTTCTGTGAAACCATTCTGAACAATCGTTTGAATCGTATCCGAAATAGAAGTCTTTAATTCGTTTAATTGATTACTAGAAGTACCTCCATAAATTGCGAGTATCCCCGTATCCTCATATGACGAATGATACGAATAAATGGAATAAGCGAGCCCTTTGTCTTCTCGGATCTCTTGGAATAATCTAGATGACATACTTCCACCTAAAATATTATTAAGGATGACTAAACTATAAATATTATCATCCTTTACTGCTAATCCAGGATAGGCTAAACAAATATGTGCTTGTTCTGTTTCTCTACTATTTTGCGTAAAAATGGGGTTCATCAATGGAGTAGCAAAGTCTGCATTATCCTGTGACTTCTTATACGTAAATTGACCAAATAGCGATTCAATGTATTCCGTAAGATCTTCTGGAATATTACCTGCTACGGAAATAACGACATTTTCAGGGATATAATGCTTTTCCATATACGACAAAATCATTTCTTTAGTAAAGCTATTTAGCGTTTCCTCTGTTCCTAAAATTGGTGCACCTAATGGATGATCTCCATACATTTCTTTCCATAAATATTCATGCACGATATCATCTGGCGTGTCTTCTACCATATTTATTTCTTCTAAAACGACTTGTCGTTCTTTTTCAATTTCGATTGGGTCAAATACAGAATGGAAGAACATGTCTGCAAGTATTTCCACGGCATGGGTTGCATGATGATCTAACACCTTTGCGTAATAGCAAGTATTTTCTTTCGATGTAAATGCATTAATATTTCCACCAATGCGGTCGAATTCCTCCGCTATTTGTTTTGCCGTTCTTTTTTCTGTCCCTTTAAATAACATGTGTTCGATAAAATGCGTTAACCCATTCTCTTCTGGCAGTTCATATCTAGAACCAGCTTGCACCCATATTCCAACTGCTACAGATCGTACATGTGGAATATGTTCTGCAACAATTCGAAGTCCGTTATTACAAGTAATTTTCTTTATCAATATTGCACCTCTGTCTTTGTTATTCATTAAGTTATTCTTGTCAATCAAATACACCCTGGCGTATTTGCGTGCAGATTTTGAACCCGCGCTTAGGCCGAGGTGATGCAGGTCAGTTAGCCTAAATAAGTTGCATGGATACAACTTATTTAGGCTAGCATCCTTTCCCATCCTTTTCAAAACCTGTGACATCCGCCGGAGGCTTTGGATTGATTCAACAAGGGTTTAATTCTTTGTTAAATCAATTCAAAAAAAAGTTGCCGTAGTTATTATATGCCTACGGTCAACCTATTTTGTTACAATAAACAATTTATTTATTGTTGTTCTTTTTGCTCTTCGCGTTCTTTTTCTTCTTTTAATACGATTTTGCGAGATAGGTTTACGCGACCTTGATTGTCAATTTCGATTACTTTTACTAGAAGCTCATCCCCTAGTTTAAGTACATCTTCTACATTTTTCGTACGTTCTTCTTGAATTTCTGAAATGTGTAGCAGTCCATCTTTGCCGTTGAATATTTCTACGAAAGCACCGAACTTTTCAATTCGTTTTACTTTTCCTAAATAATATTCGCCAACTTGGGCTACGCGAACGATATCTTCAATGATTTGTTTCGCACGTGCAATCATTTCTTCATCTGGAGATGCAATATAAATCGTACCATCTTGTTCTGTATCGATTTTCACTCCAGTTTCATCAATGATCTTATTGATCTGTTTTCCACCAGGTCCAATTACATCGCGGATTTTGTCCGGATTAATTTTAATCATTGTAATTTTTGGTGCGTATTTAGATAATTTCTCACGTGGTTGGTTAATTGTTGCAAGCATACTTTCTAAAATCTGCAAACGACCGATTTTTGCTTGTTCTAGTGCTTCTTCTAAAATGTTTTTAGATAATCCATCGATTTTAATATCCATTTGAAGTGCTGTAATCCCTTTAGATGTACCAGCTACTTTAAAGTCCATATCTCCAAGATGATCTTCCATACCTTGAATATCCGTTAAAATCGTGTAATGTTCGCCTTTTTTCACTAGACCCATTGCAATACCAGCAACCGGTGCTTTTAGCGGAACCCCAGCATCCATCATTGCTAGTGTCGAAGCACAAATACTTGCTTGAGACGTAGAACCATTTGACTCCAATACTTCTGCTACTAAACGAAGTGTATATGGGAAATCTGTTTCGTCTGGAATTACCGCTTCTAATGCACGCTCACCAAGGGCACCATGTCCGATTTCACGACGACCCGGAGCACGAATTGGGCCCGTTTCCCCAACACTGAATTGTGGGAAATTGTAATGATGCATGAAACGTTTTGTTTCTTCTAAACCAAGCCCATCAATAATTTGCACATCTCCAAGCGGACCTAATGTACAAATGCTCAATGCTTGTGTTTGTCCTCGCGTGAATAATCCGGAACCATGTGTTCTAGGTAAAACGCCAACTTCTGAAGAAAGCGGACGAATTTCTGCTACCCCACGACCATCTGGGCGAACTTTATCTTCCGTAATTAGACGGCGAACTTCTTCCTTCACCATTGCATCCAAAATTTCTTTTACTTGTTTAAACGTTGCTTCATCTGCTTCTTTTTCTGTATATTGTTCTAATACTTCATTTTTTACTTCCGTAATAGCATCTTCACGAGCATGTTTTTCTTGTACTTGAATAGCTTGTACAAGTTTTGTTTCGCAAATGCCTTTTACTTCCTCAAAAAGCTCTTTATCTAATTCAAAAAGAGGGATTTCTTTTTTCACTTTACCAATTTCAGCGACAACTTGCTCTTGGAACTCGATCAATTTAATGATTTCGTTATGACCGAACATAATTGCTTCTAATACGACTTCTTCCGAAACTTCTTTCGCTCCTGCTTCTACCATATTAATCGCATCTTTTGTTCCTGCAACAACTAGATCTAAAGTACTTAATTCCATTTGCTCTACCGTTGGATTAATGATGAACTCGCCATCAATTAAACCAACTTGAACTCCCGCAATTGGTCCGTCAAATGGAATATCTGACACACTAAGTGCTAAAGAAGAGCCTAGCATCGCAGCCATCTCAGATGAACAGTTTTGATCGACGGACATTACGATCGAGATTACTTGTACTTCATTACGGAAACCATCTGGAAATAATGGACGAATTGGGCGGTCGATTAGACGACTAGTTAAAATGGCTCTTTCAGATGGACGTCCTTCCCGTTTAATAAATCCTCCAGGAATTTTACCAACAGCGTATAATTTTTCTTCGTAGTTCACTGTTAGTGGGAAGAAATCTAAATTTTTTGGTTGTTTGGAAGCAGTTGCAACAGATAGTACACTTGTATCCCCGTATCTAACTAGTACTGCTCCATTTGCTTGCTTTGCAAGTTGTCCAATTTCTACTTGTAACGGACGGCCTGCCCATTCGTACGTAAATACTTTCTTTTCACTCATTTAATCAAAACTCCTCTCAACTTCAAAACTGCTTAAATAGCGTATATAAAAGTTATATGTATCATAAGTAGTGTATCAAAAAAACCAAAACTATGCGAAGTATTTTACGCAATAAGAAAAGCGAGAGTGCCTTTGTCTACTCCAAAGGGCAAAATTATTCATTTACGAGTTTTGCACTGGAGTCTAGACAGGGATTCCCTGATATAAGGCTATCTATACATCATCGTTTATAGTTTCATAGACAAAAGAAAAAGCGGGATAAATCCCGCTTTCTTAGGTAGTATCTTATCGACGTAAACCAAGTTTTGCGATTAGCTCACGGTAACGTTGTACTTCGTTTTCACGTAAGTATTTCAACAAGTTACGGCGACGTCCAACCATTTTGAATAGACCACGACGTGAGTGATGATCTTTCTTGTGTGTACGTAAATGTTCGTTTAAAGAATTAATTTCTTCAGTAAGAACTGCGATTTGAATATCTGCAGATCCTGTATCGCTTTCGTGAGTTCTGAACTCAGCGATCAATTCATTTTTACGTTCTTTTGTAATTGCCATGTTTGTTTCCTCCTAAAATTCATAGTATCCCCTGTTCCTGAGCAATCGTTGGAGAATCGAAAAAGCCAAGGAAAGGTTAAGTACAATTTTGTACTTTTACAGAATAACATATTATTTTATATGAAGCAACAAATTATGCTTGTTTGAAATAATCGATTGCTACTAATTTATCCTTTGCAATTTGCGCCTTTAATTCATCTATTCCATTGAACTTTTGCTCTGATCTAATTCGCATATACCAATGTACAATCACTTCTTCACCGTAAATAGATTGATTAAAATCAAAAATATGTACTTCAATCGATAGCTTTTTTTCATCGGGATTATTAAACGTCGGCTTAAACCCAACATTACACACTCCATCATACCATTTTTCTTGCACACAAATTTTCACGGCGTACACTCCCGTTGCGGGTGTGTATTGTCCTTCAGCAAGTTGGATATTTGCAGTTGGGAAGTCGATTGTTCTCCCTCGTTTATCTCCATGAATAACCACACCCGATAACATAAAAGGCCGACCTAGTAATTCTTTTACTTTTTCCATATTCCCTGCTTTTAACTCTTCTCTTATTCTAGTAGAGCTAATTTTCTCTCCAGAAAGTTCTTGCTTGCCGACAACAGTAACGGTATATTTGCCATCTGAAAGTTGTTCCATATCTTCCATCGTTCCTTTCCCAAATGCACCAAATGTAAAATCAAAACCTGCAGTAACATGCTTCACATTGTTTTGTTTGATAAACGATTTAATGAACTCGGTAGGAGTAAGTTTCGCAAAGTCAGATGTAAAACGCACAACAAAAACAGCATCTACTTGCAGCTCTTTCAATATTTCTATTTTTTGTTCAATTGGTGTAATATAAAATATTTGTTCTTTCCTACCTCCCAGAACTAAGGAAGGATGAGGATCGAAAGTCATGACTGCCGTTTTAATATTCAGCTCTTGTCCTTTGTTTAAAGCTTCCTGGATAACCGCTTGATGACCAGTATGTACCCCATCAAAAAAGCCAATAGCTAAAGCATATGAATCATTTATTTCGTTTCCATATAAATGATTCGGATAAGATAAGTGATATACTTCCATATTAATCTCCTTTTTCTGCTGAAAACATTTTCTCTGGTTTCATCATACCATCTTTTGTCGGATGTTTAATATAAATAGCAATCGGATTAGAATTTAAAGAGTATATTATTTTATCATTCGTTTCTAATAATGGATGGGATTCTACTACTTGACCGTTTGTAATACTCTTTTTAGTTTCTTCTGTAATTTCAATCGAAGGCCAATGTCCCAAAGCCTCTTTTAACTGTAATATAGAGTTATCTAGTAGATTATTTTCGACTGCTTGTTGTACTTCATGAAGTGTCAAGCATTGTTCTTTCGTAAAATTCCCCGAAGATGTACGTACTAAAGAAGACATATGTGCAGGGTAACCAAGTAACTCCCCAATTTGTACTGCAAGTGTTCGTATATATGTCCCTTTGCTACATCCTATTTCAATCGTGAACGTTACATTTTCTCCTGAGAATTCTTCTTTTTCGTCCAGTAAGCTCAGTTTATAAATGGTTACTTGTCTACTCGGACGTTCTACTTCTTTTCCTTCTCTTGCATATTCATACAGTTTTTTTCCATTTACTTTTACAGCTGAATACATTGGTGGAGTTTGGGTAATTTCTCCCGTTAGTTGTTTAAGCACTTCTAAAATTTGTGCACGTGAAAAGTGTTTTTCTTCGTTGTTTTGTTCGATCACTTCTCCATCTGCATCTTCCGTTGTAGTGGATGAGCCTATAGATACAGTTGCGATATATGTCTTGCCTTCGTTCATTATATATTCCGATACTTTTGTTGCCTGCCCTAAACAAATGGGTAGCACGCCTTCTACATTCGGATCTAATGTTCCTGTATGCCCGATTCGTTTCATTTTTAATAGTTTGCGTAGTTTGAATACGCAGTCGTGGGAAGTCATTCCTTTTTCTTTCCATAATGGAAGTATACCTTCGTACATATAGTTCACCTCTAGATCAATAATAATATCCATTTCGTACTTTTCCAAAGCTTACCGCTCAACGCAACACCACTGTTGATTATTCAACTAATAAAATGCATTTAGGTTAATGGGCGATTAACAATTTCCCTATTAAATTTTCTGCCTGACTATAGCAATAGCAGGTAACAACAAGTAGCTTGCCGCACCTCGCATGAGCCAGCTCGTGCTACGGCAGAAGTTGCCACTTTCTAAACAGGTATCGACTTAATTAGTCAATTGTAAGTTACTACACAATTAATTAATCGGTCATTCACACTTATGTGCGCTAAGTTAGAGAGACGATACTGGTTAGCTGGCGAATTCTCATGGATTGTAGCGAAAGGGCGGCGACTCCAGCGGCCACACGATGTGGCGGTACTTAGCCTTCGTTCCTCTGTTGAGACAGATGAGACATCACAACGTACGCGTAGCGTCGGTGATAGCTCATCGCTCACCCTGCGGAAAGCGTCCGCACTGCAGCGAAAATCCCAGTTGTATCTAATTTGCTCACTAAAGAACAAAGAAGCCTGCTTGTTGTGTTAAGCAGACTTCTTTGTTTGTTTTTACTCTTCAGATGACTTGTTAATCTGTCTTAGTAAATCATCTATTCGATTACCATAAGCTGCAGACTCGTCAAATTCAAATAACAGTTCAGGCGTTATACGTAATCTAATACGTTGTCCGATTTCCGAACGGATAAATCCTTTTGCTTTTTCTAAAGCTTTTAACGTATCTGCACGATTCCCATCAAGGACAGTTATATAAATTGTCGCTTGCTGTAAATCACCTGTTACTGCAACATCCGTCACTGTAACAAACCCGATACGAGGATCTTTTAATTTTCGGCCTATAATTTCGCCTAACTCTTTTTTCATTTGTTCCGCAACTCGGTTAGCGCGCATCGACATGATGGCTACACCTCATTTTCTATCATAAATGTTCTTTTCTTATATCAATGCATTCCCATTCCGGAAAAGATTCTAAATGAGAAATTGCGTTTGTAAGCTCTCGTTCAGCTGCATCCTTTTGTGAAGCAACGGATACGATCCCAATAGTCGTCCGCTGCCATACATCTTGATGATCAATTTCCGAAATAGAAACATTGAACTTTTGTTTCGTGCGAGAGAGCGTTCGTTGAAGAACTGCTCGTTTTTCTTTTAAGGAATGTGCAGTAGGAATGAGGAAATCACACTCTGCATATACGATCATTTTCGTTTAATCTCTTCCATAATATACGCTTCGATAATGTCGCCTTCTTTTAAATCATTGAAGTTTTTAATCGTAATACCACATTCGTATCCTTTTGCCACTTCTTTTGCGTCATCTTTGAAACGTTTTAATGTATCTAATTCACCTTCGAAAATTACGATAGAGTCACGTATAATACGAACACCACTATCTCTTGTAATTTTACCTTCAGTAACGTATGAACCAGCGATTGTTCCAACTTTTGAAACTTTGAATGTTTCACGAACTTCCGCTTGACCAATAATTTTCTCTTGGAATTCAGGATCAAGTAATCCTTTCATCGCAAATTCAATCTCTTCGATTACTTTATAAATAACTCGGTGTAAGCGAATATCTACGCCTTCTTCGTCCGCTGCGCGTTTAGCATTAGTATCTGGACGAACGTTAAACCCGATTACAATAGCGTTAGAAGCTGCTGCAAGGCTAATATCAGACTCGGTAATTGCTCCAGCACCGGTATGAATGATTCGAACATTTACACCTTCTACTTCAATTTTCATCAATGAAGCAGCCATTGCCTCTACAGTACCCTGAACGTCTGCTTTAACGATTAAGTTAAGCTCTTTCATTTCCCCTTGAGACATTTGATCAAATAAATTGTCTAAAGTCACACGAGTTTTTTCAGATCGTTGGTTAACTTGCGCATGAGAAGCACGAGTTTCCCCAACTTGACGAGCAGTTTTTTCATCTTCAAATACAACGAAGCGATCCCCTGCTTGTGGCACTTCATTTAGACCAGTAATTTCTACTGGTGTAGATGGGCCTGCTTCTTTTACTCGACGGCCAAGATCATTCACCATTGCACGAACACGCCCGTATGCGTGACCTACTACAATTGGATCTCCAACTTTAAGTGTTCCATCTTGTACTAATAGAGTTGCAACTGATCCTCTACCTTTATCAAGTTGAGCTTCAATAACAGAACCTCTTGCAAGACGTTTTGGATTAGCAGTTAGTTCTCCAACTTCTGATACTAACAATACCATTTCCAGTAGACTATCAATTCCTTCACCTTTTAATGCAGAGATTGGAACGAAAATCGTTTCCCCGCCCCAAGCTTCTGGAACTAAACCGTGTTCTGTAAGTTCTTGCATCACTCGGTCTGGGTTTGCTGCTGGTTTATCCATTTTGTTTACTGCAACGATAATTGGAACTTCCGCAGCTTTTGCATGGTTAATCGCTTCAACTGTTTGTGGCATTACTCCATCATCTGCTGCTACTACAAGAATGGTAATATCCGTTATTTTCGCTCCACGAGCACGCATTGTTGTAAACGCAGCATGTCCTGGTGTATCAAGGAATGTAACTTTTTTGCCGTTTTCCACAACTTGGTAAGCACCAATATGTTGTGTAATACCACCTGCTTCACCAGCCGTTACTTTCGTATGACGGATAGAGTCTAACAAAGTTGTTTTACCGTGGTCAACATGTCCCATGATTGTTACAACTGGTGGACGTTCTGTTAAGTTAGCTGTATCTTCTTCGGAAGTTTCGAAATGTACTTCTAAATCGGTAATATCGATTTTAATTTCTTCTTCTACTTCTACTCCGTAGTCTGCACAAATTAACTCAATTGCATCCTTATCCAATTCTTGGTTTATTGTTGCCATTACGCCAAGTAAGAACAGTTTTTTAATAATTTCTGCTGGTTCACGACCAAGTTTTTTCCCTAACTCCATTACTGTTAATGACTCAGTAAATGTAATTTTTTCAGGAAGTTCTCTTTCTTTTCTCGGTACTGGAGGTTGAACAGGAACTGTTGGACCTTTTCTTCTTTTTTGGAATTTTTGACCGGGTCTATTTTGGCCGCCTGGACGGTTATTTCCGCCTGGACGATTGTTATTAGTAAAAGTTTTTTTATCTTTTGATTGATTGTTCGTTCCTTGGGTATTACTTTGACCAGTACTTTGAGCAGCTGGTCTTGATTGGTTTTGGCTAGCAGGTCTTGATTGGCTTTGGTTTGTTGGTCTTGATGATTGGTTTTGGCTTGCCGGTCTTGATTGGCCTTGGCTAGCAGGTCTTGATTGGTTTTGATTTGCTGGTCTTGATTGTGTTTGGTTTGCTGGTCTTGATTGGTTTTGGTTTGCCGGTCTTGATTGGCCTTGGTTCGTTGGTCTTGATTGGTTTTGTGACTGAACAGGTTTATTAGGTTGAGTTGTTGTCTTTTTATAGACGCTATCTAGTTTCGTTACAGCATCTCCTTCAAGCGTAGACATATGATTCGTCACTTGAATATTAAGCTTTCCTAGTTGCTCTATAACTTCTTTACTCGATTTATCTATTTGTTTCGCGTATTCATGAACTCTGATTTTAGTCATTAGCTCACCCCCGGTTATATTCGTTGAGAAGGCCGGACAGTTTTTTAGCGAAACCGTCATCCATAATGGCTATTGCCACTCTGGCCTCTTTTCCCGTCGCATGTCCGAGATCGTGCCGGTCTCCAAAGACATGCAGCTCAACGTTAAAAGATGCACATTTATCATTCAGTTTTTTTGCTGTATTGTCAGAAGCATCAGATGCTAAAATGACAAGTTTTGCTTTTTTGCTTCTTATTTCTTTGACGACTAACTCTTCACCAGATATCGTTTTTCTTGCCCGTGTTGCAAGTCCAAGTAGTTGAGTAATTTGCTGTTCTATCGTCATTTTAGTTTTTCTCTTTCGATGATAACAATCAATTCATCATATATTTCATTTGGAATTGAAGCTTCTAAATGATTGGCTAGCGAATTTTTCTTCTTCGCTTGGTTTACCGCTTCGATCGTTTTAGATACGTATGCGCCACGACCTGATTTTTTTCCAGTTAAATCGACCGTAACTTCGCCTTCTTTTGAACGAACGATGCGAATCATTTCCTTTTTCGGGAACATTTCACCAGTAGCAACACATTTACGTAATGGTATTTTCTTTTGAATAGCCATACAAGCTCACCATCCTTGCTTATTCTTACTCTTCGTCTTTGTAAAAATCGAAATCATCCAATTCATCATCCAAGCTCTCTAAAATTACTTTTGGAGAGTTTTCGTTCGGATAAATTCCTAATTCTCTTGCATCTGTTTCACTTTTAATATCAATTTTCCAGCCTGTTAATTTAGCCGCAAGTCTAGCATTTTGGCCTCTTTTTCCAATTGCAAGAGAAAGTTGGTAATCTGGAACGACTACTGTAGTAGATTTCTCTTCTTCGTTTACTTGTACGTCCAATACTTTGGAAGGACTAAGTGCATTTGCAACGAAAACCACTGGATCTTCTGACCATTCTACAATGTCAATTTTTTCTCCGCTTAACTCATTTACAATTGTTTGAACGCGAGCTCCTTTTGCTCCAACACAAGAACCTACTGGATCGATTTCATCGTTATGCGCATAAACGGATATTTTCGAGCGGTCTCCTGCTTCACGAGCAATCGATTTTATCTCGACAATACCTTCAAAGATCTCAGGAACTTCCATTTCAAACAAACGGCGAAGGAAGCCCGGGTGTGTTCTTGAAACAAACACTTGAGGTCCTCTAGAAGTTCGTTCCACTTTCGTAATATACACTTTAATACGATCATGCGGGCGATAAGTTTCTGTTTGAATTTGTTCATTCGCCGGTAGAACTGCTTCTACTTTCCCTAAGCCAACATAGATATTACGTGCATCTAAACGCTCCACAATACCATTGACGATATCGTCTTCACGATCTACATACTCTTCATAAATTAGCCCACGTTCTGCTTCTCTTACGCGTTGTGTCACGACTTGTTTAGCCGTTTGTGCAGCAATACGTCCGAAATTACGTGGAGTTACTTCTTCTTCCACGACATCCCCAATGGCATAATGGGGATTAATAGCATGTGCGTCATCTAACGAAATTTGTAGGCGGTCGTCTGTTACTTCTTCCACTACATCTTTACGAGAATAAACAAGCATAGTTCCCACTGCTAAATTAATATCGACACGCACATTTTGCGCTTGGTTAAAATTACGTTTATATGCAGTTACTAACGCTGCCTCGATTGCCTCAATCAGCACATCTCTCGCTATGCCTTTTTGTTTTTCGAGCGCCGTTAACGCATCTAATAAATCACTACTCATCGCTATCACTCCTCAATATACATTATGCAGAGAAATCGATTG
Organism: Psychrobacillus sp. OK032; assembly: GCF_900111345.1. GTDB lineage: Bacteria > Bacillota > Bacilli > Bacillales_A > Planococcaceae > Psychrobacillus. The sequence goes on from NZ_FOGY01000001.1 coordinate 65,928, forward strand.
CTAAACGAGCAAGCGCAATTTTCTCTTTATCAATTTGAATTTTTACTCTTCTAGTTTTCACACGAACTTCTATTAATGCGCCTTCTTCTACTGAAAAGGAAAGTAAAGTCCCTTCAAATTCTTTTGCACCGTTTATAGGTTCATACGTTTTAATGAAAACATATTTCCCCACTGCTGCGATAAAATCAGAATCTTTTTTAAGCGGACGCTCTGCTCCTGGTGATGAAACTTCTAAAAAATAGTTTTCCTTAATCGGGTCGACAACGTCTAATTTTTCACTTAGTTTTTCACTAACTTGAGCACATTGTTCAATATCTATACCACCAGCCGGTGTATCAATATAGATACGTAAAAACCAATCGCGGCCTTCTTTTACATATTCAATGTCAATAAGCTCTAAGTTCAACTCTTGTAAAATAGGCGTTACAAGATTTTCTATTTCGCTTGTAATATTACTCATATAAGCCTCCTACACCACAATGATTTTTCTATATAACAACAGAAAAGAGCGGGAAATCCCACTCTTTCGTCACAGTACTATGAAACATTGGTAGTTTTATATTACCATACTTATAGCCTCCGTGCAAATTACTAAGAACAGCGCCAGTGCCTTAGAAGTACAAAACCTGATTTGTATCGTTCATTGAAGAATACGAATAAGGTTATGATCGATGATAATGAAAAGAGCCTATCATTAAAGTACCAGTGACTTGATGCACTTAAAAAGGATATACTTCCCTCTCTTTTAGTACTCTTTTCTTTATTGTTACTTTATTGGAGCGGAAGGCGGTGCCACATGAGGTGGCGCTCTTAGCCTTCCTTTGTAAACACTCTACGGATAACAGTTCATACTTTTAGGGTGATGGCTCATCGCTCACCCCGCTCCAAAGCGTCCGCCTGGAGCGCAAATCAGCGGGATCATTTAATAGAACCTACTCTATAAATACCAGGAAAACTGGGTTTATAGCACACCAATTTTGTATATTTTCTTTTAAGAAAAGCTCAATCGATTTTGTTTGCGACGAGCTTCCACAAGAGTAGCTTTTTCACATTTGACTACGAAGAGCTTGGCGCTGAAGCTAGACAAAGTTTGTAAAGATAAGCTTTTGTTTCGAACTCAAAACAGCGATAACTGATTGGCTTCTGGAAGCCCTTCTAAACAGCCCATTGTATCCATATATTCAATAATCGTTTTCGAAACTCGACCTCTTTGCTGTAAGTCCTCTTTCGATAAAAATTCCCCATCTAGTCTTGCTTTTGTAATTTGTATCGCAACGTTTGTTCCAAGACCAGGAATCGCATTAAAAGGTGGGATAAGTGTGCTTCCTTCAATTGTAAACTCTGTTGCTTTAGATTTGTATAAATCTACTTTTTGCATTCTAATTCCGCGCTCATTCATTTCCAGTGCAATTTCAAGTACAGTTAATAAACTTTTCTCTTTCGGAGCGGCATCGAGTCCTTTTGCATTGATTTCATCTAATTTTGCCCGCATTGTTTGAGAACCATTCACCATGGATATTAAGTCAAAATCAGAAGCTCGAACGGTAAAGTATGCTGCATAATATAGTATCGGAAAATGTACTTTAAAATATGCGATACGAACCGCCATTAATACGTAAGCCGCAGCATGGGCTTTCGGGAACATGTACTTTATCTTTTTACAGGATTCAATATACCAATTAGCTACGCCTTTTGCTTTCATTTCTGATTCAAATTCTGGCGTTAACCCTTTCCCTTTTCGGACGGATTCCATTATTTTAAACGCTAAAGAAGGATCCAAACCTTGATAGATTAGATAAACCATAATGTCATCCCGACAACCAATTACATCCGATAATTGACAGGTCCCATCTTGGATAAGCTCTTGTGCATTTCCAAGCCATACATCGGTTCCATGGGAAAGACCAGATATTTGAACAAGTTCGGAAAATGTCGACGGTTTCGTCTCTTCTAACATTTGGCGAACAAATCGAGTACCAAATTCCGGAATACCAAGTGTTCCTGTTTTACAATCTATTTGCTCTTCTGTAACTCCTAACGATTCGGTACCACTAAAAATTTTCATGACTTCCGGGTCATCGGTAGGTATAGTTTTCGGATCAATTCCAGATAGATCTTGGAGCATCCGAATAACCGTTGGATCATCGTGCCCAAGGATATCGAGTTTCAATAAGTTATCATGTATAGAATGGAAGTCAAAATGTGTTGTTTTCCATTCGGAATCTTGCGCATCTGCTGGGAATTGAATTGGCGAGAAATCATAAATATCCATATAGTCCGGAACTACAATAATTCCCCCGGGATGCTGACCAGTAGTTCGTTTTACTCCTGTACAGCCTTGCACTAACCGGTCGATTTCTGCTCCTCGCATCGTTAAATTATTATCATTCATATACCCTCGGACATATCCATATGCTGTTTTTTCAGCAACTGTTCCAATTGTACCTGCACGGAATACATATTCTTCTCCAAAAAGCTCTTTCGTATAGTTATGAGCTACCGGTTGATACTCACCGCTGAAGTTTAAGTCGATATCCGGAACTTTATCGCCTTTAAATCCTAGGAATGTTTCGAACGGGATGTCCTGTCCGTCTTTTACGTAAGGAGTGTCGCATTTTTCGCATGACTTGTTTGGCAAGTCAAACCCTGAACCGACGGAACCATCTTGGAAAAACTCCGAATGCTTACAAGTTGGACAAACATAATGTGGTGGTAATGGATTTACTTCGGTAATTTCAGTTAGCGTTGCTACCAATGAAGATCCAACCGATCCACGCGAGCCAACTAAGTAACCATCATCGAGCGATTTTTTCACTAGTTTATGTGATATTAAATAAATAACCGCAAAACCATGCCCAATAATAGATGTTAACTCTTTTTCTATACGAGCCTCAACAATTTCTGGCAGTTCCTCGCCATAAATCTCTTTTGCTTTTGAATAGGTTAACGACCTAACTTCATCGTCTGCTCCTTCAATTTTTGGCGTATATAAATCATCTTTAATCGGTTTAATGTCTTCAATTGAATCCGCAATTTTATTTGGGTTCGTTATGACAATTTCTTTAGCTAACTCTTCACCTAGGAATGAAAATGCATCAAGCATCTCGTTTGTCGTACGGAAATGCACTTTAGGTAACTCATGACGGTTCAGCGGATTGGCCCCGCCCTGAGAGTTTATTAATATCTTTCGGAAAATCGCATCATTTTCATGCAAGTAATGGACATTACCTGTTGCTACTACTGGAAGGTTAAGCTTTTTCCCTAGCTTGATCATCTTGCGAATGATATCTTCTAAATTCCATTCATCTCGCACTAGTTCAAGCTCTAGTAAATGACTATATACTTCTTTTGGATGTATTTCTAAATAGTCATAGAACTTAGCAATTTCCTCGACTTGCTCAAGAGGTTTTTGCATTAGCCCTTCAAAAACTTCTCCTTTATCACAAGCCGAACCAATGATTAAACCTGCTCGATGCTTTTGTAATACGGATCGCTTAATTCTAGGTACACGATAAAATGTTGTTGTATGTGAAAGAGACACTAATTTAAATAGGTTTTTAAGCCCTTCATCATTCACTGCTAAAATGGTGCAATGGCTTGGTCTTGCTCTTTTATAGGAATCCCCTTGTCCAATATGCTTATTGAAATCATCATGATATTCAATATCTTTTTCTTCCGCTTCTTTCAATAAATGAAGCAGTAAATATCCCGTCGCTTCACAGTCAAATATTGCTCGGTGGGCTTGTGTTAACTCGATGTTGAACTTCTTCGTAAGAGAACCTAGTCGATGGGTTTTAAGCTCCGGATGTAAAAATCTTGCTAGCTCCAGTGTATCAATAACAGGATGAGTGAAATAATTGATACCACATCGGCGGTAGCCTTCATATAAAAAGCCCATATCAAATGATGCGTTATGAGCAACGATAATACCGTCGCCAATGAATTCATAAAAGTCTTTAATAACATCTTCAATTTCTGGTGCATTTTGTACCATTTCATCTGTTATTCCGGTTAGCTCAATAGTTGTAGCAGATAAGGGATGATGCGGATTTGCAAAACGTTCAAATTTATCAATAATATTACCATTTTTCATTTTGACCGCGGCTAATTCAATAATTTTATCGTATGTTGCGGACAAACCAGTCGTCTCCACGTCAAAAACAATATAAGTGGCATCTTCGAGTCGTGTATGTTGTTCTTCATAAGCAATAGGAACGCCGTCGTGCACTAGATTAGCTTCTAGTCCATATAAAATTTTTATACCATTCTTTTTACCAGCTGCATACGCTTCAGGAAACGATTGAACGTTTGCATGGTCGGTAATAGCAATAGCTTTATGTCCCCATTTTGCCGCTTGGGATACAACGGAAGAAACAGAGGACACTGCATCCATTACACTCATCGGGGAGTGCATATGTAATTCCACTCGTTTTTCAGTTGCCGTATCGTGTCGAATGACAGGATTTATCTCTGACATATCTTGTGCCATAATGATCAAATCTCGAACGAATGTATCATTTTGTACAGATCCTCTTACTTTTATCCACATACCTTTTTGAAGGCGTTCCATCATTTGAGCATCTTCTTTGTCTCTGGAAAACATTTTAACAAGTATCGAATCCGTATAATCAGTTACTTTTGCAGTGAGTAGAGAGCGCCCACTTCGCAGTTCTTTCACTTCAACGTGAAATACAAAACCTTCAATCGTTACTCTTCTCTCTTCATCTTGGATTGTACGTATTTCTAATATCGGTTCTTCCTTCTTGAGTGGTACACCCAGTTGGAAAGGTCCATCTGCTACGTCTCCAGCCTCTTGACGATTTTGTTCGCGGTTTTGTAAATCTAACAAAGCTTTTTTCCCGAGTGCTTCTTCTTCTAATCGTCGCTGTTCTAAAAATGCCATCTGCGCTTCTGCTACTGCTTCCGTGTTTTCGACTACTTTAAAATCAATCGCTACTTTTGGGAATCCAAAACTTTCGTAAATGGAACTTATCATCTCTATATATTTCTTTTTGAATGTACGTAACTCTAACTCATTTCCACATGTTAGTTGAATCATTTGGCCATTCCACACTGGCTCTTGCTTTTGCAAACAGTCTTTTAATGGTGGTGACATGTCACTTAATTCTTTTAGAACACTTGACCAATATTGTTTTACTAGCTGTTCGGATATGCTTGCATTTTCACTCGTAATTGTTAATGTAACGCTCGCTATGCCCGCAAATTTTTCTTGCAAGCGAGTTTGTAAAATAGTATATATATCAATTGGCAAAATAGTTGGAAGTTGAATTTGGAATTGCCACTTTCTTATTTTTTTATGCACTGTAAATCTAGTTATCGATGCATGTTCAAAATGCTTGACGAAAGAATCCTCTGTTAACTCGAGTTGTTGCAGCAATAAGTGCATTCTCATTTTACCATCTTGCATAATAGCGATTCCCTCCTTTATAACCTATATCAATGGCGTCCGTTAGTTGTTTTCCGAAGCTTACCGCTCGCTTTCCGCGGGCGAAGAATCGAGCCTCCTCGTCGCTTACACTCCTGCGGGGTCTCGATTACTCCGCTTTCCCGCAGGAGTCGAGCGAACGCTTCTCCAAACAACAAATGAAATGTAACCCCTTGTCACATTACACATTAACGATTAAAAAGCTCTAAATTGGAATTTTATCATACCTGTATAATCAAACAATATTTTGATGTCCTTTAACAGAAAAAGAAAGGAAAGTTCATTTGTAAGAACTTTCCCTTCTTCAAGTTCCTCTTTAGAAGAAAAACCGTTGTATATCGTTCCAGGTTACGACGACCATTAATACCATTAGGAGCATGATTCCAACAAAGTGAACCATTCCTTCTTTTTGCTTATCTATTGGTTTTCCTCGAATTGCTTCAAATAAGAAAAATAATAATCGACCACCATCGAGTGCTGGAAGTGGCAATAAATTCATAATTCCTAAGTTAATACTTAGTAACGCTGCCCAGTACATTAAATTATACACACCATATTGAGCAACCTCTTCTGTCGCTTTATATATACCAACTGGTCCTGATAAATCATCGATTGAGAAGTTGCCTGCAATTAATGTGCCTAATAAAATAAATATTCGCTTGGTCGTTTCATATGTTTGCTCCGCACCATATGGTATAGCTTTTAATGCATTCTTTTCTAATGGACTACTATATTTTACACCAATTTGCCCAACTTTTTCTTTGCCTACCACAACTTCATTCGGCGTCATTGTCAAGTCTAATGTTTCGCCATTTCGCTCAACCGTGAAATTCATATTTTCGTTTGGACTCACTTTTACTTTTTCTGAGAGCTCATCCCATGTTGAGATAGGAGTTCCATTAATTGCTGTTACTAAATCTCCGTCTTTCATCCCTGCCTGCGCTGCAGGAGTATCTGCTACTACGGTTGAAATAACAGGTTCGTATGTTGGAATCCCTTGAAATAAACCAAGCAATAAGAAAATGAAAAACGCTAATATAAAGTTAAAAAGTGGTCCTGCAAAAATAGCCATTGATCTTTGTCCTACTGTTTTTGATCCAAATTGTCGATCATATGGAGCAATGAACGTTTCTTTGCCATTCTCATTGATCGTAGCATTTCTAGCTACTTTATACCTGACTAATCGTTCCTCTTCGTCATATCCTTCGATGAACATTTCCTTCATCAAATCCGATTTCTCTACCTCTAAAAAAAGCATATCCGGAAATTGCTTTTTTTGATTGAGGACGATTTGTTCGATTTCATTCGCATCGTTCACTCGTATACCAAGTCTAAACCCGGGTTGAAGTTCGACAGAGTCTAAATCTTCCCCTGCCATCCGCACATACCCACCTATTGGTAATAGACGTAGTGTATAAAGTGTTTCACCTTTCGTCATAGCAAAAATTTTCGGACCCATTCCAATTGCAAACTCTCGCACCATTATTCCCGCTTTTTTAGCAAAAATAAAATGCCCTAGCTCATGGAAAAATACAATACTACCAAAAATTATTATAAACGCAATGGCTGTTTCCATTATATCCCACCTTCATCGTGTTCCAGTTTGTCTCGCACTATTTTATCATGTTTTGCACGGTTTTTCTTGTTTCAGCGTCTACATGTAAGATTGTTTCTAAATCTGGACTTGAAATGTTCACATGTGCATCCATTGCTCGCTCGATTAGTTCATCAATTGTTAAAAAGCCAATTTTTTCTTGTAAAAACAAAGCTACCGCTGCTTCATTTGCCGCATTTAAAACAGTCGTCATCGTGCCACCTGCTCTACCTGCATCAATCGCAAGTTTCAAAGCATAATAACGCGAATAATCCATTTCTTCAAAATGAAGTTTGCCTATTTCCGCTAAATTTAATCGCTTCGCATGAGGACGCGATAGTCTGTCCGGATAAGACAGGGCGTATTGAATCGGAACTCTCATATCTGGAGTTCCTAGTTGAGCGATCACACTCGTATCTTCAAATTCAACCATGGAGTGAATAATACTCTCTCTATGTAACAACACTTCTATATCATCGTACGATATATCAAACAGAACACGCGCTTCAATAACTTCCAACCCTTTATTCATCATCGTAGCTGAGTCTATTGTAATCTTAGAACCCATCGACCAATTGGGATGATTTAAAGCGTCTTTTACCGTTACATTTCGCAGCTCATCTCTTGTACGATCGCGGAAACTTCCACCAGATGCCGTAATGATTAACTTAGAAATCTCTGATCTTTTTTCACCGTTCATCGCTTGAAAAAGAGCAGAATGTTCACTATCTACAGGTAAAATTGGTACATTATGTTTCCCTGCAGCTTGCATAACTAGATGACCGGCTGTCACAAGTGTTTCTTTATTCGCGATGGCAATCGTAATTCCTTTTTTAATCGCTTCGAGCGTCGGATTCAAGCCTACACTTCCAAGTACCGCATTTACTAATACATCCGCATTTGTATGAGCAGCAACTTGTACTAATCCAGCATCTCCGTATACGAATTCTACGTGCGGGAATTCACTTTGTAGTTGATGTGCATCTTCTTCAAATAAAACAGAAACTAATGGCACAGGAAATTCACGCAATATTTTTCTTGTCTCTTCTATATTTTTTCCTACTGAAAACGCAACCAACTGAAATTGCTCCGGATGCTCTCTCATAATATCTAAAGTTTGAATTCCTATTGAACCGGTAGCCCCTAATAAACTTATTCTTTTCCGCATGAAATTATGTCTCCTTAGATGAAATGTAAAAAGTGTAGTAATGGTAGGACGAAAAGAAGGCTGTCAAAGCGATCTAATATTCCACCATGACCAGGTAAAATTTTACCAGAATCTTTTACATTATAATGTCTTTTAATCGCAGACTCTACCAAATCACCCAGCTGTCCAAAAATAGAGGCAGCAATCGTAATTCCGATTAAAACGAGGTAAGAATTCGTAAGCGGGCTTATAAAGTGTATGATAAACGCTGCTATTAATGCCCATATGATGCCGCCAATAAACCCTTCCACCGTTTTATTTGGCGAGATTTCTGGCCATAATTTACGTTTTCCAATTTTTCTACCTGTAAAATAAGCACCAGAATCTGTTGACCAAACAACAATCAGTGCAAATATTAAATAGGTTAACCCTGCATCTCTTGTTTCGATAAAATAGTGAAATCCAATACCTACGTATAAAGTACCTAATAACATAAATGCTGCATCGTCAAATGTAAATCGATTTTTCACGAGCACTGTATAAATTAAGAGCAGAAAAACAACGACAAAAACCCATTCGATTTTTGAATGACCCGTTACAGCAAACACTGCATCCGCAATCGATGGTGGCAGTAAAAGCACAAATAAAAGGAGCAATGATATAGCCCCAGCAAACGAAAATATCGGTAAGTCTTTCATTCGGAATAACTCAAACATGCCTATTGCAGCCATAATATATATAAGTGCAGTAAAAATAGGTCCACCTAACAAAACAATAGGAAGAAAAAGTGCTGCCGCAATAACAGCCGTAATGATACGTACCTTCAATTTCCTTCTCCCTCCTTCAATCCACCATATCTCCTGTTTCTTTTTTGATAATTTTCAATTGCATCCATTAAACACGTCTCATCAAAATCTGGCCATAAAGTGTCTGTAAACCAAAATTCCGTATAAGCAAGCTGCCAAAGCATAAAATTACTTAAACGCACTTCTCCACTCGTTCGAATAAGTAGATCTGGATCACTTAAATTCTTTGTCATTAAGTGATTGCTTAATAATTCCTCTGAAATTTCTTCTAATGTTACATTTCCCTCTTGTACATCGAGGGCAATTTTACTGACTGCTTGAACAATTTCATCCCTGCTCCCATAATTTAAGGCAAAGTTTAATATTAACCCGTCATTAGCGGCAGTTTGATCCATTGCTTTTCTTACAGCTCTTTTCGTATGCTCAGGCAATGATTCAATATTTCCCATCATTTGTACCTGTACATTTTGCTCAATTAACTCTGGTAAATACGTACCTAAAAATTCCTCTGGCAAGCGCATTAAAAATTCAACTTCCATTTTAGGCCTTTTCCAATTTTCCGTAGAAAAAGCGTATAAAGTTAACACTTTTATACCAACTTCATTCGCAAACCTAGTTATTTTCTTTACAGTCTTCATGCCTTCGTGATGGCCAGCTATGCGGGGTAGCGCTCGCTTATTAGCCCATCTACCATTCCCGTCCATAATAATCGCAATATGGCCCGGCAATTGTTCTTGTTGGGCATTTTCTTTTCGTTTCTTTAAAGGAATACTTATCGATTTTTCATTTTTACGGATAAGTTTATTTAACATACAAAAAACCCCCACCTTACTAACTAGGAACATATATGACCTATCATATCAAAAATATCGCAATATAAAAAGGCGTCCCACTAAAAGGACGCCTTTTCCAAACAAAAAGTTCAAACGATTATTTGGATGCACTAATGAAATAGGTTATACTTCTAGAATTTCTTTTTCTTTATCTTTCGTAATTGAATCGATTTTATCGATATTTGAATCCGTCAGTTTTTGGATTTCTTCTGTGTAGTTTCTTAAATCATCTTCTGTAATGCCACCCGATTTTTCCAATTTTTTAAGATCATCGTTTCCATCACGGCGAACGTTACGAATATTCACTTTTGCTTCTTCTGCTTCTTTTTTCACTTGTTTTACTAATTCTTTACGACGTTCTTCCGTAAGTGCAGGAACTGCTAAACGAATTAACGACCCGTCATTTGTAGGTGTAATACCTATATCCGACTTTAAAATTGCCTTTTCAATCTCCCCAAGAATTGACTTGTCGTAAGGCTGAATAGTGATTAATCGAGCCTCTGGAGTCGAAATACCTGCCATTTGATTAATCGGTGTTGGAGCACCATAATAATCGATTGAAATTTTGTCAAGCAAAGATGCATTTGCACGACCAGCTCGGATAGACGCAAGTTCTCTCGTGTACACTTGAATCGTTTTTGCCATTTTATCTTTCGTTTGCTCAATTACTTGTTTCGGCATTATGAATTCCTCCTAACGACTGTACCAATCGTTTCCCCAAGTACAGCCCTTTTAATATTTCCATTTTCCATTACTGAGAATACTATAAGTGCAATATCATTATCCATACATAATGTAGATGCAGTAGAATCCATCACTTGTAAGCCTTGTTGGATTACTTCAAGGAATGATAGCTCATCGTATTTAATAGCAGTAGTATCTGTCTTAGGATCTGCAGAATATACACCATCTACATTATTTTTAGCCATTAATATAACATCCGCTTCTATTTCTGCTGCACGTAAAGCAGCAGTTGTATCAGTTGAGAAGTAAGGATTTCCTGTTCCAGCTGCAAAAATAACTACTCGTTTCTTTTCTAAATGACGAATTGCTCGTCGTCGTATGTATGGCTCTGCAACTTGACGCATTTCGATGGAAGTTTGAACACGAGTCTCAATCCCGCATTTTTCAAGTGAATCTTGTAGTGCAAGTGAATTCATAACCGTAGCAAGCATACCCATATAATCTGCAGTTGCACGATCCATGCCCATTTCGCTTCCTACTTTTCCACGCCAAATGTTACCTCCGCCTACTACAACAGCGACCTCGACGCCTAATTCCACTACTTCTTTTACTTGCTCTGCTACAGACTTGATAATTTCAGGTGATAGTCCGAAACCTTGCTCTCCAGCTAATGCTTCGCCACTTAATTTTAAAACGATTCTTTTGTATTGTGGTGTGCTCATAGGTATCCTCCATCTCTTTGTCGAAAAATAGGGAACACTAATTGCGTGTTCCCTAAAAGTATTGTCTATTTAGCGAAAATACTTGTCGTATTTTCTGCATTCAAATTAGTTACCTTTTACTTGGTTCATTACTTCTTCAGCGAAGTTGTCTTCACGTTTTTCGATACCTTCACCAACAGCATAGCGAGTGAATGAAACTAGTTTACCACCAGTTGAGTCAACAAATACGCCTACTTTTTGATCTGGATTTTTAACGAAAGATTGATCTAATAAACAAACTTCTTCGAAATATTTACCAAGGCGACCTTCTACCATTTTAGCAACGATATTTTCAGGTTTACCTTCGTTTAATGCTTGTTCTGTTAATACTTTACGCTCGCGCTCTACTTCATCAGCAGATACTGCGTCACGAGAGATGTGTGCAGGGTTAAGTGCTGCAACGTGCATTGCAACGTCTTTAGCTGCTTGCTCGTCAGTTGAACCTTCAAGAACAGTTAAAACACCAATGCGTCCACCCATGTGAAGGTAAGGACCGAATGCATCTGCATCTGTTTTAGTTTCTAGTACAAAACGGCGAAGTGTAATTTTTTCTCCGATTTTTGCAACTGCGTTAGAAATAGCGTTTTCTACTGTTACGCCTTCTTCTAATGTAGAAGCTAAAGCTTCTTCTACTGAAGCTGGTTCAGTTGCTAATAAATGTGTAGCAACTTGTTGAACTAATTGTTGGAAAGCTTCGTTTTTCGCAACGAAATCTGTTTCTGCATTCATTTCTAAAAGTACAGCTTTGTTTCCTTCAATTTGGATAAATGTAGTACCTTCAGCAGCGATACGATCAGCTTTTTTAGCTGCAGAAGAAAGACCTTTTTCACGTAAAAAGTCGATTGCTGCTTCTAAATTACCGTCTGTTTGTACTAAAGCTTTTTTACAATCCATCATACCTGCGCCAGTTTTTTCACGCAATTCTTTTACCATTTGTGCTGTAACTGCCATTTTAAATTCCTCCTAGTACGAATAAATTCATCTTCTCAAAAAAAGGTGATAAGAGGTTTGGCCGCTTATCACCTGTTAACTACATGTGTCTTACTCAGCAGCAACTTCAGCTGGAGTTACTTCTTCGTCTTCACCTTGTCTTGCTTCAAGTAATGCATCCGCCATTTTAGCTGTTAATAATTTAACTGCACGAATTGCGTCGTCATTTGCTGGAATTACATAGTCGATTTCATCTGGATCACAGTTTGTATCAACGATTCCTACTAATGGAATGTTCAGTTTACGTGCCTCCGCAACAGCAATACGCTCTTTACGTGGGTCAACTACGAACATTACATCTGGAATAGCTTTCATATCACGGATACCGCCTAAGAATTTAACAAGACGTTCGTGTTCTTTTTTAAGTTGAACTACTTCTTTTTTAGGAAGTACATCGAATGTACCGTCTTCTTCCATTTTTTCAATCGCTTTTAGACGAGCTACACGTTTTTGAATAGTACCGAAGTTTGTTAAAGTACCACCTAACCAACGTTGGTTGATATAGTAGTTACCTGAACGTTCAGCTTCTTCTTTAATAGCTTCTTGCGCTTGTTTTTTAGTTCCAACGAATAGAACTTTTCCACCGTCTTGACCTACTTGACGCATGAAATCATAAGCTTCTTCTAATTTTTTCACCGTTTTTTGAAGATCGATGATGTAGATTCCGTTACGCTCAACAAAAATGTATTTTTTCATTTTTGGGTTCCAACGGCGAGTTTGGTGTCCAAAGTGTACACCAGCCTCTAGTAATTGTTTCATTGAGATTACTGACATGATTATTCCTCCTGGTTTGGTTTAGTCTTCCGCAGTCATCATTTTTCTTTAGCTACTCTTTATAAAAGAGCACCTGCTAAATCCATCCGAACTGCGTGTGTATTCATACCGTATTGTAATATACCATACATTTTTCATACTTTCAACTATTTTAATGTTTAAACTTTAAGAAAAGCTCTACTTCTGTTTTGCCGATTTGCAGCATTTTAGCAATTTCATCGATGCTTTTTCCCTCAGAATCATAGAAGAAAACTTTTTCTTTTATTGTAACTGGTTCTTTTTTTTCTGTCACCGCTACTGTTTTTATATAACTATTTGCTGCAAGTTGTTTGGATATATACGTTTTAGGAACTTCAAAAATTGGAGTTGTTTCTATTGTACTTTCTTTCTCTTCTACATTTTCCGTAGTTGCTGTTACAACACGATCTGTATTATTTAATTCTTGTAAAAGACGATTATTTTCATCTTTGATTTCGGCAATATATGCACTGAAGGAGTCTTCAATTTCAGCCAAGATTTGCTCTTGTTTATACTCCATATTGTTAAATTTAGTTAGTTTTGCATTTAGTAAAGCAATGAAGTAAAAACTGATTATTTGAAGTAAAAATAATATGACTAGAATAATAGACGTCATAGCCGGCTCCTATCCACTAAAATCTACAAAATTCCCTTTAAAAGGATGTTTTGCCTCTTTCATTTCTCGTTCTTTTTTTTCTCTCTTTTTGCGTTCTTGTTCTGCTTGTTCTTTTTCTTTGTTTTCTAGATTCGCTTCTGTTGTCTGGTTCGATTCTAAGACTGTTTCTCTATTCTTTTCTAGTTGTCTTTCGGAAGCTGCTTGTGCATTCGCTTGGTTTACCGCGCTTTGCTGTTGCAGTTGCTCTGCGACTTTTCCTGCGTCAAATGTTTTCGGAATAGCAATTTGAAGCTCCACACCTTTTAAACTCATCGAACTGCCTCCCTCAACGAATTAAGATAACATACCAAAATACCAATTGGTTTAAGCTGTAAATTTAGAAGCAATCTAAAATGCTTAAATAAAATGCGTATTAACGTGATTCCACTAGGATTTCCGCTACAGGGCGGAAATCCCGGCGGTAACTTCCTTAAGACTCATTATTCCTACTTATTGAGCGGAAACATAAAAATGTAAGCGATTATCACTCATTGAATAATATGGATAACCAACAGACATGCAATAATACGGATAACATAACACTCTTTTTTCTATGCATTCATCATTTCACTTGCAAGAAGCTTTCTTAGCTTGAACAGTGCTTTTGAGTGGATTTGTGAAATTCTGGAGGTTGATAATCCAAGCATTTCGCCAATTACAGTTAATGTTAACTCTTCTGTATAAAACAAACTCAAAACTAATTGTTCATTTTCGTTTAATTGCTGAATTTGTCCAGCAAGATCACGAAGTAATTCTTCTTTCACCATCTGCTGCTCCGGCGTTTTTTGAGCATCATCTCTTATCACAAATGACTTTGAATCTACCTCGTCGTTTTCTTGCAATTGTTCATCAATAGATAGTACGTTAGAAAAAAAATGTTCTTGAACCGTTTGATAAACATCGTCTACCGGCATTTCGACAAAATCTGCTATTTCTTCTGCAGATGCATGCCTTAATAATCGTTGTTCAAGCTCTTCAATTTTAGCTTCTAATCTTTTCGCCTTTTCACGTGAAGATCTTGGAAGCCAATCTTCTTTTCTTAAACCATCTATAATTGCACCACGAACCCGAAAAGAAGCATACGTATCAAACTTTAACTCTCTCGAATAGTCGAATTTATTTAGCGCATCAAATAAGCCCATCATACCTAGGCTTTTCAGTTCGTCTCTTGATATATTTTTAGGGATGCTTGCGCCAATACGCTGAACATGATAGGTAACTAGGGGCGTATACTTTCGTATGAGTAAATCTCCGGCCTCTGAATCTTTATATTCTATCCATCTCTTCCAAAGGAGTTGTTCCTCTGTCGAATTTTCTTTTGCCACCATTACCCTCCTCTCCAATATATCTCATGAATATGTATATTATAGCAAATTTCTACACAAAAAGAGGAGTCGAAAACATCGACATCCCCTGCTTTCATTGTTCACTTAACATAGATTTGACAATTTTCGCGAGTTCTTCAGAAGAAGGCTCCACTGCATCTATTTCTTTCTGCGTAGCGAATGCCATTTCTTCTTCCGTAGCCACCGGATTTACCATGACAAAGGCAATGATTGCCCTAGCGATAAATGTTAAGAAGAAAAATAACAAAGCTAACATACTTGCATCCCACAATATACGCTTACCATTCAAAAAAGGATACGATGAGAAAAAGTAAGCACTAAATGCAATAAGGGCTACCCAAAAATTAGAAAGAATTGTGCCAACCATTAAATATCTCTCACTCCTTGGTTTACCGTTCGAATATTTAATAGATTATTAGCGGGGTTAAATTCAATTGTTCTTCCGCTACTACCACCTGTATCTTCTGAAATAATTGGTATCGAATATTTTTTTAAATATTCCTTTACCGCTTCCACATTTCGCGGTCCAATTCGCATAGTATCTTTACCTGAAGTAAATTGGAACATTTGCGCACCTCCTGCTATTTTTGCTCGTAATCTAAAAGGTTGTACCCCTTCTAATTTAAGCTGCTCGATCATAGCAGGTATACCAGTATCAGCAAATTTAGCAACATTAATCGTTTCAGTTCTACCTAAACTAGAATCTGGTAGCATAACATGAACTAACCCAGCGATTTGCGACCTTTCATCGTATAAAACGACGCCAACACATGAGCCGAGACCAGAAGTACGTATCGTATCCGGCATTTTCACTGTATTCATATCCGCAATCCCAACTTTAACTACTTGACCCTGTCCAACCATCCTATTGCACTCCTAAAGATCTGAAAATAGCTTCAAATGAATCCGGGTCAGGCAGCAAGAAGAAATGCCCTTTCACACTTTCCCCGGTTGTTGTATTATCCTCATTAATTGCGGTATCAATCACGATAACATAATCGCTAACATGAGAAACTTCTACTAAACCAAAACTAACAATAGCCCCAACCATATCTACACTTAATGCAGGTACTGATGGATAAATTTTAAGACTCGTAAAATCAGACAGTGCAGATAGATAGGATCCCGAAAGAATATTACCTAATTCTTGCATGGCAGATGCCGCTAGCTCAGAAACTTCTCCGGTTTGAAAATCCAGACTACTATCTTGTACTAGCGACTGAATGAAGCGGTTAGCTTGCTCTACAGGTAATACAAAAAACATATTCCCCGTTACATCTCCATCAATTCGAAGAAATATACCAGCAACAACGTTTTCAGGACCCCCTGCTAAATCCATCATATCATCGAAAGAAACCATTTCTACTTTAGGAACGGTCATCTCTATTTTTTTGTTTAAAAGGGTCGAAAGTGCGGTCGCTGCATGCGCAGCGCCAATATTTCCTATTTCTTTTAAAACATCTAAATGAATCGATGTAATATTTTTTTTATACATGTATTAAACACCTGACTTTATCGGATTTAATACGAGATGCATATGCAACAATATTAATAAACGACTTCCCAATTTTGCCACACCAGCGATATAATCTTCTTCTAATCCGCCGACTACTTCTGGTTGTGGTTCTATTGAATCTGTTGGAATGTCTAACACGTCATTTGCAGAATCTACAATTACACCTACGTTCATATCTTCTAACGTAATTATGATGATTCGGGAAGATTCATTCAATTCACTTTCTAAAAGTCCGAGACGCTTTCTTAGGTCAATGATTGGTGTAACTACCCCTCTTAAATTTATTACCCCTTTTACATAAGAAGGTGTTTTAGGCACTCTCGTAATATGCGTCAATTTTTCAATTCCTTGCACATGCGTGACCGGAATAACATATTCCTTATCTGCCAATTGAAAAACAACTACTTTTAAATTTTGAACGTCTATAGCTTCTGTCATATAGTTTCGCATCCTTCCTAAAAGAATCAATTACGCCTCTGTGACATCCGCCGGAGGCTTTCTCTTTGTTCAGCGGGCGTTTCAACACCCGCTCAACAGTAAACAAAATAGCATTCCTCTCACCACTTATAGAAGTGGGAGTCTACACCTGAATGAAGATAAACTCTTATATTATCAATGCATTACAATCCACGATTAATGCTACTTTACCATTTCCTAAAATAGTTGCTCCTGAAATAGCAAACACACTCGTCAAGTATGCTCCTAGCGATTTCAAAACAATCTCTTGCTGTCCGATAAACGAATCCACAACGAGTCCAGCTAATTTGTCACCCTTTCGAACTATGACAACTGAATGGAATTCATCTTTTGTATCTTCTCTTGGTACTTCAAACACATCTTCCAAAAATACTAAAGGCACTACTTTTCCTCGGAAATCAATGACCTTTTGATTGTGTGCATTTAATATATCTGATGAACGAATAATCGCTGTTTCAATAATTGAGGAAAGTGGAATTGCGTAAATTTCTTCTCCAAGTTCAACTAACATAACGGAAATAATAGACAATGTTAATGGTAATTGGATCGAAAATAAGGACCCTTTTCCTTCTGTTGAAGTAATATCCATTGTTCCACCAAGCGATTCGATCGTTGTTTTAACAACATCTAAACCAACGCCTCGTCCAGATACGTCTGAAATGACATCCGCTGTAGAAAAACCAGAAGATAAAATTAGTTCTGCAACTTGTTTATCTGTTAATGTTATAGCAATTTCTTCACTAACAATGCCCCTAGAAATAGCTTTCTTCAACACTTTTTCCCGATTAATACCCGCTCCATCGTCTTCTATTTCAATAAAGACATGATTCCCACTATGGTACGCTCGGAGGACAACCGTACCTTCTTCAGGTTTACCTTTTGATTTTCTAACTTCTGGGCTTTCTATACCATGATCGAGTGAATTACGTATAAGGTGAACAAGTGGGTCCCCAATTTCATCAATAACTGTACGATCTAATTCGGTTTCTGCACCAATAACTTCTAAACTGATCTTCTTATTTAAGTCTCTCGCTAATTGTCTTACCATTCGTGGGAATCGGTTAAATACTGTTTCCACAGGTACCATGCGCATATTTAAAATGATATTTTGAAGATCTCCCGTAATTCGAGACATCCGTTCAACCGTCTCATCTAATTCAGCGTTTCGAAGATCTTCTGAAATCGACTGTAATCGACCACGATCAATCACAAGCTCTTCAAATAGATTCATGAGAACATCTAACCGTTCAATGTTTACCCGAATTGTTTTACTACTAGAAGAAGTATTCCCTTTTGTTGTAGACGACTTTTCTTTTTTCTCTGGCTTCAATTCAGCCGTTTGACTCGTTTCTTCAAGTGCTTGTACTACTACTTGCTCCGTTTTCTCTACTTTACTTAATTCATCCTGTTGGCGTGTTTTTAGTTGCTCTAATGTTACAGATTGGACTACAACTTCCGTAACCTCGGACACTTTCATTAATTTCTTTTGCACATCATCTTTTGGCTCGGTAGTTACTAAAGCAATATAGAAAACTTCATCAAAATCTTCCGCTTCCAATTTTTCAACTGACGGCGAGGACTTAATTACATCTCCCATTTTCTCTAGTAGTTCAAAAACCATATATACACGTGCTGCTTTCAACAAACAATCTTCCCGTAATTTTACGGAAATTTCATATGTATGATAATCTTGCTCCAAGGATTGTTGAATGACAGTTAACTCGTAATCATCATAGTTTAACCAATTCTGTCCCTTGGAAGAATCTAAAGATACAACTTCTTCTACAGTAGTTGCTGCAACTGGTGCTTCTTCCCCTATTTCAATTGCATGCAGTTTTTGTACTGTATCGGCTACATCTAATTTTCCATTTCCACCTGCAGCAATATCTAAAACCATTTCTTCTAACTGGTCTACTGCTGTAAAAACAACATCAAGTAAATCAGCTGTTACATGCAAACGATTATTTCTTATTTCGTCTAGGACATTTTCCATTTTATGCGTTAAATTTGCAATATCTTCATAACCCATCGTAGCGGACATACCTTTTAACGTATGCGCAGAACGAAAGACTTCATTTACAATGGCAATATCTTCTGGATTTTTTTCCAATTCTAATAAGTGTTCATTACAAGCTTGTAAATGTTCTTTACTCTCTTCGATAAACATTTCTAAATATTGACTTGTATCCATTTATTAACACTCCTTTAAGGTAAATATTGTATGATAGCTTTTGCGATATTTTCTAGGTCTACTATTTCGTTTACTAGATTCGTTTCCACTGCTGCCTTTGGCATGCCATATACAATGCATGATTCCGCCGATTCAGCGATAGCTACTACATTGCCATTTTTCTTCAGTTGCATAAGTCCTTTGGAACCATCTGATCCCATCCCTGTCATAATTACGGCAATTTTATCGAAATCATTATAGTGACTACTTTCTTCGAATAGCACATCTACAGCCGGTCTATGTCCCGCTCTAGGCGCTTCTTCGTTATCTAAAATAATGCTATATGTACTTCCTATTTTTTGTATCTTCATATGGTATCCACCAGGAGCAATATAAGCATGACCATTGCGAATAATATCTCCATTTTCCGCTTCTTTCACTTCAATTTCAGCTAATTGATTGAGTCTTTCAGCTAAAGATTTAGTAAATCCGGCAGGCATATGTTGTACAATGAGCACAGGAGCTGGTATGTTTTTCGGAAGCTTGGTGATCACCTCTTGCAATGCTCTCGGACCACCTGTAGACGTGCCGATCAATACCATTTTTTTAGTTGCTTTACTCCATTTGGACACTCTTTTTGTACTCATTAAGTTGTTTGCTATTGTTTTTCTATCTAGTAATGTAGGCTTTGTTTTTAAAAGCTTCGTAGTTTCTTTATTTAGTTTACTAATGGTTACTTGAGCCGCATTTTCGACTTTCTCTACTAGTTCTTCTTTAATCTTATGTAAATCTAATGAAATCGTCCCGCTTGGCTTAGCGACAAAGTCCACTGCACCATACGCCATTGCTTGAAGCGTAATTTCTGTACCTTTTTGTGTCGTACTAGACAACATCACTACCGCAACAGGAGTTTCTGTCATGATTTGTTTCAACGCGTCTAACCCATTCATTTCAGGCATCTCCACGTCTAGCGTAACAACATCAGGTTTTAATGCTTTTATTTTTTGAATGGCATCTTTCCCGTTCCGTGCAATCCCAACCACTTCTATTACATTACTTTCTTTGAAAAAATCACCTATCAACTTACGCATAAACGCAGAGTCATCAACAATTAATAATTTCTTTTTTGGCAAAAGAACCACTAGCTCATGACCTCCTCGAAAATAGATTTTTCAACCGAGATATGAATGTATTTTGGTTTGGAATATCATTTTCTTCTACTTCAATAGAAGTAAAGCTACTTACCATTTGTTTTAACTTTTTGGTAATATCGGCATTTGGATATAAGATAGAAAAAGGAACTTGTTCTTTCACGGACATACGTACGACTGGGTCTTCTGGTAAAGATCCAAGTACGACAATTTCTTTTGATAAGAACTTAGACATCGCAAGTTTTAACCTAGACGTCGTATCAGACCCTTCTTCTTCCGAGAATGCTCGATTGCAAAGTAAAAAGAAGTTCTTATCCGGATCTTTGAAATAGATAAACTTCATCATAGAATATGCATCTGTGATGGAAGTCGGTTCTGCGGTAGTAATAACAATAATATCGTCAACGGAGACTAGTAAATCTAATGTTTGACTTGTTGCACCAGCACCCATATCAAATACGATGTAATCATAATTTTTTTGTAAATATTCAAACGCTTCGATTAGGCGATTGAACATTTTGTCGTTCCACTCCATCACACCCGAAAGGCCTGAACCTCCAGAAATGTATTGTAGGTTATTTGGTCCTTCGAACATGACTTCTTCAATCGTTTTTTCTCCGACTAAGTAATCTTTCAAATTGGTAGGTACAGTTTTTCCGAGCAATATATGAATATTCCCCATACCGATGTCCATATCAATTAGTACTACTTTTTTACCTATTGCACTTAAAGTTGTTGTAAAATTCATGGAAAAATTACTTTTTCCAACTCCACCTTTTCCACTGACAACGGCAATAGATCGACCTAGCTTTTGTTGACTTCGAAGCATTCGCATCCGTAACTCTTCAGCTTGATCTCTCATAACGAATCCCCTTTAAAAAATATCTCGAGTAATTCATCTAGACTAGCTTCCATAATATCTTCCGGGACTTCTTGACCATCCGTATAGTAAGCAAGTCCCTTCTTATATTTAACCATTAAATTAATAATTGAGCCAATAGAATTTGTCTCATCTACTTTTGTAAAAATAAATTTTTCAATTGGAAAATCCTTGAATTGTTCAATGATTACTTCCATATCCTTCTGTTTAGACGTAGATGATAATACAAGAAATGTTTCGGTGTTTTCTTTTAAGTCAATTAGTTCTTGTAGGTCTTCCACGAATTTTGCTTCTTTATAATTTCGTCCTGCTGTATCGATAAATACAACATCTAATGCTTCAAATTTATGCATCGCTTGTTGCAAATCTTGTTCGTTGTAGACAATTTCAATTGGTGCTTGTAATAATCCGGCATACGTTTTTAATTGTTCAATTGCTGCAATTCGGTATGTATCCGTCGTAATAAATCCAACTTTTTTCTTTTTTTCTAATACAGCACGAGCAGCCATTTTAGCAATAGTCGTCGTTTTTCCAACTCCAGTCGGCCCCAGTACGTTAATATATTTCTTTTTATACGAAATACCACCAAATGGGAAAGCCTCAAGCTGAGATTTCAAGTAATCTTTCGCCAACTTTTGCTGCACTTCTATTGAAATACGGCCCTCGTTTTTTTTCATATGCACGAAAAGCTCATCACTAATCGATGTGATAAGCTCCTCTGCTAATTCTTGCTCCTTCAAATGATGAATAAGAGCTTCCAGTTCATCCGGATAGGTCCTATTCGGTTTTTGACGTCCGATCGACTTTACCATTTGTTTTAAGTCTTCTAATTCTCTTTTGATCGCAACCGAATTAGTATCTTCTTGTACTTGTTGAATAATTGGTTTTTCTATCATTGGTGCTGGACTATCAATCGAATCCATTCCCGCTAATACTTCAATTGATTTCTTTTTAAACAGACCTAAAAAGCCCTTCGAATAGACAGCTTTAGAATTTAATATGACCGCCTCTTCTCCCAATTCTTTTCGAATTAGTTTCATCGCCTCTGGCATAGTACTAGCCGTAAATTTTTTCATTTTCACTCTACATTCACCACCCCAACACTTTGTACCTCAATAGATGACTCTAGTTCGTTGTAAGAAAGAATCGGAATTTGAGGAAAATACCGTTCTGTCATTTGTCGTATGTACATGCGTACCGCAGGAGAACATAAAACAATTGGCGATTGCTCCATTAAAGATGCTCGTTCTATTTCTTTTGCCATGGATTCTAGAATTGTTTGTGAATCGTTTGGATCTATAGATAGATAGTTCCCATGCTCAGTTTGCTGGATACTATCCGCTACTAACTTTTCTACTCTTCCAGAAACGGTTAACACTTTTAAAACATGATTATTCCCTGCATATTGCGTTGTTATTTGTTTTGCTAACGATTGTCTCGTATATTCGGTTAATATATCGACATCAGACGTCATTTTTGAATAATCGGCAAGGGTTTCAAAAATGATTGGCAAATTACGGATGGACACATGCTCACGCAATAAATTACCTAACACTTTTTGAATTTCTCCGACAGTTAAAGGTGTTGGCGTTAGTTCATCCACAAGGATTGGATAGGTTTCTCTAATATGATCAATTAACTGTTTTGTTTCTTGACGACCCAGTAATTCATGCGCATTGTTTCGAATAATTTCCGTCATATGAGTGGATACAACACTCGGTGGATCCACGACTGTATAACCAAGTATTTCGGCTTCTTCTTTTATTGACTCCGTTATCCATTTTGCAGGTAATCCAAAAGAAGGTTCAATTGTATCAATTCCTTCAATCGAATCATCATCTCCGGGACTCATAGCTAAATAGTGATCAAGTAATAGTTCTCCTCTTGCCATCTCATTTCCTTTAATTTTAATACGATATTCATTCGGTTGTAGTTGGATATTATCCCGAATACGAACAACTGGAATGACTACCCCAAGTTCAAGTGCTAACTGTCTACGAATCATAACCACACGATCGAGTAAATCACCGCCCTGTGCAGTATCTACTAAAGGGATTAGTCCATAACCGAATTCAAATTCAATCGGATCCACATTTAATAGATTGATAACATTTTCAGGGCTTTTCATCGTATCCGTTGCAACTTCCTCTTCATATTCTTCGATTTCATCTGGACTTTCTTTACTACTTTTCGATATCATATATGCTCCTATTGCAAGTGCAATCGAAACTGGGAATGTGAGTAATATTCCAATCGGAGTAATAATACCAAGTAAAGCTATTGTAGCCGCGGCAACATACAGGAGTTTTGGCTGATTAAATAATTGGCTCGTTATGTCTCCACCTAAATTACCTTTAGATGCGGCCCTTGTAACAACGATACCAGTTGCTGTAGAGATTAATAATGCAGGAATTTGTGAAACAAGACCATCCCCAACAGTTAATGTAGAGAAAAGAACCGCCGCTTCAGCTAAAGGAAGACCAAATTGAACAACACCAATGATAATCCCAAATACAAGGTTAATAATTACAATAATAATACCTGCTATTGCATCCCCTTTTACGAATTTCGTAGCACCATCCATAGCTCCATAAAAGTCAGCTTCTCCACTAACTTTTTCACGTCTTTCTCTAGCCTCTTTTTCTGAAATCATCCCAGCATTTAAATCCGCATCGATACTCATTTGTTTACCAGGCATAGCATCCAAGGTAAAACGAGCGGCAACTTCAGATACACGTTCTGCCCCTTTAGTAATAACAATGAAATTGATAATAACTAAAATAGCAAATACTACTAAACCAACTAAAAGATTCCCACCTGTTACGAACGTACCGAAAGTTTCAACTACTTTACCAGCATCACCTTCAGCTAAAATTGCTCTCGTAGTCGAGACGTTCAGTGCGAGTCTAAACAAAGTTACAAGTAATACGACGGTAGGGAAAACGGAAAACTGTAAAGCCTCTTGCATATTCATAGCAGTCATTAAAATCAATAAAGCTATGGTAATATTAACTATTATCAGAAAACTTAATAACCAATGAGGAAGAGGTATTACTAGCATAGCCACAATTGAAATTACAGCTGCTAAAACGGATATATCGCGGATTTGCATATACTTCCACCTCAATCTTTGCCTTTAAATTTTTTGTTTAATTCGATATACATAAGCCAGCACTTCTGCCACTGCTTTGAAAAATTCATCCGGAATTCGTTGGCCGATTTCCACTTGGTCAAACATTGCTCTAGCAAGTGGTCTATTTTCAACCATCACGACATCATTTTCTTTAGCAATAAGCTTGATCTTTTGAGCCACAAGATCGGCTCCTTTAGCTACAACTATAGGGGCATCCATCGATTCATCATCGTACTTTAGCGCAATGGCAAAATGGGTTGGGTTTGTAATAACTACATCAGCCGTCGGAACTTCTTGCATCATGCGACGCATCGCCATTTCCCTTTGCCTTTGTCTTATACGAGATTTAATAATCGGATCTCCCTCCGAGTTTTTATGTTCATCTTTAATGTCTTGCTTCGACATTTTTAAGTTTTTTTCATAGTCAAATCGCTGATAAAAGAAATCTAATATCGATATAAATAACAACACAACAGATGCCGCTATCCCCATCATGCCCGTTAACCATCCAACGGTCGATAATGTATCCCAAGCTGTTTTAAAGGACAATGATAGCACTTGTTCTAGATTCATCCATAAGATAAGCGTTGTTACAGATCCGATAAATGAAATCTTCAATATCGATTTCAATAACTCAATAATTGCTTTAAGCGAAAAAATACGTTTCAATCCTTTAATAGGATCTATCTTTTTCAAATCAAATTTGAGCGGCTCCGTTGTAAAGAGCAATCCAAATTGAAAAAAGTTTGCAGCGACCGCTGCTACTACAGCTACTAGCATAATTGGTAGTAAAATGATTGCCATTTCCATTAATAAGTCTTTGTATATTTCAATCGACGTATCTATTGTCAACGTTTCAATTAACATATATTTCGTAAACGTCACATCAAAAAAAGAGAAGATTTCTGCTCGCAAAAATCCTGCAAAGAAAAACAAAAACAAAAACACGGAAAGTAACACAATGGCACTTGTTACATCTTGGCTTTTTAATACTTGTCCTTTTTTACGCGAATCTTGCCTTTTTTTAGGGGTCGCTTTTTCTGTTTTTTCTCCTGCAAAAAACTGTAAATCTAATTGGAGTTTAAACATATTAGCCACCTCCTAAAATGATCATTAAATCGCGCATACTGACGACCATCATTTCAAACATTTCTTGAACAACTGCCATTAAAACACCCATCATAACAAGGAGTACTAAGAAACTAACTCCTATTTTAATCGGAAATCCGACCACGAAGATATTTAACTGTGGAACGGTTCTTGCCGTAATACCTAATGCAATATCTACTAAAAATAGTGTTGCCACGATTGGTATAGACATTTGAAAGGCTACCGCAAATATCCCCGCAAAGGTTTTCATAATAAACTCCACATAATTTTCTTGTCCAAATGCAGGCCATGGAAGCTCCATTGGGATAAATTGATAACTATAGAAAACACCATCTAACAGTAAATGATGACCATTTAAGGCAAGTAACAACAGGAGTGCTAGTGTATTTAGAAATTGACCGATTAACGGACTTTGTGCGCCAGTTTGCGGATCAATAACATTCGCAATCGCAAAGCCCATCTGAAAGTCGATAAACCCGCCGGCAATTTGGACGGCGGACATAATGATAAAAGCGAGTAATCCAATAAACAGTCCCACCATTACTTCTTTTATAATTAATAATATATAATCCCCATTCACTTCAAATGGTTCCACATCCATCGTATAATACATCATCCACGAAAGAATAACCGCAAAAGCAATCCGGTGCGATGCAGGTACTGTACGATGCGAAAAAAGAGGCAAAATGACGAAAAAGGCGGAAACTCTTGCAATGATTAGTAATAGTACAGTTAAGCTAGGTATGATTTGTTCCATATGCTCAACCAATGTATCTTATTAAATTTTCAAATATATCTGCAGCATAAGATGTCACTTGCGATAACATCCAAGGCCCGAAAAAAACAATGGCAACTAACACAGCCACAATTTTAGGTACAAATGCAAGTGTTTGTTCTTGTATTTGTGTCGTTGCCTGAAAAATACTTACTGCAAGACCAGTTATTAAAGCGACCAAAAGAAGAGGACCTGATGCAAGAAGAATGACCCAAATTGCTCTTTCCGCAATCGAAATAACCATTTCATTATTCATGACAATCAGCTCCTAAAAACTTTGTAATATGGATTTCATGACTAAATACCATCCATCCACTAATACAAACAATAATATTTTAAACGGCAATGAGATCATAACAGGTGGTAACATCATCATCCCCATTGACATTAATACACTGGCAACGATCATATCAATTACTAAAAATGGAATAAAAATCATAAACCCAATTTGAAAAGCGGTTTTTATCTCGCTTAGGGCAAATGCAGGAACCATCACGGTTAATGGAATATCTTCAATCGATTCCGGCCGTTCTGCTTCTGTATAACGTAAAAATAATTCTAAATCTTTTTGCCTCGTATGCTTGCTCATAAACTCTTTAAATGGGCCACTCGCATTTTCATACGCTTGCTCCAATGTTATCTCTTCATTGAAAAGTGGAGTTAAGGCTTCTTCATTCACTTGCTGGAAAGTAGGCGCCATGATGAAGAAAGTCAAAAATAACGCCAGACCAACAATGACCTGATTCGGAGGCATTTGCTGTGTGGCAAGTGCCGTCCGAACAAAGGAAAGAATAATAACGATTCGAGCAAAACTTGTCATTAATATTAAAATGCTTGGTGCCAAAGATAAAACCGTAAGCAATAGCATTAACTTGATTGAAGTAGAGACATTTGACGGATCACTGTCCGAAAAGAACTGGACAAAATCATTCATTTTTTTCGCGCTCCTTTGTCTTCCAATCCTTTAATACATCACTACGGTCTTTTTTAATTTCTCGTAACTTTTTTTGGAACGTTTCGTTAAATGATGGATTTTTTTGCTCATTATTTTTCGACTTAGAAGATACATTTTCTTTTAAACGATGAACTAGTTCTGATATGTATGGAACTGTTTTACCGATATCTTGTTTTTCTTCATATATTTTCGTTAGCTTCTCTATTTCTTCTGGATCCTCTATTTCTTTTAATAAAGTAATATCTTCTCCAATTCCAACTAAAAATAGAGAATTGCCAACTTGTAATAACTGAACAGATTTACCTTGACTAACGCCAACTCCACCTAAATTTTGTATTAGCTGATTGTGTTGAAACGTCTTATTTCTACTATTCACAAATCGTAATAGACCATAAAGTAATAACACAACAAATAGTAAAGCGAAGATCATTTTCACATAATCCCAAGCGGTAACAGATACTGGATCCGTAGCGATCTCTTCTGTTTGTTCTTGTTCCACATTGGAAGCAGGTTGTTCTTCTGAACTATTGGTCTTGGCTTTGTTATAATATTCTTCAATGCTTCCATTCGGATCTATAGCCGCATATGCGTCTTGTTCAAACAGTAAAAATAATGTGGAGATGACACAAAAAACGAGGGTAAATTTCCTCATCATTGTATTACCCGATTGCTTTGGAAATTGCTTCAATTACTCTGTCGGCTTGAAAAGGTTTTACGATAAAATCTTTTGCGCCAGCTTGAATAGCGTCAATGACCATTGCTTGTTGCCCCATAGCGGAACACATAATAATAACTGCATTTGGATCTTTTGCTTTTATTTCTTTTAATGCAGCAATTCCATCCATTTCCGGCATCGTAATATCCATTGTTACTAAATCTGGTTTCAGCTCTGCATATTTCTCGATAGCTTGTACCCCGTCTGCAGCTTCTCCTACTACTTCAAATCCGTTTTTTGATAAAATATCTTTTATCATCATGCGCATAAATGCTGCATCGTCCACTATTAAAATTCTTTTCGACATTATATGTCTCCTCCAGTACTTATTTTAAATTGTTAATACGATCTGCTTGGCTTAGAATATCGGTAATACGAACACCGAAGTTTTCATCGATTACAACGACTTCCCCTTTAGCAATATGTCTATTATTCACTAATATATCAACTGGTTCCCCAGCTAATTTATCCAGTTCAATAATAGAACCGCTTGTTAGTTCCAATATGTCTTTCACAGTTCTTTTTGTACGACCTAATTCTACTGTTACTTGTAACGGTATATCAAGTAGTAAATTCAAATTTCTCGATTCATTTTGTGATAGACTCGGTGCTTCAAAACTAGCGAATTGTGCTTGTTGCACTTCAACTTGTGGCGCGACTTTGCGCGGTTGAGTAAATTGCATTGGCGCTTGTTCTTGAATTGGTTCGTGTACGAGCTCCGCTGGTGCCACATGATTTTGTGTTGGAGTAGTGTCTACTCTTTCTTCCATAATGGTTGCAGCAGCTTCTTGCTCCACTTCTTCCCCCATTAGCGATTTAACTAAATTTAAGCCGAATTCTAATGGTAGTAATTGCATAATATTCGAATCGATTAATTCGCCAATTTTTAAGCGGAACGATACTTTTATCAACATTTCATCGTTTGGTATGGCATCCTTACCTTCACCTGCTAATAAATTCATCAAATCAATAGAAGGCGGAGAAATATCTACTTTTTTATTAAATACAGTCGACATGGATGTTGCAGCTGAGCCCATCATTTGATTCATCGCTTCTTGCACTGCACTTAACTGGATTTCACTCAGCTCTGGTTTTGGATCAATCCCGTCTCCACCAAGCATTAAATCTGCAATAATCGTCGCATCTGATTGTTTAATCACAAGAAGATTCATCCCCGTGAGTCCAGCTGTATAGTGTACCTGTACCGCTACATATGGATGTGGAAATTCCTCTTGTAATTTGGAACGATTAATCATGCTAAGATGTGGAGTCGTTATTTCTACTTTTTGACCTAAAAGAGCTGACAATGCCGTAGCGGAACTACCAAAAGAGATATTTCCAATCTCTCCAAGTGTATCTTGTGCAAAATCATCCAAATAATCTTCTATATTAATGATCTCTTTAGTATCTTGATTTCTTTTTTCTTCTTCCAATGTAGTTCCTCTTAGGAGGGCCTCAATTTCTTCTTGGGAGAGCATATCATCACTCATCATCATCCTCTCCTCCTTTCAATGTTTCCATGACTTGTACAGCCATTCGTTTTTTTAGTTTTCCGGGTTGTGCTTTGAATTTTGGAATATTCCCAACCTTAACCGTTAAAGGATCGTCTATTTTAGTATTCAACTGGATAACATCCCCTAGTTGTAAGTACAACAAGTCTTCTATGGAAATATCGGTAGAACCTATTTCCGCAACTATTGGAATCTCTGCTGATTTCACCCGTTTTTCAAGTACTTTCAACTGCTCAGGTGAAACCTCTTTTTTATTCGTTTGCATCCAATATCGCACCGATAAGTTAGGGACAATTGGTTCCAAAACGAC
Source organism: Psychrobacillus sp. OK032 (assembly GCF_900111345.1). Taxonomy (GTDB): domain Bacteria; phylum Bacillota; class Bacilli; order Bacillales_A; family Planococcaceae; genus Psychrobacillus. The sequence continues at coordinate 95,685 of NZ_FOGY01000001.1, forward strand.
ATGTGGTATACAAATATTAATCATTCCACTTGTTTCCCCAATAATCGTATTAAACGAAATAACAACAACTGTTTCGTTTGGAGAAATCATCTGTAAAAATTGTGGATTGACTTCTAGCTCCGTAAGTATTGGATCAATATCCGCAATATTAGCCCAAGCCTCTCTGAGATTATCAAACGAACGTTCAAATAAGTTCGTCATTATTTTCGTTTCAATCTCCGTTAAGTTATAATTCTTTGTATGTGTTTCGCCTCGACCACCCATTAATAGATCCAACATCGTGTATGCGATATTTGGATTAATCTCCATTAAAATATTTCCTTCTAGTGGGGGAACTTCAAACACATTGATAAGCGTCATATGTGGCACCGAACGAATAAATTCTTCAAACGGTATTTGATCCACCGATACAACGGAAATTTGTACGTACGATCTTAATTGGGCAGAAAAAAATGTTGTTAATAAACGAGCAAAATTTTCATGAATTCGTGTTAAACTTCGTATTTGATCTTTTGAGAAACGAAGCGCTCGCTTAAAGTCATATACTCTAACTTTTTTAGCTTCCTGCTCACTTTTCATCTCATCTGCTGTCATTTCGCCTGTTGAAAGAGCACTTAACAACGCATCTATTTCCGATTGAGATAATATATCTCCTGCCAATCCGCCCACCTCCATTCAAAAAATATTACTTTACTGAATTATATAAGAAGTTATATAAACTTGCTGCACTTCACCTTCATCCATTAACTCATTAATTTTCGTTTTTAAGGACGATTGGAAATTTGCTTTTCCTTGCTTACCTTCTAAATCTTCTGGAGTCATTTCAGATAGCTCTGTTATGACAATGTTTTTTACTTGGAAATCCCGTTTTGTAAGTTCTTCTGCAGCTTTTGGATTATCCGTTTGCACTTTTAACGAAATACGAATGAATTTATTCGTTGCAAGGTTCGTCGTAATTTCTGAAATATCGACCGATGATTCAACTATTTCATCAATGGTCGGTCCTGTTTCTTCATCACCTTTGTTTAGTTGAAAAATAATTAACAAAGCGATGACACCTACTAAAGTAATGGATACTAAAATAATGAGCATGATCGTTAGCAGTTTATTTTTACTCTTCATGTTCTTCACCTCTTATATGGGGGTTCGCTAATATATGTATTCCCTTGTAAAATCGAGAAATTTGAGCGTGTACTTCTTCTCGGGATTCCAACGCAACATATTTATGACCGTTTGTAAGTGTTATCGTTGTATCCGGAAAAGATTCCACCGTCTCTATGTATAGAGCATTCAACGAAAACTCTTTGCCGTTTAATCTTGTTAAGTTAATCATATATAAAGGGCCGGGCCACAAAGGAGCGGCCCAACCCTCCCTTACAAATTTAGTAGTTTAATTGATTAACGTTTTAAGTTTATAAGCTCTTCTAAAATGGAGTCAGAAGTTGTAATAATACGAGTGTTTGCTTGGAACCCACGTTGCGCTACGATCATGTCTGTGAATTCTTCTGATAAATCGACGTTTGACATTTCTAGGAAACCGGAGTTTACTGACCCAACACCTTCTTTTAAAGCAACTTGATTCATAGGATCACCGGAATTTGAAGTAGCTTGGTAATAGTTAGAACCAGTTTTATTTAAACCACCTGGATTCGGGAACTTAGTTAAGACTAATTGACCCGCCCATCTCAACGTTCCTTCTGAATCTACAAATGTAATCGAACCGTCTTGTCCAACAGCCATGCTTTGTGCATTTGTTGGAATACGAATTGGAGTGTAATCAATTGTAGCTGTCCCTGTAGTAGTTACTGGCAACTTATCAGCCATTGTTCCAGGTGTTGTAGAAAGATTTCCAGTAGCAGTAGTATCTGCAGTAACTTCATTAGCTGCGGGATAGGCAGTTGTAACCGTTGTTGGGTCAGCATCCCATCCACTTACTCCTGCACCTACTAAAAACTTACCACTTGAGTCAACTAAGTACCCATTATTGTCCATGTAAAAGTTTCCGGCTCTTGTATAAGATGGATTTGTAAATGTACCTGACCCTGTAGCTGGATCTATATCGTTATTACCATCAGCAACTTGAAAAAAACCATCCCCAGAAATCGCTAAGTCTAATGTATTTCCAGTAGATTGTAATGAACCCCCTGAATGAATCGTGTCAATTGCGGATAATTGTGAACCTAAACCAACTTGTTTTGCGTTTACCCCTCCACGCGTTAAGGTGGCAGCCGATGCAGCTGATGTTGTTTGTGAGATCAAATCTTTAAAAATCGTACGACCTTTTTTAAACCCGTAAGTGTTTACGTTTGAGATATTGTTACCTATAACATCTAGTTTTGTTTGAAAGTTTTTTAAGCCTGAAATACCTGAGTACATTGAGCGAATCATTAAATTTTTTCTCCCTTCAATTTGCGTGCTAGCTTCAATCAGTCCGCTGCACATAGCATCCTTTTAAAGGTCCTGCTATTTATTAGTTCAGCACAATCGTGCCATCGATATTTGTAAATAATTGATCTTTCGCTTCCGTGCGATCCATTGCAGTAATCACTGTCGCATTTTTTGCACTGACGATTAATGCTGCTTGATCCATCAATACTAAAGAGTCTTTTACACCTTTTGAGCGTGCTTCTGCTACTTTGTCATTAATCAGTTGCCACTCTGCTTCTGAGATGTGAATATTTCTATCAATTAATCGTTGATTAGCATGTTTACTGACTTTCAACTCTGTTTTTACGGTTGCATCATGTAAATGCTGTAAAAACGATTGTTTTGATGTTGTGACTTGTTTAGACGTAAAGGGTTGACGGATTGTTGGTTGCAGCGGAACGCGATTCATCTTAATGTTGTCCATTGCATATCTCCGTTCTATTAGCTGATTGAATTGATTTGATCAGCTTTTATTGTCGTATTATCACTTAAATTATAAACAATCGAGCCATCTTTTTTCGTTACTGAGACAACTTGCCCCGTTCCTTCTGTTTCACCATTCGCATAACTTACTGTTTTACCAATCATCATACTTGCTTCCACTAAGCTGTTTGCACTTGTGCCACTTGATAATACTTCGGAAATATTTCCTGGTGAAATTACTTTACCATCGGCAAGTGTAAATTCTACTTTGCCATTTACAAATCTAATCGCACTTATTTGTCCGGTACCTTCATTTGTAATTGGCTTGCCGTCTTCGACTACTTCTTCTGTTAACTCATGCCATTTCACTTCTTTTCCTACGAAGCTACTATACTCTATCATTTGGCTTTGTTCTTGCACTTCTGCAAAATCTTCAAATGCTTTTGTTAAATTAGTCATTTGTTCTAAAGAAGAGAACTGTGCCATTTGTGCGATGAATTGTGAATCATCCATTGGTTTTGTCGGATCTTGATTTTGAAGTTGCGTCATTAGAATTTTTAAAAAAGCATCTTTTCCTAATGCACTATTTCCCGTTTGTTTTTCTACCTTTTTTTGGTTCTGTAAGTACATACCGCTTGTAATTGGATTCATATCAGCCATTTCTATACCTCCATTTCCTTTAAAAGTTCTTCGAATGAAGATTGTTCTTCCAACGTCTCGTCACTTTGTTTTTGTTGCTGTTGCTGTTGCTCTCTAAATGACTCTTGGAAAGATTGATTTCTTTCTTGTCTATTTGAATCTTGTAGGGCTTGCATTATTTCCAACTTATCTAGTTGAATATTTTGGCTCTGTAAGCTTTGCCTTAAATTGCTTGAGTTTGAATCTAACAACTCTTTTCCAAGTGCAGTAGATGCCAACATTTTCGCAGTTAACATTCCATCTTTTTGGACTAATTCAATTCGAATTGTTCCTAGCTGCTCCGGATATAGTTTAATAACTAATCTATTTGCCCCACCGGTTTGACCAAACTGTACACGATTCATGACTTTTTGTAGTTCTTTCAAAAATTCTTCTGATTGCCCAGGCTTTTCAGTTGGTAATGTCATGGAAACTGTTTCTACTTTCGTTTGAATAATGGTAGAAGAATGACCTTGGACATTTGTTGTTACTTCTTTCGTTTCAACAATTGTTTCACTTGGAACTTGTGTAGAAACTTGTTTTATGATCATTTGTTGAACAACTGGCTTTAACGCTTGTATAACAACTGGTTTTTTAGTTTCGTTTTCCATCGTCTTCGCGGCGTTTTCTTTAACGTTCTCAAGAAGTTGTTTCAAGTCAAAAAGTGTTGACTCTTGTTTTAAAGTTAAATCTGATTTATTACCTATTAATTGTGCAACTTTTAATAACTGTACAGCTTGCTTAGCTTCAAGTGGTGAAGCTGGTCCCTGCCCATTAAGAGAGAGAACAATAGCATCTGTCAGCTTACTTGCTTGTTCATTAATGCCTGCTAGCAAGTCCCATACATTGGACTCGGTCATTTCTTCTGAAGGATCTATTTCTTCTCCTAGCAACTTACTAAATAACTCTTTCAATTCTTTCGGATCAACTGCTAATTCTTTTGAATCTAATAAAGTTTCCGCTTCTTCCAATGACCCTGCACCTAATAGAGAAAGTAAGTCTTGGACTAAATTTTGTTGCGTTTCATTTGGTATCCGTATAACTGGCTGTTGTGCCACTTGCTGATTGGATAGTATCTGACCAAATACATTTCCAAATACTTGATTAGTTTGGGTAAGAGGTATCTTTTGCTGTTCTTTTGACTGAATCGCCATATTGTTTCCCATATTAACTACTGCTGCAATATTCACTAGTTCACCTCCTTTCATGAAAAAAAATATTATTGCCCCGTCATAAGCTCGGTATATTTTGCGGCATCTTCTGGTGTCATTTTTTCATAAATTTTCGCTACTGTATCGGGTTTTAAACTAGTTAGTATTCGTAGAGCTTCTGCATCACTCATTTTCGTAATGACGGGTGCGGCTGCTTTAGCAGACATTTTTTCAAATGTAGAGACAATTTCGCTATACTCTTGTTTTGTACTTGTTTGTTCTCTTTGCAGTGTTTCTATTTCATCTAGTAGTCGCTTCTGTTCTACTAAAAGCGCTTCATTTGATTTCGCAGAGTTTTCGATCTCTACTTGTAATTGGCCTATTTCTGCTTCTTTTTGTTGGATTTCTGCTTGTAGTGAAACTACTCTTTGTTCTAGATTATCCGTTTTTATGTCTTCTGTTACTGCTTCCATTTGTCCGACACCAGTTAACTCTTTTGCTTTTTCAAAAACATTCACATTCAATATTTGAGCAATAATTAGTAGGAGAGCTAAAGCAAATAACAAAGGGATGATAAACCAATAAAAAAACATTTTCATTTTACTTATACCTTTTGCACTGTTTTTCTCTTGTGGAATGCTTTTATTCGATTTGTTCTGCTTAGCCATGCTTGTACTCACCTAATCTCTTTGTTTTGAAACTTTATAGATGAAATTTCATCTAACTGTATTGTTTCTAGCCGCTTTTGTTCTTCGTTGAATTGTTCGAAGTCTTTTTCTTTCATCTTTTCAAACTTTCGTACTTCCAATGATTTTTCGACTAGCTTTTCTTCAAACCAGTTCATTTTGGAACGCGCTTGGATAACTTCTTTTTGAACAACATCAATTCTTTTTTGTAAACCTTCTATAAAATTAGAATAATGATGGATTTGATCAATAGATAATCCTGCAGTTAACCGATTATTTTGTGCATCAACTGTGTCTTCTTGCTTTTTTAACAGCTCATATAATTCAGTCGCAACTTTTTCGAACATATGCACCGATTCTTTATACGCAAGTTCCGTTTCTGACTTTTCCTGTTCCCGAACATTTAACACTTTTGCAAATTTATATTGATAGGCAACCATTTTACGAACCACCACCCGCTAATTTCACTAATTCATCAACACTTGACGCAAGCGTAACTTTGTCCAAATAGCCTTGTTTTAAGAATGAAGTGATTAAAGGCTCATATTGTATGGCTTCATCAATTTCTCTGGAAGTGCCTCGTTTATAGGCACCGATATTGATCAAATCCTCTGATTTGTTATACGTAAAATATAAATCTCGCAATCGTTCAGCAGCTTTTTTATGATCTTCATCTGAAATATGATTCATCAACCTACTTATACTTTTCAGTACATTAATGGCTGGATACTGACCTTTGTTAGCTAGGGATCTATCAAGAACAATATGTCCATCTAAAATACCTCGGACAGTGTCTGCAATCGGTTCATTCATATCGTCACCGTCTACTAATACAGTATAAAACGCGGTAATTGTCCCGTTTTCATTTGTACCAGTACGCTCCAATAGTTTCGGTAATATAGAGAAGACAGATGGCGTATATCCTCTTGTAGCAGGGGGCTCCCCAACTGCGAGTCCAATTTCTCGTTGTGCCATCGCAACACGAGTTACGGAATCCATCATTAGCATGACATTTAGCCCTTTATCTCGGAAATATTCGGCAATAGCTGTAGCAGTAAATGCGCCTTTTATACGCATTAAAGCCGGCTGATCCGATGTAGCTGCTACTACAATCGTTTTTGCTAAACCTTCTTTTCCTAAATCTCGCTCGATGAATTCCCGTACTTCTCTTCCACGTTCTCCTATAAGCGCAATGACATTTAAGTCTGCATTTGTATTTCTCGCAATCATTCCTAGCAATGTACTTTTACCAACACCAGATCCAGCAAAAATACCAACCCTTTGTCCTTTTCCGATTGTTAGCATCCCATCAATCGCTTTTACTCCCACTTCAATTCGTTCATCAATCGGTGGGCGCGTAAGCGGATTTGGTGGATCTTGTTCTGTACCAACCGTCATTAAGCCTTTCGGGAGCATTGTCCCATCAATCGGATTGCCCATCGAATCGAGTACTTTACCTATTAAATCCGGACCGACTTTTATCTCTAAAGGACTGTTCGTCCCTTCCACTAAACAACCTGTAGATATTTCTCGAATATTTGTGTAAGGCATCAATATTACAATTTCTTCTTTAAATCCAACAACTTCCGCAAAGATAACGGAATGACCATTTTTAGAAGAGTTTATATGAATTTTACAAACATCGCCTATCGAGCTTTCAGGGCCTTGTGATTCAATCATTAATCCAACAACGCGATTCACACGACCATATTTTTTAAATGTAGGTACATTGGAAATTTGTTGAACTAAATCGACCGCTTTCATCACATTCACTCCAAGCTCTCTAGCATGTCTACTAGTTTTTGTCTTAACTCCTGTAGTTGTTCATCGATACTGACAACAATTCTTCCATGATTTGTTTCGATAAAACAATCCGTAGCATTCATTTCTTCATCTACAAAAATCATAAAAGGTACATCTACTGGAAATAAAGAAGCAAGTTCTTCACGATTACTTGATACTAAAGCAAAATAAGTTGGTGAAACATATAATTTAATTTCTTTCATTTCTCTCGCTTCTTTTAATCCTCTTTTCACGATGGATAAAAATAATTCATCGTTTTCTTCTAGTTTGGTACCTATTATTCGTTCAGCAGTTCGTAGACCAAGTTCCAATATAACTTGTTCTTGCTGTTGTAAATATTTCGCTGCGTTTTCATGCGCTATTTGCATTGTTTCATTCGCAATTTGTATAGCATTTTGCATATCGGATAGTGCTTTTTCGCGTCCTTCCTCGACTCCTTGAGTAAAGGCTTCGTCATAAGCTTGTTGTTGAAACGCTAGTTTTTGTTCATCCCATGCTTTTCGTTCGTTTTCAATCGATTGATTGTTTTCTTCTATTTCATAAGCTAATGCAGCTTTTTTTTGCGCAATCTCTTGCTCTATTTCTTGCATCATTTTTTCTCGTTCTTTTAAGATGATATCCAAAGAAAGAGGTTGCTCCGTGTCTATTTCTTCTTGTATATGAAGATTTTTTATTTGAATTGGTTTTAATTGTTCACTGTTTTCTCTTACTTGTACGTTTCGGAAAATCCTAGACAATAATGTCATCTCCTCCACCACGTGCAATGATGATTTCGCCCGCATCTTCTAATCTACGAATAACTGTAACAATACGAGACTGCGCTTCTTCCACATCACGTAAGCGAACAGGTCCCATGAATTCCATTTCTTCTTTAAAGGATTCTGCCATACGTGCAGACATATTCCGGAAGATAACATCTTTTACTTCCTCGCTCGATACTTTCATCGAAAGGAGTAGGTCTTCATTTTCACAATCCCGAATAACACGCTGAATCGAACGATTGTCCAATGTAACAATATCTTCGAATACAAACATTCGTTTTTTGATCTCTTCTGCAAGTTCTGGATCTTGAATTTCTAATGCGTCCAAAATTGTTTTTTCGGTTGTACGATCGACTCCGTTCAGTACTTCGACTACCGCATCGACTCCACCAGTTTCGGTATAATCTTGAGTAACCGTTGAAGAAAGTTTTCGTTCTAACACCGATTCAATTTCACTTATTACTTCAGGTGATGTGGAATCCATCGTAGCAATACGTTTTGCAATATCAGCCTGCATCTCTTGCGGCAATGAAGAGAGAATAACTCCCGCTTGCTGTGCCTCTAAATAAGATAAGATCAGTGCAATTGTTTGTGGATGCTCATTTTGAATGAAATTAAATAATTGCGTCGGCTCTGCTCTTCTTGCAAAGTCAAAAGGTCGCACTTGTAGTGATGATGTTAAACGATTAATAATCGCTTGCGCATGTTCTGCACCAAGTGCTTTCTCCAGAACCGTTTTCGCATAGCCGATACCGCCTTGCGAGATATAATCTTGCGCAAGAGCGATATTGTGAAATTCTTCAATAATATCTTCTTTAATTTCTGGTTCCACTTTTTTTACACCAGAAATCTCCAAAGTTAAGCGCTCGATTTCTTCTTCATTTAAATGCTTATAAATGGAAGCCGACACTTCAGGTCCGAGAGAAATCAATAAAAGCGCGGCTTTTTGTTTCCCACTAAGTTCTTTTTCTTTTTTATTCATAGCAGTCTCCCCAATAAATTACGCCTCAGCGTAATTGCATCCAGATTTTGAACCCGAGGCCCTCGTGATGCAGGTCAGTTAGCCGTTGCCCGCAAGGATGCGACATATTTAGGCTAACATCCCCCTATAACTCCCTTCAAAATCTGTGATATCCGCCGGAGGCTTTAACTTTATTCTGTAGAATAAAGTTAATCTTCGGCAATCCAAGTACGTAACAATTTCGCGAAATCTTCTGGCTTGTCTTTCGCCATTTTTTCTAGTTGTTTTCGTCTTAAGGTAGCTTCCGTTTCCTTTTCATCATTAATGTCATCAATTTTTAATTCTTCTCTCTGCTCTTCTAGAATTACTTGTTCTTCCTCTTCTGTTCTTCTAGATCGAATAATGAAAATGATGAGTAGAATAATCGCTACTAGTAAAATAGCTCCTACTACGTAAACCCACCATGGAATTGTAGCAGTAGTTTCTGTAGTAGCTACTGATTTACCGTTAAACGGTTGAACGGACACAACAATTTTTTCTTCTAGTTGAGCTTCCGTTAATTCTGCTACTTCGTCTTTATCTATAGAAGTTCGAATAATCGTTGCAAGAATTTGTTCGATATCACCTTGGACGCCAGTAGGCATTGATGCAATATCATCTGGATTAGGTGGCTCTACCATTACTTGAATACCAATGTCTCTAATCTTATAAGGGCTTTCGACAATTTCTTTTCGAATTCGATTTACTTCGCTATTGATCATATCTTCGGTTCTTTCATAATCACCATTAGCATTAGAACCTTCGACATAGTTCGTAAAGTTATCTGTAGCATCTTCTGCTTGTGGTGTACCTCCTGCAACAGGGTTGTTTCCTGTGAATGTCTCGGAAATACGTTGTGCACTAATCTCGATTCCAGCCATGTTTTCTTCATCTACAGGTAGTACTAGATTTTCTTCTCTATTTTCTTGTTGAAAATCGATATCCGTAGTAACCGAAACGACCACTTTGTCTTGCCCCATTAAAGTGCCTAACATCGTTTGTACTTGTCTTTGTAGGTCACGTTCAATGGTCTTTTTAATCGTCATTTGATCAGTTACACTTGTTCCACCTGCACCGCTAGTTGCCTGTGCCATATCAAAATACTCTAAATACTGATTTCGAATCGTAATATTTTCTGTCGATAAGTTAGGAATCGATTTAGAAACTAAGTTGTATAAAGACGTTATTTGAGATTCCGTAAACTGATATCCTGGTTCAGTATTTAATATAATGGCAGCACTCGCAGCATCATTGCTTTGTGATAAAAACACGCTCTCTTCTGGTAATGTAATCATGACTTGCGCGTCTTTTATTCCTTTTACACCTTTAATCAAATTAGCTAATTCGGTTTGCATAGAAGCTAATTTTAATACGTTAAATTCGTTGTCTGTCATACCAAAACCAGCATTTTGAGAAAAGAAACTATAGTCAATCATTCCTGATTGGGGAAATCCTTCTGCTGCCAGTTGTACCAATAATGCATCCACTTGATCGGCGGGAACGGAGATCGATGTACCACCAGCGGCAATCTCATTCGGAACTCCTTGTGCATCTAATGTTTCTTTTATACGTCCTATTTCAGAAGGTGAAACGTCAGAGTAAAGAGGAACAAATTCAGTTCTCGTTAAAAAATAGGTAAGTACAGCGGCCAGTAAAATAACCGCTACGACACTGCCTATCATTGTCCCCTTTTGGGTCTTCGTTCGACTTCTCCAAAATAGGGTTATATCATTTGTCATTTTTCTTATACGTTCATTCATTTGTATCCTCCGGTTATGGTGAATATTTTGCTCGATATTTAGCGATAACCGAGAGTTTAGACTGGCATTCGCATGATTTCTTGATAAGCTTCAATCACTTTGTTTCGAATTTCTAAAGTTGCGTTCAATGTAATACTTGCTTTTTGTGAAGCAATCATTACATCATGCAATTCTATACTTTCTCCACGAATTAACTTTTCTGTTGCAACATCGGAAGCTTTTTGATTTGCATTTACAGAATCAATTGCGCCTTTCAAAAAATCACCAAATTTTTCTTGTGCTTCTGCGGAACTTATCTTAGAAGTTGTAGAGACAGGATTTATTTGGGAAGGGTTGAATAATGAAATAGAATCAATTGCCATATTAGTACAGACCTTCTTTCTTCTTATTTTCCAATTTCTAATGCTTTCGACAACATTGCTTTGTTTGCATTAAAAACAGTGACATTCGCTTCATAAGAGCGTGTGGCTGATATTAGGTCAACCATTTCTTTTAACGGGTCTACATTTGGCATTTCTACATACCCATCAACATTGGCGTCTATATGTGTCGGGTCATACACTAATTTGAATGGGGTTTCTGTGTCTTCGTTGATTCTAGTTACTTTTACCCCATGTCCCAAGCTATCTTTACTTGCTGTTCCCATCGCTACATTTAAGAAATTCGAAAATTTTCCTTCTTGGGGTTGTAGTATGACTGTTTTTCTTCTATATGCTTGCCACTCACCATCGACAAGTTTCGCGCGAGTCGTGTCAACATTCGCCAAATTAGAAGAAATGACATCCATACGAAGACGTTGTGCTGTTAAAGCGGAAGCAGTCGTGTTCATTCCGTGAAAAATCGACATTATCTGCTTCCTCCTTTGATAACGGTTTGTAGCGTATTTAATTTCCCGCTCACACGGTCGACAAGTGCATTATAGTAAAGCTGATTAGTCGCAAGGTTTGCTTGTTCTTTGTCCATGTCGACTCCATTTCCATTATTACTGTATCGAAAACTTTTATAGTCGAATACTCCAGAAGCACTAGTTTGCATGCTAAAATTCATATGCTTCTGTTCAGTTCGATTAGCAGATATAGTATTTTTTTTTGCTTCTGATAAAAATTCGTTAAAACTAACACTTCTTGCTTTGTAATTCGGTGTGTCAACATTCGCTATATTTTGCGCAATTGTTTTTTGTTTCGCAGCAGAGAAACCTAATCCTTTTTCCAAATTTGAAATGGTCCCGCCAAATATACCCAACTAATTCACCTCATTTTACTCTTGTCTTTTTCTTTTTATAAGAATCTATGAAAATCATAATAATCTAATTGTAATGAAAACGTTACATTGTGTCTATTCAATTTCATTTGAATTAATAGGTCTTTTTTCCTTTTTTTCGCCAACATTCGACTTTTTAATGTCTATTCTGTACAATTGTTAATTTTTGCATAGATTGCCTCCAAAAATCAATCAAAAACTATCAATTTTCACAAAAACTTAATGTTAGAAATTTCTGAAGTATGACGCAAATGCGTCTTTTTAACCATCCAGTTGGTTCCCGTTATTTACCGTTCACTTCTTCTATAATAAATGGCCTTTTTCATATTAAACAATTTACTATTAATACCCTTTATCTATATTTTTAAACATTTCTGAAACTTCACTTCATAAAATAGGAATAAAGCGTCATAGGGAAGTTACCGCTGGGATTTCCGCTGCAGGGCGGACGCTTTTTAGCGGTATCTTATTTAGTATTTCTTGAAAATAAAATCCAATAAATGGTTGAATGAGACATAACATGCTGTGAACGCGACAAACTAGCTTCCGAACACGACAAAACATATCTCGAAAGCGACAAACAGGCCGCCGAACACGACAAACAAGTCTAGCGGAGATGCTATATTTCGGAAAAATTGTTTTTTACTAAGCCACTGCTAGTTGGACGTTGTTAAATATAATGCTCTATTCAATGTGACTATAATTTAGCGGCAAGGTCCCGTGATTTTCGCAGCAGGCTTCCGCCTGAAGCGAAAACCCTGCGGTCTCCTCTTATGGCTCACTATTTCTAAAAAAAGAATGGCAATATTTAAGAATACTACTTTTAGAAATACAGGTGATTTCGCTAATTTACAAAACTTCGGCCCAACAAAAAACCTCTCCTACAATTAAGTAGAAGAGGCAAGTTTGTATTATTTATTATTTCATTTTTAATTGAGCTAATTCATTAAGGAATTTGTCGTTTAGAACTTTAATATAAGTTCCTTTCATTCCTAATGATCTAGATTCGATTACTCCAGCACTTTCAAGTTTACGTAGTGCGTTGACGATTACAGAACGAGTAATACCTACACGATCCGCGATTTTAGAAGCAACAAGTAAGCCTTCGTTGCCGTCTAGTTCTTCAAAAATATGCTCAATTGCTTCTAATTCACTATAAGATAATGAATTAATCGCCATTTGAACAACTGCTTTACTACGAGCTTCCTCTTCAATTTCTTCCGATTTTTCACGTAGGATTTCCATACCAACAACAGTTGCTCCATATTCAGCAAGGATTAAATCATCGTCATGGAATTCTTGTTTTAAACGGCCTAAGATCAATGTACCTAAACGCTCGCCTCCGCCAATAATTGGGACGATTGTTGTTAAACCTTCATTAAATAGCTCTTTGTTTTCCTCAGGAAATACAGAATGTTTACTGTGCACATCTAAGTTAGGTGAAGTCTCACTTACAGTAAACAAATTTTTTGTATACTCTTCCGGAAATTGACGCTCTTCCATCATTTTAATCATGCGTTCATTTTCAATTTTTTGATGTACTTCAAACCCAAGTAATTTACCTTTTCTGCTTACGATGAATGCATTACATTCAATTACTTCAGTTAATGTTGCTGCCATTTCTTTAAAGTTAACCGGTTTCCCAGCAGATGCTTGTAGCATCGAGTTAATCTTTCTTGTTTTGTCTAATAAATTCATTTTTGTATCCTCCATTGTAGTTCCATTATTTATTTTTATATTCTAAAGCTTTTCAATTGTCCTTTTGAAAACACCCAGTATTCCATTCTACAGTATAAACTGCGATAGGTCTTTATTTTTCACAATATTGTCAAGTTTTTGGTCGATATAAGACGGTGTAATTTGAATATGGGCTGGTGATATGTCAGAGGCTTCATAAGAAAGCTCTTCTAATATTTTCTCTAAAATTGTATGAAGTCTTCTAGCTCCAATATTATCGGTTTCTTGGTTCACTTCATAAGCGATTTCACCAATACGTTCGATTGATTCATCCGAAAATGTAATTGTTACTCCCTCTGTTTGAAGTAACGCCTCATATTGCTTTACTAAAGAATGTTGAGGCTCTTTTAAAATTCGAACAAAATCATCTTTTGTCAGCTTTTCCAACTCTACACGAATTGGGAAGCGACCTTGCAATTCGGGAATGAGATCTGATGGTTTCGACATATGGAAAGCACCTGCTGCGATGAACAAAATATAATCTGTTTTAACAGCTCCGTATTTAGTCGTAACAGTAGAACCTTCAACAATCGGTAAAATATCTCGCTGAACACCCTCTCTTGAAACATCCACAGATGAATTATTTCCATTCCTGCTTGCAATCTTATCCATCTCATCGATAAAGATTATCCCGGATTGTTCCGTTTTTTCAATTGCAATTTGGGCAATTTCATCATTGTCTATTAACTTACCCGCTTCTTCTTGAACTAAAACTTTCCGCGCATCTTTGACTTTCATTTTTCTTTTTTTCTTTTTCTTTGGCATTAAACTAGAAAACGCATCTTGCATGTTCATACCCATACTTTCCATTCCGCCGCCTTGCAATGCGTCAAAAATAGATGGTGCTGTTTCCGTTACCTCTACCGTTACGATTTCATCCTCGAGTTTTCCGTCTCTTAAATCTTCGGCAATTTGAGAGCGTTTTAAACGTACATCTGTATCTTCTATATCAGAAGTTTCATCTTCGGCTTTTCCGCCAAAAAGAGCTTCAAATGGATTCTGGTTCGAATTCTTTTTCTTTAACGAAGGAACTAAGAGCTTTACTATTGCATCGTTTGCCAAACGGATTGCTTGATCTTTTACTTCTTCCATCTTTTCTTCTTTAACAATTCGAATCGCAGCTTCTACTAAATCTCTAACCATCGATTCCACGTCTCTACCGACATATCCGACTTCTGTAAATTTAGTTGCTTCCACTTTGACGAAAGGAGCTTTTGTAAGTTTTGCAATCCTTCTAGCTATTTCTGTTTTCCCTACACCAGTAGGTCCAATCATTAAAATGTTTTTAGGAATTACTTCATTTCTCATCTCTTCGCCAAGTAATTGTCTTCTATAGCGATTTCGGAGTGCAACCGCTACTGCTTTTTTGGCAGTTTCCTGACCAACGATATATTTATTTAAATGCTCCGTAATCTGTTTTGGGGTTAAGTTTATTTCATTCATTCACCTAATACCTCCACAATAATTTGATGATTCGTAAATACGCAAATATCAGCAGCAGTAGTTAAAGACGCAACTGCAATTTCTTTTGCAGTCATATTATCCCCAGCGTACTGTTTTAATGCTCTTCCAGCAGCAAGTGCATAGTTCCCACCTGAACCAATTGCAAGAATTCCATCGTCTGGTTCAATAACTTCCCCCGTACCAGATACTAGTAATAGATGTTTACTGTCCATCACTAACAGCATTGCCTCTAGTTGACGAAGCATTTTGTCTCCTCGCCATTGTTTGGCAAGCTCCACAGCTGCTCGTTGAAGGTTTCCATTATACTCCAATAATTTCCCTTCAAACATTTCAAATAGCGTAAATGCATCCGCTACAGAACCAGCAAATCCTGCTACAACCTGACCATTAAATAATCTTCTCACTTTTTTGGCTGTATGTTTCATTACTACTTGATTACCTAATGTAACTTGCCCGTCTCCTGCCATTGCATGAGAACCGTTATGACTAACCGCGAAAATCGTTGTTGCATGAATACTAGACATTTTACCATTACCTCCAATATATCAAATTCACCTTATTGTTGTTGAATGTTATGCTCGCGGGTGAGCATTCATATACGTTTTTCGTAAATGTTCTTTTGTTACGTGGGTATATACTTGAGTAGAAGATAGATGTGAGTGGCCTAAGAGTTCTTGAACACTTCTCAAATCTGCCCCATTGTTTAATAGGTGAGTGGCAAATGTATGGCGCAGCATATGTGGATAAATCGTTGAATGCATGGATGCTTTCTCCATCATTCCATTTAAAATATACCTTACTCCCTCTGTCGTTAAATGCTCTCCCCTATTATTGACAAATAGAAAGGGATGGGATGTATGCTTCATTAGTTTGGGTCTACTATTTAGAACATATTCTTCTACAGCAGAAAGTGCAAAGTCTCCTACAGGCACATACCGCTCTTTTCTACCTTTTCCCATTACGCGTACGACTCCGTAACTACTATCTACATGACGTAATTCGATTGATGTAAGTTCACTTACTCGAATTCCAGTTGCATATAATAATTCAAGTATTGCCATATTACGAACAGATAATGGATCAGTAGCCTTATTTGCATCGAATAATTTCTCCATTTCTTCTTCATAAAAGAAATGCGGCAGCTTCGTTTCTTTCTTAGGATGGTATAACGATTGGAAAGCATCATCTCGAATATTGTATTCTCTATGCAAAAATTTATAGAAAGATCTTATAGCTGATATTTTCCGAGAAATTGTAGTTCTCGCAAGTTGCTCCTCATATAAGTTCGTAACATACAATCTTGCATGGACATACTCTACATCATCTAAGTTATTTACTCCTTCTATTTCAAGAAACTGGATAAATTGTTTTATATCATGTTCATATTCGCGAATGGTTAAATTTGAATAATTCTTTTCTAATTGGATATAGGCTATAAAATTATGTAATTTATCAGGTTCAATCATACAAAACAACTCCGTTACATTTCCATAGTAAAAGCCTCTAAAAGTATACAACTTTTAAGAGGCTTAAAGCAATTATAACGCTGTATTTTTCATAAAATTTCGAATTGTCGCGAGCGCTCTGTTCGCTAATTGTTCTGTTCTTGCCTTTTTATCTCTCACTTTTGGTTGTAATTCTGGGAATAAACCAAAGTTAATATTCATAGGTTGGAAATTTCTCGGGTCCGCCTCTGTGATATATCGTGCCATACTACCGAGCGCTGTTTCGCTTGGGAACACTACTAATTCTTCCCCTTTGGCAAGCTTCGCCGCATTAATACCCGCTAATAACCCACTACCAGCTGACTCTACATACCCTTCAACACCTGTCATTTGACCAGCAAAGAAAATGTTTTTATTTGCTTTTAACTGATACGTTGGTTGTAAAACATATGGCGAATTAATGAACGTATTTCTATGCATCACACCATATCGAACTATTTCTACATTTTCAAGACCAGGTATTAACTTGATTACTTCTTTTTGTGGTCCCCATTTTAAATGCGTTTGGAATCCAACGATATTATAAAGAGTACCAGCTGCATCATCTTGTCTAAGTTGGACAACCGCATATGGACGTTTGCCTGTTTTCGGATCTTCTAGACCTACTGGCTTCATTGGTCCAAATAACAGTGTTTTACGACCACGCTCTGCCATTACTTCTACTGGCATACAGCCTTCAAAATAAATTTCTTTTTCAAATTCTTTTAGAGGCACTACTTCCGCTGCCACTAATGCATCATAAAAGCGATTGAACTCTTCTTCTGTCATCGGACAGTTTAAATAAGCCGCTTCCCCTTTATCATAGCGAGATTTCAAATATACTTTATCCATATCAATGCTGTCTTTTTCAACAATCGGAGCAGCAGCATCGTAGAAGTATAAATATTCTTGGCCTGTCATTTCTTTTACTTTCTCTGCAAGTGCAGGAGAAGTTAAAGGCCCGGTTGCAATAACCGTAATACCTTCTGGGATTTCTGTCACTTCTTCATTGACAACTTCAATCAATGGATGATTTCGAATTGCCTCTGTCACTCTTCCAGCAAAGTCATGTCGATCAACTGCAAGTGCACCACCAGCCGGTACGCTACTATTATCAGCAGAATCAATTATAAGCGAATCTAGCATACGCATTTCTTCTTTAATAACACCTACTGCGTTTGTTAAATTATTTGCTCGAAGGGAATTGGAGCATACTAACTCCGCAAATTTATCTGTATGATGGGCTGGCGTTTGTTTGACAGGGCGCATTTCATAAAGACGTACTTTCACACCTCTTTTTGCAATTTGCCAAGCTGCCTCACTTCCAGCTAGTCCACCACCAATAACGTTTACAATTTCAGTCATGTAGCAATCCTTCTTTCCGTTAACTCTGTGGATCTTCTTTATAATCACAAGAAACACATTGTATTTGTATACCTTTTTTCAATTTCTTCTCTACTAGCATAGCATTACATTTAGGACATGGTCGATTGATTGGCTTGTCCCAAGAAACAAACTCACATGTTGGATATTGGTCGCAGCCGTAAAACAATCGTTTTGTTTTGCTTTTTCGTTCGACGATTTGCCCCTTCTCACAAGATGGACAAGGTACGCCAATTTCCTTAATAATCGCTTTTGTATTTCTACATTCTGGAAAATTACTACAAGCCATAAACTTACCATAACGTCCTAATTTATAAACCATTGGGGAGCCACAATTTTCGCAGTCTTCTCCGGTAGGTTCATCTTTAATGACGATTTTCTCCATTTCAGCATCTGCATGCTCTACATGTTTAGCAAAGTCCTGATAGAAACCATCAATTACTTCCACCCATTTTACTTGCCCGTCTTCTATACTATCTAAATCTTGTTCCATTTGAACAGTAAATTCAATATTTAGTATGTTTGGGAAGAATTCTAATACCAGTTGATGAACAATTGTTCCAAGCTCGGTAGGCACGAAACGTTTTGTTTCTAATGCAACATATCCTCTTTTTTGAATCGTATCAAGCGTTGGTGCATAAGTGGATGGTCTACCTATACCTAACTCTTCTAATGTTTTTACGAGTCTTGCTTCCGAATATCTTGGAGGCGGTTGAGTAAAATGCTGTTTGGGTTCAATGGATAAGGCACTTACTTTATCCCCGACAGCTAAAACTGGTAACAGTTTGTCTTTATCATCTGTTTGATCGTCCGAACCTTCTACATACACTTTCATGAAACCAGGGAATTTTATTTGAGAACCATTTGCACGAAAAACGGCTTCCTCATTTTTCAAATCTACCGCAACTGTATCTAAAATAGCAGGTGCCATTTGACTAGCGATAAACCGTTCCCATATTAGTTTGTACAAACGAAATAGGTCACGAGACAAAATTGCCTTTAACTCATTTGGCGTTCTTAAAACACTTGTAGGACGTACTGCTTCATGGGCATCTTGAGATTTTTTCGATTGTTTTTCTGCTTTTTTCGTTGCAATGAACTCTGAACCATATTCCTGTGTAATGAATTCTTGTGCATCCGCTTTCGCAGTATCCGAAATTCTAGTAGAGTCAGTTCTCATGTAAGTAATGAGGCCGACAGTACCTTCTTTTTTACCAAGGTCAATTCCTTCGTATAATTGTTGCGCAAGCATCATCGTTTTTCTAGCTCTAAAGTTGAGCTTACGAGCTGCTTCTTGTTGAAGAGATGAAGTCGTAAATGAAGGTGCAGGATTTCTTTTGCGCTCTTTTTTCACTACGTTCGTTACTTCGAAATTAGTGCCTTTCATCACATTTAATACTGCTTTAACTTCATTTTCATTTGATAGTTTTAATTTTTCTTTTTCGTTTCCAAAGTAAAGTGCATCAAACGCCTTTTTATCTTTTTCAAACTGCCCTTCGATCGTCCAGTACTCTTCAGGGACAAAGCTATTAATTTCGTTTTCGCGGTCAATAATCAAACGAAGTGCAACAGATTGAACTCGACCAGCCGAAAGACCTTTTTTCACTTTCTTCCATAGTATAGGACTAATATTGTAACCTACTAGTCGATCCAAAATTCTTCTTGCTTGTTGTGCATCCACTAAATCCATATTAATCGGTCTAGGATGTTTAAAAGATTCTAGAATAGCATCCTTTGTAATTTCATTAAAAACGACGCGACAATCTGAATGAATATCTACATTTAATGAGTTAGCTAAATGCCATGCAATTGCTTCCCCTTCTCTGTCGGGGTCAGCTGCGAGATATATTTTCTTCGCTTTTTTTGCCGCTTTTTTTAAATCTTGTAATACGGGACCTTTTCCACGTATCGTAATATATTTTGGCTCATAGTTATGTTCCACATCGACACCCATTTGACTTCTAGGTAAATCGCGAACATGACCAACCGATGCTTTTACTTTATATTTTTTTCCAAGGTATCGCTCAATCGTTTTTGCTTTGGCTGGCGATTCTACTATAACTAAATAATCCGACATAAATGTGCCTCCTTATAGAAGGTAACTCGCTTTTTCTTCAAAACAAATACCTGTTGCAAAATGTATAACAGTTTCATAATAAAAGCAAGACTTTTCATTTTTAAATTATTTTATTCGTTTGTTATTTCAGTAATTCTTCCAGTATTTGATGTCCATCCCAAACAGGCTTCGCACCTTCTAGTATAAGGTTATGTGGGCCTGCGGAAAGGGGAGAAAAGATAGACCCAGGGATTGCAAATATTTCTTTTCCGTTTTCAAGTGCATGTTCCATTGTCGAAACTGTACCACTTTTCGCTCTTGCTTCTGTAATAACGACACCTTGTGACAATCCGCTAATAATTCGATTTCGCATAGGGAAATTCCATTTTTTCGGTGTTATATATGGAGGGTATTCCGTTACTAACAACTGATTTTTCGACATTTTATGCGCTAGGTCTGCGTTTTGTTTTGGATACACATGAAAAAATCCAGTGCCTAATACAGCGATTGTTTTCCCACCATTTTGCATTGTAATTTCATGTGCCAATGTATCTGCACCTTTCGCTAGCCCACTCACGATGACAAAGTTTTTTTGTATTAATGGAGGTAAAATTTTTTCAATACTACTCTTAGAGTAATCGGACGCTTCCCTTGAACCAATAATTGCAATTTTCTTATCGTTTCGAAGCAAATTTATATCACCTTTTACATATAATACTGCTGGTGAATCATACAAGTTTAATAGATTAGATGGGTAATTGGGATTAGTGAAAATAATAGGGGATATAGTATGTTTTTCATATATTTGTAGAAGTGGGATTTCTACGTATTTTTGGTACATTTGTTGTAAATTTATCGCACGATTCTCCGAAATTCTACATATACTTGCAAGAAAAGTAGGCTTCATTTTTTCTAGTTGAGTTAATTGAGGGTCATACTCAAGTAGGGGTTTTATTTTGTTTAAAGGAACTGGAAATACATAATGCAATGCTAAAAATCGATTTGTGAATTGTTCATCAATCATTTCTACCCTCCTATAAAAATAGTACGGCAACACCGAAAAGATGCGCCGTACTACTATATTAATGTGTTTTACAAGCGTCGTAAAGACCTGCTTCTTTAATAGCTTCTATTAAAGTTTCACCAATTACAGATGGAGTTGCAGCAACTTTCATCCCTGCTTCTTTCATCGCTTGGATTTTTCCTTCTGCAGTACCTTGACCGCCAGAGATAATTGCTCCAGCATGTCCCATACGTTTACCTTCAGGTGCAGTTTGACCACCGATGAATCCTACTACAGGTTTTGTCATATTAGCTTTAATCCATTCTGCCGCTTCTTCTTCAGCAGTACCACCGATTTCACCAATCATAACAACTGCATATGTTTCAGGATCTGCATTGAACTCTTTTAGAACATCGATGAAGTTTGTTCCATTTACAGGATCCCCACCAATACCAACAGATGTTGATTGTCCGATTCCAGCTTCAGTTAACTGAAGTACTGCTTCGTAAGTAAGTGTTCCAGATCTTGAAATAACTCCAACATGACCTTTTGTGTTAATGTATCCTGGCATAATACCAATTTTACACTCGTCTGCAGTGATAACACCTGGACAGTTTGGTCCAACTAAACGAGTTTTCTTGCCTTCCATATAACGTTTCACGTTAACCATGTCTAATACTGGGATATGTTCAGTAATACAAATAGTCATATCTAAATCAGCATCCACAGCTTCTAAAATCGCATCAGCAGCAAACGGAGCTGGTACATAAATTACTGAAACATTCGCACCAGTTGCTTTTACAGCGTCTTCCACTGTATTGAAAACTGGAACGCCTTCTACTTCCGTACCACCTTTACCAGGTGTAACCCCAGCAACGATTTTAGTACCATACTCAAGCATTTGTTTTGTATGGAAAAGAGCAGTTGAGCCCGTTATTCCTTGAACGATTACTTTCGTGTCTTTATTAATATATACGCTCACTTTTTGTCCCTGCCTTTCTTATCCTACAAGATTAACGATTTTTTGAGCACCGTCTGCCATAGAGTCAGCAGCGATTATATTTAAGCCTGATTCATTTAATAATTTTTTACCTAAATCGACATTTGTACCTTCAAGACGTACTACTAATGGCACAGAAAGTCCTACTTCTTTCGCAGCAATAATAACACCTTCTGCGATAATGTCACATTTCATAATACCACCGAAGATATTAACAAAAATACCTTTTACGTTAGCATCAGAAAGGATGATTTTGAATGCTTCTGTAACTTTTTCAGCTGTAGCACCGCCCCCAACGTCCAGGAAGTTTGCGGGTGAACCGCCGTAATAGCTAATTGTATCCATAGTAGCCATTGCAAGACCTGCTCCATTAACCATACAACCGATATTTCCATCTAATGAAATATAGCTTAAGTCATATTTAGAAGCTTCGATTTCTTTTGGATCTTCTTCATCAAAGTCGCGCATTTCTAAAATATCGCTATGGCGATATAAAGCATTTGCATCGAAGTTGAATTTTGCATCTAATGCTAAAACGTTGTCATCCGCTGTTACTACTAACGGGTTGATTTCAACAATAGAAGCATCTTTTTCTTTATATACTTGGTATAAACCAAGCATAAATTTAGCTGCTTTATTAACAAGTTTTGTTGGAATGTTCATATTAAAAGCCATGCGACGAGCTTGGAAACCTGTTAAACCTACAACAGGATCAATCTCTTCATAGAAAAGCTTTTCCGGTGTATTTGCAGCTACTTCCTCGATATCCATACCGCCCTCTTCAGAGCCCATTAATGTTACACGAGAAGTTGCACGGTCTAGAACTAAACCTACATAATACTCCTTCTTAATATCGCTACCTTCTTCGATCAGTAAACGCTTAATTTCTTTACCTTCTGGACCCGTTTGGTGTGTTACTAACACTTTTCCTAATAGTTCCTTCGCGTATTCACGTACTTCATCTAAATTTTTTGCGATTTTTACTCCACCAGCTTTACCACGACCACCTGCGTGGATTTGAGCTTTAACAACAATAACGCTTGAGCCTAACTCTTTTGCCGCTTTTACTGCCTCTTCAGGTGAAAAAGCAACAATTCCGTTTGAAACTGCTACGCCATATTGTCTGAGGAGTTGTTTCCCTTGATATTCATGGATATTCATCTTACATCCTCCAATCAAACTTGTGTCAAGTAATATACTACCTTTTCATTGTATTAAAACTGTCACAACTTGTCCACACAAGTATAGCAATTGTAGAAATTATAAAATATTTCGATATTTTACAGTCGAACGAATTAGATTGGTAGATTACTTTTCCCTTTTTCCTGATCCACCTTATAAATAAAGGCAAAAACCTCTGCCACCGCTTGATACAACTCTTCCGGAATGGACTGATTTATATCTAATTGCCCCAGAAGCTCTACTAAACTTGCATCTTGTTGAATAGGTACTTCATGTTCTTTTGCTTTAGCTAATATATTTTCGGCAATTTTCCCTTTTCCTTTTGCCACTACTGTCGGCGCATCTACCACTCCAGGTTTATATGTTAGTGCAATTGCTTCTTTTCGAACTTGTTTCTCTTTTGTCATATTCGTATATCTACTCCTTGCGAATCTCTTGAAGCCATTTTTGACTGGACCTTCGATGCAAGCTTTTGTTCTTCGAATGTTTTCATAAATACACCAGATAGTGTATATCCAACGGATAGTAGCCCATCTTTTAAGCCGGTTTTAAATGTATTGGCAATCTGCTGCAACTGTGCATTATTGTTGTATACGGTAATCGTTACAATTCTACTTTGCACTTGCATATCTACTACCGTTTCATCCAATGTGTCTAATTTTAAATAAAACATAATTCTCGCAAAATCAGAATCTATTTTTCCGTCTTCTTTCATTCGACCATTCCACTCTAGCGTTGCATCCATTTTCTTACCAAGAAATTCTAACGGCACTTGCATAAGTAACTGATGTTGTGGACCATTTTCTCCCGACAAAATTTGCAAACCATTCATTCGTCCTAGTAGCATTTCTGCACTATCTCTTAGGGTTGTAGAAATGGTGTGATTTTGCATCAACTCTACTAATTGAGGTTTTAATTGAAGCGCTATATTTCTAATTTCTTCACTGTTATTTCCAAGCTTCGCTTCATAATTAAACCCTAGAGATTTTAATACTTCTTTCATCGCATGTTCAAAAGCTTTTCCATCCAACTGGTTTAATACAGCTTGCTCCGCCCCAGTAATTATTTGGGCATTAAAGCTATTGAAGTTACTTTTAGACATTGTAGCTACTTGTTGTAATACCTGGTTAACACTTTCTACCGTTTGCCCTTTTCCTAGTAGAGTAACTAAATGCTCTTTGGCGGTTAAACTATTTGTGTCCTCTCGGAAAATGGCATGCTGACTCTGTTCCGCAAATACTTTGACTAACACGTTATTGATCTGTTGGGCTTGGCTATTTTCTTTCATCATGGACAATACTTGTTCTTTTTGCGCAGAAGTCAATAACGGTTGTACATTTATCCAGTTACGGAGTTGTTCCATTATTGCCCCTTTTTCAGGAGGTGTAGCGTGTGCCAATTGTGCCATCAGTTGTCCCGCTGAATTAGGTAACGAATGCTTACTAACTAAAGGAATTGGGTTTGATAAAGAAGCCGCTGCTGGTAAAATTTCTACTTGCTTTAAAGATTGTATGATAGGTAATCTCGTCGAAATACTTGTTTGCTGATCTTGCAGTATCACTATTTGCTTCCCAATAATCGCACCTGCTACAGGTAAACGAAAAGGCTCAGCTACTTTTTGTAAGCTTTGCATCATATCGTTTTTTACAACCTGTGAAATGGTCGAATCCTGTTGTAATGCCAGTTTGAAATTTTCGATAGACGACTGCAAACCACCCGTGGATTTCCCGTTTACGACAGCCTCCAATAGATTCTGTGTGAATGGTAGCTTTAACTCTGTCATTTTTTGAATTGCTACAAGCGCTAATTTTATCGAGACTCCTTGTGGCAACTGTTTTAAAAGTTGCTCTGCTTGTACTAATATTTCTTTTGATATGGGTAATTGTTCTTTTAAGAAAAATTGGGTAACCGCTTGCATTTCACTCGTTTTCGTTAAATTCATTGCTTGTAACAATTGGGTTGCTTGTTGCGCAAAAGTATTACCTCCGGTTAATGGACCTGTCACTACTTTTAGTTGTACTTCTGGAGAAGCTTTCGATACTTGAAAAAAATGGGCGTCTCCTGCTTTTAAAGGGGTTTCCAGTTTTGCGATGACTTTTTGATTGCCTATTTGCACCTCTGCAGTTTGATTTGGATATAGTTTTTTTATCACTCCGTGTACAACTTGCCCTTCTTTCATAGGCATTTGTCTTCCTGTTGAAACAACTGGGGATGTCTGTGATCCAATGGATGAAAAAGATGGAAAAGTCATTTACTCACCTCATTTTTTTAAAATGGACTTTATTGGTTCAAACGTTTTACGATGATGCTCTATTGGTCCGTATTTCACTATTCGTTCAACATGTTCTTTTGTGCCGTATCCAGCATGTTTATTGAATAAATACTGTGGATATCTTTCGTGTAATTGGTCCATATATTCATCTCGAGCTGTTTTAGCAAGTATCGATGCCGCGGCAATTGCTAAGCTTTGTGCATCCCCTTTAATGATGGAGTGTGTTTCTATATCTATCGGTAGTTTCATAGCATCAACTAGCACTACAGATGGTCGTTTATGTAGATGTAGGACCGATTCTGTCATGGATTGCTTTGTTGCTTCGTAAATATTTAGTTCATCAATTTTTTCTACGGTTTGAAAATGAATGAAATAGCTTATCGCATTGTTTTTTATTTTTATAGCTAGTTCATTTCGCTTTTCTTTTGAAAGTTGCTTGGAATCATTTAATCCAATCAGTTCCTCAGCATGTGCATTTAGGATGACTGCAGCTGTCACTACTGGTCCCGCTAATGGTCCACGCCCTGCTTCGTCGACTCCTGCTACTAAATCTTGTTCGTTTGTACAAAAGCTGCGATCGAATAATACTTTTTCTTCATGTGCTTTTTTTTCTAGTAGTAGCTTTTGTTGCTTTCTCTCCCAGCTGTTTATTAGTTTCTGAGCACCTATTCTAGTATCATTTTCTAGCTCTTTAAACCAAGTTTCCGAACCGGTTGCCTGTTCTAATCTCTCTTTTATTTCTTTCAAACTTAACATATTTACATCTTCTTTCTCTTGCTTATTATTATGTATCGGTTATTTTTTTGTTTAATTAAAAAATTATTTCTATACATTCGTTTTTTAACTATTTGAATCTATATTTTAGATTTTAGAGATAATGTGCAACAAAAAGCTCTATTAGGCGACCACTATGATTTCAGTCGGACGCTTTCGGTGCAGAAAACATCTGCTATTCCCGCTGGAGTCGCCTCCTGCAGCGAAAATCAATGGAAAATGCTAGCTAAATCAATAGCAAAACTGAATAGGGCATTGGCTTATCCCCCTACTATCCTTAGCTTAGTTAAAATCAGCCTTTGCTCATTATTTGAACTAAGCGCAAGACAGCCATCTTTACTCGAAACTTTCAATTACGCAATGTATATGATAGCTAATTAGAAAATGTCATCTCATGACTAGTGAAGGTATACCATGAGAAATGATTGCTCTCGACTATTAATTGATTGCTATCAATGACCAGACGGTTGCTCTAAGCCATTTTCTGGATTCATACCAGATTTGGCGTGGTCATCCTGATAACTCTAAAGCTCTATTGAGTTCAGATACTGATTAGTCAGCAAGCTCTATTAATTGCAGCGGAAGGGGGGCGACTCCAGCGGAAATTCTAGAGGTAACTTCCTTATGACGCATTACTATCCACTTCAAAAACACAAGAAAACCCTCTTTACCTGGTGGCAAAAAGGGTATATTTCTATTGATATTCATCTACAAAATCGAAAGTCAATCTACCAAGCTGGAGACCACGGACGTCTCGAACAATTAACTCAGCGACTTGATCATAATCAATTTCGCCTCCACCCGCATAACATCTCCGTAGCTTTCCAATATGGTCGAACGTATCCACTAAATTTTCACTAACTTCTGTTAGCTGATAACGTTCTTCCATACGCTTTGGATAATGTTCTTGTAGAAAACGAAGCCCATAAACAGCTAGGTCTTCCATATTGATTAATGCATCTTTTATCGCACCAGTGAGCGCCAACTTGTATCCGACTTGTTGATCTTCAAACTTTGGCCAAAGAATACCCGGTGTATCGAGTAATTCTATTTCCTTTTCCACTTTGATCCATTGTTGTTTTTTGGTCAAGCCTGGCGTATTACCAGTTCTCGCTATATTTTTCTTTGCAAATCGGTTAATGAGTGTAGATTTTCCGACGTTCGGAATTCCAACAATCATCGCTCGAATTGCACGAGGTTTTATGCCCCGGTCTTTCATACGATCCCATTTCGGCTTTAAAAGCTCTTTAGCGGCTTTAAAAACAGTTTGCAATCCTTTTCCTTCTAAAGAGTTTATCGCGACAGCAGCATGCCCTTTTGACTCAAAATAGGCGATCCATTTTTTTGTCTGCGCCTCGTCTGCCATATCCATTTTGTTTAGGATAAGTAATCTAGTTTTTTGATGAACCACTTCATCAATCATCGGATTTCTAGAAGACAACGGTAATCGTGCATCTATTAACTCAAAAATAATGTCTACTAGTTTTAAGTTTTCCGTTACTTCTCTTCTCGCTTTGGCCATATGACCAGGAAACCATTGAATCGTCATTTCGGTACCACCTTCTTTACTTCACAAAACCAATATCATCCATAGGCCAGAATACGAAGTTCGTGTTTCCAATCACTTCGTCAATGGCAACGAGACCAATATGTCGGCTATCTTTACTGTATCTACGATTATCTCCCATTACGAATATGTATCCTTCTGGGATTTTATGCTTTTGCGTAATATCTTCTAAAGTGAAGTCATCTGTAAGTGTTCCTTCACTGACTTCGCTCTTATACTGCTCTAAATATGGTTCTGGTAGTTCTTTTCCATTAATAAATAATTGATCATTTTTAAACTCTAGATGATCGCCGGGTAAACCAATCACTCGTTTAATATAATTTTTTTGTTCTGGTGCATGAAATACTACTATATCGTAACGATCTGGTTCGCCAACCATGTAGCCAATCTTGTTAACAACCATACGGTCGCCATTTTCTAAAGTAGGCATCATGGATTCTCCGTCTACTACGATTGGTGTAAATAAAAAGAAACGAATTATTGCTGCTAGTCCAAAAGCGATTAAAAGAGCTTTCGACCACTCCCATAATTCATTCTTTTCCTTTTTTACTTGTTCCATTAATTTGCCCCCTTTATTCACTATTTATATTGTACAAGGAAAATTAGTTTCAAGCAAAAGGAATGACAACATTTTTTTAGACACAGTTAAACTATACTATTATTTCCTTTATAGGCGGACCTTTTCCACGGGCTTCGACTTCGGCCAGGGCCAACAGGATGTTGGTCACAAAGGCGTTGAGGCCCACAGAACGCGGCGGATTAGATTGCCTTCCGTTCGATGTGACGTACTTAGCCTTTGTTCCTTCACTCAGTGCGGGGTCTTCAGCTTAAGCTATTCCCGCTGGAGTCGCCGCCTTCCACTACAATAAATAATATGAGTAATAATCAAGTGTATAATGTAACACATCATTTTTTAAAATGTAAATATTTCATAGAGACTGAAAAAGAAAAAATGTTGTAGCAAAAGTGGCATCACCTTCACTACAACATTTACTTTTACTATTAGCGACGCTCTTTAATACGAGCTGCTTTACCACGTAGTTCACGTAAGTAGTACAATTTAGCACGACGAACTTTACCACGACGAGTAACTTCTAAGTTTGCAATTTTTGGTGTGTGTACAGGGAATGTACGTTCAACACCAACGCCAGAAGAAATTTTACGAACTGTGAAAGTTTCGCTAACTCCGCCTCCACGACGTTTAATTACAACACCTTCGTACATTTGGATACGTTCGCGAGTTCCCTCTACTACCTTAACGTGTACACGAACAGTGTCACCAGGACGGAAAGTAGGAAGATCTGTACGTAATTGTTCTTTTGTGATTTCTGAAATAATGTTTTGCATCATTTTCTCTCCTTCTCTAGAATGCTCTTACACACATTAGCTGTTGCAGCGGAACACCCAAAATCAGTACTTTACATAAAAGTACATAATAGAATATATCATAACTTCTTGTTACATGCAATTATAATTTGCTTTTTAATTCATTAATAAATTGTTTTTCGGTCTCACTTAACTCAAGCTGGTCTAACAAATCAGGTCTTCTTTCTACCGTTCGTTTCAGCGACTGCTCTTTTCTCCATTTATCAATGGCCGCATGATTACCCGATAATAAAATATCCGGCACTTTATAGCCACGATATTCTACAGGACGAGTATAATGCGGATGTTCTAATAATCCCGTCGAAAAAGAATCTTGTTCATGTGATTCAGCTTTTCCTAATACATTCGGTAAAAGTCTTACAACACTATCAACAACAGTCATCGCTGCTAACTCTCCGCCTGTAAGAACAAAATCTCCAATGGAAATTTCATCTGTCACTAAATGTTCTCGTATCCGTTCGTCATAGCCTTCATAATGACCGCAAATGAATATGAGTTCTTCTTCTTTCGCAAGTTCTTCTGCTTTTTGTTGCGTAAATCGCTCTCCTTGAGGGCAAAGAAGTATAATACGTCGTTTATGTTCCCTTTGTGTAATAAGCGATTCTACTGCATTAAAAATGGGTTCTGGCTTCAACACCATACCAGCACCGCCGCCGTATGGATAATCATCTACTTGATGATGTTTATTGCCGGAAAAGTCTCGAAAGTTGACTACATTGATCGCAACTTCCTCTTTTTCCTGCGCTTTTTTCAAAATAGAGGAATTAAAAACCCCCGTAAACATTTCAGGAAAAAGCGAAAGAATATGAATGTTCATCATGATAACAGACCATCCAGCGCGTCAATCGTAATTTTTTTATTTTCAATATCGACTGTTTTAACAACGTCCTCGATATACGGAATATAATGTGTTTTCCCTTTTTCAGGTTGAACTGCCCAAACGTCATTTGCTCCCGTTTGAATGATTTCCGTAACAGTTCCAATTACTTCACCTTCTAAAGATTCAACCGAACAGCCGATAATCTCGTGATAATAAAATTCATTATCTTCTAAATCGGAAAGATGTTTTTCTGATACTTTTAATACAGCATCACGGAAAACCTCTACATCTTTTAATAATGTATATCCTTCAAATGTTAATAAATCAAAGTTTTTATGCTTACGATGACTAGCCACTTTAACGATAATCGGTTTAGATCCATCCGCTTTAAAAAGCCCAAGTTCGCTACCTACCTCATATCGTTCGTCTGCAAAGTCAGTTGTAGAAATAACGCGAACTTCTCCCCAAATACCATGCGTATTTACAATTTTACCAACATTAAACCATTCCATCTATAATTACCTCCTATCTAGAAAAGCGGATGCGCCTATGTCTGCCCCGACAGGCAAACGGTGTGGGAAGGCACCCTAAGTACGCCGCATCGTGCGGGCCCAGGAGGCAGCTCCTCAGCTTTTCCCCATTTGACCCCGAGGGGCAAGGCGCTTGCGCTAGACCTATCAAAAAAGGAAGAACAAAGTGTTCTCCCTTAATCTTGAATATCGACATATGTTTTTTTCTTTTGGTGACTGCCTGCTGCTGAGTAAACAATAGTACGAATGGCTTTCGCTACTCGCCCTTGTTTGCCAATTACTTTTCCCATATCTTCAGGATGAACAGAAAGTTTATAAACTATACGGTTTACATTCTCCTCTTCTTCAACTTGAACTTTATCAGGATAATCAACTAATGGTTTAACGATTGCTTCGATCAGCTGCTTCACATTGTCCCCTCCGATTATTTGCCGAGTTTTGCGTTATGGAATTTTTCCATAATTCCTTGTTCTGAGAACAAGTTACGTACTGTATCAGATGGTTTCGCACCGTCTTGAAGCCATTTTAACGCTAATTCTTCGTTAATTTTAACTTCAGCTGGTTTTGTAAGTGGGTTGTAAGTACCTACTGTTTCAATTTGACGACCATCACGTGGAGCGCGAGAGTCTGCTACTACAATACGATAGAAAGGAGATTTTTTTGCTCCCATACGTTTTAAACGAATTTTAACTGCCATTTTTACTGCACCTCCGAATAGTTTCACACAAGATAGTATATTATCAAGCTTTTATTTGTTTGTAAAGTGTTTTTTCTTAACACCCTAATTTTTTTCTAGAAATCTCACTTAAAAAGTGAGTCTAAACCAGGCATTCTCATCTTTTTCTTTCCTTTTTGTTGCATGTTCGTCATTTGTTTCATCATTTTTTTCATGTCTTCGAATTGTTTCAGTAATCTGTTCACGTCTTGGATGGACGTTCCAGATCCTTTTGCAATTCGTTTTTTTCTTGGACCATTAATAATATCGGGAGTAGTTTTTTCTTGCGTTGTCATCGAATAAATGATTGCTTCTACACGATCCATTTGCTTTTCATCGATTTTAGCATTTTCTAACCCTTTTATCTTGCCTGCCCCTGGAAGCATTTTTATAATTTCATCTAATGGTCCCATTTGTTTCATTTGACTAATTTGCTCTAGAAAATCATCAAATGTAAAAGATTGCGTACGGAATTTTTCTTCTAATTCCTTCGCTTTTTCTTCGTCTACATTTGCTTGCGCTTTTTCGATAAGAGACATCATGTCTCCCATACCTAAAATACGGGAAGCCATACGCTCTGGATGAAAAGCCTCTAAAGCGTCCATTTTTTCGCCCATCCCGACAAATTTAATAGGCTTTTGCGTTACGGAACGGATAGATAAAGCCGCACCACCACGAGTATCTCCGTCCAATTTCGTTAAGAGAACTCCTGTGATACCAATGGTTTCGTTAAAATTATTCGCAACATTGACTGCATCCTGCCCCGTCATCGCATCGACAACTAAAAAGATCTCGTCTGGCTCTTTTATTGCACGAATATCTTTAAGCTCTTGCATAAGCGTTTCGTCAATATGAAGTCGACCTGCTGTATCAATCATTACAACATCATGATGCTCTTCTTTTGCATGTTCTAGTGCCTGTTTCACAATTTCAACAGGTGAAATATCTGTCCCTAATGCAAAAACAGGTAAAGATAACTGCTTTCCGAGCGTTTCTAGCTGCTTTATTGCCGCTGGTCGATAAATATCCGCTGCAACAAGTAAAGGCTTTTTGTTGTATTTTTTGCGCAGTAGATTTGCTAACTTCCCAGTAGTAGTTGTTTTACCTGCACCTTGAAGTCCAACCATCATAATGACAGTCGGAGGTTTCGTTGCAAAAGAAATTTGACTTTGCTCCCCACCCATTAACTCCGTTAGTTCATCTTTAACGATTTTAATGACATGTTGACCGGGAGTTAAACTTTTCATTACTTCTTGGCCAACTGCTCGTTCGGATACATTTTTGACGAATTCTTTTACCACTTTTAAGTTAACGTCCGCTTCTATTAATGCACGTCTTACGTCTTTCATCATTTCTTTTACATCTGCTTCAGAAACTTTTCCTTTGCCTTTGATTTTCTGAAGCGTCCCTTGGAGTCGCTCAGCTAATCCTTCAAATGCCATGCTCGTTCGCCTCCTAATCCCATTCTTTTAATTGATTAATGAGTTGAATCAGTGTTTCTTCAGATGATTGATCCTTTACTACTAGCAGTAGATCATCAATCGTTTCTTGCCGTTTTTCAAATTTCGTAAACAGATTTAGCTTTTCTTCATATTCTTCTAGCATTGCCTCTGTCCGTCGAATGTTATCATAAACTGCTTGTCTCGAAATATCATATTCTTCTGCTATTTCTCCAAGTGATAGATCATCTAAATAATAAAGCTGCATATAGCTTCTTTGCTTATCGGTTAATAAAGCCTGATAGAAATCGAAGAGAAAATTCATACGAGTTGTTTTTTCAATCATTTCCATCTCTCCAATTCAATTGTCATTCTCTAGTTTAGTAACAGTTGGTTCATCTGTCAAGTAAAATTACTTGTCTGATTCATTTTCACTTTCGCTTTCATGCTCTAGACCTTCTGCGAAAAGTCCATATACATATTTCTCTGCATCAAACGGTTGCAGGTCATCCATTTGTTCACCAAGCCCAACGAATTTCACTGGTATATGCAATTTCGTACGAATAGCTAACACAATACCACCTTTTGCTGTACCATCTAGCTTTGTTAATACGATACCTGTAACATTTGTAGCTTCTTTAAACGTTTGCGCTTGCACAAGTGCATTTTGACCCGTCGTAGCATCTAATGCAAGTAATACTTCATGCGGAGCGTTCGGTATTTCCCGAGAAATAACGCGATGTATTTTTTCTAATTCATTCATTAAGTTTACTTTGTTTTGAAGTCGACCAGCAGTATCGCAAATTAATACATCTGCATTTCTCGTTTTAGCTGCTCTGATAGCATCATACATAACAGCAGCTGGGTCAGAGCCTTCTGCTTGTTTAATCACTTCTACACCGACGCGGTCGCCCCAAACTTGAAGTTGGTCAATAGCTCCTGCACGGAATGTATCTCCGGCAGCAAGCATCACTTTTTTCCCTTCACCTTTTAGACGATGCGCAAGTTTTCCAATCGTAGTAGTTTTTCCAACGCCATTTACCCCGACAAATAAAATAACAGATAATCCCTCTTCTTCCAATTTCAAATCTGTTGTATTTTCATCGCCAGCTTCATAAATTTCTACTAATTTTTCCGATATAACAGACTGAATTCCAGCAGTATCTTTTATATTTTTACGCTGTACTTCAAAGCGCAATGCTTCCATTAGCTCATCTACTGTTTCAAACCCAACGTCTGCTTGGAGTAATATTTCTTCCAATTCTTCGAAAAAATCTTCATCTACTTTGCGATACTTCGCTACAAGGTCATTTACTTTAGAAGTAAACTGGTTTCTCGTTTTTGCTAATCCTTCTTTGAATTTATTGGTAATCGTAACCGTCTCTTGGACTTCTTCCGTTGTACCAACTAACTTCTCTTTTAATTTCTTAAAAAAACTCATCCGTATAAACTCCTTTACGTTGTTACTAATTGTTCTTCTAGTTTAACAGAAACTAATTTAGAAATTCCGGATTCTTGCATCGTTATCCCATACAATACATCCGCACCTTCCATCGTCCCTTTTCGGTGTGTGATGACGATAAACTGTGTATCATGACTAAACTTCTTCAAATAATCACTATAACGAGTGACATTTGCTTCATCAAGTGCCGCTTCCACCTCATCCAAAATACAAAACGGAACTGGTCTTGTATGAAGAATAGCAAACAATAAAGCAATCGCTGTTAGTGCACGCTCCCCGCCTGATAACAAGGAAAGATTTTGTAACTTTTTCCCCGGAGGCTGCGCGATAATATCAATACCTGTATCCAATAAAGAAGTTGGATCTGTAAGGATTAAGTCAGCCTGACCACCACCGAACAATTCGCGGAATACTACTTTAAAATGTTTCTGTATCTCCAAGAAAGTAGTCTCAAAACGAATCGTCATTTCTTCGTCCATCTCTTTAATCACTTCATGCAATGTTTCTTGGGCAGATAGTAAATCCTCTCTTTGTTCAGTCAAAAATGCATGACGTTCACTGACTTGCTCGAATTCTTGAATGGACCCCAAATTAATCGGTCCAAGTTCCTCAATAGAAAGTTTCAGTAACTTCACTTTTTTACGTGCCAAATCTTCCTCTAAATTAAACGGAAAATCACGCTCTGCCTCTTCTAAAGTCATTTCATACGTTTCTTCTAAATGATTTTGTAGCGTGTTCATCTCTACTTCTAACTTGCTTAACTTGATTTCAAGTTCTCGTTCTACATTTGTATGTTGATTTGCTTCATTTTGCACTAACTTTAATGAATGTTCTAGCTTACTTATTTGATGCACAAGGTCCAACCTATTTGTTTTACCAGACTGAATTTGTTCAATTAACTGATCTTTTTTCACTTTAAGTTGGCCGATCAGCAAAACAAGTTCTTCCGCAGAAGTACCACCTTGCTCACCATTTTCATACCATGCAATTTCCTTTTGTAATGTTGCCACTTTTTGGGTGCTCGTTAAAATAGAGCTTTCCAGCTGTACTTTTTCTTTTTCTTGCTGGGAAACTTGTTCGTTTACTACGGCGATTTGAGATAATAGCTCCCCAAGTTCATTTTGAAACTTGTCTTTCTCTTCAATGGATTGTTGCTTCAGCAATTGTAGTTGATCAATAGTTTGCTGTATAGTGGCTAGTGATTCCTTAATCTCAGCATTTCTAATCGCAGTTTGTTCTTTTTTACGAACTAGGTTTTCTTGTAAATTATTCTTTTCTGTTTTTTCTTCATCGTATTCCAGTAATTGATGGGTAAGTCGAGAAATGATCGCGGCACATTCTCTTGTTTCAGAAAGCAGTCTATGCTCTTCTCCTCGTAATGTTTCGCCTGCAAGTCGATTTTCCTCTAACTCAATTTTTAACTGCTGAACTTCTTGTTTCCTAGAAGAAACGGCTTTTTCCGCTTGGTAAACAGACTTTTCTAGTTCAATTAGCTTGTCATTTAATTGATCTAGCTCCGCTTTCCGTGTAAATAGAGAAGATTGCTGTTTAACCGAACCACCAGTGAGTGAACCACCAGCGTTGACTACATCTCCATCTAATGTGACAAATCGAAATTTATATTGCAAACGAGACGCCATTTCATTTGCGCCTTTTAAATCTTTTGCAATAATAATATTCCCTAGCAAGTTTTCTACGATAATTTGATAGCCATTACTATAATTTACAAGCTTATCCGCTGTATTGACAAATGATGGATGCCCACTAATCGAAGCTAATGTATGCTCGTTTAATTTACGGGACTTCATCACTTGGAGCGGTAAAAATGTTGCTCTACCGACCTTTTTCTTTTTCAACCATTCAATCGCCATCCGCGCATCTTGGCTCGTATCCGTAATAATATGTTGAGACTGTTGACCAATAGCTGTGTCAATTGCATTCATATACTCATGTGGTATTTGGATTAACTCCGCTACCGCCCCATGAATTCCTTGTAATTCTTTTTTGTCTCTTGCTTTTAATACTTCTTTTACCCCTTGGAAAAACCCTGAAAACTCAGACTCTAACTCTTCTAGCGAATCTTTTCTTGCTTGCATTTGATGCTTCATTTGATACGCTTTTTGGAGCATTGTTTGCTGGTCTTCAAATGTCGTTTCCAGTTGTTCCGATGCATCTCGTTTCTGAGCGAAGTCGCGTAATTTTTGTTCTAATTCTTTTTGACAAGTTGTTAATAATTTGTCTAATTCCTGTTTACGGGAAGTAAGTTTTTCTAACTCTTCTTTTATGTCCCGATAGTCTTCAAACATTTTTTCGGAAGAAACATGTTCAAAATGCAATTGCTGTTCCATATGCTTCATTTCATTTTTCATAGTCGCTTCTTCGTTTAATAGATCGATATACGTGCTTTTCAACTCTTCTATTTCGTCTTCTACTTCTGAGGCAGATTTACTTAATACAAGATCGATTTGATGCTTTTTACTACGAAGTTCTTTTAACAGAAGTTGTTTTTCCGATTTGGAAACATTAATTTCTGATAATTGTTGCTCAAAAGAAACAAGTTTTTCTTGTTCCTCTTCTAGCGTTTTTCTAAGTTGCGAAATTTGCTGACTTGCATTATGTTGCTTTTCCGCAAGTAAAAGCTTACGACCTTCTAACCGTTCTAACTCAGAACTTGTCTCTACTAATTCACTTTGTTCTGCATCCAACTTTTCATCTATTTGAGACATTGCTTTTCGATCTTTTTGAATAGAAACTTCCATCGTATGAATTTGTTCTAAAAGTGATAGTTTTGTTTCTTCCATTGCTTGTAATTTACTATGTAATGCAGCGTTTTCTTGAACATATAATCGTAAATCATGCGCAATTACAGCAATCTCAATACCTTTTAGTTCTTCAGACATTCGTAAATAGTCGGATGCAAGAGAAGACTGAATTTGTAAAGGCTCCATACGACTGTCTAATTCATGTAATATATCTAATACACGATTCAAATTATCGTCTGTTTCGATTAGTTTAAATTCCGCTTTCTTTTTCCGTTGCTTGTATTTCAGCACTCCAGCAGTTTCTTCAAAAATAGTTCTTCTATCTTCCGGACGACTATTTAATATTTCATCGACCCGACCTTGTGAAATAATTGAAAAAGCTTCTTTTCCAAGACCAGAATCCATAAACAAATCCGTAATGTCCTTCAATCTACATGTTTGTTTGTTCAATAAATATTCGCTATCGCCGGACCTAAAAACCCTTCTCGTTACACTAATTTCTGCAAAATCAAGCGGCACCAAGTTATCCGAGTTATCTAATATTAATGTAACTTCTGCAAAGTTTAACGCTTTTCTAGAATCACTACCCGCAAAAATAACATCTTCCATTTTTGCTCCACGTAGTGATTTAGCGGATTGCTCTCCTAATACCCAACGTATCGCATCGGTTACATTACTTTTTCCACTTCCATTAGGACCTACAACCGCTGTAACTCCCGGTACAAAATCTATACCAATTCTGTCTGCAAATGACTTAAAACCAATAATTTCTAATCTCTTAAGGAACAATGATTATTCCCCCTGTTCTTGATCCTTTATTGCAAGTATCGCAAGTCTTGCTGCTTGTTGCTCTGCTTCTTTTTTAGAACGACCTTTTCCGATTCCTAATTCTTTTGCGTTCAGAAGGACGCGAGAAACAAACGTCCGATTATGCGCCGGTCCTTTTTCCTCTACAATTTCATAGCTAAGCGTTCCATTATTATGTTGTTGAACAACTTCCTGTAACTGACTTTTATAATCCATCACATGCGAAAAAGCACCGAGTTCTATTTTCGGAAAAACAATTTTTTCTAAAAAGGAGACGACTTCGTCTAGCCCTTGGTCCAAATATAATGCACCTACAAACGCCTCAAAAACGTCTGCAAGTAACGCTGGTCTTTCCCGTCCGCCTGTTAGTTCTTCTCCTTTTCCAAGCAATACATATTTACCAAAGTTTAACTCATTGGCGAATAACACAAGCGAAGGCTCACAAACGATTGCTGCACGGAGCTTCGTTAACTCCCCTTCACTCATCATTGTATATTGCTGAAACAAATATTGGGAAACAGATAATTCTAATACGGCGTCACCAAGAAATTCTAATCGTTCATTATCGGCAAAAAATTTCCGTCGATGCTCATTCACATAGGATGAATGGGTAAAGGCTTGATACAATAGCGCTGGATTATTAAATTGAATTTGAAAATGCTGTTGAAATTGCTCAAAATTTTCTTTCACAATTTCAGAGAATACTGTTTTTCTAATTTGATTATTTTTGCGATTTACTTTCATGAATAATCTGCCTTCCTCACTTTTCTGCTTTATCATGTATGCTTTTAAGTTTACCTGTTTATAAAGCATTGTGCAAAAAGAAATAGAGACGTCCTATCCTTATTCACTTGGAATAAGTAGAACGTCTCTTTTCGCTATTTGTCATTAGCCTTGTTTACTTTCAATATAGCTAACTGCACTACCTACAGTTGAAATATTTTCAGCATCTTCATCTGAAATTTCCATATCGAACTCATCTTCAAGTTCCATTACTAATTCAACCACATCTAGGGAGTCAGCACCTAGATCATCACGGAAAGATGCTTCTAGCTTGACTTCGCTCTCATCTACACCTAGACGATCCACGATTACTTTTGTTACGCGTTCTAATACTGTTGACACATTAGTCACCTCCCCTCAATGATTATACAAAATTCTATCGCTTAATGAAAGAGGAGATTACATGAACATTCCGCCGTTTACATGAAGCGTTTGGCCCGTTATATAGTTTGCATCATCCGAAGCTAAAAAAGCAACTGCTTTTGCAATATCTTCTGTGTTACCAAACTTAGCAAGCGGGATTTGGCTTAACATTTGTGCTTTCACTTCTTCTGGTAGCGCATCTGTCATATCAGTCGTTATAAATCCTGGTGCAACCGAGTTTACTGTTATATTACGGCTCGCAAGTTCTAATGCCGACGTTTTCGTTAATCCAATAACACCAGCTTTTGCCGCTACATAATTCGCTTGTCCTGGATTACCTGATACACCAACGATTGAGGTAATATTAATAATACGACCAGCACGTTGTTTCATCATCTGTCTTGTGACAGCTTTCGTACATAGGAATACGCCTTTCAAGTTCGTGTTTAGTACATCGTCCCATTCTTGTTCTTTCATACGCATTAATAGATTATCGCGTGTAATACCTGCATTATTTACTAATATATCGATCGAACCAAATTGTTCTAGTGTAGCACTCACCAATTCTTTGATATCTTCTGATTGATCTACATTTGCCTGAATCGCAAATGCTTCGCCACCAAGTGCTTTTATTTCTTCTACTACCGCTTCTGCTTTTTCTTTGCTTCCACTATAGTTTACCGCAACTTTTGCACCTTCTTTTGCTAAGTATAACGCTATATCTTTTCCTATCCCACGGGATGCCCCTGTTACAATTGCTGATTTTCCATCTAATTTACCCATTTTTATTCTCTCCTAACAAGTCCATTACTTGTTGCAATGTTTCCTCATCATGTACGCAATAAGTAGTAACGGAACGATCTATTTTTTTCACTAGTCCACTTAACACTTTACCTGGACCACATTCGATAAATGTAGTGACACCTAGTTCGATCATTTTTTGTACAGACTCTTCCCATCGTACAGGTGAATAAAGCTGCTCCACTAATAAGTTTTTAATAGTCGTGCTTTGAGTTACCGGAAATGCGGTCACATTCGAAATAACTGGTATATCCGCTTCTTTTAAATCAATCGAAGAAATAGCAGCATCTAATTTATCTGCTGCTGGTCGCATTAATTCCGAATGGAATGGCCCGCTAACTACTAGAGGGATTGCTCTTTTCGCACCAGCTTCTTTGGCTTTTACAGAAGCTTGTTCCACGCCTGCAGCAGTTCCAGAAATAACGATTTGACCTGGGCAGTTTAGGTTAGCTACTTGTACAGTTTCGCCATTTTCGGTTACTTCCTTCGTTACTTCGTTTAACGAATCTTTATCTAACCCTAAAATAGCTGCCATTGCCCCTTCACCAGCAGGTACTGCTTCATTCATAAATAGGCCTCTTTTATGAACTAATAAAACAGCATCTTCAAAGCTCAGTACATTCGATGCAACAAGTGCCGAATATTCTCCTAAGCTATGACCAGCCGTATAGTCGGGTAAAATGCCGGCAGCAAGTAGTTTCTTTGCTACCATCGTACTTGTTGTCAGAAGCGCAGGTTGTGCATTGTATGTTTTTGTCAGTTCCTCCGCTGGACCTTCAAGCATAATATTCGATAAAGAAAACCCTAGTACTTCATCTGCTTGCTCGTAATACTTTTTACTTTCTTCGTTACTTTCGATAAGTTGCTGCCCCATACCAACTGATTGGGAGCCTTGTCCTGGAAAGATAAATGCAATTTTAGTCATTGGATGATTCCTTTCTTAACGTACTTTGAATAATTCCACACACATCATATTCCACCATTGTTCTCGCTTGTCTTATTGCATGAAAAATGGCATTTGCATTGGAAGAACCATGCGCTTTAATAACAGGTGCTTTTAAACCAAATAATCCCGCACCACCATACTCCGAGTAGTCCAACTTTTTTTTCAACCCTCGAAGCTGATCTTTTACAAGTAGAGCGGAAAGTTTTGTTTTGGTTGAAGTATTAAACGCTTCTTTCAGCAGAGTAAATATGCTCGATGCTGTACCTTCAATTGTTTTCAACACCATATTACCAGTAAAACCATCTGTAACTACAACATCCGCAACACCGTTTAGCAAATCCCGAGATTCTACATTTCCAATAAAGTTAATCGGTGCATTTTTTAATAAATCGAACGCAGCTTTTGTTAGTTCATTTCCCTTAATATCTTCCGTTCCGATATTTAAAAGCCCAACACGCGGATTCGAAATGCCACGTACTTGTTCTGCATAGACACTACCCATAACTGCAAATTGCTCTAAGTGCTCCGGCTTTGCATCCGAATTTGCTCCTAAATCGAGCATCACAAATCCTTTTCCATCAAGCGTCGGCAAAGTCGGTGCAAGTGCAGGACGATCTACTTGGTCGATACGCCCAACGACAAACAAACCCGCGGCCATTAAAGCGCCAGTATTTCCAGCCGAAACACACGCATCTGATTCACCGTTTTTCACAGATTCAGCCATTTTTACTAAGGAAGAATTTTTCTTTCTACGGATTGCACGTACTGGTTCATCCGTACCTTCGATCACTTCTTCCGTATGCACCACTTGTAATCGATCATGCGCTGTAATGAGAGGAGCTAACTTTTGTTCATCCCCGTACAACTGGATTTCAATATCATCAAAAGCGTGTAGCGCTTCATACACACCTTTTACAATTTCATGTGGGGCATTATCTCCACCCATTGCATCAATGGAAATTTTCATTTGTCATCACCTTTATTTAAGACTTTGTCATACGGTACATACTAAATTGCCCGATAAAAACGGTATCATTTTCTACTTTACTAGTTACTTCAATTAACGTACTATTTTTTTCTGTATCCTTAGATAGAACGACTGCTTTCGCAATTATTCTATCCCCCGCTTTTACAGGTTTCACAAACGTAATTGTGGATTTTCGAGTAAGTGCTAATTCATCATTTATAACAGCTACCGCTAAGGAATTTGCTTGGGCAAACAAGTGATGCCCCCTAGCAATGCCATTTCTTGCAAATACATGGTCTTGCGTAATATCCAATATAGAAATAGCTTGTTTATCCAAATCGATATCGATAATCTCTCCAATTACCTCATTTAGCGGAAGTGACTTCACTTCTTCCCCGAAATTATGTGCTGCTACTGATTTTATTCGTACACGTAATTCAGGTATAGATAACTCCATTCGATCAAGACGAATCGTTTGAACACTTACATTGAATGTCGAAGCCAATTGTTCATCTGTGATAAATGGATTTTTCTCTATTGTTTCTAGAAGTAGTTGTTGTCTGTCTTTTTTTGTGTATTTCATCCAATCACCACCATTTTAGCACTTGGTACTAATATCAGTATATAAATATTAAAAAAAGAATGCAAGAATAGATTCAAAATCATTCTTGCATTCTTGATTAAATTACGTTTTGGCGAAATGCTAGAAACCTGGATGTAGGTCATTCAGTCGTTGAGACAAAAGTTCTTTTGCGAAGAGCTTTGCGCAGGAGCAGGACGTTGCGAACTTAGACCGACTTCCTCGACTCGCTTCAAAGTTTGTGACATCCGCCGGAGGCATTAACTTTCCTCAGGTTCTCTCTGAGGAAAGTTAATCGATTCGTTCTCCGTCTAGTGCTTTTGAATTGATAAGAATGGTTCTTAGACCTTCCATTTCTTCAGACTTCCAAAAATCATCCGAGTTTAAAAGCTTTTCGGCATCTACCTTTGCTGTGTTAAGTGCTCGATAATCATGCACTAGGTCTGCCATTTTAAATTCCGGCAAGCCACTTTGTTTTCTACCGAAAAAGTCACCTGGTCCTCTTAGTTCTAAATCTTTTTCAGCTAGAACAAACCCATCATTCGTTTCGGTCATCGAAGTCATACGTTCTTTACCTTCTTCCGATTTCGGATCGGCAAGTAGTATGCAATAAGATTGATGCTCGCCCCGTCCTACTCGACCTCTTAACTGATGAAGTTGCGCAAGCCCAAAACGCTCCGCATCGAAAATGATCATAAATGTTGCATTTGGAACGTTCACTCCTACTTCTACAACTGTTGTAGAAACAAGCACTTTCACTTCCCCGTCTGAAAAGTTTCTCATCACTTCTTCTTTCTCGTCCGGGTGCAAGCGACCATGCATTAGGCCAACTGAATAATCATTACCTAGTTCTGCAACCATCATATTGTACACATCTACTGCATTTTGAACATCTAACTTTTCCGATTCCTCAATAAGCGGACAAATTATATATGCTTGTCTTCCTTTAGCTAATTCTGCTTTTAAGCGAACAATCAATTTATGAAGCTGTTCATGCTTCATCCAATATGTATCAATTTTTTTACGACCAGCTGGCATTTCATCGATAATAGAGACGTCCATTTCTCCAAAAGCAGTAATCGCTAAAGTTCTTGGTATTGGAGTTGCCGTCATAAACAAAACATCTGGATTTTCGCCTTTTTCTTTTAATACTCTTCTCTGTTCGACA
The DNA here is from genome assembly GCF_900111345.1 of Psychrobacillus sp. OK032. Classification (GTDB taxonomy): domain Bacteria; phylum Bacillota; class Bacilli; order Bacillales_A; family Planococcaceae; genus Psychrobacillus. The sequence continues at coordinate 139,085 of NZ_FOGY01000001.1, forward strand.
CCAAATCGATGCTGCTCATCCGTAATCACTAAGCCAAGTTGTTTAAACACCACATCTGGCTGTATTAATGCATGTGTCCCTATTAATAAATCGATGTTCCCTGCTTCTAAGTTTTCTAGTACCGTTCGACGTGCTTTAGCTTTTGTCGATCCCGTCAGTAAAGCAATTTTGATACCAATCGGTGCTAACCACTCATCTAAAGAGCTGGCATGTTGTTCAGCTAAAATCTCTGTAGGCGCCATAAGTGCACCTTGATATCCAGCTGTAATTGCAGCATACAAGCAAATCGCTGCCACAATAGTTTTACCGGAACCAACATCTCCCTGTAGTAAACGATTCATCCGATGTGGTTCTTTCAAATCACGGCAAATCTCATTTACAACTCTTTTTTGTGCGTTCGTTAGTTCGTACGGCAATGTTTCTATTAGTTTTTTCAGTTTATCATTATCAAATTCTATACTGTTTCCAACATTTTGTTCTTTCCGGACTTTTTTTATCGCTTGCATTTTCAACTGAAAAATGAGCAATTCTTCGTAGACAAAGCGCCTGCGAGCATTTTTTGAATGCTCTACATTTTGAGGAAAATGAATTCCTTCTAATGCTTCCGATATATCTGGTAGACGATAAGGGCCCTTAATCGAATTAGGTAATGGATCTATCAAATGACCATTTACTTCATCTAACGCTTGGCGCATAAATTTACGGAAAACCTTTTGGCTAATAGAACCTTTTAGCGAATAAACCGGTTCAAAGTCTTGTTGATCCGTTTTAGGACCTGCTGAAAAAGTAGACACATTAATAACCTGTCTACCTCTGTCCCATTTACCAGTTACTGTAACGATAGATCCTGGAATTATTTTATTTTTCAAATATGCTTGGTTGAAAAATACTGCTTTAATCAGATGCTGTCCTGCCAATAAACGAACTTGCATTCTTGACTTTTTCGCACCTGAAAAAAGTAAGGAAGGCTCACTTTCGACCCTTCCTTCTACAGTGACTCGTTCATTATGTGGTGTTTCTGCTATATTTTTTAACCGAAAATCCTCGTGTCGGTAAGGGAAGGTCATGACTAAATCTTCTAATGTCTCAATACCGAGTTCTCGTAATGCGTTAGCGGATCCACTTCCCACTCCTTTTAAGGAAGTTACTAACTCATCTTTTTTAGTTTCCACTACTAACAACTGCTCCGCCAAAAATTTTAGCTTCTAACCATTTTCCAGTAGGAGTTGCAGCAAGACCACCTTGAGCTGTTTCCTTTAAAGCAGTTGGCATTGATTGCCCTATTTTATACATTGCATCGATTACTTCATCACAAGGAATACGACTAGTAACTCCTGCAAGCGCCATATCGGCAGCTACTAATGAGTTCGAAGCACCCATAGCATTTCGCTTCACACATGGAACTTCTACTAAACCAGCTACAGGATCACAAACTAAACCAAGCATATTTTTCAGCGTAATCGCAAATGCTGTAGAGCTTTGTTCCGGTGTACCGCCAGCCATCTCAACAATTGCTGCTGCTGCCATTCCCGCCGCTGATCCGACTTCTGCTTGACAGCCACCTGCAGCACCAGAAATCGAAGCATTGTTCGCAACTACAAATCCAAATGCTCCCGCATTAAACAAATAGCGTATCATTTGTTCTCTCGTCGGATTTAGTTTATTTTTCACCGCAAACAGAGTACCTGGTACAACTCCCGCAGAACCTGCTGTTGGAGTAGCGCAAATAGTTCCCATTGCCGCATTTACTTCATTTGTAGCTACTGCTTTACTGACAGCATCTAGCATTAATTCACCAGATAATGTATTTCCTTTTTTCATATAAGCTTGAAGAAGTACTGCGTCTCCTCCAGTTAATCCAGAAGTTGAGCGAACACCATTCAATCCTTTTTCAACTGCTTCTTCCATGACGGTCAAATTACGATCCATTTGGGCCATAATTTCTTCGCGGGAGCGACCTGTGATTAACATTTCTTGTTCAATCATGATTTCTGAAATTAGCTTTTGTTCTCTATTCGCTCTATCTACTAACTCACGAACATTATGAAATAACACATCCATATGACATCCCCCTTAATCTGCTATTCTCGTTACTTGTGTAATATTCGGTAGTTTTCCTATTTCCTCAAGTATATTCTCATCTACTGTTTGATCCACTTCTATTACCATTAACGCCATATTTCCTTTTTCTTTTCGGGAAACTTCCATATGACCAATATTAATATCGTACTTTGCTAAACAATTAGCCACATTTGCAATACATCCTGATCGGTCATCGTGCACTACTAAAATGGCTGCTAAATTACCGGAAAGTCGTAGCGGAAATCCGTTTAACTCGGTAATTTCTGTTTTTCCACCACCTATAGAGATGCCAACCATAGACATCTCCTGCTTGTCATCTCCAATGACAATACGCGCGGTATTTGGATGCTCTGTATTTGCCGTTTCCGGTATAAATTCAAAGGTAAGCCCTGCTTTTTTAGCATCTTCAAATGCCGTTTTAATGCGCTCATCAAATGTATCATAATCGAGCAAGCCGCCAATTATTGCGACATCCGTACCATGGCCTTTATACGTTTCCGCAAAAGATCCATATAGATGGATTTTTGCCCATGTAGGTTGTTTTCCAAATAAATCTCTTGCCACTCGACCAATTCGTGCTGCTCCTGCCGTATGGGAAGAGGATGGTCCAATCATAACGGGTCCAATTATGTCAAAAACGGATTTGAATTTCAATTCATAGACCTCCATTTTAATATATCTATATTTGATTTTTATTTTACACCTAAAATACTAAATAAACAAAAGGAATATATTAGATTAACTTCTATGGCACCTTGTATTTTCTAACACTTTAGAAAAGTTGAAACCTCATAAGCTATAATTTAGCGCTCTAGTATTCGTTTTCCACCCGTGAGTCCAACTTCTTCCCAATAGGATAAAATTCAAACTAAAGAGATTAAGTATAGATGTTGTGAAGCAATAAAAAACCACGGGACTTGTTTTCCCCGTGGCTTCTAGTTATTCGACAGATAAAATATATGGATATAGTGGTTGTTTACCGTTGTATACTTCCACTTCAATATCTTCAAATTGTTCTTCAATGAATTCAGCAAAAACATTTGCTTCTTCTTCTGAAACATCTTCCCCATAAATAATTGTAACGATTTCTGCATCTTCATCAATCAATGCTTTTGCTAAGCTTGTTGCAGATTCTTCTCTAGAAGGATTAGATAAAATAATTTTTCCTTCTGCAAGTGCCATGAAATCATCTTTTTTTATTTCCACACCGTCAATAGATGTGTCACGAACTGCAAAAGTAACTTGACCTGTTTTGACATGTGCAAACGCGTTTGTCATATTTTTTTGATTTTCTTCAACAGTTGCTTGCGGATTAAATGCAAGGATAGCTGCCATTCCTTGTGGGATTGTTTTTGTCGGTACTACTGCAGCTTCGATTCCTAACACTTCAGCTGCTTGTTCAGCTGCCATAACTATATTTTTGTTATTTGGTAATATTAAAACGCGTTCCGCCCCGATAGCTTCAATCGCTTTCACAATATCTTCTGTAGAAGGGTTCATCGTTTGACCACCTTCGATTACAGCAGATGCACCTAAACTTTTAAGCAGTTCTGATACGCCGCTTCCCATTGCAACTGTTACTACAGCGTATGGGTGAACTTCTGCTTTTTTCGAAGGTACTTCTTTAGAGATATTATCTCCAACGATTTCTGAATGCTGCTCGCGCATATTTTCGATTTTAATTTTTATGAGATCACCATATTGCTGACCATATGTTAATACGTCACCAGGTGTTTCTGAGTGAATATGGATTTTCGCTACTTCTTCATCTGAAATTACTAATAACGAATCTCCAAAAGCACTTAAATCATTTCGAAACTGTGTCTCGTCAAATACTTTTTTACCTTCTTCTAAACGAACCATAAATTCGGTACAGAAACCAAACTCAATATCTGCCGTATCCATAAATCCTTGCACACTTTTATGATGTTCTGCACTTACTAAATCATCCATTGAAGTACTTACTGTTTTTTCAGGAAGCGCTTCCCCTCGTAAGCTAGCTAAAAAGCCTTCGTAGACGAAAACAAGGCCTTGCCCACCACTATCTACTACTCCTACCTCTTTTAGTACTGGTAATAAATCAGGAGTTCTGTTTAACGATTGTTTAGCTTCTTCCACAATTGCTGCCATTAATGTTCGAATGTCGTCCTCTGTTTCACTCACTTCAACAGCTTTTTTCGCTGCGTCTTTTGCCACTGTTAGAATGGTACCTTCGACAGGTTTCATCACTGCTTTGTATGCAGTTTCCACCCCATAATTCAACGCTTGTGCAAATTGTTTGGCATTTAAAGTATCATGACTCTCTACCGATTTTCCAAAACCTCTAAACAACTGCGATAAAATAACACCCGAATTACCACGTGCCCCCATAAGTAGTCCTTTAGAGAGCGCTTGTGCTGTTTTCCCAATATGTTCTCCTGTATGTGCGGCAGTTTCTTTTGCACCCGAAGTCATGGAAAGATTCATATTTGTTCCTGTATCCCCATCTGGGACTGGAAATACGTTAAGCGCGTCTACATAATCTGCGTTTTGAAAAAGATGATGAGCTCCCATCTTGATCATATCCGCAAATTGAATTCCATTAATTAATTTCATTATGTTCTCTCCTTATTCACACGTTTGCCACGCGAACTCCTTGTACATAAACGTTTACGGATTCGACTGACATCCCAAGAGATTTGTTAAGTGTGTATTTCACTTTTGATTGCATTTGATAAGCTATTTCAGAAATTTTCGTCCCGTAACTTACAATAATATACATATCAATATGTAAATTCTCTTTCTCTTGTCTTACTACTACACCTTTTGTGAAGTTTTCTTTTCTTAATATATCTGTTAGTCCGTCTCTTATTTGGTGCTTTGATGCCATACCAACAATACCATAGCACTCAATAGCAGCTCCACCAGCAATTTGAGCAACTGTATCTTGTGATATATCAATTTGTCCGAATTCGTTTTTCAATTCAATTGACATGTTGAAACCTCCCAAGTCTTTTTGACTACCAATAATTGTACTACACCCATTGAAATTATAAAAGAAACGTTTCTTTTCGTCTACAGATTCACTGATTTAACATAATGCGCAACAATACTAAATAGTGACCGCAATGATTTTCGCTACAGGCGGACGCTTTTCGCGGGCTTGGCTTCAGCCTCCTCGTCGCTTCGCTCCTGCGGGGTCTACAGCTCAAGCTAATCCCGCTGGAGTCGCCGCCTGCAGCGAAAATCACGGGTACTGTACTTGCCGGCTAATTAATAGTCACATTGAACCCCTGAAATAAGCACTTTTTCAATAGTGAACACTTTTTGTCTGTATTTAGCTCCAGCTCCTTGCTGCTTGGGGTCAAATAACCTTTCCCAAATGAAGTCAAAGTACGACTTCTATTGGGAAAGAACATTTAAAAGAGGCGCTTCCGCTTTTATATGTGTAAAGGTTTTTTTCTTGATAAGGCTTGCGCATAGTAAAAGTCTGTGGTAAATTATTAAAGTATGTGAAATATCGAACTGAAAAATCTTTCAGCTTCTTTTAAGAGGAGGAAATATAATGCCAAAAGTATGTGCAATCACTGGGCGTAAAGCTCGTTCTGGTAATGCTCGTTCTCACGCTATGAACGCAAACAAACGTACGTGGGGAGCAAACCTTCAAAAGGTCCGTATTCTTGTAGACGGTAAACCTAAACGTGTATGGGTTTCTGCTAGAGCTTTAAAATCAGGAAAAATTGAGCGCGTTTAATCGCACTCGTAAATAATGCCGGGTTGACAATCGTCGATCTGGCATTTTTTCGTTTTTCAAAATTGATAAAAACGTTTAACTCCTCACGCGGAAATTATTAAAAGAAACAATATACTTAGCTAACTAGTTAAATTAGTTTTATTTATTATTGCCTTGTTTTGATAAGTATATGAAAAGAGGACCTTAAATTAGTAACTGGTTCGGTTGTAGGGGAGAAAATTTATCTAAAAAATAAAAAATGACCCCAAATAAAATTGGAGTCATCAAGGTATTATTTCTTTACTTCTTCTCTTTTAAACAAACGAATGCAAACTTTCATCAAACTACTGACGGATTTAGGCAATCTAAATGTGTAGACCTTCACACAATTCCTCCCTTTTAGTCACTGCTTCTTATCATTAAACATATGCCAGCTATAAAAGAGATAGTACTTGTTCGTCCTTTTAGTTCATTACTCGTAAATTTTGCATTCCCCACCGTAATAATCTCATCTGTAACATTATATAGAAATCCTGTCAAAGAAATTTTCTCTACTTTTTCACCGAAAGAAAAAAAGGAAATGTATTTGTAATGTTCATCTTGCTTGATTTCATGGCTTCCCGGCAACAAAAATTGAATTATATTCTGGTTATTTTGAATGTAGAAAAGAATATCCGAATGGTCCATTTGTAAACGACATATATCATGTAAACTCGCTTCGTAATGATCTAATCGACCGCCAGTAACTCCGGTCAATATAATTTCGTCTGGGCTATATGTAAGTGCTTTTTGAAGTGCTATATGGGTATCCGTCTCGTCTTTTTCTACTTCTAGTACTGTAACCTTACTTACTCGTTGTTTTACTAACTGAAATTCTTCGGTTGTCAGCGAGTCGAAATCACCAATAACTTCGGTAGGCGTTATTCCCTTTGCTAATAAATGAAGGGCGCCACGATCAGCGCCGATAAAAACCGTCTCTTCTTCCAAAAGAGGAAGCTGTTCAAAATCAACAACTTCCTCTACTGGACCTCCAGAACATACGATTACCCGTTTCATTTCGCTAGTACGCTCAAACCAGCTTCTTTAATCGCTTGTAAAGCTTTTCCTTTATCAGGTGCGTTATATATAGCAGATCCTGCCACTAAAATAGTTGCTCCCGCTTCGACACAAGGTTTAATCGTTTCTTCATTTATACCGCCATCAATTTCAATCTCAATAGCCAGATTTCTCTCTTTAATAATATCCGCTAATTGCTTCACTTTTGGAACGACCGAATGAATAAATTTTTGCCCACCAAAACCTGGGTTAACAGTCATAAAGAGTACCATATCAATATCTTCAAGCACATGTTGAATAGACTCAATTGGTGTATGTGGATTTAATACTACACCTGGTTTTACACCAAACGACCTGATTAGTTGAATCGTTCGATGTAAATGAGGAGAAGCTTCCACATGAACCGTAATATAATCAGCACCAGCTTTAGCAAATGCCTCAATATATTGATCCGCATTTTCAATCATTAAATGCACATCAAGCGGCAAAGTTGTAAGCGGGCGTAACGCTTCGACGACAATTGGCCCCATCGTAATATTTGGTACGAAATGACCATCCATGACATCAATATGAATCAATTCTGCTCCTGCTTTTTCAACTTCTAATACTTCTTCTCCAAGTTTCGCAAAATTTGCTGCTAAAATGGATGGAGCTATTTTCACCATAATTAGTACCTCGGCTTTCTTTCTAATATTTCATCGAAAAACTGTAAGTAATGCTTGTACCGATATTCCTTGATTTCGCCGGATTCCACGGCATCTTTTACTGCGCATTTTGGTTCCTTTACATGCAGACATTCTCTAAATTTACATGCATCTTGTTTTTCAACAAGCTCTGGAAAACATCTGGACAGTTCTTCTTTTTCCATCAGGTCAAACTCAAATGAGCTAAAACCTGGTGTGTCAGCAAGTAATCCACCGCAAACCTCGATAAGCTCTACGTGCCTTGTCGTATGTTTTCCTCGTCCTAACGCATTAGAAATAACACCTGTTTTTAAATCAAGAGAAGGTAAAATAGTATTTAAAAGTGTAGATTTACCTACACCCGATTGGCCTGCAAGTACTGTCGTTTTATCTTTCAGTAGCGGTGTTATTTTCTCATCAAACGACGGATCATCTTTGTATGTCATCAATACTTGATAACCGATTTGTTCATACTCTCTCACATATGCATCCATCGTTTTCTCCATCTGTTTATCCATTAAATCACTTTTTGTTAAACAAATGATTGGTTCGACATAGAATGATTCAAGCACTACTAAAAAGCGATCCAATAAGATCGTATTGAAATCTGGTTCTTTTATCGAAAATACTAATATCGCTTGGTCAATGTTGGCGATTGGAGGGCGAACTAAGTTATTTTTACGTTCATGAATGACGGTAATTGTACCGTCATTTTCTCCCTCCACCGTATAATCTACTAAATCACCTACTAAAGGGGATTCCCCTCTGTTTCTGAATACCCCTCTAGCACGGCATTGAATAATCTTTCCATCATCATATACATAATAAAATCCACTTAATGCTTTTCTTATCTGACCTTTTGGCATCCGAAACCTCCTTTAAATATCGTCATAAGCAATCGTTTCATCTACGATTACATTTGAATTCACCATAATACGATAGACTGCTTTTTGTCCTTCACTAATTTCTAATTTTAGCTGTCTCTCTGTCGTTTCCGTTAATAAAAATTCCTCTACCGGCTCAGCAAGTGACCTCGTTTTATCTTGGATATAAATACGTACAACTTGTGGTTGCACTTCTATTTCTTCTTGCTGTTCATCCTCAGACTCTTCCTCATTTGGATTTGGTTGTGTATATGGAATTGTAATTGTTTTGGCATAGAATTTAGTTGGCTTTGCTTTAGGTCCGTCTGATATGACTACTTCAATTGTACTGCCTGGTGCTACTCTGGCATTCGGTTTTGGGTCTTGCCTAATGACATTCCCTTTTTGAATGCTTTCGTGGTTTTCTTTACTAGCGATTCTTATTTTGAATCCAGAAGACTTTTCCGTATCCTTTAACGCTTTTTCGTTGTAATTCGTTAAATCATTCACTGTTCTCAAGTCAGAACCTTTACTTATGACAAATTGTAATTCCGTTTCATTTGGAATTATTTCAGTACCTCCGACTGGCGTTTGTTCTAATATCGTTCCAACAGGTTCAGAGTCAAATCTTTCTTCTACATCAATATCAAGCACTTGATTTTGAAGCAATCTTCTCACTTGTTCTATATCATCTCCTACATAATTTCCTATAGCAGATGTTTCTTTACCAGAAGAGACAAAGAGATGGATCTCTGTTTGTTTATCTCTCATTTTTCCTGCTTCAGGGGTTGTCCGAATAACATGGTCTTCTTCCACGTCTTCGGAAAACTCTAATGTTTCTTCCCCAATCGTAAAACCATTCGCTTCTAATTCTTCTATTGCAAGTTGAAGTTCTAGATTAGAAACATCTGGCACTTCAATTTTTTTCGGTTTAAATAATCCAGGAAATACGATAATAACAAGCAGTGCAAGCACTACGATACTCGCTATAATAGCGCCAATTATCTTTCTTTTTTTCCGCTTACTTTTCGGCTTTACTTCTTCTATTACCCCTGTTGCGACAGGAATTTTTTTCGTTTCCGATACTTCTTGAAAAGAAACAGGTTCTTTAATAACGGGTAAAACTTTTGTTGCATCATCATCCACCGCTACAACAAACTTTGCTTCTCCCGCTCTTTCTGGTGATAGAGCAGTTGATAAATCCGCTTCCATTTCTTCTGCGTTACGATATCGATTTTTTTGATCTTTCGCAGTTGCTTTTAAAACGACATTCTCTAAGCTTTGAGGAATAGAAGGGTTAATCGCACGAATAGAAGGCGTTTCCGATTGCAAATGCTTTAATGCAATCGATACGGCAGATTCTCCAGAAAACGGGAGTTGACCAGTAAGTAGCTCAAACAATACAATTCCTAATGCATAAATGTCAGATTGGTTCGTAGCTGTCCCCCCGCGAGCTTGTTCCGGGGATAAATAATGGACCGTCCCTAACACAGAATTTGTTTGTGTAAAAGAAGTTGCACTAAGGGCCATTGCAATTCCAAAGTCTGTTATTTTAATATTTTCTTCTTCATCCAACAAAATATTTTGAGGTTTAACATCCCGATGAATAATATGATTATTATGTGCATTTGCAATAGCGGAAGTAAGCTGTTTCATAATCGTTACTGATTTTCTAGGTGAAACTGGAGCATCCCGTTGTATGTATTGTTTTAAAGTTTCCCCTTTGACAAACTCCATGACGATATAATGTATATCCCCATCTTCCCCTACATCATATATATTCACTATATTTGGGTGTGTAAGGCTTGTTGCAGATAATGCTTCTCTTTGGAAACGACGGTGTAATTCTTCTTCATTCGAAAAATCGTAACGTAAAATTTTGATCGCTACATCACGGTCTAAAATCATATCATGCGCCAAATATACATTGGACATGCCGCCTCCACCTATCATTTCAAGCAACTTGTATCTGCCACTAATTCGTTTACCTATTAACATCCTTACACCTCCTCTTCATTGTTTGATAGTAAGACTAATGAAATATTATCTTCCCCACCAGATTGAATGGCTTCCTCCACTAATTGACTCGCTTTTTCTTGGAGCGTTTTATCGGAATACAGGAGGGATTGTATAAAGTCTTCGCTTAATTTATTACTTAATCCATCCGTACAAAAAAGAAAATAAGAGTTCGAAACAAATTCTACTTCGTAAAAATCAGGTTGAATGGTTTTTTCTGTACCAATTGCTTTCATCAATACATTTTTCTTAGGATGTGTTTTCGCTTGTTCTTCACTAATTTCGCCTGAATCGATTAATACATTTACATAAGAATGATCGCGTGTTATTTGATTCACTTTTTCTCTTGTAATTTGATAAACCCGACTATCACCAACATGGGCGACAATTCCTTTATGCTTGTCAAATAATCCAGCGATTAATGTCGTACCCATTCCTTCACAGCCAGTATTCATCGCTGAATGCCTAGCAATGGATTGGTTAATCGTTTGGAATGTGTAAGTGAGCCAATCTTTTGCTTTTATCACAGCAGGATTATACGTTGTAAAATACTTTTTGAACTCAGATATTGCTAATTCACTTGCTACATCTCCAGCATTATGACCACCCATACCATCTGCAACAACTGCAAGAATTCGATGATCATCGCGGACAAACACATCCACCCGGTCTTCATTTACTGTCCTTTTCAAGCCAACATCAGTTTCGACAACGAACTTCATTTCTTCCATCACCTCTTTTATAATGAAAAGAAAATACAATTTTTCCTTAGGTTCAGTTAAACTATACCGTTGATTTCCGTTGCAGGCGGACGCTTTCCGCGGGCGAGGCCGAGCCTCCTCGGTCGCTACGCTCCCTGTGGGGTCTCGACTGTCTCGCTTTTCCCCGCTGGAGTCGCCACCTGTAACGAAGATCAATTAGAATCAACAGTAATAAATAGCTTAGCTTTTCCTTTGAAAAGCTTACTTCTTCTTGAAAATTGCAACAAAGAATCCATCACTTCTTAAATCCTGTGGGAAAAGTTGGAGCATTCCTTCCTGTTCTTGCTCTTTAATATTTGTAATAACCTCAGGGAAATGTTGAAGTTCCATATCTGGATGAGCTTCTAAAAACAACTTAGCTGTTCCTTCATTTTCTTCCCGGTCTACAGTACAAGTGCTATACACTAAAAGTCCATCGCGTTTTAACAGCGCATAAGCCTCGTCTAATAATTTTAGCTGAATCGGCTTAAGCGTTGCAAAATCTTTTTCGTTTTTAGTGTATTTTATATCCGGCTTACGCTTCATCACGCCTAAACCACTACATGGTGCATCGACTAATATTCGATCAAATGATTCTTTTGGATACGCTTCCGAAGACTTACGACCATCCATTTGCACCGTTTCGATAAAATCGAAGCCAAGTCTTTCGGCATTTTCTTTTACTAGTTTTAACTTATGCTCATGAATATCCATCGCTACTAGTTTACCAGTGTTTCGCATTTTCTCTGCAATATGCGTCGTCTTTCCACCGGGAGCTGAACACATATCTAACACCGTCATACCAGGTTCCGCTTGAAGTGCGTAAGCAGGAATCATAGAGCTTTCATCTTGAATGGTAACAAAACCTTTTTGGAAAGCAGTCGTTTTCGCTGCTTGCCCATTAAACAAATAAATACATTCGGGAATTACTTCACTTTGTGCAACAACATACCCTTCTTGCGTCAATAAATGAAGCACTTGTTCCACTGTTCGCTTAAATAAATTCACACGAAGAGTTGTAACAGGTTGCTCATTATTTTCTTTGAGCATTTTCGCTGTTGTTTCAAATCCGTATTCCGAAACAAATCGTTTCACCATCCAAAGTGGATGGCTAGTCTCAATAGAAAGACGTTCCAATTCATCTTCTATCTCTTCTGTCGAACGGACACCTTCTCTTAAAATGGAACGGAGAATACCATTTACGGCTCCTGAAATTCCTTTATGTCCTCTTCGTTTTGCAATATTCACCGCTTCATTTACCGCAGCATGATCGGGAATACGAGATAAATAATGAATTTGATATAAAGAAAGGCGCAGTAATTGTTTGACCCAATCATCCAACTTCCCTTTGATGAATGGTTCTAAATAATAATCCAACGTCATTTTATATTGCAGTGTTCCATATGTTAATTCGGTTAATAATGCACGATCTTTATCATCGATTTTATATTTTTCAATCGTCTGATGTAATAATAAGTTGCTATAAGCTTGTTGCTTTTCAACCGCCATTAATATATTGAGTGCAGCATCTCGAACATTACCTGTCCAAATTTTCTCTGGTTTTTTTGTCATTCAAATGTATCCCCTATTCGCAATTTCGAACCAACGCCACGCAAATAATCTTCTGCGGACATTTTCTTTTTTCCAGCTGGTTGTAATTCATTTATCCGAATTGCTTCTTCCAAACCTGTTTGCACAACAAAATAATCCGATTCAATTTTCACAACTGTCCCTGGTAATTCTTTTGAGTTTTCTTGAATTGTGTCTGCTCTCCAAATTTTCACCGTTTGATCATCGAGCGTCGTATACGCAACGGGCCATGGGTGAAGCCCACGGATTTGGTTGTGTATGTCTAGCGCAGATTTAGTCCAATCGATTCGTTCTTGCTCGCGTGAAATATTTTTTGCAAACGTTACTAGTGACTCATCTTGCTTTACTCGATTATTTGTTTTCGAAATGATTGACGGTAAAGTTTCTTTCAATAAATCAGAACCAACTTTGCTCAATTTATCGAATAGTAATCCGGTATCATCTGAATGGGAAATCGGGATTTCGCTCTGAGAAATAATATCACCAGCATCTAGCTTTTCTTCCATATACATGATCGTTACGCCCGTTTTATCTTGACCATCGATAATTGCTTGATGAATCGGTGCCCCACCACGATAAGCTGGTAACAGTGATGCGTGCACATTAATGCAACCGAGTTTTGGTGCATCAAGTAGTTCTATTGGTAATAGTTGTCCAAATGCAGCAGTCACGATTAAATCTGGAGCGAGCGCAATTATTTCTTCAAGCTCTGATGATCCTTTTAGCTTTGTTGGCTGGATAACTGGTAGCCCTAATTTAACTGCTTCTTCTTTGACAGGAGGAGCAGTTAACACTTTTTTTCTGCCTACTGGGCGATCTGGCTGTGTAACTACCGCTAGGATGTTATAACCTTCTTCTACAAGCATTCGTAATATTGGTGCTGAAAATGCAGGTGTCCCCATGAAAACTATATTAGTCATGCTTCTTCCTCCTCATTCTCCAATTCTTCTAAATCTACATATCGAATAACTTTAGAAGTAAATAACACTCCGTGTAGGTGATCGATTTCATGCAAAATAGCTCTTGCTTCATAGTCCTCTGCTTCAAGTTCATACAAAGCACCATCCCGATCTTGCGCTTCCACTTTCACATAAAATGGGCGTTCTACTTCCCCAAAAATATCAGGAAAACTTAAACAACCTTCCACTTCTATTTCAGATCCGCCAATTTCAACGACCTCTGGATTAATCATTTCGATTACCTCTTGACCTTCCCCTAGGTCAACAATTGCCACTTGAATGGTTTCTCCAACTTGTGGTGCTGCGATTCCAATTCCATCAGAAGCAATCATTGTGTCATACATATCATCTAATAGTGTCGCTAACTTTTCGTCAAAAACTTCCACTTCGCAACATTTCGTCGTTAAAATTTCATTGGGGTGTGTAATAATTGGTCTAATTGCCATTTCATTTCCTCATTTCAAACTTAATCAATTTCGCCTTGGCGTAATTGCGTCCAAATTTTGAATTGAGCTACTAGCTCAATTAACTCCTTTCAAAATTTGTGACATCCGCCGGAGGCATTAATTTTATTCAGCGTTTTGTTTGCTGAATAAAATTAAATAATAGTGGAAGGGTCTAAATCAATCGTCAAAATAACGCCTTTTTTTATCCAATCCGTTCGGTACAATTTTATTAGTTGCTGTAGTTTTTCGATTAATAATGGTTCTTTTTTGTATTTTATCAAACATTGGTAACGATATCTATTTTGTATTTTACTAATGGCACTTGCAGTAGGACCAACGACCATGGTCGTGGACGATAAATTCGCTCTTAACCAATCTGTCGCAAGCTTTGCATACTCTGATGCGAGCATGACATTTTCATGCGTTACTTGCACTAAAGTTAGAAAGTAGAATGGTGGATATCCATACTGTTTTCGTACAAGCATTTCCGTATGATAAAAAGGTTCATATAATTGAGATTTTGATAATTCGATCGCATAATGCTCCGGTGTATACGTTTGAATATATACTTGTCCTTCTTTATCATGCCTACCAGCTCTCCCGCTTACTTGGGTCATCAATTGAAACGTTTTTTCTGCTGCTCGGAAATCCGCTAAATGTAGCGTCGTATCGGCATTTAATACACCTACTAGCGTAATATTAGGAAAATCTAACCCTTTCGCAATCATTTGCGTACCGAGTAATATATCCGCTTCACCATCACCGAACTGCTTCAAAATACGCTCATGAGCACCTTTTGTTCTTGTTGTATCTACATCCATTCGTAGTACTCTCGCATACGGAAATAACTTTGCTATTTCTTCTTCTACTTTTTGTGTACCAGTGCCGAAAAAGCGGATATGTTCACTAGTACATTCTGGACACTTATTTGGAACAGGCTCCTCATGTCCACAATAATGACATTTAAGTTGTTCTCCTGCGCGGTGATACGTTAAGGAAATATCACATTGTTTACACTCTACTACCGTTCCACAGTCTCGACATAAGACAAAGGAAGAAAACCCTCGTTTATTTAAAAATAATACGATTTGTTCTTTTTTCTCTAACTTGTCTCGGACTGCGTCTGCAAGATCGACACTGAACATCGAGCGGTTACCATTTTTCAACTCCGCCCGCATATCTACAACATTGACAGTAGGAAGCGCTTGTTCTTTCGCACGCATTTTTAATGTCAATAAAGAATAAACCCCTTTAGATGCTCGTGCGTAAGATTCAAGAGAAGGTGTAGCACTTCCTAAAATAACGGGGCATTGATGAAATTCACTTCGCCAAATCGCTACATCTCTTGCATGGTATCTAGGATTGTCGTCTTGTTTATAAGTCGACTCATGTTCCTCATCTAAAATGATGATACCTAGATCTTTGAATGGAGCAAATATGGCAGATCTAGCACCAACAACAACTTTTACTTCTCCGCGCCATATTTTTCGCCATTCATCGTATTTTTCACCAATAGACAAACCACTATGCATAACCGCAACCTGGTCACCAAAACGTAGCTTAAAACGGCGTGTCATTTGGGGCGTCAATGAAATTTCAGGTACAAGCATAATCGCTTGTTTTCCTTTTAGAATGGAATTTTCGATTGCATTTAAATAGATTTCTGTTTTTCCACTACCTGTAATCCCATGTAGAAGAAATGTCGTATTTTCAGCATGTTCCTGTGCATGATTTATCTTTGTAAGTGCATGGCTCTGTTCTTCTGTAAGCTCAAATCGTTTATCTATATCTTGATAGTCTAATGAAGTAATTTCACGGTAAATTTCTTCTGTTTCTTTTTCTAAAATACCTTTTTCAAATAACGCCTTTACTGTGCTATTCGTTGCATTTGCTAGTTCAATCATTTGTTTCATTGTAAAGGTGGTTTGTTCTTGCCTTAATAGCCAGTCGATCAATTCTTTTTGCTTTATTGCTTGTTTTGTTAAACTGTTTAACTGTTCTACGATAAATTCTCTATTTGCGGTTACTTTGTACTTTACAATAGTTTTTGCCTTAGCATGCTGTTTAATAACCGTTTCTAGTTGAACAGCTCCTGTTTCTAAGTACTTTTTCATCGCACGTAGTAAACCAGCTTTTTCAATAACTTCATAACTAACAATATCTTTTTTGCCAAATATCGCTAAAAAATCTTCTTCCAATACAGAAGGGTCCACTAATTTAATATTTTTCTTATAAGAAGCACGCAAGGCCGCTGGAAGCATTACTTGCAAAGCATCGATTTCATAGCATAGTGTTTTATTTGTCAGCCATTTGGATAACTGTAAAAGCTCTTCTGTTATAACAGGTTCCACATCAATAATAGAGTGAACCGCTTTTAACTTCGATATATCCAAATCCGTTTGTTCTTTTATATTCGTTATAAAACCTTGCACTTTTCGAGGACCAAAAGGAACATGCACACGGCTTCCTCGTTCAACTATGGGCTCTAATTCTTCGGGTACAATATAGTCAAACGGACGATCAATTGGATAAGCAGCTACATCGACTATTACTTCTACGATCATTTTGACTCAGCTGTTTCTAATTTCATAATCGTTTGAAGTAATTGAGTAGCAAGTTCTTTTTTTGGCAAATGGGCAAAATGTATTTCCACGTCATTTTTCCCAATTAACGTAACCGAATTCGTGTCCGTTCCAAATCCTGAACCTGCTTCTGTGACATCATTTGCTACAATATAATCCGCATTTTTCTTTTCCAATTTCCCTTTTGCATAATGAGTGACGTCATTCGTTTCTGCAGCAAACCCTATTAATAATTGGGTTGTTTTTCGTTGACCAAGTGCTGCTAGAATATCCGTTGTTCGCTCTAAAACAATCGTCGATTCTCCCGGTTGCTTTTTCATCTTACGGGTATGTACTTCTTTTGGCTTATAATCAGCTACTGCTGCAGTTTTTATAACGATAGAAGCTGTATCAAAATGCTCCAAAACGGCTTCATACATTTCTTTCGCACTTTCTATCGAAATAAGCGTGACATTAGACGGTGGATTTATACTGACAGGACCTGAAATAAGAATTGTTTCTGCACCTAAACTAGCCGCTGCTTCTGCCATTGCATAGCCCATTTTCCCACTAGAAAAGTTCGTCAAAAAGCGAACAGGGTCAATTCTTTCTCTCGTAGGACCAGCTGTTACAACAACCTTCTGCCCTTTAAGAGGCAAACTTTTTAGTGAAAAGTAGTCTTCCACAAGCTGAACAATTTTTTCTGGCTCTTCCAGACGACCTTTTCCAACATAACCACATGCTAAAAAACCTTCAGAAGGCTCTACGAATGAATATCCGTCTTTTGAAAGTTGATCTATATTTCGTATAACCGCTGCATTTTCATACATATGTACATTCATTGCTGGTGCAATCCAAACCTTTGCAGTAGTTGCAAGTAATGTTGTAGTCACCATATCATCCGCTATTCCATTGGCAAGCTTACCGATAACATTCGCTGTTGCAGGAGCCACAATGACTAGATCCGCCCAATCTGCTAAAGTAATATGCGCAATCACACTAGAATCTTTTTCATCAAATGTATCGAAGTACACATCATTTCTAGACATCACTTGAAAAGTTAGTGGTTGTACAAATTCCATCGCGGATTTCGTCATAATTACTTTTACATTGGCACCAGCTTGCGTAAGCTTACTTACAAGTGCAACCGCTTTATAAACAGCAATCCCACCAGTGACACAAATGACTATATTTTTAGAAGTTAACATCTTAATTTCTCCCCTCTAAATAACAACCTCCCAAAGATTAATTCTTTGGGAGGTTGTTGACTAAATCAAATTCGCCTTGGCGTATTTGAGCCCAGATTTTGCATCCGGCTTGCCCGGATGAACACCTTTACAAAATCTGTGGCATCCGCCGGAGGCTTAACTTTATGCAGCAGTTGTTTCTCCAAACTATCGCATAAAGTTACTATTACACTTCGTCTTCGTAAATTACATTTTCATTAGATGACTCAATTGCCAGTTCGCCTGCTGCAACTTCCTCTAACGCTTTCCCAACTTGCTTAGCAGATACGTATGAAGTTAAACGTTCGCCGCCTTCTTCTTGTAACTGTCGCGCTCTTTTAGAAGCTACACTTACTAGTGAGTATTTGGAATCGATTTTATTTTTTAATTGGTCTACTGATGGATATAACATTTAAAATTCCCCTTCCAACATTGCTAAATATCTTTTTTCAACACGTTCACGTCTACAGTGCTCTGCAGCAACGATGGCATTTATTTTCGCACAAGCTTTTGCGACTTCATCATTTTCTACTACATAATCATACAGATGCATCATTTCAAGTTCTTGTCTCGCAGCTTGGATTCTTGAATTGATCACATCTTCCGTTTCCGTACCTCTTCCTATTAAACGTTGCTCTAGCTCAGATAAACTAGGCGGCGCTAGGAATATAAATAGAGCTTCTGGTGCTTTTTCACGCACTAATGCTGCTCCCTGTACTTCAATTTCTAAAAATACATCGCGACCAGAATCGAGTGTTTCATTTACATAATCGATTGGAGTACCATAGTAATTACCTACATAAGAGGCATATTCTAATAATTTTCCTTGTCCGATTAACTGTTCAAACTCTTCTTTCTGTTTAAAGAAATAATCCACTCCGTCTACTTCTCCTTCTCTAGGAAGTCTCGTAGTCATTGAAATGGAATACTCATAATTTGTGCCAGGCTCGGAAAACAGTTCTTTTCTCACTGTCCCTTTACCAACTCCAGATGGACCTGATAAAACGATTAATATACCTTTTTCTCTTCGCATAACGTCTCCTTCAAATACATGCTTACTCCGTTTCGTTGTTGCATTATATACTTAACTGATTATAACACAAGTTTCCTTTAAAATGATATCATATTAGAAAAGCGTTATTGCCTAAAGTGTGTGGCAATTGGCTAGTTCGACGATAATGTTTTGAAAGAGGATACTATTATGGCTTTTGACGGTTTATTTACTATATCAATGACAACAGAACTGCAACATTTAGTTTCAGGACGTATTTCTAAAATACATCAACCGAATGCGCAAGAAATTTTAATGCACATCCGAGCACAAGGGCAAAACTATAAATTATTATTTTCCGTACACCCTTCTTATTCTCGTGTACAAATTACGAATGAAACAATTGATAACCCAGCGCAACCTCCACTATTTTGTATGGTGCTACGCAAACATTTAGAAGGTGGCATCATTTCATCTGTTAAACAGCATGAAACAGACAGAATTATCATTTTCCAAATTCAAAGTAAAAATGAAATTGGAGACGACATAACGCGAGAAATTCATATGGAGATTATGGGTCGTCATAGTAACTTACTATTAATAGATCCAACTCGCAATTTAATTTTGGAAAGTATTAAGCATTTATCTCCTTCCATGAATAGTTACCGGACGATTTTACCTGGGCAACCTTATATTGCACCACCTGCCCAAAATAAGCACCATCCTTTAGAATATTCCGAGGCACTGGTAAATGTGATTCAATCGGTTAATGAATCGAAAGAAATCGTAGAACAAATTTCTGGATTCTCTCCTTTACACGCAAAAGAATTACTACATCGATTCCAAAATGGAGCGAATCGTGTCGAAATTTATAAAACGTACATGGAAGAATTTAAACAAGGTGGAGCTTCAATACAAATTGTCGAATCCGGTGGAAAAACGTATTATTCACCGAATGAACTAACGCATCTAGCTGGCGACAAATTTAGCGAAGAAACGCTAGGAAAATTACTAGACCGAGTATATTTCGCCAAAGCAGAACGAGATCGTGTAAAACAACAAGCAGGAGATTTAGAAAGATGGCTTCAAAACGAATTAAATAAATTGAAGCTAAAAATGAAAAAACTCCAAAAAGACTTCGAACAAGCCGAGAAATTAGACACCTTCCAATTGTACGGAGAGCTATTGATGGCAAATGCGTACGCAATGGAAAAAGGATTAAAAGAAGTCGAGCTAGTGAACTACTATGACGAAAATGAAAAAACAGTCATCATCCCATTAGACAACAGAAAAACACCTACACAAAATGCACAAAGCTATTACAATCGATACACAAAAGCGAAAACAGCATTACTTAAAATTGAACAACAATTCGAAATAACAAAAGATGATATTGCCTACTTCGAATTACTATTACAACAAGTCATGCAAGCATCTCCAACCGACATCGAAGAAATTCGAGAAGAACTAATGGAGCAAGGCTTACTAAAAGCAAGAGCTTCGAAAAAGAAGAAAAAACCAACAAAGCCAACACCTGAAAAATTCATTGCCTCAGATGGCACCGAAATCTCTGTTGGAAAAAACAACAAACAAAATGATTTCGTGACATTCAAACTAGCAAAGAAATCAGACACATGGCTTCATACTAAGGATATCCCTGGATCCCATGTTGTTATACATTCGGATAATCCATCTGAAGTAGCTTTGCTTGAAGCCGCGAATCTTGCAGCATATTTTAGTAAAGCTCGGGAATCGGCTTCTGTACCGGTGGATTATACGGTGATTAAGCAGGTGAAGAAACCAAGTGGGGCTAAACCGGGGTTTGTTATTTATTTTGAGCAGACTACGTTGTTTGTTACTCCGGATGAAGAGAAGATTAGACAGATGAAGAAATAGAAGTTTCTTAGTGATGAGGTTGTTTCCGGTTTGCTTTTGATTGCACATCTTCTACACCTTTACTGAGAATATGATAAAAACGGTTGGAAGTTGACTTCGTCACTTCCAGCCGATATTTTTCATTGCGATAATCCTGTAGCAAATGTGCATTAGCCGCACTCATACTCCACAAGGCACATAGTGATTTAGTTCTTTTGGGGAATAAAAAAAGATAAAATTCTGTTCTTAAAGAAAGCAGTCGAAGATGCAATTTCGGCTGCTGTTTTGCTTCTTTATATTATATTCACTTACTATTATCAGTTCTCGAGTGAAGTTAATAGATTATGAAAAATTTCACATCAGTTTCACCTCGACAAGGTGGGGGTCGCTGGTTCGAGACCAGTCGGGACCATTAGACAGTTAATGCCGTTAATCCTTGATATAATAAGGTTTAGCGGTTTTTTCAATTTCTAAATTTTGAAGCGGTTAAGATGCATTGGGCTAAATGGCTACGGATTTGGCGACCTGTTGGCGACAGTATACATTATTTGTCATCCAAAAAGGGTCTTATTCAACTTCCCTGCCGCTTCTTTTTGCATACTAGGTAATAACATGCGAATAGACGTCTAATGTCATGCTTACTCTACTATGACCTACCGTTCCGCAACAATCTTTGGATTTATCCCCTCTATCAACAGTGAAGTAGCATGTGTATGTCTTAAATCATGAAACCTAATGGTAGGTACATTCGCTTTTTGAATATAAATATTTTCATATTCATCTAAAATAAATAATTTCAGAAGTAATTGATTGTCATGGAACACAATTGTTTCACTATATTTCTCTGAAATTTTTGTTGCTGCTTCCCTTGAATTTATTCCGATTAAATATATCTGTTCAAAAGTGATTGTGAAAAGAAGATAATAAGATGGAATTTTGCTAATCGATTAGGTTATATTAGTTCATGTGGGTAAATAAGGAGCTATAAATTACAATGAAAAAGCAATCACAAAAAACGTTATGGGCTCAAGTAGTTAAAACTGGAATTATCAAGTCAAATCTGATTCCAATGGTCGCAGGATTAATGCTGGCTTTATATACATATCAATACAGTTTTGCAGATAATATTTGGAATACAGTTTTTGCAATTTTAGGATCAGCAGCAGTTATTGCAGCGGCTGGTTCGTTCAATAACATTTACGACCGCGATATCGATGCCATTATGGCTCGTACAAAGATTCGCCCGACTGTTACAGGGGATATATCTATTAAGAAAGTTTTAATAGTCGCCATTTTACTATTAGTGATCGGATTAATTTTATTATATTTAGCCTCTCCGTTAGCCTCTTTACTTGGGTTTTTAGGGGTATTTTTCTATGTAGTTCCTTATACAATGTGGACTAAACGCTATACCATTTGGAATACGGAAGTTGGAAGTATTTCAGGAGCAATTCCTCCTTTAATCGGTTGGGCTGCAGTCGGTCCAGATATTTGGCATCCAACGTGTTGGGCGTTATTTTTAATAATGGTAATATGGCAAATGCCTCACTTTTACGCTATTGCTATTCGTAAGAAAGAAGATTATGCTGTGGCAAAAATTCCTATGCTTCCCGTTGTCAAGGGGAGAAAACGTACGTATATCCAAACAAATTTCTATTTAATTTTGTTGGTGTTCTCTAGCTTTTTATTTTTACCACTAAGCTTAGGTCTAACTTTAGTTTCACTTGTTTTAGGCTTATTTTGGTTGGGGTTAAGCTTATTCGGCTCACGCAAAATGGATATGAAAGACTGGGCAAATAAAATGTTTAAATTCTCATTGGTGTACATGATTGTTATTTACTTTACGGTAATTATCTATGCTACAATTGGCCTGATTTTACACATATTTTAATAATAGACTTATCACCATATTTAAGGGGATTTCATACTACATTCTTTCTATTGTTATTTGGCATACCAATTAAAACATTACAGGAACTATTGAAGGATAGTACTGATAAGAAAAAATTAAATAAACAGGAATAGATTCTTTTTCCTTGAAAAAACAAAGAAACGGTTTCCTAATTGATTTCTAAGAAAGAATTCGATCAGGAGACCGCTTTGTTTATTGAGTCATATAGAAATGGAAAGAGTATTAAAAAGGTTTATAACAATATTTAGCATGTAACATTAGGGAATCGAATGGATAGAAAGACAAAAAAATGAACCTACTTTCAAGTAAGTTCATTACATAGGCTATTTATCTTAATCCTTCCAAACACTATCCATAGTAAAGCTTCCCTGTGTTAGACACAACTTGGAAACGATTCTGATAATTTCGATATCTCACATGAATAGAACAAACACCAAAATGGTTGATCCTGTTACCATCAAAGGGCTCCGTGGTCATAATCCACATTTACAGCTACCTTTCCACTGAAAAATTAAACCCAGCATAATGTATGCTCTCTGTTTGAGGCACTATTTCAGGGGGTAGGCACGGCTATTATACTAGTCGCTATTGAATTAAATGAACTTGGTACTACCCTTTTCCGAATTAGAAAGCATTTTAAAAAGACTAGCAACTAATCTGTCGCTAGTCTTTTTAAATTGTTTGAGTGGGACCGGATGCTTACCGGCAGTAAAAGCCCGATTCGTTCAATTACCAATTAGCGAAGGATGAAGCCCCCCCCACTACTTGAAGTTTCACTTTATCGCACAAGCTTATGTTCTTGGATAAATTCTTTTAATATATCGCTTAAATTCGTTCCGCCAATTTCATTTAAATCATAGTGTACACGTATAGACGGTTTATTAATCGAAATGATGCGAGTTAAATCGATTGGTGTCCCAATAATCACTGCATCACAGTCAGCGTTATTAATCGTTTCTTCCAGATCTTTCAACTGCTGTTCGCCATATCCCATCGCTGGAAGAACGTTCCCAATATGTTGGTATTGGTTTAATGTTTCGGCTAGTTTACCTACTGCAAATGGACGTGGGTCAATGATTTCCTTCGCACCCAAACGTTCCGCTGCAACTGTACCTGCGCCAAGTTTCATCTCTCCATGTGTCAACGTCGGACCATCTTCAACGACTAACACGCGCTTTCCTACAACACTCTCCGGCTGATCGACAGTAATCGTTGATTCAGCTTTAATAATCGTGCTATTTGGACTTACAAGTTTGATATTATTTTCTACGATTTGAACAGCTTCCTCTGACGCGCTATCTACTTTGTTAATGATGGCCACGTCAGTTGTTCTTAAACATACTTCACCCGGATAATATTTAAGCTCATGACCTGGGCGATGTGGGTCTAATACAGTAACAGCTAAATCAGGTTGGAAGAAAGAAAAATCATTATTTCCCCCGTCCCATAAAATAACGTCACAGCCGTCTGGGTCATTTTCAGCCGCTGCCAAAATATCTGCATAATCAACCCCAGCATATACAATGTTACCTCGTGCCACATGTGGTTCATATTCTTCCATCTCTTCGATCGTACAATTATGTTTCTTTAAATCTTCCACTGTTGCAAAACGCTGAACACGCTGTGCGTTTAAATCGCCATAAGGCATTGGATGTCTCACTGCAATGACTTTTAAATCATGCTCCAGTAGCGTCTCAATAATTTTTCTCGAAGTTTGGCTTTTTCCTGTTCCAGTTCGTACAGCGCAGACAGAAATGACAGGCTTATTACTTTTTAACATTGTGCTCTTTGGACCTAACAATGTAAAGTTCGCACCGGCTGCATTCACGATTGCACTTACGCCCATCAGATCCTCATAACCAATGTCACTATATGCAAAAACACATTCATCCACTTGCAACTCTTTAATCAACTCTGGTAGTTGATCTTGTGAATATATATGAATCCCTTCCGGGTATAGTTCACCTGCTAATTCACTTGGATATTTACGTCCATCGATATCTGGAATTTGTGTTGCTGTAAAAGCAACAACTTTATATGCTTCATTATTACGATAATACGTATTAAAGTTGTGAAAATCTCTTCCTGCTGCACCTATAATAATAATATTTTTTCTTTTCATGGCACTCTCTCCTCTAAATACATTAAATTATTATAATTATAACTACTAATGAATATTTATACAACAAGATTTTGGTAAGTGCTAAAAATAGTATTATCAATGCTAAATTTCTCTTAATACGGTTTCATAAGTAGTAAAGCTTCCCTGTGGTTAGACACAACTCAGGGAGCATACACTATAGCCAATTGTAATCTCTCGAATGCGTTTTTCGAAAAATTATGATTGTAATTAATTCTCATTTTGTATTCACATAATATTTCAGTCATACATATCTACCTTCCTCTCGAATTATTAGTCGACGTAAGAGAAAGGAAACCTTCTACAAACATAAAACTATAAGTATATTTTGGACAGTCATTTCATACATTTTACCAAGTGAGGTGTGATTATTGAACGAAAACGACAGATATGCAATAGAACTGACTAAAGCATTTATTCAAAATTCAAATGTGAAACCAAGTTATAGCTATGCTACAAATCGTTTATATTTTAACTTTGAAGGTGAAGATAGATCAGAATCAAAAGACTTCAATGATTTATACGAGCTTTTTATTAAAGAACTTCATAATATAAACCCTATTTAAGACTTCTTTATGAAGTCTTTTCTTTTTTTCATTGAATCGTTAACGACGTAGTTTATATCCCTACTATCAACCCATAAGAAAAAGCATCCAAATGGATGCCCTATTCTTTAGTGAAGCTTCCCTGTGTTAGACACAATTCAAAACAATTCAGAATAGTGTCCGAGTTGACTCTAACACTGGGACTTATTCAATATAACTAACCCATCCGAGTTATAGCACAGATAGGTTAGATCCTATTAAATAGCTAATCCTCTCTAGGGAACCGCCTATTATATTTGACCGTTTGATGCCCAACTTTCCTTGGAACCGGAAAAAGTGTTTGAAGACGATGGCACGAAGTTTTTACCATTGAAAAAAAGTATCCAGATGCGCCTTTTTTATTTATGATTGAAGCGATGTAATTGAATATCATTGCTCCACTTACCTTTTTAGTTGACCATTTTTTCCTTACTCTTCCAAAACTCATTTCGCAAATGCGCCTTTTGTATTTTGCCTGAACCTGTTTTAGGAAGTTCTTCTACAAAACTGACAGACGTCGGGGCTTTATAGCGGGCGAGCCGTTCTCTTGCAAAAGCAATAATCTCCTCTTCCGTTACCGTTTCACTATCGCGGACAACCACAACGGCATGCGGGGTCTCTCCCCATTTTTCGTGAGGGATGGAGATCACGGCCGCTTCCACTACCGCCGGATGTTCGTACAGGGTATTTTCCACCTCAATGGACGAAATATTTTCTCCGCCGCTGATAATAACATCTTTTTTCCTGTCGACAATTTCGATATTTCCATCACTGTCGACGACTCCCATATCTCCGGTATGAAACCAGCCATTCCTGATGACTTCTTTTGTCGCCTTTTCATTTTTCCAGTAGCCTTCCATCACACCGTTGCTCCGGATAACAAGTTCTCCGATTTCCTGACCGTTAGGCGCCACTTCTTCACCATTTTCATTGACCACTTTCACTTCGGTTAAACTCATTTGATAGCCGGCCTTTGATTTCATCCGGTATTGTACTTCTTTAGGCTCATCCAAATGTTGGGCGCGGATAATGGATGTTAGAGTCAGCGGGGACGTTTCTGTCATTCCATAAATCTGAATGAATTCCCAGCCCATTTCATCCTCCACTTTTGTTATAAACGTAATAGGTGGTGCGGAACCTCCAATGACAATCCTTACATTTTGACTTTTACTAATTTCCAGATTATTTTCATCGTAATATTGGAGTAGTGAATTCAGTACGGTAGGGGCCATGTGCATAATCGTCACGCCATGCTTTTGCAGCTTCTCAAAAATGATATTGGGACGGGTTTTTCTTAACATGACCTGAGTAGCACCGTTGCTTGTGTAATAAAATATCGAGCCCCAACCATTGACGTGAAACATTGGCAAAACATGAAGCAGCACGTCCTGATCACTTACACGTAAA
This sequence comes from Psychrobacillus sp. OK032, assembly GCF_900111345.1. Taxonomy (GTDB): domain Bacteria; phylum Bacillota; class Bacilli; order Bacillales_A; family Planococcaceae; genus Psychrobacillus. The sequence goes on from NZ_FOGY01000001.1 coordinate 165,928, forward strand.
TGATGCATCACTTGAAGGGCTTGAATGTAATTGTTTCGGTGAGTGAGCATAACGCCTTTCGGGTCTCCTGTCGTGCCGCTTGTGTAAAGCAGGCTGGCGATATCTCTTTCGTCCATTTCTGCACGGTCAAACGGCTTTGCTGGAAATTGTGCCAGCCACTTATCGTAGTTAAGATCGTTTTCTTCAAGTTTGATGTTGCCTCCGCCGTGGACAATGATCTGTTCAACATGTAACAGATCTCTGACCGGGCCGATAAGTTCGTATAATTCCCAGTCCACAAATAACACTTTAGTTTCACTATGGTTTAAAATAAACAAATAATCATTCGGTTTTAACCGAATATTTAGTGGGACGGTAACGGCTCCCAATTGAAATGCTCCGTAGAAACCTTCTAACATTTCCAACGTATTCGGTGCCAAGATAGCAACCCGGTCACCTTTTTCGACCCCCAGTTCTTTCAACCCGTGGGAAAGCCTGTTTACTCTTTCATTCAGTTCGAAATAAGTGACAACCTTGTCGTCATCAATGACTGCCGTCTTATCGCCATATAGCTTAACAGCTCGATCTAAAAAATCTGTTAATAATAACGGTACGTACACGTTAACCCCTCCAATAAAACTAATTTTACGATTTATTATATTATCAGAAAAGTCAAAACAACCAATATTTTAATAGTGTAGGTGAAGCAATCCTGAATGTGTTCGTGGGAAATGACACCGTTCAATCCGAAAAAATTTGCATGCGCTGAATTTACAATAGCGCAAATCCTCGTAGTCGCAAAATAATTGACTGAATAATCGTTACATTAAGATAAACCTAGTCTGCACTCTAGTTTATATAATTTTCACTATCTCGTTGATAATTTTATATTTATATCCAATTAGAAGGGGTTTATTAATAAAAATTATTAGATGTTGGGCAGGCGTAGTCATATCATTTTACGATAAATCAACCAGTTCCATTTACATAGCCAGCTGCTAAAGGAATCCACAAATTCCTTTACAGCCGTTTATAGCTTTAGTAGATTATCAGTTACTCTTTCTAAAGAACTCTACCAATCCCACGTAGAAAAACACTAGTTTTGTATACTTATCCCGTCTTACTTCTAATTAATTATTTCTCAAGCAACTTTAATGATTCACGATTAAAAGCGATCATATCATCTGGTGTTCGGCTTGTCACAAGTTGATTTTGACAAACAACTACTTCTTCATCTCGGAACTTGACACCAGCGTTTTCCAAATCAACGATAATCGATTTATAACCCGTAGCTTCTCTACCAGCTAAACTTCTAGCAGAAATAAGCAATTGCTGTCCGTGACAAATGGCAAAAACGGGTTTTTTATCATTCATGAATGCTTTTGTGAATTCCACAAAACGGTCATCTGCTCGCAAAAGGTCTGGTGAGAATCCACCAGGGAGAAGAAGTGCATCGAAATCCTCAGGCGTCACATCGTCTATCCCAAAATTAATTGTGAGCGTTCCACCTTTCTTTCCTGTTATTTCTACTCCCTCTTCTTTTTCAATTGTATAAACTTCGTGTCCAGCATCTTCAAACGCTTTTGCTGGTTCCGTAAATTCCGAGTCCTCGAACAAATTTGTAATCAATGTCGCGATTTTCGCCATTACTTGATCCACTCCTTTTGTGTTTTGCCAATTATCTTGCTAGGTTAATTCCCCAAAATAGAAAGAATACCTTCAGATGCTGTTTGTTTTCCGGAAGCATGAATAATACTAGTAGAGTTCAACTCATGATTTCCATCCGTATTTAATAAGCTCTCACTCGTTGTAATAATTAACCCTGTAATTGCTTGTGTTTCAAATACCTCATTTAATCTATTCACTTGCTCATTAGATAACGCTGCGTTTTCACCCATGATTACACCATCTAAACCACCGTAATGCAAAATTGCTTTTTGAATCGCTTCTTCAACATGATTATCTTCTATTAATACTACTTGGGTTTTATAAATATTTAAAATACCGCTAAGTCGTTCTGTATATGTGGAGGCTACGACTACATGTGCCCCTTTTTTCAACAGTTTTTCTAAAATTAATTCTTCACGATCATTATTTATGCCAAAAAAAGCAAAAATGTACCCTGCCAGATTTGGAACTGTAGGGGATAAATTTAGTTTGTATAATTCTAATGGCCAGTAATCTATATCAAATACTTCTTCTTCTGTAAGGTTTTTTGTCGTAATAAAAAGGTCGAGAACATTCACCATTGCTTCATGAGAATGCCTTGCGATATCTGTATTTCTTTTTGCTGTAGCAAGAGAGATTCCTGCACCAAAACAGCCTACACCAGGTATTAACCCTACTTTGGGATCAATATTTTCATGCATGTCAAAACCTTTTGGTAGTCTATTTTGGAACTGATTAAAGAAATTTGTATAACTATCTCGATAGGACTGAATGGTTTGTTTACAGTCATCGCTATCCGAAATCACAAGTGAATCTTTACCGATTCTTAAAATATGTTCTAGTGTGGACCTTCCGCCAGTTGCAATTTTTTCTACATCTCTTCTATTCGCTAGCTCCAACTGAGTCTCATCAATCGTAATAATTTGTTTCTGCTTTTGAGAAAGTTGTCCACGCAAACGGAGAAGAAGTGATGTGCGTGTATCCGTTTTTAATGTATCTAGATTCTTTTCTTTTTTTAACTTATGGCTGTTAATATATTCTTTTGCTTTCTCTTCTAATTCAATTGTCTTTAAATACGATTCTTCATGTGTATTTCCCCATGTAACCAGTCCATGATGTTCCAATACAACAGCATAGCTTCCCGAGAACTGTTGAACTATTTTAGAAAGTGTAAATCCAGGTCTACAATATGGAACAAATGCAACATCTTCACCGAAGACTTCCTTTATGATTTCTTCCGCATTTTCATGATTAGTTAATGTGCAAATGGCATCCGAGTGGACATGATCGACATGCAATGCATCGATAAATGCATGGAGTAACGTTTCAATGGAAGGTCTTCGTTCTGCAGCACTTACCATACAACGACCAAGATAATCCACCATATCTTCATCAGACATACTATCTAAATTTATTAAAGGTAGTAATTCTTGCAAATAAAGACCGGAAAAATCTTGTTCCGTAATCGTCCTTAAATCACAGCCACTTCCTTTTATCCGTAGAACTGTCCGCTTTCTCCCTAAGTGGTCTGTTTCCTCGATTTTACTTGAGGTATTTCCTCCACCATATAAAACAAGGCTCGAATCTTTTCCCAGTAGTCTAGATCTATTTACTAACTTACTAATTTCACTGTCACCTTGAATTGTAAAACGTTCATTTACGATAAAAACCCCTCCTACATAATCATTAAAACAACATTGACCCCCAAAAATAAAAACTCATAGGGTAGAAATAAGTGTATTACTATTTCTACCCTATGATGGAAATTCCATTAAAAGTCGTAATTATCGATATTATCTTTTGTAAATGTAACTCGTTCTGGAAGTAAAATGATTCCACTATCATCGGCAGTATATTCATAACCTTGAATGGAGTTCGGCTCAATGGTTACTTCTCCAATTCCAGGTACTTCAAATGAATCTCCTACTTTTAACTCTTTCCCTTCCACTGTCATTAAGTAAGCTACATAAGTAGCAATCGCTCCTTGTTGTTTAACATCCCACAAGCCAAATTGTTTAACGGTATCACGTTTTACATAATCTCTCATAACGTTAGGAGTAGAAAATCCTGTAATAATTACTTCTCCCGCTTTATCCAAATTTTCAGCAGCTTGCGCCATCGCAGGTAAGGCAGTTGCGTCTGGAGCTAATATGACATCGATATCAGGGTATGTTGTCAAAATACTTTCTCCTATTGTTAACGATTTTTGCGCATCATTTTCTCCATATTGTGTAGTGACAATTTCCCAGCCTGGATGCTTTTGGGCAATATATTCTTTTGCTTTTTCAACCCATTGGTTTTGGTCTGTAACAGTCGGGCTTGAATAGAAGAAGGCTACTTTCGCATCTTCCTTATCTAATTGATCGGCCGCCATATTGACAAGTAATTCACCTAGTTGATTCGGAGTTCCTTGATTGATATAAAAAGATCTGTGTTCTGGATTTACATCGGAATCCCATGTAAGAATTTTGACGCCACGTTCTTTTGCACGATCCAATGCCTGATTCAAACCATCCACCGAAGTTGATGAAATCATTAATGCATTGTATCCTTGATTAACAAAGTTATTTATATACTTTACTTGCTCGGCAACCGATGCTTCACTAGGTCCATCGTATTTGAATTCTACCCCCAATGAATCTGCCATTTCTTCTGCTCCTAGTCCTCCAGAAGTGAAAAATCCTACGCCAGTCAATTTCGGGATAAAAGCTAATTTAACATCTTCTTTATTAACTGTTCCTGTACCACTTGTTGTTACTTTTTCATTTGAATTTGTTCCATTATTACTACAAGCAGATGCAATGACAAGTATTAGAGCGAAGATGAATACCAAAAACAGTTTACTTTTCTTCATCCTTTAAACTCCTCCTCTAGTATACCCTTCTATCAACTACCCTTTGTTGTAGTACTTCGATTCCCAATAAACCACTTTTTCACATAATTTATATTAAAACGTCTCATGACAACTGCTACAATTAGCATAACTCCAACAATAATGGTCGTTTGTTCGCTGGTCATACCAGAAAGTTGGAGACCGTAGTTCATCATACCAACGACTATGCTTGCAATTACAGTTCCTAAAACTGTACCCCTTCCCCCTAATATACTCGTTCCACCAAGCACGACTGCCGTGATAACAGGCAAAATTGCTTGTGCTCCTAAATCAGATCTAGCAGAACTGAAATAAGATGTTAATATAATGCCACTTATACCACCCCCTAAACCCGCTAGCATATAGGTGCTCATGACAATCCATTTTGTAGCAATACCACTATATTTAGCAGCTTTCATATTAATACCAACTAAATATACATTTCGGCCATATTTGGTCAAGTGAAGTAAAGCGCCAAAAATGAGTAAGAAAAATAGAATTAACCAAATGGAATTGGGAAGTCCTAACGTAATTCCATTTGCAATTTGAACAAAGGGATTCGGAAAACCACTGATCCCTTCATATCCTGTAGCACTGGAACCACCTGAAATGACAAGAGCGATTCCAGCGAAGAGAAACATAGTACCCAATGTTACAACGAGCGGTTGCACATCAGTAAAGGCTACAATTAAACCATTGAGTAAACCTGCTAAAGTACAGACAATTAAAGCAACAATAAGTGCAATCCAAATATGGAGACCACCAGCCCATAAAACACCCACAGTAATGGAGGAAAGTCCCATAATAGAACCTACGGATACATCAATGCCGCCTGTAATGATAACAAAGGTCATTGGAATCGCAGCTAACCCAATATAAGCGAAATCATTCATACTAAATAACAGATTTTGTATATTTAAGAAACCTGGTGTCAGTAGACCGAAAAAGATTAATTCTCCCACTAAAAACATAAACAGGAATAGCTCCCATTTAAGGAATAGCTTTAGATTGCTTTTCACGGTCATTTTCCCCCAAACTATTTTTCTGATTTTGACGTGATCGTTCTTTCAGATATTTTTGGAACCTTGAATCGCCAACAACAATTAATATGAGTAATAAACCTGAAATAGCACTATTCCAATACGCTGGAATTTTCATAAATACTAGAGAACTATTAATAACCGTGAAGAAAATGGCTCCTAATCCAGCTCCTATGACACTCCCCATTCCACCAGTTAGCGCAACTCCCCCTAACACAGCAGCTGCAATTACTTGAAGTTCCATTCCGCTGCCCGTTTGGTTTGAAACAAATCCAATGTTCATGACAAAGATAAGACCGGCGATGGCTGCAGATAAACCAGACAAAATAAAAGCAAGAACTTTTACGGTGTTAACTGGCAATCCTAGTAATTGTGCACCGTCCGTATTATCACCAACTGCATAAAAGTATCTACCGAATTTTGTTTTTGTTAGAAAAAGGTAAGCAATTAAAACTAAAAATACACCAATCCAAACGGGAAATGGAATACTTAGAATCTCTATTCTTGCAATTTTTTTGTAGTAATTCGGAATGTTCTCGATCCACATTCCTTTTGTATAAAGGAGCATGAGACCTCGAACTACTCCTAACATTCCCAATGTCATAATTATTGCAGGTATCTTCAAATATGAGACACCAATTCCATTTACGAACCCGATGACAGCTCCGACACATATAACCGAAAAGACCACTACTCCTAAATTTGCTCCACTTGCGAGTAGCGTTCCACAGACTGCTGCCGACAAACCCATAATAGAACCAATAGAAACATCAATATTGGCTGTAAGAAGTACAAACGATTGTCCAATAGCCATAACAAGTAATATGATGCTTCCATTTACCAACAATACAATCGTGTTTGAATTAGTGAATTGACTATTTATAGATCCAACGAAAAGGAAGTAAGCTACCATTAAAATGAGAATCGATAATTCTCTTACTTTAATAATTTTATATAGGAAAGATTTCATGAAATCACATCCTTTTTTACACCAAAGGCTGCCGAAGTAATGTTATCAACCGTAAGTTTTTCTTTCTCTATTTCCTTGTTGATCTTCCCCTCCTGCATAACAAGTACTCTGTCACTAAGCTCTACAATCTCTTCTGTATCTGATGAAATCAGCAAGACTGCTAATCCTCTTTCCTTCAACTGATTGATAATGCGGTAAATATCTGCCCTGGCACTTGCATCAATTCCTCGTGTAGGTTCATCGAGAATAATTACTTTTGGCTCAGTAGCTAAGTATTTTGCGAGTACAACTTTTTGCTGATTACCACCGGATAAATCGCTCAACTCTTGATTTGTACCTTCTGCTTTAATTTTTAAATCATTTACGTATTTTTTCGTGATTTCATTTTCTTTTGTAATCGGAATAAATAACCCATTTAATCTATTTAAAATGGTTGAGGTAATGTTTTTTCGTACAGATGTAATATTGAAAATGCCATGCGCGTGACGATCTTCCGGAACATAAGCCAATCCAAGATCCATTACTTTACGTATGGAGAGATTTTTTATTCTTTTGCCATTTAATTTAATTGTGCCAGAGTTGAATTTTTTAATGCCACAAATGGCTTCCGCTAGCTCTGTTCTACCGGCACCAACTACACCAGCAATGCCAAGTATTTCTCCCTCTCTTAAAGAAAATGAAATATCCTGAAATTTATTGCCACAAAGTGAATCAATCTCTAAAACGGTTGCTCCAATTTGTTCGATAGAAGATTGAATCACACTTTTCTTTTGAGTAATGTTATTTGATGGTTGCTCATTTGTAGGCACTAGACCATCTAACAAGCGTTTGTAGGAAAATTCCGAAATGGGTCCTTGTGCAGAAATCTTACCATCTCTTAGGACTGCAACTGAGTGGGATAACTCAAAAATTTCAGAGAATCGATGTGTAATATAAATAATTCCAATGCCGTTATCGGAAAGCTGCCTAATCGTATCAAAGAGTGAATCGATTTCATTATGCGTCAATGTGGAGGTAGGTTCATCTAGAATTAAGATTTGCGCTTCTCGAACAAGTCCGCGTAAAATTTCCACAAGCTGTTGTTCAGCAATGGATAACGTTAATCCTAATCGGCTAATATCTATGCTCCATCCAACTCGATTGATTACTTGTAGTATTTTCTTTCTAAGTTCTTTTGGCTTCCCAATACCTTTGAGTCCCATTGTGATATTTTCTTCAATCGTCATATTTGGAAAAACCAAAGGCTCCTGTGGAACTAAATAGATCCCGTTTTTATGAGCATCATTAGGATTTGCAAAGCGAACTCTTTTACCACTAATTTCCATTTCCCCGCTATCTGCTTTATATAGACCTGTGATAATTTTCATTAAGGTTGATTTTCCAGCACCATTTCCTCCAACAACTGCGTATATTTCCCCTTTTTTCAGCGTAAAGTTAATCCCCGATAAGACGTGATTCCCATTAAATTGTTTATGCAAATCTTCAATTTCTAATAAATACTCTTCCGACAAGGTTTCCCTCCCTCGAATTCCAAAAATCGAACATAAAGAAATACATAAATACATTTAATAAACTGCGAAAATATTACGTACACATTAGATTGACCATAAATGAAGCGCTTTCATTTATTAGATGCTTATCAATAACTTTAGGAATTATATTATTTATAAAATATTTATATAGATCGTTGAATAAGCTTAATAGCGAGAGTAGTAAGCGCTATTAATGGTCTAATTTATGCGTTTCCCTCCCCCTTTATCACTTCAATTGAAAGGAGGATATATCGAATTCAATAACTGTAGAGTAAACAGCTTCACAATTGCTGACTTTTAAGGAGGAATGAACGAGATGGCTTTTCTTCTAGCATTTGACGCAGGGACTGGTAGTATTAGAGCTGTTTTATTTAATGAAAATGGAGAACAGGTTTGTGTTGCACAGCAAGCATGGACTCATCTCCCCGACCCAAATTATCCAGGATCAATGAATTTCGACTACGCCGAAAATTGGAAGATAATCGTAATGTGCATTAAAGAAGTATTAACAGAAGCAAAGATTAGTCCTACATCTATCAAGGCTGTTAGTGCAACAAGTATGCGTGAAGGATTTGTGCTATACGATGAAAACGGCCGTGAAATTTGGGCGTGTGCAAATGTAGACGCCCGTGCAGGTCTAGAAGTCGAAGCCCTCAAACGGCAAGATAGTGAGCTCGAATATAGGAGTTACAAATTATCCGGTCAGACTTTTGCTTTAGGTGCGGTACCAAGATTAATGTGGTTGAAAAATCATCAGCCAGATATATACGAGAAAGTCTCTTCGATTACCATGATTAATGACTGGATTTTGTATAAACTCTCCGGTGTATTGCAGGCAGATCCTTCAAATGGATGCACAACTGGATTGTTCGATTTGACGAGAAGAAATTGGTCTGACGAAATTACTGATCTATATGATATAGATAAAGAGATTTTCACTAAAGTGAATGAAGCAGGAACGGTTATCGGCCACATTGATGTTGAAGTTGCGAGTTTAACTGGATTAAGTGAAGAAACACTCGTTGTAGCTGGGGGCGGAGATGCTCAATTAGCGTCCGTTGGCGTAGGTGCAATTGAAAATGGTCAAGCTATTGTGTCTGGTGGAACTTTTTGGCAACAAGAATTAAACATTGATAAGCCGATTTATGATTCCAATAGTCGAATTCGAATCAATTGTCATGCAATCCAAGACTTGTGGCAAATAGAAACAATAGCTTTTTTCCCGGGACTTGTAATCCAGTGGTTTAGAGATAGTTTCTGTGACAAAGAGGTAGAGGAAGCTAAAAGATTAGGGAAGAGTTTTTATGAAATAATGGAAGAAAAAACGAAGGATGTACCGGTTGGATCATATGGAGTAATTCCCATCTTTTCAGATGTAATGAATTATATTTCATGGAGACACGCTGCCCCTTCCTTTATTAACTTAAGCTTGGATCCCGAAAAATCTGGTAAACATGTGCTATTTAGGGCTCTGCAGGAAAATGCAGCAATGGTGACATTAGGCAATTTAAAAATTATCGAAGAAGTAACTGGGCATTATCCAAAAGAAATCATTTTTGCAGGTGGAGCATCTAATAGTAAGTTATGGTCTCAAATTTTAGCAGATATGTTGGGCATTCCTGTGAAGGTACCGGAAATTAAGGAAGCAGCTGCTCTAGGAACCGCATTATATGCGGGAGTAGGTGCAGGTATATTTGATAATATTTCGGATGTAGTTCAAAAGGTTGTCAAATTCGAAAGCGTATTTAAACCAAATATGGAGCACCATCAATTGTATCAGGAACTCTACAAAACTTGGCGTAGCGTATATGTCGAGCAGTTAAAATTGGCAGACAAAAAAATAACCGAGCATATGTGGATAGCACCAGGTCTAACTATTTGAGAGGTGGTAATTGTATTGAAAAAAGTGAATGAAAACGATTTTGAATATCGTTTTAAAGATCATGGCCCAAAGTATTTAACAAAAGGACCTAATGTAGATGTGGGAATCGTGGTCTTAAAACCAGGTCAAGATTTTCAGAACCACTATCATACTACATGTGAAGAAATCTTTTATATTTTAGAAGGTGAAATTGACTTTTATATCAATAATGAAAAAATACAAGCTAGACCTGGTGATATGATCCAATGTGCACCTAGAGTGACACACTATTTGACAAACACTTCGGATAAAGATTTTAAAGCCCTTTTTGTTAAATCCCCACACATATTAGAAAGAGATGTTGTAAATGTGGATAATCCGGTGATTAAGCAAGTGTAGAATGCGAATTGAGCGAAACGGGATTTGTGATTTATTTTGAGCAGACGACGTTGTTTGTTACTCCGGATGAATAGATGATTCGACAGATGAAGAAATGAGAAAAGGTTATCAAGACGGCTTTGTTAGTCGCTTTGATAACCTTTTTTTACTTTAAAAACTATAAATGATTAATAAACGTTGGATAAGGAACAGGGTCTCCTTATCCCAAAACAACTAAGTAGAAGAAGCTAAAATAACTTCGGAAATTAATCTACTTTTCCTATTAATTGAGATACATAACAACGTATTTTACTTCGAACCTAAATACGTTTTTACCAGACTATTATCTCTTAATAAATCTCGTGATTCTCCGTGTAACTTCACCTCACCTACTTGTAAAACATATGCTCGGTCAGATATAGCTAAAGCAGCCATGGCTAATTGCTCGACAACCATAACCGTCTTGCCGGATTTCTTCAACTCTAACAGAGTATCGAATATCTGTTTTACAAATATAGGTGATAAACCCATGGATGGCTCATCAAGAATAACCAAATCAGGATCAGACATAAGCGCTCTTGATACAGCCAGCATCTGTTGCTCTCCACCACTTAATGTGCCAGCATGCTGCGATCTTCTCTCCTTTAATCTTGGAAATCTTTCGTATTCTCTTTCTATAAGCTCTTGAATTTTTTGTTTCTCTTTTTTAATCGAAAATGCACCTAGAATTAGATTATCTTCTACCGACTGATCGCCAAAGACCTGACGACCTTGAGGGACATGGGATAGACCATACCCTAAAATTTTATGAGCAGGAGTACCTGAAATCTCATTACCCTTATATAAGATAGTACCCTCCTTCGCCTTCTGCAATCCCGTAATCGCTTTTAATAGTGTCGTTTTCCCAGCTCCATTGGGACCAATAACAGCAACAATTTCACCTTCATTTACTTCCATTGATACCTTGTGTAAAGCGGACGCTTGACCATAACTAACCGACAAATTTTGTACCTGCAACAAGCTGGTTCACCTCTTCCCCGCCAAGATAGGCCTCAATTACCCTTGGATCGTTTTGAATAGTTTCAGGAGTTCCCTCACAAATTTTCTTACCAAAATCTAATACTGTAATATAATCACAAATATTCATAACTATATCCATATGATGCTCAACCAAAATAATAGACAATCCTGCATTCTTCAGTCGTTGGATCACATCCATGATTTTTTCAATTTCTTTTGGACTAGCCCCTGCTGCTGGTTCATCTAGAATAAGTAAATCGGGTTTCAAAGCTAACCCCCTAGCGATTTCAACTAATCGCTGTTCACCATATGGTAAGTCAGACGCTTTTTCATAAGCTCTTTCTTCTAAGCCAACAATTCGTAGTAGATCATAAGCTTTTTGTGCGTAGTATCGCTCTTCATTAGATACCTGACCTAGATATAATAGGTTTTTCAGAAATCCTGTTTTGAAGTGACGATGAAAACCAACCATGACGTTTTGTAATACGCTCATGTCCTCAAATAACTGCAGGTTTTGGAAAGTTCTCGTAATCCCTTCTTGTGCTATACCATGAGGAGCATATTTTGTAATGTTCTTTCCTTTCCAAAGAAGGTTTCCGCCACTCGGCATATAGACTCCACTTAGGACGTTTACTGTGGTACTTTTACCTGAACCGTTTGGGCCAATAATTCCGTGAACAGTTCCACCTAAAACCTCAATTTCAACATCGTCTATAGCTTTTAATCCACCAAAATGCATAGAAATATTTTGAAGCTCTAAAAGCTTACCACTAATTCCATCAGGTAAATCTATTGTAGCCTCCCGATCATCATGTAAAATTCCTAATTCCGTATTGACTTTTTTACTAGAAAACTTTTTAAAGAAAGAAAGTTTAGTGAGGGCACCCACGATCCCATCGGGTAAAAGGATAAGTGCAATTAATAATATTCCACCAAAGATCATTAGGTGATAATCTACAAAGTTATGAAGGAATTGCGGTAACCCAATGATAACCACTGTACCTATAATAGGGCCTATCTTTGTTCCTGATCCTCCGATAATAACCGCAATAAGGAACATAATAGAAAGATTCAATTCAAATGTTGTACTACTTATAAATTGATTTTGAAAAGCAAACAGCCCTCCACCTACTCCTGCTAAAAAAGCTGAAACAGAAAAAGCTAATATCTTCCACTTTCGAACGTTAATCCCTAGCACCTCTGAAGCAACTTCACTATTTCCAAAAGCAGTAAAGGTCCTTCCAAAACGCCCTCTAAAGATATTCGTTGCGCCTGCTGTAAATATGATAGCCAAAAGACCAATAAACCACATATATTGAATTGGCCCAAGCTCAAAACCGAATAAGGATGGTACCGAAGTTTTGATTCCTGCAGGACCGCCCGTGACATCTACCCAGCGGTTGGCTATAATACTAACTAATTCTCCAAATGCAATTGTTACCATTGCCAGATAAGGACCTTTCGCTCGTAAAGACAAAAGAGCTACAATCGCTCCAAATACAGCAGCTATTAAGGCAGAAATCAAAATACTTGCGAAGAAATTCAATCCTACTTTCATGGTAAGTATTGCAGATGCATATGCTCCTATCGCATAAAATCCTACATGCCCTAAGGAAAGCTGATTGGAGAGTCCCACAAGTAGATTTAACCCTACAATGACAATGTAGGTAATTAAAAATGTCTGGGCTACATGAATGGTATGAGCATTGTTAAAAAACCATGGAAATGCATATAATAGGACAAGCGGGATACCAATTTGATAAATCCACCATTTTGCTTTTATCATGTTAGAATTTCTCCTTTACTCGTTTTCCAAATAACCCCTGAGGAAGGACTGCTAAAATGACAAGAATTAAAAAGAACGCAGCAGCTTCTTTCATGGATGTACTATATAAAGTAAAGAGATTTTCTAATACACCTAGTAAAAGTCCTCCGATAAAAATGCCTCGTGGATTCTCGATACCACCAATAATTGCAACCGCAAATGCTTTTAATCCTAGGAAAAGACCAATAAATGCACCTGGATGTACCATAGGACCGACTAAAACTCCACCTACTCCTGCTAGGATCCCAGCAATTATAAAAGCAATGGAAGCCATTAATCGAGGATTGATTCCCATTAATGAAGCAGCATCTCTATTGAAAGCAACCGCTTCCAGCGCCTTTCCAAATAATGATTTCTTTAAGAAGACATATAAAAGTAACATAATGACTACAGCACTAACTAGAACAAATATATCATGATAGCGGATTTTCATTATACCCAAATCTAAAATAGCTCGTCCAAATGGAGATGGGGCCATTAAAACGTCTCTTCCCCATATAAGCATAGCTACGTTTCTCACAATCATAGAAACGGCCACAGTACTTAAAATCCATCCTATGGAATGCCAGCTTTTTAATGGACGGATTGCAACTTGTTCTAATCCCCAACCACAAATACCCAATATGACGATAACCAATAGTAATGATGCTATAAAGGCAATCCAAACACTACCACCTGTAGCAGTTATTGTTATAAAGGTGGATAATCCTATAAGGGAACCAAGCATGACGAAGTCACCTTGACCAAAGTTCAATGTTTTTGTCGTAATAAAAGTAATATAGTAGCCCTGGGCAATAATCGCATAAACGCTTCCATACACTAACCCATTAATAAGGGCTTTTAATATATCTGTTAATTCCAAAGTATACGCCCCCTTGTGTTGTAATACTACAAATTACAAGTAATGGTGAAAAGGGAAATCCTCATATAGACTTACCCTTTTCACCAGTTAAAAGATTTATAAGATGCCTCTATTACTCTGCTGCGACAATTTGTAAATCATCGTTATATGTGGCAATGAATACTTCGTCAATACCAAATGCTTCATGGTTATCCTTTGTGAAAGGTTCTGATTTTATTGCTGTTACACCTTCAAAGTCTGTGAAGGATTCAATTTGATCGCGAATTTTTTCACTATCTAAACCAACCTTTGTTATAGCATCCAAGATAAGTTTTGCACTGTCATATCCTTGTGCCGTAGCAATAGGGAATACGTCTTCACCATACGTATCCATTACTTTTTCATGGAATTTTTTTGCTACATCATTTTGATCGATCGTAAATGACTGTACAAAGAATAGATCACCCTTCACAAGATCTCCAACTAGATTTAAAACAGTAGGGTCACCTGTAGCCCAAGTCGCGTAAATAGGAGCATCCAACCCTTCGTTAAAACGAGCTTCAAGTAACTTTGCTGACTGTGGTGCAAGCCCGTAGAAGATAACTGCTTCCACCCCTGCATTATTCATTTCACGAATAGAAGGCTCTAGATTCAATTCCTTTGGATCAAAGGCTGAAATAACAGTCGGTTCCATATTGTAGTTTTCCTTCATTTGCTTAACAATATCTTCTCTTCCACCTTGCCCGTACCCTTCCGTATCATGGATGACACCAAGTTTCGTAAGTCCTTGTTTATCGATAAGCTCTTTTAAAATAGCGGACACTTGAACCCCATCAAGAGGAGCCACACGGAAAATATAGTTTTTATCAGCATCTTTAAACTCTTGAGTGATTTGTGTACCTGTAGCTACTGGTACAACTTCAGGAATCTTTGCCTCTTGAGTAAATTGAATGTGAGCCATGGCATTCCCAGAGTTAGCAGGTCCAACTAAGGCTACAATATTATCTTGACTAATTAATTTTTGAACAATCTCGACAGACTTTTCTGGTTTAGCTTCATCATCATATAGGACTAGATTTGCATTTTGTCCTTCATAGCCACCAGCATCGTTAAACTCTTTAACAGCTAGGTCCACACCTCTTTTTACTCCTTCACCAAATAGAGCCGTGCCACCCGACATAGAAATAGCTAAACCTATGTTAAAGGGCTCCTTACTTGAAGAATCCCCAGAATCACTACTAGCTGCGGTATTTGTATTTGTTTTTGTTTCTTCTACCTTCGGACTACATCCTGCTAAAATTGTAAATAATACCATAAAAGCCACTAGAATGATTGCACTTGATTTTTTCAAAATAATTCCATCCCCTTTTTAATAAACTCAAAGTTCGCCTATTGGCATTACCAGCATAATGAAAGAAAAATACCGTTTATTAATACTCTTTCTTATTGGACTGTGTAGCCACCATAAATAACAATAAATATCCGGTAATACCCATCACTCTTTTTGATTTGTCTATTTTTCAATAAGTTCCCAATCCCAATCCTCAACCCTACAATTATTTGAAATAATCGTAAGATCTTTTAACCCCCTTTCGATATAACCCCAAGATATATTTTTCAGGTATACCTACTAGTCCAAATCCTTCAAAGAGAAATGTATTTCCACCTTTGATCAATTGAAAAAATTTCCTTCCATCCAATTAACTTCTCAACAAATAACGTTGCTTCTGTTGATTGAATGACATCTTGGATTGTATATCCTTCAAACACTTCTCTAACTTCAAGTTTACGTGCTGCAACTTCAGTTAATGCCCTTTCTTTAATAATTTTATTGACCACTCCCTTCCCTGTTAGAGGTAGTGAACATTCCTTTTTAATTTTTGGTGAACCATCTTTTGAGACATGATCCATTATGACAATATTTTTTTCACCATGAACTAAATCCAATGCACCTCCCATGCCTATAATCATCTTTCCTTGAATCATCCAATTGTCCTATATAAAACTAGTATTCTCAGAAAATTCAAAATCTATTTAATTAGTATTAAAACAGAATATTTAAATAATTGCAACGTTATGTTTTAGGGCTATGGTGGGCAATAACTTTAGGTAGTCCGAAAAATCGGAATATGTTGATAGAGTAGATTTGGAAAATAAATAAAAGTGAAAATAAAAAAATCCGATATTTCGGATTTTTGTCCAAAATATAGGAAATTAGGTCATAAGTTATGTTTTTTTTCATAGAAGGTTGAACGGCTAATGCACAATTTTTCTACAATTTTCATTTTTTCTCGCTCGTTTTCGACAGCAGGACCTGGTAAATTTTCAATTCAATCTTGCCTTTATTTCACCTCTAATCTTCTACAAGTTAATTCACAGGAAATGTTAAGCAAGAGACATTTTAAGTAGGTACTTTGATACATTTTCCATAATGAAAATAGAACTTTGATTCAATACATTAGTGCATAGTTCTTTTAGTCTGTTGGAAGAATCCTCTAAGTTTCTTCACTAATTTTTTCTGGATATGTTATAAGGCATTCTAGTCCGCCATTTTTAATTGCTCGACATACACGTACATTATCTGACGAATATTAACTGGATAATTTTTTTATTATTTTTTACATACCTAATTAAATTCTACCCTAGTTTTTGTATCACCATCGTACTCTCCTACTTTACTATCTCTAATATATATTCATATCTCCTTCAACAGTCTTTCTTGCTTTTTGATAATATTCTAGTAATTTTAGAACTCTCTTTTTGAAAAAGAGCAGTCCGAATGTAAATAATATTCCAACCTCTACTCAGAATTTCTCACTATAAATCAGGTTCGATTGATTGCTTTGGACTTTATTAGTTGGTTATTATTGCATTTATTTTGGCGTACTGTTTGGCTGGATGATGTTCTGGCAATTGATTTCCTTTTCCAAACAAGTTATCGCGTAAGCTTGTTCCGTCATACTCTGTTCGCAACAATCCTCTTTCCTGTAAAATTGGAACGACAAGTTCGATAAAATCTTTAAATGTTCCAGGTGTAATCGCATATGCGATATTAAAGCCGTCGACTCCAGCTTCATTTACCCACTCTTCCATCGTATCTGCTACTTGTTCAGAAGAACCTACCGTAAATGCACCCATACCACCAATTCCAATAAACTCTTTAATATCATCTACTGTCCATTTTTTTTCCGAATCAATTTTTGTAAAGTTCTCTAATGTTGATCGGATAGAGTCATTTTCAATATATTCAAGATGTTGTTGTGGATCATATCCAGATAAATCAATTCCAGTCCAACCTCCAAACAGAGCAAGTGCCCCCTCATGACTGATGTGATTCTTGTAATCATTATATTTTTCATAAGCTTCTTCCTCTGTTTTACCTACAATTGGCGTGAACATTGTTAGAATTTTTACTTCTTCCTTCGAACGTCCTGCACGCTCTACTTGCTCCCGTAACCTCTGCACAGAGTGCTTGGCTGCTTTTATGGTCGGTGCTGCGATAAATATGCTCTCTGCATTTTTGCCAGCAAATGCACTTCCTTTTGGAGATGCACCTGCTTGGTAAAGAACCGGAGTTCTTTGCAGGGATGGTTCGGTTAAATGAGCTCCAGGTACTTTAAAATACTTTCCTTCATGATTAATATCATGTACCTTACTAGGATCTGCATAAACTCGCTTTACTTTATCCTTTACAACAGCGTCATCTTCCCAGCTTCCTTCCCAAAGCTTGTAGCATACTTCTAAGTATTCTGCAGCGATATCGTACCGTTCATCGTGATTCACCTGGTCTTCTAAACCTATATTGACAGCTGCACTTTTCAAATAAGAAGTTACAATATTCCACCCAACACGCCCTTTTGTCAAATGGTCTAATGTAGACATGCGCCGTGCAAATGTGTAAGGATGTTCATGGCTTACAGATGCAGTCACTCCAAAACCGAGATGCTTGGTCACCGCTGACATTAATGGAACGACCAGTAACGGATCATTGACTGGCGATTGGGCCCCTTGACGGACAGCTGCATCCCTTGAACCTTTGTAAACATCGTATGTTCCTAAGACATCCGCAAGAAAAATCGCGTCAAACTGTCCCTTTTCCAATAGTTTGGCTAGTTCTG
This sequence comes from Psychrobacillus sp. OK032, assembly GCF_900111345.1. Classification (GTDB taxonomy): domain Bacteria; phylum Bacillota; class Bacilli; order Bacillales_A; family Planococcaceae; genus Psychrobacillus. Next base: position 184,032 of record NZ_FOGY01000001.1, read on the forward strand.
TCCAATACTCGCTATCCTTGTATTTATGGGATTCATCATCTGGATGCGTCCATAATCCAGGTGATTGATGCCCAACACAATTCATATCAAATGCGTTCAAGTAAATTCGTTTATTAGTCATATTCAATTCCTCCTTCATTTGGTAGTTCCTTATCCTTCTGCTATTTTATAACTCTTGAATAAGCTCACTCATGTTCATTTCCCTTACTTTTTTTAGAGCATTCCTTAGGTATCTATTTTCTTCGTCTTTGCGTTTATAGAAATAAAAAGCCCCCTTTTCTCAATTTAGAGAAAAGGGGGCTTGAATAATTATTTTATCCCGCTCTTATCTCCAAGAAAGTTTCTTGCTGGAATTAGCACCTTTCTGACATAGTCAGAGGTTGCTGAAGCGTCAACGGGCCAGTCCCTCGGCTTCTCTTGATAAGAAGTTATTATTCAATTAGGTAAGCGTATTTAAAAGTTTAAAATAAAAATATGCTCATATTTTTATTAAAATTACTATGTGATGATTCTAGTCTAGAAAGAATTTAATGTCAATAGTTATTTTTGAAATACTCAAAATATTGCAACTAACCTTAACGCGTGTTCCATGTGTTAGAAACAAACATGAAAATTTAAACGTTCACGATTGTTTGAATTAACGTGAATATTTCTAGCATATGGTCGCTGAAAAGGATCGGCAAATGAAGAAATAAGAAATGGTTATCAAGACGGCTTTGTTAGTCACTTGATAACCATTTTTGTTTTATTTTTTCAACGGTATCCAACCTGTTAAGATAGCACCGCCCTCCGTATGATTTCCTACAGCTAAATCACCGCCGTGTAACCGAATGATTCTTTGTGAAATAGTTAATCCTAACCCGCTTCCTCCGGTCAAGCGATTTCTCGATACTTCTCCGCGATATAATGGTTCGAAAACACGTTGAAGCTCCTCTGATGTGAAGCCTTCTCCAGTATCTTGTACGGCAAACACTATTTTGTTCCCATCTTTATAACATTGGATTAAAATTTTTCCCTTTTGAGGTGTATGTCTGACAGCATTATCGATTATGTTGTTCATAGCTCGGTTTAATAAATACCAGTCACCAATAATTACACAATCGTCCCCCAAATGATTCAAAGTGATCGAAATATTCTTTTGCCGAGCAAGCATACTCAGACTTTCAATTGAATGTTGTAAAAGGTTTGGAAAGTCAACAATGGCTTTTTTTAGTTCCAACTCCAAGTATTCCGTCTTTGTATAAGTAAAAAGATCCTCAACAAGTCGGTCTAGCTGTGCTGATTTTTCCTTACAAACGGCGAGATACTTGGCCATTTTATCCGGCGAATCAGCAATACCTTGCTCTAAGCCATCTAAATATCCTCGTAAGGCGAATAACGGAGTTCGTAAATCATGAGCTACAGCAGCAATTACAAATCGACGTTGTTCTTCAAGTTCTACTTGTTTTTGAATCGATTCCTTTAGGCCTTTCACCATAACTTTAAATCCTTCATGAACTTCAGCAATTTCTGTAATTCTAGAAATAGGTAACTCTACATCTAGGTTCCCCTCTGCTATTTGCCGAACATTAGCACTCATTTGTTCAAGAGGCTTCAGAATATACTTCCGCATTACAAGTGCAATTATAATTATAGCCATTATTAACCCAACGATTGTAGCAACCATTTGAATGGATCTAGAATTTGCGTAAGAGATTTCAACCCTTGCTTTTATTTCCCCGTTGTCAATGATTGAAAATCTCTCCGAGTGCAAAAATGATTGGTCAGGGTTAGTGGTGAAAATAAGCTGATTCGATTCAGAATGTATGGATACATCCATATTTAATTCTTGTAACTGTCTTGTTAATCGTTCTTGCCAGGTAGGATTCATCCAATTATGCGAATTTGACTCTATCGAGTGAATAGTCGTTTCTAAATGTTCTTTTTGTATATCATTCATTCCAATACGAAATGATTTTGTTTCAATGAAATTGCTTGTTACAAAAAATAACCATGGTAATAACAAAATGAAAAATAAACAAATTATAGTAAACGTTTGAATTCTTGTCGTTCTCATTTTACTCTCCTCTAAAGCGATAGCCTATACCCCACACGTTGACTATAAATTTTGGGTCGTTCGGGACCGCTTCAATTTTCTCCCGAAGGCGACTGAGATGAACGCGAACGGTGTGCTTGTCACCAACTCCACCCCAAAATTTTCCTAGTAACTGTTCATATGAGAAAACCATTTTCGGATGTTCTGCAAAAAATTGTAGTAATTCATATTCTTTCGGTGTAAGAGAGATGTTGTTTCCTCCTACCAACACTTCCCTAGTTGATAAATTCATAGTAAGGCTACCATGTTCTATGCTCCTATTGCCAAACTCCTTCCGTGAACTGGATCTTCGTAACACCGCTTTTACTCTAGCAACTATCTCACCAAGTGAAGCAGTTTTTACGATATAATCATCGCCTCCTAGCACGAGGCCTCGAATCTTGTCTGTATCATCACTTCGAGCACTCAAAAAAAGAATAGGCACATCGCTTTCCTCACGAATTTCCCTACATAAATCGAAACCATTTTGTCCTGGCATCATAATATCAAGAACGATACAATCAATGGTTTCTCGATAGAGGATTCCTCGTACTTGAGCAGAATTGTCAGCGGTTTTCACAAGAAATCCGTCATTCTCTAAGAAGTCCCTCAATAGTTCGACAATGCTAATGTCATCATCTACTACAAGAATCGTATGTTTCTCCTTCACCGCTACCCCTCCTTTTCTCCAATGCCTCTTACTAAAATTAACTTGTATTTAGGTTAACATTTCCCTCATAAGAAAAGAACTTAGTACGAACGATTGTGATTGTTTTGTGATATTTTTATACCTTTAATTGAGATACTTAACGATTATTCTATTATTGGGAGCCAGAAGCAGAGCATCTATAACAAAACTGTTGGAATCTACTTTTGGGTCACCAGTTTGAAGAGTGGAATATCAAAGATTGTAAAAAGCTTCTAACTTTAAATGTGAGAAGAGATTTACAATCGAAGAAAATTAGTAATCAAAAGTAAAGCGGAGGTAATAAATATGCATATTCAAATAATATTGTTTGATGGATTTGATTTATTAGATGTAATTGCACCTTATGAAGTGTTTACTGCAGCTGCAATGTACGCAAGCGAAGAGGTTAGCGTTAAGCTAGTATCAGCTGAAGGTGAACGAATGGTGACAAGTGGAGTAAATCAATTACAACTTCAGGCGAGCGATAGACTTGATGTAAATAAGAAAGGCATCATTCTTGTTCCAGGTGCATCTGGTTCAATTCATTCTAAAGGTTCAGATTCTATACCTGTTAAATTACAGAAAACAACTGAAACAATATTAAGCCCTCTACTAAAAGAGGCGATTCAAAACCCCGATATGCTTATTTCCACAGTTTGTGGGGGCTCCCTCATACTAGCAATGAATGGTTTATTAACAGGACGCCATGCAGTTACACATCATATGGGAATGGACCTTCTAAGTGCAACAGAAGCAATCCCTGTAAATGCACGTATTGTAGATGATGGAAATCTCATTACTTGTGGGGGTGTTACTTCAGGGTTAGATCTTGCCCTTTACTTAGTTGAACGAGAGTTTGGCCCCCGTATAGCACACGCTGTAGAACAATTATTTGAGTACGAGCGTAGAGGTACCGTTTGGAAAGCAGAGGGAAACACACCTAAAGAAATTCCAAAAGTAAACCCACTTGAAGCAGCAGATGAGACTTCTTTTATCCAAACTAAAGAGACAATAGATTTTCAAGGAATGTGGGATACGACAATTTCTACACCTGTGGGAAAACTTTCGGTTTTATTTAATATAACTACTGAAAATGGCCAAATAGCTGGTACAGCAAAGCAAGGGGACGATATTGTTGATTTAGATAATCTTGTACTAGAAGGTGGGCAATTAAAGTGGACCATGAAAGTGAACAAACCTATGCGTCTTTATTTAAAATTTATCGTCTCTGTAAAAGAAAACAGTATGAATGGAGTAGCAAAGGCTGGAATGCTTCCCTCATCTAAACTAGTTGGACAACGTATTTAAAAGGAGACGGTATTATGTATTCTATGCTTGTATTTGTACATGTCGTAAGTTCTTTATTTCTTGGAACTTATCTTGTTTTACCTATCATAATTAATGCCATTTCTTCTCGTTCAAGTACTGAACTTAAACCTGTACTAAAAATTTTATTGAGTTTTACTCGTGCTGGCCACTATGCACTAATTCTTTTAGTGATTTCAGGCGGATCAATGGTTATTTCGTATACATCCTATCCATCTATTTTATGGGTAATTCTATCAATCCTCTTGCTCATCGCTATAGGCGGATTAATAGGATTGATTAACAAAAACATTAGACAGATTCTATTAGCAGAGGACCCAAAGAAGAAATTAGCAGACAATATATCTACGTTAAAATGGTATGGATGGCTAAACACATTATTGGTTATAACTACTCTCTTTATTATGACAAATCGCGGTTTGTTTGTTTAAGCACATGGCAATGGAGGAGATAAAATTATGAAAAAATATATCCTTATCATGGTCATAATTATTCCGGTCATGTGGGTATTGCATACACTGTCAAAGAATTTTATGGTTGATCCTACTTTCACAAAATTTATATCTAGAAAGGATCAAACTCTACCAGATATATCACTATGGGTATGGATGATTCGTATTCACATTGTGCTAGCTGTTATTTCACTCCTTACTGGTCCATTAGGAGTTGTGAAAAGATTAAGAGTTAAATCGAAACAATTTCACCGGTGGAATGGTCGTGTATATATTCTGTCTATCATATTAAATTTTATACCCGGAGTTTACGTTTCATTTTTTGCAACAGGAGGATGGCCTAGCATAATAGGATTTCTTATTTTAAATACATTATGGCTTGGAACAACTATCCTAGGATATAAGTATATCAAAAGGAAAAATGTAATCTTACATAGTCAATGGATGATTAGAAGTTTCTTCCTTTCGTTTGCAAATATGACGATCTATGTACTTGTAACCATCACACATCAATTAATGGATTTTTCCTATAAAAATTCTTACACATTAGCAGTCTGGTTATGTTGGGTTCTAAATCTACTTATAGCAGAGTTCATAGTACGAAAAAAAATATTCTTATAAAATTCCAAAATGTCTTTTTCGTTCACATTGCTTTTTATCAAGGGCGTAACATCAATAAAGAATTGCAAAAAACTAATCATTTTGAATAAGACCACCTATTCTGAGCACATTAAACTCTAGGAGGTGAAGATACCATGGCAAAGAAAAATAAACCAAACTTCAAGAAAAAAGAACCTAATTCAAGAAAAGACACGCGTGAAGAATTTTCAGAAGAACATAATTTAAATCAAGCTAAACGAAATAACACACAACAAGATAACCAACAGAATCGATAAACTATTTATTAATACAATATAGAATGCAAAAACACGAAGGCTAAATACCTCCGTGTTTTTATTTAATTTTTTAATTGCTACTATTAATAATTAGTGTAGGTGCGTAATCGACAGTTTCACCTCCATAAAACTCTATAAAATTAGAGTTGAACCCTGCCGTAGTATCGGCTTTTAATCGGAATTGTGTAGTACCGTTCAAGTTAATCTGAGACAAACTATTGACTGGTATATTAATTTCCATATATTCACCTTCACTAGGTGAAAGACTACTTATATTAGATTGGGTAGCTGAATTGGCGTAATCCGCTTGTTCGATTGTAGAATTACTTCCGAATACTCCTGTTTTAACATCTAAGTGGAGTAATGAAATCTTTCCTTGTTTTGCTTTAGGGTATAGACGTATTTTTGCAGATTCTATAGGTTCTTTTATTGTACTAGTGTCGAAGGATAAAATACCTCTATACGTATCGGTATTATACATTCCTTTATCCCCAACCTTAATTGTCCCATTGCTCTTTCCATCTGCAGTGTACTTTCCTACAAACCCATCTTCATTAGCAATGGAGGATAATGTTGTTTCATCTGTATGATCATCTTCTGTTTTAATTAAATACGATTCTGTTTTGACCGATTCTGTTTTGCCATCATTACTAATACTAAAGAATTTTAAGGTTGTGTTTTCTGTTATTGTTAGCGGTTGCGAATAAATGTTAGAGTGAATAGTTGGTTCAGATCCATCAGTTGTATAGTAGATAGTTCCTGCTATATTAGAATTTAGCTCTACATTTACAGAATCTTTGTAAGTTCCACCACCTGGGGTTGCAGTTGTTACAGGTATATCCTTAGGAGGGTCTACGTCAGATTGAAAAAACTCCCACATCATTCGACTCGCATCAGGACCTTGAGGATCTGTATAGCTTCCTTGTGAACTTCCTCCTGACCATGCATGCCCCATATTTAGTATGTTTACTTTTTTCATCCAAACTTTTTCATCCTGTGCTTTATAGTCATATACTGTATAGCTTTTTCCTGATGGCACCTGTAAATTCGCCGTTTTATCAGCTTGGTCATCTAACCATCCTTCCGTTCCAGTCGCCACTAGGCTATTTGTTACTGCCCATTGAGAAATGACTTGATCACCATTTACTTTATTAACTGTATAGTCGGAAGTTCCATGAAAAACGATTACCTTCAATGGTTTAGCTCTACTTCCCATTGCTTTATAAGCATCTCTACCTCTTTGAATTGGATTTGGTCCGCCACTAGACATCGCAGTAAAAGCCTCAATCATGCTAGTTGCTGCCTTATATTCTAAGCCCGCTCCAACTCCTATACCTGAAAAAACATCTGGATAGGTTGCGCCCATAATGACACTCATTGCAGCCCCAGCTGAGAGACCTGCAACATACACTTCATCATTCTGAATAGAATAATTCGTTTTAATAGATTGCACCATACCAGCAATTACGCTTGGTTCACCACTTCCACGAGATTGATGACCTGTTTCAAACCAATTCCAACATTTATTTGAGTTAGAACTAGCATTTTGTTCTGGATATAACACAAGAAACTCTTTTTCCTCTGAAAGCGCATTCATTTTTGTTCCTGTTGAAAACTGAGTAGCATCTTGCGTACAACCATGTAACATGACGTAAAGTGGGTAGCTTTTACTAGAATCATAGTGACTCGGTACATACAACTTATAGCTCTTTCCACCATAGGATCCCGTGATAAAATTCCCTGATGCCTTAGTCATAGAAGGCAAACTAACCATAGAACTAATCAACACTAGACAGAAAACGATCAGCCAAATGCTTTTGTATCTTAACAATAAAACAACCCCTTTCAATTTTGGTTAAGCAATGGTAAACGATTGAAGTTACAAATTAGTTACAAAATATTCTCAGCTATATCTACATGGATTTCTGTATGAAACAGCCTAACTCGCTTCCCTAAAATTCCTCCGCTATTTCTTTCACAATCTCATCAATTACTGTGGATGTACCCGATTTATTTTGTACTAACACACTAAAGATGTACGATTGCCCGCTACTTGCTTCTAAATAACCACTTAGTGTACTAACACCAGTTAATGAACCTGTTTTTGCATAGACTTTTCCTGCTGTTAGTGGATCTTTTAATCGATTTCTTAAAGTACCTCCTACCATTCGATCCGCATTTGCAGCTACTGGTAAACTATTAAAATAGGTATTAAACCAATCTTCGCCTTGCACTTTAAATAACAATTCGCTCACTAATAAACTCGAAACGCTATTTTCATGAGACATTCCAGAGCCATCTTCAAATTGCCAATCTGCCATATTTAAGTTAATAGAGTTTCCATATTCTTTTATAACTTCCAATCCGGTCTTTGTACTACCGTGATGATTTTTCACTTTCCCCATTGTTTTTACTAAAATATCCGCAATGCCATTATTACTTAGTTTCATATAAGGGATTATCAGTTTCTCAAGGGGCATCGATTGCTTCATTGCAACCAGTTGAGCACTATTTGGTGTTGCAGCTTGAAATACTTTTTCTTTTGAATACTCAATTCCCGCTTCTGCTAATACTGCTTGAAACATTGTCAATGTATGTGTCGTTGGATGTTGGACAGTCACCCATTCTTTTTTCGTTTTATCGATAGGAAGATTCCCACTAATGACAATCTTGTTTGTTTGATATAATCTTTCAATCGTTATTGTATTCGTTTTTCCAGTTTCCACTGTCTGTGCTTCATTTACTATTTGTAAATCACCAATGTTTGGCGTTACTTTGATGGAAGGTAAGTCTCCAACTGTAGACCCAATGGCTTCTACGATTATCGTGCCGGAATCGTAGTCTGTGTTTGGAGAAGTAGTTAAAGCTGTTATTGGTGCAGCGTAATAATAAGACTCGTCCCCAACCCAAATCCCAGGTGTTAATAAATCGTCATCAAACCATTTGTCATCCCCGACAATCCGTCCATCAATTTTTTGAATCCCCTGTACTTTCAACTCTTCTGCGAACTGTTGTAAGTCTTCGATGGATAGAGTTGGATCGCCTTGCCCCTTTATATAGACATCGCCTTTTAAAACACCATTTGCCAACTTACCAGTAGTATATAGACTAGTATTAAAACGGTAATCCTTCCCTAGTACATCTAAAGCTGCTGCAGTGGTAAACAGCTTCATATTAGATGCTGGTTTTACATTTGTTTGACCATGATAGTCATATACCATTTCTCCAGAAATTCCGTCTCTTACGGTAATACTCACATCCGCTCCAACTAATTTTTCTTCTACAATCCTAGTAATAGAATCACTTAATGTAGCCTCTACTGTTTCCTCCGCTTGAGCAACATGTTGAAGACTGAACATACTCACTACCAACATACCCGTCATTACCATGGCCGACCATTTTTTCCTCATAACTTTCCCCCTCTTGAATTTTGTTTGTTGCTAAGTGGTATATTCATCATAAAGAAAATTTTTCCTTTACAACTATAAAAAACAGGCTTATCGATTGAGATTATAAGAAATAATCTAAATCGATAAACCTATATTTTTTTCAGTAATCATGCTCATTTACCTAAATAAAGCTCTCCAACACAATATCGAACTGAGAAGAAAAACATGAATGAAATGGGAGCACAATTTGTAAAAACTATTTACCCTACCTAAAATCATCTCTTGGAAAACATAAGCATTTATCACCTTCAATGAATAGCTATCAAACATTTTATCCGTTCAGCCCTATATACAAATTATCCAAAATAAGGTGCTGTTTCATTTTGGGAAAAAGTAGTTTCGTGAATTGAATATTGAGATTGATGAAAGAAAAGGTGTAATTTGCGATGAGCCAACCATAGTGATTTAATTCTTTTGGGGAATGAAAGTAAGATTCTATTCATACACATCCAGAATGATAAGGAGAGGACCGAAGCCACCCCCTTCTCCAAATCCCTAATCAACCAAAAACCTTTGATAAATAAAAAACCATTTTATTACCATTATTACTCAATTTATAAACTACTTTCAGAAGACTGGTGTATTCTTTCCAGGAGAATATTACTTTGAATTAAATAAACTAGACTGGACTATAGCGGTAAGGAATACCGTGGTACAATCAACTTTTTAAGATATAGGTAACTTGATCAATTGCTTTTTGTAGTTTTTCACTGTTTTTTTCAAATAGCTGCTTAGCATCCTTATCTTCTGTTGCAAGCGCAAATAATTCTAAGTCCGCTTGGCATTTTTTCATCGTTGAAAGCATTAAAGGCCTTTCCTGCGGGGATGGAACTTGTAGCTTATCATCAAAAACATCAACTGTTAACTCCCCATAAGAATTTACTTGTCCAATAAATACGTTTTCAATTGTAACTCCTAGTTTTTCTAGTTCTGTCTTTAACCATCCCCGACTATGCCCAATGGTTGCAAGTGGCTCATCCAAAATCTTGCCATCCATAATGACAGTCTGAGGCTCCTTTATTGAAGCTACTTTCATGTTTAAATCCTTTGGTGTTAAAGGTTGATTTTCTTTTTTCAGCATGACAGATAAATCACCTGTTGCCTCTAAAACCGCATATTCCACATCAGATACCTGAAAGATATCCTTATTTCGAAGTAATCCTAACATTTCGTCCACTGTATATCTTTCCTTCTTCAAATTATCTTCTAAAACTTTTCCGTCTTTGATGAATATAGTCCCCTTGCCTTCTGTAAAATCGCGAAACTTTTTACTTTTTAAAGAAATGAGACCACCTAAAAATGGGATAAATGCAACTATTCCAATCCCTAACACCCCTAAAAATATGTTTCCATCTAATCCCATAATACTTTCTCCTGCTATGCTTCCAATGGTTATTCCAGTTATATATTCAAAGAGGGAAAGTTGAGCTATTTGTTTTTTACCTAATGCCTTGGTAACGAAAAAAAGAAAAATGACAAACAATACTGATCGAACCACGACATCTAGCCATTCAGGCATGATTAAAAGACCTCCTTTTTACTTAATATCCTTTATATTGATATTCTTCATTTTCCAATTCTCCAACCCTTTTTTTCAAATCTGCCACTATTTCGCTTACTACCATCATTGTTTCATGTAGGATTTGTTTAGATTCATTATCTTGTGTCCGTTCTACTAAATTGGATAGGCTAGCTTCTACTCCTTTGAGACTAGCTAGACATTGTTTGACATCCGAAACTACCGTCATCTTCCATCCTCCTTATCCCTTAGGTTTGAATATCAAAGCACCTATCATGCCAAAAATAATGGCAGATGAAATACCCGAACTTGTTACTTCGAACATCCCTGTAAGTACTCCTACTAAACCGTGCTTTTCAGCTTCTTGCATAGCTCCATGTACCAGTGCATTACCGAAGCTTGTAATAGGTACAGAAGCTCCTGCACCAGCAAAATCAATTAATGGTTCATATAAACCCACTCCATCTAATATTGCTCCAGCAACTACAAGGGTACTTAAAGTATGAGCCGGTGTAAGTTTAAACACATCAAACATAATTTGGCCAATTACACATATCAAACCACCAACTACAAAAGCCCAAAAAAAGATCATCTATTCTTCCTCCCCATATTCAATCGATACTGCATGAGCGATACAAGGAATTGTTTCGCTTTGTTGGAAGGTTAAAGGGGATAGTAAAGCACCCGTTGCTACTACTAATATTCTTTTAAATTCACCTTTTTTCATACGATTTAATAAATGCCCGTACACTACTGTCGCAGAGCAACCCGCCCCACTAGCTCCTGACAATACCGGTTGCCCTTCCCGATAAATCATCAGACCACAATCTTGGTATTTCTCTTCCGTAATAGGGATTCCATGCTTTTTGAATATATCAAGCGATGCTTCATGCCCTATTTTTCCGAGATCACCTGTCACGATTAAATCATAATAAGAGGGATCAACGTTGCGCTCCTTTAAATGCGCTTCGATGGTATCAACCGCAGCTGGTGCCATAGCCCCTCCCATATTAAAAGGATCGGTCAACCCCATATCGATAACGCGACCTATCGTGGCAGAGGTTACACGTGGTCCTTCCCCAGAATTACTTAACAAAGCAGCTCCTGCACCCGTCACTGTCCATTGTGCAGTAGGCGGTTTTTGTCCACCATATTCAGTTGGATAGCGAAACTGTTTTTCAACTGCCGTGTTATGGCTTGAAGCTCCTGTTAAAATATATTTAGCCCCTTTTGCATTAATAATAAAGGCACCTAGAGCCAACCCTTCCATAGATGTTGAACAGGCTCCAAACAAACCGAAATAAGGAGCTCCAATCGTTCTACTTGCAAAACTTGTAGGGGTAATCTGGTTAATCAGATCACCCGCTAGGAGGAATTGAACTTGTTCCTTTTGAATTTCACCCTTTTCAAGCGCCTTTTGACAGGCTTCTTCAAAAAGGATTTTATGTGCTTTTTCATAGGAGTCCTGAGCTAACCATAAATCGGCATGAAGGAGATCAAAATCATCTGCTATTGCACCATCCGCCTCAAATGGTCCTCCAACTGTTCCAGTGGAAATAATCACAGGTTTTTGATCAAAGATCCAAGTCCGATGACCTACTAACATTACAAACCACCCCACTGTATAAAAATTGTTTTGATCAAAGAAATGATAAATGCAGAAAATACGCCAAATAAAATTACGGAACCAGCAAGTTTAAACATATTTCCACCTACACCTAACACAAATCCTTCCGTTCGGTGCTCAATAGCCGCAGATATAATAGCATTTCCGAATCCAGTAACTGGTACAGCAGTACCTGCCCCTCCAAATTGCGCAATTCTATCGTAAACTCCAAATCCTGTGAGAAGCATGGCAATAAAAATTAAAGTTCCCACCGTTGGATTACCTACCGTTTGATCAGTAAAATTAAAATAATAAATATAAAATGTTGAAATTACCTGACCGATTAGACAGATAAGACCACCGACTAAAAAAGCTTTTATGCAATTTCGAATTACTGGTCTCTTTGTTTCGTGTTTTTTTTGAAGTTCTTGATATTCCTGTTGTACCGGTGTTAATTTCTTCTTTTTATTGTTCGACATATAGCAAGCCTCTCTTTCACTATGATTGTTCTTTCATGAGACTTTTAATCTTTTTAGTATCTTCTTTTAAATTCTTCATACTCAAAGTATTCTTTTGGAGTTTTTCGTCTAATTTAACAAGTTCAAAGTACATTTTTTGATCGGCTGAAACTAATATTGAATAATTTGGATACTGTTTTTCCAATTCTTTTTTTATATTCTTTTCTATTTTTTTTAATTGAAAACGATCAAATTGTTTTACTTTTATGGCTACTAATATGTCTTTGTCTGTATTCACTGCCATCACCTCTGAAATTTCCTCTTCCATACTGACATTTTCTTTTGCTTGATTGGCAATGGATTGACTGACTGGCTTACTCACCTGTGAATCATTCAAATCCTCATTGGTATCCTGATCATGATTTCCATTACAACCTGTACACAATCCGGTAACAATTAATATTAGTAGACCAACCTTCACATATTTTGTTTTTGATAACATGTTTCACCTCTGTGTTATATCAATTATTTTTAGAAATAAAAGGTTGGTTAATTCAACCAACCTTTTGTCCCCTTTTTAGTTGTCCTCTCTGTACTGAGGTTCTTCTTGTTGAATTTCTTGAAGACGTGGTTCAACACTATCTACAATAGCTTGGGTTTTGATAGCTGCATCTTGATAAAGCGCCTTCGCTTGTTGATTATCTGTACTTAAAGCAAATGTTTCAAAGCTAGCTTGAGCAGTTTTCAATCCTGCTAGAACAGTCTTAATGTCATTTACTACTGTCATGAATTACACCTCCTAATCTTTTTATTGAATTTTAGTTCTATTAAAATATATTCATTTCCAATTTTTCGTTTATCAATTGGCCAAAATGAATCATTGAACATTTTACCCTTATCTTTTCCAGGTTATACTTTTCTATAATGAAAGTTCTCGTATCTTTCAACATTCTCCCTTTGAATGTTAGATACTTGTGGTTACTTTTATGGATGGCATATAAAAACACGGTGGAATCTGGAGATAACGGCAGTGATAGAAGTACTTATTAGAATTACCGAATGATATTGAAAAAGGTTGATTTATCGTTTAATGGTATGATGATGCCTGCTCTACATATAATAAAATTAGTTTAACCTCGATTGGATATTTATGTTAAAATTGACATAAAGATTGTGAAGAAGGAATTCAGAAGAAGATTGGAGAAATTAACTATTAAATGTATTCAGGAGGTAGGAATGAAGAGTCTATTTTATTTAATATTGGGTTCTTTGGCAGGATGGCTTATATGGGGAGTTTTTACGAAGGATTTTTCTCCAAATGGGTTTAGCTTACTTTTAATAGGGCTCGTTTTAGGATTCTTAACAGGTGGACGTAATCCAAATGAAGCAACAGAATAAACTCAAAACTTATTCAACGGATGCTTTAGTAAAAAAACGGACATCAAAACACATGAGCTTGGAGATACTTTCCCTAGCTCATTTTTTATGTGCATTTTTAGTGTACGTTCCCTGTGTTAGAAACAAACATGAAAATTTAAACATTCACGATTGTTCGAATAAACGTGAATGTTTCTATCACAGGCTCGCTGAATTTAGTCTTCTGGATTAATAGGTGTTATCTCATCAATGAGCATAACCTCACTTTTTGATATCCACCCAAGCCATTTCCCATTAGTAAACAATCGATAGTTTTATAATAGTCCTTTATTATTGAGGATTGTAGATTGATTTGTATGCACTATATAAATTTGGTCTAAAATCATACAGGGCTACCCAAAATAAACCTTGAGGACTTAGCCAATCAAGGTAAAGAGATAAATTACAATATTCAAATAAAGATACTTAAGAAGCGATATTTAAAATTTAGTACGCAACTCTTATACTACCGACAAAAGAAAATAGTGGTTATAAAGGTGTGGATAAACATGGAAGTTAATTAAATAATATCTTAGTTTACTCCTCTATATATTTACGTAATATGTACAGAATAAAAGCTGTTCCAAAGCGACAATTCTATTGGAAGAGGTGAGCATTAATATACTCACCTTTCATGTACTCGTTTAATCCCTTTTTTTAGGTTTATTTTTATTAATTTCTTTCGTCACCTTGTTTTTAGATATCGCAATAAATTCCTCAGCAAATTCCTCGTCAGGATTATTCGTAGGATTTTTATACAGTTCAAAACTATTATGCGTTCTAACATTCATTGTCTTATTGTTATTTTTACTCATTGATCATCACCTCCTAGAGTCTAATTTGCTCTATATAGAGGGTTTTATTCTTATTTTGCCAATGTATTATCATATTGGAACTTGTTACGACTGATTAACTCTAACAGTGGATATATGTACTTAGAAAATATTCATTATTCTCTTTCTGAATTAAATCAAAATAGATTATATAAAAAAAGCGAGCTGCCATTGTAATGAAAAAACAAGGGAAGTTCGCTTTTTATTTGGAAAAAACACATGTGCCAAAGGAACTAAAAATCAATAGTATGTTAGAATACCTAATATTTTTTCTTTTTTTTAGTAATTTTAAAATTATAAATTAATATACTAAATCTAGTAGCTAAACTAGTACTAAAAAATTTTAATGGGGGGAAAATATGCGTCTAAAAAAATCTGTTGTCTTACTTTTAAGTAGTGTGTTGAGTATTGGAATGTTGGCAGCTTGTTCATCTAAATCTAAAGGTGATGAATCGGCAAATGGTTCAAATGTCATCAAAATTGCTACACAAACACCTTTATCAGGTGGATCGGCAATCGTTGGTGAATCCATGAGGCTTGGTGCACAAATGAAATTAGAAGAACAAGCAGAGAAGTTTAAAGAATTAGGTTATACACTAAAGCTTGAATCTTATGATGATCAATCAGATCCGAAAAAAGGTGTATCAAACGCTAACATAATCGGAGCTGATAATTCGATTTACGCAGTAGTTGGTCACTTTAATTCTGGTGTTACCATCCCTTCTTCTGAAGTGTACGAAAAATACAAAGTCGCTATGGTATCACCAGGAGCTACCGCTGTTACGGTAACTGATCGTGGGTTAAAAACAGTAAACCGAATTGTAGGACGAGATGACGCACAAGGTCCAGCTGGGGCAAAATATGCCATTGAAACTTTAGGAGCAAAGAAAATCTTTATTATTCAGGACAAAACAGCATATGGCTCTGGTATTGCAGATGCATTCAAAGTGGCTGCTGAAGAAGCAGGTGCCGAAATTGTAGGATATGAAGGAATTACCGTTGGGGAAAAAGACTTTAATGGTGTAATCAATCAAGTTTTAACGAAAAATCCTGATTTAATTTATTTTGGTGGAATTTACTCCGAAGCAGGAATTATTATCAAGCAAGCCCGAGATAAAGGAATTGATGTACCGATCATGGGTGGAGATGGAATGGATGCTTCTGGTTTAGTTGATATTGCAGGTGATGCCGTGAAAAACACGTATATCACATCAGTTGCGGGTGACAGTACAGCGACAGAAGCAGGGAAAAAGTTCGTAGAGGATTATAAAGCCAAATTCAACAAAAATGCAGAAGCTTTTTCCGTTTATGGTTACGATGCAATGGGCGTAATTCTTCATGCTATCGAAAATGCTATTAATGAAAATGATGGAAAAATCCCTTCTAAAGAAAAGGTAGCAGAAGCTGTTCGATCCGTGAAGGACTATGAAGGTGTATTAACAAACGTTACGTTTAATGAAATAGGCGATAACACGAATTCAAAAATTTATTTATATAAATTTAATGAAGCGAGTTATCCTGGTATTCTAGAAGGCGAAGTTGGAAAATAGGATAAGATTTTGATAGAGTGTTGGGACCATTTTGCATCTCAACACTCTTTCTATACAGATAAAAGTTATGGAGGGTTATTATGCTTCTAGAAATGTTACAAAGTTTACCTCAGGTACTAATTGATGGACTTGCATTAGGTGCTGTGTATGCTGTTGTAGCCCTCGGTTATACAATGGTTTACGGAATATTACAGCTAATAAATTTTGCACACGGAGAAATTTTTATGACGGGTGCATTTATCGGTACTACATTCTTTATCTTGTTAATGGGAATGGGTTGGGTATCTTCTGTTCCTCAAATTTTCGTTCTTATTTTAGTTTTAATTGTCACTGCTTGTTTGACAGGACTTCTTGGAATGGGAATTGAAAGAGTGGCATATCGCCCCCTTCGAAATGCTCCGAGGCTTATACCACTTATTACAGCAATAGGAATTTCTTTTATCTTACAAGATGTCATTCGTTTTATCGCAGAACTATCTTCTGGAAACTATATTGTAACAGGGCCATCTTTATTTACAGATCAAATGACGATCAGTTTCTCTTCCCTATCCAGTATTTTTAATGATGCTAGCTTTAAAACTTCTTTCCTAATAGTACTTGTTACGGCATTTATATTAATGATTTCTCTAGATTACTTTATCAACAGAACAAAATGGGGAACAGCTATGCGGGCAGTAGCATTAGACCGTGAGACGGCATCCCTCATGTCTATTAATGTCAACAAAACGATTTCTATTACTTTCTTTATAGGGTCGGCTTTAGGTGGTGCAACAGGTGTATTATTCGCTGTGCAATACGGGACAATCGATCCGTTTATCGGATTCATTTTAGGAATGAAGGCATTTATCGCTGCAGTTTTAGGTGGTATTGGTAATATTCGTGGTGCCATGCTCGGTGGAATTTTATTAGGGTTATTGGAAATGTTTGCATCTGCAAATCTAACGTTATTAACTGGTGGCATATTTGGAGCAGAATATAAAGATGTTTTTGCTTTTTCCATATTAATATTAGTTCTTATTTTCAAGCCAGAAGGTTTATTGGGTAAACCTACTGCTGAGAAAGTGTAGGTGGCTATCTTGAAGGAAACTTTAGCGAAATTTTTACAATATAAATGGTCGCAAGTTATCTTATTTACTGTTTTTGTTGCGGTATCATCCGCTGCATTATTTTTCTCTCAAAAATCAGTCACCGCCTTTTTACTATTATTATCTTCTTTGTTAATACTTCATTATATAAAATTGAAAAACGTAACAAAATGGATAATCGCTCTCGGATTATTATTTATACTCATACCATTTGCATCAAGTGGAGGACCAGCTTTCCAATCGTATATGGATGTAGCTACGATGGTCGGAATCTATGTATCTATGGCATTAGGTCTGAATATTGTTGTCGGTATGGCTGGGTTACTGGACTTAGGATTCGTTGCCTTTTTCGCAGTTGGTGCCTATTCATATAGCATTTTTGCTACACCCCAAGCTGCTAATTTTATGCCGTTTGGAACTTATCCCCTCGGTGGAGAAAGTTTTTGGATATTTTTAATCATTGGTGGAGTTGTCGCTGCCATTGCTGGAGTTCTTATTGGTATTCCAGTACTTAGGGTGAAAGGCGATTACTTAGCCATTGTTACGTTAGGATTTGGAGAAATTATCCGAATTTTATTTAATAACGCGGACAAACCAGTCAATATTACAGGCGGTGCAATGGGAATCGCATCTGTAACTCCACCTGAGATATTTGGTATTCCACTCATCTTTCCAAACCAATTTTATTTCGTTACTCTTGTCATCTTATTATTTACCATTTTTACCGTATTACGATTGGAACGTTCCAAACTCGGTCGCTCATGGAAAGCTGTTCGTGAAAATGAAATTGCCGCTCAAGCTATGGGAATCCCTCTTGTAAAGACGAAATTGTTAGCCTTCGCTCTTGGTGCTTCGTTTTCAGGAATGATGGGTGTTGTATTTGCAGCAAAGCAAGCTTTTATCGACCCGACAAGCTTCACTCTATTAGAATCATTCACGATTCTAGTAATGGTTGTACTTGGTGGTATGGGAAGTGTTCCAGGGGTTATTCTTGGTGCTGCAGTTATAACTATTTTGAATTTGCAAGTATTAACAGAATTAGCGACTTGGGTAAATCAGCTGTCCTTTGGTGGAGTTATTTCTATTCCAGAAGCTCTATCTCCCGCAAAAATGCAAAAATTTATATTCGGGGCACTACTAGTAGCATTTGCATTATATAGACCAAAAGGGTTAATTCCTGCAAAAAATAAGATCTTTGATGAAAAGAAATTAAAAGAGAGTTCGACCCATAAGGACTTCAAAACTACTGATCAGAAAAAGATTCAATCGTAGGAGGATATAAATGTCGATATTAGAGGTGACCAATATAACAAAGAAATTCGGGGGGTTAACAGCCAATCAAGATGTAACGATGAATATAGAAAAAGGCTCGATAACTGCAGTAATCGGACCAAATGGGGCAGGAAAAACAACATTTTTCAATATGATAACGGGTGTTTATCAGCCTACTTCAGGTGACATTAGATTAGAAGGAAAATCATTACTAGGGCTAAAACCTGATGAAGTAGCTAAAAGAGGTATTTCTAGGACATTTCAAAATATAAGGTTATTTGGTGAAATGTCCGTTATCGAAAATGTACTAGTCGGGATGCATACTGGATTGAAAACGAATTTATTAGGTATTTTTTTAAACTTACCTACTACTAAAAAAGAAGAATTACTAGCTGAGAAGGAAGCTTACCGCTTACTTGAACATTTCGACCTTGCACCCTTCTTGAATGAAAAGGCTTGTAATCTAAGTTACGGTGCACAAAGAAAACTAGAAATTGCTCGTGCCTTAGCGACAAAGCCAAAGTTAATATTATTGGATGAGCCAGCAGCTGGGATGAATCCTGCAGAAACGAGAGAATTAACCGCAATTATTAAGAATATGGGACAAGAATTCAATGTTTCTGTACTGTTGATTGAGCATGATATGAAATTAGTAATGGAAATTTCGGAGCATATCGTAGTTTTAGATCACGGTGAAAAAATTGCAGAAGGAAATCCAGAAGAAATAAGAACGAATCCAAAAGTAATTGAAGCTTACCTAGGTTCAGGTGCTGTTCAAACAGTCTAAGGAGTGAAACTAGATGCCTATACTAGAAGTAAATAATATTGAAACATATTATGGAGGAATACAAGCATTAAAAGGAATTAGTGTTTATGTAAACAAAGGTGAAATTGTTACATTAATAGGAAGTAATGGAGCTGGAAAATCTACCACTTTGAAATCAATTAGTGGACTAGCAAAAGTTAAAACTGGCTCCATCCTTTTTAAAGGAAAAGAAACAATGAATAAACCAGTTCATGAGACGTGCCTTTTAGGAATGGCACATGTACCAGAAGGAAGAAAAATATTTTCGACCTTGACGGTAAAAGAAAATTTATTAATGGGTGCTTTTTCAGTTAATAATAAACAGTTAATAGAAGAACGAATGGAAATCGTCTTTGGCCACTTCCCCATCCTAAAGAAACGACTGGAGCAAAAAGGCGGAACAATGAGCGGCGGAGAACAACAAATGCTTGCTATTGGTCGTGCTTTAATGATGGAACCCGAATTATTAATGCTAGATGAACCATCGATGGGACTAGCTCCTATCATTGTGGAACAAATTTTCGACATCATCAAAAAACTAAATCAAAATGGGATCACCATTCTATTAGTAGAACAAAATGCGTATCAAGCATTAAATATTGCTCATCGTGGTTATGTTATACGAAATGGCGAGATTGTATTAAGCGGAAAAGGTTCCGAACTCATTGAAAATATCGAAATACGGGATGCATATTTAGCGTAAAACGGTTCTCACTTCCCTCTTATACAGTAGACAACCTCTAAAAGCAGGGTTTGTCTACTGTCTTTTTTAATAGGAAGAAAAATATCATAGGAGTTCTTATACATCTTAGAAGATAACTATTAATAATACACTCTACTAGTTCATATACTTTTATATTTATAGTCTTCGATAAAGAGGAGGAAATACATGGAAGTTCATGTAAGACGTGGTGATTCTCTCTATTATTATAGTCAATTGTTTATGATTCCCTTGCAATTAATTATTAATTCCAACCGCGGTGTAAATGCTCAAACACTTTCGGTCGGTCAACTCATACAAATTCCTGGGTTTGTTACTGTCAATTATCAAATTAGACCAGGGGACTCTCCTTGGAGAGTGGCGGAGAGTCGTAATCTTCCTTTAGATGCAATTCTACTTCTTAACCCCAATCTTAATCCAAACTATTTACAAATTGGCCAGACGATTAATCTTCCAATAAGAGTGGACTGGAGGATTGTTAGTGGGAAACAAGATTATGATTATGATACGATGATGTTTGATATTAGACGGTTACAGGCCATTTATCCATTTTTGCGAGTTTCTTCAATCGGCAATACCGTTTTAGGTAGAGATATACCAGGAATCGAAATTGGAAATGGAGAAAAACAAGTGCATTATAATGCTTCTTTTCATGCCAACGAGTGGATTACAACGCCTATCCTTATGACATTTTTAAATGATTATTTACTGTCCTTGACGAATCAACTTCCAATCCGAGGACTTGTGACTTCTCCTTTGTATGTTCAAACGACACTTTCCATTGTGCCAATGGTTAATCCTGATGGTGTTGACTTGGTGCTAAACGGTCCACCATCAGAGGAACCATACAGAAGCAATGTTATTGAATGGAATAATGACAGCTTAGACTTTTCAGGATGGAAAGCGAATATTCGCGGCGTGGATTTGAATGATCAATTCCCTGCTGAGTGGGATCGGGAACGGGAACGAAATCCTAAAACTCCAGGTCCAAGAGACTATGGTGGAGAAAGCCCTTTATCTGAGCCAGAGGCAATTGCAATGGCGGATTTAACAAGAGTTAAGGATTTTGCAAGAGTACTAGCTTTTCATACACAAGGCGAAGTTATTTATTGGGGATTTGAAAACCTCGAACCTCCTGAGACGGAAGCCATGGTCAAAGAATTTAGTAGAGTAAGCGGATACGAACCCGTTCAAACAATCGAAAGCTATGCAGGTTATAAAGATTGGTTTATTCAGGACTGGAGAAGACCTGGTTTTACGGTGGAGCTAGGAACAGGTACAAACCCATTACCACTTACCCAGTTTGATGAAATATATGAAGAGGCATTAGGGATTTTTTTGGCTGGTTTATATTTATGAATATTTAATATGGCTCATTTATTTCGTAAACATGCAGGACCGTGTCAGCACGTTTCCTTTTCGAATGGATTACACTCCCTATCAATAGAATAATAAAATCGACTGGAAGTTGACTTCGTCATTTCCAGTCGATTTGTTATTCGGCAATTCTCTACTTATTTTGGAGATTTACCTTTTGCTTTCCCTTGATTATAAGAAAGGCCAAATCCATATTTATATACATCACCAGATTTATTTTTATAAGAATAGGAAGGGTCTTCTTCTTTTGCAAAACTTGGAACATCTCCAACCTCATTGTCCACTGCCGCCATACTAGCTGGTAATGCAAATGGAAGTTTTCCTGTTGGATTATATTCACCACGAATAACATCAATGATTGCTTCAGCTTTTGTTCCAAAGGTACCGATTAATGCCGCAGCATTAGGTTCAATTTTATCCAGGACCCATGGATTCGTCATGTTTACTGCCGTAATAGTTGGAACGGTTTTTTGTATAGTGACGATCCGATCAACATTTGTGATTCCTGTTTCAGGTCCTACTGTAATACGTGGATTATTATCCCAGTTTGATTGAACAGGTTTAACATAAATATACGCATGAGTTGCCTCTTCCAGTTTGTTGGTGATTGTAATGGAAGAATCATGCTTTTTGATCGTTTCTATTAATCCCTTTGTACTTGCTCCATCTGTACCACCAGGGAACATTTCAACATATAGTTTTACTTCTTTTAGTTTTGCATCCTTTAAAGGCAAAATATTTTTATCATTACGTAAAAGAACCAGTGATTTAAGATGTGCTTCAAATGCTAACTCTTGTACTTTTGGATTAGCCACTACATCAAGTGCATTTTTTACATCTACATATGGGTCTTCAAATAACCCTAAATTCATCATTTCAGTTAACAATAATGTAACAGATTCGTTAACTGCTTCTTCTGTTAGCAAGCCTTCTTTTACTGCATTAATAATGAATTGTGGTTCGGATGATCCAGAAATAATATCCGTTCCAGCATTGATTGCTTTAGCAAACTTTTGTTCTGGAGTTAGACCCTCGGCGCCCCATGCATTATCTCCAACAGCACCAGTATCTGAGTTAACATAACCTTTAAACCCAAGGCCACCACGCAAGAAGCCATCTAAAATAGCATCGTTTAAGGCAAAACCAACTTCTTCAAATTGCTGAGTTTTTTTATACCATGGCAACCCTTGATTAGCACTATCATTGGTTGGATACGCGTAATATGGCATGATCGAGGATACATTAGCTTTAATCGCAGCCTCAAAAGGAGGAATATGATACTTAAGTAAGCTTCCTTCAGTTGGATAAGGATTAAATTTACCCTCTACAAAGTGAGGATCTAACCCGTTATCACGCGCTCCTCCACCCGGAAAATGTTTCACTGTTATTGCTACACTATCTGGACCAAGCTCATCACCTTGAAATCCTTTGATGACGTTATAAATCATATCTGAAGCAACTTTAGGGTTTTCTCCAAAGGTATCTTCAATTCTTGCCCAAAGTGGATCTGTAGCTATATCAGCAGTGTATCCATAGACTTTACGTATACCCGCTGCTCTCCATTCTTTCGACGCGATTTCGGAAAATTCCTTTGCAGCCTTTGTGTCACCTGCTGCCGCAAACCCTAATGGTCCTGGCCAAAATGAATGTTGCCCTTCACTTGCGGCTATATTTGTATAGTCCGTTGAGGCATGGTTTCTTGGGTTCGAAGTAACTACTACTGGGATTCCTAATCTTGAAGCCTCCCCCAGTTCTTGTAACTGATTTGTATATTTAGCGATAACATCAACAGTAGGAGTTTGACGGAAAATGACGTAACGCATATTTTTTCCAACTATTAATGGGTCATCGGATTTAACATACTTTCCATCGATTGGATTCGCTATTGGTGTATGAGTGTTGATCAACATTAATCCCGCTTTTTCAGCAAGAGTCATCTTTGATACTAAATCAGCTACTCGGTAATTTACAGATATTCTCCAATCTTCGTATTGGTCTAGACTCTTGTTACCATTTAGGTCTCTGAACTGTTTCCCATCGATTGTAAGAACACCTTTTTTAGTTGCTTCAATTTCCGGTTGACCAGTTTTACTGTTAGCTAGAACACGATACGTCTCTACGTTAGTCCCTGAATGTCCAGGATTTGTATTCACAGTTGGATCTACATACCCTAAGTTTTCATTTGCTCCTACCTGTGGAATACCGATTGATGAAATTAATGATAATGCAAGGATACCAGTTACTACCTTTTTATAATTTTTTTCTTTCATTAAACTTTTCATTTTTGATCCCATGCCTTTCCTCCCCTTTAAGTAATTACTTGCTTGCAGAATTCACCGTTTCAATACTTAAACAAGTTCCCCCCCTTAAAAGTAAAAATGAAGCTTCTTGTATAAGTGGTATAGTTCTTATGTCTGATTTTTCTGAAACTTTAATGCGTATTTTTATTAATCTAATTGCTTCACTCAGACAGAAATATACTTTCATTAAACTTCAAGTAATTAAAATTCAAAATACTCTTTTGCATTTTGATAGCAAATGCCTTGAATAATATTTCCCAACATTTTCGTATCGTTTGGCACTTCCCCATTTTCTACCCATTGTCCTATCAATTCACATACTAATCTTCGAAAATACTCATGTCTTGTGTAGGACAGAAAACTTCTAGAATCGGTAAGCATTCCGATAAAACGGCTGAATAGACCAAGATTAGCTAACGCTTTCATTTGTTCGAGCATGCCATCTTTTTGATCGTTAAACCACCATGCAGTACCAAACTGAATTTTTCCTGGCGTTCCTCCCTGAAAACTACCAATTAAACTACCAATCACGTAATTGTCTTTTGGATTTACTGAATATAAAATTGTTTTTGGTAAAGCATCTTCTCGTGCCAAAGCATCTAGTAATTGACTTAAAGGCACAGCTATCTGCCCATCATTAATACTGTCAAAACCAGTGTCAGGTCCTATTTCGTTATACATTTTTGAATTAGTATTACGTAATGCTTGAATATGAAATTGCATCGCCCATTCAAATTTCGCATATTGTTTTCCTAAAAAAGTTAATGTATAAGATTTATATTTATTTTCTTCATCAAGTGATACTTTTTGTCCTGTTAATGCTTTCGAAAATATATTTGCTACTTCTGCCTTTGTTGTTTCTTGATACATCATCGTATTTAGGGCATGATCAGAAATACGACAGCCATTTGAATGAAAAAACTCAATTCTTGACTGCAGCGCATTTAGGAAATCATCATAATTGGAGATTTGCATTTCCGACACTTCCTTCAGGTTATTAACCCACTGCAAATATCCATCCAAATTAATCTCTAACCCTTTATCTGGACGAAAGCTCGGTAGTACTTTTACGTCGAAATTGGCATCATCTTTAATTTTCTTATGATACTCTAATGTATCGATTGGATCATCTGTCGTACAAATCACTTCAACCTTTGACTTTGTAATTAAATCTCTTGCTCCAAAGCCACCTCCCGTAAGTTTTTTATTTACTTCCTCCCATATTCCTGGAGCAGTTTCTTCATTTAATATGTCATATATATTAAAAAAACGTTGAAGCTCTAAATGAGTCCAATTGTACAGCGGATTGCCAATGGTCATCGGAACAGTCTTTGACCAAGCTAAAAACTTTTCATAATCCGTCGCTCCTCCGGTAATGAACTGTTCTTCTATTCCATTAGCTCTCATCGCTCTCCATTTATAATGGTCACCATATAACCATGCTTCTGTAATATTTTGAAATGTTTTGTTTTCATAGATTTCCATAGGGTTTAAGTGACAGTGATAATCGATAATTGGCATATCCTTTGCAAATAAATTGTACAAGGACACAGCCGTATCGGTTGACAATAAAAAGGTTTCGTCCATAAACTCTTTCAATCATTTCACCTGCTATCAGATTTTTTTGTCTTTGTAGATTTTCTAAATTCAGATGGAGAGTATCCAGTCATTTTTTTGAAGTTATTGCTGAAGTACGCTACTTCTGAATATCCGACTCTCTCGGCAATTTCTGACATCTTTAATGTCGTGTTCAGCAATAAGCGTTTCCCTTCTTGAATTCGAAGTTCGGTTAAATAATCCACAAATTTAGTATTTAGTTGTTGTTTAAACAATTGACTTAAATAACTAGGGTTCAAGTGCACGCTTCTTGCTGCGTCTGTTAGAGACACCTGTTTTAATGGCGTTTTTTCAAGATAAGCTAATACCTGATCAATTGTGGAGGCAGGAAGGACATCATCAACAATAGTAGGTGTTTTAAATTCTTCACCTACATCTTTTTGTTTATTAAGCCACTTTTCCAAACAACCTCTTAACTCTTCTTCTTCGATTGGCTTAAGGAGATAATCCGTTACACCGCTTCTAATCGCTTGCTGCACAATTTGAAACTCATCATGCACACTAATTACGATGCAATCCAAATTTATATCTAATTTGTTAAGTTCTTTCACCAATGTAAGTCCATCCATAACAGGCATTCGGATATCCGTTAGAACCAAATCAACATCATTTTGTTTTATCCAGTCCAGGGCCTCTAATCCATTTGCGCATTCATGTACGATTTGTAACGATAAGTTCAACTTTCTAATCGACCACATAAGAGCTTTTCTGACCCATCTCTCATCGTCCACTAGTAAAACTCTTTTCATTTTTTCATCACTTCCTTAGTATCTACAATCGGTAAATGAATAGTAACCTCTGTTTCTACACCTCTCGTACTATTTATTGTTATTCCATACTCTGAACCAAACAAATAGCGAATTCTCTGATGAACATTCATAATGCCGATATGTTGTCCACCTAAGGAAGTTGAATCATTATTTAATTTTTCTGTTAATTCAATTAAAACTTCTTCTTTTATTCCGACTCCTGTATCTTTTATTCGAATACCGAACGAGGATTTAGACAAAAGTTGAGCAGTTATCGTAATTTTTATTTTCTTAGAGTTTTCACCAATACTATGCATAAAACAATTTTCCACAATTGGTTGGAGTGAAAACTTTACAACATCAAAGTCCATTACATAATCTGGTATATCGAAAAAATAGTCAAAACGGTCCTCGAAACGAAACATTTGAATTTGTAAATACATCTCACAAAACTTAATCTCTTCTCGTAAACTAACAGTTGGTAAACTATTTCTAAGGTTATAACGTAGAAGTTTCCCTAGAGAAGATGATATGTTAGCTATGTTTTCTCTGTCCTCTTCCAATGCCATTCCTCTAATTGTTTCAAGAGAATTGTATAAAAAATGAGGGTTAATTTGCGATTGAAGCATTCTTAATTCGGTTTCTTTTTTGTTAAGCGACATTTCAGCTTCCTTCAACTTAGAAACATATACTTCTTCCAGTAAATTAGATAGTCTTTCAACTGTCTTATTAAACCCAGCTGTCAATTGTCCTATTTCATCATTGGACTCCACTTTTACTCGGCCATTTAAATGACCAATTTCTACTTCTTTCATAAAAGAACGTAGTCGATGAATAGGACGAACGATACTTTTGGACATGCTATAAAACCCTACTAAGTAAGCAAATAGCAAAGAAATAAAAATCGTCCATGTAATCGCGGTTCTGATTTGTTGGATACCTACTCGCAAATCCTCGTATGGAGCAGCTGTAAAAAAGCTCCAGCCAATGTTTGGAGAAAAAGAATAGGAAACAAACTCCTTTCGATCGTTATCGATAAGCACGGAACCACTTTTTTCACTATCAAGATTTGTTAACTGTTTGAACTCTACCTTATTTCCTAGTTTTGTATAATTAGGATGGTAGACATAATGCCCATTTGCATCCAAAATAAAAAAATAGCCATTCTTATCAAAAGTCACCATTTTGGATATCTCTTCAATTCTCTTAAAATTAATATCAATAATGAGCATACCAACGGGCTTCAGTGTATGCGGATTATATAATCGCCTAACTAGTGAAATCACCGGCAGCTCCTTGTCCTTCAATTTTAATGTCCTGCTCACAAGCAAAACCATCCCGTTTTGCGGGACTGATGAATACCAATATTCTTCTTCAATATTTGTTGCCGGATAATAATTTCGCTCTCGTAATGAGTCAATAATAATGCCATTATCTAATGAAACTGTAATATTAGAAATATCATTTCTGGAATATTCTGAATTCTTGAGAACTTTATATGCTTGTTCCTTAAGTGAATGATCATATTCATTGCCGTTTGTATCTAGTCTTAATAAATTTCCCACTTCAGGTGAGTTAATGATTTTTAAGCTGGTTATTTCAAAATCCTGCAAATAATATTCAACATGCAACTCTACTTGTTCAATTATTTTCTGACTTGATTGTCTGAACTCTTCTTCTAATTCAAAAGAAGAATACTTATAAGTGATGATTCCAACAGAAAGTACAGGTAGTATAACTAACACACTAGAAAAGACACAAAATTTTACCATAAGTGTCTGATTTCCAAATAGAATATAATGTTTTAAAGATTCTATAATTTTACTCCACGGCTTCTTCATCGTAGTTCCTTTCCAGTAAGTATTGTTGTGTATTATATCCTACTTATTCTTAATGGAAAAGACCTACCTAGTTAATATTTCCCCAACTAGGTAGGGTAAAAATTCTAGTCTCCAATTATTATGGACTTGCTGTATTGATTGCATCGACTAACTCAGGATAATTGTTAGAAAATTCATCAACAATCGGCTTAACTGCCTCTTGCCATGGATTTATATCTTCGACCTCTGTAATAGTAACTCCAGCATCATTTAATGTTTTTAGAGATTTCTCTTCATAATCAGCCCATGCTTGTCTTTGGGTCTCGACTGACTCCAATGCAGCTTGTTTGATTAACCCTTTATCTTCATCTGAAAGTTTATCCCAAGCCGTTTTACTCATTAACAATACTTCAGGCACTCTTGTATGATGATCCATGATCAAATACTTTGCTTCTTGGTAATGGTTTGATGAGTCAAAGCTCGGTAGGTTGTTTTCCGCTCCATCGATGATACCAGTCTGAAGGCCAGAAAATACCTCTCCATATGGCATTGGAGTTGCACTTGCACCCAATGCTTCCATTAACTTAATATTCATTTCGCTTTGCTGTACTCGAATCTTTTGCCCCTTTAAGTCTTCAATACTCGTTAAAGGTTTAGTAGAATAGAAACTGCGTGAACCTGAATCGTAATAAGCAAGACCTTGCATTTTCGCTGCTTGAAGACCATCTAACAAAGCCGTACCTGTTTCACCATTAAGGAAATTCCATAGATGATCATCACTATTAAATAAATACGGTACGGAGAAAACAGTGAAATCATCATTAAATTCAGCAAGTGGGCTAGCATTTATTCTTGCAAAGTCAATAGCTCCTAGTTGAACCTGCTCTAGCACAGATTTTTCATCACCAAGCTGTCCAGCCGGGAATACTTCAATCGTAATTCGACCGTTAGATTTTTCACTAACCAACTCGGCAAACTTTTGATCTCCAATAACAGTCGGATAATCAGCTGGTTGATTGTCTGCTAGACGTAAAGTAATTTTAGGTTCTTCCGATTTGGTACCTTCATCCTTCTCCACTGCAACCTCTTCCTTTTGACCACATGCTACAAGAATTACTGTGGCAAAAAGTAAAGTTGTTAATAACCCCATAATTTTTTTATACTTCATTTGTTGAAACCCCCTACAATTTTTTTATAATTTTACCTATTCCTGAGGTTAGTCAGCCATCAAATTTGGAAGCCACATCACTACTTCAGGTATATAGGTGATAATTAACAGAACTACTAGTAAAGCATAGAAAAATGGCATCATTGCTTTCGTACCTTGTGCAATGGAAATTTTCCCAATCGCACAACCGACGAATAAAACAGTTCCTACAGGTGGAGTCAATAGCCCTATCCCTGCATTTAAAATAAGAACAATTCCGAAATGTACTGGATCCATCCCAAAACTTGTAACAACCGGAAGAAGAATCGGTGTCATGATTAAAATCATCGGTGCCATATCCATTGGCGCCCCAAGAAGAAGTAATAAAATATTAATAATCAATAATATAATAAGTGGATTATCAGAAATACCTAATAATAAGCTAGTCATCATGGACGGAATTTGTAAGTATGCCAATACCCAACCAAATGCAGCTGAAGCAGCAATTAGAAAAAAAACCATCGAAACCGTTTTCAAAGTTCGTTTTAAGATCGGCCACACACTCGATAGTGGTGCTTCTCTATAGACAACAAAAGCTAGAATAAAAGAATATAAACAAGCCAATGCCCCTGACTCTGTTGCCGTAAAAATTCCACTCATAATCCCCCCCAATATAATTACCGCCGGACTTAGGGATAATACACCATGTAAAAGAGTACTTCCAATGAGTGATTTTGGCACAGGAGCTGCCTTTTCATAACCTCTTTTTCTTGCAATTATATATCCAGTAATACACAGCGCGATCAGCATAATGACACCAGGAACAATACCAGCCATAAACAAACTTGCTATAGAAACTCCACCTGCAGCCAATGAATACAATACAAGATTATGACTTGGCGGAACTACTACCCCCTGTATCGCGGATGCAATTGTAACTCCAACCGCATAATCTGCTTCATAACCATTCTTTTTCATCATTGGAATCATAACCGAACCGACAGATGAAACATCCGCTACAGCAGAGCCAGATATATTCCCGAAAAATAGCGATGCCACACTGTTTACCATGGCTAATCCTCCACGAATTCGACCGACTAAAAGAATGGCCAGATTGACAATTCTAGTGGCAAGACCACCTGTACTCATTATTTGACCTGTTAGGATAAAAAATGGTATTGCGAGTAGGGAAAAAGAATTTATTCCTTGAATCATCTGCTGACCAATAATGGGTAACGGTATATCTAAAAAAATGATTGTTAGCAATGATGATATAACAAGCGTTAAAGCAATTGGAAAGCGTAGCATGATTAAAATAACAAAACTTACGAGTAAGATGGTGACCGCTATGCTAGTACTTGTCATGCTAATGCCCCACCTCTATGTCATTAAACTTAGCTGTATTAATATTAACTAACTGCAAAAGTGCATATAAACAAATCATAACTCCAGTAATTGGCATAATGATATAGGTGATACTACTTGGAAGTTTCGTTGCGGGTAGCGTTGATTCCAGCATAAGAACTGTAAATTGCCAACCTTGAACTACAAGGTATATGCCAAAAGCAAATACTATGACAAGAATCAACTTATCTAGAACTTTATTAAACATTTTCGGAAATAAATTAGTAAAAGAATCTATTCCTAAGTGGATATACTCACGAAATCCAATTGCGATTCCCATAAATCCAAACCAAACTAATAAAAGTAACGTAATCTCTTCTGACCAAAAGAAGACAAAGTTAAAAAAATATCTAGTTACGACTTGCAATGTAACAATGAATACTAATAAAATTAGCGATAAAAGGGTGAACTTTTCAAATATATTATCAATGAGTGAATATATTTTTTTTGTTAGATTCATAACTTCCCTCCTTAAGAAAGCGTTTTCTTTCTTAAATTTTACGTCTTATTCAGAATTATTAGAATGTTTATTTTTTATAAGAAATTGTGTTTTTTTTAGGTTTGGTATTAGATCCGGTCGTTTGCCTTTCCATTATTCTTCAATAAGTAAAGTGCAAGCACCATCTAAGTACAAAGCCTGTTTTGTATTGTTTGCGGAGGTCTTTGGACAGACTTATTGCTATATCATTACCGATTGATTATTAAGAGAGGCTAGTCGTGACTGACGTCACGACTAGCCTCTCTTTTTTCGGTAATCTTATTGCGTTTGTCTATCCGTCGCCATCCTTCAACAATACGAATATAGTTAAGATTTTTTTGGATAATGAATGAAAAAGATGCTTTTCAACTCATATAGCTCATCCCGCTCCAAAGCGTCCACCAGGAGCGCAAATCAGCGGTATCATTTTATAGAATCTACTCTTTAAAATACTTGGAACACTAGGTTTCATAACTCACACCAATTTTATATACTTTTTTCAAAAAAAACGTAGGCCTTTTATAATTAAGGCACTACGTTTTCTACATTTTTACAGGAATTCCACTTTTAGCGGATTCATAAATAGCCAAGATTAATTCAAGTGATTTCCTTGCTTCTTCACCTGTTACTAGCGGATCTCTTTTCTCAAGTATCGCATGAACAATGTCCTGATATTGTCTTTTGTGTGACTCATAAGAAGACATTTTGTTTGACGAAGCACTTGTCCTCACTACTTTTCCCGAAGCTTTTGTATAATGATTTCCACTCTTAAAATTCCATTCTTTTACTTGATCATTTTCAATAATTACACTCCCATTATTACCGAAGATATCAAGTGTCGCACTATATCCTGGGTATGCTGCTGTGTTTCCCTCAATCAATCCTAGTGCGCCAGACTTGAATTTTATCGATGCGACCGCAATATCCTCAACTTCTATTCTTTCATGAGCCCGAGTAGCACAATAGGCATGAACTTCCTCGACTGGACCCATTAAATAAAGAAGAAGATCAATATAGTGGATTGATTGGTTCATCAATGCCCCTCCACCATCAAGCTCCCAAGTTCCGCGCCATGCACCACTATCATAATATTCTTGTGAACGATACCAGGTAGTGCGTGCTGCACCAAAATTAAGTTGGCCAAATTCTCCTTGATTCATTGCATTTTTCATATCTACTATCGCATCATCAAATCTGTGTTGAAAAATACAACTTAACGTAACATTCGCTTCTCTACAAACATGTATAAGTTCATTCGTTTTTGCAAGCGTCGTATCAATCGGCTTTTCAACAATGACATGTTTTCCTTTTTTCGCAGCCAATATCCCCAAATCTGCATGTGTTCCACTAGGTGTTAAGATGGTAACTATATCAATTTCATCATTACTTAGAAACTCCTCGTAATCACTGTAAACCTGAATGCTGTATTTGGTAGCCAATTTTTCAGCAGTTTCCTTATTCCTTGAAAAAATAGCTGTAACTTCTGCATTCGGTATACTTCGAATACTTTTAATATGAGTTTCGGTAATACTCCCACTACCAATCATTCCAAATTGTAATGTTTTGTTCATAGTATTACACCTCTTTAAATTCACATTATTGATAAAGGATATATATTAAATATCACCTGTATTCATTATATTACTATATTCAATATACTATTGAATAAACCCTTCTTCACACAAAAATATACACTACATAGATATCAAATGGCGATGCAGCACATGGTTGAAAATATCCCTCCACACCAAAATAAATACAAGCTTACCGGAACACAAGAAAAAGTAGTCCATGTTTTCACATTTAAAATATTCATGTAGCAAAGTTTATTTATTATGAATAGATATAGTCGCTTTGTGTAATCCTTATTAGGAGTTGTAAAAGTTTAATATTTTAGGTAAATCAAAACTTTATTAATTTTATTACAATCATTATAGTTCTATAGGCATAAAATAAATAATTTTTCGACAAATATACTGAAAATCCGACAAAAATATTTGACCTATATAAGATAAATGTATAGAATCTTTATATGTTTCTAAAAAAGAATGGGTGTTAAGTTTGAAAAGTGGATTGTTTAGGAAAAAAAATATTGAAGAATTATTAAAAAAAAATAGTGATGTGCAACTTATAAAATCATTAGGAGCATTTGACCTAGTGCTACTCGGGGTAGGTGCCATTGTTGGAACAGGTATATTCATTCTACCTGGGACAGTTGCTGCGTTACATACTGGGCCCGCTATTGTTTTTTCATTTATTATTGCTGCTATTGTCTGTGCACTGGCAGGTTTGTGTTATTCAGAATTTTCTTCTTCTGTACCAGTAACAGGTAGTGCATATACGTATGGATATATAGTGTTTGGAGAATTAATTGCTTGGTTAGTTGGGTGGGCTTTGCTGTTAGAATATGGTTTAGCAGTTGCAGCAGTTGCAACTGGTTGGTCTTCTTATTTAAGTGCTTTACTAGAGGGATTTAATATTACCATTCCACATGCCATCTCCGGTTCTTTTAATCCAGCAGAGGGAACATATTTAAATGTACCTGCCATAGCTATTATATTTATCATTGCATTTTTATTATCGCTAGGAATTAAAGAGTCTACGAAGATTAATATGATCATGGTATTTATTAAGGTCATTGTTATTCTTTTATTTATTGGAGTTGGTATTTTTTATGTAGAGCCAGCTAATTGGCAACCATTTATGCCGTTTGGGATAGAAGGCGTATTGAGCGGAGCAGCTCTTGTTTTCTTTGCTTATCTTGGGTTTGATGCAGTCTCATCAGCTGCAGAAGAAGTGAAGAATCCACAGCGTAATATGCCAATAGGAATTATTGGTTCGTTATTTCTTTGTACAATACTATATGTAGCTGTTGCTCTTGTATTAACTGGAATTGTTTCCTATACACATCTAAATGTAAGTGACCCAGTTAGCTTTGTTATGCAGCTTGTTAACCAAGATTGGGTGGCTGGTGTTATTTCACTTGGTGCTGTTGTTGGGATGATGACAGTTATACTTGTTATGTTATACGGTGGAACAAGACTTCTTTACGCGCTTGGTCGTGATGGATTGCTGCCAAAAAGTATGTATGAGCTTCATAAAAAGTATAAAACACCAATAAAAAATACATGGGTATTTGCAACACTAGTAGCTTTTTGTGCAGGTGTCATTCCTTTGTCTAGACTAGCGGAATTAGTGAATATGGGGACATTGATTGCATTTACTGTTGTTTCAATCGGAGTTATTTACTTAAGAAAAAATAAGGACATACCAACTGATGGTTTTAAAGTACCATTCTTTCCAATAATACCGATTTTATCATTTCTACTGTGTCTATTTTTAATTACTCAACTTTCTGTTTTTACATGGATTGCCTGCGGTATTTGGTTCGTCTTTGGATTGATCATTTATTTTACTTACGGTAGAAAACATAGCTTAATGAATAAAGAATAAAGAATAAGGAATACAAAAGTGAACTTACGTCTTACACTAAGACAATATAAGTTCACTTTTCTTTTATAAGAGTGGTTAAGTGGAAGGCAGGATGGGCTACTAATATTTGTATACATTTTGTATACCTACAGCTGTCCCTGAGTGGGAATCGTTATTTTAGAAGTGGATACAGAGGAAGAAGCAGTTGAACTGATGAATAATGATCCTGCAGTAAAAGAAGGAATCATGGAAGCGCAACTATTTCCATACCGAGTTGCCTTATATAAAAAGTAAAACATTGCATACGGTTGATTTCCGTTACAGGCGGACGCTTTCCGCGGGGTGGGCGATAAGCCATCATCTAAAAAGTGCGAAATGTGATATTCCCACAGAGTGTTTAAAAAGGAACGAAGGCTAGCGCCACCTCCAATAGAAGGCAATCTAAATTCGCCGCATCCTGCGGCAACGATTGCATGACCCACCTCCTATGGGCCTCAACGCCTTCGTGACCAACATCCTATTGGCCTCCGCTGGAGTCGCCGCCTTTCACTACAATCAAATTATTGAGTAGTACCCAAAAATAAGATTTAGCGAAGCGTCTCCTTATACACGACAAAAGCCCACAAGCCGATTAATCAACACTGAGGGCATTAATCTTTTGATCTGGTTACCGTGTATAGTTAGCCTCTAGTTTTCTTAAGAAAACTAGAGGGCATTCTAACTTTAAATACTTTCTTTACATTTTCTAATTTTATTGCTTTTCGTATCGCCATATAGCTTTTCCCAAATAGTTTACTATTTTCTACAATATCAATGATAACCGTCTCTAAAAAAGCAATACTACCTACAATAATAAGGATAATAAATACAATCATATCGTAAATGCCATCGAAAGAGCTTGGTTCATAAGAAATAAAATTGAGTTTGATATAATAGAAAATTATACCCGAAGCAAAAGCAAATACCGGAATATATTTCATTAAGCTATGGGATACTTTCTTCCCCAAATAATAGGTAATACACGCCATAAAAACCATTAAGAATAAACAAACAAGTATGCCAATCTTAAAGCTCATTCGTTCACCTCTTTCGTTGTAAACTAAATCATCACCTGTATTCATTACATTATTATATTCATTAGAGAATAGAATAAGCACTTCTTCATACCGAAATATAATCTGGGATGAATCTAAATGGCGATGTATCATATGGTTCTACCCAATGATAAATTAAGTTTACCCAATGAAAGAAAAATTTAATCCATCGCATTGTTAATAAACAAAGAGTACGACATCATAAATGCCGTACTCTCAGACTGTGCATAGAAATGTATTTCAAATTCGGCAAGGACCACCACTTCGCTTTCCGTGGGCTTGGCTTCAGCCTCCTCAGGCCAACACGATGTTGGTCACGAAGGCGTTGCCACACGAGGTGGCGTTCTTAGGGTTTGTTCCTCAAGCGTTCCTGCGGGGTCTTCTGCTCAAGCTGTTCCCACAGGAGTCTTCGTGGTGGTCCTTACCTTATAAACACTTCCTTATAGATATCCTCTATCTTTACTTTTAATTAGATAAAGTGTTTTATGCCTTTTTCCAAACTGATGCATACTTCTTTTTATATTTTGGATCTATTTCTTTTTCTATTAAATCTAAAGCTATTTGTTTTACTTCCTCGTCATTTGTTTCACCATACAAATTTCGAAGGCCTTGAATAATATCAAAACGAATTAATGTATAATTTTTTTCGTCCGTGCCATTTTCGAATCTATCAACAAGGCTTTTTATGACCATTTCTTTTTGTTCTTGCCCTGCTATTGCGACTTTCCAAATGGATTGTAGACTATGCCTAGCTGTTACGAACTTTGGATCTTTTGTCACTTCCCATACCGCTGAAAAGTCTTCTAGCATTCGTTTTTCAGGATCACTTATCGCTAAATTGGCAAGAAATTGAGCAGCTCTAGATCTACGGTGATTATCAGGGTCTGTCAGCCATTCCTTTAATTGATCCCAAACTTCATAAGCCCAATCCACTCTTTCTTTCGTAACAGCTTTAATATAATCGAATGCTTCATATTGAAGATCTTTGTTTTTTGCTTCTAAATTTTCGTAATGCGTTTGAGTTGTTTGATCCATCTAAATCCTCCTAATTAATGTTTCCAGTGTCTAAATAGTTTCAGACACTGGGAACGTATTTAGAATGCTGGAATCGCAGTTTCGCCAAAATTTTCTTCAAAGAATTTGCGTACCTCTGGACTCGTCATGGCCTCAGCTAATTTTTGAATAGGTTCCCAGTCCGCGTTATCTTTACGTGCAATTAGGGTAATAGCGAAATCATTTTCCGTGCCTTCCGTAAGAAGCGCATCACTTTTTGGTGTCAATCCAAGTGGTGTAGCGTAAGCCGGGTACATGAATACCGCGTCTGCATCATCATACATTCTTGCTAACATTAACAAATCTACTTCTTCAAACTTATAATTTTTTGGGTTGTCAATAATATCAGCTTTCGTATAATATGGACCCGTCTTTTCTTTTAAAGTAATAACATCATGTTGAGCCAACAAAGCCAATGAACGATCTATATTGGAAACGTCATTCGCAATAGCAATGACAGCACCTTCCGGTAGTTCGTCCATCGAATTGTATTCTTTCGAATATATACCATAATTTGCAAAATATATCGGTACAATTGGAACTAGTTCTGCATCATTGTTGGCATTGAATTGCTCCATAAAAGGAACATGTTGGAAGAAATTTGCATCTACCTCTCCTGCAGCTAATGCGCTGTTAGGCTGAACATTATCACCTAATACAACTATTTCGAGATTAATCCCTTCCTCTGCTAGTTTTGGTTTAACAAGCTCAAGAACATCCGTCATTGGCGGTATTAACGAAGCTACTTTTAATGTCACTTCTTCCTTGTCATTATTTTGAGCATTTCCATTATCTGTAGTTTTTTCATTTTTTCCACAACCTGCTAATATGATTAGCAACAAGGTTATTAAAGCGATTATTTTTTTCATTATGTATTCCTCCATTTATCTTTTATCAATTTTTCTTGATACAGTAGTTCCAATAAACTGAATGAGCTGCACTAGTATGACCATAATAATAATCATGTACATCATTAGTTCTGTTTTAAATTGTTGATAACCATACCTTATAGCAAAGTCTCCAATACCGCCTCCCCCTACCACTCCCATAATAGTTGAATAAGAAATAAAACTGATTATGGACGTTGTCAATCCGAGAACGAGACCAGAACGTGCCTCTACATAAAGAAATTTAAAAATTACTTCCAAAACGGAAGCTCCCATAGAAATTGCGGCCTCCATCACACCTCTCGGTACGTCTAATAAAGATTGTTCGACTAATCGCGAGTAATGCGCAATAGCAATGATGGATAATGGAATGGTTGCAGCTGCTGTACCAATGGCAGTACCAATGATTAATCTGGTAAATGGGATTAAAAAA
Organism: Psychrobacillus sp. OK032; assembly: GCF_900111345.1. Taxonomy (GTDB): domain Bacteria; phylum Bacillota; class Bacilli; order Bacillales_A; family Planococcaceae; genus Psychrobacillus. The sequence continues at coordinate 221,973 of NZ_FOGY01000001.1, forward strand.
ACAACCAGTAATAGAAAAGGAAATGAACGAATAATATTTACCAACAAATTTAATAATGAAAAAACAATCCGATTCTCAAGTATTTGTCCCTTCCTACTAAGTAAAAGTAAAGTCCCAACGGGAAGCCCCACTACAATCGCAGCTAAAATAGAAACACCGACCATTACAAAGGTTTCCCCAATAGACGTCCAAATTTCAGCTTCATATTGAACTAATACATCAGGCATGGTCCTTCTCACCATCCTTTAATTGTTCGACAAAGTACTTTGGACTATTGTCTGTGCCTACAATCCTTTTTGGTTCTATTAATAAGGTGTCGTATATTTCTCCATCTGCCATTACGGTTACACGGTTGCAAATACTTTTTATCACGTCCATCTCATGACTGACAATCACAATTGTCACACCAAATCTTTTGTTCACTTTTTCTAAAACATCTAATATTTCCGCAGTTGTATTAGGGTCAAGTGAAGAGGTTGGTTCATCACATAACAAAACTTGGGGATTATTCGCCAACGCCCTTGCAATTGCGACACGCTGCTTTTGACCACCACTTAACTGTGCGGGATGTTTTGTCATAAAATTCTCTAGTCCAACAAATTGAAGACACTCAACAACTCGATTTCGACGTTCTTTTTTTGGAAAATTCGCCAATTCTAAAGAAATAGCGACATTTTCAAAGACTGTTTTATTCGCTACTAAATTAAAATGTTGAAAGATCATCCCGATGGATTTTCGTGCCTGTCGAAGATACTTATTATGCAGATTGGTTAGAATTTGACCATTCACTTCCACTTTCCCTTCATCGGGAATTTCTAGCAAATTCATTAGCCGCAGTAAGGTAGATTTTCCTGCTCCACTAGCTCCGATAATTCCATAAATTTCTCCTTTATTAATTGTTAAAGATACGGAATTAATAGCACGAAAATGTGCATAATTTTTAGTTACATTGTGTAATTTAATCATAAAAAAACCCCCTTTCTATTATTTGAAGGGCGATTGCAGCGATACTAATTATAGCTTAAAACGTTGGGGCTGTCATTGTGGCAGAAGATTTCGGTAATTAGTTAATTTCTTATCTTCTAGCGACTGGAGAAAAATGATGATTGAAAAAAGAGCCCCCTTTTTATAAGGAAAAGCTCTACTATCATCCATTAGATTTATCAACTCAACAGCTGGTCAATCCACTCTTGCACCTTCAATCCTTCCTCAAACGTAACGACGAATGATTCTTGACCATTTACCACATGATGACATACATCTATAAGACTATTTGGCCTAATGTCCGGAATGACTTGAACAGCTTCTTGATCCTTTTCAGCTACCCAGAGTTCTGACCAATTTCGTATAGTCATTGCTCTTTCAGTTCCAAAAACTTTAAATTCTAGACGCTCTTCTTGTCCAATTCCGGACAAACCATTCAGAACAATCGGTATTCCACTTTCTGTTTTAGCTAATGCTGTTACACCCGTCTCACAAAGCTCGATGTTCGCTGGATAAGTAGTCGCATGAGAAGAAATTGTGAAATTTCCGAATAGATGATTCATAAGTTGAAGGTAATGTGGAAATATTTCTCTAATGAATCCCCCTTGTTCTCTTGTCCCAATCCACGGATTTTGTTGCCATTTTCTCGGCCAGTTTGGTAAGTAAGTATGTAGTTCGATGCGAACTATATCACCAAGTTCCTTTGTAGTTAGTGCATTTTTAAGACTATGTACAACTGGACTATACATTAGCGGAAAATGCATCACTGTTTGAACATTTGCTTCAGCTGCTGCTATTACCATACGCGTGCCATCCCTAGCATCGTGAGCAAGTGGTTTCTCAGAAAGAATATTCAAACCATATGCTGCTATTTGTTCTGATAGTGGCGCATGACTTACAGGAGGAGTTCCAATATAAACCCAATCTGGATGCGTTTGTAACAGCACTTCTAACGATTCTGCCACTGGAAGCTGATACTTTGTTGAAACTTCCTCTAGTCTTGTTTTATTTTCATCAAATAGCGATACAATTTGGCAATTAGGATGAGCTAAAATTTGATTAATAATACGCTCCCCAACTACTCCTGTTCCAATTAATGCAAATTTAGTTTTTGCCATTAGTTGCACTCCTTAACATTCTAGTTATATAGCTAGTTAATCATAATTCTTAAAAGAATGAAAGATTAATCATGCCCTTTGTGATATACGTGTAATCGCTCATTTTCCGGAAATACTAATAAACAAAGGAGCGAAAAAAATGGCGAATAGAAATAAAATATTAGTCCCTTCTGCTCGAGAAGAATTAGACAAACTAAAAGCTCGAGTGATGAAAGAGAAGGGTTACGATGTAAATATAGACAGACCGGATGATGTCAAATACGAAATAGCAGAAGAACTTAGTATTCCATTAAAAAAAGGATATAACGGCAAACTTACAGCTGAACAAGCCGGAAAAATTGGAGGACCAATCGGCGGTAGTATGGTGAAAGAAATGATTAGAATGGCACAGGAACAAATGATGAAAAAGTGAATGATTGCATTATTCGTTAGCGAAAACACATAATTTATATGCGAATGGGGATTATAAAGTTGAAACGGATAAGGAAAAGAAAACATCGTTAAATTACAGATTGGAGGATTAACACAGATGACAAAAAGTCAACAAAACCTTAGTCCAAGCACTGCCTATGCCCGTTTCATGTTGGGCTCCGTCCTAACCGCTTACGGTACAGTAAAACTTTTGCGGGAACCCAACAGCCGAATTGGCAAAATGCTTGTTTTGTATGGTTCCATGAAAGTAGCTGAAGGTGCAACTAAATTTTGTCCAACCAAAGCGATGAGTAAAATGATGGACAGTATGATGAGTGGAAATACTTCTCAAAGTGCTTCCGCCGGTACCGGAGCATCGATGAATAGCGGAACCCAGCCCATACAATATGCTGCAAGTGGGAGTACCAGTCAAATGAGTGGAAACATCATGCAGATGGTCGGTAATATAGCTCAAAAACTAACCGGTGCAAATGCGACACAGAGTGCCAGTTCAGGGGCTCAAAGTAAGGCAAGTACTCAAAACACAAGCGTAGGAACTGGACAAACTGCTGCGAGTGGTGGCATCGCTCAGACAATCGGGAATTTAACCCAACAAATGACTAGCGGAACGTCAGCTCAAAAAGTTGGTGATATGGCGCAAACCGTTGCACCACAAGTGGATCAAATTATTAACGATGTAGCCAGTATGACGGGATCACAAAATGCTTCTGGAACGAATAATGGGGGAAAACAAGCGTCTACGACGAGCGGAGCAGCATCAAACAAAACTGCAGCGAAAAATGCTAATGCTCACACACAGAATGCTGCAAATGGATCCTCAACTGGAAAGGCTTCTGTAAATGCAGAGAACAAAAAATCAGCTTCAGCTCCAACTACTAGTTCAAATTTAGATGCCTCGGTAATAGACGCCGCTTCCAAAACAGCCACTAAAAAAACACCTGTATCAGATATTCTACAATAAAAGAAAACATGTCACCGTATTTTACGGTGGCATTTTTTTTTATTGCGGTTTTACCGAATTGATTTTGAAGTAAAGATGTTTTACCTTAAATAACTTCGATATGCACTCACCCTATATGAGACAATTGTCCATATAATAAAAAAGGCTTTGCGTATTATAAAACTAATCTGTTATTAATAAGGAGGTGCCCGTTATGCCAGGAAAAAAAGGGAAAAGTAGTTCATCCGGTAGTTCGTCTTCAGGAAGCACTTCGTCAAGTAGTTCTACTTCTTCAAGTTCATCTTCAAGTTCTTCTTCGAGAAGCTCTTCAGGAAGAAAAGGAAGTAGCTCGTCTTCTTCAGGTAGCACTTCGTCAAGTGGTTCTAGCTCTTCAAGTTCTTCTTCAAGAAGTTCTTCAAGAAGAAAAGGAAGATCGTCTTCTTCAGGTAGCACTTCGTCAAGTGGTTCTAGCTCTTCAAGTTCTTCTTCAAGAAGCTCTTCAAGAAGAAAAGGAAGATCGTCTTCCTCTGGAAGTACATCTTCAGGAAGCACGTCTTCATAGAATATATTTACAAAAAGTGAAAAGCTTTCCTTTAATCAATATTTGATCGATTAGGGAAGGCTTTTATGCCAACCCAATAGTAAATGCCTTACAAACTGACATCTTACATAGCCATTGTTCATCATGTATGTACTATAGCTATGTTAGTTGCCAGTAGCATCATTAACAACAGCACAACCCATCAGTAATTACAAGGAGGTGAATATATGTCAAATCTCATTCCTTCTTATCACTTAATGATTGAAGAGGATGACTTAAACCGTTTAAGAAAAAATCTAACGAATGATAAAACTATTTCCACCAAATTGATAATAGAAAACATTACTTACGATATAAATATTGCTTATCGTGGCTCTTATACAAGAAAGTTTCGAAAAAGATCCTATTTAATTGGTTTTGATAATCCTGAAGAATTTGCCGGGGCACGTAAAATTCACCTTAATGCGGAGTATAGAGATCCTTCCCTTATTCGCAATAAACTTTCATTCGACTTTTTTCAAGATTTAGGTGTTCTTGCACCAGATAGCCAGCATATAAATTTTTACAGGAATGGTTCATTTAAAGGTGTATATTTACAATTGGAGTCCGTGGATGATATGTTTCTGAAAAAGAGAGGTTTGCCAAGTGGTCCTATTTACTATGCCGTAAATAATGATGCGAATTTTTCCTTCACAAGAGACGGCAAACTAAAAGAGTCACTTACGTCGGGCTATAAAAGAGCGTATGGCAATCCGTCCGATGATGAATTTCTTACTGAGTTAATTACAAGGATAAATACTACCTCCAAGTCAAAGTTCCTCGATAAAATCTCCCAATATATGAATATGGATCAATTTATCCTCTGGTTAGTTGGGGCAATTTGTACAATGAATAATGATGGATTCACACACAACTATGCCCTCTATCGCAATAGCGAGACATGCTTATTTGAAGTGTTACCTTGGGATTACGATGCAACATGGGGACGAAAAGTAAGCGGGGGGCTGATGGATCACACCTACGTCCCTATCGAAGGAAAAAAGGGAAATTATCTTTGTTCGCTTCTAATGCAGCTACCAGAATTCCGCAAGCGTTATAAAAAAGTATTGGAAGAAATTCTTGATACAAAGTTTACTGTGGCATATATGGAAGATAAAGTATTATCACTGCATGAATACGTACGCCCCCACTTACTTCTAGACCCGTACAAAAAAAATAAAATAGATCAGTTTGAAGATGAACCAGAAATAATTTTTCAATTTATCCGTGATCGTAGTAATTATTTAAGAGAGAATCTTAGCAACTTAGATTAAGTTTGCAAGAAAGGAGTTAAGCATTGCTACCTTTTTGTGTAAAAGATACTGGAAAATATGGGAGAGGGTTATTTGCTACACGTGCTATAAAAAAAGATGAATTGATAGAAGTATCACCTGTTATCGTTTCTCCAAAAGATGAATGGAAATATTTAAAAAAGACAGTGCTTTTTTATTATTGCTTTCATTGGGGAAAAAAAGATACAGCCATTGCACTCGGATATGGTGCCCTATTTAATCATTCTTACTCTCCGAATATAAGATTTAAAAATAATAAAGAAAACTTTACAATAGATTTTCACGCCTTAAAAGATATTAAGGAGGGAGAGGAATTAACAATAAATTATAAAGGAGATCCAGATGATAAATCTGAATTATGGTTTGATGTGATTGAGTAATGCTTGAAACCTCCTCCTCTTTTAAGGATGTCACAAGCTTTTCATACAAAAAACCACTCATTCTCTATACAATCCATATCGAGATTAGAGTGGTTTTTTAATTTAGTTCGAATGGGAGTTTTTAAAATCTTGTTCAAGCCGTTTGACAAATTCTTCTGCAGCGCTATAGCCTTGTTGCTTCAAATACCAGTTATTTGCCGCCGCTTCTATTAATCCAGCAACATCACGACCAGGCTGTAATTGAATTTGAATATGTGGAATTTGTACACCCATATATTCAGTAAATTTCGTTTCTAATTCTAGTTCGTTATTTAATGTATTGTGCTCCCATTTGGTTAACTCAATATCTAGCGCAATCCGTGTTTCGTCTTGGAATGCAGCTCTTCCGTATAAACGTACGACATTTAGTAAACCGATACTTCGCAAAGCAAGAAATTCTCTGTTTTTTTCATTATGCGATCCTAGTAAGGTTTGCGGGCTTAGTTTTTTCAATACAACGATATCATCTGCTATTAATCGATGTCCTCGCCCTATAAGGGTATGGGCTGTTTCGCTTTTACCGACCCCCGATTTGCCGCGCAGCAAAATACCAATTCCCGCTACATTCACACAAACTCCATGAATGGCAATTTCTTCTGCCATTGCTTTTACTACATATGCATCTAGTTTTGCACTTACCTCACTTGTAGAGTCCTTCGTTCGCAATACTGGAATCTTCTTCTCTACACAATAATGGATTAATCCGAGTGGCTCTTCTTGATTGGAAGTGATGATAATACATGGTGGATCGTATTGAACGATATTACCAATGCGTAATTTACACTCTTCTTTTGAAAGTGTATGTAAATAATTAATTTCATTTTTCCCTAATATTTGGACATGTTCGGTCGCAATAAAATCGAATTTATCCATAAATTCTAACCCTGGTCGACGAACTTTGGATTTTTTTAACTCACGATGTAACTGATCACTTCCAGTTAGTACATCAAATGAAAATGTTCTGACGATATTTTCAACTGTTATAGTTTTCATATTTAGCTCTCTCGCCTTCTAAATTCCCCGTTAAATATTAGTAATAATACCCTAATAAAGCATACTTCTCAAGTGTATTATATATGAATGCATAATATAGAATATAAAACAGAAATAAAGCTTCATAAAAAGATCTGTTAGATTTTCGCTGCAGGCGGACGCTTTCCGCCGGGTGAGCGATGAGCCATCACCACAGCTCTCGCGTTTGCCTGCGATGTCTCATCTGTCTCAACAGAGGAACGAAGGCTAAGTGCGCCACATCGTGTGGCAACGCCTTCGTGACCAACATCCTGTTGGCCTCGGATGGAGTCGCCGCCCTTCCGCTACAATCCAATGAGCTTGCTAGCTAATCAGTATAGCCGACCCTTAATCCAATCTTTTACAGCATTTCCAAGTAAGAACCAATAAATGAGTGAATGAGACAGAATCCACTGCGAATTCGACAACTTTCCTTCGAACGCGACAAATTTTCTCATAATAAAGCCTTTACTTGTCAAGAGATGGCATTTTCTAATTAGCTTTTATATATTGCGCAAATGCTTCACTATGTTGAGAATATGCTCTAGAATATAGAGCGAAATTGTATAATTTGCATAAAATGATTCTAATTAAGCAACTACTAGGGATATTGTGCTTAATCTAAAAGGGGCACTCTCATGTTATTTACAAAATTCTATTAAGCCTGTTTATTTTCTATAATCTCTACAAACTTTTTGGACGCTTGTGATAAGGACACACTCTTTAAAAAACATACTCCAATACTTCTATTTGGGATTTTCTCCACCAATGGTACTTCATATAATATTCCTTTGTTTATATACTCCTTCGAAAATTCTTTTGTTACACATGCAATTCCTAGATTAATTCGAGCAAATTCCAATAATAAATCATGGGAGCCTAATTCAAACTCAGGGGATATCTTGATTCCTTTGGATAATATATAATCCTCTACATACTTTCTGGAAATCGAATTAGGTTCCAGTAATATTAATGGAAGTTTCACAACTTCTTCTAGACTTATTGAGTGAGAAAATTGATTTTTATATTTTTCTCCACAAACAAATACATCATGTATATTGAAGCATGGAATTTGCTCTAATGTAGGATCATCGAACGGAAAATTACAAATCGCAATATCAATACCTCCTGATTTTAACATCGCACAAAGCTCTAGTGTCGTGCCGTTCTCAATCTTGAACTTTATATTCGGATACTTCATATGAAAAGCTTCTAAATAAGGAAGTAAATAATATCTAGAAATTGTATCCCCTACGCCTATTGTCAATTTCCCAGCAGTTAAATGTTTAAATTCAAACATCTTTTCTTCTGCAACATCGATTAAATTCAAAGCTGAGCTCACATACTCAAAAAGAAGGCTTCCTTCATTCGTTAAAGATACGCCCCTTGGTGTTCTATTAAAAAGACGGATATCCAATTCTCTTTCAAGCTGCATGATGGACTGGCTAACAGCTGGTTGTGTCATATAGAGGTCCTTTGCAGCCTTTGAAAAACTTTTACAAAGGGCTACTTTATAAAATACTTTATATAAATCTAATTTACTTACCATATAAGCACCTCTTATACCTACTATTTGTTATATTCATTTTACTTATACCATAAATTGCATGTATAGTATAAGTAGGTACTAATTAAAAAATAAATTTTTTTGCTTATTAAGGAGCGATCATTTTGGAAAGAGTTGTTGGAACAGTTGTGAGAGGTCTTCGTTGCCCAATCATCAATCAAGGAGATAACATCGAAGAAATCGTTGTAGATAGCGTATTAAAAGCTTCAGAGGTTGAAGGTTTTCCAATTCAAGACAAAGATATCGTTACATTAACAGAATCCATCGTTGCACGCGCGCAAGGAAATTATGCGACAATTGATCATATTGCACAAGATGTCCAGTCAAAATTTGGCGAGGAAACAGTTGGAGTTATCTTCCCTATATTAAGTCGTAATCGATTTGCAAATAATCTACGAGGCATCGCAAAAGGTGCAAAAAAAGTTGTTTTAATGCTTAGCTACCCATCAGACGAAGTTGGTAATCACTTAGTAGATATAGACCTACTTGATGAAAAAGGCGTCAATCCCTGGACGGATGTTCTTACAGAAAAACAATTCCGTGATCATTTCGGCTATATTAAACATACATTTACTGGTGTTGATTATATTGATTATTATAAATCATTAGTCGAAGAATTCGGAGTGGAATGTGAAGTCATTTTCTCCAATAATGCTAAAACTATTTTAGATTACACAAAAAATGTGCTTACATGTGATATCCATACAAGATTGAGAACGAAAAGAATATTAAAAGCAAATGGTGGAGAGAAAATTTACGGTCTCGATGACATCTTATCATCATCCATTAATGGCAGTGGTTATAATGAAGCTTACGGCTTGCTTGGATCAAACAAATCAACAGAGGATAGTGTAAAATTATTCCCTCGTGAGTGCCAACCAATCGTTGATAATATTCAACAGATGCTAAAAGAAAAAACAGGTAAAAATGTAGAAGTAATGGTATACGGAGACGGGGCATTTAAAGATCCAGTCGGTAAGATATGGGAACTTGCTGATCCAGTTGTATCCCCAGCTTATACAGCAGGACTTGATGGCACACCGAATGAAGTGAAGTTAAAATACCTTGCGGATAATAACTTTGCTGATTTAAGAGGCGAAGAACTTAAACAAGCTATTTCAGAATTTATTACTAATAAAAATGAAGATCTTGTAGGTTCAATGGAAGCGCAAGGGACAACACCTAGAAAATTGACAGACCTTATTGGTTCTTTATCTGATTTAACTTCTGGTAGTGGTGACAAAGGGACACCTATTGTATTTATCCAAGGTTATTTTGATAACTTTACAAAATAATATATAAGAAAGATCCACTGCTTTTTGGCGAGGTTTTCGACAGATTAATTGTCGAATACCTCGCTTTTTATTTGCTTTAGGTTGTAAAGACCTTTCTCTTTTTACAACTCAAACTGACCTCTAAACTTCACCTTAAACTGACGCTTTCACAAGTGCCAAAAATTTGATAAAGTTATCGACAAATACAGAAGAAAGTAAGGTATAAAATTATGAACACAATAAATAGTTATTCAAGATCAAATACGACCGATTTAATCATTACCTCTATGTTAATTGCGCTCGTGTTTGTTGCAACAGTTCTTCTAAACATCAAACTACCTATTTCAGCAAACGGCGGTTTAGTTCACCTTGGAACCGGTATGCTCTTTATCGCATCTATTTTATTTGGTCCTAAAAAAGGAGCAATTGCTGGAGCTGTTGGGATGGGATTATTTGATTTAATGATGGGGTGGACATTGTGGGCGCCTTTCACTATTGTCGCTCGAGGCTTACAAGGATATATAGTTGGAAAAATTGCTTGGTCAATGAGTCGTAATGGAAACAGTATTGCCTTCAATCTAGCCGCAACTATTTGTTCGATTCCTTTTATGCTAGCTGTTTATTATATTTGCGAACGGGTTCTATTTGGTAGTTGGGTTATTCCATTAGCTTCTATTCCCGGAAATCTTGTTCAAAATGTTGTAGGTATGTGTGTAGCTCTTCCGGTTTGTGTCGTGTTAAAAAAATTGCCTATTTTTAAATAATTATTTTAAATCCCCACTTCTAAAAAAGAAGTGGGGATTTGTGCAATTTGCATCCTCAAAGAAGAAATTTCATTATGCTCTATGATTTCTTCTATGTATTAACCATCCGTAACCTAAAAACCTTCGATCACTTTTACTTGAAGTAATCAAAGGTTATATCATTCTGTAAGAATTCGGCTCATACAAGTGTGCCAGGTGATAATTATAATACGGATAATAGTAGTCCTGTTGTTGGGCTAAATTGATATCAGAGGCAGTTTTTAAAGCAATCACCACGGTAATAGCTCCAATAACTTGTGTCCAACTTCCAATAAACGATAATCTGTCACCAGCTATATTCAGGTTTTTCATGGAAAAAAGAAGACCTGCTGCGTCAAGAAATGCTCCTAACGCAAATAAACTGTTTCCGGTTACTTCTAAACTTTTAACGGGCGAATGCCCTTCTAGAGCACCAATTGCCTCATAAGTTGCCCCAAGCCCTTGAATACCACTGCCAACGGCATTTAGACCAATGGCACCTTCATCAGCGGTATTGATTTCGATATTCGTTGCAACTGTATTCGTAACGTTACCGGCGGCTTGAAGCCATGCACCAAATATCATGTCAATTAAGTACGACTCTCTTTCTTCTGAAAATAATGCTGTATTTCCGATTGCCACCAGACTGTTTCCAAAAGCTTCGATGGCATTTCCTTTGGAAATCAGGTTTGCTCCCATCTGACTTTCAGTAAATGTTTTATTTGTTTGTCCTACAGCTGATATAACGGTACCAATTGTAACGATCCATGCACCAGAATAAATAAGCTCTTCTCCATGTTGCTTCACCGTATCCCACCGTTCCATAAAAGACAGTACCATATCATATGCGCGGATTTGTAATTTTGTTGTTTCGATTATTTTATTTCTCTTCAAATAAATAGCTATTTCAACAATCCTGCTTTCATGCACTTAGTCTTAGCCTTTAAGATTATAGTTATTTTTCTAGTAGTTTACTTCTTTAAAATATCGATAAATTTTTTCTAATTTTTTCGTTTGTTTTCCATTTTTATTTTCCATGTTGCCAAATTCAAAAAATTTCACTCTTTTTATTCCAACAAAACTGAATAGAGCTCGTTTCATTAAGATTTTATGAGCATTATTCAACCAAAAAAGCAGATAATTTGCTGGCCCCTTCATGGTCGAAACACATACAACTGACTTTCCTTTTAATAGCCCCTCTGGTAGTAGACCCTTCTTATCCCTGTAGGCAAAATTCGCAGAAAATAATCGATCGATATACCCCATAAGCATCGCAGGAGGTCTACCCCACCAAATCGGATAAACAAAAACTATCTTGTCTGCCCAAGTAATTTGCCTTTTATATTTTTCAAGTTCTGGATCACAGTACATATCACGTCTTCGTTTATGTTCATTAAACATGAGAAGAGGACTAAAGCCCTCTTCATACAAATCTAATACTTGTAACTCTTTTATATTAGGATTCTCTTTACTACCTTCAATTACTTTTTGTAAAAATGCATAATTTAAACTTTTATGATTAGGATATGTGTAAATAACAAGCGTATTTATAATAGCACTCCTTTTAATTATCATTTGATAAGTAAATGATAGCACTAGTTTTTTAGTTGTCAATTGATAATTGTTTTTAGATAACATTTTTGATATGTTAGCAGTAAGAGGTGAGCATTATAGACAATAAAGTCCTTTTTAACAAATGCATAAAATTTTTAACTTCTGTTCATCGTGTGACACACGAGTTAACACAAAACTCCAAGTCGGATTCGATCACACCAGTTCAATATAAAATTCTTGAGTATATTACAGTTAGTCAGCCTGTTACCCCTAGTGAAATTAGTGATTGTCAGCATATGTCAATGCCAAATACAAGTCGTGAGTTGAAAAAGTTAAGTGAAAAAAATTTAATCAAAAAATTAAGCGATACAGAAGATCGCCGAAAACAATATATTTGCCTTTCAAAAGATGGAGAAACGATGATGAACGAAGCATTTGCAACCGTAGAAATACGTTTTCTAGATCGAATACAAAATGCTTCCAAAGAAGATTTAAAAGAAATTGACCGCGCTCTTGATATACTTCAGAAAAAATTATTTTATTAACCGAAATAAAAAAATCCATCAGAAATCGATGGACTCTTCTCTTTACTTCAACAATTCTTATTTCCAATCACTATGTTTTGCAAAATCAGTTTTACTAATTTCAGATTTCGTTATTTAAAAGAGGTATAGACTAAAAAAGACATTCACCAATCTACTAGTGAATGTCTTTTCTTCTTATTTCAACAATCCTTCTTTCAAATCATTATGCCATTTCGAAAGCATCGGTAAATCTGATTCTGCGATTGTTCCCTCTTCTTTTGCAGCGTTTGTTAGTGCATCGTAATTCGTTAAACTTACAAAGGAGATGCCAGCTTCTTCAAAAGCTTGCTCCGCTTTTGGAAGTCCATATGTAAAAATACTCACTACACCAAGAACTTCAAAGCCTTCTTTTTGCAGCGCTTCTACAGCTATTAAGCTACTACCACCTGTAGAAATTAAATCTTCAATGACAACTACTTTTTGACCCGCAACGATTTTACCTTCGATTTGATTGCCACGACCATGTTCTTTTGCTTTTGAACGAACATACATCATTGGAAGCTCTAGTACATCACTTACCCAAGCAGCATGTGGTATACCTGCTGTTGCCGTTCCTGCTACCGCTTCCGTTCCCGAGAAGTTTTGTTCGATTGCTTCTGCTAATCCTTTTGCTATTTCTTTTCGAATAGTTGGAGATGACATCGTAATTCGGTTATCACAGTATATTGGTGATTTAATACCGGAAGCCCATGTGAAAGGATCATTTGGTTTTAATTCTACTGCTCCTACTTCAAGAAGAGCTTTGGCGATTGTATTTTCTAGTGTCATGCTTGTTCCCCCCACATTTTTAATATAGTACTATAAGCTTCAACTGGGTTTTCCGCTTTTGTAATGGCACGTCCTACTACGATATGAGATGAACCTAGTAGTCTTGCGTTAGAAGGCGTTGCTACACGGATTTGATCGTGTGCTTCCCCTTCTGCTAAGCGAATTCCTGGCGTTACTCTCAAAAATTCATTGCCACATGCTTCCGTTATTTTTTTGGCTTCGAGAACTGAGCTTACAACACCGTCTAATCCAGCACTTTTAGCTAATTTTGCATAGTGGACAACGGATTCTTCGATCTTTGTTTGAATAAGCTGCTCTTCTTGCATTTGCTTTTCAGAAGTAGACGTAAGCTGTGTTACGCCAATAATTGATGGTCTTTTATTGCCCCCGGTTGTTCCTGCTTCTAATCCTTCTCGAGCAGCAATCATCATTGCCTCGCCCCCGGCAGCATGGACATTAACCAAATCCGCCCCAAGTCTTGCTAGCCCTTTCATCGCTTGACCAACTGTATTAGGAATATCGTGAAGCTTTAAATCCAGAAACACATCATGTCCCATTTCTTTCAACTTATAGACGATTGCTGGTCCTTCTTGTAAATAAAGCTCCATGCCTACTTTTACAAAAAGTGATTGTTCGAAAGGTGATAAAAAGCTGTAAGCATCATTTGCTGAAGCAAAATCTAATGCGATAATTGGATTATTTTTCATAATCGATGACTCCTTCCGACTATTTCTGAAACTGTTTTATATCCTAGCTCATCTAATTTTTCTGGAAGCTGCTCGATTAAATTTGGGCAAACAAATGGATCTACGAAGTTTGCTGTACCTACTGCAACCGCACTCGCTCCTGCAGATAAGAAGTCGATCACGTCGTCAATTGTAGAAATACCACCCATTCCTATGATCGGAATAGACACTTGTTTTGCTACATCATATACCATACGTAGGGCAACTGGTTTAATCGCTGGTCCGGATAATCCGCCTGTTACGTTTGCAATTACTGGTCTACCAGTTCTCGTATCTAAACGCATGCCAAGTAGCGTGTTAATCATCGTAATACCATCTGCCCCGCCTGCTTCTACTGCTTTAGCAATTTCATTTACATTTGTCACATTCGGTGAGAGTTTCACGTATACAGGCACAGATGAAGCTTCCTTTACAGCACGGGTTAACTCTTCGGCAACAACTGGATCTGTTCCAAATGTAATACCACCTTGCTTTACATTCGGACAAGAGATATTTAACTCAAGCGCATGCACATTCGGAGCTTGTGAAATACTTTTCGCTACTGCAACATAATCTTCTGTTAATGTTCCCGCTACATTAGCTATAATAGGCACATCATATTGTTCTAACCAAGGAAGTTCATTTTCCATAACTTTTGTAAGTCCAGGATTTTGTAATCCAATTGCATTTAACATACCAGCAGGTGTTTCTGCTACACGAGGAGTAGGATTTCCTAATCTCGTTTCTAATGTCGTTGCTTTGATCATAATAGCACCTAGTTGCGATAGATTATACAATTTGGCATATTCTTTTCCAAATCCAAAGCAACCAGAAGCCGGCATTATTGGGTTTTTTAATGAAAGTCCTGGTAATTCAACTGCTAATCTATTCATACACGAACCACTCCTGACTGGAACACTGGACCATCTGAACATACTTTCACATAATCAGCTTCAGTTTCTTCGGTTGTTTCACAAACACATGCAAAGCAAGCGCCAATTCCACAACCCATACGTTGCTCAAAAGATAAATACCCCTTTTTGTCAGGATACATTTTCTCCAGCGCAGATAACATTGGCGTTGGCCCACAACTGTAATAAACGGCAAAATCATCTTCTAATATTTCAAGTGCATTCGTGACGAATCCTTTATGGCCGTGAGATCCGTCTACCGTTACGATATGTGTTTCTCCTAGCTCTTGAAATTGTCGTTCATAAAACACTACATCTTTTGATTGGAATCCAAGTACATGAATTGGTTTTACTCCTTTTTCCACAAGCCGTTTAGATAACTCATAGAGTGGTGGTACCCCAATTCCACCGCCGACTAACAATGCTGTTTGACCAGCTTCTATCTTTTCTATAGGAAAACCATTACCAAGAGGACCAAGTACATCGACTTGGTCTCCTGGTTTCTTTTCAGAAAGAAGTGTAGTTCCTCTTCCATCTGCACGATATATCATCGAAAACTCCAGTGTTTCTTTATCTATTGACGAAATACTAATCGGTCTTCGAAGGAGTGGTTCCATTTGATCAGATACACGTAAATGGACAAATTGACCTGGTTGTTTCATATCTAGTACGAGTTGCCCAATTAATGTTAGCTCAAAAATGTTCGTCGCAATTTGTTGTTGATTTACGACTTGCATTTGTTCTTGTTTTATCATGAACGAACCTCCTCACGTTTCATTGTTTCTGTCGAAAAAGTCATCGATTCAATAACTCGTAGCATTGCTTCTGCAGTATCTAAAGATGTTAGACATGGGATACCATTTTCAACCGATTCTCTTCGGATACGGAATCCATCACGTTCTGGCTGCATCCCTTTTGTCAGTGTGTTGATGACAAATTGGGCATCTCCTTTTTGAATAACATCTAGTATTGTCGTACCTTTTGAACCAATTTTATCTACAATATCTACTGGAATACCCGCTGTTTGAATTGCTTCTGCAGTTCCGGCTGTAGCAATAATTCGAAAGCCGATATCATTAAATCTTTTTGCAATTTCCGTTCCTTCTTCTTTATCTTTATCTGAAATTGTCATTAAGACAGAGCCGTGGTCTTTTATTTCCATACCTGCAGCTACTAAGCCTTTGTATAGTGCTTTTTCTAAAGTGATGTCTTTCCCCATTACTTCCCCAGTCGATTTCATCTCTGGTCCAAGCGTAATATCTACTCGACGAAGCTTTGCAAAGCTGAATACTGGCACTTTCACATATACACCTTTACTATTCGGAGCAAGCCCTGGTTTGTAGCCTTGCTCTATAATAGATTGACCTAAAATCGCTTTTGTTGCGATATTTGCCATTGGGATAGAAGTTATTTTACTTAAAAATGGTACTGTACGGCTTGAACGCGGATTTACTTCGATCACATATACTTCATCTTTTGAAATGACGTATTGAATATTCATTAACCCGATAATTTTTAAACCTTTTGCGAGTCTAGTAGTATAATCCACTAATGTATCGATATGCTGTTGTGACAGCTTTTGTGGTGGATATACTGCAATCGAGTCACCAGAGTGAACTCCCGCGCGTTCAATATGCTCCATAATTCCCGGTATTAATACATTTTCTCCATCACAAATGGCATCTACTTCAATTTCTGTACCTGTTAAATAACGATCGATTAGCACTGGTTTTTCTGGGCTTGCATCTACCGCATGCTCCATATAATGTTTAATCTCCCCTTCGTTATAGACGATTTGCATCGCACGTCCACCAAGGACATAAGAAGGTCTAACTAAAACTGGGTAGCCAATTTCGTTTGCAATCGTTACTGCTTCTTCTACTGAAACCGCCGTTTTACCAAGTGGCTGCGGAATATCGATTTCATGTAAGGCAGCTTCAAACTCATTACGATTTTCAGCACGGTCGATATCCTCTAAAGTAGTCCCTAGAATTTTTACACCTCTTTCTTCTAGAGCAGCAGCTAAGTTGATCGCCGTTTGTCCACCGAATTGCACGATTACTCCTTTAGGCTGTTCTAGGTCTACGATATGCATGACATCTTCCACCGTTAATGGTTCGAAGTATAGTTTATCTGAGATAGAGAAATCAGTTGAAACTGTTTCTGGATTATTGTTTATAATGATCGCTTCATATCCCGCTTCTTTAATAGCCCATACAGAGTGAACGGTTGCGTAGTCGAATTCTACCCCTTGACCGATGCGGATCGGTCCTGATCCAAGTACGATGACACTTTCTTTGTCTGTGCGAATCGATTCATTTTCTTCTTCATATGTTCCGTAGAAGTATGGAGTTTCGGATTCAAACTCTCCTGCACAAGTATCGACCATTTTATATACTGGTACGATGCCATGTTCTTTCTTGAAGTTATACACGTCAATTTCTGGTACATTCCAATACTTAGCGATCGTTTTGTCCGCAAAGCCCATTCGTTTTGCCTTATATAACACTACTTGATCAAATGGATTCAGTCGAATTACTTTTTCGTATTGGACAATATTTTGAAGTTTATTTAAGAAAAATAAATCGATTTGGCTCCACTCATTGATCTGCTCTACCGATACCCCTCTGCGAAGTGCTTCACCGATGAAGAACAAGCGCTCATCCCCTGCACGGCGAATACGTTTTTCCATCCATTCATCTGTGATAGATTCAGCGTTTTTCATTTCGATATGGAAGTGACCTGTTTCAAGGGAGCGAACTGATTTTAAAATTGCTTCTTCAAACGTACGCCCTAGAGACATTACTTCTCCAGTAGCCTTCATTTGCGTTCCTAGATTACGTTTTGCTGATTCAAACTTATCGAATGGCCATCTTGGTATTTTCGCCACGATATAATCAAGGGCTGGTTCAAAACATGCATAAGTTTTTTCTGTCACTGGGTTCATCATTTCGTCTAAAGTTAAACCAACTGCAATTTTCGCAGCAAGTTTCGCAATAGGATAACCAGTTGCTTTAGAAGCAAGTGCAGATGAACGACTTACGCGTGGGTTCACTTCGATAATATAGTAGTTGAAGCTATGCGGATCGAGTGCTAGCTGCACATTACATCCACCTTCAATTTTTAATGCACGAATAATTTTAAGCGATACATTACGAAGCATTTGGTTTTCACGATCTGATAATGTTTGTGTTGGTGCAACGACGATTGAATCTCCTGTATGAATTCCTACCGCATCTACGTTTTCCATATTACATACAACAATTGCATTATCTGCTGAGTCACGCATTACTTCATATTCGATTTCTTTATATCCTGCGATTGATTTTTCTAGCAAGCATTGTGTTACCGGGCTGTACTTTAAGCCGCTCGTAACGATCTCCAGTAAGTCTGCATCGTTATGGCAAATACCGCCGCCTGTTCCTCCTAACGTGAAAGCAGGGCGTACGATTACTGGGTATCCAATCCGTTCAACAAATGCTTTCGCTTCGTCCATATTATGGATAATATCACTTTCCGGAACTGGTTCTCCTAATTCATTCATCAGTGTACGGAATAGATCACGGTCTTCCGCTTTGTGAATAGCCTCTAGCTTCGTACCTAAAATTTCAATTCCTAATTCATCTAAGATACCTGATTCATCAAGCTCAATCGCCATATTCAGTCCTGTTTGACCACCAAGTGTCGGTAAAATTGCATCCGGGCGTTCTTTTCGAATAATTTTGCTTACAAAAGGTAAAGTAAGAGGCTCGATATATACTTTATCTGCTATTTCTGTATCTGTCATAATCGTTGCAGGATTTGAGTTTACAAGAATTACTCGGTATCCTTCTTCTTTCAATGAAATACAAGCTTGCGTTCCTGCATAGTCAAATTCTGCAGCTTGACCGATGACAATTGGACCAGAACCGATTACTAATATGGTTTCGATATCTTTACGTTTAGGCATGTAAACTCTCCTTTTTGCTATTAGCATTCATTAATTCGATAAATTGGTCAAATAAGTGAACGGAATCCTCTGGACCTGACGAACCTTCTGGATGGAACTGTACAGAATACACTGGGAACTTTTTATGTTTTACGCCTTCGACAGTACCGTCATTTAATGCAATATGGGTGATTTCCAATTCAGTGTTAGCAATCGAGTCTGCATCAATTGCATAGCCATGGTTTTGAGAAGTAAGCTCTGTTCTTCCAGTCGTTAAATCTTTTACTGGATGATTGCCCCCGCGATGCCCAAATTTTAACTTGAAAGATGTAGCACCACTTGCAAGAGAAATCAGTTGATGTCCTAGACATACTCCAAAAATCGGAACTTGCCCGATAATTTCCTTTACCATTTCGATTGCTTCCGGAATATCTGTTGGATCTCCAGGGCCATTTGATAGCATAACTCCGTCCGGAAACATTGCTAAAATTTCTTTTGCGGGTGTATTGTATGGTACGACTATAATATCGCAATTACGTTTATTTAATTCTCTTAAAATACCGTGCTTCATACCAAAGTCAACAAGTACTACTCTTTTTCCACGTCCTGGGCTTGGATAAGGACGAGTAATAGAGACTTGTTCTACTACATTTTTTGGAATAATAGTAGCTTTTAGTTTTTCTATTTCTTGTTCGATGTTCACTTCTTCTCCAGCTTTTGTAAGCTTCCCTTTTAAAGATCCATGATTGCGAATAATCCGTGTTAATTTGCGTGTATCAATTCCTTCAATCCCTGGGACATTTTTTACTTCCAAAAATTCATTTAATGTACGTTGACTTCTAAAGTTAGATGGCTGTTCCGCAAGCTCTCTAATTACAACTCCTGATAGAGCAAGCTCGATCGACTCAAAATCGTCTGGGTTAATCCCATAATTTCCAACCATTGGATACGTGAATGTTAAGATTTGACCACAGTTCGATGGGTCTGAAATGGATTCTTGATAGCCAGTCATTGCAGTAGTGAAAATAACTTCCCCAATAGTTCCTTCTTCGCTTCCAAAAGCATTTCCTTTAAATACTGTCCCATCTTCTAGTAGTAAAAATCTTGTTTTCATACGTTCTCCTCCTGCCATACAATTTCTCCGTTATAAATAGTTATTTGCGGCCATGCTGTGCAAATCCATCCGTTAAATGGTGTGTTTCTTCCTTGGGATAAAAATGCTTCCTTATCAATTGCCTGTTCTTTTTCCAAATCTATTAAAACTAAATCCGCTGGTGCCCCAACTTCTAATTTTCCAAATTCAAAGCCAAACACATCAGCTGGTTTAGTCGTTAAAAACCCTAGTAATTGCTTTAATGTCCAATCTCCAGTTTTCACGAAATGTGTATACAAAAGTGGAAATGCTGTTTCTAGTCCGACAATTCCGAATGGAGCCTTCTCAAAACCATTTGCTTTTTCTTCCTCTGTATGTGGTGCATGATCTGTCGCAATGAAATCTAGCGTGCCATCTAGTAGGCCTTCTCGAAGTGCTAGCATATCTTCTTTTGCTCGAAGGGGAGGATTCATTTTCCAGTTCGTATCGTTTGAAGGAATATCATCCTCACAAAGTAGTAAATGGTGAGGGCTTACTTCTGCCGTTACATGTACGCCTGCTTTTTTCGCATCTCGTATTACACGTACCGATTCTTTCGTACTCACATGACATACATGGTAATGAGCTCCCGCGGCTTCTGCGAGTAATATATCTCGCGCAATATGTACTGATTCTGAAACGGATGGAATTCCTTTTAATCCCAATTCCTCGTTTCTCTTTCCTTTATGCATCACACCACCGTAAATTAGTGTATTGTCTTCACAGTGTGCAACAACTGGGAGATTAAATTTCGCAGCTTCCTCCATTGCCTCAAGCATCGTGCCGGCCTCTTGTACTCCTACTCCATCATCTGTCAGCGCAAATGCTCCAAGATTTTTCAATGCTTCGATATTTGTTCGCTCTTTTCCAGCTTGGCGGAGTGTAATCGATGCATATGGAAGTACACGTACTAATCCATTAGTTTCTATTAAATCAAGCACATGTGAAAAGTTTTCTGCTGTATCTGGTACTGGTCTAGTATTTGGCATCGCACAAATCGTTGTGTATCCACCTTTAGCGGCAGCTTTCGTCCCTGTCTCAATCGTTTCTTTATGCTCGCCACCTGGCTCACGTAAATGTACATGAACATCGATAAATCCAGGTGAAAGAAACATTCCTTTTCCGTCAATGACAATAGCATGTTCAGCCGTTACATTTGCTCCGATTTCTACTATTTTCCCTTCATTAATGACAACCGAAGTTTTTTCGAAGTCTCCTGCATTGTTAACTATTTGAACATTTTTAATAATTTTTGTCATGTTATTCTCTCCCTTTCAAGATCATTTCAGTGATTGCCATGCGGACGACCACACCATTTTGCATTTGCTTAAAAATTCTGGACCGGTCACATTCTACTAGTTCACTCGCGATTTCAACGTTTCGATTAAATGGAGCTGGATGCATAATGATCGCATCACTTTTCATTTTTCGCTCTCTTTCCACTGTTAAACCGTATGTTTGATGATACTCTTCTTTAGAAAAGTTCCCATTTCCTTCATGTCTTTCATGTTGTACTCGAAGTAGCATTATTACATCACTAGACTCAATTACTTCATCGAAATCGTGAACGCATTTAAATTCTCCTTGCCATTCAGGCGGGCAAACAAATTGTACTTTTGCTCCAAGCCTTGTAAGGGCATCTGCGTTCGATCTTGCAACTCGACTATGCGCTATATCTCCGACTATTGTAATTATTTTATTTTCTACTGTCCCAAATTCTTCCCAAATGGTGAAGATATCAAGAAGACTTTGTGTTGGATGATTCCCTGTTCCGTCTCCTCCGTTAATAATAGCTACTTTCGTTTTGCCTATTAATTCTTCGAAAAAATTGTTTTGTTCATGTCTTATCACTAAAGCATCCACTCCGACTGCTTCTAAAACTTTCACTGTATCGTAAAGCGTCTCGCCTTTTAATGTACTTGAAAAACCTGAGTCGAAAGGAAGTACATTTAGTTGTAATTTACGTTCTGCCATTTCAAAACTCATCTTGGTCCGAGTACTTGGTTCAAAAAATAAATTTGCCATTGTATATTGATTTTTCAATGTCGAGGCAGCACCTTCTCGAAAAGCTTTTGCCTGTTTTAATATAGTTGTTATTTGTTCGACCGATAAATCTTTCATCGTTACTAAGTTTTCCAACTTAATCCCCCTCTTTCCTATAAAAAAAACTTCTTGAAAAGTCTCAAGAAGGTTCGATTAAGCATAGGCAAGTAAAGGAATCTCTTAGCGAAGTTCCAACCAGTCTATCCGAACCCTTTGCTGACTCTCTGTTCAACTTATTAAAAGGTTATTTATTCAGTTTTTCCTAAATCCTGCGTTTCGGCTTCTTTTCTACCTGGTAAAACCAGATTTAGTATAACCCCAATGATTGCCGCTAGAGCCATTCCCTCTATGCTTAACGATTCAGACACGATGAATTTTGCTCCACCGATTCCAATTACTAAGATAACGGACGCAATAACTAGGTTTCTACTATTACCAAAATCTACATTTGCTTCTACTAGCATTCTTAAACCACTTGCGGCAATTATTCCGAATAAAAGTATGGAAACTCCACCAAGAACTGCTGTTGGGATTGTTGCAATAACAGCCATTGCTTTTCCAAAGAATGATAATAGTATAGCGATTACTGCTGCTCCCATGATGACATATACACTATACACTCTAGTAATAGCTAGAACTCCTATGTTTTCACCATATGTTGTCTTCGGTGGACCACCGATTAATGCACTGACAAACGTACCAAACCCATCACCGAGCAAAGATCTATGTAAACCCGGCTCTTTAATATAATCACGATTCACTACTTTTCCTAATACAAGTTGGTGACCGATATGTTCAGATATTGTGACAATAACAATTGGCACCATGACTAGTAATATTTTAGTAGTTATTTCAAATTCATAATGCACACCAGGTATTAAGAAATCCGGTAATGCGAACATTTTTGCTTCTTTAATTGGTTCAAAGTTAACAATTCCAATTGCGATAGAATATATGTAGCCGACTACTAAACCGACTAAAATCGGCATTGTACTTAAAATGTTTTTAAAATAGATGGTGCAGAAGATTGCTGTAAACAATGTTACAAGAGCTGCTGAGAAGTGTAAGAAACTATATTCCTTTATATCTGTCCCTTCAATAGGAATATTCATGGCCATATCTACGGCAACTCCCGAAAGACCTAAACCAATAACCATAATGACTGGTCCCACTACGATTGCCGGCAATAATTTCATGATCCAGTTATATCCACTTTTCCATATAATGAGCGAAACGATACCATATACTAATCCGACAAACATGGCACCTATCATTGCGTTCCCCGGCTCAGTCTTGCCATTAGTAGCTATAATAATCGGTGCGATAAACGCAAAGGATGATCCTAAATATGCTGGAACTTGAAATTTCGTAATCATTAAGAAAACAATTGTCGCTATTCCACTTGTAAGTAAAGCAATTGCTGGACTTAATCCTACTAGCTGTGGCACTAAAATTGTTGAACCGAACATGGCGAACATATGCTGGAAGCTTAATGTGATGAGTTGACCTCCAGACGGCTTTTCATTTACATCTAATACGGTATTTGACATGTACGATTCCTCCCTTTGTTTCTTAAATTATTACTCGAAGATAGTAACAGCATCTAAACCATCTTTTTCTGATACTTTAACAATAATTCGTTCGTTGCTAGAAGTCGGGATGTTTTTCCCAACATAATCTGCTCGAATAGGAAGCTCTCGATGTCCTCGATCTATTAATACTGCAAGTTGAATTTGTGCAGGTCTCCCTAGATCCATTACTGCATCCATCGCTGCTCGAACCGTTCTTCCTGTGTATAACACATCATCAACTAATATTACTTTCTTGTTCGTTACATCATGTGTTATATCAACTTCTTGTACTAATGGTTCGTCTGTTCCATTTTTTAACGATAAGTCATCTCTATATAAAGTTATATCGAGTTCTCCTGTTTTTATCGCTTTGCCTTCTATCTCTTCAATTCGCTTAGCAAGTCGTTCGGCTAAAAATGCGCCTCTCGTTTTAATCCCGACGAGTATGCACTGTTCAATTCCTTTGTTTCGTTCGATAATTTCATGTGCAATTCGTGTAAGTGCACGTTTGATAGATTGTTCGTCTAAAATGCTTGCTTTTTCTGCCATCGTCATTCATTTCCCCTTTCCGAAATATAAAAAACCTCTTGAGCAAGAGTTGCCCAAGAGGTTGTATGCGCGTAATTAAATAGGGTGAAGTACACTCAAAAGTCCGCAGACCTATAGTGATTCACTTTCACATATACCTTCTCAGCCTCTCTGGACTGTTATTAAAGGTGAAGCTATTCGATTTTCTTTTTTCAGTATAATCTACTCGTCTTCTTTTATCAAGGATTGTTTTCTTAATTCTTCTAATAATTTTTCGAAATCCTCTGGAAGTGGTGAAGAAAACTCTAAATACTCGCCTGTTTTTGGTTGGATAAACCCTAAAACTCCAGCATGTAACACTTGACCATTAAAATCAATTGTTTTTTTCGGACCGTATTTTGGATCTCCCGCTAGTGGATGTCCAATATATTTCATATGCACGCGGATTTGATGTGTTCTTCCTGTTTCCAATTGACACTCTACAACCGTATATTTATTAAATCGTTCTAGTACTCGGAAATGCGTCACTGCATGCTTCCCGTTATCTACTACTGCCATGCTTTGTCTCTCTTTTTTATCTCGTCCAATAGGAGCGTCGATTGTTCCTTTGTCATGTGGAATATGTCCGTGTACAACTGCCGTATATTTGCGCGTCACAGTTTTTTTCACTAATTGGTCCACTAATGATTCATGTGCTACATCATTTTTGGCAACCATTAATAATCCAGTAGTATCTTTATCGATACGGTGAACAATTCCTGGACGTAGTACTCCATTAATGCCAGACAGATCTTTCACTTGGTGCATAAGCCCGTTTACAAGCGTACCACTTGTATGTCCAGGTGCTGGATGTACGACCATCCCACGCGGTTTATATACAACTACGACATCTTCGTCTTCATAGACAATGTTTAAATCCAAGTTTTCCGCAACAATATCTAGTGGTATTGCTTCCGGAGGTGAGACAACAATAACGTCGCCTTCTTTGACTTTATAATTCGATTTTGCTGCTTCGTTATTGACTAACACATGCCCATCTTTAATAAAGTTTTGGATTTGTGTTCGTGACCAATCCGAATCAAAAGAGGCTAATGCTTTGTCAATTCTCTCTTTTTCTTGTTCTTTTTCTATTACAAATGTAAGTTCTTCCATTACTTCACCTTTTTCTTTTCTGCTCGTTCTTCTTTTATTATAAATATTATAACCATCACAACGCCAATCGATAACGCCGCATCTGCAATGTTAAAAATAGGAAAATCATAGTTAATGATTGGTATTAACACATCGACAAAATCTACTACTTCGCTTCTCCATAAACGATCGATAAAGTTTCCAATAGCTCCGCCGAGTAGCATCATTAATCCGACTTGAAACAGTGGTTTGCCTTTTGCTTCTTTATGAAAATAATAAATGATTCCAATAATAACGACAACTGTAACGATTGTAAATAAGCCCATTTGACCTTGTAGCATTCCCCATGCTGCTCC
The DNA here is from genome assembly GCF_900111345.1 of Psychrobacillus sp. OK032. GTDB lineage: Bacteria > Bacillota > Bacilli > Bacillales_A > Planococcaceae > Psychrobacillus. The sequence goes on from NZ_FOGY01000001.1 coordinate 247,603, forward strand.
ACGATTTCGATGTGAAAGTAGTGCGAAATAAGGGTCCAATATAGGTATACGTTCGCCTAATTCCATATTATTAACAATCAACCATTTAGTCCATTGATCAAGCGCTATGACTATTGCCGCTAGTCCATAAAATTTCCACACATCAAATTCCCCCGATTTAAAAGAATCTTCCCTAGTTTACCATACAATGCAACATTTCGTAAAAAAACAGAAAAAGAAATAAGCAATCACCGTAAGTTTCCGCTATGATTTTCGCTGCAGGCGGACGCTTTCCGCGGGCATGGCTTCGATCTCCTCAGGCCAACAGGATGTTGGTCACGAAGTCGTTGCCACACGAGGTGGCGTTCTTAGCCTTTGTTCCTTTGTCTGCTCCTGCGGGGTCTTCAGCTCATGCACCTGACACTTCGCTTTCGGTGCAAAAAAACATCTGCTATTCCCGCTGGAGTCGCCGCCTTCCGCTGCAATCAATGGGAATTACTTGCTATTTGGCGTCTGCAGTTATCAGAGATTTAAAATTATCAGGTCCACTTCACACTATTTATTAAGCCTAATTGTAATATGCTGTCTCAGAATATGTAGAGCATTAACTAAGATAAAGCCCGTTCTGTTCAACGAATTATTGGAATAACACTTCGTATTCATCATCGTCTCACTCCAAGTAAGTTTATTGTTTTATAACTGGTTGCTTTTACCGGAAAATCCACAACAGAAGTTTTAGAAAGTGCCTGCATAAACGCGCTATGGCAAAGAGTATCTTGCTTTATTGTCTCAAGATTATCCGGAAAAGAGTGCAAGAATACATAATAATTATCGACATCTCATAGCATGTAAACCCATTACAGAGAAACTTTTGCTTTGTTAACCTGATTGGTTGCTTTCAATATTAATTTGATTGATCTCCGTGTAATAACATAAAAAAATGTGGTCCTGCTAAAAGGACCACATTCTTTTATTACATGTAATTTTCTTCTACTACATCCGCACAGCGCGTACATAATGTTGCGTGCTTCTCATTTGTTCCAACTGTTTCAGAAATAGTCCAGCAGCGTTCACATTTTTCTCCATCTGCCTTTTCTACTAATACAGACGCATGCTCCAGTACAAGACTATTTTCGGCAGCAGCTTCTACTAACTCAAATTGAGAAACAATAAATAACTGACCAAAATCAATAGCATCTGTTTCAAACAATGATTTATATTCATCTTTCACATATAAAGTTACTTTTGCTTCTAATGATTTACCAATTGTTTTTGCATTACGTGCTTCTTCTAATGCTTTTAACACATCATCACGTAAATCCATAATTTTCTTCCATTTAGGAGCTAATTCTTCGAAATCTGGATATTGTACTGCATCTGGCATATCCGTTAATTGAATACTTTCTTCTGTTTCATGCTCCAAATAAGCCCATAGCTCATCAGTCGTATGCGGTAAAATTGGTGTCATTACTTTTAACAATGTAAGTAATGTATCATACATCACCGTTTGCATTGCACGACGATCTGCATGATCCGCTCCATAAATGTATACAACATCCTTCGCAACATCTAAATAGAACGAGCTTAACTCACCAGCAACGAAATTGTTTACAGCGTGGTAAACTGCTGCGAAATCGTAGCGATCATATGCTGCACGAGCTGTTTTTAATACATCCTGCAAACGCATAAACACATATTTATCCATTTCACGTAGGTTTTCGTATGCTACACGATCCTTAGCCGGGTTAAAGTCAGCAACGTTTCCATGTAGAAAACGGAATGTGTTACGAATTTTACGATATACTTCCGAAACTTGTTTTAACATATCCATTGAAATTCGAACGTCGCCCGTATAATCGACCGATGCAACCCAAAGACGTAAAATATCCGCGCCATATTGGTTCATTACTTTAGATGGAAGAATTACATTTCCAACTGACTTACTCATTTTGCGACCTTCTCCGTCTAACACGAAACCGTGAGAAAGCAACCCTTTATAAGGTGCGTATCCATTAATCGCAACACTTGTAATAAGTGATGAGTTAAACCAGCCACGATATTGGTCAGAGCCTTCTAAGTAAAGGTCCGCTGGATATTTCATCCCACGCTCTACAAGTACACCTTGGTGAGAAGAACCTGAGTCAAACCAAACATCCATAATATCGTTTTCTTTTGTAAATTCACCATTAGGGCTACCTGGATGTGTAAAGCCTGCTGGTAATAACTCTTTCGCTTCTTTTTGGAACCAAATATTAGATCCATGTTCGCGGAATAATTTAGAGACGTTTGTAATTGTTTCTGGTGTGATAATTGGTTCCCCATTTTCCGCGTAGAAAATCGGAATTGGTACACCCCATGCACGTTGGCGTGAAATAACCCAGTCTCCACGGTCACGAATCATATTGTACAGACGAGTTTCACCCCATGCAGGTGTAAATGCTGTTTCGCGAACTGCTTGTAATAATTCATCGCGGAATGCATCAATAGAAGCAAACCATTGTGGTGTTGCACGATAAATAACTGGTTTTTTCGTACGCCAGTCATGTGGATAAGAATGTTTAAAGAACGTTAACTTTTCAAGTCGACCAAGTTCATTTAATTTTTCTGTTACCACTTTGTTTGCATCATCATAAAATAATCCTTCAAAACCAGGTGCTTCGTCTGTATAGCAGCCACGATTATCTACTGGGCTTAAAATATCCAAGCCGTATTGTTTTCCGATTAGGTAGTCATCTTCACCGTGACCTGGTGCTGTATGAACACAACCAGTACCAGCATCAGCTGTTACATGCTCACCAATCATAACAAGGGAATCGCGGTCATAAATCGGATGCTTAGCTACAACATATTCTAAGTCCGCACCTTTTACTTCTTGTAGCACTTCGTATGCTTCCCACTCTAAAGTTTCGGCTAATGATGCTAGTAAATCTTTCGCTACAATATATTTATTGTCTTCTACTTTTACTACTGCATAAGTGAATTCTGGATGCACGGAAATACCTAAGTTTGCTGGAATTGTCCAAGGAGTTGTCGTCCAAATGATAAATTTAGCATCTGCCGGTACAACATTCTTTGCATCTTTTACTTCAAAACTTACATAAATAGAAGGTGATTTTTTATCTTGATATTCAATTTCTGCTTCTGCAAGTGCAGATTCAGAAGATGGTGACCAGTAAACTGGTTTTAATCCTTTATAAATATAGCCTTTTTCAGCCATTCTCCCGAACACTTCAATTTGACGAGCTTCAAATTCAGGTTTTAATGAAATATAAGGATTTTCCCAATCACCACGAACGCCTAGACGGCGGAATTGACTGCGTTGATTGTCGATTTGTTCATAGGCATATTTTTCACAAAGGTCACGGAATTCCGCAACAGTCATTTCTTTGCGTTTTACGCCTTTGTTAGTCAACGCTTGCTCGATTGGTAATCCGTGCGTATCCCAACCTGGTACGTAAGGTACATGGTAACCAGTCATAGAGCGATGACGAGTAATCATATCTTTTAACACCTTGTTTAAAGCATGCCCGATATGAATATCTCCGTTTGCATATGGAGGTCCGTCGTGTAGAACGAATTCTGGACGATCTGCTGTGCGCTCTAGCTGTAATTTGTTAATGTCCATTTCGTCCCATTTTTCTTGCATTTTCGGTTCATTTGCAGGTAAATTTCCGCGCATTGGGAAATCTGTTTTTGGCATTAATAACGTGTCTTTGTATTCCATTTAAATTCCTCCTAAAATGTAATGTAATGCGTAAGCGCCTAGTCAAAGGAATACAGTCTAAGTTCGCGCCATCGTGTCGCAACGACTGCATAACCTGCATCCGACAGTCAATTGGGGATGGGGTAGGTCTGCAAAGTGCGCCACATCCTCTGGCAAAGCAGACATGACCCGCATCGTGCGGGCCCAGGAGGCAGCTCCTCAGCCACCACAAGCGATTTTGTTTACGACGAGCTTTGCGCAGGAGTAGCTTTTTCACATTTGACCCGTGGGGCTAGGCGCTGTAGTTGGATCAAAAATAAGTAATAACTTCTTTCTTTTTAAAACAACAAAAAAACTCCTCATCCCAAAAAGGGACGAGAAGTTTATGCTCGCGGTACCACCCTACTTGCGATTTTGTAAAAAAATCGCCGCTTAGTATGCCATAACGGGACATAAACCGAAGACACTTACTTTTTTTGGGTGTCCTTGCTCCAAAGTGATAATCTAAAATATTTTCATTGCTTGAGCTCTCACCATCCCCAAGTCGCTTGTTCGAAAACTATTTTAGACGTCTTTTTCAACGCATATTTATATGATATGAAATCATTATAGAAAATGTAAGTCAATCAGTCAAGAATTGTAATCAAATTCGCCTCAGCGAATTTGCTCCTGCGCAAGCTCGTCGCAGAAAACAGTGTGCCCAGCTTTTTATCGAGCACGCTCGATAAATTCTTCTAAAAATCTGTGGCATCCGCCGGAGGCATTAACTTTATTCAGCACTTATTGTTTGCGACGAGTAACCGCAGGAGCAGGGGTTTGTGGACACCCACTAAATTGTATCCTTGCTTCGCATTCAACTGGCCATTTATTATGAGGGAGACTTCTGCTGAATGAAGTTAATCTTCTGTTGCAGAAACTCGATCAAGGCTTTCTGTATCCACGTCGTACTCCATTAGATGATTCCAATCATCTGTATTGATCAAGTCGAGTTGTGCTTCTACTAGCATTTTAAAACGATTACGGAAAACTTTGGATTGTTTTTTCAAGTCCTCAATTTCTATTGCAACTCTTCTTGCTTTGGAAAGTGCTTCATTGACAATTCGATCCGCATTTTTTTCTGCTTCTTTTACGATTAACTTCGCTTCTTTTTGTGAGTTTCTTCGTACTTCTTCAGCAGCTTCTTGAGCGACAACGATAGACTTATGTAAAGTCTCTTCAATCGATGTGAAATGCCCAACTTTCTCGCTTGAAGATTTTAATTTGGTTTCTAGTTCTTTTTTTTCTTTTAATAAGATTTCAAGATCTTTCATTATTTGATCAAGGAATTCGTTTACTTCATCTTCATTGTACCCTCGAAATCCTTTACTAAACTCCTTGTTATGTATATCAAGTGGTGTTAATGGCATCTGTTCCATCTCCTTTGACTAGACTATCATTCGTCTCTCTATTATACATTTACGGTAGGGGGAAAACATCTAAAATTCCAAGATTGTTGTATATATTTATTTTTTTTGCTCTAAACGACCTATTTGAAGTCGTATTTTATCTTTTTTTGTTCTTCCTTCTATCATTAATAACTTAACTCGTCCTAATCCACGAATGGAGAGTAAATCAAGTTCCTGCAGTTCCATAGACGTTTGATCTTTCTCCGCCCAGTTTACTTTCACTTTCCCACCTGAAATGAGAGAAGCAGATTTTTGACGCGAAATATTAAAAACAGCAGAAAGCACAGTGTCTAAGCGTAAAGAACTTACTGTCAAAGTCTCAGTTAGCCACTCTTCCGATTGCTCGAAATAGTTTCGTGGGTCTTCCACTACTTCGATATGCACCTTCACTTTTCCGATAGCCGAAAAGTTTGCCTGTACATAGTCCAATACTTCCGAAGCAACGACAAATTGAATCGCACCGTCAATTACACGGATATCCCCAAATTTACTTCGGTCTATGCCTAGAGACATAATCGACCCTAGAACATCCTTATGCTTTAATGTAACAAACTTAGTTGGATACTTAACTTCCACTACAGACATAGAGAAGTCTTCAGTCGTTGGTACAAAATAAGAAGGATAAAGTAAAACTCTTTTTCGTTCAGCTTGAGCAAGCGTCCCATCTGCTTCTGACTGAATTCCTTCATATTGTCTACGTATCGAATCAACGATAAACTGCTGTCTTGGGTCTAAGAAATCCAATAATTTGGGAGCATACCTATTTTCTACTTCATGCATCATGCTCACGACTTGCTCAATAAAAGGCTGCTCTTCTTTTCTAAAATGCTGTAACACATGTTCCATTTTGGTCTATCTCCTTATGTATATTTAAGTACCCCCGATTCACTTCGTTTAGAAGTGGGAGATTCCTAAGTACACCAACATATCCGTCAGTTATGGATTAGGCGAACCCCGTCATTACAATAATAACGGTTATAAGAATCTGCTAAATTTTCCACTGTTTTTTGTAAGGCAATACTATCGACTTCCTTTAAAAAGGGTTAGTATTGCTTGAGTTTTGGAAGTTGCTTCACAATCTCGTATTTGTGGAACCTCTCCCCCTCCAATTATTCGTAGGCACCTTTCCATACTGTTTCATTTCTTCGAGACAATATACCAATAAGTATCTTGTTCTTATTGTTTACCAAGGAAGAAATTGAATACCAATCTTGAACAATCAATCGTTTTATTGATAAAGATTTTATCATTATGAAACAAATTTTGCTAACGCCAACCGAAATCCATCTCATCTCCCACCTACTCATTGGGCTACGTCCTGTATATTCATTGAGGAGATGGCCTTTTTTCGTAATGATAAAAAACCCCACGAATGTGAGGTTTAGATGAATGCTATGAAAAGATACGCTACGCCACTCATTGCAAGCTGTAAAGTGAAAATGGCAACAATTGGAGAAATATCAATCATACCTAGTGGAGGGATGATTTTACGGAATATGTCTAAATACGGATCGCAAATTCTACCTAAAAATTTTCCAATACTGGATTGCTGGATACTTGGTACCCATGACATTAAAATATATACGATCAATGCATACGTATATATTGTTACTGCTTGACTTAATAAGTTTAAAAATAAAATCATATTATAAATTGCTCCTCTATTAATCTAAATCGTTATAATAATAATCCGAAATGGCTCCCGCTACTTCTACGGAATCTGGTGCACAAAGGAATATATCAGTACCAACTCGTTGGATATCTCCACCTAAAGCGTACACGGTTCCGCTTAAAAAGTCGATGATTCTGATTCCTTGATCTTTATCTATACGTTGTAAATTAACAATGACCGCTTTTTTATTTTTCAAGTGTTCTGAAATATCTTGGGCTTCTGCATACACACGTGGTTCTATTAGCATTACTTTGGAAGACTTCTGCACATTTTGGATACTTACTAAATTTGGTACAGGCATTTCTTTAGGTGTCGTATTGAATTTACGCTCTTTCACAGGGGACTTAACCGGTTGCTGTCTCATTTGACTTTCTACTGGTTGTTGCTGAGGTTTTGGCTGCTGTGCTACTGAAGTTTCTTCCTCTTCATCTAAGTAGAAGAAATTTTTCATCCAGTTTTTCATGCTCATATAATTTCCTCCCTCTCTTTACCTACTAATGCTGTTCCAATTCTAACGAATGTAGCACCTTCCTCAATTGCAATTTCAAAGTCACCCGACATACCCATGGATAGTTCTGTACAAGGAGCATGGATTAACTGTTTGGCTGCAATTTTTTCTTGTAGTGCTTTTAACTGACGAAAGACATTACGGATAATGGAATGATCATCTGTATTTGGAGCCATTGTCATCAATCCAACGACACGAATACGGGAGTAATTTTCTAACTCATTTATAAAAGTCTCTGCTTGTTCGATAGAAAGACCATGTTTTGACTCTTCTTCAGACACATTTACTTGTACAAAACAATCTATCTTCGAAGTTGCTCTTTTTTCAATTTCATCTGCTAAACTGATGCGGTCAAGCGAATGCAAATAATCCACTTCATTAATTACTGCCTTTACTTTTCTTGTTTGTAGCGTTCCTATGTAATGCCATTTGACATTGTCTGAAATGGCATCTAATTTGTTCTTTAGTCCATCCGGTCTGTTCTCTCCGAGATGCGTTATGCCAGTGTCAATTACTTCTTTTGTACGATCCACGGAAACTTCTTTCGTCACCGCAATAATCGTTACATCCTCCACTTTTCGTTCGGAACGATTACAAGCATCTTGAATATGTTGTTTTATTTGTTGTAAATTTTGCTGTACGTTTGTCATATGAAAACCAACTTTTCATCATTTGTTTTTGTTTATTGTATCAATGAAACACTGATTTATCAATGATGAAACATGCCTATTCTATGTTTCTCGAAACAATTATTACATCTTTACCAATAATAGCTACATTTTGAACTGCAATTTTTTTAGTTTCCCTTTTTTTGTTAAAGAATGTTGGATAAGATCCATTTGTTTCCACGATAAAAGAAATAATATGCCCAGTCTCTTTATCAATTTCCGCATCGACTATAAATCCTAATAATTGGCCGCTATTTGCTTCAATTACTTCCTTTTGTTGTGCATCAGAAAATTTCATCGTCAACCTCCTCTTTACACATTGTATGAACGAAATCAAAAAAAAACGCTTCTTCTATGTAGAAAAAGCGTTTTGTCTATTTTTTGTCATAATGTTCGAATAACTAATCATTTTGGATTTAAATGGCTTTGAATAGTAGACAATGCACTTTTTTCTAAGCGGGAAATTTGTGCCTGAGATAACCCTAAATCCATTGCTATTTCTGTTTGTGTAGCTCCGTAGTAAATTCTCTTTGTTAATATTTTCTTCTGTCTTGCATCTAGATTTTGGAAACTTTCTTTCACAGTAAAATACGTTACCCATTGATCTTCGGATACATCATTATCACATAATTGATCCATCATATAAATAGCGTCTCCTCCATCACTAAAAATAGGTTCTTGGAGAGAAACAGGATCTTGAATAGCATCCAAAGAAAGTAAAATATCTTCCACTGGTATTTCTAATATTTTCGATAAATCATCCAGTGTTGGTTCTTGTAAATGTTCATTTATATATTGTTCTTTTGCTTTCATCGCTTTATAAGCAATATCTCTTAACGATCTAGAGACGCGTACAGAGTGATGATCACGTAAATGTCTTTTAATTTCTCCAATAATCATCGGAACAGCATACGTGGAAAAACGAACGTTATGCTTTAAGTCAAAGTTTTCAATTGACTTAATGAGTCCAATACATCCAACCTGGAACAGATCATCTGCTTGTTCCCCGCGGTAAGCAAAACGTTGAACAAGACTTAACACTAGCCTTAAATTACACATTACTAGTTCTTCCTTAACTGACTCTTCACCTGCTTGTAACCTGATAAATAATTCTTTCATTTCTTCATGCTTAAGTAAAGGAAGCTTAGATGTATCAATGCCGCATAATTCTACTTTTGTTCTCGTCATAGATCTTCCTCCGGACTTTTTAATTGGTTCTAAGTCAGTTTGTCCGGTAGCGTGAAGATTATTCCGAGGGAGCCGCATCCAATTTCACCCATTAAGCAATGGGTTCATTTAATAGCTCTTTTAAGTCTAAAATTATTTTCTTTTCTAAACGAGATATATAAGACTGCGAAATTCCTAAATGATCCGCTACTTCTTTTTGTGTCATTTCTTCTTTTCCATTCAATCCAAAACGACACTGCATAATATACTTTTCCCGATTTCCAAGTAGATTAATCGCTTCAAACACATGTTGTCGCTCTAGTTTTTTCTCCACATCTTCAATGATTAAATCTTCACTAGTTCCTAGTATATCGGATAAAAGCAATTCATTCCCATCAGAATCAGAGTTTAATGGTTCATCAAAAGAAACTTCAGATTTCATCCGATTCGTTTTTCTTAAATGCATTAATATTTCATTTTCAATACATCTAGAAGCATATGTAGCGAGTTTAATACCTTTATCCAAATTAAATGTTTCCACCGCTTTAATAAGTCCAATTGAACCAATACTAATTAGATCTTCTATATTCGTATTCGTTTGATCAAACCTCCGTGCAATATACACAACAAGTCTTAAATTTCGTTCGATAAGTATATCTCTTGCATGCTCGTTTCCATCCATAAAAGCTAAAAGCATTTCACGTTCTTCTTCTCTTGATAGTGGTTTAGGTAGTGATTCATTACCACCAATATAATGTACTCCACTTCTTTTAAAAGATAATATCCAGTAATATAGTCTGCGCAATAATTTCAACAGCATTATCTAACACTCCTTTTCTTTAAATGGAAATAAGAAGAACTGTGCAAAATTCCATCTGCTCCATGAGGAAATTTATCTTTCACTCTCGTCATGACGATATATCCTTTTGGTAAAGGCAGATCATTTACTATCCATTCTTCGTACTTTATCCCAATTACCCAAGTTTTCTCTTTTTGTATTGTAGATATTGGTATTAATCGTAATTTAGTAGCATATTCTTTGGAGAGTTTGTCAAGTCCTTTATTTTTCTCAAACTCCCAGTCACTAATTGATTGAAACAATTCTTTAGGTAGTACATCTTTTAACACCTCTGCTGCTACAAAATGTACTGGATCATTTGAAAGTGGTTCTTTACATACATTTCCCGAGTCAATAAAAAGAGTTAACTCCTTTGTTTCGCCAAACAAAGTTATATGCGATGTATATAATAACTCTCTTTCTGCATTTAAAATATTGAGGTGCAGTACATGTTTCGTTAAGAAATAGAGTCCACCAATTGCGATTAATGCGAAATTAACCATCATAAATGTATTATTACTATTGCTATACATCGGTGCTATAGCAGTTAATAATCCTCCAGCGAATACGCTTGCAAGTAATGTCAGCGTAATCGCTTTTACAATTTGTGTGCGTTTCTTCCAAAAAGCAATGCCGATCATAACGAAAAAAGACAAGAATATCGTACTTACGTGATGAGAGAAAATGACTGTAATCACTCCAGCAACAAAAGCTGAAAGGAATAAATATCTTTTTTGGTTTTCAATCCACCCAATTTTGTTTGCGAACGCTAACACGGTATAGTTGAAAAAAGTATTAGTTGCAATCATGACTTCCGCGTACATGATTCTCCCCCCTTTTTTACTAAATGGTATCATGTCACTTATAAAAACTTTGTCAAAAGAACGGTCGAAAAGCTTCTTTTTTAACGACAAAAAAACATAATAAAGATACTATCAGTATTAAGGATAGTTCGCAATTTAGGGATAATGCGTCAGCCTATTAGGTGTCCGCTATGATTTCCGCTTCAGGTGGACGCTTTCCGCCTGGAGCGGAAATCATAGCGGACACTTAATCAAGCTTTTTAGTGCGCAGTATCTCTATAAAAGGCAAACCCTATGTCGCTTGGAAAAAATTGTCTACATGCCATAAATTAAATAATCCAAAACAAAAAAGCTATCTCCAAATCGATTTGATCGAATTGAAGACAGCTTTATGAGTAGTTATTATCTACGTTGACGATTTCTTAAGAATGTCGGAATATCTAGTGCATCTTCTTGTGGATGGTTAGACACTTGACGTTCTTGGCGTTCATGTTGTAATGGTTGTTGTATTTCTTCTTTACGTTGTTCACGGATTGGAGGTGTTGGAGCAGCTTGTTGTGTTCTACTTCCACCAAACCCAGAGCTTCTTGGCTGTTTTTGCATAATTAGTTCTTCGTTGAAGCCCGTCGCAATTACCGTAACAACAATTTCATCTTTCAAATTATCATTAATTACCGAACCGAAGATCATGTTCACTTCTTCATCCGAAGCTGAAGCAACGATATCAGCAGCTTCTTGTACTTCGAACAAACTTAAATTAGAGCCACCAGTTATATTCATTAGCACTCCAGTTGCACCATCAATAGATGTCTCAAGAAGTGGACTGGAAATTGCTTTTTTCGCTGCTTCTGCTGCACGATTTTCACCTGAGGATATACCAATTCCCATAAGTGCCGCCCCTTTATCGGACATAATCGTTTTAACGTCCGCAAAGTCCAAGTTGATAAGTCCTGGAACAGCGATTAAGTCAGAGATACCTTGAACCCCTTGGCGTAATACATTATCTGCTTCTCTAAAAGCTTCTAGCATTGGCGTATTTTTATCTACGATTTCCAATAAGCGGTCATTTGGAATAACGATCAATGTATCTACTGATTCTTTCATCATACCGATACCGCCAACCGCTTGAGTAGCTCGTTTACGACCTTCAAATGTAAAAGGACGTGTAACAACACCTACTGTTAGTGCGCCCAAATCACGTGCAATTTGAGCAATTACAGGGGCAGCACCAGTACCAGTTCCTCCACCCATTCCAGCTGTAACGAATACCATGTCTGCGCCTTTTAATGCTTCTTCGATTAGTTCCTTGCTTTCTTCCGCTGCTTTTTTACCGACTTCTGGATTTGCACCTGCTCCTAATCCACGAGTGAGCTTACCACCGATTTGTAATTTGACTTCGGCTTCAGACATTTTTAAAGCTTGCGCATCCGTATTAACAGCGATAAATTCTACCCCTTGAACCCCATGTTCAATCATTCGATTAACAGCGTTGTTACCGCCGCCACCTACTCCAATAACTTTAATAACGGCTAATTGATCTTCGTTTGTTTCAAATTCTAACATGCTATTGCCTCCTATATTCTCTTAAGCTATGATAAAGGTTTTTTATTCAAAAAATTTGTCGAAAAATTTCTTCGCTTTTGACATTGCGCTTTCTTTGTTATCATTTGTCGAATTTTGAACAGTTTGTTTTTGTTTTTTAGGACTCGAAACTGCTTCACTACTAGCCATTTGTGCTAATGCTTGGCTATTACCAATTTTACCATAGAAAAGATCTTCTTTATAGGCATATCTTATAAGACCAACAGCAGTTGTATATTGTGGTTCGCGTACCCCAATATAATCTGGTGTATACAATCTCACTCTTGTTTGGAGAATATGTCTTGCTAATTGACCTATTCCATCCAATTTAGAAACGCCCCCAGTAATTACTACACCACCAGGTAGATCTTGTAGACCCATTCTATAAAACTCTTCTAATACTAATTCGAATAATTCTTCTAGACGAACACCAATGATTTCTGCAATATACCGCTGAGAATATTGCTCTTTCATATCTGCTCCAATTACTGGAACTTCAAAAAGTTCATCATCTGAAGCATCATCGTAAAAGGCATGTCCATATTTCAACTTAATCATTTCTGCTTGTTCAGTCGGAGTTTTTAATACAATTGAAAGATCTTTTGTAATATGCTCTCCTCCTACAGGAATAACAGAAGTATTGATTAAATGTCCTTCACTGAAAATGGCAATGGTAGTTGAACCCCCACCAATGTCAATATAGGCAGTACCATGGTTTTTTTCATCTTCTGTTAAAGCAAAATGACCACCTGCCAATGGTTGCAAATAAATCTCTCTAATTTGCAGACCAGCTTTTTCCACACACCGCAACACATTATGTAAAATTGTTTTGGATGTTGTCATCATAATTCCGTCTAGCTCGAGACGAGTTCCGATCATACCACGTGGATCTTTTATTTCTTCCAGATGGTCCACTATGAATTGCTTTGGTGCAATATTGATCAATTCTCTTTCAGGTGGTATAGACATTACCTGAGCAGATTCAATGACACGTTCTAAATCACTATCAGTAATTTCTCTATCTTCTCTATTTACAGCTACTACGCCCTTAACATTTTGTATATTTGCTAAATTAGCTGGAATTCCTAGAACGATTTCATGGATAGCCATTCCGATCATTCTTTCCGCTTCACTTATTGCTTTTTTAATAGACTGAACAGTTGCGTCTATATCAACAATGGTGCCCTTTCGAATCCCATTTGATTTTACATTACCTACACCTATTACATGCAGCGAGTCATCATTCATTTCTCCTATTAAGACTTTGATAGAAGACGACCCGATATCTAGTGATACATACAATTCTGATTGATTCAACCCGTGGCACCTCCTATTTACTCTTTATCTATTATTCTAGTGTAAAAACCTTATAAAGTCTAAAACTTTATCATATATATAGTTTAATATTCTAATTTTTCATACATATTGTTCATGCATTTTTTCTTTCCGACCATTTTGTCAATAACATTCGGCGTATTACTGCTATATTTTGGAACAACCGCACGCCAAATGCAAAAATTGCAGCTAAATATAAATCTACTCCAAGATGAACCCCTAAAAACGCCAACGCTGCTGCTAGTCCAATATTGAAGAAAAATCCGGTTACAAAGACCTTATCGTCATATACATGTTGTAATTGTGCCCTAATTCCCCCAAAAAGCGTATCAAGAGCCGCTAGTACAGCAATAGACAAATAGCTTTCATATATTTCCGGAACTTGGATATCTGTTAAAAGACCAAGGGAAATCCCGAGTATTAAACCTAATAATGGCAACCACATGCGTTACTCCCCTCCTGGAATCTCTTGTAAAAATTGATTGTTCACTGATTGGTCATAACCAGAAATAGTGAGGTTGTTTTCAGGATCACCGATTTCTAACGTCAGATTATCAATGTAAAAGTCATCACCAATAGCCGAAGCCTCGAGTTGGTTATACATTTTTTTAGCATCTTCAAACGATGTTGTTCCGATTTTTATTGTAAAAGGGGCATTTCGTATCGCAAGATTATTTACGGTTGTTTTCCCATTTACATCTCTTATTGCCGACGAATAAATAATGCGTTTTCCGTCTATTTCTACCGCTTTCGCTTTAAACCGATTAATCTCATTGACCAATCGAATAAGTAAATCGGGTGAAATTCCTTCAATTTCTTGTCCCATTGCGATACTTTCCAAAGATGGCTTCACATTAATGGTAAGTCCTGGACCATTAAACGGTTCTATTCCAATATCCTTCTTCAATTGGTTAACTGTATCATTTAATGCGATTTCTGGACTTTCATTCCTCATATTTTCGTATTTACCTATCGTTTGCTCTAGCATTCGCACTTCTGATAATAACTCTGAATGTAATTCCGTTTCTCTAGCAAGTTCCTGACGAATAGCCCAAATGTCTCTCGTGTCTCTCGTTTCTGGATTTTTAACGGTATTATATTGAACAGCTAACATAAAACCAACTATTAACAAAATGATCGTAAACCGAATATAGACGGCTTTTTTCATTATTCGGCCTCCTTTAACCGCACACAGCCCGTTAGGTACAAAATCGCTTACGCTTTTGTTATGAGCTTTTTTCGTCCCGTAACGCAGGCATTGTTATGTTTCCTTTTTCTTCTACCGTTACGACAATATTATCACTTGTTAGCTGGTCTAAAACGCCACCTCCTAGATGAACAGAAGCTAATAGGACAGCTGGATCTCCTACTGCTTCGATTGTAAACGGTGCGGGGAATGTCTTTCCATCTATCGTTATAACAGGGCCTGTACAACGGATAAACGAATTCGCTCGAAGTCTTTGTCCATTAATGGAAATCGCCTCTGCCCCCGAAATTTTCAATTCATTCACCACTTTGAAAACATGGCTCTCATGTACAATATAATCATTCGGATTTTCTTGGGATGGGTTGTATGCTCCATCTTCTAATGATACCGCGATGCCCTTTCCTTGTGACGGTAGATCACCCATTAATAACCTTAACTTTTCTGCTTCTTTGACTAATGCTTCTGCACTTTCCTCACTATTTGCAAACGATTGTTCCAAGTCACGAATCCCTTGCTGTTTTTCATTTATTTCCTCCGTGAGTTCCTTATTTCTTTCTTTTTGGTCAATCAATTCTTCTCTATATTTGTTCTGTTCCAAAAAACTTTCACTCGTAATATTTCTTTCCGATTCATTTTCTACAGCCATACTGTAGGAATAGGCAAGTATAAAGCCCAAAACCAAACTTACTATGGAGATAAGTATTCGACCTCGAGAAGGTATTCTAAGGAGTTTGTTCCTTTTCTTCAAGCTCCGTCGCCTCCTCATCGATTTCTTCATTATACAATTCTACATATGGTTGAAAGAATGAGCCCACCTCTAGGTCGATAATGCCTTTTACGTCGGGATTTAGCTGCGATACGATGGATGGATAATAATTCATCTTTTCAGCAAACGACGGGATTATGGCTTTTATTTCATTACCATCATTCATAAATACTTGTATAGAATATACATCATTTTCTGTTGGCGTATATATGATTTGCGAAATAGTTAACAGTACTTCTGGTTCTAAATTAGCTAATTCTTTTATTAATCTTAAACGAACCTTTTCCTCTTTAAAGCCCGAAAAGATTGGTCCTTCAAAGGGTAAGACTTGTCCGTCAGTCTCGATTACTTTGCCATTTTCTAGAATAATACTAAGTGTTCCATCTTTGTCTTCGTATCCAATTTGTTTGTATTCCTCCACTTGGATATGTACTTCCGTCAACCAGTTGCGTTTTACATGAGCAGATTTTACCCACTCATTTCGTTCTAACGTTTTTTCGATATTATTTTCTTTAAACCCCCACATGGAATCGCCCAATTTTAATGTACTTTGTTCAATGTACTTTTCTTTTGGTAAGAGCAATGCACCTTCTAACTCAATTGTCTGTACTTGACTATAGGCAGATTGAAAATAGAGAACGATTAAGAGAGTAGTGACAAAGAGAAAAAGTAGAATGGAAAACTTTTTGTTTGTTCTGCGTCTTCTACGTTCCTTTAAAGTAGGTATGCGATCTTCAATATCGATGATTTTTTCCATTCTACCGCCTCCCTTCGTTTATAGATGTATTCGCTAAGTTGAATATAATTCCAATTATTATCCAAGTCATAACAAGAGAAGATCCACCATAGCTAATAAACGGTAAAGTAACACCCGTTACAGGAAGTAGCCCTGTCACAACTCCCATATTCAGAAACGTTTGTACAGTTAACAACGAAGTGAATGCTATAATCATTAACTGTGCATCTCTCGTTTTGGTTTTAGCAGCCATCATAAAGCTTGTCGTAAAAAAAGTAAGAAAAGCGATGATGACTATTAACCCACCTATAAAACCTGTCTCTTCTAACAATATAGAAAAGATAAAATCATTTTGAGGTTCAGGTAAGTATAAAAACTTTTGTCTACTATTACCATAACCAAAGCCAAATAAGCCAGCTGGTCCTATAGCAAGTAGCGATTGAATCGCCTGGAACCCCGAACCTAAAGGATCCTTCCATGGGTCTAGAAATGCTTGGATTCGAACAAGTCTATACGGTGCTGAAACGATCAATGCTATAAAACCAATAATCCCCACAGCACCAATTGCCATAAAAAACTTGATAGATAGACCCGCAGCAAACAATAAAAAGAAAACTGCCACTACTAACACAAACGCAGATCCAAAATCCGGTTGAAGCATGATTAAACTAATCGGCAATAGCAGCAAAATGGCACTTTGAAAATAAACTACTTTTTTCGGCTTTTTATCATTTGCCAAAGCAGTTGCTAATAATCCTAAAACAGCGATTTTAGCAAGTTCTGCTGGCTGAAAATTCATAAAACCTAACGGAATCCAACTTTGTGAACCATTTCGTACTACACCTATTCCAGGGATTAATACCCCTATTAATAATACGATAGAAATTAAATATAAAATTTTCCAAAATGTAGGAATGCGTATAATGCTTTTGTTTCGGATAAAAAAAGCTACAGCAATACCTATGATCAAATAAGTTGCTTGTTTAATAGCGAATGGCATTTGCCCTTTATAATGTACTTCACTCCAGTAAGAACCAGCAGAATGTACAAAGAAAATGCCAATAATTGATAAAAATAGGACGGAGGAAACGAATAATACTTTACTTTTAACTTCCGATTATTTCATCCTTTCGTTACTCTTTCAGCGAAATAACTTTATTGATAAATTCATCACCACGTAGCTCGAAGCTGGCGTATTGATCCCAACTTGCGCAAGCTGGTGATAATAATACGACATCCCCTTCATCCGATACTTTTACCCCTTCTTCAATAGCTTCCACTAAATTTTTCACTTGAACGACTGTTGGAATAGATTGTTCCTCTCCAAACTTTTGCAAACGTTCTGCAGTTTCCCCGTAATGAATTAACGCTTTTACATTACGTAGATATGGAATCAACTCATCAAAAGAATGACCTCTATCAACACCACCAGCAAGTAAAATGACTGGTTCCGAGAAACCTTCTAATGCACTTTTGGTTGCCAATGCGTTCGTAGCTTTAGAATCATTGTAGAACTTTCTATTGTTCCACTCTCTAATAAATTGCGTGCGATGTTTTACGCCGTGAAAGGTAGAAAGAACAGTCGTTATATCTTCTATAGAACAACCCATTATTAGTGCTGTGGCAGTTGCTGCTAACACATTTTCTAAATTATGTTTGCCCCGAAGTGCGATGTTGGATCGTTCAAATACCTGCTCGCCATTCCAATAGACGAACTGATCATCCGCGCTTATGCCATCTTTCGTCTTTTTGCTAACATAAAACGGAACTTTAATCGCCTTACTCTTTTCTGCATATTCCATTACAAGGTGTTGTTCTCCATTATAAATAAACCAGTCGGAAGCATCTTGGTTTCTCGTAATATTAAATTTAGCATCCGTATATTCTTGGAAATCCTCATGATAATCTAAATGGGCTTCATATAAATTCATCAAAATGGAAATTTTCGGTTTTAATTGTTCTGTTCCCATTAGTTGGAACGATGAAAGCTCTGTTACGATTGTATGCTCTTTTGAAGCTTCTTTCGCTACACTACTAGCAACTGTTCCAATATTCCCTGCGATTAATGGGTGTTTTTGTCCTTGTTTCAGTATTTCAAAGATAAGTGTAGTTGTTGTTGTTTTTCCATTAGATCCGGTAATACCAATCATTGGTGCATCACTTATACGATAAGCAAGCTCGACTTCTGTCCAAACTGGGATTCCTCTT
The DNA here is from genome assembly GCF_900111345.1 of Psychrobacillus sp. OK032. Taxonomy (GTDB): domain Bacteria; phylum Bacillota; class Bacilli; order Bacillales_A; family Planococcaceae; genus Psychrobacillus. The sequence goes on from NZ_FOGY01000001.1 coordinate 266,219, forward strand.
TCTTTCGCTTCCGCAATAACGGAGTTTGAGTAAGGAATACCAGGGTTCTTTACTATAAGACTGAATCCTTCGTCTAAAAGATCCTCGGGATGACTTCCACATATAACCGTTAATCCTTTAGAAAGTAAGTACTGTGCATTCTCGTTTTCATCAAAAGGTTTTGCATCATTAACAGTTACAAAGGCACCTAAATCATGCAAAATTTCGGCCGCAGCCGTACCACTCTTCGCCAGGCCTAATACTAGTATTTTTTTATGATAGACAATTGGTAACTGTTTCACTTTACAAAACCTCCATCAATACAACAAACATAGCGGCAACAAAACCAACTGCCCAAAATACAGTTACAATTTTGCGCTCATTCCAACCAGAAAGTTCAAAATGATGATGAATCGGACTCATTTTAAAAATACGCTTGCCAGTCGTTTTAAAACTAATTACTTGTAAAATAACGGATAAAGTTTCTACCACAAAAATAATACCAACGATTAGTAACATTAACTCTTGCTTGACTAGAATTGATACCATTGCCAGCGAGCCACCCAATGCGAGTGAACCAGTATCACCCATGAATACTTTTGCCGGATTTTTATTGAATAAAAGAAATCCTAATAGAGCTCCAGCCACACTAAATGCGAAAATGGCTATATCTGTTTGTTCAAAAGTAAGTGCTAGCACTGCAAATGTTACGAAAGCTACAGACGCAGTACCGGATACTAAACCATCTAGCCCATCTGACAAATTCACTGCATTAGAAAATCCTACTAACCAGAAGATTAGAAACGCTACATAAAATTGACCAAGTGAGAAATCGACATTCGTAAATGGAATGGCAAGTGATGTATCAAATGGACCTAATTTTAATAAGAAATAAGCAACAATGGATATTACAATTTGGCCAATCAATTTTTGAATAGAAGTTAACCCAAGATTTCGCTTTAATACTACTTTAATAAAGTCATCCAAAAATCCAATAGCTCCAAATCCAACTAAGATGATGAGCAAAACAATTGATTGTGTCGTTAACTTATCGAAGTAAAACGACAGACCAATCGTGGAGACGATGATGGAAGTAATAAAAATAAGTCCTCCCATTGTTGGCGTTCCTGCTTTTTTTTGGTGTGATTCAGGTCCTTCTTCTCTAATACTTTGGCCAAATTTCATCTTCCTTAGATAAGGAATAACGAATGGTGCAAGAATGACCGATAAAAGAAAACTAACAAATAGTGTTATAATCGTTGCAGATAATGTCATAAAAAAATCTCCTTAATTGCCATCAACTATAGCTGAATGTTCCATAGTTATTTATTTTTTAAATGGTTATTTCGTATATACATGTATGGTTCCATCAATAGGTATTAGACTATCTTCTTTTGGTAACTGGGTAAGTATTTCATCCCCATCACCATGCCAAACTATTGAAAATGGATACATATAGGACGTTACTTCTTTTTTCTTTACTCCTATTAAATTCGGAGTACGAACTTGCTCGATATCTCCCCAGCGGTATTCTTTTTCCAATTGTTTACCACCGGCGGTAACCTCCAATGAGTCCTCGATGATTTGCCCTACAATCGGTGCTGCAATGACAGACCCAAACAATAAAGAATTTTTGGGATTATCGATTGCAACGTATACAACTATTTCCGGATTATCCGCTGGAGCAAAACCGATAAAAGATACGATATATTCACCTTCCATATATCTACCATCTTTTACTTTTTGGGCAGTACCTGTTTTTCCACCAATTCGCAAACCATCTCTATATGCTTGCCTACCGGAGCCTAACGCTACAACATGTTCTAGCGCATCTCGAACTTTCGCAGATGTTTCTTCACTAATTACTTGTTTTTTCATCTCTGGTTCGGTACTCGATAAAATATTATTTGTTTCCCCTTCTAACACATTTTTTACAATATACGGTTTATATAAATAACCCCCGTTTACTGCTGCAGCAACCGCCTGCACTTGTTGAATAGGTGTTACAGAAATACCTTGGCCGAATGATGTAGTCGCATGTTCAACAGGTCCGTATCGATCTTTACTAAATAGAATGCCCGTAGATTCCCCAGCCATGCCTGAACCTGTCGATTGTCCAAAACCAAAATTTCGAATATACTCCTGAAGCTTATCCGGACCTACTCTTCTCCCAAGCTCGATAAAACCTGGGTTACAGGAGTCTTGGACTACTTCTAGGAAAGTTTCATCTCCATGTCCTTGTCTTTTCCAGCATCTTAGCCTTGCACCTTCTACCATCGTATAACCAGCATCAAAAAAATGATCCTTTTCTAAATCCACTACATTTTCTTCTAATGCAGCACTTAATGTAATTATTTTAAATGTTGAGCCGGGTTCAAATGTCATCCAAACTGGTAAATTACGATTATATATAGTAGAGTCCACATCTTGGTAATTTGCAGGATCAAAGTTTGGAGCTGATGCGAGTGCGAGTATTTCTCCTGTATTAGGATTCATTGCTATCCCAATAGCTTGCGTTGCATCATATTGCTTCATCGCTTGAGAAAGTTCCCTTTCCACCACTTGTTGGATTTTCATATCAATCGTTAGCTGTACATGATTACCTTTCACGCCACTTTTCCAACCATCATCTACATGCGGTAAAGGAATGCCTTTTGCATCCGTATACATTCGAATGGCCGAATCTTTGCCTATTAATACAGAATCATATTGATATTCAATTCCCGCAAGTCCTTGTGTGTCATAACCGGTAAATCCTAATAATCTAGAAAGCATCTCTCCGTGGGGGTAGTCTCGTACATAATCGACACCAGAATATAGCCCTTTAATATTCTTATCTTGTATTTCCATTGCTAGTTCAGTAGAGATATTTTTCCCAGCAGGTGCAACTTTTATGATGGAGGCTCTCTTATTCAGTTGTTCAAATAGCTTTTCTTTTTCCATTTGAATAAGTGGTGCAATTTGTTCAGCTACTTGTTCTGGGTCATCATTTTGTGACGGCATGTAAAATAAAGTCGGTGCGAGCTTATTTCCTACAATTATTTCTCCATTCCTATCCAAAATATTGCCTCGTAGTGATGAATAAGGAAGCTCTCGATCCCAGCTCTCTTTTGCTTTAGTCGTCAATTCATCAAATTGAAAAAATTGTAGTTGTATTAGTTTAGCTCCAACTAATAGAAATAAAATAATCGTTATTAACCAAATCATTCGCAGACGGATCATTTGCTTTATTTTAGAAATGCCATTTTCTCCTTTTGCTCGTTTTAGATAACGTATGAGAAAATGACAGTAACTATTCTATTCCTCTTTATATAACTCTACTAATCTTGCGGTAGTTCTTCCACTAATTCCTCTTCCAAAGGAGCAGTAGTATTTACCATTTCTTCGGGGGTCGCTAATTGGACAACGATTGGTGTTTCATTAGATACAATGGAACCAGCTGTCAAACTTTGCTCTGTCACAAACCCTTCCCCAATAATTTCGATAGGAAGATTCGCTAATGATTTATATATCATTAAATTTCGTTTTGACCAACCTGTAAAATTTGGTAATTGAATTTCACCTTGTCCTTTAATGAACACCGTGCCACTAGAAATAATAGATGTACCAGCACTCGGGTACTGCTCCATTACACTTTCTGACTGCCCAATTATAACAGTTTTCAAGCCTTGTGACTCTAGCATACTTTGACTCTCAAAAATATTTTTACCAACTACATTTGGCATTTCAATTGGGGTAGCAAGCTCCAGATTTTCAGGTTGAACGTTTAAGTATTTCAGACTTTTTTCTGTTACTGCATTAAATATTTCAGCAACTGGTTGTGACCCAGATTCCGATAACTCTAACTTCGGTTTATGCACAGTGACATACACGATTAACTGTGGGTCTTCCACAGGAGCCATTCCTAAGAACGAATATAAAAATAATTCGCGGCCCCAGTAATATCCTCCACCTGGTTTTGCAATTTGTGCTGTTCCTGTCTTCCCAGCGGTAGTATATTCATCTAGTTTAAAACGTTTTGCAGTACCATATTCAGATGTAACCGTACTAGCTAGAATTTCCTTCACTTGATCAGCTGTTTTTTCTGAAATAGGCGATTTTTTTTCGGTAGGTTGATGATCGCTTAGTACTTCACCGGTATTCGGATCAACAATTTTATCAATAACATATGGTTGCATCATCTTTCCTTTGTTCGTTATTGCAGTCATCCCTTGAATCATTTGAATAGGAGTCACAGTAGTACCTTGCCCGTATGTCGTTGTTACTCTGTTCAACGGATAGGTATCAAGAACAGTTCCTGTAGCTTCATTCGGAAGATCTATACCTGTTTTTTCTCCAAAACCGAACCGATGGATATATTCGATGAATGTTTCATCTCCCATTCGGTTAAGTAAATATGCCATGGACACGTTAGATGATCGTTGAAAACCTTCTATATACGTAATTGGGCCCCACCCATATACATTATGATCTCGAATTGTATCACCGAATAATGTGTAGGATCCTGAGTTAAAATAGTCATTTGGATCCCATACACCTTCTTCAATTGCTGCAGCTAAAGTAAAGATTTTAAAAGTAGAGCCAGGTTCGATCGTTTGTTCTGTTGCCTCATTTAACCAATTTGTAGACAAGCCTTCTCGGGTATTTGGCTCGAACGTTGGCCTTTGGGACATTGCGAGAATTTCTCCTGTTTTAGCATTCGCCACTATGGCAGTCATTTTCTCAGGATTATATTGTTCTTCCGCTTTGTTAAGTGCATCTTCTAAAAAGTTTTGAATTGTTTTATCAATGGTCAAATGTATATCTTGACCATTCTGCGGTTCCATCACCATTTTTTCTGCATTTGGAAGTAAAAATCCTTTTGTATCACCTTTAAATTCTACTTTCCCAGGGGTTCCTGTTAACTCTTTGTCATATATATATTCAAGCCCCATTTTCCCCACGGTTTCTGCTTCACCCTCTTCATTCTCTTCTTTTAGTGCAAATCCTATTAAATGTGAAGCAAATTGACCGTTAGGATAAAGTCTTTTCAAATCTTGCTCAAAAATAATTCCGGGTAAATTTTGTGCTTTTATTTCATTCATTTCTTTATGACTAATATCTCTACCAGCTTTTCCAAACTCTACTTGATATCTTTCTTTTTCTATACTTTTGTTCAATAAATCCTCTATCTCTTCTTCCGTCATATCAATATATTGCGATAATACTTGAGCGGTTTCTTTCGTATCTATTACATGTCTAGGTACTTTACTATTCTCCGAAGCTTTTGGGCTTATAACGGCGATCATTTTATAACTTAATGTGTCTTGAACAATAATTTCCCCGTTCCGATCGATAATGTTACCTCTACTCGCTTGTAAAACTTGTTCTTTACTATACTTCGAATCTGCTTTTGCTGATAATACTTGTCCTTCTGCAATTCCGGTCACTTGAATGAAAACGAATCTTCCCAATAATAGAAAAAAGAGCCCTCCATATAATAAAAACATAAGAAAGGCTCCCCATTGAAAACGAAATTTTTTATTCATTGTCCTGGTACTACCTTCACGTTTTGCTCATTCAATTTCAATCCGAGCTCTTCCGCCTTTTTCCAAATGCGATCATAGGTAGATAGTTCACTTACTTGTATGGACAAATCTGTATTTTCTTTTGAAGTAGTATCGATTTGTTTTTCGATTTGAGAAATGTCCGTAGTTGTAGAACGAACAGCGGTTTGCGTTTGGATAATCATGACAGCGAGTAAAGTTACAACAGCAAGCAGACAAATGAGTAATATTTTCTCACCTTTTGATAAAAGCTTTTTATGTTTCTGGACCGTTTTTTGTTTTTGTGGTTGTTCTGGGAAAGAAGGACGACTTATGTAAGTCTCTGACTGATGATTACGTAAAGCCATTTAAACACTTCCTTTTTCTATTAGTTTTTCCACAATTCGTAGCTTAGCGGATCGAGATCGATTATTCACTTCTAGTTCTTCAGCTGAAGGTAATATCGGTTTTCTTGTTACTAGTTTTAACATTGGCTCCATCCCAGCTGGAATTACTGGCAAGTTTGGAGGTAAATCAGGTAAGGACGAAGCTTCCTTAAAAATTGTTTTTGCTAATCTATCTTCGAGCGAATGGAATGTAATCACACTAATTCTTCCACCCACGTTGATCAGTTGGATAGCATCTTCGAGAGAATCCTCCGCTGCTCCAAGTTCATCATTTACTGCTATTCGGATTGCTTGAAAAATTCGTTTAGCCGGATGCCCACCTGTTCGTCTTGCCGCGGCTGGAATCCCTGCTTTTATTAACTCCACCAATTGGAAAGTCGTCTCAATCGGAGCTGTTTCTCGAGCTTGTTCAATTTTACGAGCAACTTGTTTGGAGAACTTCTCTTCCCCGTATCGGAAAAATATTTTCACCAATTTTTCATATGCCCACTCATTAATAACATGATAAGCAGTTAACTCGCTAGTTTGATCCATACGCATATCAAGAGGAGCGTCATAGTTATAGCTGAAACCACGTTCTGGCGTATCGAGCTGTGGGGAAGATACCCCAAGGTCATATAATATGCCATCTACTTTTTCAATCCCAATTTCAGCAAGTTCTTTTTTCAAATAACGAAAATTCGCATGTACAAAAGTTACTTGATCTAAATAAGGTGCAAGCTTTATTTTTGCATTTTCAATTGCGGTCATATCTTGATCGAAACAAATTAACTTACCTTGTTTATTTAATTGTTGCACTAAGTATTCACTATGACCTGCACCACCTAATGTACAGTCCACGTAAATACCATCTGGACGAACAGCAAGTCCATCTACCGTTTCCTTTAATAATACTGTTGTGTGATGAAACAAGCCTTTTCCTCCTTAATCAAAATCGGCTCGGCATATTTGCCTCTCCTTTTCTTCGTTCAGCCCCGCAAAAGTGAATTCTCCTACGAAAGCCCGTCATAGAAAACGGCGCGTCTGGATTTTTACTCGAGCATGCCCGATACAATCTCTTAAAAATCCGTGACATCCGCCGGAGGCTCTGCCTCAATTAAACTGGGGGTGACCCCGGCTGAATTAAGTTAGATATCGAAGCCAATCATATTTTCTGCAATGTCATTGAAGGAATCCTCAGATTCTTCAAAGTAATTTTCCCAAGCATCCTTCGCCCAAATTTCCAGGCGGTTTGAAACTCCTAACACGATACATTCCTTGTCCATCTTTGCATAACTACGAAGATTACTCGGAATATTAATACGCCCCGTTTTATCAATTTCAACTTCTGTAGCACCTGAAAAGAAAAACCGAGTAAATGCCCGTGCATCTTTTTTAGTTACAGGAAGTTCTTTTAATTTTTCCTCGAGTTTTCGCCATTCATTCATAGGATAACCAAATAAACAATTATCAAGACCACGTGTTAAAACAAAACAGTCTTCTAAGTGTTCACGAAATTTGGAAGGTATTATTAACCGTCCCTTCGCATCAACGTTATGTTGATATTCGCCCATGAACATGCTACTCACCCCACTTTATGTCATTAACATACCACATCCCCCCACTTTCCTCCACCCATTTTTAAAAAAATGAGCATTTAATTTTTCAAAATGCGTAAATAGTACTTGTTGAGACAAAATCGGTGCCAAAAAGCTATATTTTTCCTCATACAAAAGCCCCCACAAAACTGTGGGGGCTTGCGCTTAATCAAATATGCCTCGGCGTATTTGCGCCAATATTTCCCTCGAACTTGCTCGAGAACATCCTCTGAAAATCTGTGGCATCCGCCGGAGGCTATAACTTTATTCAGAAGTTATTAATTATTTGCGAGGTGTAACCGCAGGAACAGGGGTTTGTTGGCCCTCGTTTGATTTTTATTTGTATCTCACCACATATAAACAGTGGGAGACATCTGCTCCTGCGCAAGCTCGTCGCAATAAAACATTTGCTGAATTAAGTTATATATATACTACATGATGTTTCCCATTAAACTCGTATGGAACTTCTAAAAGCTCTTTTATAAAATTTGGTCCTACCTCATTTAATAGCTGAAGTGGGGAATAGGTTCTCTCTTGTAGTCCTCCATTTGGAATTAGGTCCATAATAATTCGATCATAGCGATGAATAGAAGCATCCAACTTACCAAGAAGAGTATCATCGATTGCATGTTCAATAAATGTTAATTGTCTTTCATGGTAACGTAAATTCTTCTCCACTAACGGACTCAATTTAAGATCATCTTCTATTAAAAGCTCTTTTAACTGTGCATACTTTGCTACAAGCTCCTGTTTCATCGTTTGGATCAACTCGGAAATTTGTTCATTTCGATGATTGTTAATATATTGAAGTTTCGCATCTTCCACTGCTCCACCCCATACATCTTGTATAGTGAATGAAAATTTTTCGAGTAATGTTTGTGTTCTTGCATTAGCAACAGTAACACTTAATCTTGGCATAATGACTGGCATCTTCATATGGAAAAGTTCAAATGCCGTTTTTAGTGTCCCCCAATAAGCGATTTCACCTGGCCCCCCGATAAAACTCAATACAGGAAATACCATCTCTTGCATAATTGGTCTTGTTACAACGTTATTACTCAACTTTTCAGGATGATTAACTGCAATATTCATCAACTCATCGGTCGTAAAGGAAAGCCCCTTTGCTTCATGGATGAACATACCATCTTTTCGTTCTAATAAAAACCGTTCTCCAGATTCCACAAAAAATAGATGGGCAGCTGATTCCTTTGTTTGGATTGGCGATCCGAAACCTGCTTGTTCAAATTCCTTTTCTTTCTTAAATACTATTTCCGAAAGTTCAGAAGCGTTTTCCACGAAAAGTTGAAAATATTCGCTTTCTAACTTTCTTAACGGTTCGTATGCAGCATCTATTATAAGTAAACCTTCATCATGAAAGAGATCATTCATAAGTGCGGCAAAGAAGTCCGTATACATTACATTATTTTCTAGGTGATTCATTACTTTAGAAAATAGCTCTTTCGTGTATAACGTTTCCGGTAAACTTTGAAAAATTTCAGTCAAGTAATTCTCCATTAATGTTTTATCAAATGTTGTTTCGGAAGCCATTTTCTTAATTTTCGATTTTGCCGGATATACAAGCTTTTGAAGTTTTCTACTTTTTTCTATGTAAACATGGTTAATCTCGTCAATATCATGATCTTCTCCAGCTATCCAAAAAACAGGGATAACAGGAACTCCAAGTATCTCTCTTTGCTGCTTAGCTAGCGTAATAACCGATATTGCCTTGTGAATAGAATACATAGGTCCCGTTAATATACCAGCCTGTTGTCCTCCAATTACGACAACCCCATTATCTTGTAGCTCTTCTAAATGTTTATTGCTTTTTTCTGAAAGTCCAAATTTACGCATATAATTTGTTATTACGTTTACAAGTTCCGTTCTTTTGGTTTTACTAAAATCAGTATCTTGAAGCCTTTTATTAAGCGCCTTTTGATTCCATTCATAATGAAAAAAAGAAGATAAACTAGTTGTATTCTCCAAATATTTCTTATAAAAAAGGTTCGCGAATGGTTGTGTGTGTTGCTCTAATCGCACGATTTTTCCACCTCTAATTATCAATTTCACCTTAGCGTATTTTCTGTACTGCTTCTCATAAAAAACAATTCATATGCCGTCGGTTTTAATCCTAATTCAACAGAGTGACTTACGTGCTACTGAATTAAGACAAATACTTGTATGAGTATATCATTACAGGAGAATGCGTGGAAAATTATTAGCTTATATAACTAAATACGTATCGGATAACTCCGAATACCCAGAGGAACGCATAAAATAGACAAAGTAACATAAATAATATTCTCCAAATTTTTCGAAGTAGCGAACGAACTTCAATCTCATGTTTTGTACGCCATTCCAAAAAAGTCAGTATCGATGCAAATACTAATGAACAAATGATTAATAGGAATCCAATATTCTTTACAAAAATAACCGTGTAAACATGAGAAACGGAGAAAAACAATAGAAACGTCGTTACATCTGCCGCTATGCCGATGGATTTTTTTCGTTTATGAAAAAAGTATTTAGAGACGATAAACGTCAGTATAAATAGTACGATAGGATATAATAGCAAAAACGAGATAATCGTATTAAAGATGTCGTTCACCTACTTTATTCTTTTCCTGCAGTAGTAAATAGAGTGTATTTAATATCGGTAATTTTTTATTTCTTTTTCTCGCTTCTTCAATAATTGCCCCTACAATTGTATCAAGTTCCATTAAGCGCCCTTCCTCATAATCTTTTAACATGGAAGAGTGATTAAATTGTGTATTTGTGCAAAGTGTGACCACTTCATCCCATGAAAATCGACCTTTCCACTCATCAAATGTATCCAGCATTTCATCGTATATATTTTTAGCAATTGTTTTATAAGCTATGTTTTGAACAAGCTCTCCGTTTGGAACACGCGCAATAGTCGTTAAAGGATTAATCAAACTATTTAACATTGCTTTTTTAAATAATACGTCTTCTATATTAGTCGAGAATTGCAGAGGAAAACGCTCGTTATGATGAAGGAATAGCTCCCCTATCCTTGCCCACTCCCCTTTCCAATTGCCAACCGTCGTTACACCCACACCTAAATGCTGTACGGTATGAGCATTTTTTTTCGTTGCACCATGTAATACAGACCCTACCATTATAGTTTCTTGCTTTAAATTAGTAGCATAAGAGAGATGGAGTAACCCATTTTGCAAGAATAAAAGAGGAATATTCTTTGGCAATGCATCTAATTCTTCTTTTAACGATTGCAAGTGATGATACTTAACCGCAAGTATGATTAAATCCATATCATCTAGTTTGTCCATACTATAAACAAGATTGCAAGGGATCAACTGCTCTCCAGTATTGCTTTTTTCTATGTATAAATTATTTGGCGTATTAGGATTTCGAACTAAAAATGTAATATTATGTTTCGCTTCTGCTAAATAAGCTCCAAATAACATTCCAATAGATCCTGCACCTATAATTGCAATCTTCATATGAATCACCTCGGTTTAGTAAGAAAAGCTCAAGCGCCTATATTAGAGGAATACAGTCTAAGCTCACGACATCGTGGTGCTCCTGCGCAAAGCTCTTCGCAAAATAAAACATTTTACAACGACTGCAATGTCTTTTACGACGAGTAACCACAGGAGCATGACCTGCATCCTGCCGACCTTCAACAGGCAAACAGGGAAAGCGTTGGAGCTAGATATGTTTATACTTTCTTATCTTATAAAAAGGTCTACCGAAATGGTAGACCTTTTTAAAAATATTATACAGGAAGCACTGGGTGTTTTCGAGGTGCAGGCGCAATTTCTTTATCTTCATAATAACGAAGACGGTCTGCAAGTTCTCGACGTAAATCACTCGGCGCAACGATTTCATCGATAATCATCTCGGAAGCTAGCTTGTAAATATCAATTTCCTCTTTATATTCTGCATGCTTTTCTTGCACAAACTTTAGTCTTTCTTTTGGATCTTCAATTGCTTCAATTTTATTTGAATAGACAGCATTTACAGCAGCTTCTGGACCCATTACCGCAATTTGAGCCGTTGGAAGCGCAATACATACATCCGGTTCAAATGCCGGTCCAGCCATCGCGTATAGTCCTGCCCCGTATGCTTTACGTACAATTACAGAGATTTTTGGCACAGTTGCAGAACTCATTGCAGCAATTAACTTAGCACCATGTCTAATAATGCCAGCTCGCTCAACCTTCGTCCCTATCATAAATCCTGGAACATCCGCTAAAAATACTAACGGTATCGAGAAGGCATCACAAAGCGAAATAAATTTTGCAGCTTTATCTGCTGAATCTACAAAAAGTACCCCACCCTTTGCTTTCGGTTGGTTTGCAAGTATCCCTACCGCTTGTCCTTCAATACGCGCAAATCCTGTAATTAGTTCTGGTGCAAATAGTTTTTTTACATCAAAGAATGTACCTTCGTCTATAATTGCATCAATCGCTTCATACATATCAAACGGTGCATTTTGATTTTCCGGAATAATCGCTTCTAGCGTTCTTCCTTCTTTTATTGCTTTTGCTTCAACCTTTTTAGGCTTTTTTGTATAGTTGGCAGGGAAGAAACTTAAGTATCGTTTTGCTTCTGAAATGGCCTCTTCTTCGGAGGTCACAAGCACATCTCCAACACCACTAACTGTACAGTGCATTCGTGCGCCGCCCATTTCCTCTAAAGTAACTTTCTCACCAATTACTTTCTCCGCCATTCGAGGAGAGCCTAAATACATAGATGCATTTCCTTCTACCATAAAGACGATATCACAAAACGCTGGAATATATGCACCACCTGCTGCAGATGGACCAAATAATAAGCAAATTTGTGGAATAAATCCTGAAAGCCTCACCTGATTGTGGAATATTCTACCTGCTCCTCTACGGTTTGGAAACATATCTAGTTGATCGGTAATACGGGCACCAGCAGAGTCTACTAAATATAATAATGGAACTCTATTTTTCTCTGCTATTTCTTGTATACGGATAATTTTTTCAACTGTACGAGATCCCCATGAACCAGCTTTTACTGTTGAATCATTTGCCATTACGCAAACTGTTTGTCCATTCACTTTACCAGTCGCCGTCACAACTCCATCTGCTGGCAAATCACCTGCTTCTACATTCGCAAATCGACCATCTTCCGCATATTCCCCATTATCGAAAAGTAATTTTAAGCGATCTCGTACAAATAATTTATTTTGTTGTTTCATTTTTTCATGATATTTCTCGTGACCACCTGCGTAGATAGATGTTAGTTTTTGTTCTAGTCGCTCATTATACCCTTTTGTTTCTCCCACTTTATATACCCCCTTATAGAAATGCGCAAGCGCCTATGTCTGCCCCGAGGGGCTAGGCGCTGAAGCTGGACAGTTACCTTATAGAAATGATTTACTTCCTTATTCTTTAAGAAAGCTCAAGATTGACTTTATTCAAACGTAACTAGTACGTCGCCTTCGTTAACGAAATCACCTTCTTTTGCATTGATAGCCGCTACTTTACCAGCTGTTTCTGCTTCAATAGGAATTTCCATTTTCATTGACTCGAGTACCATTACTACTTGTCCAGCGGTAACTTCCTCTCCAACTGCTACGTTTACCGTAAAAACTGTTCCTGCCATTGTTGATTCTAAATTTTTCATTTGATATTTCCTCCCTTTGATGTTTGAATCATTCCCTTAAAAAGGATGTTGCCTATATTCCACTTCTAAAGCTCACTTTTTGTAAGAATTCATAGAATAATGGAATATTTTCTTTACACTTTCTATTCTAGCAGAAGAAAATACTTTTTGTGCGTCCTTTATTGCTAATTTTCTATTTTCTCAAATAAAAAAAAAGCCTCTAATGGAAGAGACTTTAACTATTGACGTTCTAAATGCGTAATTCCTTGTTTTGCCCAATTTAATAATTGCTCGTAATCTTGTTTTAATAAATTATAGGCACTAGAAATTTCATCATACGATTGTTTCATCTCATCATAGCTTTCCATCGCTAACTGTAAATGGTTTTGTAATGTAGATGAGTCCGTCAATTCTCTTACTACATGTTCTTTCCCCGTAGTATCTCTTTTAAATATTTGTGGTCGGAGATTTTTATTCCACCTAAATGCACAAGCTTGTTTGGAGCGACCTAACAAAATGCTTGCTTCTTCAAAACCAGAAATTTGCGTAAGACCTTGTTCTATTTTCTTTAAAACTATTTCTTTCAAAAGATTGTCTTCTTCCGCACTCCAACTATCTTTTCTAATTTTAACATTCATGTTTATCACCCTTTGCTTTTTTACTAATATATGCAAAGTGGGTACAAATAGACTCTAAATATGGTTATCTTTTTAAAAAAGCATCGACTGCTTTGTGATGCTCATCTTGTCCCCAAAGAATCGCACAAGTTGATACTTCATCCATAATACGCTCATATAAATGGGTATTTTCCCATTTTTGAATAGCCTGTCTTTTGTATGCTTTTAAAACAGAAGAATGTGGGACAATCATTTTCTCGATAAACTTATGTAAAGCACTATATTTATCTCCTTCGTAAACTTCTGTTGCCCAGCCAATAGAAAGAAGATAGTCAGAAGTATATGGTACCGCTTCTGTTAGCATTTGCAACGCGTGATCATGCCTCATTCCTCTTTCAAATAAGTACGAGCCTCCACCCCAACCTGATGTAATTCCTAATTTCCCTTGAATAAAGCCACACTTCGCTTCTTTCTTCACTAAACGAAAATCGCATAACGTAGCGATTTCACACCCGCCCCCTACAGCAGTTCCGTTTAACAAAGCAATTGTTGGAATGTCTAATGTTGCTACTTCATATAAAACTTGCGCAGTTTCCCTTAACATTGGGTATGCTTCTTTTTCTGTTTTTAGCATATGGAATACAGAGAGATCACCGCCTGAACAAAATGTTTTTTCCCCTGCTCCCGTAATGACAGCAAGTTTAATGGAATGATCTGTTTTTACTTTTTGCACTAATTGTTTAAATCCTTCTACTACTTCTCCGTTAATCGCATTATGGATTGCAGGTCTGTTGATTTCAAAGATAATGATGTCTTCTCTTTTTTCGATTGTAAATGCCATATCCATTCCCCTTTTGCAATTTTATATATCAAGGGTACCATACCTATCGATTAACAAGAAGCATGATTTCTGCAGAAAATTGCATGAAGCGGATTAAGGGCAGCGACATTGATTAGCTAGCAAGCTCAATGTATTGGAGCGGAAGGGCGGCGACTCCAGCGGGAATAGCAGATGTTTTTTTGCACCGAAAGCGAAGCGTCAGGTGCATGAGCTGAAGACCCCGCAGGAGCAAAGCGACGAGGAGGCTGAAGCCATGCCCGCGGAAAGCGTCCACCCTGCAGCGGAAATCCTAGCGGTAACACATTATTGCGCAGTATTCTTATATCCAACTATCCTTTACGGTTAGCTCGGGATGATAAGATACACTTTAAGGTACAAACTATCCTTCGAACACGACAAAGACTATACCGAACTCTACTAACGCCCGCTGAACGTGACAAACTTTCTCATAGTAAATCCTTCATTGTCATTGGGTGACATTTTCTAATTAGCTTTAATATATCGTGTAAATGTATCACTATGTTGCGAATATGCTCAGGTTATTGCTTGTAATTATATGATGTGTATAAAATGATTCTAACTAAGAAACTGCTAGGAGGATGTTGATAAACCTAGTGCTCTTTTCAATTCAGCTATCGATTAGTCAACGAGTTCCATTGATTGTAGCGGAAGGCGGCGACTCCAGCCGAGGTCAACAGGATGGTGGTCACGAAGGCATTGCCACACGATGTGGCGCTCTTAGCCTTTGTTCCTCTCTAAGACAGATGAGACATCACAACGAAAGCGTAAGATGGCTCATCGCTCACCCGGCAGTAAGCGTCCGCCTGCAGCGGAAATCATACCGGCCACTTAATAGAGCTTCTATTGCGCAGTATTCTTAAATAGTGACATACCTTAAGTTGTTGAGAGGAAGTTAACCACATACCGTATATTTCATAATTTCTTAAAACAAAAAAAGACTACCGAAGAGCCATGGTCTCTTTGGTAGTCTTTTATGGAACAAATACTGAATTATTTGCTCACTACTTCTTTCCCTTTGTATTGACCGCATGATTTACAAATACGGTGAGCCAATTTCATTTCACCACAATTTGAACAAGCAACCATACCAGGTACGGATAATTTAAAATGTGTACGACGTTTTCTTTTTACAGTTTTAGAAGTTCTTCTAGCTGGTACTGCCATTGGTGGCACCTCCTTACAGATCTATTATTCGTCTGTTTGATCAAAATACTTAGCTAAATCAGCTAGTCTTGGATCCAATTTTGGTTGTTCATCTTCTTGCATATCGTTCAGATCTTCATCTGTTGTATAACTCCAACCTTTTCCACCTTCGTGTCTAAATTGGTCTGCACCTTCTTTATACACTTGCAATGGAATTTCTAAAAGAATTAACTCTTCTAGAACAGGGTCTACATGAATGACATCCCCTTCTACCACATGAAAATTATCATATGCCTGCGCAGAAGCAGCTGCCGTCTCAGACCAGTTAAAGATTTCATCAGATTGAATCTCAAATGGAAATTCTACGTCTTCCCATGTGCGTGCACAAGGTAATATTAGAGTCCCTGAAAGCTGAAAATGACAATTCATTTGCGCTGCACCAAACGTGCAATGCCCTTTTACATGAACGGGTGAAATGTTTCGAACGTCCGGGTTTCGTTCCTTCACATTTTCCAGGGTAACGAACTCATCTAACGGCATCCCGTTTTCACGATATTTTGCTAGTTGACTAATTGCCCATTTCATACGATTATCACCTCAAGACAACAAAGTTGATTATATAATGACTGAATTTAGATGTCAAGATAATTTCTTGTCACTACATAATAATAACATTATAATTTGAATAAGGAAAGGATTTGGTTAGTATATGAACGCTACTGGAATTGTTGTGGAATATAATCCATTTCATAATGGCCATTTACATCATTTAGAACAGTCACGATTGAAAACAAATAGTGAAGTTATGATTGCAGTAATGTCAGGTAACTTCTTGCAACGAGGTGAACCTGCACTTGTTGATAAATGGACGCGAACAAAAATGGCTCTGTTAGCTGGTGTTGACTTAGTAATTGAACTACCATATGCATTTGCTACTGCTCAAGCAAGTGATTTTGCAAAAGGAGCGATTTTTTTATTAGATGCGTTAAAATGTAAGGCTTTTTGTTTTGGCAGCGAAGAGGGCTCTTTAGAAGCGTTTCAACATACGTATGATTTATTAACGGAAAATAAAACATCATATAATTTAGCGATATCCTCGCTAATGAAAAAAGGGATAAGTTATCCTAAAGCATTAAACGAAGCTTATAAGATTGTTTCTAAAGATGTGTCCGTGCCATTAGTGGATCTTTCGAAGCCAAATAATATTTTAGGTTATCACTATATAGAGGCTGCCCAAACGTTACATACGAAAATTCAACCGGAGACGATTCAACGTGTAATAGCAAATTATCATGATGCAGCGAAAACTTCGGAAACAATTGCGAGTGCTACCGGAATTCGAAAAGTATTGTTTGACGATGATGATTTAACTGGAGTGCAAACTTTTATGCCACCTACTAGTTTAGATGCACTATACGAATGGCAAGGTATAGCTAACTCTTTTGGTAGCTGGGAACGATTTTATCCATTACTTCGACTAATTATTTTGCGTCATACAAAAGCATCACTTGCTCAGTTTGCAGAAGTGACAGAAGGTATGGAAAATGCTATATGGAATGCCGCTACTACTTGTATATCTTTTCAATCTTTTATGGAAAAGATAAAATCGAAGCGGTTTACATGGACTAGAATTCAACGAATGTTAACACATATTTATACTGAATTTACTTGGAAACAATTACGTGAAACCGAGTTACCGACTTATATTCGCCCATTAGGGATGAATCAAAAAGGACAAGCTTATTTACAGTCGATAAAAAAGGACTTGCAGCTTCCACTTGTTAGTAGAGTTGCCGCAAGTAAAGAAAATAGATTACTTCAGTTAGATATTAAAGCAGCTAACTTATATTATCTTGGTTTACAAAGTTCGTTTGGACAGCAAATGGTTGGAAGCGATTTTAGAATAGCACCCATTCGTTTATAATACGTTTATTTTGGCTCTAGTTTTTCTAAATATGCAAGTGCATCGTCAATTGTTTTAACAGGTACAATTTCCATTTTTGTACCTATTTTTTTTGCCGTTTTTAATGCTACATCATAATTTGATGTTAAATCAGGGTTTTTCTCTAACACCGCGGGGTCTATATCGTCATCAGGAGCGAACATGATTTCCATTCCTTTTCGATCTGCTGCAATTACTTTTAAGTCAATGCCACCGATACGTCCGACAGTCCCATCGGGTAGCATCTCCCCAGTACCGGCAATATTGTACCCTTTCGTAATATCTTCAGAAAGCAATTGATTTAGTATTTCCAATGTAAACATAAGTCCAGCAGAAGGTCCCCCAATATCTTCTGTGTTCATATGAACGACAGGGGTAGTTTCTACTTCTTTGTCTTCTTTATAGGAAATCCCAATACCAGGTTTATCAAGAACGCCTGGAACTACTTTTAGCGTGACCTCTTTCACTAGCTCCTTACCTTCTCGTTCAATTAGTAATTGGATAGTATCGCCTTCTCGTTTGTCTGTTAAATATGTTTGAATTGATTGTTCTGTCAAATCTTTCAAATTATCCATTTCTAAAATTTTATCACCAGGTTCTAACACATTATCTGCTGCACTACCATCCACTACATTAAAAATAAATATTCCGTTATTTGTTACTGTATAAGGCTTTTCCGCTCGATTGTATGCAACCGTAATAGCATTAAATTGAGAATCAGACATAAGCTTTAATTGACGAACATTATATTCTTTATCGTCTTCGTCTTCCTGCCGAATTTGATTTGCCTTATATATTTTTTGATTATCCACTAGTTTAGCGTATGCGTATGTAAGTGGTGTCGCCTTTGCAAGAGCAATGGTAAGTAGACTCATTGTGCCGATGTCATCCTCATCTCCACCGTCCACTTCAACGAATGGAGAAAGCTCATAGGCACCTCCTGGTTTAGAAATATATGACTCCATCGGATAAAAGGCAAGAGCCAACACAATCGCAAATACGAAAAGAAGGATTACGGACTTTCTCTTCTTCATAGGTCTCCCTCTCTTTCTTAACTATATATGAGTATTAGTTTATCACTTCCATTTTTTTCTGACAAAACAATCGAAAATAAAGGATGAAATTACATGCATATAATAATCACTATCGCAAGCTGGGCACTCATTATTTTATTGTTTCTACAACCTGGTACGGCCCATAAGGGTGCTGTAGAAGGCATGCGTATCTTTACGACGGCATTACTTCCCTATTTGTTGCCTTATTTAGTTATTACGCAAATGTTTATTAGATCACAAAATACATTTTTACATACAACGAATAAGTTTAAATTATATATGAATGTTTACATATTAAGTGCATTAGGAGGGTTTCCAAGTGGAGCTGCTGTTATTTCTTCGTTAAAGGAAATGGGCACTTTAAATGAACGAAACGCTAGTTGGTTATTAGGGATTTGTCATGCCCCGAGTCCGATGTTTGTTATTGGATTTGTAGGAATTGAAATTTTCAACGCAGAATTTGCAGGAATAAAATTGTTAATCATTATACATCTTATCAATTTAATCTTCCTCTTAGTATTCATCATTTTTTCAAACCCTATTCAACAGAATGATTACAAAACGACAATGGCTGTTTCCCCATTTCAAGAAAGTATTAAAGAAACATCACAAATATTATTGTTAATCGGTACAACCGTTATTTTTTTTACTACGGTGAGTATTATTGTTTTTGAATCTGTGAAGGAAATATTACCATCTATTTCACCGTTATTATTAGTATTTGTTGCATCTTTTTTCGAGATGACTGGCGGGATAAGTTTAGCTGGTGAAATACTTGCCGGAAAAGCCATACTCCCATTTGTCGTAGCAATTATCATCGCTTTTAGCGGTATAAGTATTCATATGCAAATCATTGTACTTGCTCAAAAAGCCCGTATTCCTATTAAACGTTATATTTTATTTCGCTTCCTACACATGCTTATAATCCCTATATTCTTTTTGAACTGGTAGTTTCCTAGGGATGAAAAAAACCTTGCCACTACGGCAAGGTTAAGATTTATTGAATTTTTGACGAAGAGCAGCTTCAACGTGTGGGGGAACTAATTCTTCAATCTTTCCTCCATACTTAGCTACTTCTTTAACGATACTAGAGCTTAAAAAAGAATATTGGTTTTTTGTCATGATGAAAAATGTTTCTATTTCATCGTTCAATACGCGGTTCATCGATGTAATTTGCATTTCATATTCGAAATCAGAAACTGCTCGTAGTCCTCGAATAATTGCGCTTGCATGGACACTTTCCGCATAGTCCATCAATAATCCAGAATAAGTCTCCACTATTACATTGGTAAGATGGCTTGTTGCCTCTTTAATAAGTTCTATTCTTTCTTCAACGGAAAATAGTGGATTTTTGGATGAGTTATTTAAGACGACAATATTGACTTGTCCAAAGACAGCCGCTCCTCGATTAATAATATCTAAATGTCCATTAGTTATTGGATCAAAACTTCCTGGTACAACTGCAATTTTAACCAATTTAATCCCCCTCTTCTTCTAAACGTCTACGATAAATAGAAATAATAGTACCACCGTACGTTTCCCGCCTAGCAAGAGTAAAAGTTCCTAAATCAGCTGCCAAGTCAACCGTTTTATCATGTTCGCATACGATAAGTCCCGTATCACTCATACATCCAACTTCTACAATCTTTTTGGCTAAATCATAAAATACAGTCTTATTATACGGTGGATCTACAAATAGTAACTCAATTTTCAGTTCTCTTTTTTCAAATGCTTTTACTGCACGGGCAGCATCAATTTTGTATATTTCACACGAATCTTCCAAACGACATTTCTTTAAATTTTCGTTTATCGTTTGGATGGCTTTCTGATCTTTTTCGATGAAAATACATAAATCGATTCCACGACTTAATGATTCAATACCTAAGTTTCCACTTCCCGCAAATAGATCTACTGCGATCCCTCCGTCAAAATAAGGACCAATCATGTTAAAAATAGATTCTTTTACTTTATCCGTTGTAGGACGTGTATTCGTTCCAGGCACCGCTTTTAGTGGCAACCCTTTTTTAGATCCTGAAATGACTCTCATGTTTAAACTCCTAATGATCAAATTCGCCTCGTCGAATTTGCTCCTGCGCAAGCTCGTCGCAGAAAACAGTGCGCTCAGATTTTTCTCGAGCAAGCTCGAGAAATTCCTCTAAAATCTGTAGCATCCGCCGGAGGCTTTGGGCCGACAGAACGTTGGTCACTCAGGCGTTGCCGCAGGACGCGGCGAGCTTAGCCAGAGTTCCCCGATATTTCAGCAGGGTTTGTGTACCCCACTGAACTGAATACATGCTTTGAATTTATCACACCATTTATAGAAGTGGAAGACTTCTGCTCCTGCGCAAGCTCGTCGCAAAAAAAATCTGCTCTTTGCGCAAGCTCGTCGCAAGAGAACATTTGCTGAATGAAGTTAAAATGATGCGGATTCCGTAATATTTATCCGGTCTTCTTGTTTTTCTATATTCAATAAAAACAATCGAATCATCCATCCTTCTTCGATATAAAATTCTGATCCGATTCGCTCAAATGGTTCTGACATTGCGTCATATCTTTTTTCATTCAATACGTAAAAAGGTTCCTGGATTGGAAATCGAAATGCTCTTGTATCATTTTGCACATATAAACCTTTATCTGTATCATTTAATGTGTAACCTAGTTCAACTAGCAAAGGTTCAGCGGCATATAAAATTTTCCCGTCTTTCATTAATAATTTCATCTCTTCTTGTTGTACTCCATTTACATACACAGTACGTGAATCCTCAAAAAGCAACGGAAATTTTTCTGATTCAGCCTGTCCGTTCAATTGAAAAAAAGAAGTTTTAAATCCAATTATTTCTGATAGCAATTTATCTAGTTTTTCCGCATTTAAGGAACTAATTTTAGTCAATGCCGTTTTCCATTCTGAGAATTGATTCATTGTAAAATAATTTTTAAGTGTTTCATACATCCAAATTGATTTTTCTGCCCCAATTGGTTTATCAATTGAAAAACTACTTACAACTTCTGCAAGCAAAGGACGCTCGTCGGTTAATCCATATTGTAATTTAACATTTTTCACTATTAACTCAGCAACTATCGAGTCAATATCTTTATCCTTCGTAAATGCGATACGTGGTGACTTAATATTATTTATATTTTCAGTGAAAAGCAAGGTCATATGTGTATTATTTGGAATATTTAACTTATCTAATCGCGAACTCATTTCTTTGGAAAGTTCTTCATTTGAATGAACAGTTAAATAATCATTTTCATATTTCACTGGAATTATGGCCCGTTGCCAAAATAAATCTGAAATATTTCCAGCTCCATAAGATAGGGTATAATCGATTAAATTTAAGGACGAGGTTCCAATTATCGGTAAACCACTTATCCACATACCCCCTCTTTTCAACTCATCCGTTATATGGAGAGTTGTATAAGAGACTCCACCCTTTTCGATTTTCGCTAAAAATCCAGAAAATAAAATTCCATCTGTTAATCCATCTACTAATGGAATTTCATACGAGATGCTCTGTTTAGCAGACTCACCTTCCTCAAAGAATGTTAAATCATCCGATAATCGACTACAACTATCACTAGTACTCAAATCACAGCTTCTATTTTCACTCGTAATTGGCCATGTAATGGTCAATTGTTCATGTGGCAAATGATTAAAATGTTGCTTAACAATGACTTTGTCACTTTTAAACTTCATTTCAATTTCTTGTTCATAATAAAAAGATTTTTCCTCTTCTTCCAAACTAGAGGAGTAGACTTGATATTGAAATAAAAGTAAAACGCTATTTGTCACAACAAGCAACATAGTCAAAAAACTTATAACAAATTTCATAGAATTTTCCTCCAACAAAGTGGTAAGATGGACTGGAAAGGAAGTGTTACCATTGATTCAACGTTTTATAGAACTAGGTGAAGGCTACGGAGATGTATTCGAGCTTTGTGAACTCGCTCGTTTAAATAGAAATCGCATACATCATGCATTCATATTCACGTCTAAAAAAGTAGATAAAGAGTACTTTTCCATTGCAGTTGCTCTAAAGCCAATTAATAACGCAAACTTTTTCCCAATATATATTTGTCGAGAAGGTATACCCAATTCGGAAATGGTACCTAAAAGGATTTCAGCATTTAAAGAGACGCTAGAAGAGCTACAAATCAAACCAATCCAAATCGACATGAAACATTCTTCCACATTTGTAGACACAAATTTATTTTATCAATATGTAATCGGTGTTTTACGATTAAATAACTTAATACCACCATTACAGTAATCGAGAGCAGAAATTACAATCCAATTTTATAATCGTATTCTTTCGCTTTATCCGGCTTACTATTTTCAAACTCTGTTTTTAAGAATGGGCGATATGATTCTAGAATTTCTTTTACAAAAGGAAGTTTGTTCATCTTTTGTTTGGCGGTCTCAATTTGATCTTGATCACAATATAACACGACATATTTCAACTTTTTCGAAATATAGTGGACATGGCCATATTTTCTTAATGATTTCGCTTGTTTTAAATGATGCACATAGACAATTAATCCTTGTCTTTCTGTCATACTTTTTCCCCTCATTTCTTCCTCTTTAGGATAACATATCCGGGAAAATGATAGCAACAACAACTAGCTGACAGTTGTACGTTCAAAAGTTATAATTAGAAAAGCGCACGCGCCTATGATTAGAAGAATACAATCTAAATTCGCAACATCGTGTCGCAACAACTGCATGACCTTCATCCAATAGAGGCCTCAGACAGGCGAATTGGGCAAGGCACGGGAGCTGGATCGATACTGAGTAAAATAGTTTATAGTTTCTTTTCTTTTGAAAGAAGCTAACTGTTAAAAAGGAGGAAAAATCGATTAATGGGAAAAAAGACTAATGTTGTGTTCGCTATTGCTGCAGCTGCAGGAGCAGCCTGGGCCAGTACAAAAGCTATTTCTAAACCACAAAGTCGTACTCCAAAAGAAGCACTTGAATACGAGCAACCAATCATTCTTGCGCATCGAGGTGGAGCGGCACTTGCTCCAGAATGTTCGCTTGCCGCTTTTGAAAATGCAGCAAAATTAGGAGTTCATGGATTTGAAATAGATATACGATTAACAAAAGATGAAGAGATTATCGTTTTTCACGATGAAGACTTAGATAGAGTTACAAATCTAAGTGGCAAAGTAGCGGATTATACATTTGCACAATTAAAAGAAGCTGACTTAGGTCACCACTTTGTCGATTTAGAAGGCTCTTATTCATATAGGGGTTGCGGTGAACAAATAATCACTTTAGGTGAGCTTCTCGATACATATCCCCAAATGCTTATAAATATGGATATTAAAGATGCTCCCCAAACCTATGAAGGTAGTTTAATGCCTTCCAAGCTTTGGAGACTATTAGAAGAAAAACAAGCTTTCAAACGCGTTGTGGTTACTAGTTATTATGACGAACAAATAGATCGTTTTAACTTGTATGCACAAAATACAGTTGCTTTAGGTGCTGGTGAAAAAGAAGTAAAAAAAGCATATACTGCATACACTAGCCAATTTAGACATTTATATCATCCAAAGGCAGATGTATTTCAAATACCAGTGAAATCCAACTTATTTCCCCTTGATAGTGCAGGGTTTATCAAATTTATCACTTCCTTGAACATTCCTGTTCACTATTGGACTATCGATGATCCAGTAGCGATGAGGAAATTGATTAAAAACGGAGCAAAAGGAATCATAACCGACCGGCCTGATTTAGCGATCGAAGCATTGAAGCTAGACTAGTAAAGCGCAAGTGCCTATTTTAGAGGAATACAGTCTAAATTCGCGACATCGTGGTGCTCCTGCGCAAAGCTCGTCGCAAAATAAAAAAACATTTCGCAACGACTGTATGACCTGCTTCGTGCAGGCCTCCGACAGGCAAATGGGGATGGGGTAGGTCTGCAAAGTGCACCACATCCTGTGGCAAAGCAGACATGACCCGCATCGTGCGGGCCCAGGAGGCAGCTCTTCAGCCACCACAAGCGCTTTTGTTTGCGACGAGCTGTGCGCAGGAGCAAGGCGATGGAGCTGGATCGATAACGAGTATAAAGCAAATACTTTCTTATCTATCAAAAAAAGGATGTGTGCAAATAAATGCACACATCCTTCATAGTTCTTATGCAGAGCAAGAGCAAGCCCCGCCTGTACCGCAGCCACTTCCACAGCTCGAGCCGCTGGATGCAAAAAATGGGTTGCTCACAGGAACTTTAACACCTTCTGAAACTGATTTACCGATTAGCAAACTGACTTCATCGAGCAAATCTTGCAATTCATTCTCTGCAACCTTTAATGTTGCAACTTCATCTACCATATCCAATTTTCGTTTAGTTACTCGAATATCTTTCATAACTTTCGAATAATCAGGATGGTATTTTCCGAATCGTTGAACCTCTTCATACTGGTCTTTAAGTTTCGTAAAATGATTAATTTCACGAACTAGATTCGAATTTGTATATACAGCACGATGTGCATCTAAATAATGATAAAATTGTTCAGAGGAAAGAACCATTGTACATAGCAGATCTGATTGGTCCATTATAGTGGCCCATTCATTGGTCATTATCAATTATAAAACCTCCAATCTGTTATATCATAACAGAAATGGAGAAACAAATGCTAAATTATTTACTTACTGTTAGGAGAAAAAAACATGAATGAATTACAATCTTTACTTCACCAAGTAACAGAGAATGCATCAGAAGCTGATATGACCCTTCTAAAAGAATTTCTTATAGGGATCCAAATGAAACAACAAAATACTTCTACCACTTATTTAAATGCAGTTTTACAAATGGACATACAATTTGATCATGATACATGTATCGTTTCATTTCCCATTACTCCACTTTCCTTTAATACGTTTGATAAGCCACACGGAGGGATTATCGCAACACTTATGGATAATGCGATGGGGTATCTTGTAAACAAAGATTTACGGCCGGAAGGAAAAGGGGCTGTAACGACAAATATGAACATCCATTATGTGAAAGCAGCAACACAAGATTCGTTGATCGCTACAGCGTCTTACCTACATAGAGGTCGACAAACATTAGTGTTAGAATGTACAGTCACTCAACCAGACGGTAAAAGAATTGCTCATGCTACTGGATCATTTTTTGTTATTAACCCATCTGGTTCTTCAAAATAGTTTCGTACAACTTGATGGTCAGAAAAAGGGACTACAAGATCATTAGCAATTTGTTCTTGCTCATGTCCCTTTCCTGCTATTAAAATGACATCTCCTTTTCGGGCAGATCGTAATGCCAAATTAATCGCTTTTTCACGATCTGGTTCAATCATTACTTCGCTAAGATTCACACCACTTACAATTTCCGCAATAATGTCTTCTGGACGTTCATTTCTTGGATTATCAGAAGTTATTATTACTTTTGTCGCAAATTTTGACGCAACTTCTCCCATACCTTTTCTCTTTTGTTTGTCTCGATTTCCTCCGCAACCAAACACAACATAGATATCATTTTTTACATAGGATGTAATTGTAGATAAACAAGCCTCCAATGCGTCAGGTGTATGAGCATAGTCAATTAGCACCTCTATGCCTTTACTATTTAGAATCTGCTCTAACCTCCCTTTAGGTAGTGTAAGAGCTTTTATTTCTCCAAAAGGAATATTTAGTGCAGTTAAACTTGCTATTGCTGCCGCTATGTTCATTCCATTATAATAACCGCTGTTTTTCATCTGCAGTTGCACTTCTTTATCTCTGACTAAAAATTTATAATGAACTATTTCAGTTGAGTAGTCGACTTTTTGCAAAATAACTTCATTCGTATATTGTTCACCGAAACGGGTAACCGGTAGCTCAGTCTTTTCAGCAATTGATTTACACCAATCATCGTCATCATTAATAACTATATGTTTAGACAGCGTAACAAGTAACTCTTTTGACTTCTTATAAGGAACCATTCCACCGTGAAATTCTAGGTGATCCTTTCCTATATTCAAAAATACACCTAAATCAATTGGATACATACCTAATCGATTGTCCAATAATCCTTGAGAAGAAGCTTCTAATACAATGTATTCAACTTTATGCTCGAAACAATATTTTACTACTTGTAGAAAATCATAAAATGGCAATGTTGTGTTACTTCTAAATGGAAGATCCAGTTTTTGACCGTTAATATAAACGCCTAGTGTACCAATAACACAAACAGTTTTTTGTTGTTGCATTAATAATTGTCCTATAAACGATGCAACCGTTGTTTTTCCATTTGTTCCAGTTATCCCAATTGTCTTTATTTCTTTTCCATACAATTCATATGCCATACTGGAAATTCTCTCTTTTAACAGATGCATATCTTTCGGTAAAATAACCTGTGGTACGCTACAGTCATGGATGAAATATTCGGTGAGTATTGCTTTCGCACCTTTTTGTATCGCTTCTTCTATAAATACTCGATTACCTGTTTCAGAAACGAACATATCCCCTTCTCTAATTTGCTTCGAGTGATCGATAAATCTGTTTATCATAAAGTCCTTCAAATCACCTTTAACCTTGTATTCCAAACAATCTAATAGTTCTTTTAAAGGAAAAATAGTAACACACTCCCTACACCATTCTTGTGAGTTCGCATAAAGTAAAATGAATTCCTTGTATCGTATGAACGGAGTGTTTGAAATGTCACGAGTAGAGTGGTTGAAAATATGATTGTGCAAAAATTTGGTGGGATCGCAATGCAAGATCATCAGAACAGGAAATTGGTATTAGCAAGGATTAAGAAAGCAATTAGTATGCACCCACAAGTATTGGTAGTTGTATCAGCTATGGGAAGAAGCGGTCAGCACTATGCAACGGACACATTATTAGATTTAATACCAAACTCCGCTAGCAGTGTTGAAACAGATTTACTTTCGGCATGTGGTGAACTAATATCTGCATCAGTATTATGTGCAGAGTTAAAAAATGAAGGAATCTTGGCAACTCTTTTATACGGGAAAAGTGCGGGAATTATAACAAATGATGCTTACGGAGATGCTCAGATAGAGAAAGTAGATACAACATCGATAACAGCCGCCTTCCAACATGTCAATTGTATTGTAGTACCAGGTTTTCAAGGTATTTCAGAAGAAGCGCAAACTTTCACTACTCTCGGCAGAGGTGGTAGTGATCTAACTGCAGTCGTTTATGGACATTATTTGAATGCAGATGTAGTGGAATTCTATAAAAATGTTCCCGGTGTTATGACTTCCGATCCTTTTAGAAATAAAAACGTTGAATTGATTTCTTCTATGACTTATGAAGAATTACAACACAAAATAAATGGACCTGTAGAAGTCATACAAAAAAGAGCAGCCAAATTTGCTGCTCTCCATAATGTTCCTTTGCATATCCGCTCACTTTATGAAGATAAAGAAGGTACATTCGTTTTTAATTAATTATTTGAGTTGCGCACAATTTTTGAATTGCACTTAGGATGCGTGACGCAGTTCAGTTAGCCATTGTCACAAAATTGTCACAAAGATGCGTCGGTTTTAGTCAAGATCCCTTTAATCAACAATTATTATTTGCTGAGTCAAGTTACACCTTCACAAGAAATTAAATGAAAAAGTATCACATTTTTTACTTGTACGTTCTCTTTTCGCATTGGACGAAATAATTACTACATTATAACCGAGGGCTAAGTTTAGCAGGAAGTGATGCAATTCTTCCTGCTACATCATTTTTGGTACCCTTGTTGCGGATATTTCTCCGCTACGTACCTACAACGTGAAATGAAAGTGGTCATTGATTTGAAAAGTTAGAGAAAGCTATCTTACTAATCATTGTGAAAGTGATCGAGGATACTATTTCTTGCGCTCTATCGATTCCTTTCATGCGTTCCTTGCTTACTTTTGCAAAGTGAATGCTTTGCAATATGTGCTATAAGAAGAACACTTTCTGCAAATCAAATAGGTGGAAATACGATAGAGAGCCATAGCAGGCAATAGCATATTTAGCTACTTTTTATTTACATAGGAAAGTGGCTATTTTTTTACCTAAAGGCTTTGGAACTTCAATTATTTGTGCTTACGAAAGAGCAAGAAACGAATGATTACCATAAAATTACCGTAAAAAAGTGAAAGGGATACGATAATTCGCATCCCTTTCACATCAAAATATTTATGGTGTATAACATGTTTCTGTTCAAAACACTCCTAAATATACATAGAGTACCCAGTGTATTTATTAATAATCAATTTGCTAGGCACTTTTGGTTAATCACTTGTGTCATTTTTTCTTTCTTTCACCGTATGTTGTTCAATTAAGTTTTGGGTGTAGTAGTTACTGTAGACTCCTACCCCCGTGTGTGTATACCATTCACCTAGTAATGTGGCACGATGATCTCTCGAATTTAACCAACCATTAACTGCTTCACCTGCATCAAAGTAAAAAGCGGCTGTGTTCCCGGCTGCACGTACAAAATGAATGGATGACTCTTTTAACTTATCGCTAAATTTAGGAATTTCAAATGTCTCATTAATAACAATGTTATTTTTCGCCATTTCTTCACTATGTTCTCTTGCTATTTGTTGCAATGCATAATTGGAATCCAAAACTTGTAAACCGTTCCTGTGACGGATTACATTTGTCATTTCTACAACCTGTCGCTCATTCGCCCTATCGATCGCAGCTTGCAAGGAAGAAGCTGGAGTTTCCACATCTATCATCGTTCCATTGTATAAAATATCATACGGTCTCAGTTTTACTAGCGTATTAGCATCTGTAAATCGAACTGCTTCTAACTGTTGGTCTTCCATATCTATATACAAGATTGCAAACAAATCATCGAATTGTACTAAAATTCGGGTATTAATATCTTCTTCTGTTAATGAAAAAGTATAAGTATTCGAATCAATAGACATGGTGATTTCTGATTGCACAAGCGTAAATCGATAAATATCTGTTAGCGATTGCCCTATTTTGTATGGAGTGACATCTAGATCACCACCGATTGCAAATGATTGTGAGACTAGATCATCTGATACACCAAACAGTCTATAAGTAGTAAAAGAATCATTATACACCCACCACTCATAATCAAATCCAGATGGTTCGATTCTTGTTGGCTTACCATACAAATCAATTAGCTTTTGGGAAGACTCTCCTATTAAAGTAGATATTCCTTCCTTTGGTCTATCAAAAATGTTAGCAGGCTCGGTAACTTCTGTTAATTGTTGCGGTATTAACTGACCAGAGTTGTTAGATCCCCTTATAAGTTCATTTTCTTTTACAGGATTATCAAAATATATAAAAATTACCAGTACAATAGTAACGGCTATTAATATGCGAAATAGATTTTTCATCTCATTTTTCTCCTTAACGATTACTTCGTTTTCACTAGTATATCAAGCTTACACCGAAAGACACAATGTTGCCATTGCAACATTTTCAAATTTGAATTAATATTAATGAGAACGTATTCTATGGCAATTCGAACGTGAAGGAGGACAATTCAATGTATTTCGAAAACACAGGTATAGAAAACACTGTCATTGATCTAAATTTATTAGATGATCTTATGAAAAAGAACGGATTAATCCGCGAAGGTCAATGGGATTATGAACGTGTAACTTATGACAAAAAGTATGAAATAAAAGAAGGAACATTTTATCTTCGAGTATTTGGTTTTACAAAAGACGGTGATGTAGGTGCACATGATGCAAACATTACTTTATTAAAACCAGTAGTTGGCAAACATTATTATCCACATGGTGTTGAATATGGGGAAAATGAAGTATTCCCTAACCACTTAGTAAAATCATGTGAACAAGTACTAACTGCTCTAAAAAAAGACTTAAGTGCATTTGAAATACAAGCATAATGATGACTGCATAAAACGCTAGAGAATAATTTCTCTAGCGTTTTTAATCTGTTCAAAAATAGATATGTTGTCTATACTAGGTGAAACGCTGAAGAAAGGAGTATAACCAATCGTGTTAAAACTCTTTAAAAAAGAGTATGTGAAATATATAATTACATGGCTCTTCCTTTTACTAATTGCTATCTTCATCATTCCAGTATCATTACCAATCATTTTAGCTTTGATTACTGCAATCATTATCGAACCTCTTGTAAAGTTAACTCAAAGAACATTTAAATGGAATCGAAAACTAGCAGTTATGACAAATTTCTTTTTCTTAATCATTATTATTTCAGCCTTCATATACTTTGTAATAACGAAGCTAATAAGCCAGCTCATTTATACATCTAAAGTAATTCCTTTTCATTTAAATAGTGCAACAGGCATTTGGATAAACGTGCAAAATAACTTGTTTAAATACACAGAAGGCCTGCCTAAAGAGGTTGTCGAATCCATACAAGGTAAATTCGATTCTACTTTAATGAGCATGAAAGATGCTTTACTCGATTTGCTTAGCTACTCTAATATAACCGCACTTCTCACTGATATTCCAAACTTTTTAATCAATTTTATCGTATTTATAATTGCTCTTTTCTTATTTATGTTAGATTTGGAAAGGTTGCGAACTAAATTTTTTCGTTACTTATCCGATGATACTGCCGAGAAAGTACGTGTGATGAGCACAAGTGTAAAAAAAGTAATGATTGGATTTATGAAAGCGCAAATTTTTGCAAGCTTTATTATTTTAGGTGCATCGCTTATCGGATTATTATTTGTCCTTTCGCCAAAATATGCAATCATAATGGCACTAATCATATGGATTGTCGATATAATTCCTATTTTAGGTTCGATTGCTATTTTAGCGCCATGGGCCATTTATGAATATATTACTGGCGATATTGTTCTAGGTACTAAACTTACGGTTTTAGCTATTATTCTTTTAATAATACGGAGAGCCGTTGAGCCGAAATTAATGGGTTCCCAAATGGGAATATCACCTTTAGCAATCTTAATCGCCATGTTCATCGGTGCAAAATTATTTGGTTTTCTTGGATTTTTAATCGGACCGCTCTTCGTCATTCTATTTATAACCGCAAAAGAAGCTGGGATGATAAAGCTTAACTTTAAATTATAACAAATCTTTTAGAATAGAAAGCAAAAAGTAGGATGTGGGAATTTCACTTATTTCCACATCCTACTTTTTAATTTAACCACCTATTATCGCTTTAATAACGGAAGTTGTTTCTCCTCCGCTATAAAATACGTACAGTAACAAATACACAGCTACTCCTGTGATTGCAACGAAAAACCAAATGATACTTGTAATTGGACCAATTTTACGATGCCTTGCAATATTATTCTTAAATCCTAAAACAATCGTGACAATTCCAAATACAGCACCAGTAGTAGCAAGTACAATATGGAAGATTAAAAATACTGTATAGTAAATTTTTATATCATCTGGTCCACCAAATGCGGTATTTCCGATAAAAATCGTTCGCGAAGCATAAATGATGAAAAAAATCAAAGCAGAAATGGCTGCAGCAATCATTGTCTTCTTATGTGCTTCTATTTTTCTTTGCGATACTAATACCCATCCAATTGCAACTAATATTGCACTCAATACGATGAAAAAGGTACTAATAGTTGGTAATACAGGTAAACTCATCATCATTTCTCCTTGAATACTTAAAATTTGTTATTATAATTTGCTTGTAATTTTAAATCATCTAATGCTTTCTGTGTAATTTCATCTGCGGTTTCTTGTTCATTTTTAAACCATTTAAAGAATATAGACGCTAATACTACAGCATATATAATCTCTTGAATAATTTTCATGAGAATTCCACCAAGTTGCTGATCTGCTTCAGGTGACATATTAGAGAATAATTCAGGTCCAGAAAGTGACAGACCAGATAATGTACTAGAAGGTACACATAATTCCATTGCTTTAAGCCATGCCTCACCATCGGTATACGTAACGTAATTTGCAGATCCTGAGAAAATGATCAAGGCACAAGCTGGTGTTATTAATATGGCACTACCTATTATAAAACCAATTTTCTTTAAACCGTGCAAACCTTTTTCACCTTTAATAATATCGACGATTGACCACCACATTAAGATTGCTGAAATAAATAATATAAACGTATATGTTCCATGCAATACCTCGTCCATTTTAATATAATCAAGAATTAATGGTATATGGTAAAGCGAAAACAAACCAGAAAATATAATTAACGAAAATAATGGTTTTGTTAATAAGGGGAATACCTTTCGTACTACAGGTAATTCAATGATAACTTTCCAAACCCACCATGGAATCCCCTTCAATAATAAAGGCGGGATTAAGAGCAGTAATATAGCCATTTGTACCATATGATAGGAGAACATAATATGAGCCATCAAATCTACTGGTGATCCTTTAACGATGTAAACAAGTACTATACTTGTTAAAAAATAAGCAACTTCTTTTTTTGTTAAGGGTTCTGAAACTTTAAAGTCTTTTCGCCATTTGACTGTTATTAAAAAATATAAAATAGTTATAAACACTAATAATCCGATTAAGACAGGACTCCAATTAGCTTGAAAACCAAATATACTTAAAGGCATACGTAACCTCTCTCCTTTTTTTACTACTAACTCCATTATAAAGCGCATATACAATAACTTCAATGAACGAACTATGACAAATGAAAAAAGCCGAGACTAAGAAAATTCTTAGTCTCGACTTTTGCGTTTGTATTATCCCCACCAGATAATCGTTAAAAAAGTAAGGATGAAAACAAATGCGAGGAATGCTCCAAAAATCAAGAAAAACATCGCAACATTATGATTTTTTTCTTTTGCATGCATGAAATAATAAAGTTGTAATACAACTTGAACTGCAGCAAGTAATAAAATTACGGGTGCTATTAAGTATTTAGAGAAGTCAGCAGCAACAGCAGCAAACGCAATTAGAGTTAAGAAAATCATAATTGCAAAAGTTGTTATTTGGCCACGCATATCTTGCTTTCTCTTTTGCTTAATATAATTAAATTCAGTGTCAGATTTAACATAAACTTGAGCGTCGTGAGACATATTAACCAACAACTCCCATCAAGTATACTACTGTAAAGATGAATACCCACACAACGTCGATGAAGTGCCAGTATAAAGAAGCAGTATAGTATTTTGGTGCATTATACAAGCTAAATCCACGCTTCGCATTACGTACGATTAATAGAATAAACCATACTAAACCTACTACAACGTGTATACCATGCGTTCCAACTAACGTAAAGAAAGCGGATGAAAACGCACTTTGACTATAATTAAATCCTAAATGTACATAATGATTAAACTCATAAATCTCTAAAGCTAAGAATGAAAGACCTAGAGCAACTGTAATTCCTAACCAAAGTTGCATACCTTTAAAATTATGGTTTTTCATATGATACATTGCATACACACTTGTTAATGAAGAAGTAAGAAGTATCATTGTCATAACAAACACTAGTGGCAATTCAAATAATGTTTGAGTAGAAAACTCCATACCACTTGGTCCTTTATTTTTAAGCGCTAAATAAGTAGCAAATAAACTCGCAAACAGTACAGTTTCTCCACCTAGAAACAGCCAGAAACCTAGAAATTTATTCTTACCTTCCATTGTTACCTGTTCTGGGTGATCTGGCCAAGTTTGTGGGGTGTACTTTTTATCTAAGTCCATTATTATTTACCCCCTTTTTCATTCATCAAATCTTCTTTGTGAATATGGTAACCGTGATCATCTTTGATAGAACGAACAGCCATAGAAGCGAATGTAATAGCTAATCCAAGTACTAATACTGGTACTGCCCAATCTTTTTCACCATTATATAAAGCTCCGAATCCAGCTATAAATAAACCTAATGTCATAACGAAAGGAACAAATGAGTTGTTTGGCATATGGATATCAGAAATTGGTTCTGCATATGTCATCCCTTCTTTATTTCCTTCTTGTTTTTCAATCCAGAATGTGTCAAGTCCACGAACAAGTGGAGTTTGTTTAAAGTTGTAAAATGGTACTGGTTGTGGAATAGCCCACTCTAACGTACGTCCATCTCCCCAAGGGTCATTTCCAACTGGTACGTTTTTAACAACAGTAATAATGATGTTAACAACAAGAATTACAACACCAATTGCCATGAAAATGGCACCGATTGAACTGATTAAGTTGAATAAATCCCAACCTTGGTTTGCTCCGAACGTAAATACACGACGAGGCATCCCCATTAGTCCTAAGAAATGCTGAATGAAGAACGTTAAATGGAAACCGATAAAGAAGAACCAGAAAGTCCATTTACCTAGTGTTTCACTTAGCATTTGGTTAAACATTAATGGCCACCATAGATGTAATGCCGCTAAAATTGCTAAAACTACTCCACCAACGATTACATAGTGGAAATGGGCAACGATAAAGTACGAATCATGTAATTGATAGTCAAGAGGTGCAGCCCCTTGCATAACACCTGTTACCCCACCTGCTACGAAAGAAGGTATAAATCCTAAAGCATACAGCATTGGAGTCGTAACTTTAATACTTCCTCCCCAAATCGTAAGCAACCAGTTAAAGATTTTCATACCAGTAGGAACAGCGATTGCCATTGTAGCAACAGCGAAAATAGCGTTTGCTGTAGGTCCTAAACCAACTGTAAACATATGGTGAGCCCAAACCATGAATCCTAAGAAACCGATTAATACAGTTGCAAATACCATGGATGAATAACCAAATAAACGTTTACGTGCAAATATTGCAAAGATTTCTGAGAAAATACCGAAAGCAGGTAATATTAAGATGTATACTTCAGGATGCCCGAAAATCCAGAATAAATGCTCCCAAATAATTGTATTACCACCCATTGTATGATCAAAGAAGTTCCCTCCGAACATACGGTCAAGGATTAAGAAGAATAATCCGATTGTAAGTGGTGGGAAAGCAAATAATATTAACGCACTCGCAACAAATGTTGTCCATGTCATTAATGGCATACGCATATATGTCATACCTGGTGCACGCATATTAATAATCGTTACAAGGAAGTTAATACCAGCAATATAAGTACCAGCACCAGCTATCTGAAGTCCGATTGCATAAAAGTCAATCCCATGACCTGGTGACGCTAGAGATAATGATGCATAAGAAGTCCACCCTGCGTCAGGTGCACCACCCATAAACCAAGAAAGGTTAAGGAAAACACCACCAAAAAGGAATAACCAAAAACCTAGTGAATTTAGAAATGGGAACGCAACGTCACGTGCACCAATTTGAAGTGGCATGACAGCGTTCATAAATGCAAATAGTAACGGCATGGCCGCAAGGAAAATCATCGTTGTTCCGTGCATTGTAATAATTTCATTAAACAGACCTGCACTTACAAAATCGTTATCTGGCTTCGCTAATTGAATACGGATTAGCATTGCCTCAATACCACCGATTACGAAAAATAAACCACCAGCAATGAGGTACATGACAGCGATTTTTTTATGGTCGACTGTTGTTAAATAGTCCCACAAAGTTGCGCCAAAGCCCTTTTTCTGTGCGATAGAACTCACAACTTTAACCTCCCTCATAATTATCTATGAAAATTATTTTTCAATAGATAGTCCCATTAAATATTCTGCAAGAGCATCTAATTGCTCTTCACTAAATTTTTCGCCATTGTTAAGTTGTTCTGGCTGAGGCATTAAGTTGCCTGGTTTGTATTTCTGTGGATCATTAATCCAGTTTTTAAGATTTTCTTCTGAGTGTTCCATGAATCCTGCAACACGGTTACGATCTCCAAATGCTGCTAAGTTAGGACCAACACCACCAGCAGTTCCTGCAGCCGAAGTTGCATGACATGCGATACAGCTTGTATTAAAAATTTCTTCCCCTTGAGTAGCAAGGTCACCATCTGCAACAGCTTCTGTTGTTTTCGCTGATTCTACCCAAGCATTAAAGTCGTCACGATTTAATGTTTTCACTTTGAAATCCATTAAAGCATGTGATGGACCACAAAGCTCCGCACATTTACCATAAAATACGCCATCTTTTAATCCAGCAGATTCATTATCGAATTCTAAATAGAATTGATTGACGTTCTCTACGTTTGTATCCAATTTACCACCAGCTGCTGGGATCCAGAATGAGTGTTTTACATCCGCTGCCTTTAAGTTAAAGTAAACTTTTTCCCCTGTAGGAACTACAAGTTCTTGTGCAGTTACAACTCCTAAATCTGGATATTCAAACTCCCACCAATAAAGTTTTGCAGTTACATTAACTGTAACAGCTGTTTTGTTACCATCTGCATCTACATGATCCATTGCCGATACATCCGCGTGTTTGTACGTATAGATTACGGTTGGGATAGCAAGTACGATTAATAGAAGAATTGGAATAACTGTCCAAATTACTTCTAGTGTATGACTTCCTTCTACTTGTTTAGGAATCACATTTTCTCCAACTTTTTTGCGTCGGAACTTCACTATTGCAACTACATAGATAATTACTACTACAATAACAACTAATGTCATAATAGCAGATGCTAAAAGTAGTAAATTAAATTGATCTCTTCCGACTTGTCCAGCAGGTGTAAGCGTTGATAAATATTCCTCGCCACAACCCGATAGGAAAATCGTTAGAGCTGCTAACAGTGAAAAAAGTCGCCATTTTTTAAGCCCTTTCATCATAGCTAAATCAAACCCCTCTTTCATAGTTGTATTCATGTGCATTAGGACGGTCGTTCTGTTTTATATGAATTCTTATGGACTTTAAGAAAGAATTCCCTAGTTAGATAAAGATAGAAAAGATAATCATTGATACAAATAGGATTGTCATATAGTTTAGGGAATAGATAAACATACCAGTTGCCCATTTAATATCATCTTCCGCACGAAAGCCTTTTATAGAGAACAATAACCAACCAATATTAAGCACTGTTGCTAATATAACAAAAATTATTCCTAGATCCATTAATAAAAAGGGTAATGGGAACAAAAGTAAAATCCATAGAAGCATAGATACCTTTGTGCGTTTGAAACCCTTTACAACAGGTAACATTGGAATGTTGGCTGCTCTATATTCTTCCGTCCGCTTCATTGCAAGCGCATAGAAATGCGGTGGTTGCCAAGCAAACATTATTAAGAATAATGCTAGTGCACCAAAACTTAATCCTGGTTCTACTGCTGCCCATCCGATTACTGGAGGTATAGCACCTGAAATACTACCTACTACCGTATTACTAACATGTTTTCTTTTTGACCACATAGAGTATAAAACAACGTAACTGATAATACCCGCCAGTCCCCAAACTCCCGCAGAAGTTGAAGCCATAAATAACAAGATTTCACCTACAATTAAAAATGAAAAGGAAGTTATCAGCACGGCTGATGGTGTGAATCTTCCAGTAACTGTAGGTCTACCTTTCTTACTTTTCATGACAGGGTCAATATCACGATCGATATAGTTATTCATCGCTGCAGATCCTGCAATTATAAGTGCTGCACCAAAAAGCGTATAAAATAACAAATCTAACTCATGTAGAAAGTTTCGGTTAGTAATTTGAAAAGCGAGCCACAAACCAGTAAAAGTCGTAACTAAATTAGAATTAACTATTCCGATTTTAATTAGCGAAAGAAAATCCTTAAGAAATGAATTTGTAACTGGGTCTGTTTCTGCTTCGGTAGTAGCGGTTATTGAATGTCCATTTGACATGCTGCCCCTCCTTTCAAAGTTGTAAGCATATTCCGCTACCTTTTACTATAGCGAAAATCTTCCTCAATTTCTATAGTGAATAAAGATTTTCGTATAATAAGTTCTATAAAAATGTAAATTTCGATAGGACATATCCATAGTAAATCATTTTTTGTCACTATTTGTGAAGGTTCGAGCACGAATTTATGAACAATTTGTGAAATGCTATTTTCGTTTCCATGTGTTCAAAGTATATACATTGTAATTTTTCTCATGTTTCGATATTATCTAGTAGCAGATATAGTCTTAAACGGACGAACAAGATACATAAAGTAGGTGGCGCATTGCACATTAATAAATATTTAAAAGGCCTCGCTATTGTTTCTACAGTTGGTATGTTACTTATCCTTTTAGGTGGAGCACTAGTTACGAAAACTGATAGCGGCATGGGCTGTGGACGACATTGGCCTGGTTGTAATGGACAACTTATTCCAGATGTAATAACAACAGAAGTATTAATAGAATTTTCTCATCGTCTTGTTACAGGAGCTGTCGGCATTTTTATTGTTGCTTTAGCAATCTGGGCATGGCGTTCTTTAGGGCATGTTCGTGAAACAAAATTCTTATCTTTCATGGCTATCTTTTTCTTAGTATTACAGGCGCTTATTGGTGCTGCACAAGTAAAATGGGGACAAGGAGATTTTATTCTAGCACTGCATTTTGGTATTTCCCTAATATCATTTGCTGCCGTTTTATTATTAACTTTACTAGTTTTTGAAGTTGACCGAAAATTCGACACGGATAAAATTAGGATAGGTAAAACGCTGAGATTTCATACAATTGGTATTACGCTTTATTCGTATGTAGTCATTTATACAGGTGCACTTGTTCGACATACGGAGTCTAGCTTAGTTTGCCGGGATTGGCCATTATGTAGGAATAACGAATTCTCATTGCCTACTAACTTATATGAGTGGGTTCAAATGGGACACCGTTTAGCAGCAGGATTGATTTTTGTTTGGATAATTATCGCGGCAATCCATGTTATTAAAAACTACAAATCTCAACGGACAATCTACTGGAGTTGGATCATTGCACTTATATTAGTAACATCTCAAGTACTTTCCGGGATGTTCGTTATACTAACTAGGTTAAATTTGTATATTGCGCTATTGCATTCATTGTTCATATCCTTACTTTTTGGATTACTTTGTTATATGATTCTATTGTTATCGAGAAGTAGAGGAGAAAATTAGTACATCTTTGTTTCCAGTTCCCTCTTTAACAAATGAATAAACAAATAATAGGACGCTTCTTGTTTCAAATTGAACAAGATGTGTCCTTTTTTTATGCTTTTCTTTGTGATATAGGAATAATGCCCACCAAAAAGCTCGATTAAGTGTCCGCTATGATTTCCGCTGCAGGCGGACGCGCAGCGTCGGCGATGGCTCATCGCTCACCCGGCGGAAATCCTAGCGGTAGATTCCTTTGACGCATTATTCATAAAAAGCATCTTAATAGAATGTACTACTAAACTTCAAGCATAAAGAAAAAGGCTGTTTGACATGTATTTTGTCAAACAGCCTTTTTTCTATTCCTTATCCATTACGATTAACAAATCACCAGTTGCTATTGCTTCTCCTGCTACAACATGGATTTCTTTAATAACCCCATTGTATGGTGCTTGAACTGTCGTTTCCATTTTCATTGCTTCTGTGATAAGCAAGTGTTGGCCTCTTTTTACTTTGCTACCAATATCTATTGCAACTTTTAATACTGTACCTGGCATAGTTGCCCCGATATGATTTTCATTAGTTACATCTGCTTTTTGTTTAGCTAAATGACTAACTTCAATATTCATATCTTGAATGATAACTTCACGAGGCTGTCCATTTAACTCAAAATAGATTACACGATTACCATCTTGTGTCGGTTCACCGATAGAAACCAATTTAATGATTAACGTTTTTCCAACTTCTATCTCTACTTCAACCTCTTCACCAAGACGTAAACCATACAAGAAAGTAGGTGTATCTAAAACAGATACATCTCCAAAATTCTTTTCTGTTGCACTATATTCTTCAAATACTTTCGGATACAAAGTATACGCTAATATTTCTTGA
Source organism: Psychrobacillus sp. OK032 (assembly GCF_900111345.1). Lineage (GTDB taxonomy): Bacteria > Bacillota > Bacilli > Bacillales_A > Planococcaceae > Psychrobacillus. The sequence goes on from NZ_FOGY01000001.1 coordinate 306,640, forward strand.
CTAGTTACTGGACGACCTAATTGATTAAATAACAGCTCTCTTACAGCATTAAAATCTATAGGTTCTAGTAACTCTCCAGGACGAACAGTAATTGCTTGTCGGTCTTTTAATATTACTTTTTGGAGTTCTTCCGGGAAACCGCCATATGGCTGTCCAATATATCCTTCAAAAAACTCGATTACTGAATCTGGGAAGTCTATTGTTTTTCCTCTTGTAATGACTGATATTTCATCTAAATTGTTTTGGACCATGAACAAAGCCATATCCCCTACTATTTTAGATGAAGGTGTAACTTTTACAACATCACCGAATAGTAAGTTCACACGAGAATACATTTCTTTTACTTCTTCCCATCTTTCCCCAAGTCCTACTCCTTTTGCTTGTTGCTGAAGATTACTATACTGGCCACCTGGCATTTCATGCACATAGATTTCTGTATGTGGACTCATCATACCACTTTCAAAATCTTGGTAATATTTACGTACGTCTTCCCAGTAATAAGATATATTTTCAAAAGCGTCGATATCCCCAATGACTTCTCTGTTAGAACCTTTCATCGCATAACTTAAGCTACTTGCACTTGGTTGTGAAGTCAATCCAGCCATCGAGCCTAATGCTGTATCTACAATGTCAACGCCAGCTTCTATTGCTCTTGCATACATATAAATGCCGTTTCCGCTCGTATCATGGGAATGTAAATGGATTGGCAAATCGACCGTGCTCTTAAGCTCGCTGATCAATCGATATGCAGCTTCTGGTTTTAGTAAGCCTGCCATATCCTTAATCGCTAAAATATGTGCTCCTGCAGCCTCTAACTCTTTTGCCATGTCTTTATAGTACTGAACTGTATATTTGGCTCTAGAATCATCTAAAATGTCACCAGTGTAACAAATAGCTGCTTCTGCTATTTTTCCAGATTGTCTCGTTGCATCTATGGCAACTTCCATTCCTTTTATCCAGTTTAAGCTGTCGAAAATTCGGAATACGTCAATCCCGGCGTCTGCAGACTTTTGGATAAATTCACGAATTACGTTATCCGGATAGTTTTTATATCCAACCGCATTCGCTCCACGGAAAAGCATTTGGAACAACACATTCGGAATCATTTCGCGCATTTTAAGCAGTCGATCCCATGGGCTTTCTTTTAAGAAACGATATGCAACGTCAAAAGTTGCACCTCCCCACATTTCAAATGAGAAGAGATCATGCATTCCCTGTGCAGATTCTTTCGCTATCCCAAACATATCATGAGAGCGCACGCGAGTTGCAAGTAAAGACTGGTGAGCATCGCGGAAAGTTGTGTCTGTTAAAAGTACGCCTTGTTGCTCTTTCACCCACTTTATAACCCCATCAACGCCTTGTTCTTCTAGGATTTGTTTTGTTCCAGTTGGTGGTGCTTGTGAAATATCTAATGTCGGTTTTCTTGGTACTCCAAATACCGGCTTCGTTTGTTGCTGAACACCTGGGAATCCGTTCACCGTAACATTCCCAATATAATTTAATAATTTTGTTCCGCGATCTTTTCTATTTGGAAACATAAACAATTCAGGTGTTGAATCAATAAAACTTGTATTAAACTTTCCTGAAATAAAACTTGGGTGTTTTACAACTTTCTCCAGGAATGGAATATTTGTTTTAATCCCACGAATTCTAAACTCCTGCAAGTTTCTGTTCATTTTAGCCGCTGCTTCTTTAAAAGACATACCCCAAGTAGAAACTTTAACTAACAATGAATCATAATATGGTGTGATAACGGCTCCTTGGAATCCATTACCTGCATCTAAACGAACCCCAAATCCTCCACCTGAACGATATACCATTAATTTTCCTGTATCTGGCATGAAATTATTTAATGGATCTTCTGTTGTTACACGCGATTGTATAGCGTATCCAAAAAGAGGTATATTCTCTTGACTCGGAATCCCCATCTCTTCACTTGTTAGCGCTAAACCATCAGCAATTTTAATCTGGGCATGTACAATGTCTACACCTGTAATCATTTCAGTAATCGTATGTTCTACTTGAATACGCGGGTTTACTTCGATAAAGAAGAATTCATCTTCTGTTACTAAAAACTCTACAGTTCCAGCATTTATGTACGAAACATTTTGCATTAATTGAACAGCAGCTTGACAAATTTTGTCGCGTAATTCAGGACTTAATGAATTAGAGGGTGCAATTTCCACTACTTTTTGGTGTCTTCTTTGAATAGAACAATCTCGTTCATAAAGATGAATTAAATTACCATGTTTGTCTCCTAATATTTGAACTTCAATATGCTTTGGTTGAAAAATAAATCGTTCTACATATACTTCGTCCGAACCAAAAGCAGCTTTTGCCTCTGATTTAGCGCGTTCGTACGCACTTTCTAGATCATCTTTTGTTTGAACGACACGCATACCACGACCACCACCGCCTAGTGAGGCTTTAATCATCAGCGGATAACCATGACTTTCTCCAAATGCACGTACATCTTCTAAACTTTCAACGGGTCCATCACTACCTGGTATAACTGGAATACCTGCTTTCACCGCTTGCTCACGAGCCTTCACTTTATCTCCGAACATATCTAAATGTTTGGAAGTAGGTCCGATAAATATAATTCCTTCTTCCTCACAACGTTTTGCAAATTCCAAATTTTCTGACAAAAATCCATAACCGGGATGAATAGCATCCGCATTACTCTTCTTAGCGATGCGGATAATATCCTCGATATCTAAATATGCATCAATCGGTTTTTTGCCTTCCCCAACCAAATAGGATTCATCTGATTTAAAACGGTGAAAAGAACCACTATCTTCCCTCGAATAAATCGCTACAGTTCGCAAGTTTAATTCCGTACAGGCACGGAAGATTCGAATAGCAATTTCCCCTCTATTTGCAACGACAATTTTTTTAATGTTCTCCATCCATTGGCACCCCTTATACTTTTGTTTTTTCATGCTTAACAAACATAGATACATTCATCAATATCCCAATTGCAGCGGATAATATTATGATAGAAGTTCCTCCGTAACTTATAAAAGGAAGTGGAACTCCTGTAAGTGGGATTATCCCTAACATTCCCCCTAAGTTTACGAATGTTTGAAATCCGATAATACTAGACATACCAGCAGCAATCATACGAGCTTGTGGATCTCTTGTAGATAAGGCAATCATGATTCCCTTCAATACAATAAAAAACAATCCGCATAAGACTATTAATACCCCAATAAGTCCAAGCTCTTCTGCTATAATAGCCATTATAAAATCTGTATGAGGTTCAGGCAAGTATCCAAACTTCTGATTGGAATTTCCTAACCCTAATCCCTTTAAACCACCTGAGCCTATCGCGATATATCCGTTCACAATTTGAAAACCATAATCCAGCTCGTACTCAAACGGATTAAAAAATGCTTCTAATCGTCCAAGTCTGCGTGGAGTTATAAAGGTATCCTTCATGATATATATCGCGAATAATCCCATTGTTATAACTATACCAATTAATCCAACAAGTTTGGAAAAAGATTTTATTTTTATTCCACTAGCTGCTATAACTGAAATCGCTACAAAACTAATAATCAATGTATTTCCAACATCTGTCTCCATCATGATAAGTACAAAAACAAATAATAATACTATTATTGGAGGTCCTACCGATTCATTTAGTTTATTCAGCGTACCATTTTCATATTTTTTCGTGAAAATCCCAGCAAAATATAAAACAATTACTATTTTTGCAATTTCTGAAGGTTGCACATTACCGAATCCTAAATGGATCCAACTTTGAGATCCACTGGCTCCTCCAGTTCCTATAAAATGCACAAGTATTAATAATGTAAACATAACAAAAAGCATCAATTGCATCATAAAGCGTCTTTTATAGTGTTTATATGGAAAAAAGGCAGTTAAAAAAAATACCGGTAATGCTAATGCTAAGTTTTTCTTTTGTTTGTCAAAAAAATAATCAGGCTCCCAGCCATAATTAAGGACCGACCAACCCATACTAGCACTATAAATCATTACTAATCCAAACAAACATAATGCTAAGTATACAAAAAACAGCGGGTAATCAAAGTTTCTAAAAAATCTCTTCAAATATGGAATCATGTCAAAACCTCTATTTCTCCGTTAGAAAAAAAAACTCAAACAGTAAACTTCGTTTGAGTTTTATTATTATTTTTCTGTATGGATATCATGTAAAACGGATAACTCTTGTTCTAGTGAGGCAATAATTTCTTTTCCTTCACTTTTCTCTAAAAGTCCAAGTTTGACCGCAAAATCGATTTCGCGCGATAGTCCAAACATTTGTGTATCCAAAACCTCTTCGTAAAGTGGACATTGAGGCATCGTTAAGTTGTCCATTTGAACTTTTATTAGTTGTGCAATCTTTTCCGCATCTTTTTTTAAAAGTTCTAATGCTTTTTCTTGATAGGAAAGCTGTATCTTAGTATCCATGAGGACGCCCCCATTATTCTGATTTCTACTTATTTACCTCCCTAAAGTGTATCTTTTGAAGAGAAAAAATGCAAGTGTTCTCTCATCATAGTTTTAAAAAAGTGAAATATTCTTTAGATATTTTCATTTTAGCGATATACTAAGTTAGATTAGAGAGATTAGAGGAGGCAATTTCATTGGAATTTATTATCCCTATTATAGGTGCAGTTAAATTTACTATTACGCTTGATCCAACTGTTTGGATTTTTGATGATCGGAAAATTGATTTAGATGAATTTTTCTCAGGAGAATATGAATATAAAGATGAGTTAGAGGAATATACAAAAGTGACGTCTGCCCATTGGTCACGTGAAATTATAGAAGGCTCTACTGTTCCTCCTACTTTACAATCAGAGAAAAAGTATGAGCGTACAAAAGTATTAACTAGCTCATATGGTGTGGAACTTAAATCGTTTATCCTTAACGCAGAACCGCTACCAGAAGCTTCGAAGTTAATTATTGAAACAATAGAGGGTGAGCACAGCTTCACATTAAACGAATTAGATACTTTATTACTAAAATTTAGTCATAAAGGGAAACCACTTCGTGAGGATGGCCCTGTGCATGTTATTAAAAAAGATGGTTCTAATATAAATAATCCGATCAAATTTGTTACAGCATTTCGTATTGAATAGGAGTTGACTTTATGAAAGTACAATGTGTCATGTGTGAACGAATAGACATACTCTCCGATGATCTGCCATTAGCGAAAAAGTTAAGAAATCGGCTGATCCACACATACATGTGTCCGGTTTGTCATGATCGTATCGAAGAAAAAACAAATGCTCGTTTAGCTACCGGCAAGTTCATTTTCTACAAAACGTCCAAACTAATCGATAATGAGTTTTAGTATAAACAAATAATAGGACACTTTCTGTTGAAATTTAACAGAAAGTGTCCTATTTTCATCTTAGATTAATCTTAGTAATAATAATGCGCTCTTAAGTAACTCTATTTAGCGTCCACTAGGATTTCCGCTCCAGGCGGGCGCTTTCCGCGGGCATGGCTTCAGCCTCCTCAGGCCAACAGGATGTTGGTCACGAAGGCGCCTGTGCCCACAGGATGTGGGTCATGCAATCGTTGCCGCAGGACGCGGCGAACTTAGATTGCCTTCCTTTTGATGTTGCGCACTTAGCCTTCGTTCCTCTGTTGAGAAAGATGAGACATCGTAACGTACGCGAGAGCTGTGGTGATGGTTCACCGATCACCCGGCGGAAAGCGTCCGCCCTGCAGCCAATATCCTAGCGGAAACTAATTGTTGCGGACTAGTTCTAATCTATATAAAAAACAAAGCTCAGCTACTTTTACGTAGTTGAGCTTTGTTTTTTTTCGAGTCGTAAACGAATCTTATAAATAATTAAGATGAGCGCTGCAACGATTAGTCCTTCGACCACAGGAAGGAAAAACGCTAAAAACGTTAACATCAGGCATCCTAAAAATAAGAATAGGTAAATGACTACATTTTGTCCCAAACGCAATTTTTTTGCAAATCCTAGCTTGTACACAAGCACCGAGAGCAAAAAAATTGTTATAAATAATACATAACCCGCTATGTCGTAAGATGGCGTTATCTGATATATAAACTTTGATATACTAGACATTCTACCAAATACGAATTGCTGTTCTTCCAAGGTTATTCACCCTTTCAGTTCCTATTCAAGTTCTGCATTTTTCTGTTTCTTCGTTACACGTTCACGTTCACTTTTCTCCAGAATCTTTTTGCGTAAGCGAATTGAGACAGGTGTTACTTCAAGGTACTCATCATCACCTAAAAACTCAATTGCTTCTTCCAGCGTTAAAATACGAGGTCTTTTAATCACGTTCGTTTGGTCTTTGTTAGCTGAACGAATATTTGTTTTTTGTTTTGCTTTTGTAATATTTACAGTGATATCAGCATCACGATTATTTTCTCCAACGATCATACCTTCATAGATATCAGTACCTGGTTCAACGAATAAAGTACCACGGTCTTCAATACCCATCATACCGTAAGTTGTTGATTTACCTGTTTCCATAGAAACAAGCACACCTTGGTGACGTCCACCAACTTTACCAGAAACTACTGGTTGATAGCTATCGAATGTATGGTTGATGATACCGTAACCTTTAGTAAGTGACATGAATTCAGTTGTATAACCGATTAACCCACGAGCAGGAACCATAAAGATTAAACGAACTTGTCCGCTACCATTGTTGACCATATCAATCATTTCGCCTTTACGAGTACCCATAGATTCGATAATTGAACCTACACTATCTTCTGGTACATCGATTTGAACGCGTTCGATTGGCTCACACTTTTTCCCATCAATTTCACGAATAATTACTTGTGGTTTTGATACTTGTAATTCAAAGCCTTCACGACGCATATTTTCGATTAATATCGACAAATGAAGCTCTCCGCGACCTGAAACTGTCCAAGCATCAGGAGAATCAGTATCCTCAACACGTAAAGATACGTCCGTTTCTAATTGAGAACGTAGACGCTCTTCAATTTTACTTGAAGTAATCCATTTGCCTTCACGTCCAACGAAAGGTGAGTTGTTTGTTAAGAAAGTCATTTGTAATGTTGGCTCATCAATGCGTAATGGAACTAAAGCTTCTTGATGGTTTGTAGGACATACTGTTTCCCCTACGTTAATATCTTCCATACCAGAAACAGCGATTAAATCCCCAGCTTTAGCTGTTTGAATTTCTTCACGTTTTAAACCGAAGAAACCAAATAATTTTGTTACTCGGTAATTTTTAACAGTGCCATCAAGTTTCATCAATGAAATTTGTTGGCCTACTTCAATTGTACCGCGGAATACTCGACCAATTCCGATACGACCTACATAATCATTATAATCAAGTAATGCTACTTGGAATTGTAATGGTTCTTCTGAGTTGTCAATTGGTGCTGGAATTGCTGAGATAATCATTTCGAAAAGAGAATTCATGTTTTCTTCTTGTTTAGCAGGATCTTCATTTAAAGAAGCAGTTCCGTTTACACCTGAAGCATAAACAACTGGGAATTCTAGTTGGTCTTCATCTGCACCTAATTCAATGAACAATTCTAAAACTTCATCTACTACTTCTAGTGGACGAGCTGAATCTTTATCTACTTTGTTAACTACTACGATTGGCGTTATTCTTTGTTCTAACGCCTTTTTCAATACGAAACGCGTTTGTGGCATACACCCTTCATATGCATCGACAACTAGTACAACTCCATCAACCATTTTCAAAATACGTTCTACTTCTCCACCGAAATCGGCATGTCCAGGCGTATCAAGGATGTTAATGCGAGTACCGTTATAATCTACCGCTGTATTTTTAGCTAAAATCGTAATTCCGCGTTCACGTTCAATGTCTCCAGAGTCCATCGCTCTTTCATCTACATGCTCATTTGAACGGAAAGTTCCCGATTGCTTCAATAATTGGTCGACTAATGTCGTTTTTCCATGGTCAACGTGTGCTATAATTGCAATGTTTCGTAAATCTTGACGTATATTTGTCATATTTCCACTCCATATTCTTTTTTTCGAGTCCATAACTGTGTTATTATATCACAAGTGAAACTAAAGTAATATTATTTTTTTATCATTTTTGGGGGGTAATTGTATTGGGCAATATCAAATGGATTTTTGTTCTGTATTCTTTCGGCGCAATTTTATCAATGGCACTAATCGGAATAGCTGTTGCACTTCGAAATATTCCACTCGTTTTCCTATTTCTTGTTTTACTTTTTGTCGTAATGGGTTTTGGTTTCAAAACAAAGAAAAAAATGCGGGACCAAGGACTTTTGTAATTTATGATTGGCAAGACTTCTCTTGCCGATCTTTTACTTTAGTTTAATATAATTCCCCACAATATCACGATGTAAACCTGGTTTCGAGACGATAAACGTATTTTGTCCCAATAAATTGATGGGCTCATTTGCAAGCGTAGTTACGATAGCCCCGACCTCTTTTGCAATTACTGTTCCTCCTGCAATATCCCATGGCGATAATCGCATAGAAACATATGCATCTAGTCTTCCCATTACGACGTACAATATTTCAATTGCAGCAGATCCATATGATCTCGTTCCTCGGACTTTATTTATAAGTTCGATCATTCCTTCATGCTCAATGTATTTATTCGGCACTACCCAACTTGCATTAATACTAATAATAGATTGTTCAACATTTGCATGTTCTACTCGTGGAATGCGCTGATCATTGAAAAACGCCCCTTCGCCTAAAGCGCCAGAAAGTAAATCATCTGCCATCACATCATATATATACCCAAGTATACCTTCACCATCTTTGAAAATACCTAAAGAGATTGCAAAATTCTTTTTTTGATGAATAAAATTCATCGTTCCATCAACTGGGTCGAGTATCCAAACATAACCACTTAAATCTTGTATATCATCACCAAATCCTTCCTCACCTAAAATGCGGTGATCTGGAAAGTTTCGTTTTATATTTTGTATGAAAAATTGTTCTGTTTCTTTATCAATATTGGTCACTAAGTCATTTGCTTCCGATTTCGTTTCAATGATTAGCTCTGTTGTGAAAGAAGCTCTAATTCTTCCCGCCGCTTCTTTAATTAATGATTTCGCGACTTTGTCTAATTTATGTATATTCACTTCAACATCCCTCTCTTTGCCTAATTTCCCCTAATCCACTTTACTACTGTCTAGCTACAGCGCCTTGCTCCTGCGCACAGCTCGTCGCAGAAGAACGTTGCCCCTCGGGGTCAAATGTGAAAAAGCTGCGGTGGCTGAAGAACTGCCTCCTCGTTTTTCCCCATTTGCCTGTCGTGGCAAACATAGGCGCTTCCGCTTTTCTATAGTATAAAGAAAAAAACACCGGCTGTCTTGCGATTAGCAGGTGTTTTTATGGATTCCTCAAAAGTAAAGCATCAATCAAGTGCATCTAGTTCTTTTAAAAGCCGGTGAATTTCAGTCAATTGCATTTTTGCTTCAGTTATTTCTTTTTCATCTTGGTTACTCAAGGCATCATATAAAGTAGCAAGCTGATAATCCAGTTCCAATTTTAGCGTTTGAATTTTTTCTTTTTCCATATCATTTTTACGAATAATGTGCACTACCTGTCTCATAACTAACACCCCTTCTTTTTATTATTCCGTAATTTTCAGAAGATTTTTAATATTTTATGCTGATAATGAAATATTGTCAACTGAAGGAATACTACTTACATGATTTTTACCCATATTTCCTATAAAATAAACATGAAATACGAAAGGAGTTTACAAATGATTAAAACATTTTGGGAAGCCAAAGACTTTGATGTATTTAAAGTGGATGGTTTAGAAAATAGAATGAATGCTCTTATTGAAAACGTTCGTCCCAAATTCGAAAAACTTGGCATGCATTATAGTCACTATTTTTCGAGCACTTTAGGGGACGAGTACTTTCCTCATGTAGCAAAACATGCTAGACGCTCCGTCAATCCCCCTAACGATAGTTGGGTTGCATTTTCACCATATAAAAGAGGATATAAAGCATTACCTCATTTTCAAATTGGGCTATGGGGAAGCCACTTATTTATCATTGTAGCAGTCATTTACGAAGCGCCTGATAAAGTAGCTATAGCCGAGCATCTATTAAAGAAGAAAAGCTTATTCAATAAGTTACCGGATGATTTCATTGTTTCCGGAGATCATATGAAACCAGATGCTATTCCTTTGAAAAAAGCCAAGAAAGGAGAATTGAAAGACTTATTAATACGATTACACGATGTGAAAAAGGCTGAATTTTTAGTAGGTCGGCATATCTCTAGAGAAAATGCTGTTAAATTCTCCGAAGACGAATTCTTCCACTTTGTTGATGAAACATTTGATTACCTATTACCTATTTATAAAACGATGATTAATATGAAGTAGAAACTACCTCCTATAACTGTTTAAGCTATAGGAGGTAAGTTTCACCCTTTAATAACTGTGTTATCCCCTTTTTCTTTCATCATTTTTACAATTGGATAACTTGCGTAACCGCTTTCTTTTTCAAATTGCCGAAAATATGTTTTTTCTTCTGCGATAGAAGGTACAATTTCTTTAAAGCGTCTGTATTTCATTAATAATTCTTCTCGTTTTACGCCCTTTTCATACGCTTTTTCAATTGCTTCAAAAAATTGGACGACTTCCACTATTTCTTCTGTGGACCAATCTAAAGAAAACGGATATGTGTATTCCATGATTCTCCTCCTACTGTTGCCATTTTTTCCTTATTTCTATTGCTTCTTTTACCATTCGTTGAATTAGTTCCTCAGTTGACGGCACATCATGTATTAACCCAATTGACTGACCAGCCCAACCAAACCCTTTATCTTCCTTACCCTCATAAATAAATTGTTTATTTGCTTCGCCGCTAACGTACTCTTTTAATGCATCATATGTTGGATTTTCGGATTCAATACGTAAAATTTCTTTTGTCCATTCATTATTAATCGCTCTGGCTGGTGCACCAATAGATCGTTTAATAACGGTAGTATCCGTTTCCTTGCTAGCGATCAATGCTTGTTTATATGCTTCTGAGGCATGTACACATTCCTTTGTTGCGATGAATCGAGTACCCATTTCAATACCTTCTGCACCAAGCGCATGTGCAGCCATCCAACCTCTACCATCTGCAATTCCACCAGAAGCAATCACGGGAATCGATACGGCATCTACTACTTGCGGGATTAAAACGATCGTTCCAATATCGTCCCTTCCTAAATGCCCACCACCTTCTTGACCTACAACCATCACAGCATCTGCTCCAAGCTGTTCCGCCTTTTGAGCTTGGCGTTTAGCGGCAACGAGCACTAACTTTTTTATGGAGGTATTTGCAAGTTTTTCTAAAATAGGCGCTGGATTTCCTCCAGTCATAGAAATAGCCGGTACCTCTTCGTCTATTGCCACTTGTAGCATATGTTCATAAGGTCTTCCCATTTGCCCAATAGCGAAGTTAACTCCAAATGGCTTATCTGTTAACTGTCTTACCTTCCGAATCTCCTCTCTCAATTCTTCCGGCGTTTTTAGGCTCATTGCCGTAACTTGACCAAGACCTCCCGCATTAGATACAGCTGCACAAAGATCGGAATAAGCCAAGTAAGCAAGTCCCCCTTGAATGATTGGATAATTTATCCCTAATAGATCCGTTACCTTTGTCTGAAAATTCATTTTTTTACCCCTCCTACCTCTAAGTGTAAAAGAAATTCCCAACCGATTCAATGAACAAATATTTTTTATAGTCATGAAAGGGTGAAAGTGCTATAATTCATTTGTTTTAAGAAAAGCGCAAGCGCCTATATTGATGGAGTACAGTCTTAGTTCGCGACATTGTGTCGAAATGACTGTATAACCCGCTTAGTGCGGGCCTCCGACAGGCAAATGTGAAGGGATGGCAGCTCTCCAGCCGCTACAGTTTTTCACATTTGTTCCCGAGGGCTAAGGCGCTGGAGCTGGACAAAAATAATTCTAGCTAGAGGTGGTATGAACGTTGTCACAATTAGAAACTCCTTTATTCGACGCTTTACTAAAGCATCGAAATCGTCATCCTATCCAGTTTCATATTCCTGGACATAAAAAAGGGAAAGGGATGGACCCTGCATTTCGAGAGTTTGTTGGAGATAATATACTTTCTATAGATTTGATTAATATTGCCCCTTTAGATGATTTACATTCTCCTAAAGGTGCGATAAAAAAAGCACAGAGTTTAGCAGCGGAAGCATTTGGAGCAGATGAAACATTTTTCTCCGTCCAAGGTACAAGCGGTGCCATTATGACCATGATTCTTACAATTTGTGGTCCCGGAGACAAAATACTAGTTCCACGAAATGTTCATAAATCTATTATGTCTGCAATTGTTTTCGCAGGTGCAATTCCTATCTTCATCCACCCGGAAGTTGATAAAGAACTTGGTATTTCACACGGAATTTCCGTTGAATCCGTTGAAAGAGCCTTGGATGTACATCCTGATGCAAAAGGGTTGCTCGTTATTAATCCTACCTATTTTGGATTAGCTGCAGATCTTAAAAAAATCGTAGATATAGCGCACGAAAGAGGAATTCCAGTAGTAGTAGATGAAGCACATGGCGTGCATATTCACTTCCATAAATCGCTCCCTATTTCCGCTATGGAAGCAGGTGCAGATATGGCAGCAACATCAGTTCATAAATTAGGCGGATCAATGACACAAAGTTCCATTTTAAATGTGCGTGAAGGACTCGTTTCTACTAAGCGCGTGCAATCGATATTGTCTATGCTTACGACTACATCTACCTCTTATCCTCTTCTAGCATCATTAGATACCGCTAGAAGACAATTAGCTATTCATGGGGAAGATTTGATCGGAGAGGCTATTAGAATTGCAAAAGATGCACGTAAACGCATTAACGCGATTCCGCATATCTACTGCGTTGGAGAAGAGATTCTACAAACATCCGCAACGTTTGATATGGATCCTACAAAGTTATTAATAAGTGTGAAAAACTTAGGTATGACTGGATATGAAGCGGAGATTTGGCTTAGAGAAAAAGCGAATATCGAAGTGGAGCTTTCCGATTTATATAATATTCTTTGCTTAATTACAATCGGAGATACGAAAAAAGAAACAAACTTACTTATTAATGCCCTTTCTCGTATGGTGGAAGCGCATGAATCAGAGGCAGTAGTAATAGAGCCATCTGTCACATTACCAGATATTCCTGGACTCGCTATGTCGCCACGAGATGCATTTTATGCAGCTACTGAGCAAATTCCATTAAAAGAAGCAAGCGGACGTATTTCTGCTGAGTTCGTCATGGTATATCCTCCTGGAATCCCCATTTTTATTCCCGGGGAAATAATTACACAAGGGAATATTGACTATATAGTGATGAATATAAAAGCTGGTCTCCCTGTGCAAGGTCCAGAAGATGATACTTTAGAAATGATCCATGTAATAAAAGAACATCAAGCTATCTTTTAATAGCAAAATTAAGGAGAGATCAACAATTGATCTCTCCTTTTTATTGAAAAAACAACGCAAATAGCGGACATATAAACGCGCCTATTATTGCACTTAAAGTCATCGAAACTGAGCCCATAGACAAAGCTCGCTCTCCGTATTCCGTAAGCTTGGATACTCCAAAACCATGCGAAGCACTTCCCATAGATATTCCCCTGCTAACCGATTTCTCAATACGACATATTTTAAAAATAAATGGTCCCAGTAGTGCACCGGTTAAACCCGCAATAATGACAAAAACAGCTGTAAGTGAAGGAAAACCTCCAATAGCTCCGCTAATCTGCATTGCTACAGGAGTCGTAATCGATTTTGGCAATAAAGACAAAATATAATCATTACTTAAATTTAGTAGTTTAGCAAAAACAATTATACTTATTAATCCTGAGAGCATAGCAACAACAACACTTGTTAAAATAGAAAACAAGTTTTGTTTAATAATATTTCGTTGCGTATATAACGGATAAGCCATACTAACTACAGCTGGCCCTAGCATTGCATCTATCCATTTTGCCCCAATCATATATGTATCATAAGAGATAGAGAAAGATTTTAATAGAATTATAATTAAAATAGTTGCTGTCACCACTGGAAATAAGAGAGGTGTTGAAAATCTTGCATTTAATTTTTTCATGAGAACAAAAATAATAATCGTCCCGATAATCATACTAATTGCAATCATTGTACTTCTTCCTCTCTTGTTTTCCGACCTTCTAAATACTGACATATCCTTCCAGTAATAATAACGGTAAGCACCGTACTTACTATTACCGAAGAAATAAGAAGTACTCCGTTTATAGAAAGTAATTCTGGATAATTCATTACCCCGACAGTGGAAGGAACAAAAAATAAAGCAAGTAATCCCAATAAAAAACCTGCTCCTTCTTTAATTAATTGAACAGGGATTACTTTCAAATGCAAACAGCCTAAAAGTAACAGTAACCCTACGATACTGCCAGGGAACTTAATATGTAGTATTTGTACGATAAAAGAACCTAATAAGGAAAATAAGTACAATATACAAATTTGAAGAACAATGCGAATATACTTTTTCATCTCTATCATTCAATTCCTTTTATTGTATGGGGATCGATAAAATCATACCCTTTGCTACGAAAACCCTCTACAATGCCAGTTAAAGCTTCTGCAGTCCATTGTCGATCATGCATTAATAAATTTGCTCCATCTGTTAAATATTCCGTATTCACCATTATATCTGTTAAACTAGCAGCATCCATATAGTCTTTTTCCCAATCATAGCCATATGTCCAATTCATCAAAAGCATTCCTTCACTATGAACAAGTGATTTACTAAATTCCGTATTAACTCCAAATGGTGCACGGAAGAATTTCGGTTTTTCACCAATCACAGCTTCTACTGTTTCATTTACTTTCAAGATCTCTTCTCGTTGTTGGTCCTCAGAAATGTCCTTTAAATTCGCATGAGTTTGCGTATGATTTCCAATTGCAAAGCCCATGTCATGGATTTCTTTCATATTCGCTATTTGTTCATCTGCTTCGATGAAGTGACCATTTACGAAAAAGATTGCTGGAGCGTTCAATGCTTTCAAAGTTTTCGCCATTTCTACAGCATATTTATCGGGAGCGTCATCAATTGTAAGTAGTACTACCTTTGGATTGGCATCTCCAATTGGTTGTAATGTCCAATTTGCTGGATTTAATTCATATAATGGTTCTTGCGTTTCTTCAATAGGTTCTTCCTCAACTACTTCTTGAGTTACTTCTACTTGCTCTTCACTCTTAACTTCAGTTGTTACTTCACTTTCTTTTTGGGCAACCGGTTTTTCTTCTGAAACTCCACATGCTGAAAGTACAAGCATAATTGCTGCAAATAATATCAATGTTGTTTTTTTCAATTTAATACACTTCCCTTTCAATAATTATTTTAACATGAACAAAAGAAAGCCGTGTAGAGTATTTCCACACGGTTTCTTTTGTCAAATATGCCTCGCGTATTTGATTCCACTTCTCTTCGTTCAGCTCCGGCAAAGTAATAGGTCCCAAGCCAAATTGGTAGCAGTGAAACAAATGCTAATTAAGTTAAAGTGTTCCACCAGATCCACCATCAATATTAACCGCTGTACCGGTTACGTACGATGCTGCATCTGAAACTAAAAATGTAATAACATTGGCCGCTTCCGTTGTTTCGCCTATTCTTCCCAGTGGAATGGAGGGACCTATAATATTTTTAGAGTATTCTTCCCAGGAAAGTTCAGGAGTCTCTTTTAACCAACGCTTTTCTATTTGATCACTGCGAATTAATCCGATACATACTGTATTTACACGAATATTATCTTTTCCTAAATCATTGCTCATTGCTTTTGTTAGGGCCATACCAGCAGCTCGACTTACGGTTGTTGGTAATGACGAAGCAGGTGGTGTTTTCGCTAATACAGCAGTCACGTTTACAATCGCTCCTCCGCCTTCTTTTCGCATATAAGGAATTGCAGCTTTCGAAGTATGTATGGCACCGAAGAGCTTTAAATCTAAGTCTGTTTGCCATAAATCTGTATCAACTGACTCGAAAGGATTGGCGGATGATGACCCTGCATTATTTACTAAAATGTCTAACCTCCCGTAATGGCCAATTGTTTGTTGAATAATTTTTATACATTCCTGCTCGTTAGTAATATCAGCAGAGACTGTTAATACTTCTTTTCCTGTTTCATTTTTTATAAACAGTGCAGCCTCTTCCAATTGTTCTTTTCCTCGAGCGCAAATCGTTACAGATGCACCTTCTTTTACTAACTGCAAGGCTGTATACAAACCAATTCCTTTACTTGATCCCGTAATTACAGCTACTTTACCTTTTAACCCTAACTCCATCTTACTTCCCCCTTAATAATCTATTTAAACTATATTATAGATTCAAAGTTTGTATATAACAACGAATGTCGGATTATTTTGATAATCTGACCAAAAACTACAATGATTAGCTAATTTACTATATGAAGAAGTTAATAATATATATACTTGCTATTGGTAGTGCCTTTACCATCATGTTCTAATCAGTATAATTTTGTTCCGAAATACAATTTATGTTTAATTCTACTGGTCATAAGTAAAAGGACTAACATCCAAAGGTCACTTTATATGTGACCTTGGTGTTAGCCCTTTCTTTTCTTTATATTAGAATCCCTATAACACCGGTTGTAGACGACTAGAAAGTGACTTGGCAAAAGGAACGATTTTATCAATTTCCTCTAACTTTAAACCTGTTTCTACTCCCATTTCTGAGAGCATCAAAGCCACTTCTTCAGTTGCCAAATTCCCGGTTGCACCTGGTGAAAATGGACAACCACCTAGCCCTCCGATCGAACTATCAAACTTATCGATTCCTGCTTCCATAGCTGCTAGCGTATTAGCTAATGCCATTTTTCGTGTGTCGTGGAAGTGTCCTACAAAAACCGTGTCGGGATATAAGTCCTTCAGTCTTGCGAATCGGTCATAAACTATCTTAGGATTTGCGTATCCATTTGTATCTCCAATGTCGATTTCATCTGCTCCTAGTTCCACAAAACGTTGACAAACATAATTTAATTCTTCAAAAGAGACTTTTCCTTGATATGGACAAGCAAACGACATAGAAACATAAGCTCTAGTGAAAATCCCATGTTCTTTAGCTAGCGTAAACATTTTTTCCGTTTCTAAAAGTGATTCATCAGTTGTCTTATTTATATTTTTTTGGTTGAAAGTTGAACTTGCCCCAATAAATACTGCAATTTGAGGGACATTTGCTTGAATAGCTCGTTCGAGTGCTTTTAAATTAGGTGTTAATGCTATATAAGTAATACCTAACTCATTACAATACTGACTAATATCATCTGCATCTGCCATTTGTGGTACCCACTTAGGACTTACAAATGCAGCAGTTTCCATACGGGAAAACCCTGCATCCGCAAGTTGAAGAATCAATTCCTTTTTGGATTCTGTAGAAATTGGTTTTGATTCATTTTGTAACCCATCTCGCGGACCAACTTCAATTAATTCTATTTTCTTAGGAATATTCATAGTGCACCCTCCGATTTTAATAAGATCTTGGCATGCCTAAAATATGCTGCGCTACATAGGATAATATTAAGTTTGTCGAGATTGGTGCTACTTGATATAATCTTGTTTCTCTAAATTTCCTTTCAACATCATATTCCTCAGCAAATCCAAAACCTCCGTGGGTTTGAAGGCAAGCATTTGCTGCTTCCCATGAAGCATCAGCAGAAAGTAGTTTAGCCATATTGGCTTCTTTCCCACACGCTTTTCCTTCATCATACAATCTAGCTGCTTGGAATCTCATTAAGTCTGCTGCTTCTAAATGGACGTAAGACTTGGCAATCGGAAACTGAATGCCTTGATTTTGACCGATTGGTCTATTAAAGACTACCCGATCTTTAGCATACTGTGTCGCACGATCAACAAACCAATAGCCATCCCCTATACATTCAGCGGCAATTAGAATACGTTCTACATTCATGCCGTCTAAAATATATGAAAAACCTTTTCCTTCTTCACCGATCAAATTTTCTACAGGAACTTCTAAATCTTCAATGAATAGTTCTGTTGTCGCATGATTCATCATCGTCCGAATAGGTTTAATGGTAATTCCATTTCCAACAGCTTCATTCAAGTCAACTAATAATACGGATAAGCCTTCCGTCCGTTTTTTTACTTGATCAATTGGCGTTGTTCGAACGAGTAGAAGCATAAGGTCCGAGTATTCAGCACGTGAGATAAATACTTTTTGTCCGTTTACGATATATTTATCTCCTTTACGTACAGCTACCGTTTTTAATTGTGTTGTATCTGAACCTGTATTCGGTTCCGTAACACCGAATGCTTGTAGTCTTAAGGATCCGTCAGCAATTTTTGGTAAGTATTTTTGCTTCTGTACTTCAGATCCATGACGTAATAAAGTTCCCATCGTATACATTTGTGCATGACATGCGCCTGCATTAGCACCCGAACGATTAATTTCTTCCATGATAATCGATGCATCCGTAACAGATAATCCAGACCCTCCATATTCTTCTGGAATGAGTGCAGCTAAGAACCCAGCTTCTGATAAAGCGGCTACAAATTCTTCAGGGTATGAGTTCGTTTCATCTAACTTTCTCCAATATTCATCCGGATAGTCTTTACAAATCGTTCTTACACTCTGGCGAAGTTCTTCTTGAAATTCAGGTGTGCTAATATGCAGTTCAGTTGTTTTCATTTTATATTCCCCCATTTTTTATTTTTGAATTCTATGAAAATTTTACTTCCCAACAAATTGAGGAGTACGCTTTTCTACGAATGCTAAAACTCCTTCCAAGCGATCCTCCGTATTTACACAGTGATTGTAAAAAACGAGTTCCTCTTCCCTTGCTTGCATATCTTCCATTCCAAATAAAGAATCTACGGCTTTCTTGCAATTTTGAACAGCAATTGGCGCATTCTTTGCCAACATTTCCGCAAGCTCATACGCCTCTTCCAATAAATTTTCGGAAGTTGTTAATCGATTGAACAAGCCAGCTTTATCTGCCTCTTCTGCGGATACCATTCGACCGGTGCATACCCACTCTTTTGCAATATGGACACCAACTCTTTTGGGAAGAAGTCGTGTCCCACCGCCACCAGGCATTATTCCACGCGTTGCTTCAGGCAGACCAAATGTAGCTGTGTGAGCAGCAACGATAAAATCACAATTCAGAACGATTTCAAATCCTCCAGCAAGTGCAAAGCCATCCACAGCAGCAATTACCGGTTGTGGTAAATCAGCAATTGCATAGAACATTTCTTCAAAAAGTTTATGTTGTGCTTTCCATTCTACTTCTGTCATCCCATTTCGTTCTTTTAAATCGGCACCTGAACAGAATGCTTTTGGATTGGTTGATGATAATACTACTACTCTCGCATCAGACTTAGAAATAGATTGAAGGGCTTCTAAGATCTCTGTTGCCATCTGAGTATTAAAGGCGTTGCGAGATTCAGGGCGATTTAATTCAATAACAGCGATTTGCTTATTTGTTCCTACTTTACTAATTTTTAAAAAGGTCATTTTTTTCACTTCCTTCATGTTATTAAAAAAGAATCAACTATTTTCAAGGTTTATAACAAATTTTAAGAATATTCTTTTGGTAATTGAATTGACGTTAGTACACATACAGTGTAAAACTAAACTAGACTATACATTCCAACAAATTGGGAGGTACAAATGTGGATATAACGCAATTGCATTACTTTATCGTTGCTGCAGAGCAAGAACATATGACAAGAGCTTCAGAAATATTAGACTTATCACAATCTGCTTTGAGCCGATCCATTACATCTCTAGAAAAAGAGTTAGGCGTACCTTTATTTGATCGAAAAAACAGAAAAATCTTGTTAAATAGATATGGAAAAGTCTTTTTAAAGGACGCCAAAAAAATTGTGGGTCAAGTAGAAATTTCGAAATCAAACCTATCTCAACTCATTCATCCTGATTTTGGAAATATCTCTATTTCATTTGTTCATAGCTTAGGATTAAACTATATTCCTTCTTTACTAAAGGAATTTCAACTTGCCAATCCTGGTCATACGATTACATTAAATGAAGACAAAGCCCCATTAATCGTTAAAAATTTATTAACAAATGAAACTGATTTAGGGTTTGCAACGCAATATCAATCCTTTTCCGATTTAGACTATAATCC
The DNA here is from genome assembly GCF_900111345.1 of Psychrobacillus sp. OK032. Taxonomy (GTDB): domain Bacteria; phylum Bacillota; class Bacilli; order Bacillales_A; family Planococcaceae; genus Psychrobacillus. The sequence goes on from NZ_FOGY01000001.1 coordinate 326,782, forward strand.
AATTTTCAAAGAAAAAATTGTGTTAATTGCCTCTAGCCAACATCGGTTCTCAGAAATGAAACATATTAAACTGGAAGAGATTGAGAAAGAAAACTTCATTCATTACAATGTCGATACTGAATTGAGGAGATTAATCGACTCTCTATTTTTAAAATACGATATTGATATTCATGTTGCCTATGATGGATTAGAAATTAACAGTATCATCGGGTTAGTTACTTCCAATATGGGTATCGCACTTGTACCCGAATCTGTCATTCAAAATATTAGTGGAATAAAAATTATCCCCATTTTAGATGTAAATATCGATCGAACGATTTATTTAATACATAAAAAAGAAGGCTATATTTCAAAAGCGGTTCTCTACTTTAAAGATTTCATTTTTTCCTATCACGAAAAAATGAATCGAAAAAACGAATGATCAATTACGCCTCGGCGTAATTGATTATAATAAATCGTGCTTTTGCTAATCTATAAGATTCCTCCCCCCACTAACTAACCAACAATACTGCTCAAAATTCTTCTTTCCAACAAAGTTTTACTTCTTATTGCTAATTATAGAGATAGTCTCCACCAAAAGACAAAGCAAATAACACATCAAATCAATGTGAATTATGCATAAATTGAAAAATTGCGGAATTATATAATTAATTAAAATCTGTCGAATCTTTTAAACTAAAATCTTTTAAATAGGAGGTCAATTGGTTGCTTTCATGACCGGTTTGTTGCCTTAATCTATTTTCTGGATTCAAATCTAATAATAAATAATTGAATGAAACGAACTTTATCCTAGTAAATGCTCCACTTATTTGGAGACAGCATTTTCTAATTAGGTTTACTATTGTGAAGTTGACCTGATAAATTAAAATCTCTGATATTTGCAGACGCTAAATTAGCAAGAAATTCAAATTGATTGGAGCGGAAGAGCGGCGACTCCAGCGGGATAAGTGAGTAAGATGAGACATCACAACGAACGCGAAAGCGGCGGTGATGGCTCATCGCTCACCCCGCGGAAAGCGTCCGCCCTGCAGCGGAAATCCTAGCGGAAACTAATTTTTACGCATTATTCCTACAATGTACAATTCATCTTCTTCTCTAAGCATAGATTAGTAGCTTTTAACCCTCATTTATTGCTACTGACCACTTCCAGAATAATCCATTCAAAAAAGCCTCTCAAAGTATAAAACTCTGAGAGGCTCTATCTATCTTATTTTGAAAGAATATGAATCGGATGACCCATTACTACTTCCGCAGCTTCCATTGCAATTTCCCCTAAAGTTGGGTGAGCATGAATAGTCATTGCGATATCTTCTACAGTCATACCAGCTTCAATCGCTAAACCTAGTTCAGCAATCATATCAGAAGCTCCTTGACCAATGATTTGTGCTCCAAGAAGTAAACCGTCCTCTTTACGAGAAACAAGTTTCACGAAACCATCTGTAGCGTTTAGTGCAAGTGCACGACCATTTGCTCCGAATGGGAATTTCCCAGCAGCAACGTCATAGCCTTGTTCTTTAGCTTGTGCTTCGTTTAAACCAACTGTAGCCATTTCTGGATCTGTAAAGCACACTGCAGGAATTGCTAAGTAATCTACAACCGATGTTTGACCTGCAATTACTTCAGCAGCAACTTTTCCTTCGTATGAAGCTTTATGTGCAAGTTGCGGACCCGCAACAATATCACCAATAGCAAAGATATTCTCAATGCTTGTACGGCATTGCTTGTCTACTTCTAATAATCCACGTTCACTAAATTTAATACCTAGTTCTTCTAATCCAATTTCATCCGTGTTCGGACGACGACCTACAGTTACTAATACATAGTCAGCTTCCACTTTCTTCTCTTCTCCGCCAACTTCATATGTAACTACTACGCCATTATCAGATTCTTCTACGCCTTTTGCAGAAGCTTTAACTGCAATTTCTACGCCTTTTTTCTTTAAGCCTTTTTTGACAATAGTTGTCATTTGCTTTTCGAATCCAGCTAAAATATCGTTGCCGCCTTCGATAATTGTTACATTTGAACCTAAGTTAGCAAAAGCCGAACCTAGCTCAGTACCAATGTATCCTCCACCGATTACAACTAATTTCCCTGGAATTTCAGGTAAGCTTAGAGCCCCAGTTGAGTTAATTACACGTTTTGAATATTTAAATGTAGGAATTTCTACTGGACGAGATCCAGTTGCAATAATTGCATGTTTGAATTTATACGTTTGAGCTGAATTTTCATCCATTACTCGAACAGTATTTGCATCAACAAAATACGCTTCCCCCATAACTACGTCGATATTGTTTCCTTTTAATAATCCTGAAACACCGCTAGTTAATTTTTTTACAACGCCATCTTTGAAAGCTTGTGCTTTTGAAAAGTCAATTTTCACGTCAGTTGCTGTAATACCCATGTCATCTGCATGTTGCGCTTGCTCAAAACGGTGACCAACAGAGATCAAAGCTTTGGAAGGGATACATCCCACGTTTAGACAAACTCCACCAATATACTCTTTTTCTACTACTACAACTTTTTGTCCAGTTTGTGCAGCACGAATTGCAGCCACATATCCTCCAGGGCCTGAACCAATTACTAAAGTATCTGTTTCGATCGGGAAATCTCCAACTACCATTTTTTACGCCTCCATTAATAATAGTTCTGGACTGCTAAGCAAACGTTTGATATGGTTCAACGCATGTTGCGCAGTCGCGCCATCGATCATTCGATGATCAAAGCTCAATGATAATGCTAACACAGGAGCGGCTATTATTTCACTATTTTTTATTATTGGTTTTTCTGAAATTCGACCAATTCCGAGAATTGCAACCTCCGGATGGTTAATTACTGGCGTAAACCATTGTCCTCCTGCAGAACCAATATTCGTAATGGAGCAAGACGCACCTTTCATTTCTGCTGCAGCTAATTTACCGTCACGAGCTTTTGTAGCAAGTGCATTAATTTCGTCTGAAACAGCAAATACAGATTTGCGGTCTGCGTTTTTAATAACAGGTACGAGTAATCCTTTATCCGTATCAGCTGCAATACCGATGTTGAAATAATGTTTTTGAATAACTTCATTTGTTTCATCATCATAGGATGTATTGAGTTGCGGGAATTCTCTTAACGTGCTAACTAGTGCTTTTACTACATAAGGTAAGTAAGTTAATTTAATATTTTTCTCCGCTGCAATCTCTTTGAATTTTTTACGATGTGCAACAAGTTCTGTCACATCTACTTCATCCATTAATGTTACATGTGGAGCTGTATGTTTAGAGTGTACCATTGCTTTTGCGATTGCTTTACGCATTGGTGAAAGTTTCTCGCGTGTTTCAGGGAACTCTCCTTCCATCACTACAGGAGCAGCAACTTTTTCATTTGCTTTCGACTCTGTTGTGATTAGTTCTGAAGTTTCTTCTGAAGCAGTAACCTCCGCAGTTTTTTGATCTCCTGCTAAAAATGCTTCGATATCTTCTTTTAGGATACGACCATTTTTTCCCGAACCTGTTACATCTGCAATATTTACTTCTTTATCACGGGCAAATTTACGAACAGAAGGCATCGCAACTACACGTGATTCACCTTTAGGTTGTTCGGTAGATGCTTCAGTTTTAGGAGCTTCTACTGTTTCTTTTTCAATTTTTTGACCGGCTTCAGCAGTAGCTTGTACTTGTGCTTCAGTAGCTTCATTTGATTCGCTTTCCTGTCCTTTAAATTGAAGATCCTCATATCCAGGAGCATCAATTTTAATAAGTACATCTCCAACAACTGCAACTGTTCCTTCACTTACTAAAACATCTGTTACTTTCCCTTTTACAGGAGAAGGAATTTCTACAACTGCTTTATCATTTTGTACTTCACATAAAATATCGTCTTCTTGTACTTCATCGCCAGCTTTTACAAACCATTTTACGATTTCGCCTTCGTGTATACCTTCACCGATATCTGGTAATCGAAATTCAAATCCCACAGTATTCACCCTTTCTATTTTGAATTTTAGTTTAGAATGTTAAAACTTTTTTAGCTGTTTCTACTATATCCTTAACACCAGGTAACCAAACCGTTTCTGCTTGAGAGAATGGATAAACAGTATCAGGAGCCGCAACACGTAAAACTGGAGCTTCTAAACTTAAAATAGCTCTTTCCGTAATTTCAGCTACTACATTGGCAGCAATACCTGCTTGTTTTTGTGCTTCTTGAACAACGATTGCACGGTTTGTTTTTTCAACAGATGCGATAATTGTTTCAATATCAAGTGGTTGAATTGTACGTAAGTCAATCACTTCTACAGAATGTCCTTCTTTTTCTAACTCTTCAGCAGCTTTTAAACTTTCATGAACCATTGCACCATAGGAAATGATTGTTAGATCTGTACCTTCACGTTTTACATCTGCTTTTCCTAGTGGAATTGTATATTCCTCTTCCGGAACTTCTCCACGGAAAGAACGATATAATTTCATATGCTCTAAGAAAATGACAGGATCGTTATCGCGAATTGCAGAGATTAATAAACCTTTTGCATCGTATGGCGTAGATGGTATAACTACTTTTACACCTGGTGTCGATGTCATTAGTAATTCTAAGCTATCGGCATGCATTTCGGGTGTATGAACCCCTCCACCAAAAGGAGAACGGATTGTAACAGGTGCATTAAATGCCCCTCCTGTACGGAAACGCATACGAGCAAGTTGTCCACTTATAGAGTCCATTACTTCGAATACAAAACCAAAGAATTGAATTTCAGGAACTGGACGGAATCCTTGTAGTGCTAATCCTACTGCAAGTCCACCAATTCCAGATTCAGCTAACGGTGTATCAAATACACGATCTTCACCGAATTCTTTTTGTAACCCTTCAGTCGCACGGAATACTCCTCCGTTAACGCCAACGTCTTCACCGAAGACTAGAACGTTTTCATCATTTTTAAGCTCGGTACGGAGTGCTTCCGTAATTGCTTGAATCATCGTTAATTGTGCCATCGGTTACTTCGACTCCTTCTCAGTATAGTAAGCTAATTGCTCATCTAAATTATATGGATTTTCTTCATACATAATATTGATCAAGTCTGTTACTTTTTGTTTTGGTGCAGCATCAGCTTTTTTAATCGCTTCTTTTATTTCTTCTTTTGCTTTTTCAATGATTTCTTCTTCTTTTGCTTCATTCCAAATACCTTTTGCTTCAAGATACGTACGGAAACGAACTAGTGGGTCTCTCTTTTCCCAAATAGAATCTGTATCCGAAGTACGGTAACGAGTTGGGTCATCCCCAGCCATCGTATGAGGACCAAATCGGTAACATACTGTTTCGATCAAGCTTGGACCTTCTCCATTAATCGCACGATCTCTTGCATCTTTTGTTGCAACGTAAACAGCTAGTGGATCCATTCCGTCTACTTGGATACTTGGAATTCCTGCTGCTATTCCTTTTTGTGCAATTGTTTTTGCAGACGTTTGCAACTCACGTGGTGTGGAAATAGCATATTGGTTATTTTGTACGATGAATACTGCTGGCGAACGGAATGCACCTGCAAAGTTAATACCTTCGTAGAAATCACCTTGAGATGAACCACCGTCTCCTGTGTACGTAATTGCAATCGCTTTCTTCCCGCGTTTTTGCATTCCAAGTGCTACCCCAGCTGCTTGGATGAATTGTGCACCAATAATAATTTGTGGTGGGAAAACATTTACGCCTTCTGGAATTTGGTTCCCCATGAAATGTCCACGAGAGAATAAGAATGCTTGCCATAAAGGTAGGCCATGCCATACGATTTGAGGTACATCACGGTAACCTGGTAAGATAAAGTCTTCTTTTTCTAGTGCAAATTGAGATGCAAGTTGAGAAGCTTCTTGTCCAGCAGTAGGTGCATAGAATCCGAGACGGCCTTGGCGGTTTAGCGAAATAGAACGTTGGTCTAAAATTCGTGTGAACACCATTCGACTCATTAATTCAACTAATTCTTCATCTGATAAGTTAGGATTTGCTTCTTCGTTTACAATTTTCCCTTCCTCGTTTAAAATCTGGAACATTTCAAACTTCTCTTCAATTTCTTGAAGCGTTTTCATTGGGTCTAACTGCGGCGACTTGTTTGCAGCCATAATAGCAACTCTCCTTTTCTTCTGTATTAAAATTTTTCATTTTATAAGTGATACAACTATCTTTCCTTTTCAGTATACTCAAGAATAAATCTTCGGTCAATCATCTAAAATCAATGATTATTTTTTAATAGAATATTAAATCTATTACAATCTGTATTAGTCGGTATTTATGTCTGTACTATATCAGTTTCATAAATTCATAGAAGCTGTTGGTCGTCCAAAAAGAAACAAAAGCTCTAGTTTTCACTTCTCTAATAACATATAAAATGCTTCGTAGCCTTTAAGTTTATCTCTTTTTTCGACGCTTCTCACAAAGGATAATTTACGCAATATAGAGATAATACGTTGTAAAAAGCTCTATTCAATGTGACTATTAATTAATAGTCACATTGAATAGAGCATTATATTTATCAACGTCCAACTAGCATCTCCGCTAGACCTGTTTGTCTTGTTCAGCGGCGTATTTGTCGCTTTCGAGATGTATTTTGTCGTGTTCGGAAGATAGTTTGTCGCGTTCACAGCATGTTATGTCTCACTTAACCAATTATTGGATTTTATTTTCAAGAAATAGTACATAAGATTGAATTTAAAACAGTGACTCTGATTGCTAGCAATTTAAGTGGATTGGAGCGGAAGCGCGGCGACTCCAGCGGAGGCCAACAGGATGTTGGTCACGAAGACGCCTGTGCCCACGGGATGTGGGTCATGCAATCGTTGCCGCAAAAGTTCTTTTGCGACGAGCTTGCGCAGGAGCAGGACGTGGCGAACTTAGATTGCCTTCCTTTTGATTTGGCGCACTTAGCCTTCGTTCCTCTGTTGAGACAGTGGAGCCATCACATCGTACGCGTAGCGTCGATAATGGTTCATCACTCACCCCGCGAAAACGTCCGCCTGCAGCGAAAATCATAGCGGACACTTTTTAGAATGCTGACGACGCATTACCCCTAAACAGTGACATACCTTAATGGTATAAGGAGGAAATTATCCACAGACCATATTTCCAAAAGAATAAAAAAATAGAGTATAGGAATCAATCGTAAATTTCCCATACTCTATTTTTTGCTGTTGCTCTACTATTCTCTTTATTAATTTTCTTTTTGAAGTGAAGTAAATACTTCTTCTTTTATTTTATTAAGCTCGGCTGTAAGTTCATTGAATGTTTCTACTGATTGTTGAACTACTTCGTTTTGTTTATTTACTTCATCGACTTGTGCCTGAATTGTCGTTACTTCGGCTGCTTCATGAATTAACATTTTATAAAGCTTCTCTTGTAAACTAGCAAGTGCATTATATTGTTCTGTTAAATCGCTGTATGCAGTATATCGATTTTTTAATGCTTCCTCGATTTTTTGAATACTTTCTTTTTCCGATGCTTCGTCCGATTCTGAAATAAGCGCATCAATATCTGTTAATTTTTCAGAGGCACTCTTAATAGAAGCTGCTTCTTTTTCCACTAATACAAGTCTTTCCTCTAAAAGTTGAGCTGTTTCTTCCACTTGTTTCGTAAGCTCTTCTTTTTGGTCTTTCGTTAACTCCATCATGCTTTGAAAATTAGCTTGTTCTTTTTGTTCCGTTTCAGCTAACTGCGTTTGTACATCTCTATAATCTGCTTCTAAATTGTATATTTCCGTTAAGATATTGGACAATTTATCTTCTGTTGTTTGACCAAAAGAACACGCAGATAGAAGTAATACAAAGCATAAAGGAATTACGTATTTCCATTTTTTCATCACGCAACCTCCTCTAATCATTTCACTATAATTGTTCTAGCCTCTAAATTCAACCGTACAAATGGCTTTTTTGTTTAGCAAATGATGATTTTTTCGATATAATAGGAATAGGAACGATGAAACTTGTACAGTGTGAAAGGACGATAAAGATGATTTTAATGAAAGATATTGTAAGAGACGGTCATCCGGCACTACGTAAAAAAACACCAGAAATGACTTTTCCTTTATCAGAAGTTGATATACAGCTTGCGAATGATTTATTGGAATATGTGATCAATAGTCAAGATGATAAAATGGTGGAGATGTATAAATTACGTCCTGGAATAGGGCTTGCTGCTCCCCAAGTGAACGCCGAAAAGAGGATGTTCGCGGTCCATATTCCTAACACAGAGGATGGGGACGTTAGCTTTGTTGCAGTTAACCCAAAAATAATTAGCCATTCGGTTGAGAACACTTACATCAATTCTGGTGAAGGTTGTCTTTCTGTAGACGAAGTGATTGAGGGTTATGTTCCAAGACACGCACGAATTACCGTAACTGGCTTTTATCCAGATGGTACACCATTTAAAAAACGGTTAAAAGGCTTAGTAGCAATTGCATTTCAACATGAGCTAGACCATTTAAATGGAATTATGTTTTATGACCATATTAATAAAGTAAATCCATACGCAGAAATACCAAATTCCGTTCCGTATGACCGTGTGTAATAACAAAAGCGCAAAGTCCTAAGCAAAAAGCCTGTGTTACTCAAAAAAGTAACACAGGCTTTTTGTTATAACTCAGCTGCTCTAGGCATTGCAGAAAGAGCTCCCGGTTTTGTTGCACAAATTGCTCCGAGTCTGTTGCCAAATGAGACATAGTCAATCCACTCTTCTTTTGTATTAGGTTTTCCATTCATATTTATTTTTGAAAGGATACCTGCCATAAAAGCATCCCCGGCACCAGTTGTATCTACTGGGATCACCTTTTTCACTTCTACATGGATTGTCTCGTCATCGATTACAATATATGTACCTTCTGCTCCAACTGTAATAAGGACGATTGGAATTTGAAAATCACGAAGTTTGCGAATCCCTTCTTCTCTTGTCTTTGTTTCAGTTAAAAAGAAAAGCTCCTCTTCTGTTAACTTTAAAATATCTACTTGATGAAAAAAGGAACTAATGATTTTTCTGCAAAGTTCTTCACTTTCCCATCTTAGTGGACGAATATTTGCATCGAAAGATAACAGCACATGAGATTTTTCCATTTGATTTACTATATCCCGAGTCGTCTGACGTGCCGTGGGATGAAATAATGTACCCGAACAAAAATGAAAAATAGAAGCTTGTTGAAAAACTTCCTGTTTCAATGTAGAAAAATTCACTTGTAAATCGGGTGTTTCATCAACATATGTATGGAAGTGCCGGTCATTATTTTCCGTTAAATGCACATACACTCCACTTACCCGTTTTTCTGGTACGATTTGAGCGAAAGTTAAATCTACTCCTTCTGCTATTAACTCACTTCTTACAAATTCTGACGTTTCATCGTCTCCTGAAACTGTTATAAAAGAGGAAGACGCCCCTAATCTAGCAACGCCGGCTGCTACATTTACCGTCGCCCCACCTAAATACTTTGTAAATTGTTTATTTGTTTGATCATCTGCAATATAGTCTACAAACACATCTCCATATATCAGTACAAACTTTTTTGTTAATTCGTTCATAATAACTCCTCTAGATTAATTGTAATTTTTTCATGGCATTCACTAAGCCATTTTCTGAAACATGCTCCGTGACAAATGTCGCGCATCTTTTTAATTCTTCTACCGCGTTACCCATTGCAACGCCAGTACCTACATATTCGAGCATCTCTATATCATTAAAACCGTCACCAAAGGCAATGGCATCGTCTGGAGTTTTATTCAAATGGCGCAGTAATAATTCAATTCCTTTTGCTTTTGAAACACCTTGTGGAAGGACATCACAAGATATGCGATGCCAACGAACAAACTTTAAGTTTGGAAAAGCTTTTTCGTATTCTTTTTGTACTTCCATATTGCAAAAGATGAGCGCTTGGTGAATATCATTTGTTAAAAAGAAGTTTTCTTCCGTTCTAGGCAAGGCAATTTTCAAGGAAGAGATGCTTTCGTATACATCATCGTGATCTGGGACATTCGATACAAATTCTACATCATCCATATAAACTAATGGTTGATCTCTTTCCATCGCAAAATCAGTGAGATGTTGTAGTTCCATTGTATCAATAATTCCTTTATGAATAATCTCACCTTGGAACTGTACGATTTGACCATTGTAGCATATGAACGAATCTATTTTAAGTTGCTCTAAAATAGATTTTGCGGTAAATGGAGCTCTCCCAGTTGAAATAACAATTTCATGTCCATTTTCTCTTGCTTGTTGAATAGCTTCAACAACACCTATCGGAATATTTTTATCACTATCTAAAATTGTTCCATCAATATCAAAAAATAAAACTTTATTTACCATTAAAAAAACTCCTATCCGCAATGTTAATTATTTGACTTTTCAGTTAGAATCCTTTACACATTTCCATTTTTCGTATATAATATATTGTAAGGAGTGAGTTACCATGTTGAAACGTCTAAGAAGGAAATGGTTAAGACGACTCGGTGGAATGCTCAGAAATAAAACGATCGCATAAATTACTTGCCCTTCTAAAAATGGAGGGCTTTTCTTTATTTTAAAGAAGTAGCGTGATAATATAAAGAGAATTGATTTATTTTGAACGTGAAAAAGGAGAGTATAATATGATTTATAAAGTTTATTATCAAGAAAATGCATTAGAAGTATCAGTTCGCGAAAACACAAAGAGTTTATATGTAGAGGCTGAATCTGAGCGTGAAGTACGTTCAATTCTAAAAGATCGCAAATATAATATCGAACTAATTCAATTGCTTGAAGGTAATCACTTAGAGTACGAACAAGCAAGCCCGAATTATAAAGTAGAGAAGAGATAACTTATGAAATTTGTAAAAAATGATCAAACTGCTGTTTTCGCCCTCGGCGGACTAGGTGAAATCGGCAAAAATACGTACGGCGTTCAATTTCAAGATGAGATTATTTTAATAGACGCAGGGATTAAGTTTCCAGAAGATGATCTATTAGGTATTGATTATGTTATTCCAGATTACACGTATCTAGTGAAAAATGTGGATAAGATTAAAGGTTTATTTATCACACACGGCCACGAAGATCATATCGGTGGTATTCCTTATTTATTGAAACAACTGAATGTTCCAGTATATGGTGGAAAACTTGCATTAGGTTTACTTCGCAATAAGTTAGAAGAACATGGCTTACTTCGTCAAACAAAAATGCATGTGATTGAAGAAGAGGACGTAGTAAAATTTAGAAAAACGGCAGTTAGTTTTTTCAGAACTACACATAGTATTCCGGATGCATTTGGAATCGTAGTCAAAACTCCACCGGGTAACATCGTTCACACAGGTGATTTTAAATTTGATTTTACACCAGTTGGGGAGCCTGCTAACTTAACAAAAATGGCTGAAATCGGTCGTGACGGGGTTCTTTGCTTACTATCAGATAGTACAAATGCTGAAATTCCAAATTTCACAATGTCTGAACGTAAAGTCGGCGAAAGTATGGATTCTATTTTCCGTAAAGTAAATGGTCGCATTATTTTCGCTACGTTTGCATCCAACATTCATAGACTACAACAAGTAACCGATTCGGCTGTACAACACAACCGCAAAATCGCTGTTTTTGGTCGAAGTATGGATAACGCGATTACAATTGGTCGTGAGCTTGGATATATTACGGCGCCTAAAGAAACATTTGTTGATGCAAGTGCGTTAAATCGATTACCTGCCAATGAAGTATTAATATTATGTACAGGCAGTCAAGGTGAGCCAATGGCAGCTCTTTCACGAATTGCTAACGGTACTCATCGTCAAATCCAAATTCAACCTGGTGATACGGTAGTATTTTCTTCTTCACCGATTCCAGGAAATAGAGCAAGTGTCAATCGTACTATTAACTTACTATTCCGCGCAGGAGCAGAAGTAATTCATGGTTCACTCAATAATATTCATACATCTGGTCACGGTTCTCAAGAAGAACAAAAACTGATGTTACGATTAATGAAACCAAAATTCTTTATGCCGATTCACGGAGAGTACCGTATGTTAAAAATCCATACAGAACTTGCTGTAGACTGTGATGTGCATCCTGATCATACATTCATTATGGAAAACGGAGATGTGCTAGCTTTAAGTGCGAATGAAGCTCATGTTGCTGGACGAATTCCATCAGGAGATGTTTATATTGACGGTAGTGGTATTGGAGATATTGGAAATATTGTTCTTCGAGATCGTCGAATTCTTTCGGAAGAAGGATTAGTAATTGTCGTTGTTAGTGCAGATATGGAAAGAAAGAAAATTGTTTCTGGTCCTGATATCATTTCACGTGGATTTGTGTACATGCGTGAATCTGGTACAATGATAAATGAAGCCCAACAAATGTTAAACAAACATTTACGTTTTACGCTACAAGATAAACCAGCGGAGTGGGCTGAATTGAAAAATGAAATTACCGATGTTCTAAGCCCTTATTTATACGAAAAAACAAAACGTCGTCCAATGATCTTACCGATTATTATGGAAGTATAAACGTTTTATAAACATAACAAAATGCCAGAGGGAGTTGCTCCCTCTGGCATTTTTTATGATAAAACTTTCTTTTCAAATCGGTTAATATCGACATCTGCACCAATCATAATAAGTACATCATTTAACTGAAGCTTCTCATCAGCAGGTGGTGATACATTGATATTATTTCCCCGTTTAATAGCTACGATATTAATTCCGTATCTTGCTCGAATATCTAAGTCAACTAATGATTTTCCGGCAATCTTTTCGTTCACTTTAATTTCCATAATCGAATGCTCATCAGAAAGTTCTAAGTAATCAAGTACATTTTGCGACAGGATATTATTCGCGATACGAATTCCCATATCTCGTTCAGGATGCACAACTTGATCTGCACCAATTTTGCGCAACACTTTTTCATGATAATCATTTTGTGCTTTTACAGTAATTTTCTTTACACCAATTTCTTTTAACATAAGCGTTGTTAATATGCTTGATTGGATATCGTCACCAATTGCAACAATTACATGCTCAAAATTTCGAATACCAAGGGATTTTAACACTGCTTCATCTGTTGTATCTGCCACTACTGACTGTGTTGCAATTGTAGCAAATTCGTCTACTCGTTCTGATGCTTTATCAATGGCCATTACATCTGCACCTTGATCAATTAACTCTCGAACGATACTTCCTCCAAATCGTCCTAAACCAATTACTACAAATTCTTTTTGCATAATAGTGCCTCCTGCTTACAAATCGGATGCACTTAGTTTAACATACTGTTCCAAAAATTAGATACTTCAATAACCCATTCCATTTACTGATCTTTCATTAGAAGTACTAACCTTTTTTCTAGCATTCTAAAACCACTCTCGCCAGATTGTATATGGCGAAGCAATCCTTTCTTATCAAACAGATAAAAAGATGGAACAATTCTATTTTGGAATCTATCTGATACAACTAAATCATGATCTAGGTATATTGAATTAGTCATATTCATTCGTTTAGCTTTCTGCTTTATTAAAGTTTTATCAACATCTTCTTTGGTGATTGGCATATGGATCCCAACTAACTGAAATTTGTCGCCATATGTCTTTTTCCATCTATTTATAATCCCGTAAGTATTCTCACATAAATGGCAACTAACTGACCAAAAATGTACTAATAAGGGTACTTCCCCAATTAATTTTTCTTTTGTTACACTTCCGTTCAACCATTCCATGTCACTTGAAAACTCTGGTAACTCCTCTCTTAATCGCAAATAATCCTCCCCTTTTTCCTTTTTGTCCATAGCTAGTATATGCATTGTTATAAAAACCGCAAAGGACAAAACGAACTTTTTTTGAATTTATTCAAATAAGTTGTTAAAGTAAACATAAAGTTGTGTTAAAATAAACTTTGTTTTTCTCGAAGGAGGAGAATAATATTGCAAATCGGAAAAAAGATTAAACGTTTACGACTGAAGAAAGGTTTAACACAAGAAGAATTAGGGGAAAGAACTGATTTAAGCAAGGGATTTATATCCCAGCTAGAAAGGGATATTAACTCCCCTTCTATTGAAACACTTTTTTCTATTTTAAATGTACTTGGTTCTAAACCTAAAGACTTTTTTGATGACGAACAAGTGCGGACAAAAGTCGTTTTCGAAAAAGAAGAACAAAAGATTTACGTAGACGATGATAAAAACTATCAACTACACTGGCTCATCTCTGAGTCCAATGAAAATGAAATGGAACCAGTCCTCATCACACTAGGTCAAAACGGTCAATTCAAACAATTTGAACCTTCCCTTTCAGAAACGTTTATATATGTTTTACAAGGTCGCGTCGAATTAATACTTGGCAAGCAGCAATACTTTGCTTCAAAGGGAGAATCTCTCTACTTCGAAGCAGCAGATCATCATCTATTGAAAAATGCTTCAGACTATGAAACGCAAGTAATCTATGTTGTAACAAATTCCTATTTATAAGAAATGCAGAAAGTACCTATCATATGTAAACAGTCTAAGTTCGCGACATAGTGGTAATCCTGCGGAGGAGTAAGACGATAAGATTCCACTGGGATTTCCGCTACAGGGCGGACGCTTTCCGCGGGGTGAGCGATGAGCCATCACCGCCGCTAACGCATACGTTGTGATGTCTAATCTGTCTCAACAGAGGAAAGAAGGCTAAGTTCGCCACGTCCTTGCTCCCGCGCAAGCTCGTCGCAAAAGAACTTTTGCGGCAACGATTGCATGACCCACATCCTGTGGGCACAGGCGCCTTCGCGACCAACATCCTGTTGGCCTCCGCTGGAGTCGCCGCCCTTCCGCTCCAATCAAAAGACTAAAACTAGACTAATACTAGGTAATGTATCAATGTTTTCTTACAATACACATATTGGAGGTATATTATGTTAGAGACACCTATCATTCGTTTTGAGAATGTCACAAAATATTATGATGCAGAAACAACCGTATTAACGGATATTAACTTTGAATTAGAGCGTGGCAAATTCTATACACTACTTGGTCCATCTGGTTGTGGAAAAACGACTATTTTACGATTAATCGCAGGATTTATGCAACCTTCTGGCGGAAATATTTATTTTAATGGAAAGTTAATTAATAATGTTCCTGCAAATGAACGCCAAGTAAATACAGTATTCCAAGACTATGCGCTATTCCCTCACTTAAATGTGTTTGAAAATGTAGCTTTTGGTCTTCGTATTAAAAAACTAGGAAAAAAAGAGATTCAAGAAAAAGTATTAGAAGCACTAAAATTTGTAAATTTATCAGGTTATGAAAATAGAGAAATAGCGGAAATGTCTGGTGGTCAAAGACAGCGTGTAGCAATTGCTCGAGCAATCGTTAATGATCCTGAAATTATTTTACTTGATGAGCCCCTTTCTGCTTTGGACTTAAAGCTCCGTTCGGAAATGCAATACGAGCTTCGTGAGCTTCAACAACGATTAGGCAAAACGTTTATCTTTGTTACGCATGACCAAGAAGAAGCCTTGGCTATGTCCGATGAAATTTTCGTGCTCAATGCAGGTAATATTGAACAAAGTGGAACACCAATGGACATTTACGATGAACCGATCAATCGATTTGTTGCAGATTTTATTGGAGAATCCAACATTGTTTCTGGCACGATGGTTGCCGATTTCCGCGTACGAATTGGCGGAAAGGAATTTGAATGTGTCGACCAAGGGCTAAATCCAAACGAAAATATCGATATAGTGATACGTCCAGAAGATTTAGAAATTACCTCTGTCGAAAAAGGGAAAATGAAAGTAAAAGTAGATACTCAATTATTTAGAGGTGTTCACTATGAACTTTCTACATACGATGACGAAGGAAATGAATGGCTAGTCCACTCAACGAAAAAAGCAGAAGTTGGCGCATTTATTGGGCTAGATTTTGATCCAGAAGCAATTCATGTTATGCGCCTAAATGAAACTGAAGAAGAATTTGATAAGCGACTAGAGTCTTACGGAGAAGACGCATATGCAAACTAAAAATACTAAAACGTTTTATTTAATACCGTATTTTGCTTGGATTTTATTATTTGTCATTGCACCTATTGCTTTGATTGCTTATTACTCACTCTTCGATTTAAGCGGAAATTTTACGCTAGACAATTATAAAAACTTCTTCACTTCTATTTATTTAAAGTTAACAATAAGCTCTTTTTGGTACGCATTTCTTATTACGGTCTTTTCTTTAATTGTTGCATACCCAACAGCTTATTTGCTGACAAAAACAAAGCATAAACAATTGTGGCTGTTATTAATCATTATTCCATCGTGGATTAACTTGTTGTTAAAAACGTATGCATTCATTGGAATTTTTGGGTTATACGGTCCGATTAACGCCTTTTTAAATGTGTTTGGTTTTGGGGAAACACAAATTCTATTTACAGACTTTAGTTTCATTTTTGTCTCAGTTTATATTTTTATACCATTTATGATTTTGCCTATCTTTAATGCACTAGATAAATTGAATCCATCGTTAATTGATGCGAGTAGAGATTTAGGTGCATCTAGTTGGACAACTTTTACAAAAGTTATTTTTCCATTAACGACAAATGGGGTAAAAGCTGGGATTCAAGCGGTGTTTATCCCTTCCCTTTCCTTATTCATGATTACTCGATTAATCGCTGGGAATAAAGTAATTACCCTAGGTACAGCTATTGAGCAACAATTTTTAGTTACGCAAAACTGGGGAATGGGTTCAACCATTGCCGTATTCTTAATCATATTTATGATTATTGTCATGATCATTACTGGTCAACGAGATAAGGGGGCTACTTCTAATGGAAAGAACTGGTAACGCAGCGAAAATTTATCTAACCCTTATTTTCATTATCTTATATGCCCCAATATTATATTTGATCTTTTATTCATTCAATAGTGGTGGCAGCATGAATAATTTTGAATCGTTTACTTGGGAACATTATAGTGCTGTATTTTCCGATACTCGACTGATCATGATTCTGATCAACACTGTCATCGTTGCACTTCTCTCTGCTTTAATCGCAACGATCATCGGAGTATTTGGTTCGATTGGAATTGTGTATATGCGCAACAAGTCTATACGAAATTCTTTATTATCTTTAAACAATGTGTTAATCGTTAGTCCTGATGTTGTGATTGGGGCTTCGTTCTTAATCTTATTTACAATGATTGGTGTTAAGTTAGGATTTGCATCCGTATTGATCTCGCATATTGCCTTTAGTATTCCGATTGTTGTATTAATGGTGTTGCCGAAGTTGCAGGAGATGAATAGCTCTTTAATAGATGCAGCGGCAGATCTTGGTGCGACAAAAGGAGAAATTTTAAGAAGAGTCATTATACCTTTTATTAAACCTGGGATTTTTGCAGGGTTCTTCATGGCACTTACGTATTCACTTGATGATTTTGCCGTTACTTTCTTTGTAACAGGAAATGGATTTAGTACGTTATCTGTGGAAATTTACTCGATGGCACGTGCTGGTATTACATTAACGATCAATGCATTATCTGGAATTATCTTTATCGTGACATTGCTTCTTGTAGTAGGCTATTACTTTATTAGCCAAAGAGGGAAAAACCCTGTAGGAATGGGGGTGAGAAAATGAAAGACATTATAAGAGCAGCCGTTGCAATTATTGTGGTATGTATCGCTTTGTTTTTTGTAAATGACTATTTGAATAAAAGTTCAGGTAAAGCAAGTAGTGATACGGTAACAATTTTCAACTGGGGAGAATATATTGACCCGGATTTACTCGCACAATTTGAAGAACAATCAGGATATCGTGTTGTCTACGAAACATTCGATTCAAACGAAGCGATGATGACGAAAATTGAACAAGGTGGAACTTCGTATGATATTGCCGTTCCATCTGAGTATGCGATTGAAAAAATGAAAGAAAATGAATTACTCCTACCAATTGATCACTCGAAGATTCCAAATTTAGAAAATATCGACCCTTACTTTTTAGATTTATCATTTGATCCAAAAAACGAGTTTTCTATTCCGTATTTTTGGGGAACGGTAGGAATTGTATATAACCCTTCTTTACTTGACGGTCAAACATTCAAAAGCTGGGATGCTCTTTGGGATCCATCTTTAAAAGGACAGGTATTATTAGTCGATAGTGCCCGCGAAGTGATTGGGATGGGTTTAAACAGCTTAGGTTATTCATTAAACTCAACGAATGAAAACGAATTAGCCGAAGCTTCTGCTAAGTTAAGTAAACTAACTCCTAACGTCAAAGCAATCATAGGAGATGAAGTCACCCAGCTTATGGTCAATGAAGAGGCTCCTGTAGCCCTAACATGGTCCGGTCAAGCAGCTGACATGATGTGGGAAAACGAAGAGCTAGACTATGCTGTTCCAGAAGAAGGCTCTAACTTTTTCTTCGATAATATGGTGATTCCAAAAACCGCAGCGAATGTAGATGGAGCGCATGCCTTTATAAACTTTATGCTAGATGCGGAAGTCGCTGCACAAAATGCGGATTATGTTGGATATTCTATTCCAAATGCAGCAGCGATCGAATTAATGGATGAAGAAGTAACATCAGATGAACGTTTTTATCCTTCCGAAGAAGTCAGAGATAATTTAGAAGTATACAATAATCTAGGTTTTGAAATGCTTGGAGTTTATAACGAGTTATTTTTAAAGTTTAAAATGAGTTCTAACTAATAAATAGAGTCGCCTATTGCAGGTGGCTCTATTTCCTGTTTTCCAAATTAACAATTAATAATTATTCGTGTTCCGAAAGTTTTTATTCTCACCCGAATATGGTAGAATCGATAGACGCATACTAAGTAATTTAAGAAAGCAGGAATCATATGGCGAAAAAATCATCTAATTTTGCTCTTTATATATTAATGTTTAATATGTTTATCGCGATGGCAGGCATAGGACTGGTTATTCCCGTCATGCCACAGTATTTAGAAACGTTTGGTGTAGCAGGCCAAGCTTTAGGATTCATTATTGCATCATTTGCATTAGGACAATTTTTATTTTCACCATTAGCAGGTGATCTATCCGATACATTTGGACGAAAAAAAATGATTATTGTTGGATTAATTGTATTTTCTGCTTCCCAATTATGGTTCGGTTTGGCAACACACGAATGGATGTTGTATGCCGCACGATTTATAAGCGGTATTGGTGGAGCATTTTTAATCCCAGCGACGATGGCTTTTGTAGCCGATATTACTACTATTGAAGAACGTGGAAAAGGGATGGGCTTTCTTGGTGCCTCGATGTCTTTAGGATTCATGATAGGACCGGCAATAGGTGGTTTTTTGGCGAAAGTAAGTTTAACTTTTCCTTTCTATATGGCTGCCCTTGCAGCAATTCTTTCTGCTATAATTTCTTTTATCATTTTACCTGATGTCAAAAATGCGATTTCTGAAAATCCTTTAGAAGTAAAAAAACGAGAAAATATACTTATTCAAATGAGAAACTCGATAAAAACTCCCTATTTTATGATGCTCGTTATTATTTTCGTGTTTTCGTTCGGGATTGCAAACTTTCAAACAACATTTTCTTTATACGTTGATCATAAGTATAATTACACTCCGCAAGATATTGCCATTGTTTTAACGGTTGGAGGGTTTGCCGGTGTTATTGTACAAACTTTAATTGTCAATAGACTATTTAAACGGTTCGGTGAATTGAATGTAATATTATTCAGCCTAGTTGGTGCAGCATTATCCTTATTAGCATTTTTCTTAGTGGATAGTTTCGCGCTAGTATTGTTAGTAGCTACTCTATTCTCTACTGCAACTACTTTAATTCGCCCTGCTGTTAATACAGTTGTCTCAAAGCTAGCTGGCAACGAACAAGGATTTGCCGCCGGTATGAATAATGCGTATATGAGTTTAGGAAATATGGTTGGTCCAGCGCTTGCAGGAATGTTCTTTGATATTAATATTAACTTTCCATTTGTTATTGGAGCCGTTATTTTATTATGCTCATGGGGCATCACTATTGGGTGGATTAAGAAGAAAAATCCAGTTATTGTTTAAATTTCATGTATTAGATGAATCAAGCGAGAAGAAAAGTGAAGAGTTCACTTTTCTCCTCGCTTATTTATTTTCCTTAAAATATTTGTAAGCAATTGGAGAGATTATCCGAGCATATTAAGTTCTTATCTCAGCATAAACCAATGCCATACGAGCAATAACCCGCCCCATCCGAACATTAAATCATTTCCTACTTCCAATAACAGAAAACACCCGAAGAAATGTTATTCATTGTCCTCGGGTGTTATTATTTACTACCTTTGCTTTTTTCCTTTAACTAATTTTTCTACATTACTTGTACCAACAGTGGTCTCTACATTCTTCTTTTCCTTGCTATTTCTATTAAAAGGTGCGAATAATTGATTAAAACCAAATCTACGTATCGTAATATCGATGAAAAATAAAACTATCGCAGCGAAAATAAGCATTTGCTGTATTGATTGTCTTTCCGAGCTTTTTAAATCAATTGGACGAAATACTCCGGATGCGTCCGTAAGCATTTTACCACCTGCTCGGTTCGCAATCATTTCTAACTTATTTGTATTTGGCTTTTGTACTTTATATTCTTCACTATATGGAATGGAAATACCTGCTTGATATACTGCATCTTGCTCATTAGAAACACGGAAAAATACAAGACCTGGATCGCTTTCCACTGTTACACGTGATTTGCCTGGTGCAAGTGGTTCGGATGAAACAGGGAGTTCTTCCCCTTTTTCATTTACCGCAGCTATTTCCAGGAAAGAGGATTTCCCTGATGGATCCGTTACTGTATAACTACCATCACTAGCTTTTTGAATAGTAAAAGGGACTTCGCTATACGCTGGTAATAGGCGTGAGACCGCTGTGTTCCAAAAGTCTCCCCAATGGTTCCATCTAGCAAAATCACCGCTCCACGCCCCTGTAGAATCGGAAGTGAAAGCCATTGTTCTTCCTAGCCCATACATCCACTCTGCAAGTACTGGATCTTCTTTTTCACTTTCGGCAATAATCGATGCAGTTTGTTTCGGTGTCGTCGCAATATAGGCGTTCATTTGCGGCACCCCATCTGTAAACAAACTCGTCCAAGTTGCATCTCCGTAAATAGTCGGATAGAATGGATTATCCTCAATATAGGTTCGAGAAATCATCGCTGTTTCTGTAGACATGATGGCTGGAATAGTCGATTCATCAACTACATCGTAAAATGTTCCTCCGCCCATTTCAGCTAAACTTTCTAATAGGGCTCTATCCGCATCTTGCCCGACTGCTACAGTTGAAACGGTGATTAAATCTTTTGCCCCTTCTTCGATTAATGTTTGGTAATCGCCACTGGAAGCAGATTGTCCATCCGTCAATAAAATGACGTGCTTACGCTGTAACTTTAATGGAGCTAAGTTTTCATAAGCTAATGCTAAACTCGAGTAGATTTCCGTTCCACCTCCTACTCCAACGGATAATATAGTGTCTACTGCTTCTTGTTTATCCGAAAGAGGAGCCGTTTCCATTATTTCCCACGGACGGTCGTCAAATGCGATAAATCCAAGTGTATCCCCTTCTCGAAGCAATTCGACTGAACGAGCTGCTGCTTCTTTTGCATATTCGAATTTGGAACCACTCATACTGCCCGAACGATCCATCACGATGACTAAACCGAGCGATGGCATCTGGTGTTTTCCTTTAATTTCCATCTCAACAGGTAATAATTTTTCGATAGGCGTTTTAAAGTATCCACCTAACCCAAAACTATTTGTTCCGCCGACCATCATAAAACCGACACCGAAGTTTTTCACCGCTTGTTCAATGACCGTCATTTTTTGTTCCCCTACGACATGACCAGGAACATTATCAAAAATGATCGCATCATAGCGTAAATAATTCGATAAATCAAACGGCAGTGCACTTGCATCCATAACGTCCGTTTGAATAGCCGCTTGATCAATAACGGTTGGAATATTAGAGCGGTTTCCATCATGTGTTACGACTAATAGATTAGGAGAACTTTCAACATTTGTTACACTTGTTAGTTTGTTGTTCTCGATTAATCCATCCCCGCTTACGACAACTTGGACTTCATATTTTAATAGCCCTTCTCCAGTGGATGCATTTCGAAACGTAAAACTATTCGATCCTTGTTCTAGTGTAATTTGCTCACGAGATAATAATTGATCGTTTTCATAAAGCAATAATTCACCGGTTGTATTAGTAGTCGCTTCTAATTGAACATTTAGTTGTTGTTGCTCCCCGTCAAATGCAATGGGGGGTGTTTCGAACGAGGTAATCGCAACATCTTCCGAAGACACTCGTTCGAGTTGCACGACATCAATCGTTACGTTTCCACCAGCAATTTTCAAAAGCTCATCTTGTACCGATCCACTCGTTTCTAATCCATCCGTGAAAAGGACGATTCTTGTCGCTTTCGATGGTTCTACAATCCCAGTCGCAAGTTGCAATGCTCTTGCTATATCCGTGTTACCTGGAGCTTTCATCGGTGTAAAAACGGGTAAATTTACTTCCCCGGCTGTTAAAGCAACTTCTGATTGAAAGTCTTCCGCAAATGTATATACACCTACAAGCTGTGTATTTTTACGCGAAGATAAGCTTTGTTCGATAAACGAAGTCACTTGATTGTCCGTTCCTTGTACAGAAGCGGAACGATCGACTAAGAAAAGTACTTGTTCTTCTTTTATAGGTAATAAAAGATAAGGATTGGTCAAACCCAAAGCTAAGCAAAAGATAGCAAGTAACCGAAGAAAAAAGACAACTTTTCCTTCTTTTCGAAAACCTTTCTTCTCTTTTTTCCATGTCCATATAAAATACATAACAATTGGAACTAATAACAATAGCCAAAGTGGTTGGTCAACTCGTAAATCCACGTCGTCTTTGCACCTCCCACTCTATGACAAATAATATCAATAATACTAGTAA
Source organism: Psychrobacillus sp. OK032 (assembly GCF_900111345.1). Lineage (GTDB taxonomy): Bacteria > Bacillota > Bacilli > Bacillales_A > Planococcaceae > Psychrobacillus. The sequence goes on from NZ_FOGY01000001.1 coordinate 349,632, forward strand.
TATATATGGAACAAATGAATGTTGGGAATAATTTTCGCTCATTTCTATTTGCTCGCCACTTACTTTGTACGTCTTTCCTTTTCCTATTTCTTTCTCTTTTTGAGATAAAGTAACGGAAAAGTTTTTTTCGACATCATTGGAACGAAGTACGTATAATCCTGGTTTCTTCGGTGCGATAAATGCTCCACCATTACTGATTGAATATTGATAAGAATCCTCCATCGTGTAAATTTCCCATTCATTCGTAGTACTTCCTAGCGATTGAGGACTTCTTTCATTTGGAGTAAATGTACCTAAATACGTATTTCCTGCAGATAGCTGTTCCTTCACGCTCCACATAAATAACGGAAAAGATGGATGAAGTGGCCAATCGGTCATTTGGATATCCGCTAACACGACAATATCTCCACGAGGAGAAACTTGAATAAATGGATGATTCCCCACCGTTGCTATCGTTGTATAATCCTGAATTTCAGGATAAACACTACTCACATAAATATCCGATAAATTAGCGAAAGAAAAAAGCGCGTGTTCAGTTGTTTGTACAATACCATTTACCTCCACCGCATTTACATCGTTTCTTCCAATGAAAAGGTGAGGACGGTCTAGTTGATCTAAAAGTCCAAATTGATTCGTAACAACAATACCTTCTTCTGCTAGTAATCCTATTTGTTCGGTCGGTACACTGCTCACATCAATATCCATTGATTGAAATGCAGTCCTTACTAGCGCATGTAACCCACTATCGATAAACACCGTCGATAATTGATCCTGCATAAATACAGTCATCGTATTGTCTAATACATATCCGTCTTTCGCATCTAAAGATGCCTTTAAAAAAGAAGATTCCGTTAATTCATCAAAAGATAAGGTAATCGTCTCATTTGGAGGTATCGTAACGTCTTCTTTTAAAAGATTCTTTTGTTCATTCGCTAACGATAATGCTGTTATTTGCTCTTTGTTGGATTGATTTTCTAATTGAATTAATACAGAAATGCCAGTGTTCGTTTTGGTGGCACCAAATCGTTTAATCGATAAGTTTGCTACTTCAGAGGTTAGCCCTTCCAAATGCCAAGTTACATTTTCATATTGCAAGGGGAGTTCCTGCCGATCTAATACATCTGTGAAAATATAAACAGAAGTTGCTTTTTGCTGAAAAAATGATTGGGCAAAATCTAATGATTTCGACATATTTTCCTCTTCATAGCTGACTTCCAGTTTATCAATCTCACTTTTTATTTGATCGATATTCGTTTCCGCACGGACTACTACAGTCGGTTCATTGCCAGTTGTTATTATGGTGAGCGGCTTGCCTGATAAGCTTTCTGTAAGTTGTAGCATTTGTTTTTTATGTGTGTCAAAAAGGGTTGTTTCATTCGTTTGTACTTCCATCGTTGCAGAAGTATCTACGATAAACACAATCTGCTCCCCGGCTAACGCCTTCGTTTTCCAAAAAGGTTGAAGTAAAGCTAAAACAAGTAAAATCATTGCTATCATTTGTAAATAAAATAAAGCATTTCGCTGCAAATGCTGTAAATAAGGTGACGCTTTCGTTTCTCTCATCACTTCTTGCCAAAAAAGTGTAGAGGAAACAGGTTGCTTTGTATATTTTTTTCGGAAGAAATAATAAAGTAATACAGCAATCGGAAAAATAGCTGTCCATAAAAATTGTAGTTGATTAAAACCCAAGTAATCTCACCTCATTGCACCCAATTTGCACGTAATAGTTGTTGAAATAGTACATGCGAAATACCATCATCTGCATTTACTTGAAGTAATCTTGCACCGAATTTATTACTTAATAATTCCAGTCCTTGTTGATGTAATTTTCTCTCTTGCTCGTAAGATTCGAGCACTCGTGAAGAAATAGAAACATTTAATTGATCCGAAGTTTCCACATCTACTACTTGCACGTCCCCTGTATAAGTTGGGGTTAGTTCGTCATTAGTTACTACTTGTAAAATACGAATATCCCCTGCAAACTTTGGTAGCTTTTGAAGCAGTCTTTCCCAAGACTCCAAGCTTTCCAAGCAGTCCGATATAACGAATAAAACCGTGCTGTCTTTCGGTAAAAAAGGAATCGCATTTTCCGAAAATGAAGTAGTCAAGACAGGTTCTTTTAAATCAGAAATGGTTTGCGTAAAGGCTTTCCGATAAGTAGCACCTTTCCGTCTAAACGGCGGTTTCAAGTCATCACTTACCGCAGAAAAAGACAAACGATCATCCCGTTGTAAAACGAGTATACCGAGAGATACCGCAAGCTGTTTTGCAAAAGTCCATTTCAGTGGATCACTCATGGATCTTGTACAATCGAGTAAAATATGTACGCGCATTTCTTGTTCATCTAAAAATCGTTTAATGAAATACTTATCTGTTCGCGCATAAACATTCCAATCTATTTGTCGTACATCATCACCTGGACTATACTCTCTAAAATCGGAAAAATCTAAAGATGCCCCAAAGCGTTGCGAACGGTGCGAACCTTTATGCTGCCCACGCAATTTGGACTTAGTAGAGATGGATAACCTACTTAGTTTTCCCGCCCAATCTTTTGGTACTAAATAATCTGTACTCATACGTTTTGTCCTTGTTTAATCGTTTGCAACACGAGGTCTACTAGCTCATCTGCTGTTTTTCCTTCTGCTTCACCTTCGTAATTTAGCAATAAACGATGTCTCAGCACTGGCTTAGCTACAGATTTAATATCTGCAATCGATACATGATAACGTCCAGCAACTAACGCACGTGCTTTTGCGAGTTTAATAAGACTTTGCAAACCACGAGGTCCACTTCCATACTGCACATATTGTGCAATTTCAGGAATGATAGCTGCTTCTGGGTGTGTTGCAGCTACTAGATCGACTGCATATTCCAGCATATCATCTGCTATTAGCACTTCTTTTACCATTTGTTGTGCGTGTACAATTTCTTCCGCATTCATGATTTTATTCAATTGAATAGACTGACCACCGGTAGTTCGCTTTGTAATTTCCATGAGTTCTTCTTTTGAAGGATATGAAACGAGAATCTTACATAAGAAACGGTCCATTTGTGCTTCTGGTAATGGGTATGTTCCTTCCATTTCAATTGGGTTCTGCGTAGCAAGAACGAAGAAAGGTTTATCCATTTGCTTCGTTTCCCCAAGCACCGTTACCGTTTTTTCCCCCATTGCTTCTAAAAGCGCACTTTGTGTTTTTGGTGTTGCGCGGTTTATTTCATCTGCTAAAACCATTTGACTAAAAATAGGTCCTTTTTGGAATGTGAATTGCTGTTTTCCATTTTCCAATCGTTCAATCATACTTGTTCCCGTTATATCCGATGGCATTAAGTCTGGTGTGAACTGAATTCGTGAAAAAGATAAATCGAGTACTTCCGAAATGGTTCGAATAAGCATTGTCTTCCCTAACCCTGGTAGACCTTCTAGTAAAGCATGACCATCAGCTAGAACACAATAAATGGAAAATTCCACGGCTTCTTTTTGACCTACGATAAAGTGACCTATTTCCGCTCGCACTTCCTCTAAACGTTTACTAATATTTGTATAATCCTCTGTTGTAAAAGTCATCATTATCCTCCATTATTCACTATTTTCAACGGTTGAAAAATAATCTTGAACGATTCTTTGTAAGTCCGATGGTAGTTGCAAGCGCTCAGAGCTTTTTATATATGAGTCTGCATACTCATTGACGACTTCCTCATATGGCTTTGCCGAACCACGTGTCACTGGTACTTCTCCCGGTTGCTCGCTAGCAGATTCTCCTTCACCTAGCTCTCCTCCATCTATAGAAGAGTTACCAGTTCCACCGATTCTTGTTGGAATGGAAAGTAAATCTCTTCCACCGGAACCCTTACCTGCTCCAGAACCAGAACCTGACCCATTGCCTCCCTGACCTGCTCCAGAGCCTTGACCAGAACCTTGGCCTTGTCCTTGGCCTTGGCCTTGACCCTGACCCTGGCCTTGGCCTTGACCCTGGCCTTGGCCTTGTCCTTGACCCTGTCCTTGTCCTTGACCCTGGCCTTGGCCCTGTCCCTGACCTTGACCCTGGCCTTGGCCCTGACTTTGGTTAGATTGGTTAGAATTTTTCTGCGTATTGGTGCTTGAGTTATTCTGTGCTATTTGATTAGAAGTAAAAGGAAACGATTTTCCCATCTTGCTTAAAGCAGTTTGAGAAGCAGCGGAACTTTTCGATAAGGCGCTTACTGTGTCTTCTAGAGAAGCAAGTTCTTTTTGTTCCTCTGCCGTAAGAGATGATTCAGTAGAGTCCCCTTTTTCGGCAAGCTCCTTCTTTTTTTCTAATTTCTGTTCTTTTAATGCCAGTTCTTTTTGCTTTTTCACCATTTCACGTAACGTTTCTTCTGCAGTTTCTACTTCCTTGAGCTTCTCTTTTAATTCTTTGATTTCTTTTTTTACAGACTTTACCAATTCTTTTTTCTCTAGTTTATCTACTTCTTTTTTCATTTCCTTCACAATTTTATCTTCTTTTTCAATATCCTTCGCTTCCAGCTGGGTTGCTGCGGGAAACGCATATAGAACAAGAACGACAGCAAAAGCAATGACAAATCCAATGATCCATTTAGGCTGAACAAAGCGCTTCTCCCGCTGCTTAAATTGTATAAATGCTGTTTCGCTACTCTTCTCCGCTTTTTCTAGTAACGCTTTAATGAGTGGAGATTTCTCTTGCAAGAAAGAAACCGCAGTTAACAACAAATTATCTGGAAAGAAAGCATCCAGTTTTCGCGTAGCAACTTCTCTAGAAGGTCTTCTCCAAAATGCATACAGAAAGACGGCAACAAAAACGATGCTACCAATTATCACAGCAAGTCGAATATAATATGGAAATACAAATAACCTGGAGACGAGTAGAATAGCCGCAGCAGAAGTGAATCCATAAAACAAGGCCGCTTGAAGCATTCTAATATAATGTTCCAGCATAAGGTGACGTTTAGCTTTTCCGATATAACGAATTAACTTATGTGGGCTACCCATCTTAACTTCCTCCTCATCTCGTACGCTTCATATTCACACGTAATTTTTTCACAGCAATAATAATAGATAAAACTGTTATACAAGTATAAAAAATTGTATATCCTACCCAAATCGGCAGGTCCACTTTTGTAGCTTCGGTGATGAAGCTATCCGAACCCGGGGAAATTAGCGTAAGCATTAATACAACTGGGTTAATACTTGCAAAAAAATGAGCGATAGGCGATGAAGCTAGCGTTCCTGCTGCCATGCTGTTCATACCAGTTATGACTAGGTAAATAAATCCAGTGACTGCAGTGAAGAAAATCATCGTTCCATAAGTCGCAATCATCGCTACGATTGTTTTACGAATAATGGTAGAGTACATAATACCAATTCCGCCAATGGCAAGCATCGTTAAAAAGAAAAACAAGAAAATGATGCCAAGTTGCCCTGGTGATACTCCACCAAAAAGGAAAACTAAACTATAAATAGGTAAGCTTGCTACAACTAATAACAAAAGAAAAGCAATGGACGAAGTTAACTTTCCGAAAATAATTTGAAAAGAAGTTTGGGAAGTTGTCAGTAAAATATTTAACGTTTGCTTCTCCCGCTCCGAACTGATCGCACCTGCAGTTAACCCAGGGGTGATAAAAAGAATAAGTCCTAGCTGAATATACGTTAGCATAGCAAACATGAAGAAACTTTCTTCCGGTCGGAAATAACCAGTACCAGTAAACGAAGTAGTCAACATAATAAAGCCGAATACAAATATACACATTGCTATTAAGTAAAAGAGAATACCAGTGAAACTTTTTAATGAGCGAAAGCGAAGTTTTATTTCTTTTACTAATACTGGATTTGCAAGTAATTGCTTCATCCTATTTCACCCCTTTCGTAATTTCCATGAACACATCTTCTAAGTCCGTCTCTGTTTCTGTAAAAGAAATAATTTTTAAAGAATGATCTAATGCCTTTTTCAACAAATTGATTTGATCCTCTTCTGTACCTCTATAAGTAAATGTTATTGCATTTTTCTCCGTAGCTAACTCTACTTTGGAAACAAAAGGATCCTCTTCAAAAAAGTGAACGGCATTTTCTAATAAGCCTTGCAGCTTCACGGTTATTTGCTTTTCACCGGCAAGCTGCGCTTGAATATCTGCAACGGAACCATGTGCGATCAATTTTCCACCATCGATTACGCCTATTTCATCACACATTTCTGCTAGCTCCGGTAATATATGAGAGGAAATAAGAATTGTTTTGCCCATTCCTTTTAATTGTCTTAATATATCTCTCATTTCAACACGTGCTCTTGGATCTAGACCAGAAGCTGGTTCATCAAGGATTAACACTTTCGGATCGTGAATAAGTGAGCGAGCCAAACATAAACGTTGTTTCATCCCCCGAGAAAGCAAATCAACATAGTCATAGCGCTTATGACTTAGATTTACAAGCTCCAGTAATTGAGGTATTAAAACTTCTCTTTCTTTTTCTGAAATACCGTAGCTTGCGCCATAAAAATCTAAATACTCATTTGCTTTTAACTGATCATAAACACCGAAAAAATCAGGCATATAGCCAATTTGCTTCCGGACTTCATGGGCATCCGTCTTCACGCTTTTTCCATTCACAAATGCATCGCCGGAAGTCGGTTGGAGAAGTGTAGCTAAAATCGAAAAAGTAGTGGATTTTCCGGCACCGTTCGCTCCTACAAATCCGAATACGGTTCCTTCTTCTAATGTAAGGTTTAAATCATTCAATGCATAAAAAGAGCCATATTTTTTCGTTAATCCTTTTATCTCAATCATTGCGTAACCTCCCCTTTCAATCGTACCTCTGGAAGTCTTGTATATTGATTACCGTCGACCGATTTTTTAAGAAGCTTGTAATATATCTCGCCTGCATCATTAATATAATGTTGAATATTTTCTGCAGTTGTGAATCTGCTTTCACTTATTTCTTCAAAGCTTTGCGTTTCAATATTCCATATTTCAATTGAATGGGAATTTCTATCTGTATTCGCAATTTGTAATTGCGTCCAATTTACTTGATCAAGCGGGATTGTATCAGGAATTTTCCAATACACATTATACTCCCCATCATCTAAATACCATTCTAAACTGTTGTTCATAACTGGTTCCATATATTTGCCGTATTCATTCGTATTGACATTTACAGTGAACATATTCGCAGGTAATACAAAATCACCGGCAAAGCTTGTTTCCGCTGTAAATGGCTGTAATAGTAAATGTAGGGCCGACATCTCGACTTTTTTATCCTTTAAAGTAATAGGGATAATGTTATCCTCCGCAAAACCAGTAATTACAGGGCTCTTACCATATTGGTCGCCCATAAAACTTGCAGAATACATCGATTGCTTTCGTTGTTCTAGTAGATCAATAGACGTACCAGAATTCATTCCAAAGTTCCTATTGATATACGGGTTTGAAATCGGCATTAACATAACTGAGCTTAATTTTTGATTTACTTCCAGTTTCTCACCTGGTTCCAGATCACCTAATGGGATTAATTTACTTCCAGACCAAACGGAAACTTCTTTTACGACAAAAGGAAAGTTGTTTTGGACTGTACCAGTAAGTTGGCTTGCATCCACTCGAAGGTTTACATCAAAATTTCCTACTTCCGGTATTTGTGTTTCACCGAACAGTGAGGAAACAGACCAGTAGCCTACATCTCGAAACGTCAACTCACTACTTGTTGCATGTTTTTCCATAATCGCATTTTCATACACATTTGGTGTTTGTCCTGTAAATGAATTGAAATTTCTTTTTGCAACCATCGTTGTAGTCGTAGGTGCCTCAAATGTAAAATCACCACTTTTGTTACTTAAAAGTGATTCTGCATAATATCCTTGCAAACTTTTATCTTCATTTACATGTAAAAAAGAAGATTGTTGTACTTGCGGACGAGCAATGCGGTCTCTAGCTCCGTAACCAAAAATTGCAGCCGAAGCAATGATTGCTGTGAGTGGGATAATCCCCCATGCATACTCTCTTTTATCTTTTCTTTTCAATATGATATATAGTAGTGGCACAATAATAATCATATAAACGACTACGATTCCGATCATTAACGGGGTAGAAACTTTAAAAGAACTAAATAATGAATTCGTGTCTCCTAACTCATAAACTAGTTGGTCTTTACTATTATGGCCATACATATTTGGTGTATTTTGTACATTAACAGACTGTAATATAGTAGACATTAAGTCACTATAAACTGGATCTTTAGCTAATGGTTCGTCACCTAGAGAAAAAGTCGTTTGGATAATTGAACCACTTCCTATTTGTTTCTTCCCCGCTAATATCGTTCCATCCAGTTTAAATAATGGCACAGCTCCTTCGTTTAAGTTGGAATTATATACAAGTAAATCATTGGATAATATATTATTTGCCGTAAATGCACGCATCTTATCAGCTGTTAAGATTTTAGTTGTTGTTTCTAATGCTAACGGCAAGTAATCTCCAAGCTCTCCTACTTCCGCTATTAAATTATCAGAAGCGCCTATTACGATATTCCCACCAGTTTTAACATAATCAATAAGTGCTTGTTGCTGTGTATTAGCTAAATCTGCTAGTACAAATTCATCTAAAATAATATAGTCTGCCATCTCCCATGCTACCGCATCGGTCGGTAAAGAAAAGTTACTTAGCTGGGCAACATTGATTACTTCATCGTTTAGTTGGTTTGGTTGTTTGATTTGATTCAGAGCCTTTAATCGATCAGCACTGTTTGTCAACGTGAGATAAAAAATAGTTGTAGGATCATAAAAATTTGTTCGTAAATTTTTGGTTCCCTTGAAATCGATAGACTTCCCTTTTTCCCATCCACCTTCAAAAAAGTGAATTAGTTGAACATTTGAGCCTTGGTACATATAGTCTTCTCCCAAGCCACTTACTGCAACTTGAACCGTTTTCGTTTCCCCTGCTCCAATTTCGAATGGGATAGCAAGTGCATTTCCTAGGTTGTATGATTCCACTGCATCTAACACGAGATCTCCGGAAAATGCATCTCCTTTATTTTCAACAGTCAAGGTAATCGGTAAACCTTCCCCGTATTTTGCTTTTCCATTAAATCCAGTTGTCACCTTAACATTTAAGTTAGGCGCTGCAAGGACACTAACTGTTGGTAATAATGTAAAATAGATAAATAGTGCTGAAATAAATAGCGTTAACTTGCGAATATGCATCATTTTTCCCCCTTTACTTCTTAGTACGCCATTAAGTGAGGAAAGTTCCTTATTGAAATATTTGTGCATGTTTTTTTACAATACTAACGAAAGCATCCACTTGGGGGAGTTCGAACGCTGCATCATAGCCAATAAGCCACGTATCTCTAGTTAGCTCAAACTGCTCCTCGTTATTAGTTAAAGGAATTTTATTGACATCTTCCTGTCCAGTTAATGTAATGGATGGCAGAATGGCATAGCCTATACCATTTAGAGCCATTTGCTTACATGTCTCAATTTGATCTACAATTATTTGCCTTTTAGGATTGCTTGAGAAATGTTTTTGCCACCATTGCTGAATTTCTTGATAATAGTTCGAATCACTTTTGAATTGAATAAATGGCTTATCCGTAGTTAGGACATCATCTATAGAAGTCATTTCTTTATCTACTAAATAGAGTGTATCGCGAAACAGGTGTATTTTATTCCCTTTCCAATCTGTTTGCCCTCTGACAATACCAATCTGCGCCTCTCCATCATATATAGCTTTTACAATTTCTGAGCTCCAGCCAGTTAGAAGAGAAACCTTTGCCTCTGGATATGTTTGAACAAAATCCTTCAATACTTTTGGCAACCAATTTTGCCCAACTATAGAAGCACAAGCGATTTTCAATGTCCCATGTACTTTAGATGTGAGCGATTGTATGCTTTCATATAATTCTTCTTTTTGTTGAATCATATTTATCGCAAACTCAATGACCAATTCGCCTTCGGGTGTAGCGGTCAATCCTTTTTGGGAACGTAAAAAAAGCTTAGCATTCCACTCTTTCTCAATTGTTTGAAGCCGTTGTGAAAGTGCAGGTTGTGATAGAAATAAACGCTCTGCTGCTTTTCGCATATTTCGTTCTTCTGCTAATGTTTTAATAACGAGAAAATCGGAAGTCAATTTTTATCGTCCTTTCTTTTTGGTAATGTATTTGGAAAAATCCTCCTTATATAAAAAAGAAGGCCCTTATCATAAGAGGCCTTCACTACTTTTAATATAATTATACTTGAGATTCTTGCGTTTGGTATAAATACTTTTTCATTTGTTTTAGGATAACTCTTCTTGTTAAGATTCCTAAAAAGGTGCGCTCGTCGTCTATTACACATATATAAGGATTATTCACTAACAAGTCTAATCCTTTTTGAAATTTTTCATTGATGTGAATAACCGGTACGTCTGTTTTCATCATATCGTCTACCTTTAGACCAGGTAATCGTTCATATTCAATATGTTCAAGCCCTAAAATTTCATCTGTGATTTGTTGCGAGCTTATTAATCCATGTAGTCTGTATTTCACATCTAATACTGGAATAGAAGAATACCCAGTTTTAGTAAGAACTAATAATGCATGTTCCGCGTTATTCCCTAATTGTACATGTGCTACTTTTTCTGCTGAAATAATATAATCCCCTATTGGAATTTGTAAAAAATCTCTACTGTTTGCAACTATCATAGCATTCTACTCCTTTGTCTGTTTTCGTTTTAAGAAAACATACCCTATAAAACTATGATAGCATATGCAAGGCTGAAAAAACTATGGAATCGCTTACATTTATTTTTTATTTTCTTATGTGAAATGATTAGACCTTTAAAAATCCGCTATTTTATTCCATTTGATAATGCGCAATAAAAAGCTCTATTAGGTTTCCGCTATGATTTTCGCTGCAGGTGGACGCTTTCCGCCGGGTGAGCGATGAGCCATCGCCGACGCTGCGATGTCTCATCTGTCTCACTCATCCGGCTGGAGTCGCCACCTTCCGCTACAATCAGGATAATTTACTTACTATTAATATCGCCTCGCTAAAAACAATAAGTTTATACAGTTTTCAAATGTATGAATCCAGTAAATGGATTAGAGCAACAGTCTGTTCATTGAAAGCAATCAATTCCCTTTTAGTAAAGCCTTCACTTGTCATGATTAACTATAATATACATTGCGCAGTTGGGTTTGATAAGCTAACGCTCTATTCGGTTTAGATATTAATTTAGCTAGCAATTCTCATTAATTTCCACTTCTAGTAAACTGGTAAGAGAAATCAATCAGTCATTGAAAGAAACCACTTCTTAAAAAAACAGGTTTACTTGGAGTGAGACGACGATGAATACGAGGTTCCACTCCAATAAATGGATGAATGAAACCATCTTTATTTTAGTAAATGCTCTATTAATTTGAAGACAGCATTTTCTAATAAGGTTTAATAAATATTTGCATAGTGGAGCTGATCAATTTAAACCTCAGACAGCTGCAGACGCCAAATTAGCAAGAAAATCACATTGAAAGCTCCGCCTGTGATTACACTTCAAAATAATAGACAGTAGAGGGATAAAGCACGCCACAGGATTTAATGACCAGTTTGCGCTTTTGAGATGGATTTTGTCGCGTTCACAGTATATTATGGTCTCGTTTAACTTTTTGGATTTTATTTTCTAGAAATACTAAATAAGATTGAATTTAAAACATTGACTCTGATTAGCTTTCAATTTTCGGTGATTGAAGCGGAAGGGCGGCGACTCAGACGGAGGCCAACAGGATGTTGGTCACGAAGGCGTTGCCACACGATGTGGCGCACTTAGCCTTCGTTCCTCTGTTGAGACAGATGAGACTTCACAACGTACGCGTTAGCGGCGGTGAAGGCTCATCGCTCACCCCGTGGAAAGCGTCCGCCCTGCAGCTGAAATCCAAGCGGTAAGTTCCTTACGACGCGTTATTCCTATATTGGGATAATAAAAAAGCATACCTTATGTTCTTCAGAAAAAGTTAAGCACACAACAACAATTTTATAATTTCTTCAAAGAAAAAAACCGTAAATTTTTAGTACAATTTACGGTTGATTAGTCATATATGATTGATTAATGTCGTCTATCGGTACTGGGCGACTAAAAAAGTATCCTTGTGCTTTTTGGCAATTGGCAGATTTCAAAATTTCGACTTGTTGGTCTTTCTCTACACCTTCTGCAATAACTTCCATCCCTAAGCTATGTGCAAGTTGGATAATCGTCGTTGCGATGGCTGCATTTTTCACATCTAGCTCCATATCCTTTATAAATGATTGATCGATTTTAATAATATCGATAGGATACTTTTTTAAATAGCTGAGAGAAGAATAACCTGTTCCAAAGTCATCTATTGAAATAACAACTCCAATATCCTTCAATTCTTTTAGCATTGCAAAAGTATCTTGCATATCTGTCATAGCACTTTCTGTAATTTCTACCTCTAAAGAATTTGGAGTGATAGCGTATTTATCTATTTTTTCACGAATTTTAATCGCAAAATTTTCTTGTTTAAATTGTTTAGGCGAAATATTAACGGCAATCCGCACTGGACGATAACCTTTTTCTTGCCAATATTCTAATTGCTTACAGACTTCCTCTAAAACCCAATCACCAATTTGCATGATCATTCCTGACTCTTCAGCAAGCGGGATAAACTGCATCGGCGACACATATCCAAACTTTCTATTATTCCAACGCAACAAAGCTTCAAAAGAGTTAATCTCTCCAGTAGCTAAATTTACTTGTGGCTGATAATGTATTGACAATTCTTCTTTTTCAATCGCTCTTCTTAAGTGAGATTCCATTAACGCTTCGTTTGGAAACGATAAATTCATCTGCTCTTGAAAATAGCGAAAATGTGCTCTTCCTCTATCTTTTGCCACAAATAAGGCTTGATCCGCTTTAATAAGCAACTCATCTAGATTTTTCCCATCAAGCGGATACATTGAAATACCGATAGAAGCCGTCACAAAATATTCTTGATGATCTAGATAAATTGGTTTAGACAACTCACTTAATATATTTTCTGCAAAACTGCTCGTCTCTTCACGTGTTTTGTCTTTTAAAATAAACACAAATTCATCGCCGCTTTGTCGATACAGATTAGAAGATTTATTTATAAAAAGACTTAGCCTGTCTGCTATTTTTTTTAATAAATCATCGCCATAATTATAACCAAGGGATTCGTTTATTAGTTTAAAACGATCTAAGTCAATTCGCATAATGGCTATTTGACCTTTTCTATTGTTTGCATCGATTAAATTATCACGTAAATGCTCTTTCAAGGCACGTCGATTCCATAAACCAGTTAAATGATCATGATAGGCTAAATAATATAATTGATCCTTATCATTCGCGCTTATTGTCAGATCTCTTAGTACTAGATGAAATTCTTTCACATTCCCTTGATCGTTAATGGGAATTGCTTTCAAGTATACATAAATATAATGACCGTTCGCATGCTGGAAAAGACATTTTTGCAATTCAGCGGGATAGCCACTCAATGTTTGCTTAGTCATAAGCTGAAAATTACCGAGCGAATTACTCTCTATAAACTGTTCTATCGGTTGATGTAGGAGTTTATCTAAGTCATATCCTAAAATCTTCCCTGCAACGACATTTGTATATTGAATCATTCCTCTTTCATCTACTAAAAAAACGGAATCGGTATTATGATTTAGAAGGGACAAATATTTTTCTTTTATTTCTAGTAGTGCATGATTTTCAACTATTATATTTTTTGTATTGTGCATAGTTAATCCATATAATATGTTTGCTTTACTTTGTAAGATAAAAACGGAAATACCTATAGAAAATACTTGATTTTGCAATGAAATGAGTAAACTGCTATGCAGAGTATGTTTTTCAACTTCTAAACTATTTAGTAGTACGTGCAACTGGTCCCAGACTTCTGTTGAAAAAAAATGTTGTGGTTCCTGACTTGTATTTTCAAAAAAACTCGCTGCAGCATGATTAACATAAATTACAGATAATATATTTTCCTTATCCCGTTCTAAAAATATAAAAGGTAGTGGATTTTCATCCATTAGATCACCTATATAATGATTCATAATAAGTTTTGGTTTTACTGAATTGTCCATGGAATCCTCCAATTTGAATCATAAATAACTAAAATGAAACAACTTTTAACAATTACTTCACCTTATATTATCGACATTATTATGTATATCTTTAGTAAAGCACCAAATATTACTTTTTTGATTTGTGTATACAATTTAGTTAGAAATTGGTATGATATACTAAATATATAGTGAAACTTCAATCAGTGGAGGAGTTCTTCATCCCCTACTGATTGGAAAATTGAATTTAGGCAAATAACGCCGCTTCGAATGGAATGCAATCTAAGTTCGCTGCATCCTGCGGAAACGATTGCATGACCCACGTCTTGTGGGTGGCAATGCCTAAGTTACCAATTTCCTGTTGCACCGAGGCTCACAGGATGTGAGTCACATAGATGAAGCCACACGGCGTGGTGGTGTTTTCGTTTATGTTCTACAGCGGGCTTTAATGGGGTAAAACATATAGAGGGAGGATTTTATGACAACCAGCACAGAAGATGAACGAATAGCTACAGCAATTTATACAGTCAATCGCCATGCCAAAACTGCCATTGATAAAAAGCCATTATACCAGTTAAAAAAATTAGCTATTGAAAAGATGTTAGAAGAAGGCCGCGCACAAAAGATGGGTCTACATTTTGTTCGAAATCCAAGGAATAGTCAACAGCAATCCTCCGTATTAATTCAATGCGCAGACTACTACTTCCATATGATCCCAACGAAAGCGGACTTTAAACAATTACCGCATCTTGGTCATCTAGATGATACTTATAGAAATCCTATCCGAAAAATGAATTTAAAAATGGCAAAACAAGTACTCTCTGATTACATTGGACCTCAATATACTTTGAAGAATCCCTCTGATCAATCTACATTGTATACGCAATCATATGCAAGACAAACAAATCGAAGAAAACAAACAATGAAATCATATTTAGATTCATAATTTACCTGCCTAAACAACATTTAAACAAAAATAAGACACTTCCTGTTTATAATCGAACAAGGAGTGTCTTATTTTTATATAGATTTACAAAATATATTGATCTATTTTTAAAACCAATTCCGCTATTTCCGGTTTACTAATTTGATCTTCTGCTCCGACTTGATCGCCTTTATGGCGAAGATCATCGGTTATTAGACTCGAGAAAATGAGCACTGGAAGTTTAGCTAAATTACTATTTTCTTTTATCTTGCGTGTTAAAGCATGTCCATCCATTTGTGGCATTTCAATATCTGTCACAACAATTTGTACTTGTTCTGCGATATTAGAAGAATTTTTTTCTAAATCCTCTAAATAGCCTAATGCATCTTTCCCATTTTCAAAAAATTCTAGGTTAACATAGCCGGCTTCATGCATTGTGTCATGTAGCAACTTACGAAGTAAAGGTGAATCCTCTGCAATGACGATCTTTTTATGGGAACGCTCTCGCTCGCCAAGTTTTTTAACAGATTCAACATTTATCCCTGATTCCGGGCTTATATCTACAATTATTCGCTCGTAATCTAGTAATAGAACCATTTCATCTTCGCGTTTAATGACTCCGATGACATGAGAAGTACCACCTTGATAAATATCACTCGGCTTCTCTATCTGCTCCCACGAAATTCGATGAATTTGAGTAACGTTATCTACATGGAATACTATTCGTTGTTTGTTAAATTCAGTTACTATATATTTTTCTTGGTTCTTTTTGTTTACTTCCGGAAGGCCAAGCACCTTCGCCATACTTACTACGGGTAGTACTTCTCCTCGTAATTGTACAATACCTTCCACATGTGGATGTGCATGTGGAATAAATGTAACCGGGATTGGTTGTATTATTTCTTTTACTTTAATAACATTAATACCGAATTTACTGGAGCCAACTTGAAATTCTACTATTTCTAGCTCATTAGTACCACTTTCTAGCAATATTCCTTTATGATCGTTCATGTAAATCGTCCTCTCTATTAACACAAAATCAATTGCGCTAAAACCTGCAAATGCAGGTCAGTTTGCCGTTGTCGCATGTACGCGGCGTTCTTAGCCAGAGTTCCTCTAATTAACTTGTGTTCAATTAAGCTAAATAGATTGTATCACATAGTAGTTAATAGTTCCTATTTCATTTGTACGATTTTATAAGTGCTTGAGTCCCGTTTTCTTCATAACCAATAGCAACCAGTTCGTCATACATTGATTTAGCTAGTTGTAGACCCGGAAGTTTTAAGTTCATTTTTTCTGATTCTTCTAGAGCTATTTTCATATCTTTTACAAAATGCTTAATATAGAAACCTGGTTCAAAATTACCTGCAATCATGCGAGGAGCTAAATTACTTAATGACCAAGAACCAGCTGCTCCAGTTGAGATCGAACGTAACACCTGTTCTAAATCGAGTCCAGCTTTTTGTCCGTAAGCTAATGCTTCACAAACACCTATCATTCCGGTCGCAATTATTATTTGGTTACACATTTTCGTATGCTGTCCAGCTCCGGCAGCACCTTGATAAATAATCGTCTCACCAAAAAGATTTAGAATAGGCAAAACTTTTTCAAACGTTTCTTTGGCACCACCGCACATAATCGATAATTTTCCTAATTGTGCCCCAATGTCTCCTCCAGAAACCGGTGCATCTAGCGCAAACATTCCTCTTTCTTTTGCTGCCACTTCTATTTTTTGAGCAAGTGTTGGTGTCGATGTAGTCAAGTCGATGACAACTAAACCTTTATTGTCAGCTGCAAAAATACCGTCCTCCCCAAAATAAATTTTTTCCACATCATGCGGATAACCTACCATTGTAAATAAGAGTTGGACATTACTTGATACGTCACTTGCACGCTCTACCCAAGTAGCTCCAAGTGAAATTAGTTCATCTGCTTTTTCCTTTGTTCTCGTATAAATAACCACTTCATGACCAGCTTTTAATAAATGCTTAACTAAACTTTTTCCCATTACACCCGTACCGATAAATCCAGTTTTCAACTTTTCTGCCATGTCATTTCCCCCAAATTCGTATTTTACATACCTCTAGTGTACCAAAAAAAGAGGACCATCCAAATAGCTTTTGGATGGTCCTTTAAAAAGGGGGAAATGAGAATGTTGCTGTGTTCTTTATTATTATGCCCCTTTTACAATTTATTAAACATCTTTTTTAAAATTTTTCTTTATTTAATCTTTTTAAGTGTTTGATGCTCTTTTGAAACTTATTGTTTTACCACTTACTTTTCATAGTGAGCTATTTTAGTTTTTCCTCAATTTCATATTCATTTAGAAGTCTATCAAGCTCTTCACTGAGTTCAATCGTTTCTTTATGGGAAACCCCTTTTTCCAAAGCGGCCTTAATCATTTTTTCTCTTGTCAACTCTACTTTATTTAAAATTTTCTCTACCAAACTAAAGCGCCCCTTTACAAAACGTATACTTTTATCAATATACCTTTTGTTTTTGAAATCTAAACCTTTAGCTCCTAGCGACTGGTAAATATGTATAAATTACTTCTCCGCCTTGCTTTGCTTCTCCGGAAAAATGTTTAAAGTCCTCCCTTTTTATCAAGACTTCGCGGAATGATAAAAATTCCGCTTTGGATATTTCTAACATTTTCATGTCACCGCTTTGTAACATATTCAATTTTTCCTCATATGAATGCATACAAATCATTCCTTTCTTATTACTATTCATGTATACTTTCAATACTTTTGGTTAAAATACTTTACGTACACCTCTTTTTAGGGCAAACTGTATTGTATTAAGTTCTAAAAGGGGATGGAACAATCTATGAAAATAGCTGAAGTTGGTAATGTTGTTGAGTTTAAAGATGGTTTACAAGGTATTGTTGAGAAAGTTAATGAGAACTCTGTTATAGTCAATTTGACTTTTATGGAGAACTTTAATGAGCTAGAGATGGAAGAAAAAACTGTGATTAATCACAAGCGTTATAAAATATTATATAGTAATGAAGATTAAACGTCATGCCGTTCCTCTCATAATTAAGAAGAACGGCGTTTTTGAATTTAAGTTAGGATGTGCTTTTTATGTTTCGTCAAATACCAATTATTCAATTAATTATTCCCCTTGTTTTCGCTTATTCTTTTGCTTGGCTAACCTTTTCAAATGAGAAAGTATTTTGGTATTTTTATACCTTTACTACTTTATTTCTTATGTCACTCGCGTATTATTCCGTTAAAATAGAAGATGAACTAAAGACATTTCATTATTTTATTCTTAGTATAGCTTTCGGAGCGCTCACATATGCCTTTTTATTTATTGGTTTTAAATTTATCGACCTAACTCCATTTATGTCCACCAAAAGTATCAATTCTTTTGTCAATAAATTTGGGCCATCATCCATATGGCATTACTTGCTGCTTTTATTTATCATAGCACCAGGTGAAGAGATTTTTTGGAGAGGATATATACAGCAACAATTGAAAAAGTATCTCCCTCCTATAGTCGCTATTATAGTAGGTGCGGCATTATTTAGTGTTTCATTTGCTTTCAGTGGTTTTTGGTTAGGCATACTGGCTGCCTTTGTTATCGGTCTTATTTTCGGCTTTTTATACGAATGGAAAAAAAGTATGCCATTAATCATTTTAGCTCATATCATCATGCTAGTACTACTTTTTCTCGTAATACCATTTACTTGAAAAGGAAACATTATTACAACTTAAGCGTCTATTTAAAAAAGGAGCTGAATCAACGTGAAAAAAATCTATACGTTACTTTCCATTCTTTTACTAACTATCTTACTTGCAGCTTGTGGAACTGACAACGTAAATGAGAGTGCAGATCCGGAAACACCTACTGAAAACATTGAAGAACCAAATCAACCTGAAGAGGAAACAGAAAAACCCGAAGAAACGACTCAAGCTGAAGGGGAAACAGAAAATTCACCCCTACCTATAGAAGAGCTTGAAGGGACTCAAACTGAAAGTGAAACACAAAATTACAAAATTACTGTGATAGAAGGTTTTGAACTGACAGCTGAAGAACCAAATAAAGATTTACTATTCAATCAAGAAAATGACCAACAATCGATGCGAATTGAGACATTTAGTAAGGACGATGCAACGATTGATGGTATTACCAAAAACTTAATTGACACACTAGAAGCATCTAATGATAATGGAACATTAGAAGAAATCACCGATCAAAACCAAATTCCAACGAACGAATCTATTGAAAATATGAATGCTTATCAAATAGATACTCCTGATGGAAAAGTCATTGGCTACACATTTGAACGAGATGGATTACTTGTAAAACTTACTGTGTTTGATACAACAGAAGCACAAGCGGTTCAGGACTTTGTCAAAATGGCAGCTACTATACAAGCAAAATAAAAACTTCGAGCCTTTACTAGGCTCGAAGTTTTTTGCTAAGACAGGTCTTTGATAGATAGTCCTAGTTTTTTTAGGAGTTCTATCGTTTGATCCTTTTCTTCTTCAGATAAAACATCCATCAATTGTTGCAATTGTTGCTCATGTCTTGGAAATAGTTCGTCCATAAATGCTGTACCCTCGTCTGTGATTTCCGCGAATGTAACACGTCGGTCAGTAGCACTAGAGACTCGGTTAATATACCCTCGTCCTTCTAATTTGTCCACTACATAAGTAATCGAACCACTAGCTAACAAAATCTTATTACCAATTTGTTGAAGTGGTTGCTTTCCTCTATGATATAGAAGCTCCAAAACCGCGAATTCTGTCGGATTTAGTCCATTTTCTTGAAAAAATTGATTCGTACATTCATGGATTACTTTATGGGCACGAGACAATACTACAAATAGCTTTAGTGCATTGTTCTGTTGTTCATTTGTCACTCTTAGTCATCCTCACCTATAAAATTGACATTAGCTATCATTATATAGGTTATCCTATAATCTTGTCAAAATAGGTTTAAATCTCTTTTTGTAGTGGAAGTATAAATTTAAAACTTGTTCCAACTTCAACTTCGCTTACTACTTCAATTGTTCCACCATGTGATTCGATTACTTGACTGCTATGAGACAACCCAAGCCCTGTCCCACCAGATTTTGTAGTAAAAAATGGATCAAATATTTTATCCAGTTTGTCTGCTTCTATTCCTTCGCCTTGATCTCTTATTTCGATACAAATGGCCTTCATTTCGATATAAGAAATATTTATATGAATATTGCCGCCTTTTGGCATGGCTTCAATTGCATTCTTAATCGAATTCATAAAAACTTGTTTGATTAAATTTCGATCACCTAAAAATTTGAACTTACTTTCAGCTTTTAGTGAGATGATTATTTCTATATTTTTCATTAGAGCTTGTGGCGCCATAAAATTGGCTACTTCCAATACAAGTTCTTTTACATCGAAATAGTCAAATTTATTAGTTGTTGGTTTGGATACCTCTAAGAACTCTGTTAAAATTTCTTCCATACGCTTTATTTCATCGTTAATGACGGCTAAATATCTTTTCCCGTCCTCATTTGTCGTTTGTTGTAATAATTGAGTAAATCCTTTTAAGGATGTCATAGGATTACGAATTTCATGCGCAATGCTCGCAGCTAATTGGCCAATTGTACTTAGTGATTCGGTATGATTTAAGCGTTTTTTCATCAGCATCTTTTCAGATTCGTCATGAACCTCCGCTAAATATATATTTGCATCTTCTTGTTTGGATACTTTCACGTGAAGATATTTTAATTCTCCTGAAAAAGTTCGAATTTCAGTGTCAAACTCTGCTTCACCAAATTCAATCAGTTTAGCAATGAATGCTTTGTTACTTTTATATGAATTTACAAACAAATCCAAAAGTTTTACAGCGTGAAAGCCGATCACTTTATTCTTATCTATTTGTAATATTTCTTCCATTTGTGCATTCATTTCTAGCACTATTCCTTCTTCATCAATAAAAAGTAGACCATTCGAAAAAAACTGAAATATATGTTCAAATTTTTGTCTATATGCATACTCCACGGGCACGAACTTCACCAAACCTCTCATTGCGAATGAATTTATCCAAAAAGATTAATACTAAGTAATGAATAGCTTAAAAAAGTGTTTATTAATTTTGATTATTCCACATCATTTATGATATTGATATGATACTTTTTTCCTATATTGTCGACATCGATTTTCATTGATACAATGGTTATACAAGAGAAGGAGTTATGACAATGAATATAATATTAACAACGTTGAATGCAAAATTCATTCACACAAATCTAGCATTACGCTGTCTAAAAGCCTATGCAGAACCTGACTATTCCCCCCTTATAGTCGAATACACAATTAAGGATCCGACATTCAATATCGTTGCAGATCTATATCAAAAAAAACCTGATATAGTTGGATTTAGTTGTTACATCTGGAACATCGAAGAGACGATTAAAGTAATTAAAATGTTAAAAACCGTAGATCCCTCTATCCAAATCATTTTAGGCGGCCCCGAAGTTTCATACGATACAAATGTATGGCTACGTCAAGTGAAAGAAATAGATTATATTATTGTAGGCGAAGGGGAACATGCGTTTAAAGAGTTGCTAAACTTTTTACATGGTAAGCAAACGCTGAATGATGTTCCTGGTGTAGCATATGTGGCAGACGACAAATTTATGCTAAATCCGCTACCACCAAAATTAGATTTACGAGACTCTTCTTCTCCTTTTCGCTTTACAGAAGATATTCCAAACTTATCTAAGCGAATTGTATATATAGAGACGAGCCGTGGTTGTCCATTTTCATGTCAATTCTGCTTATCTTCTATAGAAGTAGGAGTTCGCTATTTTAATCGAGATAAAGTTAAAGAGGATATTCGTTTCTTAATGGCAAATGGTGCGAAAACGATTAAGTTTGTAGATAGAACGTTTAATATTAGCCGAAGCTATGCGATGGAAATGTTCCAATTTCTCATTGATGAACATGTACCTGGTGTTGTGTTTCAATTTGAAATAACTGCAGATATAATGCGCCCTGAAGTTATTCAATTCTTAAATGACAATGCCCCAGCAGGACTTTTCCGTTTTGAAATTGGTGTCCAATCTACAAATGATTTAACAAATGAATTAGTACAACGTAGACAAAACTTTGAAAAACTTAAGCGTACGGTAACTATGGTTAAAAGCGGTGGGAAGATTGATCAACATTTAGATTTAATCGCGGGTTTACCAGAAGAAGATTATCATTCGTTTAGAAATACATTTAACGAAGTTTTTGACATGCGACCAGAAGAACTACAGCTCGGATTTTTAAAATTACTCCGTGGAACTGGTTTACGTGTAGAGGCGAAAAAATATGGCTATGTTTATGTCGATCAAGCCCCTTATGAAATTTTTTCCAATAACGTATTAACATTCGACGAAATTCTTCGCATTAAACAAGTAGAAGATGTACTTGAAAAATATTGGAATGCACACAGAATGGATAATACACTTGAATATTTATTCGCTCATATATTCGAGACTCCATTTGACTTTTTTCAGCATTTCGGGACATTCTGGGAAGAAAGAAACTGGTCGAAAATTGGGCATCAGCTAGAAGATTTATATACTCGTTTATTTTCTTTTTTACAGGGGTTAGAAAATATTTCATTGCCTACTATTCAAAGTGTTATGAAACTCGATTATTTATCTAAACAAAAATTCCAACCGCGTAAACCTTGGTGGGAAAATGATATCGATAAAGAAGAACAATCTGTGTTATACAAGCAGCTAGTTGATAATCCATCGATTGCGGGTGATGAGTTTGTTGCATTCGGATTAAACGAGCGCGAGTTATATAAGCAGACATTTATTACTCCAATCTCAATTTGCGTAGACGCTTATAAAGATGAAGTGATTAAAGAAAAAGATGGATATTTACTAACTACTTTCGGTAAAGGTGAAACTCCTCATTTTTCAATGATTGAGAAAAGCGTAATCATAGTATAAGATTCCACATCCTTGTTTTCCGCAGGATTCAAGCGGTAAGCTTACTCAAACAACATTGGGTTGGTCGTGTCGCAACGGATACGTGAGAAAGATAGACATCACAATGTAATCGTAAGTGGAGTTGATGGGTCATCGCTCGCCCCTCGGAAAAAGCGTCAGCCTGGAACGGAAAATTATATGCTTTCTTAAACAAAAACAACCGATCAACTCAGTCCATTTAAGGACCGTTTGCTCGGTTGTTTCTTTATTACCCAATAATTACCCGCTCTTTTGGATAATGATATTTGGTTTTATTGCTCTTTCCTCCTAATGAAAATAAGAATGAAAGCATGCCTACGCGACCGATAAACATTAGAATCATCATCGTTAGTTTTCCTATATCCGACAACTCACTTGTAATCCCAAGCGACATACCACATGTTCCAAAAGCCGAGGTGATTTCAAAAACTAGTGTTGTAACCGGTATTTCAGGTTCTGTCACAGACAGTAAAATGGTTGCTACAAAAACCATTATTAATGCAAGTATAATTACCGCAAAAGCCCGAAAAACATCAATTAAATGTATCTCTCGGTTAAAAACTTGAAGACTGTCTTTTCCACGTGAAAAATTGATCAAAAATAACAGTGCAACCGCAAAGGTCGTTGTGCGTATTCCCCCACCGACAGAACTTGGAGAGGCTCCTATAAACATCAGAACACTCATTAATAAGTCCGTACCCTCATTAAATAACGTTATATCCATCGTAGTCATTCCCGCTGACCTTGTTGAAACGGAGTGAAAAAAAGCCGAAAAAAACTTTTCATGCCATGACATCTCTTTAAAGGAATTAAACATTTCAAGTAAAAAAATCATAACCGTTCCAAATATTAAGAGAATACCATAAGTAATCGTAGTAAGTTTCGTAAATAATGAAAAACGAAAATTTTTATTTTTATTCTTTAAAAATGCTTTCACTTCTATTAAAACAGGAAATCCAATAGCGCCGAACACAATTAAAAAGCTAGTAATAATTTGGATAAAGTAATCATTATGATAAGGCACTAATGATTGGCCTGTAATGTCAAATCCTGCATTAGTAGTTGCAGATACAGAAGTAAAAATTCCCTGCATCATGGCTTGCTTAAATGAATCGTAATACTGTGTAAAATATAAAGTTAATAATATCGCACCGACCAACTGAATTAACAACAGAATTTTTATGATTTCTCTTATTAAGTGCACTACTCCCGACATAGTATACTGATTGTGATCGACCATAATAAGTTGTCTTTCTCGTAAACCAATTTTCTTACCTGAAATAAGCCATATAAATGTCCCCAATGACATAATCCCAATCCCGCCAAGTTGTAAGATGAGTATAATCATGATATATCCGAACACACTGTATGTTTCTGAAATATTAATCGTTGTTAGTCCAGTAACACTTACCGCACTTACAGCTGTAAAAAGACTATCTATAAAATCTACTTCTACCCCCGGTCTATGAACACCAGGCAAACTGAGCAGAATGACGGAAACTGCAATGGCGATAAAATAATAGGTCACGATCGCTTGTGCAGGAGTAAATTTAGATTTCGGTTTTAGTTGCGATTTTTTCATACATATTAGTTCCTTTCAGACATTCCTGTTAACTCATTGTAGAAAAAAAAAGCATAAAAAGATAGTAAATCTATCTTTTCATGCTTTACATATTATTTGTTTTCTTCGACGTTTTTATATTTTGCTACTCCTAATACATAACCACCAATAGCAATAACAAATAACACAGTCCAGAATATAATACTCCAAATTGTCGAATGTGGGAAATGCTCATCTAGTATTCCAACGCCTGGATGTGAAAGTGTTAATACCGCAAGTTTAACCCCTACCCAACCAACGATTAAAAATGCAGCTGTTTCAAGTGTAGGATATTTCTCCAATAATCGAACAAATTTATGTGCAGCAAAACGCATAATTATTAGTCCAATTACACCACCAAAGAACATAACTGAGAATTGTCCCGCATTAATACCACCAATATCAAAATTACCTACATGTGGTAATGTAACAGCAATTGCAACGGCTGCAAGCATAGAGTCAATCGCAAAAGCAATATCTGCTAGCTCTACTTTTAACACAGTCACCCAGAAACCAGAACCTTTTTTCTCTTTTCCTTGACCAGTTTCCACCAATTCATCAGATTCATCGTCGTCTTTACTCTTCCGCTGATCGAAAAGATGTTTAATGGAGATGAATAGTAAGTAGGCAGCCCCAATTGCTTGGACTTGCCAAATATTCACTAAGAAAGTAATCATAAATAACGCTGCAAATCTAAAGACAAACGCACCTAGTAATCCGTAAAATAATGCTTTTTTCTGCTGATCTTTTGGTAAATGTTTTACCATAACAGCCATTACGACCGCATTATCGGCAGCAAGTAAACCCTCTAATCCAACTAATACGAGTAATACCCAACCATACTCCAACAATATTCCTAAATCCATCAATATCCTCCTTTTTGCAAAGAAAAAGACCCTTGCCTAAAAAAAAGGCAAAGGTCTTGCTAAGCAAATTTAATAATTGCTATCATAACCGATGGCAAAAGCCATGTAATGACGACTATGAAATAGGTTTCCCTATAGCTACTCCCCCTTGACATAAGTCAAAAGTTTATTCGATTATGATACTAATTATACTGTCCATTTTACCATTTGTAAACAAATATTACTTAACTGTAAGTTGATGCTTTTTTTCTTGTTTCTTTATCAAACAAACTGTAAATTACTGGTACGACATATAATGTTAAGAATGTAGAACTGATCAAACCACCGATCACAGTAATCCCCATCGGTTGATTAATCTCCGTACCTTCTCCTATTCCTAAAGCGAGTGGTATTAGTCCTAGAATTGTTGTCAGTGCAGTCATTAATATAGGACGCACTCTATCTTTTACCGATGTTGTAATTGCTTCATACGATCCCATACCTTGTGCTTTACGCTGATTTATATAATCCACTAAAACAATCCCATTATTTACGACAATTCCTACTAATATCAGAATACCGATAACTGCCGAAATACTAATTGGAGTAGCCGTCGTGAATAGACCGATAAATATACCGATTGTAATAAGTGGTACGGTAAACATAATAACAAATGGGTATTTATAAGATTCAAATTGTGCGGCCATCACTATATACACAAGCACAACTGCTAATAAAACAGCCATAATCATATCATTTTTTGTATTATCCAACAATTCTCTATCCCCACCAAAAGAGACTCTTACATCATCTTCTAAAGAAGCTTTGTCAATTGCTTCATCGACAGCATCAGACATAGCCCCTAACGAGTACGTCGACTCATACTTAATCGTAAAAGTTACCGCACCTGCCTGATCCACTCTTCGTATCGTTAATGGTCCGTCTGCAATTACAACATCCGCTACATCTTGCAACATTATGTAAAGACCTGAGGGAGTTCTTAGTTTTAATTGTTTCAATTTGTCGACACTGTTTCGAAATGCATCATCATACTGGACATATACCCCGTACACATCTTCTTGCTCCGAAATTATTTGCGTTGCAAATACTCCCCTTGTCACGTTATTGACAGTTTGTGCTATTTGGACTGGTGCAAGCCCATATTCTATCGCAGCATCTCGTTTTACAGTGATTTGTACTTCTTCAATAGTCTCCGTTAAATCATTTCTAAAACTAGTGACACTTGGCATTTTATCTACTTCATTAATAATCGCATGAACTGCATTATTAAGATGTTCATTATCAATGGAAGAAACGGTAAAGGAGATTGAATTTGGTGTCGAACCTGCAGCGGTTTGCATATTAAAGTTCACTTCGACATTTTCTCCAGCTATCTCCTTTATTTTTGGTTGTACGTCATCAACAAACGTGAAAATAGAACGCTCTCTTTTTTCTAAAGGAATCATCTTCACGTATATTTCTGCTCGATTGGACATCGATGTTCCTCTAGACTGCCCCTCCTGATTGCCACCGACAAAACTTACGTACACTTCCACATCTTCTTCTTTTTGTAATTGCTGTTCTATTTTCTTTACTACTTCATCGGTTGCTGCTAAGGCAGCGCCATTTTCTAGCCTTACTGCGATCGTCACGAAACCTTCGTCGGTTACGGGTAAGAATTCCGTACCTATGCGGAATAATCCGAATGTAGAAATAACTAATAATACAACTGTAATCGAAAGAACGATTGCACGATGTGATAGAGCCCATCTGACCGAACGTTCAAAATTATTATATGTCTTCGATCTGCGTCTTTTGGCCTCTATATTTCCTTTCGATTTCTTTAACAATCTACTTGCCATCATTGGAACTACGGTTAATGCAACAACTAGTGAAGCAACTAAACTAAACGAAATTGTTAAAGCAAACTCTGTAAAAATTTGACCAATTAAGCCGGATAAGAATAACACAGGTATAAAAACCGCTACTGTCGTTAATGTGGAAGCTATAATTGCACCAGCAACTTCTTTTGTTCCGATCGATGCTGCTTCTCTTGAAGTCTTTCCTAAACCTAAATGTCTTTCGATATTCTCGATTACAACGATGGAGTTATCCACTAACATTCCAATACCGAGTGCTAACGCTCCTAACGTCATAATGTTTAAAGAGAATCCTGCAAAGTAAATTAAAACAAATGTCACAATGACAGAATACGGAATAGCAATACCAATAATAATTGGGCTTTTTATTCCTCTTAAAAAGACGAATAGTACAAGCATAGCTAAAATAGCACCGGATACAAGGCTTGTCCCAATATTATCAATTGCTCCTTTTACATAGTCTCCTTGGTCAAAAAGTATATTTGCTTTTATGTCCTTATACGCTTCTTTTGTAAGCTGCTCGTCCAAAGCTTGTTGAAATGCTTTTGAAACACTAGCCGTATTTGCACCCGATTCTTGAAAAACGGATAATAAAACGGCTGGTTCATCATTCGATCGCGTTTCCGAATTTTGTGCTTGTTCGGTTAGTTCTACAGTAGCAACATCTGCAACTGTTATTTTTTTTCCGTCAATCGGATTTACAGTTATAACTAGATTTTTAATATCGTCCACTGTGGTAAGTGTACTAACAATTCGAGTAGTAAGGTGTTTTTTATCTGCCGTTTCGATTGGATTTCCAGGAAGTGAAATATTATTTGCTTGGATTAACTGTACAATGTCTGTTTGAGTAAGCCCTTTTTCTTCTAATGCTTGCTGGTTCAGATGAATTTGCACTTCTTCTATGATCGAACCAGACATATTAACACTTGCTACACCTTCCGTACTAACAAGATTCTTTTCAAGCCTTTCGGCTACTAAACGAATATCTTCGCCTGTACTGGATCCACTTAACGCAAGTTGGATTACTGGAAACTGTGAAGGGTCAAATTTTAAAAACTGTGGTTTGCCCGCTTCTTCTGGTAATAACGTCATATCCAGTCTTTGCATTACATCTAGTTCAACGTCATCCATATTGGTTGACCATTCAAATTCTAGTAATATAAAATTGGCACCTTCTTGAGAGGTGCTTTTTATGGATTTTATCCCAGGCATCGTACTTAACGATGATTCTAGTGGTTTTGTAATTTTTTCATTCACCTCGACTGGACTTGCTCCAGGATAACTCGATACAACCACCGCTACTGGAGGATTTAAGTCGGGTATGAGCGTGATTGGTATTTTGAAAAAAGAAACTCCACCTAAAATGATTATTAAAAACATGATTACAGTTGTAAATACCGGCCTTTTTATAGAAAAATTACTTATGTTCATCTTTAGGTCCACCTTCTCATTTGGTAATACTATCATATGCTTTAGGGGGAAAGAGTTCAAATGTGAAATAACAATTTATGCTTCTAAGTACAAACTAAAAAGCTACCAATATTACTGGATAGTGCCCGCAATCGAATTAAAAGCTCGATTAAGTGTCCGCTATGATTTTCGCTCCAGGCGGGACGCTTTCCGCGGGTATGGCTTCAATCTCCTCGTCGCTACGCTCCTGCGGGGCTTTCAGCTCATGCTATTCCCGCTGGAGTCGCCGCCTTCCGCTTCAATCAAAGGAAGCTGCTGACTAATCAATTATTGGCTAGAGCACTAGAATTAACACCCCCTCCTAGCCGATGACTTAGTTAAAATCATTCTCTACATAATATTACCTTTTGAAATCGAATATTATGTGCCAATTGTGCAACGTATTATTGCTAATTGAAAAATTTCATTTCATGACAAGTCAAGGCCTTACTATGAAAAATGACTGCCTTCGGAATAGTATTGGTTACATTATGTGAATAGTCTGTTGCTCTTAGTAATTTACTAGATTCACACATTGAAAAACTACATGATACTAGATTTATCATAGTTCCTATTGAAAGATATAAATGGAAAGGAACGCTTAGTATAGGGATATACTAGTTCAATGTTGGAAATCGTGCTCAATACTGATTTATATAGTGAAACTTAAGATTGACGTAACCATCACACTATGGCAAAGAATATCCGTTTTGTTACTAATGAAAATTAGCTCATATAAATATACTCAAGAGTATTATTTATTGTTTGTATCACACCAAATAACCCTTTACTTTAAGAATTGGTTGGTTTCAAGATTGAATTGATTAAATTCAGAATAGTATCTTTACTTTCAATGACCTTCCTGTTGCTCTAAGCCATATACTGGATTTATACATTATAAAACTACATAATATTGGATTTGGCACGATGCTCCTGATAAATTTAAGTTTCTGTTAAGTTAGATGCAAATTAATTAGCAAGTTCCATTGATTGCAGCGTAAGGCGGCGACTCCAGCGGGATGAGTGAGAAAGATGAGACATCACAACGTACGCGTAAGCGGCGGTGATGGCTCATCGCTCACCCCGCGGAAAGCGTCCGCCTGCAGCGGAGGTCATAGTGGACACTATTCGAGCTTTTAACGCGCACTATTCCTATATTGCTTTTAATAAAAAGGTGCATAACTTATGTTGTTTAGAGAAAAATTTCACAAACAACATATTATTTCCTAGAACAAAAAAGAGGTCAACTCTATGATAAGGTTGACCTCTTGCTGCTTAAAGTAAATTATACAATTTAATATGCTCGTATTTGTCTTGGAACCAGCGAGTTGCAAACTCATTTTCAAACAAAAATACATATTGATCGTAGCGATCTTTTACAAGCATACTTCGTGGACCAGTCATCGATTCTTTCACATCTTCTTCATTTTCAATCCAACGAGCTACTTTCGATCCAATTGGTTCCATACGAACTTCTACATTATATTCATTTTTCATACGATGTTCGAACACTTCAAATTGAAGCTGTCCAACTGCTCCCAAAATAACCTCTTCTGTGTGGAGCGTTTTGTAATATTGAATTGCACCTTCTTGTACTAATTGTAAGATTCCTTTATGGAAATGTTTCGATTTTAATACGTTTTTCGCCGTTACTTTAACGAATAACTCAGGTGTAAATTGAGGAAGCGCCTCATAATTAAATGCCTTCTTCCCTCCAACAACCGTATCCCCGATTTGGTAGTTACCTACATCATATAGCCCGATAATATCTCCTGCTACAGCGGTTTCAACTGTTTCACGATCATCTGCTAAAAATTGGGTAGATTGAGTTACTTTGAAGGTTTTACCAGTCCGAGCAAGGGTTATCGTCATGCCTCTTTCAAATTTCCCGGAAACAATTCGAACGAATGCAATACGATCTCGGTGTGCCGGGTTCATATTCGCTTGAATTTTGAAAATGAAGCCAGAGAATTCTTCGTTTAAAGGATTCACCTCTTCTTCATTGTCTGTATTACGAGGTTGTGGGGTTGGTGCGAATTGTAGATATGTTTCTAAAAATGTTTGAACCCCAAAATTAGTTAAAGCACTACCAAAAAACACTGGTGTTAAATCCCCTGCAAGTACTTTTTCTTTATCAAAATCATTTCCAGCTTCATTTAAAAGCATTATATCTTCCATAGCTTGCGTATAATATGAAGTTTGTTTCATCGAATGATCGACCGCTAGTTCCCCGTCTTCATCTAAAGGTAGGTATCTTTCCTCTTCTTCTGTTCGGAATTGCTCGATTCGATTGTTATAGCGATCATAGATTCCTAAAAACTCTTTACCCATACCGATTGGCCAGTTCATCGCGTAAGACTGAATCCCTAGAACCTCTTCTAATTCTTCCATTAGCTCTAAAGGCTCTTTCCCTTGGCGGTCTAGTTTATTGATAAACGTGAAAATCGGAATTCCACGCATACGACAAACTTTAAATAGTTTTAATGTTTGTGCTTCAATCCCTTTAGCTGCATCGACAATCATTACTGCACTATCTACAGCCATTAATGTACGATACGTGTCTTCACTGAAATCTTGGTGCCCAGGTGTATCTAATATATTAATCCGGCAATTATTGAAGTCAAACTGCATAACGGATGATGTAACCGAAATTCCGCGTTGTTTCTCAATTTCCATCCAGTCAGACGTTGCAAATTTCCCAGACTTCTTCCCTTTTACTGTTCCTGCATCACGAATAGCTCCACCAAAATATAAGAGCTTCTCCGTAATAGTTGTTTTACCAGCATCCGGGTGGGAAATAATTGCAAAAGTTCTTCTTTTTAATATTTCATCTTGTATTTTTATATCCATTCTGTTATATCTCCTTCTTATTCACTTATTTATCATATGGATTTAAGGCAAAAAAAACAAGTAAAAAAATACCCTTATAAAGAATATTTCACGTGTTGTAGCAATAGTGCGCACTAATAAGTTTCCGCTAGGATTTCCGCTGCTGGGCGGACGCTTTCCGCGGGCATGGCTTCAGCCTCCTCGTCGCTTCGCTCCTGCGGGGTCTTCAGCTCATGCACCTGACGCTTCGCTTTTGGTGCAAAAAACATTTGCTATTCCCGCTGGAGTCGCCGCCCTTCCGCTCCAATCCACTGAGCTTGCTAGCTAATTAGTGTCGCCCTAAAAATAAGATTTAATAACTGGTTGAACTAGACAATCCACTGTGAATGCAGCAAACTATCCTTCGAACACGACAAAGCTTTCACATAGTAAAGTCTTTACTTGATTGTGATGGCTCATCGCTCACCCGACGGAAATCATAGCGGTAACCTAATAGAGCTTTTTAAGACGCACTATTCCTAAAAAGTGACATGCCTAAATTTTTTGAGTAGGTATCCACATAATACTCATTTTATCATTTCCAAAACCATAAAAAAGAATCGGTTTGACCCGATTCTTAAGAAATTTTTGTGTTTACATATGCAAATAAAAGTTCTGCTGTGTTTTTTAAGGAATCTATATGTGTACGTTCATATGCATGGGAAGCTTCAATCCCCGGTCCAAATAATGCATGCTTTACATCAAATCCAGCGCGAATAGCTGCGGATGCATCGGAACCATAGTTAGGATAAATGTCTAATTTATAGTCAATATTTCCTTGTTGCGCAAGCTCAACTAATTGACGGGTTAATTCGTAATGATATGGCCCTGATGAGTCTTTTGCACAAATTGATACAGTATATTCATCGGATGTTTGACCGTCTCCGATCGCCCCCATATCTACAGCGATATATTCCACCGTTTGCTCAGGGATGTTTGAATTCCCACCGTACCCTATTTCTTCATTATTGGAAATATAAAAATGAGTTGTATTCGGTAGTACCACTTTATTATCTTGTAATGATTTTATTAATTGAAGTAGTAATGCTGTACTAGCTTTATCATCTAAATGGCGTGATTTGATAAATCCCGTGTCCGTTTCTTCAAAACGAGGATCAAATGTTACAAAATCACCTACTTCAATGCCAAGTTTTCGTGTACTTTCCGCATTTGTTACTTTTTCGTCGACTCGGACTTCGATATTTTGCTCGTCTCTTGGCAGAGCACCTGCATTTTTATATACATGCACAGTAGTTTGATGCATTAGAATCGTTCCACGGATCTTTTTACCACTCGCTGTGTGAATGGTGCAGTATTCTCCTTCTACTGCATTCCAATTGAAACCACCGACCATGGATAGTTTTAATCTACCACTTGATTTAACTTCTTTTACCATTGCACCTAATGTATCGGTATGAGCTGTTAGTAGACGATGTTTAGTATCGTCTTCCCCCTTAATAGTAGCAATTAAAGCTCCTTTATTTGTCCGAGTATAGCTAACGTGAAGGTCTTTTAATACATTCTCCATAAATTCCATAATTTCCTTCGTATATCCAGATGGACTTGGAATTTCCACTAATTGTTTCAATAATGTAATGGTTTGTTCTTTATTAAAGGTAAATGACATTTCATATTTCCTCCTATTCATCCTTCTATGGTACCAAAAAGTCATCAATTGGTAAAAGTGAAACTTCGATCCTAATATAGCTACAAAGTTATGACATTGTGGACGTTTCTCTTATTATTTCAATAGAGTGCGCACTAACTTCACTTTATTTTTATAAGGAGGAAACACTATATTCACAGGTAACTTTGTACTCTTTTTTATAATAGACTTTTGATGTGTGAATAAAGTAAAGCTGGCCTCACCGTGATATGCTTGAACCCCAGAATTACCTACGCCTCCAAACGGTAAATATGCACTTCCTGCATGTGAAATCGTATCATTTATACAACCTCCACCGAACGAAAATTCTTCCAAGAAATATTGTTGTGCGCGTTCATTCTCACTAAATATGTATGCAGCAAGCGGTTTTGGCAATTTACGAATTCGACGAATTATTGCAGGCAGATCAGTATAACTTATAATGGGTAATATGGGACCAAATATCTCATCCTCCATAGAAGGACTTGAGAAATCTATTCCTGCAAGTAAAGTTGGTTCTATATATAAATCCGTACTGTCTGTTTTTCCACCAAAAATAATTTGATCTTTCTCTCGTTCTAAAATCGTTTTCAAACGGTCAAAATGATTTGTATTGACAATTCTACCAAGGTCCGGGCTATCTTGAATCATTTTCCCATAAAACTGTACAATTGTTTGTTTTAAAAGCTCAATAAATTTTTCTTTCACAGTTTCTTCTACTACTACATAATCAGGGGCAATACAAGTTTGACCAGCATTTACGAATTTCCCCCAAATAATTCTCTTTGCCGCTACTTCTAAGTTAGCTGTGTGATCGACAATTACTGGGCTTTTACCACCCAGTTCGAGTGCAATTGGCGTGAGTCTTTCAGCAGCGGCTTTCATGACCAATTTCCCCACTTTTACACTTCCAGTAAAAAAGATAAAATCAAATGGAGCATGGATGAGCAGAGAAGTCTCCTCTTTCTCTCCTTCCATTGCTCTAATATAGCGAGGGTCAAACGTTTCTGAAATTATTTTTTGTATTATTTTTGTTGTATGTGGCGTCAATTCAGAAGGTTTTATCACTGCACAGTTTCCTCCAGCTATTGCCCCGAGCAATGGCTCCATTACTAATTGGAATGGATAATTAAACGGTGCAATAATTAAAACCGTTCCATATGGATCATGCATGATAAAACTTTTGGAAGGCATTAGTGCAAGTGGAGTTTTTACTTGTTTTGGCTCCATCCACTTGTCCAAATGTTTTACCATATATGCAATATTATCGTACACTAAACCAATTTCTGTTGTGTAGGCTTCAAACTCACTTTTTCTAAGGTCTCGGTAAAGTGCCTGTATGACATCTTTTTCATATTTTTTTATCGTTTTTTTTAATATCATTAATTGTTCAATTCTAAATTTAGTTGATTTGGTAATCCCAGTATCAAAAAAAGCTTGATGTTCTTTTATTATTTTATCTAATTGTAGTTCAGTAAAAAACACGCAAACATCTCCTAAAAGTATAACTTCCTTTTAGAGAATCATACTACTTGTTTCTCGAATGGGAAAGAATATTACATGTTTATTTATGCATTTAAACTTCTTTTTTTGACGATACATGAGAAACAAATAATGTGGAATACTCTTAATGTAGAGAGAAATTCTTTTTTAAATCCCACTCCATTAGTCAATAAGCCTTACTTTTTGGTGCGTGAAATTTGATTCATCTTTCAGATATTTAGTTTATCGGTGAAACTGATCAGGGTATATACTTATCAAATGGATAAAAGGAAACTAAAGGAGGAAATGAACATGACAGAAACAGCTACATGGTGGGAACCTATTTTTACTGGTGCATTTGAGTTGGGGATTAACAAAGAACGGTTATCAGAATTAGACGAGGAAGCATTTTTATATTTTAAGGAAGACCTAGACGAAACGGAGAGTAATAATTGAATAAACTTTCTACATAAAATCAGCTTTTTCTTCAAAGAAAAAGCTGGTTTTTTTAATCATTTTTCTCTGCTATTGTATATGCTAAACTTATTCATGGTGATTAGGATGAAAAAAATAATTTTACTCATATGTCTATGTATGTTATTCGGTTGTGAAGAAATTTCCTCAAACGAGAATACACAAATTTCTGGTACAATTCCTGTCGAAGTGATAGATGTCATAGACGGCGATACGATTAAAGTAAATTATAAAGGAAATGTTGAAACTATCCGTTATTTACTAATAGACACACCCGAAATGTATCATCAAACGCTTGGAAAACAGCCATACGGAGATGAAGCGAAATCCCGCAATAAACAATTGCTAAATAGCGGAGATGTCTCAATAGAATTTGATGTGGGAGATCGGGTGGATGATTATAATCGAATGCTAGCCTATATTTATGTCGATGGCGTCAGTGTCCAAGAAACACTTTTAGAAGAAGGGTTAGCCCGTGTCGCGTACGTCTTCCCTCCCAATACAAAATACATTGATGCATTTGAACAAGCAGCAGAATTAGCGAAATACAAAAAGATTGGTGTCTGGGAAACAACTGGCTATGTAACTGATAGAGGGTTCGACACTGCTGTCCTAAATAATCAAAACGTCGACTCTGAAAAAAATGGAAAATGTCTAATAAAAGGGAATATTAATCGACAAGGTAAGAAAATTTATCATATTCCGAGCGGTAAATATTATGAGGAGACGAAGCCGGAAGATTGGTTTTGTACAGAAGGAGAAGCGATGAAAGCTGGCTTTAAAAAATCAGGAGAATAATTGTATAATCCCCAAAATCATTTATATTAACCCTTTCTTAGGCAGGAAATATAAAATCCCAAGTCGCTTTAAGAGGCAACTCGGGATTTTTCAGCAATTTAATTATGTTCTGACATCTTTTATTTTCGATTCAGGGGCAGTTTCTTCTGGTTTTATATCTTCAAATGTTTCATTTGCTTCTTCTAAATCTCTCGTTCGGTGTGCTAGACGAGAAGCCGCACTTGCAGCAACACTACATACTAGGTCGTCTAAAAAAGTGTGCACTCCAATCCCTATTTTCGTATCAAGCTTCGATATAATTCCTATTTTATTTTTATCTAAATGACCAAAAGTAGTAACGGCTATACTTCCATACGTAAATACCGCTCCTAGGGCAATTGTTTCATCTACACCAAATAGTCCTTCGTCTGCTTCTACTATTTGTTGTAATGGAGCGGATAACATCTTTTTCTCTGCAAGCTCATCTAATTCGACACCCACTAAAATAGCATGTTGCATTTCTCTTTTTTTCAAAACACTTTTGACCGATTCCACACAGTGTTCGATTGTTAACCCTTTATTGTAAGGTGTTTGCATTTCATAAACGATTTTGGCAATTTCTTCAATTGTTACACCTCTTCGTAATAATGCATCATTTGCAGCCTTTTCCACTGCTCTTGAATGTATTCTTGACGTCTGTCTATCCAATTAAACTGCCCCCTTTGGTTAATTTTTTCGAACTTTTT
Organism: Psychrobacillus sp. OK032; assembly: GCF_900111345.1. Lineage (GTDB taxonomy): Bacteria > Bacillota > Bacilli > Bacillales_A > Planococcaceae > Psychrobacillus. The sequence goes on from NZ_FOGY01000001.1 coordinate 386,349, forward strand.
ATCATCTACTATGCAAGCAAATTGTCTTACTAAACGTTTCATGTGATGGATGTTTATTATACCTCTGTTCATGTATATGTTACAATTTCTATACAACATGATTACTTGTAGGAGGATATATATGAACAGAGGAGTTGTACAAGACGTAACGCTTTTTAGCGATGCATTGCAAGAAGATATGCAATTACTTATTTACTTACCACCCAATTATTCCCCACTATTTAAATATTCTATACTTATCGCAAACGATGGGAAAGATTATTTTCAGTTAGGGCGTATTACGCGAGTAGCAGATGAATTATATGAGAACAAAGAAATAGAAAACCTAATTATTATTGGTGTTCCTTACAAGAATGTAAAAGACCGAAGAGAAAAGTATCATCCTGATGGTGAAAAGCACCAGGCATATATTCGATTTTTAGCACAGGAACTTATTCCGTACATAGACGCAAACTATCCTACTTATCAAATTGGAATGGGACGTGCATTAATTGGTGATTCTCTTGCTGCAACTGTATCTTTGCTAACAGCGCTTCAATACCCGAATACATTCGGAAAAGTTATTTTACACTCTCCGCTCGTAAATGAGTATGTATTATCTCAAGTCGAAAATCATAAAGAAGTACATGCCTTTTCTCTTTATCACGTCTTCGGTAAAGATGAGATCGCTGTTAAAACAGGAGACGGCTTATTAACCGATTTCGTCACCCAAAATAGAAAGTTGCATAATTTAATAATAAAAAAAGGATTTTCCACGTTTTATGACGAATTAGATGGAGACCATACTTGGAAACTCTGGCAGCCAGATATGAAAAGATCACTTCAAAACAATTTCGGCTTATAAATAATTTTTTGTTATACTGATTATGTGAAATATTAAAACTTCGAGGAGGTAATGAAAAATGAAATACGGTATTGTTGCTTTCCCATCCAAAAAAGTACAGGACTTCGCAAACTCTTATAGAAAGCGTTATGACCCTCATTATGCACTAATCACACCGCATATGACGGTTAAAGGAGTATTCGAAGCAAACGAGAACGAAATCAAGGAAATTGCAGAAAATATAACCCTCATTGCAAAAGAACATAAACCGTTTACGTTAAAAACGTCTAAAGTAAGTTCATTTGCTCCTGTTACAAATGCTATTTACTTTAAGGTAGAACCAACAGAGGAATTAATGTCGTTACACAAAGATTTAAATGCAATTGGATTTAATGCCGAAGAAAACTATGCATTTGTTCCACATATTACAATTGCACAAAAATTGAATGCTAGTGAGCACGATGATATTTATCCACAATTAAAAATGATTGGGGCAGAATTTGAAGAACAAATCGATCGCATTCATTTATTATATCAACTAGAAGATGGTTCTTGGACCGTTTACGAAACATTTAGATTGTCTGGAGCTGAATAAGTATTGGTTATCGCTAAGAAAGTAGAAACAGAAAAAGAATACGAAGATGCAATAGTCGTTCGACGTAAAGTCTTTGTAGAAGAACAAGATGTACCACTCCATCTGGAATTAGACGAATATGATGCAGATGCAGTTCATTTTGTAGCGTATGATGGAGAATTTCCTGTTGGTGCAGGTCGTATTCGTTTGACTGAACCATCTATCGGTAAAGTAGAACGTGTTTGCATTTTACCTGAGTACAGAGGTAAAAGTTTTGGCAATTTAATGATGCAATGTATGGAAGATTATGCTTTTTCAAATGGTTTTCAAAAGCTGAAGTTAAATGCACAAAGCTATGCTATTCCATTTTATGAAAAAAGACAATATACGATTACTTCTCCTGAATTTTTAGAAGCAGGAATTCCGCATCGTGCGATGGATAAAAGTTTATAGTTTGACTGATAAAAGTGGAATGCAATAAACATGCATTCCACTTCTTGTTTAGATGAAAAAGTATTTTTAAGAACGGTTATCTAAATTAATAAATCTTCCTAAAGTAGTTGCTTTACACTATTAAAAGTAAAGATAGTGGATATCTATAAGGAAGTGTTTATAAGGCAAGGACCACCACGAAGACTCCTGTGGGAACAGCTTGAGCAGAAGACCCCGCAGGAACGGACAAAGGAACAAAGGCTAAGAACGCCACATCGTGTGGCAACGCCTTCGTGACCAACATCGTGTTGGCCTGAGGAGGCTGAAGCCAAGCCCACGGAAAGCGAAGTGGTTGACCTTGCCGAATTTGATATACAACTCTATGCACCCAAAATTGGGTTTGGTCTACAGTCTGAGTGGAATGCAATAATGATGCATCATTCCACTTTTTATTTTGCTGAAAAAGTACAAGTAGTTTTGTATCATTTCTTTCGAGCTTAACATATACATACTAGGACTGACACAAAACACAAGATGTTGAAACTAGGGAATTTATGTTTTATATAAGCAAATTAAACAGCTCTAAATTTAAAAGGATCCATAATTAATTGCATCTTGAAATCCTCTTATCTTTTTTGAATTCATAAGCGGAAAAAGACGTTTTTGATGATGGATTCTTTTATACATTTAAACAACTAATAGATGAGCAGGAACGTTTCTTGTTGGAAATATTCCTACGCCCTATTTAATATAGATGGATTTCAGGAAAATAACCCCAAGTGAATACTGTTGTATATAACTAGGAGCGGAAATGGTGAATCGATCAAACTTTGTGAATAATTGATCCATCACCTGTGCGAATCATAGCGGTCAACTTGATCGATTCTCTATAGTGAATACATTTCCTAAAAACTGTAGCTTAATTGGCAAAAACCAACTGTACCCAGAAAAATAACAGTGTCAATGTTACGATTGTGGAAATTGGGATAACAATGATTGATACACTTAAATAATCTTTCCAAGTGACTTTTATCTTATTGTTCCTTAAGATAGACATCCAAATTAGCGAAGCGAGCGTTCCAATTGGTAACAATAATGACCCCATATCACTTCCAATAATGTTTGCAAGATAAATTGTTTTTAATGTGATTGGATTTAATCCCATTTCCGTTAATGTAATCGTTCCAACCATTAAAGCCGGATGGTTATTAAACAAGTTGGAAAGTACGGATACTAAGCCGCCCATTATAAAACTTGCTTGGAACAGACCTTGATTGACGATAGGTTCAAACCATTGTACTAATAAGTTGGTTAAGCCGACATTATGCAAACCGTATATAATCACGTACATAGAGAAAGCAAATATTAGAATATGCCAAGGTGTCTTCTTCAATATATCCAATGGGTTCGTACCTAATTGATACCATCTCCACATTAGCAGGACAAAGGATCCAAATACTGCTACAAATTCAATAGGGACGTTGATATATGATGCTACGAAAAGTAGAACACGCATAGTAAAAACAAATAGCAATATCTTCAGCATAAATTTTGTTCGTTTCTGTTTCGTTTCTATTGAGGTCTTCATTTTTAAAGGGTGGAAATTTTTCGTAAAAAAATGTTCCTCAATATCTATTGCGGCATCTGGCAATGTTTTTGGTAGTTTTTTCTTTACAACGATGTACATCAAGTATGACATAAACAACAATCCTAATGTAGCGGGAACAAACATCATTGCAGTGTGCATCCAAAGAGACATTTCCACAATATTTAAAGCTATCAAGTTAACAATATTACTTACGCCAATAGGAGCACTTGAAGCTGTTGCAATAAGTGCACCGCTTAATAAATACGGAAGTTGTTGATGCGGCTTTAGACGGAGATTATGAAGTAGTAGGATTAAAATGGGAGTTGTTATTAAAATACTTCCGTCATTATTAAATAATAATGTCATCAAAAAACAAAGCAATTGAATATACCAATATAGGCGGTAACCAGAACCTTTCGCTAAATTCGCAAGTCTTGCAGCTGCCCAGTTGAAAAAACCGAAACTTTCTAATATCACAGCCATTACAATCGTTGCCATAATTGTTATGGAAGCACCACCGATTTTATTGATGATATCCATAATATCTGCTTGAGATACAATTCCAGCAAGTAAAATAATCACTGCGCCAATTGATGCTGGCCATGCCTCATTCAGCCCTCTAGGCCTCCAAAAAATGACTAACATAGTCGCGAGGAACACCAAACTGGCGATTCCTATCTGTAAACTCATACATGTACCATTTCCTCTCCTTTTTTATTTGTCCATTCTATGTATGTATATTCTGCTGAAGTTGTTCGAATTGAGATGTATGTCCATAAGGCATTGGAATTTCTTGAAAGAACATAAATAGCAACTGCAAGAAGTATGCCTTATTTCACACTTCTTGCAGTTGCTATTTTTACGTTTTGGTTACACTAAATGAAGGGTTTTTATATGATCTATATTTAGGTATTGAGTATTTGCTCTTGCTTTTTGCATTTCCAATACTTGTTCATTTAAATTATTTATTTTTCCATTATGACTTTTTACACCGCCAATATTTAATACGACGATTCTATGGATAAACTTTTCAATTTGCTTTTTAAAGGTTTTCGCCAGTAATTCACTATTAGATCGTATTATTCTATTTTTTTCATTTAGTCCATAAAGACTTTCATTTTGAACATATGGAATTAGCCATTTTAGATGAGCTATTGGAATATACATCGTTTTATAGATTGGGGAATAAAATACGAAATAATCGTCCTGAACACTTGTTATTTGACCATGCAGAGGTTGATTGTCTGTCACATAGATTTCTAAATACTTTCCAATTGCAATTTCAAGTGTTTCTTTAAACGATAACTCTTGTTGATTTCCTAAAGCTTTTATACTTGGGTCTTCCGTAGGACCCTGGATTTCCTCTTCATTGTTTTGATCCACTTCGAAGTTATGAATATGCTCGAAAGGGATGTACATATAATTTGTGCCATTAAAAAGTACAAGCATATCGCTACCTAAATCAATCACCGTTCCATTAATCAATTTTTTCCCTGAAACTTCTATTTTAACAAGTTCCTTGATAAGACTTTGAATAGTTTTATTCAAGTGCACCTCTCCTTGCAATTTTTATCACTAATTTAATAATGGAAAAAGGCCTTTTTCATTTTTTAATAGTCCCGCAATTGACGATACATCTTCGCTGCATGCCTCATTAAAGAATTGAATTGTTTCTCTAACATCGCTTTTTCACCTTTTTTTCGTTCTTGCATGCGGGTTTTATTAAATTCCTCATCATTGTTTGTTTCATTCTCTAAAGGGGAAAGATGAAAGGATTTATTTGTTGCAAGTTGGTGTTCGAAATTGGTAGAATTTTGTTCTGCATGTCGCATCAGTGCATAGTATTGCTTCTGTAGTATCGCTTTTCTCTCCCGGGGGTCTAGTACTGTTACAGTTGTTTGTGGGCTAACTAGTACAGTAGGTTCTTGCGTTTCCATTAAAACATTTATTTCTTCTATTACAGGGGCTTCGTTTGTTGCAGGAGAATTTTGCTCTTCCTCTAACAATGGCTGAGTTTTCTTTAATGGTGGTTTTATATTATTTGAACTTTCTTTAGTTTTTTTGGGAGGAATAGCAATTGTATTTTGGTCGTAATTCATTTTACTCCAGGGTGTTAGAAGTATTCTTTTTTCGTTTTTTCTTATTGGGGGTTCTGTTTGGATGTTTTGCTCTACTTTTATTTCATTAGTAATCGAATCTACTACTTCGTCCACATGTGCACGTACTTCTATTGTTTCTTCTAGTGTAGCGTGAATCGGTTTAATCTTTTGAGCTGTTGTTTCCTGTATAGTTTCCTCACTATTTGTTTCGATAAGTTGTTCGAACTCGTTATTCGCACTCAGTAAATTCTCTTGATCCATTTGGAGCGAATATTTCTCTACTTCTTCCTTTGAGTCATCCATTTCGTTTATTTCTTTGATTAAACTAGAAATAACTTCTTGTATCGTTATTTCTTTACTAACTTCTGTAGAGTTCTCTATAATTTTAGATTGGCCAATTGAATTAAGAAGTTCTAAAAGGTGTTTAATTACATTCAAATTAGCGTCTTCATTTGATTTTTCTGATTCATTAATATTTGTTTTATCTTTAAGAACTGACACAATTTGTTCCTCGGGCAAATACTTTTCTACTTCTTCCTTTGAATCATCTAGTTCGTTTATTTCTTCGATCAAACTAGAAACAACGTCTTGTGTCGTGTTTTCTTTTCTGATTTCTGTCGTTTTCTCCGTATTTTTATTTATATTCATATTTGTCGTTGCTTTTTCTACATTTAACTCTTTATTACTTCCTGTTATGTTTTTCTCCTTCTCGAATGTTCCCTTATGAATATTCGATATATGTGATTTAGCTATATAGTGTAGCTCCTGATGATTAATTACAATTATAAAGTCTTCAAAAATATTGCTTAGTACTCCGAATAATTCCTGATCACTCATACTATTAATAGTTACCCAATTGTATTTAAAATCCTTCAAGACTCCTATTAAATCATAGCTATTTAGATGTCTATTGTGTTTCGGTAATATACGAAACTCTTTCGCATTATTCGATATAGCTTGAATATGTTCTAGTGTGAAATAACATACTTTTCCGTCTACATCAACGGCTAGGTGATCACGTTTAACACTTAGTAGAACACCTTCTATAAATTGGCTGTTTTCTAGATATAAACCAATTTTCATATTCATAAGGGAGCTTAATACTGTTTTCATATTTTTCTCTCGCAATTTGAGAGCGCCTCCTTCATAGAATATTCGTCGCTTCTGAATAACAGGAGCGACGAATGCATCAGCTATTTATTCACTATCTTTTTTACTGTTACTACTTTTTTCTTTTGCTTGATTGTTTGCTGATGCATTAGCATTTGCCTTTGCATTTGCATCTTTTGGTACTTCAAGTTTTACTCCGTAGCTAATGTTTCGAATATGGAACAATGAGATCCGAACAATTTCTTCGTTCGACACGATTGTAATATAATCGTCATCGACATAGTCCATTACACCTTCCAGTGTTTCTGGTCCACCACGATTAATTTTTACCCATCGTAGCGCTAGTTTTCCCAAAACACCTTTGAAGTCATCTGCTGTAATGTACTCAAATTTTCTCGGAATCTCAATTCCCAATTGCGCCTGATTCTTTGTATTAATAGTTAAGCTTTTAATATGTTGTGTATTATAATAAATAACTCCATCATCAGCAGTAAGCAACGTAAAGTGATCTTCTTGTACAGAAAGAAGCTTACCTACACGGGACTCTGGTCCACCTCTATCTACTTTTACTTCTTTATCGATAAGTGAAAGTAACATCTTCTTATTCATAAATTTTCAAACCTCCTTTTGTAGTATCCTAATATCTATATGTATCCCGGGATAGTTCGAAGTGGTCAAATGCCTAGTTTTGAATTATAGTTCAAGCCTTCCTACAGATTTTTTCTTTTTTATATTTGAATGAACGAATTGATCGAAAATAAAAAAAAGAAAATGCCTGCATACATATCGGCATTTTCATCAAATGTAACGGTTTATATTATTCCCTTTTCCACTGATTTCTGCAATTATTGGTGATAAATTAATGGGGTTCGGTTGAATGAAGCTTTTATACAATGGTACATCCATTTGTTCTTTTTGTTCCATTACTTGCTTTTCTTTATCGTCTTCTAATATTTGTTCTTCAAAATGTTCTTCAAAATGCTCTTCAAAGCTTGACTTCATCTTGACGCTATCCACATTATTAATATATGCAAAATTATAATTATCCATTAACATCCGATTGGCATAAATCTGAGATTGTATCGGACTGATTGGAATAATATAGCCCATCTTCTCCACCTCCATCTTTATGTATATTGCATACCCCAAAATAATATGCTTCAAACAATTTTGCCCCAGGAATTTGAACCTATATTTTCACCAGCTAGTCGGGTGAAATATGGCTCATATTCCTGAGGCTTTAACTAATCAGCTTTTATAGAGTTCTATAAAAGCTTTTCTATATCCTTTAAACTTAACGAGTTTCCACTTTGCAATATGGACTTCGTTAGTTCATCTTCTAGTTCTTTAGATACCGGTTTATTTGCTAACCTGCCAACTTTTTTTACTATTTTACGCACTTGTTTTTCATCCGTAAAATCAGCATATGAGATGGCATTGGCAAGCGTAAAAAGATCTTCCATAGATACTCCAGTTTTATTTTCAATTGCTTTAAAAAATGAATTTTGCACTTCTTCTTCTCCCCCTCACAGTTTGATTATCTAGAATTAAGGGAGAAAGCTAGCGCCGACAATAATTAATAAGATGAATAAAACAACGATTAATACAAATGTAGAACTTCTATGTCCACCATATCCGCCGTATCCTCCAGAATAGCCGGGATATCCTCCACCACAGCAGTCGTACATATCCTTTCCCTCCTCTCCTCTTCAACTTACTATATGCAAAGAGGGTACAAAGAAAAGGGCGCTTCAACTAGTAGGTCGTATTCCGTTTTTGAAAAATAAATGCACCAATCACACCAAATAATATTGCAGCACTTATACCTGAACTTGTTACTTCGAACATTCCAGTTAATACGCCGATTAGCCCGTGTTTTTCCGCTTCAGCTAGTGCACCATGGGTTAACGAGTTTCCAAACGATGTAATAGGTATGGTAGCACCCGCTCCAGCAAAATCGATTAATGGCTCGTATAACCCAATTCCATCTAAAATCGAACCACTAACAACTAATGTGCTTAATGTATGTGCTGGAGTCAATTTAAATCCATCCATTAATATTTGACCAATTACACAAATTAGACCACCGACTATAAACGAAGTAATTAATGATGTAATCATGTTATCCCCTCTTCTCCATACGGCATTCAATGGCATGAGCAATACAAGGAATAGTTTCGCCTTGTTGAAAAGTTAATGGCGATAACAATGCCCCAGTTGCAACGAGAAGCACCCTGCTAAATACACCATTTTTTAACTGGTCATACATATAGCTAAAAAATACTGCAGCAGAACAACCAGCACCGCTTGCTCCTGAGTTAAAAAAAGAATTTTCTCCATAAAATTGAGCACCAGCATCTTGTAAAATGACACCACTATCTTCATCTTGAAACATCTCTTTTAAAATATTTAACCCTATTTTTCCTAAATCACCAGTCATAATAACGTCATAATCCGCCATGCTACTATTTGTATTTTTTAAATGTCTTTCTATTGTATCTCTTGCTGCTGGTGCCATTGCAGCTCCCATATGTAAAGGATTTTTTTGCCCGCCATCCACTACTCTACCAATCGTCGCATGTGTAATAATTGGCGCATTTTTTGCATGCTTTTGGAGAAGAGCAAAGCCCGCTGCTGTTACTGTCCACTGTGCACTCCCAGGTTTCTGGGCTCCGTATTCAATTGGGTATCTAAACTGTCTTTCCGTTGCCGGATGATGACTAGAGGCTCCAGCTAAAATCGATTTAGCATTTCCGGATTCTAAGAGAAGGCTACCAAGTATTAACGACTCCATCGAGCTTGCACAGGCCGAAAAAACCCCTAAAAACGGTATAGCTAATTTTCTTGCTGCAAAATTTGTCGGAGATAACTGATTGATCAAATCACCACCAATGAATACATCGATGTTCTCCATCTGTTCACGACCTTGTTGAACTGCTATCGTACAAGCCTTCTCGATGAAACGAGAGTTTGCTTGCTCATACGATTCTTCTTTTTCATTCTCAAGTTCTAATATTTCATCAAATGAATCTGCAAAAAAGCTCTCTTTTTCTACCGGGCCCACAACTACCCCTGTGCTTGCTATACTTGGCATTTCCTTAAATTGAATTGTCCCAAACGCATTTACCATGAGACCACTCCCATTTTCACTAAAATTGTTTTAATCAGAGCTACAAAAAAAGCAGAAAGGACTCCAAATACAATGACAGAACCAGCAAGTTTGAACATATTACCTCCAATACCTAGTACATATCCTTCTGATTTATGTTCAATAGATGCGGAAATAACTGCATTCCCAAATCCTGTTACAGGTACTGCAGAACCGGCCCCACCAAACTGGGATATCTTTTTATATAAGCCCGTGCCAGTTAATATCATAGCTATAAACACCATAGTTGCTACCGTTGGATTAGCTGCAGTACGTTCAGTAAATGGAAAAAATCGGATATAAAAAAAGGTGATGAGCTGCCCGACCGTACATATAATCCCGCCGACTAAAAATGCTTTTAACATATTAACAAAAAGTGGTGCCTTTGGCGTTTGTTTATCGACAATTTTATCGAATTGTTTTTGATCCATTAGGTCTCTTCCTTTGAAAGTGATTTTATTTCTTCAATTGTTTCGGATAATTTTTCTGTATTCAATTGATTGTCCATTACTTTTTCTAATTCCCATCTTACTTTCAAATCACCAGTGACTAATATTTCTTTATCGGGAAATTTTTCTTCTAATTGTTTCTTAAGATTTTTTTCTATTTTTTCTTTGTTAAACCGTTTCATTCTTTTGATATCGATAGCGACGAGGATATCCTCGTCATTCAATACACTTCTATAACCATTTATCGTATCTTGCTTGTTTAGTATTTCCTCCAGTTGTGGAGCTTCCTCTGCAGGATAAATAGCCTCTTCTCTTTCATTTGAACAGGCTGTTAAGAGCAGCAACACAAGGGAAATATACAATATTTTTTTCATTAGATACTTGCTCCTTTTCGTGTTAGTATGCTCGCGCGAAAATGAAATATACAAATGCTTGCGAGATATATGCCCTACCCATTAGAAAGAACCTACATAGATTAGAGAGAGATAAAAAGGAGGTGAAACTCAATGGGTTGTGGAAGAAATGAAGACGTAACTGATGTTACAAGACATGATAGAGGTTGTGTTTGTGATGTTGTTCGTGCAATTAAAGACATTCAAGATGCAGCGACGAATGATGAATGCCCGCAATGTCCTACAAACTGTTTTTTAGAACCACTTGGAGGTCTTGTTAGTCCTGCTGCTCGTCATCGCGCGGACACACGAGTTTTCATGTTGTTAACGAAGGATGGCGATCCTTTTAAAGCATTTTTCCGTGACACAGATAACTGCGATAATGATTGCATTTCTGTCTTCTTCCGTGTGGAAGATATTTTTGACGGGTGCTGTGCAACGTTACGCGTTTTAGAACCACTTGATGCACAAAGACGTGAAGTTGATTTATTGAATGAAGAAGGTACAAAAATTGACTTAAGAAAACTTTGTAAGGTACGTAATTTTAGATTGACAGGTAGCTGTATTACAGTAGATTTAAATTGTTTCTGTGCAATTGAATGTGTAGCAGATGTATTTTTAAATGTATGTGACTGATCGTTTCATCATAGTAGTGTCTATTCCGTTCGGGCTAATCCCGGACGGTTTTGTAGGTTAAATTTATACATAAAACAATGACTAAGTGCATTCCACAAGCTAGGAATAATGCGTAAGGAATTTACCGCTAGGATTTCCACTACATGGCGGACTCTTTTTCGCTTCAATCAGTGGAACTTGCTGACTAATTAGCATCCATGTACAATATCCAGTAAATGGTTGAACGAGACAAAATACACTGCGAACGTGACAAACTAAACTTCGAACACGACAAAGCCCATCTCGAAAGCGACAAACACCCCACTGAACACGACAAACCTTCTCCTGTTGCGCACCATTTATTGGATAATCCTCTTCATATAAATAAATCCGATACTAAATCGGCATGGTGCATTACTAATCCATATAACATTGATGTAAAAATCCTAAAACATAAAAAAACTACCCTTTTGAAGGATAGTTTGTTCATTTATTTCATTTCTACTCCACGCCAAATAATTCTATCTACTTGATCGACACGATACGTCATCAGTTCTCCTGCTCCAACCAAAAAAGTAACTAGCTCATCCTCCACTTTTTCCACTTCACCTTGAAGAAAAGACCCATCTTCAAAATGAAACACTAATGGACGATATACTTTTCGCTGGAACGGTTTAGCTAAAAATTTCAACTTTTCTAAAATAGCGAATGTCTTATCCGTCATACTTGTACGTGGCTCATAAATAGAAGTACTTTCCTCTTCCACTTGCTCTTGTTCTTGTTCTTGTTCTTGTTCTTGTTCTTGATCAATCACTTGCTCTTCCATTTGAATATCCGCCTTTTCTCGAGGCGGAAGATGGAAAACCGGTGGACCTTGTATATAGATTAAAGGATCATTATAAGCGTTCACAGACACATCCTTTTTTCTTTACTTTATGCATTTAGCTAAAATAATGTGAAAGTGGCCTACAAAGAAGAGATAAATACAGTCGCAAGCCCAAGATATATTAGTATACTAATGACATCATTAATTGTTGTGATAAAGGGACCGGATGCAACAGCAGGGTCAACTTTCATACGCTGTATCAATAAAGGAATAAATGAACCACAGATTGTCGCAACAAAAATAGAAACAAAAATTGCTGCTCCAACTAATAACCCTATTAATAGATCATGCTTCCAAAAGAAGACAATACCTACTACAAGAATTCCGCATAATAGTCCTGTAGTTAATCCAGTCCCAGCCTCTCTAGCAAGCAGCTTCATTTTACTTTGCTTCTCAATATCCCCTGTCGCAATTCCTCTTATCGCAACAGCCAATGCCTGTGTACCACTATTCCCAGCAGTCCCAGATATTAATGGTATGAAAACTGCGAGCAATGCAACTTTCTCTAAAGTTTCCGTAAACACACTCATCAAACTTGCTGTCATCATTCCTAAAAACAATAAAATAATAAGCCATGGCAACCTTTTTTTGGCGGCTTGAAATGAATTTTTGTCAAATGTATCCATATCGGAAACGCCGGCAAGTTTGGAGTAATCGTCCGATGCCTCTTCATCTAATACGTCGATAATATCATCGACCGTGACAATGCCTAGTAGATGTTGTTCAAAATCAACTACCGGTACCGCTAAGAAATTATAGTCTTTAATCATATGTGCTACTTCTTCCTGATCAGCACTTACTAATACGCTAACGACGCGTTCGTTCATAATATCTTTAATAAGCGTATCTTCATCTGCAATGATTAAATCACGAAGGGAAATAACTCCAGTTAATTGATGATCCTCACTTACTACAAATAAATAATAAATGGTTTCAGCTTTTGGTGCTTCGTTTCTTAGTATCGTCATTGCAGAACGACAAGTCGAAGTTTCCGGAATGGCAACATATTCCGTTGTCATAATTGATCCAGCTGTATATTCCTCATAATGGAGAAGATCTTTAATTTCTTGGGCAGATTCTACATCCATTATACTTAAATAACTAGCGACTTGATCTTTTCCTAATTCATTTAATACATCTACAGCATTATCAGCGTACATATAAGAAAGCATGTCTGCTGCATAAGTTTTATCCATTTCATTTAAGTAATAGTCATATTGTTCTTCTTCAAATTTCGTCGCTTCAAACAGCTCGGCCATTTCTTGAGGAGATAGGTAGTGAAAGATTTTCTTTCGTATTTCTGGCTCCACCTTTTCAAAAAATAGCGATTGATCGTAAGGATGTAGCTGCATAAATTCTTCTCTAAATTCATCCATTAAATCATTACTTAAGAAATCAATTAAGTTTGACTCTTCTAATTCTAGTTGATTCATTTCCTCTTTCACACTTTTCCCTCCTTCCAATGTTCCTCTCTCATTGTATGAGCTTAAAAACCAATAAGCAACCTCTTTTACCTAAAAAAACAGTGAAGGCTCCCCTTGTATTATTCCCCGGGAAATCATTCTAAAACTAAAACAATATACTGCATCAATAGAAATAATGCGCACTAAAGTGGCTCTATTAGGTGACCACTAGGATTTCCGCTGCAGGGCGGACGCTTTCCGCCTGTAGCGGAAATCATAGTGGACACTTAATCAAGATTATTCCTATACTAAAGGGCAAAACCACTAAATTCTCCTGATACACAGGTTTATTTAGTGGTTTTTGTTGGAATAATATCCTCCATATCTTTTGGAAAAGGAGATACGATTTTAAATGTTTCCCCTGAAAATGGATGTTTCAATGAAAGCTCTCTTGCATGTAAGGCTTGTCTACTTATGAATCTTAGACTACCACCATATAAATCGTCTCCTATTAAAGGATGGCCGATTGACATCATATGTACGCGGATTTGATGCGTTCGTCCGGTATGCAACTTTAACCGGACATGGGTAAGTTCTTCTCCATGCAAATGAAACCTATTTAAAACTTGTACAGATGTTTTAGCTGTTTTTCCTTCAGGAGATATAAAACGCTCAATAATACTGCCGTCTTTGCGACCGATAGGAGCATCGATTACAAACACATCTTCTTTTACAAATCCATGAACAATTGCTTCATAGTTCCTTGAAATCGTACCGGCTTTTTGCATTTCGCTTAATAGGTGATGGGCATGTCGATGTTTCGCCACACATATCACACCAGATGTGTCTTTATCTAATCTTGTTACAATATGAACGGTTGCAGAAAGTCCGCTTTCCTCTAAATAGCCCGCAACGAAATTCGCAATAGTTCCATTTGGATGCTCGCGAGAAGGAATGGTACTAAGTCCCGCTTCTTTCGAAAATATTAATATATGCTCATCTTCGAATAGAATTGGGAATTCACCTTTTTCGGCAATTAATCCTTCACTCTTCTTCTCTACTGGAAAAATAATCGTCACTTTGTCGCCAACTGTCAATATATGTCTAACCGTTTTTTCTTCCCCGTTAACAAGTATCTTGCCGCCTTCATATTTAATACTAGTCAATGCTTTTTTTGAAATACCATACTGTTTAATAGCATCTCGAAGTAACAATTGATGTTCTTTTATTTCAAAAGACAACGTTATTTGATGATTGATCATTTTTGTAGGTCACTATCAATGAACGAGTCGTGTACCCGTTGCCAAAATGGAAACGATCTGAACCTTGCAAAACGAATTTTTTCATCGGCTACTCGGTACTTAATCGATTGCACGTCTTTATGCAATAATTGTAAATGATCAATGGTTACCATAAAATCTGGTCCTTTTACTGGCTTCAATAAACAAGAATGATGCTTAGGTAAAACTAGTGATGAGCCGACTGTTCGGAATACTCGATTATTAATAGAAGCAATTTCCGCAAGTTGCATCGCTTCCAAAGAAGGATGTACGATTGCCCCACCTAGTGCTTTATTGTAGGCTGTACTTCCAGATGGTGTAGACATGCATAGTCCGTCTCCTCTAAATCTTTCGAAAGGCTTGCCATTTAACTCCACATCCATCACTAATGTCACATCTGGAGATTTTACAGTTGATTCATTGACAGCAAGATACACTGAACTATCCTCTTCATGCTGATAGTTAATCGTCACTTCTAGAAGAGGATATTCAATGACTTCGAACTCTTTTTGTGCAATGCTAATGACAAGCTTTTCGATTTCCACTGGTTTCCAATCTGCATAAAAACCTAGGTGCCCCGTATGAATACCAACGAAAGCAACAGAACTTGTTAAATGCTTATATTTGTGAAAAGCATGTAATAACGTTCCATCTCCTCCTATCGACAAAACAATATCAGGGTTTTCTTCATCTAATAATAAACCAAAATCAACTAAATACTTTTTAGCCTTTTCCATTAAGTGATTGGATAAATCATCATTTCGTGATTGAATAAAAAATTTCATCGCGCGCGCCCCCTTTCTTCTTTATGGCTTTCATGAATTCTCGGCGTAGATAGCTCTTTATTTTCACTAAAATATTTCTGGGCATCTTGTATTTCACCGCGTATTAAAGACATTTCCTCATCTAAACGAAAAGCTGCTTCCGCTGCATACTGCAACCGTTTTTTAATCTCCTCTGGGAAAATCCCTTTATACTTATAATTCAGCGAATGTTCAATGGACGCCCAAAAGTTCATCGCCAACGTTCGAATTTGGATCTCCGCTAAAATATGAATTTCCCCATGTATTGTTTGAACTGGATAATCAATAATTACATGATAAGACCTATATCCGCTTTGCTTTTTATTAGAGATATAATCCCGTTCTTCTACCACTTTAATATCTTTTCTTGCGCGCAAAAGTTCTACCACATGTTCAATGTCATCGACAAATTGACACATCATACGAAGGCCAGCAATATCGGGAATTTCCTTTGCTAACGTCTCAGAAGGTTCGAATGAAATTCCTTTAATAAGCGACTTGTCATAAATACTCGCAAGCGGCTTTACACGTCCCGTAACAAATTCTATTGGCGAGTTTGTATTTTCAATTTCATATTGTGTGCGCATTCCTTTTAACTTCACTTTTAACTCGGAAACTGCTTGCTTGTAAGGCTCTAAAAAACGTTCCCATTGACCCATAAACTCACCTACACTTCACTCATGCTTTTAATATTTCCTCAAACGCTTCTTCTACCGCTTTGGAAAATTCGACACCGTAGTTATCATTGCCTTCAATATTAAAAATAAGCATTTCCAGTTCTTCTTTAAACTTATGTAAAGTTAGCTCAATATTTCCATATTGTAATGTAGGTTCATCTTCTGCTTTTAACGTATTAACTAATAATGGCCATACATCTTGTCCGAACTTTACATAATGATACCCTTCTTCATCTTCTAGTAAATACACAAAAGACAATGAATCGGAATCGGTAATCATACGTTCTCCCGCTTTTATAGTTGGTTGGTTCGGTATTACCTCTAATGTAAAACGAATATCATTTTCTAATTGCACTCCACTGTGCACGTTATAAGTAATAGGCAAAATTAATCTTTCCTTTCTGTCCATTCTTTCACTATTTTAACATATTGAAACTCATTGCAAACCGTCTATAATATAAATAATAAGAAAGGTCGTGTAATTGTGCAATCTGAGAGAGAAATCGAATTTAAAAACTTACTAACAAAAGAAGAATTTCATTCATTAGTTTCCTTTTTGGGCTTAACATCTACTGATTTCCAAACACAAACAAATTATTATTTCGACACACCAGAAAACTATTTTAAAGAAAAGAAAATGGGGTTTCGATTACGCGTTTTACCAAACCGTAATGAATTAACTTTAAAAACACCAGTACAAGAACATGTAATGGAAGAAAAAACGGTAACTTTATCAAATGAAGAACGAGATGCTATCATTAACGAAACACGCTTCCCTTCAGTCTCATTTTTGGAGCAAATTAAAGATAAAGGTCCATTAACATGTATTGGCAGTATGCAAACAGATCGAGCACAAATCGCGTACAATAAGGGAATCCTTTTTTTGGATCACTCCTTTTATAGTAGGATAGAAGATTTTGAGGTAGAATATGAATGTGGAGACGTCGAAAATGGGCAGAAAGTTTTTCTTCAATTATTGGAAGAAAACCATATTCCACTCCGAACTACTGACAAAAAAATTGCTCGTCTTATGAAATATAACAATTCGTTGAAAGGTTGAGGTTGATACCTAATGGATATTCAATCCCTAAAAACACTCATGGAAATAAATGCAATGCAGACGCTTGGTAGTGTACAAAGTTCGCTAAACAATTCACCTACTTCCTTATTTTCTGAAATGTTAGGACAGGTACTACAAAGCGGTGAAAATAATGCAGCTTCGGATAATGGGAATTCATTGTACTATAATG
Organism: Psychrobacillus sp. OK032; assembly: GCF_900111345.1. Lineage (GTDB taxonomy): Bacteria > Bacillota > Bacilli > Bacillales_A > Planococcaceae > Psychrobacillus. The sequence goes on from NZ_FOGY01000001.1 coordinate 403,878, forward strand.
GCAATTCCCCTGTTTTTATGCCTTCAAACCTTGTAGATCAAAATGAAGATTTACTGAATGCAATTGCCCATTATACACCTTTAGACAAGTTGAATACCTCGGATTTTAATGACATTATTAAACGTGCTGCAGAAACACATAATGTGCCAGAAAAGCTTATTTCATCTGTCATTAAACAAGAATCCAATTTTAATCCTTCTGCACGAAGTTCTGCAGGTGCATCGGGATTAATGCAATTGATGCCAGGAACAGCAAAATACTTGGGGGTGGTCAATATTTTCGACCCCGAGCAAAATGTAATGGGCGGTGCAAAATACTTACGCCAAATGCTCGATCAGTTTAATGATGACACAGAAATAGCACTAGCTGCTTACAATGCAGGACCCGGAGCAGTAAAAAAACATGGTGGAATCCCTCCATATAAAGAAACACAGAATTATGTTCAAAAAGTATTAAACTATTACCAAGCATAATATCCTGGCGACCTTTTATTAGGTCGTTTTTTATCTGGCAGTCTAATTATTTGAGATAATTCTTTGGGATTGATAGAATGATATTAGTGCTAAAACAAAGGAGTAACTAATAATGACACAGAAACCAATACTTCCTTACGATGAGATCGGAGCAGAAAAACTATCCCAGCTTGTCGATACGTTTTACAGTAATGTTGCAAAACATCCAATGCTAAAGCCTATTTTTCCAGATGATTTAACAGAGACCGCTAGAAAACAAAAACAATTTCTAACACAATATCTTGGTGGTCCCAATTTATATACAGAAGAGCATGGACATCCAATGATGAAAATGCGTCATAATCCTTTTCCAATAACACCTGAAAGAGCAGCAGCTTGGCTTTCTTGCATGAGAGCAGCAATGGATACTGTTGGTCTTGAAGGTAAAATGCGTGAAACTTTCTATAGAAGACTTGAGCTTACTGCCAACCACATGGTCAATCAAATGAGTCATGAGGAGGAACAATAGTGACAAGAATACTCATTCCGACTGAACCGATTACATCTCCTTTACTAAACAAGCCACTTGAAATGTACGTATTTCTAGACCCTCTTTGCTCAGCTTGTTGGGAAATGCAACCGATTATTCGGAAATTGCAAGTTCAATATGGCCAGTATTTTACGATTAGAACAGTACTTAGTACACAGTTGAATAATTTAAATACTGTTTGCAAAACGTCAAAGGAAGAAAAAAAGCAGATCCAATGCGAGTTCCCGGATGTAGAGCACACCGTATTCCCTTCTATTGCAGTAAAGGCTGCAGAGTTTCAAGGGAAAAAGGCCGCTCTTCGTTTTTTCAATAAAATACAAGAATACCTTTTCATTAAAACAAAGAATGTTACTTCTCTCTCTGTTTTGCAAGAAATAGCAAGTAAGGTTAACATTGATGTAGCAGAGTTCACAAAAGATTTCCAATCAAAAGAATGTGCACGTTCTTTCCAAAGTGATCTATCCATCACTTCTGAAATGGATGTCACTACATTCCCAAGTATCGTATTTTTTAATGAAAATATAGAAGATGAAGGAATAAAAGTTTCAGGCATTTATCCTTATGAAATTTATGTTCAAATATTACAAGAAATGCTATATGAAAAACCGGAAGTACAACATCCGCCAGCTCTCGAAAAGCTTTTTGATCGATTCCATTCACTTACGACAAACGAAATTGCTAGCTATTATAATATTTCCGAACAACAAGCAGAACGGGAACTGAAAAAACTTCTTTTACTTCAAGAAGTAGAGAGATTAGTATTGCCAGACGTTATCATATGGCGATTGAAAAATAATTAAGAAAAGCTCCTCATCCGTCGTGGATGAGGAGCTTTTCTTTTTTGCTAATAGAAAACACCCTTTCCTCAGTTAGGAAAGGGTGTTTTCGTTTTACAAAGGGGATGGGAGAAATGTTCACGTTCAAACAAAGGGGTGTATGTTATCTTGTGATTTATTTCACACTCTTACTTTATCATGCCATTTAAAGAAATACAATATATTAGCTCTTACTTTCACAAATTCGTCATACATTAGACGTCTTACCTCTATTGTTTGGTTAAAATATGCGATTATTCGCGGATAGATGCCATTATATGCTCGTATCGCACCTTTATTTTCGGCGTACACCGTGGATTTATGATCAATTCATTTAGCACAAAAAAAGCCAAACTGAGTAAACTCCAGTTTAGCCTTCTTCTACTTATTCTATTCCGCTAGCAGCAATTGTTCTAATTCATTTAGTTTTTCTTCAAATACGCGACATGCTTCTTCAATTGGAGCAGCCGTGTTCATATCTACGCCAGCTTTCTTCAAAACTTCAATCGGGTAATCCGAGCAACCCGCTTTTAGGAATTCATTGATATAACGGTCAACGGCTGGATTACCTTCTGTCAAAATTTGATTGCTTAATGCGGTAGCAGCACTTAAACCAGTTGCATATTGGTATACATAGTAGTTGTAGTAGAAATGAGGAATTCTCGCCCATTCTAACCCAATTTGCTCGTCGATGACGATATCATCGCCAAAGTATTTTTGATTTAGTTTATAATATTCTTCCGTTAACTTATCTGCTGTTAATGCTTCTCCGTCTTGATCCAGCTTATGGATAATATGCTCAAACTCTGCGAACATTGTTTGACGGAAAACAGTTCCACGGAATCCTTCTAACCAATGATTCAGCAAGTAAATGCGTTTTTTAGGATCATCAATTGTTTTTAATAAATAATCATTCAGTAATGCCTCGTTACAAGTAGATGCTACTTCTGCAACAAAAATGGAATAATCACCATAAACATACGGCTGGTTTGCGCGAGTGTAGTAACTATGAATACTATGGCCAAATTCATGCGCTAATGTAAACAAGTTATTCACGTTATTTTGCCAGTTCATTAAAATGTATGGGTTTGTACCGTACGTTCCAGAAGAGTACGCTCCAGAGCGCTTTCCTTTCGTTTCTACAACATCTACCCAGCGATTTTCTAATCCTTGCTTCACGATGGATACATATTCCTCTCCAAGTGGTGCAAAGCTTTTTAACATTGCATCGCAAGCTTCTTCATACGTATATTCCATTTTCAATTCTTTTACTAGTGGCGTGTATAAATCCCACATATGCAGCTCATCTAGTCCAAGTACTTTTTTTCGTAAGCTAACATATTTATGGAGCAGATGAACGTTTTTATTGACCGTTCCAACTAAATTATCATAGACGCTTTCAGGAATATGATTTCCAGACATAGCCGCTTCCCGAGCAGATGCGTATTTTCTAATTTTAGCGTTTACATTATCCCCTTTTACATTACCAGCTAAAGTCGATGCAAATGTATTACGGAACTTGCCATACGTATCATACATAGCTTTAAATGCAGCTTCTCGTACATGACCATCTTCGCTTTCTAAGAAGCGTGTATATCGTCCATGTGTGAGTTGCACTTCATTGCCATCCTCATCTTTGATGGTTGGAAATTCTAAATCTGCATTGTTTAACTTGCCAAAAGTATCAGACGGCGAACCTGCTACTTCTGAAAACTGTGCAAGTAATGCTTCTTGCTCTTTTGGAAGTACATGTGGACGCTCTAGATTAACTTCCTCTAAAAGTTGACGGTACAATTGCAAATCACTGTTTTCAGACAAATAGGTAGAAAGAGTGGACTCATCTAGTGATAAAATTTCCGGTACTAAAAATGATAGTTCCGTAGAAACTGTTACATACAATGATTTAATACGGCTGTCCATCGCTTGATAAGTGCTATTTGCAGTATTTTGGTCAGAACGCATATGTGCATACGTATATAACTTACGTAGTCGTCCTGTAAGTTCATCACGATAAGTTAGTACTTCTAACAAAGCATTCGCACCATTTGAAATCGTCCCTTGAAATGTTGCTGCTTTCTCAGCTAGTTTTGCTACATCCTGGAACTCTTTTTCCCAAGCTTCATTCGAAGGAAAAATGTCTTCTAATCTCCAAGTTAGATGCTCCTCTACTTCCTCACGTGTTAATACTTTGTTGTTTGTTTCTGTTGTCAAGATGAACTCCCCTTCCATTGTTACGAAATTCGTATCACTAATTATTTTCTCAATTTTCAGGTCTCTTTGCAAGGAAATCACTGTATAGAAGCTCATACATTTTTGAACTATTAAACTTACATTTATAAATGACTGTGTCTGATTTTACGAGACATTGCTGGAGTATAGACAAATAGCTTTGGACAGCTTCCAATTTGAATAGGGAGGACTGTTTGCGACCGATTGGATGATCTAGTAGAAATGCTTCACAATGCGCTCGATTTGCCTCCTCAATAGGGACTTTTATTCGATTTAAATAGTCAATCCATTGTATTTGCCATTCAACAGCATGTACATGAAATGATTCCGCATATGCCGTAGGAATTCCTATAAATATAGGAATCTCTTTAGGTGACAGTCTCCACCTATAGCATACTTGTAAAAACTGGTTCTGGACTCCTTTTCTATTATAGAAATACAAGTTATATATATGCTTAAAACGTTGCTTTCTATACATTTGAATATACGTTTCGTACTCTTTATAGGATATACGTTTGACGACTGCAAATGGCCAAGATTGCTTCTCCATCGGAAGCTTTTTTATTTTCACGATGTACTTATTTGATTGGATGTGGATTGGGTTGGAAATATAGTGAAAGAACTTTGTTTGTGGACAGTAGGAAATAATCATTTTCCCATTTGTGGGGGTTTTCAGGAAAAATTGCTGACGAAAGGCAGATAATTGCATGATTCCTATTTCTTGAGGTGGGAACTCTGAAATAGTTGGTGTCCTTAATATCCAAAGCGGATCTATTTGTTGCTGTTTATAGCCTATATTACGACTTTCAATAATAGCAGGTAAAATTTGGCTGCACTGATATTCAATAGCTACTTGGGAATGATTGTTGTGAACTAAAATATCTGGTCTTTGCTTGATCTTTGGGATGAATGGCTCTAGTCGAGGCTTGCTATTATGCTGTAGGAAAAATGAGTACAATTGTAGTTTACCATTAAGGTGGTCTTCGCTTTCACCTTCCGAAAAAGAATGAATGCATTCAGATTTTCGCCTATGTGCAAAATGGGGAATCTTAATTGGACCGCTTCTCAATATTACTTCTTCATTACATTGAAGGCACTTAAATGTACTTATTTGCTTTAAATCGTATAAAAACTCTCGTGAATAGTTGGCAGATACGATAATTTCACCTTGTTTTGTTATTGCCGTTAGTATGGTTATCACCTCTACATATAAATGTACGAATTTTCAGTGAAAAAATCAAGAAAAAAAACCTTCTTTTTACGGAAGGTTAAAAATGCCTATTTAGCTCTTGGAAAACATCTTTTACAATAATTTCTTTTCCATATTCTTGAATCATATGGATGGTAGTTTTTGTACTACGTGCAAATTCAGAAATAACGCTAAGTGTATTTAATACAGTATCCAACTCAGTTATTTCCGAATTAAAAATTACATGTAAATAATATTTCTCCTCATAATGATACAATGATGTTTCGAAATCTACTTTATCTAATTTTTTTGCTAGAACAAGTAAGTCATCAAAGTTCTCAAACACAAATGTGTACTCGGAAGGTATATCTTCCCCATCATCCATGTAATGCGAGAAATCATCAAATTCGTGAGGTCCTATAGAACTGGAGACACCATTTTTAAAAATTTTATTTGATAGGTCATCCATTTCAAAATCATCTGATCGTTCATCATGTTTCCCTATTTCCGTTCTGGTGACTATCACTTCCAAGCCTTTTTCCATCGCATGAACTTGTATCCATAATGGACCATCTAATTCCTCAAAATGGTCATCATCATGAACTTCATCCATCATCTCCCAAAAAAGCTGCTCGCTCTTATCTTTGTTAAACCATATTTCATCTCGGCTGAAGCCTCTTTCTTCAATGTCGATGTATGAAATGTATACTTTGAAAGTGTTATCATTGATACGTTCGATATCCATTTAACACATCTCCTTTCGCTTCCTACCGCCTCATTCATGTAGTGTCTATTACTATTGTATGTTGTTTGTGAAAAAAAGAAAAGGATTCCAACTTTTCTTTTCAAATTATTAATCACAACTGCATTGTATGAAAATTTGCACTTTAATGCAAGCATCATTCCAAAAGAAAAAGCTGAGTATTTTCAAAAGTTCTTTGAAAATACTCAGCTGATTAACTTTTAGTTCACAAGCCTTTGTGCTTCAAGTAACTGATATGCACGAACTTTTCTTGGTAAGAATCTACGTATTTCGTCTTCGTTATAGCCAACTTGTAGACGTTTTTCATCTAAAATAATTGGTCTGCGAAGAAGTCCAGGATGTTCTTGAATTAGCTCATATAGACGTTGTAAAGGAAGGCTTTCCACATCTACATTTAGCTTCTGGAATATTTTCGAACGAGTAGAGATAATTTCGTCCGTCCCATCTTCTGTCATTCGTAAAATTTCTTTTATTTCGCTTATTGTAAGTGGTTCAGAAAAAATATTTCTTTCCGTATATGGAATATCATGTTCTTCTAACCATGCTTTTGCTTTTCTACATGAAGTACAACTTGGTGAGGTGAATAACGTAACCATCATTTAAAAACACTTCCTTTCAATTGGTAGTTGTGTTATATGAAGTAGTTTATAATTAATTTAATGTAATTCTTTACTTTTTTAGTATACACCAAATTTTAGTCATTTAAAATATGTTTATAAGAAAAATTTAACCTATATAAGAAGCTGTCACAAATTCGTTGAATATGTAAGCTATACTTACATTTTTGAAAGAACTTTTATATACCTTTAAATTATACCCGTCTTTTTTCTTTTTTAAACATTGAAACTCAACTTTTTTGTATTCTCATTTAGAAGAATGCTATTGAAAATAACTGTTATACTAATTAATACGTTTTTCATGAATTAAAGTTTCATAAAAATAAAAAAAGATAGGATTTTTTTATGATCCTATCATTTCTTCTTATGGTGTATAGTCTACACCAGGAGAATACTTATTCCCTGCATTCCAGAGTAGGTATTCCATTATTCCAGCTTCGTTTAATGCTTTGATTTGAGCCTCTACTTCTTCTTTACCATATGATTGATAATTGCCAGCACCTAGGTATGAAGCAGTGAAATCTTGAAGCCACGGCCTTGATACAGGTGGGTTCTCTAATTCAGCTAATTTAGCATTTTCTACTTTTGCATATTCTTGCACTAAACGATAAGGCTCCAAATCAGGTTTTGCAATACCAAAATAAGATGTCCAATGACTTGGATAAATCATGGAAGAGATTACGTCTACATTTTCGGATATTTTGGAGAAGTTTTGTCCAATACCAGGTGCTTCAGGTAATGTAGCAGAATATCCAAAAATATCTACAGACACTTGTACACCGTATGGTTTAAGCTTTTCTTTTGCGTAAGCAACGAAATCCGTTACAGCTGTAACTCTTCGTTGAACTGTGTCTTCTTCAGATGTTTCATATTTGCCCATTGAATACTTTAAGGTATCTTCTCTATTTTCAAATCCTTCAGGGAATCGCACATAGTCAAATTGAATTTCTTTAAAGCCCATCTTTGCCGCTTCTATAGCAATTTCCAGATTATAGTCCCAAACTTCTTGCATGAATGGATTAACAAATGCTTCTCCTCTTCCGTTTTTCCAAACAGAATCGCCTTCGACAAATGACCATTCAGGTTTTCTTTCGGCTAACTCAGTATCTTTAAAGACGACGACCCGCGCAATTGGGTATACTTCTTTTTCTTCCATCGTCGCAAGCATAGCCCGCGGATCTTTTATGTATGGTTTACCGATATCGTATTTCGATAGTGATGATTCTTCACTTGGGATATATGTTAAGTTTCCAAAGTCGTCTTTAATATCTATTACCATTGCATTTAGTTCGGTCGATTCTAATAAATCTAGTAGATTTGCAAATCTAGATCCCCCAGCTGAATGTCCCGTTACATATATACCCCTCACAGCATCTGGATAGTTGAACGTTAGTCCGGAGTCGTATATGAAAAGTTTGGATGTAGAGACGATTTTTCCGTCAATCGGTTTAAAGTTATACTCTTTTGTTGAAAATTCTTCTGCGAATAATTTGGATTCAGCAAAAACTGTTGTTGGTAAAAGTACTGCTGCTGCCAAACTTAATGTGGCGAGTAGCTTTATAGGCTTCTTCATAAAATTCTCCTTTCTTTTCTGTTTCTTTATTCTAACAATACTAAACAATGAATGAAAGAGAAATAAGGCTTAAAATGTTGCGAGTGGCCTAACTAGGTAGTGCTGTATAGGGAAAATGCGTCTTAAAGAAGTTACCGCTAGGATTTCCGCTGCAGGGCGGACGCTTTCCGCCGGGTGAGCGATAAGCCATCGCCGACGCTAACGCGTTCGCCTGCGATGTCTTATCTGTCTCACTCATCCGGCAGGAGTCGCCGCCCTTCCGCTTCAATCAACGAAATATGCTAGCTAATTAGCGTCTAGCTAAACAAACCAATAAGAAATATTAGAACCGTTGCACAAATCCAAAAGTAGCAGCTACCACTATATGAAAAAAGTTGCTTATTAAACAGTGAATGTGAGCTTCACTAAGTCACTAATAATCTATATTTTACAAATTAATGGTTACTTCCTATTAATTTAACTCTTGATCTAGGAAATGATTCTTCCGTACACAAATTGTTGCTTTCGTGCTAATTTAGTTGCTACAATGACCATTCGGTTGATTTTACCTATTTACTGGATTATTTTTACAAAATACTTACTAATGATTTCCCTCTTCGTTTTTAATATCACTTTTGGTTTATAAAGCGAGAAAATAATTAGTCAGCAAGCCCCATTGATTTTCGCGGAAGGGCGGCGACTCCAGTGGGATGAGTGAGACAGATGAAACTTCACAGCGCACGCGTAGCGTCGGTGAAGGTTCATCGCTCACCCCACGGAAAGCGTCCGCCCTGTAGCGAAAATCATTGTGGACACTATATTCAACTTGCTAAGACGCATTATCTCTAAATAGTGACACACCATTTAGTAATAAACTCACCAAGTACAATAATTTCTTAATCCATAAAAAAATCGGTCATTCGCTTAGGAATGACCGATGGTATTATTATTTGGAGCTTGAAGTAGCCTTTAATGATGCTGATTCTTTTTCAGAACAGAAAACAAAATGTCCAGGCGTTACTTCTCGCATTGCAACTTCTTCCCCATCTTGATAATTATGATTTTCAGGGTTGTACGATTTACGTACACGAGTGCGCTCATAGTTTGGATCTGGAAGTGGAATAGCTGATAAAAGAGACTGTGTGTATGGATGCATTGGATTAGCATATAATTCTTCTGCAGTAGCTAACTCGACAAGTTTACCAAAATACATTACCCCGATACGATCGGAGATGTATTTTACCATTGATAGATCATGTGCGATAAATAAATAAGTTAATCCTTTTTCTTCTTGTAGCTCTTTTAACAAGTTTACAACCTGTGCTTGAATCGATACATCTAATGCAGAGATTGGCTCATCCGCAATGATAAATTCAGGATTCACAGCAAGTGCTCTTGCAATTCCAAGACGCTGGCGTTGTCCACCTGAGAATTCATGTGCATAACGATCCGCATGCTCACGGTTTAAACCTACTGTTTCTAAAAGCTCCACTACACGTTCTTTACGTTCTTTTGGATTTTTCACAAGACCGTGAATATCTAACCCTTCCGCAATAATATCCAGTACTTTCATACGTGGATTTAGAGAAGCATATGGATCTTGGAAAATCATTTGCATTTTGCGATTAAATTCTTTTAAATCTTTTTTGGATTTTTTATCATGAACGTCTACACCATCGTAGATTACTTGACCATCTGTTGCATCATAGAGACGGATAATTGTGCGCCCCGTTGTCGATTTACCACAACCTGACTCGCCAACAAGTCCTAATGTCTCCCCTTTGTAAATGTCAAAGCTTATGTCATCTACTGCACGAACTTCATTTGGCTTACCTTGATTGAAATATTGCTTTAAATTTTTAATTTCGAGTAATTTTTCAGCCATTAGTAAGTACCTCCTTCCGTTCCATCATAATAACGACTACCTGGATATTTTTTCATACGTTCCATAATTGCTGCAGGTGGGTCTACTTGCGGAGCATCAGGGTGTAATAACCAAGTTGCTGCATAATGCGTATCACTCACTTTAAAAAATGGTGGAATTTCCTCTAGATCGATTTTCATCGCATAATCACTACGAAGAGCAAACGCATCTCCTTTTGGAGGAGACAATAAATCCGGTGGTGTTCCTGGAATTGCATATAGCTTCTCTTCTGCCGTATCAAGTGATGGCATTGAACTTAGTAATCCCCATGTATATGGATGTTGTGGATTATAGAAAATTTCATCTACTGTTCCGATTTCTACAATTTTCCCACCGTACATAACAGCAACTCTATCTGCCACATTAGCTACTACCCCGAGGTCATGTGTAATAAAGATGATGGATGTATTAATCTTTTTTTGTAAATCTTTCATTAGTTCTAAAATTTGTGCTTGTATCGTTACGTCCAGTGCAGTAGTCGGTTCATCCGCAATTAGAATTTGAGGATTACATGCTAGTGCAATGGCAATTACGATACGTTGACGCTGCCCACCAGAAAACTGATGTGGATATTGCTTCATACGCGCTTCTGGTTTAGGCATACCTACTAAACGAAGTAAATCTACTGCTTCTTTATGAGCTACTGATTTACTTACATTACGGTGCTTTAAAATAGGTTCCATAATTTGTTTTCCAATAGGCATTGTAGGATTCAAAGATGTCATTGGATCTTGGAAAATCATTGAAATGTCTTTCCCACGAATCTTTTGCATTTCTTTGTCAGTTAGTTTTGTTAAATCTTTTCCATTAAATAAAATATGACCATTTTTAAATTCAGAGCTATGTTCAGGCAATAAACGCATAATTGACTTAGTCGTTACTGATTTACCCGAACCGGACTCTCCCACAATTGCAAGCGTTTCTCCTTTAAATAAGTCAAAGTTAACGCCACGAATTGCTTTAACTTCACCTGCAAAAGTGTGGAAGGAAAGCTCTAGGTCTTTTACTTCTAATATTTTTTCCATTTTCGCTTTCCTCCTTAGTCTTTCATCTTCGGATCAAGTGCATCACGTAAACCGTCACCAAGTAAGTTAAATGCAATCATTAATAAACTCAAAATAATAGATGGGTACAATAAAATATGCGGTTGGAATCGAATTACTTTATAACCATCGTTAATAAGTGTACCTAAAGAGGCATCAGGTGCCTGTAGTCCCAACCCTATAAAGCTTAGAAACGCTTCAAAGAAAATTGCAGTTGGTATTGTAAACATTGTATTAATAATGATTACCCCTAAAATATTTGGTAAAATATGTTTGGATATAATACGGCCATTACTTGCGCCTAAAGTTCGAGATGCAAGCACAAATTCTTGGTTCTTAAATTTCAAAACCTGCCCTCGAACAATTCGAGACATACCAATCCAACCCGTGAGCGTAATCGCAATAATAATCGCAGTTACACCTGGTTCCATAAATAGCAGCATCAGGATAACAATAACTAATGTAGGAATACCATATAGGATTTCCACAACACGTTGCATCATATCATCGACACGGCCACCGTAGTAACCAGAAATTCCTCCATATGCAACACCAATAACCATATCAATTAATGCTGCTACAAAGGCGATTAATAAGGATATTTGGGTACCTTCCCAAGCTCTTGAGAACATGTCACGCCCTAAGCCATCCGTACCAAACCAATAATACGTATCTACTTTTTTCATTTCATATAAATCTACTTCTTTGCCTGCAAGTGTACCGACACCATCGAATATTCCTAACTTTTCAAGTCCAGGAACTTTTGGAGGTAAGTTAGCATGTGTAATTGTTTGAGTCTCTGCATCATGTGGACTAACCATCGGTCCAACAAATGCCATTATTATAATAAACGCTAATATAAATATACTGGCAATAGCAGCCTTATTTTTACGAATTCGAAGCCAAGCGTCTTGCCAGAAACTTAAACTAGGCTTTGAAATTCTTTCCGCATGACTACTATCGATATGCACTCTTTCAAAAGATTCAGCAGGTATTTTTTTTAGATCTAAACTCATTATTTACTACCTCCTGATAAACGAATACGAGGATCTATTATTCCATATAGAACGTCAACCACGAATATTATGACAATTAGGAATACAGAGAAAAATAATGTAGTTCCCATAATAATCGAAAAGTCATTTGACATAATCGCTTTAACAAATTGTTCACCAATACCCGGAATCGCAAAGATTTGTTCAATTACAAGAGAACCTGTAAGTAAGCCTGCTGCAAGTGGTCCTAAAACAGTGATAAGAGGAATTAACGCATTACGGAAAGCGTGCTTAAATGCAATTTCAAATCCGTTTGCCCCTTTAGACTTTGCTAACGTAATGTAATCTGAACTTAATACTTCAATCATTTCTGTACGGATAAAACGGGAAGCAGTTGCGAGTGGTCCCATGGCCAATGCAATAGAAGGCAATATACTCGACATCCAACCATCTTTCCATAAACCTACAGGGAAAATACTCCATTCAACCGCTAACCAATATTGAAGCAATGTTGCAAAAACGAAAGATGGAATAGAAATACCAATAATAGCGATTAACGTACTACCATAATCCCATATAGTATTCTGCCTTAACGCTGCAATCATACCTAACAAAATCCCTAAAGCTACACCAAGTATCAAACCTTGTGATCCAATTAAAACAGATACTCCTAATCGATTCATAATTAGTTCTGTTACACTGGCATTTTTAAACTGGAATGAGTTACCTAAATCACCTTTAGCCAAGTTAAGCATGTATTTTGCGTACTGCACGGGAATTGGTTGGTCTAATCCATATTTCGCTTCTACCACCGCGAGCTGTGAGGGGGGTAGTTTGGATGCAGAGCTAATCGGGGATCCTGGAAGCGCCTTCATTAAGAAAAATGTTGCTGTCGCAATCAGGAAAAGGGTAATAAACATATAAACAATTCGTCGAATAATATATTTTGTCATCTTTGCACCTCCTAAATAATCTTTTCCTATAATTTTAAAACTCTACTTGTATATATAAACAGATAAACTCTATTATTGTCAAAACCTAAAATAAATAATAAAATATTTGGTGAATTCTGATTCATTTAAAAAGAGAGTATATGGCCCAAAAAGGATACCATATACTCTCAAACTATGTGATTTTAGAAATTCACTAAATTAGTTTTTACCTTCGATATAAGCCCATTTGTAGCTATAGTCTCCACCGAATGGGTGAGCAACAATACCTTTAACATATGGTTTTTGAAGGTGCATTAATCCACGTTGGTAAATTGGGCCGATTCCGTATTCTTCTTCAATAAGAAGTTTTTCAGCATCAGCAAGTGCTTGCCAACGAGCTTCTGGATCTAGAGCTAATTCATTAACAGATGAAGAAACTAACTTGTCATAATCTGCATTAGAGAAAGACATTTTATTGTTTCCGCCACCAGTTAACCATAAGTTCATGAATGTATAAGGATCTTGATAGTCAGGTCCCCATCCAGCAATTTGCATATCGTAATCTTGGTTTGTGTCAAGATCTAAACGCACGTTAAATGGTACTTCTTTTAATTTAACTGTTAAACCTGGTAGGTTAGTTTCTAATTGATTTTTTAGATATTCACCAGTTTTCTTAGCTGATTCAGTATCACCATTTAGAAGTTCGATTTGTAACTCAGAAACTCCTAGGTCAGATAAACCTTTTTCAAATGCAGCTTTTGCTTCATCTGCATTAAATTCAGCCATGTCACCGTTAACATCACGGAAATCATTTCCGTCCGTATCAAAAGTAAAGTCTTTTGGTATTAAGTAGTTTGCCGGTACAGAACCATTAGCTAAAACTACATCAACTAAATCTTGTTTATTGAATGCTTTTGAAATTGCTTCACGGATGTTTACGTTAGCAAGTGGAGTTTTTTCTCCAAGACGTTCTTGATTGTATTTGAAATAGAATACAGATGTTTCTGATTCATGAATTAGATCTGGATCAGCAGCATATTGCATTGCGAACTCACCAGTAAGTGGAGCTTTGTCTTTTTGACCTTCAGAATACAAGTTTACACCTGTACCTGGCTCTTTAACAACATCATAGTTAATTTCAGTTAATTTTACAGTATCTTTATCCCAGTACTCTTCATTTTTAAGTAGTTGCCAAGATAATCCCGTTCCGTCCCAATTAGCAAGTGTAAATGGTCCGTTGTATAATACTGCTTCAGAATTTTTCGCATAGTTTGCACCTTGCGCTGTAACGAATTCTTCTTTTTGTGGTAAGAATGTTCCAAATGACATAAGTGATAAGAAGTAAGGCGTTGGTTTTTCAAGTGTTACTTCTAATGTTTTTTCATCAAGAGCTTTAACACCTAGTTCAGTGTACTCCATAGAACCTTCCATAATTTCAGTAGCGTTTTTAATAACGCCATCCATCATATATGGACCATATTCAGATGCAGTATCTGGGTTCATTGCACGTTTCCATGCAAATTCAAAATCATTTGCAGTTACTGGAGAACCATCTGACCAGTTAGCATCACGAATTGTGAATGTATAAACTAATCCATCTTCAGAAATTGTTGGTTCACCATCAGAAATTGCAGGTTCAGCAACGTTATCTTGATTTAAACGGTATAAACCTTCGTTTACGTTGTTTAATAGATCAAATCCAACAGCATCAGTTACTAAAGCAGAGTCCATTGTTGGAATCTCAGCGTTCATGATTAAGTTAAGAACTTGTTCCTCGTCAGTTGCTACTTCTTCTGTTGTTGCGTCTGTATCTTCTGTGTCTGTAGTTGTATCTGTGCTTTCTTCTTTGTCGCCGCCACATGCAGCTAAGAAAAGAGCAACAAATAACAATAGGCTTATAAGCCAAGCTAACTTGCTATTCTTCAAAAGAATAACCCCCTTTAAATAGTCAGAAAAATTCATTACAATATTCATTATACATTTTCAGAGAAACTTGTACAGGTTTTTCGATTGATTTTTTACAATATAGCTACAAAATCATTACATTGTCCTAACATTTGAGAAACATTGGTAATTAATTTGTTCATTTCTGACATTTCGAATTGTCTAATTTTTGATTATTTTCATTGAATCTTCTATAATTTATTTCGTTGAGGTGAATTATGAAGAGAAAAATTATCTATTTTTTAGTTATGCAACTTATTATTTTGATCCTTATGTTAATTGCATATGGTTCTCTAACGCTTACTTCTTATATAAATATTTCCTTTTATATTGGAGGTTCTATTACATTTATCGGGCTAATGATATATGTAGTATCTGGTGGTTTTTTCGATATTTTTGTGACAAGTACGCGCAAAGTGTTCACACCTAAGCATATGAAGAAAACAGCCAATGAAATGCGGGTGCCATCAGAGGTTTTATCGTTTCCATATAAGCCAATTATTGCTTTCGGCTTATCTTGCTTAGTATGTATGGGTATTGCTTTAGTTGTTTATTATGCTTGATTTTTGAGTTTCTTCTATAATATAATTATCAAAACTAAATAATTGAGCTTTGAGGAAGAAAAGTACATTTAACACGGTATGTCAAGAGAGTCTGTGGTCGGTGCAAACAGAACATATGGTAAATGGAATGGGCTTCTGAGCAGTTTATGTGAACTTGTAGTAGCATAGACCGTGTCCTTCACGTTAAGAAGAAGAGTGGCTAATTATTTTAGCAAGCTGGGTGGTACCACGGATTTTACATCATTCGTCCCTTTTTAGGGATGCATGATGTTTTTTTAATGTTTTAGATTTTATTAGCTGTGTTATATTTTACTGTTAATTTTTACTTTTTAATTGATTGTAGTGTAAATTGTTCGTCTGCAATGGAAATTAACAGTATTGTTTAACCTAGCCATTTATTTAAGGAGGAAGAAACATGAAGAAAATTTTTTCAGGCGTACAGCCAACAGGAATTATTACGTTAGGCAATTATATTGGAGCATTTAGACAGTTTACCGCTTTGCAGGACGATTATGAATGCGTATTTTGCATTGTGGATCAACATGCGATCACGGTACCGCAAGATCCCGAAGAACTACGTAGTCATATTCGTTCCCTTGCAGCATTGTATATTGCAGTAGGAATTGACCCAAATAAGTCCACATTATTTATCCAATCCGAGGTTCCAGCACATGCGCAAGCCGGATGGATTATGCAATGTATTTCTTATATCGGTGAGTTAGAAAGAATGACACAATTCAAAGACAAATCAACCGGAAAAGAAGCAGTTTCAGCAGCATTATTAACGTATCCACCATTAATGGCCGCAGATATTCTTTTATACCAATCGGATATCGTACCTGTTGGTGACGACCAAAAACAACATGTGGAATTGACACGTGATTTGGCGGAAAGATTTAACAAGAAATACGGTGAAGTACTGACAATTCCTGATATCCAACTTCCGAAAAACGGAGCACGTATTAAATCGTTACAAGACCCACTGAAGAAGATGAGTAAATCAGATCCTAATAATAAAGCGACGATCCGCTTACTCGACACACCAAAAGAAATCGAAAAGAAAATAAAAAGTTCTGTAACGGATTCTGAAGGAATTGTTGCATTTGACCTTGAAAATAAACCAGGTGTTTCGAATTTACTTACTATTGAAGCAGCTTTGACTGACGTATCCGTAGAAGCACTTGTACAAAAATACGAAGGAAAAGGTTATGGAGATTTTAAAGCATCTGTTGCTCAAGTTATTATTGATCACCTAGCTCCAATTCAAGCGAGATATGAAGAATTATTAAACTCATCTGAGCTCGACGACATTTTAGATCACGGAGCAGAAAAAGCAAATACATTAGCAAATGCAACATTAGCTAAGATGGAAGCCGCAATGGGCCTCGGAAGAAGACGATAATAGTTAAAGCTACAAATGATGCACAAAGCATAATAAATTCCTTCGTTTGAAGCATGTACACGAGTACAGAACTCAATGAATAACCTAAAGATAAAAAGTTTAAGAATAGTACTAAGTGGGAGCAGCTAATTACTGCTATTCCATAACTGATTAAGAACAATAGAATTCGCATATGTATCACATCCTTCTTAAACCATATGAAAAACCGTTCCTAAACTTTCGTCTAGGAACGGTTTTTTTTATTATTATTTTGTAGATTTAACTGCAGTATCAGAAACTAATTCAACGTCTTGTAAATTGTCATGAGATTCATTCGTATAGTCAATACTCCAGTTCTTCACACGTTTGTTTACTGGTACTAACTCATAACGATACATAGTTGGAATAATTGGCGCCTGCTCAGCCATATATTCTTGCCATGCACGGAATTGTTCCGCACGGTAATCAGCGTCAAATGCTTTTGGTGAGTCAATATTTGTTAGTGTTTCCTCTAAGAAATCAGAAGAGTAGCGACTGAAATTATATTCTGCTGTTTTAGAATATAAACCTGCTGGTGATGGGTTTGTACCTGTACCCCATGCCGCCATGAAAATATCGATTTCTGGATCATCCGCTTGTACTTTATCATAGAAGCTGTTGAATTCGATTGTACGTCCTGTAGTTAACGTTACATTTAAACCAACATCTTTCCAGTTTTGTAAATAGAATTGCGTAATATCTTCTGCAATATCATCGCCGGACATTGTTGCAAATTTGATCTCAAAAGGCTTTCCTTCTTTGTCTTCACGGATGCCATCGCCATCTACATCTTTGAAACCTGCTTCATCTAATAATGCAGCTGCTTTATCTGGATCATACGTATAGCCTTCTAAAGATTCATCATAGAAAGATGCAAATACTGGTGGGATAAGTGAGTTCGCACGTTCACGTAAGTTGTTATAAAAAACTTCTGCTACTTGCTCTACATCAAGTGCATATCCCATTGCTTGACGCAATTTAACGTCGCCCATTTTTGAACCTTCCACATCTGTCACAACTACGCTATTTTCAAAATCGTATTTACCTAATTTAAATCCTAGGTAAGCATAGTAAAGTTCTTGACGACCTAATACCTCGATATTATCAAAGTCTTTAATTTCTTCCATTTTCGATGCACTAAATGAAATAGCAACATCATACTCTCCTTGTTGTAAAGCTACTGAAATAGAGCTTGTAGGTACAACCTTAATTATAACGCTGTCTAATTTTGGTTTACCTTGCCAGTAGTGTTCATTCGCTACTAATTGAACAGATTCTCCTGGTACGATTTTATCAAACTTGAATGCCCCTAATGTTACTGGGTTTTTACGTACTGCATCCGATTCAACTAACTCTGCAATTGGAATATCTTTAATAATGTGACTTGGTTCTGCGTAACCCCAGAGTCCGTCTCCACCGCTAAAGATTGCCGGTGATAATTTATTAAATGACATTTCTAAAGTTGTCTCGTCAATTTTCTTTAGTCCTGAGATTGTGTCTGCTTTACCTTCATGGTACTCAACGGCACCGATAATGTTTTGGAAATCTACATCATAGCGAACACCTGTGTAATCTTTGTGTCCAATAATTAAATAAGGTTGGATTAAGTCTTCAATTTTCAGTAGTTCACCGTCAGACCATTTTACACCTTCACGAATTTTTACTAATACTTTATTATTATCTTGATCTACTTCCATACTCGCAATACCTTCATCTGTTATCAAGAAATCTCCATCTGTTGTGAATAATGAATTAGATGCATATTTCATAATCTCATCATCATAAGCATCTTCATACAATACATATGAGAAGATACCTTGGAAAGGCTCATCTTTTGACATAGCTACATTTAAAGTACCACCAGAAATAGCTGTTCCATCGTTATCAACGGCTAATGGGAATAATGCATCCGAATCTTCTGCAGCTGGCTCTTCCGCTTCTTCCTCTGTACCTTCTTCAGGAGTAGCCTCTTCTGTTTTTGTTCCGTCATCTGTACCAGTAGTTTCTTCTCCATCGTTACAAGCAGCAAGTATAAGCATAAATGCTAGTAACAATGCTAGTAATCCCCAAAGTTTTTTACTCATTTTCTTTTCCTCCTTTTTACTCTCAATTTCATATATATCAAACGTCCATGCGTTTAATACCAAAATTAGTTAACCTAAACGTTGTTTCGCGTCTGCCGAACGGCGCAACGCTTGCCCAACGTAGTTTATTCCTAACATCATTAACAAGATGAAAATCGATGCAGGTAACCAAACCCACCATTTATCCTGTAATACGAGTGGGTTATTTGCATAGCTTATTAATGTACCTAAACTCGGCGTTTGAGGTGGCAAGCCGAATCCAAGATAAGAGAGACCCGTTTCAATACCAACATTTCCTGCAAAGTTTAACGTCAACTCAACAATTAATATTGAGCTTAAATTGGGCATAATTTCTTTAAATATGATCAAAATACCCGGAGTTCCCATCGTTTTTGAAGCATTGACATAATCCCGTCTACTCTCTGATAATGCTTTACTCCGGACAAGACGCGCAGTACTGGTCCAAAGAAATAAACTCATGATCAAAATAAAAGTATTTACAGTATATTTAGGTACGATGGTAACAAATACGATAATGATCATTAAAGACGGAATGGTGATGAAAAAGTCGATAATACGCATAAACATATTATC
This sequence comes from Psychrobacillus sp. OK032, assembly GCF_900111345.1. Lineage (GTDB taxonomy): Bacteria > Bacillota > Bacilli > Bacillales_A > Planococcaceae > Psychrobacillus. The sequence continues at coordinate 423,544 of NZ_FOGY01000001.1, forward strand.
AATCCAGCCCCCAAAATAACCACAAACTAAGCCGACAATAATACCAAAAACACCTGTAATTAAAGTGATTGCAATCGCAATCCTAATTGAATTTTTAGCACCGATCACTAACTGCCCTAGAATATCTTTTCCACCTTGGTCCGCTCCTAGAAAGAACTTTTCTCCAGGTGCTGCATATTTATCTCGTAAACTTACACGCATTAACGTTTCTTGATCAATAAACCATGCCCATATAAAGACTCCTATAATTACTACTACTAATGAGATCAGTGAAAACATGGCTAATTTATCTTTACTAAACTCTCTGAAAATAACTTGCATACCCGTTGGAGGAGAGTTTGTTTCTACTTTTTTACCGTTGACCGTCGCTTCTTTCACCATACTTATACTCCTCTCCTTAACATTTAGTTCGCCTATTCTATCCTTATTCTTGGGTCAACAATACTCATGATGATATCGGACAGTAGACTACCTAATAACGCTAAGAAGCCATACAACATTACAAGCGCGGTAATCACACTGTAGTCACGTGATGAAAGAGACGATATAAATAACTGTCCCATCCCCGGATAACCAAAAATTGTTTCGATGAAAATGGATCCACCTAATAATCCAGTAATCGTAAATCCTAAGAAAGCTGCTATAGGAAGTAATGAATTCCTAAAAATATGACGAGAATACACTTTACTAACTGGAATCCCCTTGCTTCGAGCAGTTCGTACATAATCAAGTGACTTTGCATCAATAACTTCAGAACGTAAATACTGAATAACACTTGTTGTTCCTAATAACGCAGTGGTAATAGCTGGTAGGAGCATGTGGTAAAGCTTACTCCATAAGTAACCAAATGTTCCTGGATCATATTTTATATCGACACTACCTACTGTTGGGAACCAGTGAAGTTGGTAACCAAATAAAAATAAAAAGATTAACGCTAAAACAAATGTTGGAATTGCATATGTGACGAAGCTATACAAGACGACGATCTTATCTAGAAAAGTCTCTTGATATCGTCCCGCTAACACACCTAGTGGAATGGCGATTAAATATAACAAAATGACACTAACTAACGATAACCAAAATGTATTTAACGCACGTTCTCCAATTAATGTTGATACTTGTATTTTATATGTGTAACTTTTCCCTAAATCCCCTTGTGCTGCATTCACAATCCAGTTTACATATTGCTCATACCATGGATCATTTAAACCGGCCTTTTCACGAAGCTCTTCGACACGTGCTGGATCTGTTTCCGGAGTAATCATACCTGTAAAAGGGTCTCCTGGCATTTGCTTAGCCATGATAAAGATTAATAAACTTAGAACAAATAATTGGGGAATCATGATTAATATTCGTCTAATAATTGTTTTCCACATGTTAAATGCCCCCTTTCTCGTGAGCACTCATCGCTACAAAATGTGTTGTGGATAATTTTTTTAAATCATATACTTTCCCGGTTTCATCATAGTAATTTTTATGATTTGCAGCATAATTTGCTTCTACTTCGATTCGTTCCTTTTTTCGCTCTTCTCGCCCTATTGGATTCACATCCGGTATTGCTGATAGTAATCGTTTCGTATAAATATGTTGTGGATTTGTATAAATGTCTTTACGACTTCCAGATTCAACAAAGCGTCCTTTGTACATGATGGATATATGGTCACACATATGCTTCACTACCCCTAGATCATGCGAAATAAATAAATAGCTCAGTCCAAATTCTTGCTGAATATCTTTCATAAAATTTAATACTTGTGCTTGGACGGAAAGATCTAGTGCGGATACCGGTTCATCCGCAATAATGAGTTTTGGATTACAAGCTATTGCTCGTGCAATTCCAATACGTTGCTTTTGCCCCCCAGAGAACTCATGCGGATACTTCAATTTTGCATCTTCATTCATCCCAACAATTGCAAGTAATTCATTGATTTTACGCTTTTCCTCATCCGGTGAAAGTTTCAAAAAGTTCCGAATTGGCTCTGCGATAATGTCTTGCACTCTTTTACGTGGATTCAAACTAGAATTAGCATCTTGGAAAATCATCTGTATATCCCGATTGTAAGAAGACCCACGCCCTCTACGATTATGTGTAACATTTTGCCCTTCGTAGATAATACTGCCAGACGTAATTTTTTCTAAGCCAATAATCGATTTACCAGTCGTAGATTTTCCACATCCCGATTCACCAACTAAGCCATACGCTTTTCCTTTTTCAAATTCTAAGGTAACACCATCTACCGCTGTTACTTGGTCTACTACTGTGTTAAAAAATCCACCACGAATTGGATAATATACTTTTAAGTCATTAATCTGCATAAAACTCATCGTGTGATTCCTCCTTCTTCACTTTCGAAATGAAAGTGCTGCCAGCAAGTACATCTAACTAGATGACCCGGAGAAACTTCGTGCATCGTTGGATTTTCTTCGTGCATCCCTTCTGAAATCCATGGTATACGCGTGGAAAATCTACATCCTGTTCTTGGTAAATTTATTAGAGATGGAACAATTCCTTGAATTACTTGCAGCTTTTCATTCTCGCTATTCATTTGTGGGATCGAGTTGAACAGCGAACGTGTATATGGATGCAACGGATTTGTAAATAATCCCTCAACTGTTGCCTCTTCTATAATTTGGCCAGCATACATAACGGCAACTCGGTCTGCAACCTCTGCTACAACTCCTAAGTCATGCGTTATTAAAACAATTCCTGCTCCAGTTTCTGCTTGCAAATCTTTTAACAAATCCAAAATTTGTGCTTGAATCGTAACATCTAGAGCTGTTGTTGGTTCATCTGCAATGATTATATTTGGCTTACAGGAAATAGCAATTGCAATAATAACCCGTTGTCGCATTCCACCTGACAATTGATGTGGAAATTGTTTCGCAATACGCGCCGGATTGGAAATTCCAACTTGTGTTAACAATTCTAAAACACGTTTATCTCGTTGCTCTTTAGTCATTTTTGTATGAAAGGCTAATCCCTCTTCAATTTGATGGCCAATTCGCATTAACGGATTCAATGCAGAAAGTGGATCTTGGAAAATCATTCCGATTTCTTCGCCGCGGACTTTGTTAAACTTCTCTTCATCCAATTTTGCAAGATTGATACCTTTATAAATGATTTCTCCTTCTACTCTCGTCTTGTTATGATCATGAAGTCCAATTATAGATGTGGCTAATGTTGACTTTCCACACCCTGACTCACCAACAATGGCAAGTATTTCATTTCTCTTAAGTGAAATAGATACACCATCGACTGCATCAAAATATGTATCCTTTATCCGAAAACCTGTATGTAAGTTATTAATCGATAAAAGTTGCTCTGTGCTGTTCAAAGTAATTCTCCTTTCATGCAATCGATTATTTCCCCTTAAACATTGAAAATTACTTAACTATTAAATTGTTACACTTTTCAGTTTTGTTACCTTAATTACAAAGTCTATTACAATATCTTTACAATCGCAATAATTATTTTTTGCTAATTCCCTTTTTTTACTCTTTTCAGAAAACTGTAAATAGGTCGAATATCTAGTATTTTCAATGGTTTTAGCTTGTCCTAAATGATTTTAAAATTTATTTTAATTTATGAATGATCTATCATTTTTCGACATATTATATCAAAAAAATATTCATTAACACGCTAAAACTCTACTAAACTAGTACTTCAACTCAACAAATTAAAATGTAAACAAAAAAGCATTTCCAAATTTTAACTTGGAAATGCTTTTGATATGTTTTTATAGTTTTTTAAATAAAATACTTGCATTATGTCCGCCAAATCCTAGGGAGTTACTCATGGCATATTCAAGATTTGCTGTTCTTGCAACGTTCGGTACATAATCTAGATCGCATTCTGGATCCGGCGTTTCTAAATTGATCGTTGGTGGTAAAATACCTTCTTTTAATGCGAGCACCGTAAAGATTGCTTCTACTCCACCAGCTGCTCCTAACAAGTGACCAGTCATTGATTTTGTGGAACTCATCGCAAGTTTATATGCATGTTCCGTAAAAACAGATTTCACGGCCATTGTTTCAAACTGGTCATTGTATGGAGTACTTGTTCCGTGCGCATTGATATAATCAACTTGCTCTGGGTTTATACCTGCATCATCAATTGCTTGTTGCATCGCACGCGCAGCACCTTCTCCTCCTGGTGCTGGAGCTGTAATATGATGTGCATCTCCTGTAGAGCCATAGCCGATAATTTCTGCATAAATTTTTGCTCCACGAGCAACTGCATGCTCATACTCTTCTAAAATGATAATTCCTGCACCTTCTCCAATAACAAATCCATCACGGTTCGCATCAAATGGCTTAGATGCCGTTTTAGGATCAGTGTTCAATGTAAGTGCAGTATTTGAACAAAATCCTGCAACGGACATATGCGTAATAGGTGATTCTGCTCCACCTGTTATCATCACATCCGCGTCTCCGCGCTCAATTACTTTAAATGCATCTCCAATCGAGTTTGTACCGGAAGCACATGCAGTAACCGAACATGAATTTATCGCTTTTGCACCAAAATGAATAGATACTTGACCAGCAGCCATATCTGGAATCATCATCGGTACAAAAAACGGACTAACACGACGAGCTCCTTTTTCTAAAAATGTACGGAACTGATTTTCATATGTTTCCATTCCACCAATACCAGAACCAATCCATACACCAGTTCGAAGACCTACCTCTTCCGTAATCGTTAAATTAGCATCTTCCACTGCCATGATAGAAGCAGCAAGTGCATAATGCGTGAAACGATCCATTTTACGCGCTTCTTTTCTTTCAATATATTTCTCTATATCAAAGTCTTTCACTTCCGCTGCAACTTTTGCTGAGAACTGACTTGCATCTAGTCTTGTAAGCATACCTACGCCTGACTTACCTTCTTTAATACCAGACCAAGTTGTCTCTATATCGTTACCAAGCGGTGTAACAGCGCCTATTCCTGTTACAACAACTCTACGTTTCGTCATGAATATTCATCCTTTCTCGCAGTTATTTATTTATCTTCCCCATTTTAACGTAATAGCGCCCCAAGTTAAACCGCCACCAAAACCAACCATTACGAGGACATCATCCTCTTTTACTTTCCCGTTAACCACTTCTTCTTTTAATGAAAGTGGAATGGAAGCAGAAGAGGTATTCCCATACTTATGAATTGTTTTAGACATCTTTTCTTCTGGTAATCCTAATCTTTCTCTCGATGCTTCCATGATACGGATATTCGCTTGATGAGGGATTAGCATATCGATATCTTCTTTGGAAAGACCCGCTTTTTCTATCACATTAACGGCAGATTCACCCATTTGTCTTACAGCAAATTTGAACACTTCTCTACCATTCATCATTAAATGTGGACCCTCTTGGTATAAATGTTTTCCACCGCTACCTGCAGCTCCTAGCTCGAATGATAAAATACCGCGACCTTCTGAAACTTTACTAACTACCGCTGCTCCTGCTCCGTCACCGAATAATACTGCAGTATTACGATCTTCCCAATCCGTAATTTTAGAAAGTTTTTCTACTCCTACAACAAGTACATGTGAGTAAGTATCAGATTCTACAAATTGTTTTGCAGTAACTAATCCGTATATAAATCCTGCACAAGCTGCCGAAACATCCATCGCTGCAGCATTTGTTGCACCTAATTGATCTTGTAGCATGGAGGAAACACTTGGAAACGGTGTATCCGGTGTCACAGTTGCAACTAGGATAAGTCCAATTTGTTCAGGTGAAATTCCTGCATCCTTAATCGCTTCTTTTGCTGCTTCAAATGCTAAGTGAGATGTATTTTGATCATCTCCAGCTATTCTTCTTTCTTCTATACCAGTTCTTGTTCGAATCCATTCATCAGAAGTATCTACCATTTTTTCAAGGTCTTCATTTGTCAATATTTTTTCAGGTGAGTATGTTCCTAACCCAATAATTCCTGCATTCATGAAAGTTCCCCTTTTCTTATAATCTATTATTAGTACCTGGTAATAATAATAACTAATTTATGTACAATTTTCAACAATAGACTTTCATAATTCAAATATTCTTTTGAAAAGTCTTTTGTTATGGTATGATACAGATAGTAAAAATTAGCTTCTGAGGTGAAATTACATGCAATATATTATGACATTTGTTTGGTCAGCTATTTTAGTTTCTATGCTTAATTATGTAGTAAGTTCTGTACAAGCGGTACCATTTGTATTTAATCATGGACTTATCATGTCAGTACCAGTTGCTATTATGATCTTTATCATTACAGCGATCATTCCAAACGATCCACTTCCAAAAGAACAACACTAAAAAAAACAGCTCCCTGCATAGGGAGCTGTTTTTATTTTTGCTGAAAATATAACATGTTATTAATTTTAATAAAGAACCGCGGGTGAGAAGGTTCTTGCGATTCGAAATGTGTATCTTGCGATTCTATACGTTGAAGTTACGGTTCGTGATGTCTAACTTGCGATTTGCCTTTATTTTGTGTAATAACATTAAATTGTTGTGCATTTATTAGTGCTTGGAGAGAGGATGCCTTTGCTTTAACTAGATTTTCATAAGTTTAATCGTCTTATTTATCACTTATATACTATGAGTAATAGCAATTTTTATTGATTGGAGCGGAAATCAACTTAGCAGATAGACTGAACGACTTTCTTATCTAAGAAATAATTCCCCATCTTCTACTAAAGCAACTACTGTTCCACCTGGAAGGATGGTACCTCCGATCAACAGTTTTGCTACGGCAGTTTCCAAATGACGTTGGATAAATCGTTTCAATGGTCTTGCTCCAAACGCGGCATCCGTTCCTTCATCTACAATCCATTTAATAACCGAATCTTCGACCTGCAGAGTGATTTCTTGCTCAAGCAATCGATTTTGTAGCTGTTTCACATATTTCGCTGCGATTTTTTCAAAATGATGCGTAGTTAGAGAGTGGAACATAATAATATCGTCCATACGATTTAATAACTCGGGCTTGAAATGTTCACGTAGAGCGGTCATTACTAGTGCCTCTTCCTCTTCACCAACTACACCTGTTGTACTCGCTAAATATTGGGAGCCGATATTGGAAGTTAAAATAACAATTGTATTTGTAAAGTTTACGATTCGACCTTGGCTATCTGTAATTCTTCCGTCATCCATTAATTGCAATAAAATATTCGCAACATCTGGATGGGCTTTTTCAATCTCATCCAGTAATACGACCGAATATGGATTTCTTCGTACTGCTTCCGTTAATTGGCCACCTTCTTCATAGCCAACATATCCAGGAGGAGCTCCTACAAGTCTAGACACACTGTGCTTTTCCATATACTCGGACATATCAATCCGAATAAAATGCTCTTCCGAATCAAATAAATTGGCAGCAAGCGACTTCGCTAGTTCCGTTTTCCCTACGCCAGTAGGTCCTAAAAATAAGAAAGAACCAATTGGTTTATGTGGATCCTTAATGCCTGCTCTTGCACGCCAAACCGCTTCTGTAACTAATTGAACCGCTTTGTCCTGACCTACTACTCTTTCTCCTAGCGTCTCATTTAAACGGAGCAGTTTTTCACGTTCCCCTTCTACAAGCTTCGTCACTGGAATTCCTGTCCATCTAGAAACGATTGAAGCAATTTCTTCTGCGGTTACTTCTTCACGGAGTAATCTAGTGCTCGAGTCTTCATTTACTTGTTTCTCATAAGCATGTAGTTCTTTTTCTAGTGTCGGAATCTTACCGTGGCGTAGTTCCGCTGCTTTGTTTAAATCATATTTATTTTCCGCGTCTTCTAATTCTCTACGATAACGGTCTAATTCTTCTCGTTTTTGTTGAATTACTTGAATAGACTCTTTTTCTTCCGTCCATTTGTTGCGCATTTCACTAGAAGATAGCTCCAGTTCTTTTAAGTCTTCACGTAAAATTTCTAAGCGTTTTTGACTTGCTGCATCCTTTTCTTTCATGAGAGCTTGTTCTTCAATTTGCAATTGCATCATTTTTCTTGTTACTTCATCGAGCTCTTGTGGCATCGAATCGATTTCTGTTCGAATCATTGCGCACGCTTCGTCTACAAGGTCAATTGCTTTATCGGGTAAAAATCGTTCTGTAATATATCGATTCGAAAGTTCCGCCGCTGCAACGATGGCACGGTCGTGAATGCGGACACCGTGATGTAACTCATAGCGTTCTTTTAACCCGCGCAAAATAGAAACGGTGTCTTCAACAGAAGGTTCTCGAACTAATACTTGTTGAAATCGTCTTTCGAGTGCAGGATCTTTTTCTATATACATGCGATATTCATCTAATGTCGTAGCACCGATACAATGCAGTTCACCGCGAGCGAGCATCGGTTTTAACATATTGCCCGCATCCATTGCGCCATCTGTTTTACCAGCACCGACAATCGTATGAATTTCGTCGATGAATAAAATAATTTGCCCTTCGCTTTCTTTTACCTGTTTTAAGACAGCTTGCAAACGCTCTTCGAATTCACCACGATATTTCGCACCAGCAATAAGTGAGCTCATATCTAGCTCGAAAATTTCTTTTTCTTTTAATCCTTCCGGTACGTCTTTTCGAACAATTCGTTGTGCTAATCCTTCCACAATCGCCGTTTTCCCAACACCTGGTTCACCGATCAGCACTGGATTGTTTTTCGTTTTTCTAGATAATATTCGAATGACGTCTCGGATTTCTTGGTCTCGTCCAATAACTGGATCCATTTTCCCTTCTTTCACTGCAGTAACTAGATTACGTCCGTACGTTTCTAAAGGGCTTTTTTCATCTGTTTGTTTCATTTGCATAACCAAACGTCTCCTCCCTGAAATTGTTTGACCTTCTTTGACTAATATAATTATAATATCCTTTTGTGAAATTTGTAAAGAAAAGTGATTTTAACTCGATACATATAGTGAATATGCTATTATTATCATATCGATGGGAAGGTTGTGATTTAATATGAACGTTCATACTTCAACACCCCAAGGTATTTATTCATTATTTGAGCAATTTGGTTCCAAACATAAAATAGAAAAAAATCGCCCTGTTTTCCTAGAAGGAGAACGTTCGGAGGATGTCTATCTTATTCAGTCGGGTTCTGTCCGAATAACGAAAGATACAGAAAGTGGTCAAATGTTAACGATACGTATTGCTGGCCCAAAAACTTTTATCGGGGAAACTTCTGTTTTTTGCGAAGTTATTTATCATTCTGTTTCGGCACACACGAATGAACCCACTCAGTTACTAGTAATACCTCGAGATCAACTCGAAAAACTTATATCTTCCTCTTCGTTACTCATAATGGAATGGATGAAAGTTATTCAAACACATAATTTAAAAAATGAAACTCGCTTTAGAGACTTATTGTTGCACGGCAAAAAAGGTGCTCTCTATTCTACGCTCATTCGTCTTTCTAATACATATGGTGTAGAACAAAAGGACGGTAGCATAGTAATCGACTATGCCTTAACAAATCAAGAACTAGCAAATTTTTGTGCAACGAGTCGAGAAGTAGTTAATCGTATGCTAAATGATTTAAAAAAGCTTGGTATCATTTCTTTTGTTAAAGGGATTATTACCATACATGATCTACATTTTTTACGAACTGAAGTAGAATGCGACAATTGTCCATTACATATTTGTCGCATAGATTAAATAAGGCACTTTCCATGCGTTTGCCATTTGAAGAGTGCTTTTTTATTTGGGGGTTGGTTGCTCTTTGGATTCTTCCCATAAAAAAGCGCAAGGCGATCTATAAGATGCCTTGCGCTTTTTCTATTTATCTAATACCTAGAGCGATTTTTGCGTATCTTGACATATTTTCTCTTGACCATGGTGGATTGAAGACGATGTTTACATCTGTTTCTTTAACTTCTGGTAATTCACCAAGTGCTGTTTTTACTTGATCTACAATCATCGGTCCCATTGGGCATCCGATAGAAGTTAATGTCATTGTAACGTTAGCCGTACCTTCTTCCGTCAAATCTACATCATATACTAAACCTAAATTGACAATATCAACGCCTAACTCAGGGTCAATAACATTTTCGAGTGCAGCCATCATGCTGTCTTTCATATCTTGATCCATTTAAAATCCTCCTTTATTACTTTCATTCATCATAACAAACAAGTGTATTTATGCCAAACTGTTTGCTAACCATTTCGTCGCTGCTAACATTCCTTTGCGCGATACAGCATGTCCTGCTGATTTTTCTTTCACGAATTCGATTGATTGATCGCCATACTCTTCTTCAAATACTTTTATAAAGTGAGCAGTAGGTGCAAAAGGTACGACTGGATCCTTTTCGCCATGCCAGAAAAACAGCGGCTTACCTTTTAGTTTTTCCATTTGGTTTGTTGCATCGAACGTTGCTAAAGTATCGAGCATATTTTTTCGTTCTTCGGCGTTTAATGGTATTTGGAAGCCTTTTTGCTCCACTTGTTCCATCTGTGCTTTCGCTAGCTCCACATAACCGGGAGTTCCCATTAAGATAACCGCAGCATCTATCCAAGGATAAGTAGTTAAGCAACCAAGCGTTGTGATACCACCCATGGAGGTACCAGCAATCCCGATTTTCTGGTTAGTTAAATAGCCACGTTTTAGCAGCTCTTCTTGTAAAATGCCCACTTCTTCAATAGAAGTTAATACCGTTTCCCAAAAACGTAGGCTTATCTCGACTTGGTCTAATTGTTCATCTCGATTTCCGTGTAAATGAGCATCTGGTAAAATGACACGACATCCTTCGTGCACTAGTTGATAGGCATAATGGAGATTATGTTCCTTTGCGCTTTCAAAACCATGGAGAAAAAGAACGATTGGTGCATTATTTTGCGTTTCTTCATGATAAATATGTAATAAAGGAATGTCTCGCCATAATTCATGTTGTACAATCATTTACTTCACCCACCTTTTTGTATATATTATTATTCTAACAAAGCAATTCAAAATTTACAAAAAGCATAGACTATACATTTTGACCTTCTTATGGGAACACGATACACTTTATATAAGAATAGAAGGGAGTTTTTCAATTGCAACGTCATTTAATCGTATTAGATCTAGATGGAACTTTATTGACAGATGAAAAGGTTATTTCGAACAAAACAAAAAACACACTTCTTCAAGCGAAAGAAGAAGGCCATGAAGTAATGATTGCAACTGGAAGACCATATAGATCCAGTGAAATGTATTATAAAGAGCTTGGTTTAACTACACCAATCGTCAACTTTAATGGAGCATTTGTACACCACCCTATGAATAAGTCATGGCAAACTGTACATAAACCAATTGAATTGAATGTCGTAAAAGAAGTAGTTGAGGCTGTAGAAAGCTACTCCATTAAAAACATGCTTGCAGAAGTGCTAGATGACGTTTACTTACACTATCATGATGAACAAATGATGTCTGCGTTTGCATTAGGCAATCCTAACATTACGACCGGCGATTTACGTACTTTCTTACAAAAAGATCCTACGAGTTTACTTATTCATGCAGAGGAAGATTCGGTCGATTTAGTTCGAAAACATTTACGCGATGTCCACGCGGAAGTAATTGATCACCGTAGATGGGGTGCACCGTGGGATGTAATTGAAATTGTTCGCCACGGGTTAAACAAAGCTGTTGGCTTATCTCATGTCTCTTCTTATTTGAACATACCGCAAGAACGAATTATTGCCTTTGGTGATGAAGACAATGATTTGGAAATGATTGAGTATGCTGGAGTTGGAGTTGCGATGGGAAATGCGATCAAACCATTGCAAAATATAGCCAATGAAATAACAAAAACAAACAACGAAGATGGGATTGCTGACTTCTTAATAGAGAGATTAAAATTAAAGCAAAAAGCTTTTTAGGGGGATAAAAGATGAAATTATTTGCAGACAGTGCTTGCGACTTACCTAAATCTTTTTATTCAGAACATCATGTGGAATTGTTCCCACTACGAGTTCACATAGGTGAGCAAGAATACGAGGATATCATTGGAATAGATTCAAAACAAGTGTACGAAGAAATTCGAAAAGGCGCACATCCGAAAACATCGCAAGCCTCACCAGAGAACTTTTTGCGCGTGTTTGAGGAATTAGCGAAATCAGAAGAAGAAGGTTTGTATATTGCCTTTTCTTCTGCACTTTCCGGTACGTATAGTACCGCGGTTATGATGCGTGAACAGGTGATGGAAACGTATCCCGATTTAAAGTTAACGATAATTGATTCCAAATGTGCCTCACTTGGTTATGGATTGCTAGTAAAAGAGGCAGTCCGTTTAAAAGAACAAGGTCTTGATTTAAAAATAATCGAAGAAAAAATTAGATTTCAAGCCGAGCATATGGAACATCTTTTCACGGTTGAAGATTTAGATTATTTAGCTCAAGGTGGTAGAGTATCCAAAGCAAGTGCTTTTATCGGGGGATTATTAAATATAAAGCCCCTCCTTCATGTGGAAGATGGTAAGCTAGTCCCAATTGAAAAAATACGTGGTCGTAAAAAAGTAATCAAGCGTATGATTGAAGTGATGGAAGAACGCGGTGAACGTTTAGATGAACAAATAGTTGCGATTAGTCACGGAGATGATGAAGAAACAGCACTTGCTTTAAAACAAATGATTGAAGAAAAATTTAATCCCAAAAGTATCGAGATTTATCTGATTGGGTCTACGATTGCTGCGCATACAGGACCCGGAACATTGGCCTTATTCTTTTTAAATAAATTAAATTAAGAGATTGATTGTATAAAAACTGCTGCCTGTGTCCAAAGCAAATGGACTTAGGCAGCAGTTTCATTTTTCATACATTTAATAATGTTAATCAAATGCACTTCTGGTGTTCCTTATTATTTCTCCGGTTTAATATAAGGGACGATTTGTTCAGTAGCCCCTACAGATGCACCACGAATAAATTTTTGGTTTTCTAGGGCTTTAAAATTTTGGGTTTGACCTGTCAGCATTACCCCTAATATTTTTACTTTATCAAACTGTTTACGTTTATTTAACTTTAAAAACTCCTGAATAGTTTCGTTACCACCATCTGTATCATATTTTTCGAGTGCTTCAATAAAGCTTGCGTATGCCTCTTTCGGTGAATCATGTGGATTAAATCCATAAACCGGTATACCCGCGGGCCCTTTACTTTCATCGCCAATTGGTGATGTCATATACAACCATACGATGTTTAAATTATCGGGAATTTTTGCTTGAATTTCTTGTAATGTATAAGGCTGATCAAAAGAAATCGCAACTTCAGCAACGTGATTTTCTATTTGTGAAATTTCCCCTAGTTCATTTTGAACATCAAAGTACCCTTGAATAGATGGATGATAAAATGTCGCAACTTTATTCTTAGTTTGTTTATCATACTCATAGAACTCCGTATCCGACCAATAAAATCCTGGTATTAACTCGTTGTGATCAATTTTGATGCGAAGCCAATCGTACGAACTTGTTTGTGTGCTCCATTGAACTAGATATCCATTAATATTTTTGGAACGATTCGTCACAATGTTGCCACCGAACATGGAAGAATTACTCGTAACTTGAGAATCGATTTGAATATTAGGTGCGGCAATTTCATTATGTAAAAAGAGCTGTTCGTGAAGTTTTGTAGAACTTTTAGCTGCAAAGTAATTGCCCGTTTTATAAAGGATCGGTAATAAAATAAGTACAACGATAATTGAAGTAATGACTACTATTAATAATTGTTTTCGTTTAGCTTTTTTTAAAGCACCTTTTAACGAATTGTCCATTTATTGTTTTCCTCCTATTTTTGTATGAATAAATTGACGTGCACGATATAATTTTTGCTTTACACTGTTTACTTTTATGTCCAAAATAGTTGCAATTTCTTCATATGAAAAATCATAGTAATACTTTAAAAAGAAAATTTCTTTGTACTCTTTTTTAATGTCTTCTAATAAATAGAAAATCTCATCTTTATTTAAAATGGCATCAAATTGGCGGTCTGTATGTTGTAGCTTCGAATAAATCTCCTCGGTTAAAAAGATATTCTGCTGTTCCTTTTTTCTTTTGAAGTCAATATATTCATTGAGTGCCACTCTAAAAAACCATGGACGTATATTGCTCTCTGTAAGATCATCCAACAGTGTGTATACTTTGTAGAAAGTGTTTTGAATTATATCTTCCGCATCTTCTTTTTTTGCTCCTTTCGCTAGTAATAGATTGAAGACTTCCTCCCCTAGATTGATAAGATAGGAGGCTAGTATATTTTCTTTTTTCATCATTTGTCCTCCCTATACTTATACAACGATTAAGTGATATATAATGTATACACTAAAGAAGAGTGAAATAATTTTAAACAACAATAACCTCCTACCAATATAACAGGTAGGAGGTTATTACATTTCTTGCTATTTATTATTTTGTTCGTTTCTTCGTTGCTTTCCTTTTTTCCAAACGATTACTAAAAAGGCAAGGAATAATATATAGGATAATGCCATGGCAAAAATATACGACTTATTTAACCCTTGACGATCGGCTATTTGATAGACTTCTACAATTTCCCGATCAAGTACTAATCGATACATTCCGTTATCATCTGCTCGTACAATATCCGATTCGAATAGGCCCCGTAGCTCTTTGTTTTCTCCAACTACATCACTTGATAAATCAATTCGCTTCGTTTCGCTCGTGTTATTAATAACGACAATAAATTGTTCGTCCTCTGAATAACGTTTAAAAACTATATAACCATTTTCATTTTCTAATAGTTCTATTTTTCCAGTGCGCATTGTTTCAGATTTATTGCGAATGGAGTTAATGTCTTTAATATACTCGATTAACTCTTCATCTACGCGGAAATTCATGACTTGGTGACTTTCTTGCTCAATTTGTCCATTCATGGCAATTTCTGTACCATATGTCATATATGGTACTCCTGGCATTGTAAGCATTGCGCCAAGTGCTGTTTTTATGCGAGTTGGTGGAAACATATTCTCCAACGCACTATAGTAAGTAAATCTCTCCGTAAGTAAATGATCGAATAGTAGTAAATCATTATAGTCGGTTGACACAATACCTTCTGTAGGTAAATCAGTATTTTTGAATGCTTCTCTAAAATTCACCTGTAAATCATCAGAATACTCGACATCAAAATTCGCATCCGATTCTTCTAGTGCAATTACATACATTGGTTCGCGCACTTCTTTTACACTTGCAATCATATTGTTGAGGAATGATGTCTCTGCTCCATTTAATGCAGACAGTTTTACACCATCAATCTGATATGTATTCGCAAATTGGACCAATGTATTAATGAGTGCTTCTTGCACTTCTGCATTTTCCAGATCTAATGTTAATACATCATTTTCCGTGCTTAGGACCCAGTCTTTCTCTGCATTCCACACATGATTTACGCTATAATTGTTTAGCGGAAATTCTATCATAATCTTTAAATTATTTTTATGCGCTTCATTTATCAGTTGTTGAATTTCTTCCGGTGTACCGAAGTGTTTTTCAAGTGTATTAAAATCTAATACTCGTTTTCCATCATAGGTTTCTGTTGCGAATACAGGACCAATGGAGATCGTTGTAAATCCCATATCTTTAATATGGTCCATTTTTTCTAATATCCCTAAAAAGTCGCCGCCAGCAAATGCATTAGGGTCTTTTGCATTTACATTATAGTCATTGGTAATCACTTTATTGAAATAACGATCTACATATAAATCGTAAATACTTTCATTATGAATATCAGCGCCTGATTCGGCATTTGTTGGTTGTGTCGATGTGATCCACAGTCCACTCAACACTAATCCAGTCATTAGCCATTTGTAAAATTTCAAGGTAAATCCTCCTCTATCTAGGAAAGAGCATATTTGTTTATAAAAACATATCACAGTTATTTTATCAAAGCTCTTTCGTTATCGCTATCGTTTCGCCACGAAAGCCCTAAAAATAGCCGATAATTCGTCCAAACTGTGACATACCAAAAATTACCCCTTCTTAGGATAGTTTGCGCAATATAGAAATAATGCTTAATAAAAAGCACGATTAAGTTTCCGCTAGGATTTCCGCTACAGGGCGGACGCTTTCCGCGGGCATGGCTTCAGCCTCCTCGTCGCTTCGCTCCTGCGGGGTCTTCCGCTCATGCTATTCCCGCTGGAGTCGCCGCCCTTCCGCTTCAATCAATAATAATTTCTTGCTTATCTGGCGTCCTCAGTTATCAGAGATTTAAATTTATCAGATCCAATTCGCAATATTTTTTGAACCTAATTAGAAAATGCTGTCTACAAATAAGTGAAGCTTTACTAGAATAAAGTTCGTTTCATACAAGCATTATTGGAGTAACATCTTATATCCATCGTCGTCTCACTCCAAGTAAGTAATTCGTGCTTTCAACAGATATTTAGTTGCTCTCCGAATAGAACTAGTTGCTTTAACTGATTGATTGATTGCACTTAGCCATTTACTGGATTCTTACACATGCTCTCGTGCGGAGTCAGTTACTTTCCAAATAATTGATTGCTTTTAATGACCGTCTCGTTGCCCTAATCCCTTTTCTAGATTCACACATTTGAAAAGTTATTTAATGTTTGGTTTTAGTGAGTCGTTACTGATAAGTAAGCAATTTCCTTGATTGAAGCGGAAGGCGGCGACTCCTGCGGGATCAAGTGAGACAGATGAGACTTCACATCGTACGCGAAGCGGCGGTGAAGGCTCATCGCTCACCCCGCGGAAAGCGTCCGCCTGTAGCGAAAATCAGCGGATGCTTCATCAAGCTTTTTAGTGCGCTTTATCCCTTTACTGCGCTTAAAATAAAAAAGTGGCTTACCTTATATTGTTGGAGGTAAGTTATTAACAAAACATTAATCTCATAATTCCCTAAATAATAACAAAAACCACCAATCATTTTGGTGGTTTTGTGTTATGGAGAATATGATGATGTAATGCTTCTTTGTCCAATGATTCCTCTTCGTCCGCTTGTATACGGGACATCATGAAGGAAGTAACAATAAAAATAATCATCAATACAACGACAAAAATTAATAACGATATTCCCATCGTTTGCTTACGCTAAAAAGTTGATGCCCATTGGTAATTTGAATCCTAGGAAAAGAGTAATGAAAAGGAAGATGAAAAATAACACGACAAAAGTTGTAAATGGTTTTCCTTTTTTCTTTTTCACTAAAGACATTTCCATCATTCCAATGACTAATATTCCTGCTATAAATTTCAATCCGTACAGCATGCCTTGACCGTAATCCATGCCTTTCATAAATAACGCAATACCAGTAATAATGATTAAAATATAAAATAAGCGTAAAATCATGTGAACCACTTTTGGATTTTTAATTGCTAATGCTACTAAAAACAAGATGATTGCAATTACCCAAGTTGTAATGTGTAAATGTGTTGATGCTAAAAAGTCCATTTGTTTCACCTCGAGAGTATATTATCATCTTTATTCTACCATTAAATGAAATGTTTTACTCGAATTTGTTGACCAAAGTACCGATTCCTTCAATGGAAACTTTCACAATATCGCCTGATTTTAAAAACTTAGGAGGATTAAATCCTTTTCCAACACCTGCAGGAGTTCCAGTAAGGATGACATCTCCCGGTTCTAAAGTAACGGATTTAGAAATTTCCGCGATTATTTGTTCTACGGAATAAACCATGTCTGAAGTTTGGCCATCTTGGCGGATCTCATCGTTTACTTTTGTTACGACAGAAAGTTCTTGTGGATTAGGTAATTCATCCTTTGTTACAACATATGGTCCCATAGGACAAGATCCTTCTAAACTTTTACCTAAGAAATATTGCTGATGTTTTGTTTGCAAATCTCTTGCAGTTAAATCGTTCGCAATCGTGTATCCGAACACGTAATCAAATGCAAGTTTAGAGGGAATGTCTTTTCCCCTTTTACTAATCACAATCGCTATTTCCCCTTCATAGTCATAAGCATCTGTTTTATCTGCATGAATGGAAAGTGTTTGTTCATTAGCTGCTATGGAAGTTGGTGACTTCGTAAAAACGACAAAATCATTCGCTACTCCACCCATTTCTTTTGCATGTTCCGCGTAGTTTTTTCCAATAGCCATAATATTTTTTGGTGTACGGGGTATTGGAGATAACCATTCGATTTCTGTAAATTGTTTTTTGAAATCATTTGCATTTTCATCTTTCTGGGCAGCTTCTACGAGTTTACGGATTTGTTCGATAAAATCCATTCCTAATCCGACACCTTCTATAATGGTAGTAGGAAAATCAGGTAGCACTTGGAGCGTCTCTTGAATGCTTAATACATCCCATACAGCCTCTTCTTTTTTCACTTTTGGTCCGAAGTAAATCTTATCATTTAATCGATATGATAATAGTTTCATCGTTTCGACACCCCTTCAAGTAGTTTAATAGCTTACTCCTAGTCTATTACAAATTGACTTTGTTTTCATCTTTTTCCGACAATTTGTTTCCATAAGTCAGTTTTCTCCACAGTGCCTCCACAGGCCCTTGTTTAAATTTCATAAACCAAGCCTCAGCAAATACTAGCTGTAGCACATAAATTCCTACTGCCATCCATGTTCCTGTAGTAATATCGACTTTACCGTACAAGCCAAATCCATACGAATAAAAAATAGTAGTCGCAATAATCGACTGCATCAAATAGATGGTCATAGACATACGTCCAGCTTTAGCCACAGGGGATAGTAGTTTTTGCATGAACGGGATCGTACAAACAAGCGCTAGTATACCTGCATAAGCGATTGCTTGAAGTGGCCCTCCAAATGTATCTTGTACCGACATCGTAAGCATATTTGGCTCTATAAGATAAGGTAGCCACTTAATAGCCGTTCCAGCCCCAAGCCCCAAAATAATAGCGATGATCCAAAAGACTTTCAAACTTCGTGCTCGTTCGATTAACTTTAGCTTTGCTGCTGCTGCTCCAAGCATTAAAAACGGCACAATGGTTACTAAAATCATCAGAACTATTAATCCATAGCCGCTCATATAGATCCAGTCATCTAGTCGTTGCGAGAAAATATCTCCCCAAGAACCTAGCGAATACGCAAGAATGGATGCCTCAATCTTTTGGATAGCAGTATAAATAATTAAACTTTCTGGCTCCAATTTTCCAAGGAAATACAATAATCCATTTAACAACCCGTTAGGTATTAAAAATAAAAGCGCACTTATTAATACTAACCAAACTGGCTTTAAACGAATCATTAATATTAAAACGAATCCTGCTATTGCATACGTAATTAATATATCCCCTGACCATATAAGGAATGCATGAACACAGCCGATCAGTAGTAAAATGGACAATCTTCGAACTGCTAACTTGCTAAAAGATGTCCCTTTTTCTTGGGACTTCATAAACTGCATCGAAAGTCCATAACCAAAAAGCATTGAAAACAGCGGATATACGCTACCTTGCACGAAAATGTCAATCCACTTATGCGTTTCATAATCTCCTGGAACTTGGAACCAAGTGTATGGATTTATATAAATGTATGGACTATGAAAAAACAGCATATTGACGACAAAAATGCCAAGAAGCGCAAATCCTCTCATTACGTCAATTGAAATAACTCTTTCTTTCTCCCCCACTGGACGAATTAACAACCTATTTTCCTCCTATATTAAAACCGTTTTGTTTATATCAAATAAGTAAAGCATCTTTTCTTTAATCTCCACTTGCATAATGGATTCAATCGCTTGTGCATAAATAGATAATTGGATGGCATAACGATTATTCATTTCTTGTTGTAATAATGTTTCATTGTTTACTAAATGTTGTACGCGATCCGTTTTATAATCTAGTAAAACAAAGCGGCCGTCTTCCTCTAAAAATAGACAATCGACGACCCCTTGGATAATTTGTTTATCGCCCTCATCATCTTCCATCGCATACGTAAATGGAAATTCTCGCATAACTTCTTTTGCAGCACGTAATCTTTCTGCGATGTTCGAATGGAAGAAGGGTACCATTTTCTCTGGATTAATCGCTGCTTGTTCTGCTTTTGTTAAGATTTCTCTATCATAAAGCTCACTTGCAAATGCCAGTACTTGTTCCGTTGTTTTTGCTTCCTTCAAATCGACGTTTTGCATAAACGCATGGACGGCTGTTCCGACTTCCGCTCCTGTTAGTTTAGCTTCTTGTTGTAAAAAGAATGGACGCTTCGCAACTTTGGTTAGACTGTTCGAAGTCGTTGTCGGCTCAAAATAAGCATCGTCTTCTCTTGCCATGAGCTGCTGTATTTTTTTCATTTCACTAACGGATTGTTTTGACCGCTTTTGTGTGGAAAGTTCAAATGGATATGCTGTATCAAAGCGTGCTTTCACTAGTGGCAATGCAGTTATTTTTTCCGCGTTGATCAGTTGGTCGATTGTATGCTTTTCTTTCACTTCTGTTTCTGCGGGCTGTTTTAATTCATCTACGCATTTTGCAACTATACGCCATTTCGAGTCGCTTTTTACAATATTTGCTTCGATTACGTCTGAAAGCTGCTCATAATCCGCGTGTCTTGCAATTGCGGGTCCTATCCAGTCTAAATAGCCTTTTGCTTTTGCTCGAATATACTCTGGAAGCATTTCATCCGGCAACAGAACTTGTGCATCTTCCCAATTAGCAAGCGTCTTTTGCAAATCCTTAATAGAAGCTGTGAGATATAAATACTCTTTCGCCCTTGTCATCGCTACATACAATACGCGCATTTCTTCTGCTTTCAATTCCATTTGTTTCTTCTCTTTCATCGATAAAAACGGCAACGATGTATACGAAATACGCTTTTCTGGATCAATGGCTTTTACCGCAAGTCCAAATGATTGGTCAAATAAATATGGTTCATTAAAGTCCATTTGGTTAAACGGTCTGCCCATTCCCGCTAAAAAAACAACTGGAAATTCCAATCCCTTTGAAGCATGTATCGTCATGAGCCGTACGACATTTTCTTTCTCACTCATCGCACGTGCCGCTCCTAAGTCATCTCCCCGTCTTCGCATACGCTCGATAAAACGTAAAAAGCGAAATAACCCACGGAAAGAAGTTTTTTCATATTCCACTGCACGATCATGTAAAATACGTAAATTCGCTTGCTTTTGCATGCCATTTGGCATAGAACCAACCATTTCGTAATAATGCGTATCCAAATAAATTCGCCAAATCAAATCTGCAAGCGATCCTCTTCTACTCATGTTCCGCCAGTCTTCAAATTGCAGTAAAAATCGTTGTAGCTTTTCTGCGGTTTCTACTGAAATGCCAGCACCTCCATTAGCTACAAATACTTTCAGCGCTTCGTAAAAAGATTCTTTCGGTGCAGCAAGACGAATCGTAGCAAGTTCGGATTCTGTCAGTCCAACAAATGGAGAGCGAAGAACCGATGCAAGCGATACATCTTGGTACGGATTATCAATTGTTCGAAGTGTATGTAACATGATGAGTACTTCAATCGCTTCAAAATAACCTTTCGAAAGCTCCGCATATAACGGGATACCTGCTTCTTTAAACTGGTCCGTCACTTCTTGCGACCACGTCATCGAACGCATTAATATAACGATGTCGCTATATTCGACAGGGCGACTTGTTTTTTTCCAAGGGTCATATACAGTTGCTCCTGATTCGATCATTTCTTTTATTTTGGAAATTATATAACGGGCTTCAGCTTGTGATTTTTTTAACTCTTCTTCAGCATTTACCATGTCATCTTCTTCTAATGGTTCAATGCTGCCATCTTCCACTTCATATAAAAGTGCTAACTCGACTGCTGCAATTGCTTCATCGTATGGTGCTTGTGGTTTTAAAGAAGCGTCATCATCATAATTTATTTCCCCTACTTTTTCCCCCATAATTTGCTGGAAAATATAGTTCGTCGCGTGCAGTACTTCTTTTCGACTTCGGAAGTTTGCATTTAGGTCAATTTTCACACCGGAGCCTGAATGAATATCGTTAAAAGCAAGATACTTCCCTAGAAATAGCATCGGTTCTGCTAGGCGGAAACGATAAATGGATTGTTTCACATCGCCTACCATGAACATATTTCCAGTTTGTTCATCTCCGCTTTTCACTAATTGCAAAATCGTTTCTTGTAGTAAATTCACATCTTGGTACTCATCCGTCAACACTTCTTTAAAACGTGCCTGATATTCTTTTGCGATTTCGGACGGTACGAGTTGCCCATTTTCATCGTGTTCCGTTAATATTTCTAACGCATAATGCTCCAAATCGGAAAAATCGACTAATCCTTTATCATTTTTAGCAGCTGTATATCGTTCTCCATACGTAATGGCAAGGTCGACTAATGTTTGTAATTGCGGTGCCATCAGTCGCATTTCCTCTAGTAAACGTGCAGGTGTTCTAGTGAAATAATTGTCTTTTAAATCATTTACGATTTTCTTTACTTTAGTTCGTTTAGCTGTAGCCTGTTTTTTCAATGCTTCGTCACAGGAATCTTTTTTAATCGATGCTGCTTTCACCCACGAAATGCTACTAAAATAATGAAATGCATCTTGCCAAGTACCCATTTTCATCAGGCGAATAGCTTCCATGATCATCTCTTGATCCTTCAATGCAGTTTCCGCAAGTGGAGCGGGCCCATTCGGCATATTCGCTAGACTGCGAATTTCTTCCGCTACGGCAATTGCTTCTTCTAAATGATGAATAATTGCAAGTTTCAAAGGCTCGATAAAGGTAAGTTCATCTATCGTTATATCTTCAGGTAATGTATATGCTTTAGGTATGGCAAGTAACCATTTTTTTGGCTCTGGATGCACTCGTGCATATGTATATAATTTTTCAATCATCGTCTCAATCGATTGGTCGTCTCTGTCCGATGTAAAACTGTCGGATAATCTATACATCGCTTCCGGGTTTTCTACTTGGTATGCCTCTTCTAACACTTCCGCTAAAATATCGTCCCGTATAAGTGCTGCTTCTGCTTCATTTGCAATGCGGAATCCAGGATCGATCGTTAGCATATACGAATATTGTTTAACAATATTTAAGCAAAAAGAATGGAGTGTTGATATTTGCGATTTACTTAAAAGGCTTAACTGCTTACGCAAATGAGTCGACGTTGGATCCAGCGCGATAGCTTTTTCAAGTGCTTCTCCCATTCGGTGGCGCATTTCCGCAGCAGAAGCATTCGTAAATGTTACGACTAACAACTCATCGACGTTAATCGGATTTTCTTTCGCGATTACTTTTTGGATGAGTCGGTCGATAAGTACAGCCGTTTTCCCGGAGCCCGCTGCAGCAGATACGAGAACGTCTGCACCGGTTGCCCATATCGCTTTCCACTGGGCAGGTGTCCATGTTAACTCCGCTGGCATATCAGGAATGTTCATCCGTACTCATCTCCTTTCGAATTTTTTCAGTAACGATATCTGGTTGCTCTACTTTTAAATTTCGTACAGGTTGGCTTGCGTCTTGAGGGTCAAATTGACAAACACTTCGGTATGCACAATAAGTACAAGGCATCTTATCTTTTATACGATACGGATAAACACGAGTATCTCCTGCATTCATCCCATTACCAGCTTGTTCATGTCTTTTACGTACAAATGATTGAAGAAGTTTCATCTGTTCAGGCTCTACTACTTTAGAGGCCGATTTCGACAAGTTTCCGTCTTTGTTCATACGGACCGGAATAATTTTGGAAAACCCTTCAATTTGTTCATCCATTTCCATGACTACTTCTGGATTATCTAGTAGTAATCCATTCATCTTATACGACTTATAAATCTCTTCTTGTAATTCCGCATCATTCATTTCCTTTTGCGTTTTAATAAAAGGATTATGCATATGCACATATAATACACCTGCTGGCTCTGCGCTCTCCTGTAGCCAAATATCCGCATTTTCAATCGCCACGTCTAAATACGTTAACATTTGAAGCGACAGCCCATAATACACTTCGTTCAAATCAATGCCTTTACGAGAAGATTTATAATCGACAATCCGAACAAATAGATTACCATTTACATTGGACGCATCTACTCGGTCAATTCGACCGCGTAATTGCATTTTCCGCCCTTGCTTTAACGGTATTTCCAGTGCAGGTAAATCTTCTCCTGGACCAAATCCGGCCTCAATTGCGATTGGCACAAATGTCGATACTTTGGAATGTTTACTCAGTGCGTATAACGTAGATGCTACAATTTGCTCTAATTTCCGCTGAATATACCGGTAACGATTCGTACTTAATAGTAGTTGATGCACAAATACCGGCACGATTTGATTGACAGCCTGTTTTGCAAGTCCTGCGCATTGCTCTCTCGATAACTCTGCCCACGTTAAGCCAAGTCTTGCAGTTTCATCTGCAATCCATTTCAGGGCAGCATGGAATAGATCCCCTATCGCCGGTGCTTCCAGACGATATTCCGTTCGTTCTTCCAGCTTCAATCCATATGCTGCATAATGGGCAAAAGGACAGCTATAATATCGTTCTATACGGGAAACACTTGAAGTCATCGTTTCTCCATATAAAGCGGATGTTATCTCTTGCGGAAGTCTTTCTGTTTTATTGCCATGAATTAATGGTTTAATAACACGTTTTAGAATGTTAGACCAATATGGATCTTCCAAATAATAATGGTAAACAGATTGCCATACTTCTGGTAATTCTCCCGTTTCCAGTGCTTTTCGTATTTGCATCACAACATATGGTAATGTTGTTCTTGCATGACTAATCGATTGGAGCTCAAATGCAGTATCCGCGTGATCAGTTGGATCCATTACAGCTAGTTCTAGCGGGACATCCGTTACCATTTGTTGAAGTTTTTTAATATACATCGATGGTAGTAGCGCTTTTCCCTCGCTATCTGCAATTGGATAGGAAACCGCTAAATAATCGGAAGCGGTGACGAATGCTTTATATATTAAATAATTTTCATCCAGTAAACGCATTTTCGATGTTGGTGCTAACTCGAATCCTACTTGCGTAAACCATTCTCGCTCTGTATCTGACAGTAAACCTTCATGGTCCATTCGTTTTGGGAATACACCATCATTCACTCCAATAACAAACACAGCTTTTATATTTGTTAAACGTGCAATATCGACATTTGCAACGGTAATTTGATCAATCGTTGGTGGGATGCGTGAAAATGCTAGCTGGTCGTACCCTTCATCTAATATTTTCGCCGCATCCTCTACAGTCATTTCTTTCTCACCAAACATTAAGACAAATTGATCAAGTACATTCACCCACTCATTCCAAGCTTGTTCATGTTCAGAAGCAAGTAGCAATTGGCCACTTTCTTCTTCGGCTTTTTTCAGAACTTGCAGTTTCTCGTATACTTGTAGCGACTCCATAAATGTAAATATTGCAGTAGCCAAATCTAACCCTGTTTTACTTTGTGCAAGCGTGTCAGCAAGTATTTTCAAAGGTTGAACAACTATATCGCGAGCTGCATGCAAATCTGCTTGGATACTTAACTCCTCGTCTGTTTGCACTTTCGAGTAAAATTCTAACCCACGATATTTTTTATACACCCATCGTCGATTATCTAACCATCTATCTCCGTAAATACCAAATGACAGGACAAAATTCTCTAAACGATCGGCCCGTTCTCTCCACTTACTTTTTGATGCATTCAAAGGGAAAAATAAATCGGTTTTAATCGCTCGAAACATTGGTTCATACTTCCAACCAGTTCGAATTATTTCTAATACAGTTCTACTTAACTCGATTAACGGATGATGCAACATTGATTTTTTTTGACTAATAAACACTGGAATTTCATATTGTGGGAAAATGGTTTCAATTAGTCCTTCATAGCTTTCCGCATCCCGATGCAATATCGCCATTTCTTTATAACGTATCTCTTTTTGTTGCATCATTTCTCGTATTTGTCTTGCTACCACATGAATTTCTGCACGTTTATTCGCCGCTTCTGTTATCCGTAACTTACCTTCTGTCTTTATCTCCGCCGGTGGTAGCTGGTCAAAGTTTGCTTCGATATGGAAAAGCTCTTTCGATACAAATCTTTTTTGCTCTACTTGGTGTACAAATTCTTCTATTTCCACTTGTTCTGCTTGAGCCATTTCTATCAATCTAAGGCATGTATTTGCAGGTTGATAAAATAATGACTGTTCATCTTGTGCATCGGCAAGTGTCTCCATCGGAAGAGCGATTGTTATGCGCTTTACTTGTTTCATTAATGCTTGTATGATTTCTAATTCTCTTGTTGTAAATGATGTAAATCCATCGATGTATAGTTCTGTTTTTTCAAGCAAATGCGAGTCTTTTATTTTCAAGGCAAGCAAGGTTAAGTACCCTTCTCCGTCAATATAGCTTGTCCCTAGTTTTTGCTCCATCAGATCGAGCATTAGCATAAGATCCGCTGATTTATCGAGTAGTGTTTTAGGTGCTTGGACTGCTTCTAATTGATTTAATGCGTTTGCCATCGTAGCATGGTCTAAACAATAACGACTGAATTCTTTCATAAGGACTTCGATTTGATCGGTAAAACCTCGTTTTGTTGCGGCTCTATTAAATAGAGTAAATGATTCTTTATTGTCTTCTAGTAAACTCCGGATAAGCATTCGGTATCCGAATCCACTTATTTCTTCTTTCGCAATTCCACCAGTTTCTTGTAATACGCGCCAAGCTAACCGTTTAAATGTCGTCACTTGTGCACGTATTAACCCATCTAGACCAGCTCCTGCCGCGAGATCGTATTCACTGGAGAATGACATTTGGTCAGGCACAATATAAAATAACGGATCCCCAAGTGGGTTTTGTTGTAATGTATGTACTATTTCATGTTGCATAAATGTAGTCTTCCCTGTTCCAGAACGACCACTAATAATCCGTAATGACACTGTAACCGAACTCCTTTCCCTTTAAGTGCGCTTTTACAAGCTGTCAATTTTTATAAAAAATCCGAATAACCCCTTTACTCTATTGTACAAAACATCCAATAGGGAAGGAAATTATTCGGAACGAAAATTCACCTTAAAATCGGAAATTGGCCAATAAATTAGTTTTAACTCGCCAATGACTTCTTTTTGATCAATAAAATGAAAGTAACGACTATCTAAACTGGAAATCCGGTTATCCCCTAAAACGAATAATTTTCCAGGCGGGACGGTTTTACTACCGGTCAGCTCCAGTAAATTAAAATCCCCTGTGAAATTTGTTTCAGTATTTATATAGGCTTCATACGAACTCAAAAATGGTTCATCCACTTTATTATTGTTAATAAACAATTGATCATTTTCATAAGTAATCGTATCGCCAGGCAAGCCAATGACTCGTTTCACATAATCCTCTTTTTCATCACTATGAAAAATAATTACATCCATTCGTTTAATCTTAGATACTTTGCTAATGAGGACATGATTATGATCATGAAGTGTTGGCATCATTGACTCTCCAACGATTTCATAATTTGTCGCTAAAAATGATCGAACAAAGAGAACGACTACAATTCCAATGACCAAAGACGTAAGCCATTCTATTATTTCCTTTTTCGTTTTACTCAAATTTATCTCCTTTCTTTCCCTATTTTTCTGTCGCTTCTAAAATTATGCAAATCTGCTTCTACCTTTTTATCAATTCGTTTCTCTACTCTTTTTCCAACAAACCAAAGAATAACAATAATGATGACAACGATAGCCGTACGAACTGGTTGGGTGATCAATGCTTTTATATCTGAACCAATAAAACTAACGATAAAAATCATTATTAGCTTTCCCAATGTAACTGTCCATAAATAGGTGTTCTTTTTCATATTGGAAAGTCCAGCAACAATATTCACAAGTGCGGAGGGAGTAAATGGAAAACAAATAAGTAAAAAAAGCGGACCAAATCCATTCTTCTCTACCCATAATATTAATTTTTGAATCTTTTCATGTCTTGTTATAATACCAAGCACACGTGCTCGTCCATATTTACGAATTACTAAAAAGACTGTATACGCTCCTATTACCGAACCTGCCCACGAAAGCAAAAATCCAAAGAGCAATCCATAAGCTGTTACATTCGCTACGATAAACACGATGAGCGGTAAAAATGGCAAAAATGCTTCTAAAAAAGGCAAGAGGATACCAATTATCGGACCTAACGCACGATAATCCTGTGTTAAGGTTGTTAATGTATCCCATGAAAACCAATCAAACATGTTGCTCTCCTCCAAAATATGTATGTTTATACTATTCCCATGTTTCATATTCATAAAACTATTCGGTTATAGTATAATTTGTCTATTATGTTTTTTAGGTGGTGACAGAAAATTGAATAATAATTCATTTGTACTTGGATTAAAAGCAGGGTTGAGTATTGCAATCGGCTATTTTCCAGTCGCTTTAACATTTGGCTTACTTGCCAAAACATCCGGACTGTCCATTTGGGAAGCTACTGCGATGAGTATTTTCGTTTATGCGGGAGCAGCACAATACATGTCTTTAACGCTAATTTCAAAAGGGGTTGACCCTATTTTAATCGTTTTAAATACATTTGTCCTTAATATACGTCACTTCTTAATGACGGCTGCACTGAACGAAAAGATGCAGAGCGAAAAAAGATGGATTAAAGGAATTTATGCTTTCGGAATTACAGATGAGTCTTTTTCGGTCCTCGCAACTAGAAAAGAGGACAAAATAGGAACTTCCTTTGCATTTGGTGTTGCTTTTATTGCGTATAGTAGCTGGGTTATTTTCACTGCTGTTGGACATGTTATCGGCGCCAATCTTCCACAGTTTTTACAAGCTGCGATGTCGATTGCCTTATACGCGATGTTCGTTGGACTTCTAGTACCGTCCATGCGTGGCAATCGCAAAGTCGTCATGCTTGCACTGATTGCAGCTGTTATTAATGGATTTTTTTATTGGACAGGAATCTTATCAACTGGATGGTCTATTTTAGTTGCTACATTAGCATCCGCTATTTTTGTGGAAATTATTTATGCTATTCATGAAAAACGTAAGCGTATTGCCGGACAGCTGAAAGGAGCTTAAATATATGGGAGCATGGTATTGGTGGACGTTGATTGGCATGGCAATAGTTACGTATATTCCAAGGGCTGTTCCTCTGACTTTTTTAGAAGGAAAAGAGTTACCACCAGTTGTTTCTGGTGTTTTGCGTAATATTCCATACGCTGTTTTAGGCGCGTTAATATTCCCAGCTATCTTGTATGTTCAAGAAGGGAATCTTTTGTTTGGATTGATCGGAGCAATTGTTGCGTTTACTTTAGCTATTCTTTTTTCTAATTTGATGGTTATAGTGTTAGGGACAATTGGGGTTTTAGCTATTTATAGTTTGGTATTTTGATTGTTGGTTACATAATATAGAGATAATGCGTAACAAAATTAGTTTCCGCTGGGATTTCCGCTACAGGGCGGACACTTTCCGCGGGGTGAGCGATGAGCCATCACCGACGCTACGCGTACGTTGTGATGTCTCATCTGTCTCACTCATCCCGCCGGAGTCGCCGCCCTTCCACGAAAATCAAAGGAGCCTGCTGACTAATTAGTTTCTCGCTTTATAAACCAAAAGTTTTATTAGAATTGAAGAGGAAAATCCATTATTAGTAAGTATCTCGTAAAATTGATCCGGTAAATGGATAAGAGCAACCAACTGGTCAACCAAATTAGCACGAGAGCAACCAATTTAAGTCGTAAGCAATCATTTACCATATCAAAGAGTTTACTTAATAGGAGATGACCATTAAATACTTTAAAATATACATTATCTAGTAATTAGTAACATAGTGAAGCTCATGTTCACTGTTTAATATGATAGCTGGCACTTTTGCCTTCGTGCAGCGGTTCTAATATTTCTTATTGGTTTGTTTAGCTAAACGCTAATTAGCTAGCATATATGGTTGATTGAAGCGGAAGGCGGCGACTCCAGCGGGAATAGCATGAGCTGAAAGCCCCGCAGGAGCGTAGCGACGAGGAGATTGAAGCCATGCCCGCGGAAAGCGTCCGCCTGGAGCAGAAATCCTAGTGGTCACTGAATATAGCCACTTTGATTAGCACCACTTCTTTTCCACACAAAAAAATCCGCCTCATTGATGAGCGGATTTTTTCTTTGTTTTTTTACTTTTACTAGAATACCAGAATCCCACAGTTAATGATGCTGCATCTAATATATAGATCCACCATCTGTGCGTATACCCCGCTTGTACCGATGCTGCAAATAATGCAACTGTCAGTATAAGCGCTACATAACGATTAAACGTAATACGTGTAAAAAGAATAACGAGTAATGCAGGTGCAAAAATGGCTAGTATTATTTGCGTTGATAAAGATAATGTTTCCATAAGTTCTCCTACCTTACTAGGATCAGCCCTAATCGATAATGATCATGTCTAAACAGAATATGTTGACGTAAGCGAAGCTCTCCGCTGTAATCCAATACTTCTAAACGACAGTGCGCTGCATTTATTTGTACAGCTTCGTATAATTCTTGCTCGTTTGTCACTTTTTGTCCGTTCACTTTCACAATACGTTCTCCGATGAGAAGCCCCATTTTTTCTGCGGGGGAATCGGAAAGCACTCCTGCTATCATAACACCATCTGACTGTGGAGACACTGCAAACGTTCCAGATGTCTCTTTTTTATATTCTATATAGGTAATGAGGAATCTAACTAATACACCTAGAGCAATGGCAATTGCACTTATTAGTGGCATTACAAATCCTACAGCACCAATGATTGTGACGATAATACCAAGCTGCCAAACCTTTTTCCCATACCTTGGGAAAAATTGAATAGGTAATGAGTGTCTACTTTTTTGCTGAAATCCTATAACGAAAGGAAATAGCACAAGTGAAAACGTAGATTCTCCTAGCGTAAATTGTGGCCAATATGGAATATATGAGCCAATTACATCACCTGGAACAACAAGTAAAATCGGTAATAACCATAATCGTTTTGTTATATATTCCATCGCTTCTATCCCACGTGCGGTAGTTACTAACCGTGGTGAAGCATGACTTGAACCGTGCTTTTGAATGAGCGCTCCTTCTGCAATTAGTAACAATCCTGCTAAAATTGCAATTGGGACAATTGCTTCATTCGTAATATTTAATCCATTCAATTCCCATGAAAATATATCCAAAGACCAGTTATATACATCCATCATATACAACGTAGCAACACCTAAAGCAATCGCATAAATGGGAGAACCAGCTTGATACATAAATAACAATACCAATAAAATCATCCATGCACTAAATATGTATAACCAAGAAATTGGCAGGACTAGTCCAACTGCGACACTAATGACTGATAACATGATTGCCCATATGTATCCATCTAGCATAAGTCTCTTTGCTTCTGTCCATCCCCACAAAATTCTTGTTCGCAATTGTCTTCTTTCTCGCTTCACCCGATAATAGCCGATTAAAACAGAGAAAAGGATCGTAATATAAACTGCTGGATGAAGGAAAAACCGTCCGATTCCTTTACCCAATTCGATTAATAATTCCTGTATCATACGCATCCTCCTCGCTCGCACATTTCCTTCCTATTATTGTAACAAACGAGGAGCCTTTTGCGTATAGTATTTTCGTATAATCTTATTTACTTAAATCATGGATTAGATAACCGATACCCATTTGTAATTGCTTATCATTTTCTTTTTTTGTTTTATATGCAGCT
Organism: Psychrobacillus sp. OK032; assembly: GCF_900111345.1. Classification (GTDB taxonomy): domain Bacteria; phylum Bacillota; class Bacilli; order Bacillales_A; family Planococcaceae; genus Psychrobacillus. The sequence continues at coordinate 455,075 of NZ_FOGY01000001.1, forward strand.
ACCGTCTCCGTTAAAGATTGAAATAAAACGCTGTTTATTTCGCTCCCCTCACCTAAGCTTCTTTCTTGTCGATAATTTTCGATTGCATCTTCTGTTCCTTCGTCAAAATAACCATCTTCCCGGCCGATATTATAGCCAAGCGCACTTAACACTTGTTGGACGTATTTGATCTCTTCGCCGTAATCGCCCATTCGGAATTCTCCACTCAAGTATTTTTGATCCATTGCAAACAATTCTTCTTGTTCTACTTTTAAATCCGCTTCTATCCCTTTGTGATGAATCCATTCTTGTTTTGGTGTAAGCCATTTATGTGTAGAAATTTTTAACTTACCACCATTTGTTAATGGATGTGTCTCTTGTACCGTTCCTTTTCCAAAGCTAGTTTCACCTACAATTAGCGCTCGATTGTTATCGCGGAGAGCTCCAGCGAGCACTTCACTTGCAGAAGCACTACCCCCGTTTTGCAATAAAACAGTAGGTACTTTATTTAAATAAGGTGCCTCTTTGCTTTCTGTGTTTAACATTTCTAAAACCCCTTTTGCATTTTGCATATATGCAAAAGTCGTTCCATTTTTCATTAATGTACCAATGACTGATGAAACGCTAAATAAGTAACCACCAGGATTTCCTCTCACGTCAATAACTAGTCCGTCAATTCCACGCTCTACTAATGATTTCGTTTGCTTTTCCCATTCTTCTCCTGTTTTTTCTCCAAATAATGAAATCGTAACAATCCCAATGGCATGGTCATCCACTTCATATACTTCACTTGAAACTGTGTGCATTGCGATAGTATCCCGTTTCATATGTAACTCTACATGGCGATTTTCACTTGCACGATAGATCGTCATTTTCAATGACGTTCCCTTCTCACCACTTAATAATTGAACAAGCTCAGCCATCGTCTTCCCATCTACTCTTTCCTCATTCACTCGAACAATTTCATCTTGTGATTTCAATCCTGCCTTATAGGCTGGGGAGTCTTTAAGTGGTGCGACAACGATAAATTTCCCAGCAGATTGCATAATTTCTACACCAATTCCAACGCGTTCCTCAGCAAGTGATGCTTCTTGGTTAGCCGCTTCCTCCTTCGTCAAATACGTACTATGCGGATCTTCTAACGCTTCAGTCATTCCCCGAATCGCACCTTCTACTAATAGCTTTTCATTTTTAGAAAACACTGCTTCTTTTTTAATCAATTGAAATGCTTCATCAATTACTTGACTAGTACTAACCCCAGATTCTACGGACTTAGTTGATTTCCCGAACAATAAATACACAATCCCAAGCATAACAATAAATAACAAGACATATAAAAAAATCCGACTTTTGCGCAAGTTCAACCTCCTACTTTTCCACTAATATATGTGTGGAAAGCGAAGTTTAATACTTGCCCAAAAATCGGATATTTATTTATTTTAAATTACTTACAAAGTCTGTAAGCATTTGTTCATCCATAGGTCCAACAATTTTGTTTTGAATCGTTCCGGTTGTATCAATCATATAAGTTGTTGGAATCGTAATTGCTTGGTACGTTTTTTCAACCGTTCCTTCTTCATCTAAAGGAATTGGAAAGCTTAATCCATAATCTTCTTTAAAGAGCTCTACTTTATCGATGCCAACATCTGAGTTCGTTAAGTTAACAGCTAAAATTTCCACATTTTCTTGTTCTGCCATATCTTCATAGTAGTTTTGCATATGTGGCATTTCTGCCTTACAAGGAGGACACCAAGTTGCCCAAAAGTTTAGCACTACTTTTTTTCCTTGGTAATCAGAAAGCGTCACTTCTTTTCCATCAAGCGTAGTAAGTGTAAAGTTTGGAGCACGGTCCCCTTGACCAATTCCTTCATTTGCAGGATTTGCTGCCATGTCGGTTCCCATTTGTTCTCCGGCAAATGCTTCTGTTTCGTCTATATTATCTTTTACAAAGGATATTGTTGCAATCGCAACTAAACAACCAACAATTAATAAGCCAATAATCTTTTTCTTCACAGCTTACCTCCATTAATACGTCATCAATACGTTATCGCTCTTATTATAAACTGAAAGTGCACTTGTATACTAATATATTGATTCTGACAAAAAAGACGCCGTCCAAAGATTGGATGGCGTCTTAATATAATATTATAAAGAAATATATCTCAATGGATTCACGGAGTTACTCGTCATACCACTCCATGTGCCTGTATGAATTTCAAAATGTAAATGTGGTCCTGTAGAATTCCCTGTATTTCCAAGTCCACCAATAGTTTGCCCTTTTGAAACAGCTTGTCCCACGCTTACTTTAATACTACTTAAATGTGCATATAAAGAAGTAAATGATTGACCATCGATTGAGTGAGTTACCATGATCACATTACCATATGTACTAAGTGGAGAAGCATAAGAGACTACACCGTCTGCCGCTGAAACTACTGGAGTTCCAATCGAATTTGCAAAGTCCACTCCGTAGTGCATTTTTCCTTTTCCATAAATCGGGTGCATTCGATACCCATAACCGGAAGTAAGACGTCCTGATACTGGTTTTGTCCAATCACCTGATGATACTGCTGGAATTGCTGTAGATGATCCACTTGCTGCTTGTTGACGTTTTCTTTCTTCCGCTTGTTTACGTTTTTTCTCTTCTGCCAGTTTTCGTGCTACTTCTGCTTGGCGTTTTTGTTCTGCTACAATTTTATTTGTTACTTCTTCACTTAAATTTAATACTTCATCGTACTCCGTTTCCATTACTTCTTTATCTGCTTCTAGTTTTTGTTGTTCTGCTTCTAGTTGATCTACTAAGTTTCCTTTAGCTGCTTTTTGCTCATCCAGAGAAGCCTTTAAAGCGAGTAGCTCGTTTTTACTTGCTTCTTGTTGCTGTAATTTTCCCTCTAAAGTTGCTTTTTGTTCTTCTAGCTGCTTTTTATCATCTGCTTGTTCTTTCAAAATCGTGCGATCTGCTTCCATTAATGTATTTACTGCGGAGAAGCGGTCGATAAAATCGATAAAACTATTTGCTCCAAGTAACACATCTAAATAACTAACAGATCCGCCACTAACTTGTACAGCACGGATTCGTTCTTTTAAAAGCTCATCACGTTCTTTAATTTTGCGCTCTAATTCTGCAATAGAGGCATGTAAATTCTCAATTTCAGTCGTTGTTAACTCTATTTCTTTTAATACTTTTGAAATTTTATCTTCTGTCGTAATAATTTCTGTGTCTAAAGCTTGAATTTGAGCCATAATTTGTTCGATTTTAGACATGTTTGAGTTTATCTTACCTTCTGTTTCTTTAATGTTTGAGTTTATTGAATTTTTCTTTTGTTCAAGTTCTTTTTGTTGAGTTTTTAAATCGTTCAATGAATTAGCAAGGGCACTTGGTCCTGTGAACAAAAGCGCGCAAGTAGTAGCTAACGCAAAAACGCGTAGTACCCATTTAGACTGTTTTCTCAAAACTTCTTGCTCCTTTCAAATTACCTTCATAGTTCTTTTTTAGACTCGTAAAAACTTCCTTACTGACATGAAACTTCCCCAGACGCCTATTAGTACCCCCATCAATAAAATCAACGCATTTACTTGATAGATAAATGGTGAGAAATCGAGCAGTTCAAATAGGTTTCCTTGTGCAAGTTTCGGTGATAGTACTTTATGAATATTGTAGTAGAGTGTTGTTACGAGCGTGATTGGAATAATTGCACCGAGAATTCCTAACCACATTCCTTCTAATATGAAAGGAATACGTATAAACCAGTTTGTCGCTCCAACAAGTTTCATAATTTCTATATCTCTTCTTCTTGCAACAATCGTAATTCGAATCGTATTAGATATTAGGAACATCGCCGTGAACAATAACGCTAGTATTAGTACTAACCCTACATTTCTACTAGTGTTCAAGAAAGAAAATAGTTTTTCTATTTTTCCTTCCCCATACTTCACTTCGAATGTGTTATCTAAACTATCGATCTTTTTTGCTACCTTTTCTGTTTCTTGCGGATTTACTGCTTTTGCATAAAATACATTATGTAAAGGGTTTTGCTGTTCAAACAAACGCAAATCTTCCCCAAAATCTAACACTAACTTATTTAGCTCATCTTCTTTTGGTGAATACTGCACTTCTGCAACACCTGTTGTATTTTTTATTTCTTCTTGTAATGCAGCGATAGCAGCTTCATCCGCCGTCAATTCGACAATTACTTTAATTTCTACATCTTTTTCAAGATCATCTGCTACTTTGTTTAAATTCATCATAATCATGACGAACACACCGACTAGCAGTAGCGTAACAGTTACTGCACTAACCGAAGCAAACGTCATCCAACCATTTCGACTGATACTTCTCAAGCTATCTCTGAAGTGCCTACCTGCTGTTCTAGTTTTCATAACCGTATTCCCCTTTGTCTTCGTCTCGAGTGATTAATCCACCCTCAACAGCGATAACACGGTGTCTAATGGTATTTACAATTTCTCTATTATGCGTTGCCATTATAATTGTAGTTCCTCGGGCATTAATTTCTTCGAATATATTCATAATGTCCCATGAAGTGTCTGGGTCAAGGTTTCCTGTCGGCTCGTCCGCAATAACAAGCTGTGGTGTGTTGACAATAGACCGGGCAATTGAAACACGTTGTTGTTCGCCACCTGAGAGCTCCGTAGGAAACATTCTTGCTTTATGTTTAAGTCCAACAAGTTCTAATACTTCCATCACTTTTTTCCGTATTATTGTTGGTGTTTCTTCAATTACTTCTAATGCAAATGCGACATTTTCATACACATTTAGACGTGGTAGTAATTTAAAGTCTTGAAACACTACGCCTATTTGTCTTCTCAAATAAGGTACTTTACTGTTTTTTAGTGTCGATAAATTAGTACCGTTGATGAATATATCACCTGATGTTGGACGTTCTTCCCGATACATCATTTTGATAAATGTCGATTTTCCTGCACCACTTGGTCCGACTACATATACGAATTCACCTTGCTTAATTTCTACATCAATTCCATTTGCGGCAACAATCCCGTTTGGATACTTTTTGTAGACATTTTTCATCTCAATCATTTATAAACCACCTAATTTATTTCGTTTAATAAAATGTAACATGCCTATTATAACATTAGACGCTTCTTAGTTTGTTACAATTACATTTCATTTTATTACAAATATTTGGGAAAAATTCGATAATTCGATTTGATATTCATTTTAAATGAGGAAAAATACCTTCGTACAAACGACCTATCGTCATTATTTTCTACATTGTTCTCTCGAAATCCTTCTTTTCTATTAAAATATTCTTTTTTTATTGAAAAGTTTTTTAAAATTAACTCGGAGATTTTTGTGGATTATTTTGGAGAAAGATGTTACTTTTACTTGCTTTGGAAGAATTACATAAAGTTTTGGATTTGAATTAATTTTGGAAGAAAATATCCTAGGAATGGACAAACGTAAAACCATTGTAAATGGATAGGAATACTGCATCGTAAAGAAGTTACCGCTGGGATTTCCGCTGCAGGGCGGACGCTTTCCGCCGGGTGAGCGATGAACCATCGCCGACGCTGCGCGTTCGCCTGCGATGTTTCATCTGTCTCACTCATCCGGCAGGAGTCCCCGCCCTTCCGCTCCAATTCATGAAAATCGCTAACTAATCAGCGTCACTGTTATAAATTAAAACTTATGTAGTATTTCCTAAAAATAAAATCCAATAAATGGTTGAACGAGACATAACATGGTGTAAACTCGACTAAACCAATCCAACAGAGTCTGTGATGGGTTTTATACTTATACGGTGTAGTATTTAGAGGTGTAACTACCCAGTAAATGGTTATGAGCAATCAACTTATTTAGAGGCTACATTTTCTAAATAGGATTAATAAACTTTCGCATAGTGTACCTTACATTTTTGATATCAGCAGACACTAAATTAGCAAGAGATTCCTATTGATTGAAGTGGAAGGCGGCGACTCCAGCGGGAATAGCAAATGTTTTCTGCACCGAAAGCGAAGCGGCAGGTGCATGAGCTGAAAGCCCCGCAGGAGCATAGCGACGAGGAGATTGAAGCCATGCCCGCGGAACGCGTCCGCCTGCAGCGGAAATCTAGCGGTCTCTTAATAGATCTCCATTAGTGCGCATTATCCCTATACTCTGTTTTTTTATAAAAACAACGGCTTTATGTTGTTTGAAAAAAGTTACACATACTTCATAATTTTTTTCTATAACATAAAAAAATCAGCTGCCCTATCTGAGCAACTGATTTTTATTATTTATTATTTTTTAGCAGCTAACCATGCAGCTACTTCTTGGGCTTCTTCGCCTGATACAAGTCCACCAGGCATAGCGCCTTTACCATTTTCAATAACATTTAAAATTTCATCTTCAGATAAACGTGCTCCAACATCATTAAGCGCCGGGAAGTTACCTTGTCCTTCTAAGTTACCACCATGACAGCTAATGCATTTCGAATTAACGATTTTCTCTGCATCTACTGTAGCTGTTTCAGTAGTTGGGGTTTCTGTGTTAGTCGCTGTGTCATTATTATCATTTGCTTCGTCATTGCCACCGCCACAAGCAGCTAACATTAATCCAGCACCGAATATTACGGCTAATAGTTTTTTATTCATTATTATTACCTCCCTCAAGTAAATTTGAACTACATTCTTTATTATACCAAAGTTAATATCTTTTGAAACCTTCCCCAAGCACTTCGTAGGCATCAGAGACAATAACGAAAGCTGCCGGATCAATCGTCTTAATGACATGTTTCAGTTTTGTGAACTCTGTCTGGTATGCGACAACCATTAAGATAGGTCTTTCTTTATTTGTATATCCGCCAAAAGCAGGAAGTTTTGTCACCCCGCGGTCTATTTCTTTATAGATAGCATCTCTTATTTCATCCTGTTTATTCGTAATAATGTAGATCATTTTTGATTGGCTAAAACCTAGTTGTACGATATCGATCGTTTTTGTCGTCACAAATAAGCCAATTAATGCATAAAGTGCTTTTTCGATATCAAAAACGAATGCTGCACTAATAACGATGAGACCATCGATTAATAACACACTTCTCCCAAGCGAAAAGCCTGTATATTTTGTAATAATTTGCGCCGCCAAATCAGTTCCCCCGGTAGAAGCACCGCCACGAAATACAATTCCTAGTCCAAGACCAACTGCGATTCCACCAAATAAAGCCCCTAATAAAGGATTATATGTCCAAGGCTCCCAACTAGCAGTTAATAAAACAACTGCTGGTAATGTTAATGTTCCGACAAATGACTTAATGCCAAATTTCGCACCTAAAAAGATTAAACCTGCGATAAAAAGGGGAATATTAAAAGCGTATTGCACGATACCGGGCTCCCATCCAAAAACGCCCTTTAAAATAGTACTTATTCCGCTAACCCCACCAGAAGCAATTTGGTTAGGCAATAAAAAAACGTTAAAGCCAATCGCAATAATTGCTGCTCCGATAATAACATATAAATAATCTTTGCTATGCTCCACAATTGGAGGTAATTCTTTATGTAGTCTGTGATTAGTTGCCATAAACTATCCTCTTTCATTGTCTTTGATTGCACTAGTATAACAACAGAAAGAATTTTTGTGAACTTCAGCATAGCACCGTTTTAAATAGGTAAAGCGAATACTTCAATCAAATCAAAAAAATTCCAAGTTCAAAACGGAGTAGAACCGTTTAAACTTGGAACTTAAAATTAGATTGTTCCTTTTGCTACTCGCTCCACTAATTCGGCTTGTGGAATTTTCCAAAGTTGCATCCACTTACGTATGGAGGTTACGAGAATAACGAAACCAAGAATTAACATAATAACAGAAAGTGTTCCATTTAAGAAGTTGAATCCAGCACTTTCTGTATTCCAGTAAACGTTTGTCACCATCCAATATCCTGCTACATTCACAGTGATATACAAATAAACTAATGGAATTAAACAAGTTAGGATGTACCAACGCTTTTCTGCAATTTTCAACACAATTGTTACACCAATGATTAAACCGATAGACGCCATTAATTGATTCGACACACCGAACAGTGCCCAAACAGAGCTAATATCTCCCGAGTAGAGTAAATATCCCCACATGAAGCAGGCTAACGCACTTGCAAAAATATTTGCCCATAAGGAATCTGTACGTTTTAAAGGTTTAAAGAATGTTCCACCAAAATCTTGGATAAGATAACGAGCAACTCGTGTCCCCGAGTCAATCGCAGTTAGGATAAAGACGGCTTCGAATAGAATAACAAACTGATAGAAAAACGATGCCATTTTCTCAAAAATTGGAATCTCAGTGAAGATATATGTCATTCCGACTGCTAGTGTAACTGCACCACCAGTTCTTCCTTCAAGATCCATTCCAATTTCTTCACTTAGTTTATCTAAATGTACTGTTTCCATTCCTAAAGTTGCAAATTTCTCAGGAGTTGAGTTTATCGCAAAATAATCTCCTGGCATTAATGATACAGCTGCAATCAATGCCATAATTGCCACTAAACACTCTACAAGCATCGCTCCAAAAGCTACACCTTTAATATCGCTCCAACGATTAATCATTTTTGGAGTTGTACCTGACCCAACGAATGCATGGAACCCTGAAATTGCTCCACAGGCAATCGTAATCGAAATGAATGGCCAAACTGGACCAGCAATGATTGGACCACCACCATTTATAAATTCAGTAAATGCAGGGAACTGAACTTCAGGGTTTACATAGAATACCCCAATGATTAAAGCTGCAAATACACCAATTTTCATAAATGTACTTAAATAATCGCGAGGTGCCAACAATAACCAAACTGGCAAAGCTGCCGCAAAAAATGCATAGATTGGCAAAGCAAGAGCAATTGTACTCTTTTCTAATGTTAAGAAATCTCCGAGTGCTGTGCCCTGAATATTTGGCCCCCAAAGGATAGCCGCCATAATAAGTCCGAACCCTACGATAGTAGCACCTTTTAAATTGCCTGTTTTTTTATGATACAATCCAACACCCATCGCGATCGGAATCGTAATTCCTACAGCAAATGTTCCCCATGGATTTCTCTCTAAAGCACTTAGTACAACTAATGATAAACCTGCCATTGTAATTGTGATGATAAATAACATTGCGAGTCCTGCACAAAATCCCGCAACTGGCCCTAGTTCTTTTTTTGCTATTTCTGATAAAGACTTTCCACCTTGACGCATGGAAGCAAAAAGCACGACCATATCGTGAACGGCTCCCCCGATTACCGCACCAATCAGAAGCCATAGCAATCCAGGTAAATAACCGAACTGCGCTGCAAGTATTGGCCCAACTAACGGTCCCGCCGCAGCAATCGCCGCAAAATGGTGACCAAACGTGACCCATTTGTTCGTGGGTACATAATCTTTCCCATCCTCCAGTTCATGCGCCGGAGTAGGTTTTGAATCATCTAGTTTTAAAACCTTAGCTGCCATGAACGTTCCGTATAAACGATAAGCTATTAATAGTATACAGATAGAACCTATTACAATTGTAACCGCATTCATTTCTTTCTTCCCCCATCCTTCTAGTCTATAATAATCATACTAAATACTAGTATAATAAATTCCATTTATAGCTGAATTACAAAAATTCAAGGATGAAATGCAAATATTAAGAAATGAAATACAAATTGACTTCGCCTAGACATAATTTCTTCCAGATATTAAATTTAGCCGTTGTCGCGTGGATGCGACAACGGCTAAATTTATTCTAATAATCCCTTCAAATTCTGTGACACCCTGTTGTGCCTTGAACCAACAGGATATTAGTCATGCAATCGTTGCTGTAAAAGTACTTTTACGGCGAGCTCTGCGTAGGAACAAAGGTCTTTTGCGACGAGCTTGCGCAGGAGCAAAGGTCTTTTGCGACGAGCTTGCGCAGGAGCAGGAATCTTAGAAAGAACTCCTTTTATGTGAAGTTACTATTTGCTGAGTCAAGTTGAACTTAAAAACCAACGTGCATTTTAAATTCTTTTATGTAAGTCCTACTTACCGGAACTTTTGATTTGTCTTTCAACACTAAATTATATGTTGAATTAAACCACGGATGAATTTCAACGATATGATCCAGATTCACGATAAAACTTCTATGAACTCGCATGAATTGCGTTTGTTGTAATTTTTTCTCAATCACAACGAGGGAATCACTAACGATATATTCATCCGTCATCGTCTTAATCTTGCACTTCCCTTCAAAAGATTCTAAATAGATGATTGAGTCATTTTCAAGTAATACTATTCGCTCATCCACAAGGACAGCTATTTTATCTGTACTAGCTTTTTTTATAGAAGGTGAAAAAGTTGTTTTTTCAGTACCTATTTTTCCTATTTGAATAATTTTCTCGAGTGTTTGGCGAATACGTTCTTCATCAAAAGGCTTCAAAATATAGTCAATTGCGTTTAACTCGAAAGCTTGTAAGGCATATTCATCATACGCTGTTGCAAAAACAATTGCTGGAGTAGGGTTTAGCATAAGTAATTGCTTAGCTAAATCCAATCCATTATCGCCATCCAAATCAATATCTAAAAATACAAGATCTGGTTTATGTTTAGATATTGATTTGACAGCGTTTACAAGACTATCTGCTTCACCAACTATTTCAATTTGTTTACTTTCCATAAGTAAATATTTCAATTCATCTCTTGCTAATGGTTCATCTTCAACTATAAATGCTTTCAACATGTTGCTGTAATACTCCTTTACTATCAAGCGGAATAGAGATTTTAATAGTCGTTCCTCTATTCATTTCACTCGCTATTTCAAAACTTGCCTTGCCATTATAAATTCCTGATAAACGTTTACTAATATTATAAATTGCAGTGCCTGTTCCTTTTTTAGACATGATCGTCTGTTTACCTAATATAGACATTTTATTTATTGGAATTCCTTTTCCATTATCCTTTACAATAATATGCAGATCATTATTCAAAGTGTAAATCTCAATGGCTATCATTCCGATTCCTTCTATATTAGTAAAAGCATAATTGATTGCATTCTCTACGAGTGGTTGCAATGTAAACGGAGGAAGCAATACTTTTTCAATACCGGGTTCTATTTGAAGATCAATTTGATATTTATCCGGAAATCGTGTTTGTTCTAGAGATAAGTAGGACTTCACATTTTCTAATTCTTTTTCTAAAGGAATGAGCATCTGCCTAGCCCCTTGTATATTCCCTCGCAAAAAGGAACTAAGCTCCAGTAATAATTTCCGTGCTTTTGGGGCGTCAGTGCGACATAAAATAGAAATAGAGTTAAGACTATTAAATAAAAAATGCGGATGAATTTGGGATTGTAATGCTTTAATTTCTGCATCTTTTAACAATTTTGTTTGTCTTTCAGCTTCCGCTAACTCTAATTGAGTTGAAAATAGATTGGCAAGTCCCTCTGCTAGTTGCTGTTGAATATCATCTAACTTACTCGGTTGAATAAAGTACATTTTTAGTGTTCCTGCTGTTTTATTTCGCATTTTTAAAGGTAAGACGATTGCTGCTTCCAATGAACAATTACTCTCTGAACAATAAATTTCTTCTTTTAATTTTGCCACGGCAATTTCACCGTTTGCAAGCACTCTTTTCGTTAAACCTGTTATAAAATGTCCGCCTGGAATATGGTGGTCTGATGCTGCTCCAACATGTGCGAGCACTTGAAGTTCATCTGTTATGGAAACCGCATCTGCATCGGTCAAGTTCAACATGATTTCTGCAATCTCTTTACAGGAACTTGTATTTAATCCTTGCCGGAAGAAAGGCAAGGTTTGATCAGCAATATAGAAAGCTTTGCTCGTTTGGTTTGCCCGTGCTCGTTCTTCATCACGAATAATTGAACGGATTATATACATAAAGAGAAACATTCCTAAGCCGTTCACTAAAATCATCGGAATGCCAATAACTTGAACGAGTATCCATGCCTCTTCAAAAGGGTCACTTAATGCTAAAATAATAAGCATTTGAACAGCTTCCAATGTCATTCCTAAAATAGCCGCGTTGATCGGCGTAATCTTCTTCTCTACATTAATTTGTCTTCGAGAAAAATAGCCCGAAACAATTCCTGCTACTACAACAGCCAGTGAACACGCTAATGCTGTAAAGCCTCCTAGAGAGTATCTGTGAATACCTGCGATTAAACCAGCACCGAAACCAACGACGGGTCCCCCTAATATTCCGCCAATGACTACGCCCATTACTCTTGTATTGGCAATTGCATTATCCGGATCAATTCCTGTGAGCCATCCGCTATTAACAATTATTCCGTGCTGAATCTCGACTCCTGTATAGTTACTAATAATTCCGAGGGTCCCAAAAAGTAAAATTAGTATTATTTTTTCGCTATTTTTATGTTCATTTTTAATAATTTGTTGAAATGATTTCAATTGAGAGAGTAAAAAAGCAACAATTACGATAATCCCTACTTTTTCTATCATTAATGTAGCTAAAACTAAGATCATTGCTATCTCCCCTGTTTCGTAATATTCTAACATCTTAATGATACTTGAAATCAGAACATAACAAAACCTTTATTTAAGTCGATGGAATGTCTTATCTTTGCTCGGTTATTGTTTGCCATGTCGCAAAACTAGAATTTATACACAAAAATACAAATAAAAATGTATTTCTAATTGCACCGCAATTGCGGTGCTTTTTGTCTAAATAAAGATATAGCCCAGTTCATTGAACTGAGCTATATCTTTATTTATTTTCAACGCTTATAGAATTAAAGCACCCGTTAGCATATTAAGAACTTTTTATATTGTACTTTCTTTTATCCATGTCCAAAATTCGGTAACTTCCGAATACTGATATCAAGAAAAGTAAAATGATAAATAAAACGTAAATTGATAATCTATTGATTTCTTGTAATCCTTCGCCGTTAGCCACTACCCAAACGAATAATCCAAATAGCATCAAGTAACAAAATACATTAGGAATAATCCATGCGATTTTTAACTTTGTGTTTTTCAAAAATATTCCCCCTCAAACTATCTACGAATATCAGCATGAATAGATTCCAAATAAGTATTTCCTTCTTAAACTAAACTGCTGCATTAGTGAAAAAGCGACTGTTCTTATTGAACAATCGCTTTAATAAGACTTTAATTTCTTCTTTTTTGTAAGTGCCCAAGCGAATAAAACCCATAGTATGATGGCACACACATTTAATAATAATTTTAAAACAACAAGTCCAAATAAAATCATTAAAAATACAATAATACTAAATAAAATTGCTAAAAATAAAGATGTTTTTACCTTACCTTGTTTAGCTAAGAAAAATTGCAATATACAAACAATAATTCCTATAACAACCAAAAGATTAGCTATAATCTTCACCTTATCTATTCTATTTTATCTAAATTGACTTTACCCTACTGTTTAACACAAAGATATAATTACCTTTTTCAATCAAACTGCCTCTTGATGCTCTGTGCAAGAATGCTTTTTATGCTCCGAACCCACGAATGCCAATTATAACTATTAACAAACCATAGCCTATAACAATAAGCGAAATCATTCCCATTCCAACATACTTTAATGAACCACTTTCTTTTGTTTTGACACCTTTAACGCCTAACACAAAACTTGATATCCATAAAGCAAGCCCTGTGAAGAAATAAGGGTTGAAAACTCCATTATTTCCTTGAGAACTCAAGTAAAATAGCAAAATTCCTGCTATAGCTAAAATAAAAGATAACAGTCCATATTTTTCCTTCAAAGCATCTTCATCCCTCTCTATTAAGTTATTTATTACTTCGGAACCTTATCGGTTAATTATTTATCGTTGTTAGAATTTCCCTAAACAAGCATATGGCATGTTCATACTGTTATTGCTTAGCTATTTTGTCTGTTTTAGAAGTCCAAAGAAATCAAAAAGAGATTCAACAATTAATTACTACTTCTAATCTAATTTTCTATTGTTAAGAATAAATAAAAAATACCCCTTTGATATTTTATTATATCATCGGGGTATTTTTCGTCTATTAATTTATGCGTGAACGTAAGAATGCATGGATGAATGGATCTAATTCACCATCAACAACTGCATGAACATTTCCGCTTTCTTCATTTGTACGATGATCTTTTACCATCGAGTATGGGTGGAAAACATAAGAGCGGATTTGGCTTCCCCATCCGATTTCTTTTTGTTCACCGCGAATTGCTGCAAGTTCGGCTTCTTGTTCTTCGATTTTTAATTGATACAATTTCGATTTCAATAACTTCATCGCATGCTCACGGTTTTTAATCTGTGAACGTTCCGTTTGGCAAGTAACAATGGTATTCGTTGGAACGTGTGTAATACGAACCGCTGAATCCGTCGTATTAATATGCTGACCACCAGCACCGGTTGCACGATACGTGTCAACTTTCAAATCTTCTGTACGAATTTCAATCTCAATCTCATCATTGAATTCCGGCATAACATCACAAGAAACGAAAGATGTATGGCGGCGACCAGATGAATCGAAAGGAGAAATACGTACAAGGCGATGTACACCTTTTTCTGCTTTTAAATAGCCATATGCATTATGCCCTTTTATAAGCAATGTAACGGATTTAATACCTGCCTCATCGCCTGGTAAATAATCGAGCGTTTCTACTTTAAATCCGCGTTTATCAGCCCAACGCTGATACATACGAAGTAAAATGGAACCCCAGTCTTGTGACTCGGTACCCCCAGCACCTGGATGCAATTCTAAAATCGCATTATGCTTGTCGTATTCTTCACTTAATAGCAATTGTAGCTCGAAGTCACTTAGTGCGCTTGTGAACTCTTTCAGTTCTGAGCCAAGTTCTTCTTGTAATTCCTCATCTGGCTCTTCTTTGATAAGTTCAAGTGTCATTTCTAAGTTTTCTTGTGTAGATACAAGATCATTGTATTGCTCTACAATGGCTTTCAGTGCATTCATTTCATTAATTATTTTTTGGGCAGCCTGTGCATCGTCCCAGAAATCAGGAAATGTCATTAACTCCTCTAACTCTTGTATACGAACCTCTTTGTTTTCTAAGTCAAAGAGACCCCCTAAAGTCTTCCAATTTCCCTGCTGTTCGATCCAATTCATTTCGTACTACTGCTATTTCTACCATATTATTTATTCCTCCGACTTTCCTAAATTCAAGTAACTGTTGATAATATTCTATTCAGTTACTAGCTAGCTTCAGCGGCTATGTCTACCCCTCGGGGCAGACATAGCCGCTTTTCGCATTTTGTTACTGCCCTGTTCCATGACAGTTTTTAAATTTCTTTCCGCTTCCACATGGGCATATATCATTTCGTCCAACTGCTACTTCCTTGCGAGTTGGTTTTTTCTTAACGGGTCCACCTTCTTCTTTTGGATTTACCGCTTGCCCTTTTGCTACTTCTTCGCGTTCTAGATTGTTTCTAATTTCTGCTTTCATTGCATATTTCGCAACATCTTCTTGGATGGAATCCACCATTGCTTCAAACATGGCAAATCCTTCACTCT
Organism: Psychrobacillus sp. OK032; assembly: GCF_900111345.1. Taxonomy (GTDB): domain Bacteria; phylum Bacillota; class Bacilli; order Bacillales_A; family Planococcaceae; genus Psychrobacillus. The sequence goes on from NZ_FOGY01000001.1 coordinate 470,512, forward strand.
GATATTCACGAAGTGGATCTGTTTGCCCGTATGCACGTAAATGAATACCTTGACGTAGCTGATCCATTGCATCGATATGGTCAATCCATTTAGAGTCAATCGAACGAAGTAAAACGACTTTCTCAAATTCACGCATGCGCTCTGGAGTCATTTCTTCCTCTTTTGCATCATAGAAGCGAATTACTTCTTCTTTTAATTTATCAATCATTTCGTCTGGGGACAGATTCTCCAGATCACTCTGTGTAATGACACCTTCTGGCAATAAATTCGCTTGTACGTAGTCTATTATTCCTTTTAAACTCCAGTCAGCGTTATTGTCCGAAGCAGTATTAGAGCCTACTAAACGCTCAATTGCACCGAAAATCATCGATTCCACAAGTGCACGCATATTTTCGGTTTCTAATACTTCATTTCGTTCTTTATAAATAATTTCACGTTGCTGACGCAAAACATCATCATATTGTAATAAGCGTTTACGCGAGTCGAAGTTATTACCTTCTACACGTTTTTGTGCGGATTCTACTGCACGAGAAACCATTTTCGATTGGATTGGTTGCGAATCATCCATGCCTAGTTTAGACATCATATTACGCATATTGTCCGAACCGAAACGACGCATTAACTCATCTTCCATTGATAGGTAGAATTGTGTCACCCCAGGATCTCCTTGACGACCAGCACGTCCACGTAGCTGATTATCAATTCGGCGTGATTCATGGCGCTCCGTACCAATTACTGCTAAACCGCCAGCTTCTAAAACACCGTCGCCTAGTTTAATATCGGTACCACGACCAGCCATGTTAGTCGCGATCGTAACCGATCCTAAATGACCTGCAGTCGCAATAATTTCCGCTTCGTGTTCATGGTTTTTGGCATTTAATACACTATGCTTAATCCCATGTTTTGTTAACAATTTGGAAATAATTTCTGATGTTTCAATGGCTACCGTACCAATTAAAACAGGTTGACCATTTTTATTTCGTTCAGCTATATCTGCAGCAACTGCTTCAAACTTACCGTTCATCGAAGCATAGATTAAATCTGCACGGTCATCCCTAGCTATCGTACGGTTTGTTGGAATCGCAATAACATTCATATTATAAATATTACGGAATTCCTCTTCCTCTGTTTTTGCCGTACCAGTCATACCTGATAATTTATCATACATACGGAAAAAGTTTTGGAACGTGATTGTTGCCATTGTCATCGATTCATTTTGAATTTCCAATCCTTCTTTTGCCTCAATCGCTTGATGTAGCCCGTCGCTATAACGACGTCCTTTCATTAAACGACCTGTAAATGAGTCAACGATCACAACTTCTCCGTCTTGCACAACATAGTCCACATCTAAATGCATCGAAGCATGTGCTTTCAATGATTGATTGATCGCATGATTTAGACGAACATGCGTCAAATCAAATAAGTTGTCAATATTAAACGCTTTTTCTACTTTTTCTACCCCAACATCTGTTAGCGTAACGCCTTTTGTAGATTCTTCATACGTATAATCCGTTTCGATAATGAGTGTACGGACAAACGCATTTGCTTGCTTGTACAATAATGCTGCTTTATTTGCTTGACCTGAAATAATTAATGGCGTTCTTGCTTCATCGATTAAAATGGAGTCAACTTCATCAATTACTGCATAGTGAAGCGGACGTTGTACCTTATCTTCTTTGTATAACACCATATTATCACGCAAATAATCGAAACCAAGTTCATTATTCGTGGAATACGTAATATCCGCTGCATATGCTTCACGTTTTTCTTCTTTTGATAATGAATTTAAATTCAAGCCTACAGACAAACCTAAGAAATTATACAATTGTCCCATTTCTGCAGCATCACGGCTAGATAAATATTCATTGACCGTCACAACATGCGACCCTAGCCCTGGAATTGCATTTAAATACACAGACATCGTAGAAGTAAGGGTTTTCCCTTCCCCTGTTTTCATTTCTGCAATGTTTCCTTCATGAAGCGCAGCTGCACCCATGATTTGTACGCGGAAAGGGTACATGCCAAGTACACGCTTAGCCGCTTCACGTACTACTGCAAATGCTTCTGGTAGCAATTTGTCTAGTTTTTCTCCTTTTGCATAACGAGCACGGAATTCTTCGGTTTTTGCAGTTAGTTGTTCATCCGATTTTGCTTCCATTTCGCTAGCTAGTGCTTCAACTTGATCCGCAATTTTTTCTAATCGTTTTATTTCACGTTTATTTAAATCGAATACTTTATTTAATACACCAAGCATCTATATTCACTTCCCATTTAGTCTTACTCCCCATTTTACCATTCGATAGAAAGTCACGCAAATAAGCAAATTTACAATTGGGTAATGACAAGTTCAAATTGTTGTCCTCTTTGTTGTTTTTTGAAGTTTTCCACTTGCTTTCTGATGGAGGAGAATTGAGCGAAAGCTACTCTATACAACACTGGAAATACTATCTTTAAGTTCCAATTCACGTTAAATAAAAAAACTTTCATTATTAATGAACTTCTTATAATGGAATAATTAGGTGTCCACTGTGATTTCCGCTTCAGGCGGACGCTTTCCGCGGGGTGAGCGTTGAGCCATCACCGCCGCTAACGCGTACGTTGTGATGTCTCATCTTCTCACTCATCCCGCAGGAGTCGCCGCCTTCCGCTGCAATCAATAGAACTCGCTAACTAATTAGTATCTATACTGAACAGATCTAGATTTATCAAGACCAGCGTGCCAAATCACAGTAGTATATACTTTTACAATGTGGAGATTCAGTAAATGGCTTAAAGCAACGGACTTGTCATTGATAGCAACCAATACTATTCCGAAAGCAATCATTTCACATATTAAATACTTCACTTGTCACAAGAAGACATTTTCTAATTAGCAATAATATATATTGGGCAGAGAATGATTTTAACTAAGTCATCGCTATGAGGGGTTGATAATTCTATTGCTCTTTTAGTGCTCTATCGAATTTAACAATTGATTAGTCAGCAAGATCCTTTGATTGAAGCGAAAGGGCGGCGACTCCAGCGGGAATAGCATGAGCTGAAGACCCCGCAGGAGCGAAGCGACGAGGAGGCTGAAGCCATGCCCGCGGAAAGCGTCCGCCCTGCAGCGGAAATCCTAGCGGCAGCTTTTTAATGGGCAACTTATATAATTTTATTATTTCTTTATCCGTAAAAAAACTCCCCTCAAAATTAGAGGAGAGCTTTTGTGGTCAATTAATATTTAATTTGTCTCAATTAAGCCGTACTTACCGTCTTTACGTTTGTAAACGATATTAGTGCCGTCTGATTCTGCATCAGTGAATATGAAGAAATTGTGACCAAGCATATTCATTTGTAATACTGCTTCTTCTTGATCCATTGGTTTTAAATCGAATTGTTTTGTACGTACAATATTATATGCTTCTTCATCCGACTGTTCTGCTGGCGTGTCTGATGCCTCTACTGTGGCAAAAAATGAAGCGACGCCTTCTCGTTCACGGAATTTGCGATTTACTTTTGTTTTATATTTACGTATTTGACGTTCTAGCTTGTCTACGATGAGATCTACAGCAGCATACAAATCTGAATGGCGCTCTTCCGCTCGTAGTGTTAAATTTTTCATAGGAATCGTTACTTCTACTTTCGTTTGCTTGTCATTGTACACCTTCAAGTTGACATTGGCTGTTGCTTCGATTTCTTCGTTGAAGTAACGATCTACTTTCTCAATTTTACCTTCAACATGTTCTCGAATTGCAGGAGTTACCTCAATATTTTCCCCACGAATGTTAAAGTTTAGCATGAAAACTCCTCCTTTAAATTTAACTCTATATATATGATTCAACATCCTAACCAAAATATCCTTCTTACTTTTAAGATTTTATTTATTTTTTGTCGAATCATGTAATAATCTTTACTTTCTCATGTTCATCGATTTTCTCCCCAGATTTTTTAATTCCCTAATAATTAATTGCTCTGTATAAGTGTCCCCGGGTAAGTTAATACCATACTCAGATCCATTTATTTTCCGGCGAGACCAGACAAACTCGCCTACCAAATCAATCGGTGATTCGTCTAACGTAAAATTGAGTTCTACATGGATTTGTTTGTCGATCGCAATGGAATACTCAGTAAAAATTTTTAAACCATGTGGACTTATGTCGATAATTTCGCAAATACCCTTTTTGGAAATTTCTTTTTCAGTAAGTCCATTTGCATCTTTTATTAATCGAAAAGTTGCTTTGCATGGCTCTGTAAAGGTATAGCGGAAGGATTCATTCCTTTTATATTGCATTTTTTTCTCCCCCTTACTATGAGTCGTTTTTTCTCCATTATGACGAACAGCATCACTTTTTTCAATTATTTTTGTATGACTCAGTTAAACAATACTGTATTATTTCCATTTCAGGCGCACATTTTCAACTGATTTCAAAAATCGAGAGTAGAAAATAACACTGTATTCAGAATAAAAAACGCTCTATCGTAAATTATACGATAGAGCGCTTGAGTATATGTTTATTTGTTTATGGCTACTGTTACATCCGTCACTCGTTTAGCTCCAACATAGCGTTTTCCCCAATAATGTGAATCGTTCAATTTATCAATTTTCACGCCTTTTGAAGTCGATGAATGGATAAACTTATCGTCGCCTATGTATATACCAACATGTGATACACCTTTACCCGATGTATTAAAGAAAACCAAATCTCCAGATATTAAATCAGCCTTGTCCACTTTTGAACCTGATGCATGCATACCTGATGAACTGCGAGGTAGACTGATTCCTAGCCCTTCGTATACATATCCTACAAATCCTGAACAATCAAATCCTTCTTTTGTATTTCCACCGCTGCGATATTTAATCCCTATTAAGTTTTTAGCTGTTGCTACTAATTCTTTTGAGTCTACTGAACTTGATGCTTCAGTATGTCCTGCGAATGGTGCTGTAACTAAAAGTATAGATAAGACGAATATTGCAATGACTTTTTGCGACATAGATTTGATATTCATAGTGTTCCTCCGGGCGACTAAAGTTTTCAGATAATTTATCTAAATTCATCTTAACATGCTTTAGAACCTTATAATTTTACATTTGTGTAACAATTACATTACAAAATAGCAGATTATGTTTGAAAGAAAAAAGCCCAAAAAGTCAGGGAAATTGACTTTTTAGGCTTCTGATATAACGAAACGTGCGGTAGATTCTTCTAGAATTGTTGCTTGTTCGCTAATATCACTGATTAATGCTGATAATGATTCAATCGTTTGTACATTTGCTACTAGTAACTGCACCGTTTGTTCCATTTCAGTTGTATTTGCTTCGATAGATTCTGTTAACTCAAAAATTAGTTTTTCAGACATATCCTTTTCTTGCTCAATTGTCATAATAGAATCTGCCATATGATCATTCTGATTTTTGGACTCTCGAATGAACGAAACAATTGTATCAAATTTTTCATGTAATAATTGGAAGGATGTCGCATTATTTTTGGATGTAGAAAGCCCTTCTGCAAAAACAATTTCCATTTCATGTCCTTGATGTGAAATAGATGTAGAGATATTGTTAATCGTATTCGCAGTAACCGACACTTCATCCGCCAGCTTTTTAACTTCCTCTGCAACGACTGCAAATCCTTTTCCGTGCACGCCAGATCTTGCGGCTTCGATACCTGCATTTAACGCAAGTAGATTTGTTTGCTTGGAAATTGATTGAACGATAGATGTCATTCTTGCTATTTCTTCTGTACGTTCTTGTAGTAATTTTCTCTCTTTATCTGCTGCCTTAAATAGCGACCTTAGATGTGCCGCTTCAGCTGCTGCTTTTTTCATGGCATCTGCACTTGCATCTGCGACTTCCACCGCAAATGAAGCGTGATTATTTAAAGCTACTGCTTTTTCTGAAACACTCTCAAATGTTCGTGAAAACTCCTCAAGAAATGCTCGAATTCCAATCGACGCTTGCTTTTGCTCCATCATACTTACACTTGCTTCATTTATAGCCATTTGTACAGTATTGGAGCTTGCCACTGTTTCGGCAGAGTATGCTTTTAATGTTGTACTATCTATACTTAACTTTTCTGCTGTCAATTTAATCATTTGAACCATTTCAGTTAGATTATTTTTCATTTCATTCATCGCAATGGATACTTCGCCAATCTCGTCTTTTGTCGTAATATGTATTGGTTTTACAAGTAGATTTCCTTTTGAAATTTCTTTTGCCGATGATGCAACATTCGTTAATTGCTTTCTTATTTGGCTATTCGTCAGTAACAATAACATAATCGAGAATAAACCAGCTATTAAGAAAGAAGCAACGACTATGACAATCGTATTTTGCTGGCTGGCATTCATTTCATCTATTATTAATTGTCGATTATTCGACTCTTGCTCTCTTGTAGCATCGAGCATTTCTATTAATACATTGTACTTTTCATTGATCGATTGAAGCTGGCGGCGTTTTGCGACATTTTCTTTATTGACAACCGAACTTTTTAAATTGTTTTCATAAGTTGTTTGGATGCCGTTTAATGTCTGTGTGAAAGTATCCCAATCTATATGCGCCATCCGCGAACTCACAGTCGGTAATAGCTGTGCCAAATTTGTTTTCTTCGTTTCATAATCCTTGTCGAATTCCTCTAATGGATCGCCCGCAAAAAGGGAAATTGCTATGTATAAACTAGCTACCTCTGCCCGCATAATATCTGCGTTCTCGACATTTTCTGATGATATCTCTAATTTATCGGACAGTTTTTGGTTGTGAATTACTTGAATAATTAATAAGACCGTCATAATGCCGAATAAGAAGAAAGAACTAAAAATTGCAATTAAATACTTCGTTCGCAACGGAATGCTAGACCATTTTTTCATAGGTAATGAGACCTCCCATTAGGAAATATAGCATATTTCTGCGTAGAAAAGACGACGTTTTTATAAACTTAACATGAATTTTACAATGACTATTTCGAACATTCAATGTACGATAGAATAATAGATAATAGAAAGGGTGTTGAACATGGATTTAGGTTTACAACATAAGCGCGTTATTGTAACAGCATCAAGTAAAGGACTCGGTAAAGCAACTGCCCTCCAATTTGCAAAAGAAGGCGCTAAAGTGCTTATCTCTAGTAGAAATGAAGAAGAGATCAAGCATACTGCCGAGGAAATTAAAGCAGTAAGCAACAATGAGCATGTCTATTATTCGGTATGTGATGTGACAAAAGAAAACGACATAGACCGACTTTTCGAAACAGCAATCGCTAAATTAGGCGGAGTCGATATTCTTGTCAATAATGCAGGCGGCCCTACTCCTGGCGGGTTTGGTCAAGTAACTGATGAAGATTGGCAAAACGCATTTGAGAAAAATCTATTAAGCTATATCCGTTCGATTCGTTTAGCACTCCCATACATGAAAGAACAAAGTTTCGGGCGAATCGTCAACATTTCTTCTTCTTCAACAAAAGAAGTATTAGACGGTCTTATTTTGTCGAATACATTCCGTTTAGGGATGGTCGGTCTTTCTAAAAGCATTGCACGGGAGTATGGAGATAGCAATATATTGATAAATACAGTCGGACCAGGTCGAATTCAAACAGATCGCGTGACAGAACTCGACCAAATTGCTGCCCAAAAGCAAAATTTGTCGATTGACGAAATTAGAGAAGGATATAAAAAAGTGATTCCAGTTGGAAGATACGGGGAACCGGAGGAATTTGCAAAAATTGTCGTATTCTTATGTTCGGAAGCAAATTCGTATATGACTGGCCAAAATTTGGTTGTAGATGGTGGAACATTGAAAGCACTATAGAGGGAGAAGACTCAAAAGCTTAGGCTTTTGAGTCTTTTTTGATGGGACTAGATGGTTTGTCGTGTTGGGAGGTGGGTTTGTCGTGTTCACGGGGGAGTTTGTCGTGTTCGAGGTTCGTTTTGTCCCGTTCGTCTATCGTTTAGTCGTTCTAAGCCATTTACTGGAAATCGTTCAATTAAAAAAGTTGTCTCCCGATTGGAAGACAACTCTTTTTTTGCTATTTATTTGACGATTAGTTTGATTTTATTTTGCGATGGGTCTTTCGTGATGTACATACCGTTTTCTTCTGTAACAGGTGCATCAACTGATTTCAAGTTTTCAATTGCGGTATTTAATACTTCATTGCTTGGATAAACTAATGTGTAAGCTTCTAGTCCTACAACGTTTTCTGCTGCAGCTGGTGCGCCTTCTCCAGCCCATGTGTTCATTCCGATATGGTGATGGTATTTACCTGTTGCCATAAATAACGCACCTGGATACGGAGTCACAACTTCAAATCCTAGTGCATTATAAAATTTTTCCGCTGCTGCTATATCAGCAACATGCAGGTGGATATGTCCCATTACCGTTCCTTCTGGTAGTCCGGTCCATTTTGTGTTTGCACCTTCTGCTAAAATACTTTGTGCATCAATCTGAAGTGTGTCCATTGCAACATATTCACCGTTCCATTTCCACTCTGTATCAGGACGGTCGCTGTAAATTTCAATGCCATTACCGTCTGGATCATTTAAGTAAAGAGCTTCACTTACTAAGTGATCTCCTGCTCCAACGCGAATGTTGGTTTCGACAAAGTGTTTTAATACGGCACCAAGATCGGCGCGAGTAGGAAGCAATAATGCGAAATGGTATAGCCCTGTTGTTTTTTGTTGTTTTGGTTCAAAGTCTGGTCGTTGTTCGATGGAAAGTAGAGCTGTTTTTCCGTCTGCTGTTAGAAGTGCTTTGTTATCTTGCTTTTCAAGTACTTTGAATCCAACTACTTCTTGATAAAACGTAAGTGATTCTTCTAAATTCATTACTTTTAATTCTACTAGTTCTACGAATGTGTAAGGTTTATTTTGATATTTCATTTATTATTCTCCCCTTTTAAGTTACTTTTCGTAAGTAATTATATTTTAGTTACTTAATAAAGTCAAGTTAGTATGCCTCTATTATGGACTGAAAATCAGGAAAAACACACTCAGTTTCTGCAAATCGCAAGATAGGGTGCTGAATCGCAAGGTACTACGTTCAAATCGCAAGATGGTTATGCTGAATCGCAAGATCATTTCCTTTACTATTAAACATTTTCTCTCTTTTCTGCTACTTTGCTGATTGGCGCAATATTTGGTCCCTTACTCGCAACATCCGTACTCGTTCGCGCAATGTACTATTTCATATGCGCAACATTTACTTCCGTTTGCGCAACATTGCTAGTAATCGTAATGACCGCACCCACACAAAAACCACTAGTCTCAATCAACTAGTGGTTCTTGTCGTAGTTTATTTTGCTAATGGAACTTGGAATGACAAATGCTGACATTCTGCTAGTTTGCTGATGTCAAAGTTACCTCCGCTTACGATGATTCCTACATTTCGTGCTGCGGATGGTAAGTGTTGGTTCAACACTGCCGCTACTGCTGCGGCTCCTGCACCTTCAATAAGTACTTTTTCGCGTTCGAGCATGAAGAGGATTGCGGATGCAATTTCTGCTTCGGATACAGTGATCATGTCATCTACGAGGGATTGAATAATTTTAGTCGTCAGCTTTCCTGGTACTCTCACGTTGATCCCTTCTGCAATCGTTTTGCCTTGGAACGGGACTAATCCACTATTTATGCCTTTAAACGCGGTTACAATAGCTGAGGAATTGGCTGGTTGAACGCCTATGACTCGTATATCAGGACGAGTTGATTTCACTGCAAGTAATGTACCTGCAAGAAGTCCTCCTCCACCAGCCGGCACAACAATCGTATCTATTTCTGGACGCTGTTGCAGCATTTCCATAGCTACTGTCGCTTGGCCTTCGATAATGGCTAAATCGTCGAATGGATGGATGAACGTTGCCCCTGTTCGAAGCTGTTCTTCTCTTGCTGCAACATAGGCTTCATCGAAATTTTGTCCGACTAGCTTTACTGTAGCACCATATCCTTTTGTCGCATTTACTTTCGTTTCCGGTGTTCCGATTGGCATGAAAATCGTGACTGGCACATTGCGTGCTTTTCCAGCATAAGCAACTCCTTGGGCGTGATTTCCTGCGGAAGCGGCGATTAATCCATTCTCGCATTCTGCTTCCGTCAGCTGAGATACTTTATTCATTGCACCTCTTATTTTAAATGAACCCGTTTTTTGCAAGTTCTCTAATTTCAAGAAAACTTTTTTTCCTGTGCATTCATTAAAAGTAGTTGACATTTTACACGGTGTACGATGAACGAACCCCGATACTTTTACAGATGCTTCAAATAAACCTACAGTGTCGTATGAATTCCCAACAAAACCATCTCCTAATTTGCTAATTTTTTGTTTTCAAAAGCTTTAATATGATCTTCATATTGGAAGGTCAATGAAATTTCATCCCATCCATTTAGAAGCATTTTCTTTTGGTATGGATCGATGTCGAATGAATAGACAACACCATCCGCTCCTGTTACCGTTTGTGTTTCGAGATTCACCGCAACATTATATGCTTCTTTACTTAATATCGATTCCACTTCATCGACAGACAACTTAATAGGAAGAATGCCATTTTTCATGCAGTTATTATAAAAAATATCTGCGAAGCTTGGTGCGATGACTACGCGGAAACCATAATCAAGAATTGCCCACGGAGCATGCTCACGTGAAGATCCGCATCCGAAATTATCATGCGCTACTAATATAGTAGAATCTTTATAACGCTCGTCGTTTAATACAAACTCGCTAGGATTTCCTTCTGCATCAAAGCGCCAATGGTAGAATAAGTACTTGCCGAAACCAGTGCGCTCAATTCTTTTTAGAAATTCCTTTGATATAATTTGGTCTGTATCGACGTTTTTTTGATTTAAAGGGGTAATGACACTTTTTACTTCATTAATTGGCTCCATTGGTTTTCCTCCTTATGCGTTTAATAGTAGGGGTTTAAACCCCTACTGAATCAAGTTGAAATTTGCGAATATCTACAATATGACCTTCGATTGCTGCTGCGGCTGCCATTGCTGGGCTCATCAGATGTGTTCTAGATCCTGCACCTTGACGACCTTCGAAGTTACGGTTGGACGTAGAAGCACAATGTTCGCCAGCTGGTACAATATCGTCGTTCATCGCTAGGCACATACTGCAGCCTGATTCGCGCCATTCAAATCCTGCATCAAGGAAGATTTTGTCGATACCTTCTTGTTCTGCTTGTTTTTTCACGGTTTGTGATCCTGGAACAACGATTGCTTTCACTGTTGGATGTACTTTACGTCCTTCAATTACGCTTGCTGCTGTGCGCAAATCGCTTAGACGAGCGTTTGTGCATGAACCGATAAATACATTGGTAATTGCAATATCCGTTAATGGCATTCCTTGTTCAAGACCCATATAAGTAAGTGCTTTTTCATGCGCTTGTTGATCGCTTGCTTCTGCAAAATCTTTCGTGAATGGAATATGGTTGGAAACACCTGAACCCATAGAAGGATTTGTTCCCCAAGTTACGAAAGGTTCGATTTCGTCAGCAGAAATTTCAACTGTTTTATCGTAAACTGCTCCTTCGTCTGAAGCGAGTGTCAACCAGCGAGCTGCTTCTTTTTCAAAAGCTTCACCAGTTGGAACATGTTCGCGACCTCTTAAGAATTCAACTGTCGTCGCATCTGGGCTGATTAAACCCGCACGAGCTCCAGCTTCGATGGACATATTACAAACTGTCATACGTTCTTCCATCGATAGATTGCGAATTGCTTCGCCAGTGTACTCCACGATATATCCAGTACCCATATCGATACCAAACTTCGAAATAATCGCTAGAATAATATCTTTTGCTGCTACTCCGAAACCTAGTTCTCCTGTTACTTTGATTTCCATTGTTTTTGGTTTTGCTTGCCATAGTGTTTGAGTTGAAAGTACATGCTCAACTTCACTCGTACCGATACCGAAAGCAATCGCACCGAACGCACCATGTGTAGATGTGTGGCTATCCCCACAAACAATCGTTTTTCCTGGTTGTGTTAATCCAAGCTCTGGACCGATAATATGCACGATACCTTGATCTGGATGGTTCATATCGGCAAGTGGAATCCCGAATTCTTCACAGTTTTCTTGCAATGTATTTATCTGCTTGCGAGCAATTTCATCTTTAATCTGTTCTCTATTACGAGTATTACGAGTTGGTACGTTATGATCCATCGTTGCATAGCAAAGATCCGGACGACGAACTTTGCGATTGTTTAGTCGTAACCCTTCAAAAGCTTGCGGAGATGTCACTTCATGGAGTAAGTGTAAATCGATATAGAGAAGGTCTGGTTTACCTTCTTCCTCATATACTACATGTTCATCCCAAATTTTCTCAATTATCGTTTTTGCCATTTTAGTTCCTCTCCTTTTGGTTAGACATACGTAAACATAATGCTATCGGATACAAATTCTGAGTCTAATTCTTCTAATACTTTTGCTGTCCATTCCGTTGTGGAAAGAACTCGTTTGCCTTCCATTTGTAAATCACCTGTGAAGTTACCGTCATTTAGTACATTAAATACCGCTTCTTCTACTGCTGCAGCTTCTGTTTCCATTTGGAATGCTTCGCGCAGCATCATTGCTACAGAAAGAATAGTTGCGGCTGGGTTTGCTTTGTTTTGCCCTGCAATATCAGGAGCGGATCCGTGGACTGGTTCATATAAACCAAAACCATCTTCTCTTGTACTTGCAGATGGTAGCATCCCTAGAGAGCCTGTAATAACAGAAGCTTCATCACTTAAAATATCACCAAACATATTTTCAGTGACAATAACGTCAAATGCATCCGGCTTCGTGATTAATTTCATCGCAGTCGAGTCAACAAGCATATGCTCCACTTCTACATCTGGATATCCTTGTTTTTTCTCTTCTACAATTTCTCGCCATAGTTTACTAGAATCCAGTACATTCGCTTTATCGACAGAAGCAAGTTTACCTCTGCGGCTTCTAGCAAGTTGGAAAGCAGTATCAACGATTCGCTCGATTTCTTCACGTGTATAAACAAGTGAGTCCAATGCGTAATCTTTTGTTTTCTTACGTGGTTCTGCGAAGTATAAACCACCCGTTAATTCACGAACGATAACTAAATCAACCGATTCTGCAATCTCCTTTTTAAGTGGTGACGCTTCTAGTAATGCAGGAATCGCTTTTACTGGACGAATATTTGCATACAGTCCAAAATGTTTGCGAATTGCTAGTAATCCTTTTTCCGGGCGTAAATGAGATGGATTTTGATCCCATTTCGGCCCACCAACAGCACCTAAGAGAATGGCATCACTTTCGCTACATAAGTTAATCGTTTCTTCAGGAAGTGGATTTTCGCAAGCATCAATTGCCGCCCCACCAATTAAAGCGTATTGCAAGTTAAACGTATGGTTATATCGTTTTTCAATAGCTTGAAGCACTTTGACAGCTGCTCCAGTTACTTCTGGACCGATACCATCTCCTGGTAATACTGTAATCGTCTTTTCCATCTCATTCACTCCCGTTTATTTGTCTGGACTTCAGGCGCCAGCCGCTCAAGGTCAAATGTGAAATTACTGCTCCTGTGCGAAGCTCGTCAACTCTGTCGCGGCTTGAGTGGCACCTTCCACTTTTCTTATATTATTGAACTACTGGCACTCTTTCCTGATAATGTGCTTTTATTAATTGTCTATTGATCGCATTTAAATACGCTTTTGCAGAAGCTTCTAATACGTCTTGTGAAGCATTGCGCCCAACGGAAACGACGTCGTTATAAGTTAAGTTAATGACGGCTTCTCCAAGTGCATCTCGTCCTTTAGAAACGGAAGACACACGATAATCGATAATATGAACTTTCCCCTTCACAAGCTTTTCTAGCGTATTGAAAATCGCTTCAACTGAACCAGCGCCTGTAGACGATACAACTTCCACTTGACCAGAAGGTGTTTTCGCTTGAACAGTTGCTGTAGGAATATTAGACGTTCCGTACTGCACTTGCACGCTTTCTAGTTCATATACTTCCACTTCAGACGTTTTTACTTGTTGATCTGTTAATAAAACAAATAAATCTTCCTCTGTGATTTCTTTCTTAGAATCCGCTAATTTCTTGAATGCTGTAAATGCTGCTTTTAGTTTTTCATCACTTAAATGGAAGCCCATTTCCACTGCACGGCTAGAAAATGCATGGCGACCAGAGTGTTTTCCAAGTACAAGCTCGGTAGATACATCACCGATTAATTCTGGTGTAATAATTTCATACGTTTCAGGGTTTTTCAGCATACCATCTTGGTGAATACCAGATTCATGTGCAAAAGCATTTTTCCCTACTACTGCTTTATTTGGTTGAATAGCAACGCCAGTTAGTTTACTTACAAGCTGACTTGTGCGTTTTGTTTCTTTTAAAACGATGCCAGATTCCGTTTGGTAGTAGTCTTTGCGAATATGTAGTGCAACTGCAATTTCTTCTAGCGCTACGTTACCAGCTCGTTCACCAATACCGTTGATCGTACCTTCTACTTGTGTTGCACCATTTTCAATTGCCGCAAGTGTATTTGCTGTTGCTAAACCTAAATCATCGTGACAATGAGCGGAAAGCTTCACTCGTTCAATGCCATTCACATTTTCAGTTAAGTATTTAAATAAAGCCCCGTATTCGGCAGGTGTTGCATACCCCACAGTATCTGGAACGTTAATTGTTGTAGCCCCTGCTTTAATCACTTCGTTAATAATGCGAACAAGAAAGTCTTTATCCGAGCGAGTTGCATCTTCTGCGGACCATTGTACGAGTGGAAAATACTTTCTTGCTAGTTTCACTGATTCAACAGCTAGTTCAATCACTTGTTCCGGTGTTTTATTTAACTTGGTTTGCATATGAATTGGGGATGTTGCGATAAATGTATGAAGATGAGGCTGTACTCCACCTTTTAATGCTTCCCAAGCAGTTTCAATATCACCTTTATTGGTACGAGCTAAACCCGTAACAACCGAGTTTTTCACCGTATCTGCAATTAGTTTAACTGCTTCAAAGTCCCCAGGGGATGAAGCAGGAAAACCTGCTTCAATAATGGAAACTCCGTACTTTTCAAGTTGACGAGCAATTTCTAACTTTTCTTGCGTGTTAAGATTTATCCCTGCGGATTGTTCCCCATCACGAAGCGTTGTATCAAAAATGTCAATCTTGCGCACTCGTCACCACTTCTTTCTTCACTTGTTTTTTACCTTCATTAATGAATGGCATCATTTCACGAAGTTTTGCACCAACAACTTCGATTTGATGTTCAGATTCCGCTTTTTTGATTGCGTTATATTTTGGACGGTCAGTTTCGTTTTCTTCGATCCATTCTTTCGCAAATTTACCGCTTTGGATATCTGTTAATACTTCTTTCATACGATCTTTTACAGAAGCGTCGATGATACGTGGTCCAGATACGAAGTCTCCCCACTCAGCTGTATCCGAGATTGAAGAACGCATTGTCGCCATTCCACCTTCGTACATTAGGTCAACGATTAGTTTTAGTTCATGTAATGTTTCAAAGTATGCAAGTTCTGGTTGGTATCCTGCTTCTACAAGTGTTTCAAAACCAGCTTTTACGATTGCAGTTGTACTACCACAAAGTACTGCTTGCTCTCCGAATAGATCTGTTTCTGTTTCTTCTTTGAATGTTGTTTCAAGAACTCCAGCACGAGCTGCTCCAATTCCTTTTGCATAAGCTAAAGCTAGGTCTTTTGCTTGACCAGTTGCATCTTGATGTACAGCGAATAATCCTGGTACTCCTGCTCCCGCTTCGAATGTTCTACGTACTAAGTGACCTGGTCCTTTTGGTGCAACTAGGAATACATCCACGTCTGCTGGAGGTACGATTTGGTCGAAATGTACGTTGAATCCGTGAGCAAATACTAATGATTTACCTGCAGTTAATGCTTGTTGAATTTCTGCTTCGTATACTGCTTTTTGTCTTTCATCTGGTAGTAAGATCATGATAACGTCTGCTTTTTCAGCCGCTTCTTTAACTGAATATACTTCTAATCCATCTTCTTTTGCTTGGTCGAATGATTTCCCTGCACGAATACCTACTACTACGTTAAATCCTGAATCTTTCAAGTTTTGAGCATGAGCGTGACCTTGTGATCCGTACCCGATGATTGCGATTGTTTTTTCCTTTAAAGATCCTTCGTTGATATCTCCGTTATAGTACATTTTAGCCATTGTAATTTCCTCCTCAGGATTGGGTTTTTTAGTTTAAAATTATATAAAAGTATAAACTGTGATACTAAATGAATGACTAGCTTATAAAGTGACTCTGTTAAGCTATATAGTTGATTTCCGTTACAGGCGGACGCTTTCCGCGGGGTGAGCGATGAGCCATCACCGTAGCTTCGCTTCCGTTGTGATGACTCATCTGTCTCACTCATCCCGCTGGAGTCGCCGCCTTCCACTACAATCAAGTAAGTAGATTAAGTTGCAAAATCAACAGCTACAAAACTTATAAAATCGATAACTGTGGTGTGTGGACCTTTTGGGTCTCGCGAACAAATGCCGTAACGCCTGTTCTTGTTAAATCTTTAATACCATATGGTTTGAGCAAATCGATAAATGCATCAATTTTTTCTGGATTACCTGTTACTTGAAATGTCACGACATTTTTACCAGTGTCGATTGTTGCTGCTCGGAATGGTTCGACAATACTATTAATCTCTGCTCTTACTGTTGGTGGTGCGACCACTTTCACAAGTGCGAGCTCCCGAACGACAATCGATTTTTCGGTAATATCGTTGACTTTGAGAACATCTACTTGTTTTTGGAGCTGTTTCAATAACTGCTCCAGTTTTTGTTCATCTTCTACATTTACTACAAACGTCATTTTGGAAATTTGCGGTTGTTCCGTATGACCTACTGTGATGCTTTCGATATTGAACTGACGTTTCATGAGAAGGCCAGTTACGCGGTTTAAAACGCCGCTTTGGTTCACAACGGATACAGTAATGATGCGTTTCATTCTGGCTTCACTCCAATCATTTCGTGTAGTGCCGTACCTGGTACAACCATTGGGTATACTTTTTCTTTTTGAACTACTCTGCAATCGATTAATACCGGTTCATCGGATGCTAATGCTTCTTTTAATTGGACTTTTGCATCTTCAAATGTTTCGATTTTATATCCCTTCAAATCGTAAGCTGCTGCCAGTTTCACAAAATCTGGTTGAACAGGGATTAACGAATGCGAGTAACGCTCACCATGGAACGTTTCTTGCCACTGGCGAACCATCCCAAGTGCTTGATTGTTCAAAATAACTATTTTCACTGGAATGCGCATTTCCTGTAAAAGTGATAATTCCTGTAATGTCATTTGGAATCCTGCATCTCCGACGATGGAAACTACTTTCGCTTCCGGTTTTGCAAGTTGCGCGCCAATTGCTGCCGGGAAGCCGAAGCCCATAGTACCAAGTCCGCCAGATGTTACCCAGTTATGTGGATGGTTGAATTTATAGTATTGTGCTGCCCACATTTGGTGTTGCCCTACATCTGTCGTGACAACTGCATCTCCATTTGTATATTCGTGAATAAGTTCTACTACTTGTTGCGGAAGCAGACCTTTTTCTTCACTTGCTTCATAAAATAAAGGATATTCCCGTTGATTGATTTGTAAGCTTTCTAACCATGCTGCCGTGTTGCCATTCGGAGCATTTTGATCTAGAAGTGCCTGTAATGCTTCTTTTGCATCTGCTACAATCGGAATTTCAGTTGGAACATTTTTTCCGATTTCCGCAGGATCTATATCGATATGAATCACTTTTGCATTTGGTGCAAAGTGAGCTAAGTTACCTGTTAAACGGTCATCAAATCTTGCTCCAACATTGATGAGTAGGTCACAAGTTTGAATCGCCATATTCGCTGTATACGTACCGTGCATTCCTGCCATTCCGATAAACAGTGGATGATTCCCTTCAATCGTTCCTAAACCGAGTAAAGTATTCGTTACAGGAATTTGATATTTCTCTGCAAGCTGCACAAGTTGATCAGATGCTTTAGAAAATAATATCCCTGCTCCAGCTAAGATAAGCGGTTGTTTTGCCGTTGAAATAGCTAGTGCCGCTTTTTGAATTTGTAAAAAGTTCGGTGTTGTCGTCGGTTGATATCCTGGAAGATTTACTTCATATGATGTCTCATCAGTTGGAATAAAAATCCCTGTTGCCATGTTTTTTGGAATATCTACGACGACTGGTCCTGGACGACCTGTGGAAGCAATATGAAAAGCTTCGTTAATAATTCTTGGTAAATCAGCTACATCTTTTACTTGGTAATTATGTTTGGTAATTGGTTGAGTAATACCGATGATGTCCGCTTCTTGGAAAGCATCTGTTCCAATAACTGTCGTTGCAACTTGGCCTGTGAAAACTACGAGTGGAATTGAATCCATCATTGCATCTGCAATTCCTGTGACAACGTTTGTTGCACCAGGTCCACTTGTTGCAATGACTACCCCAACTTTCCCAGAAACTCGTGCATATCCTTCTGCAGCATGGATTGCTCCTTGCTCATGACGCGCTAAAATATGTCTAATTGGGTTTTTATGTAGCGCATCATAAATCGGTAAAACGGCTCCCCCTGGATAACCAAAAACTACTTCAACTTGGTGCTTTTTTAATGTTTGGATTAAAACATCTGCACCATCCAATTGTTGCGGAGCTGCCGAGGTTTCGGGCTCTTCATGCAATTGTTCTGTTTCTTCAACAGTCATCTTCATCATAATTTCCTCCTTTTTTCAAATCGTCCAGAATAACAAGTTATATAAAAAGAAAAGAATTTCACCCCACACAAAAAAACTATCGTTCTTTTGTATAGGGATGAAATTCTTTTCATGGTACCACCCTAGTTCGCAGCGCAACCGCTACCTCGCAGACAACCGACAAAAAAGCCGACCGTCCATTTTTAACGAGAGTAGCTAAGTATTACTACACCCGGAAGTATCTAAAAGGTTTCCCGTTCAACACTTCACTCCGAGGGGATGTCGCTAAAGGTTGTATTGCCGGTTCCCAGCTACACCAGCTCTCTGTTAATACAAGATTCCTTTAACTTTTGCCTCATCATAGATTTCTTTTATTAGGTTCTTAGATTTTCATTACTCCGCCTGTGCTTGCAGATGTTACTAGTTTTGAATATCTTGCTAGATATCCTTTTTTGATTTTTGGTTCAAATGGTTTGAGCTTAGATTTTCTAATTGCTAATTCTTCTTCACTAACTTGCAACTCTATCGTTCTATTAGTTAAATCGATAACGATAATATCATCGTTTTCAACTAATGCGATTGGTCCACCATCAGCTGCTTCTGGAGAAATATGTCCAATGGAAATTCCTCTCGATGCTCCTGAAAATCTTCCGTCTGTAATAAGTGCCACTTTCGTTCCTAATCCGCGTCCTTGAATCGCAGAAGTTGGAGCAAGCATTTCCGGCATTCCCGGTCCGCCTCTTGGGCCTTCGTAGCGAATAACAACTACATGACCTTCTTTAACAGTACCGTTATCAATTGCTTCTTGAGACGCTTCTTGTGAATCAAACACAATTGCTTTCCCAGTAAACTCTTTGATAGAAGGATCGACTGCACCGACTTTAATAACTCCGCCTTCAGGGGCAATATTTCCGAATAAGACGGATAAGCCACCTACAGGACTATATGGATTTTCTTTTCGGCGTATGACTTGATCATTCTTAATCTCAGAATCTTTTACATTTTCATAGAGTGTTTTACCTGTGATCGTCATACGATCTGGATGAACAGCTCCTGGAATTTCGCAAAGTTCTTTTATTATGGCACTAACTCCCCCAGCAAGATGTACATCATGCATAGAGTAATCAGAAGCTGGCATAATTTTCGATAAATAAGGAACACGTTTTGCTACTTCGTTAATCTCTCTCACATCGTATTCGATTTCCGCTTCATGCGCGATAGCTAATGTGTGAAGTACTGTGTTTGTAGAACCACCCATCGCCATGTCTAGTGCAAATGCATCGTCGATTGTTTCTTTAGTGATTAAATCACGTGGTTTAACATCTTCTTTTACCATTCTTACAAGATGCTCTGCCGCTTCTTTAATCAGTCGGTGACGTTCGTCTGATGTTGCAATAATCGTCCCGTTACCTGGAGGTGTTACTCCAAGCATTTCCATTAAAGAGTTCATTGAGTTCGCTGTGAACATTCCTGAACATGAACCACATGTTGGACATGCATTTTGTTCGATATCAAGTAATTGTTCTGCAGTCATGGATCCTGATTTATATGAACCAACACCTTCAAATACGGAAGTAAGTGAAAGTTGTTTTCCGTCAGCTGAAGTACCAGCTTCCATCGGACCACCTGATACAAAAACAGATGGGACATTCGT
This sequence comes from Psychrobacillus sp. OK032, assembly GCF_900111345.1. Lineage (GTDB taxonomy): Bacteria > Bacillota > Bacilli > Bacillales_A > Planococcaceae > Psychrobacillus. The sequence continues at coordinate 490,801 of NZ_FOGY01000001.1, forward strand.
TCTTACTGCTGCCATTAACATTCCTGGTGTGATTTTGTCACAGTTTGGAATGTAAAACACGCCATCGAACCAGTGAGCGTTAATAACTGTTTCCGCTGAATCTGCAATTAGTTCACGACTCGGAAGTGAATATCTCATCCCGATATGTCCCATTGCAATCCCATCATCTACACCAATCGTGTTAAATTCAAATGGAATTCCACCAGCTTCACGTATTGCTTCTTTAACGACCTCTGCAAATTTGTTTAAATGCATATGGCCAGGAATAATGTCAATATAGGAGTTACAAACACCAATAAATGGTTTATCTAAATCTTTTGTTTTGACCCCAGTTGCGTAGAGTAAACTTCTATGTGGGGCACGGTCAACGCCTTTTTTAATCATGTCACTTCTCAATTTCAATCGCTCCTATACTTTCCGCTTTTCCAGCGTTTAGCTTTGCAGCTCAGACTATTAATATAGTCTTCTTTAGTTTGTGAATTTTCTAACAATATTTAATATATTGTGATTATCATATCGCCTTTGAAATGCCGCGTCAACACCCTTTTTTAAAATAGTCTGTCATTTTAGACTATTTACTTTTCTTGTAATCGTTTACATTTGCGATATATCGCACTTTCCACACTTTAAAAATAATTGTGAATTTTTTGTTCAAAATAGAAAATCCCGCTCACATGTAGGCGTGTGAACAGGACTTAATAACAGAATATGGATAAAATATTTCAAATAAAAAAACCTCCTCACTTAGAGAGAAGGTAAATTTTTCACCATAAATTGGGCTTCGCAACCATGAACCAAAGCATAATGAGTAACAATAAAATATAGAGCCACACAGAACGTCGTAACTTTTGAATAAGTGTATCCAAATCTATTACTTCATCCCGATACAAGCGTATATTCGGTTTAAACGCTCGCGCTAAGAATACAATTGAACTGACCATTACAACAATCGTCATAATGACCCACGACGTCGACCAAGGCCAATTTCCTTGCCACATAAGCAAAATACCAGATGCAACAAGCACATGCCCAGCATGTTTCACAATACGAATAGCAGCCTGGAACACTTCTATGTGTGAGTCTATCAACTCTCTATTTTTGACTTTCATCCTATTTAATAGGGGAAAGAGCACAAAGAACGGACCAATCGACAAAATTGCGCTGAATACATGTGTAAATATTATAAATGCGTACATAGAATAATCACCTAAGTATAGTATACGATATTGTGTCGGAGAAGGTTGTGTCTAGTTGTGGAAGATTTCTATGTGGAAGTGATTTGAATCAAGGGGTAGACTTGCTTACGCGCAACATATAATCTGTTTCTCGTAACTTCCTAGTGCTTACTAGCAACAGTAGGACCACTTTTCTCGTAACATTTTTGATACTCGCAACTCCGGACTCTTTATGCGCAACATTGAATTCGTTTCTCGCAACATTACAGTCCTTAGTCGCAATATACTGCTGCTTTCTCGCAACGTTTTTGATACTCGCAACTTTAAACTCTTTACACGCAACATAGAATCCGGTTCTCGCAACATTTACTACTGGGCAATAGATTACAAAAAGTAGCAAGAGCTTTCAAGTGATGGCTTGCTTAGCTCTTCCATGGAGGTAAAAGATCGTAAAGCAAATTGAATTTCGCGTGGTGAAGTTTGTAGGGGATTCCTCCAGTGGTTACTATAAATAGTTGAAATACAAATGGAAGCGAGACCAGAAACTTGAGGAAATAGAAAAAATCAACCTGTGTTTTATAGCGGGTTGATTTTTGGTTTTAGACACAAAAGTGCCCAGAACTATTATTATTTTACTATCCTATACGAGCCATATCTTCACTTCTTAGAGATAAAAGACTATTAGTGAAAACACCTACTATTCCCTATAGAAATTAAACATATACGTATTTGATTGCACATATACATAATAAAAGGGCTATCTCTATCATTTTTCGCCCTTAAAAATTGCAACATGAATAGAGGTGAATACTAATGACAACATACGAATTGCTAAGCTTACTCATTCAACTATCTGGCGGTTGGATTGCTTTTATGTCGGTGGCGTTGTCAGCTATCTTTTTCTTATCAAGAAAGAAGTAACCGCCCCAATCGGCTGGAGTGTGGACAATTACTTCTATCTTATCGGCCAAAAGCTTTTCCTGCCCAACTAATTACGTCGTCATACGATGGACAAAATCGACCATGATTTTGTCTAGCAGTCTACTATTTTATGACTGAGTGCTCAAACACTCAGTCCTTTTTTATTGTATGTCGAGTTTTTAATTATATGATGAATTGCTATTTGAAGTGTAGTACGGTGTCACTATATTTATTAGCCAAACCAAGATTTCTTCATACTTGGTTATTGTGAAAGGAAAAGGCTTGCGCAGATAGGATTTACTACAACTCAATATGTCAGTAACTTTTATCTATAGTATGCAAGAAACAATACTAATAGAAACAATACTTTTAGTATTTTCCTAGAGTAAGGAAATAAGTGCCCAAAAAGGTGTTTTTACTTAGATATCTAGTAATACTTTGAAGTATGAAGTGTTAATCAATTTACAAAAAAACACAGATAACCACCTGAATAACCGATTAATATATACTTGTAGTGTATTTTTTCGAATAGCCAACTAAAACTCGGAAATTTTCTTTTTAAACCTTAGGGCCCCATATCATAGCTAATGGAATTTTAGTTGTTATCTAGGTACCCTTAAATAGATCACAGTGACTTTTTGCTTCTGAAATGATTTCACGGAGAAATTTCGAACAATGGTTTGACATTTGGATCTGCGGCAATATGTTCTGGGAAGATAAAACCCATTGGATCACGTGAAAGCTCTATTTCCAATTGCTTGAAGCATTCGTCTACAAATTCAGAACACATATATTCAAAATCCTCCCTATGTCTTCCAATTCCTAAACCTATGCGTGCAACAATCTTCGCTATCTCGTCTTTGTCATAATTTCGATTAAGCAAATCAATCGCTTTTCCACACATACTCTTTATTTTTTCTTTATCGAAATCGGAACTATCAACTACATCATGTCGAGCTACATACATTTCTCCATTATACTTTTCCTTACTATTTTCATAATTGTAAAGGTAATGAGATAGTGGGACCACCCTGATACCGTCGTCTTCAACACTTTCCAATACAAGTACATGCTCATTCCAATTGACTAACAAGGCTACATGACTAAATACAGAGTTTGATAGTTTTTTTATCATCTCACTGACTAAATAACGACCGCTACAAAAAAGTATATCTCCAGTTTTTATTTTATTTTTTGCTTGTTCATAAGAAATTTGGTTTATTCCATTAAATTTACTAGTCCCCATTTATAATCGCTCCTCAAATTAATATTATCTACTTATTATGAAGGGTTATAGTAGGCCTAGTGACAGGGGCGCTATCACTAGGGGAACAATAACTAAATTTTAATGTTCAAGTATGTTCAAATTTCAGAGTTTTATATCCCCAGGTGCATCAATGACATATCCTATTGTCGATTCTAATTGATTGATTGGATCGTAATTACGTAAATCTTCAAAATCAAGTCCTGTAATCGCTTCGATTTTTGAAATGGGCACTTGATACGTTTTATATTCACCGTAAGCAAATTCCAAATCATCAATAAGATTTTTTTGAGTCTGCAAATAAGCAGTTGCAGATAGGTTCCCATCATTCTTAACAATAACAGCTATTTTCCAAAATTCTGCCGGTATCTGTACGCCTCTATAAATAATGTCATCTACCCGAAAAACCGGTCCAGTAAATACTGTTACTTTAAGATTCGAGTTTTCGGCATTGTCTAAAATATAATTCTCGAGATCCAGCCAGCTTTTTTGATTCAACTTACTTTGCTGGGGAGCACAATTTGTAAAATGGAACGTATCCTTATTCGCCTTTTCCGCCGAATCTCCCCAAACCGGATCAAGCCTGCGGACAAGATGTCCCCGATCAAGCGGATTATTTTTATATAATTCAGGACCGCATTGGTACTCTTTTTCGATGCGGGAATCGAGATACCACTTGTCATTACGGCCAATCTTCATCAACTGATTTCCGTCAATATTCACCACCGTATAATATGCCAAACGGCGTGATTTGCTCATGACAATTGAAAAATGCGTATAATGGAGCACATTGCTTCCGTCTTTTAACTGGGCAATATCCTGTTCAAGATCAGACCGGAATATCGGATGAGGAACTTCATAATCGTCACCGAGAAATTGAGTGTCATAACCAGCCGAACCTTCATACCATGAATCGCTTAACTCCTCAACTACCATCTCTTCAGAAGTACGACCTTGGACTTCCCACCCCTTCACAATGTCATTTATTAATAACTGTTGCTCATCACTCAAGTTGGCGCCTTGCTCCACGACAAACTGGATAATACTGCTTATGCGAATCCCTTCATTAGCAATAAATTCAGCTCCATTCTTTGGATCTGGAACGCCTGCATGGTGGAGGCAGATTACAATCCATTCGTCATTATATACAGGTGAACCGGAGGAACCGGGCATGGTATCTGTTGAGTAGTGAACATAATCGTCAAATACATCCAAAATCTTATTCTCTCTAATCGCTACAGCTTTAGGTGCCCCAGAAGGATGTTGAATAATTGATACATATTCATCCACCAATCCTTTGCCCGTTTGCGGAATGAGGGGCAAGAACCCAAAATCACTTACTTTTGTGCCATCAGCAGACACTTCCTGTATCGTGACTAATGTGAAATCAAGCTTCCGATCCGTTATAAATAAACGCTCGGGTGTTAAACGGAAGGTTTTCATCGGACGTTCGTTTAAGTCCAGATCAACTTCATAGTTGAATTGTGCGACACTAAACTGAGCTGTTTCGAAGTTCTCCAAAACATGATTATTTGTAAGCAATACTGAAGGAGAGACAAGAAAACCTGTAGCATGTCCGAGAACTCTGCCTATACGATCTCGAATTTCGATTCTACAAACCGGATTGGCTGCTTGCAGTCCTGCTTCAAGATAAGAAATAGGAAATAGATCATCTCGGCCAATAATTCGCTCTATAGCCAGTCCATCACGTGGATCAATAATCGCTTGACGAAATGTAACTCGCTCAGGCGTATCTACTTCCAAAGGATTTTTAGTTTGCAGTTCACTAGCAATTCGTTCACGTTCACTAGAACGTGCAATGTAGCGCTTTAATGCTTGTTGCTGTTGCAATTCTACAAGATCCATATTAAAGTTTTGAAACCTTTCGAGTCGTTTAATAGACATGTTTATCCTCCTTATATTATAAAATTGAAATACATTCTATTTATTGTGATTATTCTAACACTTCAGTCACTTTATTGAAAGTTACTTTTTAAGGGTAATTTGATAGAATTTTTCGATCAGAAATAAATCAATTATTACTTTAGTCATTTGAAACCTGTTTTCATTACTCTTTATCTGGTCCTTATGAGCGACAAGAACGGAGATATTTCTGAATAAATTCCAGCCACTCCTCCCCCTTTCATTCTTACTAGTCCATTGAATGAAGACGGGGATTATGTGTATACAAATGATGCGATCTGGCTTAAGGTTGGAGAAATTGAAAAAATCGCTCTGGAAACCATAGTGTCCAGAGCGATTTTTATTTTGACTCTCTCTATGAGCTGCATCATAACATGTAGCATGTACTACTAATAGTAATATTTATTTAAATATCTTCACCGTAATAGTGAATAAGTTCTAGATAGGATATCTCTTAAATATGCCTTCTGAATCGATTATTCAAACTATTCAATATTAAATGGACTGAATAATCAGATAATAGTACAATTTATTGAACGGAAGAAACCAAATTCTTTCCTCGACCACAAATATGCTTCTGGAACGCTTGCTCCTCAGGGAGTGTGAATAATGATTGCACATATACATTAATAAAAATGCACCTTGAATTCTGTTCATTTACGGAGAATATGTGTGACGAATTGTTGATCATTTCCAAATGAAAGGAGGTGAAAACTAGTGACAACATACGAAATACTAAGCTTACTCATTACACTATCTGGTGGATAGATGGATTGCTTTTATTTTCGGAGTCGTTGTCCGTTAACTTTTTCTTATTGCGAAAGGAGTAACTGCCCTTCGGTAGAAATGTGGACAATTACTTCTTTCTTCACGGCCAAGTGATTTTTCTATGTCGCGTTTTTTATAATATGATAAATTGCCGTCGGAAGTGCAACTCTTTGTCATTGAATGATGATTAAGCTTGCACATATAGGCCCTACTACGACTCACTAAATTAGCATTTAATTATAGTACGTAACTAGCACATTAATAAAAATAAATCTATTTGTAGATCCCCCATGACAATAACTTAATGATAATAAAATTTTTATTAATTAATAACTTTAGGAGGTATAGAGTGGAAAATTTTGCTCATGTAATTCCATATGAAGTGATTGTACAAGCAACGGAAGCCAATGAAGTTCCTACAGGTGTAGAATTAATTCAAGCACCTAAGATCTGGAACAAAACGAAAGGAAAAGGTGTTACGGTAGCTGTCCTGGATACAGGATGCGATAGTATACATCCCGATTTACAAGAACGAATTATAGGGGGGCAGAACTTTACGGACGATGATGAAAGCAATCCTGATATATTCCTCGATTACAATGGACATGGCACTCATGTTGCTGGAACAATTGCTGCACAGCAAAACGATAATGGCGTAGTCGGAGTAGCTCCTGAAGCAAGTCTACTTATCGTAAAGGTATTGAATAAAAAAGGCTCGGGACAATATGAGTGGATTATAAATGGAATCAATTATGCCATTGAACAAAAAGCGGATATTATCTCCATGTCGCTAGGCGGTCCAAACGATATGCCTGATCTTCATGAAGCGATAAAAAAGGCCATCAGTAACAATATCCTTGTAGTTTGTGCTGCCGGAAATAATGGTGACGGTGACGATTCGACCGATGAATTCGCCTTTCCAGGCTGTTATAACGAAGTCATTAGTGTAGGTGCAATAAATCTTGAGCGCCGCTCTTCCGATTTTACCAATTCTCACAATGAAATCGATTTAGTTGCTCCGGGAGAAAAGATCCTCTCTACGTATTTAAATGGGAAGTATGCAACATTAAGCGGAACTTCAATGGCTGCACCTCATGCTTCTGGAGCACTTGCTCTCATAAAATGTTTGGTCAACAATGATTTCGGGCGAGAACTTTCAGAGCCTGAGCTCTATGCCCAGCTTATTAGAAGGACCATTCCACTAGGATTCTCGCCCAAGCTTGAAGGTAACGGGCTCGTTTATTTGACGGTCCTCGAACATTTAAGCGATGTATTTGAGAAAGAGAATAAAGAGTTAGTTTTGAGTTCACAGTAATTAGTGGTGAACTAGCAATATAACCACCAAACGCGGTCCGAAGATTTCGAGGACCGCGTTTCTCTTTTTGCGCAACATAGAATTCATTTGTCGCAACATTCTAGTGCTTAATCGCAATATAGAACCCCCATCTCGCAACATTATCACGAATCGCAAGATAGGCTCGCTGAATCACAAGATAAAGTCTTAGAATCGCAAAATGCACTCTACAAATCGCAAGGTAACCTCCCAGAATCGCAAAATACTCGCTCCAAATCGCAAAATCCTATTCCCCCACATAAAAAGCGACTCCAATCCCCTGGAGTCGCTACTATTACTATTGATTAAATTTTAAAATGACTTACTTCTGCTTGGAGTGTTTCTGCTAAATCAGCTAATGTTTGCGCATTTGCTGTGATTTCTTCATTGGCTGCAAGCTGTTCTTCCGTAGCTGCACTTGTGTCGTTTGCGCCATCTGCAGCGACGGATGCAAGGCTTTGAACTTGTTGTACACTTGCTGTTACAGATTCAGTCATCGCATGAATTTGCTCAATTGCTGCGGAAACGGATTCCACTTTAAACACTACTTCGCCCACTCCGTTTTCAATTTCTTTGAATACTTGGATGGACTCTGTTGTTTTCGACAGACCTTCTTCTACTTTTGCTCCACCAGTCGTAATGGCTTTCACAGCATCACCGGATGCAGACTGGATTAATTGAACCATTGATCCAATTTCCGACGCAGAATTTTTTGATTGCTCCGCAAGTTTACGAACTTCTTCTGCTACTACAGCGAAACCTTTTCCGTATTCTCCAGCACGTGCTGCTTCAATGGCCGCGTTTAAGGCAAGTAAATTCGTTTGCTCCGAAATATCTGTAATTAGTGATGTAATGGATTGGATTTCAACGGAATGCTTTGCCATGCTTTTCATAATTTCTGTTGTTTCATTAAATGTCGTATGTATTGTATTCATTTGACTTGCAACGTCCGATACAACTGATGATCCTTTTGTTACAAGGTTTTGTACACTATCTGTCGATTGGAGCATTTCTTCGTTGTTTTGTGCGATTTGTCCGATACCTTGTTGTAATTCCACAATTGAATTCACGGAAGAATCCATATGTCTCATTTGTTCTTCGCTAGCAAGCATTTGACCTTCTGCTGATTTTGCTACCATTTGAGTAGAGGCTAAACTTTCTTCAGAACTAGCAGAAAGCTCTTCCGCATTTGCTGCAAGCTGCATCGAAGAGTCTCGCACATTCGAAACTATATTCCGAAGATCTGAAGCCATTTTATTAAAAGCAGTTGCCATCGCACCCACTTCATCTTTGTTTTTAACCTTGATTGTTTTTACTGCCAAGTTACCATCTGCAATTTCAGTTAGACCTGCAGTAATCTTTTGAATTGGTTTGGAAATACTTTTACTGATTAAATAAGATACGATTGCTCCAATAATTACACTCAATATAGCTAAAATAATCGTAATAGTATTGGCCATCTTTGTGTAAGCCTCTAAATCTGCTCTCGTTTGATCTACGCGATTTTGTTGAATTTCTTTAATGTCTTCTAATATAACAAGAACTTCGGTGTTAAGATCAACCGAATTAGCTGCGTATGGAGCGAAATTCCCATCTTGTCGTCTCAATTCGATAATGCGATCATTCGATTCAAATAACTCTACTGTTTTAGTTTGTAAATCTTTCATTAATGCTAATGTTTCTTCATCTGATACGCTTTCAATAAGTGCTTTTGCAGAAACAGAGCCTTTTTCTATCTCTCCTTGGAAATTTTCAACTGAACTTTCTTTTCCGAACATAACAAACTCTAAAATGGAAGTAGCCATTGCTTTTTGAATCTTTTCAATCTCTTCCACATGGTTTACCCTTTGTAAATCTTCATCAATTATATTCTTATATTTGTTCGAAATATCTGCTGTTGCAAAAATAGATAAACCACTTGAAATAATTAATAAAATCAAAACAGCAGAAAATCCAGACCACAATTTCCTCGAAATAGTAAATTTCATGTCATAACTCCTTTTTCCTATAATAATTGTATTTTATGATTCCATAGTAACTATATAATTATACATTTAGAAAGGTATTTTGTCATATAATGAGACATAAAAAAATAGCTTTAAATCGCGTTAATCGATTTAAAGCCATTAGTAAATCCTTAAGAAAGTTTAAAATGACTTACATCGTTTTGAAGCTTTTCAGCAAGATCCGCTAAGGCCTGAGCATTGGATGTAATTTCTTCATTTGCAGCAAGTTGTTCTTCTGTAGCCGCACTTGTATCATTTGCCCCATCTGCTGCATGAGTGGCTAAACGTTGCACTTCAATCGCACCTTCGGAAACAGATTCGGCCATCGCTTGAATTTGTTCGATTGCTGCAGAAACAGATTCAATTTTGGAGCCAACAACACCAACCGCAGATTCAATTTCCGTAAACACATGAATCGATTCAGTCGTCTTAGCTAAGCCATCCTCTACTTTATCCCCGCCAGTAGTAATAGCCTTCACTGCACCACCAGAAGCTGTTTGTATCATTTGTACCATCTTTTCAATCTGAGACGCGGAATTCTTCGATTGCTCTGCAAGTTTACGCACTTCTTCTGCCACAACTGCGAAACCTTTCCCGTATTCCCCAGCTCGTGCTGCTTCGATAGCTGCATTTAAAGCAAGCAAATTCGTTTGCTCCGAAATATCTGTGATGAGAGCAGTAACAGCCTGAATGTCATTCGAATGCTTCGCCATGTTTTGCATAATAACCGTTGTATCTTTAAATGTTGTATGAATGGTGTTCATTTGACTAGCAACACCCGAAACAACATCCGAACCTTTTTTCACGAGTTTCGTTACATCGTCCGCAGCTTGTAACATTTCTTCATTATCAACAGAAATTTGCCCGATTCCTTGCGAAAGTTCACCCATCGAATTTACAGAAGCATCCATATGACGAACCTGTTGTTCACTAGTAGCCATTTGCTCTTCAGCAGATTTAGCAACCATCTGAGAAGAAGCAAGACTTTCCTCAGAACTCGCAGAAAGTTCTTCCGCATTCTCTGCAAGCTTCATGGAAGAATCACGTACGTTAGAAACAATTTGTCTAAGATCTGCTGACATCGTATTAAACGCAGTTGCCATTGCCCCAACCTCATCTTTATTTTTAATACGAATAGGCTCAACCGCTAAGTTCCCAACTGCAATTTCTGATAGTCCTGCCGTAACTTTTTTAACTGGATTCGCAATACTTTTACTGATGAAATATGCTACTACTATGCCAAGAAGAATGCTCGCAGCAACTAAAATGATAATGAACATTTTAGCCCATGCTTCAAAACTGTCTAGTTCTTCTCTCGTTTTATCCATATCATCTTGCAAAAATTGTTCAATTTCCCCAAGTACTTCAATCAATCTAGCATTCATTACTTTCGATTCATTTGTCAATTTATTAATTGCTGTATCATTAGTTTGCTTCGCAGCAATCGCCTCTTCGATTTTCAGTGAAAACACTTGCGACTTCCTATCAAAATCATCCAACATCGCAAGTGTTTCCGGAGAAAATAACTTACCTCTAAGCTCTTCTGATAAACTCTTTGCATATTCCATTTGTACCGTAACATTTTTTTTAGAGGCATCTGTATTAAACAATACATAATCCAACATACTACGTGCTACGTCTTTTTGTGCGATCTCAATCTCGTTCACAAGATTAACCTTTTGTACCCGGTCATCCAATAAAAACTGATAACGCTCACTAACATTAGATAACGTCATAAACGCCGTAATGGAGATTACTAATAAAAGAAATAATATAGCAGAAAACCCAAACCACATTTTTCTAGCAATCGTCATTTTCATAAGGAGACCCCTCCCCTCCATCTATTATTTCTCCACACTCACTGCATGAAATCTTTTAAACGATACGAAATGTTCTTTCCAATAAACAGAATTCAAACTTGCGATCTCCACACCTTTAGAGCCCGCATGGATAAATTGATCATCGCCTATGTAAATGCCCATATGGGAAATTCCTTCTTTATATGTATTCTCGAAAAACACTAAATCTCCTACAACCGGATTAGAAATAGTCGCACTTTGTGTAAAATAACCTTCGCTACTTTGACGCGTCATATTCAATCCAGCTTGCATATGTACAAAATGAATAAATCCACTACAATCAAATCCAGCAATCGTATTCCCGGCATATAAATATGGAGTACCTTCTAATAGTTTTGCGAAATCTACTAATGTACTGTACACAGCTTGTCCACTTGCAGAAAGGGCTCTTGCTTCTGGTTCAACAGTTTCGGGCGATGTAATAAACTGTTCTGCTTTTACTTGAACCGGTTGCACCACTTTTTCTGTTTTTGTTTGTGTAGCAGGTTTTGTTGTCGCTACTGGTGTTGTCACTTTGGTTGGAGTTTTGGCAGTTGCCGGCTTTAGTACAACCAATTTCTGCTTCACATAAATATTATCTTTAATGAGCTTATTCCACGTTTGCAGTTCTTTCACGGAAACTTTATTCGCTTTTGCAATCTTTGATAAAGTATCCCCTTTTTTCACTTCATACAGGGTATTAGTGCTTGCTGCTGCTGTTGATACGAATGAAAATATTAGAACTGTTACTAATAGCACTCTCTTTAACATATAAACTCTCCTTCTATTATACTAGTAATTTTATCATAGCATTTGTTCGATATATTCGCACTATTAATTTTGTAAAGATATTTCCTGGGAAATAGCCGTTTTTAAAGCTCCAAGAACGGTTACTTCTTGGAGCTTATCTATTATTATTGTTGTACATGTGCTATAAGTAATGGATTAATAGTGTGATACCACTGCTTATACGCGGGATACAAAAATTGTTGTACAATTTCTGTTTTCTCTTGCGACTTTTCAAATAAACCATCCATTTTTTCGGCAGCTAGTAAAACATCTTCATATGCTGTTATCGCACTAATCATAGATGAATCTTTTTGATATATAATGGAAATATCTTGATTTACTTGTGCAATTTGTAAAAACGCAGAGAAAATATCACTTAGTACAAGATCCCCTTCTGTCTTGGAATAATCTTGAAAACTAGCAATGACATACTGAAAGCCTTCCTCAATGGAATCTAGCATTTCACGGTATTGTTGAACTAAATAAATATGTTCTTCTGTTAATGTAGACATGATGTAAACTCCTTCTAGAAATCCGACAAAAGCATATGCTTCATACTTTTACTTTCTCTTATCGTAAAATGTACCATCTCGGTATACTTGGTTGTAAGGGTCCATGTAGGCATTAACTGACACTTTTTTCTTTTGCTGCTCGGATATATCTAAACGGATATCTTTCTGATAGACTTTAAGCTTCGCTTGGAGTATTTCCTCTAAAGGAAGTAATTCCTTTCCGAACATTTGCTCCATTTCAGTAAAAGGCGGTTGAATAGCAGTTTGCAATTCATCGCGTTCCGTCAAAAGTTTATCGACTTTTTCAATTACCGCATCTCGCTTATCTTCTTCTCGTACGTCTAATATCCTAGTCAAAAGCTCTGTAACCTTTTTCCAGTCCTTTAAACTATCTCGAATCATACTTCACCTGGTTGACCATATTGTTTTTGGCGATTAATTTGAATGACTTGTTTCCACGTATCACGGAACTCAGTTGTATATCCAATCACTTCATCCACTTTGGCGAAATCATTTTGTATATTAGCCTCTACTAAACGATTAATCATATATTCATATAAGGAAGCCATCGATTCGGATACAGGAACGGACATATCTAATGTGATCATTAACTCACGTAGGATATTCTGTGCTTTTTGGATATTTGTGTTTTTGAGTTCGATATCTTTTGTTTCAATACCTTTTTTTGCTTGATTCAAAAACTTCAAGCAGCCATTATACAACATAAGTGTCAATTCCCCTGGTGTCGATTGGGTCACACTATTTTGTTGATAGGCTTTATACGGATTGTTTATAGCCATGTTAACACTCCTCTATTTGTCGCACTTACTTTTCATTATTATCCACCGCTAAATGCATTCATTAAGTACGCGGATTGGTTATTTGCTCGTAGAATGGCAGATTCCATTGCTGAGAATTGTTTGTAATAACGGGTTTCAACCATTTGTAAACGATCCTCAAAACGTTTGATTTGATCATCGAAACCTTTTAGCAGACGTCCTATGGAAAAAGTTGAATTGGCTGCTCCGGTTAGTCCAGCTTTGTCCGTTAGTTTAGTCCGACTCTCAATGATTGTAGCACGCATTTGTGAAACCAAACCTGTATCCTTATCTGTAGTTCCTGGTTTAGCAAAAACTTCATATACTTTATTTGGATCCGCATTAATCGCTTCTCTCAATTTCGTTTCGTCGATCTCTAATTTACCATTGGCAGTATAATCTTTAGAAGTAGTAATTCCGATATCACTTAAGCGTATAGTTCCTGATGTACCTTCCACAGCGCTATTTAGTGCAGAGCGCATACTTTGGAGCATACTCCTTAGGATTGGTTCATTTTTAAGAGTACCACTTTTCGCCTTTTCTTCCCAAAGTTCAATTTCTTTTTCCTTCATATCCGCTTTTTGTTCCGTAGAAAGAGGATGGAAATCACGATATTTCGTTTCACGAACTTTTGCATTTAATTCTTCGATCGTTTTGTTATAATCATCGACAAACTTCTTAACTGCATCTACTACTTTATCCGTATCAGGAGCAGAACTGAAAGAAACAGGTTCTCCCGTAACCTGCTTTAAAGAAATTTCAAAACCGTTAATTTGAAATGAGTTACTTGTACGCTGCGTAGTTAATCCGTTAAATGTAAACTCTGCATTTACTCCAGATTTACCATTTCCCTTATCTTCTTCAATAACATTGTTTACAGGTAATTTAAAAAATGTTGCTAAATCGCCGCTTACTTGTATCTCCACATCACCAACAACATTTCCAGAGTTTTTAGCTGTCATTGCGATTTTACCTGAAAATGAATCATAAAAAGCGGAAACCCCGGACTCACTATTTATCTTTTTTAATACTGATTCCAAAGTATCAGTAGAAGGATCAAAGGCAATCGCATTTCCCGCCTTTAAATTACCTTCCTTATCAATTGCATTAATCGTTATAGAGTTAGTTGTTCCTGTATAACCTAATTCACTCAAAGTCAATTTTGTATTAAGATTTTTCCCGATACTATCATTACTTTGCATAGATGCTTGTGATGCCAAACGAGATACAGAAATTGTTCCCGAAAATTCAGAAGTCGCACTTACACTTTTAATACTAACTGCATCTGGAGATGAGACATTCACTGTTTTAGCTAAAAAAGTGGATTGTTTCAATACTGTATCGAAAAGGTTATTGCTATAATCATTTAGTTTTCTATTAATTGAACGATAGTCTTCTAACTGCCATTCCGTATATTGCTTTTTCTGCGTAATTTTATCCAAAGGAATTCTTTGAGCATTCATTAATTCCTTAACCATTGCATCTGTATCCATACCACTTGATAAACCGCTAATACGCATAAAATCACCAACCTTTTATATTTTCTTATCTACAAATAGACCCATAAAATCCTGCATAGCTGCGTACATATCCAACATTTTCTTTGATGGTATTTCTCGAACTATCTCATCTGTTTTGGAGTCTATTAATGTCACATAATATGTGTTTAATTCTTCATGATACTTGAAACGTAATTCTGTATTAGTTGTTTCTAAAAACTTGTTCATACTATCTGTCATTTTTTTTGCCTTTTCAGCAGGTAAATGTTCTTGTTCATCATTTCCAGTCGATAAATTTTCACTTTTAGTATGGCTAGTAATAGGAGTTATAGATTCAACAGAATTTTCAACACTAGTTGTTTTTGAAATTGTATTATAGTCTACAACAGATTCAGCAATTCGATTTACCATACGGATCTTGCCCCCTTGTTAAAACATATGTTAATGTTTATATCGGTTGCTTTTGGATAATTTTAATCTATTTAATATCAAAAAGAATTTGTAGCTAGAATTAATAATGAAAACATCAAATTGTTCATTAAATTAATCTGGGAGAACAAAACACGCTTTAAGCAAAAGAAGTGTCCCAACAGTTCTTTTACAAAAGATCAGTTGGGACGCATTTCAAAAACTTTAGAATCGATTGGGTGCTTTGATTCGAGTGGACTAACATTGCTTGCGCTGATTGTAGAAGGATTTGTTTATTTGTCAATTTATTTACTTCTTTCGGTATATCAAAGTCTCTTATCCCAGATTCCGAAGTTGTTAAATTTGCTTTGTAGTTACTTACATTATTATTAATGTGTTCAAGAGCGTTTTGATATGCTCCGTATTTTGTTCTTTCGGAAGAAACGAGTTGAATTGCTTCGTCAATTTTTACAAGAGTAAGATTAGCATTTTCATGCGAAAGAACACTTAAATTTTCGATTCCTAATATTGTTGCCCTCACATCGGAAAGCTGTACATTAAATTGTTGACCCGCATTTGCACCTACTTGTAATAGCAAGTCAAATGGTCCATCCTCGTATGATTTAGTTGGATCCTGTATTGTTGGTGGAACTGATTGTCCGTAGAAGCTGTTTACAGAAAAGGATTCTCCATTAGCTATGTCCCTCGGGTCCCACCAAAGACTGTATGCACTATCATTTACAGCACCAGAATTAGAATTAAAATCCCAATTCATTACAGTTGAATAGTTTCCAATAGCTAATTTGGAGAGTGTTTCTATAATTCCTTCTCCTCTTATAACTCCACCTGCTTGAAACTCTGCGTCTGCAAACGTACTAGTACGCTCGTTATATACGATAAAATTAGCCGGAATATCATTTCCTAAATAAACAGTTTGTTCTTCTACCAGTGATTCTTTTATTATAAACGGCGCCTTATTATCATCACCTAACATTGTATCCAAATTATACAAAAAGCCAATTGTAAGTTTTTGCACTCCGAAAAATGCATCCCTTTTAGAAACAATTCCACGCAATTCTAACAATTTGCCGCAATTCACTAATAAATATGTAAGCACGAAATAACGCGCACCTGACGAACAGGTGCGCGTTATTTCGTGTTTGCATTGATAATTATTCATTTTATATTCTGGCTATTCAACACTTAATTTACTCGGTACAATATTACTACATTAATTTGTAACTTCGATAAAACGGACTTCTAATACATCATCCGTTGCCTCTATGCACTGCATCGTGGAATCTTCGTATAAATGGAAGGTGATATGAAAATCGGTATTGTTCTTTAATAGTGTGAAGTTACAGATATTAATCGTAATTGTCGGGAGCAAGGTATGGTAGCCCTTTCCTTTTCAATCTCTTCCAAACTTCCCCAACGAAATAGATTCGTGAGGATAAAGGATTTGACTAATGCAGCTTCAGATAACTTGTCATAGTCATAATTGACTAATGGGCAATCCAATACTCTTCGGGGCAACAGAGATAATTATTGACGAAAGACAATGTCTTGATCTACACTTTTCATATGAAATGCTCCTTCATTTGTAGATTAGGGAACTGATTTAGTTGTCACTATCTATTCTACAGAAGGAGTATTTCTTTGTATATTTATATAGACTAAAATACTTATAAAGTTTATAATTCCTTTTATTTACTGTGATGCAAGGCTATTGAGGACGCGTTTTTAAATCTTCACCTTATTTCCTTTCCGATAAAATTCGGTTGGTTACAGAAAATGGTAACCCCCCTATTATTAATTCAACTAGATTCAAATAGTGACACTATATCAAGTTACTCCAATTTTATTGTTAAGCTCCTTAAGTACATCTTCATAATAATCAGAAGTATAATGTACATAGAACGGTCCCCAAGGATGACCTTCATAGGACATGTATTCCTTTTTCGTCATATCTATATACTCAATATTATAATTATCAATTACATGGTTATTTAAATGGTCTAAAAGGAAATTAGATAATTCAACATCTATTTTTAGTGCTTTACCGCTAGTACTTAATTGTCTAATTTCACTATTTTCATTTGAAATATATTGATCTACAAATTTAAATTTATTAATGATAACCTTAGTGTTCGGTAAATTTTCCGCTATATATTCGAAGAATTTCTCGATATTTCTAATCCAAATATCAAGATACTCTCCAATATTCATATCGATTATTAATACATTTTTCTTTAATTCTTTATAGTAGGTAGTCTTCCATAATTTCCATCTATTGTTTGTAATGTATCGCTCACTATCTAGTTTTAATACACCAAGATGAACATCTGCAAAAAAATCTAAAATAATTATATTTGGGGATTTTTCTATTAATAATGGTAGAAATTCCTTTGTAAATTCGGTCCGTATATTCCAGGTATCATATTCATTAATATTATCTACCTTGTTTTCTACAAATGGGATTGGTTTAGACATTAAACTAATTATAGAAGTTTGATTTTGTGTCAATATACATTCATAATATTTCTTATAATCTTTATTAAATTTAGAATTAAATACATCTCTCGTAACGCAACTTCCAAAAACCGCAACATTTATTTTCCCCATAAATATGTCTCCTATAATATGACTTTCTCCTATATTTATCAGTTTTACATATTAAATAGTTCATGTACTCTTAAGAACTATATAAGCTTTTATTACTGTTGCGTATGAATCAGTTTTAATAATAATGTATTATCACGCGTGTTGACTTTCGAAAAATAGGCGCATATACATCAATTTATTTTTCATATTTCAATAAAGCCATTTGAGAAGAACTTAAGCAAGCTGTGCTGGAGAATTTACTTAATAAAGATAAGATAAAATTGATATTCTAAATGAAATCCTTTAATTGGTAAATACTCTTCATAATAATATCGGCTTCAATTTCGGACTCTTCGTACATGTCTCGAGTTGTCTCTCCACTTAATACTAATACAGAAGTAATATCTGTGTTTTTCGTCATTAATATGTCCGTATATAGTCTATCGCCAATCATAACCATTTCAGACATCTTAATGTTATCTTTATTGGCAACATACTGTATGCCTTGCAATCCGGGTTTACCGAAAGTTTTCTGTGGGACAAACCCACTTGTTAACCTAATTAATTCAATAAACGTCCCTATATCTGGTATACTGTATCCTAATTCGGTAGGACATACAACATCTGTATGTGTAGCATAATATGGTAATCCTCTATGAACTAATTCTGTTAATTTTAGTAACTTATTGTAGGTTATGTCCGTATCATAAGTTAGTAAAAGTCCCTGTGGGCTTTTATCATCATAAATAAGACCAACACTGGCTAAATAGGCATCAACTTCCTTATTAGCTACCCAATAAATACGAGTTAAGTTCTTCTCCCTAAAGAATTGAATTGCTAAGTCCAGCGAACTAATAACGTTAATATTGTCAGATAAACCCAAATTAATTAATTTATCCATGTAATAATCTGGTGTTTTGGAAGAATTATTCGTCATTATATAAATATTCTTATTTTTTACTGTTAATTGTTTAATAAAATCCCTAGCCCCCTCAATTAACATATCTCCCAAAGATAAAGTTCCGTCTAAATCCAATATATAAGTACTTTTACTGGGCAAGTCCTCAAGGAGGGGATTAAATAATGTCTCTGCTTCTAATAAATCCTCATAGTTGTCAATTTCATACCATTTTCGACCATTGATATTCATAGGATAGACTCTCATCTTTACTGAATTCATCAGGGTGTCCAATAATGTTTCTGTCCACTCATTCCGATGATTTTTTCTTTCTATTACTTCTATTAAATTATCTGCCAAAGTTTTGACATCATCAGCATTGAATTTATATATATCTATTGAACATCCGTATGATTCATTTTCATCAATCAGTTTCGATATATTACGAATAGTACCATCTGTTCGAACGGTTACTTTCATAGACTCCTCTAAATATCTGTCATTATCAACACATATAACACTATCTTTATGAGATAATGCGTCTCCAATAATACTACTTTCATAAACAATATCAGCATTCATCAAAATCACATCTTCGTTAAGATGCTCTCTCGCTAGATACAAGGTATATAGGTTATTAGTTGTCTCAAACTCATGATTTTCTACAAAGGTGAAATTTAACAATGGATATTCAGTTTTACAAAAATTTATTATTTCTCTTGATTCAAAACCGGTACATACCACAATTTCAATTATATGGTTTTCCATTAATGAATCAATGATATATTTCAACATTGGTTTTCTGTTTACTTCCACTAACGTTTTCGGCTTTTTGTTCGTCATTGGCCTAAGTCGAGATCCGATCCCAGCTGCAAGAATAATTGCTTTCATTGTTGCCTCCACTATTTTATTGATTGACCTTAGCTAAATATCCATTTTCTATTGAGATAATGATATAATTAGTTGCCAAACTCTTTCTGAAGATAAAGAATCCTGGTAATGATGCACTTTATCTTTTATTCTTTTTCTTTCACATTTATAATACTCTTTATTTTTCTCATAATTCATTATTTCATTTTGCAGGGTTTGCTGTGTTAGTACTTTCGGTCCTGGAGTCCACTCTTCATATGGATTTAATAAAAATCCCCGTTCATCCTTGTACTCTTCTAGGTCAACTGGAGTAAAAATAATTGGTTTATCAAGTAAAAGGAAATCAAAATAGACAGAGGAATAATCTGTTATTAATACTTCCGCTGCTCCTAGTACTTCATAAAAATCAATGAACTCATCGAGTAATTTCTCAGATGGAAAAATAGTAATATTTGAACTCATTTCTGAATACAATTCCAGATTCCTTTTAAAAATAGGGTGTGACTTAACAATGAGTTCATAGTTATTGTCTTCCAGAAATCGAATTAGCGAGGAACTATCAAAATCAATAAAGTCAAAAATTTTATAACTTTCATCTCCTTTACTTGTTTGATCAGATTGACGAAATGTTGGCATATAAATGATGAATTTTTGCCCCTCATCCTCCTTATTTAATATCTTAAATAACCTTTCTCTACTGTTAGGATTAAACAGTAAGTCATTTCTTGGTGCACCTGTAACAACATATTTTTCTGGAGTAACTCTTAAACACTTATTTACAATATTGCTATACAAATCTGAGTAAGAGGCTAAATAATCTATCTGTCTCCAATATTGCTCAATCGTATTTTTATCAGAGAAAAAGGGATCTTCAAAGAACATCTTCTTTAGTGGAAATCCGTGCCATAAATCAATGACTAGCTTGTTTGGATCAAAGCTATACTTACTAAATGCATACTCCATATTGGTGGTAACAACTATATCACTTTCTGAAACCTTTTGAACGTAGCTATTTGTCATTTTATTCCCAGAAGCCATTTCCACTTGATAGTGATCACTTATAAACGATGGTATTTTTTTAAACATTGCCAAAGAATTACTTCCACTAAACTCCCTATATGTTAAAAGTATCTTAGGCTTTCTACTTTTAATGACTTTTGTCTGTTTTTGTACCTGATTCAAATACACAACTTCATCGATAACCCACTTATTACTCGACTTTTTCATGATAGCTTGATACAAATGATTTTCTTTCTTTATTGCTATTTGGAAGCTAACTTTTGCATAATTCATAAACTGGTTTAATAATCTGACACGTGGATAACAAACAAAAAACAGGTCAAAAGAAAGATTCAAGTTATATTGTACAAAGTTATCAATACTACTTGTAAAAGCATCTAAAATATTATTCCTTTCTAGTAATCTTTGATGATTATTCAGGGAAGCAACTTGCATCTTATCCCTAATCAATTTGACTAACTGAATATATAATCTTTGATTTTCAGTATTAAAATATTTTATGTATTCTTGCCCTAAATCGACAAAGATAGTCTTAAAACTACTTGTACCTAAGATAAGAAAATCATCAAGATCTTCTATCCAATTAATAAGTAATATGATGGACTCTTTCAACTTCGAGAAGTTGTTTAATAAGATGGACCCTTCAAAGATATATCTAATAC
Source organism: Psychrobacillus sp. OK032 (assembly GCF_900111345.1). GTDB lineage: Bacteria > Bacillota > Bacilli > Bacillales_A > Planococcaceae > Psychrobacillus. The sequence goes on from NZ_FOGY01000001.1 coordinate 512,109, forward strand.
TCCCTTGAACAACTCTACTTAAGTAATACAAAAGGAAAACATTTCGTTCATCATCTATAACTTCATCAACGTACTTTCTCCCTAACTCAAAAGAACTAAAGATATAATTTAAGTGAGTGATTGGATCTTTTATCGCTTTTTGCGACAACGAATCAGTATTTATATCTCTTTTTCTGTAATAGTAAACAATTGACGGAGCTATATAAATCTTCTTAGCATGGGTGTATGAGTATATCATAAAAGGTTGATCTTCAGTATATGTAATCTCTTTAGGAAAAAAAAGATTTGCAATCAAATCTTTTTTAAACAGCTTACCCCAACAAAAGAAATTAAAAAGTACTTCTGGATTTGTAAAAGTAAATATTCTACCTTTACTAGAGAGACTAGGAAATCTGTTATATATGCCGGGGAGCGAGGTTCCCTTGCTTGAAAAGTTTTTATACATACCTACAACAAGATCAGAGTCATTTTCTATTGCTAGTAAGTACATATTTTCTACTGCTTGCTTAGTCATTAAATCATCGGGGTCAACGAAAGTGATATAAGACCCCTTTGCCTTCCGGAGACCAGCATTTCTGGCTGCTGATACCCCTTGATTAATGCCCTGCGTGATAATTTCAATCCTTGAATCCTTGTTTGCATAGGCACTTGCAATTTCTAGTGTCCGATCTGTTGATGCATCATCAATTAAGATTATTTCGGTGTTCTTATATGTCTGGTTTAATATGGAATTAAGGGTTTTCTCTAAATAACTTTCAACATTGTACATTGGTACAATAATACTAATCAAATCTTGTGCCATTTTATCCTCCCGACCAATGTTTCAACTAGTCTGATAACTGATTCAACCAGTCTGATAACGAGTATTTCAATTTCATCTCGGTTAGTAAAGCTTCTTTTTCAACTGAATTACCAGTTTCTTCATAAAGAAAATAAAGTTTTTCATATATTGATAAAGAATTTCCATATTTCAGAGCCCTCTTATATGTGTTAATGGCATCTTCATACCTATTTAAGCGCACATAACAATCGGCTAATAACTTGAGGCCTTCCTTGCTATTCGGGTAACTACTTAATAGGTTAAGCGAGACCGTTTCAGCCATATTAACATGCCCTGCTTCAAACAATTCCTTAGCAAATAATATTCTGATACTTTGCTGTTGATTATTTGCTAAATACTTCGAATATATATAATCAAAATCATCTAACTCCATCATATCTATTAATCTCATATTTATATTAACTAAATATTCCAGCAATAGATTAGATAATTCTTTTTGTGTAATACTATCCCGTTTAATTAGCCTCTTTAAAGTCGATTTATCTTTTTTATTCAATTTTAAACTAGTAAGCTTATCAACTAAACTATCATCTCTTCTAACGTAGCAAAGTGAGATGACATCAAGGTAATTTACTTGCGGGATAATATCTAACTGGGACCAAAATTCAAAGGGATACTCATAATTATTATTCAATGTTTCCGCAACAGCCTGAATTCTTCCATTCACATTTAAGCTATATTCATCTATGTAATATTTAAGTAAAGGGTTCCTAGTATTATAAAGAGAAATTAATAAGGTATTTAAATCCCTATCATTGTTAATCGGATAAATAGCATTTAAGGTATTAACAATGTCACTCTTAGGAATTCCAGTTTTTTTCACAACTTCAAAATACCTTACTAAAGCTGGAGCATAGTGCTTATGTTCTTGAATGACCTCAACAATCTCTTCAAAGGACTTTAACAAATCCCCACGCTCTTCATATACTTCAGAAAGCTTTAACTTAGGTATGTAACTACCTGTACCTTCAGTTATTTCATAGCCATACTCAACTATGTTTAGACAGTGTTTAAACATCATCTCTGCATCCTGAAAATATCCATAATAAAAATATATGAGCCCTTTAGTTAACCAAAGTTGGCTTTGATTTTGAAAAAGAGTAATGGCACTACTAATTACTTTTAGCCCATCATCAAATCTTCTTAGTTCCATTAAACTGAGAGCCAATTTATTTAATAAATCGGGTAGATAACTCTTACTATTATCTAATTGATAAGATTTCTTAAAGTTATGTTGAGCTTTCTCATACATACCAAGGTCAAATTGCGCTCGTGCTAGGTTATAAAGGTTATATGCAGTCGGATGTTCTTTCGACTCAACTTCAATAATCTTTATATTTCTTATTTTTTTATTTTTATCATTTAGAACACCCTCTAGGTACCCATCATGATGGATTACAATAGGTATCTCTCTTGTAATTACTTCTGGAAAGTGATCGATATTTATATGTTCATGAAGCTTCCCCTCATAAGATAATCCAGTTGCTTTTTTAAACATGCGATATGCTTGGTGAGTATAACTTCCACCATTACTAAGGTGATTTTTTATATTAAATAGGAAACAATCTGCCTTACCTTTTAAATACCTCTTTAATTCAGGTGCCTCTTTTATGTATTCGTCTGCATCCATTATCAAAATGTATTCGGAAGTGGCTTGTGCAATTGAATAATTTCTTGCATCAGAGAAGTTATTTGTCCAATTAAAAGTAAATAACTTTTCTGTAAATCTTTTCGCAATTTCTAGTGTTCCATCCGTAGAACCAGTATCAACAATTATGATTTCATCTACATAATCCTTTACACTAGTTAAGCATTTTTCGAGTCTTTCTTCCTCATTTTTAACAATCATGCACAACGATAATGTTCTATTATTTATTAACAAATTTCACACCCCATTTTACATAGAAAATATACTTAAAAGGTAGTAAAGTTCTAATTATTCTTTTATTCTAATATAATCACTATTAAAATGAGAGAGACCCACCATTATGGGGTCTCTCTTCAACAAATATCATATAATTAACGAAAATTAACGAAGTAACTGTAAGACGCCCTGCGGTTGTTGATTTGCTTGAGCTAGCATAGCTTGGGCAGCTTGGGAAAGAATTGAGTTTTTAGTTTGTTCCATCATTTCCTTGGCCATGTCAACATCTCTAATGCGAGATTCTGCAGCTGTTAAATTTTCAGAAGCATTATCAAGGTTAGTAATAGTATGTTCTAAACGGTTTTGCATAGCACCAAGATATGCGCGCCCTTCCGAAACAGTTTTTGTTAAATCATCTAACGTTTTAATAGCATCTGCCGCACCGGCTTGAGTACTAATATCTGCAGCCTTAGCTCGAGCAGTTACACCCGTAGAAGCTGTGCTTAAGTTAACTCCTTCAGTAGTTAAATCAAGCTCAATAATGTCGTCTTTGTTAGCACCTACTTGAAGTTGAAGTTTACCGCTAGAGTTAACACCTGATGCACCACCTTTGAATAGGCTTTGTGTATTGAAGGTAGTTTTATCTTGAATTCTTTCGATTTCTTTACCTAATTCTTCAAACTCGGCTTGTAAAGCATCTCTATCTTGTGTAACATTTGTATCATTTGAAGATTGTACCGCTAATTCTCTCATACGTTGAAGAATTGCATGTGTTTCATTTAATCCACCTTCAGCCGTTTGTATCAAAGAAATACCGTCCTGTGAATTTTTTGATGCCATATCCAACCCACGAATCTGCCCACGCATTTTCTCAGAAATTGCAAGACCAGCTGCATCATCTCCAGCTTTGTTAATTCGAAGACCTGAAGACAATTTTTCCATTGATTTTGATTGATTAGTAGCTGCACTGTTCAACTGACGGTGCGTGTTAAGTGCTGCGATATTGTGATTAATTCTCATTATTAGTTCCTCCTTGGAATATGTTGCTCACGTCCTTGTGAGCAGTGTCATGATATGTACTCAAGAGAATCGGGCCGGCCGAACCCCTTTTTCTTGCTTACATAGTTAGTATCGGAATAGATCGGAAATGTTTAATAGATTTCTATTAATTTTTTAAAATTTATTTTGAATCTAGTCTTTTTTGTTTTTGAAGATGTCTATGTTTTTTATTACTGCTTCTGTGTTGGATTCAGAGATGTCTTGTCTTAGTTCGCCGCGAATGACGTCGATATTTCTTGGGGCGCGGATTCCTACTTTCACTTGTTCTCCTTTTACTTCGGAGATGACGATTTCTACGTCTTCGCCGATCCATATTGTTTCTCCGGCTTTTCGAGATAATACTAGCATTTGCTCACCCCTTTTGGCTTTCTGATGAGATGAGGTGTCGAATTGCATATGATTCTTCGTTTAGAATGACTTGCTTTGCTTTTTGGTTTGTTGTATTGAATATGATTGGCGCTTTTAAGTTGATCGTCGATTGTGCGATTGTTTCTTTCAACGAAACTATTGCGAGAACAGCGACTTCTTTTTCGTCTTGAATTTGAAGTGAATACACTGTTGCTTCGTCCAGTTCAAAGCTATAGTCGGTTGTAATTGTATATGGGTTCGTTACGATAAATGCTAACTCTACCGTTTGAACAGATTGCAAAACATGAAAAGCATCGTTATTTTCAATTGGAAGTAGGACGAAATTTCTTTCTTTTTCGAAACCGGGAATTCCATGTTCAAATGTAATAAAGCTTTTGGAATCTGTTTCTACTTCGCCCATATAAGCTGTTTTAAGTTTCATATTGGTTTACTCCTTCGTTACTGTTATACAAGCCAATCTATTTGAAGTGATGCGTGCTGTTGCATTTCTACTGATACTTTTCCAGGTGTGTATGTATGAATTGGTTTATTTATTTTTGAATTGTTGATCACTTGCTGTGGTTCTACTTTGATGTCTACACTGCCTGGTTCAAAGTTAACTTTGACACTCCCGTGAGATGGGATAAATTTAATGCTTAATGATGAATACGGTTGTCTGCCTGTTTGTTTGGCTTGACTACTTATCGGGCTTCCTCCGTTTTCGATGCGCATCAGTTCATTTCCTTCTTGTGCACGCCGACCTGTCCCGTCTAGTGCTGTTTGTTTACTGTATTGTGCAACTTCAGCGACTCTTCTGCTGGAGCTCTTTAAATCTAAATCGGCTCTTGCTTGTTCTGTATCTATTGTAAGTTGTGGTTTTGTCGTTTCCATTGTCTGTATCGCTTTAGGCTGTTGGAGGTCTAAAGTTGCGCTTGGTTGCACAATTTGCTGGACCGGTTTTTGTATGTTCAATCCGATTTGTGCTTTTGTTGAATGGACTTGGAGTTTGGGGATGTTCACAATTGCACTCTCCTTTAAAGAAAGCGCTTGGAACATATTGTCCAAACGCTTTTTATTATCTTAAAAAGTCTACTAATGAAGGTTGAATAATTCTTGCCCCTACGGATAATGCTGCACGGTGAACTGATTCTTGTGTAATCATTTCTGTAATTGCTTTTTCGTAATCGATGTCTTCATTTTCAGACATTTGTTTCGTTGCAATTACTGATTGGGATTGCAGACGATCGTCCATTAGTTCTACACGATTTTGGCGTGCGCCTATATCAGCCCGAGTTGTTAGTAGATCATTCATTTGATCATCTATTTCCCCAATAGCAGACCCAAAATCTATTGTTCCATCTTTTATTTTCTGGAACATTTGGTCGATGTTTTTAAATAAATCAATTGCATTTGTGTTAACTTTCATGTTTATTCCATCAAATACTTCAATCTCAACTTTTTTTTGAAAAGATGTTGGGTTAGCTAAATCTGCACTAGTAGTTGGAAAACCACTTACACCATGGATAGTTGTATCATATAAAGGAGTCGTTGTTTTAGTGCCACTAAATATATATTTGTCGCCCACTTTTGTGTTGGCGATGTTTTGAATATGTTGTCTTAGTTGGTCTAACTCTGCCTTAATTTTCTCTTGGTCTTCTGGGGTTGTCGTTCCGTTTGCAGCTTGGATTGCAAGTTCGTTTGCACGGTGCATAGCTGAACCTACTTTATCTAAAGCATCATCTGAACTATCAAGCCAGTTGTTTACTTCTCCTATATTACGTTGAAATTGTTCTACTTTATCTAATGCTGTACGGTAGCCGATACCTTTCATCGCTACTACTGGGTCGTCAGATGGACGGTTGACTTTTTTACCGGTTGTTATTTGGTCTTGGAGTTTTCCCATTTTGTTATAGCTAGTTGATAAGTTACGAAGCATATTGTTTGATAGCATTGATTGGGTTACGCGCATATTTAGTACCCCCTATTATAGTCCTACACGGCCCATGCCGTTGATAATTTTATCTAATGTTTCGTCGATTACAGTAATCATTCGTGCATTTGCGTTGTATGCTTGTTGGAATGTGATCATATTGGTCATTTCTTCGTCTAATGATACAGAGCTTACAGATGCACGGCGTTCTGTTACTGCTTGTTGAAGTGTTGCTGAGTTGAATGCTAGTCTTGCTGCTTGTTGACCGTCTACACCAAGCTGACCGATTAGTCCTTGGAAGTAAGTTTGCGCACTAACATTACCTAAGTCTGATAGATTAGCAAATTTCATGTTTGCTAGTTTTAATGCAAACTTCCCGTTTCCTGGTTCTGGATTAGCAGGATCAGGTGTTGAGTCTGAGGCAACAATTTTACCAGGGTCATCAATAATATTTTGAGAAACGTAAATATTACTTGCATCTATTGGATTCGCATTACTGCTTACAAAAAATGCCTCTCCTTGTTCACCATATATATTAGATCCCTGTGGATAATCTGCGCTACCATCACCGATATGAATCTTATTAAACTCCTCTGCAAATGCTTTCGCCATTGAGTTTAATTTAGTAATCATATCAGGGAAAAGACCTTTTTTATCTGGCGTTGCAGTATCATCCATATACCCATATGAATTAACTAAAGATTTTAATTTTCCTAAATCACTAAAAGTAGTAATATCTTGCATTACGGCTGCTCCAGCATCAGTCCAATCATTATTAAGGGAAACATCATCACCATTAGAGTCAATTCGCACGATATGGAAGCCTTCGATTGCAGTTTTTGGTGTCACACCATCAGATTCACTTGCACCAGAATTACGAAGCTGGGCGAAGTCTTTTCCATCCACTAACTTCAAAGAATCGCCGTTTTTTAATTTCAAAGTAACTGTTACAGATCCATCTGCAATTTTTAGTGCATTACCGCCAGAAGGAACATTATTCGTTTCTATTGGGAAGTACGTGGACAATTCATCTAGTAACGTGTCGCGAGCATCGTACAAATCGTTTGGCATATAGCCGTTTGGTTCGATTGCTTGAATTTGTTCGTTGATATTTGCGATTTGTTCTAAGATGGAGTTCACATCTTTCAAAGAAATACCGATTTCTTTCCCAGCGTTATCTTGAATTTGAGAAATTGATTTGGACAAGTAGTTAAAGGAATCCGCTACTGCAATCCCACGTTGTACAACTACTGCTCGTGCGCCACCGTTTTCAGGGTTTACACTTAAATCTTGTAGTGATTTCCAAAATTCATCCATCGATTTAGCTAAACCGTAATCGGAAGGTTCATTTAGCACGTCTTCCATTTGCGTGATTGCTTGGGATCTTGATTCCCAGTAGCCTAGTTTGTTGGATTCTTGACGGAATTGATTGTCAACGAAAGAATCGCGGATTCGTTGTACCGAGTGCGCTTGCACACCAGTTCCTATGTGACCTGGAATTTTCGGTGCATTTAAACCTGTCCCAGGATAACCTAATGTCGCTTCCATATTGACACGTTGACGTGAGTAACCTAGTGTGTTGGCGTTGGAAATATTATGTCCAGTTGTGTATAGGGCGGACTGTTGTGTCGTCAATCCGCGTTTACTTGCTTCTAGTCCCATAAATGTGGAGCCCATGGGTTCGCCTCCTTATGCTTGTGAATCGAAGTAGGATTTGCCTTTGGAAGGTACTTGTACTTCGGATTTTGAATAGTTTATTTGATCTGATTTTGGTCGTAATGTATCTAATGTTAAGTTGACGAACTGAAGAGATTGTAGAGTCAACTTTTGGTTTAGGTCGTTTTGGTGTTTGAGTGTTTCTAGTGTTAAGAGTAGCTTGTTGCGTGCTGCTCCTAGCTGCTCTTTTTCTTCGTTTGTGTTGGTATTTTCTAAGACAAGTGCAACAGTTGGGTTGTCAGTAGGAGCAATTCCTTTTGCTCGAAGGTAATCCGTTACCTCTGTTTGACGCTGTTGTTCCAGCTGAGAAATGCCTGCTACGTGCGCCTGCTCGTCCTTGAGCAGTTGGTTAAGACTGTCCATGTCCCCTGTTTTGATTGCTTCTGTTTTTTTGTATGCAATTTCTAGTAAACTTTTGTGTAGCATGTCAAGTTTCGCTAGAGATTGCAAAATCTTTTCGATGGACATGTTTTTAATCTCCTTTTTACATGCGGTAATAATTGAGGATGTTCGATGCTAGTTTTTTTGCATCTACTTTGTATGTGCCCGCATCGATTTCCGCTTTGATCGCCGCAACTCGTTCTGCTTGATTTACCTCGATTGGAGATTTTGTTTGCATGCTTTTTGCTGCGGATGAGATTTCTAGTTGATCGGTAGTTGGTTTCGCCACCTGTTGTGCTTTTTCAACTTGTTGTTGGTTGCGTTTGTATGGATTTACTTGGTTAACACCGATGTTTGTGATCTTCATAATGTTATGTCCTCCCTTCTTCGATAAAAGTGTCTACCTTTTATTTCGGTTTGATCTGCAAAGTGTTTAGAGTTTTTTTATATTCACGAAAAAACTCCCACATATAGTGAGAGTTATTTATAGTCCTTATGGTATGTACTTTCTTGGTTGTTTACTTTTTCACGGAATTCTTGTGCTGCTTCGAATTGGCGAAGGCTTGTTTTTAGTTCTTCTGTACAGCTTGTGCATAGTTTTCCTTGTGTTGTTAGTTTACCACAGTTATCGCATGGGTAGCCAAGGTTTGGGAACATAGCTGGTTGCAAACGTCCTTTTCGTACCCATTTGTGTAGTAGTGATTCTTCTACGCCTGTTGCTTCGACGATCCGTTCGACGGTTGCGGCACGATTTTCTCGTTTACGCAGGAAGCGGTAGACCGTTTCGTATAGTTTTTCTTCGTTCATGGCACAGTTATTGCAAACGTCTCTAATGCCTGTATAGTTAAAAAAGTCGCCGCAAGATGGGCAATTTTTTAGTTCTCCCATGAGGATCCCTCCAAGTTCAGTTATTCCTCTTTTATATCGGCGGTTTATCCTTTTATTAAAGTAATCGCATCTACTCTTGTTGCTCCTGCGTCTTTTAATAGTTTTGCGGCGTGGTGGATGGTTGCGCCCGTTGTGTAAATATCATCGAATAAAATATAGTTACGTGCTTCTATTCTAGCCGTGACTTCAAAAAGCGGACTCGCTTCTAAACGTTCCTTTCGTGTCTTTTTTCCTTGTTCACTTGTAGCTGTTTTGGCAAGCATATGTTGAAAAGGAATGCCTGCACTATTTAGCAGCTCATCGACTTGGGCAAATGTTCGTTTGACTAGTTTTTCTGGGTGCATCGGGATTGGGACGACGCTGCCTTCTTTTCCTTCAAATGCTTCGTGCAATGTTTTAGCAAATACTTGGGCAAGTGCTACGTCTTGTAAAAACTTGTATTGATGCAAATAGCTTTTCATCGCTTCGTTATACGAATAAAGTGCTGTGATCGCATCAACTGCTCCCTCGTAGACTGTGCCCTGAAAGTCATTGAACTCTATCGTTGCATCTGATTTCGTAAATTTACTATAACATCTGCTACATGTAGAGGACTCTTTTTCATATACAAATAGCAATCTCCATGTCGGGGTTGGTTGGAATGCAGTTCCACAAATCAAGCAATTCATGAACGGTTCCACCCTTCGATTGCAGCTTGTGCTTTGTCCATTTCACGTGAGATGCCGTGATGGAAAAAGACGATGTCACCAGTCGGGTATTGAAAGGAACGTCCGACTCGACCGCTTATTTGGATAAGCGCGCTTGATGTGAAGATCTTTTGTTCCGCTCCAACGACCGCTACGTGTACGTTTTCGATTGTTATGCCACGTTCTAGAATGGTTGTTGTGAGTAAGCCAGGGATTTTCTTTTCTCGGAGCTTCATAACGAGTTCTTTTCTATCTGGATGTTCTGCGTGTACCCTTGGTAGATCTCCAGGAAAGTTTTCGAGCATTTCAATCGTTGGTAAGAATACGAGGAATGGGGTGCTCGTATTTGTTTTTTCTTCAATCCATTGTTGCAGTTTGATTGGGACTTTTCCTTTGTTTAGTTGCCTTGCGTAGCCCCATAGACTGTCGAATCTAGGAACGGGTAGGTCATGTCCGTGATATCTTCGTGAAAGTATAGATTGATTGGTCGTTTGAAGTGTTTTCGTTGGTGTTGCGGTGACGTAGTGAATGGCTGCGTCTTGTTTTGCCGCTTTTTTCACTGCTCGCTGTAGCGTTTCATCTGCGTAATATGGAAAGGCGTCAGCCTCGTCGACAAATACGACGTCGAATGCTTGTTCAAAACGGTAAAGTTGATGTGTCGTTGCAAGTATGAGTTCAGCGAATCCTTCTTGGTCTGGTGCTCCGCCATATAGAGCATGTATAGTGGTTTTTGGAAATACTTTTTGAAATCGTGGGAATAGTTCTAGGATGACATCGGTTCTTGGAGCTGCTACGCATACTCGTTTCCCTTGCTTTAGGCATTGGAAGATGGATGGAAAGAGTAATTCTGTTTTGCCTGCTCCGCAAACTGCTTGAAGGAGATGTGATTTATTTTGTTCGACACTTGTGAGTAGTTCTTCGCTTGCTTTTTGTTGAAGAGGGGTTAATTGTCCGTTCCATGCAAATTCATGATCGTTCGCGTAGCTCACATGTTCTTTGTTCCAAAGAAGTAACTCGGAGCAACTACTCACCCGACCCATCCGAATGCAGTGGCGGCAATACGTGCAGTTTTTGTTACAGCGTGCGCAATGAAATGTGTGAAATAAGTGCTGGGTTGTGTTGTGGCATCGGTTGCAGACGTACTTCTTTAATTGACCAAAAAAGGCTTGGTCTTCGTCTGTTTGGATGCCGGGTTTGAGGTGGATATGACCGCTTTCGATGTGGGCGTCGATGGCTTCGCACGGGAATGGGGTGTGCTCGCGAAGCCAGATGCGGCCAGTGAGAAATTGTTGCAATTGTTCTTTCATGGGCATTCTCCTTAGTTGGTTTTTGCCCATCCAAGACCCATCGAGCCTTCGCCTAAATGCGTGCCGATTACGGGACCGAAATAGCTGATTGTAAACTCTACGTTTGCTAGATTTGCTTCTAACTCAGTTTTCCATGCGATTGCTTCTTGTTCATTGTTTGCGTGTATGATAGTCGCTTGCAGTTTTGCGTGTTTGGTTGCGTCTTCTTGAAGTAGATCTGCAATACGTTTCATCGCTTTTTTACGTGTGCGCACTTTTTCGAAAGGCACGATGACTTTGCTTTCGAAGTGAAGGATTGGTTTCACTTGCAGTACGTTACCAATGATTCGTTCGATGCCGTTTAGACGACCGCCACGGTGTAGATGGTCAAGGTTGTCCACCATGAAGTATGCGCGCGTTGTTTGTTTCATGTTGTTTAGTTCTTGCATGATTTCATCTGGATGCGCACCCTCTTTTGCCATCTGTGCAGCTTTGAGCACGTAGAAACCTTGTACCATGCAGGAAATTTCTGAGTCGAATGTATATACGTTAAGGTTGTCCACTATTTGGCCTGCTTGTTGGGCACCTGCGAGAGTTCCGCTAATGCCGCTCGATAGGTGGATGGAAATGACTGCGTCGTAATTTGTGGATAGTTCTTCGAAAGTGCTGACAAAATCTCCGAGAGCGGGTTGCGACGTTTTCGGTAGCGTGCGATCATTTCGAACTTTGTCGTAAAATTCGGTTGCGTTAATGTCAATTTCTTCTTTGTAAGTGTCGTTTCCGATGACAACACTAAGTGGCACCATGTGAATGTCGAATTTTTCGCGAATTTCTTTTGGGATATATGCGGTGCTATCGGTTACGATTGCTGTCTTCATTTTGTGAATCACACTCCTATTGTTAATTTTACTGAATTGGGGTAGGAAATGGAAGCACAAAAATGCCCCGAACATGATATTTGTCATATATGCCCGGGGTGTTGTTTATTCAGCTGCTGAGTCTCCGATAAAGTAGACGCTTGTGACAAGCCATTTGCCGTCTTCTTTCACGAATACGGTTACTTGGCGACCAGTACGATCGAGTTTGGCACCGGAATCTGGTTGTTCTAGTGCGATATGGATGTTGGCGAAAACTTGTGCTTGTGTTTTATCGTATTTGATGATGGTTGTGTTGTCTGCTGTTCGGATTGTGTCGTAGTCGTTGAATGTTTGCTCAACTACTACTTTTTCATCGTCATAGTTGAAGCCTTCTGGATTTTTGGAAATAGTGTTCATGTAGCGATCGATGTCTTCTTCGTTGAACGCTTCCATGTATTCGTCAAAGGCTTTCAGTATTGCTTCTTTTTCCTTAGCTGGTACGTTTGTTGCTTCTTCGATGTTACCGCCAGCCATTTCGAAACCGACTTCGGTAGATTTGTCGTTTGCTCCGTGGTCAGTCGTTTTTTGAGTGTTTGTTGGGGCGATATCGTTTACGGACCCAGTATTCTGATTTGTATCTTCATTACTACCACATGCTGCTAGAAATAGTGCGATAGTTGCGATAGCTAGTGTTTGTTTGATTTTCATATGTGTATTTCCCTCCTGCTAGTGGATATTTTGTCATACTTATGACGAAAACTCAATTATTTAGTTTCATGTTAGATTAGGTGGAATATTCGGTGTTTTTGTTGTATGATTTTTTGGGAATGGAGGTGGACTTGACGAATGGTAAAAAAACAATATGCTTTATTAAAAAGATTACGCACACCACATATAAAAGAAGAAGATATCCGGAGAGACATTCACCAAATTGAGTCTGGTGTTCGCGGAGAAAATCGACTATTACAGAAATTAAACGAATTACGTTTACCGGGACCATTTCGAATTTTCTCAGATGTTGGTTTGCAATCTGGTGAGTGGAAAGTGCAGATAGATTGTTTAGTAGTAACTGACCGCTGTTGCATTGTGTTAGAGTCTAAAAATATTAGCGACGATTTGTATTTTAATGAGGACTCTGATGAATTTTATAAAGTAGATAAGAATGGCAGAGAAATAGCTTATCGAAACCCTTATTTTCAACTATTGAAACATATCCGATTTATGAAAGAGTTCTTCTTATTAAATTTCCCCGAAATGAACGTTACAGGTGCCGTAGTATTTACAGCCAAGTCCTGTAGGATCCGTCAGAAACCTACCCATTATCCCATTTTCAAATTAGAAAGTATTATTGAGAGAATCTTACACATGTATGAACTTCCATCTTCTTTTCGATTGAGCAATGAACAGCTAGACTCCGTTGAGCAAATGATATGGAAAAAGCAATCTACCTTTATCCATCGCCCCCTTTGTGAAAGTTATCATATTTCTCCCAATGAATTGATTCGAGGAGTGGAATGCCCAAATTGTGGCACTCTAGGCATGAAACGAACAGGGAAAACATGGACATGTACTAAATGCAATCATAGGTCTCGTGATGCACATAAAGATGCTGTGCAAGAGTACTTCTGGTTAGTGAATAAAGAAATAAGAAATAAAGATTTTCGTGTTTTTTGTCAAGTAGATTCCGTTTATGCAGCTTCCCGCATGCTGAATAGTATGGATTTACAGATTCATAGAGCTGGACCTAAGACATTTTATACACAGAAAAAGGATCGATGACTTTCTTCGATCCTTTTTTGTTGGTTGAGTAGTGAATTGCAAGGTAGCATCTCCGAATCGCAAAATACACTGCCAGAATCGCAAAATAATGGCTGCAAATCGCTAGATAGCCTCTCTAAACCGCAAGATCCGGTGACATTTTTTGCGAATCGCAAGGTACCACCTTCGAATCGCAAGATACAATGCCGGAATCGCAAAATAGAGGCTACAAACCGCAAGATAGCCTCTTTTAATCGCAAGATCCATCTCTCCACCCAAAATAAAAAATCCTCTTGCTCGTGAGCAAGAGGATTCACAATTATTATCTAACTTCAACCCAGCCATTTTTAATGCCGGTTACTACAGCTTGAGTACGGTCATTAACGTTCATTTTTTGTAAGATGCTGGATACGTGGTTTTTTACTGTTTTTTCGGAGATGAATAGTGTTTCTCCGATTGTGCGGTTACTTTGGCCATCTGTTAGTAATTGTAGCACTTCGCATTCGCGCTTTGTTAGTAAGTGGAATGGACGGCGAATTTCTGTTTGATGGAAGTTACCTTTGTTTTCACGTTCGCTTAGGCGACGGAATTCTGCTACTAGGTTGCGTGTTACTTTTGGATGTAGGTATGATCCGCCTTTTGCTACTACTTTAATAGCAGAGACGATTGCGTTTGCATCCATTTCTTTTAGCATGTATCCAAGTGCGCCTGTTTTTAGAGCGTGGGATACGTATGATTCGTCATCGTGAATGGATAGGATGATTACTTTTGCATCTGGAAATTTTTCTAATAGTTCAGCTGTTGCTTCTACACCATTTTTTGTTGGCATATTAATATCCATAAGTACTACGTCCGGGACGTATTGTTCATATAAACGAGTTACGTCATTGCCGTCGTCGCCTTCTGCCACTACTTCGAATGTGTCTTCGAAATCTAGGATGCGTTTTACTCCTTCACGGAATAGTTGGTGATCATCTATTATTATAATTTTTGTTGTCATGTATATTTCCTCCTAATAAAAACCCAATAGTTATTATTCGTCTTTTATTGGAATGCTGAACAAAATAGTGGTGCCTTTGCCTGGGGAAGAAATGATTTTCATGGTTCCTTCCAGCAAGTCCACTCGTTCTTGCATACCGATTAAACCAAATGATTTTTCTTTTGCAACTTGTGGATCAAAGCCGACCCCATTATCTTTGACGATAATGTTCATCTTTTGTTGCAACCATTCTATTTTTACCCATGCTTCCTTAAATTTTCCGTGTTTAATACTGTTCGTTAAACATTCTTGTACTAACCGGAAAATGGCTACCTCGAAATTGGGTTGCATTCGTTCTTCTACTCCAAATGCTTGGAAATTAATTTTTTTCGTTGGATTGTATTCCTCAATCGTTGATATGTATTTTCGAAGTGTCGGAATTAGTCCTAAATCATCGAGTGCCATTGGGCGAAGATCATAAATGATTCGACGAACTTCAGAAAGTGCATTTCGAACCATCGATTTTAGATCGATAATTTCTTTCATTGCTTCGTCTCCACCACGCTGCTCGTATGTAAGATTTATCAAATCTGTTCTAAGTAGTACATTTGCAAGCATTTGTGCAGGACCATCATGTATTTCACGAGAAAGTCTTTTACGTTCTTCCTCTTGGGCTTCGATGATTTTTAATGTGAAATCTTGTTTAATCTTTGCGTTTTCTAGTGCTTCTCCTACATTTTTCAAGTCAGAAGTTAAATAATTCATCACTATATTTACTTGGTTGACTAGTTGATCGGCTCGCTCAATCATTTCTAAAAGTCCTTGTAATCTGCGTTCTAATTCATCTCTTCGTAGCCTCAACTGCTTTTCCTCATTACGTTTAATGAGGAGTTTTATTTGAATTTCGTTTGCAGTTTCGTATGCACTACGTACTTGTGGCTCATCGTAAGAGTCGAAGTTTTTTGAGACTTCGGCTAATCGGTTACGCGCTAACCTTGAGTTCGTCTCAAGCGTATCGCCTTCTAAAATGACCACTTCGATGTTGCTTCGAATTATTTCTAACTCAACTTTCATTTCTTCGAAGCTTTGTCGACTTTGTTCGCTTATAATGAATATATCTCTTTTCGAATGATCCATTACTTCAACCATTCGATCGAAAATAACATCTAACGATTGAGTATTCAAATTCTTTTTCGTCATCTGTTTTTTTCTCCTTTAAGCATGCAAATGAGTCTCCATTCATAAATGCTACAAAACCTATTATAGCACTTAATAACTAAAAATAAATTAAAATTACTTTACAAGTATATTTCAAATGATACAGGGAGGAATTTTTTATGAGAAATGATTACCAGACAGTCAAAGGTTTTGGGGTGAGCGAGATTGTCATTCAAAAGTCACGCTTCCTCACATTTGTCGACCGTGTCGAAACCGAGCAAGAAGCACAGGATTTCATTAATAATATCAAACAACAGCATAGAGATGCTACTCATAACTGTTCAGCATACATAATTGGGGAGCATGATAATGTCCAAAAAGCGAACGATGACGGTGAGCCTAGTGGTACTGCAGGTGTACCTATGTTAGAAGTGCTAAAAAAACAAGGGTTAAAAGATACAGTAGTTGTTGTCACACGTTATTTTGGAGGCATCAAACTTGGTGGTGGAGGTCTTATTCGAGCGTATGGAAAAGCGACGACAGAAGGGATTGACGCAGCAAAAGTAGTAGAGCGAAAGTTGCATCATTTGATGAAAGTTCAGGTCGATTACACATGGCTAGGAAAGGTGGAAAATGAAGTAAGAAATTCTGCCTACCCGTTAAAAGAAATAAATTATGCAGATTCCGTCGAATTTTTCGTTTACACGATTGCGAATGAGGAAATCACATTTACAAACTGGATAATTGAAATGACGAATGGGCAAGCAAAAATCGAGGTTGTCGAAAAAGAATTTTTGGAATTTGATGTGAATTGAATTATACTTTTACATAAGAGGTGATGAAATGAAAAAGTTATCCATATTAATCCTGTTACTTTTTAGTTTAAGTGTAGCTCCTATGATTTCATCGGCAACTTGTCCAACTCCTGTGCTCTGGGACGGTGTGGAACTAAAATCGGGGCAAATCGGCCGAGTGCTCATTCAAAAGCCGACGACTATTTACAAAAATGTACAAGGCACTTTCGAGTTATCTCGAACGGTTCAACCGGGTGAAAATTTTCGAGTCTATGCAAATAAGTCTACTTATTACCATCTTGGTGGTGGCCTAGTTATTAAGGATGATGCATCGATTTTGTATCAAACACCTTCCAAAAACAAATTGACCTGTGCAAAGAATGCCTCTACATCGTTGACGATTGGGGATTCCGTCATATCTGTTACATCAAAGCTTGGGACAGTGCCAAAAAAGGTGAACAATGAATTTGGAACTTCCACTTCTATTTATCACCAAAATTATCAAAACTTTTATGCCATCAGTTTATTAAACAATAAAATTGCTTCTCTTTATACAAAAGATAAGCAGTACCAGGTGAATGGTGTGGCAATCTCGAATACAGTTAGCCAACTAGAAAATAGACTAGGTACGAATTATGAAACGACAGGCAATACTTATCCAGTCGAAATCATCACTTATCAATTACCGAAATATGAAGCTAACTTCTTTATCGATGTACATAACGACAATAAGATTTCTGCCATTCTCTTAGTAGATTATCAATTAATGAACAAAAATCCGAATTTATATCCAAAGAAGTCAACTTCCCTAGAAGCAAGTTATGAAACTTTGTTATTCGAATTGATTAATGCTGAAAGAAAGGTTCAAGGAGTTCCTGTTTTACAAAATGCTACTAAAGTGGCGACAGTTGCTAGAAAACATAGTGTGGATATGGGGACGAATGAGTATTTCAGTCATGATAATTTACAGGGGCAGTCGCCGTTTGATCGGCTTGCAATTGGTGGTGTACCTTTTCGAAATGCAGGGGAAAATATAGCGACTGGGTATACAAATGCTTATTTTGCTCATGAGGCTTTGATGAATTCGCTCGGACACCGTAAGAATATTGTAAGTACTGCGTATACACATGTTGGCGTTGGTGTTTTCTTTGCTAAGTGGACGTATGGATCGATTCCGTATTATACAGAGAACTTTATTAAGCCTTAACTAGATTAGTATTAGAAAAGTGAAACATCTTCTAAAGTACAAAACCTGTTTTGTATCGTTTTCGGAGGTCTTTGGACAGCCTTATCGCTATATCATTACCGATTGACTTTTAAGAGAGGCTGGTTCGTGACTGACGTCACGAACCAGCCTCTCTCTTCTTGGTAATCTTATTGCATTTGTCTGTCCGTCGCCCTCCTTCAACAGTACTAATAAGGTTAAGACCTTTTTGGATAATGAGTGAAAAAATGCTTTCCAACTCATAAAGGAAGCACCCGAATATGCAATTTCGGGTGCTCTAGTGCTTCTCTATACAATATATGCTATCTATTTTTTGGACATATACTCTTTTACAAGTAGAAGATAATTAGCAGAACTGCTCTTCTTAAAGATTCTTACTAGCTAACAATCCTTCCCTCTACCTTACCTGGTGTACAATCAAATTCATTTTCTTATTTTCTTTCAAAGTACCAATGACTTGATGCCCTTAAAAAGCATTTACTTCCTTCTCTTTTAGTTGTCTTTCTTTGATGATTATTTGAACACATTTAATTGATTGAAGCGGAAGGCGGCGACTCCTGCGGGATCAAGTGAGACAGATGAGACTTCACAACGTACGCGAAGCGGCGGTGAAGGCTCATCGCTCACCCCGCGGAAAGCGTCCGCCTGGAGCGCAAATCAGTGGAATTATTTATTAGAATCTACTCTTTAAATACCAGGAATACTGGGTTCATGCACACCAGTCTTACATACCATTAAAAAAAGTAGAGTAAAAGAGTCATGGAGATTCTCTTACTCTACTTTTATCTTATTCGCAATATATTTATTAGTACTTCTCTATCGTCGTACCTTGGTAGTAATGTTTTAGAATGCGGTCGTATGTCCAGCCTGCGTCAGCGCGGGCTTTTGCTCCCCATTGGCTCATTCCGATGCGGTGACCATATCCTTTACCTTTTACTGTAACAGACTCTACACCGCCGGTTGTTCCGGTTGAAGATACGATTCCTTCATTTGTTTGAATGTTGACATCTCCACTTGGAATAGTTTCTACACCGGTAGCAGTTTGAATAGATGCACCTGCTAAGGAAGAGATATCCGTTGTTCCATTTGATTGCTGTACGGAAAGTTCTGTCATGCCAGATGGTTTCGTGAAACTAACATCATACCAGCTAGATTTTAGGGATGCATTATTCGCATCTAAAAATACGTTTCTCATAACAGTTTCATTACCCGTAATCGTTTTTTCTCCGGCAGACGTTACAGCTGTTACAGCTGTAACTTCCCCATTAGAGCCGCCTTTTGTTAACTTCACATCTAACAAAGCATCGGTTGCACTGAATCCGAATTTCTTCAGAATATTTGCTTTTGAGATTGTAACCGACCAGTTATCGTATGGTGATTTTTCAATGGAATCATCTACAGATACGAATTGTGGTACTTGCGTACTGTTCCAAACTTCCCCGATATTTGCTGTTTTACCACCGCTTGCGGCATAGTAATATGCTTGTACTAGTTTGCCGTTTGATTTGATAACTAAATCTTTTGTTGCATCAACAGCCGAATTCGTGCTTTTTTGTTCGGATGTATAGCCTTTGTACATTTGGTCTTTTGTTGTACTACTTAAAATGCCAGCTTTACTTAATGTATAGCTTCTTGCTGCAATCGTTTGAGCTTTAAGTGCTTCTTGATGCCAAGAAGCATACGCTTCGTTTGGAATAACACCTTTTAGGTAGTTTTCCAAATCTAAGCGGTTAACGATTTGTACGCTAGAACCAGATTTTACAACGCTAAAGCTTCCTCGAAATTGTGTGCCAGTTGGTATTTTTCCAAGTGGTTGGGATGAAACTTCCGCTACTTTTGCAGACTTTCCTGGCACCCAAGAGGATACGCCTTGTTCGTCTGTAATCGAGTACCACACCTCGCCGTTTGCATTCGTAAATTCACTTACGAAGTTCGCACCTTGGAAAGCTTTATAGGATTTTTCTGTTTCATAGTCAGCAGTCGCGCCTTTTTTTCCATCGACATCCGATGTAAAGACAACCATTTTTTCATTGCCTGTTAACGCATGTAGTGCGAAACCATTCGCCGAGAACATAGATGCACCTGATTGATAAACCGATACTTCGCCGTTTACTTGCGAAAACGTAACCGGTGTATTTGGTAATGCGAAGAACATTTCATTCGTCGTTAAGTTTTCTAGTTTATAAATACCTGTTAAGTTAAGCGAAGTGGTGGAAGCGTTGTGAACTTCCACTCGGACTTGCTTGGAATAGCTTTCTTGCTTGTATGCAAATGCAGTATTTGAAACTGCTAAACTAAGTGCCACTACTGATAGACCAGTCATTATTTGCTTAAACAATTATTTCACCTCAGTTAGTGTACTTAGCACCCAACCTTTAGTTCCTTTAGCGGTTTGCACATTGTACCATATTTCACCATTAGCATTTTTGAAGGAATCCAAATATTTTAAAGAAGTTCCCTTCGCCACTAATTCAAGTGATTTGTAGTTCGTTGTAGCACCTTTTCTTACGTTCACTGCTTGTTTAGCTACCACTTCAGAAGGTACGACATTGCTCGGTTTTGTTGTTGTTACATCACCAGAGAATACCCAGCCTTTTACAGTAGCAGATACTTCTACGCGGTACCAAATGCCATTAGACGCTTTATGTTGGTCGATTACTTTTAGTCCTTTATTTGCTCCGTAAGTTGCTAATACTTTATAGTCACGAGTTGCGCCACTATGCACTTTTACACTACTGCTAGTTGTATATACCGTTGTCGGTAGACCAGTAGAAGGATCTGGTGAAGTAGTTGGCGGCGGCGTTACAACCGTTCCACCTTCTGCAACAGCTTTTTGTAATTGCTTAATAACTGCATCTTGTTCTGCGACTTGTTTTTCTAATGCTGCTACTTTTGTGTTTATTGGATTTAGTTGCGCTTGTACCCATTCAACGGAAGCAAGTAAAAGGTTTGAATTTGCTTTTGTAGCGCTAGGCACCGTAATTGTAAGTAGTAAACTTAAACCTAGTACTGCACCAGCCGTTGCTAAAAATTTCTTTTTCATCGTATACATTTCTCCCTCTTATTGTTTGAAATAGTTTTCTAAGCCTTTTCTAATTCCCGCTGCAGCTTTTTTCTGGAAAGCGGCTGAAGCTAGTTGCGCTTCTTCTGTTGGGTTCGATATAAATGCAAGCTCTACAAGAACAGAAGGAAGTTCGTTCATACGATTTACGTAAAATACTTGTTCTTTTACTCCACGATTATACGTGCCTATTGCTTTTACTAAATCCGATTGAATGCTTTTCGCTAGCGTCAAGCTTCTTGGACCATTAAAGTTAACCGTCGCATTATAATACGTTGTCGTTCCTTTAGAAGAGGCATTAAATGCATCTGCATGAATACTGATGAATGCATCGTAGTCCGATTTATTGGAAATGTCTGTGCGTTGTTTTAGCTCTAAGAATACATCCGTGCTTCTCGTTAAGACCACTTCTGCTCCGGCAGCCTCTAGTTCAGCTTTTAAAGCTTTTGCAGTTGCAAGTACAACGTCTTTTTCTCTCGTTCCTTTTGGTCCTACCGCTCCAGGATCTTTTGCACCGTGTCCAGCATCCAAGATAATTTTCTTACCTGCTAAGCCTTTTTGAACAACTTTAATAGTCAATTCTTTATCGTAATCTCGAATTGTATATGTGTAGTTAGGGTCAAACGTGATCAGTAAAACAGAAGTTCCACCAGATACTTTTTCCACTTTCATACTCTTAACGCCTTTAACAGATGATTTTATCTCGTTAATATCTGATAAATTACCAAATATGCGTAAAACGTTTGCAGATGGTGTGGAATAAGTAATATCGAATTTAGATGGCTTGGACCATACTAAATAGTTTTGACCATTTCTTACTTCTGTTCTACCATTCGATAATTGGATTGGTGAAATATCCGAAAGCATAGAAGCTTGAATCCAACCACGTTTTTCACTTTGTGTTTCAATATTTAACCAGCCATTCAATGAACGAAGTACTCGTACTGGTGTGCTTACATAAATCGTATCCACTTTTTTCGCAGTAGCACTTGCTCCATTGTATACAGTAGCTGTTTTTGTCCCATATTTAGTCGGGATATTTTCATTTACTTCAAAGTCTGGAACCCAGCCCTCTTTACCACCTGCATTAATTTGTATCCAAGTAGTCCCATCTGTAGCGACTAATTTGTTTAATACGGTAAAGCTTGTGTTTTTAGCAAGACCTTGCAGAACTGCGGAATTATAATTGCTATTTGCGTACAGTAAAGCATTAGCTCGTTTAATCGTCCCTTTTTCCCCTGCACCAGGTGTAACAATCGGTGTTTCTTCAACAGAATCTACGATGGACACTACTGATTGATGCAACCAAGCATCCCCACTTGTCGTGTTCACTTTATACCATTTTTCCGATTTATCATCCGTTGCATATTCATTTGAATCAAATAAATCATTTAGTCTGCTTTGTGTCACTACATCGAAATTAGTCCCTGGGCCTGAACGCATATTTGCTACAGATACAGAAACTTTCAAGCTATTATCCTCTTTAACTACATCTGCATCAGTAGATGGTGTTTCAGGTGTTGGGGTTTCGGGTACAGTAGAAACAGTTTCAAATGCACCTGCTGGAACCCACCCTTTTTTCCCTACTGCATAACTCACTTGGTACCATTTTTCTTTGGCAGCATTTGTAAACTCTTGATGAATCGATAATTTTGTTCCAACTTGAATTGTCGCAACCGTTTTATAACTTTTCGTTGCACCAGAGTGAACGGTTGATGTTTGACTCACTACCTTGTTTGCAATCGATGAATCTTCGAATGCAGAAGCAAGGATCCAGCCTTTTTTGCCACTTGCATAAGTGACCTGCAACCATTTTTCTTTAAGTGCATTTGTAAACTCTTGATGGATTACTAAAGTTGTCCCAGGTTTTACCGTGGAAACGACCGTGTAATTTTTAGTTGCTCCTTTATGAACGGTTGATTGATTGACAACTTTCATCGAAGTTGCTGTTTCACCAGCCGTAGCGTTTAATACAAATAAATCCGATGTTACCCAGCCTTTTTTACCGTTATATTCAACGTTAAACCATACTTCTTTTTGGGCATTTGTAAATGCACTTAGTACTTTCAATGAAGTGCCCGCTGGGATTGTAGCTACTATTTTATAGGAAGTTGTTGCACCGCTTCGCATATTCGCCGCGTTGTTTCCTATTTTTTGTGTCGTTCCCGCGTAAGAAATGCCAGAAGATGTGGACGCTGCTTTCACAGCAGTTTTAGCGGTTGGTTTTACAGGGTCACTAATAACCACTCCACCTTCGCTAGCTATAACGTTTATTTCAAATAGTTCCGATGTTACCCAGCCTTTTTCACCATTATATTCAACGTTAAACCATACTTCTTTTTGAGCATTTGTAAATGCATCTAGTACTTCCAATGAAGTACCCGCTGGGATTGTAACAACTTTTTTATAGGAAGTAGTTGCGCCACTTCGCATGTTTGCAGCATATTTCCCTATTTTTTGTGTTGTACCTGCTATTTGTTGAATTTCGTCTAAAATTAGAGATGAATTCGAAGCGGCATATGCAGTTGGTGAATCACTCGTAAGAAGATTAAGTGGCAAAAGAACAGAAGTTGCTAAGACAGATGATGCGATTACTTTTTTCATTTGTTCCTCCTTGAAACCTGTGTTTTCTCCATTTTAATGCACATATCCCTATAAAACAATCCAACTAATGTAATTAAATCCAATGTCATAGAATTGTAATATATAAAATAGAATTCTGTCGTGATAACTGAACACTAGATTCCCGAGGATAATAGATTCAAAATTACTGTAATATATCTCCAATAGCACTTGTAAATATTAACAAATAACTTTCTATTAAGTTACCAATATCTACTGGCTTTTACGTAATATATGAGCAAACCGCAAAATAGATTTCGCAAATCGCAAGGTCTTCTCTGAGAATCGCAAGATATATTCTACAAATCGCAAGTTCACCCTTGAAAATCGCTAGATATACGCTTTAAATCGCAAGATACCTTTTCTCTTTAAAATAAGCTTATCAAGTGCTAGGCTTTTTTTCCATACAAAAAAAAACGAACAGCCCGTTTCGGGCTGTTCGTTTTATTCTCCTATAGTTAAATCATGCACAGTTTTAGATTTTATTTCGCTTTGCGCATTTTGACCAAAATCATCTAAATTTAGTTGCAATTGTCTTTTTACTTCTTCTAGAGACTCTTCATCTATTATAAAATAAGATGTTCCTCGTATTGTGGTATCTTCGCCTTCTAATTTAAGTTGCTCGATTGGCGATGTTTTTATGTTTTGATACGTCTTGATCAATCCAAAATACTCTGAAGAAGGAATATTCGTTTTTACGTTATTACCAACGTCTTTGATCATATCATCAATGTTGCCAATATTACTTACACTTGTGGCTTTGTTAATAATCTCTTGTATTACTTGCTTTTGTCGGATATTGCGTCCGGCATCGCCTTGTGGATCTTTTTTACGCATTCGAACGTAAGCAAGTGCTTCGTTCCCATTTAAGTACATTGGACCTTCTGTATACTTCTTCCATTTTAAGCTACCTGTTAGCTGTGCGCTGAACGTAAATGGAACTTCTACATCGACACCGCCTACTGTATCTACGATATCTTCAAATCCTTGAAAGTCTGTTGAAACGTAATAATCGATTGGAACATCTAATATTTCTTCCAATGTATTAATTGTGTAGTTAATCCCTCCGAAAGCGTAGGAGTGATTAATTTTAGTCTGGTATCCTAAGTCTGGTACATAAACTCTGGAATCTCGTGGAATACTGACCATGGAGATTTTTTCTGTTTTAGGATTAATCGTTGCTAAGATTAAAACATCTGCTCGACCATATTTTGCTTTTTCTTCATTTTCAATACCTGCTAATAATATGGTAAATGCAGAGTCTTCTGCTTTCGCGTTTTCGATCTTATTTTCTGCTTCTTCTGTTGCATTCTTTTCTCTATCCAATGGTTCGTATATTTTATTCATTGCATTTTTTGTCTGAAAAGATAGATTGGTCGCAAATACGATCACGCCAGACAAAAGCACCATCGAAATGATAAGTATTGTATATAATAGTTTTCTTCTCGTCTTAGTTTTACGTTTTGTTTGACGTGAAGTAGTCATAATACTTCCCTACTTTACTGTTAAAATATAATCTCACCAATTATACATAAATTTAAGCTCTATGTATATGGTAAAGACCATTACTTCTTCGTAAGGTTTTGCAAAAGATCTTTTACGATTGACACCCAGCTATACTCATTTATCGCTAAATGTCTTCCACTTTCTTTCATTTCTTTCCTATTTTCTTCATCCATTTCGACAAATTGGAACATTGTTTCTGCAATGGAATCGACATTTTCCGGCTTCGCAACCAGTCCAATGTTGTTCTTCGTCACGATTTCGGCGCTTTCTCCTTTTCCACAGTAAAGAACTGGGACACCAGAAGATGCTGCTGGGAAAATTTTCGATGGACGCGCTCCTTCAAATAAAGCAATATCGCGTAACGGCACGATGCTTACATCTGTCACCGAAAATAGCTTCGGCATTTCTTTTAACGGTAGATGTCCTAAAAAATTAATATTTTGAAGTCCTAATTCTTTCGCTAACTGATGAAGTTTCTCTTCTTCAGGCCCTGCTCCCGCTATTAAGAAATGTGCATGTGGAACTGTTTCTTGCATTTTTTTTGCTGCATATAAAATAAACTCTAATCCTTGTGCGTAGCCAAGATTACCACCATAGGCAAAGACAAATTTGTCCTGTAATCCTAACTTCTCTACATACTCCGCATTTTTTTCTGTTGGTTGGAAAAAGTTCGTGTTTACGCCATTTGGTAAAACAAACACTTTTTCCTCCGGCTGCGAATGATTAATAATATAAGATTTAATGCCGTCTGTAGCAGTAGCAATTTTCCAAGAATGTTTGTATAAAAAGGACTCTAATATTTCTGCAAGCTTAATAAAAAATTTATTTTTTACGAGTCCTAATTTTACTGCAGACTCCGGCCAAACATCTGCCACATTAAAAACAAACTTCGCTCCTTTTAGTTTGGCACTAAGTAGACCAGTTAACCCTAAAAAGATTGGTGGTGAGTTTACAATGATGACGTCTACTTTTCCTGTTTTCATTAGCCCGTAAAAGGAACTAAATGTGAAGGAAAAATAAGAGACTAATCGTTTATAAAAAGTTCCCTTTTTCGAAGGGTAGATCCATGTACGATGGACAGGAATCCCGTCCCATTTTTCAAATTCATATTTTTTCCCTTTATACTCATCCGGAATAATCCCATGTGGATGATGAGGAAAGGCAGTAACTACTTGAATATCATGCCCTTGGGCAAGTAGTTCTTTACTAACCTCATACACACGGATTTGTGGGGCACCTGTTTCAGGTGGGAAATGTTGACATAAATATACGATACGCATAGCATTCACCGTTTTAATCTTTCAATTTATTCTTCAAGTACGCAAGTAACGGTTCTCTTAAATTATCCCGTTTCAGTGCGAAGTCAAAAGTTGCTTGTAAAAATCCAAATTTGTCTCCTACGTCATATCGTTTTCCTTCGAATATGTACGAGTAAATAGATTCTTTTGCTAATAATGAATCAATTGCATCCGTTAACTGAATCTCACCTTTTGCATCTGGTTGTACTTTTTCTAATTCCTCAAAAATAGCTGGTGATAATATGTAACGTCCTACAATCGCTTGGTTTGATGGAGCATTTTCAATAGAAGGTTTTTCTACTAAACGCTTCACCGTAAACAAGTTATTATCTGATTCACTATATTCGACGATACCGTATTTATGAACGTCTTCGTCTGGAACTTCATTGACACCTAAAATACTGCTCTCGACTTCTTCGTACTTATCAATCATTTGTTTTAAAGCAGGCACTTCTGCATCGATAATGTCATCTGGCAGTAGAACAGCAAATGGTTCGTTACCGATAAATTTTTTCGTGCATAAAATAGCATGTCCTAGTCCTAGTGGCTCTTTTTGACGCATATAATGAATGTCCACTAAGTTAGAAATATTTTCAACTGTCTCTAGTAATTCTAGTTTCCCTGTTTTTTTCAACAGAAGCTCTAATTCAATCGATTTATCAAAATGGTCTTCCATCGACTTTTTGTTGCGTCCTGTTACGATAATAATATCTTCAATGCCTGAAGCGATTGCTTCTTCAATAATATATTGTAAATTTGGTTTATCTACGATTGGTAGCATTTCTTTTGGTAAAGCTTTCGTTGCAGGTAAGAAACGAGTTCCAAATCCTGCTGCAGGAATGACCGCTTTTTTTATCATATTCCATCACCTTTCGAATTATCAGACTGTCTTGAAAACGCTTTTCAGTCGAGGCACTCAAGCACTGAAGCGGAAGCGAATAGAACTTAAGTTCATGAGCTTACAACGAAGTGCAAGTAACGAAGAATGAAAGCGTTTGTCAACAGTCTGAATTAGTATTTTTCATACAATGAAAGCATATAATGTGCATTATCTACCCAGCTATAATGCTCTTTCACGTGAGCTACTCCAGCTCTTCCCATGACAGCTCTTAAATCACTATTTCTTGCCAGCTTTTTAAATGCAGTTGCTAACTGGTCCGGACTATTTTTATCGACAACGATGCCAGTGACATCTTGAACGACTACTTCTGGTAAGCCGCCGACGTTCGATACGACAACAGGAACACCACAAGCCATTCCTTCTACAGCGGCAACGCCAAAGCTTTCACTGTCTTCTGTAGATGGTACAGCAAAAATCGACATTTTACGAATAATAGCTGGTACTTCTGTATTTGGAACTTTTCCAGTAAATGTCGTAACATCTGCTATTCGTAAATCTTTTGCTAGTTGTTCATACTCGGCTCTTTGTGGACCATCACCAGTTATTAGAAGTTCCGAGTTCGGAAATTCTTTATGAAATAAAGCAAACCCTTTGACCAAGTCTGCAATTCCATATTTGTCTTCTAATGCTTTTACGGTTCCGATAATAATCTTTTCATCTGCTTCTTGCCCATCTGGCGCAGGGTAAAATTGCTCAA
This sequence comes from Psychrobacillus sp. OK032, assembly GCF_900111345.1. Classification (GTDB taxonomy): domain Bacteria; phylum Bacillota; class Bacilli; order Bacillales_A; family Planococcaceae; genus Psychrobacillus. Next base: position 539,964 of record NZ_FOGY01000001.1, read on the forward strand.
TATCTACTCCAAATGGCGTTACTTCTACTTTTTTCTTTGTATAAAGATTCGTTTCTTTCGCCATTACATGACTTGTTGAAAAAATAGCCGTTGCTTTTTCTAATGTATATTCAATCAGTTTTTGATTGAGCTTGCTTTTTTTAGGAACGACAAAAATGTCTTTACCCCATACGGATACGAAATACTTTTTATAATTAACCATAGCACCTAATAACCCATAACTGGATACATAATGTGCATGTAATATATCTGGATTCCATTCCTTTAGCAGTTTTTTAAGCGTCGGTGCCGCTGCTAAATAGGAAGCTTTGCTTGGAAGTAATTTAGGTAGGATCTCCGTCGGTACGAGTCTAGCGTTGTCCTCCGAATAATGATCCTTGAAAGTATATACCTTTACTTCAATGCCTTGTGCTTGATAAAACAATGCCCATTTTTGCGTATGGATCGACCTGCTTGGGGCTAATAATGCAATTTTCATTGTTGACCTCCTATGAGCGCTTGCGCAGCTTGTTCAGCACGTTCGTTCCATGCATGCTGCTGTAAAAAAGATTGTTGAATATTTCTTTTGTAAACTTCAAATTGGGGTTGAATGTCCTGCATCCCTTGGACAAGACTTGCTGCATCGTCTTCTGTGATTACTCCATAAGGACCTGACTTTATAAAGTCTTCTTGTGCAGAACAATTAGTCGCTATAATTGGTAGTCCTGCTGTTAAGTATTCTACTAACTTTATAGGAACAGCAAAATCGTTATAAATCGATCTTTTTCGCGGAATAAACGCAAAATCTACTTCTGTATAGACTTGTTGAAGCTCCGCACCACTTACATGTTTCAAATCGATATATGGTTTCGTTAGTTTTTCTTTATCTGAATCGCTTAGCCCTGTATATTCATCTTCTCTACAAACGATAACTAGCTCACCTTTTACGCTGTCTTTATTCAATAAATCAAACGATTCTACTAAAGTAGGTAGCCCGTAGTCATCATTATTAATACCACCAACGTATATACCTTTAAACGGCTTTTGGATTGCATTACTATTCGTCTTTATTTCCGTAAATCGTCCACCGGGTGGTAACGCCATTTTAGCAGTCTGAATGTTCACATACTTACCCATTGCGTCGCTCGGTAAAAAGACGGTATGCATATATTTGCCGTAAAATTTTTCTTCCTTTTTATAAATAGTTTGCATGATGAATTTTTTCAAGCCTTTTAACGAATACAACTCATCAAACTTCCAATAGACATCACGATAAAAGACGCCAATTGGCACATGATGTTTCTTTAACGTTTGAAAAACGGCTTTATCAATTTTCCAGTCTTTCGGTATATGTCCAGGATCAGTCAGCCATAATGGAATCGTTTGGTTTTCTGAGTAACAAAATAATGTCTGCTCGTATTTTTTCTCTTCTACTAACTTGTTCCACCGCTGACGACGTTCCGTACTCGTGCCAGAAATAACGATGAGCTCTAGGTCATTTTTTTTCGCATATACTTCAAATGCTTTGATCATCTCTACTGGACGGATCGCAGAACCACTTTTCGGATTCGCTGCAACCGTAAAAGGATAATAAATAATGATATTTTTCATGCCTTCACTCTTTTCTTTCCTTTATTCATGACAAATCGCCAAATGATATGAAAATAACCTTCCAATATGAACAATCCACCTAAAACAACGGTTAGTATAATCCAAATCGGATTAAAGAAGAAGTCAGAAACTCCTCCAACAAGCGTTCTTGGAATATTAATCGTGAAATAAATGAATAATGCAAGGACAACTGGTGTTTTCGGTAAACGTAAAAATACAATATAAAGTAATTGGATAACTATGGCAATGTAAATGATTGCTATAATGACACCCAAATAGCCAAAAGAGGCAAATGCTTCTCCTAAGAAAATAGTATTAAGTACTCCACCAGTTCCTTTGTCTATATTTTCTGGGAAGACATTTTCCATTACCATTCGTGCTGAACGAACTTGTTCTATATCAAAGATATTAGCGATAAAAGAAGGTAAACCTTTTGCTTCTAACATAGCTATGGAATGCGAAAAAGTATCCAAATGCAAAAAGAATGGGGAAATTTGTGCTAAAATAATTCGGCCGATTGGTCCGGAATTATACGATAAGAAGCTTCCTACTTCTGTCACACCTTGAATGGAAACATACATGATTACTAATAACACACTACCAGCTATTATATATCCACTTATTCTTCTCCAGTTCAACTTTAAACGTCCCGTATATACAGCTGCCAATAACAGCATGATGATGTAAAAGAAAATAGGAGACTTAGCTAAATCATAAATCGAGATTAACACAGAAGAAACAAACAACATGAAAAATACTAATTTCCAATACAATCCTTTTGATTGCGTAGCATATACAAACGCAATGATTGATAATACAGGAGTTAGAGCAATTCCAAATATATTTCTAATATAAACAGAAATTCCGCTAAATCCTCTTGCAGCACCAATTCTCATCTGCGCAAGGTCTTCTGTATTTCCTTTTAACAGCTCGAATATTGGTACCGTATTCGTTTTCAAAAGCGTATAAGCAACTGCCATAACAGAAATAGCAGCAAGTCCTCCAAATGCAAGTCTAAATATAAGTCTGTTCTTATCTACACTTGTACGAACGGGTTCATGTAGGTAACGATCAAATTCTAATGTTGCATTAAAACCTAAAATTCTTCCTACAACTAACTGCGTAAGTGGGAACAAAATCATCAATATCGTCAATAAAACAAATCCAATGATTCGATATTCCTCATGGTCCATTCTTTTGATCATATAGTAATCATCTATTCCTAAAGCTATTAATAATCCGCCAATATAACTGGAGATAAGGAAAGAATAATAATATACAATGGAAATCATATTTGGCTTTACAAGAGAAAGGCTTCCAGAGACCTTTTTAAAAAGGTATGTGGAAGCCACCACAGTAAAGAGCCATATGCTAAAAATTAACAATGCTCACACCTACTTTATTTACTACTTTTTAGTAAAGCTAAAACTTTCTCAGCTGTTTTTCCATCTCCGAATACAGGTGTATAAGAAGGGGAAACTTGTTTTTGTACAGCTTCTACGATTTTTTCTGTATCAGTACCTGTTAAAATATTTGCATCCTCGATCAATGTTTCCACCCATTCCGTTTGGTCACGAACAGTAACACAAGGAACTTCTGCAAAATATGCTTCTTTTTGAACGCCACCAGAATCGGTTACGATTTTCTTTGCACTCGTTTCTAGTGAAAGCATATCTAAATATCCGACTGGTTCGATTACTTGCAAATTAGGAATTTGATCTAGTTGGAAGCCGTAATCCTCTAATTTTTTCTTCGTACGTGGATGTATAGGCCATACTTTTGTTTCTGGGATTTGACTAAATGCATCTAAAATCGATTTCATACGTTCTACATCATCTGTGTTTTCAGCACGGTGAATCGTAATTAATAAATACTCTTTTGCCTTTAAATTTTCACGATCTAAAATAGTAGAAGTGGACTCCGCTAATGTTTTATTGTATAAAACTGCGTCATACATAACGTCTCCAACATTATAAACGCCTTCTGTAATATGCTCGTTTGTTAAGTTTTGAATAGCTGTTTCTGTTGGGCATAGAAGTAAAGTAGACACATGGTCCGTTAGTATACGGTTTACTTCTTCTGGCATTTTCTTATTAAAGCTTCTAAGACCAGCTTCGATATGCACAATTGGAACATGTAGTTTAGCTGCAGCTAGTGCACCAGCAAGTGTGGAGTTAGTATCTCCATAAACTAGTACATAATCCGGTTGTTCTGTTAAAATAATTTCTTCAATTTTAGCCAACATTTCACCAGTTTGTTTTCCGTGATTACCGGAACCAATACCTAAATGATAATCTGGTTTTGGAATATTCAACTCTTCAAAAAAGATATCCGACATATTCGCATCATAATGTTGCCCCGTGTGTACGATAAGCTCTGTTACTTCTTCGCGTATTACGCGTGATACTGCTGCTGCTTTTATAAATTGAGGTCTTGCTCCTAAAATTGTTAAGACTTTCATTTCGTCAGCTCCTTCATCATTTGAATCATATCTTTTGCTATAAATGCATTTATATTATATGGGTGCGTATACTTTGTACCATTCCTTTTAAAAGAAAGGGATTGTTTATATTGTTTATAAGTTGGATAGATTCCATACCATTCCATAGGTTCTTCGAAATATTGTCTATACAATTTTCGCTTACGATATACTTTCCGTAAAAGGGGGTAAAGTACGCCATATTTATTTTTCAATGAATTTTCAGCACCTGGTTTTTGTGGTGACGGATAAAAATCGGGATACATTTTATGCAATGCATAGTCGTACAAATACTTTTTATATTTCAAATCAGCAGGTATTTTACTAAAGAAATAAATTAACCGATCATCCCATAAAGGCATCGACCAATCTTGATCGAAATATTCATACACTCGAACTGAATTTATGATGAATTTAGCTTGTCTCTCTTTCCAGTTCCATTCGTCGATGATAGAAGTTACTCTTTCATTCGTTAATGTTTTGTATGCCGAGACGTCTTTTGTTACCGCTTTGCCGATGTCGCTAGTTGTATGGCTTAGTCCATTTGCCAGTTGCCATAATCGAAAATGCTTGGGTATAATGAAGTCCACTACCTCACTTGAAGTAAATTCTTTATCTAGAATTGCTTCATAAGGTAAATGACTGCCCCCTAAAAAGTCGAGAGAATGACCTGGTATGAATACAGCGTCTTCTAATCCTTCTTCTTCTACTAATAATTTTGTACTTGGGAAGTCTTGTAAGTGCGCTACAGATGTTCCGTTACAAGCATATACTACATAGTCTTTCCAAAGTTTAGATCTATATAAGTTTTCCCACATTGCTTTATCATAAGCAAAGTACTTCCATTTCAGGCCTAATCGGTCGGCAATTTCTTTACTAACTGTTGCTTCTCCATTACCAGGTCTACCATATGTAAACGTAATAATAGAATCTGAAAGACCTTTATCCTTTAATAGTAAAGCGATGATCCGAGAGTCATATCCTCCACTTAATGGGAGGATAATTTTACGTCCGGCTAGTCTTACTACTAAATCGTCGAATATATTATGTAGAATATGAGCTAGCTCTTCGGCAAAAGTCTCTATAGAATCTTGTTCCTTTTCCGCTACATACGAATAATAGGATTCCTTTGAAGCATTTTCTTTTAAACGAACAATTGTTGCGACCTCAAGTTGGTACCATCCGTCAAACAATGTTTTATCACCAGTCACAAAACCAGCTAACAGAAGCTCTTCCTCCGCTTCTTTGCGAATAGACATGGAAGCTTTTGGTTCTATATAATCCTGAACAATCCAATCATTTGTTTCGCTTTTCGTATAAAATAAAGGAATAGTTCTTTTTTTATCTGTTACCAAAATAACTTCATCTTCAGCTTGAAGGATTAACGCAAATTCTCCATTCCAAGCTGCTACTTCATTAAGTGATGACTCTTTAAATATATCCACAAAATTTTCATGGGTGACATATTGATTTTCATAGTAGAAATAACCTCTAAAAAAACCTTCATACCCAGCGCCTCGTATAGGATAAAAATCTTTATGCCTAAGGTTAGTTATACATTTGTTCGCCATGTCTTATCCCCCATTACTTTCTTTTCACTAAATATTTATCCATTCGAACGAGCAAAACTAGGATGACGAATACGATCCATACTCCTAAGATTAGCCAACTATTTAAATCATGTAATTGAATATATACAATTCCGAGTGTTGCTGCTATTAACCAAAAGATTGTCCAAGCCATTTTAAATCCGGAGAAAGGCACATAATATAGCTTTTGACTTTTACGGAATACCATAAATAATGCTAGACAGTACGCTGCTATATATGAAATGACAGTTCCCCAAATAATCAGGTGTGGAACGAATATAAAATTCAATACAATCGATACAATTGCTGCTATTCCAAATGCTATAGAAATATGCTTCGTCTGTTTAGAGTAAAATATCCCTGTGGAAACAATCATATAGTAAAAACTTAAAAATGTTGCAATTGAGATTGGTGCCACATATTGAAATGCAATTCTAAAATTCTCTGGCATAACTAAAATAATCCATGGCATGAAGGTTGCTAAACCTAAAACTCCGAAACTACCAATTATTAAAAAAGCAGCATATAATGTTGCAAATAATTGAGGGCTATCTTTTTTATCCTTCAAAGACATAGAGAAGGGTCTCCAAGCTAGCTGTATTCCACTAGTCAATAAAGTTATAAAGGTTGCAAACTTAATAGCTGTCCCATAAATACCCACATCATCTAACGTGCCATATGCTCGAATAAAAAAGTTATTGGCATTGGCAATAATCCAAAAGGCTAAAGATGCTGGCACTAATGGAGCTGCGTAAACTAATATTTTCTTTAGGATAACCTTATCAAACAATGGCTTTAAATATACTCTGACAGGTTTTATTAAGACTAGGACAATAATAGCTACACTGATTAAACGAGCTACAAGTATACCTTCTAAAGAAGTCCAAACAAACATTAAGAAAAGGATGGAAACAACCGCTATTAATAGCATTTTACCTATCGTTGTAAAGACCACTCTTTTTGTATGGAACTCATATCTTAGAATAGTTAAAACTAGTGTAACAACTGTATCTAAACATAGTGTACCTAAAGCAATATAAAATAGTTGAGAGTAGCCCGCAGTTTCTAAAATTAATGCAGATAGCCAATCGCCACCGATTAAAAACACAATTATAAGTAAGACAACCATGGATAAACGGAATGTCATAACCGAACGAACATACTTTTCACGTGTCTCTTTATCTTTATACTCAAAATAATAATATGCTAGAGCCGAGTCAGTTCCGAATATCACTAGGAAGGTGAGCATAGATACAGTGGTATCTACCATTTGAAGCAAACCAACTAGCGATGTATCAACTAAATAATGAGCGTACAACGGAAAGAGGATGAAAGCTATTAGTTTAGTTCCTACATTCATAAATGCGTAAAGGAGCGAATCCGCTCCTAAACGTTTTAGCTGAGAAAACACTTAGAGTAGTTCCTCCTCAGGTACATTTTTCATAATTTTTGCAGGGAATCCTTTAATCAATGTTTTTTCTTCTGTATCTTTAGTTACTAACGCGCCGGCTGCTACAAATGTTTCTTCAGCAATTGTAATACCTGGCAAGATGATAGAAGCCCCACCAACACGAGCCCCACGTTTTACAGTTGCACCTTTAATCTTATCAAAGCGTGCTTCTGTTCTACCCATGAAGTTATCATTCGTTGTAGTCACACATGGTGCGATAAATACATGATCTTCTAAAGTAGAATGTGCTGTAATATAAGAGTTCGATTGAATTTTCGTACGGTCACCAATTGTTACGAAGTTCTCTACTGTAACATTACGTCCGATTATAACGAAAGAACCGACTTCCACATCTTCACGCACAGTTGCTAAGTCGGCAATTAGCGTACTTTCGCCGACAATAGCTCCTCTATACACAATTGTATTTGCTCCAATTGTACATTCTTTTCCAAGTTGAAGCGGTGGAATTTCTTTTGTAATTTGCATCGTACTAGTTTTTGCTGGTTTTGGTTGTTTCCCAACTACCGCTCCATCATCAATGGATGTACCATCACCAATAATAGAATCAGCATGAATCGTTACTCGATTACCAATGCGAACATTGGCACCAATTTTCGCTCCTTCTTCTATAACAGAAAAATGACCGACTGTTGTATTTTCACCTAGTTCAGCAGTTTCATGTATAAAGTTCATGTTCATTGCCTCCTTACAGTTTGATGTAACGATTTGGAGTTTCAATGCCTTTGAATGCATTACGCGTATCAAAGATTACTTTTGATCGTTGAGCGATATTTACATAGTCAAATGCAGTATGGTCTGTAGCCAAGATAACAATATCTGCTTCATCCAATAGTTCATCCGTTAATTCAGTTGTTTCTAGTGTTTGACCATTAACTTTGAATTTATCCGCATGTGGATCGATTGCTTTGAAATCTGCACCTTGTTGCATTAATAGTTCGATTAACTTCAATGATGGAGATTCACGCATATCATCGATGTCTTTTTTATACGCTACGCCTAGTAAAAGTACTTTTGCGTTACGAAGTGCTTTACCATCATCATTTAAAATTTGCATTGCACGATTAATAACATAATCAGGCATTGAGTTGTTAATTTCTCCAGCAAGCTCGATTAGTCTTGTATGGTAGTTATATTCTCTAGCTTTCCATGTTAAGTAGAATGGATCGATCGGAATACAGTGTCCGCCGAGTCCAGGTCCTGGATAGAATGCCATAAATCCGTATGGTTTTGTTTTCGCTGCGTCAATTACTTCCCAAACGTCGATGCCCATTTTTTCACAAAGGACAGCCATTTCATTTGCAAGTGCAATATTAATATGACGGAATGTGTTTTCGAAGATTTTTTCCATTTCTGCAATTGCAGGACTAGAAACTTTATGCACATCGCCATCAAGCACACTGCTGTAAAGTGCTGCTGCTACATTTGTACATTTTTCTGTAATACCACCAACTACTTTAGGTGTGTTTTTTGTATTGAAGCTTTTATTACCTGGATCGATACGTTCTGGAGAGTATGCGATGAAAATATCTTCTCCAACTGTAAATCCTTTATCTTCTAATGCTTTACGAATAATTTCTTCTGTTGTACCAGGATAAGTTGTTGATTCAAGCACGACTAATGTTCCTGGTTTTGCGTAGTTTGCAATTTCATTTACAGAGCTTTCAACGTATGAAGTATCTGGTTGTTGATAAACATCAAGTGGTGTTGGAACACAAATAGCAACCGCATCCACTGAACTGATTGAACCGTAATCTGAAGAGGCTCTTAATAGTCCAGCGTCTACCATATCTTTTAAATCATTATCTACAACGTCACCGATATAGTTAATTCCTTTGTTTACTTGTTCAACTTTCGATTCTTGTACGTCAAAACCGATTACTTTATATCCAGCTTTTGCTTTTTCAACGGCTAGTGGCAAACCTACATAACCTAATCCAACTACCCCAATTACGGCTGTGTGGTTTTCAATTTTTGCTAATAATTCTTCATAGTGTGTAGACATTATTGTCTCTCCTTTTTAATTAAGCTCTGTAAAATTTTAATGGTTGATTTCCGTTACAGGCGGACGCTTTCCGCGGGGTGAGCGATGAGCCATCACCGTAGCTTCGCGTCCGTTGTGATGTCTCATCTGTCTCACTAGAGGAACGAAGGCTAAGTGCGCCACATCGTGTGGCAACGCCTTCGTGACCAACATCCTGTTGGCCTCCGCTGGAGTCGCCGCCTTCCACTACAATCAAGTAAGAAATGTATCTAAATCAACAATTACATCAAAATAGCCTTTAATTACGAAAATATAATACGTTTTCCTGTTTCCGATGATTCGATAATTGCTTCGATTAGACGAACTGGGTTGTAGCCGTCTAACCCGCTAACAGCTGGTTCGCGGTTTTCGTTAATCGCTGCCACCATATCTTCAATAATACAGTCATGCCCTTTTTTACCCCAAGGCTCATTTTGTATTTTTGCTTTTAATGCTTGTACTTCATCTTCCGCATAGCCTTCTACATCCCATGTTTCGATGAATAATGCATTTTTTCCGCTAACTTTTACACTAGCTGTTTCCCCGAAAATAGACAGGGATTCTTCTAAGTTTTGTGGATAAATGGTAGTTGCAGCTTCTACTACACCAAGTGCTCCACTTTCAAATTCGATTAATGCAGTTGCAACATCTTCCGTTTCAATATCACGGAATCTTGTTGCTACCATTCCTTGTACCGATTTTACTGGTCCCATAAACCAAAGAAGCAAGTCTAAATTATGTATTGCTTGATTCATCAATACGCCGCCATCAAACTTTTTCGTGCCTCTCCATGGTGCTTGGTCGTAGTATTCTTGTCCTCTATTCCAACGAACAGTTGCATTCGCGTGGCTTAGCTTACCGAACTTCCCTGCATCCATCAGTTCGCGTACTTCCATAATTGCTGGACGATAGCGGTTTGGATGAACGATCGCAAGTTTAATCCCTTGTTCTTCTGCTACTTCCATCATTTCTTTCGCATCAGCGGAATTTAGTGCCATCGGTTTTTCTGTAATAATATGTCTTTTATACTTCGCTACAATTTTCGTTAAGTTTGCATGCAAACCAGAAGGAACACAAATATTTACTACATCAATTTGTGGATTTTCTGTTAGCATTTTTTCTAAATCTGTATACTTTAACACATTTTCATCATCTATTACTAGTCGTTCTGGGTTTGTATCACAAATAGCAAATAAATTTGCGCCTTCTGTATTGCGAATAGCAGCTATATGCTTATCTGCGATGAAACCCATACCTACAATTGCAAATTGAATCATGCTCGTTTACTCCCTCTTGCTTCTAAAATGTATTTCCATAAAGATAAAATAAAGATCGTAAATAAAATTCCAAGAATAAATCCAGCTATTGCTCCTTCAAGCCCATAGGATTTTGTTTTCACTACATATGCATTCGCAAGTGCAGGTTTTTCGTATGAGATAATATCATTGCGCACACGTTGTTCCGTTGCCAATGCATTAGTTAGGTTCAGCTCTGCATCGCTAAGTAACACAGTATAGTTGTTTATTACTGTTACGTTATCTGTGTCGTCTAATGCTTGTTTATACTGTTCAATACCTTGTTGTAATGTTTTAATTCTCGCTGATTGCGCTAAAGCATATCTTTGAGTTCCATCAATTACTTTATCGTTTTGCGCCATTAAACCTTCCATCAAATTCTCGTCGAATAATGTCAGTTCTTTTGTTACTTGTTCTTCAGTATCTCCATAAACTTCTGCTTTAATATAACTTCTTGTTGGAACAAATACTTCTGCTTTGCCGGTAAAATGTTCACCGTATTGCGCCATAATATGTTCAGGGTTCGTCAATGCTTCCAATTTCACAGATCCAGTAAATACTGTACTTTTCCCTACATACTCTCCATCCTTAGGAATGAACATCGAACCTACATATCCAAGTAATGCAACAATTACTGGGATAATAATAAACCAAATCTTCTTTTTCCAAAAAAATTCTAATGAATCATATAATCGATACGTCTTATTTTCCGTCATTTCACTTCTCCTATCAAATTCGCCTTGGCGTATTTGTGCCCAGATTTTTATCGAGCATGCTCGATAAATTCCTTTAAAAATCTGTGGCATCCGCCGGAGGCTTTAACTTTATTCAGCCGGGGTTTGCTCTTACTTAATCGAATGGCTACTTTTCGTTTCTTTTTGTTCAGCTCCCTAGTAAACAGGTGCTGAATGAAGTTAAATAGCTTTAACAGCCAGTAGAGGGAAACGTAAAAATACGTCTCCCTCTACTAATTGATCATCACATTATTTTCCTGCAAAAAATTCCGCAATTTTCTCTACAACATATTGTTGTTGTTCTTCTTTTAGCTCTGGGAACATTGGTAAAGAAAGTGCTTCTTTTGCAGCTTTTTCCGCTTTAGGGAAATCGCCTTCTTTATACCCTAAGTTTTCAAAAATAGGTTGAAGATGCAATGGTAGTGGGTAATAAATCATTGTAGATACACCGTTTTCTTTAAGAAACGCTTGTAATTCATCACGACGTTCAGTCAAAATTGTATATTGATGGAACACATGATGGAAACCTTCTACAATAACTGGTGTTTTAACATGGTCTGCTACTTTTTCGTTTAATAAAGCCGTATAGTAATCTGCATGTTGCTTACGTTGTTCACTCCATTTATCTAAATGAGGGAATTTTACATTTAATACTGCAGCTTGTATTTCATCTAAACGGCTGTTATAACCAAGTACGCTATGGTAATACTTTGGCTTACTTCCGTGAACACGAATTACACGACTTTTTTCTGCAAGATCGTCATTGTTTGTTACGACCATTCCACCGTCACCATATGCGCCAAGGTTTTTCGTTGGGAAGAAACTATATGTTGCTGCATCTCCTAATTCACCAACTGTATATTCTCCTTGTTTTGCACCAATTGCTTGGGCAGCATCTTCTACTACAACTAAGTTATGCTTATCCGCGATTTCGCGAATGCGAACCATATCAGCCATTTGTCCATAAAGATGTACAGGAATAATTGCCTTTGTTCTTTCCGTTATATGCTTTTCAATTTCCTCTGGATCTAAATTGAATGAAATTGGATCTATGTCTGCATATACTGGTTTTGCTCCAGCTCTTACAATTGCTCCACCTGTAGCAAAAAACGTAAATGGTGTAGTAATTACTTCATCTCCAGCACTGATTCCCGCTGCTTGTAGAGCTATATGAATCGCGTCACTCCCATTTCCACAACCAATACCATGGGCAACATGACTATACTTAGCAAGATCTGCTTCTAATTTTTTCACATTATCCCCTAGGATAAATTGTGAGCTACTCATAACGCCATCTAAGGCTTCTAATACTTCACTTTTTAATGATGCGTATTGCTCAGATAAATCTAACATTGGTACTTTCATTCGTTTACACCGACCTATCAATGAATTTTAATATGTAAAGCGCTAATTGCGCTTATACCCTACAACTTTACGGAATACGGATAAAATTGGTCGATACTCGTCATTTACGAGACCTATTTTTTCTGCAACAATTTCAAATGCGATTAATATGAAGACTAAGATGAAAATAGCCCATCTTAACGTAAGTGTTTCGAAAGTGATTGCTGCAATACTAAATATTAAACCAAATCCATATATAACCAACACAGTATCTCGATGCGATAATCCAAGCGCTAACAATCGATGATGTAAATGGGATTTATCAGCAGCAGATATTGGTTTTCTATTTACAAGTCTGCGTATAATCGCAAACGATGTATCAAATATTGGAACACCTAATATCATAATTGGTACGACAAAGCTAAATAACGTAACACTTTTGTACAAACCTAATAATGATAAAATGGCAATCGAATAACCTAAGAACATGGATCCTGTGTCCCCCATGAAAATTTTCGCAGGGTAAAAATTATGAAAAAGAAATCCAAGTGTACTACCAAGTAATATTAACGACAGAGTTAGTATTAACATTTTGTCAGCTGAAAACGCTAAAAAAGCAATACTTGCAAATACGATAGATGAAATACCAGCGGATAAACCGTCCAGCCCATCAATTAAGTTAATCGCATTCGTAATGGCTAAAATCCAAAATAACGTGACAACGTAAGAGAATATCCCAAGATCAAATACTCCGATGAAAGGAATATTTAATACATCCACTGTTAGGCCGCTTCCCATTACTGCACATGCAGCTAAAATCTGACCTAAAAGCTTAAATTTCGCGGATATTTCATATTTATCATCTATGATTCCCAAAACAATGATGATCAATGCACCAACCATTATTCCGGTAATTTTTGCTTCATATAGACCTGCAACAAAGTAACCAACTGCTACTGCTATAAAAATTGCTAGACCACCAAGTCGAGGCATCACTTTCTGATGCACTTTTCGTTTATTTGGTTTATCTACTGCTCCGATCTTATGTGCAAATTTTATTACAAGTGGAGTAACAGCAATTGCCGTTACCATAGATATGATAAAAGCAAGAAGTAATTTTATGTCCAAAAATATCACCCTTGTTTTTTATATTTTCATTGACTATTAATTTTCTCTAATCAGTAGACGTATTAGCAACATGAAAGTTTCATCGATTACTCATTATACTATAAAAATAGACTTGTAAACAAATATATTATAAAGAAAAAAAAGACTGACTTTTCGCCTTATTATAGGCAAAAGTCAGTCTTTTGATGCGCAGCTTGTTAACTACTTATGAAAACTCTGGCCAATTAGTTTGATACTCATCGCCCTCGATTTTTTCGAGAGTACGGTATTTAAAAGGAACCAGTTCTTCCATTTGTAATTCTTCTAATGCTCTTTCTAATGGTAATAGCTGAAAACTATCGTCTTCTTCAATAATCAAGTATGCTCCTGCAACTTTTCCGTTTTCTTTCGTATTAATGCGAATAAAAGCCGGGAAAAATAGATCATTACTTGATTGGATAACAGAAGAAGCTAGCACTACATTTTCACCATCTTCAACGATAGGAGCTTGGTCAATTTTATCGAATACTTTTACAGCCCACGCTTGGCGTTTATAATACCCTATTACTTTTGGAGCATTTTCTTCCATCGATGAACTAGGTGAAGCATTCTCATTATTTTTTTCTTCCGAATTCATGTACTTCCCTCCACAGTTAGCAAAATCAATACTGATTACGTTATCACACATCAAAAAGGTTCGCAACTTCTAATACTTTTTAACCCTCACATAGTAGGAGTTTGGGAGCAGAAGAACAAACTTAGTGAAAATTGTTTTCCGATGCTTACCGCTCGCTATCCCGTTGCGGAATTCTACTGTAAGAATTATGCACAACATTTCTGTTATTACTCGCTACAATATTAGACATAAGCTTAATATAGATTGCTATAATCCATTATTGCCAAGATATAAATAGCCTTTACGCAAAATATCAATTTAGCGTAAAGGCGTAATATTACTGCCCAAAAAAAGTAATGCCTTAGCTTATCTTTTTTAATCTTTATAAATCGCTTGAATATCATCGATGATTATTTCACCATTCGATTTGTTTGTATCTTCTGTTTGCATATAGCGTATTGGTAAATCCATTTTAAGTGGATAAGCTAGTCCTGCTGGAACTTCCGCTGTAACGAATCTCCAATCTGTCCAGTTCACATTTTTATCTAAATCTAGTTGAACTGATTTACCGGATGCGTCTATTAGTTGTGTTCTGAGCCAGTTTCCTTTTCCATCACCTTTTACCCACATACCGATTTTTTTAGCTGGAGTACTAATTGTTAACTTCGTTTTAGCATTTACATATGCACCTGAAGTACCTGTTGTACCCGTGAAGTCATACACTAGTTTAATAGCTTTTGATCCATCACGATCATTTGTAACTGATTGAACAGAAACAGATTTTACTCGATCACTAGTAGCTTCATAGTTAAGGATACCCTTATTAAACGATTCTAATATAGTAGGTGCACCATTAGTTACTTTTAGTTGGATATTTGCTGTTTTTCCATCATAAGTTACTACACCTGCATACGTACCTGGTTTCGCATTAACTACTTGCTTACCGTCTTTATTCGTTAAAATAGAAGAAGTTACTTTTCCATTTCCTGATACAGTTACCGGATTCATATACTGATCAATCCCTTTAACTGGAACGGATAAATCCGTGTACGTTTCCCCTTCGAATACTTCTAATACATTTGAAGCGGGTGCTATTGTTGCAAGTGCACCTGTTTTATATTGACTAATAAATAATAAAGAATTGGATACCGAACGCTCATTTCCATCAGAAGGCTTGTTTTGTACCGTTACTTTATTATCCCCTAATTCTCTCGTAACTACTGTAGAAGATCCTCCACCATCGAATGTCATTGCGTAGACTGCCCCTAAATCTTTCATTAGTTTCGCCGTATTTTGCAATGTTAATCCTTTACTTTCAGTAGATCTCCCATCAATAACTGTTGTGAAGATACTGCCATCTTTTTTAATACCTACTGCAGTTCGAGGTGCTACCCCAGCAACTTTAATCGTTTGTAACGTACCATTTTTCACTAAATGATAACGACCACTGACAGATTCACGTACATCATTCCACTCAGCAGGAGTAAATGCTGTAGAAATTGCAATTTGGTCTCCTACTTGAACCGTTTGTAGAAACTCACTTGCAAAGTTATGTCCGGATAAAATAATTTCTCCTTTGTTTAACTTCGCGTTTCCAGCACCTGTAACATTTTCTAAAACTGTGCCGACTAGTGTTTCGGAGCCGTTTAGTTTTCCTGAATCTATTTTCACACGTACTTCTGTACCGAGTTCATTTGTACCCGTTGTTGCATTGAAATCTCTTGTATATATGACAAGATGGTTCGCTAACCGTTTGCGATTGACAGAGTTAATAGCGTAGGATTGCTGCCCATTTACTGAAACATTCATCGCTACCTGAGGTGCACCAATAATGGATTTGCCATCTGCTTTAACGCCTAACACAGCTAATTCACTTAGCGGCGTTTGTGATGTAGAAACAATTGATCCGTCCATCATCATTAAATCGATTGGTTGTCCTTGTTTGTCGAAGTAATCCGCGTTCACTCCAGCAACTACATGATATGAATCACTTTGTTCCACACTATTTGCTTGAGAGGATGTTGTTTCTAATCCTACTAATTGATCTTTTGCAAGCTCTGTTTTTAGTCCGATATTAGAAGTTTTCCCATCATACTCAATTACAAACACATTTTGAGAACCGATTGCACCGTCTATATCGAAATATTTTTTACGAATACCAGGAGCAAGTTGTGTAACCGCCTGACTCAATACTTTACCACCAGTTAAAGCTGGTGTAGCTTCAGTTGGAAATAACTGAGAAGAATTATTTCCACTTGGTACAGTTGTACCTTGGGCATTTGCTAATTCTTTTAGTTTTGCTTTGGAAGGTGTCTTATACTCGACATAGCCTGCCATTTTCGTAATGTACATGCCTCCACCAAGACCATATTGACCACCGTATAAATTATCATATCGATAGACACGGTATTGCTCACCTGGTTTTAATATTCTTTCGAATACTAATCCTGCATCCGTACGTTTCCATAAGTTGATTGGTTTGACTACTTTAATTTTCCCAACTTGACCGGGAACCATTAATATACCATCCCAATAAACTTTAGTAGCTGCAGCTTCCGCCTGATTTGGTTGAAATAGAGCGCCAGTGACAATTGCAATAACGATAAAAAGGTATAGCAATTTTTGTTTCATTTAGTTACATTCTCCTTCATTTCCTTGAGCAATTACTTTTGCTCTTTTTGTTGTTGCTTTCTATTTTTTTCAATTGTGTATTTCCATAAATTACTTCCATCGTAATAATAAAGGTTTCCATTGACATCATTTACGAGTCCATAAACCCCTTTATCTTTCAACCACTCTACTTTTAGTGTATCTTTTGTTACTCTAAATAGTTTTCCTTCCACACTTCCGTAAATATAGCCATCTGGCCCTTCTACAATTTGTGCGTTACGGAATCTTCCGGAGATTAACTCCAATAATTCAACTGAACGAACATCTGTCCACTCATCTTTATAGACAAATAGCGTTCCATCGGCCATTCCCCAAACATTATTATCTTTATCTACTATTAAACTAGTAATCATACTTGAATCAAATGGTAGGTGAATATATTTTTTATCTTCTGGGTTATTTCTATTAAAATAGAATAATCTTGCTCCCCTTGGGTTTGCTTGCTGGTTCGCATGAATCGATGTTCCCCCAAAAATTTGCGTCCCTCTACTAACTAATGACACGATACTTTGGTTATAAATATAGTTTTCGTATATTTCCATTTTTTCGTTTTCTGTATTATAGAACGCTAGCGCACCGCCGCCGACACTCGCATCTGGTAATGTTCCAAATACAATTTCTTTTCCTTTATTATAAGGTGTTACTGCAGTTGTTCTTTCTTGTCCGTATTCATTCATACGAATAACTTCTTTTGGGTTTCCAGTATCCCATGGAAGAGAGCGATCATAAACTAGTAATCTAGCAAGTGGGTACGCACCGATATACAGTGTATTGTTTATATGGAACATGTCCTCTATTTGACTAATATTTCGGTATAATTCTTTGTTCCCAGTTGCAACGTCATACACACCAAGACCACCGGACATATATCCATTAGCAAATATTTTCTTCCCATCTTCGCTCGAAGTTAGCGTATATAGTTCTACCGGTTGTTCTGGTAATTCAAAGTTATGATACTGCATTTCGCCCGTTTGTGGATTGTATTCGAATATTTGACCTAAATTATCTACCATTCCAGATAAAAGAAATTCTGTTGGTTCTTCTACGATTGGTTCTTCGATAATTGGCTCCTCAGTAGTTGGTTGCTCCCCGATAATCGGTGCTTCCACTGTTGGAGCTTCTTGTGATTGACTTTCTTTCATTGCCTTTTCACGGAATGCTTTTTCGAATAGGGCTTCAAAGTCAACCTGCTCAACTTCAGTTTTTTTCGGTCCTCCTTTTACGATAAAGTCCAGATTAATCGCTTCTGTCCCTTTTGGTAAATATAAACCAAGCTCTGTATGCGCTTTTGTTTCGAAGTCATAGCGAATCAGTTGTTGTGCTTTTGTATAGTATAACGATTGTCCATCTGGTGATAACGCAGAGACAGTTTTGGAGTTCAATTTAAACTCATCCACAATTTCCAACGTCTTTCGATCAAATACTACTGCTACAGTAGAAGGGTACAATCTTGCAACGACATAATCATCCGTCAACACTAAATCTTGTGCATATTTTTCAGACATATATTTTGCCGGTAAAAAGGATGTGAAATTTTTCGTACCAGGCTTTTTCACTAATAAATCCATAGAGGAACCAACCGATACGTAAATTTCATCTTTTTCCTCATCGGCAACGATTGCTTTAACAAAATCTTTTCTTTTACGGATTTGACCGAACTCTTCTATTCCTTTCGTTTCCGTGTCAAATGCTACAAGTGAACCACCGTATGCTGATCCAGCATATACTTTATTTCCAGAGACGATTAAATCTTGAATAGAAGTATCGCTTTTGTTCGAAAAAATAGGACCATGATTTTCAAAAACTTCTGTGTTTGGGTCATAGCTGTATAAAACACTTGACACAGATCCACCTATCCAAAGTTTCCCATTTTCATCCACATCAAGACCCCATGCACTTTTCGAATCTTCTAACGTAAATGTATGTACGATTTCCTTTGTTTGATAATCTACTACAACTAATGCCGCTGGAGCTCCATGCATGATGTAATAAATGAAATATTCTCCATTGTCATTTGCGGCAATTTTCGATTCAATAGCAGATGATTTGAAAATCATCGGACCTAAGTTTTCATACCCTTCCTGGATAACTTCTTCCTCTGGCTTTTCCTCGATTGCGTCTTCCAACCATTCTTCAACGCTACCTTCTACTTCAATTACTTCTTCCCCAGTTCCTACCGGCTCTACGACTAACTCTTCTACAGCTGTGTTTGTTTTTGGTAATTCTTCTGCACTTGCCACACTATTTAAAGGTGTAGCTAACATGGCAGCCATCACTGGAATATAAATTTTTCTCATAATAAAACCCCTTTCATTCTATATTTTAACATTAACATCATTTGGTAACATTTAAAACTTATAGTTGTAATATAATTGAAATATTCGTATATCAAACTTGCGCTAGCTTGTTTGGTGACCAGATTTTTATCGATTCTGCTTGATAAAAATCTATGACATCTGCGGGAGCTAGACTAAAATTGGCAGGAATAAAATTCCTGTCGATTTTAGTCTAGCTTGAAAATGCTAGCCTGTTTGTTTCGTGGTATAATAGGGCGTGGAATTTAAAAGTAGGGAGAATGAATATGTTACATTCTATTAAGAAAATGATTTCTGGTGAAGTCATTGAGTTAAAGCAACTTAAAAAAATAGTATCTAAGATTAATGCCTTGGAAGATTCATTTACAAATAAAACAGATATAGAGCTTCAAACATATACAACTAATTTTCGTGAACAACTAAATAACGGAGCAACACCAGAAGAAATTATGTTAGAAGCATTTGCTGTCGTTCGAGAAGCTTCCAAACGTGTGTTAGGGATGCGACACTATGACGCACAGTTAATGGGTGGCGCAGTATTAACACAATCTCAAATTGCCCAAATGCAAACAGGAGAAGGTAAAACATTAGTTGCAACACTACCTGCGTATGTGATGGCTCTACACGGTAAAGGAACGCATATTATTACAGCGAATGAATATTTGGCAAGTCGAGATTTTGAGCAAATGAAGCCACTATTTGAGTTTTTAGGCTTAACAGTCGGTTTAAATATTTCCGGATTAGAAAATGATGAAAAACAAGCTGCCTATAACTGTGACATTACATATGGTACTGGAACGGAGTTTGGCTTCGATTATTTAAGAGACCATATGGTGCAAAGCGAAGACCAGCTTGTGCAACGACCACTGTTTTATGCGTTAATCGATGAAGTAGATAGCATACTGATTGACGAAGCGAGAACACCTTTAATCATTGCAGGAAAATCCAATGCAAGTTTGAATTTGTTCCCGATTATGCAACTTGTTATTAGCTCGTTCAAAGATGAAGAAGATTACAATTATTATCCGGAGACGAAACAAATAGTCTTGTTGGATAATGGTGCAGATCGCCTAGAAGAAGCATTTGGCATTGATAATGTATATGACCGAGAGCATCGTGAATTTATGCATATTGCAATGCAAACACTTCGAGCAAAAGTAGTGATGCGTAAAGACGTGGACTATATTGTAAAAGACGACAAGATTATGATTGTAGATCCATATACAGGACGTATTATGGAAGGTCGTACATTTAGCGATGGACTTCATCAAGCAATCGAAGCTAAAGAAAAAGTTTCTATTAAAGAAGAAAATAATACACAAGCTTCTATTATGATTCAACATTATTTCAGACTGTACAAACATGTATCTGGAATGACAGGTAGTGCCGTTCCTTCTCGTGATGAGTTTTGGGAAACGTACAACTTACGAGTAACGGAAATACCAACGAACAAACCAAACAAACGTGTTGATATGGAAACGCTTGTCTATTTAACGTATGAAGACAAAATAAAAAAAATTGTGGAAGAAACGCAAAAGTTTCATGAGATCGGCCGTCCTGTTTTAATCGGAACAACTTCGATCGAACAATCCGAAAAACTTTCTTCCTATTTAAATGACCTTGAAATTGAACATTCCGTACTTAATGCTAAAACAGTTGAAGATGAAGCAGATCTAATCTCTCAAGCCGGTCAGATGAATAAAATCATGCTTGCAACGAATATGGCTGGGCGAGGAACAGATATCAATTTAGGTGAAGGCGTTGCTGAACTTGGCGGTCTTCATATAATTGGTACGGAACTTCATAGTAGTGCTCGAATTGACATGCAGCTTCGTGGTCGCGGTGGTCGTCAAGGTGATCCAGGTAGTTCGCAATTTATCATTTCATTAGAGGACGAGCTATTCCACTATTACGATGAAGAGCAATTCGCTAAATACAAAAATAAGTTGAAAACGGATGATTCTGGTTTAATTATTTCATCTAATCCAACCAAGTTTGTATATAATGTGCAAAGTGTTATCGAGGGCATGCACTTCTCTAGCCGCTCTCATATGTTGAAATTAGATGATATTAATAATGATCAACAACGCGTTATGTATAACTACCGTGAAAAAGCGTTAAAAGTAGAAAATATGCAAATGCTTATCATTGATGCAATGCATGAACGTCTAAATCATTTAATCGATGAGCTTGCAGAGTCAAATGTAAATGATGTGCATGAATCTAGTATTTTGAATGAAATAATGGATGAGATTAAAATTATCTCGATGCTAACTTCTTATGAGGATGATTTGTTTACTTCTTTAGATGCTGAAAATAAAGGGCAGTTGAAGGAAGCGTTAGAGGCTGTTTATGAGAAAGCTTTTGAGCTGGTCAATATGACAAGTAGTGATAGCGAAGATTGGAGAAATATTCAATCGTATTATACAGAGACGCTAGATCGATTGTGGATTGGTCATTTAGATAATCTGCATCATTTAAGAGAAGGTATTAGCATTCGTGGATATGGTCAAGAAGATCCATATCGCTTATACTCCTTCGATGCGCTTCATTTATTCCAAGAAATGCTTCATACATTCTTTAGAGATGTGATTCGGTATAATTTGCAAGTGAACGGTGTTAAAGAGGAACAGTAGTTTCTAGCATAATTAGGGCGGGAAGTGATTTTTCACTTCCTGCTCTTTTTTGTTATTCAATAATTGTAGGTTTCCCGTTTATAAATCCGGTATTTGTGTAATAAATGGTCAAGATAAATGGATAGGTTAGTAATAATGTGGAATAATTAGTTTCCGCTAGGATTTCCGCTGCAGGGCGGACGCTTTCCGCGGGGTGAGCGATGAGCCTTCATCGCCGCTTCGCGTACGTTATGAAGTCTCATCTGTCTCACTTGATCCCGCAGGAGTCGCCGCCCTTCCACTCCAATCTCACAGAATTTGCAAGCGAATCATCGTCACTGCTCTAAATTCAATCTTATATAGTATCGCCAATGCGACAACACAACCGCTGAGTGCAACAGACTTTTTCAAAGAAATGCCTTCACTTGCCATGAAATAGTATTTACTAATTAGCTATTTTATAAATTGCGAAATTGTATCATAATGTTGCAGGTATAAAAATGTTACTCGAACAACCAAATTACTCTTGGTAGCAACCCACTTCTTATAGAAAAGGCTAAATTGATCTAAGACACCCATTACTGATATTGCATTATGCATAATTGAAATAGAGCGCAACATATGATTTGTGAGCTACATAATAGTAGGACTCTGTTAATCTTAAATGCTGATTAATCAGCTAGTTCCATTGATTGAAGCGGAAGGCGGCGACTCCAGCGGGAATAGCAGATGTTTTCTGCACCGAAAGCGAAGCGGCAGGTGCATGAGCTGAAAGCCCCGCAGGAGCAGGCAAAGGAACAAAGGCTAAGAACGCCACCTCGTGTGGCAACGCCTTTGTGACCAACGTCGTGTTGGCCTGAGGAGATTGAAGCCATGCCCGCGGAAAGCGTCCGCCTGGAGCGGAAATCAACTGCCCTTGCGGTAATTCCATTAAGATGCATTACCCCTAAAAAGCACGTCATTATTTTTCTTTAGAAAAGGTCAGTACAAAGGAGAATCTCCATCGTACTGACCTTTTTTTAGTTTATATCACAATCAATCAAAAATCTCGGTAAGTCTTTCTTCCAATTCATCCTTCAATGACTCATACCCAGGCTTGTTAAGTAGTGCAAAAATATTATTTTTATAAGACTCTACTCCTGGTTGGTCGAATGGATTCACTTCTGATAAATAGGCACTCATTGCGCATGCTTTTTCGAAGAAGTAGAGTAAATAACCTAGGTGATATTCATCTAGTTTATCAATCTCCACTTGGATAACAGGGACCCCGCCATCATAATGCGCCAATATTGAACTATTTTTCGCGATTGTGTTAATATCATGGAAAGTTTTATCCTCTAGGAAATTTAACTGATCAAAATTATTGTCCACAACCTGAATCGTGCAATCCTCTTGTTGATTGCGAACATGAAGGATCGTTTCGAAAATTTGACGTTTCCCCGCTTGAATATATTGTCCTATAGAGTGTAAATCCGTTGTATACGTAACAGAAACAGGGAAAATTCCTTTTTCATCTTTCCCTTCACTTTCTCCAAATAATTGCTTCCACCATTCAAATACATTACGTAAAGAAGGTTCAAAAGAAGCCATTATTTCGATAATGTAACCTTGTTTCTCTAGTAAATATCTTGATAATGCATATTCGTAAGCTTCGTTTTCTTTGTAATTTGAAAACATTAAATCATTCGTTGCTTGCTTGGCACCATCTAATAACGCTTGAATATCAATTCCACCTACAGCCAATGGAAATAGTCCAACTGGAGTTAATACTGAAAAGCGTCCACCTACATCGGCTGGAACTTCAAAACTTCTATATCCCTCTTCCTGGGCAAGCTTTCTTAATAAGCCGTTCTCAAGATCAGTTGTTAATATAATCCGATTTTTCATTTCATTGCCATAGCGTTCTTCCATATATGACTTAATTACACGGAACGAAATTGCTGGTTCCAGCGTAGTTCCGGATTTAGAAATGACATTTACATACACTTCACGGTCGTTTACATATTGAAGCAATTGATTTATGTAAGCTCCACTCATATTCTGCCCTGCATAAATTACTTCTGTTTCACCCGATTTTTTAGAGAAATAAGGTGATAAGGCATCTTGAACTGCTTTAGCACCTAAATAGGAACCACCAATTCCTATTACTATCAAGACGGCAGATTTGGTTCGTATTTCATTGGCAACCGTAAGTATTTGGTCAATCTCATTTTTATCTTGTTTAATAGCTAGTTCTAACCACCCTAATGCATCGCGGTCTTTACTTGTTTGTGAATGCATTCCTTCATGTATCAGACTAATTATATTTGTATATTTATTTTTATCTTCTTCATTTATAAACTTTGATAATAAGGAAAAGTTTAGTGAGAAGGCCTTTTTTGTAACAGTCAATTGGATTTCCTCCTGCGAGCTTCTTATTCATTTATCCTCCTATATTAGCATATTTGAGTAGTCTTTTCCTCTACAAAGGGTGGGTTAGGCACTTTTGAGGATTTAATATAAGTAATTTTACACAGCTTAGCATTACTATTATATTCATTCATATATATAATCATTCTTTTGTACCAACGAAATTTGATTTACAGCATGACAAAGAACTATAAAGAATATCCGGAAATCGAATAATATGTAATATGGATAATTAAGGATAATAAAACCGTACCTCCAACACGACTAAATCAAATCAAAAACAGGCACTAAACTAAGCTGTCTAGTGCCTGTTTCTATTTAAAGTGACTGTATAAACTTTTCTAATCTATTTAAACCTTCCACGAGCACTGGCATTCCATATGCATAGGAAATCCGAATATATCCTTCCCCATAAGGTGTAAACGCGCTTCCTGGAACTACTGCAAGCCCACCTTCTTGTAATAGTTTTGTAGCAAAATCAAATGAGCTCATACCAAATGCTTCTATAGAAGGAAAAATATAAAATGCACCATTTGGTTTTTCAACAGATAATCCTATTTCAGTTAGTCGACTATAAACGAAGTCCCTTCTCTTCATATATTCCACATTCATTTCTTCAGGAGTATCTTTTGCATTCGTTAATGCTTCAATAGCAGCATATTGCGCTGGGAGAGAAGCACATATTGTATTAAACGCATGAACTTTTACGACATGTTGCATGACTTTTGCTGGCCCCATTAAAAATCCAATACGCCATCCTGTCATAGAATGAGACTTAGACAAACCATGAATATAAAATAATTTATCTCTTATTTCTTTATACGACGCGAAGGATAAATGCTTTCCGGCAAAAGAATTCTCACTATATATTTCATCTGTTAGTACATAAATATCTAGATCAGCAATTACCTTGACTAAATAATCCATCGTATCTTTATTTAGAACGACGCCTGTTGGATTGGAAGGATTATTAAAAAATACAGCTTTCGTTTTTTCCGTAATGAGTTCTCTTAGTTTTTCCGTGGATGGCTGAAAATTTGTTTCTGTCGTATCTAAATAGACAACCTTTGCACCACATAATTCAATAACGGGCACATAACCGGAATAATTGGGCGCAGGCAAAATGACTTCGTCTCCCGCTTCTAAAATGGTTCGAAAAACTGCATCAATCGCTTCACTCGCACCATTTGTAATGACGATTTCACTTTGTGGATCATAAGTAAATCCATATTTATTGGAGAAAAAGCCATTGACTGCTTCTCGAAGTTCGAGTAATCCTGCATTATGAGAGTAGCCAGTTAAGTTCTGCTCGATTGCTCGTATTCCAGCTTCCTTCACTGAATTAGGCGTAGGAAAGTCCGGCTGACCGATTGTTAAATTGATCGCATTTGGGTAATGAACGAGTTGATTAGAAAACTGTCTAGTTCCTGGTGTTTTCAAACTTTCTGCATACGGATTTAAACGTAACCCCATTGTTTATCTTCCTTTCACCTTTGCTTTTAGCTTAGTATACTGTATAGTTAAAGCATTTATAATGCTAATATTTTTAATAATGAATTAGTTAGGAGAATAGTAGTGAATAATAGTCTATGGATAACGTTCTTAGAACAACTTGGAGAAAATAAAATAAGTAAAAGTGAATCGGAGCTATACCGTCATAGCCGTGATGAATCATCACATCTTTTTGTGGAACCAGATTTCGTAGTTTTCCCTGAAAATGTAGAAGATGTAGTGAAGGTGCTTCAATTAGCAAATGAAAAGGAAGTCGCCGTTACTCCATTTGGAGCAGGGTCTGGTCTAGAAGGTCAATCGATCCCTATTAATAAAGGAATTTCTTTAAACTTCGACCGCATGAATAAAGTAATTGAATTTTCACCAGAAGATTTAATGATTACTGTGGAACCTGGAATAACTCGTCTTCAATTAAATGAATATGTTAATAGACATGGGCTGTACTTCCCTATCGACCCTGGTGCCGATGCATCTATTGGTGGAATGGTTGCAACAAATGCGAGCGGGACAACAGCAGTACGCTATGGATCGATGCGTGATCAAGTACTAGATTTGGAAGTTGTACTAGCAAATGGGAATGTTATACATACTGGTTCTAAAGCGAAAAAATCTTCTTCTGGCTACCATTTGAACGGGCTCTTCACAGGATCAGAAGGAACACTTGGCGTCATTACGAAAATTACAGTAAAATTACATGGCATTCCTGAGAAAGTACTAGCAGCGAGATGTACGTTTCAAACTCCTGGAGAATGCGCAGAAGCGGCGCAAGTTGTTTTATCAAGCGGTATTCAAGTAATACGCATGGAACTTGTGGATGCGGAAAGTATTAAACAAGTAAATGAATATGGAAATTATTCATTCCCAGAAGAACACTCTCTGTTTTTTGAATTTGCAGGTGCTCCAAACATTGTGGAAGAGGAAGCTACTGTAGTAGAAGAACTAATGAAAGAGTTAGGTTGCAATAACTGGGAGCGCGCGAATTCATCGAAAGAACGTGCAGATTTATGGAAAGCACGGCACGAAATGGCTTATGCATTTAAGCATATAAAAGGAAAAGTATCGACGGGTTCGGATTCATGTGTCCCTATTTCGAAATTAGCAGAAATGGTTGTTTTCGGGCGTGAACTATTAGAAGAAAGCGGGCTTATAGGCGGTGTATTTGGTCATGTAGGCGATGGTAATTTCCATACACTTGTTATGTATGATCCGAATGATCCAGTGGAAGTAAATAAAGCAGAATATACAAATGAACAAATTGCGCTAAAGGCGATTAAACTAGGCGGCACATGTACAGGTGAGCACGGAGTTGGATTAGGAAAAATGAAATATCAAGTTACCGAGCACGGAGAAGCGGTTGAATTAATGAAATCCATGAAAACCTTAATGGATCCAAAGGGAATATTAAATCCTGGGAAAATGTTTTATTAATCTGGTGAAACTGACGTAGGTAATGTTTGAAGTACATACTCGCAACATTGGATTAATTATTCACAACCATAGTGGACGGTTGCGCAACATCATAGCTCGTATGCGCAACTTTTCAGCTACTCGCAATGTTTTGGGATATACTCGCAACGTTTGACCTGTTATTCGCAACATTAGTGAGCGGTTGCGCAACATCATAGCTCGTATGCGCAACTTTTCCGCTACTCGCAATGTTTTAGGATATACTCGCAACGTTTGACCTATTATTCGCAACATTAGTGAGCGGTTGAGCAACATTATTACTCGTACGCGCAACTTTTCCGCTACTCGCAATGTTTTGGGATATACTCGCAACGTTTGATCTGTTACTCGCAACATTAAAGGCTGTCCAACATATTTTGTTGAACAGCCTTTTTTTACTTCTTTATTGTTTTAATTCTTTGTCTTCGTGGCTAAATTGCCATTCGATACCGAACTTGTCCTTTAGTGATCCGTAGCATTTGCTCCAAAAAGTTTCTTGCAACTCCATTGCTACTGTCCCGCCTTCTTTCAGCGCATCAAAAGTAGAACGAATTTCCTCTTCATTTTTACTAACAAACGCTAAACTAATATTATTTCCAAGGGTAAAAGGATAACCAGGGAATGTATCAGAAAACATAACATTACTCCCGTTAATGTTTAGTCGGGTGTGCATAACTAAATCTTTTGCTTCCTCTGGTAAAGTGTAATCTGGATGTTGAGGTGCCTCACCGAAAGTCATAATCTCTGGTTTTTCTGTTTTAAAAACTTCTGCATAAAACTCTGCAGCCTCGCGACAATTTCCATTAAAATTTAGATACACATCTATAGCCATTTGACACACTCCTCTTTATTATAAAAATATTCATTCAAGCATGAATGACAATATTATTGTATCATTCACTAATAAAAAATAGTAACTATAGCTGTCGAAACTAAAAGAAGAGTGAGAAAAATGATCCCACCCTCCATCTTGTGCCTTTTCTTAATATACTTTATCTCCGTTAAAAATGGAATTTTTCACGATAACATAGTCTACATTTCGAATTGCTTCTAGTTTATTTCCACCTGCGTAGGAAATAGAAGATTGAAGATCTTGTTCCATTTCAGTAAGCGTGTCTTGTAACGCTCCTTTGTGCTCGACGAACATTTTCTTCCCTTCTACGTTTTTCTTTTCCCCTTTTTGAAATTCAGAAGCGGAACCGAAGTATTCTTTATAACATTTTCCATCTTTTTCAATTGTATGTCCTGGAGATTCCTCATGCCCTGCAAACAAGGAACCGATCATGACCATCGATGCCCCAAAACGCACAGATTTAGCGATATCCCCATGTGTACGGATTCCTCCATCTGCAATAATTGGCTTACTAGCAGCTTTTGCACACCAACGTAGTGCAGCTAACTGCCATCCACCTGTTCCAAATCCAGTTTTAATCTTCGTAATACATACTTTACCTGGTCCAATCCCTACTTTTGTAGCGTCAGCGCCGGCGTTTTCTAGTTCTCTTACCGCTTCAGGAGTTCCCACATTTCCCGCAATAACAAAACTTTGTGGCAAATGCTTTTTAATATGTTGAACCATTGCGATTACTGCATTTGAATGACCATGTGCAATATCGATGGTAATGAACTCTGGAATTAGTTGCTCGGCTGCTAATTGTTCAATAAACCCGTATTCTTCCTCTTTCACACCAACACTAATTGATGCGATCAATCCGCGCGATTGCATATCTCTTGTAAATGCAATACGCTTTTCTGGTTCAAAACGATGCATAATATAGAAGTAACCATTTTCAGCTAAGTAATTTGCAATTTTTTCATCAATAATTGTTTGCATATTAGCAGGTACTACAGGCAATTTAAAAGTATGCCCCCCTAGAGTTACAGTTGTATCACATTCTGATCGGCTATTTACAATACATTTTGCCGGAATTAGTTGAATATCCTCATAATCAAATACGTTTTCCATATTCTCACTCCAAAACACGAATAATAGTTTCAGGAAAAACAAAATTGTTCGTCCATTTGGTAATTTACAGTATTTTCGTGCGTATGTCAATTAATTAATGCCTTCAAAAATAAAAGAAGTCTATAAAGACCTCTTTCAGACTGTAGACAAACCATTTTGAGTGCATAGAGTTGTATATCAAATTCGGCAAGGACCACCACTTCGCTTTCCGTGGGCTTGGCTTCAGCCTCGGGCCAACACGATGTTGGTCATGAAGGCTTTGCCGCAGGATGCGGCGTTCTTAGCCTTCCTTCCTCAAGCGTTCCTGCGGGGTCTTCAGCTCAAGCTGTTCCCACAGGAGTCTTCGTAGTGGTCCTTGCCTTATAAATACTTCCTTATAGATATTCGCTATCTTTACTTTTAATTGGATTGTATAAAGCAACCTCTCTAGGAAGATTTATTATTATTATTATTCATAACCGTTTTTAATAATACTTTTGTCGTCAACCTAAAAGAAGTCTATAAAGACCTCTTTCGATTAGTTATTTTATTCAGTAGAAATGCACGCCTTCTACTCCTTCTCTATTTGTTAATCGTGTTGACATGTGTTTCGATTAATTTAATTCTATCTGCCAATTCCATTACTGCTTGCATCAATTGAAGCTGTTCTGTTTTTGTAATCGTTGTATGCCGCTCCATCTGTTCTACTGATTTCTCTACTCTTTGTATACTGTGATTCATAACATTTACGAAATGTTCTGCTGACAGTTTTTTCATCTCCTTTCATTTATTTTTATTGTAATATACTTTTTAATTATTTCAATTGACGGAATTCAACATAAAATAAGACAATATATTTTTCAAATGAAATACTTGTTCATAATTGTATTTAGAACGTTTTTATATGGTCAAAATTAAATTTTGATTTTATCGTATTCCGACTACACATACATTTATGGTTTTACCTGGCATTTATGTGCGATAGAGACTTGATTTGTTAAGTTCGCCATTTTTTTACTTAGTACTACGAGTATGTGCTAATACCCGCCATTTATGCTCGAATAATCGTATCCGTTGCTCGGTACGTTCAGATTTGTTTCATAATAGTAGCATTCCATCATACATTACCTCGGACCATTAATATACTAGTAGTAAAATATTTAAGGAGGAGAGTGTCATGTATTCAAATCCGATCGATCCAGAAGAAATGGCTATGCGAAAAAATTGGGATGTCATTGCTTCCCTAAATATGATTGGTGAAGGAGGTCCAGTCTACAACTTAGAGGAAGACAAGGAAGATAAACAAAATACACTAGAAAACAATAACCACTAATACCTTGCCCCACTAAATGTGGGGATTTTTTATTGCTTATAATTATAAACTTACTGCATATGGATAACTTTTTACAAGTGTGTCTCCGTCCAGCGCTTTTTTTATGTTCCACTATAATAGATTGCATTTAGCAGAACTTGGTGCAAAAATTAGAATTAGTGAATCCAAGTAATGGCACTTTGCAGGAGCTATTGAAATAGCCGGGCTTATAAAAAATCAACAGTCATATATTATAGGAATAAGTGACACGGGTGCTTGCATCTACTCATGCGTATTGTAATGTATTATTCCGAGTCATTTTCTATTTGAGGAAGGAAAGAATCCATTATGAAACAAGCATTATTAAATATAAAACCTGCTGTAGAAGCAGTATTTCAACATTTACATGCCAATCCCGAAATTAGTTGGAAGGAATTCCAAACGACTTCTTACTTAAAAGATTTTCTTATTCAAGAAGGATTTCAAGTGACTACGTTTGATGATTCCACTGGGTTAGTAGTAACTATCGGTAGTGGGAAACCTTGTGTAGGTCTGCGAACGGATATGGATGCACTTTGGCAAGAAGTGGACGGAGAGTTTAAGGCCAGCCATTCTTGTGGACATGATGCACATATGACGATAGCTGTCGGTACACTTCTTTTATTGAAAAAATTAGGTGTTCCAAAACAAGGGACATTAAAAGTATTATTCCAACCAGCAGAAGAAAAAGGTACAGGCGCTCTTTCTTATATTGATAAAGGACTAGTCGATGATATTGACTATTTATATGGTGTTCATCTCCGTCCAATTCAAGAGATTCGAAATGGTTTTGCTGCTCCTGGGATTTTGCATGGTGCTGCAAAACTAATAAGCGGAAAAATACATGGAGTGGAAGCACATGGTGCAAGGCCACATCTCGGGGTAAATGCAATTGAGGTCGGTGCGCAAATTGTGCAAGCAATACAAGCTATTTATCTAGATCCATTGATGTCGTATTCTGCAAAGCTGACAAAATTCAAAGCCGGCGGAGAATCTGCCAATATCATTCCCGGAAACGCTGAATTTAGTATCGATATTCGGGCACAATCCAATACAGTGATGAATGAGTTGATTGCCAAAGTGGAACATGCTATCCAATCTGTTGCTATACTAAATAATATCACGATTGATTTTCATATTGAGACGGAAATTGTTGCTGCGGAAGTGGATGATTCAGCGGTAGAATTGATGAAAGTGTCAATCATCGATACGATTGGCCAAAATTATTATGTGCCTCCAATCGTTACACCGGGTGGGGAAGATTTTCATTTTTATACTTTGAAAAGACCTTCCATCAAGGCGACGATGCTTGGTCTAGGTTGCGATCTAACCCCTGGATTACATCATCCAAATATGACGTTTAATCAGGAGTGTATTTTCACTGGCATTGAAATTCTAGCCCGGACAATTATGAATACTTTCCAAAAAAAGGAGAACTAACATGCTAATTAAAGAAGTAAATATCCGCAAAATGAAAATGACCATGAAATCCCCTTTTGCAACAAGTTTTGGGACTTTCCAGGATAAAGAGTTTCTCTTATTAGAAGTAACAGATGAACTCGGAAATACAGGTTGGGGCGAATCTACTGCATTTCACTCTCCTTGGTACACGGAAGAAACATTTGAAACTAATTTACATATCATCCGAGATTTTTTAATACCGCTCCTGTTAAATAAAGAAATTCACCATCCAGATAAAGTGAGCGAAATATTTTCTCCTCTTCGCAAAAATAATATGGCAAAAGCAGCAGTAGAAGGTGCTATTTGGGATTTATATGCAAAACGCAAGAAATTAACGCTTGCAGAAGCTTTAGGTGGTACAGCTGAAAAAATTGAAGTAGGCATTAGTATCGGCATTCAACAAAGCAAAGAACAATTGATCGAAGTAGTACGCGGTTATATAGCAGAAGGATATAAGCGAATGAAAGTAAAAATTAAACCTGGCTATGATGTAGAAGTAATTCGCTCCCTTCGCGAAGCTTTTCCAACTGTTCCACTCATGGCCGATGCAAATTCAGCGTATACTCTAAATGATATCGGTTTATTGAAACAATTAGATGAATTTAATTTAATGATGATCGAGCAACCACTTGCTTCAGACGATATTGTCGATCATGCGAAATTGCAAAAAGCTATAAAGACACCTGTTTGTTTAGATGAAAGCATCACTTCGTTTGAGGATGCAAGAAAGGCTATTGAACTTGGTAGTACACAAATTATTAATGTGAAAATTGGACGTGTTGGTGGTTTAACTGAATCGAAAAAAATTCACGATTACTGTATGGAGAAAGGAATACCTGTTTGGTGTGGTGGAATGTTAGAGGCTGGGATTGGACGTGCACATAACGTGGCTTTAACAACATTACCGAATTTTACACTTCCAGGAGATACAGCAAGTTCCTCTCGTTACTGGGAAGAAGATGTTATTACACCTGAAGTTGTAGCTGAAGATGGATTTATAACTGTCCCTACAGGATATGGGATTGGCTACGAACCAAATTTTGAAGTCATGGATCGTTATACAGTAGAGAAAATTCACTTTAAAGCTTAGTGTATGCAAATGTATTAAAAACAAAAGGAGCCCAGTTTATGAAAAAAAGCCTTCAAATCGGATCCGCTTTTATCGGAATTACCGTTGGAGCAGGCTTTGTATCAGGTCAAGAAATATTGTTATTTTTCACGAGTTACGGCTATCTAGGTATTGCAGGTTCAATACTTGCAGCTATTCTATTCGCGTTTCTTGGGATGAATTTAACACAACTTGGAAGTCGTTTACAAACGACTTCCCACGAAAAAGCCATTTATCATATTTGTGGTCCGTATTTAGGGTTTGTTATCGATATCATCATTACATGTTTGTTGTTTGGTATTACGATAATTATGTTTGCTGGAGCAGGAGTTGTTTTTGAGGAGCAGTTTGGATTATCTGCTTTTATTGGTAGTTTAATAATGGCAATTATTACGATTATCACTGTAACGTTAAATGTCCAAAAAGTAATTGGTTTAATTGGTGCAATCACTCCATTTCTATTAGTAATTGTTCTCATCATTGCATCCTATTCAGTGATTCATTTTGATCCAAGTGTAGATTTTAAAACGGCGAGTGCCGCAACGAATCCCCCTGTTTCTCATTGGGGCGTTGGCGCATTATTGTACGTTTCCTACAATATTGCTGCAGGAGTAGCGATGATAACAGTGATTGCAGGGACCGTAAAAAATCAAAAAGTAGCTGGTTGGGGCGGAATTATAGGGGGACTCGGGCTGGGGCTACTAATTTTACTCATTAATATTTCGATGCTAACGCAATTGGACGCGATTAAAAATACATCGATGCCAATGGTAACATTAGCAAATAATATGCACCCTATTATCGGTTTTTTTATGGCTGTTATTCTTATTGGAATGATTTATAACACAGCAGTTGCGATGCTGTATGCATTTTCTGCTCGTATTGTAAAACCAGGTAAGACTTCGTTTTATGCATTTACTATTTTTTCTGGTGCTTTGGCGTTTTTCGCTAGCTCTTTAGGGTTTGTCTATCTAATCGGAACGATATATCCTGTAACCGGCTATTTAGGGATCTTGCTAATAGCGGCGATTATTGTATCTTGGTTTAAAAATAGTAGAGAGGTTTATTGAAACCCATCAAAACGAAAAGCGGAGCCACAGTGATAGCTCATCGTTCCCCCCGCGGAAAGCGTCCGCCTGTAACGTAAATCAATTATATTATATATTCTTTTAAAAAGGCCCTTTCACTATGAAAATAGAGAAAGGACCTTTTAATATTTATTTCTTTTTCACATCTACAATTCTGCCTTCAGTTTCATTGTTTATTGTGTTCAATGATTGCAGTTGTTCTTGGAAGTTTTCCCAATCGGAAAGACCAAGATCTGTTACGCGACCTTCTGCATAAGCTTTTGCAAAGACATCATAGCTGTCTCCACCTTTAGCAGTAAATGCGTTTGTTGCTACTACATATTTTTCATCATCTTTAATATCAACATATGAACCGTCTGCTGCTTTATATTTAATAGATACTACTCGTTGTCCTGATGGCTTAGAAGAATCGAACTCTACTTTCGCTCCAGATACATGTAAGAATCCGCCATTTTCACCCGGATACGATTTGAAGCTGATTTCAAAAGCAGCTTTCAATTCTGCTCCTGTGACTTCCATTGTTGCTAGTGTGTTATTGTATGGAAGAACAGTGAGAACTTCTCCTACCGTGATTGGACCAGCATCAATATTAGAACGGATTCCTCCACCATTTTGAAGTGCCATTATTACTTTACTATTAACCTTTTTAGCTTTTGCTAACATGCCATCTGTAATGATGTTACCTAATACCGTTTCGTTTTTACGAACGCTTGGTTTTGTATCATCCCCACTTGTACGTGGGTTTTCTAGTTCAGCAGTAGCTACTACTCCTATTTCTTTCGCAGAAACCTCTTCTACTTTAGCAGAGTACTTTTTCAAAATTTCCGCTGCTTCAGCGTCTTCTTTTTTATCTGCCAGTGCGATTAATTCACCCTCATGCCCTACTACTTTTCCTTCTTTATCAAAATCTACATTTAATGTTCCTAAAAAACTACTGTTCGTTTCCGCTTGAACGATTATAGTAGCGTCTTTTTCTTTGCCATTTTTATCTTTATTGACAACTGTTGGCTTTTCTAATTTCGTATGGCTGTGACCACCTACGATTACGTCAATTCCGTTAACTGCTGCTGCTAAAGTTAAATCGTTATCAACGGCTGGATTATCGTCATAACCAATATGAGTTACTGCAACCACTTTGTTAACGCCTTGTTTTTCAAACTCATCTACCATCGTTTGCGCTGCTTTAATATAGTCTGTAAAAGTAACTTTTCCAGGACTTGAAAGACCAGCAGTTTCAGCTGTAGTTAATCCGAAAAGACCCACTTTTTGGCCATTAACTTCTTTAATTATTCCACTATAAATTTGCCCGTTTTTTGGATCTGAAGATACTTTCACATTAAACAAACCTTGTAAATTTGTATCTTGAGAAAAATCTACGTTTGCACTGACAAATGGGAAGTTCGACTTTTGGATAAATTCTTTTAGTGCTTGGTGACCTTCTGGAGATGAACCTAGATCGAATTCATGGTTACCGAATGTCATCGCATCATATTTCATTAAGTTCATAAACTCTAAGTCTGCTTGTCCTTTATATTCATTAAAGAATAAAGTACCAGTGAAGACATCACCTGCATCTATTAATAGTGCTGATGGATTTTTTGCACGCACTTCTTTAACTGCAGTTACTCTTTTAGGAGCCATATCCACTTTTGCATGTGTATCATTTATATGCATTAAAGATAGTGAGAAATCCACATCTGTCGAATTAGCATATAAGTTCTCTAAATAAGTTTTAAGTTCTTTAAGAGCAGGCAATTCTGACTCACTTGGAAGTTTCTCTACAAGAGGTAATGTAGCAGTTACAATCGCCATTGCTTCTTCTTTTTTACCTTCCGCATAAAGTGCAGCCGCTTTATTCGCATTCATGTAAATAGTTACTGGAACTGCTAGGGCATCTCTTTTTTGATTTGCAGGATTTTTATATTGTTCTAATAATAGGTCACGAGATGCCTTCCCTGTAAAGCGATATAAAATAGCAGTTCTTGATTTTAGTTGGGTTGACAGTTTGTGATATGCTTTTTCAATCGCTGCCCAATCTTTATTTGCTTCTGCCTTTTCTAGTTCTTTCATGATCGGATCTAAATATTTATCAGCATAGTTGTATGCATCTATATAAGGAATTAACCCTTTTGTTACTCGTTCATGATACAACTCATCTAAATTTTTAAGTAAAGTGTTTTTATTTTTTGCATCAGATTTGTTAATTGCATCTTTCGCTTTTTGATAATTTGCTTTAGCAGTATTTAGTACAGAATATAATTCAGCACTAGTAGCTAATTTTCCAGATTGTGCAGGAACTACATAAGAATATGAAGCTTTTTTAATGTCTTTTCTTGCGTTGTCTACTACTTCCTGTAGAGAACTATTTGCAAATGAGACATTTGTCGCGGAAAATAATGATGTCGCAATGATCGCAGCAACAGCTGACTTCTTGAACTTACTATTTTTCATAACTTACCTCCTGAGTGATGGTTGAATAATTAATTAGATCAATAGATTCATAATTACCCACTACTCCTAAAGTACCTCAGTTACCAATATACTGCAAGTTAAAATTCTGATAAATTTAGTGAAGAATATGTAAATCTAGTTGAAAATTACCGATATTTATCCCCCAAAAAGCAAACGTCATTATGACAATTTTTTCCCTTGTATATGCTTACATTGTTCCCTTTGTGATATAATTAACTATTATACGAAAGATGGGAGCATCACTATGTTAAAAGATATTTTTATCGCATTGTCAGAAAATCAAACTTTAAACGGGGCAGCAAAAAAATATGGTTTAAAAATGGGTGCACAGCATGTTGTTGCTGGAACAAATATTGAAGAAACGATAGAAAGCATTAAAAAACTTAATGCACTTGGAATCTCTTGTACAGTAGATAATTTAGGTGAATTTGTTTTTGAAAAAGAAGAAGCTTTAGAGGCAAAAGCACAAATTATTGCTGTAATTGAAGCAATTGAAGAACATCAAGTAGATGCTCATATTTCATTGAAACCATCACAACTTGGATTAGATATAGATTATAATTTTGCATTAGAGAACTTAAAAGAAATTACAGCTACGGCTAATAAATACGGTACATTCATTAATATCGATATGGAATCACATAAACACTTACAACCATCCTTCGATATTTTGGACGAATTATCTAAAGAGTACGATAATATTGGAACGGTAATTCAAGCTTACTTCTACCGCGCAGTGGAAGATATTCAAAAGTATAAAAACTTCCGCCTACGTATAGTAAAAGGTGCTTATAAAGAACCAGTGGAATATGCGTACCAAACGAAAGAAGAAATAGATGAAAACTACGTAGAATTAATCGAATGGCATTTATTGAATGGTAAGTTCACATCAATTGCCACACATGATCATAATGTGATTAACCATATTAAACAATTTATACACGATAATAATATTCCAAATGACAAATTCGAATTCCAAATGCTATACGGATTCCGTACAGATATGCAACAACAACTTGCCAATGAAGGCTATAACTTCTGTACATATGTTCCGTTTGGTAGCGACTGGTACGGCTACTTCATGCGTCGCCTAGCAGAACGACCACAAAATATGAATCTTGTCGTAAAACAAGTATTCAATAAAAAAACAAACACATTGATCGGAATCGGTGCGGCTGCATTCGCGCTTGGAAGATTAACAAAGAGCAATAAAAGCAAGAGATAATATCAAAAGCGCAAGCGCACTTAAATTATTATTACCATTTGATTTTTAGAGAGGTTAGTTGTGACTGTGAAGTCACGACCAACCTCTCTTTTCTCGGTAATAAATACTTTATTTCAGCTATTTAGGAGAGAAAGATCTATTCCATAATACTGTTGATTTCCGTTACAGGAGGACGCTTTCCACTACAATCAAAGAGGGGACTACTAAAAAATAATAAAGTATATACTTTTGAGTGTTAAAGTCACTGGTATACAATTGATTATTTAAATATGGCACTTTGAACGATAGGAAAAAACAATGGTTTGTATACGTAAAGTAGACAGAACCAGTTAGCAAAAATCTTTAAGAGGAGCATTTCTGCAAGTTTCCTCTTGTAAAAGGGTATATCACCAAAAATAGTTAGCATCTATTATTGGATTGACGGGCACTTGAGCACCCGAAATTGATCTTCGGAGCCAAGCACGAGGAACGGAAAATTATATTCTTTCTTAAACAAAAACTGTGTTGCCGACACCTATCAGCAACACAGTTTTTTGTAGCTTCATTTCTGTCATATAAAAAACACCTCATTCTACGGGGAATGGTAGAATGAGGTGTTTAGGTCCTTGTTATCGCTCAAGGACTATATTGAAATCGCCGTAAACTTGATACTTCATTTTCGCTTCGTTTTATCGCTTTGTTGCTGACTAGAAATTTCCCCTGTTATGCTTAGTTGGGTGAACTCGCTTCCTTCAAACTCGTTCATCAACTTTAAAGACTATTTATTTGTTACCTTCATATTAAACGAACTAAATGAGAATACTCGTAGAGTTTTATTAGAATTTGATGAGAGATTTTATTGCCATGTGATAGAAAGTACTTTTCCAGAAATCGCATGTACTTGAATCGTTGCTTTTGTTTTCTTTTCTTTTGCACTTTCTTTGCTGTCAT
Organism: Psychrobacillus sp. OK032; assembly: GCF_900111345.1. Taxonomy (GTDB): domain Bacteria; phylum Bacillota; class Bacilli; order Bacillales_A; family Planococcaceae; genus Psychrobacillus. The sequence goes on from NZ_FOGY01000001.1 coordinate 578,756, forward strand.
TCTCAGAAATTGTTGCTTTCATCACAATTAAATAGTAGCCACCCTCATTGGTCTTCACAAACGAGCTACTTTCAACTGTACCTTTCTGTTGCTGCTGGGCTATTTTAATCGCCTGTTCTTCCGAGATCAATACAGTTGTAACAGTTTCCGTTTTTGTTTCTGCTTCTGGCTTTTTAGCTTCTGACTGTACTGTATTTGTTTGGGAAACTTGTACTTGTGCTTGTACTTGCTTTTCCTCCGACGTTTGTTCTTCTGTCTTAGCAGATTCCGTCGTCTTTGCCGGCACTAGTTTTACCGCTTCTATTTTTTCTTCTGTTTTCGCAGTCTCTTCTTTTGGTGTTTCTACTTTTGGCTCTTCTTGTTTGCTCGTCTCCACTTTCAACGAATCCTTGCTAATTTCTTTATTAGGCTTATCTTCTTCTACCTTTTCTTCGATTTTAGAAGTTGCAGATATGATGGGTTTAGCCGTAGTACTTTCACTTGGTTTTGGCGTTCCTGCTATATCCACAATCTTATTACCAACTGTCTTTTTTTCAGTAATAATAATTTGGGTTGGAGCTTTTGCCTGTCCTGTTTCTAATTTCGTTTCTTCTTGCTCTTCCGTCTTTTTTTCTAGGTTCGCTTGTCCATCCATTTGAGAAGACTTCTCTGGGATCAATTCAATTGGTCCTTCTGCAACTTCACTTTCTGTTTGAATGATGTATTCATCCGATTGTTTAAGCGAATTAACTTCACCTGTGAGTGCATCCATTTCTACTGTATATACAATTCCATTTTTAGTAATGAGTGCGTCATAAACAGATTCATTTTTATTCACAATAGCTACTTCTGCATCATATGTCTGCTCAAGTTGGGTGCGGACTTCATTTTCCGATATCGACTGATCATTAATCCGGGTAATTGTTAATATAAAAACAATCACACAACCGGCTACAATCACTGTAATAATCGATAGAAATCTTTTTAGTTTGAAAAATTTCATTCACGCTTTCCCCCCTCAAACCTATCATAAAATACAAACATTAGAAATCGGTGAGAATTTAAGTATTAGGGATAAAAATATGAATCGTGGTACCAAACCCAACTGCGCTTTCAATCTTTAACTCTGCCGTAAGTCGCATTGCAATATCTTTAGCTATAGCCATTCCAAGCCCTGTTCCGCCTGTTTTTCGGTTTCGAGCTTCATCCACTCGATAAAAACGGTCAAAAATATGCTCTAAATCTTTTTTCGGTATGCCGTTTCCATAATCTAAAATAGAAATAGTTATACCCTTTTCATCTTCCAAAACGGTCGTTTTAATTTCTTTTTCACTATATTTCCTTGCGTTATCTAAAATGATGAAAAGCAATTGTCTTAATTGTTCTACATCTGTATTAGCATAAATAGGTCCTTGCCCGTTTAATAGAAACTTCCGATCATATGCTGTACGCATTGATTGCAATGTAGTTTCTACTAAGTTAAATACATCTATTTTTTCAAGATGCCGTTTATTTTGTTCATTACTTTTAGCAAGCAATAACATTTGCTCAATCATTTCTTTCATTCTGGCCGTTTCGTTCACAATAGCTTGTACGGACTCTTCGGCGATTGCGGTATTGTTAAAGCCATGTCTTGTTAATAATTTTGCATAGCTTTCAATGACAGTGAGTGGTGTTTTTAATTCATGAGAAGCGTCAGAGACAAATTGTTCCTGTTTTTTATAGTTTTGCTCTAATTGCCCCATCATTTCGTTAAACGCAATGCCCATTTGTGCCATTTCATCTTTACCATTTGGAGAAACGACGATTTTTTCATATGTTCCTGATAATCTACTTTGCGACATAGTGTTTATTAGCTTTTTTATAGGATTCGTAATTATTTTACCTAATGTAACACTAGAAGCAGTCATGAGTAGCATGCCGACTAACATAACGCTTAGTAGAATGAGACGAAGAAAGTCTAAATTCTTTTCTACATCTACTAAAATTTTCATCGTCTGAACTTCCGCGACTTCCCCATCTACCCAAATGACTGGTTTACTAACAGTTAATATTGGGGTTCCTTGAAAAGCCCCGATCGAATACCTTTCTCCTTCTTTAAAGTTCGGATAATAGTCATTGACTCCATCAATCGTTTGCACGAACAGCTTCAATTGCTCGTCGCCACCGATAACACGAATACCACCATTTGTAGGAATATATGTCCGTAAAATAGTTGCGGCGTCTGCTTCTTTATTTACTTTACTTAGCGCAGCAATCAGCTCATCCACTTCAATGTTAAGCTGCTTGTATTCTGTATCAAAAGCCATTTTTTCAAATAATATGTAAATGCCAACATTCATCATACTTAAAATAACAAGTGTAAGAACGGTGGAAAAAAGATGTATCTTTGTTTTAAGCTTCATCGCTTTTCTTCCTTAAGTACGTACCCGACACCTCGTACTGTTTGAATAAGAGAGGACTTCCCTTTTTCTTCTAATTTTTTACGTACATACCGTATGTACACGTCGACCACATTTGTATCTCCATAATAATCAAACCCCCACACTGCATCTAATAATTGTTCTCTTGTCAGCACCTGGTTTGGATGTTTCATCAAATAAAGTAAAAGATCATATTCACGCGGCGTCAAATTAATAGACTCCCCATCATTAGTTATTTCACGAGTTTGCTCGTTTAATAGAAGTGAATGGAATATATGCACATTCTCATTATGTTGCGAATGAACTGCTGAAGACTTAGATACACGAATAGCCGAGCGTACACGTGCAAGAAGCTCCTCAATTTCAAATGGCTTCGTCACATAATCATTTGCACCTAAATCTAAACCAGTTACTTTATCCTCTAGATCACTTTTAGCAGTTAATAATATGACGGGAGTATCGGTTTTTGTTGCTCGGATTCGTCGGAGCACATCTAATCCATTCAACCCCGGTAGCATCAAATCGAGTAATACAAGATCCCAAACCTTCTCGCGATATTTGATCAATCCATCTGTACCTGTATGAGCGATTTCGACAGCATACCCTTCGAATTCTAGCTCTAGCTGTAGAACACGCGCGATATTTTCCTCATCTTCAATAATCAGTACATGCTCTTTCATCGAAAACCCCTCACTTTCTTTCCCATTATTTTATCACACAACTACATCTCCCCCTGTTACAAAATATAATTTTGATGGGTTTTTGGGGAGGGAAATAGAGTTTAGGAGCTTTTTTGAGTTCAAGAATGAAATTATCGCGGAAAAAGGTGAATTGTGAAAATTGTTGTTTTATTTATTTTGTTGTATGGTGTACTCAACAAAGGTGGGGGGTAGTTTAATGGGTAGCATGAGAAGAGTTTGGCAGCCGGAGATTTTTTACCATGTGACGATGCGCGGAAATAACCGACAAAATATTTTTATAAATAAAGCAGACTTTGCCTTATTTTTTCAGGCAATGCAATATACGCACGAAAAGTATCCATTTACAATTATTGCTTATTGTATGATGAATAATCACTATCACTTACTCATACGTTCACCGGAAGTTCCGCTTTCTAATGTAATGACCATTATTAACAAACGCTATTCTGACTATTTCAAGCGAAAGTATAATTTTTTTGATCAGCTTTATGAAACACGTTTTTATGCAAATATGGTGACCGACCCTATTAGCTTATTGAATGTGAGTAGTTATATTCACCAAAATCCTTTACGAACGACTAACGCCCTTGTAAATAAGATGGAAGTCTATCCACATAGTTCATACCAATATTATGTCAATCAATCCAAGTCCCAACCTAGTTTTATAAATACGCAGTTATTGCCTTCTATCATCGAACAATATCCTGAAATAGTAGCAGAGAGTTATAGTGCTTATTGTGAAAACTTTCGTATGGAAGAAGAAAAATCCCCTCTTATTTTGACATAAGAAAGGATTCAATCAATTACGCCTCGACGTAATCGCGTCCAGATTTTGAACTGCATTCTTTTGCGACGAGCATTACGGAGGAGCATAGAACTTTTGCGACGAGCATTGCGGAGGAGCATAGAACTTTTGCGACGAGCTTCGCGCAGGAGCAGGACGCGGCGATCTTAGCCAGAGTTCCTCTTATCAGGAGTTTTTATTTGCTGAGTCAAGTAAACCTTTTAAGCAATTGTTTCATCACTACTAATAAGCGTAAGGCTATGGCTTGCTACTTTGCATTGTTCTACAAAAGCATTAAAAATTGGACGAATTGCGGATACTTGATTTTCCATCATTTCTGGATGCCATTGAACTGCTACTACAAAACGGTCACTCGTTTCCAATTCCATCCCTTCAATAATACCGTCTGGGGCCAACATCGTTGCTTTAAAGCCTTGTCCCATTTTTTTCACTGCTTGATGATGGAAACTATTCACGCCAAGTTCAGCAGTTTGGTAGATTTCATAAAGCAGCGAATCTTTCTCTATCTTTACTGGATGGAATGCGTGATGTCGAATTGCTTTCGGTACAGAGTGATTAATACCATCTGGTTTTTGAGATTGAAGATCTTGATATAATGTCCCCCCCGTTGCAACAGTAAGCAACTGCATACCCCGACATATACCAAGCACCGGTACATTCATTTCGAATAAAACTTTTTGAGCAAGCTTCACTTCATGGAAATCACGCTTTGGTTCGATTAAGCCTACACCGAATTTGGGATATTCCCCGTAGTAATTGGGATCTATATCCGATCCACCTGAAAACAAAATACCATCTAATTTTTGTAAAAGAGGCGTTAACGTATCGATATCCTCTGTTATTGGTAAAATTACTGGTACACCGCCTGCTCGCTCAATCGCAACAATATAATCATCTGCAAGCATTTGCCATTCTTGATTTTTTGCCCCAATACCTGCTGCCATACCAGCAGCATCGTTGGATAAGTAATTTGCACAAATCCCAATAAGTGGTTTCACCTAATATCCCCCGTTCCATATATCCTTAGCAAAAAATCGCCGCTCCCCCATATGGAAGAGCGACAATTTACTATATAATATTTTGGCTATAACTGTTGGTTATGAAACTTTCCCCTGATATTGCGGAAGCGTCAACCAGCAATGGAAATCAACAGAACAAAGCCATTATTTAACTTCGACAACCCAGCCAAATGGATCTTCAACTGTACCTTTTTGGATTCCAGTTAAGGCATTATACAATTTTTTCGAAAGTTCTCCAGTTTCACCGTTGTTCACATAAAACAGTTCGCCCTTCCAGCGCATTTCACCGATTGGAGAAATAACCGCTGCCGTTCCAGTTCCAAAAGCTTCGTCTAACTTACCATTTAAATAAGCCTCGCGAATTTCTTCCATAGAAACTTTACGCTCAGTTACCGGCACGCCCCAATGTTTTAACAATGCAACGATGGATTTGCGTGTAATGCCATCTAAAATGCTTCCATTTAAAGCCGGTGTTACGACTTCTCCATCAATTTTGAAAAATACATTCATGCTGCCGACTTCTTCAATATATTTTCGTTCAATACCGTCTAACCAAAGCACTTGAGAATATCCTTCACGATCTGCAACTTCTTGTGCTTTTAAGCTGGACGCATAGTTTCCTGCAGTTTTCGCAGTTCCTGTTCCACCCGCAACAGCACGAACATATTCGTTCTCTACAAGAATTTTCACAGGGTGAATTCCTTCTTTATAATAAGAACCAACTGGTGACATAATAATGATGAAACTATATGTTTTAGATGCAGAAACACCTAAATGCGCCTCTGTTGCAATCATAAACGGGCGAATATAAAGGGATGTACCTGGCTCAGCCGGAATCCATTCTTTATCTAACTCAATTAGTTGCTTCAATGCTTCTAGCGCAAATTCCTCATCAATTTTTGGCATGCTAAGACGATCGCACGAATTATTCATACGTTTCATATTTTCTTCAGGACGGAATAAGCGAACAATTCCATCTTCCGATAAGTACGCTTTCATCCCTTCAAAAACAGTTTGACCATAATGCAAAATACTAGCAGATGGATCTAGAGTAATAGGTTGATAAGGGACGATTCGATGATCATGCCAACCTTGGCCTTCTGTATAATCAGCAATAAACATATGGTCAGTAAATTTCGTACCGAAAACTAGTTGATCTGATGGTGTTTTTTCATTTTTATTTTCATTTTGTGTAATTTGAATCTTAAGACTATTCACTATGTATTTCCCCTATCAATATAATTATTAGTAAACTGTAGTTTCTTATGCTTACGATATATTATATGCAATTATACTACTTTTAAGAAAATTATAAATACCTTTTCGCAAAATATTTTTAATAGTTCTTATTTGACCATTATTAGATGATGTGCAATATTAGTTTCCGCTAGGATTTCCGCTGCTGGGCGGACGCTTTCCGCTCCAACCCACAAAAAATACAGTGAAACCTCTACTTATTAAGTAACAATTCCATATGTGTTGATTATCATTTATTACTATGTAGCCCTTAAATTATTCATTATCGGGTAAAAAAGTCAATTTATCCCCTCTTTTAATTTGACCAAGTTATACCAGCTTACGCCACCATGTTTTGATTCAGACACGCCATGGTTAACAAATCCTAATTTTTCATAAAAAGAAACTAATTCCTGTTTACATGTTAAAGTAATTCCTTCTCTTTCATTCTCTTCTACAAGCTCTTCCATTTTCTCCATTAACATCTTGGCAATTCCTTGATTTCTAGCCCTTTTAGACACTGCTAATCCTAAAACACTTTGATATCCTCCACTTTTCGGGTTCTCTTTGATTTCCTTAAAAAGATTATCGGTTATGTATGGTTGATTAATAATAGGGCCATTAATGTAACCCATGATTACCCCTTCTTTTTCTGCCACAATAAAAGTATCAGCTATCAACTGAATCCTCTCCACAAATGCTCTTTTTGTGGCAGCTTCTTCTATTGAAAAGCCTTCATTCTCAATAAACAATAACTGTTCTAAATCTGTAGTTTGAACATTTCTTAAAGAAATCATCTTGTCTATCCCCCCCTTCCATAGTACCAGTGACCCCCGGATTTTTTGAATAATAGTCAGAGTATATACTCCAACCATATGAATGATTTTCCCTAACCATAATCGTAAACTGTTTATACAGTATTAGTTATTTTATTATATCATTCCTCTTAACTTTAACTTCATCTATCATTTCGACGAAAGAATTTAAGAAGAATGCTATGGTCATTTTTTCTTAATGAAATTAACAGATGTGTAACAAATCATGACGTTTAACCGATAAACAATGTATAGGACAAAATACTATTTAGATAGGAGGCGTCATAATTGTTTAAATTTGCTACATACATACTTACACTTTCGATCTTATTTGTTAGCTGCTTCTCCCCTTCCCTTCAAGTACAAGCATCCACATTGGTAAGTGGAATGTTTGTCGATGTCACGTATGAAGAAGTCGTTTTGGATAAAAAAACAACCGAAAAGCAACTTTCCAAAATCACCCTTATTAATGATAAAGGGAAAACAATTACATTGAACATTGATTCATACGCTTCTCTTTTCATCAATTCCACACCGACCTCAATTGGAGGATTTAAAGAAGGGATGTGGGTCGAAGCAACAGTTGAGCTACGCAATGTGAAAGAACTAAATGGATTTTTCGATATAGCACAAGGTAGTGACTCAAATGCTATTTCTAATAGTCTAACTGGGACAGTTAATACGATTGATAAAAATGGTAAATTTATTGCCATTAATTCGAAAGACAGAAATTCAGTCAACTACTATTTGGATGCGCAAACACAAGTTTTTAAAGACAATAAATTAGTCGATTTAAGCGTTTTATATGAAGGGGATCGGGTAAAATTAACCCTTGCTGAACACAATTCCACTACACTTTCTACTATTGAAATAATCGCAGAAGGTATCAAGGTGGAGCACCTATATAAAGGAACTATCCAACAAATAGATACGAAAAAGAAAAAACTCGTCGTAAAAAACGAAAAAGTGTTTCGCAACTGGGATTGGCGAAATGGCTCCGGATCCATTAGTTCAAAACCCTTTACTGCAAAGACACCAATCTATGTTGGCAATAAAAAAATAGATGAAAGTCAAATCCGAAAGTATATAAATAATGAAGTGTATTATGTAACTATTGAGCAAATGGGCCAAGAAGTTGTACAAAAAATGATTATTAAACATACAAATGAAAGAAATCTACATGAGGGTCTAAATTCAGTAGACACATCTAATCAAAAAATTAGATTATCAAGTACTGGTAATATTGCCTATCACAACGGAACAATCATTATTCGCAATGGTCGTTTAGTGGATGCTAGTGCACTTTCACAAAGCGGTAATGCTTATGTTATTACAAACGGCGCTACAACCCATCAATATGCAAATGTCATTCACGTGACAAATGATGGCTTCCAAAGTGCTAATTTATCGAATCATGAAGTGTATTTTGGTCAAATTAATAGTGTAGGATCATACCAACTTACTTTGACGAATGCAAATCGACTTTCTAATAATTATTGGTACGGGTTAGGCTACAGTAATTTAAGTTTTAGCAACGATACCGTTGTTGTAGAAGATGCTAATTATGGGACAACAGATTTCACTAATAGTACAAGTAAATATGCTTATTTCTATGTAAAGAATAATCATATTGTTGCTGCAAGAATTGTAGGATCGAGTAGTCCAGCATCGTCCATTTCAGTAGGACGATATAATGGTTATTGGTATTGGAATTCGATTGAGGTAAAAGATGTCAGCCAATGGCAAACAGGTAACTGGGTCGAGACTACACCAATTTATTACATGGATACAAGGTGGACAACATTCATTAAAGAAGGAAAAGTTATTACAAAAAGTGATTTAGAAGAAAATGATCGACTATTTATTATCCATGATTCGTACACTCAAGCTCGTATGATTTTAGTCGATTAATCTATGGAAATGAGGTAAAGAAAATTCAAATGTCTAGTAAAAACATGAAAAGATTAGTAGTTTTAATGTTAACTGTTGTATTAGGGTTCACATTATTAATCCCAACGGCAAGTGCGAAGGTTCCAGATTTCAACGGTGGTGTACTCGATGAATATGAGTACGAAGAAGTTTTTTTCTTAACCGGCTATCCCATTAAATTTACTGGAAAAGCAACTGTTACCGAAAAAGAGAACAAGAATCAGCTAACAACTACTTATAAATTTACGTTAACAAGTGACTATGGAGATAAATTAACACGTAATGTTGTATATGTATCTGACTTAAAAAACTATGAAACAAAAGGTCAAACAACGTCCAATACAAAAGTAAAAAGCTATACAGAAAAGGTAACTATGGCAGATAAAACAACGTATACATTAGACGATTATCAGTTTTCACAAGGATCTGTTATTGATAACCGACCAGCTACTGACTATTACTCTGGAAATGTGATCGCTCGAAAAATTTATATTAAAAGCGAAAAAATAGATAAAAAAACCGAAACAAAGAAAATTACTGTCTATATGGACGGACGCAATGTAGGATACAAAAACTTCTGGGGCTCTACGGACACTCAGTTTATCGATTATGAAATTGAAGCTCCGGAAGGAACTGCATTTGTAACTAGTAAAGTTTCTGATAGTAAATCGAGAGTATTGGAATATGAACAACATACTCCTTCTCTTTCAAGCTTTGTAGGAGGCCATGCAGTTATTAGTTCTTCTAATATAGTTTCTGAATACGAGTATAATATCCCTTATTATGCTGGATCAGGAACGATTTATTTAAACAAAGAAAAAACACCGAAAGTTGAGCGACTGATCGTACCGAAATTCCGTGACATTGCAAAGCATTGGTCCAAACCAAATATCGAAAAACTATATTCTTTAGGTATCTTCGATGAATCTAGTAACTTCTTTTCACCTGATGCAGCAATGAAAAAAGATTTATTCACAGTTGGGGTTGCAAAAGCAGTAGATTTACGTGTACTGGAAGAAAAACCAACGAAGAAAAAATCAACGAAAAAAGCATTATTTGAAGACTTAGATGTAAAAGATCCTAACTATGTATATATTGAAAGCGCGTTAAATAAAGGGATTGTAAGCCCAGTAAATAAAGAAAAGTTTGGCGCAAAAGATTCCATCACACGCGCACAAGCTGTTACGATCATCGTTCGTTCCCTTGGTTTAGAAGGACGTGCTCCTACTCCAGGATATACAACAAAATTCATTGACGATAACAAAATACCAAAAGAAGCAAAAGACAGCATTTACGTAGCAAGTGAATTAGGATTAATCGATCCAGATAAAAAAAATCGTATCAATCCTAATGAAGTACTGACAAGAGGAAAAGCTTCTCAACTACTAGTTCGCTACTTAAATTTCTTAGAATCAGACTTAAAACAAAACTACCGAGACGATATGTTGTATTTCAACTAAAAGCAAACCCCCATCAAAAGCATAACTGCTTTTGGTGGGGGTTTTATCGTTTTTATGTAATCATGTCAAACTAAGATTAGCCAGATAATCATCGTTACGATGATTGTTGTGACACCTTGTAGTAAGGTAGCCATTGTTTGTGCTTTGTACGCGTCTGTTACTTTCATGCCGCTGAACTGTGTAACTACCCAGAAATAGCTGTCATTTACATGGCTCACTGCCATCGCCCCTGCTCCGACCGCCATAACAACTAACGCAAGTGGTAAAGCACCTTCAATACCTAATGTTGGGAGCATCGGTGCAATTAGCGACGATGTAATAACAAGAGCCGCTGTAGACGAACCTTGCGCTGTTTTAAGTGCTGCTGCAATTAAGAAAGGCACTAGTAAGAACCAAGCACCGTTTGCTAAAGCTCCTAAGTCCATTTGTTGCAATTGATCTGCAACCCCTGAATTTTTAATAACTGTACCAAATGCACCACCTGCACCAGTTATTAATAAAATCGGTGCTGCTTCTTTCAACGCCTCACCAATCCATCCGGACAAAGTCGTTTCATTTATCTCTGGTAATAATAAGAATGCTGCAAAGACCCCAAATAATAGCGCTACTGTCGGTGCTCCTAAAAATTGTAGGAAATGGGTGAATCCCGAGTCACTTCCCGTAAGTGCCGCTACTGATCCAATCGCGATTAGTACAATCGGTAATACGATTGGTAGGAACGCTTTAAATGTTGATGGCATTTTACCGAAGGATTTGATTACTTCATCATAATCAAGTGCTTCTTCGTGATCCGCTTCCACGTCAATTTTTGTACCTACTTTAACAGCCCAAATATACCCAACAATCACTGCTGGTATGGCTACGAACAAACCAACTAAAATAATTGTACCCAAATAGTCCGTAGCTCCGATGTTCCCCGCCGCTGCAATAGGACCTGGTGTAGGCGGAACTAATGTATGTGTCGCATATAAACCAGTCGATAATGCAATCGCCATAGAAGCAACTTTCACTTTTGCTCGTTTTGCCAATGATTTTTTTAAACTCGATAATATGATAAATCCTGAATCACAAAATACTGGAATGGATACGATATAACCAATAATCGACATCGCTAGCTGTGGTCGCTTGTCTCCTAAAACACGAAGCACCACTTCCGCCATACGATAAGCCGCACCGGATTTCTCTAAAATAACTCCGATAATTGTACCAGCAACGATGACAATACCGATACTTGTCATCAGGGCTCCAAACCCAGTATTCACATTTTCAACTACTGTAAGTAAAGGCATACCAGATGCAATACCTACAAAAAACGCACTAATTAAAAGTGCTAAAAACGGATGTAATTTGAACACCGCAGTCAATAATACTACTAAAAGGACACCTACTAAAATCACAAAAAACAACATTTACTACACCCCTCTTATAAAATGGATTGCATAACTTCTTTCGTTCTTAAACGCAAATAATAGTCTGCTTGTTCGATAGATTCTTTTTTAGATACTGTATCGCCCACAACACTTGATAACTTATAAAAGTAAGAAGCTAGTTGTGGTCTACTTTCCTCTTCTATAAATCCTGAAAGTAAAATGACTGGAACTCCCATTTCTTTTCCGACATTCGCGATACCAATAGGGGCTTTACCAGAAAGTGTTTGAATATCTGATTTCCCTTCCCCAGTAATGATGAAATCAGCATCCACGATTTGCGCTTTAAAATTGATTGCTTCTATGACTACTTCGATTCCTGGTTTTAATGACACTGGGAAAAAAGCAAGAAATGCTCCACCTAATCCTCCTGCTGCGCCAGCACTCGGCTTTTGGTGGAGTGCAATGCCAGTCACTTCCTCGATTTTATTTGCTAAATGAAGCAAATTTTGATCAAGTACGTCTACTAATTCAGGAGTAACCCCTTTTTGTGGGCCAAAAATAGCCGTTGCCCCATTCGGACCAATGAATGGATTGTCTACATCGCAAGCAATGATAAATTGCGATTCTCGAACTCTTTTATCAAAGTTTGTAACATCCACTTTATGTAACTTAGCTAATGCATCTGCACCTTCTGGTAATTCATCACCAAATTGATCTAGAAATTTCATACCTAGCGCCCGTAACATTCCTGTTCCACCATCATTCGTCGCACTCCCTCCGATACCAACGACGAACTTTTTGAACCCATTATCGAGTGCGTGCAATATTAACTCTCCGGTACCAAATGTCGACGCAATGAGTGGATTCCTTTCATCATCCTTCAGTAAAGTTAAACCAGATGCTTTCGCCATCTCGATCACACATGTTTCCCCATCTCCTAGTACTCCGTATTCTACTTGGATAGGTCTTCCAATAGGATCATGCACATCTACTTGAACCGTATGTCCATTTGTCGCCAATATTAGCGGTTCCAAGGTACCTTCTCCACCATCTGCTACAGGGAGTAATACAGTTTCAATCATTGGGTTTACTTCCTTTATACCTGCAGCTATTTCACGTGCCGCTTCCATTGCAGTTAATGAACCTTTAAAAGAATCAGGACTAACAACGATTTTCATTCAATCACCTCATTTTAGTTAAGTGCTTACACATAATTATATTGATAATTATAATTTTTACATTATACTTAAAGTATAAAGTGCCTGTATTATAACAGGATGTTTTTTATACTTGACGGAGGTACTATGATATCAAAACAGCTTGCCAATCAGATCGTTGAACAAACGATGCTTAGGCTACATCGAAATATTAACGTCATTCAAACGAATGGAATGATTTTAGCTTCTGGGGACCGCTTACGTGTAGATAGTATTCATGAAGGGGCTGTTATCGTAGCAGAAACGAGAAAGCCGTTGCTAATTACAGAGGAAAATAATCACTTATTTCCAAGAACGAAACCGGGTATTAATTTGCCGATATTTTTTCAACAAGAATTAGTTGGAGTCATTGGAATTACGGGTGATCCAAAAGAGATTGAAGAAATAGCGACACTTGTTCAGCTGACAACAGAAATGATGGTTTACCAAGCGTTGATCGCCTCGGAACGCGAGTGGGAAAGAAAAATGCAAGAGATGGTTTTTGAAGAATTGATGAGTGGGCAGCCTTTACAAAAAGTCATTTTCGAACGAATAAACAAAATAGGGTTCCAAAACAAAGCCCCTTTTCATACGATGATGATAGAACTCAATCCAGAATCTAAATCATATCAAACAATACTTCAAGGAATCGAACATTATTTCCATCAAGATTCTATTTTAGTCGGACATTATCAATTAAACGAACACTTCATCCTTACTTCCGGATTAGACGAAAAAGCATTTCAGCAAAAAGTAAAACAGCTCGCTAACATACTTAAGAAATACAATGCCTTCCCAATCTCGGTAGGACAAGTCGTCCATTCACTTGATCAAGTCCATTATTCTTATCAAACGGCAAGAATCGCGCTTGAATATGGACCGCGCAAACATTCAATTATTTTTTTTGAAGAAGCGGAACTGTATTCACTATTAAAAAAGCGAGACTCACAAGAAGCCCAGCATTTTACCAATCGGGTATTAGGTGCATTAGATGTAAAGCTACTCCTCACCTTACAATCTTATTTTAACTGCAATCAACAACTAGCAATTTGTGCGGAGACGTTAGAAATTCATCGTCATACACTTACTTACCGTCTTAAAAAGATTCATAACTTAACTGGATATAATCCAAGTTTATTTCAAGACGCCATTGTTTTACAAATCGCATTGTGGATGACGGATCGAAACTTTCATAACAGTTAAAAACCGTTTCAGCTTTTTGCTGAAACGGTTTTATTAATATAGTTATTTTTTAGCTACTGTTACGTCAGCAACTTTTTTAGCGCCTACGTATTTATTACCCCAGTAATATGGGTCATTTAATTTATCAATTTTTACACCTTTAGATGTCGAAGCATGAATGAATTTTCCACTACCTATGTACATACCAACGTGAGAAACGCCTTTACCTGATGTATTGAAGAAAACTAAGTCTCCCACAGCTAAATTTGCTTTTTTCACCGATTCCCCTGTGCTGTACATTCCTGCTGCTGTTCTCGGTAGGTTTACACCATTGTTTTTGTAAATATATCCGATAAATCCTGAACAATCAAATCCTGCTTTCGTTGTTCCACCATAACGATATTTAATTCCTATTAAATTCTTCGCGCTTGATACTATTTCATTGGATGCTACAGCGCTTGCTGCTTCTGTATTTCCTGCAAATGTTCCCGCGGCTAAAACTACAGTCAAACTAAAGATTGCGATGATTTTTTTAAACAAAGAAGTCAAAACTTATGTTCCTCCAAAAGATGTTATTGAAAAATTCTACTAAAAATTCTACTAAACTAGTATTTGCAAATTTCTCTATACCCATACTAACATGATATAAACTAAAGTGAGTTTACAGTTGTATTACAAAAGTATTACAGTAATCTTCTAATAGATTCTCGATTTGTTATTTGTAATAGTCAATTATTCGTTGCAAAACATTCAAATGGTATATATCTTTTCTACCTGTTCCTATGGTATAAATAGTATAAACAAACGATTAGGAATTACCTAAGAACAGAGGAGAATAGTATTATGAAAAATACACTAACAGTACATTTAGGCTCGATTATTATTGGAATAATCGTCGCAATGCTGTTAATCACTTCAGTCGCTACATATAAGACCGCTTATGACGAATTATATAAAGCAGCCGGTATCGAGGCTTATGGATGCGCAAATATTACAACTGGTTTGATCAATCCCGGAGATATGATCAAAATATTAGATGGAGATACCGCCGCTGTAAATGCGGTTGGTAAGCAACTTAACTGGACTACTGCTCACAAGGATATTTTTGAAACGCAATATATTATTGATCTAGATGGAAAACTATTAGCAATGGACGATCATTTGAAAGCAGATGGTTACAAGGCTGGGGATCAGTTTCATATAGATAAAGAAGCAACGGATATGTTACTTGAAATGGGGCACCCAACTTACTCAAAACCCTATGAATTCGGGGGGATGAAGCGTCTTTCTGGGTATGCACCGATTTATGAAAACCATGACCCATCTGGTAAAATTATCGCGATTAGCGTAATAGATTTCGATGCTTCTATTGTAGGAGATCGAACATGGGATGTGGTGAGTAAAGGAATACTTATTAGTTTAATCCCAATGATTCTTGCTTCGATCGTTACGCTATTTTTGATTAGAAGAAAAACAAAACCGCTTTCGGTACTTATTGCTCATGCGGGTCAAATCGCAGAAGGCAATCTATCTGTTAAAGATACGAACTTTACGAGCAAAGATGAAATTGGAGATTTAAGTAAAACACTTAATAGACTCGCAGGTAACTTTCGTGAGATTATTGGCACCGTGCAAACGACTTCTACCCAACTAACACAAAATGCAGAAGAAACAGCGGCTTCTTTACATGAAATGAAAGATGCTGTACATCAAGTCGCAACGAATATGAGCGAAACTGCTGCATCCGTATCGGATGGCACATTAACAGCCGAAAAATCATCCACTATATTACAAACGCTTGCGGAAAATCTTCAAGACTCTAAAATAACGGCTGATACGAGCGTTCAGAATTCGAAAACTACGATGGCGACAGCAGAAGAAGGCTTAACTCGCGCAACTGAAATTAGTCGCGATATGGACAAAATAAGAAAAGCTTCTATTGAAACAGGTGAAACGATTCAACGATTAAATGAAGCAACGAAGAAAATTCAACATATTACCGGCTCCATTGCTGCAATTGCCGCTCAAACTAATTTACTAGCACTAAACGCATCAATTGAAGCAGCTCGTGCAGGGGAACATGGAAAAGGCTTTGCTGTTGTTGCAGAAGAAGTTCGAAAACTTGCCGAACAATCAAATAGCGAAGTAAACCAAGTCGAAATCATTGTTCAAGATATTACGGCAAGCATTTTATCGGTTGTAACTTCTACAGAAGAAAGTACAAAACTGATTGAAACAGGTTCTACCACAGTGTTACAAACGTCTCAATCATTAAGTGATATTTCAACTGAAGTGGCTAAAACGGTAGAGGAAATTTCTACGATTTCAAGTAAAGCAACAAGCGAGGCGGAAGACTCTATACAAGTGGTAAAACTTATTCATCAACTAACAGAATCTATTCGCGAAATAGAAGAAGTAACAACATCTATTTCAGCAGCGACCGAACAAACGACAGCTTCTATCGACGAGGTAGCTAGCCGCTCAAACGAAACAAGCCATATGGCACAAGAGCTTCAACAAATTGTAGGCAAGTTTAAATTATAAGATTAAAAGCGGAAGCGCCTATCTCTGCTCCGGCAGGCAAATAGGGCAAGGAGCCGATTTCGCATTGATTAAAAAAAAAATTAGGAAATGCTCTCTCATGATAAGTGTAGTTTTTACTAGGAGAAAGTTTGTCGTGTTCAGTGGTCAGTTTGTCGCTTTCGAGATAGGCTTTGTCGTGTTCGAAGTTTAGTTTGTCGCGTTCACAGTGTATTTTGTCTCGTTCAACCATTTACTGGATTTCGCGCACTGATGCTGATTAGTAAGTAAGTAAGTAAGTAAGTTCCATTGATGAGAAAGCGTCCGCCCTGCAGCGGAAATCATAGCAGTAAATCCCTTATGACGCATTATTTCTAGTTTGCGTAATACCCTTAGTCATTGTTTTTATGTATAAATTTATACTACAAAACCGTCCGGGATTAGCCCTAGTGGAATAGACACTACTATGATGATATCCGCGGGGGTCTGGATAACATAAAAAAGCTCGCTTCCATTTAGGAAGCGAGCTTTCTTCTATTACTCCATCTATCAATGAATACCATGAGCTACCATCGCATCTGCTACTTTTAAAAATCCTGCAATATTTGCACCAACTACGAAATTACCAGGTGATCCGTAATCTGCAGCCGCATCAAAACAGCTTTTATAAATATTCTTCATTACTACTTGTAGCTTTTCATCCACTTCTTCCACAGTCCAAGACAAACGCATGCTATTTTGCGACATTTCCATTGCAGAAACCGCCACACCCCCAGCATTAGCTGCTTTCCCTGGTGCAAACAAAACACCATTCGCTTGGAAAGCATGCACCGCATCTTCTGTACAAGGCATATTAGCGCCTTCTCCCACTGCTTTTACACCATTTGCAACAAGCAATGCTGCATCTGCTTCTTCTAATTCATTTTGCGTTGCGCAAGGTAAAGCGATATCGCAAGCAACCGACCATATATTTGTACATCCTTCATAATATACCGCGTGATTATGAAACTTTGTATATTCTTGAATTCTTTTATTGTCAAATTCTTTCAATTGCTTAACCGTTTCTACATTTATTCCTTTCGGATCATAAATGTAGCCACTAGAATCACTGCATGCTAGTACAGTTGCACCTAGCTCAATTGCTTTCTCCATCGCATAAGTTGCGACATTTCCCGAACCGGAAACAATCACTTTTTTTCCAGCGAAACTATCGCCTTTACCTTTCAGCATTTCTTCCACAAAATAAACACAACCATATCCAGTCGCTTCTTTTCGCCCTAAGCTCCCGCCATGATTTGGGTCTTTACCTGTGAAAACACCTGCTTCAAAACCACCTTTAATGCGATTATATTGCCCAAACATATAGCCAATTTCTCGTTTTCCAACGCCAATATCTCCCGCTGGTACGTCCATATCTGCTCCAATATATTTGCTTAGCTCTGTTATAAAGCTTTGGGTAAAACGCATAATTTCACGTGATGACTTACCTTTCGGATCAAAATCAGAGCCACCTTTACCACCACCTATTGGCATACCGGTCAATGCATTTTTGAATGTCTGTTCAAATGCCAAAAACTTCATAATACTGCTATTTACAGTCGGATGGAATCGAATCCCGCCTTTATACGGTCCTATACTATTATTAAACTGCACACGGAAACCACGGTTTACATGCACCTTCCCCGTATCATCTTCCCAAGCAACGCGAAACGAAATCACTCGGTCCGGCTCTGTAATACGCTCCAAAATACCATTTTGCATAAACTCTGGATGCTTTAAAAAAACAGGACGAAGTGAATCAAAAATTTCACGTGTTGCCTGTAAAAACTCTTTCTCTCCAGGATTACGCTTCTTTACTAACTCATATACTTCATGCACATAATCATTTGCTCTACTTTTTTGTTCCTGTTCCCTTAATAAATCCATATATTTTGCCCCTAACATATTCATTCTTTTATCTATTATCTCGAATCTTCTAAAAACATTCAACATAAACATAATGCGTTAGTAATAAATATACATAAAATGTTACAATTATACGACTCTTAATAGTATATGTACCCTATTATTGGAAAAATAACCCTAAGCAGTCAAAACTGCGATTGAAAGCAAGAAGCACTCTACGAGCACCGAGACCAAATCAAATAAGAAGCACTTTGTCAGGCAAAGTACAAACTCTAAATATTTAATTCTCCAATATATTCCTTACTGAGACAAAACATGCTGTGAACACGACAAACAACATTACGAAAACAACAAAACCAACTCCGAACGCGACATACTCGGTTACGAAAACGACAAAGCAAAATACAAAAAAAATGACTCCGATTCAATTCCGGAGTCACTTTTTTTCTTAATACAAACTTTTCACTAACGTTTCCAACATGACTGGCATTTCGACGAATGCGCTATCTACATGCAGACGCTCTGTTCTTTGGTGTGCATCTTTACCAAATGGACCTACATTCAACACTGGCCCTTTAAGCTGCGCCATATCTTCAAAGGGAATACTATATGTGTCTCCCCATACCGGTGTATTACTTTCAAACGCTGTCCAACCATTGCCAGAATCATCATAGTTCACATAGCTTAAATCACAAATACCATTAAAGTAGTGGATTTGATCGATTTTATTGTCAAATGATTGCGCAGATTTTTTCATTAGCTCTACTGCTTCCTTCACTATCGGATGATCGGAAGTATTAACAGCTGGATAGTACGGTGGTGCAAATAATAGTACCGTCGCAGGTGCCAACTCCTGGCATTGAATCATTAGATTATCCACAATGCGAAGTGACTTTTCACGGTCATCCCATTCATCATTTTGGAGCGCTTCATTCTTCAAGCGTTCTACTTCATCCGTACCTAATTTTTTCGAAGCGTGTGCTAAAAGCTGTTCATAGCGAAGCACTTTCACTTCTCCAACACCACTCACTTGCTCACGCGCACAAATCATTTGGTAGCTTTCGTTTAAAGCACCCATCGCTTCATTTGCCACTTGTTCGAACAAATCCATTACTTCTGAAGCTGTTCGTTTCAACATAAAGACATTGTAAAGTGCCACGGCACGATATGGTGTTTGGGTAGAATAAGACATCTTCAAATCTTTTTGCTGTAACGAAACAGGAAGCGGTGTACTTTCCCCAAGATCCGTCTCACGGAATAATGGATTCCACTCCATTCGCTGCGTTAAATAGGACGCGATATAGTTCGCCGTCATCCCTTTCATTGGCTCTCCAACATGCGTCTCTTTTCCGTAAAACAAAGCTGCAGGCATTATTTTACCGATTGTTCCAGAATAAATATACTCTGCAATATCCAACGGTTTTTGAGAGAATGACGGTTCACTATTTAAAAATAGCTTATACGTCAATCCAAACTCCTCCCGAATACGAACTAATTGTGGAACAGCCGCTCGCATTCCAGCAGAATTCACTTCCTCATCGGGAACAGTAGTCAAAACAAGATTGATCGGCCACTCTTCACGACTCGCTTTTTCAAGCAATTGCATATGAAGTGCAAGTCCCATTTTCATGTCCATCGTACCTCGACCAAACAAATACTTACCCGTTTCCAGATCAATACGTGCCGATTCTGGCAAATCATCTGGATTTTCCATTAGCTTTTTCGTAAGCTCCTCTGGAAAATACGCAAGTGGTTGTAAAGATCCGTACTCTTCCGTTTGAACCGTATCAAAGTGGCTGATTAAAACAACTGTTTCAACCGCTTCTGGATGTTTGTATAATGCTGTAACTACATGTCTTCCAAGTCCTGCATCATGCAACTGCAGATAACTCGGGTGATCTTGAAAATACTCCAATTCTCTTAGCTTATCCAACACTTTCGGAGCAAAAGTAGTTTCCCCTTCTGTTAGCGTAATACTATCCCAACTAACCAGTTCACATAACAATGCCCGAAGCGTTTCTGGTGTACTCCATAATAACTGACTCATTCTATATTTCTCCTTTATTACTAATGCCTGCGAAAATTGATTGCTAATATTCAGAAACTAGTGTTTTCAATTTTCTTGAACGACTTTAGTATTTACTAAAGCTTCTTTTTGATGCTTTTTCTCTAATCTCAATTTATAGAATAGCATACAAGCGATGAAAAAACCTACACCATAATAAAGACCTACTCGCTGCGTAGGGTCAAACGCTAAAAATACTAATATTAATAAACAAAACGCGATACAGAATATTGGAACAAATGGATAAAATCGTACTTTATATCCTAAATCCTCCAATTTTCCACCATTTTTTAAATAACGTCGGCGGAACATTAATTGAGATGCCGCAATTCCCATCCAAGAGATAGTAACAGAAATCCCTGCAATGGACATTAATAATACGAATACCGTGTCCGCTTCCATTACGCTTGTCAATAAAGACAATAAGGAGAAAGCCATCGTGAATAGTAATGCTGTCAGTGGTATTTTTCGTTTCGAAAGACGGCCGAATACTCTCGGTGCCATCCCTTCTCTTGCCATAGACCACAATAAACGAGTGGATGCATACAAACATGAATTCCCTACGGACAAAATTGCAGTTAAAATAACAAAGTTCATAATACTACCTGCGTACGGAATTCCAGCTAAATTCATTAAAGTAACAAACGGACTTTCAAGTAGTCCTAGTTCAGATGCTGGGAAAATAGCAGATAATACGATAATGGAAGCAATATAAAACACGACGATTCTAATAATAATTGTTCGAATAGCTTTCGGAATATTCTTTTGTGGGTTTTCTGTTTCACCGGCTGCAATACCAACTAGTTCAGATCCTTGGTATGAGAATATAACGTTCATCATCGTCACAAAAACAATTGCAATCCCAGCTGGGAACAACCCAGACGGTGCTAAATTCGTTGCTAAAGGCGTTGCTCTTTCTTCCAATGGGATAATCCCAAAAATTGCTGCAGCACCAATGATGATAAACAGGACTACCGCAACAACCTTAATACCTGCAAACCAAAATTCTGCCTCAGCAAACGCTCTCGTTGTAAGCGCATTCAAAGCAAATAATAATACCATGAATATTGCACACCATATCCAGATTGGTACATCTGGGAACCAATGCTGCATAAGTATTCCAGCTGCAGTAAACTCGACTCCAGCTGTAGCAGCCGAGCCTACAAAATACATCCATCCAAGTGAAAATCCCGCAGATGGACTAATAAAGCGCGTAGCATACGTTTGGAAAGAACCCGTTACCGGCATATAAACAGCAAGCTCCCCTAGGCAAACCATAACCATATACAAAATCAAACCGCCAATCAAGTACCCAAGCATTGCTCCCCCGGGACCTGCTTGATTAATCGTATAACCAGCATTTAAAAACAAACCCGTCCCAATTACTCCACCAAGAGATAGCATAAATAAATGGCGGCTTTTCATCGAGCGATTTAATAAATTTTGTTGAGATGAATCTCCAATATTAGACATAATATTCCCCTCTATTGCAATTATTTAACTAAACCAGATCCCCTGTTCTTATTTTGTTATTACGGGTGCCTGGCACCCGTAATAATTTTTAGAATCTCAATGATAGGCAACTTAGACCGCCGTCTTGCTTTTGAACTTCAGACATATCAAGTTCGATTGTTTCGTAGCCTGCTTCGTTGATTTTGCGTTTCGTTTCGCTGAACCCTTCTGGAATAATTACATAATCATTCACACGAATACAGTTTGCTGAGTATTCATCTTCATCGGTAATAACGATTTTGTCATAGGAATCAAACGCTGGATGATCAATAAATTCACCTGCAACAACCATTTTATTATTACCTAAATAAGCAATACCAGTTTTCAAATGAAAGAACTTTTGTAGAGGGATGATTGTTGCTTCAAATCCTTCGCTTTCTAGAATTTCTTTTAACTGCCGTGCCCCTTCTTCATTCGTACGTTCAGAAATTCCGATATAAAATTTATTGTCGGCTTGTAAAATATCCCCACCATCTAGGGTGCCAGGTGATTTAATATAATGGAACTTCTTATAAAAATCTTTTAGAACACTTTCAATTTCAACGATTTCGCCATTACGAGATTCCGCACCAGGATTCGTTACAACTGCAAATTCAGATGTTAGTACTGCAGCATCTTCCACAAACGTTGAATCTGGAAATTCTTCACTCGCAGAAAGAAGTGTTACTTCTACTCCACATTTTTTCAAAGCTTCCACATAAGCTTTATGCTGAACTAGTAATTTATCATAATCCGGTTTTCCAAGATCCGATGTAGTTAATCCTTCTACATAGCTTTTACCGGGTGTTTTTGCGATTACCTTTTGAAATTTACTCATTTTTTTTCCTCCTTAATTTCTAATAACTGGACTTGTCAGACATGTTGGACCACCAGTACCTAGAACACTGATTTCGCGTCCTTTGTATTCATAAACTGTAGCTCCTGCATCAAGCAATTGTTGTTTCGTCGATTCATTGCCCTCGACTATGACACAAACACGCGGTGCAAGTGCTAGAACATTACATCCAAGATTATCGTATTCTGCTTTTGGTACTTCCACTAATTGAATACCGCGCTCTATCAATAACTGACGGAAAAATACTGGCATTAATGGTGAATGCACCACCGCCAAGTCTTTATCAACCATGCTAATGAAAGACATCAAATGTAAGCATTCCGCTTCTCCTTGATCATGCGGAAGTTGCACAACGATGAACTCCTCTACGTATGGTGCCGTTATTTCTTTCAATTGGCGAATTGCTTCGTCGTTTGTACGATACCCACGACCAACTACTAGCGTTTTATCATCTAACCAAACGATATCTCCACCGTCCGATACTGCCTCACCAGTTAACTCCCCGATAATAGGTATCTCTTTTTCTTGTAGAAACTCTTTATAAACAGCTGCTTCTGGCTGTCTTAATTTTTTACCTGATTTTAAAATGATGGCACCAGCTGGTGTAAATTTCACTGGGTCATGCGCGTAAATAGAATCTAAACCTACTTTGTCTGTTGCTGGAAGATAATCGATTTGAGGTACATGCTTGTCCAAAATTTCGATGAATATTTTATATTCACGGACTGCTTCTTCAAAATTAGGTTCTTGTAGATAATTGTAAGTTTTCCATTGATCGGATAAGTGTTTTTGACTAACAAAAGCTTCGTTCGGATGTTTTACAATTACTCGCTCTAATTTTTTATACATAGATGAGTTATAAGTCATTTCTTTTCCCCCTTTTCCGCATATCGGAAAACGTTTCTGATAAACGGAAATATTATATTTAAAATATATGTGTTTCATGATATGATGTCAATGTATTTTGAATATTTGAAACTTATTATTTTAGAATAATATAAAAATTGGTGGGTGATTTACATGCAATCCATTACACGTGCTATGACCGTTGCAAAAGTTTTAGCATCGCATGCAAATGAAAAAGGAGTAAGTATTTCTGTGCTTTCCAAACAATGCGAGCTTCCACTCAGTACCATGCACAGATTATTACAAGCAATGATTAAACAAAGCATGGTCGAGCAAGATGAACACTCTAAATTGTACCGCCTTGGCGTGGTTTGGTTAGAGTATGGTTTACAAGTGTACGATACAATAGACTACGTCAGTAAAATCAGACCCGAACTGGAAAGCTTGTCTAGAGAAGTAGGAGAGAGTGTCTATTTAAGTAAACCTGTTGGAACAGAAGCGATGATTGTCGAAAGAATTGATAGCGAAAATAATCCAATTCGAATTTACGACCAACTTGGAATGCGTATTCCAATGCATATCGGTGCTGCCAATAAATCAATGCTTGCAGCTATGCCTAAATCTCAATCTGAAAGTATTCTGTCGCAGCTTTTACCTGAGGACAAAATTCCTGGTTTTCTACAATCACTCAACCAAATTACAAAGCAAGGCTACGCAATTAGTCACTCTGAAAGAACAGAAGGCACATCTTCTGTCGCTGTTTCTATAAAAGACAGCATTGGACAAATCATCGGTGCCATAAGCATAGGCGTTGTCAGCTTCAACCTAACAGAAGAACGTCTTACATTTCTAATAAGTAAAGTAATCGAGACCGGTAATAATATTTCCATAAGACTAAGATCTAGTAACGGTAACGGATAAAGTAAATTTCATGCAACCATTTATTAGAACAACCCCTCATATTCAACGTCGTCTCACTCCAAGTGGAATTGTCTATTTTAAGAGTTGGTTGCTTTCCGAATAGAACTGGTTGTTTTCTATAATTGATTGATTGCTCTTAGTTATTTACTGGGATACCTATAAATAGAAATATAAGACCATATAGAGAGAAAGCACATCAAAACAATTAGTTAGATTGGTTTAGTCGTGTTCAGCAGTCAATTTGTCGCTTTTGAGATAGGCTTTGTCATGTTTACAGCTTATTCAACTATTTTGATATTGAATTTTCACTTTCTGTAAATTAGATTGAATTGAGAGCAGTGACGCTGATTAGCAAGCAATTTTTATGGATTGGAGCGAAAGGGCGGCGACTCCTGCCGGATGAGTGAGACAGATGAAACATCGCAGGCGAACGCGCTAGCGTCGGCGATGGTTCATCGCTCACCCGGCGGAAAGCGTCCGCCCTGCAGCGGAAATCCTTACGGTAACTTCCTTACGACGCAGTATCCCTATATGGTGAAGTATTTCGTTGTGACGATAACTACTGGGGCATATTATTTCTATTATGCGCTGAATAAAAAAGTAGTATCCTATTATTAGGAGATTGTTTTAAAAACAACACCAATTCGATAAATTCCTAGAACAATACAAAAAAGAGAGCAACCGTCTATTCGACAGTTGCCCTCTTTTTACATATATTTAGTGAATCCTATCCTTAATACTACTTTAAATTAGCCCATTCGTTTTCAAGCCATGTTTTAAATTCGGATCCTTTTTCACCTTCATATGCATCATACACATCAATACGCATTCTCTTCAACTTGGTTGCAAACTCTTCAAATGTATGATCAGCCGGTAAACTCTTTTTCACGCGAACAAAGACTTTATTAGCGCCTTTAATCACTTCAAACTTTTTACGCGCAGGCATCGCTGCTTCTTCTCCAAACTCAAGAAGAATACGATATGCAGCTTCCTGAATTTTATATACTGGGTCATTTGCTAATCTAGATTTCATAATGTCGATCACTTGACTAGTATTGTACTTTCCTAATTCCTCGACAGCATCATAACGTGCTCTCCAATTAGACGTACGGTTTGCTGCTTTTTTTAATTCCTCATAATTCTCCGGCAACTCATTATTCACTATCTTTTTACTCAACTAATCCAAACTCCTTTTTTTGTACAACTCTTCATTACTGTCACATCTCTTCATTATATACTACGTTTGATTGTTCTCCTATTTTTATCGGATATGTCGTATATTATTCGGTTGATTTATGTAGTTTTTTTATTTTTTTTCTTCTTTCTGTACCGTTCACTCATTGGCATCCCAAACTCGGGATACACTTGCCTCACAAGGTTCATATTCTTACTCATATAATAGTAGCGATGAATATAAATAGAAAAATAAGCTGTCAGGAGGGATAATAAAGAAATACAAACAATAAGCACTATAAAAACAGCAGAATCAGTATATATAAAAGATAAAATCAGCTGTCCCAATATATAACCTGCTCCTCCAATAGCCATCCAACTCACAGGAATCGTGCTTTTTTGCTGTAATTTATAATACGTTCCCGAATATAGTGCTTTCCAATTTAGTAAGTTCATCCCTACCAATAAAGCAATAAAAAAGAAGACACCGATAATGAAAGATCCACTACCTTGTGCTCCCATATTTATATACATCATTTTTTGAATCGCCAAAAAATAAATATACGTATTCACTACACCATAGATTCCAAAAAATAAATAATAAGATTTCTCATACTTATAAGGGGCGATTAAATAGATGAGTGCCCAAAGTTGAATAATTCCGACCGGTATAATAGCAGCTATAAAATAAGATAACGAAAAGGGAACCCCTATGATGGGAATTAAGCCAATCAGATATAATAATATTAGGAAGAAACAAATTATATTTGATCTATTTTCTTTAGGAGTTTGTAATCTTAAATAAGACATTGCAATCCTGTCTACGTTTTTCTTTTCTATTGGGTTTCTCTCTCCTAACTATATTAACCAAATATGACAGAAGTGATACTCGCTCTTAGCACTAGTAACACTTCTGTAAATATTGCTTTCCATATATCCTTAATAATCTTTTAGTTAATTACAATACTCCTAGACTCATTTCGGCATAGGTTCGTTTGGATCGTGTTTTCTTGAACTGAACGAATACAGGAGTTTTTTGAGTCATATTATGCTCTTTTAAATAAGCAAACAGCTCCCAATACTTAACTTGCGATTGCACTTCATATTCTTCTGTAATTCTCGTCATGACTAATTTATCGACAATAAAATAGCTACTAAAATTTACTTCTTCTTCCTTTGGAAATGAAAAATGGCTTTCCGCAATTGGAAGGAATAGTTGGGCTGTCATCACTTCTGCAGTTGGATCACTAATTATCGAAAAAAATATCGCTCCAGTTGGATGATACCCATGTCCGGTTAATATTTCATCAAAGTCATTTAACGCGATATCAATCTCCTCTGGCAAAAAGTTATATAATTTCGATGCCACATTCCGATATGCAATTTGATGGTTTTCAACAATCATTCCTCATCACCCTGCCCTATTACTGGCACATACAAATCAATTATATAATCTCCATACACTTCCAATAACACACAATAATACGTATCATCCAGTTTTATCCCTCTAGCATTCGCATACGATTTTACTTTTTCATAAGCGGCATAAAAATCCAATTCTTGATCCGCTTGTCGCATTAATAAAGCCCTTTCCAACACAAAGACTTCTTTAAATGAAAAATCCCCCTCGTCCGAGAGTACAACCGGACTACTTATAGGCAAATAATATGTAAAACGACCTGATTTTTCATCTGTCGAACTTTCCACAAACGAAAAACTTATCGGTCCATTTCGATAGACATCCTTATTTAACGTAAAGTCTTCCAACATATAAATACTATCTTGCCAATCTGCTTTTTTCTGCTCCACTTCATACGTCAACACATTCTCAAAAACTAACGAGGCCATTTCAATTCCCATCTTCATTCACCCTTTCTCAAATTGTTTCCTACTTATTCAAATAACCACGCTCATTAAAGTTAAAGCTCTTAAATCGAAACTTACAATATAAAATGACAAGTTGCTCTGGCAAAATAAATAGCATAACAAAAAATATAAAAATCGCAATTACAATAAAAACCATCCCATTTAAATCAGCTATTGCTGAGTTCCTAGCAATATATTGGATTATAAAAACGATACCTATACCACCCAAAGTTGCCGCTGGAATGTAGGAAGTTGTCTCAAATTTGCTTCTCAATACATCTTTTTTAGACCCTTTACGGTAATGTCCCTTTCGCAAAAGAATATAAAAACGTATGGAAGTAACAATAAAGATTGATAAACCTATCCCAAGAGTTATATATGTGAAATTTAATAGAGATTCTGGGCTCGGCTTTTCTCCATACCCATCATTGCCAACTAAAAACATTGCACAGATAAATAAAGGAATAGAAAATAAATTTTGTGATACTAAAATAGATAACAAATACTGCATCTTTTCACTATTTTTATATACTATAGGAATTGCATAGATAAGTGACAATATGCTAAGTAATCCTGTAAATATAAAGTGGAATAAAAGAATTTGATCCTTGTATGGATAAACTGTGTGACGACCTACCGCAAAATATTCTAATGCAAATAGGAATGCCTGCAAAAATATAGATAGTATTAGAATGCCCGACAAAGCTCCCGGGCTTTGTCTACCAGATTCAAAGGGTCCTCTCAATACTTCAAAATCTTCTTCGTTTAGTTTTCCAAACATAGAAAGGTACCCTCCACTTTAATTGTACTGCCGCTTGTTAATATAACTGCGCTCATTAAAATTAAAGCTTTTATATCGATATTTACAATACAAAATAACAAGTTGTTCTGGAAGGATAAAAAGCATAACAAAAAATGCGAGAATACCGCCAACAATAAGAATAATCACGTTCAGATCATTAATTGCGGAGTTTCGAACAATGTATTGAATAATGAACACAATCCCTACCCCCGCAATAATTGAAGATGGTATATAAGAAGTTGTTTCAAATCTACCTCTCATTTCTCCTTTTTTCGAGCCTTTACGATAATGACCATTCTTCAACAATATATAAAAACGGATAAAAGTTGCTAAAAAAACTAAGAACCCAATCAATAAAACAATATAGGTGAAACTAAGTAGGGAATCAGGACTAGCAATCATTCCTTCCCCATCTTTTCCAATTAAAAATAATGCCATTATTAGAAATGGAATTGAAGACATATTTTGAGTAACTATGATGGAGATTAAATACTGCACTTTCTCACTTCTTTTATAAACCGCTGGAATGGCATAGATCAAAGACAACGCAATTAGTACAACAGTTATCCAAAAATGTATTGTAACTATTTCATCCTTATATGGATAAATAGTAGAATCAGCGGCCATATAATACTCAAGTGCAAAGAGCAATGCTTGTAAAAATATACCCAGAATTAGAACAAAGGCCAGATTCGCTGGACTTTGTCTACCGGAATCTATTGGACCTCTTAGCACTTCAAAATCTTCTTCCTTAAGCTTCACTAAAAACCACTCTTCTTTCTTTGTTAATGGAACCATCCTTTTACATGATCCATTACCGATTTATCTTCTTCTCCAAATTTGGTGTTTAACGCAACATTGGCAAGTATACCAAGTCCAACCCCTACTGCTGTTCCGACACCTGGTATTGGGATAGCAACTGTAAAGGTAGCGGTAAATCCTGCTTGAACTGCTCCTCCAACCGCAACATCAATCGCTGTATCTACGGTAGCTCTTCCTGCAGCCTCCCCATCGCTTAGCCCTGCATCTTTAGCAGTCGTATAATTACCGTAATAGCTTAGTCCTGCCCCTATAGGTCCTAACCCTTTACTGATCCCGTTAAGAGGACCTTTTGTTACCATCCCTTTTACGTCCACAAGATCTGTAAATGACTTTCCTGTACCTTTCAGTGTGGCACTTCCGACTGTTTTTGCTTTTTGCATATTGGTAGCTTGATCATTATAGTAAGCAAGTGAAGGATGTTTTTTTAATGCTTCATCCCCAGTTCCGGACCAACCGCTCAGCCCTGGTTTCTTCGTTCCATATTTAAGCGTAACTTTGTTGTTTGCTGCAATCTCATAATGCTTTGGAGACCATTTTCTATTTCCTTTTGGCACATTTTTCATTAATTCTTTAAATGCTTTCGAGCCTAGATCTACTCTCAAATTCTTTAAAGCATTACCAGTTGCATTGATTCGATACGAATACTTACCGGTTTTTGGATCAAATACTCTAGAAGTAGTAATACCTCCGTCTTTCCCCGCTACATACATACCAAATGCGGATATTCCACCG
The DNA here is from genome assembly GCF_900111345.1 of Psychrobacillus sp. OK032. GTDB lineage: Bacteria > Bacillota > Bacilli > Bacillales_A > Planococcaceae > Psychrobacillus. Next base: position 608,870 of record NZ_FOGY01000001.1, read on the forward strand.
GTAAGTCCTGTAGTCACTCTTTTCGCATTTCCTACTGCGTCCTTCAACATCATGACGGTAGGATTAGCGGATGAAACTTCTCCTGTCACCTCTTTTTCCCCTTCTGCATCCACCGTTTCCGTATCCCCTAAACGGGTATCTAACTGTGTTTGTAGCGGATGGCTTTCCGAATACTCTCCCCACCGGTCTGCCGGGAAGTCAATATCTGTTAAGCCGTCATTCATCATGCCTTCAACTTCCAGTAACCACAGTTCCAACGTAAGTAGATCTGATTCAATTTGCATTAATGCATTAGTTTGAGTTGAGTCAAACTCATTTAAATCGGTAACCGTATTATCTCGCTTTTTCCTAGCATTACTGACTCCGTCTTGCACACCACTATCATCCAAATGAGGAAGTGCAACGATATCTGAAACTTGATCCATAATGCCATTTGTTTCATCTGTTAGATTACTAGTTACTTGAGAGATTTCCGTAAGTCCTTCTTCTACCTCGCCTTCTAAAAAACTTTGGCGAATAAAACCATTCCGATCTGGCTCTAAAGCATCGAGTTCAGCACCCATTTGGGTAAGGGTGCTATCGAATGCGGTTTTGAACGTGAAGAAAAACTGTAAGAAAGGCAAATGACAATCATTATAAAATGCTCGGATAGCATTTCCACCTGTTCCTTTTAAAGAATCTTCCATCGATGCAAGTCCAAGGGTTGCAGTTTGTATAGCCTTCATTTTTCCTTCAATACGGGTGAGCATGTTTACATTTCGCTGTAAGCCATCGTGAAACGGGCTGACATCTAATATTTTCATGGAGCCACCTTCTGCGGTCCGGCAATTGTACTATCCATAGCGGTTGAAATTTTTTGATCAGTTTCATTCATAAATTCAACAGAACTTGTTGTGGTCTGTATATTTGTGTTTAAAACGGTTTGATATTTCGTCAGTAGTTGCTCCAGTTTCGTTGTAAGCTCCGTCAATTTAGTTACAACATCCATTGTATTTCCTGTAATTGGCGGCTCTGCTTTTGGATTAAGCGATTCTGTTGCACTTGTCATTTCCCCAAGTTGCATTTCCACATCAGCATATACGATTTTCACTTCAGTTGACATAAAGATTCTCCCCCCACATTATTTAGAAGCCTCTGCCCTTTGTCTAGCTTCTTCAGCCAATAAATTGGCAATCGTTTGTTTGATTGATTCAATTTCTGCTAACAGTGACGTGATTTTATTTGAAATGGCACTAAATACAGCAGAAAACTGAGCACCAGTTATTTCTAAATAGGAAGCATGAATTCCTGCTTCCCGTATGTCATCAAAACTGGTTGCTAGAGTACCAAGCCATGTCGTTGTAGTTAGTTCCGGCTCTAAACACTTATGTTCGTTTTCATTGAATTGTCCCTGTTTTTCTGAGAGTGACCCTTGGCATTCGATTAGTCGTCTTAGTTCTTCTTGCTTCTTGTGCAACAGTGCGTAATAATATCCAAGCAAATGTATTCTCCTCTCTTATCCTTTGTTAATAGAAGTTTCAGATGGTTGAACTAATTTCGGTAAAACGACGATAAATAAAGCAATAAGGCCGATGACAATAATTGCTAGGAAAATCATCGTGCGCGTATTATTAGAAGCTGTTTCGTAACTATTAAACTGGCTATCAGGCAACTGCTTCTCTCCCTTACTTTTGTCCATAAAGAGATTGAGTTCGGAAGATTTTGCAGCGACCGTACTCTTTTCCCCTCTAATGGACGTTTGAAATAGAAAAGAAGTGTCGCTTCTATTTGGAAGCTTTTTTCTCCCATCAAAGTAAATATTAAACTGCTTTTCCGGGATCGTGTTCTTTATCTCTGTTTTCTTTTCATCATGCAGATAATCTGTGTTCTTTTTGAATTTTAGCTTTTCATATATCACTGGTTCAAGCTCATCAATCGTTTTATCTTCCGCTGCCAGGACAACTTGTGTGTCTACAAATAAAAAGATGATTGCTAGTAAAACAAGTAACATCATCCTATTAGTTTTCATATGCTTCCTCTGCCTGCACTACCGGTCTATTCGTCTGTTTAAAGTACGAAACGGTTAGCATAATAATTGCGATTGCGCCTGTTATGATTGCTCCCCATAAGAAGCTCGTCTCTGGTTCATATTTAATAGACATATAAACCGTTGATAACATATCTGGAAGTGGAATATCTGGCACCGCAAGTATTAATAGTGGAATAATATATACACACATTAGTACAACACTTGCTATCCATCCCGCTGATTGACCAAACTCAAGCGCAGTACGAATAATCCCTGCACTTGCAAGCAATAAGAGAATCGTGAAAATAGTCCATTCTACTGCCCGGTCGTCATTCAATATATACATATTAATACTGTATAAACTAATGATGAGCCCAGCGAGTAAAGACAAAATTGCAGTAAGACCTAAACGTAATCCGATTGGACCTTCTTTCATTTGATACGTGAAATAGCCGATCAAGAGACTACTAATAAGTAAAATAATAAATAGAATGACCGGAGGCACTTTCTGCGCTTCTTCTGAAAGTTCCGCTTCCCCTTTTACATCTAATGGATTGACAAAGTGATTGAAGGCATATCCATTTTCTTGACCATCAACATACGTGTTTGCAAGGAATCCTTTAATATCCTCGTCAAATGCTGCCATAGCATCGACATTAGTTTCCCATTTATTACTAAATTCATTGGAAGTATTCTTGATGTCGCCAGCTTTTGCGGATAAATCATTTGCATAATTGACCAAACTACTCTGTTTTTGAGATAAAGATTGCATCATTCCGCTTAATGAAACTAGCTGGTTACTTACATTTTGTTGACCTGACATAACTTCCCCTTCGGAAGCTGTTGACATAGGTTCACTCGATCCGATCATCATTGACGGTGTTTGAATTTGTTGAAGTAGCATATTTGCTTGTTCATCAATGGCATTTAAATCCGACAGTAACGATGTATGCTGTTCCTCCACCGTTTCTTGGTAACCGGACATAATTGCTGCAAACGTTGTATTCAAATCCGTTAGGCCAAGTTCTGTTTCTGGAATGCTTTCACTTACAGAAGTCCAGCCTGCAAGCTCTTCCTCATTCAAATCCACCACGTTTTTCAATAAAGCTGTTAAAATTTCATCTTCTAACATGGCGTCCTTATTTGCAGTTTGCCCTCCCTCACTAAGCGTAAATTCAAATTGTTTCAGCGTTGCATAATAGGAAAGAAGAGCACTAGTATCTGTACTAGTAGCACCTTTTGCAAATAATGCTTCTAATCTTGACTGCTGATCCGTTGATAAATGAGGATGCCTTAATAAGGTCTCTTCTTTTTGCTTGATCTCCGCACCAATCCTTGCTGTATCAACTGGATAGGAGTTTAATATTTGTTGCACCGATTCATATTCTCTAGCTATAGAATTGTAGTTTTCTAGTAGATTTGTATATTCGGCCGCTGCTTGTGAGTAGTCATTTTTTCCTTCTTCTTTTGTCTGATTCCAAATGGATTCTTTTGCAGAAATACCGGTATTGATCGTAGCTAATTCTTCTTCGAGTTGTTCAAGTTCACCGATAAATCCAGATTCCGGATCTGCTGCGGCTACTCTTTCTTTCATAGCAGAAAGCGCAGTTAACATATCCGCCACTTTTGCTCGTTCTTCTTCTAATGCAGGAAGTATAAGAGCTTCTTTACTAACTACTTTACGATTCATTTCTTCCTTCGTTGACATGAGCTGTTGCTGATCTGTTCCAATATTCGTTACACCTAATACAGCGGGACCGTTCTTTCCTGTTTCAATCCCTTTTTCCAAATTAGCTAAAATGGTGTTATTGTATCGATCGATCGCAGTTCCTTGTACGATTAGTAAGTCGGACAATTGGCGGTCCACTTCATTTTGACGTAATTCAGATAAGGAGTTCAGTTTCTCTTTGTTTGTATCTATTATTTCGTTTACTTTTTCAATTTCTTCGTTTAGTGTTTCTTGGTTGTCTTCGAGCATTTGAACGGATTTGTTATACTGTTCGGCTTGCATCGCAGCAGCAGCTTGAATTTTAGCTAAACTACTATCTTGTACTTGTTGTAAAATCTGTTTTTGAGTATCTTGAAATTCTCTGTATTGCTGAACATATGTGACGAATCCGTTCATTTGCTGACCAAATGATTCTGCATTTTCAATGCGTGAACTATGTCCATCGCTTGCTGTACCTATGGTAGAAAGTAGAGAATCCATTTGTTCTTTCTGTCTATTCATTTGATCCGCAAGCGTCTCCGATTCAGGCTTATAATAAGCCGACATCGTACTTAAAAATTCCGTTTCTTTCCCTAAAATATTCGCAAATTCTTTTTTAATATGATTCATTTCCTGGGCAATATAACTCCAGTAAAGCGTGGAAACTTTATCGTTTACTCGATTTGTAGCTAGTTCAATCTCGTTTAGCACACGCTCCTTTTTTATGCCCGTTTTTTGACGCTGCACTTGATAAGAAAAGGTCGCTTTTTTCGGATTTTGTTCATCGTAAGACATTATATTTTCTGAGAAGTTGGAAGGAATATATACGATTGCCTCATATTGATGGGATTTTAATCCATTCTCTGCAGCTCCACGCCCCATCACTTTCCATTCATACGGCGATTTCTCTGCCAAAATGGAAACTACCTCTTTTCCCATCTCAACATTTTCTTCATCCTTCGATAGCCCTCTATCTTCGTTAACGATGGCAATCACTCGTTTGTTCGTATTATTCAAATCTAGTAAGTTAACACCCATCAGTTGAAAAAACAAAATAGGGACTGCTAATATAACTAAAATTCCAGCGGTTAATTTCAACCATTTCATATGCTTATCTGATTTCATTGCAAAATCTTCCTCTCCATCTTGCATAATGGGAGTTGTACTTTCGTCGTATTCCCATTTAACATATAGTGTGCAAATCCAAGTGGTAATTCCGCTTCTTTTCGCTCATAAGCTAATGTGTATAATGTTTGTTCTGATTTTTTCGTATAAAGGATTGCTTGACGAATGAGTTTTAGTTCATTCGTGAATGCGTCATAGCCCTTTGTAATTTCTGCATTGTTTCCAGAAACAATGACATTAAATCCTAAGTGAGCATAGTTTTTCATCATTTTTGAAAGACGATCTTGAATACCGATATCAGCGACTTGCAAAAATCTTGTATATCCATCGATCACAAAATAAGAAAGAACTACTTCCACCTTGGCATTTCCTTGTTGCAATTTTTCTACATACGTTTTTTCCACATCTGCATAATACTGCTCTGCACGCGAAATCCATTCAACCAAGCTTTCTTTTGTTTCTAAATATTCAATTGCCGAAACATCCGAGAACATGGATAAACCTCGATCAAAGGAGTCAAAGATGGTTATAAATCCTGTTTGCTGTTCCATTAATGTAGTGAGCATCCACCTTAATGTATTCGTTTTTCCTCTTTGTACTTGCCCGACTAGTAGGCAATGACGATTTTTCTTAAAATCGATGGACATTGGACGTACAGTTTCTTCATCTAATCCTATTGGAACGACTCCATCTCTTGTTACAGGTTCCAAATAATTTGCAAAATGAATATCAGTTAACTCTAGTGGCAACATCGCAATCGGACTTGGAAGTACTTCATCACGATATTTATCCTGTAGTGCTTGAATATTCCTTTTCATCAATTCCAATACTTCAAAATCGTCTGCTCCTTTACCCGGAAGGTAAATTTGCGTGAAATAGGCGTCTTCTTTTTTCAATATCGCTCGACCTGGAAAAGGTTCTAAGTTAAAAGGAACACGCCCAATAACTGTAAAGGCTTCAGTTGCATCCAATAAGTAGTGGACAACCTTCGTTTTTAAGTTATTCATGAGCGATTGTCTAACAGATTGAACCCTTGTTGCTGCTATGAACAAATAAATACCAAGTGATTGACCATCTCTTCCGAATTGAATAAGTTGCGATTCCAATTCTTCCATTTCTTCACGGACAATATCATAGTTATCAACTACTAAATAGATAAATGGTAGTTTCTGTTCGGACAATTTGTTATACATATGGATATTGCTAACTTCTGTTTGTTGGAAAGCGATCTTTCTTTTTGCAATTTCTTCTTTTATTCGTTTGATGAGTTTTTCACGCTTTAGTTCTTCATCTATTGTGAAATAATCAGCTGTTTGTGGAAGTTGCTTTAACGGAAGTAACGACCCATTGCCATAATCTAAAATATAGAAGTTTGCTTCACTCGGTGCTAATTGCTCCGCTATTCCAAGGATGGCCGTAAGTAATGTATACGATTTACCATATCCGGAAGAACCGAATACCCCTAGATTTCCATCTTTCGTCCAGTCGTAGTTCACTTGCGTTTGACTTTGTTTCTCTGGTTCATCCATCATGCCAATTGGAACCCCTTTTTGTAAGGAAACATTCGCTAAATGTTTTTCCATTCGAAGTGCGAGTGGTGGCAACCATGGACTAGCTAGTTTTCGGATGTTTAGCTTTGCTGTCGTTTCTGCAATCTTAGCTGTGACAGCTTCTATTTCTGTTAAACCGCTTGATTTTTTCTTCCCATTTGTTGCGATACCAGAAAGCGGATAGAGACCGAGATCTGTAACAATTGCCACATCATCTTCGCCTTCCAATACTTCCTCCATATAGGCTGCTCCACTCCATGCAGACTGGAATAATTCATACACTTCGTTGTTCCCAACTTGTAAGTACCCTCGACCAGTTACCGTAATGGATGCGGCATCACTGTTTTTTAATATTTCTTTACTATCCGATGCATCCTGTACTTTCAACGCCACACGGAAACGAGCATTACTCCAGATTTGGTCATCGATAATGCCTCCGGGTTTTTGTGTTGCTAAAATCAGATGCACACCCAGGCTTCGACCAATTCGTGCAGTACTTACCAGTTCACGAATAAATTCCGGTTCCTCGCTTTTCAACTCCGCAAATTCATCGGAAATAAGAAATAAATGTGGTAGTGGCTCCACTGCCTTACCTGCTTTATATAAGGTGGTATAGTCATCAATATGTGTGACCGTATACTGATCAAATAGACGCTGCCTTCTTTTCAATTCACTATTAATAGAAGCGAGAGCACGCATACTAAAGTTTTTACTTCCTTCAATATTCGTGATTGTGCCAAGAAGATGCGGGATTTGTTTAAAAGGCTGTGCCATCCCCCCACCTTTATAATCGATTAAAAGAAAAGCCACTTCATGCGGATGGAAATGTACGGCCAGCGATAAAATATACGTCTGTAAAAACTCACTTTTACCAGATCCGGTAGTACCAGCCAGTAACCCGTGAGGACCATGCGCTTTTTCATGTAAATTCAACCGAACGAGCTCATCTTTTCCTTTAAAACCGATTGGTACAGCTAATGATTTGGCTGATTCGTTCATTGTCCAATTGTTACTAATCGGAACATCTGCTACATCTCTGACTCCGAACATTTCTAAAAAACTAACGGAATCAGGAATGGAATTTTTTATACCGATTTGATGATTCAACGTTCTTAACATGCGAGCAAAGCGTTCATTTGTCGATTGATCGTATGCATCTAAGCGAAATGGAATATCTACTGCTTTTCCAGCATCGATTAGAATGTCTCCCTCTTGTTCATTTACATAGCGAACAAGTGTATGGACATTTTCCGTCATACGCTCTTGTGCCGATTCCGCAAAAATAACAGAAATTCCAAGCTCTTTCGTGTTTTTGCTTTCTAAGTACTCTAAAATAACGTGCTCAGCAAGTAATGAATAATCAGAAATGATAAAAATAAGATGAGGCGCGAACTTCACTTTTCCTTTCATTTCATCTGCATCCCGCTCACGAATGAGTTCATATAAAGAAGAAAGTAACTGGTCCCGCGTTTCTTCGTTATGGATTAGCCCTCTTGCATGCATATGCGGAAGCTTGAAATGCGGCAACCACTTCATCCATTCAAATCTTTCGTATTCCTTGTGGTTAAAAATATAAATAAATCTCGTGTCATGATAACTATGCGAAAACGCTAGTTGACCGATTAGCTGATGCAATTCTCGTTTAATAACCGATTCTTTTCCGATTAGACCTAATATCCCTTCCGAGAGATTAGTTGTGATTGGTGCATTCGGAATTTCTTTATAGACAGCTTCCATTCGCTGTGCTTGTTCTAGCAAATCATCTATTTCTCTATTCGCCATATCTCCAGATGATAGTTTAACCTCATAGCTAGAGGGAATAGTACCTGTACCGAGTCGAAATTCTAAAAAGTCATGACTTTCCAATGTACGTTCCCAAATCCTCCCAGAAAGTACTTTCGTCATTTGTTTCATTTCTTCAAAAGGAGGGAAATGATAGGCTAAAACACGTTTCTGTTTTTCCGATAGTTCATATAGTTCCTGCCGCATATTTTCTAAGTAAGCCGTATATACGCGAAGTCTTTTTTCTGCATTTAACTTTCGTTTCTTTCGATCTTTGAAAAATTGAACGGTCGACATTACTAAAACAGCTAAGAACATCGCAATAGAAATGATGATGAAGCTTCCTCTTGGTATGAAGTAAGCAACGAGTCCTAGGACAACAAGCATGACAAGTGGAAGTGCGATAGTTAACAATAATCCACGTCCATTATCATCACTTTCTTGTGAAGGGAACGATATCGACACCTTGTCTTCAGGCAAGTCATAAATCATACGTGGCGTACGTCTATAATCCGGATACATATGGAATATTTCCGATTTTTGCACTTCGATTTCAGAAAGGCTCGTTTCATATACATTAGATGTTGTCACTTTCAACTGATCTCGCTCGATTAGTGTCATTTCCATGAATGCCCACTGGATAATATCACCAGTATGAAGAATTTCGTTCGTTTCACATCGTTTTCCATTCACAAACAAAGGACAGCCGAATTCTTTTTTAATAATCCATCCGCTTGCTATTTTGTTTAGTGAAAAATGACCAGACTCTACATGTTGGAATTGAACATTTTTCCGTCTGAATGTGGCAGTCTCTAGTTGACAGTCAAAAGAAACTTCTTGTTCATAGTCTATAAAGTAAGTCTTGGATGTGATAGGTGTCGAAGAAGCATATAAATGGAGAATCTTATCTTCTTGATCAATTCTTAAACCTTCTTCATCTGTTAATTTACCTACATACTCGTTTCCACTGTATACGGAGAGACTATTGTCTTCTTTTTTTACTGTTATATGTCCATTTATAAATGGATACGTTTGAATCGTGACGTCATTTTCTACTTTTGGACCGATTGTAAGGGGAATAAATCCATTTTCCTCCAAACTTATTCGCTGATAATATTCGCGGTAAAACAGCCATAATTGCAGCAATGCAAACACCTACTTTCTATCTGTTCATTTTCGCTTGTCTTTTCTTTTTTTCTGTTTCTTCTTCTTGCTCCATCAGTTTTTCATATTCTTCTACTTCTCTATCAATCTCATCTAAAAGTGTTTGCATCTCTTCACCTGATAGTTTCTGATCTGCTTTAACTTCCTCGCGTCGTTTCAATAGACCGTACGTAATAAGCTCGCCGTCTTCCATTGATCTAGCTAGGTCCACAGCATTTTCTGCTTCACCGCGATTAATATAAATCCAATACATTAAATAATTCGCATCCGTCTGTAATGTGATATTAGACAATACATTTTCCTTCTGTTCTTCATCTAATCGTTCATTCGTAACGGAAGCGTAAGCTAGTTCGTACAACACAACGTACGGCATAGCTTTCACACTATATGGACTTAATTGTGTAACAACTTGGCTGTAATTCTGTCCCAAAAAGTATTCATGGCTGAGCGTATATGCTTCGTGCTTTGGCTTTTCGTGTATGAAATAAATAATAGTAAATATGATTGCAGGAATAATTAGCACTCCAAGCCCTATAGAAAGCCATTTCGTTATCTTCCATTTTTTTCGTGGGAGTTTTACATTTGCCTGTTCCTTTATTTCCAATTGCTCCAATTGCTGACCGATAAAATCGAGTAAGGACTCACTATCCGTCATCGACATTAGTTTTGCACCAATTTCTTTTAACTCAAGAATCTCCGAGTATTTCAAATACTCCTCGAACGTAAACGAGGCGTCTATTGCAGCAGCAACGACAGCTTTTGTTTCTAACCAAACTTGCTCCTCATTCGTCTCATATGGCGGCAAGCTTCCCATCACACCGTAATACAAAAAGGAGGGATCCATCCCTCTGCTATATACAATGTTTTCCGGACAAACGATTAAATTTAAGCGAGGATAAGGATGAGCATAAACCTTTTCCACGAGTTGATAAGCAAACATCCATCTCGATTTTTCATCTTCTAAATGCATGTCGCTAAATCGCTTTAAGGAGGTCGGAATCATTGCTTGAATGATTAGTTCATCATCCGTTATCGTAATGTCCTTCGAAATTTTCGGGCTCACTTCTTTTAGAAAAATTATTTCTTCCGTTCGTTTAAAGCCGACCCGTTCTTTTTGGAAGACAAATGTTGTTTTACTTTCTTCTTCATTTATTTCTGCACCTATCCGATTTTTTAAATATGTATGTGAATTAGTGGCCATCTTCTTAACTCCTTCAAATAATTTCGATTCGATCACCAGTCGTAATTCCGCAATGCGCAAGTGTTAAATGACCTGGAAATAATTTATCTTTGTTTACTACGCGCACCCAATGACCTTCCCGTGGAGTTGTGGAAATTGCATTTGCTTGCAACGCTATATCGATCATTTTTTTCATCGTATAATAATCGGATAGTCTAAGATCCATTACATCACCCTCGTAATTGGACAAGTCTACCGTAATTTCTATATACATAATTTCACCCCTATGAAGGAAAAAGCGCCTTCCTTTGTGGAACGACGCTCTACTCTTTTCTTCTTCCAAGTTGGAAGCGTTATCCGCGGATTTGACTCGCGATTTGTTGATCCGCATCTTGTAATGCTTGACCTGCACGGCTTAATTGAATTCCCACTTCACTTAATAGTTCACGCATTTCGTTAAAATGAGGTTTAAGTCTCTCGTATTGTTCAGCGAATGCTGCACTTGAAGACCCTTCCCACATTGATTGCAATTCACCAATCATTCCGTCTAAACGACCGATTTGGGATCCAACCTCCCCTGACTCATGGTTGTAGCGAGAAGCCATTGCATCTAGTTCTGCTGGTGTTACGCGAATAATTCCTGACATTCCATACATCTCCCTTATCTTTTAATTTTGTCATTTATAAAATAACTGTACTGGGAAGCAATTAAAGATTTGTGTAATGCTTCATCGTTTAGCAACTCACCAACACAGATACTTCCACTTTTTTCAGTAAATTAGGAAATAATGCTTCTATAGTCCAAGGATTCTATTCCCAACTTAATAGAGTTATAAACCCGAAATATTCAATATTTAAAAATAATTAAAAAGGTTTATTTCAGAAGCAAAATAATTGGATATATATGAAAAATAAATTCCTAAGTTTTCCTTAATATAATAAATAACACTACATGTTGCGGACGTCAAAGTTACAAAATTTACAATAAAAATTCCTTAGTTCCATGCACACAAGGACTTATGTCACATCATTTTAATAATGAATACTATTTGACACTTTTTTTATATCGTTTTCTGAAATATTCTTCTAAATAGCAAAAATTCATAATCATAAATTAAACCTAGTACTTTTAGATCATTTTTATCAGAATTATCAATAATTATCTCGATGTAACAATACTTAATTCTATGGTATTAAAGTGGCACTAGTTTTTCGATGCTGCCAACTAAAGATGGTTTGCATTTTAGAAAAAAAGAGAGCAACAAGAAGTGTCCGCTAGGATTTTCGCTGCATGTGGACGCTTTCCGCCGGCATGGCTTCAGCCGCTTCCCTCGCTCCTGCGCAAGCCCGTAGTAAAAGAGTTAATCTCATATGAAGTAACATGCGTATTAAAAGCTCGATTAAGTGTACTCTATGATTTCCGCTTCAGGCGGACGCTTTCCGCGGGGTGAGCGATGAGCCATCACCGACGCTACGCGTACGTTGTGATGTCTCATCTGTCTCACTCATCCCGCCGGAGTCGCCGCCTTTCGCTGCAATCAAAGGGACTTGTTGACTAATCAGTATCTAAGCTTAGCAGAGCTTGGGAATTAACAAGACCACCGCGATAAATCCCAATATTATATGTATCCAGTAAATGGCTTAGAGCAACAGACTGGTCATTGAATGCAACCAATACTATTGCGAAAGCAATCAATTCAATCTATAGAGCGACCAAATCAACTGAAAGTAACCAATCAATTGTCGAGTCGAGAGCAATCAATTCTCAAAGTATAGCTAAAAAGTGGTACCCTAATCATCTTGGAAAAAAGATATCCGCATACCATATGTTTTATGAATTCAGAAAATATTTAAAAAGCAAGGAGAAAAGTGAAATCCTTTTCTCCTTGCTTCTTATTCATAATCATAAAATCCTCGTCCACTTTTTCTACCTAAATGCCCAGCTCGTACTTTTTTTCGTAATAGGGGTGGTACTCTATATTTAGAATCGCCAGTTTCCTCAAATAATGTTTCGGCTACGAACAACATAGTGTCGAGTCCTATTAAATCAGCGAGTGCCAGTGGACCGATTGGATGATTTGCGCCGAGCATCATCCCTTTATCGATATCTTCTACTGATGCAATCCCTTCACCAAGGACGAAAATTGCTTCATTAATTAATGGAACTAAAATCCGGTTCACCACGAATAACGGTGCGTCCACAATAGAAATACTTTCTTTCCCAATTGACTCTACTAAACTAGATACAACCTCATAGGTTTCATCCGAAGTATCGGATCCTCGGACAATTTCCACTAGTTTCATAACAGGAACCGGGTTAAAGAAATGCATACCGATTACTTTTGCTGGTCGTCCAGCTGCAGAAGCAAGTTCTGTTATGCTCAGTCCAGATGTATTAGATGCAATAATTGCTTTTTCATTCAACAACGCGCCTAGCTCTGCAAACACTTTTTTCTTTACTTCCATATTTTCAATGATTGCCTCAACCACAACATCGGAATCCCTTAATACTGGTAGCTCAGTCGTAAACGTAATTCTCCTAAACACCTTTTCAATTTCGTGTAAATCCTTGCCTTGCTTTTTGTACACTCTTTCTAAATTTGTAGTAATGGATTGTTCTGCTCGTACTAGCGCTTCCGCATTCACATCGCATAACACGACCTCGTGACCGGCATCTGCCATCACTTGCGCAATCCCATTTCCCATCGTACCAGAACCTAGAACCCCTATTTTCATCTTCTCTACTCCCTTGAACCCAATTTTCCAATGCGCTTGCACAATTGAATCGTGAACTATCATTTAGAGCTTAGATGGTCTTTTTTCGTTACTAAATGAAAGCATTCCTTTACATCCGTTCCGCTTCGCTATTTCCCGGGAAATTTCGACAATTTTCTCAAACATGGACAATGTAAAGTAATAGATATTACTCCCTGGTCAATTGACGTAAGTAACGTTTCAGGCATGAACCGTTACAATCTTCTTCGTCTTCTTCGCTTCTTCATACTCTTTTACAAGACGATCAATGATTACTGCTGTACTATCAATTGATTTAACCGTTGTTACGCCGTGACCTGCTGACCATATATCTCGCCAAGCTTTTGCATCTACCATATGAGACAGGTCCACCATATCGCGTGGCTTTAGGCTTGTTGGATCGATATTATTTTTAAGCAAACTTGGAACTAAATAATTCGCATTTACCCCGCTAAAAGAGTCCGTATAAATAATATCGGCAATTGATGAATCGACAAGCATTTCCTTATATTCTGGAAATGCTACACTTTCTTCTGCTGGTATAAATTTAGTTCCCATATAAGCAAAATCTGCTCCCATAATTTGAGCTGCTAATATATCTTTCCCGCTTGAAATACCACCTGCTAAAATGATATAACCATCCCAAAATTCCCGAACAGCATCTATAAATGCAAATGGATTCAACGTTCCAGCATGCCCACCTGCACCTGCACATACTAATATAAGCCCATCTACACCAGCTTCTGCAGCTTTTTTCGCATGTTTTACCGTGATCACATCCGAAAATACTAACCCACCATAGCCATGTACAACCTCTGTTACCGTTCCAGGATGCCCTAAAGAAACAATTACTACAGGAGGTTCATATTTGCGTATTAAATCCAAATCGGATTCATGGCGCTTATTCGTTTTATGCGCAATGAAATTTACTGCCCACGGTTCAGTTGGAAGAGCTGCCTTTAAATCCGCTAACATTTCCTCGCATTTTTCTTCGGTCCGTGCATTGAGTAGTGGAATCGAACCAACAACTCCATTACGACATGAGGCAATAACTGATTCTGTACTAGATACTAAAAACATTGGTGCTACAATAACTGGTAGTTTTAACTTAGTTAACATACTTGTTTTTCCTCCTCGTATACTTAGCAACTGGTATATTGAGTAAATATGGTTATACTTATTTTAATTCGTAGTATTCTTTAAGTTTTGATTCACCGTTTACATCCTTCATTTCCATCTCACTTTTAGCATTATCTGAGTTATTTTCTTCTGTCCATCTACCGATTATTATTAGTTCCATAACTGGATAAAAGATTGCATGAAAGCGGACTTGGAAAAGCCCCATCCGTAGCAGTGCAAGACAATACTTTCACCTACTTATAGAAGTTGATTGGAACGTGTAAGATTAGCCATCTCAACTAAGTTTTTTACTGCATCGTTTAACGTACCGAAACGTTCATCCTTTATACTACCGTTCTTCCACCGATAATGTATTTGTTGTAGGATTACCGCTAACTTGTAAAATCCAAATGTTACATAGTATGAAATTTCTGAAACATCTCTACCGCTAAGTTTTGCATACGTTTCAATAAATTCACGTCTGCTGTAAAATCCACTCTGATTCGTAATAATATTAATCCCCATATCCAAGTCCTCTGCCTGTCCCCAGTAAGCAACTGTCGATCCTAAGTCACTTAATGGATCTCCGATAGTAGAAAGTTCCCAATCTAACACCCCAACCATTTTTCCAGGATGTTTTGCGTCCAGTACCATATTATTTAATTTAAAATCATTATGAACGATAGTTGTTTCTGACTTTTTCGGAAGTTTTGTAACTAACCAATCTTGTAATTCTTGTAAATACCTGATATCCTCTGTTTTGGAAAGCTCGTAACGCTTGATCCATCCAGTTACTTGCCGTTCCATAAAACCTTCTGGTTTCCCCATATTCTCTAAGCCTGCTTTTTTATAGTCAATCGATTGAAGTTGAACGAGTGTTTCAATTATGTTTTTAGAAATTAATGGCCCTGCACTTTCAGAACTTCCATAGTCTTCCGGCAGTTTATCATCAATTACAACACCTTGTTTTTTCTCCATTACATAAAAATGCTTATTCATAATATCTTGATCCTCATGAAATACATAAGGCTTAGGAGCAAATGAAAATACAGGGTTTACTTTTTCAAGCATCCTATACTCTCTTTCCATATCATGGGCTTTTGGAGGTACTTTACCAAAAGGAGGTCGTCTTAGTACCCCTTCCCATTCGTCTATACGAAGCAAGTAAGTTAAATTGGAATAGCCTTCGGAAAACTTTTGAACTTCCATCTTGCCGTTAGGAAGATTGCTTATACTACTGCGCAAATATCGCTCTAATTTTTCCCAATTAATGTATTCTTGCATTTTTTCTATTCCTTCGTTTAATATGCTCATTATCCTCTAACCTTCCTTCTCTCATTTACAATTTTATTCCCTTCCAAAACCGGAAGCACATTTACTTTTTCAAAATGCTTAATAACATATTCCATCGATTCAGGAAAATGAAACGAACGAAGCAATTCTGCCGTTTCACTTTCTAGTAAATTTTGAAAGCCGTTAGCCATTGAACTTTTATATGTTTCTCTCGCAATTTTAGAAGAATCAGAGAGTATATACTTTCCTGTTTGCATGAGATGGTCAATAATATGACCCGCGCCTACAAAATCCTCCATCGAAAAACGATCATCATTTCCAGAACAAATTAACACGATAGATGAATCATCTTCCTGGTCATGTATGCGCTCAGCAATTACATGACCATTTATTATAGAAGAAATATATAACTTTTTAGCATTTACCGCTTTTTCAATAGCTCTTGTTCCATTTGTTGAACAAATAATAGCTACCTCATTTTTGTTAGCTACTTCTATTAAACAAGGATCTGGATAAATAAATCCATTAATCGAATGCCCTTTCGTTTCCCCCATTAATACATATGGACCAGGTAGATTCGCGGCAACTGCTAATGCACTTTCACTATCCTTTACGGCATAAACAGCTTCGTATTGGTTTTCCAATAAAAATGCTATTGTGGAAGTTGCTAAAAATACGTCGATAACAACAGTAGTGCAACCTTCTAGTTTTAGCTCGTTAACTGCTTCTTTCTGGGTAATAACATGTACTTTCCTCAACTCAATCAGTTCCTTCGATTTCATTATAGTTTGCTATCCCTCTACAATAATTCTTCGGGACTAGCCCCTGAACTAATACCACTAACACTAGCTACTGCATATACGCTTAAACCAACTGGCGGAGTGAGTAAGGCAATAGTACAAATAACTGCAACAAAGACACCTAACCAGAGAATGTCGACGTTGAGTGTTTGAATGATTGCTAGAATAACGGGGATTTATATTAATATTACGGCTGCCCCCTCCAGGTACAAAAGGTAATTCAGGTTTTTCCTGATACTTTCCTTGGCATTGCAAAATATCAAAAAAATTTAGTGCGGCTGCCTTTCACATGAATTAGTGCTTCATCCGCTTTAGGATGTGGTTTTTGAATATCTGCTAACTTCAACGCATCTTGTTGTTCACCAATTTGTGTAATAGTCCAGGCTCTCATTCAGTTACTACCACCAATTCTTTCTTCGATTGCTCTCGCAACTCAAATTTTCCGATATCTCGAAGATGAACTTGATCAGGACCGTCAACTATACGGAGTGTTCTTGCATTTGCCCAATGTGCTGCAAGCGGGAAATCTTCCGTAACCCCTGCTCCACCAAATAATTGAATCGCACGATCAATTACATTTAGAGATACTCTAGGAGCAACAATTTTTATCATAGCAATTTCTTTCCTTGCCGCCTTGGCGCCCTCTATATCAATCTTATGGGCAGCATGCAATGTAAGTAATCTTGCTTGCTCTATTTCAATTCTACTTTCCGCAATAATTTCTCTAATCACATCTTTGTCAGCTAACTTAGAACCGAATGCCACTCTTTCATTAGCGCGCTTACACAAAAGGTCTATTGCCCTTTCAGCTGCGCCAATCGCACGCATACAATGGTGAATTCGTCCCGGTCCAAGTCTACCTTGCGCAATTTCAAATCCTCTACCTTCTCCTAGGAGTATATTGGAAACGGGTACTCGAACATTGTTATAATGCACTTCCGCATGACCATGTGGGGCATGATCATAGCCAAAAACAGGTAAATGTCTTTTTACTTCCACTCCCGGAGTATCAAATGGAACAAGAATCATCGATTGCTGTTTATGTTTTTCTGCATTTGGATCGGTTTTCCCCATCACAATTGCTACTTTACAGCGGGGATCTAGTGCACCAGAGGTCCACCATTTTTTGGCGTTTATTACATACTCATCACCATCGCGGACAATGCTCCCTTCAATATTCGTAGCATCCGATGAAGCTACACCTATTTCAGTCATAGAAAAGCAAGATCTTATTTCTCCACTAAGAAGAGGTTCTAGCCACTGTTTCTTTTGCTCTTCCGTTCCATATTTAATGAAAACTTCCATATTTCCCGTGTCAGGTGGATTACAATTGAATACTTCTGGTGCAATTAAAGACCTACCCATTATTTCGCATAATTGTGCGTACTCATAATTGGAAAGCCCTTGCCCATATTTCGTATCATCTAAAAACAAATTCCATAAGTTTTCATCTTTTGCTCTTGCTTTTAATTCTTCAATAATAGGAGGAATGAGCCATCGACTTTCTGCTTCATTCAATTGATCCTCATACACCTTTTCATTTGGATACACATATTCCTCCATGAAGTTTAGTAACTTTACTTTCAATTGTTCTGCATTAGGTGATAACTCTTTAAGCATTTCATCTTCCCCTTATTGTTTTTAATGTATTTCAAAATTTTTCCTGAAGTATTCCTTGGCAAGTTTTCTAGAACTTCAATCTTTTCAGGTACTTTGAATTTTGCTAGAAAGTTTAAGTAGTGCTGCTTAAGTTCAGTAAAATCATCTACATTGAAATTAGGACCGACTATAAAAGCTTTTACCCTTTCGCCATATATTGTTGGATCTGTTTCACCAACCACTGCTGCTTCTAGAAATCTGGATGATTTTTTAACACATCTTCCACTTCAATTGAAAATATTTTCTCTCCCACTCTAATGATCATGTCTTTTTTTCTGTCTCGGATGTAAACAAATCCTTCTGTATCCATCATTCCTATGTCCCCTGAATGCCAATATCCATCTGTAAAACTTGCTTGGTTTACCTCTGAATTATCCCAATATTCCTTGATTACCATTGGACCTTTTATATAAATTTCTCCTGGCTCTCCAAGTTCACACTCTATAGCCTCACCATTGATAATCTTGATATGCAAGGGACGTTGTTTCGGTAGCTCCATATGCCTTATGCAAACTAGCATTTGGAAAAGATTCTTTTAAGAGTTGGTATGTTATGATTGCATCCTTCTGACCAAATTCTTTTAATCTATTAGAAAGAATTTGTATAATTGTTTTTGGTCGGTTTACAAATACTTTTATCCCATCTCTGCCAAAAAGTTTTACTTGCTGAATATCCATTTAAGCCCACCTTCCGAAAGTGACGGAAAGTTAAGACTATTAAAGTGAGATGTATTCCCTTATACTCGCTCAATTACAACTGCAATCCCTTGCCCGCCGCCGATACATAAACTTGCAACTCCGTATTTCAATCCTCTATTTTTCAATTCATATGCTAATGAAAGAAGAATCCGCGTTCCACTTGCCCCAACTGGATGACCTAGAGCAATTGCACCGCCATTGACATTTGTCTTGTCACGATCTAGTCCTAATTCTTTTTCAACGGATAAATATTGAGAAGCAAATGCTTCATTCACTTCAATCAAATCTATATCCTCTAATCGAAGGTCCGCTTTTTCCAACGCTTGTCGAATGGCTGGCACTGGCCCAATCCCCATAATAGATGGGTCAACTCCAGCTACACCCCAAGAAACGATTTTAGCAATCGGCTTTAAACCATTTTCTATTACTGCTTTTTCACTAGCAACAATGACAGAAGCGGCACCGTCATTTATCCCGCTTGCATTACCAGGTGTCACTGTTCCATCTTTTTTAAAGGAAGGTCTTAATGTGGCCAATTTTTCAGCTGTTACATCTGCCTTTATATGTTCATCCTGTGATACAAGTACCGTTCCTTTTCGAGTTGGAACTTCTACAGCGACAATTTCTTTCGCAAAAACACCATTTTCACGTGCCGCACCTGCCCGTTTCTGACTAAGCAGTGCAAATTCATCTTGCTCCTCGCGAGATATTTCATATTGTTCCGCTAGTTTTTCTGCGGTCATCCCCATGCCACTACCTACATATTCATCTGTAAGCGTTGAAAGCACCATATCTTCATACGCAACGGAGCCCAGTTTGGAAGCACTGAACCGCGCGTTGAAATTGGAGTATGGAGCCATCGACATATTTTCTGCTCCACCAGCTAACACAATTTCTGCTTCGTTCAATAAAATCAATTGCGCAGCAGAAACGATTGACTGTGATCCAGAACCACATAAGCGGTTCACATTATACGCAGGGACCTCCATCGGTACACCTGCTTTCAAACCAATATGCCTAGATAAAAACGAAGCATTTGTACTAGAATGGATCACATTTCCATAAATGACATGATCCACTTGAGTAGCATCCACTTTTGCGCGTTTCAATGCTTCCACTGCTGTTGCAGCACCTAGATCATCTGCTTTTACTTGTGCAAAAGAACCTCCAAAACTAGTAAAAGCCGTTCTAGCACCATCTACAATATAAACTGAACACATTTCTTTTCCCCCTTACTCTTTTCGAAGAGCTATTTTTAGTACTTTTCCGCTTGCATTTCTTGGAAGGGCATCGATAAATACGACTTCTTCCGGTAATTTATAGTTTGCTAATCGTTTTGAACAGAAAGATATAACAGCCTCTTCTGTTAACATTTGTCCTTCTTTTAAAACTACAAAAGCTTTTGGAACTTCTCCGTAAACGGTATGTGGAATTCCAACTACTGCTGCTTCTAAAAGTTCTGGAATCTGGTACAACACTTCTTCTACTTCTACTGGGTACACATTTTCTCCTGCTCGATTGATCATATCTTTTTTGCGGTCCACGATATAAAGTAGACCAGCCTCATCAAATCTGCCTAAGTCGCCTGTATATAGCCAGCCGTTTTGAATCGTACTTCTTGTCGCCTCCTCATTTTTCAAATAACCTTTCATTACTTGTGGACCTTTCGTAACTATTTCCCCTACTTGCCCAACTGGAAGTGGCTCTCCAAATTCATCTACTACTTGTACTTTTGTTTGTGGAAGTGGTTCTCCTACTGAGCCAATCTTTTCTAATGCATGATGATCTTTGAGCGTCGTAGCGGCTGGGGAATTTTCTGTTTGTCCATATAAATTTTGAACTTTCACATCTGGATATAATGCTTTCACTTTGCGAACTAATTCATATGGCATTGGAGCCGCTCCATAAGTAAACAGTCGAAGATTAGGTAACTGTAAATTTTGCATTTTTGGTGTGTTCAATAAAATACTGTACATCGCAGGCACACCAAAGAATATCGTAATATCTTCTTGTTCCATCGTATTTAAAGCTCGCTCAGGAGAAAATCCTTCCTCGATAATAATCGTCCCACCAGCATAAATGACAGGAATACTAAAAACATGACTTGCCGCACAGTGAAATAATGGAGCTACAATTTGCATGCGATCATTGGAGTTTAGTTCCATTGCTTCTCCCCAAATTTGTGCAGCTGCTCTCACATTATTTGCTGTTAACATAACGCCTTTTGGTTTACCTGTCGTACCGGAAGTATAAAAAACAACACTCGTCCGCTCTTCACGCTCGCTTACTTCAGCGTAAGTAATAGATGCATCCTCTAGCACCTCTATTAAGCCTCGGTTTTCTCCAACTACAAGCGTATCTTGAAATTTTGCAAATGTGTCCGGGATTTCGTTCAAAATTGGCTCCATGTCTGCTCCATAAATGATTGCCTTCGCTTCTGAATGGGTAAATATATACTCCACTTCAGGAGCAGCGAGCTTCGTATTTACAGGCATTACACTAAATCCACCGAGCTGACACGCATAATAACAAACTAGGAAATAATCTGAGTTATTCAAGTAAACTGCAATAATATCTTCTTGCCCGTAACCCTTTGCTTGAAAATAACCCGCTAATCTTTTGGCTTGCTCGTAAAATGCGGAATACGATGTTTTTCTTCCATTAAACTGGGTAATAAAATGATTAGGTTGCTCTTTTGCATGGAGTGCCAATTTTTCCGTAACGAACATATATCAAATCCCCTTTGTTTTGATTCTATTCATATATACCGCTGATTTCGGTTACAGGCGGACGTTTTCCACTTCAATCAATCAATTAAATTAGTAAAAATCAACAGTAAAATATAACAAAGCAATGTTTTAGATGATGTCATTTACTTCACAACTTTTATCAAATAATCTGCATAAATCGCTTGTATGTCCTCTATTGTCTTGTCCCCATTTACTTTGTACCATTGCTGTATCCAATTCATGGAACCTAGTAAAATCATTCTTGCAATTTTTGGTTCTTTTATTCTAAAGTCTCCTTCCGCAATCCCTTTTTGGATTACTTGGTCAAACCAGGATGCATATTCATTTCGCTTATTTAAAATTGGACTGAGTTGGTCCTTTGAAAATGTTTCGTCAGGCTTTATTATCATATTGAATGTTTCTTTTTCTTCAATAGCATATCGGATATGACTAGCAATCATCTTGCGTAGTTTCTGTTCATTAGATATATCTTCATTAATATAATCTTGTAATTTATTAATTGCTTGCCCCAACACCATTTCGTGACATTGAAAAATGAGATCTTCTTTATTTTTAAAATAATAATAGAGAGAACCTTTCGTCATTAGAAGCTCTGCAGCAATTTCCTCCATCGTTGCACCTTGATACCCTTTTTGGTTCACGATTTTAACTGCAGATAAAATAATTTCATGCTTTTTCTTTTGCAGTTTTCTCTCTGAGAGCTTCATAAGATTCCTCCTTTCATTTATAAATCCAGCTTTTTCGCAATAATTGTTTTCATAATTTCGGTTGAACCAGCGTAAATGCTCGCAACTGGAATATCACGATATCTTCTTGCTATCTCGTATTCTTCCATATACCCATAGCCACCGTGCAGCTGCAAACACTCCGCCGCCACTCGTTTAGCCATTTCACTAATCCACCATTTTGCCATGGATACTTCTTTTACAATGTCTTCATTCGCAATATGGCGAGCAGTCAACTGATTTACATATGTTCGACCGATATCTATTTCGGTTGCCATTTCCGCTATTTTGAATTGCGTATTTTGAAATTTGCTAATGGATTGACCGAATGCTTTCCTATTTTTTACATAGTCGATTGTTATTCGAAGCATTTCTTCTGCTTCAATTTGACACTGAATCGCGACGATTAAACGCTCCTGCTGTAAATTTTGCATAAGATAGTAAAACCCTTTTCCTTCTTCCCCAAGTAAGTTTGCTACAGGTACTTTCACATCTTCGAATATTAATTCCCCCGTATCGCCACTATGCATGCCAATTTTGTTAAGTTTCTTCCCATAAGAAAAGCCTTCCATTCCTTTCTCCACAACGAGCAAACTAATCCCTCGATGCGCCGGCTGCACATTTGAATCCGTTTTACAAACGACAATGACAATATCTGCCAACAGACCATTTGTGATGAATGTCTTCTCACCATTCAAAATATAAAAGTCCCCATCTTTACGGGCAGTCGTTTTCACACCAGCTAGATCCGATCCAGCACCGGGTTCGGTCATGCCAATCGCAGTTATCAAGTCCCCACTTACACAGCCTGGAAGCCACTTTTGCTTCTGCACTTCCGTACCAAGGTTTGATATGTAAGGGCTCACAATATCAGAGTGCAAGCTCGCCCCACTTGCTAAGCCCTGTCCAACTCTTTCTAACTCCTCAATCAAGATCATCGAATACGAAAAATCTAGCCCAAGCCCTCCATACACTTCATCAACCCAAGGACATAAAAATCCGTTCGCACCCATCTTCAACCAAAAATCCTTTGGAATTTCCCGTTTTGCTTCCCATTCATCAAAAAAAGGATACGCTTCTTTATCTAACATCTTCCGTAAAGACTTCCGAAATAGCTCATGCTCAACCGTAATAAAAGATGCTTTCATTTTCCGCCCTCCATTAATTTTCTTTTCAGAAAATTCAATATTTAAATACATCATACTACTCTATTTCTAAATGTAAATACTTTTTTAAACAAAGTTTAAATTTTGAATGAAATTACTTACTTTGTACTATACGCTTGTAATTTTAAAAATATCTATCCGAATTTCGTTTAATTTTTATACTGCTTCGAAAAAAATATAGGTATTTGTAATAATAGATTGTTACTAATGAAATGTACGAGTGACTTTTCCTTATTTCTATCCTTTTTGGCTATCACTAATAGTATTTTCATTTAATACTAGAGTGGAAAACAGATGAAGAGAAAAAATTTCCCTTTGATTGCGGTTATTTTTTATATCTGTGTTACTACTAGCTTTTAGCCAAAATAATGTTAAGAAAAGTACAAACGCCTATGTCTTCCCTAATCAAGCACAATTTTCTGCTACGAGCTTTGCGCAGGAGCAAGGCGATGGAGTCTGAATGTAGAGACGCTCGTAGAAAACTAGCCACTAGTAATTAGTTTTATAGTTTCCAAAAGTATCAAAAAAACGCCCCGGCATAGCTACACCAGGGCATTTCGATTAGTTTTTATTTATCTATCCGTTCGTCACTCGGCGGTAAATCTTCATAAGGATGTAGATCATCGGTAGATGGTATATTATATCCTGTATCTGGAGATTCATCTAAATAGCCACTTGCCTCACTTACGGTTTGCTCCGCTTGCGATCCTTGAACATTCTTCTTAACGGAATCTTTTATGGATTCTTTTTCCGCTTTATACTTTTCCTTCGATACTTCTGCTTCTTCTAAACTTTTTTCCATCTTACTCAAATAGCGAGCTGCGTGCTCTCGTCCTCCCAATCCAAATGCCAAGCCAAACGCTAATGCTAATCCGCCTAGAATGAGGATAAACGCTGAATTAATGATAGAAGCTGCTATTCCTAACTGGTCTAATGCCATAAAGAATGCGAATGCCAAAATTGCATATTTAGCCACGTAACGCAAGAAATGTGGTGTTCCTGAAGAATGGGTCATCAAACTACCGACCAATTTTTCTACCATATTTGCTAACCAAAATCCTACGGCTAAAATTACCATTGCCGCAAACACAGACGGTAGATAAGCAAAAATCCCAGTTGCGAGTGTCACCATAAAGTGTAGCTCCAACAACTGTAGTGCTTCCACTACAAACAATAAAATAATCACAACTTGCACAATTGTTCCTAACAAAGTAGAAAAAGTTGGTGCCGTACCATTACCCGATTTGAATCCCATCTTACCAAATACTGAATTCACTCCGATTTTTTCAAGCAATGAAACAACAACATCTTTCACCCATTTTGCAACGACTATCCCTACTAATACCAACACGATTGCTACAAAAATCTTCGGTAACATTGCCAGCACATTATTCAACATAGCAATGGCAGGTGCAGAAATCCCTTCTAAATCTAAAATCTCTAGGGAAGTAATAGATACTGGAATCATAATTAAAACAAAAGCTACAATCCCAACAACTTTCGACACACTCGTCCCTTCTATAAAGGAAGAAATCTTCAATTTATCTGCTAATCGGTCTGCCCCAGCTGACTGCAAAAACTTCTCTATTAAATTACGAACTAGTTTTGCAATAAACCAACCAATAACAAAAACAATAGCTGCTGATACTAATTTAGGAATAAAGTTAAAGAAACTAGCAAGCATCCCTTCGAATGGTCCACTTAATCCATCAATTCCTAATGCATTTAATACTGCGGGAATAAATAATAAAAAGATTAAATAGTACGCTACATTCGCTGCTGTATCCGTCCACTTAGCTTGATCTACTTTTTCCGGATCAACGCCCGTTTTTCCAACATATTTATTCAGTTGAAGCTTCGAGCCAGCCATTTGAATTACTTTTTTTATGACAGTTGCTAAAATCCAAGCAAATAATAAAATCAAAGCAGCTTTCAAAATATTTAAGAAAGCACCAGTTAAACTTGAATACATAGAAACAAACGGAGTGGCCATTGTATTCAAGTTCAATATGTTAAAGAATAAAACAAATGCAAAAATCAGCACTATAATAAAAAATTAACTTTGCTAATAATTTTCTCGACTGTCCATTTGGACTTTGTATTTCCTAATCGTTCATTCACATGAAATTTTCGTAATAATTTATACGTCATGTTTTCTAATAGCTTTGCGATAAAAAATCCTATCATTAAAACAACTAGACCTATTAAAATTTCTGGTAAAAAAGAGAGCGAATCTCTCCAATAATACTGATCGAACATATCATCATCCTCCTTTTTTGTTAAGTTCCCTATAAAACTTTTATAATATCTGTTACCCGCGTATCCATCTGCTCAAACTAATTCAAATACGCCAAAAACAAAAGCATAAATGGCCAAAATATATCTTGTTTTCCTAAGCCTTCCACAATGCAATATAGGGATACTGCGCCGTTAGAAGTTCCCGCATAGGATTTCCGCTCCAGGGCGGACGCTTTCCGCCGGGTGAGCGATAGGCCATCGCCGACGCTTACGCGTTCGCCTGCGATGTCCTATCTGTCTCACTCATCCGGCAGGAGTCGCCGCCCTTCCGCTACAATCCACCAAAATTGCTATCTAATCAGCTTCACTGCTCTCAAGACAATCTTATGAAATATTTACTTTATTGAAAGTGAAAATTCAATATCAAAATAGTCGAATAAGCTGTAAACATGACAAAGCCTATCTCAAAAGCGACAAATTTACTGCGAACACGACTAAACCAATCTATCTAATGTTCTGATGTGCTTTCTTCCTATACGGTCTTATAGTTCTATTTATTGGCATCCCAGTAAATGACTAAGAGCAATCAATCAATTATAGAAAACAACCAGTTCTATTCGGAAAGCAACCAAATCTTAAAAGAGCAAGTACACTTGGAGTGAGACGACGTTGAATACGAGGTGTTGTTCTAATAAATGGATGAATGAAACGTACTTTATCCTAAATGCTCCACTTATTTGTAGACAGCATTTTCTAATTAGGTTTAATAAATATTCGCATAGTGTACCTAAAAAATATTAATCCCTGATATCAGCAGAAGCGTCCGCCTGCAACGGAAAGCGGCGGTACCCTTAATATCGCGAACACTGGTTTCAAAGCACAAAATATGTTTATAAAAAAAACGATTTCTCTCTACAAGAAATCGAATTTTATCTTCCATATAAAAATTTCTATTAGCCTACCTTAAGCTATCCACTGCCTGTTTAACACTACCAAATGTATGAAAAGAAGTTAAATCAATACCTGCACGGACAATTTCCATCGAAAGATTCGGTCTAATACCAGAAAACAGGACATGGATTCCAAGTAATTGAAGAACACTATGAAGTATAAACATCTGCTCTGCAACTTCAGAATTTATTGTTAAAATACCACTAAAATCAATGATTAAATGGTCTATCGAACGACTCGGTATCGAAGGCACTAAATGATTTATAATATACTGAAAACGGGAAGAATCAATCATACCAATTATAGGCAGTACAGCAATTCCTGTCTGGATTGGTACAATAGGTGCTGATAATTCGTTTATCTCTTTTTGACTTTCTTCCATTAGCGAATCACGGTAAGATTCGTATGCGACTATCGTTTCGATTAAGCTTACATCTATTAAATAACTAATTCGATTATTTATTTTCACTATATTTTCAATCGATAATCCATGATCTATTGAAATTTGGGTAATGTATTCCAAATACATCAAGCGGTTTTTAGCAAATGGCTTTAGAATCGTTGAAAATTGGTTGAATAGTGCAGCTTGTTGTTCTCCGACTTGTTTACTCCATTTGATTAACTCTGCTTCTGCAGCTTCCTCCGTTTCCTTAAACGATTCCGCTATAAGCACTAAAAACTCCATATTCTGTTGAATCGATTGCTCCAACATCTCTTCCGTAAATGGAATTTCAACATTTTTTAGTGCTTCTTCTGTCATATCTCTAATAATTTTTTCTGCATTATCTACTAAATACTTACCTACTTTCAATATCTCTTCCATACAATCTCACCGTCCCAATATTGATACGATCGCTTTTGTTAACGCCTCTTTAGTAATTTTCCTATGTGATGCATTCCAATTAGCTTGTCCATTTGCAATTACAAATGCTTGTGGTGACTCATGACGTACCCCTAAATCATTTTCTATCTCATTAGACACCGAACGATTTTCAATCACTTTCACTAAATAAGTGTCCACAGGCGAATTAAACGAAGTAAACTCTCCATAAGCTCGCGCGCTCACCGGGCAAGTAGTACTATGTTTAAACACGATAACTGCCTTCTCCTTCGACTGCTCCAAAATATTCTTCCACTGTTCTACTGATATGATCTCTGAATATGCTGCCATCTGAACCATCCTCCCTAAATAATTCAAATACGCCTCGGCGTATTTGCGTCCAGATTTTGAATTGCGCTAGCGCAATTAGCTCCCTTCAAAATCTGTGACATCCGCCGGAGGCTTAGGCCAACAGGATGTTGGTCACTCAGGCGTTGCCGCACGACGCGGCGATATTAGCCAGAGTTCCTCTACTCAGCAGTTATTATTTCGCTGAGTCAAGTTAATTCTTTTCACCATTATACTAAACTTAACTCACCAAACCTCTTATATTTCCAAAAATGTTATCCTTCTAAACCTCAAACTTTCAATCTATCAATGCTTTTGTTTACTAAGCATACTTTTAGGCTATATAAAATATATAGATTCAATTCAGCTTGAGAGGGGAATGTACATGAGAGCAAAAAAACAGATTACACTTGCAACCATACTTTTATCATCCACGATGCTAATTGCTGCTTGTGGAAACAATGATGAGCCAGAGGAAAACGGACCTAATGGAACAGCATTTGAGGAGGAACAAGATGAAGCGGTTGATGAATCTCTAACATCTGATAATCCGGAAAGCGAATTTGGATTCCGTTTTTTAAATTTACACATTAGTACACCAGACAATGAAGATGCGATAATAGCAGAATACTATGGAAACTCATCAAAAACGGAATCAGTTTACAAAAATATGCATGCTGCTGCCGATGTAGAAGGAGATGCCGCATATACATTATTAGAGCAAGTTTTTACAGATCTCCAATTAACGCAAGACATGAGTAAAGAAGAAGTAATCCGGAGAGTAACTATGGCTTTTGATGCAGCAGATTATACAAACTTTAACCTTGAAATCGAATACGAAGATGGGGAAACAAAAACATACTCGGATAGCAAAGAATAATCGAAACCAAGTCGGGATCAAAGCCGGCTTGGTTTTTTATCATGACTAAGACAAAATAAGAAAAACCAAGTCAGAAATTTCCCGACTTGGTTTTTCTTATACTATTGATATGTCCTGTATCATTTCAATCTTCCAATTTAGCGCATATAATGCCAAACAGAGTACCGAAAATCGCACCCGCCGCTACTTCTACTGGCTGATGTCCTAATAATTCTTTTAATTCTTCCTCTCGTTGAACATACTCAAAACTCGGAAAATTACCTGACAATGTGGCTATATTATCTTCCAAATCATTCACAAGTTGTGCGATTTCGCCCGTGTGTCTTCTTATTCCTTGCGCATCATACATAACAATAGTGCCGAACACAACTGCCAGCGCTGTTTCCGTATGACGAGTTCCTTTATTAGCGGCTACGTAAGAAGCAAGTGCTGCTACTCCTGCCGAATGCGAGCTTGGCATTCCACCTGTTGTAAACGCTTGTTTAATATCCCAATTTCCTGTTATTTTTTTATGCGTCAATATTTTTAAGCCTTGCGCTAGTCCAATTGCAGATAAAGCAGTAACAATTCCTCGGTTCATATTCGTCATTTTGACCTCCAACTAGCAATGAGTTTGTTTGTATTACATTTCCCTATCTGGCATAAAATAATCCTAAAAAGCACATTTTCTTATTTCAAATGAATAATCAATGGAAAACTTCAACATAATAGTAAAAATTACATAAAAGGAGGACACTCCATCTGAATTGGAAGCTATCCTTTCCTTCACGTGTTAACCCATTCACGTTAGCAATTTTACTATTAATACTCGCCATCTTTGATTCCATATTCACTGATTTTGGCATTCGAAACGGTCATATTACCGAGGCAAATCCATTCATGCGCTTCATATATGAAAACAATATCGCAACTTTTTATTCTATTAAAATTATCCTTCCACTGCTTTTTATGTATATCATAACGAAATTTCAACCAAGAAGATATTTGCAAATATTAATTGGGGGAGCACTTCTGCTTTATTCTTTTGTCCTTTTGCAACACCTTTTTTGGATGTCTTTATTAATTGGTTAAAATCCAGCAACCCGAGAGCTGCTGGATTAGTTTTACTTATTTTTCTTACTTCGTTCCTCTTGTTCCCATCGCTTTAATGAAGGAAAAGGATCGTATGCCCAT
Organism: Psychrobacillus sp. OK032; assembly: GCF_900111345.1. Classification (GTDB taxonomy): domain Bacteria; phylum Bacillota; class Bacilli; order Bacillales_A; family Planococcaceae; genus Psychrobacillus. The sequence continues at coordinate 638,761 of NZ_FOGY01000001.1, forward strand.
TCAACTCGACCATTGTATTTGTACATGCCGTAATGTAAGTGGGGAGCAAATTTTCCGGATGTCCCTTCTTTTCCATAACCGGAGCTTCCTACGTAACCAATTATTGTTCCAGGCTCGAGTATGTCTCCTTCTTTTAAATCTTTCGTATATCCCGATAAGTGGGCATAATAATGATACGTGTTATTTACATCTCGAATACCAATGCGCCAACCACCATAGTCATTCCAGCCCATCACTTCCACTTTACCAAAAGTAGTGGATTTCACTGGAACACTATATGAAGCAAATAAATCAGTACCTTCATGCATTCGTCTGCCGCCCCAGCCTCTTTTGGCCCCCCACGTACTGCGGTAACTGTAATTATGATTGATAGCAAGCGGAAAGGCACGCGCATCTAAATTTAACGATTCAAACTCCTTGTAAATTTCTGCATTCGTCATTATTTGTTTGACGGTTTCGTCGCGTTGATAATATTCCTTCAGCGCTTTTTCAAAACCTTTTTCCGCAACTCCAAACTGCATTAAGTATTCGGTTAAAGTGACCATTACATCGTCATCATTTTCCCGTTCTGCCTTGCCGTCTTGACTGCCATCTAATCCACGGCCATTAAAAAAAGCAATCGAAGTTAAGTTTGTATCGTCTAGCAAAGGATTCAGTAAACCTGTCCAAAAATCATCGGAAAATTGGATAGCAACAACGCCATCTCTCTTCGGAATATCATTTCTAACTTCCTGGATATTCCGTTCAAACTGATCGATAGCAGCTAAATAATACCAAGGCAAAACGTCACTTGAGTATTTTATATAGTATTCCATACGCTTTTCTAAAATTTGCTCCCTCGATGGTTCTTCAGCAGCAAAAACAGCCGTGGAAAGAAGAAAGACCAAAACACATGTAGAAAACGTCAGTCTAATCCAGCTAATCAAACAAAATACCTCCTTTTTCTATACAGTGTAGCTTGCCCTTTTGGCATCATTTCATGAAAAAATAATAAGTGTATTTCTAACAAATAATCGGTTACATTAAGCAAATTAAGAGCTCTCCATCCGATATTGGAATAGTTGGCATTGGAGTTTTTTCTTTTATTAGTTAGAATTTGGCTAAGCGAGACTAAATTAAATGTGAACGCGACAAAACCAATCGCGAACACGACAAAACTGGTCTCGAGCGCGATATAATCACATAAGCTATCTGCCTAGCAGATTTGGTAAATAGAATCTGGAATTATTTTCTTTTATTAGTTAGAATGTGGCTAAGCGAGACTAAATTAGCTGTGAAAGCGACAGAATTACATGTGAACGCGACAAAACCAATCGCGAACACGACAAAACTGGTCTCGAGCGCGACATAATCACATAAGCAATCTGCAAGGCGAATTTGGTAAATAGGATTTGGAATTATTTTCTTTTATCAGTTAGAATATGGCTAAGCGAGACTAAATTAGCTGTGAAAGCGACAAAATTACATGTGAACGCGACAAAACCAATCGCGAACACGACAAAACTGGTCTCGAGAGCGACATAATCAAATAAGCTATCTGCATAGCGGATTTGGTAAATAGGATTTGGAATTATTTTCTTTTATTAGTTAGAATGTGGTTAAGCAAGACTAAATTAGCTGTGAAAGCGACAGAATTACATGTGAACGCGACAAAATCAATCGCGAACACGACAAAACTGGTCTCGGGCGCGACATAATTCATAGGAATTATTCTCTTTAATTTAAATATGACCATAATAAAAAACGACTGCTCATAAACAGTCGTTTCTCTTATCTTTCACATAAATTTACTTTGAACAAGCGTCTACAAATCGTTTAAAAATGGCAGCAGAAACCGAATCATCTTTTAACAATAAACTTTCCGGGTGCCATTGAATTCCCATAACAAACGGATGATCTTCACTTTCAAAGGCTTCAATAATTCCGTCACTTGCAATTCCACTCAACACGTATCCATTTGGAATATTGCGCACGGCTTGATGATGAAAACTATTCACTTTAAACTTCTCTACCCCAGCGATATTACTTAAAATGGATCCTTTCGTCACATGAACAAAGTGAGAAGCATGCCAATTTGGTGCTTGTTGATCGTGTTGCAAAAGTTGCGCTGACGATTGTGCGTAAATATCCTGATACATATCTCCACCAGCAGCAATACTTAAAATTTGTGCTCCTCTACAAATTCCTAATATCGGCTTATTCTTTTCCAACATTTTTTGAACTAGCTGTATTTCAAACGCATCTCGCTCTGGGACAATACTTCCCAAACGTGGATGTGGCTCCTCTCCAAACAAGGTCGGATCAATATCCCCTCCGCCAGTTAAAAGGAGCCCGTCTAGCATCTCAGCAATAGTGTCCACTCCATTATCCTGCAGATTTGGCAGCACAATAGGAATCCCACCAAAACGAGCGATTGAAACAATATTAGCAGTAGAAACGGAAATAACCTCACCTTTTAAATCCGATGAAACTCCAATAACTGGATTCAAACAAATCCTCCTAAAAACGACTTATTTTATACGGAAACACTGGTTTTAGTACATTTACCCATTACATCATAGTCAAAGCCCAACTCTTTTAGAATAGCTTCCGTATGTTCCCCAACAGCAGGAATTGGATTCATGACAGTGTCTATCTCATCAAATGTTGCAGGTGGAAGCAACGCCTTTATATTACCAACGGGAGACTCCACTTCTCTCCATCGATTACGGGCTTGGAGTTGCGGGTGGTCCATTAATTCACTTACTGTATTAAGTCGTGCATTTGCTATTTTTGCTTTCTCTAGTTGTTCAATAATTTGAGTGGAATCCATCTTCTCAAAAGCATCTTCAATAATAGATTTCAACATATCTTTGTTGGATACTCGATTAGAATTATTACTAAAACGAGCGTCCAGCGCGAGCTTGCTATCTTTCAGTACATTTTCACAAAAACGAACCCATTCACGTTCATTTTGAATGCCCAAGAAAACCTGCTTTTGATCACCGGCCACAAAAGGTCCGTATGGATAAATAGTAGCATGACTAGCACCAGTTCTTTTCGGTTCTATTTCACCATAACCAGCATAATACAGAGGATACCCCATCCATTCTGCTAGTGCCTCTAGCATAGAAACTTCTAAAATGGAACCTTTACCAGTTTTACTTCGAGCAATAATGGCAGTTAAAATTCCCGTGTATGCATACATACCTGCAGCAATATCTGCAATAGAAATACCTGATTTAGATGGTGTGTCTTCTGTGCCAGTAACAGAAACTAAACCAGCTTCACACTGGATCAGTAAATCATAGGCTTTTTTATCCATATAAGGACCAGACGTACCATACCCTGATATTCCACAAATGATTAAATGTGGATACTTTTCTTTTAACTCCGCCGCACTGAACCCAAGTCGATCAACAGCACCAGGAGCTAAATTTTGTATAAACACATCTGCAGTTGACAAAAGTTTATCTAAAACCTCTTTTGCTTCCTCTTGTTTTAAATCGAGCGTAATAGACTCTTTGGAACGATTAATCCAGACAAAATGACTTGCCATTCCTTTGACTGTTTTATCATAATTTCGAGCGAAGTCCCCAGTTTCTGGTCTTTCTACTTTAATAACACGTGCCCCTAAATCTGCAAGCTGCCTTGTAGCAAAAGGTGCTGCCACAGCCTGCTCTAACGATACAATTGTTATCCCCTGTAAAGGTAACATACGATTTCCTCCTATCTTAATCAATTACGCCTCGGCGTAATTGCGTCCATATTTTTAATTGCGCTTAGGCCTGCTGATGCAGGTCAGTTAGCCGTTGTCGCGTGGATGCGACGATTTTAGGCTAACATCATTTTCAAACTCCCTTCAAAATCTGTGACATCCGCCGGCGGCTTGGGCCAACAGGATGTTGGTCACTCAGGCGTTGCCGCACGACGCGGCGATCTTAGCCAGAGTTCCTCTACTCAGCAGTTTTTTTGCTGAATCAAGTTAAAGTAATCCAATCCATCTCCACCACGTAGATGCAATAACTATTGTCGCAATTATTGTGATAATTGTTGCATAAAATCCAGGCTTTAAGAAATCTTTCTGTTCAATCATGCCAGTACTATGAACAAGTAAATTGGACATGGATTCCACAACAAACATAAATCCAAAAACACATGTTAATCCAGTAGCAAAACCTATAGCTAAAGGATCAATGCCCGCATTCTGTGCAACACTTATGATGATTGGAACCAATACGACCACTGCAGTTGATACGTTCGATATCATTTTATGAAATAGTTGAGCCATCAAAATGACAATGAATACAGCTAATAATGGATTTTGAATAAGCTCCATAAACCAAGGTACACTTAAATAATCACTTATTGTATCCGCGGCGCCAGAATCTACAAATGTATATCCCATCGACAAAGTCACACTTAATAATAAAATGGTATTGTAATTGATTTTAATAACTGATTCCCAATCTGCAATTCCTATTTTCGGTAATGTCATCAATACAACTCCGATTAAAGCTGGAATGCTTGGATGCATTCCATGAACTGGTTCAGTTAACCAAAGCACAACGATAAAAAACAGAATGATCATACAAATTATTTCTTGTTTATTCACTGGACCTAGTTCTTCTAATTTAATTTGCATCTGTTCTTCAATCTTTGGAAAGTATTGTTGCTCTTTAGGCAATGGGAATACTCTCAATAAGAGAATCCATATAGCAGGTATTAATATTAACCATAATGGAAACGTATAAAAAAACCATTGGAAATACGTGATATTGACCCCAGCAAAACGATTAAGAATCTCCACAGTTAATATATTTCCAATTGCAGCGGTCATCACTGCCGATCCACTTATGACCCCACCGTATGCAACGCCTAGCATAATCATTTTTCTGAAGTTACTTCCGGGTTTCGCCTCGACCGTCGAGATAATCATAGTGGAAACCGGTACTACTAAAGCAGTACGGACAGCAGTTGATGGAATAAAGAAAGATTGAATTTGTTGGATAATAATAATACTGCCTAATAATCCTTTCGCACTACTACCCCATCTTCTCAAAATTTCGTAGGTCATTCGCTTAATCAGAGAAGTTTCGTTAACAGCGGTTGCAAGCATCATACCAGCAACGATTAAATAAGTAGCTGGTGAAGCAAATCCACTGAAAATAACGGACGAATCTGCAATGTTAAAAATAAGCATGAGCAATAAAATGATCAATCCAGTAAGTCCTATTGGAATGGGCTCCAATGACCATAAAATGATCCCAAACGTGATAATACTAGTCATCAGTTTGGCGTGGTAAGAAAATGTATCGGGTAACAAGAAAAATATTAATAGGAATCCGGCAATAGCTAAAGAAATATATGCATACGTTTTAAAATCTTTATGTGTAGATATCTTCATGCCACCATATCATTCCCTTTATCTAACCTAATTTCACCTTTTATAAAGCATGACAAATCCAACCGCCAAAATGATTCGTTCTAAAAAAGTTTGCAATTCTGTGGAACCCAGCTTCTACTAGTAGCTTCCTCAGTTTTTCCTCGGATATAGACAAACCAGTTAACGTATCCTTCATCAATTCCTCGACTTGCGACTCTGATAGTTTTGTCGTATCGAGCCAATAGTCTTTCCAGAGTGTTACGAGTTCTCTAAATTCTGAACTTGCCGGATCTCCGAATTTACTAACGAGCACAAACGGAGCACCCGGTTTGAGATGGGCTCTTACTTTTTTTAAGAGTGCAAGCTTGTCATCTACTTCTGGTATAAAATGAAGAACGAGAATGCAAGTCGCTGCATCAAACGAATTTCCAATCGGAACGTCTTCTATGGTTCCATTGATCAGTTCTACCCGGTTGTCCATTTCCATTAGTTCTGCTTTCCTCTTGGCAACTTCAAGCATAGCCTTTGATGGATCAACAGCCGTAAATTTCCATTCAGGATTCGTAGGTCCGAATGCTTTTAGTTCATTTCCTCCACCACCGCCAAGTATAAGGAGAGAAGCAATGTCTTTTAGATTGGCGCGCAGAAATGTCTGCGCAAGCCGGAGCATCGGGTCATAAGTGGGAAGTGTCCGTCTTACTCCCTTGTCATATTCAGCCGCAATTTCACTATCGAATTCCATCTTTTTAGCCATCTATCCAACCTCCTATCCTTCTACTTTCCAATGCTTAATAGTAGATTGTGTAAATCTGATTTTTCTTCAAAACCGATACCTGGAGCATTTGGTAATTTGACATAACCGTCTTCTACTGCATAATTATCCGCAAATCCTCCAAATGGCTCGAATACACCTGGATAGGATTCATTTCCATGAAGTGCTAATCCAGCTGCAATGTTTAAGGACATTTGATGTCCACCATGCGGAATACAACGTCTGGAAGACCAACCGTGATCTTTCAACATATCGAGAATTCGTAAATATTCCACTAACCCATAGCTAAGCGCACAATCAAATTGAAGAAAGTCTTTTTCTGGATTCATCCCAGCATAACGGATTAGATTCGTTGCATCTTGTAGGGAGAATATATTTTCCCCTGTTGCAATTGCATGTGGATAACGTTTAGAAAGCTCCGCTTGCAAATGATAATCAAGTGGATCACCAGCTTCTTCATACCAAATAAGTTCATAGTCTTTGATCTTTTCTCCAAATTCAATTGCGTAATCCAAGTCGAAGCGGCCATTTGCATCTACCATTAATCCGCTTCCTTGCGGTAAAATAGCAAGCACAGCTTCAATACGGTTTAAATCCTCCTTTAAAGAAGCGCCGCCAACTTTCATTTTCACATCTTTATAGCCTAATGCTAAATAACCCTTCATCTCGTCTTGTAGTTCCTTTAACCCTTTATCCGGGAAATAGTAGCCACCTGCAGCGTAAATGTATACTTGCTCATCTACTTCGCCATTTCCATATCTTTCAGCAAGTAATTGGTATAAGGCTTTTCCTTCTATTTTGGCTACTGCATCCCAAATAGCCATATCGATCACACCAACAGCAACCGTGCGTTCGCCATGACCACCTGGTTTTTCATTGGCCATAATAATGGCATGTATTTTATGTGGATCAAAATTAGACCCATCATCGGTGATAATATCTTTTGGATCAGCTTCTAGTAATCTAGGAATAAATCGTTCGTTCAGTAATGCCGTCGGTGCATAACGCCCATTTGAGTTAAATCCATAACCAACAACCGGTTTCCCATCTTTCATCACGTCTGTTGTAATCGCTATTGCAGATGCGGTCATTTTACTAAAATCAATATATGCATTTCTTATTGGGCTACTAATTGGAACTGTCTTAACTTCTACTTTTGTTATTTTCAACTTACTCATCCCCTTTAGAATTTCTAAGATTTACTGCGTACTATTTCAATATCGAGGACTCTTCTGGATAGTTAGAATAAAATAATAGGTGCTTGGCCTTTTTGTAAACAGGGTAATCTACCATTTGATTATCTACAGCTATTGATGCCACTCCGCTTTCTTCTGCCTCTTCAAATGCCTTTACAATAGCTCTTGCATTGTATATCTCTTCTTCTGACGGTGAAAATAGTTGATGCGTTATTTGTATTTGCTTCGGATGAATGATTAGCTTTCCTTTAAAACCAAGTTGTTTAGCAATTTTCGCTTCATTTTCGAAGCCTGCTGCATTATTGAAGTCTGCATAAACAGTATCAATTGGCGCTCCAATGCCAGCTGCTTTTGAAGCTATGACAATTTGAGATCGAGCAAATAATAATTCCATCCCATTTGCTGAAAGCTCGCATCCTATGTCTAACGAAAAATCGATCGAACCAAAAGCCAGTTTGGAAATCATCTCATCTTCTGCTGCAATAGCGTACGCAAATTGGACTCCTTTTGCTGTTTCTATTAAAGGTATTACTTGGAAGGTAGATGAGAGATTAGTGGCAACTTCTCGAATTTTCTGGCAAACAAATCTAATATGCTGCCCACTTTCCGATTTAGGAACGACTATGCCTGCTGCTCCATTTGTTACCGCACAGATTAAATCTTCTTCCCAAAAAGGTGTCTCACAATCGTTAATCCTTACAAAAATCTCTTTTTCTTTGCTAAACCTTATTAATGATTCTTTAACCGTTTCTCTTGCCTTTTCTTTTTCAGCTAATGCGACTGCATCTTCTAAATCGATGATGATACTGTCTGCATTAGATGCAATTGCCTTTTTAATCATGTCCTTGTTAGTACCAGGTACAAATAAGTAGGATCGTGCTAGACTCATTACTTTTCCCTCATTTATATGATTGGTTATTGGATACATTAATTCGTTACACTATTAAGAACGCCACTTTTTGCTTTCTCTTTTATGTTGGCAATAATGGCATCGGTTACTTCTGTAATATTAGAATTACCACCAATATCTGGAGTTTTAATGCCAGCATGCAATGTATCTTCAATCGCTTCTAATACAAGTGCTCCCATCTCTGTCTCCCCTAGATGATCCAACATCATTTTCGCCGTCCAAATTTGTCCAATTGGATTGGCAATACCTTTACCATAAATATCAGGAGCCGAGCCGTGGACCGGTTCAAACATGGAAGGATATTTGCCATTTAGATTTATATTAGCAGCAGGAGCAATTCCAATACTGCCCATAATCGCTCCGCCTATATCGCTTAAGATATCTCCAAAAAGATTACTAGCTACTACTACATCCATCGTCTGTGGCTTCGTAATGAAAAAAGCAGATAATGCATCAATGTGGATGTTTTGTACACGAACATCCGAGAATTTTTGAGATATCTCGGATAACACTTCATCCCAGAATGGCATCGAGTGGACAATTCCATTCGATTTTGTAGCGCTAGTTAAGTATCCACTTCTTTTTCTAGCTAGTTCAAATGCATATTCCATTACGCGAGAAACGCCTTTTTTTGTGAAAACAGCATTTTGCACTACGATCTCGTCTATGCCATTATGGACTCTTCCACCGCTAGAACTATATTCACCCTCGCTATTCTCTCTGACAATGATCATGTCGAAGTCTTGTGGATTGGATAAAGGCGACACCATTCCTTTTAATAGTTTTGCAGGTCTTACATTAATCACCTGTTCAAATTCTCTACGAATTTTTAATAATAGTCCTCCTAATGAAATATGATCTTTTACTAGAGCTGGGTCCCCAATCGCTCCTAAAAAGATTGCATCACTTTGACTTAGTAAATCTAAAGCATTGTCTGGCATCATTTTCCCGTGTTCGACATAATACTGAGAGCTCCATGGATAATGTGTATAATTGAATTTTAATCCTCCGTGAATATTTGCAACTGTGTCTAATACACGTAATGCTTCTGGTACAACTTCTTTCCCAATTCCATCTCCAGGAATGACTGATAACTCTATTTTTTTCATCGTAAATCTCCTCTCCATTTTGTTTGTATACTTCAGTTTTTATTAATCATTCTTATTAGATTTTCTTTTGTTCGATTAATATGCTTTTCCATTACTTCTCTTAATTTGATCGCATTTTTTTCTTTAATATATTTCACCATCAACCGATGTTCCTCGTGAGAATCCGAAAGGTGATTTGCAAGTAAACTAGGTGTATATTGCGGAACTCCCTGCCATAATGTATGGATAAACCCTTTGATTCTTCTTCCTGGAGAAGCCTCTATAATAATTTGATGGAATTCTTTATTTAGTTTCATATATAATTCCATGTCACTTTCACTATCTTTTAAGTTCAACATTTTTTCGTATAAGTATTCTAATTCCTTTATATCTTCTTCCTCTAAAAACGGAAGAGATTGAACAGCTACTTCCCCTTCTAACATCTGTCTAAGGCGGTAGATTTCTTCAATGTCTTCGATGGAGATAGGTGTAACAATCGCACCTTTTCGTGGTTCCATACGTACTAAACCTTCTACTTCTAGTTGTCTTAACGCTTCACGAAGAGGCATTCTGCTGACTCCTAGTTTTTGGGCCCATTCTTCTTGTGTGAGCCGATCGCCCATTTTAAATTCACCTTTTAGTATTAAATCTCTTAATTTGGTCGTTACCTTGGATTGTAAAGTGGCTCTATCCTGTTCCGTTAATTTGAATTTTTCCATTGTACACTCCCTAACTAGTTGCAGATATACTCTTTTCCCTTATTTCCACATCGAACATTTCTTCAATATGCTTTACGATGGCAGTATGGTCTTGATTTCCTTTTCCATCAGACCACGCTTGTTTCCATAACTGAAAGGAAGCACTCGAAATAAACATAGGAACTTTTTCTTCTTCCGCCATATTCATGGCAATTTTCAAATCTTTCACCATTAAATCAAGCGTAAATCCTATCTCGAAATTTCTAGTTAATACTTGGGTCGGAAATTTAAAATCACTGGAAAAGCTTTTTGCCGTACTCGAATTAATGACGTCCAACATTTTGGATGGATCTAGTCCTAGTTTTACCCCAAGAGCCATTGCTTCTCCTGTTGCTGCTAAAGTCGTTGCGGAAATCATATTGTTTAATGCTTTCATCGTATGGCCCGCGCCAATGTCACCAACGTGAATAATATTCTGTCCAATATAACTTAGGAGCGGTCTAACTTCTTCAAAATCGGCAACTTCTCCGCCAACCATTATGGACAAAGTTCCTTCTTCTGCCTTCTTCACCCCTCCACTTACAGGAGCATCAATCATCCTCAATCCTTTAGCTATTAACATGGCATTTAGTTCCTTCGTTACAGAAGGGATGGAAGTGGTCATATCTATTAATAGACTGTTCGGGCGCAGTCCCTTCATCAAACCTTCTTGTCCTGTTAATATTTCTTTGACGATTGCTACATTTGGGAGGACAGTAATAACATATGGAAACTTCGACGCCAATTGAGCTGGACTTTCTGCTTCCGTTGCCCCTAAACCGACTAAAGCTTGGACGAACTTTTTATTTACATCAAAAACGCCCACTTCCACACCTTGATTTACTAGTCTCCTAGCAATCCTGCCCCCCATATTTCCTAAACCAATAATCCCTACTCTCATATTTTCAATCCCTTCTTTTATGATCTATATTTCGTTTATGACTTATATAAAGCTACGCCCTCCTTGTAAATATCCCCGCCGTGTACATCATTAATGACAAACACCGGAAAATCCTCAATCGTTAACTTCCTAATTGCTTCTGTCCCTAAATCCTCATACGCAACTATTTCAGAGCTTTTAATCGAACGAGCAATTAATGCGGCGGCTCCACCAACTGCACCAAAATAGACTGCCTTATGTTTTATCATCGCTTTCTTCACTTCTTCGCTTCGATACCCTTTCCCGATCATTCCCTTTAATCCTACTTCCAGTAATCTCGGAGTATATAGATCCATTCTGCCACTAGTCGTTGGTCCAGCAGAGCCGATAACTTTTCCTGGCTTTGCTGGTGTTGGACCGACATAATAAATAACTTGATTGGACAGATCGATTGGGAAAGGAATTCCTTCTTTTTCTTGTTCAATCATTCGTTTATGTGCCGCATCTCTAGCCGTATAAACTACACCAGATAATAGGACCCGGTCGCCTGCTTTTAACGCAATAAGGTCAGCTTCTTGTAATGGTAGGTTTATTTTTTTCTGCACAGTTAGCTCTCCTTAATTTAAAGATATAGTTTGATGACGACTGGCGTGACAGTTAAGGTTTACAGCAACTGGTAATGCGGCTATATGACAGGATTCAACCTCCACTTTCACGTCTAGTGCGGTAGTACTTCCTCCCATCCCTTGTGGACCAATACCTAGTCGATTGATCTCTGTCATGAGTTCCTTTTCTAGCTCGGCAACAACAGGATCTTCATGGCGAATACCTAAAGGTCGAAACAATGATTTTTTCGCTAAGTAAGCACAGCGCTCAAAGTTTCCACCAATCCCAACGCCTACTACTAGCGGAGGACATGCATTTGGCCCAGCTTCTTTTACGATTGATAAGATATATTTTTTCACTCCTTCTATCCCGTCTGAAGGCTTTAACATTTTCAATTCACTCATATTTTCTGCGCCTCCCCCTTTTGCAGTCATATGAATCGTTATACTGTCTCCCTCCACTAATTCTAGATGGACGATGGCTGGTGTATTATCTCCTGTGTTTTTGCGATTCAATGGATTGTAAATGATCGAATTTCGCAAATACCCTTCTCCATATCCCTTTTTGACTCCTTCATTAATCGCTTGTACTAAGCTTCCTCCTACAATATGACAGTCTTGACCTACTTCCACGATAAAGACGGCAGTTCCAGTATCTTGACACATTGGTACTTGTTCGGTTTTAGCAATATCTGCATTTTCTATTAATTGGGTAATTACTTCTTTTCCTATTTCTGATTGTTCGGTTTGTAGCGCTAGTTTAAAAGCAGAATAAACATCTTCCCCCAAATTGTAATTCGATTTCTTACACATCTCTGCAACTTGTTCAACGATATGTTCGTAATGGATCATTTTCATATACCATCCTACTTTCTCCTTTTTTCTAACGCACAATATAAAAGGTACCAAGTGCCTTTGCTATTAAACTTCCTTTTTCATCTGTAATATCACACTCCGAAACTACTGTATTCTTTCCTTGATAAAGGATAGTAGGATTTGCGAGCAAACGAGCTCCTTGACCCTTTTTAATGAAATTTACCTTTAATTCTAATGTGAAAACTTTTTCTCCTTCTTGTAGCGATTTTAAAATTTTAAAGCCAATGGCAACGTCAGCTAGTGTATAAATGGAACCTCCTTGTGCAACTCCATATGTATTCTCATTTTGGATTCCTAATTTCATTTCCGTTGTGCCATCTTCATTTTGTTGAATTCCTAAAAATCTCCCTAAAAAATGCATAGGGATTTCGGTCGTTTGCTCATTAGTAGAGGAAGCTTGATAAAGAGACAGCAAATAGGATACCTGATCTAGCTCGCTACTACTTAAGCTTTTTAGTGTGTTTTGTATATAATTGAGTTGTTCGTTTTTATTAGATTCCATCATGATTTCTCCCTCTTTATCTAGCACCCTGTTTGAACAAAGTTGATTTCCGCTTCAGGCGGACGCTTTCCGTGGGCTTGGCTCCTGCGGGGTCTTCAGCTCAAGCTAATCCCACAGGAGTCGCCGCCTTCCGCTCCAATCAAAGTAATTAGAACTTAATATGGAGGAATGATTTCATATACACCACTTATGAATATTCCGATTTTCAGATACAATAAGAAGTTATGAAATTTACTGGGATAGTTTATAGAATTTCAATATTTTTCCCTTATTCCCTATTATGAAATTGAAATTGATTCAGCCATTAAACTTTCCGTATTCTCCATTAACTCTAGCTCTAAAATGTTCTTGATAATCTGCTGTTTTCTCGTATGGTTAATATCGTTGGTCATATTCGTAAACTTTTCTATTAGTTCATCTGCAGTAACAGCGTTTTCTGGATCACCTTTTGGAAAATCGGATTGTTTTTGAATCGTTTCTCCATTCGCTAAAAGAACATCTACAGTAGCTCCCCATTGTTCTGGATAATTAGCATTAATTTGTGGATCAATACTTACCTTTACTTTTTTCAATAGCTGACGAATTTGGCTATCCCACAAATTAGATTCATTAAAATCAGCTAAGCCTGCACTTCCAGTTAAAATGGCTAGTGCTGAACAAAACTGTAGACTAAATTTAGCTGCATACTCGGTTGCTGGATCATTGTTATCTGTTATATCAATCGCTGCTTTATATGATTTAACCGTTATAGACTCAATTTCCTCGAAGATAGGTTTGCGTTCCTTAAAAACCTCGATTAATAAATCAATTGCATGATGTGTATGGCGACAGGATGCATGAATTTTAAAGGAATTCTCTAGAATTTTAAATTCATTTCCTAAACCTTCCGTTATTTTGGAAGCATCATATCGTTCACTCATCGCTTTAAAAAACCCTCGATCACCTTCCAGAATTTTCGTTGGACCAGTAAACCCTTTCTGCGCTAAGAGTGCAGCCATAACACCGTTCATTGCTGCTTTTCCAGAGTGTAATTGTTTGGTCATCGCACCATCTACTATAAATTCCCATAGTCCAGCTGCCTGTGTACCTGCATTTCCTAATGCAAAAACCATTTCTTCTTCCGTTAAGTGCAGTAATTTGGCAGCAGCAATAGCTGCACCAAAAGTTCCGCACGTCGCAGTATTATGCCAATAATAGTAATGAGATGGTGAAACGGCTTCTCCAATTCTAAAGCAAACCTCATAACCAATAACGATCGCCGTTATTAACTCTTCCCCAGACAGCTTCTTCCACTCGGCTACAGCAAGAGCAGCAGGAATGACAACCGTCGCCGCATGGATAATAGACCCTTTATGAATGTCATCTAGCTCTACTACATGACTCGCTGCACCATTTACAAATGATGCATTTAAGACAGATGATTTCCCACCACTAAAAAGAGTGGCTTGTTCCGAACCACCCATCTCATCCATTAATTCACTGATCATTTGAATAGGTACTTTATTAGATCCAGCTATAGCTGATCCAAAGTAATCCAATATACAAAGCTTTGTAAATTCAACAACTTCAGGAGGCAATTTTTCATAGGTTAATTCTTGACTATATTTGGCTAACTCTCTACTTAAGTCCATTCATTAACACTCCTTTTCTTGAGAAATTGAAAGTTCCTTGCTTTAATTGATAGTAGGCACTGAAAGAGTCCGCAATAGACGGTATTTGAACGATCTTGAACCCGTTGATTTCCGTTACAGGCGGAGGCTTTCCGCGGGCGGTCCGTGAGCCTCCTCGTCGCAAGCTCCTGCGGGGTCTCACCTGGACACGCTTTTCCCGCTGGAGTCGCCGCCTTTCACTACAATCAACTATTATCCGCTTTTATTTAATTTTTTTCCTATATTTAGTATAGAAAACAGTTAAGGCCGACTCTATTTAGAAGAATCTTTGTATTTTGTATCCAAAAGAAAACTTCAAATTTTTTTTAGTTTTCTTCTTTATCCATTTCATCAAAAACCTCTTTTGCTGTTCTGAAACTATCTATTGCTGCCGGCACTCCACAGTAAATAGCTGTCTGTAAAAATACTTCTTGAATTTCATCTTTCGTTAGACCATTGTTAATAGCCCCTCTTACATGTAGTTTTAACTCATGCGGTCTATTTAAAGCAGTAATCATTGCAAGATTTAACATACTTCTTGTTTTCTTTGGTAAGCCAGGTCTTGCCCAAATCTCTCCCCAACAATACTCTGTTACCAATTCTTGCATGGGCATATTAAAATCAGTTGCATTTTGAATTGAACTATCTACATACTCCGCTCCAAGTACGCTACGTCTTATTTCTAAGCCTATATCAAATTTTTCTTTGTTCATGGATCATTCTCCTAACTCTTTTTATTTGGATGACACTTTGTTCTTTTGATTCATAAGGATCAACTCATCAATAGAAGGATACTCATCTAAATGTAAAAGGATTTTTGCCATACTATCTGAGCTAGATTTCCCTAAATTCTCTTCTACGAGACTATTAAATTTAGTTAATAGCTCCCCTTCTACCATTGGATTTTGTATACTACCTTTTGCATGCTGTACTTTGTGCGTTATTTGGGATCCATCTTTTAAGATGGCTATCACTTCAACCTCTTCTTCTTTTATCGCTTCGTCTATCTTTATACTTATTTTCTTTTGCATTTCGATTATTTTTTCATCTTTCACTTTTTCATCCGTGTATTGCTTTTCACTAGCATCGCCATCTAAAAATGCAATGGCAGCTGTGAAATATACACTAAACTTTCCTTCTAATCCTGTTTTTGGTGTTTCTTTTCCAGTCAATTCAAGTACATAAGGATGAACTTTTAGCTCGATGGACTGAAGTTCTTCGGGTGAAACTCGTTCATGTAAATAAACGCATGCATCAATCGAAGGATGTAACACAATCCCACAAGCATATGGCTTAAAACTATTTTTCAATAGTTCCCAGTCTTCACCCCAGTTGACATTCACTTTTTCTAAATCATGCTCTGGTGCCAGTACACTTGCAAAGCCTCGTTTAGCTTCTAAAATCTTTTCAGAGCTTGTAAATCCTTTTTTCGCCAGTAATGCCGCTAGTAATCCATTTTGTGCAGCCTTTCCTGGATGGAATGGTTTAGTCATTGTCCCGAAAACTTCTCTTAAACCAGAAGATTGCGTCCCTGCAATTCCTAATGCCCATAGTAATTGTTCTTGATCCAATTTTAGGAGAATTCCCGCTGCAATAGCTGCACCAAAAACGCCTGTTGAACTCGTAATATGCCATCCTAATTGATAGTGACTTGGGTAAACTGCATTAGCAATTCTTAACTCCGCTTCGCACCCTAATATAAATGCGTGCAATATTTCTTTTCCACTTAAACCTAAATGCTCTCCTAAAGCAAAAACTACTGGAGCAACTGGACCACTTGGATGATGAATCGTATCTAAGTGCGTGTCGTCATAGTCGAAAATATGGGATGATGTTCCATTTATTAATGCCGCCATTAATAAATCAACCTTTTCTTCCCTTCCAAAGATGGAAACTTGTTCCGCAGTTTTTAACTCTTTTGTTAACTCCAGTAATATATCAATAGAAGGATGGGTAGAAGCCCCAACTGCTACACCCATCCAATTTAACAAGCTTCTTTTCCCATGAAGTATTACTTCTTGTGGAATTTGATCATAGGAAGTCGATAAACAATGATCCACTAAAGTTTTTGTTACCATTTTGCTCCATCCTTTTACTTGGCCCTATTTTCGGGTCGATTTACTTATTCTCCTGCGTTTCTTGCAGCTTCAATAATATCCGCACCTATTTCATCCTCATATTCCGCATAAATAGGCTCTAAAACTTTTTTAAATTCTTCAATTTGCTCTGGTGTTAATTCAACAATTTCTACATTGCCTCTTTCTTTAATCTTTACAAGCGCTTGTTCATTTAGACTTTTTGCTTCAGCACGTGCCACCTCAGTACCAGCTGCTATTCCTGCTTCTACAAGTGCTTTTGTTGCTTCATTCATGCTGTCCCAAAATTTCGTATTCGTAAACACAGCATAATCTACGCGTGTATGGTTCATAACAGTCATATACTTTTGTACTTCATCGAATTTTTTTGATTCTATATTACTAAATGTGTTTTCTTGTCCATCTACTACCCCTTGATCAAGTGCAGTGTATAATTCTCCAAAAGGAATAGACTCAGAACCTGCTCCAAGTGCTGTATACATAGATTCTAATACTTGACCACCTTGCGTACGGAATTTTAGGCCCTTCAAATCAGCTGGTGTACTAATAGCATGTTTATTATTTGTTAAATGTTTCCCACCATTAGGCCACATAGATAACCCAAGAACACCATCGCCTTTAAGACTACTTAAAACTTCTTGTCCCTTTTCCCCATCCCAGAATGCAATTGCTTCTTCATCATTTGCGAACGCAAATGGAAGTGCAGGAACGTTGAATTGTGGATTGTTTCCAACGAATTTTGTTAAGTCAGGTGCGATAAATTGAATATTATTTGCTACTAAGTTTTGATATTCATCCTGATCTCCAAACAGTGAACTATTCGGATAGATTTCTACTTTAATCTTGCCGTCTGATTCTTTTTCAATATATTCTTTCATAGCTAGTGCACCTTGATGCTTTGGTGTATTTTCCGCAACAACGTGCGCAAATTTAATAGTAAGTTCCTGAACTCCATCGCCACTTGCACCAGACACAGCTACTTTTTCATCACTTTGACAAGCTCCTAAAACGAATATGGATAGAACAAATAATAGAAATATAGATAACTTTTTCACAAAAATCCCCCTTAAATTTTTAATAAAAAGATAATAAATTCTAGTTTTGCATCTTTAGTTGAAAGGGCTTTCACTTTAATAAAAGCAATTTCATTTTACTTCAGCACACCACGCTTTCTTCTTAAACTTTTGTGAGGATTAAATAAGAGTTGTCTTACATGTTATGAATCTTGTTTATTGGATACAACTCAAGTAACAAATTATCACAATAAAAAAACAATGTAAAGAAAAATTAAAATATTTGGTATATTCAGCAATTTGGTATTGTTTTTTGAATTACCCTATATTATTATTGGTTTGTGATCCTGTATCCTAAATACAAGATTAATAAGGGAGGAATTTTATTGAGAATATTAAACTTTATTGAAAGCGCTTTATCCGGACTTTTTTTCCTTGTAGGTATTGCCATTAGCCTCTACTCCGTCTTCATGAGGTATGTAGTTGGGGCTTCCCAAAGCTGGGCAACAGAAGTTTATACGATGCTACTTGTATGGGCTATTTTCATAGGCTTCTCTACAGCTTTAAAAGATGATAGACATATTGCCATTGAATTTCTTTACGACAAATCGGGTCCGAAGATGAAGAGTTTCTGCCAAGTTATTACTTTTATTATTGGGATTGGTTTTAGTATTTTTATCTTTTGGACAGGCTTAGAAATGGTTTTAGTAGCACATGCACAAGCTATTAAAACGATTGATCTTGGTTTTCCTATTTGGATTAATTACTTAATCATGCCGATCGCGGGGGCATTGTTATTTATTCGCTTCTGTGAGAAAGCATATAGATTTTTCGTTAAAAAAGAAGACGTTACCGGCGGGAGTGATTTAGAATGGCAGCAATAATCGTCATTGTTTTATTGTTTGTGTTAGCTTTTTTAAGAGTCCCTATCGCGATAAGCCTAGTAGTCTCCAGTATTACTGGTCTATTTTTAGTAGACTTCTCGCTTAACACAGTTATCCAAAAAATGTTTACCGGCGTGAATAGTACTACGTTAATGGCCATCCCTGGTTTTGTGTTCGCGGGATTAATAATGGCTAAGGGTGGAATCTCCAAATATCTGATCGAATGTATTAAAACTTGGGTAGGTCATACAAAGGGGGGCTTATCTGTCGTTGCTGTTCTAGCATGTATGGTTTTTGCTGCGATTTCTGGATCGAGCCCCGCTACAGCGGCCGCTATTGGAGCAATTATGATCCCAATGATGGTGAAAGCTGGATATGATAAGAATTACGCAATGGGATTAGTAGCAGCAGCCGGAACACTTGGAATTTTAATTCCGCCTTCTATCCCGCTTATTCTTTATAGTTCTGTTTCAGAAGAATCTACTGGGAAATTATTTTCAGCAGGTATTTTACCAGGAATTTTGCTCGGCCTTGCCTTAATGGTGTATGCAGTAATCGTGGCACATCGAAAAGGCTATGGCGGAATGGAAAAAGTACCTTTAAATGAGCGTTGGAGACCAACTTTAAAAGCGGTATGGGGGCTAGTAATGCCTGTCCTTATATTAGGGGCAATTTATAGTGGAGTTGTTACACCGACAGAAGCATCATTTCTAGCTTGTCTATACTCTATAGTTGTATCCATTTTTATTTACAGAGAATTAGATTGGGCTAAATTTAAGCAAATACTAACAGAATCTGTTACTACTACATCAATGATTTTCTTAATTATTGCTTCTGCGCTTATACTAGGAATGTTCTTAACAACAGAACAAATTCCACAAGAGTTCGCTTCTTGGGTGAGTGATAGTGGATTTAATAAATGGACGTTTTTGATTATCATTAGTATTGTATTCTTTATTCTTGGAATGTTCTTAGAGCCAACTGCAATAATACTAATCACGCTTCCAATATTATTGCCAATTATTACAGCTTTGGATATAAACGTAATCCATTTTGCAATCATCATGGTAGTAAATATGGAACTCGGTATGATTACACCGCCTGTCGGACTCAATTTGTTCGTCGTCAGTGCCATCGCAGAGGAAAAAGTCGATCGTGTAATCAGAGGTGTAGTACCATTTTTCGCCATCTTCGCGATTGTACTTGTGATTATTATTATTTTCCCTGAAATATCATTATTTCTTACAAGGTGAGGGATTTTAAGATAGGCTGGTTGTGGCTGACGTCATGATCAGTCTATCTTTTTTAGGGACTCTTATTGCGTTTGTCTGTCCGTCTCCCTCATTCTACAGCAGGAAAAGGTTAAGATCTTTTTGGACATAAGTAGAATAGATGTTTTCAAACCTTGTAAAGAAGAGGCCAGTCTAAGAAGGCAACGTCGTCGTGCTCCTGCGCAAAATGATTGCAGTGAAAGGTGGCGACTCCAGCGGAGGCCAACAGGATGTTGGTCACGAAGGCGTTGAGGCCCACAGGACGTGGGTCATGCAATTGTTGCCGCAGGACGCGGCGAACTTAGATTGCCTTCCTTTTATTGTGGCGCACTTAGCTTTCGTTCCTCTGGTGAGACAGATGAATCTTCACAACGTACGCGCAAGCGGCGGTGATGGTTCATCGCTCGCCCCGCGGAAAGCGTCCGCCTGTAACGGAAATCAACTGTATTATGGAATCGACCTTTTATCTAAAATAGCTGAAACACTGGGTTCATAGAACGGAAAATTATTTACTTCCTAAAAAAAGCCAAGAACCATTGGATTCCTGAGATCCTCGGTTCTTGGCTTTGCATTTTGTTACTTATTCTGATGCATTACGCATTTCGTCTAGTACGCGATTTACGCGTTTTTCTAGCATTTTCATCCCACTACCGCCTGCTTGGAAATGGCGAAGTTGGCCGTCTTTGTCGAATACGTAATAAGCTGGTACGTATTGGTTGTCAAAAGCGTCAGTTAACTTCATTTCACTATCAACGTAAATAGATTGAGAGATATCGTGTTCTGCAGCAATTTTTTTAATTTCTTCTAAGTCCACGTCTTTTTCGGAACGTGGCATATGCACTGCAACAACATTTAACTCCTCTTTATACTGATCACGGAATTCGTTTACATTTGGCATTGCTTCTTTACATAGTCCGCAGCTTACAGACCAGAAGTGGATTAATGTAGGTTTTTCGCCAACTAGGTCGCTAGTGGATACTTCTCCATTTAACCATGTTGTAGCGCCTGTTAATTCTGGCATTGGTGTACGTAATTTCATCTGAAACTCCTCCGTTTACTTAAGCTTAAAGTGTTTTTTGGCCTGGACGCCAGTTTGCTGGGCAAAGACCACCAGTTTGAAGTGCTTGAAGTACGCGTAGTGTTTCATCTACATCACGCCCGATATTGTTATGGAAAACTGTTTGGTATTGAAGTTCGCCTTCCGGGTTGATGATGAATAGTCCGCGAAGTGCAACACCTTCTTCTTCGATTAACACACCGTATTCACGTGCAACTACGTGGTTTGTATCTGCAGCAAGTGGGTATTTTAATTCTCCTAGGCCATTGTCTTCACGAGCTGTGTTGATCCAAGCTAAATGTGTATGAATAGTATCTGTAGATACTCCGATAACTTCTGCATCTAAATCTTCGAATTCATCATAGCGATCAGACATTGCTGTGATTTCAGTAGGACATACAAAAGTGAAATCCATTGGATAGAAGAATAATACTGTCCATTTATCTTGTTCCATAATTTCTTCTAAGTTTACTTTACCGAAAGACTTGTCCGCTAATACCGCTTCCATTGTAAATCTTGGTGCTTGTTTTCCAACCATGCGTTCTGCCATGTAAATAACCTCCATTTAAATCTATTAAATATAGTACTCTCATTCTAAAGATAGCAAATTGTTCCTCACAAATCAATTTACCATACTCGTTTTTTGTCGAAATAGCCTGTTAATTGTCAGTTGTGTGACAATATATAAAGAGAAAATAATATTTACTCGATTATTGGGGAAGGCGGCAATTCTAGAGGGATGGGAGTGAGACAGATGTGTCATCACAATGTACGCGGGCTGCGGTGATGGCTCATTACTGCCCCAGCGGAAATCAACCGTTTTATTTGAATCTATCTTTTCCTTCAAAATAGCTGAAACTCCGGATTTATGGAACGGACTATTATATCTTTCTTATCTTTTGAAAAAAGCTATGTCATAAAAGGACTGCTTTCCTCCCTTTGTGACATAGCTTTTTAATTATTAGAATAATAACCGCTAATTCCGGTAAATTCTATCACTCTTTATTAGACTCCAAAATATCTCCAATGAGTACAGGTAGCCATTCATTTAAGTCTCTAAATTGGAAACCTAAATTCCTAGCCTTTTCATTGTTCATTAGCCATGATTCGGAAATATTGAAAGGCGAAGTATTTGTTTCATTTGGCGTAGCAGTAATGATTGTGGAAGTTTGTGACTTTTCTTCTATAGTAGTGATCATGTCGCTTAATTTCACACTTCCATTAGATAAAGCATTAATTGGTCCAGTGAAGTCTGAAAGACCAATCCAAGCTAGGAATTTCCCTGCTTCTTCTTCCGTAATAAAATCAATCGATGCTTCTGGATTTACTAAGTGTATCTCCTCTTGATTTACTATTTTTTCAATATGAAAATGGAGTCTTTTCGTATAGTCGTTCAAGCCCAAAACGATTGGAAATCTCACTGCTACAACAGGAAATGATGCCTTTTGAAAAAATACAGCTTCCGCTTGTCGTTTTCCTTCGTTATATGTGAAGTCCTCTTTTGGTCCTTGAATAATATTGTGTTCAAAAGGATTAAAGTCTTCTTCGACGTATCCTACTGTCCTATTTCCATTATCATAGACGGACTTGGAGGAAGTAAATACATATTTCTTCGCATTGTCTCTAAACACTTCAATCGCTTCCATTGCTTCCTGAGAGGAATAACAAATTTGGTCGAAAACTATATCCCATGTTTCATTGCCGCATCGTTCCTTAAGTTCCCCAACATTCAATCGATCAACAGTGATTCTATTCACGCGTGTTGAAAAAGGATCTTGCGTTTTGCCTCTTGTCGCAATAGTTACTTCAAAACCTTTCGCTAGCAATGTTTCTACTAAATGTACTCCAAAAAATCTTGTGCCCCCTATTACTAATGCTTTTCTCATTTGTTTATCCCCTTTGCTATTATTACTTTAATTATCAACATGATCGTTTTACGATTTTATTAAGAATCATACTGTTATCATAACGCTATTATTCTTGTAAAAACAACGCTGGCCAACTAAATTTCTTAGTGGACATAATGAATATATTCGGTAATAAAAAGATTTATCTGGACACAATTATTTCTATTCGGTCATTCGTAAAAATCTATAAAAAGGACCTACAACAAGTTCTTTTTATTAAACTCTTTCCATAACCTCATAGGATTCTCCATTCCTTCTTCCAACTCCATACAAACCATAGGCAATAATCTCTCTTCTGGTTGCTTCTGTAAGTCCTCATAAATAACCGCCGATTTTCCAAGACCAACACTTTTTGCCTCTTCTAAACTTGCACAATAATAAACCCTCTCTACTCCAGCAAAATTCATCGCTGCAAAACACATGGGGCAAGGAAATCCACTAGCATACATCGTCATTCCAGTTAGATCATTCGTTTGTAATTGTTCCTGCGCTCGACGAATAGCCAGTAACTCAGCGTGCCCACTAATGTCATGCTTAATATGTAGCTCATTAACCCCTTCGGCAATTACCTCTCCGTCTTTTACAAGAACTGCTCCAAAAGGTTGACCTCCTTCTTTCACATTTTCAATAGCCAATTCAATCGCTTTTTTCAAAAAGTTATCCATGCTCAGTCTCCTCTCTTTGAAAATATACTATCATAACTTCCTATTAAGAAGTCACGTCAACGATATATGCTGTTAGATTGGAAAATTTCTGCTTATTTACCTTGGGCAATTATCAGTAAATTCGTTAGCGGTATGTAGCATCACTTTTAGATGCTAAAAAAGGGCTGCTCCAAAGTCGGTTGATGTCGACTTTGGAGCAGCCCCTATATTACTTACTATTTACTTTGCAATGTTTACAATTCTACCTTCTATTTTAGGATCTACTTCACCAGCAGTTTTTAAGTAAGCTGCGAAGCTTTCCCAGTCGGAGATTCCGATGTCAGTTGCACGACCATCAGCTGCTGCACTAGCGAAATCAGGACCACCTGCAATGTAAGAATTGGTGATAACTGTATATGTTTTTGTATCTTCTACTGGAGCAAACTTTCCGTCTTTGTCTGCTGCTTGTATCGAAACTACTCGTTTACCAGCAGGCTTAGAGCTATCAAATTCGATTTTCAGACCAGCTACATGTAGGAAAGATCCACTTTCTGTAGGTACTACAGAAACGCCACCTTCGATGACTTGTTTTAATTCTGCTCCTGTTAGGTCTACGCTGTAAAGACCATTATTGAACGATAATACAGTCAGTACATCTCCCATTGTGATTGGTCCTTGGTCAACTGGACCGCGGACTCCCCCACCATTTTGTAGGGCAATCGTTGCATTTGGAGATACTAGTTTCCCCTGTGCCAACATACTATCTGCAACCAGGTTTCCAAGTGCAGTTTCACTGTTTCGTACACTTTCCCCTTGATTGCCCGGATCGCCAGTACGAGGATTTACTAAAGCATTAACTGCAACTCCACCAGTTTCTTGGTTTTGTACTGCTGAAATTCCGATTTTAAATGGTGCAAGGATTGCTTCTGCTTCTGGATCTGCTTTCTGTTCACCAATTGCGATTAGTTTATTTGCATGACTAATAATTACGCCGTTCTCATCGAATTGAACATCCAATGTCCCTACGTTTGCACTACTAGAACCTGTTTGTACGATAACCGTTGGGTCCTTTTTAGCACCATTTTCATCTTTATCAACAATAGCTGCTTCTTTTAATGTTGTGTGTGAATGACCTCCAACAATTACGTCGATGCCATCTACATTAGCTGCTAATAAAAGATCGTTTTTTTCGACAGGATTATCATATCCTAAGTGGCTTATGGCAACAATTTTATCGACACCTTGCGCTTCTAATGAAGCAACTGCTTTTTCTGCCTCTTTTATATAATCTTCAAAAGTTACTTTGTCAGGGCTTGAGCTACCAGCAGTCGTTTCCGTTGTTAAGCCGAAAATACCAACTTTTTCTCCATCTACTTCTACGATTGTTCCATCATAAATATTTCCTGGTGCAGCATTTGGAGCAATCGTTTCCTTATGCAACCCAGCAAGTTTCTCATCTTTAGAAAAATCTACGTTCGCTGTAACGATTGGGAATTTTGCGTTCTTCACAAAATCTGCTAAAGCTTGATGTCCTTCAGCCTGTTTCCCTAAGTCAAACTCATGGTTTCCTAATGTCATTGCATCGTATCCCATGTAATTCATTAACGCTAAATCAGCCTCACCTTGATATTCGGTAAAATATAATGTCCCTTGGAATACATCCCCTGCATCAAGTAGTAATGCATTTGGTTTTTCTTTACGAACATCATTAATAATTGTTGCACGTTTTGGAGCATTTTCAATTGCTGCATGTGTATCATTTGTATGAATGATTGAAAGTTCGAAGTCAGCTTCTTCTTTTGCTTTTCCTCCAAATTCATATACAGCAACTGTTCCCGAAACTTCATGAGTTGCAGCAAGTAAAGCTTTACCTGTTGGACTCTTGTCAGCAGGGATAAATTGTAATCCTTCTGGTGAAACATCTCCAGCAACATCTTCCGAGAAGTCACGGCTTGAAATAAGTGTGACAAATTTAGGTTCTTTTACATCCGTTAAATCATAAACCATAATACCGCTATAACGTTCTAATGCAATAAATCCATAAGTAGTTCCATCGATTTCGCCAACTACTGCCGTTTCTGGCTCTGGACCTTTATCATCACTACGGCTGTCTACTTTAATCTCATCGCTATTTGTGTTGAAATATTTCGGTGTTTTTTCAGCAATAATACGCTCAAACTCACTTCCGCTATCATACACTTGCTCTAACGTTTCCGCATCGAAAATTGAGAAGCTACGTCCACCATAACCATAAATCGCTTCATATGCAGTGCCTTCTGCATTTAGTCCATTTTCAGTTGTTACTTTATAACCTTTTAAAGTCGATAAATCAAATTTGTCTAGTTCCGCTTGCGTATAACCTTCGTATTTAGAAGCATCTAATTTAATCGGCAATTCAATATCTGCAAGCTCCGCTACTTCTGTATAACCACCATCATCTACATAGTCACGAGAGTCACCTTCGTTTGGTGTAATGATGTACGTTTTGCCATCAACTACGAAAGTATCCATTGCATCAGGCATATGCCATGTAAGAATTGGCGCTTTATGGATACCAATTGCTTTGTCATCTTTATTTGCATCCATTTCATTTCCTGCAACCGAATGATCAAGCACGCCTAATCCTTTTACGGACACAATTTTGTTGTTTACAAGATCTACAGTCGCCACAGCATTATTTTCTTGTAATGTTACATACGCCGTTTTGCTATCTGGTGATACCGTTACGTATTCTGGTTCTAGTTGCGCTAGGTAAGAAGAGCCTTTTCCTTGGTAAGACATGCGCACTTTATCATCCAACATATCTTCCGTGAATGTTAGAGTTGTTTCTTCAAATGAAGCTACATCAATGACAGAAATAGTACCTTCAGGATCAACTGTTGTATCCTTATTAGGTTCCCCTTCATTTGCTACAACTGCTTTTTTCCCGTCTGGTGAGAATGTCACCATATCTGGTAAAGCACCAACTTGAACAGACTTCACAAACTTCCCGTCTTTTGTAGCGAAGATAATATAACCCGGGTCTGTTTTTTCAGCGTATGCAGCAATTGTGATTAAATCTTCTGTTGGGTGTGAAGCAATACTAGTAATGTTCTTCACGCCTTCAATTCCGTAATCTTCAATAACAACGCGTTTTGCTGAATCTACTTGTGTAAATTCACCAGACTTCACATCTGCAAATGATAAAATATCAAATCCACCAACTGCACCATTTGTAACGAATGCTTTTTTCAATTTTTCATCATAAGCTAAAATTTCCGTTCCAGTTTCTCCTTGACCACTATCATAGCGAGCAACTTGAGTAACCGTTAGTTGATCAGGGTTAGAATTGTAAAGGGCTGGCGCTTTAATAGTTCCACCTTCATTAGGTTTTGCTGCCACCAATTGTGCATGTTTTTTGTCTGCTGGTGTTTTGAATTTAGCTAATAGTAGGTCTCGTGGTGCTTTACCTGTAAAACGGTACATAATTGCAGATCTTGCTTTCAATTGATCGGACAACTTTTGAAGTTGTTTTT
This sequence comes from Psychrobacillus sp. OK032, assembly GCF_900111345.1. Lineage (GTDB taxonomy): Bacteria > Bacillota > Bacilli > Bacillales_A > Planococcaceae > Psychrobacillus. Next base: position 665,728 of record NZ_FOGY01000001.1, read on the forward strand.
CTACTTCTGCCGAGTCTTTTGCTGCCTCCGCTTTTTCAATTGCCCCCATAATTGGGTTTATGTATTCAGTCGCATAGTTATATGCATCGATATATGGAACTACGCCTTTTGTAATTCTTTCATTATATAAGTCTTCTAAATCAGCTAATAATGCTTTTTTGTTTTTTGCCTTCGATTTTTCAATTGCTGCTTTAGCTTTTTGATAGCTTTCCTTTGCTGTATTTAGCGCAGGATAAAGTTCTTTACTCGTCGTAATTTTCCCTTTTTGTGCTGGAACTACATACGCATAAGATGCCTCTTTCATATCTTTGCGCGCTTGATCCACCATATCTTGTAATGAGCTATTTGCAAAGCCAACGCCCGTTGATGAAAATAAAGAGGTCGCAAGTACTGTAGCCATTACTGACTTTTTTACTGTATTTTTTTTCATGATTTTCCTCCTACTGATATTTATGAACTACTAATCTACTAAAAAAAGTTTAATGTAATTGAATATAACGATAACTACTTAAGAATAGAGAATTCAAATATTAAGTACAATGTGAATATTGTTAAATACGTGTAAATTATCGTTTACATGCATTTACAATAAAAAGAAGTGTTACTGGCGTCAGGCACCCGTAACACTTCTCTTATTACATCTTTCAAAAATATTCTACAAAAACTCCATACCCAAAATACACCGTTAACAGTGACAAAGCGGCGAACACTACATCTTCCACCGCTCCTCCAGTTTTCGTTGTAATCGGAAAACGCACTGTTACTTTTATCGGGTACAACAATTTGATCCCATTTTTCGTTGCCATATCTAAAATGTAGTGGCTCGCCATTCCTACTAATATTCCCACAACAATTGATTCATTTGTCACGAATGAATTCAAAAGAATCCCCATGAGAAACAAAAACAATAAACTATGCGTAAATGAACGGTGCCCAAAGATGGAACTAATAATTTTAGATAGTAAAGGCAATGTTCTCCCGATTTTACTACCTCCGTGACAAATATCTGGTATCAAAGCACCGACGACCCCAGCGCCAACTAAAAGGACAGTATCATAATTTGAAACTTGTGCAAAAGCAAGACTTGCTGTAATACCGCCAATGATGTGTGTCTTTCCTGTCATGCTTTTTATTCTCCTTCTATACATAAGTCAAGTATCTATTTTACACTATTTTTCCAAGTGACTAAATAGTCTAGTAGTATCCATTTGATAAAAAACTCCTCATACGAAATAGCCGTTTATGAATGTTTGACGGATATTTAAACTGGGTATCATATAACAACAATACATTTAGGGAGGGATTAAGATGAATAAAACTAGAAGTGCCTTATTAATTGGAGGAATTGCCGCATTAGCATATGCGTACTACACTAAATTAGATAGAGAACAGGCAATGACAACGTTAAAAAATACAAAAACGAAAATCAATTCTTATGCGGACGCAAAAAAGCATAAACCAACGCAAATGACAAAAGCCGGTTTCTCAGATCCTGATGATCCAGATGACAATCGCATGGTAGAAGAAGGGTCCATGACAAGCGTTCAATATTATAATGAAAAAGTCCAAGAACCAGATTCCAAGTCGGCAGCAAAAAATGCCTTTCCAAAATCTCAACAAAAAAAGCTTCCTAAATCGGAAGAATCATTATCCGATGCGAATAACCATTCGCCGGCAAAACAAGAAAATACGAATCATAGTGTGTAAAATTAGAAAAAGCGACTGAAGTGAGAACATACTTCAGTCGCTTTTCTTATTCAATTCTCCTTTTGTAACAATGCTAGCTTCGCTTTAGATGGAGTTTCATACCGAATTGCTTCGTTTTTCTGAACGAAGCTACTTCCCCCTAAACCGTAAAGACCATTCTGTTGTCCTTTATAGCTGTAAACTCGATACTCTTCCCCCTTTTTCAAAGTCCGAATAGTAGATAGAGAGCCATCTTTTTCAATTTTCATAAGATAAGTATCTCGAAGAACCGTTATTTTACCGATTTGACCAAGTTTAAGCTCTGTTTTCCCCCACATTACTTTCGGAACGTGAGTTGGAACCTGTACAGGCATCAAATAATTCTGTAAAAATTGATCCGCTAATACTTGATAACCCGCTTCATTCGGATGAATATCCTTTGGGTTTTCCAAAAATGAAGTACCATGTAGATCGAAAGCAGTTGCTATCTCAACAAAATGAACATCTTCTCTTTTCGCAATTTCAGCCATTCTACCATTCACAAAATTAAAAGCCAGTTTTAGCTGTTGTTTGACCTTCTCATCTGCTACATGGGGTAACGGAAAATAATAACCAAACAAATAAATATCCGCTTCCGAGTTGAGTGCTTTCACCTGCTGAATGGCAGAAGTCAAATTACTAGCTACTTTATTATACAATGCCGTCGCTTTCGCAAGATCTGCATTAATACTTTCATCGGCTGGGTTATACATTTCATCTATAAAATCGTTGGCACCACTAATGATCGTAACAAGCTCTGCTTCTTTTAAAGCTTGCTGCACCTCTGTACGCTTTAAAGTTTCCAACAAACCGACACTAGTTTCGCCCGTCATCGCAAATTCTTTATTAAATGATGCTAACATATCTTTCTTAGCAAGCTCTTCACTAATAATATCCGTGAAACCTCTACCAACCTTTACCCCATAAGGTGTATGACCGGCTGCTAATGAATCTCCCAAGGCCACATAATCGATCTTCTTGCTCTCTGCCTGCGCCGCAGGAGTCCACACGCTAGAAATAGCAAGTGTTGCGACTAATACAAAAGTTAAAACTTTCTTCACTATTTAATACCCCCTTCATCCATTCTATATTATGCAAGAGTATCCATATCAATTATCAGAATAAAATACAATTTATTCTAATAGTAACTTTTCCTTTTAAGAGATACAACTTTTTTGTAGTATAGAATTGGCTAGAGTTTAGTATTCACTAGTATGTATTAGGTCATTTTCAACCTAAGTATTACAAGGAGTAAATAGAGTAAAAAATCCTTTCACAGTATTTCTTCAACTGAGAAAGGATCTTCAATTCCATAATACTGCTGATTTCCGTTTCGGGCGGACGCTTTCCGCGGGGTGTGCGATAAGCCATCACCAGAGCTCACGCGTACGTTGTATACTCCGTTTGGAAGACTTAAACGTTACTTTATTTTATAATTTTCAAAGGTTTTCCATTCACTTATCATTATCCATTTCACTAGTCCCGGTAATCTCAATTCCATTCAATGCCTGTGTAGCCAGTCTATCGGCTTCGGCATTCGCTTTTCTTGGCACCAATTCGTACTCTGGCTGAATGCCTAAGTCTTTCATCTTCGCTTCAATACGGTCTGCCCAACTAGATAGATCCTTCTCAATTACTGGCCATTCTTCACTTAAATGGTTAATCACGACCTGTGAATCTCCAATGAACCGGACTGGTAGATGATGAACCCCTAGAATTTCAAGCTCTTGCAAACTTAGATGGAACGCTGCATATTCTGCCTCATTATTTGATATAAGTTCAGTAGCAAATGAGTTTTTCCTTAATCTGTACGACTTTCCGCTTTGTTCATAATAAATAACGCAACCCAAACCAGAGCTGCTAGTAGCTCTGTCAAAACCACCGTCAAAATAAACGGTGACATTATGCGGTTCTGTTTCAATTCCTTTCAAATAGCCTTTCAATTCTTTAATCGTCCACGAACTATCAAAACGATCAATGAATATCACACTCTTCGCGCGACCGGTTTTCTCCAAGTCCTCCGCCACTAGTAAAGCTTGAGTTGCCGGCATCTCTTCCGAACGAAAGGTAGTTTCCACACCTTTTGGAGTCCTATAACTCCATTCGATTAAAACATTCATCACCAATCCTCCAAACTAATCAATCCGTAACTATAGATTACCCAATGCAGTTCAATTTTTACACAAGAAAAGAAAAAAGCGCCATCCTATTAGAACGACGCTTTCTTCTTTCCCCTTAAAGGGGATGCACTCGGAAAATTTGTTAATGTTACTTAGTTAAACCGTTACTGACAATTTTAACATTCATCTCGTCAGTGCAGTTCACTTTGTCTGACAATGTAGCATCAGACATCAAGGTGCACTTCCACAAAAAACTTTTCTTTCACTTGCATGTAATACTCTTTTCAATCGAAACCTAAATATATCGGTTCCCGACGAGAGTGCCCTTCGCCAGTAAAGCAAATTTTCCGCCAAGGCTGTGCAAATCATCCTTTGGAGTCTCTTGTAAACACATGTTTACCAGTCCCTTCCTACGGTAGTTCCGCCTTGTACTATTTATATACCCCGCTCAAAATCATTTAAACATCTTTTTTAAAATGGCTCTGTTAAAGGACAAGGTTGATTAATCATTAATGAATGCGCAGAATGGGTTTCCAAATATTATTTTGTAAGTATTGCTAATGGAATCAAAAATACCGAAACGAAGTGTCGAATATATGGATAGTCGGATTAGTAGATACAGTATGAAAAAAGGAAAATGTGAAATAACTGGCGTATTCCTACAAGAACAAAACGTATACTGCCACCATTATATACCTAAACATCTTGGTGGAAGCGACAAATCAATAATTTACGTTTTCTCCAAAAAGAAGTTGATGATTTAATCCATATGACCGACAAAATTAAGGCGTATTCCTAACGGTTAGTGAAACTTTTAGGATTCTTAATTCATAAAATACAATATGAAACCATTTTAGTCTAAATGGAGGTGAGTGTATTGAGTTTAGCTACTTGGTTTGCCGTCGGTATTGGCACGGCTGTTGCAATAGGTTTATTCGGAAAATGGAAAAGGAAAAAATAAATTCGTTTCTTTAATTTGAAGAAACGTTCTTTTTTTACTAACGGGTGCTTTAGCAAAAAAGCAATCATCAAAATGCAACGAGCCTGGAGATACATTTTCAGGCTCATTTTTTATCTGTATTTTAAATCAACCTTTACCTTTAACATAGCCTAAAAAACAAACAAAATCATACACAGGGACAAAGTTCGACACAAAGTGCAAGTTCAATAAGGAAAATATCCATTTATGCATAACCTACAGATTTTTTTAATCAAATCTAGTATATTTGAAATGTAAAAGATATTTTATACGGGAATTATTAAGTATTTTGTACCTCCTTGCAAACACTCATTTATTCATATTGCTTTTATTTCAGGGAATACAACTTCTTAATATTAGTTTGGAGAAACTATCTATCCTATCAGTAGAAAGCATAGTAGGGATCGCAACACAAGTCATCCTATTTAGTCTAAGTATTGTTTTTTGTTTTGTTTAATAGCACGAATATAAAATGGAAGTTCTAGGAATTCGAAGAAAAAAAGAGCTTGCTTATATACTTCTTTGATTTCTACAAAGGCAGCATTGGTTTTTTCTAAGCATTGGCCTTTATAGTATAAAAATTGGCCAACCAAAAAGAAAAAAGATGACTCTTTTGATTTTTGTATACCTTGATTTGCAGTTTCTAGAGCTGCTTCATAATCCTGTAATTCATAAAGTATTTTACATTTGTTGAATAATACGGTAATCAGGGTTTCAAATATTTTATGGTCGTTATAATTTTTATGCATATGTTCTTTTAAGATTTTATTATAGTGGTATAAACATTTTTCACTCTCTCCGTTTTCTCCGTAAACATTTGCTATGCTATTGTTAATTTTAATATGTAAAAAACGGAACTGAATGGTAGTTTGATTGGAATAGTTTAATATTTTCTTTAAGTTTGATATACAAGCATCTGGAGATATGATTTTTAAAGAGTATTGAGCGATATGTAACATGTATTCCAAATAAAAATTCAACCAAATATTTTCTTTAGCTATTTCATTTTTATTAATGATTGAAATAACCTTTTTATAATTATGCTCTTTGATGTGGGACTCTATATTTTTTATTAGTGTTTCACTCTCTAAAACATTTTTATGAAATAACATTTCGATAAAATATTCGATAGGTACTTGTAACTTTAAAGCGATTTTTAATAATGTATCTATTGCTGGATAAACTTCTCCTGCTTCAATTCGACTGATCGTCGACTGTGTACAAATATTTTTGGCAAGTTCATTTTGGGACATGCCTAGTTCAGCTCTAAGCTTACTAATTTCTAAGCCTAAGTATTTCATTTCCAAAAAAATCACCTCATATTATTATGAAAAGGAAGGTAAAAAAAGATGAAAAAATTTAAAAAAGTATTAGTTGTTCTATTTGTTTTATCGGTAGTATTATACACAAATATAGGTAATGAGACTGCTCAACCAAAAGTAAAGGGTCCAATCACTACTTTAGATCTACCTTTCATTCATTAATTCTATTAGATTTTTCTAATAGTTCAAGAAAAAAATATTTCCCACTTATAGAAATCATCCAGTTGATCTACCCTAAGAGCTTAGCTCAACTGGAAATTCTATTGGAAAAAGCTCACATACTAAACATACGAGGAGAAAAGACTATGGAATCTAAAGCAAATCTTCATCAATTTAATCCTTCACTGTTTCGACATAGCTCAAATATCATTCATTCCCACCAACTAAATAAATCATTTTCTCTAGAGTCTAGTCTTCCATATGCAATTGAGCAAAACCAATTAGAATTGTATTACCAACCAAAAATTAATGCTAAAACCAATCAAATTATAGGAGCCGAAGCCCTTATAAGATGGAATCACCCTAAATGGGGAATTATTTCACCAAATGAATTTATTCCTTTAGCAGAGAAAACGGGGTTAATAAATGAAATAGGAAAATGGGTGAAATACACAGCTTGTGCACAAAATAAAACTTGGCAAGAAGCGGAACTTCCAATGATCCCCATTTCTATTAATTTGTCTGCTTCTCGCTTTTTAGAAAGAGATTTAATCTGCAATATTATCCGGACGTTGAAAGATACGAAACTCGAGCCTCAATACTTGGAAATCGAAATAACAGAGACGTCTCTTTTAGAAAATGAGGAAATAGTTTTTTCCGTATTAGATGAACTAAGAGATTTAGGGATTAAAATTGCTTTAGACGATTTTGGTACAGGTTACTCCTCCCTTTCTTATCTAAACAGATTTAAAGGAAAAATAGATATCCTGAAAATTGACCGTTCTTTTATTCGTGATTTAAGTAGTTCACATGAAGAAGACTCCAATTTTATTGTAAATATGATTATCCAATTGTCACACCAGTTGAAGATGAATGTGATTGCGGAGGGAGTTGAAACTACGGAACAACTCCAAGTGTTACAAAAATACAACTGCAACACAATTCAAGGGTACTTGTTCTCTAAACCACTACCCGCACATAAATTTGCGGAATTACTAAAAACATCCCTGTGTGAGAATCAAGACTGAAGAGTTTCTTACACAGGCATGAAAAAACTGCCACTCTATTAGACAAACTAACAAATGAGAGCAGTTTATAATTTTACTAAATATTTTTATAAACACCAGTCATGAACAGCGCCTGTTTTAACGAACTGAATGTACTAATACTACTAAAATCAAGTCCTAACTGAATGGAAGTTTGGGCTATTTCTGGACGAATACCTGACATATAGGTTTTGATGCCGAGTAAATTAAGGATTTCTATCAATTGAAACATTTCATTGGCTACCATCGTGTCCATAATAGAGACAGCGGAAATATCAATAAAAAGCTGCTCTATTCCAAGAACCGAACATTTTTGCGGTACTTCTTGTAGCAACGATTGTGCGCGGTTCGTATCGATGTCACCTACAATTGGTAGCACGCCTACACTTTCTAAAATTGGAATAACTGGTGTACTTAATTCATTTATCAAAAATTGTTGGGCAGTCATCCGATTGTTGGACAACTCGTAATATCTTTCTGAAAACAGATACACAAGTTGATCATAAGCCGTATTAAATATTACACTCCATTTTATAATATTTGTTTTAGTCACTAGCTCATCGTGTTCTTTTGTAAAAAGACCAACATACCCCCATATTGTTTCACGTGTTTTATTCAAATCCTCTATTACCTCATGGATCGGAGTATTATTTTCAATCTTACTTTTAGCCACTGTCTCCGCCCATAACACTTGTTGTTCCTCGAAGGAACCCTTGTCCTCTATAAATGCAGAGGCAACGGTCTTTATTGTTAAAGCATGTTGTTCTAATAGAATATCATCTATTTGTGGGTTCGAATTATTGGAATAAAAAGCGCCAGTAAAATTATCTTTCTCAGCGAACCATCGTTCCGTAATATTTCTTGAATTGTCAATTAGGTATTCATAAAGTTGTTCATTAATCGAATTCAATTTATCCCCTTCTTTCTTTAACACATAACTCTTTAAGTATAAATGTTTCGAAAGGAAAATAGTGCTTTTTTGCCAAAAAGGAGCTACGGATCGGTCAGCCGCTCGTTTAAAAAGTAAAAGAACACAAAACACTATTACCTTCCCAAAAACATACTCCTTCTTAGTCCACTACGCTTCACAACCATGACACTAACAAAATAAGCAATCATAATCCCCAAAAAATCTATTCCAACATCAACAAACCTGCCGTTTCGATTGAAGTACAACTGAAGAATCTCCGTAAAAACTGCGAATCCACTAGTTACGAAGAGAGCAAAACCCACCCGCTTCCACCACCGAAAATATAATGTATACAACAGAGCAAACGTCAGCATATGACCAGTTTTTTGTAAGATATAAAATTGGCTTGATAACTCAATATCACTCGTGATGAGTAAATCCAAGTAATTGGGAGATGGTTCAAAGCTAAACTGGACAATTTGGTCATACAAAAAGATATATGCATCTGAAGTAGTTGTCGCAACTAGTATCCAAGCACTCCACAAAATAGTAAGTAGAGGATATTTCATGTGGAATCATCCTTTCTTCGCATTTGCTTCCATCCCTGTCAATAACCTACCCATCCATACGAGTTCGAAACAAGATAGCCCCATAAACCCCAATTCCAACAAATGCACCTGCACTATCAATGAGCACATCCCTCACCTGTGCCCCTCTGCCGGGAACAAATAGCTGATGTACTTCATCCGAAATGGCATACAATACGCAAATAAATAATGCCAGTCCCATCCCTTTAAACCTGCCTACCCCTCTTAGCCGCAAAGAATGTATAAGAAGCACACCTAACACCAAATAGATCAAAAAGTGAGCATTTTTTCGAACAAGATGATTTAAGTTTTCAAAAATAAAATCAGAATGAGGAGCAACTTTTTCTACCGCCGTTACAATAACCTCCGTTATCCCTGTGCTCAGCTCGTTAGACTTATTAGCCGGTTGATGTGAAAAATAAAAAATTAATGCCATCCATAAAATAACTGCTGTGTAGGATATAAATTTATTCATATGTTAGTCCCTCTTCTATAAAATAACTCTACTATATAATATATCAGACAAATTCCAATACGCCCTTTTTAAATTCATTATTCTGTAAATTAAAAGAGAATAAAATGGATAAATAATCCTTAGCGAGAGATAAACCCTGTCGAACACGACAAACTAGCCAGTGAACGCGACAAAACTCCCTTGAAAGCGACAAACAGACATGTGACCACGACAAAAAAGAGGATGCCCTTATGACTGGCATCATCTTTTTGTTTCTACCGTCCCTGTGTCAGACTCAATTGTTCCTCAAATTGTGGCTGACACAGGGACGCGCACTAGCCGGAACACACTCACTTCATTCAAACCGCAAAGCCCGACTAGGTTTCATCCTCGCCGCTTTCAGAGCTGGATAAATCCCAAACAAGCTACCAATTCCAAACGTTGTATACAATGCAAGCTTCACTGCCCACATCGGTAGCACTAAAGCAAATATCTCGATATTACTATTCCATACTTCAATAAATGCATAGCCGAGCCCGATTCCGACCGCTCCGCCAATGCAACAAAGAAGTAATGTCTCAAAGAAAAATTGTCCCATTATTTCCGACGTTGTGGCACCGAGCGCTTTACGAATGCCAATTTCGCGCGTGCGCTCTCGGACCGACATGACCATTACATTCATAATTCCAGTTCCGCTGATCAATAATGCGGTAACGGTTATGCCGAACAGCATCACCTGCAAAATAGAAGTCACCTTGCCTAATGCGCCAAGCATTTGATCTTGCTTTACTACACTAAAATCTATTTCAGAATGCTGCGTCTTTATAGCATTAAACACGGCTCCATCCACTTCATCTACTGATTGAATGCTTGCAGCCTCCACAATCATTTTCGTTAAATTTTTCATATCCGTCGTTGCTAGTGCAGTTTCAATTGGCAGCATAATATTATTGTCCGTACTCGAACCAAGCGTTGCATTTGGTGCAAGCACACCGATCACTTCAAACGACTCGTCATTAATCGTCACTTGTTTTCCGACTAAAGACGCCTCTTCTTCAGCTGAAGCACTTTCTCCTAGCAACTTATCCAGTACTTTTTTCCATATTGGCTTCGTTTGTACAGCTTCATTGGAACTTTCCTCATTTTCCACCGGCACTTCCTGATTACCAAGTAGTGCCTCGTGAATATTATTACCAAGCACAATCACTTTTGCTTCTTCCGCCTGTTCTTCTTTCGTAAAAAAACGTCCTTCGGAAAGATTTGCATGCTGGACCCGGCTATATTGATCACTTGTTCCGACTAACACAGACTGCACATTTTTTTCATCGTATTGAGCAATAGTTATCGTCTCTAAATGCGGAGTCACTGATTTTACATTCGGCACACCTTCAATTGCTTTCGCATCATCATACGTCAGTGTACTCGGCACATTCGTCAGCCCACTCAATAAATCCTTTTGGCCATTTGCTGTATCTAATACCCTTCCAGGCAATACTAAGATTTGCTCGGCTCCAAGACTACCCATTTGCTTCATCAGTGTATCCTTTACACCTATGGCAATCGCCGTCAAAACAATGACTGCAAACATGCCAATCACTACGCCCATCATTGCGGATAATACACGAAGGCGATTCGACCACAACCCGAAGCAAGCCAGTTTAAATACTGTAAATAATTTCATACGAGTACTCCATTCTGCAAGTGTAGAATGCGTTCCGCCCGCTCTGCTACTTCTATGTCATGCGTAATTACAACGATTGTCGCTCCATTTTTATGTACACGGTCAAACAAATTTAATATGCTTTCCGTAGTTTCCTCATCCAAACTTCCTGTTGGCTCGTCTGCGAGTATTAGGCTTGGCTCATTTACGAGCGCTCTTGCAATTGCCACTCGTTGCTTTTCTCCACCGGACAAGCGATCCGGTTTTTGATTTTTCTTATTGGAAATTCCCATTTCATCCAAAAGTGCCAGAACACGAGACTTCTTTCTTCTCAAACGTTTTCGACCGTATGTTAATGGAAGCAACACATTTTGATAGACCGACAAGTTGGGTATCAATTGAAAATGCTGAAAAACAAAACCGATTTCTTCATTTCGTAGTTTTGCACGACGCCCCCGACTCATGCGATGTACCGACTTCCCAGCCAACTCGTATGTACCCGAATCCAAATTATCCAATGCACCAAGCAAATTCAACATCGTGCTTTTACCGGACCCCGACTTCCCCATAATGGCTACATACTCGCCAGGCTCCACTTGCAAATTCACACCACGCAAAATCTCTGCCTTCCTATTCCCCGAACGATAATACTTACGTACATCACGAAGTTCAATCATCCAACAACCTCCATTCCCACAAAAGCAGGTTTATCCCTATTAGTTTCAGAATCTACAGTTTTCTATCCCCTCTTCCATGATTCGACAAACCTTTTGATAACCCTTGTAAAAATGAAAAAACGGCACTATCAGACCATTAAACTAGCAGCCGAATATGTCATTCGACTGCTAGTTATAGGGACGCGGCCCAATGCGTGAACAAAGAATGTAATGCATATAATGTTTACATCGTTTGGATAACAGGGGGAGAAAAATGTGAGATTAACCGAAATCCATCCATTGTTTTACCACATAAGGATAAAACAAAAATGGATGTTTCGTTTTATACAGAACGTAAGAGACAGAAAAAAATTTGCCAAGCATCGGATAAAAACGTCATATCCTTATACGTGTAAAAAGCACCAATCCCTTCTACGGAGACGTTTAGGTGATAGCGATCCACAGCTCCAAGAAAATAAGATAGTGAATCTTTCCATTGCAGCAAGGAAAATCGATGGAATTGTCATTTCACCTGGTGAAATTTTTTCATTTTGGGAATTAGTAGGTAAAACAACTAAGGCAAAAGGATATATAGAAGGTATGCAGCTCTCGAGGGGAGAAGTGAGAACTGGTTTTGGTGGTGGAATCTGTCAGCTAGCTAATCTCCTTTATTGGATGGCCTTACACACTCCTTTGACCATTTTAGAAAGGCACCATCACAGCTTTGATCCGTTCCCGGACGAAGGAAGGGTTCTTCCATTTGGCAGTGGTGCAAGTGTATTTTACAATTATGTAGATTTACGATTTCGTAATACAACGGAACAGTCCTTCCAGATTCGCGTTTGGTTAACCGATCAACATCTAAAGGGAGCCATTTATACGAATGAGGAAATGCGCTATTCTTATCATCTAGAGGAACGAAATCATTCATTTTCTAAGCAAAATGAAAAGAACTATAGACAAAATGAAATTTGGAGAAAAACAGTGGATAAAAGAACAGGAAACTATATAAAAGAAGAGCTACTAATTAAAAATTATGCGGAAGTTAAATATGAAATCAAGCCAGAGATGTGGCAAAATAATTAAAAACGCTAGAAGAAAAATACAGTATTTTTCTTCTGGCGTTGTATGTTGTTACTTTATTTAGGCGCTCTATTCTTTCTTCTATCCCAAGGGGTACCTAATATCGGCAGAGCCCAGCGATCCAATCCGTACCATCCTGCTACTTTCCAAGCAAGTACTAACAAAATGGCTAAGATGAATAGCAATGGATTAGCCCCAAGCGTTCCAGCAAACAGAAAACTGACGTTCATGAAAGCACCGAAAAAAGCTGCGATTCCAGTAAGTAAGCCGAACACTAAGCCCAATCCTACTAATAATTCTCCAGTTGCTACTACGAACGAAAACAACTTTGCATGTGGTAGCACAGTATTTTCAAGAAAAGTTGCATACCATCCAGCTACATCTGTGCCTTCTTTTGATTTTGCAAGTGCACCATTCACAAAGCCAGTGAGTGCGGCTCCAGCATTTTCTCCTGTCCAAGCATCATTGTGAAATTTTCCCCAACTAGCTTTCAACCATGTATAACCAACATAAAGTCGAATAATTAACCAAATAACCGCGGAACGAGTATCACTAAATAAGAATCGAGAAACTGGGTTCTCTGGATAATAAACAGTACTTTCACCTCTCAAATTAATCACTCCTTTAACACCTTGAATCTAGCTTTCCCCTTTTATAGATATTCATGTGTCTATTGGGTCAAAACTTGAGGTTTCGATAAGATCTTTGAAATAGCCACCAATACAGAAGCGAAAATTCCTCCGTTAACTCCGTTTTCCAACTAAACTGGTCTTTTTTCCAACTAAAAGCATTTAACACTGAAATAACATAAATACTAAGTTTAGAATGCCCGAAAAAACAAAATAGCGAGCCTTTTCTCGATAAAATCGAGGAAAGACTCGCTACTTATTTAATAGACATGGATTTCCCATTGCTTCTTTCTTTTCTAAAAAAGGCAAGCACTAAAACTCACCAATAACCTTCAACGCTTTTAACGCTAACAAAAGATCAAACTGTTTTTGTGAGTCCTTCAAATCTTTTTGAAGTATTTCACGAATTTTAGTGATGCGATAGCGCAATCCGCTAATGGATAATTTCAGCTTTGCTGAAGTTTGTTCGAGGTTGCCTCCATTTATTAAATACTCGTATAGTGTAAGCATATATTCTTTGTGCTGTTCCGTTTGGCCATATATTGCACCTAGTTCCATCTCGGCTATTTTTTGAATAGCACTCTCTTCTTGAGTGTGAACTAAAATGCCCAATATTCCTAACTCTTTAAAATACATTGTAGGTTGGTGAGCTACTGTAAACCTAGCAGCTGTCATTGCTTCTTTCATTAGACTATTTACATTTTGCAAGTCATTACTTGTTGAGCTGACACCGACGTGACATTGGATTTTAGGGTAACTTTTCTTGATTCTATTATAAAATTTTGTCGGTCCATTCCGCATCGTTGTATGATCGCCATCTTCTGGTATAAAGCATAATATTCCATTAGCACGTTGAACTTGAAGTATTTCATAATCCTTTTCTTGAAAAAATTGAATAACTTCTTCGTAAACACTTGTGAAAATAGATAAGTTATCTACTTTAGCTAAACTATCGTACTTTAACGATAAAAAAGCTATATGATATTTACCAGTTACATCGATATTTAATAAATTTAGTTCACGATAAATTTGTTCCTTCGATTCAAATTCGTCTGCCAATATTTTCTCAAAAAGAATTCCTTTTGTTCTAGCGTTAGCTTCCATAATGTTTTTATTGTTCAAATAGATTAATGTACTGATCGATGTTAATCTTTCCAAAATCATTCGATCGAAATCATCCGATTTTGGACTATTAGAATCATAAATAAAAGAACAATAGCCCAAAATCTGATTTTGTAAAAAAATAGGCGTAACAAGACGACAATGATTATCTAGTTCTAAAAATTCAGTCTTTTTAAGGTGCCACTTTTTTAATTTTTTATGAAAGGAGCATTGGAATTCTTTCGCTTCTTCTAAATCAATATTTTCATAATCGGTAATTTTTTCTTTATGATTTTCAATAATAATTGGGAGTGTAATATGTTCTTTTAATATACTCAAAATATTAGTTAAAAGATTCGAACGAATTAATTCATCTGTAAGGGCATTTTGAATATCAATTACTCTTTGCAGTTGGTTTCGTTCTTCTTCTAACTCTTTATATGTTTTAAAGTGTTCACCAATATCTGATTGTTGCTTCCACGTAGAAAAAGACTCCTTTGGAAAAAGGAGTTTTTGAGGATTTTTCAAAGCTATATATTCCTGGTTTTCTGAGTTAGACTTAGTATCTAAATTAGTTGACAACCATTGTTTCATATTATTCCCTCCACTTGTCAGTTCAAGGCAATACAAATATTTTTAGCTTCTGAGAAAAACTCTAGGCTGTGCTGTCCTCCTTCTCGTCCGATACCACTCTTTTTAAATCCTCCAAATGGGGCACGTAAATCACGAACAAACCAACAGTTGACCCAAATTGTTCCTGCACGAACGCCATGAGCGATTCGGTGTGCACGTTTTAGGTTCTCCGTCCAAATTACACCATTCAATCCATATTCCGTATCATTCGCAATCGCTAAAGCCTCTTCTTCCGTGTCAAATGGAATGATCGTTACAATCGGACCGAAAATTTCTTCTTGGCAAATTCTTGCTTTATGATCTTCATGGTAATAAACAGTCGGCTCTAAGTAATAACCGCTCTCTAGATGAGGTGCAAGTACTGGAACACCGCCACCAGTAATAAGTGTTGCCCCTTCTTCTATCGCAATGTCTAAGTAACGTTTTACCTTATTAAAATGCTCTTCACTTACAAGTGGGCCCATTTTCGTTGTCGCGTCTTGTGGATCGCCAACAACTAGAGTCTCAGCAGCATGTTTAAATTTCTCGATAAATGAATCCAAGATTGTTCGTTGCACCAAGATGCGTGAACCTGCTAAACATACTTGCCCGGAGTTCAAGAACGCCGCTTGAATGGATACAGGGATTGCTTTATCTAAATCTGCATCTTCAAAAACGATATTGGCAGCTTTACCACCTAATTCAAAAGAGAACTTTTTAAGCGTGTTAGCACCATTACGCATAATAGCTTTGCCAGTTGCAGTCGAACCTGTAAACGAAATGACATCGATATCTTTGTTTTCTGTAATTGCTGTCCCTACTACACTTCCCTTACCGTGTATGATATTGACAACTCCGTCAGGAATTCCTGCCTCTTTTGCTATTTCTCCTAAAAGGGAAACGGATAACGGTGTCATTTCTGCAGGTTTAATAACTGCTGTATTTCCTGCAGCCAAGCATGGGCCAAGTTTCCAAGTAGTCAGCATAAATGGTGCATTCCATGGAGTGATTAAGCCTGCAACACCTACTGGTTCATAGCGAGTATAATTGAGAAAAGCCTCTTCCATCGGATAAACTTCTCCACCTTGTTTTTCCATAAAGTCAGCAAAAAACTTTAAATTATGGGCAGCACGAGGAATTTCTCCAGTAAATGCATGACTATATGGTTTTCCAACATCTAGGGCTTCAAGTCGAGCAATCTCTTCTCTACGTTCTAGAATAATTTCTGCCATACGACGAATTTTATCGCAACGATCTGCAAGAGTCATTGTTCTCCATGGACCATGATCAAATGCATTTCTTGCAGCTTCACTAACTTTATTTACATCTTCCTCAGTAGCTTCTGAAACAACTGCTATCACTTCTTGTGTTGCTGGATTCTTCACTTCAAATGTTTGTTCATCGGAAGAATTTTCATATTTCCCATTAATAAAATGAAGTACTCTTCTAACCTTTACTTCTACAGATGTCATACAGATTCCTCTTTTCTTTTTGAAATGGATTGACCAGCAATTCCCCAGTGCGTAGTTGGAACTTCTGTAAGTAATACGCGTATACTTTCTTTAGGAGCATCTATTACAGCAGAGACGGTTTCTGTTATTTCATAAATTAACTTTTCTTTCTTTTCAGGATCTCTTCCTTCAGCAATCGTAATTTGAATGAATGGCATAATTTATCTTCACTCTCCTAATCTAAAACTAGTATTTATCATTCCAAGTCCATCAAATGTAGCAGTGAAGTGATCCCCTGGCGAAATATGCACTGCTTGCGTAATAGCTCCACTTAAAACAACTTGCCCTTTTCGAATGAATTGATTTCTTTTGGCGATTTTATTTGCCATCCACGCAATAGCTACAGCTGGATTCCCCATGACTGCCGCCAATGTACTCGTGGCAACAACCTCTCCGTTTTTTCTAAAAACAATTCCTGTCAACTGTAAATCTATTTTCTCTGGTGATATAAACTGATTGCCTAAAATGTAACGAGATGAAGATGAATTGTCTGCTATCGCATCATGCAACGTAAACTTAAATGCTTCAAAACGGCTATCAATTACTTCGAAAGCTGGTACGACGTAATCTGTAGCATCCATTATTTGCGCCGGAGTAATAAAGCTTCCTTGTACATCTTTCTTAAAAACAAAGGCAAGTTCGGGCTCTAATTTAGCATGAATAAAAGGAGTTAGAGAGTGTGACTCACCTTCATTTAAACTCATGTTTTTTAGTAACACACCATAAGAAGGTTCATGCACGCCCATCATTTGTTGCTTCGCTTTACTAGTCAATCCTAATTTCCATCCTGAAACGGTCGTGTTTTCTTCTTCACACTTTTTCTGAACCAGCTTTTCTTGGATATCATAAGCTGTATTCTCATCCATCCCTGGATACTCATTTGCGAATTGCGGCAGTGTCTTTACATCTTTTTCTGCTTCAAATAAATCCTGTACAACGCTCTCCATTGTGATCGTTTCCATTAACTTTCCCTCCCATTTTCAATCAAAGGTAGCTGTAACAGTACCCAGATGCGCAAATTCAGCGGTAAATGTATCACCAGTTTGCACTTCTAGAGCAGCTGTAAATGCACCAGATAAGACAATTTCTCCTGCTAAAAGTTTTACATCATACGTAGATAGTGCATTCGCCAGCCATGCAATTGCATGAATTGGATTACCTAACACTGCTGCTCCAGTAGCAGACTCCACATATTCTCCGTTTTTCAACACATTCATTCCTAAACTAGTTAAATCTAAACCTTCTAATTTAGTTGGTTTACTTCCAATCACAACTAGTGCAGAAGAACCATTGTCGGATACAGTATCTTCAAACTTAATCTTCCAGTCTTCAATTCGACTATCAATAATTTCGATTGCTGGGACGATGTAATCGGTAGCTTCTATTACATCAAGGGGTGTTACATTTGGTCCGATCAAATCTTTCTTTAAGACGAATGCAATCTCACATTCTACTTTTGGCTGCAATAGATCTTGAAGTGGTACTTTGTCGCCGTCCATGTACACCATAGTGTCAAATAAATGCCCATAATCCGGTTGCTCGACTCCGAACATCGTTTGAATGGCTTTGCTTGTCGCACCGATTTTTTTTCCTACGATGCGTGCGCCTCGTTCTATTTTTTTCTCCACATATTGCAATTGAATATGATAAGCATCTGATAATGTTATTTCTGGATAGCGCTCGGTTAATGGAGCAATAGGAACCTTGGAATATTCTGCTTCGATTAGTTCATTCGCTAGTTTTGCAATAGAAACCATTTGATCATTCCTTTCTATGTAGGTAAAAGCCGCTAATGGACTTCTCCCTAACGGCATTCCTTGTATTATTTCACCAATTGCTTTTGTGCCAGTTCCAGTGCCACATCCAGAATCCAGTCTTCCTGACCAGCTACTGCATGGCGGCGACCTAATTCTTCCATAATAGCAACAGGACTAATGTCGAATTTTACAGCTGCTTCTCGCACATGTAACAAAAAGCTATTATAAACACCTGCATAACCGGCAGCTAGATTATCACGATCAATAACTAATGGATATTGAAAAACCGGTGCAATGATTTCTTCAGCCGCATCCATTAATATCGTCAAATCAATTCCAGTGACGATTTCCATTTTGTTTAGCACTGCAACCAACACTTCCGTCGGAGCATTTCCAGCTCCAGCACCTAATCCGCGTAGCGTTCCATCAATTTGGTCAGCACCCGCTTCTAAAGCAGCCACTGTATTACCAATAGCGAGTCCTAAATTGTTATGCGCGTGAAACCCTACATTAATTGATAATGATTCTTTGAGTTTTGCTACACGATCTCTTACACCATCCGGAACAAGTGCCCCAGCCGAATCGACAACATAGACGCAGTCAGCCCCGTAATTCTCCATGAGTTTTGCCTGTTCAGCTAACACCGATGCTGGCTGTGTATGGCTCATCATCAAAAATCCTACTGTTTCCAAGCCTCTTTTTTTAGCCTGTTCAAAATATTGTTGCGTTACATCCGCCTCTGTACAATGGACAGCGATACGTAGTACATCAATTCCAATATCTGCAGCAGTGTTTAGTTCTGGGATAGTTCCAATTCCTGGTACAAAAAGGGATGCAATTTTAGATTGTTTTTTATTTGCAACAGCGCTCTCGATTAATTTCCATTCGTCAAACTTAGAGAAACCTTGTTGAATCGTTGAACCACCGAGCCCAGATCCATGACTTACTTCTATTACAGGTACACTTGCTGAAGCTAATTTGCTCACTACTTCCCCTACAAAAGAGGGTGAAAAAGAGTGACTAACTGCATGAGACCCATCTCGAAGTGTTGTATCTGTCACTATTGGCTTTTTCATACACTGACCCCCTTCTTTTGCAATAAATGCGCAGCAAATTGCTCTCCAACTCGCTTAGCTGCAGCCGTCATAATATCTAAATTACCAGCATAAGTAGGGAAGAAATCTCCCGCTCCTTCTACTTCATTTAGGATAATAACTGTTGGCAAATCACCCCAAGGCGTATGGCGAATATCGATATAAGGTTTCCGCTTTAAACGGTAGCCTGGTACATATTTTTGCACTTCTTTCACAATCTGTTCAATTGATTGAATGACTGCTTCTTCATCCGCTGTTTCTTCTAATACGGCATATACCGTGTTATTCATCATAATTGGAGGCTCTGCCGAGTTTATAACAGGTATAGCACGCGCATTTTTAGCACCACCAATGTTCTGACAAGCATTTGCAGTCGTAATTGTAAACTCATCTAGATTTTGTCTCGTTCCTGGTCCTACAGAAACACTCGAAATAGTTGCGATAATTTCACTATATTTGACAGCAGCGACGCAGTTAACCGCATACACAAGCGGAGTCGTTGCTTGACCACTACAAGAAATCATATTCACATTCATTTCCTCTAAATGCTCCACTAGATTAATAGCTGGCACGACGTATGGACCAATTGCAGCAGGTGTCAAATCAATAGCAATGATATTCGCTTCTTTTAAACGAGGTGCATGCGCAATATGTGCTTTAGCGCTTGTCGCATCAAATACAATGCGTATGTCTTTTTCCTTCAAAATACCGTCTATACCTTCTGCGGTAATCGGGATTTGAAGATCCTTTGCACGCTTTAAACCTTCGGAATCAGGGTCGATTCCAGCCATTAAAGCAAGTTCCATCGACGTTTGCGTTTTTAATAATTTATACATTAAATCCGTTCCAATATTTCCGGAACCTAGAATGGCAACTTTGATCTTCTCCATTTGGAAACCTCCTCTTATTCTGCGACAGCTTCTAAAGGTACTGGAGCTGTAACTGGTGTTCCATACGTCCAAAACGACTCTGGGAATACGGCACCAATCCATGTATCTCCATTACCAGGTACATCTTTCATCTGCCAAGTAATCGGTTTCCAATCTGGATCAAAAATGAGATATCCTGCATCTCCGAAAAGTTCTACACGGTTTCCACTTGGCTCATATGCGTACATACAAAATGCTTGGCTTACCCCGTGTTTGTTTGGCGGTATTTCAATAAAATGACCATGATCCTTTAATACATCAGCTGCATCATATAAATTTTGAGGAACCCCATACCAATAGCAAACATGATGAAGTTTTCCTTTAGCACCCGTAGGCTCCTGCATAAATGCTATTTCATGTACTAGATTAGAAACGCTAATCCATGTACCAATTACATGATCATTGTCAACGATTTGCTCACGCAGCTTGAATCCTAATACATCGATCAAAAAGCCCGAATCGGCAGCAGGATTAGAAGACATCAAATTAATATGATCTAAGCGTCGAACAGGAACCCCTTTAAGTGGTCGTTTTTGGCTTCTCGAAAGTAGCTTTGATTGAGCTTCAACTGGACAGTCAAAATAGTCCACTTCCCAAAGAATTTCCATTTTATGACCGTCCGGCGTTGTGAATTGATACGCAGGGCCATGCCCATGCTGATCATTTGACCAACCGATACCGTAACCACTTGCTTCTACAGCTTTTACTCGGCGTTCAAGCGCTTGAGGAGAAGTTGTTCGCCATGCTACATGTCCTAATCCTGGTTCTTCAGACTCTGTAATAATAAGCGAGTATTTATAATTATCCTCGTAAGCTCTTAAATAAGTTTGGTTATTAATAGTTTCCACTACTTCCATTCCTAACATATCTGTAAAAAAAGCAATGGTCTCTTTAGGCGTATTCGATAACATTTCTACGTGTGCAATTTGCGCTACGTCAAAAATTGGTTCTTTGTGTAATTTTGTCATTGATAATTCCCCCAGTTTCGTTTTATAATGTGGCATATTGCTGATTCAAAGTAGCATACTGACCATTCGCAAATAATAAAGGTTCTCCATCTTTTACATGTAATTGTTCTGGTCTTCCTAGAAAAATAGTGTGGTCACCAGCTACTATTTCTTGTTCTACGCGACAGACAATTTGTACTAAAGCATCTTTCACTAAAGGAAAGCCATTCGAAGTATCAAACTGGAACGCTTCATCACTTGGTATTTGCCCTGCAAATCTCTTGGAAATATCCAGTTGATCTTTTTCTAAAATACTAACTCCGAATCGTTTACTTTCTTGTATCAACTTAAGTGTTTGTGCACGTTCACCGATAGAAATAGCAACTAAAGTCGGCTCTAAGGAAATAGACATAAAACCGTTTGCAGTCATTCCATGATAAATTCCATCGACTTCTGTTGAAATCACCGTTACCCCAGTGGCAAATTTGCCCATAGCATTACGAAATTCACGACTATCCATTTTTATCACTCCTTAAGTAAGTGCAACTTTTTCTTTCCATGTTTCATTGGTCCAACCGTTCAAATCATAATCCGCTAAAGCTTGATCTACGAAACCTTTAAATATATCTGCATTACCACTGCCTATCGAATGGTACATCGCTTCTAATCGAATGTTCTCATGATTCCCTGCATAGTTAACTTCGTATAACTCATGGCGTCCGCCAAATTCAGAACCGATAGAATCCCATACCATTTTCAGAAGTTTCACGCGCTCTTCCGCTGTAACGCCAGTTCCCTTATAATATTGATCCAAATATGGT
Source organism: Psychrobacillus sp. OK032 (assembly GCF_900111345.1). Classification (GTDB taxonomy): domain Bacteria; phylum Bacillota; class Bacilli; order Bacillales_A; family Planococcaceae; genus Psychrobacillus. Next base: position 687,830 of record NZ_FOGY01000001.1, read on the forward strand.
CTAATTTCAGGATTTAAGAAATCTTTGGCACTAGATGGCAGTTGGATTAAGCCTCCTGCAACTACTTGTTCAAAAATATTTTTTATGCGTACCCAAACATTTGGTGCTAGTACTCGATATGCATTGGCTGCTTCTCCACCAGGTACAAGCACACCATTTCGACCAATATCCGGGTTTGTTGCCATGGCTGTAGACAAACTCCAAATCATATTGCGCAGCGCTACAACTTCACCAATATTCGCTTGAACACCTCGGAACTGATGAGTTCCTGATGATTCTGTAGCTTTCATCAATAGCCCAGTCATAAAATCTAGCTTAACGCCTAAGCGAGCACATCCATGAAAGCTAAAGCGATTAACAAAATGCGTTTCTGCAACGAAACCATTTGAAATATCTACGTTTTTGTATGCAAGAACGTTTTCCCAAGGAATAAATACATTATCCAAAATGATTACCGCATCATTCTCGTCAAAGCGACTAGATAGTGGATAATCAAACGGTGACCCATTTGTCTTCGCTTGGAGTTCGTATGACTGTCTACTAATCATTTTTACTCCCGGCGCATTCATAGGAACGAGGAATATTAACGCATGGCTTACATCGCCATTTCCTAATTCCTTTGGACCGTAATTAGCAACAAAATTATAATTGGTTAATGCAGCTGCTGTACCAACCATTTTCGCTCCATTTACAATAATTCCGTCATCTCGCTCCTTAACAGCTCGTACAAATACATCTTTGTTTTCATGCAAAGATTTTGAACGATCCATCTGAGGATTTATAACCGTATGATTAACAAATGGCAACTCTTTCGAAGCCTTGCGATACCACGCTTTTGCATTATCTTCAAACCCTACATAATAATCGGAATATCCATCGAGATGTCCTAGAAACGACGCTTTATAATCGGGAGTTCTTCCCATAAATCCAAAGTTCATTTTGGACCATTCTACTATGGCATCTCGTGCACCTACTAAATCATCAACCGAACGAGGAGTTTTAAAAAATTTATGTGTGCGATCTCCATACTCATTTATCGTTGTAAGCACATCCTGTTTATCCGGATCATGCAAAGCATCGTACATACGTGCATAAGATTGGGCGGAATTACGGTAAGCCGGATGCTTTGTGACATCGTCAATTTTCTCTCCATTGAGATATACAACTCGGCCATCATTTAAGCTTTCAAGATAAGATTGACCAGTAAGCATGAAAACCACTCCATTTCGTTTTATGATAATGTAGGCCATACATTTGTTTAAACTATACGATTTAATGTAAGCGCTATCAACGACATGGAATGTTGATAAAACTGTTTGAGACTATCAGCTGGTGTCAGAAAATACAGATTATTTTAAACGTAATATTAGGTTCATAGAATGCTATATCGTGCTAGGTCATGGGATTCTTTGTTTAAAATGAACATAAAAAAGCAGCCGTAAATGCAATTTGGGCTGCCTTTTTATGTTCATTTTATTTGTTTTTACCTTTTCCATTAGGCTTTTATCTCCAGCTTCTTATAAAGTTTACTCCTTTTTTTCACCCCTATTGCCGGTGAAAAAGTATTAGCTGCAGAAATACAGCAAAATCGCCCAAAAAGCTCCGATGTATTTTGAGATATAGAGTTTGTTACAACTGTGACGAATGATTTATATGCCTCACATAATTTCAAAAATAGGGTAGAACTTAATTAAACACTTCAATATCTAGACGTTCCGAATCATGGTAGCCAATAATTATGACCATTCTAAGCATTAAGCATGTATGGACGCAAATTATCATAAATTGTGCTATAAATAAAGCAACGCTTATACACACAACAAGCAGCCAAGAAATATGTCTTTTCTCTTTATAGTACCCTATTTTCAGCCAATATTGTAATGTCCTCTTTATTCATACCAAGTAGTTCTTGAAATACTTCCTCTGTATGCTGACCTAATGTAGGCGGACTTAGTCTTGACTTCACATTTAAACCACTATGCTTTAAAGGACTGGCAAGCATTTTCACTTCACCTACCGGATGTATTAATCTTTCAATACCACCACGGGCTGTAATTTGCTCTTGTTCTAATGCTTGTTGAATAGTGTTCACTTGCCCAACTGGAACTTTAGCTTCTGAAAGAATTCTTATCCATTCAGTTGAAGTTTTCGTTTTTAAAACATCTTCAATCATTCGAACCAACTCATCTTCATATTGCTTTCGGTCGTTATTGGACACAAAACGCTCATCATTTTTCCATTCGGGTTGCCCGAGCGAGGTAACAAACTTTCCAAATAAATTGTCGTTCCCTGCACAAATCATAATCGGATAATCACCGGTCTGGAAAACTTGATAAGGTGTAACATTATTATGTTGGTTTCCTTTTCGTACTGAGATCATTCCTGTATTTAAATACGCACTAGCGACATTTGCCATACTTGCAACTTGAACATCTAGCAGGGAGAGGTCAATATACTGACCTTCTCCTGATATGTCTCTCTGACGAATAGCAGCAACCACGCTAAGTGCAACATAAACCGATGTGATTATGTCTGCTATTGGTATTCCGACTTTCGTTGCTTCACCATTAGGGTCACCTGTTACGTCCATTAACCCGCTCATCGCTTGAATGACAGGGTCAAATCCTGGTAATAAACCAAGGGGGCCAGTTTGCCCAAAACCAGTAACTGAACAAACAATGATTCCTGGATTTTTCACCTTCAACACATCATAGTCCAGTCCTAACTTTTTCATTGTCCCCGCTTTAAAATTCTCAATCACCACATCTGATTTTTCAACTAAATCTAGGAAGAGCTTCTTCCCTTCTGCTGACTTTAAGTTGAGAGTGATGGATCTTTTATTTCTATTTGCGCTTAGATAGTACGTACTCTCTCCACTTATAAATGGACCCCAATCTCTCATGCTATCCGAACCTCCAGGTGGTTCGACTCGAATCACATCCGCTCCCAGGTCACCCAATTTCATTGCACCAGCAGGGGCTGCATAGACGCGAGATAAATCTAAAACTCGAATGTCATGTAATGGCTGAATCATTCTACCTCACCTCTTATCAGTTCTTTGACTGTCTGTTATCCCGTATATTGGTTTTCTCTTCTCCATAACAGCCCTTACCCCTTCTTTATGGTCGTCTTCTTCCATAACGAGAGCCATTTTCGATGAAATATAATCGAGCGATGAGCGAAGGGACATTTCACTGTTTTGATATACAGCACGCTTAATAAGTTGTGTTGCAAGCTGTGGACCACTTGCCAATCGAACAGCATAATTAACAACTGCTTTATCTAGTTCTTCATCTGGAACAACAAATGTAACTAGTCCCCGTGCTTTAGCTGCCTCTGCTGACAGCACTTCCCCTGTCCATAACATATGCAACGCCATATCTCGACCAACGAGGCGTGGTAAGAAGTAAGCTCCTCCATCTCCCGGCACTAATCCGACTTTAATATAACTTTCAGAAAGTCTTGCTGACTCAGCCACAAAACGTATATCACACATAAGTGCCATATCAAGTCCTGCTCCAAAAGCGACGCCGTGTAATTTTGCAATGACTGGTTTATCAATTTCTTCTAATAAAAGTGGGATTCGCTGTACTTTCTTCCAAAGCGAGTTTTTTCGATTAATTCCCTTAGATACATGGTCTTCTTCCGATTTATAAAATCCCTTTCCGGAAATCATTTCTTTAATATCTCCACCAGAACAAAAGCCTTTCCCTGCCCCTTGGACTATCAATACAGAAATCTCCTCTGAATCTCGTACGGTTACAAGTGAATCAATCCATAAATCTAACATCTCTCCACTAAATGCATTCAATGCTTCTGGACGATTCAATGTAATCGTTGCAATTCTATTATTTACTTCAAATAGTAGATCCGGCATGTGCTTGCGCTCCTTTTACATTAGTAATCCATTCCCAAATGCTCTCTTTCCTTGTTACATATATTTTCGCTAACTGATCAGACCAATACGTCTCATTTCCACCTTCTTCACGCCACGCCCATAGCCGTCTTGTGAAATGATGTAACTCATGTTCATAAGTCATACCGATTCCAGCATGTAACTGGTGTGCTGCCTTCGCAACAACATTCACATTCGTCGAAACTTCAATCTTAGCCATAGCGATTTGTTCTTTTGCCGCTTCCGTCTTATAAGCCGCACTCGTTGCAGCTAGAGTCGCATATGCTGCAGCTGTTTCTCCTGCCATTGCTGTTAAGTGATGCTGGATTGCTTGAAATTTGTGCAGAGCGCGACCAAACTGTTGGCGTTCTTTGGAATAAAAGATAGATAACGCTAGTACACTTTCCATTGCTCCCGTCATCATTGCCACTCGACTAAGTGCTAGATAGTTAGTATAGTCTTCGAGTACCTCTTCATAAGAAGAGTCCATTGATTTGATTTCGGTTTGAAAACTCATTCTAACTGTATCTCTAGGTTCAGCAGCCAAGTTCTCTTTATGAACAATTTCTGTTCTAGAAAGATTAACTACCTTATAACCTGCATCAGATATCACAATTACCTCTTCCACATAGCGAGCGTATGGAACGGATTTAAGTTCTTTCCCACTTCCATCTTCGAATTGTACAACTCGTAGTTTATCTTTTACCTCACCTTCTTGATTCGCTAAAAAGTGATTTGCATATAGTACTTCAGCTAAGGGAACTGGGGCTGCATATTTACCAGTTATCCTCAAAATTGCAAAGATGTCTTCAAAGTCTCCGCCAACTCCACCTTGATCTTCATTGATTCCAAGGAGTGTCAATCCAGATTCCTGAATCGCATCCCATAATGATTTAATCCATTCACCTTTTTCAAAACGTTCTCGCAGTTCTTTCGTTGATAAATCTTTTAACATTTTTTCTGTCGTTTCTTCAATAAAAGATTTCATTTCGCTCATACAGAAACAACCCCTTTCGCCACTATACCTCTTAGGATTTCAGTTGTTCCACCGCGAAGTGTAAAACCAGGTCCATGAAGTATACATTCTGCTAACAATCGAGAATACTCATCAGTAGAATGCTTATCTGGTAGTGTCGATAATAATAACCTAATCACTTCTGCCACTCTTTGTTCAAAACTATTTCCTAAATCTTTCACAAGAGCTGCTGCCAATCCAACATCTTTATTATTTTCAAGGAGTGATGCAATTCCGATAGACATATTACGTAAAGACCACATCCGACTAACTAATTTGGAAACTTCCATTAATCCTCGATGATCCCCTTGTTCTACCATTATTTTAGTTGCCTCTTCGAGTAATGGAAATGTACTTAAAATTCGTTCTGGTCCGCTCCGCTCAAAAGCTAGTTCTGTCATTCCTTGTGCCCAACCATTACCTATTTCCCCAACCACTCGGTTATCAGGTACGAAAACGTTTTCAAGAAAAACTTCATTAAAATGATGCTCTCCTGTCAGGTACTGTATTGGACGAATAGAAACACCTTTTGACTTTAGACTGATTATCAGCTGGCTCATTCCTCCATGTCTAAAATTCGAATCTTGTGGAGAAGTACGACATAATGTAATCATATAATGAGAATGATGTGCACCAGATGTCCATGTCTTCATGCCATTTACAATCCATCCACCATCTACTTTAGTAGCGGTAGTTTTTAAGGAAGCCAAATCCGAACCGGAATTCGGTTCAGAAAGTCCAATGGAGAAATAACATTCCCCTTTTATGATTTTCGGGATGAAATAGTCTTTTTGTTCTTCAGTTCCAAATTTCAACAATAGTGGTCCTGATTGACGATCGGCGAACCAATGAGCTGCAACTGGAGCACCAATAGCTAAAAGCTCTTCTGTAACAATGTAACGATCGATGGATGATCGAGCTTGCCCACCATATTTTTTAGGAAACGTAATTCCAATCCATCCTTGTTCTCCAATTTTCCTTGAGAATTCCGAACTATATCCACTTAACCAAGAATCCGCATGTGTTTTAAACGTGCCCAATTCTTTTTCCGTTTGTAGGAAAGAACGTACTTCTTGGCGAAACTTACGTTGTTTGTCCGTAAATGAAAATGCTGGTAATTGTAACTGCCTCATTATCATTCTCCTTTTTGCCGATATAGAGTATTTATTAATCAAATATCGTAATACTATATTAGTTTTTCGATTTTTACCCTCTTCATTTAAAATCTAATATTCAGAAGAAATTTAGTCTAATTGTTGAAACAAAAAATAATCTTAATAACGTATCCTGATCAGTAATTCTATATGGACTTTGATTTATAATTATTGATGTCATAGTTATAGCAATGCCATATGTAGAGGAACCTAAAACACACAATGTGTAAACTATCATAACAACCTATATGAGCAGAGTTTTCATCATCATTTAACAGGTCAAAGCTAATTTTCGCAAAATCTTTTTATTGGATTTTTAAATATTGAGAGAATGGAAGCATAGATTGGGTAGAGTCGTCTAAAAATCCTTTCTAGCATAAACCGTTCTCTCCTTTGATTTACTTCATCAGCTAATCTTGACTAACAAATCTCAATTCTTCATTTATACTTTTAGAAGTTTCTCTTAGTATTTGAATAAAATTAGAGACTATGTCATCATCTACCCTTGACAAAGGAGCTGATATTGAAAGACTTGCAATGACTTTATTCCAACGATTGTATAGCGGAACACTAACTGAACATACACCCGGTACCCTCTCACCATAACTAATAGCATATCCATTTTGATTTATAAATCTGATTTCTTCAACTAGCTCATCTCTTTCAGTTTTTGTTACATTTGTTATTTTTTCTTTTTCCATATTTTCTAAATAAAGTTGTATTTCGTCCGCTGTTAAATAAGCTAAGAGTAGCTTAGCTGAAGCACCTGCATATAAAGGTGACGTTTGACCGACATATGAAATGGTCATTAAATCATGCTTTGCCTCTTCCAAAGCAATACATTTCCTTAAATCATTTTCAATGATATTTAAGTAGACATTCTCATTCGTTTTATCTCTAACCAATATTAGATATGGTTTGACAATTCGCAATAAATGAGAATGTTCTTCTACAAGATTACCGAGATAATAGAGCTCTATTCCAAGCTTATATGTTTTTTTTTCATTATCTTTTTCAAGAAATCCTTGAGATACCAACGTACTTAATATGCGTTGAAGGCTAGATTTTGATAATCCTAATCTATGGTGGAAATCAGCCAATGACAACTCTCGGTCATCCCTTGAAAATGATTTTAAGATGGAGATTGCCCTACTTATCGTTTGCATAGTATTATCTGTAGTCATAACTTGCCTCGTTTCTAACTTTCAGTTATATATTTCTTTAATAGGAAACCCCTGTTGTATTAACATATCTCGAACATTTGAATAGCTATTGTTGCGATAAAAGGGTTCACTATAAAATTCTGCCATTCTTTGCGTCCAATTGGAATTATCTTTACCATTAGTACGTTCATTAAGATAATTGCTATACGTATCATTATATTGATGGATCAATGCAGACGTATCTGAGTTATAAACTTCATTATGCATGATTGCATTTTTAGGTAACCTTGGCTTCAAGCCTGGTTCTCCGTCTGGGTGTCCAATACATAATCCACTTATAGGGATAACGTACTTAGGCAACTGGAGTAATTCAATGACCTCTATAGGATTTCTTCTAATTCCTCCAATAGGAACGGTTCCTAAACCCATCGACTCAGCAGCATTAATAGCATTTCCCAAAGATATGCCCACATCGGTAGCCCCGACAATGACCGTATCAATATTTTGTATAGATTCAAAAACTTTTTCTTCAATTTCACAAGCTAAGTTAATACGATGAAAATCTGCACAAAACACTAAAAATACTGGAGCATCCTCGATATGCTTTTGCCCTCCAGAAAGTGTTGCTAGCTTCTTGCGTCTTTCTTTATCCCTCACTACAACTATAGTTACATGTTGTCCATTGATCCATGAAGGTGCAGCTTGAGAAGCACTTACAACTGTCTCTACATTTTCATCAGTTACTTCTTTATCTAAGTATTTTCTATACGACCGATGTTCCATCATAGTAGCTAAAACTCCATTTATTTCTTTTGACATTTTTTTCTCTCCCTGCTTTATCTAACTAAGTACCCTCCGTCAACTGGAATAACTGTACCAGTAATATAGTTTGAAAGGTTGGATGCCAAAAACATTGTAATTCCTTCTAAGTCCTCAGGCTGACCCAATCTTCCAGTAGGAATTCTTGACATTAATTGTGCGTAGAGTTCAGGGTCCTCTTCATGATGAGAAGTCATAAATGATTGAATAAATCCTGGAGCAATAGCATTCACTTGAATTCCATCAATCGCCAGCTGATTAGATAATGCCTTTGTTAATTGGGCAACGCCACCTTTGCTGGAAGCATATGTTGTAACATTAAATCCACCAAAGAAACTATGCATAGATGCTACATTAATTATTTTTCCGCTCTTTTGTGGCACCATTTGTCGAGCTGCGAGTCTAGATAAATCCATAACAGCTGTCAGATTGACTTCTAACACTTTATCCCAAGTTTCCATTGGAAGATCTATTGCAGGGAAACGGTCAATAATACCTGCTGCATTAACTAAGATATCGATTTTACCACCTAATAATTCTAGTGCTTTTTCAAACCCTTCAATACGATTTTCTCTATTTGAAAGGTCACAAATGATAGAATGTACTTTAGCCCCATTCTCTTCCATCTCAGCACTCGTTTTAAATACATCTTCTAAAATATCTAATATAACAATTTCTGCTCCAGCTTTATATAATCCTGTGGCCATTCCTCTTCCTAAACCTCGGCCAGCACCAGTTATCAACGCTTTTTTTCCTTGCAAATCAATCATCTCTTCACTCCTTCGGAAAATATTTATCTAATCAAAAAGCAGCCCATTATAGACATCGTTAGTCATTACAAATAAACTAAAGAATTCTCCAAAATGAGCCACTACTTCCGAATTACGGTTTAATAGAATAAATTTAAAATAGGTAAGTCGTTTTTCTTACAGTGTTCCACATAAAGCTTAATTCGAGCAAAAATATCGTCTTGATAGGTTACTTCATCATTGTCATTTAAATGTTGTACACTTCCACTGATTGTGAATAAAGTAATCATATCTTCCTCACCATCCACTACTAATGTATGAATATCCCCTGGTGGTTCAAAAATTATTGACCCCGCAGTAGCAACCCAGTCTCTCTCTTTATAACGCCATTGTCCTTGAAGAGTATGTGCAAATACCTGACCACCCGTATGTCTATGTCTTCCCACAGTACCATGTGGTTTGATCTTGACAAGATTAGTCCATGTCCCAGTAGTCAAATCAAATCGCACAGGTTTAAACATAAAAATACCATTATTGGATACCCACGGAATATCATCTAAATTGATTGCTACATCATCAAGCTGAATACTTTCTGTAAAGTCGTTTAAAGATAGGTTTGTAGTGTCTAAGTTTTTTAACTTTTCAATCATGCAAATTCCTCCTGTAAATTAAGTTAATTTAAAAACGAAAAATAGGTTTAATTACTCTTTTATGAAGGGCATCTTCAAATGCTTTTGCTGCATCTTCAATAGCATAAATCGTTGTTAGAGGGTCAACGTTTATTAACCCCTTATCTAGCAAATTAATCGATCTTTCAAAGTTCAACCAATTGGAAGCGTAGCTTGTATAAATGGTTATTTCCTTACGAATAGCAAGAGAAAGATCTAACTCTACTCGTTTGCTGAACATACCCACGAGTGTGATACTTCCACCCTTCTCCGTAAGTTCTATTGCTTGTTGTACGACTTGAACTGCTCCAGAACATTCAATTACAGCTGTCACAACTTCTTTATTAAAATTTTCTTTTAGAAATTCTGTTATTGAATATCGTTCCACATTTAGAGTGATTAAATCTAGTTGCTTTGCAACTGGCAATCTACTAACTTCATCTGCTTCCGTACCTACAACAATAGGTGTTGCACCAATTGATTTAATGACTTGTGCAGCAAGTAACCCAATAGGTCCTGGACCAGTTATTAATACCAAATCACCTGCTCGAACTTCACTTTTATCAATAATTGCATGCGTTAAAACGGATATAGGTTCAATCATACTTGCATGTTCAAACGACAATGTATCCGGTATTTTGTGTAAGTGTTTGGGCTCTACTGCTATATATTCTGTATAGAATCCATCAATATGCATACCTCGAACTTTTAAATCATTGCAAATATGCTCTTTTCCTTTTAAACAAGAATTGCATTTACCACAAGGTTTAGTTATTTCAATGACTACACGGTCTCCAACTTTGAATTCAGAAACGCCTTTTCCTAATTCGACTATTTCGCCAGAGCATTCATGTCCCATGATAACAGGTGTTGTAATAAAATTATGGCTAGCTGAAAATGCATAAGCATGAACATCTGAACCACAAATAGAAGCATTTTTAATATTTACTAATACTTCATTCTCTTTTGGAGTAGGCTTCTCTAACTCCAAAACTTCAATCCCACCATAAGTTTTCTCAGTTTTGACAATAGCCTTCAATCATCATTACCCCCCTGAACTTGCATCTTCACTGTATAACTTCTTTCCAGGTGTTTTCAAAATCATATGCAAAGTACTTAATAGAGCTTCTAGAAAAACAAATCCGAATGCAAATGGTAAAAAGAAATATACTGGCCACAGTGGTATAAAAGCAAGACCAATAGCAGTTGCCACACCATCCACCATGCCGTCAAATGCAAAAATAAAACTATAATAGGTTAATAGACCAAATGTGAAGATTTCTATTGATTGAATCATATAATCAATGGTTGTTTTAACAGATGGTTTAAGCTTTTCTTTAAGCTCTCCCAATCTCGGCAATATCCCTGAACTATACGTATAAGGTAGTGCTGGCAAAATGAGTAAAGGCATTAAAAAATACTCCACTATCTCGTAAGTACCAATTAATGGCTTATCGAACACATTTCTCATAAGTACATCACCAAAAATCATAACCATCATACCTACAAGTGCTATTCCAGCGATATAAAGCCCGAAAATTTTCATAACATTATTTACTTTTTCTAAATAGGTTAAAATAGTTTTCATTTATTTCTCCCTTCTGTCCATCAAGCCATATTGGATTACATTCGACTAGGTAACCAAGTTACGGTTTGTGGGAACAGTATCATTATTGCACCCACCACAACAAATGCTATTAGCGCATATACAAAAGTAGATCTAAATATTTTTTCAATAGGAATCTTCGTAACAGCTCCTACTGTATAAACACTTATCCCAACAGGTGGTGTTAAGAACCCAAGTGTACAAATGAATGAAACCATCACACCGAACCATAAAGGATCAATATTCAACGTCTCTATTATTGGTAAAACAACCGGTAAGGTCATAAGTAAAACTGCAATTCCTTCGATGAACATAAACAAAAAGAAGAACAATAATAATATTAGAATTAAAATAACCATTGGGAATTCCATCAAAGGCTCAAGTGCTCCAATTAATTTTCTTGGAATCAATGATAACGAAATAAATCTTCCAAAGATCGAAGCGCCTATTACTAAACTCATTGCCATTACTGTAACCTTCAGTGTTTCTGTAACGGATGTTTTAATAAATTCCATTGTAAATTTACCTAGTAATACAGCAACGATGAAACTGATGAAAGCACCAACTGCTCCTGCTTCGGTAGGGGTAAATAAACCAGAGAAAATCCCAACAAAAATAGCTGCAACAATTAATATACCCGCGGTAATAATAATGACATACTGTTTGACTGGAACTTCCTCAATAGTAGTAGTCCCAGAGGAAGCAGTAGGATCTGTTTTAGATTTGTTAAATAAGAAAATAGTAACAACAATGAATACAAGCATTGTGAGTATACCAGGAATAACTGATGCCGCAAAAAGTCGGCCAATAGATGTTTGTGTTATCACTCCATACATAATCAAAATAACACTTGGAGGGATAATTGCGGATAATGATCCTGAGCTTGCTGCAATTGCAGCAGCCAACTTATCGGAAAATCCTCTTCGTTGTAGTTCGGGTACTGCTACTTGACCTAAAGCTGCTGAAGTAGCTGTACCTGACCCGGAAACTGCACCCAAAAATCCACCTAATAATATAGTTAATACACCAAGCAAGCTACTCTTCCCACGAGAAAGTTTATAGATGAGAGTATAGAAATCTCGTATAATACCTGCCTGGATAATAAATTGTGCCATCAATATATATAAAGGAATTGTTGTTAGAGAATAGCTTGTTACTTGATTGAATGGCTCACTCTGTAGAAAACCATTTAGCCTTCCCATCCCCCCTAACAAGTAAAGACCCACAATTCCACCGAACAAGAGTATAGTACTAATATATTGACCACTTACTAATAAAAATAAAAATAGGAACATTACAATAATGATAATGATATTTTCTGTCATTGAATCTCCCCCTATGTCACATTACAGAAGTAACCTGTATCAAGATATTTTAGATTTATTCTATTTCATTTCCTCTATTTCCTTAGGTACTTTACCACCTGCTTCAACTAACTTATCTCTCCACATCAGCGCCACCTTTTTACCTGGAAGATTATTTTTCTCTAAGTTTTTGATCCAATCTGTCCATGTCTTTGTCATCGCTATGTTAATATAATCTGAGACTTCAGGATTTAACTCTTCTATAGACACTACCTTGCCGCCATTACTAGTAAAGTTTTTAAAAGCTACCTTCCCTTCATTTACTTGTTTATCAACTCCAGGTACAAGTTTTTCATCTGCAACCTTTTTGAATGCATCACGCGTTTCTTCTGGTAGACTTTCCCATGTTTCGATTGTTAGAGCCATAAATGATGGAAAATGACCTAAATTTGCACCAGTAATAGAATACTTAATCATGTCATTAAATCCATATCTTTCCCAGTCAGGTATGTTTGAAATTACCCCATCTAGGGCATTTCTGCTTAAAGCATCATAGGAATCTGCCACTGACATTGTTAAAGGAGTTACCCCCAAATTAGCTGATAAGATGTCATGAACTCGCGATGAGCTTCTAAGTCTAATCTTTTCTGTAAAGTCATTTAATGAATCGAACTTAGCCCCAACAGTTGCAATTAAATAAGGCTCTGTAATTGGAACAGCAAAAGCAACCAATTTGTTGTCAGTAAATTCAAGTTCATAGAATGTTTTGCCATCCATAATCTCTTCTTCACTGTTCATCATATTTTGCATAGCAATAGAAGCCATCTTAGCATCTGACTCTAATACTGGGAGCATAGATACTTCAGAGAGTGGAAATCTTTTAGGATCATACGGCGTCAACAATGAAAGCGCGACATCGATTGTCCCTTGTTGAAGTGCATTATATTCTTCCCCCAAGGTAACAAGTTCACCTGAAGTATATTTTTCAAAAGTAACTTTTCCATCTGTTTGTTCCGTTACAGTTTCTAACACAGGGTCGTAAAATCCGACTTCCCATGCATGCCCCGCTGGTAAACCAGAAGAAGCAATCATTTTTTTACTATCAGCTGATGCAGAAGATCCTTCGCTATTACAAGCAGCGATAAGCAAAGTAGGTATAATAAGGCCAATCATCCCAAACTTCTTGAACTTTTTCTTCATCTTCTCAACCTCCATTTTTATAATAAAACGCTTACATTATTAAATTCCAAACTCCTTTCGCATAAAGTTCGTAAAGAGATAAGATTTATCCAAAATCTTTCTACGCAAGAAGACTCTTTCAAATTCCTTTGCCGTACCGTTAAATGAAACGCCGTACTCATTAATGAAACCTTATAATAGACTGTATGTTTTGCCGACTGTGAATATTCTAATTTTCATGGTATTTTCAGAGAGTAATATCTCTTATTTTTATAATTTAATAGAGCGTCAAACTCAAAAAAATCCTTAGATTCAATTATGGCTGGTTGTAGCTATCAAAACTCAAACACAAAAAAAGCAGCCGAAAATGGAATTTCGGCTGCTCGTGTCTTTTCATATTCTTTGTTTTTACCTTTACCAGGCTTTTTATCTCCTCCTACTTTCACATGTTCTATAATCTCTATCAACTCCTGAAAGCCTGAACTAGATGCACTAAAATCTAATGGTTCGTTAAGATATCCCCGTAAATGTTACTAATCATCGCTGAATGTACATACTTCATTGCGTCCCTGTGTCAGACTCAATTGTTCTTCAAAATGGCTGACACAGGGTCGTTAGTAATCAGTATATTAATTATAATCCCACAGTATCTTCCACTCTTCTTCATCTTCAACGACATATACTTCTTGTAGGAAGCTGAACTTTCCGTATTTTCCTTTATAGGTTTGAATGACATTATATTTGTAAGCTACATCAAATGGTTTTGCTTCTTTGGCCATTTTCCAATCCTTAATTTTATTGCCTTCCCCTACTGTAAATTGGAAAGTTTCGGTACCAAAATGGCCAACAAAAACATGCAAACGATCAGTCATAAACTGTGTTTTACTCCATCTATCTTTCATAAAAGGGTGAAGTAATTCCCATGAATCAGCAAAGTCACTACTTTGTTCATGCGTATAAAATGCTTCTACTACTTTTTTAGATTTGTAGCTCGGCGAAAACAGGTAATTAATAGAGCTTATCAATACAACCAAAGAACATGTGGATATGATAACAATAAGTAAGAGTGTTTTTATTTGCCTTTTTCTCATGATGAATAGCCCCTTTGTTAAATTCATCTATATGAAGAGGATATGTTTTCAACAAATTTATTATCCGAACGGACAGTCTGTATTTAGAAGAACAGCACAATTAAAAAAGTTCTTTGTAAAAAAAATCTACACTATTCTTAAAATCATCTACAATTCCTTGCTGGATCTATCCCTTTTTGTCCAATTGCGGATGGGAGAGGGAGGCTCTATTATGAATAAATGGGCTGAAATTGAGAAAGTGAAGTGGCAGGGAATATTGAGGTACCAGGTCTACTAATCCAGACCCAAAAGCGGACGGGACCGGACTATCATGTTTCTTAACTTTCTAATTTTATTTCTTCCTACCTCGTCATTACTCAAACATATCACTATACTTCTCCCCCATAATTTATTGTATCCGTGAGGTTTTATATAAGAAATTGCAATAAGCAAAATGAGGTGATGTATATTTCCATTTTACGTTCTATTCGAAAAACATATCAGTTTAATGCAGTTAGAACTGTTCTAAGAAGATTCCATATACGGTATGGAGTCTTTTTTGTTGTTATAAGCAAGTTTTGAAATGATAGAATAGCAAGGGTGGAAAGATCTATAATTATAATAGATACACAAGAAAAGAAACGAATTGCTATGTAGAAAACGGTTTAAATGATTTGAAAGGGGAGAGATTGCATTGGAATTTAATATTTTTATCGTCGTATTGATATTGTTTGTGATTGGCAACTTCTTATTCTTCATGAAAGCCCCAGACAAATATCTTATATCCATTTATGGTTTAAGAAAACTGCTTTATACATTATTTGTTGGTGCGATATTGATAGGATTGTTGTGGGATGAAATTTCGTTAAGTAACTGGAAGTTTCTTTTGACGCTCTCGTCCCTTGTTCTATTTATAGACATATCCATTCTTCTTACCCCAAGTATTATGAAGTTTTGGCATGCTGAATTCAATTATCCTGAAAATGTCCAAAAGTCGATTAAAGAAAGCAAAAGACTGCGGGATCGCATTCTTTATCGAGTAGGCACTATGTCTGAAATGATCCAGAATGTAGGAAGTTACATTCAAGTTGTTTCAACTGATGAAGACGAACGCATAGAGGATACCGAAACGTTTATCAATGAATATTGTGATAAGTACGGACTGAATACAAAATTATTTAGGCTTACTATTCAGAACGTAGAAAGCGAACAGGCTTTATTTAGAACTTTGTTAGGTGAGACCTTGGAACAAATAGACCGTGATTATGGTTTAAGTTTGTCTCTAAATAGGGAAGAGAATATTGATGTATTATTTGATTCCTCTGTTCTTTCTGTACTGGACGAAGGATTTATGATCTTACCAGTATATATGGATGGAAACAACTTGCTTGCAGTGATAGAAAGCAAAAAAGGGGAAATCTTAGAAGTTGATGCAGTTCACATAACAAATCTAATCTTTTTATATCATTCTTTTACACTCAATTTGTGATATTATAGGAATAAGATTACTTTTAAAGGAGGGGTTATAAATGACAATATCTACTGAAGAAAGACCTGTTTTAACTGAGGAAGTTAATGACGTTGGTTCAAAAAGAAAAAGAGTTAAATTGCCTGTTGCAACAAAAACAACCCATTTGTCAAAACACTCCAAAAGTAAAGCAACAAAACAATTAGAAGAATTAAATAAAAAAGTGTTACAAACAATGGCTAATTACTAATCTTAATCTAAAAGCAGTATGTTGAATTTACCAACATACTGCTTTTTTGTATAGTTTTCGATCTTTTTGCCCAAGTTGTTAGAAAAGAACGAGGGAGGTAGTAATTATATGAAAAAGCCAGTAAAAATTAAATGGGCAAGCCCAACAAAACCAATTAAATTCCCATCACAATCCAAATTGTCCGAGCGGGATAAAGAACTTTTGAAGAAATCAAAAGAGTATAAAGGGAAATTTGGGTGATTGTCCTAATAATACTTGTACCTATTCTTTTCTTTAACTGGTTATATCTATTGTCATCAGAACTAAAATATACAAAAGTCTGAATTTGATAATAGAATCAAAGGCTTCCGTTTCCCCAAGCTATTGATTGATTTATTCTCCTATGAAATGATTGGCCGAACCTACACCACTACTATTTGCAGTTAGATCGTTTTGCTTTGCATATTCAATAAATTCTTCTACATTTGAAAAATTTTAAAAAATTTAAAACCACAGTTACGAAGATCAAGTAGCCAATATATTACATCGTGAATTCCAACAAGTGAAAGAATTATCTCCTTTCTTTATTTATTATAAATACTATAAGAATGAATGTGGTTAACCAGTCTTTAAAGAAATAAAAAAGTGGATAACTTTACATTAAATACTGTAAAGTCATCCATTATGACTGTTAAGATAACTGCATTTCCCTGCTGCTACCTATCCAAACATTTTAATGAAATACATTGTTCTTATTCAAATAATGTAACTGATAGCCTGTTACATCATTCGTCATATGATCAACTCAATTCATAATTAATTTTATTAATACTAGGATTTAAAGTCTCTTCTGTACCTCTAACACTCCACTTTTAATGCGGTAGCAGCGTGCTGTTGACATGAATTTGCTTTCCACTTGTGGGTCACGATCAAAGCCGTACTTCTCATATAAATGAATAGCTGATGTCATCATTTCTCCTGTAAATAAATACATATAAGGTTCATTTTTTTGAAACGTATATTGTATACCCACTTCAAGTAATGCCCTTGCCACACCTAAGCCACGACTTTTCGGTGTCACAGCTAAATATCTTAAAAGCGTATAATCTACGCCGTAATCTGTACCTGGATAAGCAACATCACTATTCGCGTACATACTAGCTGTACCAACAATTTTCCCTTCATGTTTTGCAACAAAGATTTTCTCCACTGTCGGATCATCGATTGCTGCCTTAATATCACCTAAATATCTCAACCAATGTTCTTTCGGCTTAAAAGTTTCTTCGTATTGCATATAGCTATTGACTAACACTTGCTTAGCCTGTTCTTTATCTTTTAATTTTAGCTCTTCAATAATCACACTCTTAATGCCTCCGTTTATAAAATAATTTTAGATAAGATATCTGTTAGTGTCTTAATGCCTAGTAAACTAATCAGCAAAATACATTTTATTTAATATTAATCCTATCATTGTAAACAACAACATTACTAATAGAAAATATTTTAATTAGAGAAAAAAAATCTATCAATACTTCTAGAATTTTATATTATTTTCAAATTATCCGTCTAATAAACGAGACAAAAACGATAGTTTGGATAACATGTACTTCTACGCCGCTGTAGCAGGAAATTTCCAAATGTGCCGTTTTAATCATGCAAATGCTTGTTAAAGGTGACAGGTCGGTCTTGACATGAAAAAGCCTCCTAACGAATGAATATACTGTGATAATCACATAGCATAGACTTCGTTAGGAGGTGTATATTATTCTATCGCTCGCTTAATAGTCAGAATTGTTCCTTACACAGGGACCCGTCACTAAGAAAATAGGAATAAGTATAGTTAAAAACTATCTATGAATTCGTTCTCCAATAATATTATCTATACGACTCAATCCTTTCTCTACTGTAAAAATCATCTCATCAAATAACGCCTGAACCGTTGGAATATCGTTGAGAAGACCGATTACCTGTCCAACCCATCCGAAACCGTCCGTTTCATTTCCATCATAGATATACCTACAATTAGCTTTTCCACTAATAATATCTTGCAGGTCTTCATAGGTTGCGCCTTCCTTTTCACGTTCGATAATATTCAAAGTATATTCAGATTTCAACACTCGTCCCGGCGAGCCTAATGTTCTCTTAATAATTACTGTATCCGTCTCTTTCGCATGAAGGATTGCCTGCTTGTATTTCTCATTAGCATGAACGCACTCTTGGGTAGCAATAAAGCGAGTACCCATTTCGATTCCTTCTGCCCCTAAAGCTAAAGCTGCTAATAAACCTCGTCCATCTCCAATGCCACCACTTGCTAATACTGGGATTGATACGGAATCGACCACACGAGGAGTAAGAACCATTGTGCCTATATCCTCACGTCCTAAATGTCCTCCGCCTTCTTGGCCAACTACTATTACTATGTCAGCACCGAGTTTTTCCGCTTTTTGTGCTTGTCTAACACCTGCTACAAGAACAAGTGTTTTAATATTTTCTTCTTTAATTCGCTCGAAAACTGGTTGTGGATTAGCGCCAGTAATTGAAATTGCCGGTACTTTTTCCTCAATGGCAACTTCAAGTAATTCTTTATAATGCCCGTCATGTCTGGCAATAGCAAAGTTTACGGCGAATGGCTTATCGGTGAGTGTGCGTACTTTACGAATTTCCTCTCGAAGTTTTTCAGGTGAACCAAGCGTTGCCGCAGTAATTTGTCCAAGTCCCCCTGCATTCGAGACCGCAGCAGCCAGTTCAGCATAAGCAAGATAAGCGAGTCCCCCTTGTACTATTGGATATTTAATTCCTAAAATCTCCGTTACTCGTGTTTTCAATATTTCTCCCACTCCTTTTCAGATGTCCTATTTTATATAATCAACACAAAAAATTATAAATCCTATAACTTTTTATATTCTTATGTGATGAATGTATACTAAAAAGTTAGACCTTTATTGTGCTATTCTGCAGCTTTAGTTAATTTCTAACAAAACTTTTCCTATACTTTGTCTGCTTTCTACTAAACGATGGGCGTGTGCTGCCTCTTCTAATTTAAAATGCTGCCCAATCTTTATGTCTAAACTCCCCTTCGTTAAATAACTCATTATATGTTCGGCTGTTCCACGAAATAGTTCTGGGCGGTTATTTCTCGTCGTACCCAAACTAAAACCGAGAACAGCTCTACAGCTAGCATGCAAATCTGTGGTTTTAAATTGGGCGAAATCCCCACTTGCATTTCCAAAGTTGACCAATCGCCCATACATCGCTAAACAATTCAGGCTCTTTTCTCCCACCTCACCAGAAATTGAGTCTAATATGATATCGGCTCCTTTCCCGTTAGTCAGTTCATTGACTTTAGCTACAAAATCTTCGTTTTTGTAACAAATAACATAATCCGCACCTGCTTCTATAGCAGCTGAAACCTTGTTTTCACTACCTACAGTTCCAATGATACAGTTCGCACCTAAAATTTTTGCCAACTGGATAGCTGTCGTTCCAATTCCTCCTGCCGCCGCATGAATAAGTACCGTTTCATCCTGCTGCAACCTTGCTACATCGGCGAGAAGTTTATAAGCCGTAAAAGAAACCAATGGACTAGCAGCAGCTGTCTGAAAATCAATGTTATCTGGGAGGACAAAAGTTAGATCTTCATCAGCTACGATATATTCCGCATATGACCCAGTTTTCGGAAAGGCAATCACCCGTTGTCCTACTTTCAAACTTTGCACATCTGTTCCTACAGCCTCAATAATCCCTGCTGCATCCAATCCAGGAATAATGGGAGGTTTCCCAGCAGCATGGTATTTTCCTTGTCTTGTTTGAATATCAGCAAAATTGACACTCGTTGCTACTACACGTATTAACACTTGATTGGTTTTAATAGAAGGAGTATCCACGTTGATATATTTTAAAACATCAGGACCACCAAATTCATCGATAACAATAGCTTTCATAAATAAATACCTCCAAAAATGTTTTGTCTTAATTAAATTCGACTTCTTTTAAACTAATCGTTAGTAATAGGTAAGCATTTGAAGTTATCTCCAGCTTTTCACTTACTCCGCACGGAACGTGAGCTTTATGAGGTCGCCTGCTTGTGGATCGTTTGGAATTGTACCTTCACCGTGTGAAACATTTGGGTGATTTGATTATTTCTAGATCACATTATTCTCGATATTTATTGATTTTTTCTAACATCGATTCCATTCCCGGCATCGCCACTCTAATGGCCGAACAAGTCTTTGCCGAAATCAGTACGGATGTCAAGAAACAATTCCCCAGTTAGGCGCACTTGTGTTCCTGGGAAGGATTAGTACCTAGACATAATGAGAGTGCGGGCAAGAGGAAATCAACCATCATGAAAAAAGGAAACAAGTACTTCAAATCGGCATTAATTATTGAAGCAACTCATTCTGGGTGGATTAATTGGTGGGCTTGTTCATCATGATTGTGGGTGGATATTTGCTTAAAAATTTGGTTGGTAAAGCAGTAAAAAATGGTGAAGTATTTGAATTGCCCCCTCGTAGTAAGAAGGTAACTAAGGTGTTATTTTGCGTTTATCTTTAACAAATCAAGTAAGAAGTAATGAAAATTAGAAATCAGACGCAGCTCAATAATAGCAGTCGGCTGTGTACCAAATAATATTAAACTTAGAAAAAAACCGATAATACTGAATAAACTTCCACCCCTATTATCCAAATGCCCTCGAAATAGAAAAGGCTTCCATTTAATTAATTTGAGATACCCCGGTCACTAAAATAGTAATCATAATTATTTGAATTGTCAATCTGTTTTTTTCTTTAACTCTTTGAAAATTTTAATACATGTTACAATAACCATAAAATAATTGATCCGCACTAGGATTAAGAAAGGGAAGATTTTTTCACAAGGACGCTAAAATATAATTTGCAAACATTGACTGCATTTCCTTGCAGATGGAAAGAATAAAGCAAATGATTGTTGAAAGGACTTAGAGCAAATGCACAGCGAAGAATAAATATACGAAACATTAGCTTTAGGAATTTATTACCGTTTTAAAGATGAAGACATACAAGAAAAACGTAAGAGAAAAAAAGAAGGTATCCCGCCTAAAGTAGAGAATTCAATTTTATTTGAGACATTTGTAGCCAACATAATGGAAAATGTTATGGGTGGAAGAGCTAAAGTCACACCCTCCTCAGGTGATTTAGGTGTCGATATCGTCCATACCCTTTCCAATCGTGACATCTACCTTGTACAGGTTAAATGCTACAAAACAGAGAATTCAATTAAGTTTGACCCTCTAGTCGTATTACACTCCAATATCATTACTCGCAAAGCACAAGGTGCATATTTTGTCACAACAAGCGACTATTCACCTCAAGCTAAAAAGTTCGCCGAGGAACGAGGAATCAAATTGATCAACGGCTATGAACTTTCTCAGTATTGGTTGGGTGCTAAAATGAATTGGATAGATGCTCCCCCTAAAGGTCTAATGAATCATCTTTTGAATAGCTTTGATTGGATAATTGAAAAAGGGTCAAAATTCCTTCGAAGATAGATCTGGGAGGAGATATTCTACATCTCTCCTCAATACCTAAGAAAACGAATGTGTGTAAGATATAGTGACACCTATTTCAAAAACGACAATTATTCACAATGAAGAGATACTTCTCATATTCATATTACTAGTTTTCACAAATCTTAAGGAAACACTATAAGACGAAAATCTCTATTTTTTCCAAAGTAAAAGCACCCGAAAATACAATTTCGGCTGCTCTTGTCATTTTTTGTTTATTACTTCTTATCTTTCCCTTTATTCTTTTTTTCTCCAGCATCACTCTTCACCGTTGTAACAAACTCCATATCCCAATAAACATCAGAACTTGTTGGGCGGTCTTGGTGTATTTCTGCTGCTAATACGTTTGTACCTTGTACTAAATGAGCTAGATCTTCTTTCGTTAAATCGAAGCTTTCATAAGCACTTTCGTCTGCAACACTAGAACCAGCTAAGTCCGACAGGTATTTATCATAAGAAATGTCGCCTTCTGGAAGGTTGTGTCTGCCAATTTCCTGACCGTTTAAGTATAGGATGACACTGTCATCTATCCCAAAGTTAATACGAGCCATTTCTCCGATTTTAGATAAGTCTTCTAATTCAAAAGTAGTTCTAAAATAGGTAGTTGGATATTTGTTTGCTGAATCTGGGCCGTAACCAATTAATGTTTGGATATCGCCGAACATCGGACGGTCTTCACTTATTGGATAACCAAGTGGAGCTAAACCGCTTTTCCAGCTGCTGTCGTCAAATTCAGGAGCTTTCCATGCAGTTCCTTGATCTGATCCATCATCAAGATACTTCCAGTTGCTTCCTTTTTCAACAATTGTCTCTTCCGCATGTTCCACAATTGTGAGGTGCATTTTTTTAGTTTTGAATTTTTTTCCGTTAGATTGTACTTCTGCCCAAACTTGAATTTTTCCAGGTTTCGCACCTTCTAAAACAGTAATTTCACCTGATGGAGAAATCGAAATTTGTCCTTCTTCTTTTACTTTATACGAGATGTCTGAATAAGGAACATCAAATGGACCGCCACTTTTATTTTCACCTGTAAGTGTCAATTTAACATCTTCGAAAAATGAAGATGGGTTAGTAGGTACTTGTTCTCCAGATGCTTCAAGATGTACTTTTTTAAGTTCTGGAAGTTTAACTGGAATGGATGGGTCTTTTACGATTGTGTACGTATCGACTTGTTCCATTGTATCTACACGGTATGTGCTGAATTCTACACTTGTTGGTGTAACTGTCACATTAGAGAAAGTTGGTGTTTTTAATTGACTTCTAACTGCTGAATACGGTTCCGGAGTTTCTTTTAAATTGTAATATTTACTACCGCTTGATGAGTTTACTGTCAGATACATTGTACCTGTTGGGTTAATCACTCTTCCTTGCTCATCAATCATTTGGTTTTTCAACGGTTGAAGACCTTCCATCTGATACGTTCTCACGTAGGAATGGTCATGCCCCATTAATACTGCATCAATGTCTAACTGATCAATTGTTGGTACAAGTTCTTCTCTTAGTTTCACAATAGATGTTTCAAGTGAGTGGCTCGCAGCGCTATAAATAGAATGGTGCAACACTACAAACTTCCATTTTGCATCTGGGTTTGCAGCAACTGTTTCTTCCATGAATGCGTTGTGTTCTGATGCATTTTTATTATTCGAGTTTAACACCATGAACAATGTATCCCCGCGTGTAAATGAATAATCGCCACCTGCAGCTGTTGCCCCGTAAGTTGTTTCATTTGGTACATTAAAATGTTGCTTATAAGAATTGGAATTGTCGTGATTCCCGATAGTCGTTGCTGTTGGAACTTGTTTTAATTCTTTTGGTGTAAAATAACCTGCATATTCTTCCTCTGAATTTGCATTATTGACTTGGTCACCTACAGAAAGAATAAAACTTGAATCCGGATACTTTGCATATGCCTTGTTTAGTGTATTTACCCATCCTTCAGTATCAGATGGAACCTTGCCTGATCCAATTTGTGTGTCTCCCATGATCAAGAAATTGTAAGAATCCGTATCATGCGTTTTAAAGCTATACGTGTCTGACCATTTCCCGTTTCCATCGCCTATACGGTACACATATTCAGATGCACTTTCTACATCCGTAATCGTAGCTTTATGTGTGGAGTAGCCAGATGAAGCATTCGCTACAGTTGCTGTTGTAGTTTTTGCTAACTCACTCGGAAAAACTTCCCCTGTCATGTCCGATTTTTTTGCGTATTCCACTACACCTGGATTAGATGTTTCTGGAGAATACCATGAAAAGTTATATTTTGTTTCATCTGCTCCCGGAGCAAAAGAAATGTTTGTTGCTTGATAACTTCCAGACCCTTCTGCTTCCACATTACTTACAAATGGAATAAAACTCGAAATCACCAATGCAAGCACTAGAAATAGCTTTAGAAACCTTTGAGATGAATCATTCCTCTTCTTAACTGAAATCACTCTGACAACACTCCATTCAATAATCTCACCTTCAACGATGGAAGGCACTATTAATAGATTAGTTCTACATTGTAAAGATTGTATTACGACAACATTAATTTACCAATAATTTAGTTATTTCAGTAAATAATCAATAACCTAATTCAAGCGCACATGACTTTTTTACCTTGCCAACTTTTTTACATGGAATAAATTGTTTAATAAATAGGCATTAAAATAAAAATATTAAATAGACTAAATGACTATTATAATATACAATAAAAAAGTCAAAAAGAATCAGAAAAGAAAATCTTATGTGTATAGATAGGATCATTTCATTACACATAAAAGATAAGGGGAAAATGGGAAAATGTTCAAATTAAAGAAGTCCTTCGCGGGATTCTTAGGTCTATTCATGCTATTTAGTCTTAGCCAACCTTCAACAGCAAGCGCAATTGATAAATTTTCCTATCTATCTGCAGAAGAAAAAGTGAAAATAGGGATTGGTTCACCAAGAGTAAATAATGAACATGTAAATGGTTATACTTTTCAATCAATTAAAAAGGAAGAAAGTATCATTCAAACTATTACTATCAACCCTTCAGTCTTTAGTCCTGTTATCGAAATACCAATTGATTTTCAAAACGAGGAGAATCTTATTCTTTACCAAGACTCATTAGGTAATACTTATAATGCAGGAAATATTCACAACAAAAACCATAACTCAATCGGAATATTTTCTGTCCAATTGGTAAACGATCAAGGAAAAGGAAGGGCAAATATAACTTCGAAGATTAAAGACGGGAATACTTTAATAGTAAATGTGGATAAAAAATATCCCTTGGAACCACTTACCATTATAATAGAAATAACTGCTTCCACTTTTTCAACTTACTTCTCTGAAATGAAATGGATTGATCGAGGGGGAATAAAATCTCTAAGCTTAGCACAAAAGCCGTACCTTACTAACGCAAGTGATGATGGTTTAGAGCGAGTAAAAAAATTAGATGCATGGGATAAAGTGGCATCTATACATAGAAGTAATAATCAATGGTCAAACACAAATGGTATGAGGAATCAATTCGATTGCCACTTTGACTTTGCCAAGAAAAAAGATTCTTGGAATTTAGAGCCCCATAGACCAAATGTAGATTACTTAACAACTGTAATAGCAAGATGTAATCCATAAAGCAAGGAAGATAATCTTATTCTAACCATAGAAAAAGCAACCAAAGTTCATCCTCGGTTGCTTTTTCTTTCTTATTTCTAACTAACTTTCGGGATTATCCAAGATAAATCTCATTCAAAATCCTTTTTAAAACTGTAATACCTTTCTAAGATTCGACAGTGTCGCTTTTATAGCTTGGTAAAAATCAGTGGATGTGAAAGCAATTCCGCTGTTACCGAACATCCAATTGTTTCTAACACAAGGATGCTTTTTAGTGCAACGCTCGTGGAGACAGGTCAAGAAGGTCTACTAGATGTCAGTGGAATCTTCTCATAATCTTCTGGATTCAATGTTTCAACAGATCCATCTGCGACTCCTTTGATAATTGCTTCGAGTCCACGTTCAACCGATTTAACAAGTTGTCCTTTTTCCTTTTGCCCCATCATTTGTGTCTGTCCTCTCACCTCAAAAAGCACAGTTCCGCTTCCATTCAGTGCATAACTTCCAAGTGCTGTACCTGGAAGATCAAGCCCTTGAGAATAAAGCGAGATATTCGTAAACTTTGAGTTTCCATAAGATTGAAGTTCTTTATAAGCTGCAACATTCAATTGCCTTGAAAAATCATAGTTGTAGTTATCAGCGTATTTGGCATATTTCGCTCCTTTAGGAGTGTTCGGATCCGGAACAAACTGTGCAGATAATGACAGCGTTACTTCATCCGAGGTGCCGTCCACATAGTACATACCTTGATGATGCAGATCTACGAAGACATCTACATTTCCATATTCCGCTTTTAATGCTTTGTATACGTCACGAGAAGTTTGTGATTCAGGTGTGATAAACCATCCAGGCATATTAGATGCTCCCGGGAAGTCTTGTGCCGTTGGGACATAGTTGAGATCTGGATTAAAATCTCTATTTACATCGAAACCTGGATTTTCACCGTAGTTATAGCTTTGACTAATTCCCCGGTCTAAATAGTTCCAAGAAGGTTTAGCACTTGCCAGTTGTGGGAAATCTTTCACTACTTCATCCCATTTCATACTATTGCGGCGCTTATCCCCTTCGGATGCATCTGGATTCATCATTGGCATAAATACAATCGTGACTTCTTCCCGTATTTTCTTTGCTTCTTTTGAATTTGTGGATAGGCTTTTTAATAGATTTAAAATCGCGACCGTACCAGTTTTTTCGTTTCCATGAATCTCACTTTGAATAAGAATAACCTTGTCTCCTGTCCCAACTTTTGCCGTGTAGATATCCAAACCTTTGTGTGATTGGCCAGCGACCTCTACCTGCACAACCCCATTACTTGATTTTTCAATCTGTTTAAGGCTTTTTTCGAGCTCACTGTGACTGATAAAACCAGAGATTGAGTACTCATGATGATGCGTTTCTTGATTTACAGTATCCGCCGCATAAGCAGGGAGAGCCAGGCTTGTACATAATCCTAAAATTCCAATTGTACTAACTATTTTTTTCTTCAATACGTATCCACTCCTTCTTATTCTTAGAATCGTTACTAGATTAACAAAGGAAATTTAAATAGTAAATATATTATGAATATTTGATTAATTAGTAATATAATACAACCAATTGACACGAAATCTATATATCTTTAGTGACACGAAGGACTAATTACTTCGCCTACCGAAGCTAACGAAGTTATAGGACAAAATACACTACACCAGAAATACTTGATAGTATAGGAAATTATAGTAAAGTGTCAGAATAGCGTAGAATTATTTCTAACATCTGGATGCGTTTTTAGCCACTCGTTCACTGCACATCTATTACGTGAGCAAAGTCGTCGAGGCTTCATTGGATTCCCGAAAAAGGAATATCGTTCAGCTCATCCTGCAATCCACCTTTTCTTTTTTTACGTCCCCTCACCCAAATAAATAGATTCCAAACTTGCAATCGAATACATGAAAGAACTTTTTCTTCAAAAAAATGATCTGTGTATTAAAAGAGGAATATTATTCAGCTTATCCCACAATATCTTTTATATTTTTTATATCTTTATATCTTTTATATCTTTTATATCTTTTATATCTTTTATATCTTTTATATCTTTATATCTTTTATATCTTTATATCTTTTATATCTTTATATCTTTTATATCTTTTATATCTTTTATATCTTTTATATCCTTTTATATAAATTCTTTTATAATATGTTGTATTCTCTGTAGTAATCTACTGTTAATGATTTCGACAAAATGTCAGAATCCATTTTAACAATTTGTCAGAATCCATTTTAACAATTTGTAACATTCCATATCGACAATTTGTCAATATCCATTTGACAAAATTGTCAAATCGAAATTAACAAATTTTCCTTCTAGTTTATATGCGTTGTTTAGTTTTTTATAAAAGCACTTACTCTGTGATATTCATATCGTTTAATCAATAGCAATAAATCGGCTTTATCCATGCCAAGTGAATTGGCGATTTTTATACTTGATTCCTTTCCATCTACATAGCACCGAACAGCAGCTAATTTTTCTGATTCAGAGAATTTCCTCATATAAAAAAGCACCTCCAAATGTTAGATTGTGTCTAACGTTTGGGGTGCAGTTCAAAAAGTGAGCATTTGTTTTGTCTACCTGGAAATAGTAAAAATTAGTGGATGTGGTGGTCGCTATTATTGTTCTCTATCTATATTACATAGTAAGGACGCTTTTTATGCATCACCAATGAATCAGTCACCTATTGCAAGCCATTTACTTTCAAAATCGGTTGCGGGGAGTGGACGGCTGATGCCATAGCCTTGAGCGTAATCACAGCTATTTTCAGACAAGAAATGATATTCTTCGACTCCTTCTACTCCTTCGGCTATGACTTTCAAATCTAGTTGCTTAGCCATCGCTATAATCGTTTTTACAATGGCTTTATTTTCATCGTCTTTATTCATACAAATCACAAATGATTTATCGATTTTTAATGAATCAAGTGGATATTTGTTCAGATAGCTTAACGATGAGTATCCTGTTCCAAAGTCATCCATTGATAGACTTATACCAAGTTCTTTTAATGCATCTAACTTTTCAATCATCGCCTCTGCATACATAGCAATACTCTCCGTAATCTCTAACATAATATAAGTCGCATCAAGTTTAGTATTCTCAAGAGCGTTTTTCACCTTCTCTAAAAAAGTTGAATCGAGTAACTGCTTTACAGATACATTAACGCTTACTTTTAAAGGCTTATAGCCTGCTTTTTGCCAACGAATATTTTGTTCAAGAGCTGTATTCAGTACCCAGTGACCTATTGGAATAATCATTCCTGTCTCTTCCGCAATTGAAATAAATTCATCCGGTGCAACTTGGCCAAGTATTTCGTTATGCCAGCGAATAAGAGATTCCATCCCTACGATTTCATTTGTTTTTAGATCCATAATAGGCTGATAGTAAAGTTCGAATTCATCATTATCTAAGGCGGTTCGTAATTGTTTTTCAATCATCATTTTCCTGTAAAATTCTTGATGCATTTCTGATGTAAACAATTGAAAGTTATTTTTCCCTCTATCTTTTACATAGTACATTGCGGTATCTGCATGTTTTATTAGTGTATTAGCGTCATCTCCATCATTTGGAAATACGCTAATTCCAATGCTTGGAGTAATAACATAATCATTACCATCGATCCAAAAGCCATTTTTAAATTGTTCCAATAACTCTTTGGCAAAAGTTTCACTATCCATCTCATTATGATGTGGAAGTAATATAGTAAATTCGTCTCCTCCAAGTCGATAAATTTTTGCGCTAGAATGTTCTTTTTTTAATAATCTTTCTAAACGTTTTGTAACTTCAACTAATAAGAGATCACCTACATCATGCCCGAGTGTATCATTAATGTATTTAAACCGGTCTAAATCAATAAACATAATAGCATTCTTACTATCCTCGATCTTTGCTTTTTCAAGAAAGTTAGTTAAATCCTCGTTGAACATTCTTCTATTCGGTAACCCTGTTAAGATATCGTGATTGGCTTGAAACTTGATTTCATCTTCATATTGCTTTCGTTCGGTAATATCCATTGATACAGCAAGTAGCGCTGAGCTGTCATTAATATTTATTGGTATTTTGACAGTTTCTAACCATATTACATCTCCTGATTCGGCTGTTACGGCTTCCTCTTTCATGAAGAGTTTTTCCGTAGTCTTGCGTATAACCTTCTCTTGATTGACGTTTTGTTTTACTACACTTGTATCTTGTTGTATGTCATAGTCAGTTTTCCCAATCATATCTTGAATTTTCATTCCCATTAACTGTGCATATGATTCATTCACAAGTGTGTATCGACCATTTTCGTCAAGCGCATAAATGTAATTTGGGTTCAAATCTATGACTTGAAATAAAAAATTCTTTTGCTCAGATAGCTTCTTATTCATATTGTTTACTACTTCTAAATACATTCTGCTCGAAAGAATTAATAGGGAAATAGCAGAGACTAAGATCGCAATCGAACTTGGGTACAACCTTGTCGATGGGAACATATTTAAGGTGCCTATTACAAATGCAATTGACGTAAAGATATTAAAATAAACTAAAAATGAACGCACATTCTTATCTTGTACATGTAAACTAATCAAAAAACAAATAATCATACTAAATATAAAAAGAAGAACATTGGAATGATAAAACCAGGATAGCTCTCCATAAACAGGAAAGTAAAATATATTAGAACCATTTTGTATAGGTTCTAATCCACTAACCCCTTTATCACTCCATCCGGTTATATAAACAAGTATAGCTATGGCATAGAATAATAGAACAGTAGTACGATTTACAAGAAATCGCCACTTCCTTTTTAAGTCATTTGACAATATTTCTTGAACAATTGTATACGCAACATAGAAAAGCGTTGGCGTTATCATAATAGAACCAAATCGAAAGAGCTTGAAATAGAACTCAATGGTCTCTTCTTTAAGCAAGTCATACGCATGCAAAAATGCAACGTCCAATTGCCAGAACGAGGCCAATAAAGTGAATATAAAAATAATTTTTGATAGATTATTTTTTTTGAATAAAACAAGTATCGTAATTCCGATACATAAGGGAATACAAGATAATAAAGTTAAAAAAAGAAAAAACATATAATGAGCCTCCTATGCATGTGTTAATAATAGACAAGCATTATTTCCACTACTCCCATGGGTAGTTATGCATACGGACTCTACAGCTTGATGTCTAGTTTCATAAACAATTGGTATATCCTCAAATCCATCCCCTTTTGTTTTAATCGTAGGAGGAATAAATCCATACTCCATTGAAAGTAGGGATGAAATGATTTGCATTGCTCCCGCTGCACCAAATGTATGTCCAATCATTCCTTTTATTGAAGTGATTGGAACGTCCGAACTAAATGTTTCCATAAGGATAAACCGTTCTATCCTATCATTTAGTGCCATGCCGAGTGCCTGACTGTTCACATAGCTTGGTTTAGTATTTCCAACGACTTCTTGAAAAATTTCGAGCATATGTCTACCAGTTTCATCAGAGCCTAATAGTTTTTGCCCTTCATTCCTTGACATGACACGTTCAATTTTCCCGTATATCCTTTGTTCGCGTGCTTGTGCAGATTCTCTCCGCTCTAAAACGATTACACCAGCCCCCTCGGCTAAAACAAAGCCTTGATGTTCCGATGAAAATGGAACTCCAGCTTGATCGATAGAGGTCTCCGTAGAGAGTGCTCTCAATTTTTTAAAGCCATTGATTGTCCATGAGCCTAAAGGGGCATCCGATCCTCCTACTATACAAGCATCCACAGCCCCGTTCTCAAGTAGGAGTTTTCCCATCAATACTGCATCAATACTGGCAGTACATCCGGTTGTTAATGTAAAGGCAGGTCCACACAAACCTAACGCTTCAGCAACAGAAGTAGAGAGAGTGTGTGTATCAACAATGGAAACCCCATGAATTGGGAAACTTCTATAATTTACATACGCAGCAGAGTATTGTTCAATTTCAAGAACAGCTCCTGCGGATGTTCCGATAATTACAGCAACCCGCTTTGGATCATAGTCTTTTAACCCCGACATTTCTAATGCATCCATTGCAGCTGAAATTGCCAATCTTACAGAACGCGGATACCTTTTATAATTTCTTCCATTCAACTCTAGAAAGTCATCATCAATTATACCCGCAACAATATTATTTTGATCCTCATTAACACTTTTTAAGATGGTCTGAGTACAAATGCCATTATTTAATACATTCAAAAAACTAGGTTTATTTAAAACACCAGGCGCTTTAATGCCATACCCTGTTATTACGATATCATCCAATTTTTTCACCTTCAAATTTCGACTTTATTCTATTATATACGACATCATAAAGGAAAGTCTATGTACCTAGGTCTGAAAGACTATAAATACACATACTGATGCTTAATGTATGGAGTCCTAGTCTAATGGTAATAATAACTAAATTTATGTATTGATGCTTACAGCAAGTATCCAAGTCTCTTACCCTCAGTGATTAACCAATCGTTATTGATGCATTGGTGGATGAACAGGAATACCACCAACTATGGGAGAGGCAATAACATGGATAACAACAAGCAATGCGGTCCGGAATAAAAGCAATGCAAGAATTATTTTTCCAGGAAGTACGAAATGGCATGGAAGGAATTAATAAATTTTCACCTGACCTTTGGGAGATGATTGTTTCCTTTGGCTATGGAGATCTCTACTCTAGAATTAAAAAAAGCAGCCGAAGATTCTCCATTTCTGTTGCTTTATCGTTTTCTAGACCAAATAATTATCCTAATAAAAAAAACCAGGACATCTTAATGTCCTGGTTACTTTAAATCAATTGCTAGGAAATGAGAAGGAGGCTTGCTCCAATTGGTCTTCTGGCCAGCGTTCCGAAACAGTTTTGTTTTTGGTAAAGAAACGAACTGTGTCCGGTCCAAACATGTGGCCTTCTCCGAACTTAGAACGTTTCCAACCACCGAAATTAAAATAACCAACAGGGATTGGAATCGGCACATTAACACCGACCATGCCCACTTCGATTTCGCTTACGAATTTGCGGGATGCAGCTCCATTGTTCGTATAGATTGTAACGCCATTGCCTAATTCGTGCTTGTTGACCAAATCGATGGCATCTTCAAGTGCGGATACACGTACGACGATGCGTGCTGGTCCGAATACTTCTTCTTTATAGATTTTCATATCTGGTGTAACGTGATCCAGCAAGGTTGGTCCAAGATAATAACCTTCCGAGCTTTCACAGATTTCGGGATTGCGTCCGTCAATGACCAGTGATGCACCTTCTTCTATACTATTATTTATTTCGTATAACACGTTTTGTTTAGCTTCTTTTGAAATGACAGGTCCAAAATCGACTTGTTCATCTGTGTATGGACCTACTTTTAATTCTCTGACTTTTTCATTTAAGATGGCGACGAATTTCTCCGCAGTGTTCTCACCCACTGGCATTGCTGTTGAGATTGCCATGCAGCGTTGAGAAGCTGCTCCATAAGCGGCTCCTAAGAAAGCAGTAGCAGCCTGTTCTAAATCAGCATCCGGCATGATGATCATATGGTTTTTCCCGCCTCCGAATGCAGCAACGCGCTTGCCATGCTGAGTGCCTGTTTGATAAACATATTCAGCAATTCGAGTAGATCCTACAAATGAAATAGCTTGGACATCTTCATTCTTCAACAACTCATCAACGACTTCCTTATCTCCATTGACTACGCTCCAGACGCCTTCTGGAAGCCCAGCTTGTGCCCATAATTCACTGATAAAAAGTGCGGAATGCGGCACTTTTTCAGACGGCTTCAAGATGACTGAGTTTCCTACTGCCACGGCCATTGAAGTCATCGCTATCGGCACCATCACAGGAAAGTTAAAAGGTGCAATCGCTGCTACTACGCCTAAAGGTGTTTTGGTTGAGAAAGCATTAATATTCCCGCCTACATTGACAGAATACTCGCCTTTCAATAAATGAGGTGCACTAAGTGCCAAATCGACGGATTCCAACCCACGAGTGATTTCTCCTAGAGCATCCGCTTTCGTTTTACCGCTCTCTAAGCAAACAATATCGACCAATTCATCTTGTCTAGAAGAGAGCAAGTTGCGGAAATTCAATACCACTTCCATTTTTTTAGCGAGTGATTTAGCCTGCCATTCTACTTGTCCATTTTTTGCTAATACGATTGCTTGTCTTGTTTCTTCCACTGATGCAAGTGGCACACCCGCAATCACTTCTCCAGTTGATGGATTGTAAACTTCGCCAAAACGGCCGCTTGTCCCTTCAACCTTTTTTCCTCCGATAAAGTGCGATAGTTTTTGTACTGTTTGTATAGTTGTCATAATACTTCCTCCTTCTCGTTTGTTTTGACGGCTGATAAATAAGCTGCAGAGATATCTAGATGTCCGAACCCATCCTGAGACATTTGTTCATATTCTTCAATCAATTGATTCGTCACCGGCAAATTCACGTCTCCTTGTACAGCCATTTGCTGAGCAAGGCGCATATCTTTTAATAAAAGATCGATCGAGAAACCTGGTTGGTAATCTTCATTTTTCATATACTCCGCATAATTGCGTGTATAGATTTTGCTTTGTCCATAGCTGACATTCAAAATTTCATAGACTTTATCCAGTGACAATCCAGCGCTTTCTGCCAGCACTAACATTTCTGCGACACCTTTCGTATAAAAGCCGATCATCAAGTTGTTCAGCAATTTGATGCGGGTTCCGACACTCGGTGAATCACCAAGCAAGAAAATATTCTTACCAAGCACATTCAGTAGCGGAAGTGCGTTTTCATAGTTTTCTTTTGTTCCACCGACCATGATAGTCAAGGTTGATTGAACTGCTCCGATGACCCCACCGCTTACTGGTGCACCTAAATAATTCAGGCCGTTTTTAAGAGAAAGGGCCGCAATATCATCGTTTAATTTCGGATCCACTGTACTGAAGTCGATCAATAATGTGCCCGGTGCAGCCGTCTCGATCAAACCACCTGGCTTTGTATAGATTGCCTCAACAATTTGCGGTGTCGGCAGACTCGTCATAATCACTTTCGTCTGTGCTGTAAGTTCATCGTTTGACTGCGCCACTTTACCCCCAAGTTCCGTAAATTTTTGCAGTGTTTCTTCATTGACATCCATCCCGTAAACTGTGTAGCCTGCCTTGATTAAATTAGTTGCCATAGGAAGTCCCATATTGCCTAGTCCAATAAAACCTATTGTTTCCATTATTTATCCCACTCCTTTTAAAAGATTGAATATAAAACAATTGCTAATGCGAGTGCTATCATGGATACGACAACACTAATGACAAATACTGGCTTATAAGCCCGATCATGTGTTTCATTACTAACTGCCCGAATTGTCGTCACGATATACCCGTTATGAGGCAATGAGTCCAGACCTCCGGAGGCAAGTGCTGAGATCCGGTGCATAGCGTTTGGATCCAAGCCTTGTAAATTGTAGATTGGAGCCAAAATCGGAAGCGCAATTCCAAGGCCGCCTGAAGCAGATCCTGTGATTCCTGCAATTACCGTGACCGCAAGTGCTAACCCAATGTATTCCATGCCCGGAAGAGCGACAAGGCCGTCAACAATCATTTGAAAAGATGCCGTTTGCTGGGCTACTGCACCGAAACCAACCACTGCACAAATATTAACTGTGGCAACGACGGCATTTTCTGCACCTTTCGTAAACATCGCCCGGTATTGATCGGTGTATTTATACATCGTAGCCAACCCGACTGCACAGCCTACAGACAATCCTAGTAAGGCCGCACCGACAGAAGAAATGAACTGCGCGCTAATGTTTAGCGTAATGACCACAAGTGCAAGCGGTAAAATGGAGAAGAATACCGGCGGCAATTTACGCTCTACTGACTCAAGCTTGCTCAAGTTCTCCATGACCACTTTAGGCGCATCAAATTGTTCACCATTCCTGATTGCACGGTCCACCATAAACTTCATTGCATAACTTCCTGTCACAATAATGAAAATCGCAACAACTATCGCAACCCACCCACCAGCAGTCGGCTTCGTTCCGAAAAACTCCATCGGTATCAAATTTTGCACTTCCGGCGATCCTGGAGAGGTCATTGTAAACGAGATCGATCCGAAGACAATTGCTGCTGGGATAAACCGATGAGGAATATTCCCTTCTCGGAACAACGATAAAGCAATTGGATAAGCAGCAAATGCGACAATCGCCACACTCACTCCACCATATGCCATAACCGAACAAGCGACTACAACTGCAAAAACAGCATGCTTTGCGCCAATTACCCGTTTCACCCAATCAGCAATAGAATTGGCCGCTCCGGTTTCTTCCATGATTTTGCCAAACACTGCCCCAAGCAAATATACAAGGAACCAACTGGCAAAATATCCGGTGAATCCCGTCATATAATTTTCTGTAAGCGCTTTCTCTAACGACAAACTATTCGTCAAGGCGACTACAATTGAAGCAATCAATGCTGCAAAGATAATATTCATTCCCCGCATTGTGAAATACATAAGTAAACCTAACCCCAGAAAAAATCCGATAAAAGCAACTACCATTTCATTCCCCCTGCTCCCCTTTAAGCCGTTAAAAAATTTGAGATACCAAAGTCAGATACCTTAGTACCTTAAATACTAATAGAAAGAATAGTATTTGTAAACAGTAAATTTAATATTTTCTGAATTTTATATTTTCAGTTCTATACTCCTAATATTAATCCTTGTATTATTTACAAAATATGATAGGTTCTATTAATAAAGGAGTGTAGATAAATGAAACCATCTTCCCAAAGAGCTATCAAAGCGCAGCAGACGCGGCAACTATTATTAGATACAGCTCTTGAATTGTTCGGTAAAAAAGGGTTTGACAATGTTACAATTGATGAAATTGTCGAAAAATGCGATGTCTCAAAAGGCGCGTTTTATAGACATTTCAATTCTAAATACGATGTCTTTGCGGTAAAATTCAAAGACATCGATAACTTTTACGAAAGCTTTTATGAAAAAATACATCCAGCATATACGGTAAAACAAAAAATCATCCTTGCTTATCAAGAGCAGATGACTTATTTACGCGATGAACTTGGGGTAGATTTCGTTCGGACCGTCTATATGAGTTCACTGTCGCGTACGATGGATGAAAAGCATTATTTAGTTGACCCCGAGCGCCGGATTTACAAATTGATTGAAAGTTACCTAGATGAAGGCCTTGAAAAAGGCGAATTCGTTTCTTCCTGGGAAAAAGATCAATTGCTCCTCAACTTGACCCGATGCATGAGAGCCACAGTATTTGACTGGATCATCTTCCAAAATAAATTGGATATTGTCGAAGAAATCACCATACTCGTTACGATGATTTTTGAAGGGATAGGCAAACGGGAAACTAATTAATAACATGTCCCTGCGTAAGAAACAATTTTGAATTGTTTCTTACGCAGGGACATTATACTAAAAAAAATTTCACCTGACCTTTGGGAGATGATAGTGTCCTTCGGATAAGGAGAACTCTACAGTAGAAATACGCTCTCTCATGCATAACGGGAAATCATCCCACTTACAACACTTATCACACAGGGAGCTTTCGATCAGCTGAGAGTTCACTTACAAGCAGCCCTCAATGTTGAGCTCTCCAGAGAAGAAATTATCATCCACTGCGCCAGATATGTTGGGTTTCTAAAAGCTGTTCAGGCAATGGGAATCGCTGAGGAGATTTTTGAGGATTCTGAGAAAACAAAAAATAAATAAACCAAATGCCCTCCTTTATAATAGGTGGGCATTTGGTTTTGTTTCCTCGAATTGGTTAAATTCAGTGGACATTTTTATTCTTCTATTTCATCCTAGTCAAACTTTACTCTTATCTAGTAAATTTCTCAGCTGCTCTGATAACTCTCTAATAATATCATCCGTTTTAATTGAATCATTCTCATTTCCTCTATGATATCCATATTCTAAAATACGCTTGAATTCTTCTTGTAATTCAGCTGTTGTCACGCACAATACCTCCTACGATTTCACTACATGTTGTATCAATTAATAAATAATAAGCTTTCCTACATTGTAATACAGATTCATTACAATATTATGTCGAAGCTAGTCGTAATCTATTAATTTTATATTAAATTTTTACAAAAGGATATGAATGGTTAACTTCTCTCTAAAGATAGCAATTTAGAATAGTGCAGTAGAAATATTTTTAACACAA
The DNA here is from genome assembly GCF_900111345.1 of Psychrobacillus sp. OK032. GTDB lineage: Bacteria > Bacillota > Bacilli > Bacillales_A > Planococcaceae > Psychrobacillus. The sequence goes on from NZ_FOGY01000001.1 coordinate 725,464, forward strand.
GGACGCGTTTTTAGCCTTTTACGGAAACACCCTTAGTTTCATTGTAACAAATTGTATGATTATAGAATAGTTGGAATACAAAAAAAGATAATTATCTTCAAAAAACGAGTGAGGTTTATCAAAGGTAAGCGCCAAATAACACCCACCTTCTCTGAGTGTTATTTGGCGTATACTTATATAATAGTGAATTGTAGCGAATTATCAGAATTGCACTAACACAGGGACGATTTTTTATGATATGTTTAGAGCATAGATGTTCACAGAACATTCACAACTAGAGAGAAGAGGATAAAATCATGAATAAGAATAGATGGCTAATAGCAGTGTCCGCGATAGCGATCCACCTTTCCATTGGTGGGGCTTATGCATATAGCGTATACAAATTACCAGTCGTACAAGAGATGGGTTGGAGTGAAACAAAGGTAACAGTGGCGTTTACCATTATGATGGGGCTTGCAGGTTTTGCAGCAGCATTGTTTGGTAACTTAGTAGAGAAGTTTGGACCGAGAAAGTCCGCAATACTTGCAGCTTTTTTGTTTAGTTTAGGACAAGCTGGAGCAGGGGTTGCTATTTTAATAGACTCAGTGCCTTTATATTGGTTAACGTATGGTGTATTAAGTGGTTTAGGTATGGGGATTGGTTATATTGCGCCGGTTTCAACATTAGTAAAATGGTTCCCGGATCGTCGTGGTTTAGCAACAGGTATGGCAGTGCTAGGGTTTGGAGCAGGTGCCCTTATTACAGCACCTGTGGCAGCGAATTTGATGGAGTCTGTCGGGATTTCAACTACTTATTTCATTTTAGGTGCTAGTTACTTTATATTGATGATTTTAGGTGCTTCTTATATCGCACCCCCGGTAAAAGGTTATATGCCAGCGGGCATGAAAGAGGCTGAAGTGGCAGGTAAACAAGTGGTGAAACAAGATTTAGCTCAAATGTCTGCAAAAGAAGCTGTAAGAACGAAACATTTCTGGATGCTTTGGGCAATGCATTTATTCAATGTAATGGCGGGTATTATGATGATTTCTGTTGCTTCACCAATGGCACAGGAAATCGTTGGCCTATCAGTAGCGGGTGCAGCAGCAATGGTTGGTATAATGGGATTATTTAACGGTGGTGGCCGATTAGTTTGGGCAGCTGTTTCCGATTACATTGGACGTTCTAATGTTTTTGTCATCTTTTTCGCTATCCAATTAGTTACGTTTATTATTTTGCCATTTACAACGAATTTGTTTTTATTCCAATTCTTTATTTTCTTAGTTGTAAGTTGTTATGGCGGTGGTTTTTCCAATTTACCAGCATTCGCCAGCGATTTATTTGGAACGAGACAATTAGGTGTCATTCACGGTTATTTACTGACAACATGGTCTTTAGGCGGGATTTTCGGTCCCCTTATTGTTAGTTTAATAAAAGGAATGACGAATAGTTATATACCAGTTTTCTATGTATTTACTGTACTGATTACGATTTCATTGATTATTTCTTTATTGCTACGTGCTGATGTCAATAAAATCAAGAGACAAAGCAAAAAGAGTAAAGCGGTTAAAGTAGGCGACATCTCGACTACTGTATAGAAGAAATAAAACTCCTCTCTTGTTTATGCAAGAGAGGAGTTTTTTTGACTAAACATTCAACTGTTCCAATAGTCATAATCTCACATTTTGCACCGATAATCAGAATAAAGAATCATTATTTATGATATGAAACTCCATATTTTTTAAATAGTAAATCGTGAAAGCGTATACATTATTATTTAAAAGCATTCTCCCCGAAACCGAATCAGCGAGAATTCTTTTAGTATTAAATTAGTTCACTAGTTCAGCACTTTTCCCCAAAATATACTGAGCAGCGGATGTACCGGCTAATTTCCCATAAACAGCACCAGACATCAAACCAGAACCGCCTGGATAGTTTTCGTAAAAGATTCCACCAATCATTTCACCAGCCGCAAAAAGCCCTTTAATTGGTTGTTCTTCTTTATCTAACACTTCACCTAATGGATCTACATGTAATCCACCGAACGAAAATGTAATTCCACATGTTACAGGGAATGCGTAGAATGGCGATTTCTCGATTCGGAGTGCCCAGTTCGATTTTGATGGAGTGATTCCTATCGTTCCTTTTCCATCTTTCTCCGCTGGTTTGTAATCGCCTTCTTGCACAGCTTTGTTATACTCCTCGATTGTCTCTAGGAATTGTTTTTTATCAACTGGCAATAAATTCGCAAGTTCTTCCAGCGTATCTGCTTGATAGAAAGTAGCTTCTTCCAAATCATATTCTTTTCGCAACATCGGACGCACTTGCGCATCATAAATTTGGTAAGCTACATGTCCAGGTTGCTTCAATATTTCCCGACCATATTTGGCATACGTATAATTGCGTAAATCTGCTCCTTCATCTACAAAACGTTTTCCTTCATTATTCAGCATAATACTGTAAGGATACGAATGCTTTTTAAAAATATCACCCGGTTTTGTAAAGTCTCCCACGATCGGTGCGTTTGAATCCGTCCCAATCGAATGGCAGCCGGACCATTCTCCAAATTTTTGCGCTCCAACTTCTAGCGCCATGAAAATACCGTCGCCTGTGTTAAATTCAGTTCCACGGACAATTGCCGCTTCCCATTCTTCACCGATATGCTCGCTTCTCAATTTCTTATTTGCCTCGAAACTACCGCAAGCTAAAATGACACTACCTGTATTTACCGTAATTGTATCGTTATCTTTTTCCACAACAATCCCTGTAATTTGGTCGTTTTCTTTAATTAATTTCACTGCGCGCGCTTCATACCAAATATCGATGCCTAGTTCTTTCACTCTTGCGAAAAGCTGTTTCATTAGCCCAACGCCTTTATCTTCCGTTTTTATAGGTAGACCACCCCAAAAATGACGTTTGCCATCTTGTATAAAGGATTGATTATCATAATTTAACTCAAATTTGATCCCTTGATCTCGCATCCAAGTAATCGTTTCATAAGATTTAGAAACAAGCTGTTTAGCCAAACCAGCATCGCTTTTTCCTCCTGTAACTCGCATCAAATCATCATAGTAATCTTTTTCACCGTATTCAGGCATCACGATCATTTCTGCTTCTTCATCTGTCAATTCTGGGATGACCTTACGGATAGCATCTAAATTATTGTAGGCAACACGAATCGCCCCATCTGTAAAAAATGAGTTTCCTCCGCGTTTTTCCACTGGTCCTCGTTCTAATACAAGAACGCTCGCCCCACCTTCTTTTGCTGCGATTGCCGAACATAAAGCTGCATTCCCTGCTCCAACTACAACTACATCGTAACTTTGTGTATGTGACATTTCGACCCCTCCTGATCAGTTATGATAACTCTTTAACGTTATAGTAAAGGAGAATGAAAGATAAATATAATATCGTTTTTTTATTTCAATCCATAAAAAAATTTTATTAATAAGCATACTAGTGATATGATGAAATTTATTGATAGAATATTCTTTCCATAAAGGAGGGACGATCAGTGGATGAAAAAGATTGGCATATATTAACTACACTTCATGAAGAGAAGAATATAACGAAGTCAGCACAACGGCTCTATATTTCGCAGCCAGCGTTAACCTATCGATTACAACAGTTGGAAAAGGAATTTGATACAAAGATTGTCTCTAGAGGGAAGAAAGGTGTCGAATTCACGGTTAAAGGGGAATTTCTCGTTCAATATGCACATGACATGATTCAACAACTACGCAAAACGAAAGAACATATATTAAATATGGACAACACTGTAAAAGGTACACTGCGCCTAGCTGTGTCTGGCCTATTTGCTAGATATGAACTGCCATCCTTATTAAAAGAATTTTTAGCCGTATACCCGGATGTCGAGGTTAATTTAAAAACAGGATGGAGTTCCGATATTCATCAACTACTCCATAAAGAAGAATCGCATCTCGGAATTGTAAGGGGCGATTATAACTGGAAGGAAAATAAAATATTATTACGCGAAGAAAAGATTTGTATTGCCTCTAGTAAAAAAATAGAATTTAAAGATCTCCCTTTCCTACCAAGAGTGAATTATCAAACCGACCAATCATTAAAAAATACAATTGAAAACTGGTGGCAGGAAACGTATACGGTCCCACCAATGATATCGATGGAAGTAGATCGAATTGATACATGCAAGGAACTTGTACTAAATGGTCTAGGATACGCTATTCTGCCGGAGATTTGTATTAAGCATGATGAAGAATTGTATATTGCACCAATTCTATTAAATGAGAATAAGTATTTACTAAGAAATACATGGATATTTTATCGGGATGTCACGCTTGAGTTAGCTCAAGTAAAAGCATTTATTGATTTTCTGAATGATTCAAAGCAGGGAAAATAATAAAAAAGATAAGCCACCGCCATCTTTTTAAAATGGTAGTGGCTTATACAGCATTATTTCTTCTAAAGAGCATAACCCAATAGAAAACATTCAACACTATTCCCCTCTCAAAAATGTCCTCCTACCTCGTCCACCCCGCCTAACAACAATGACACTAACAAAATAAGCAATCATAATCCCCAAAAGGTCTATTCCAATATCATACAATCTGCCGCTTCGATTGAAGTACAACTGGAGAATCTCTGTAAAAACTGCGAATACACTGGTTACTAAGAGTGCAAAACCCACCCGCTTCCACCAACGAAAATATAGTATATACAACAGAGCAAACGTCAGCATATGACCAATTTTTTGCATGATATAAAATTGGCTTGTAAACGCTATATCACCCGTAATGAGTAAATCCAAGTAATTGGGAGAAGTTTCAAGGCTAAACTGGACAACTTGGTCATACAAAAAAGTATATGAATTTGTAGTAGTTGTCGCAACTATTATCCAAGTACTCCACAAAATAATAAGTAGCGGATAAATCATTTGGCTTCATCCTTTCTTCGCATTTGCTTCTATTCCTGAAAATAATCTACCCATCTACATAGTTCGAAACAAAATCTACATAAAAACCCTAATCCTATACAAACATATACACCCGTACTATCTATCAGTAAATACATCCTTCTCCAGTGCCTTTCTGTACAGCGGGTAATTTTCATTAAATTAATTATTCAGAATACCAATTAGTGAACTGCCAAGCATCCTGCAAATCGCAATAATATCACGTTTAGCGGTTCTGCCAAGTTCCGCTCTGCTTTCGAAGCATCAGCATAGCATGAAGCAATATCCCCGAATCTACAATCTAACATTAATTGTTTCTACAAAGGGACGCTTCACTAAAAGTAAGCATTTTTTGTATATTAACAAAGCATCTAATTATCGAAAATTGGGAATGCAAAAAAAGTAGCTATCTAAATTCAATCAAAGGTAACGCCAAATAACACCCAACCGCCTCTTCGTCGTGTGAGTGTTATTTACCGCTTACTCGCTTACTTATTAAGTATTGAATTGTAGTCAATTATCGGAACTGTATAGTTTTTTTCTAACACAGGGATGCATTTTCAAGAGAATTTACTTCATTCCATAATACTCCACATACCAATCAGCAAACTTCTGCAATCCTTCCTCAATCGAAGTCTCCGGTTTAAAACCTACAGCATCATACAATAAATCAGTAGATGCATACGTTGCCGGTACATCCCCTTGCTTAATAGCTTCAAATACTTTTTCAAAAACTATCTCTTTACCCAAAGCATTGCCCAAACATTTCTCTAATGTTTCGATAAACACCATTAACTTTTCAGGGTTATTATTCCCGATGTTATATACCTTATGTTGAACATCTCCCATGGGTGGATTACTTAAAAGTCGCTCTATTCCTTCAACAATATCATTCACAAATGTAAAATCTCTATACAAGTCATTATCAAAATTCCCATTATTAAATATCTTAATAGATTCTCCAGCAAAATATTTATCCGTAAATCCAAAGTAGGCCATATCTGGTCGTCCCATCGGTCCATAAACCGTGAAGAATCGAAGTCCTGTAGCTGGAATATTATATAGGTGACTATATGTATGCGCCATTAACTCATTAGATTTTTTCGTAGCTGCATAGAGTGATACAGGGTTGTCCACAAAATCTGTTTCTTCAAAAGGAACCTTTTTATTGGATCCATAAACAGAACTAGATGAAGCATATACAAGATGATCTACTGGATAATTTCTACATGCTTCAAGAATATTATAGAATCCTACAATATTACTTTGAATATACACATCCGGATTCTCAATTGAATAGCGGACCCCTGCTTGTGCAGCTAAATTTACAACAATATCAGGCTTGTACTCTTCAAAGATATTCATAATCATTGACTTGTCAGAAATATCACCTTTGATAAAGGTAAACTTCTCATAGGATTCGAGCTGTTCCAAACGAGCGTATTTAAGACTCACATCATAGTAATCATTTAGATTATCGACACTTATCACAAAACAACCTTGTTCAAGAAGTTTCCTAGATAAAAAATAACCAATAAAACCAGCAGCACCAGTGATAAAGTATACCTTACTACAATCTAAAGTTTTGTAATTCAATCGTTTTTGCCTCCATTAACAACTCTCTACTGATAGGCTTTCTTCCAATAGAATAATACTCTACACCCGCTTGTAGCATTTCTTCTACACTATAAATGTTTCTTCCATCGTATACTAAAGGAGTTCTCATCAACTTCCTGTAAGTTTCAGGTAGTACAGCTTTAACCTCACCCCATTCAGTAAATATAAAGCAAACATTCGCATCTTCTAGCGCTGCTTCAATATTACTAACATACGTAATATACCCTTTATCGTTTTTACCTTCTGGGTGTACTTTAGCAAAGTTCTCCACCCCAATAGGATCATACGCATAGATATCTGCGCCTTGTTCTAATAACAATGGTATATTCTCAAGTGAGGCAGCTTCCCTAAGGTCGTCTGTTCCTGGTTTAAAGGTAAGGCCTAATACAGCAACTTTAAGACCGTTAAAAGTAATAAGTCGCTTACTCGCTTTTTTATATAACTTCGTCTTCTGACTATCATTCACGTCAATAGCAGCCTTCACCGTCTTAAGCTCATATCCGTTTTGAGTCGCTAGATTCTCAAGCGCCTTCGTATCTTTAGGAAAACAAGAACCTCCATAACCAATTCCTGCATTTAAAAATTTACTGCCAATACGACTGTCGAAACTCATCCCTTTGGCAACGTCTTGAATATCCGCCCCTACTAATTCACAAAGGTTTGCAATATCATTCATATAAGAAATTTTAAGTGCAAGGAAATCATTAGAAGCATACTTAATCATTTCCGCAGATCGTCTATTTACAGAAACAATTGGTAAATTAAATGGTTCATAAATTCTCTTCAATACTTGTTCTGCCCATTCACTTTCAGTACCAATAATAATGCGTTCTGCATGTAATGTGTCATGAACAGCTGAACCCTGAGCTAAAAATTCAGGATTTGAAGCCACTTCCACTCGCACGTCATTTACTAAAAAATCTTGAATAAATTGTTCTACTTTGTCATTTGTACCAACTGGAACAGTAGATTTAACAATGACTAAACAATCCTTTTCAACTGACTCAGCAATCTGTCTTGCAACTGTTGCTATGTAAGAAAGATCCGCAGATCCATCAAACTGTTCTGGCGTTCCAACACCAATGAAAATCGCATCAGCATCTCTATAAGCAGATTGATAATCTACTGAATAGTTCAGTCTTCCAACAGTATAATTCTTCTGCATTAACTCTTCTAATCCTGCCTCATAGATTGGAGAAACGCCAGATTTCATTAGATTTACTTTTCTTTCATCAATATCAACACAAGTCACATTATGACCTACTTCAGCGAAACATACGCCTGCCACTAAGCCGACATAGCCTGTTCCTGCTACTGCTATTTTATACATAGATAAGCCTACCTTTCATATTATGTGAAATTTAATTTAATACAAAATGATTTAAATGGTATACTGTTTCTCAAAATAGTTTTGATATTCTTCGCTAATAATTTGTTCCCACCAATCTTTATTATCAAGATACCATTGAATAGTTTGAGCAATGCCAGTTTTAAATGTATAAGTAGGATTCCAGCCTAGTTGTTCTAATTTTGTTGGATCAATCGCATACCGTTTATCGTGGCCTAAGCGATCTACGACAAATTCTATTAGCTCTTCTGATTTTCCTAAAGTACTAATAATTGTTTTCACAACTTCTAAATTAGTAAGCTCATTATGTCCGCCCACATTATACACTTCTCCATCTAAACCTTCGTGTAACACTAAATCAATCGCAGAACAATGATCATAAACATGTAACCAATCGCGGATATTTTTACCATCGCCATATACAGGAACTTTTTGTTCATTTAATACTCTAGAAATAGTTAAAGGAATTAATTTTTCAGGGAAGTGGTACGGTCCATAATTATTTGAACACCGAGTAATATTGATAGGTAAATTAAATGTTTCATGATAAGCACGTACAAGCAAATCTGATGATGCTTTGCTTGCACTGTATGGACTGTTGGGCATAATTGGAGTATCTTCAGTGAAAAATGTTGTAGGATCAAAATCGAGTTCCCCATATACTTCGTCAGTAGAAACGTGTAAGAATTTTGAAATATTGATTTGCTTGGATGCATCAAGTAATACCTGTGTTCCTAGAACATTTGTCTGCACAAAAATTCCCGGGTCCGTAATAGAACGATCCACATGACTCTCTGCAGCGAAATGAACGACATAATCAAATTTTTCTTTTTCAAATAGGGAGAAAATAACTTCACGGTCTGTAATATCGGCTTTTACAAAATGATAATTATCATTTTGTTCAATTTCGCGATGTTTTGTTAAATCGCCAGCATATGTTAATAAATCTAAATTATAAATAATATACTGAGGATATTTATTTACCATGTATTGAACGAAATTTCCACCTATAAATCCCGCCCCTCCGGTAACTAACAATTTTTTTTTCTCCATCTATTTCACCTCTTCCGATAATTCATTTATGTATCTCTCGACTGCATCTTGCCATTTTGGCATTGGGGTAAAACCACTATCTAATAACTTTTGTTTAGACATACGAGAATTTTTAGGTCTAACTGCGCGAGTCGGGTATTCCTCTGTAGTAATTGCATTAACTTTGACTTCTATATTAGCTTGTCTAAAGATTTCTAGCGCAAATTCACTCCAAGAGCAAAATCCTTCGTTAGAAGCATGATATACTCCATACGCATCACTTTGGATGATATCCAATAATAGTTTTGATAAGTCAAATGTATAAGTTGGAGAACCTACTTGGTCAGCAACTACATTTATTTCATCTAGAGTTTCTGCCAAACGAAGCATTGTATTAACAAAGTTATTACCATTAGCACCAAAAACCCATGAAATACGTAAAATAAACCATTTATCCATAATTTGTTGAACTATTTTTTCACCTTCATATTTTGATAAGCCATAGTAACCAACTGGGGCGGGTACATCATTTTCTTTAAATGCTGTATTCCCTAAACCATCAAAAACATAATCAGTGCTAATGTACATTAACTTTGCGTTAATGTTGTGAGCTGCTTTAGTAATATTTTTAGTTCCTTCAACATTTACATTCCAGCAATTCTCTTTATCAATCTCAGCTTTATCTACTGCAGTATATGCAGCACAATGAATGATAGCATCAGGTTTCGTTTTATTTATAAAAAAAGAAACTTCTTTTTCGTTCGTAATATCCAAATCCTTGGAACCAACACCTACCATGTTAAGTCCATTTTTTATACCTTGTTCAACAACATCATAACCTAATTGACCTGTATAACCTGTAACTAATATTTTCATAGAATTACTCTCCATAAATGAAGTTATTTTCAGCTTCTTTTAGTAATGGGGCTTTATCATCTTTTTCTGATAGGATAGGCACAATATCAATCGGCCACTCAATTCCAATTTCAGGGTCATTCCAAATAACGCCTCTGTCACACTCTTTTGCATAAGGTTCATCTACTTTATACTGAACTTCAACATCATCTGTTAACGTCATAAAACCATGTGCAAATCCTTTTGGAATTAATAATTGTTTTTTATTTTCTGCAGACAATTTAATTCCAAACCATTCCCCATAAGTTGGGCTCCCTTTACGAATATCGACAGCAACATCATAAATTTCTCCCTTTGTGCAACGAACTAATTTCATTTGGGCTTTAGGATTTAATTGATAATGTAGCCCTCTTAATGTTCCTTTAGATGCCGAAAATGACTGATTGTCTTGAACAAAAGTAACCACAATCCCAGCTTCTTTAAGAATTGTTTCATTGTAGGTTTCCATAAACCAGCCACGATGATCACCATATGCTGTTGGTTCTATAATTGTCACACCATTTATGCTTGTTTTTGTAAAATTCAACCTATTACCTCCTCTTTTTGTATTTTTTCGATTTGTAGATTAGACAGACTAATTAGATATTGTCCATATTCATTTTTCTTTAATGGTTCTGCTAAGTCTAATAATTGTTTTTTAGTTATATAGCCTTTTCTGTATGCAATTTCTTCTATACAAGCTACTTTTAAGCTTTGACGCTTTTCAATGGTTTCAATATAGGTTGATGCTTCAAGCAAAGATTCATGAGTCCCAGTATCCAACCAGGCAAAACCACGACCAAGTAATTCCACATTGAGATCATCTAATTCTAAATAAGCCTTATTTATATCTGTAATTTCTAGTTCACCACGACTTGACGGCTTGATCCGCTTAGCAAAATCCACGACCCTATTATCATAGAAGTATAATCCAGTTATTGCATAAGTTGACTTTGGACATTTTGGCTTTTCTTCTATTGAGATTACTTTTCCAGCTTGATCAAACTCCACTACACCAAATCGCCCTGGATCTTTTACATTATAACCAAATACAGTTGCACCTTTTTCATTAGATGCTGCATTTTCTAGTAGTTTAGTAAATCCATGACCATAAAAAATATTATCTCCCAGAATTAATGCAACATTATCATCACCAATAAATTCCTCACCAATAAGAAAAGCTTGTGCTAAACCATCAGGGGAATCTTGTACCGCATAACTAATATTAATCCCAATATCATGTCCATCCCCTAAAAGTTTTTCAAATCTTGGGGTATCTTGATGAGTAGAAATAATTAGTATATCTTTAATTCCTGCAAGCATTAGAACAGACAAAGAATAATAAATCATTGGTTTATCATATATAGGTAATAACTGTTTAGAAACAGATTTGGTTAATGGATACAATCTTGATCCACTTCCACCTGCTAAAATAATACCTTTCATAAATTCATCTCCTCCTAGATAGATCACTTTAAGTTTATTCCCTAATTACATATTCGTTATTGTTTTATACAATAATCACTGCTCTTCCTTTTATATCTAATTTACTTATACTCTATAGAAAAATAAACTATTATATTTATCATAAGAATAGCAAAACCGGCTATAATTGTTTTATTATTTACTAATAATCTTTAATAATAGGTTTTTGGTAAACATTACATATTCCATTAAAAAGTAAATTGTATTATGGCAGAATAACGGCGAGTACTTATTAGTGTACAAGTCAAAATGATTATCAAATCCAGTGAATATAATAATGAAATAGCCTCATAACATTGAACAATTTTATGTTTGATGTTCAGGCTTCTTATTATATGTTAAATATATTAATGCTAAACTTTTCAAAACTAACTGTACGCTAGCAGACAATACTAATGTATATGCAGCCCCCATTAGACCGTATATTGGTATTAATAAAATTGAACTAATTAATCCTGATATTAACGATACGAAACTAATATACGGTTGTATTTTGAATGAACGTGTAGCTGTCATTCCATAACCTAAAACTGATCCTATATAATTAATCATACCTGCTAACATTATTATAAAAAATACATCCGAATTATTCGCATAATCTTCTTTATAGATTAAAGTCAATAACGGTTTGCCAAATAGTAATGATCCAACCATGCCTATTACACCAATAAAAAATGCAATAAAAATCAACCTTAAAAGTAATATTGAAAATTTTTTTCTATTACCACTAGCGTAATCTTTTGCAAGTCTAGGTGTGGCTGATTGACCTAATGCGATGATTATTGTGTTTCCAGCTACAATCAAGTAAGCCATTGCAATGAAAAAACCCAGTTCTTCCACTCCAAAATAATATTCTAAAAAATAGCGTGGGATGTTAGTGTTTAGTGATAAAATCAAAAATACAATTCCCAAAGGAAGGGATAGCTTAACTAAATTAAAAATTGATAAGAAACGAAATTTAGGTTTAAAAGCTGTAAACTCCCTAGCATTTCTTATATCATAAAAAAGTAATACTAGAAGCCAAGAAAATACTAGCGCAAGTGTTCCATAAATCAAATTTTTTGTAATTGAAATTACAATTACTAGTGTAATCAATGATAATATCCCTTTTAAAATCATTGAGATGGATATCCGATCCATAAGTTCATTTTTTTGCAATAATCCAAAGATAACATCACTTATAGACTCTATAATCTTTGAAATTGTTATTATTAATACTATTAATATTATTTCCAAAGGATACCCCACTACCACTACTACTATAGTAATTAAAACTAAAGCTAGTAAGCAGGTTATTAACCTTAGTCCTAGGTAATCACTAAAATGATATAGCTCTTCTGTATCGGTTGATTGTACTGCACGTAATTGTAAATTTGTTAACATCATTATAGGTGCTGAAATTGCTAAAGCCAACGCAAACTTACCCATCATCTCCGGAGATCCAATTTTTGCCAACGCCACTAAAAGACCCCATTGGCATACAGCGTAGATAATATTACCAATTAAAGTCCAAGAGAAATTCTTTTTTAAAGACAATGGTTTTATTGTTGGTTTTTTTTTATTATAAAATTTAGCTTTTAACATATAGGAACCACTCTTTTTATTAGTATTGGTTTAGAAGTATTTTAGAAATTTTCCAAGGAAAAATTGTAATATTTATCCCTTAAGCTATTAATATCGTTTAATATTTTGTAAATAGAGTTAAATAACATTTCTAAGGTATTAATTGCGAATATTTTCGACTTTTTGATGATGTCAATGCAAATAAAAAGTCAAGAAAATATATCATTAGAAAAATACCAACTATCCAAATTATTTCTGCTTGAGGAGAAGTAGAAAATATATTAAATACCGATTGTATGATTAACGAATAAAACATTACACTTATAAAATCATCTTTGGTTTTTCTTTCTAATACTAATTTAATATACAATTTTTGTATTATATATCCTGTTAAAAGACCCATTACGATTACACCTATCCATCCAAAATTAAAGAAAGCCCAGCCATATGGCCCAGCAGGCATACCGTAGCTCGATACACCATTCAACTCATATGCTATCAGTACAGTATCATCAATAATTTCAGGTTTTCCATCCCAAAGAGTTCTTGGTATAGGTGCAAATATGATGTTGATAAATGGTTTTCCCAGTTGATATTCAATATTACCATTTAATATTGATCCTATCAGTGCCGGGACAATTTCAGACCTACCTGTAGCTTGAGCTGCATTTACTATTAGCTCCCATATACCACCAAATGAAATAGTAGATTCACTCATTTTCCTCATAACACCAATAACTTCTACAAAGATTAAACCTATAGCAGCAAGTAATGATAACTTCCAAATTCTAATTTTCTCAACCCTGTAATGATATACCATCAAAAAAGGTAATATAGTCCCTAAAATAACATTTGCACGCCCACCAAAAAAAGTTAACATAATACTCGTAGCTATTAAAAATAATATTGCACACTTCTTATATCCTCCATAAAGTAATAGAAATGCTACGAAAATTCCTATACCAACAATATTTCTTAGATATCCTAGTCCAGAATAAGCTACTGTTGTATGTGTCATTGCATTTATCATGCCACTAATTCCACCAAGTAAAGACATTGAATATAGAAAACCTAAAACGACAGCTATACCTAATATGATAGATACCCTAATTGGAGAATTTACCTTCGGAAAACTAAAATTGGTATCTTGTTTTTTTTTAATCTTAGAAGCCATAAGAAATCCATAGTAAACAAATATGTACCAACAAATAATTACAACTAAAGAATATATACTTAAATAGTTTACATCTGATCCTGACACCCAGGTTAACACTTTAGAATTAGTATTACCAGATAAATCCTTATTTAAAAAATCTATTACAGCCAACAACATAGAAATAGATAATATAATAAAAGGGTGAAAGATATCTCTTACAAGAAATAAAGGAAATACAATAATCAAAAGTGAAAAAAGTATTACCATCCCCACAGTTGTAATTGCTAAATTATAAATTTCCAAAAAAGAAACAGTGATAATTAATGAAGTTAGTAATGCTAATATTAATCTTAACAAATAATTTCTCTTTTTATTAATAATCATTTCAACGCACCTTACTATTAATAACCTTAGTAAATAATTCTTCATATTCCTTCACTATTAAATTACTATTAAAATCTGAAGATCTCTTTAATCCCTGTTTAGAATACCATGAGCGCATCTCATCATTCTCTAACATGGCAATAATTTTTTTAGCGACTTCTTGAAAATTTTCTACTTCAGTTAATAAACCATATTTGTTGTCTTTAATTATTTCGAAAGGACCTGACTTACAATCAGTAACTACTACAGGAGTTCCTACGGCCATAGATTCCACAATTACATGCCCAAAACCTTCCCATTTTGAAGTTAAAACAAATAAGTCAGATGATTTTACATATTTTTGTGGATTTTCTTTAAAACCCAAAAATAAAACTTTATCCTCTATTCCTAAATTTACACATAATTCCTTTAACATCTTTTCTTGAGATCCTATGCCTAAAATAATTAGTTTTGCATTAATTTTCTCAAGAACTAAACTAAACGCTTTAATCAAAGTTGAGAAATCTTTTTGTTCTTCTAATCTTCCTACAGAAATTATTAATTTTTCATTCTTGTTAATTTCTATATCTTCAACTATTTCATTCTTCAATATATTTATATTATCAATATCAACAGGATTGTATATAACTTTTATTTTATCTGTTTTAATTTTGAAATTCTCAATTAGATCTTCACTTACACCTTGAGATAGGGCTACTACTTTATTTGAAGTATTATAGAATATCGTCGTTATAAATTTATTAAACTTTGTAACTTTTCCTGATTGGGTTCTATTATTAGCTTCTCTAATAATTACTGGAATACTCTTAAAACTTAAGATTTTGGCGAATAATACCATTAAGTTGTTAGGATTCATTGTAGTAAAAATTAAAGTTGGATTTTCTTCAATTATGCATTTTCTCAATCTAAATAAACAATTTCTTAATTTATTACAATATAAAAATTTTATCTTAACTCTATCTGAAATTAAATCTATATAGACATTATTTTTATCATTACCGAGAACCAATACAATATCATAAATATCTGTATCTAATTTATTTATGATATTTACAACTGTTCTTTCTGCCCCTCCACCATTTAATTGAAACAAAAAGACTAAGACCTTGATTTTCATAATGGTTCCCTCCAAACTAACACGCTAGTATTTATAACGATAAAAAATCTAAATATACTTAGATTAAATCATTAATTTCTCTTTTTATATTTTCTTCAAATATATGACTGTCAAAAAACAGTTCAAATAATTTCCTTGAATTTATCTTCATTTTTAATATTTCTTCTTTATTTAATTCTGCAATTTCATCAATTAAATCTTGTAGCTCATTGCTAAAATAGTTAATACCAGCATTATACTCGTTAATTAAATTCCAAGTATCCTCTTTAGTAGAATTAATTAGTGCTAGACCGTAATCCATGTAATCAAGGCTCTTATACGATAGACCTACCGAAGTTTCATCTTTAAATCCATTAAATCCGAAATCACAAATCTCCATTATCTTCGCTTTCTCGGACTCTTCGTAAATTTTCCCATAAAATGAATATGGTATATTATTTTTCTTTAACTGTTTAGTCAACCAGTCTCGTTTTTCTCCATCTCCAATAATGTGCAATTTAAATGAAATTCCCTTATTAAGTAATCCTTTTCCAATATTAATTAATGTTTCAAAATCATAAATATGGCCGATAGAACCTAAATAAACTATATTTATGATACCTGTTTCAACTTGTAAAACTTTTCCTTCATTAATTGCAGAATGTTTGGCTATATAAACAGTGCTTGTCTTTTTTAAATATTTTTCTTTTATTACTTTTTTGTAGTAATTACATTCAACTATTACTTTATCAGCATTTTCAATTGCAATATTTCTGAATTTTTTCCACAATGATAACCCTAAAAAATCAACTATTGGCTTTAATTTTTTATTTATTGGTATTGATTCTGGATGTAAATCTACTATATCAATCAAACACGGAATGCCTCTTTTTTTACATAATAAACTTGCAATATATGAACCAAGATTAGGAGGACATATAACATATACTGCATCTGGCGACGCTTTTTTTATCAGTTTTACTGTATTTATACCAAAGCATACAGTAGAAACAATACGCATGATGGACATATTTCTTTTATATCCTGGTACATGAATACTTTTAAAGTTCGAACCAGTGTATGTAATATGTTGCTTTGAGTAATGATCATAATCGGCATATATGACACTCGTTTCATAGTCATTTTTTAATGCCTTATAAACTGCATATGCTCGAACTGTGTTACTTAAACTAAAAACATAGGAGATTACTACTACCTTTTTTTTGTCCATTTTATACTCCTATCACAAAGATATATTATCAAAATTAAAACTTTAACGCATTTTACTAAACCTATCACTCTATTTTATTTTCGTTATTAAAGCAAGGTCATTTAATTTTGAATAGAATCTATTTCTACGAGGTGTTAATACAGATTCTGAATATTCTTTCGCCTTATTGAAATTTTCTAAAGCTGCCTTTTCCCTTATACTTGGATTGTTTAATATATACTCAACTTTCTGCGCTAATAGTTGTGGCGAATTATATGGAGCTAAATATTTTTCATCAAGCAATTCAGGTATACCATCTACAGGACTAGATACACATGGTAATTTATTTGCCATTGCTTCAATTAAAGATCTAGGTAGGCCTTCGGACATTGTTGGGAATAAAAACATATCCGATGTTACTAATTCTTTTTGAACCTCATTATATCCATATAAGCTACCTAGGAACTCAACATTTTCAATAATTCCTAGTCTTTTTGCATAATCTTTAAATTCTTCCATCAAACTACCAGATCCTATAAATTTAACGTTAACATCATACCCTGCCTTTAAAAGAATGTTCAATGTATCAATTACAGTAATATGACCTTTGGTTTTACCATCCATATAACCGGTATGACAAATAGTAAATGTTGCATTATGAGGATTTAAATACTTACCTTGGTAATAATCATTTTCCTTTAAGTTAATGGTAGAATAGACATCTTCAAAATATTCTTTTGATTCTCCATAAATTCTCGCATAACTTGGATACTCTTTCTGTAATGCATATTGAGTAACATAGGAAACTCCATTTGCATTCATACACACATTCTTAGCATGGTTAATCCATACTACTTTTATTAAACGATTTATTATACGAGTAAAAATATTATCATCTGAATTATCCTGCATTGCTGTTCGTGGATTTGCAACCATTTCTACAGCAAAAGGTTTTTTTTCTTTCTTTACTGCTGAAAATGAAAGAAAAGAAATAGGGCTTGGGGCTCTTAATAAGACTGCATCACATTCTCTAATTGCTTTTTTGAGAATCCTGTTTGAAGAAAAATACTTCAAGACCATCTCCTTAGGCCCTTTAAAATCAGCCAACTTTACAAAAGACACATTGTCTCCATCTACTCGTAATCTTTTGTTTATAGGAGAATCCATAGTTTTAAATCTTCCACATACGACTACTTCTTCAAAAACATTTAAGTATCTTTTAATAAAATTGTAATCGACTACCCGTTCACAATATACTCCGCCCTCAGGGTCTTGATAAAATCGGTGTTCCAAAACAACAAGTAGTTTCATTACATTAATTCCTTTCAGTAATTCTCTATTTCGAAATATATTTTTTGTTTTGCACTATTACAGATATTTGTGGCCTCGATTACTGTGTTAGCCTGAGAAATAACAAAACCTATTCTATCTCCACTGCTCTTCACTTCTCCGACTGTATCCCCAATACCCTTAGTAAAATAAACTTCTTTTACTCCAGGCATCTCCTTCACTTTGTCTATTCCTCTTATATTTAGTATACGACCTTTATCGGAATTAAAATATCGTATTGCAGAACCCCCGTTAAACTTCCTATCTAAATTCGGCTTTATTCCCATTGAAATATCAATACAGCATTTAACCATGTCAATCCCCGTTGACAGTGGAACTAAATGTGTTGTAATATTGTCTCCCCCAAGTCTTGCTCCAAGCTCAACAATTTTTGGGCCTTGTTCTGTTATAATTATTTCAGTATGCGAAGGTCCATTATTAATACCAACAGCTTTAACAGCTGCAATAGTAACAACCTCGATTTGTTTTTTTAGTTCATCAGAAATTGTTGCAGGTTGTGAATGTCCCATCTCTACAAATCTTGGTGCACCTGTCGTTAACTTATCTGTTATTGCTATAATGTGTACATTTCCTTCAAAACTCAAAGTTTCAACGCTTACTTCTGGGCCATCCATAAATTCTTCGACTATTACTTCTCCATTACTTGAAAAATACTTGCTATTCTCATAAGCGGATTTAATTATTTCAATATTACTTTTTTCTTCAATTAAAAATACTCCTTTACTACCTGAACTATCAACAGGCTTAACAATAACCTTTCCTTTTATTTTATGTATAGCATCATAAAAATTAATGTAACTATTCACTTTAATAAATACTGGTACTGGAACGTTATACTCCTTTAAACATCCCCTCATTATCCACTTATCGGTAACTTTAATTGCGGTTTCTTCACTAATACCAACAATATTTAATTCCTTCGAAACAGCTGCTACGGTCCTAATTGGCATATCTGTTGCTAGCGTCATAATGCAATCAATTTTATATTCCTTAGCAGCCGCAATAACTCTTGGTATATCTATTGTACTAATTTCTAAACAAATATCTGCACTTTCAAATCCAACAGCATTTTTATCCTTATCCACAGCTATAACCTGAAAGCCCAGTTCTTTAGCTGTTTTTATAGCTGGTAACTGTAATACACTAGCTCCAAGAATCATAATTTTTTTGTTATTCACCACTATCTTTCACCCTACCCATTACAAGTACATTATGATATTTGCCGTCTTTATACCAATGTTCTTTTAGAACACCCTCTAAAATGTATCCACACTTTTCCAACATATTTCTAGAAGCAGTATTATATTCGAAAAGATATCCATATATCCTATGAACATTTAGTACTTCGAAGCAAAAATTAATGATTAGTGAAAATGCTTCTTGTCCTATACCTTTACCCTGGTTAACTTTTTCACCAATATATATAAATGGATAAGTTGTTCTATTTAATGGATCATAATCATTATTACCTACTAAACCAATAATCTGTTTTGTTTCTATACTTTGAATCGCAAATGTTTTATTATACTTATCTAATGCTTTCGATTTAAACCAAGTTTCATGTTCAATTTTAGTTACCGGGAATTTTGCTCCTGTAAACATTCTGATACTAGGATCATTAATCCACTTCAGGGTCAAGTCAAAGGAGTCTTCATCTAATGCAATAAGTTGTACTCTTTTACCAACTATCAAAACTAATTACCTCCCTTTCTTTTAGCATTATTTATAAAAACATTCTTTCTTGTTAATACACTTTCAATCGTTTTATAAATAATTCTCAAATCCAAAAAGAATGATAGATTTTCAACATAGTAAACATCATTTTCAAACTTTTCTTTAGTAAAAACTGAATTCCTATAATAAGCTTGATTATAACCAGTAATTCCAGGTCTAACGTTCAACTTTTTTGCTTCAAATTCAGTATAAATATTTTCTGCTTCAGGCATATCGGGTCGTGGTCCAACTAAGCTCATATCACCTTTGATAACATTAAGAAGTTGTGGTGTCTCATCTAGACTTGTTTTCCGAATGAACTTTCCAATATTTGTTAACCTAAGGTCATCTTCTGAATTATATGTTGAACCATCCTCATTTCTTAGGTCAGGTGCATTCATTCTCATAGAACGGAATTTATACATAGTAAACACTTTTCCATTTTTACCCAATCTTGGAGAGTTATAAAAAATTGATCCCTTATCCTGAGAATAGACAATTGGCCCGATAATAATTAATATAATAATCCAAAATGGCAGAGCAATTATTGCTAGTATTAAATCAAATACTCTTTTTAAAAAAAATTTATACATTATTTCACCCTACCCTGTACTTCTCTTATTACATTTTTCAAAGAATCAATGACATATACCACGTCTTCATCAGTCAACAAAGTATGAAGCGGAAGTGTAATCTCATTCTTATAAACTTCATAAGCATTAGGATAATCTTTTATATCAAATCCTAAGTTCTTATAAGCGGTAAACATAGGTAATGGCTTATAGTGAACATTACACGCTACACCCGCTTCTGACATCTTAATAATTATTTGATTTCTTTCAACTTCCCCTATTCCAGGAATCCTTGCTAAATAAAGATGCCCTGAAGAAGAAAAGTCCTCACCACAATGTTGCAAACTTTGAATTCCTAACGGTAATAGTGCATTATCGTACATCTCAATAATCTCTTTACGTCTTTTCATGAGACCTTCATATCTATTTAATTGAACTAATCCAAATCCAGCCATAATATCAGTCATATTGCACTTGTAAGCGGGATAGACAATGTCATATTCCCATGCACCAATTTGTGTTTTTGCCAACGCATCTTTAGACTGACCATGTAGGCTATATAGCATATATTGTTTATAAAGCCATTCATCCTCTAATCTTATGCGATTACTCCAAACAACCGCACCACCTTCTGCAGTTGTAAGATTTTTTACTGCATGGAAAGAGAAGCAAGTAAAATCTGCAACTTGTCCACATTTCAATCCATTTCCTTCAGCTCCAAAAGCGTGAGCAGCATCAGCCATTACAATTACTCTATTAAACAACAATTGAATTTCATTATTTGCTTTAAATAGTACTTTCTTGCTTTCTACAATTTCATAAATTGTATTGTAATCACACATCTTCCCCGCAATATCAACAGGGATAATTGCTTTTGTCTTTTCTGTAATTGCATCTGCTAATTTTGAATAATCCATTTCAAAAGAATCCGGTGCGGTATCAACAAGTACAATTTTAGCCCCAACATGATCGATAATTGAAGCAGATGCTGTATAGGTATATGCAGAGGTAATGACCTCATCTCCTGGTCCTATTCCTAAAATACGAAGAGTAAGTTCCATAGCAGCAGTTGCAGAATTTAAACAAACAGCCTTGTTTACGCCAACATATTCAGCTATTCTTTTTTCAAATTCTTTTGTTCTGGGTCCAGTTGTAATCCAACCAGACTTCATCGCTTTAATTACTTCTTCAATTTCCGCTTCTGTAATGTCTGGCGGAGAGAAAGGTACATTTCTTAATTTAGAATCTATCACTTTAGTTTTCCTCGCTTTATCTATGTTTAGGTTTTAATCTTTTATTTAGTCGGCTTAGTGCTTAAATGAATTTCCTAAACACTAAGCCACCTACTAACCCACTAAAAAGCACAAAGCCCAAATGGGCTTCATTCTTTTATTTCCTAAACCACCAACCGACTAGTCATCAGTTCATCAAGATAAACTAACAACTCATCCCGCAATCCCTCATCCTGCAAAGCCATCTCAATAGTAGTCTGTATAAACCCCAACTTCTCCCCAACATCATATCGCTTACCTTCAAAATCAAACGCATACACATTCTGTATCTCATTCAACTTCTGAATAGCATCTGTTAACTGAATCTCTCCACCAGCTCCAGTTTCTTGCTTTTCCAGAAACGCAAAAATCTCAGGTGTTAAAATATAGCGTCCCATAATTGCTAAATTAGAAGGTGCAGCACCTTGTTTAGGTTTTTCTACAAAATTACTCACTTGATATCGTCTACCCTCATTAGAACTTGGATCAATAATTCCATATCGATGCGTATTTTCATCCGCAACTGTTTGTACACCAATCACAGATGATCCAGTTTCATCATACTGTTCAATCAATTGTTTAAGACAAGGTTTTTCTGCTTGTACGATATCATCACCAAGTAATACAGCAAATGGCTCATCCCCGATAAAATTACGTGCACACCATACTGCATGTCCTAACCCTTTAGGTTCTTTTTGTCGTATATAGTGGATTTCAACCTTAGAGGATTGATTTACTTTTTCTAGTAGATCAAACTTCCCTTTTCCCATCAAATTTTCTTCAAGCTCTAAATTTCTATCAAAATGATCTTCTATCGCACGTTTCCCTTTACCCGTAACAATAATAATATCTTCTATGCCAGATGCGATTGCTTCCTCCACAATATATTCAATGGTAGGTCTATCAACAATCGGTAACATCTCTTTCGGCATTGCTTTTGTCGCTGGTAAAAAACGCGTTCCCAATCCAGCTGCTGGAATAATAGCTTTTCTCACTTTTTTCATTCGTCATCACCTATGCCTTATTTATTTAGTTAGTTCAACATTCTTCCCAAGTAATTCAAACATCTTCTGCTTATAAGCTTCCACACCAGGCTGATCAAAAGGATTAACCCCTTGTAAATAAGCACTCATTGCACATGATTTCATGAAAAAGTACATGAGATAACCGAGGTGATACTCGTCCAACCGTTCTACTTCAATACTAATTACTGGAACACCGCCCTCTACATGGGCCATTGCTGTACCTTGTGTAGCAATATCATTGATCGTGTTTAGTGTTTTATCACTTAAATAGTTCAGCTGATCTTTGTTCTGACTCTCATATGGAACTTCACAATCTCCCTCTACTTCATGGAAATGCAGTAATGTTTCAAACAAAAATCGTTTACCATCTTGAATATATTGTCCGATTGAATGAAGATCTGTTGAAAAGGAGACTGCTGCTGGGAATATCCCATCATGTCCTTTCCCTTCACTTTCTCCAAATAATTGTTTCCACCATTCATGTAGATTTTTTAAAGCAGGCTCGAATGAAGCTAATACTTCGACTTCATACCCTTTTGAAAGCAATAGTTGACGAGTTACTGCGTATTGATAAGCCTGGTTTGTAAAAATATCATTCGTTTGTAAATCGATAGCTGCTTTTTTTGCTCCACTCATTAATGCTTGGATATTGTATCCTTGCACAGCAAGCGGTAATAATCCTGCTGGAGTAAAAACAGAATAGCGGCCTCCGATATCATTTTTGATGATAAATGAGCGATAGCCTTTTTCATTCGCTAGCTCTCGAAGGGCTCCTTTTTCACTATCGGTCGTGACAATTATTCGTTCATTTGCTTTTTCTCCGTACTTTTCTTCCATGTATTTTCGTAATATACGAAAAGCAATTGCTGGTTCTGTTGTTGTTCCTGACTTGGAAATAACATTTATATACACATCTTTATATTGGAGATACTGCAATAGTTGATTCATATAGCGACCGCTTAAATTTTGACCTGCATAAATTACTTCTGGGAACGTATCATCCACTCGGAAGTAAGGGGTAAGTGCATCTTGAATTGCTTTTGACCCTAGATAGGATCCACCAATTCCAATGACTACAAATACTTTTGCATTACTTCGCACTTCTTTAGCAATTTGAATCATCTCTGCTATCTGAGAGTCGTGATTCTCTAGTGGGTAATCTAACCACCCTAAAAATTCACTTCCTGTTGAACTTCTATTATGCATTTCTTTGTGAATAGTTTTAACAGACTCATTTAATAGAAGTAACTCATCCTGTTGAATATAAGAATCTAAGTATTTTGTTTGTAATGTTAATGTGCTCATCTTATTCTCCAATCTAAAAGTTCAAGTTTTAGTATAGATCCAACATGCTATCACACGTTACATTCTCACTAACTTCTGTTCTACTTCAACATTCTTCTGATTAGCTACGCCTACTAATATATCTTTTACCGCAGATGTCGATAGTGTAGGAATCTTTTCGAGTAGGTAATCTAATTCATTGCCCGTAATCGGCGTAGCTTTCCCGATATAAATCTTTGGAAACACTACTTCACTCTGTCTTTCGTTTTCATTCATCAATTCTTCGTATAATTTTTCGCCAGGTCTAATTCCTGTTTCTTTGACTTCAATCTCGCCTTTTGAGTAACCAGATAATCGAATGAGATTATTAGCTAAGTCAACAATTTTCACTGGTTCCCCCATGTCGAGGACGAATACTTCTCCACCACTTGCAAGGGTCCCTGCTTGAATTACTAGTCTTGAAGCTTCTGGAATGGTCATGAAATATCTTGTCATTCGTTCATCTGTTATCGTCACTGGTCCACCAGCCATTATTTGTTTCTTAAATAATGGTACAACACTACCTCGTGATCCGAGTACGTTTCCAAAACGCACTGCTGCAAACTTTGTCTCGCTTTTTTTCGCAAGATTCTGAACTATCATTTCAGCAAAACGCTTAGTAGCGCCCATAACGTTCGGTGGGTTGACTGCTTTGTCGGTGGAGATCATAACAAAGTATCCTATTCCGAACATGTCAGCAGCTTCTGCAACGTTCTTGGTGCCAAAAATGTTATTTTTGACTGCTTCCATTGGGTTGTACTCCATTAACGGTACATGTTTATGGGCAGCAGCGTGATAAATTACATCTGGTTTATATTCCGATACGATATCGAAGATGCGGTTGCGATCTTGGATATCGGCGATAATTGGAATTATTTCTGTATTTGATGAAACTTTTTTACGTAATTCCATGTCTATAGTATAGATAGAGTTCTCGCCGTGACCGAGTAGGAGTAGTTGTTTAGGGTCAAATCTTGCTACTTGGCGACAAATCTCAGAACCTATTGAGCCGCCCGCTCCAGTTATGAGAATTTTTTTGTTTGTTAACTTCGTAGAGATCGTTTCTAAATCTAATTCTACTTCTTCACGGCCGAGTAAATCTTCTATTTTCACATCTCTTATTTCATTAACAGATACTTTCCCTGTCAGTAAGTCTTCTATAAGAGGCATAATCTGTGTATGAATGCCGGTATCCAAGCATTTTTGCATAAGCATCGCACTCGTTTGTTTGTCGAGTGACGGGATAGCAATGATGATTAGTTCGATATCTAAGTCTTTTACAGCATCTGCAATGATGTCTATTCCACCTAATACACGGATATTGAAAATTTCTAACCCTTTTTTGGTAGAATCATCATCTAAAAAAGCTACTGGCTTTAATGTAGCTTCGCTATTTCGAAGCAATTGTCTCGCAATCATTGTACCCGCGGAGCCCGCTCCTATTATAAGGGTACGTTTCTTTTTATTGGTGAATTTTTCACCTGATATATATGTGTCTCGGAAGACTCTCCATGAAAGCCTAGAGCCTCCGATTAGTAGAATATGAAGCATCCATGTAATGGATAATGCACGGTACAGGATGTCCCCTTTTACGATAAATTGAATAATTGCTACTGCTATGATCGATAATGTTACGGCTTTAAAAATCGACACTAACTCTCTTACTGATGCGTATTCCCATACTTTTCGATAAAGTCCATAGTACATGGCAAAACCATGGTGTGCTAAAAAGATAGTAAGTGAACTTATCAACAAAAAAGTGTCAGTAAAAGGGTTGTCTATCGGATGCAACAAAAAATATCCAATATAGATTGAAAATAATACGATGCATGAGTCGACAATTACTAGCATCGACATTCTTTTTCTTAACGACATCCAGCACCCACCAATCTTAATACATTTTTGTATATTCTTTTCCATAGACGATTATAGCACTTTTGTAATTTATTTAGTTGATTTTATTTAGCTTAATTAATGGTAATGACAGATTAATAATCCAAAAGAACCAATGAGTTTATAACTCTTCCATATTTTTTTGATTGATACTTATCATCAATTTTAATATTATCAGATAAATCTATTAATTATTATGAAATCATGCGAATATTTCCCACCACTTAGACTTTTTTAGTTCTTTTGGCTCTAAAATTATAACTTCTATGTTTTCTACGATTCTTGCGTTATTCTCAAGAAAAATGTCGACTGCATCTAGTCTTTTATGTTTTTCCAAATAACGTAGTCCTGCATCAAATAAAAAGGGACGTGTTTTTGCGTTATGAACGTCAGAACCATATGTATGAACCAGATTGGCATCCACTAGTTGAAGGGATTGTTTTTGGATCGTCTTACCAAAATGACCAGCGAGACTCCCTGCAGTAATTTGAGCTAGTGCTCCGTGATTGATCAACTTCAATAATCTACTTGGTTTTTCTGCAATTGCACGATTTCTTTCTGGATGTGCAATTATCGGCACTTTGTCTAAATTTAAAATACCTTGAATTATTTGAACAGTGTAAGCAGGTATCCCCCCAGTCGGCAATTCGATTAATACATACTTGGAATTTGCAAGCGTCAAGAGTTCTCCGTTTGTTAACTTTTCAATAGTGTTTTCACCTATTCTTATTTCTTGTCCTGGATGGATATTAATCGATAGATTGTTTCTCTCTATTTCTTTAGTTAGCAGCTCAATTTTTTCTAGCACTACCTTTTGCGGGACGTCGTAATGGGGATTGTCCGCATGAGAAGTCGCAATAATATCAGTTATCCCCTCCTTTATCGCTTGCTCGATAAGCTCCATCGATTCTGTTACTGTTTGTGGTCCGTCATCTACACCCGGTAGAATATGCGCATGTATATCAATCACTTTTCAATTCCCCTTTTTTCCTATAAGTTAAACAAAAAAAAGAATGAACAGGTAAAGCTACCTATTCATTCTGCATTTCCATAATATTGGTAGTAATAATTGTCCTTCTGTAACTGGAAGTTGTTTAGGACCACTCCAATAATGTTCGCTTGGGAAGAAACAAGCGCTTCTTTCGCTTTTAGCACACCATCTTTTTCTGTAGTTCCCGCGCTCATTACTAGAATTGTCCCTTCACACTTGTTTGAAAGTATTTGGGCATCTGCCACCGATAGAACTGGTGGTGCATCAAAAATAATAATGTCGTAGCTTTCTTTCATCTCTTCTATTACGTTGTTCATCGTTTGAGAGCTTAAAAGCTCCGCTGGATTCGGTGGAATAGGACCGCAAGTGATAATATCCAAGTTTTCTATTTCACTCATTTTTACTACTTCCGCTACAGTAGCCTGGCGTGTTAACAGATTAGATGTACCAAGCGTGTTTGTTAGATGAAATGTATAGTGCACGGTTGGTTTACGCATATCCGCGTCGACTAACAGCACTTTTTTTCCTTCTTGTGCAAATACAACCGCTGTATTTGCCGCCACTGTTGATTTCCCTTCTCCTGGAGAAGAAGAGGTAATTAGAAATGTTTTCAATTCTTTGTCTGGCATAGAAAAGTTAATGTTCGTACGAAGTGTACGGAATTGTTCCGACACAATGGATCTTGTATTCACGCTAGTAACAAGTTTTCGTGCTACTGTTTGAATAGCGCTTTTTTTTGTTTTTTTTGTTTTTGCTTTTGCCATCTAACTACCTCTTTCTTCTTTGTGGCATTTGTACCATTGTTTGTTGAATCTCTTTATCAGAAATAGTACTGATTAATCCGAGTATTGGTAAATCTAAAATTTCTTCTACATCTTGCTCTGTTTTCATCGTCGTATCTAAATACTCTAATAGAAATGCGATTCCTACCCCTAGCATTAAACCAATAACGGCTGCGATCGCCATATTAAGCATTGGATCTGGTTTTACTGGAGATGGATTTTCCCCGAGGAAGGCAGGTGTTAATATACTTACATTGTCTACCTTCATTAATTTTTTTATTTCTTCTTGGAATACAGTAGCTGTTGTGTTTGCAATATCCACTGCAATATTAGGATTGGCATCTTGCACGGTAATATTCACTACTTGTGAGTTTTGTTCGTTTTTCACTGTAATTTGATTGGTTAATGCAGATGGTGTTGTATCAAGATCTAGCTGTTCAATTACTTTACTTAAAATTGCAGGACTCTTAATAATTACATTGTATGTATTTATCAGTTGCAAGTTAGTTTGTATGTCTTGGGAGTTAAATGTACTAATATCCACTTTTTCTTGATTGACTAAAATTTGTGTAGAGGATTGATAAATGGGTGTCAGATAAAGAAAGCTTACAACTCCACTGACCGTAATTGCGATAATGGTTGTCAGTATGATTAATAGTAATCTTTTTTTCAGTGTTTTAAATAAATCTTGGAGGCTAATTGTTTCTTCCATTAACTGATAACTCCTTTAATTTCGATTCTTCTATTTTCGATATAGTATAGCATATGTTGGCATTTTGCGCCTTTATCTTTAATATTCTATCATAGAGCAGTATAATATAACCAGAAGAAGTGTAAGATTAATTAAATAGGAGTAAAGGAGGAGTTCACGTGAGATATGGGCGTATCATTGCAGTAGTTATTTCCGCTATTTGTATTTTTTTGCTTATTTCCAGTTATCTAACATATAAATCAAGAATTGATAATGTTAAAGCAGATACAAAAACAATCCATTATACCCAGGATGAACTAGGAGAAAAAGAGGGTGTTGTATCACCTAAAAATGAAAAGTCTGTGTCTTTAAGTAGAAAAACTGTCGAAGAGAGCATAAAAAATGCGGATGAACAAGTACAAAACTTATTGTTGAACCGATTAGATGCAGGAGAAAAAGTTCAGTTACTCATTGTCGGTTCTGATGCAATGGAAGAAGGAGCACCAGGTTACGCTACTTTACTTACAAATGCTTTAACGGATACATATGGAGATTTTATCGAAACGACAGTTGCGCCGTTCGATGGTACGTCTAAACAATTTATCGATGAAAATATGGAAGAAATTAATTGGGAAAAAGGGTTTGACCTTGTCCTTTTAGAACCATTCACGCTCAATAATAATGGAATCGTTAAAATTGAAGAAGAACAGCAGCATATTAAAGCGATTAATGGGAAGGCTTTAGAAGAAGTATCAGATGCTGTACTTGTATTACAGCCGTCTTACCCTATTTATAATGCAAATTTCTATTTAGTGCAAATTGACGCTCTGAAGAATTTTTCTTCTACTAATGGATATCCTTATATTAATCATTGGAGCGCATGGCCAGATACGACTGACCCTGCCTTGAACTCTTTGTTAACTGAAGACAAGAGTCCAAATAGTGAAGGTGCTAAAGTGTGGGCATCCTCTCTAATCACTTATTTTACTGGACGATAATGGAGGAACGCGATGGAGTCTTCAACTGTAAAGAAGAGAAAAAAATGGCCGTGGTTTGTCGGCATTATCATAATTATTATTCTCGGGTTGATTGTTTATGGCTCCATTATATACAAAGATTTAACGGAAACGGCAAAACAAATGCATGAGCCGATTGAACGTGAACTTTCCGATAAACGAAAAGAACCTGTCGCATTTAAGAAAAAGGAACCTTTTTCTGTACTTGTTCTTGGTGTGGACGAACGCAGCTATGATAAAGGTCGATCGGATACTATGATTGTGATGACAGTCAATCCAACTTCCAAATCCACTAAAATGCTCAGTATTCCCCGTGACACGTACACCGAGATAATCGGTAGAGGTGTGAAGGACAAGATTAATCATGCATACGCTTTTGGTGGTATTGAGATGGCGATGAATACAGTAGAGAATTTACTCGATATTCCCATCGATTATGTTTTACAAGTTAATATGGAAAGCTTTAAAGATATTGTCGACGCAATAGGTGGAATTACCGTTACAAATTCTTTAGATTTCACTTCCGGCCCTTATTCTTTCCCTAAAGGTACGAACACACTTAATGGAGATGAAGCTCTAGCCTTTATTCGTATGAGGTATGAGGATCCTCGAGGTGATTTTGGGCGCCAGGATCGTCAAAAGCAAGTTATACAAGCAGTTTTACGCGAAGGTGCAACCATTAATAACTTACTCAACTACAAAAGTATTTTTGGTGCAATCGGGAAAAATATTCGGACAAATATGACGTTTGATGAAATGGTCGATGTTCAAGCTAACTACCGGGATGCGGTTAGACATGTGGATCAGCTTTATATTAAAGAAGGTCGTGGAGAGACAATCGCTGGTATTTGGTACTATATGATGAATAATGAGGAGCTTGCATCTATACGTGCAGTTTTAAGAACACATTTGGAATTGAAATAGACGAAAATCCCTTTGGTAATGAACTTTACCGAAGGGATTTTTATTAGCTTCCAAGTGCTTTTTTAAGTATACCGTCCCGTCTCGCTTTTTTAGTCGCTTCGTATTCATCTTTGAAATTTTGCGCGTAGGACTTATCATAGCCATTTGCAGCCAGATCTTTTTCTACTGCACCGATTACTGCATAGAAAACTGTATCCGTGCTCGCTTCTAGATTACCAGCAGCGGCTGTATATTTATTGTAAAAATAGCCGAAATCCACTTTTTCTCCGTTTGCTTTTTTACCGTTATATTCGCTTACTGCGTGTCCGATAAGTGCATTGATCTTGGAGTCAGCTTGCGCTTCTAGTCCTTCTAGTGCTGGTCTGTATTTGTCTTTTATCGATGCAACTGTTGGTTTTTCGTTAGAGGATGTTGTTGTCGTACCACTTGTGTTGTTTTCTGTACTTGTTAGATCTGTGCTAGATCCAGCCGTCTTTCCAGCTAACTTTTCACTGTTTGCTGATCCACTTGTCGTAACAGTATTTGTATTGTTTTCAGATGACCCTGTCTCTTCGACAACAACTTCTCCTTGTTCATCGATGATAAGCGTACTTCCATCCGGCAGCTCCACTTTATATGGATCTGCGACAATCTCACTCACTTCTTCATCTGCCACATCATACTCCTTAAACTTGAACATATAAAGCAAGTATCCTCCTGCTCCGAGTATAATAACTAAAGCTACTATAAAAAAGATTTTCAGTTTCTTCATAAGATTCTCCTTTGTCTGCACGTTTATATCTTTAGTTTAGCATGAAGAATAATAGAAGAGTAGAGAATAATGTCAGATAATGTAGAAAACCCCTTCACATGTTAAAAATGTGAAGGGATTTGTGTATTACTTTTGAAATATAAATGTAACTTTAAAATCAACGTTTAATGCAGAGCCATTATTTACAGTTACAGGAAGTGTGATTGTCTCACCATCTAAATCAGCAAGTGAATCCACTTTTGCAGGTACTTGATTTGTTAGATATTGAACAGCTTCCTGTGATGTTGGAGCATGTCCATTTACTTTTGTTACGCCTAGTTCACTAACAAATTTTGAATAGAATCCTTTTCCTAAATAAGAAACAAAATCTTCAGGTTTTAAATCTTTTTTCAATGTAACAGTGAAAGAATTAGCACCATCCGATACAGCTGTTGCTTTATCTGATTGTGTTGTATTAAGCAAAGTTACAAAAGCTGCAACTTTTGTATCTAAAATTTGTTGTTGAGATGGATTAGAAGGCGTATCATCTCCGCCACCGCCTGATACTGGTGGAGTAACCGGAGTTACTGGTGAAGTATCGCCAACAGCAGCTTTCACTTTAGCCACTTCCGCTAACAATGCAGCAACGAATTTGTTTGTTGAAGCATTTGGAAGACGGTGTAATAGAGCTTCAATTTCTGCAAACTCAGCTTTAGCTTCTACTTTTTTACCAGCTTTCAATAAATCGTTAATCTCTGTAATTTTCATAGTGATTGTTACAGGTACCATTAATTCATTACGTTTTGCATCTGCTGGCTTTTTGTACTCTTCCAGTAGAAGATCACGAGCTGCTTTACCAGAGAAACGGTATAAAATCGCTGTTCTACCTTTTAGTTGGTACGATAATTTGTGATAACCTTTTTCCACAGCTGCAAAGTCATTTCTTTCTTGCGCCGCTGCGATTTCATTCATAATTGGCACTAAATATTTTGTTGCATAGTTATATGCATCAATATATGGTACTAATCCTCCTGAAACTTTTTCGTTGTAAAGCGTATCAATCTCTTTCAACTTCGCATTTTTTTGCGCAGTAGATAGTTTAGAAGATACTACTGCACTTCTAGTAAGTTGATAGTTTTTCTTCGCGCTATTTAACGCAGGGTATAGCGTGCTACTTGGTGCTAGTTTCCCATTTAGTGACGGATTCACATAATGTGTCGTCGCTTTGCTCAGTTCTGCTTTCACCTTATTCACCGATTGGTCCACCGATGAATTTGTCGCCCCTAGTGCAGCGGATGAAAATGATAATACCGATGTTGTTAATAATACTGCTGCTGTCGTTTGCTTGATAAAACGTTTACTCATATTTCTCCTCCTCCTTCTTTTTAAATAATCGCTCAATAGTTTGCGATATATTTAGACAATTCAATATTACTATTTAACTGGAAAGTATTCAACTTTTTTATTGGATTGGTTTTCCAGTAGCGCCAAAAATGATATGATAAATTAAAGATAACGCAAGAAAGAAAGAGGGAGAATAATGTATCAACGTCTAGGGAAAAAAGGTAAAACGCAGCATGTCATTTTAGGAGTGGACATGTGGACTAGTGAGTTGATTGAAAAACTCAAAAATTCAGGAAGATGGAATATTTCGGTTATCGATTATGATGCTGAGGCGGACAAGCTTGCATTAGGATCTACTATTTTTTATTCTCCTAACTTAGCAAAACAAGAACTAGTAAATTCGAAGAAAATAGTTTTCCATAAATTCTTGGATCCAAAAATGAGAGGCTAAAAATGTTCCCTGTGTGAGGAACAATTTAGCCGTAGTTCTCGAGTT
Organism: Psychrobacillus sp. OK032; assembly: GCF_900111345.1. Lineage (GTDB taxonomy): Bacteria > Bacillota > Bacilli > Bacillales_A > Planococcaceae > Psychrobacillus. The sequence continues at coordinate 758,279 of NZ_FOGY01000001.1, forward strand.
TCTTCTTACACGGGGACAGCTGAAAATGCGTCTATTTCTTCAAAATACTTTTGAACCGTCGACGTGGATACTTCGAACATGGCCGCTATTTCTTTATTCGTCCATGGGAATTCTTCAGCAGATAAACGTTCTTTTGCAAAACGGATAGCACCTGCTGCTACAGCTCCCGCTTTTCGTGGGTTTGGAGCACATTCTGTTAAGTAGGAACGGTAAATATGGATAAGTCGATCGTTATTTATCGCTTTTTCGTTCATCATTTCTTCCAATGCTACTAACATTTCCGTTTGTTTTTCTGTCATGTTAGTGTCTTTTTGCTCGTCGATGTCACTCTCGAGTTTCTTGTTTTCGTGTTCGATTTCCGGTATGTTATGATCGCTTGTTTCACTTTCATGGATGAACGTTAGGCAGTCCAGCATATGTTCTCTGTAAAATACTTGTGTATCCAGGTTGCTTTCTTCGGCAAGTTGTTTTACTTGCTCCAAACCATTCGAAATCTTACTCGGCAGGAATGCAACTCCTGAAAGAACCATTATGGCATTAGACCCTCTACGGCTATCCGGTAACACGATGCCTACCACATAACTTCCTACGCTAGCTTTTGAATCTCCGCCTAATGTATCTAGTTCATACACATTGCCATCTACTATTTCCTTCAATTGAACAAACCCTTGCTGTTGCGTCTCTAATACTTCGCCAATAATCATCATAGGGCTTGTCCACTTCTCAAGCACTTGAATGACTGAAGGACGAACCGTTTTTTGCAATTGTTTTTCTACATACTTCTTCCAGATGTCTTGCTTTTGTAGAAGTAAATAGTAATCTACCAGTTGCTGCTCGATTCGATTTGGTGGCCAAAATCCTCTTAACCTCGAATTCCATTTGCCCAGTAGCATACGAAGCTCATGTATATCTTTTCGTTCTGGATATTCAGAGTAAAAGTTTTTGATGATCGAATTTAATTCGTTGTCGACCACTTGCTGAATCGATACGACTTCTTTGCCGCCGTGGCACTTTTTATATTTTTTTCCACTGCCACATGGACATGGGTTATTGCGTCCTATAGTCATTAATATCCCGCCTTTTTTACCTATCATATAGCTTAGTATACTAGTGTTGCAAACTATTCTTATAATGTTCTAACATTCAGCAAAGTTCGACTTTATTCTGAATAATCCTGGGGATGCTTCCCTGGGTTAAATACAATTGAACGAGACATATAGGAATATTTTAGGCAATATCGGAATGTGCACATTAAAAAGCTCTATTAAGTGGCTGCTGGGATTTCCGCTTCGGGCGTACGCTTTCCGCGGGGTGAGTGATGTGCCATCACCGCCGCTTCGCGTTCGTTGTGATGGTTCATCTGTCTCACCAGAGGAACGAAGGCTAAGAGCGCCACATCAAAAGGAAGGCAATCTAAGTTCGCCGCTTCCTGCGGCAACGATTGCATGACCCACATCCTGTGGGCCTCAACGCCTTCGTGACCATCATCCTGATGGCCTCCCGCTGGAGTCCGCCTTTCGCTCCAATCATGGGAATTTGCTAACTTATAAGTATCGTCCTTATATCCAATATGTGGTTGAACGAGACATAATCTGCTGTGAAGACGACAAACTAGCTTTGAATGCGACAAAGACTATGCCGAACGCTACTAAGCTACTACTGAAAGCGACAAAGTGCAAATTCAGTTAATCTGTCTTATGCAATTTCCCTTGGAAGCTTCCTTGTGTCTGACACAAGAACGGGATAGCACAGGGACGTGACTATAATAGGAATATTAGTCCCTTCCATCTCATACCATTTATATAAAGTGAAGCTTCATTTAAGTAGGGGGTTTCTGCCCGTTAAGGCGGGATAAAAAGAACGCAGGAGGAATTTCGTATCGTATGTTCTAATTGTGGTCACGAACAAGCCATCGGAAACTTTTGTGGTATATGCGGAGAAAAATTAGAAGAACCGAGTGTTGAAGTGAAAAAAAGATCTTCTGTTCAACAGGCTGAACCGAATATTCGTATAGAGAAGATCAAAGAGAAGTCCAAAGTCTATAGAACTTATTTTGTGCAGCAATTTAAAAACCCTTCGCGGGCATTTGAACAAGGAGAAAAGGATTTTTCGAATGGTCTAATTAGCATTCTTTTGTTTGCCATCGTGTACACTGTTTCTTTATATTTAGTTGTTAATCGGAATTATTTTGGGGAGTCTTTAGGCTTTTTTCCTTTTTTCTTTCAGATTATGTTGCTAGTCTTCTTGCTATTTGGGATTGCGGTATTTGCACTGTTTATTCCGAACAACTTTTTTGGTTCGCCGAATTCGTTGAAGACTATTATTAGTTTTTATGGAGGTCAATTGTCTCCCGTTGTGGTGAGTGTTGGGGTTGCATTTTTGTTAATGGTTATTCAATCATTTACATATGGGCAGCTTGTGTTGGTTGTTAGTTTTGTATTTGGTTTGTTTGTATTGCCGCTGTATTTGGTTAGTTTTTTAGCGACTAAAAAGGTACCGGGGTTAGATCCTTTGTATGGTTTTATTCTATATATTTTGGTGTTTGTTTTGTTATTTTTGATTTTGTTGACTATTTTGGCTGGGACGATGTTAGGTACTTATTTGGATCGTATGATTTATTTGATATGAATGAATTATAAGTAGCTTAAAAAGCTTCTATTTATATGTCCGCTGGGATTTACGCTTCAGGCGGACGCTTTCCGCGGGGTGAGAGATGAACCACCACCGCTGCTTTAGGGGAAATGCATAAAACAGACGGCTGCTTTTGCTCTTTGTCGCTTTCAATAGTAGTTTTGTAACGTTCGGCATAGTCTTTGTCGCGTTCGAGGCTAGTTTGTCGTGTTCACAGTAGATTATGTCTCATTCAACCATTTATTGGATATAACGATGATACTGATTAGTAACAATAAAGCTATGTAGAGATGTCACTTCTCTACATAGCTTTTTCTGATTATCTGGTCAGTTTTTCTCTCAGTTTTTGTAGTAATCGTTCTCGTCTTTTTTTAATGCCGGGTATTGTAATTCCTGCGCGTGTTGCTGCTTGTTGAAGTGAGATTCCTTCGACAAAAATCCAGAGTAGCAGTTCCCGTTCATTTTCGGTTAAGCTTTCTAAAGCCATTCCTAAATCTTCGTGGATGAAGCTTGTGACAAGCGACTTTTCTAGTAGAAGGGTTAGTTTTTCATCTTCTACCACATCGATGTAGTCTTCCTGGTGCTTTTCCTTTTTTAGCTCATCCAGCATTGCTCCGTATATGCACCGATAGGCATACGGTGTGAAATCCCCTTTTGTTTCATCGAACTTCACCCATGCTTTCCATAAGGCAATTCTTCCGGCTTGTCTATAAAGTTCGTGGTTTTTGTAAATATGCAATTTGCGAATGCAGGCGGAAATCATTGGTTCGTATTGCGGCAGTACTTCTTCAAAAGTGCTCACTGTGCGTTCCTTTTGACTCGTGCACGATTCGGTTATTCCTAGGTAGGTATAGGATATATGGATTTTAGGGAACGTACTAATGGGCGTATGCACAGTTTGGTGGCAAGAAACGACATGTTTGGTTGGGGGAAGTTATTAATTTGTCGCTATGAAAGATATAATACTGATACAAATCAACATTTTTTCTCACATAGCGACATTTAGGCAACAATATAGAGTTAGGGCGGAGGTAAATAATTTTTAACACAAAAAAAGCGACAGAAGATTTTCTTCAACCGCTTTCCTTTTTAGCTTTGATCAGGAGATATTAAATTTGAGTTTTTTTACTCTGAATTCTCCATTTTGCTAAATATATTCATCGCTGTGTGTAATCGTTGTTGTTGTTTTAGTAATACATTTTTGGAAGCTTTTACTGTCATGTGAATTCCGTTATCAAATACGATTTGCGATTTTCCATTACCTAACTCGTTTACGGAGAAGTGATGATTAAAAATCCAAACACACTCTATATTTTTGTATGATAGTGTTGGAAATGCGCCAAACTCATTTGGTTTAATGAGAACCGGCGTTTTCTGATAGTAATCCAGGATTTCTCTAGTTGCTTTCATACGTCCCTCTAAAGTAGAAGCATACCGCATGCAAGCATAGTTAAGTAACTCCAGTACAGACATTTTGGAATAATGAATTCCATTTGTTGTTGTGATTTTCGATTTGTAGCCATTCGTAAAAACCGATTCAACTGCTAGTACCCTTCGATTGATAATTATAGAATCCTTTTCTAACAAACCAATATCCTCCTTTTCTCCCCTTTCTTCTACATATTATCAAATATACAAAACTATGTATAGTCGAAATTGACAAATAATAATAAATTACTTGAATCTTTTGATCCACACTCTATATGCAACGAATTATTCAGAACAGTTAGTACGCAAGGATGTAAAAGTAGTCTATACTATATTTATGTAACTATCAGAATAAAGGGAGAGTCAGTGGAATGTTAAGAAGATTCATCGTATTTTTTGCTTTTATTATTCTTTTATTTTCTAGCTTTAGTAATGCCTCTGCAGCACCGCTATATAAGGACGTTGGGGATGATCACCCAGCGAAAGCGGAACTAGATTTTTTAGCTTCAAAAGGCATCATAACCGGTGGCCCGGGACGAACTTTCGGAGTGGATGCGGAGATCACTCGTTTAGAAGCGGCAGAAATGATCGTGAAGTCTCTTGGCCTTGATACATCGAGTCCGGTAAATCCGAATTTTACAGATGTTACTCCTGATCACGTAAGCTTCCCAGTCATGGCAACCATTGCAAACAGTGGGATCATGATAGCCGATGAAAATGGAGCATTCAATCCAGATGCCCCTTTCACTAGAGGAGAAGCTGCTGTATTTATCGTAAGGTCTTTTGATCTAAAAGGGGCATCGAAAACGCCATTTGTCGATGTGTCACCAACTTATTGGGTTACAGAAGCAATTAGTACGCTGCAAGCAATGAATATCGCAACTGGTTATCCAGACAATACATTTAAACCTTTAGCTAACATCACGAAATCAGATTTTGCCGTATTTATTGCGCGGGCAATAAATCCAGATTTCCGAATAAAAGCACCGCCTGCACCAGCACCTGCTCCAAGTACACCAACAGTTCCAACCGTTCCTGCTTCTTGCGAAAAGCCAAGCAAGGCAAAAACAGTAAAAGTGAACGTTCAAGTTACATCTCTTTGGCACAAACCTGGCATAGATAGAGCCGTTGATCGTCCTTCTATTTCTACTCCAGTAGATATTTCTAAATGGATGAAAACTATGAATCTTAAACAAAAATGGTGGCTTGTAGATAAAACGGATACGCAAGCGTTGTTCGGAGATGAAGTCGTCGTCTTACAAAAAAGCGGAAAATGGTCCAAAATAGCAGTCAAAGACCAATACGTTCCTTATCAAAAAGAAGGTTATCCTGGTTGGGTTCCTACATCGCATTTATTCGAAACAGCAACGGATACGACTGATTGTTCAATCGCTATAGTGAATGCAAAATCTTCTACTCTATATAGTGATACAAATAAAAAGAATAAATATATAGATATCAGCTATACAACAATCCTTCCCGTCATTAAAGAAGAAGGAGAATGGCTACATGTACTTACTCCACAAAACGGCGTCAAGTATTTGCCTAAAAAAGATGCGAAAGTACACAAAAATTACGCGGCAGTTCCAAAACCAACACAAAAGGATATTGTGAATAGCGCCAAGATGTTCTTAGGACTTCCTTATCTTTGGGCAGGTACATCCTCCTTTGGGTTTGACTGTTCCGGCATTATTTACTCTGTGTATAAAAACCATGGGATTCTCATTCCTCGTGACTCGTTTTACCAAGCAACGAAAGGAACACCCGTCTCTAAGAGCAACTTACAACCTGGTGATCTCGTATTTTTTGCAGGTAACGGAGGAAAAGGAAAAGTGTATCATGTAGGACTATATATCGGAGATGGCAAGATGCTCCACGCACCAAACGCATCCGACAAGGTGAAAATCGAATCTATATCAGCTGGGGTTTATAAACGAAACTACTCTGGGGCTCGGAGATACCTAGATAAATAGATAGAAGATAGATACACACGAACTCAACTTGTTGGGTTCGTGTTTTTTTGTTTCTTCCCCTTTTTGGTCCTCGTGTAAGATACAACTCTGAATTGTGTCTTACATCAAAAAATGCAAAAAAAGAAACAGCTAGGCATTTTGCCCAGCTGTTTCTCACAACTTATTCTCCAACAGTAACGTTAATCACTACTTCTTTTTTATCATACTCAGCAGTTATAGTTGTACTTCCCGGAGCTTCTCCTTTCACTACACCTTTTTTTACAGAAGCTACTTTCTTATTTTCTACTTTATACTTAGCATCTTTCGTCACATCTTTTTCTGTTGTTGTTCCATCTGCTGCCGTCGTTACTTCTTTTATCGTTAGTTGTGCTTGTGTCCCTTTTGCCAGATCCAATTGTGTTTGATCTGCCGTTAGTGTTACTTCTGGTTCTGTAACCGTTACATTTATAGTTACTTGATTTTTACCATAAGTAGCGGTAATTGTTGTCGTTCCTGCTTTTTCCGCTGTTACTAAACCATTTTTCACAGATGCCACTTTACTTGATGCTACTTTATATTTAGTAGATTTAGTTACGTCTTTTTCAGTTATTTTTCCATCTGCTGTTGTCGTTATTTCTTTGATTGTTAGTTGTGCTTTTTCTCCTGGTACTAGGTCAATTTGTGTTTGATCAGCAGTTAAAATTACGCCTGGTATAATAACTTCTGAAGCTGTTACGGTTACGTTGACAATCACGCTATTTTCACCGTGCGTGATGGTGATTGTTGTGGATCCTTCTGCTACAGCTGTTACTAATCCGTTCGTAACTGTTGCAACGGATTCGTCTGCTACTACATACGTAGCTGCTGCAGTTACATCTTTATCCGTTGCTTCTCCTTCTGCTGGCGTGGATGTTTCTGTAACAGCAAGTTGCGCTGTTTCTCCTGTCGCTAAATCTAGTTCTGTAGGGTTAACAGCAAGTGTTACTACTGGTGCCTCCCCTTCAAAGATTAATGCTTCGCCTACATTGCCCGCTGCATCTTCAATTACAACAGTCACGGAATCTGTGCCCGCTGTTATTGGGAATGAAAACGATCCGTCTTGCGCCAAGTCGAATGGCACTGCATCTGCTGTTTCCCCGTTAACAGTCGCAATATATGAAGCGTTCAACTTTTCATTTAAGTCAAACTCTAAACCGTACAAATATAATTCTTCATTATATTCAATATACTTATCCGTTACTTGCCCAGTTGCCACTCCATCTGTAACTGTACCTGTAATTTCTGGTTCAGTTGTTTTCACGACAACTGGTCCAACGTAGTCACTAACTACGCCTGAAGTAGCAAGTGCTGTAAAGTCAATTGTGTATAGACCATCTGGAATCGTTGTTGCAGGCGCACTGCCCCACGGTTTGTATTGTCCAGCTACGTTTAGATTATATGATCCTTTTCCAAGTGAGGAGCCTGCATGCAGGTAGCCAATATAGCCGTCTCCATACTCTCCACCTTCAGGATTCATGATGTCCCAAAGTTCGATATAGTTAGTTGTTACGTCCCCTGTCAATGTGAATGAAAGCACTGCTGAATCTTTCACACCATCTCCATTAAAGGAAAGGTCCGTTCCTGAAATTTTCATATCTTTAATTTCTGTTGCAGTAACTCCACCAAAATCAGCTGCGAATGGCAATGAAATTTCAGAACCGCCGCCATTAATGTTGATATACCCTAGTATTTCAGAGCCGTTTGGTGCTGTAGCTTTAGAGGCAGTCAACGTAACATTTAACAGTTGCTCGCCGTTCAACGTGAATGTTGGTTTATCAACCGTCACTTTGGCATCACCAAAAGTTTTTGTCGTATCAACTGTTACTTCATAAGCCCCTCTCGTACCCTTCATATCTTTTACTAGAATTTGTTTTGTAACGGAGAGATTTTCTTTTAATGATTGCGGACCAAATGTAACCGTCCCTTTTAAGTTTTCAACAATCGCTCCACTTCCATCTTGTACTGCTTGATCAACTGCATAAGCAAGTGTATTTGGATGAGCTGCTGCATATGCATTTACTCGTCCTGCACCTTGCGCGAATACATCGTATTTAGATTTGTTCAGCACTTTAGCTGTATTGGAAAGTGCAACTTTTACATCGAATGCATTCCAATCAGGGTTTGCTTGTTTAACAAGAGCTGCAATCCCTGCGATATGTGGTGTAGCCATCGATGTTCCCGTTTTGCGATCATATGCTTCATTGTAAACCGCATCTGGGAAATCTGTTTTGTACATTGGAATGGTCGACATAATATTCGTACCTGGTGCACTTACATCTGGCTTAATGTCAAAGTTGGGTGTAGAAGGTCCACGTGAACTAGAGTTATTTACTTCATCTCCAACAGTTGCTGTGGAGTTAAAATTACCAAAGGAAACTTTTCCTTCTCCCGCATTTAACGCTGCACGAATTGCATCCCCATCTGTTTGGGACAAGTCGTATGTTGGAATAAATGCAAACGAGTCACCTAGAAATGTTCCAGATGGATTTGGTGCATTCGTACCGCCTGCAAAGTTATGAATAATCGTTGCAACTGCTCCATGTTCTTTCGCATAGGCAATTTTATCGACAAATGCAATGCCACCACGAGAGATCAATGCAACTTTGCCGTTCACATCGATTCCTTGATAATCTTTTGCTTCGCCGTTTCCAGGAACTGCTACTAAGTCAAATTCACCTTGAAGTTGTGTTGCTAAATCTTGACCAAAAGTAGTACCCATTAACTGTAATTGTTTTGTTAGATTATAATCACCAACTGTAACATTCACTTGCCCGTTGTACATTGTTTCCGGATTAGTTGTGTTACCGACTGCGATACCTAATCGAGCTGTAGCTGGAGTTCCCATTGTCCCACGGTTAGGACCGGAATTACCCGTAGCAATTACAGAAATTGTACCAGCCATCATTGCATTATTGATCGCAAATGATCCGCTATCTGTTTCTGTGTTAGCACCGCCACCAAGTGATAGATTTATAACATCCATGTTTTCAATAACAGCTGTGTCAATTGCTTTTACGATACCGGAAGTAGCTCCACTTCCATATGCCCCAAGCACACGATAAGCGTAAAGATCTACTTTAGGTGCAATTCCTTTAATGCCGTACTCATTCGCACCGATTGCAGCAATAGTACCTGCAACATGGGTACCGTGAGAAGTATAGAATGAACTTCCAGTCGCATTAAATTCTGGCGTTCCTGCTGGGCGTTCTGACGGCAATGTTTCCGATGCATCGTTATCTGCACGAGTTTTTGCGTAAGTGGATGAATTCGGAATAAAGTTCTTTCCGCCTTTATAAATGTTTGCGAATTCTGGATGATCTGCATCGATTCCAGTATCAAGTACTGCAACTTTGATGCCTTGTCCTTCGATTCCTTCATTCCAAAGTTGTTCGATACCTAGGAATGAAATACTCGTATTCATCTTTGCATCTACGATTGTATCTTTATTAATCGTAGAAGGTTTCGTCGGTTTAGACTTTTGTGGCTCTTCCGATGCATAAACGATTGTGTCCGGTTCTACTAGTGTAATCCCTTGAACAGTAAGTAGTTTCGGAAGGTCATTCGCTTTTACAACCGCTGCAAAACCGTTTAATACTGTATCGAATGTATAACCTTTTTTAATCGTAATATTTTTTATCGTCAATTCTTTTTGTACGGATGTTTGTTGTGCTTTTACTTTTGATCTTACTTGATTTTCTTGTGACGTTGAAAAAGATCTCCCTTTTAATTCGTAGATTCCCTTTTCCAGTGCCACTGGTCTTTCAGATAAATGAATGATAACTGCAACTTCTTGATTTCCTGAAAGGTCTTGTAACTCTTTGTGTAGCTTCGGTCCACCATCTATTAAATCTAACTGTTCAGCGACCGCTGCTTTTAATTGCATAGTGCTTTCGCTTGGAATGTTTTGTTTAAATGGTTTTACTTCTGTGTTCGCAGAAGCTGTTATAGCCGGACTGAACATCGTAAAGACCATAGCTAGTACCATAAATAGGCTAAATAACTTATTTACTGTTTTTTTCCTCAATTATAATTCCCCCATTTCTCCCGGATAGTTACTCTTTGAAACTATTAGTTTGTCCAACTTTATTGCTAATATTTTTATTTCGGCTCCTTCCTGTGAAAATGATGGGAGTTACATAGAAAGTAACTCTCATCATTTCGAACTGTTTTTTATCTATGTGTCAGTTCATGGTGTTTTTTTATAGTTGAATCTTACACAGAGACAATTTTCACAATACTTTATTGAAATTTTATTAGATTCAGAAAATTATAATAACATCATAATATTACTTCATACTTTTTGCCATACTTATTTTTATTGTAAAATTTGTATAGTCCGAAGATACTAGTTAAAAACCTCTCGATAAATTAGGTGAATAGTAGTTATTTTGATGGTTGTTTATCATATTTTGGAAGATTTTCCTGGAGAGTTGGAGTGATATGTATCAAAGTTGGAAGAAGTTCTTTTTTATTTTCGGGAGTTTGGTCTTACATAGAAACATTCTATTCTAGAATTCTCTTTTATTAAAAATGCGTCCTGTCTAAGACTCAATTTAAGCATCTTTTTATGATTAAGTCTTACAGGGATTTTCAAATATTTTGTAGACCCTTTGTCAAACTTTGAAGAATAATGCAGAATGTTGGGAGGGGCATATAAGTTGGAGGAAAGCTTATCTTATAAGAATGCAAACAAACCAAAAAGTCTTTGTCTCCTATTCTGGATTATTTTAGAATTGTGTCTTACTCAGGACAAAGAAAAGGGCAGTTGAATAAACACATTCCAACTGCCCTTTTCTTAAACTATAGTTATGTGATTGTTTTTTAGATTTATTGAGCTCATTCTTGTATTATTTTTTTACTCTTTCCAATGGAATATCTGTTAAGTCAGCTATTGAAAGTGCTGTGTTTCCTTTTCTGTGCATTGTAAGGACCATTTTTTCCTCGGTTTGGAGTGCACCTTGCTCTATTCCTTCTTTTATAGATGAAGTGAATTATTAAATAACTAGAAACAAAAAAAGGCGGTCAAAAAAAATCCGCCCGGTGTTCCTTATCATACATATGGCATTTGACAAACCGGCCTGGAGCTACTTCCGTCTCACGAGGAATCACATGTACACATACAGCCTTTCCAAACTTGCACCGGGTATGAAATGCACAACCAGTTGGCGGGTTGGAGGGACTTGGTAGGTCACCAGTTAATATAATTCGTTCCTTTTTGATGTCTGGGTCGAGGGAAGGAACCGCTGACATAAGTGCCTGTGTGTAAGGATGAAGTGGTTGTTGAAATAATTGTTTTTTATCGGACAGCTCCACAATCTTCCCTAGATACATCACTCCGATTCGATCACTTACATGTTTGACTACGCTCAAGTCATGGGCTATAAAAATATAAGTTAGTCCCAATGTTTCTTTTAGATCTTGAAACAGGTTTAAAATTTGCGCTTGTACAGAGACGTCTAAAGCGGAAACTGGTTCGTCGGCAATTATTATGGAAGGGTTTACGGCAATCGCTCTAGCTATGCCAATGCGTTGTCTTTGTCCTCCACTGAATTCATGCGGAAAACGCCCAATATGATTAGAACTTAAGCCCACTTTCGATAATAATTCTTTTACCTTTTCTTTTCTTTCTTTAGCGCTTTGTCCTAGTTGATGGGTTGCAAGTGCCTCGCCAAGAATAGCTCCGACGGTCATTTTCGGATTAAGTGAAGCATAGGGGTCTTGGAAGACGATTTGCATATCCTTTCGCATTTTTCGTAAATCTGTTTGTTTTAATGTTGTCACTTCATTTCCTTTGAACTTAATTGATCCTTCTGTCGGTTCGATTAATCGTAGGATACTTCTTCCCATTGTTGATTTACCGCAGCCACTTTCTCCTACTATTCCAAGCGTTTCTCCTTCGTTTACTTCAAAGCTGATACCGTCAACTGCTTTCACAAAATGATGACGCTTATTAAAAAGGCTTTTCTTTATAGGAAAATAGGTCTTTAAATTCTTCACACTTAGTAGTGGCTGATTCAAACTGGCACCCCCTGGTTCTCATACAACCAGCATCTAACAAATTGGGAGTCCCGTTTAAATAATGGTGGATTTTTCTCGTGACATTTTTCGTGAGCATGCTGACATCGAGAACGAAATGGACAACCTGTTTTAATAACACCTAGACTTGGCACGTTTCCCTCTATAGGAGTTAGCCTGTCCTCATTTACACTATCGATATCCGGGATAGAATTTAACAGACCAATCGTGTATGGATGTTTTGGTTGTTTAAAAAGAGTTCGTACATCTGCTTGCTCCACAATTTGCCCATAGTACATGACGATTACTCGATCCGCCATTTCTGAGATTACCCCTAAATCATGAGTTATTAATAGGATAGAAGTACCGTATTCTTCCTGTAACGTATTCATTAAATCTAATATTTGAGCTTGAATGGTCACATCTAATGCCGTCGTTGGTTCATCCGCAATGAGCAGTTTGGGATTACAAGCCATAGCCATTGCTATCATGATTCTTTGTCTCATTCCCCCAGATAACTGATGTGGATATTCATCGACAATGCTCTCTGCCCTTGGAATACCTACTTTTTTTAGTATTTCAATTGTTTTTTCTTTGCTATTTTTCTTATTGGCAAATCCGTGTAGATGAAGTACTTCACTAATTTGCTTGCCGATTTTATGCACTGGATTGAGGGAAGTCATTGGTTCTTGAAAGATCATGGATATTTTATTTCCACGAATAGCACGCATCTTTTTTTCGGAAAATAAATTAATATCTTTCCCTTCAAACATTATTTCTCCCTCTGTGAAACTAGTGCCCTTCTCTATTAAACCCATTAGGGAAAGGGCTGTCACGCTTTTACCACAACCTGATTCACCGACTAATCCCACTGTTTCTCCTTCATTTATATGAAAAGATAGATCCCTAACAGCTGAGATTGTACCCGCTTCATCATCTTGAAAGGAAATATTGATATTCTCGACTTTTATTAATTCGATTGTCAATGGTCTACCTCCTAGTGCTTAGTGGATGAAACGAGTTGTCTTTATTCAGCCTCCATAAAATACTGATAGGCGATTTCAGCGATACGAGCGATTGGTTCGTCACCTTTGTACTCTAAAGAACTGCCTGTGGAATAGACAGTAATGACAAATTCCCCTTTGTTATCTGGTAAGTAAACGATACCGGCATCGTTGTACATGGTCCCTAAGCTGCCGGTTTTGTTCGCCACTTTTTTATTTCTTGGCAATAAACCACCTATACGCTGCTGAAAATGCTGTTTGAATAGAATTTCTCGAATCTCTCTTGAACAATCCGGGGAGATGAATTCATCTAATGCTATCTTTTCCAATAATAGACTCATATCTTTAGCAGAGCTTACATTATTCCCTGTGCTATTTTGAAATACAATACTATTCCAATCGTACTCACCTTCTATTAAACGTCTAATAATCTCATCAAAAAGTTCTAATCTATACGGTTGGGATGGTATACCGGCACTTAAACTTAAAAGCTCCCAACAAGTGTGTTTAATATAAATATCATTCAATCCCATTTGATGCATTCTTTCCTGAACATGATCAGCTCCACCAACTATACTCAGCACTTTATCTGTAGCTAAATTATCACTAACGATTATCATCATCGTGGCCAAGTCTTTTATAGTCGGTTCTATCCCGTATTGCATTTCTTGAAATACGCCGGATCCCGGCACATAATCTTCTTCGTTTAATCGAATTCGTTCATGTAAATTAATTTCGCCGTTATTAACCTTTTCATACAAAGTAGCTAAAATCGGAACTTTAAACACACTGGCCATCTGAAATAATTGATTTCCTTGGATATTTACTTCCTCTTGCGTCCCCAAATGTTTTATATAAATACCAAATGTAGCATCAATGTCATGAATATAAGATTCGATTCTTTGTTGAAGTGTCATATAATCTCTCCTTTTATTTTGATCGAGGATCTAAAGCATCCCGTAGTCCATCCCCCAATAAATTAAATCCTAATACTACTAACATAATGGCAAGTCCCGGAAACAAGGTCATCCACCATGCCTGACTTAAAAATGACTTCCCGACGAAGACAAGCGCACCCCACTCTGGGTTGGGAGGCTGTGCACCAAGGCCAAGAAAGCTAAGCGCGGCTGCAGATAATATGGAACCACCAAATTCTAAAGTTGCTAAAATAATGATAGGAGAAGCAACATTCGGCAAAATATGCTTGCAAATTATTTTCCAGTTTTTCACTCCAATTGCTCTGGATGCTTCCACATACTCTGTTTCTCGAATAGACAGCACTGAACCTCTTACAACTCGTACGAATGATGGGACTACAGAAATAGCTACCGCTATCATGGCATTCGTTAATCCGACTCCAAGAACTGCAACAATAGCTATCGCCATAAGCAACGAGGGAAACGTCATCAATATATCGATAAATTGCATAATGTAAATATCTAATTTGCGATAATACCCTGCTAATACACCTAAAATTACGCCGATTGTACCCGAAAGCGTCACTGCAAATAGCCCCATTAGTAAGGAGACCCGTCCCCCGTACAACATTCGCGTCCAAATATCTCTTCCAAATTCATCTGTACCTAACCAATGTGCCATGCTCGGGCCTTGTAAACTATCTTCAAAATTCATTTCATTGATTGGATATGGAGCAATAACTGGTGCTAAAGCAGAAGTTATGATAAAAAAGAGTAGAATCATGGCTCCAACTACAGCACCCTTATTTTTCTTCATTTTTTTAAAGAAATTCGCTACAGAAGATTGTGTATTAGTTTCGAGTTCAATTGGATCCGGATAAACAAGTGAAGTAGGATTGTTTCCCAGTATAATCTCTCCCCTCTAGCTCCAGTTAGTTATTCGTATTGAATGCGAGGATCCAGTTTTGTATACAAAAGATCAATTACAAAGTTTACGATGATAATCATTGCCGCCATAAATAAGAGCAATCCTTGTACAGTCGGAATATCACGGGTTGAAATCGCGGACACAATTAAACTTCCAAGTCCAGGAAGCGCAAACACTGTCTCAGTAACAACTGCTCCCGCCATTAAATAGCCAAATTGCATACCGATTAGGGTCACTACAGGTATGATGGCATTTTGTAAACTATGCCTAAATATCAATCGATAAGTACCTGCTCCCTTTGCTCTAGCAGTGCGGATATAATCCTGTTTAATCACATCCAGCATGCTCGACCTAGTCATCCGAGCAATACTACCTGCAGTGCCTAACCCTAAAGTGATGGAGGGCAGTATGAGCGAGTAAAATCCATCATATCCAGAAATCGGGAAAATGTTCAGTTGATACGAAAATAGAAGTATTAAAAACAAAGCAATCCAAAAGCCAGGAGCGGATATTCCAATTAGAGCAAGAACCATTGCAAGTTGATCGTATATAGTATTTTTTTTCACTGCAGCTATTACACCAATGATAATTCCAGTAATAGAACCAAAAATAATACTATATAACGCTAATTGAGCTGTAATAGGAATACGATTTAATATTTCTTCCACCACGGTATAGCCTGTTATATATGAAGTTCCAAGATCGCCTTGGAACGCTTGGAACATATAAGAAAAATATTGGACAAGAATAGGGCGGTCCAGCCCTAATCTCATCTCCAATTCCTTAATAGATTCCTCCGTAGCAAAATCTCCCAATATATGATTTACAGGATTACCGGGAATCAA
The DNA here is from genome assembly GCF_900111345.1 of Psychrobacillus sp. OK032. Classification (GTDB taxonomy): domain Bacteria; phylum Bacillota; class Bacilli; order Bacillales_A; family Planococcaceae; genus Psychrobacillus. The sequence continues at coordinate 774,038 of NZ_FOGY01000001.1, forward strand.
ATGAATAATTATGAAAACTAGCACAGATACTCCAAATATAGTTATGATCATAGTGAATATTCTTTTGAATAAATAGGATGACAAGTAAACGCCTCCTCTGCTTTGGATTATATGGCCAATTACTTACTTATTTGCTTACTTTCACACTAGGCCAATCTATCGTATTGTTAATAGGATGTATTTCAAAACTTTCAAAGTTGCGGATCGCAGTGACATTTTCTTTTACGTACAATGGTATAAAAGGAGATTCTTCCACTAACATTTCTTGTGCTTCTTCATAGAGCTTTGAGCGAGCATCTTGTTTCATTTCAATAGCAGCTTTGTCCAAAATGCTATATATTTTCTCATTTTCATAATGTAATCTTTTGGATTTATCTTTACCGAAGAGTAAAAAATTCAATACATCTGCATCTGGCCAACCGTAGCTCCAAAGTAGCATCTCATGCGCTCCCTTTGGTGTTTGTTCAATAATCGTTGCGGCTTCTTTCACTGAAATGGTGATTTTCATTCCTATTTCCATCAACTGATTTTGTATGACTTGCGCCGCTCTTTGATTGGCTGGATCATCATCCACCCATAAGTCTACTGAAAATTCCTTACCATCTTTCATCACGACTCCATCTTTATTCGTCTCATTCCATCCAGCTTCGGATAACAGCTTTTTCGCTGCTTCAATATCTCTTGTATATTTTTCCCGAGCCATTGTCTCAATTTTTTCACTGTATCCAAATACTGTTTTTGGTAATGGACCAAATACCGCTTGCGCCTCGCCATTTAATGTATTTTGTATAATTGATTCTCGATCAATCGCAAGTGCAATAGCTTGTCTTACTTTTACATCTTGGAAAATAGGTTGCTTATTATTCCATCCCAAGTAACTTAATGTGTCGCTTTGCACTCTCTTAATAGTTACTTCTGAATCTTTCTCAAGATCTTCAATATATTGATATGGAACGTCTAACAAGACATGCACATTCCCTTTCTTAAATTCTAAAATTCTTGTCTCTTCATCCGGAATGAATCGAAACTTCACACTATCAAAACCAGGTTGACCTCTCCAATCAAAATTCTTGTAAGGCTCATAAACAAGTGAATCTCCTCTATTAACTTTCACTAGCTTTAACGGACCAGATCCACTAGGATTTTTCTCAAATCCTTCCCCCTTCGCATTCAAAACAGAAACATCCAAGGGCGCTAAAAATGGAGTCGTTGCATTAATGAAAAACGGTGCAAATTGATCCTTCCATGTGATTTTAAAAGAGTAGTCACTTAAAACTTCGATACTATCTATATCTCCCGCATTCGTACTAAACGGTGAAGACGAAACTAATCGTTCAAAAGATAACTTTACAGCCTCCGCATTAACCGGTTTTCCCGAATGGAATACCGCATCTTCTTTCAAATTGAAAATAACTTCTTTCCCATCCCCTATCACTTCATAATCTGTGATAAGATTCGGAACAATATTGCCGTCATTATCTTGTTTTAACAATGTATCATATAGCGGTATATTCGCTTCACCCGTCGAAGATGTTCGATGGATATCCACAGAGTCTGGCTCCGAAACCAAACCAACTACAATTTCTCGATCATTGCCTTTGTTAACACCTGAATCCTTTGAGCGATTACATCCAGATACGATTAGCATGAAGACAATTAACGCAATAAAAATTACATATCGTTTCCTGTTCATGAATAAATGACCCCCAGTATTTTTTATTCAACTGTTGTAAAGACTTGCTTGTCCCAAAGAAATTTTAGTATCGTAAACTACTATATTCGTGACACTTTAGAGTTATGCGCAATTCTGGTCCCTGTGTAAGACACGATTCTGAATCGTTTCTTACGCAGGGACACTATCGAACACAAAAAGAAAAGCCCCTCAATCGATTTCTCGATTAAGAGACTTACCTTATTCCACGTTCTAATCTAGGGTACTAAGTTAACAAGTAATTCTAAACTGTTTCCAACTCAGGTATACGACACTAAATGCCACACGAAAAGGCCTTTGTTGTCTTTGTTTCATTGTACTTCCCTTACAATGCGTCCCTGTGTCAGACACAATTTGGTTACAAAGTTCTACAGGTATTCGAATGGTGCTGAAAATGCGTCCATTCATAAATGTTTTGGAGTTATGTCTAGCGCAGGGACATAACTAATAAAAGGGTACCCGGTTCAAATTTCTCCAGAACCGGATACCCTAGCTTCATATTAGTACATTATTTTATTCTTTCCCAGAAATATAAGCCCACTTGTAGCTATAATCTCCAGTAAACGGGTGTGCAACAATACCATGCACATAAGGTTTTTGTAACGACATAGAACCTGTTTGATATAAATTGACAATAGATGCCTCTTCTTCAACTACAACTTTTTCAGCTTCTGCTAATGCTTGCCAACGTGCTGTAGGATCTAGTGCAAATTCACCTTTTGCTTGATCTAGAAGCTTATCGAATTTTTCATTAGAGAATGACATATTGTTTTGAGATGACTCGGATTGGAACAGGTCCAAGAATGTAACCGGATCCTGGAAGTCAGGTGCCCATCCAGTGCTCTGAATATCATAATCTTGAGCAGCATCTAAATCTAATTTAACATTGAATGGAAGGCTCTTTATTTTAAGTGTAAGCCCTTTAAGGTTTGACTCCATCTGTGATTTTAAGTAAGCATCTAAATTTTTGGAAAGCTCGGTATCACCAGTAATATATTCGAATGTCACCTCAGTCAGGCCTTCCTCTTTCATGCCCTCTTCCCATAATTTTGCGGCTTCTTCTGCATTGAATGGAAGCATGTCCCCGTTTACTTCACGGAAATCCTGTTTGTTTTCATCGAATGCAAAACCAGTTGGTACAAGGAAGTCTGCTCGAATAGAACCGTTTGCAAGAACAACATCAACCATATCTTGCTTGTTGAAAGACATTGCCAGTGCTTGTCGTAACTTCACATTGGAAAGTGGTGTCTTTTCCCCATTTCGTTCTTGATTGAGTTTTAAATAGTAGACAGTCGGTTTCAAAACTTGTTCCACTTCTACATCATCTGTATATTGCATCGCGTATTCTCCAGTGAGCGTAACACGATCTTTTTCTCCATTATTATACAAGTTAACGGATGTACCTGGTTCTTTAATTACATCTACGTTGATTGTATCAAGCTTTACCGTCTCTGCATCCCAATACTCCGGATTTTTTTCCATTGACCAAGATAGACCAGTTCCATCCCAGTTTGTCAGGATAAACGGACCATTGGATAATAAATTATCAGAGTTTACAGCATAGTTCTCGCCTTGTGCCATTACGTACGCTTCATTTTGAGGATAAAACGTTCCAAATGCCATAAGAGATATAAAATAAGGGACTGGACGTTCTAGTGTAACTACTAACGTTTTGTCATCCTTCGCCTCTACTCCCAGTTCCGATTTATCCATCGAGCCTTGAGAAATTTCTGTTGCATTTTTAATAATGCCAGTCATCATATAAGGTCCATAGGTCGATCCGGTAGCCGGGTCAACCGCACGCTGCCACGCAAACACAAAGTCGTGCGCAGTAACAGGAGTACCATCTGACCATTTAGCATCACGTAATTTAAATGTATAAGTTATACCGTCTTCACTAACCTCAGGCTCGCTTTCAGCCATAGCAGGAACCGCTACATTGTCTTGGTCTAAGCGGAACAATCCTTCCGCAATATTGTTTAGTACATTGAAAGAAACAGCATCATCCGCAAGAACCGAGTCCACAGAAGGAATCTCTGCACGCTCTACTAAATTTAACACTTGTTCTTCATCGAGCTTTTCGCTTGTTGCCTCGTCTGTACCTTCCGCTTGTTCTGCGTCTTTTGTATCCACAGAAGTCTCGGCGTTGTCCCCCTCGCCGCAAGCTGCTAGAAAGATACCTAGGACCAAAATCATTCCTAAAAGCCAAAATAAATTGTTTTTCATCATAAACATCCACCTTTTTACTTTCTTGAAATAATAAATAATTATTTCTCTTTCTATTATACATGAATCTACTAAATTGTTGTAAGTTATTTCGGAATAGTTAAAAAATTTTATACATTTTCATATTATTTCTGTGATAAGATACTAAAATATTTGCAAAAATAATGACGAATATTGGCAGAAAGCTTATGTTCGAAGTTGTCTCTTCCACAAAGACAATAAAAGCAGTATCCATGTATATATTAATACATGGATACTGCTTTGTTATTTCTATCTTCCACAAGAAGAAACCTTCTACATCGGAATATTATCCTTTACTATAATCGATTTTCCATCACTTTTTGGTATGCTAAAAATGATTGGTGTAGAACCTTTTCTTGCAATTAGCCCACTAATGATATTATCTTTGACAATCATGTTACTGTAACTTTGAGCAGACAGTCTTAAGCCATTTTCGTTTATCCGCCCACCAGTAATAATATTAGAATTAATAGAAACGCCGCTTATATTAGATACATTTATATCAATCATATAACCAGTTAAATTGACTGAATCACCTGTCCTAGAAGATGAACTGAAAATATTATTACTAATACTCAATTCGGACACTTTAAAATCGTCCTTAACTCCCTCTTTTCCTTTTATACTAATGGGATTATCTGATAAATTGTATGCAGTATTATTATTAAAGTTTAGGAATCTCAGTGCTGAATCAACTCCTGCTTTACCTCCCTCGACGCTTAATACCTTTCCTCCATAGTTCTTCCCTACTCTACCTGAAAAAGTATTACCTGAAATATTAATACCTTCAGCTCCTGTATAAATAGAGATAAAGGCTTCTGTTATAAGTTTAAAAGTATTTCCATTTACTGTTAGGTCATGGATATTGTCTAGAACTAATGCTTTGGAGGCACCAGAAAATTCATTTCCCAGCAGTTCAATCATGCCTATATAAGGTGCTTTATCTGAACTGATAGCTGAAGGATCAAATACTTTTGAATAAAAGTAAATAATACCTTCTTTAGCTAGAAAATGATCTTCGATTGAATTCCCCACAATTTGTGCTTGTGAAAACTGTGTATCTGGTTTGTCACATACGACTTGAATGGCGCTTTGCGTATTGTTATTGATTGAGTACCCAACTTCAATGTCGTTACTATTGATTTGAATGTTATGCACATCACCGTTTTCGAAGAACATTGCAATCTTTGCATAGGATATATGGTTATTCGTAATGATACTCTGGTGTAGATTTACATTATTATAATGAATTCCATATTCAGCTATATCCCACAAATGATTTTCCGTAATGATCACGTTTCTATTTCTGTTAATAACCTCAATACCCTTTTTTAGTTTGTAAAAATGGGACTTGGATATGTTTACCCCAAATGTGCCATCTAAAATTAATGCTGTTCCTTCATGATTATTAGAGTAGACATGAAGTTGTTCAATCACTGGTGAAAGTTCTTGTTCCAAACCGACATTTGAAAGAGGTTCAGCACCACCATTCGTTTTGTTTCCTTTTAAATGAAAAGCAGCAAAATCTCCACTCAAAAGAATCTTTGCATTATTTGCTTGAATCCCTTTGATATTAGTTAAATCGATTTTTATCGTGCTACTAATCAAATAAATCTTTCCTGGCTCTAATCTAATAATTCCTTCTTGTTGTGCAGCTTGCTTAAATGCTTCCGTATCATCCGTTTTTCCATCACCAACAGCCCCAAAGTTATTTAAATCGATGTATCCAGAAACTTGCATAGATTGCGTATTTTCCGCCGCTAAACTACTTTCAACATTTGAGATATACAACAGTAATATAAAACTCATTAAAAACGATATGATTCCGATACCCCAATGGTGCAAACTTACGATTTTTATGTCTTCCGTGTAAACGCTAAAATAAAGTGAGCAGTTTTCTACAAATAAGATTGAGCAGTTTTCCTCTTACTAAATCACTTCCTTTATACTTAATTGTATAAAT
>NZ_FOGY01000010.1 GCF_900111345.1 Psychrobacillus sp. OK032
CGCCAGCGTTCGTCCTGAGCCAGGATCAAACTCTCCATAATAGAGAACTTAAAAAGCTCATTTTGTTTTGCTGGCATCATCATTAAATGATGTCATAATTGTTTTGCTATTAGACTAAAATAAATTAGTCCGTCAAGCTATATTTCTTAACGTTTTGCATGTTCAGTTTTCAATGTTCATGTTGTTTAAGTTGTCGTTTGTTTTGGCGACCTTTGTATCTTAACATCGTTTTAACATGAATGTCAACACTAAAACATAAAGTTTATTAAAATGATTTGAAAAGGTGCGTGTTACTTTGAAAAGAACGCTATTGTTAGTTGGTTCATTCACAATATTAATCACCCTGTTTTTCATCGTTCCAAGAAATTACCCCTCTATACTACCTGTTTTTCAATTAACAGAAAAACCAACTGTTATTTCTAAAGGAACTTATGGAAAAACAGTTACCATCGATTTAACTTTTGGAAAAGAGGAAATCGAAACCTTGCTAAAAGATTTAAAAGCACCTTATCCACATTTTTTTATAAGCACAGAGTGGATGGAACGATCTGCGCCCATAATAAAGACTATGCAAGATAAACATATTCCGATTGGGCTTTTAGGTCAGGATGGTGCAATTTATATAGAGGATCCTGCTTTATTTCAAAAAGAAGTGGATCACTTTGAGAAAGTAATGGGCGAAAAACCACTTTGGTTTCGGACGAAGGATTATCAATTCCCAGTGGAGGTACAAGAAGTTGCTTGGCAGCAGGAAGTAAATCTACTTAGTTCCAGTAAGTATTGGGATGAAGAAGTTCCTGTGCTCACAAAAGGAGATGTCCTTTCCGTACCACTTCATCAAGAAGAACGGGTTGATATAAAGCAACTCACAAAACTTTTAAAGTCTCAATCATTTTTACCTATCGAACAAAATATATTCGGTTTAAAGATGAATACAAAAACGTTCCCTGAATAGAATGCATATGCCAGTGTTGCAAAAAAACCGCCATGACAATCATTCGTCATGGCGGTTTTCATTTAATTTGTCTTAGCAGCAGCTTCTCTTCTCTTTTTTCTGCGTGCTTCTAATTTCAAGCGATCCACGTCTGATTTTGCATTGTATTTTGGCAAAGCTAATAATTGGTAAGCATTTACCGCAAGAATTGGGAATAATAATAATGTCACCCAACTATCCACATTATCTGCTCGTACCATTAAAACTGGTAACCATTCAAGTGTGGATACAACAATCATAAAAAACAATGCAGAAATAAGAGTATGTTTTTTGGTCATATTCGCTTTTGCAATGGCAACTACTATAGCCGTTATTATTAATATCGCAAGTAAAATAACATACAGCCAAATTTGTTCAGCCGTTTCTGCATTTGGGCGGAAGCGGAACATGATTAAATCAAAAATAACAATCACAATAATGAGTAATTGAACCCAATTCCAAAGTGTAAGCGTCTTAAAAATATTAACACCCATTTGATGAATCGTTAAGTAAGCAAAATAACCCATTTGTGCAATCACGCTTACTGTAAAGCCCATAACGATCATAAAAGCAAAAGCGGCAAAAAATTCACCCCATTGACCTGTCTCAAAATATTTCGCAAAAGCATCATCCCACCGTATAAATAAACCAAAAATACCGGTAATGACTCCACCGATCAACATGGCATTTAGAAAAAATTTAAACCAATTTCGTATAGTCACAGCAAAATTTCCTCCAACTTTTCTATTTCTTCCCCTTTAAATTGTAACAACCATTTACCCAAAAATCTATTTCTTCCTAGTTACTATACATATTTCTGAAACAAATGTGAACAATAATTGAAAGGACGGTGACGATTATGAAGTATTTTGCGCTTATTTTATTATGTCTTGGGCTTCTTGCTGGTTGTAGCGGTTCTCCTGCTCCTCCCTCTTATGAGGAAAATAAAAAAATGCTCATAGATGCGTTGCAAACAGAAGATGGTAAAAAGGCTATTCGAACGCTTCTAGACGATCCACAATTTAAAGAGCTGCTAGTAATTGACAGTGAGCAAGTAAAGAAATCCGTTGAAGAAACAATGTTATCAAAAAAAGCAGAAGAATTTTGGAAGGAAGTATACCAAGATCCTAAATTTTCGGAGACAATGGCAAAAAGTATGGTGAAGCAACAAGAAGAACTTATGAAAGCACTAATGAAGGACCCCACTTATTTACAAGACTTGGAAAGCTTTTTTGGCTCTGCTGACATGAAAAAAGAATTAGGGAAAGTGCTGCAATCCAGTGATATGAGGAAAGAGATGCAAAAGGTTGTAGAAGAAACGATTCAAAGTCCTTCATTACAAACAAAGTGGCAAAAACTAGTAGAAGAAGCCGGTACACAAAAAGAAAGTGGCGGCGGATCCAAAGGGCAATCGGGTTCTCCTGATGAGAAGAAACAAGAAACGGAAAAATAAGGCCGCTCCCCTTGTGGAAACGGCCTTTTCTTATGCTTTTTCGATTACTTTTTGTGCAATTTCTAAATAAGTTTTCCCTGTTTCATGCGTTTCAGCATATACAGAAGGTGCAAAATCGATGTCATTCCAATCCGGCTGTCCTAATGGAAGTTGACCAAGTAATTCTGTACGTAGTTCGTCCGCAAGCTTCGGACCTCCACCTTTACCGAATACAAATTCACGCTCTCCTGTAGATTTCGCTTCATACCAAGACATATTTTCAATAACTCCAAGTATTTCATGATCTGTTTGAAGTGCCATTGCACCTGCTCTTGCCGCAACGAAAGCAGCTGTTGGATGCGGTGTTGTTACTACAATCTCTTTGGAAGCCGGTAACATTTGATGAATGTCTAATGCAACATCTCCAGTGCCTGGCGGTAAATCTAAAAGTAAGAAATCTAACTCTCCCCACTCGACATCTTTGAAAAATTGATCTAATACTTTCCCAAGCATTGGACCACGCCATACGACTGGTGTATTATTTTCAACGAAGAACCCCATAGAGATCACTTTTACCCCTTTGCGTTCTACTGGAATAATACGGTCATCTTTTATTTGTGGGGTATCTTTTACACCCATCATATCTGGCACACTAAATCCATAAATGTCTGCATCTACTAGTCCAACCTTTTTGCCTAGACGTGCAAGTGCTACAGCTAAGTTAACCGATACAGTGGATTTACCAACTCCCCCCTTACCAGAAGCAATAGAGATGATCTTTACTTTGCTATTAGGGGAAAGAATGCTCTCGCTGTCACTTTCTTTTGCTTTCCCGCGGAACTGCTCTAATGCTTCTTTTGGTAACTCTTCAAAGCGGATACCTACTGTTGCTGCTCCTGCATTTTTCAATACTTCTACAACTTTACTTTGTAGTTGCATTTGCTCTGCAGAATTTATTTTGGCAATCGCTAGTTTGACACTGACATGATTTTTTTCTTCTTTTATGGAAACTGTGGATATTCCGTTGGTTTCTTCTAAAGTTCTATGTAAAAATGGATCATTTAATTCGCCAAGTAACGCACGAACTTGTTGTTCATTAATCATCTGTAGACACTCCCCTTTAGTTAACTATTCGCAATATAGTATACCATATACGAGTGTCTACATTCCCAAACATTAGCTTAGTAGATATTGTCTTCTACAAAACGGAGTACTCCAGCTGAAATGGCATCAACCATTTCATTTTGGTATTTATCCGATTGCAGTAATTCTCGCTCTTCATTGTTACTTATAAAGCCTGTTTCCACTAACACTGCCGGTGCCTTTGCTTTTTTCAAAATATACACCTGTTTAATAGCAAGTGCTTCTCTTTCCGTATTGCCTATTCTTTCTCTAATGGAACCTTGAATGGACTTGGCTAAAAGTTCTCCTCCATCGTGACCTTCCGCATGATAAAATACTTGTGCACCACGCCATCTTTCTTCAGGCACTGCATTCACATGTAAGCTAAGGACAAGATCAGCTTCAGAATTGTTCATAATTTCTTCCCGAAGGAGTAAATCTGCCCGCTTTCTAGCACGAGTTGTCGGAAAGTCTTCATCCGGATTATGTTCTGCTACTGCATCTCCTTCTTTCGTACGCGTCATGACGACTGTAGCTCCTTGTGCTTTTAGCTTTTTCTCTAATTTTAGTGACATAGCTAGTGTAATATCACGCTCCACTACTTCCCCATAACTTGCACCACCATCTATTCCCCCGTGCCCAGGATCAATGACAATTTTTACACCACTTAACGGATTTGGCAGGAAAAAACCAGTGTCACTTGCCTTCGTTCCATAAATAACGGCAAGCAAAGATATTAAAAACAATACGAAGATGATTATCCACTTTTTCAGGTTCACCGCTCCTTTTTCACTCATTATACGTAGAAGGGACAAAGAGTATGATAGCTTTTAGTTAGTCATTTTCGATTCAGTAGATTCCTTTTTAATCTCTTAATACGCAGCCGTTTTTCTTAAATATTTGCATCATATGCTCGTTGCTTTCATCTGTACTTCCAACATAATATGTAGCTTTTATGTTCATCATTTGCGCAAGTGTAATTTTGTGTATTTCTGTGCCTAGACCCATCCCACGCATTTCTGGAACAACGCCAAAGTAGAACATCCTTCCTTCCTCTTTTGTTCCTATCTCAATATGTGGAATACTTATTCCAACTAATTTTCGACCTTTTAAAAAATAGTAGCAATTACTTCTCCAGTCTTCCCCTAACTCATTACTTATGGAAGTCATCACTTGCTCGATTGGCTATTCATATGCTTCCGCAAATTCCTCATCTGTCATTAAACCTTCTGCTAATGAATGAAATAAAAGATTTCCTTCCAATTCGTTCTCGTCTTCTAAATGCTTCGTGTACTCCACAATAGTAGAAATCCTTCTAAATCCAATTGCTAGTAACCAGACGCCTCGGCCATTAGTATTGACAAATAGTCAATTTGCTCTTCCTCGTAATCCTTCATAATTTTTGTACATGCTTCTTTATAATCTTCTGTTAACTTCACTTGATCGACTAAACAATAATTTTTCTCATTTTTGATCATATTGAACAACTCCATTTGTTTTCCTCCTTTTGATAACTAAAAAAAGCACTTCCCAATAATTTTCGGGAAGTGCTTTGAACTGATAATATAAAATTAACGTTTTGAGAACTGAGGTGCACGACGAGCGCCTTTAAGTCCTGGTTTTTTACGTTCTTTCATACGTGGGTCACGTGTTAAGAATCCTGCAGATTTTAATGCTGAACGGAAATCAGGGTCTACTGTAAGTAATGCACGTGCAATACCGTGACGGATTGCTCCTGCTTGACCTGTGAATCCACCACCATTAACATTTACATGAATATCGTAGCTACCTAAAGTTTGAGTAGTTACTAATGGTTGTTTAATAACTTCACGTAAAGTTTCATATGGTACGTAATCTTCTACGTCACGTTTGTTGATAATAATTTTTCCTTCGCCCGGTACTAAACGTACGCGTGCTACTGAACTTTTACGGCGACCAGTGCCGATATATTGAACTTGTGCCAAGTGTATGTCCTCCTCTAATTTATTATCCGCGAAGCTCATATGCTTCTGGTTGTTGTGCTGCGTGTGGATGCTCTGCTCCAGCGTAAACGTTTAGTTTAGAAAACATTTGACGTCCTAAAGAGTTTTTAGGAAGCATTCCTTTGATTGCTAATTCGATCATTCTCGTTGGGTACTTAGTACGCATTTCTAAAGCAGTACGTTGTTTAAGTCCACCAGTGTATTGTGTGTGACGGTAGTAAATTTTATCATTTAACTTGTTCCCAGTTAAATGAATTTTTTCTGCATTGATAATGATCACGTAATCACCTGTATCAACGTTTGGTGTAAATGTTGGTTTGTTTTTACCACGTAAAATAGCTGCAACTTCTGAAGCTAGACGACCAAGAGTTTGGCCTTCAGCGTCTACTACTAACCATTTACGTTCTACTTCGTGACCTTTAGCCATGAATGTTGTACGCATGTATTTTGTCCTCCTAATTCAATCATAATCGATCTAAAATTTTCTATATCCTCATAACAATAAGTTTCGGGGCTTATATTGTGGGGGTAATGAAAATACCATACATCATCTTAACCCGAATACGTCATTTAGTCAAGTGTTTTATGAAAAACACCAGGAAAGGTTGCTTCATTGTAAATAGGCTACTTTTTCTAGGTATAAACCGTGTGCTGGCGCTGTTTTTCCAGCATTTTTCCGATTGCATGACTGCAAGATTTCAGGTACGTCCTCTACACTTTTTTTTCCGATTCCAATTTCCCACAAAGTTCCTGCGATAATTCGAACCATATTATATAAAAACCCATTCCCGCTAATCTCCATTTGAAGCTGATTCATCTCTTTATCCACTTCCAAACGAATCGAATGGATCGTTCTTACAAAGTCCTTCACACTCGTATTAGATGCACAAAAACTTGAAAAATCATGCGTTCCAAGCAAATATACAGATGCCTCTCTCATCCACTCAATATTCGGTTTATACCGTTCCACATGCACGCTATAGTTGCGTTCAAACGGACTATGCACTTCATTCAACGACCAAATATACCGATACGTTTTTCCAACTGCATCATATCTTGCGTGAAATTCTTCCTGCACTTGTTCCACCAATAACACACGAATATCTCCTGGAAGTTGTACATTTAATGCCGTTCTCCAACGGTCCATCGGCAATGTAAGTGGACTATCAAAATGGATAACTTGTCCTGTTGCATGTACACCAGCATCCGTTCTTCCACTAGCAACCACTTTCACAATAGTTCCTTTATGCATTATCTGTAACACACGCTCTAACTCCAACTGAACGGTTCGTTTCCCCGGTTGCACTTGATAACCTGAAAACGCACTACCATCATAGCTAATAATTGCACGTAGCCTCATGGCATACACCTCCGATTACGATCTAAAATAGACTAGAACGATCGCTAATATTAGGAGAGTAACGATGATAACCGTATCTTTTGTTGCCCATTCTAATTTACGATATCTCGTTCTTCCTTCTCCACCTTTATAACCTCGTACTTCCATAGCAGTCGCCAAATCTTCGGCCCTTTTAAATGCACTAACAAACAAAGGAATTAGTAGCGGAACAATCGCATTCATTCTTTCTTTCATACTACCAGTTGTCATATCCGAACCTCTCGCCATTTGTGCCTTCATAATTTTATCTGTCTCATCCATTAAAGTTGGGATAAATCTTAACGAGATAGACATCATAAGCGCTAATTCATGTACGGGAAGCTTCCATTTCTTCAATGGATTCAATAATGTTTCTAATGCATCCGTAATCGAAATAGGGGTCGTAGTGAGTGTTAAAATAGATGTTAAAATAACAAGGACAAAAAAGCGGATGGAAATGAAAATCCCTTGTCGCAATCCTTCTTCATAAATCTTTACAAACTTCCATTCAAATATAATTGCACCTTCTCGTGTAAAAAATAAATGCAATAAAAAAGTAAAAATGATTAAAATGACGACAGGCTTCAACCCATTGATCAAAAAGTAAAGTCTAATTCTAGACATTCGAATAATCAAAAATATAAACGCAACTAAAATTCCGTATGTAATCCAGTTATTTGCGATAAAAACAACCGCAATAAATAAAAACACAAAAATCAACTTAGCGCGTGCATCTAACCTATGAATAAATGAATCCCCCGGTATAAATCGACCAAATATCATTTTCTCTAGCATTATAACTCACGCTCCTTCTTCAAAAATAGCGCAAGCTCTTCTGCTAACATCTCTTCTGTTAAACAAAGAACAGGTAACTTCTTCCCCATCATTTGTTCTACCTTTTTCTGAAACTTGATACTCTGAGGGAGTTCTAAACGATAATCCATCAAACGACCTTCATCAGAGAAAATTTCTTGTGGTGTTCCTGCTAATACACATTTACCATCATGCATAATAGCAATACGATCAGCGTATCTCGCAGCATCTTCCATACTATGTGTCACTAATACTGTCGTTAATCCTTTTTCTTTGTGAAGACGATAAAACAAATCCATTATTTCTTTTCTACCTCTTGGATCTAAACCTGCTGTTGGCTCATCTAATACTAACACTTCCGGATTCATCGCAAGAACTCCCGCAATTGCGACACGTCTCATTTGCCCTCCTGATAAATCAAAAGGTGATTTTTCCAATACTTCATCCGGTAGGCCAAGTAAATTTACTAGTTCAATGGCGCGGTGTTTCGCTTCTTCTTCCGGCACTCCAAAATTCATAGGACCAAACATAATATCTTTCAAAACCGTTTCATCAAATAATTGATGCTCTGGAAATTGAAATACGATACCCACTTTTTGTCTTACTTTTCGAAGCTGCTTATTTCTCTTCTCTGCCTTAACTTCCACATCACCAATTTTAATGGTACCTTCCGTCGGCTTTAATAAAGCATTCAAATGCTGCAAAACAGTTGACTTACCTGAACCAGTATGCCCAATAATCGCTTGATACGATCCAGAAGGGATATGTAGATCTACATCAAAAAGTGCCCTTTTTTCAAATGGGGTATTTTTCGCATAGGCGTAACTTACTTGTTGAAGTGTGATGTCCATAAATCATTCACCAATTCTTCTTCTGACATATGTTCTGCTACTAATGTAATTCCTTGTTTCTTTAATAACCTAGAAATGTTCATCGCAAAAGGAAGATCTAATCCTAAATCGACTAACTCTTGTCCACGTTGGAAAATCTCTTCGGGCGTTCCTTCTGCATATTTGTTCCCTTGATTCATCATAATGACGCGATCAGCAAGCAAAGCTTCTTCCAAATCATGTGTAATGGATATAACAGTCAAATCTGTCTCTGCTCTAAGCTGTCGTACCGTAGAAAGTACTTCTTCCCTACCTTGTGGGTCTAACATAGAGGTCGCTTCGTCTAACAATAAAATTTTAGGCTGCAAAGCAATAGCTCCAGCAATAGCAACACGTTGTTTTTGCCCACCTGATAAATGATGTGGCTCACTATTCATAAAGTCGTTCATCTTCACTTTTACTAATGACTGTTTTACTCGTTCTACCATTTCCTCAAAAGGGACTCCGTTATTTTCTAATGCAAATGCAACATCATCTTGCACGGTTGCCCCCACAAATTGGTTATCCGGATTTTGAAAAACCATTCCCATTTGTGAGCGTGTATCCCATAAACTTTGTTCGTCTAAAGCCTCTCCAAAAACTCGTACCTTTCCCGTCTGAGGAAATAGAAGACCATTCATTAAACGTGCAAGCGTCGATTTTCCTGACCCGTTATGACCGACAATCGCAACCCATTCTCCTTCGTAAACTGTATAGGATACATTATTTACAGCAGGCCGTATGCTTTCATCTTCTTCTGTATATGTAAAAGTTACTTCTTGTAAAGAAATAATTTCGCGTTTCATCCTTTACCTCCTCTAGCTCATCTCAGCTAAACTAATACTCTTTACACTATATTACGACAAATTAAAAAAGCGCGCACCTCATTTAGAGAAATGCGCTCTTCTATAACTTATTTCAAGATTGGCTGCTCAAGACCAATCCGAAAATGAGGTGCGTAGAGCTAGACGAGACGCAACTTATTAAGTCCGCTCATCGTAACACTCTGCTTTTATAATGTCGTATAAATCTGTTTGAAAAAAGAAGAGGGAGGTTAGAAATACCAACTTCCCTCTTCAACTTTTCAAGTTAAATAGGACAGGCGTATAAACACCTATCAAATTAAACTAACTCTATTACTACAACTGGTGCTCCGTCTCCGCGACGAGGTCCAACTTTCATAATACGAGTATATCCGCCTTGACGATCTGCATAACGTGGTGCTACATCATCAAACAACTTTTGCAATGCAAATACTGTTGTTTCATTACCTTCTTCATCAGTAGAAGTTGCTACTTCACGACGAATGTAAGATGCAGCTAAACGACGTGCATGTAAATCTCCGCGTTTACCTAAAGTGATCATTTTTTCAACGACAGAACGTAATTCTTTCGCGCGTGCTTCAGTTGTTTGAATACGCTCGTTAATGATTAAGTCTGTTGTTAAGTCACGTAACATCGCTTTACGTTGAGAACTTGTACGTCCAAGTTTTCTGTAACCCATGGATGTTTCCCTCCTTTGGTGAATAGTTCAAATCTAGCTATATCAAAAGTCGCTTAGTCTTCTTTACGTAATCCTAAGCCAAGCTCATCTAACTTCGCTCTTACTTCTTCTAAAGATTTACGTCCTAGGTTTCTTACTTTCATCATGTCGTCTTCTGATTTGCTTGCAAGCTCAAGTACAGTATTAATACCAGCGCGTTTTAAGCAATTATAAGAACGAACAGAAAGATCAAGCTCTTCGATAGTCATCTCTAATACTTTCTCTTTTTGATCTTCTTCTTTTTCGACCATGATTTCAGCAGTTTGTGCCTCGTCTGTCATCCCTACGAAAATGTTCAAGTGCTCTGTTAAAATTTTAGCTCCAAGCGAAATCGCCTCTTTAGGACCGGTGCTGCCATCTGTCCACACATCAAGAGTTAATTTGTCGTAGTTAGACGATTGCCCAACACGAGTATTCTCCACTTGAAAATTAACGCGTGAAACTGGAGTATAAATAGAGTCGATCGGGATTACGCCGATAGGAAGATCCTCACGTTTGTTTTGATCAGCAGGAGTGTAGCCACGGCCACGACCTGCGTACATACGCATACGGAAATGACCATTTTTGCCGATAGTTGCAATATAGAGTTCTGGATTTAATATCTCAACATCACTGTCATGTGTAATGTCAGCAGCTGTTATCGTTCCTTCTCCTTTTACATCAATCTCAATGACTTTTTCTTCATCAGAGTAGATTTTCAAAGCTAGCTTTTTCACATTCATAATAATAGATGCAACATCTTCCACTACGCCTTCAATAGTTGAAAACTCATGTAAAACGCCATCAATTTGAATAGAAGTAACTGCAGCTCCTGGTAAAGAAGACAGAAGGATACGACGTAAAGAATTACCCAAAGTATTTCCATAGCCACGTTCTAGCGGTTCTACAACAAATTTACCAAACTTGGTATTTTCGCTGATTTCTACACTTTCAATCTTTGGTTTTTCGATTTCGATCATTCCAATTTACCCTCCCTCAAAACATCGAATGTATAGGTTCTTTCCATCATGAATTCGATCGTATAACTGGTTGCTTATTTGAACAACCTCAGTCTGTACAATAAATGATGTTCTCAAACGTGTTGAGTTGCACCTTTTACACGCGACGACGTTTTGGTGGACGACAACCATTATGTGGTACTGGTGTTACGTCTTTAATAGCTGTAACTTCTAGACCTGCAGCTTGAAGTGCGCGGATAGCCGCTTCACGTCCAGCACCAGGACCTTTAACCGTTACTTCTAAAGTTTTAAGACCATGTTCCATAGACGTTTTTGCAGCAGTTTCTGCAGCCATTTGTGCAGCGAATGGAGTAGATTTACGAGAACCTCTGAATCCAAGAGCTCCAGCACTTGACCAAGAAAGTGCATTACCTTGCATGTCTGTGATAGTCACAATTGTGTTATTAAATGTTGAGCGAATGTGAGCAATACCGGATTCGATATTCTTTTTCACACGACGCTTACGTGTTTGTTGTTTACGTGCCATGTTAAGAAGAAACCTCCTTTACCGATTATTTTTTCTTGTTAGCGACTGTTTTACGTGGACCTTTACGAGTACGTGCATTGTTCTTCGTGTTTTGTCCGCGTACAGGTAAGCCGCGACGGTGACGGATACCACGGAAAGATCCGATTTCCATCAAACGTTTAATGTTTAGTGATACTTCACGACGAAGGTCACCTTCTACTTTGTATACACCGATTTGTTCACGGATTTTGTTTAACTCGTCTTCTGTTAGATCACGAACTCGTGTCGATTCAGAAATACCAGCTTCTACTAGTACTTTTTGTGCAGTAGTTTTACCAATTCCGAAAATGTATGTTAATGCAATAACAACGCGTTTATCGCGTGGAATGTCAACACCAGCAATACGTGCCATATGTGTCGTGCACCTCCTTCTAATTATCCTTGTCTTTGTTTGTGTTTAGGATTTTCACAGATTACCATTACTTTACCGCGTCGGCGAATTACTTTACATTTTTCGCAGATCGGCTTCACAGATGGTCTCACTTTCATCTAACCCAACCTCCTTAGTAGTCCGGAGTGCAAAAGATTATTTAAAACGGTACGTGATACGACCGCGAGTTAAATCGTAAGGAGAAAGTTCAATTGTGACTTTATCTCCAGGTAAAATGCGGATAAAGTGCATACGAATTTTACCCGATACATGCGCAAGTATCGTATGACCGTTTTCTAATTCTACCTTAAACATCGCGTTTGGCAAAGTCTCAACAACTGTTCCTTCGACTTCAATTACATCATCTTTCGCCATCAACCCTGTCTCCCTTCTATATACAAATCAGGTTCTCATCACTACTCAAACGTAATTTGCTTTAGTATAGCCTCAAATAGAACGAAACTATTCGATCAAGCATATGTTTGGAAATCATGAGAGATGTTCGAAAGACACTCGTAAGGTTTCGCTTTTTGCAATCCACGGAGTAGACTGACTGGTAGAAACCCGTCTCCCTCATGTCAACATGTTCGTACGAATGTGTTGGATGAGTTCCATAGTACCCGTTCGTTACATAGATGCTTCCACGAAACCCATTATACCCTTTCAGAAGTTAAAATGCACGTGGACTAGGGGGTCCTCGTTATGGATGCATTTCAATTCATCCAGTTCGTATACCGGGCGCAATATGCTTTTGCAGCTCTCGAAAAAAAACGTCTTCGTTCTTATGCATAGTGCCCGGGTATTCAGTCGTCTGCGACAGGCACCGGGCTATTAGATGCGGTTGCCCTGTAACAGAGCATCTAGATCAGCAAATACTTTTGTAATATCTTGCTGTCCATCTATATTTGTTAAAACACCTTTGTTGTCATAAAAGTCAAGCAAAGGTTGTGTTTGCTTCATATTTACTTCCAGACGGTTAGTTACCGTTTCCGGATTATCATCCGCACGTTGATAGAGCTCTCCACCATCTTTGTCACATACCCCATCAGTAGTAGGTGGGTTAAAGACTAAATGATAAGCAGTTCCACATACTTTACAAATACGGCGTCCAGTTAGTCGTCTGATCAATTCATCTTGTTCTACTTGAATGTTAAGCACATGCTCAATTGATTTCCCAAGATCCGTAAGTAAAGCATCAAGTGCTTCTGCTTGCGGTACAGTACGAGGAAAACCATCAAGTAGGAATCCTTTTTCACAGTCTGGCTTGCTTAATCTGTCGCGAACGATGCCAATCGTTACTTCATCTGGTACTAGTGCACCTTGATCCATAAACGATTTTGCTTTTAAACCAAGCTCCGTACCATCTTTAATAGCTGCACGAAACATATCGCCTGTAGAAATATGAGGGATTGCGTACTTCTCAACAATTTTATCTGCTTGCGTACCTTTACCAGCACCCGGCAGACCCATTAAAACGATATTCATACGAAAATACCCCCTGAGGACTATTTATAGATTTTTAGGAACATAAACCGTTCCTAAAAACCATATTATTTCATAAAGCCTTTATAGTGACGTTTAACTAATTGTGATTCCAATTGTTTCATCGACTCTAACGCAACCCCAACAACAATAAGTAAGCTGGTTCCACCAATTTGCGCTGATTGCGGTAGCCCCGCAAACTTAACAAATAGTAGAGGCATAATAGAAATTAATGCTAAGAAGATAGCGCCGATAAAAGTTAAGCGATATAATACGCTAGTCAAATAATTTTGTGTGTTTATACCTGGACGAATCCCCGGAATATACGCACCTTGCTTTTTCAAATTGTCCGCTACATTTTCTGGATTCACTTGAATGAAAGCATAGAAGTAGGTAAACGCAACAATTAAAGCAATGTAAATAATCATACCAATAGGTTGTGTATAATCTAATGCTCTCGTTATGAAATCAGTCGTACTATTCTGTCCGAAAAACAAAACAAGTGACTGAGGTGCCATAAGAAAAGCAGAGGCAAAGATTACCGGAATTACTCCCGCTGCATTTACTTTTAAAGGCAAGTGCGTTTGTTGACCACCCGTTTGGGCTGTGCCAGCAACACGTTTTGCATATTGGATTGGTATTTTACGCAACGCTTGTTGAACATAAATGACTCCAACCGTAACAGCAATAATTGCCAAAAGTAGTAATAAGACAATAACGATATTGATAAATAATGCTTCTCCGGCACCATCTATAAATTGCGCATACACTTGGTTAACTGCGTTTGGAATAGCAGCTGCGATACCAGCGAAGATAATAATAGAAATACCATTACCAACACCTTTTGCAGTAATCTGTTCTCCCAACCACATTAAAAATGCGGTACCTGCAGTTAATACAATTGCAATAACAATGTAATTTAGGATGCCTTCTTCTTTTATTAAAGAACCGCCATACATACGGTTAAAACCATATGACATTGCAATTGCTTGAATAAAAGCTAAAACAATGGTGAAGTAACGTGTGAATTGAGCAAGTTTACGTCTTCCAACTTCTCCTTGCTTAGCCCACTCCGTAAACTTCGGTACAACATCCATTTGCAACAATTGAACAATAATGGAAGCTGTGATGTATGGCATGATACCCATTGCTAAAATAGAAAAGTTAGCAAGTGCTCCACCACCAAATGTATTTAAGAAACCAATCAAACCTAATTGATCTGTTTGCTTCAATACATCTGCATCGACGTAAGGTACTGGAACGAATGTCCCAAGACGAAAGACGATTAACATCAATAAAGTAAAAATGATTTTATTTCGAATATCTCGCACACGCATAAAGTTGGAGATTGTCTGAAACATTAAACCACCTCAGTTTGTCCGCCAGCATTCTCGATTGCTTCTTTAGCTGACGCAGAAAATTTGTGAGCTTTAACAGATAGTTTCTTATCAAGAGTTCCATTACCTAGAATCTTAATACCAGATTTCTCATTACTCACAACACCTGTTTCAATTAATAGAGCAGGTGTTATTTCTGTGCCTTCTTCGAAACGATTTAATGTATCAAGGTTCACAATTGCAAATTCTTTACGGTTAATGTTCGTGAATCCACGTTTTGGTAGACGACGGAACAATGGGTTTTGACCGCCCTCAAATCCTGGACGAACTCCACCGCCCGAACGAGAATTTTGACCTTTATGACCTCTACCTGCAGTTTTACCATTACCAGAACCGGTACCACGACCTACGCGGTTACGTGTAGAACGAGATCCTTCTGCTGGTTTTAACTCATGAAGTTTCATATGGTGGCACCTCCTTATTCTTAAAATAAACCTTAAATTTCTTTGACAGTTACTAAGTGAGCTACTTTGC
This sequence comes from Psychrobacillus sp. OK032, assembly GCF_900111345.1. Classification (GTDB taxonomy): domain Bacteria; phylum Bacillota; class Bacilli; order Bacillales_A; family Planococcaceae; genus Psychrobacillus. Next base: position 15,359 of record NZ_FOGY01000010.1, read on the forward strand.
CAACCATCCCGCGGATAGCAACATTGTCTTGGTGCTCAACTGTTTGATGCATTTTACGTAATCCAAGGGCTTCAGCTGTTTTGCGTTGATTTGGTTTTGTACCAATCAAGCTTTTAGTAAGGGTGATTTCTAATTTAGTTGCCATTGTCAATTTCCCCCCTTATCCTAACAGTTCTTCTACTGATTTACCACGTAATTTAGCAACGTCCTCAGCACGTTTTAGTTCTGTTAAACCTTGAATTGTAGCACGAACCATGTTAATAGGTGTGTTAGATCCAAGTGATTTAGAAAGAATGTCTGTGATACCTGCTAATTCTAGAACCGCACGAACTGGTCCACCAGCGATAACTCCTGTACCAGGTGCAGCTGGTTTAACTAAAACAGATCCAGCTCCGAAGCGACCAATAATTTGGTGAGGTGTAGTTCCTCCAACTCTTGGTACTTCTACTAAGTTTTTCTTTGCATCTTCAACTGCTTTACGGATTGCATCTGGAACCTCTTGAGCTTTACCAGTACCAAATCCAACATGACCGTCTTTATCTCCTACTACTACTAGTGCAGTAAAACGGAAACGACGTCCACCTTTTACAACTTTAGCAACACGGTTAATCGTTACTACGCGTTCTTCAAGTTCAAGTTTGTTTGGGTCAATACCACGCATGAAATATGTCCCTCCTTCTTCTTAAAATTCTAAGCCGTTTTCACGTGCAGCTTCAGCTAACGCTTTAACACGTCCATGATATAAGTAACCGCCACGGTCGAATACAACAGATTTGATGTTCTTTTCAACAGCGCGTTTTGCGATAGTTTCACCGATTAATGTAGCAGCTTCAAGATTTCCAGCTGTACCATTAAAGTCTTTATCCATAGTAGACGCACTTACGATTGTTACACCTTGTGAATCATCGATAAGTTGTGCGTAAATATGTTTATTAGAACGGAATACATTTAAACGAGGACGTTCAGTAGTACCCGTGATTTTTGTACGAACACGTGCATGACGTTTCTTACGAACTTGATTTTTGTCTTGTTTCGTAATCACAGTGGTCACTCCTTTCTAATGCGAAATGCATTATTTACCTGTTTTACCTTCTTTGCGGCGTACAACTTCGCCTTCGTAACGAATACCTTTACCTTTATAAGGCTCTGGTGGACGAACTTGACGAATGTTAGATGCTAAAGCACCAACACGTTCTTTGTTAATTCCGCGAACGATAATTTTTGTATTAGAAGGAACTTCAACTACTACTCCGTCTTCAGGTGTGAATTCAACTGGATGAGAGTATCCTACGTTAAGTACAAGTTTAGTTCCTTGTAGTTGCGCACGATAACCTACCCCAACTAATTCAAGTCCACGTTCGAATCCTTGAGATACACCAGTGACCATATTTGCTAATAAAGCACGTGTTGTACCGTGGATTGTACGGTGATCTTTAGACTCTGAAGGACGTACTAAAGTAATTATATTACCTTCTTGCTCAATTTTAATATCTTGGTTAAAAGAATTTGTTAATTCACCTTTTGGTCCTTTTACTACTACTGTATTATCAGCGCTAACTGTAACAGTAACATCTGCAGGAACCTCTATTGGTTTTTTACCTACTCGAGACATTTTGTTGCACCTCCATTCGTTTGTTGATTATTACCAAACGTAAGCTACGATTTCTCCGCCAACTTGTTTAGCGCGAGCTTCTTTATCTGTTAATAAACCATTTGAAGTAGAAACTAAAGCAATTCCTAAACCGTTTAGTACTTTAGGCACTTCGTTTGTTTTTGCGTAAACGCGTAGACCAGGTTTTGAAATACGTTTCAAACCAGTAATAACGCGCTCGTCGTTTTGACCATATTTTAAGAAGATACGGATGATACCTTGTTTGCTATCTTCTACTAATTCTACATCACGTACGAAACCTTCGCGTTTTAGAATTTCAGCGATATCCTTTTTCATGTTTGAAGCAGGAACTTCCAATTTCTCGTGACGAACCATGTTAGCATTACGAATGCGTGTAAGCATATCTGCAATTGGATCTGACATTGTCATTACATTTACCTCCTTCCCATTTATAGGGGTTTACCAGCTTGCTTTTTTAACGCCAGGAATTTGTCCCTTGTATGCAAGTTCACGGAAACAAATACGGCAAAGCTTAAATTTACGTAATACAGAGTGCGGACGTCCACAACGCTCACAGCGTGTGTAGCCTTGCACTTGGAACTTTGGCGTACGTTGTTGTTTAACGATCATTGATTTTTTAGCCACGTTTTCGCCTCCCTTATTTTACTTTTGGAATGGCATACCGAATTGTGTTAATAACTCACGAGCTTCTTCGTCAGAGTTCGCAGTTGTTACAATTACGATGTCCATACCGCGTACTTTCGAAACTTTATCATAATCGATTTCAGGGAAGATTAATTGCTCTTTTACTCCAAGAGTGTAGTTACCGCGACCGTCGAATGCTTTTTTAGAAACACCACGGAAGTCACGTACACGTGGAAGAGAAATAGCGATTAATTTGTCCAAGAAGTCATACATACGCTCGCCGCGTAGTGTAACTTTTGCTCCGATTGGCATACCTTCACGAAGACGGAAACCAGCGATCGATTTTTTAGCTTTCGTAACTACAGGTTTTTGACCTGAAATGATTTGTAATTCTTCTACAGCAGCGTCAAGTGCTTTTGTATTAGAAACAGCATCACCAACACCCATATTGATAACGATTTTATCAACTTTAGGTACTTGCATTACTGAGTTATATTCAAACTTGCTCATTAGAGCAGGAGAAACTTCCTTAAGATACTTTTCTTTTAGGCGGTTCATGTGTGTACCTCCCTTCTGTTTACTTATTTAATAATTTCACCGGATTTTTTCGCAACACGAACTTTTTTGCCATCTTCTACTTTATAACCTACGCGAGTCGGCTCGCCAGTTTTAGGGTCGATTAACATAACATTCGATACGTGGATTGCAGCCTCTTGGCTTACAATTCCTCCTTGCGGATTAACTTGGTTTGGCTTCATATGTTTTTTGATGATGTTTACACCTTCAACTAACACACGGTCTTTCTTAGGGAAAGCTGTAAGGATAACACCTGTTTTCCCTTTGTCTTTACCTGAGATTACCATTACTTTGTCGCCTTTTTTAACATGCATTCTGTCGCACCTCCTTGATTGGCACTTTCATGTAAATTAAAGAACTTCTGGAGCTAAAGATACGATTTTCATGAAGTTGCTGTCACGTAGTTCACGAGCAACTGGTCCGAAAATACGAGTTCCACGCGGTCCTTTATCGTCTTTGATAATAACACATGCGTTTTCATCAAATTTGATATAAGTCCCGTCTTTACGGCGTACGCCGCTTTTAGTGCGAACGATTACAGCTTTAACGACGTCACCTTTCTTGACAACGCCACCTGGTGTTGCTTTCTTAACTGTACATACAACGATATCGCCGATATTAGCAGTTTTACGTCCAGTACCACCAAGTACTTTAATAGTTAAAACTTCACGTGCACCTGAGTTGTCTGCAACTTTCATACGAGTTTCTTGTTGGATCACTTAGGTAACCTCCCTTCGGAATAATATAGTTCCGAAATTTATTATTAGATAATAACCGCTTTTTCTACAACTTCCAATAAACGGAATCGTTTTGTAGCTGATAACGGACGAGTTTCCATGATACGCACGATATCACCGATTTGGGCTACGTTTTGCTCATCATGAGTTTTGAATTTTTTAGAATACTTAACACGTTTACCGTATAACTTATGCTTTTTATGAGTTTCAACTAAAACAGTAATTGTTTTGTCCATTTTGTCCGAAACTACACGGCCTGTGTATACTTTGCGTTGATTACGCTCAGTCATGCCTGAAAACCTCCTTTATCAGTTGTTTGCACTGATTTCTCTTTCGCGAACCACAGTTTTCATACGCGCAATCGCTTTACGTACTTCACGAATGCGAGCTGTGTTTTCTAATTGACCAGTCGCCAATTGGAAGCGCAGGTTGAAAAGCTCTTCTTTCAGTGATTTTACCTTTTGTTCTATTTCTGCAGTAGTAAGTTCACGGATGTCATTAGCTTTCATTAGATTCACCACCAATTTCTTGACGTTTAACTACTTTACATTTCACAGGAAGCTTATGTGCTGCTAAGCGTAGCGCTTCACGAGCGATCTCTTCAGATACACCAGCGATTTCAAACATAACTTTTCCTGGTTTTACTACAGCTACCCAACCTTCAGGAGCACCTTTACCGGAACCCATACGAACCTCAAGAGGCTTTTTCGTGTAAGGTTTATGTGGGAAAATTTTAATCCAAACTTTACCGCCACGTTTCATGTAACGTGTCATTGCAATACGAGATGCTTCAATTTGACGGCTAGTAATCCAGCTTGCTTCAGTTGCTTGTAAACCAAATTCACCGAATGATACTTCTTTACCGCCTTTCGCTTCACCACGCATTTTTCCGCGGTGTTCACGACGATATTTAACGCGTTTAGGCATTAACATATTATTTGCCTCCTTCCTCAGAGTTCTTCTTCACTGGAAGGACTTCCCCACGATAGATCCATACTTTAACGCCTAGCTTACCATAAGTAGTGTCAGCTTCAGCATGTGCGTAATCAATGTCAGCACGTAAAGTATGAAGTGGTACAGTTCCTTCACTATAGTGTTCAGCACGCGCGATGTCAGCGCCGCCAAGACGTCCAGATACTTGAGTTTTAATACCTTTAGCGCCTGCACGCATTGTGCGTTGAATTGCTTGTTTTTGAGCACGACGGAAAGATACGCGGCCTTCTAATTGACGTGCGATACTTTCTGCTACTAATTTAGCATCTAAGTCAGCTCTTTTAATCTCAACAATGTTGATGTGTACACGCTTGCCAGTAAGTTCGTTTAAGTGTTTACGAAGTGCTTCGACTTCAGTACCACCTTTACCGATTACCATACCTGGTTTCGCAGTGTGAATTGTTATGTTAACACGTTTAGCAGCACGTTCGATTTCTACAGTAGAAACAGATGCATCATTTAAACGAGTTTCAATGTGTTTACGAATTTTCAAGTCTTCGTGAAGTAGAGTTGCATAGTCTTTACCAGCGTACCATTTTGACTCCCAGTCACGAATAATACCTACTCGTAATCCTATTGGATGTACTTTTTGACCCACGAATTATCCCTCCTTCTTCTCAGATACCACTACAGTGATGTGGCTAGTACGTTTGTTGATCGCACTTGCACGACCTTGTGCACGTGGACGGAAACGTTTTAGTGTTGGACCTTCGTCAACAAAAATTTCGGAAACAACTAAGTTGTTAATGTCTAAATCATAATTGTGCTCAGCGTTCGCAACTGCAGATTTCAATACTTTCTCAACAACAGGTGATGCTGTTTTAGGAGTAAGTTGTAAAATTGCAACTGCTTCACCAACTTGCTTACCTCTGATTAAATCAACGACTAATCTTACTTTACGAGGAGCAATGCGCACCGTTTTAGCAATAGCTTTTGCTTGTGACATTTGAATGACCTCCTCTCAAATTAGCGTCTTGTTTTCTTATCATCTGCACCATGACTTTTATAAGCGCGTGTTGGTGCAAACTCGCCTAGTTTATGACCTACCATATCTTCAGTCACGTATACTGGAACATGTTTACGTCCATCATATACTGCGATTGTTAATCCGATAAAAGTAGGGAAAATTGTCGAACGGCGAGACCAAGTCTTAATCACTTGTTTTTTCTCAGAATCCTTTTGTGCATCGACCTTTTTAAGTAAATGATCGTCTGCGAAAGGTCCTTTTTTCAAGCTACGACCCATGCTGAATCCTCCCTTTCGTGATTACACCACGGTCCGTTCTTTGAACCGTAGTAAATCACATTATTTTTTACGACGACGAATGATAAGTTTGTCGGATTGGTTTTTCTTGCTACGAGTTTTGTATCCAAGAGTTGGTTTACCCCATGGAGACATTGGTGACTTACGACCGATTGGTGTACGTCCTTCACCACCACCGTGTGGGTGATCGTTCGGGTTCATTACAGATCCACGTACAGTTGGGCGTTTACCTAACCAACGAGAACGTCCTGCTTTACCAATGTTTACTAGTTCGTGTTGTTCGTTTCCTACTTCACCGATAGTTGCACGGCAAACACCAAGGATTAAACGAACTTCACCAGATTGTAGGCGTACAATTACGTACTTACCTTCTTTACCAAGTAATTGAGCAGATGTACCAGCTGAACGTACTAGCTGACCACCTTTACCAGGTTTCATTTCAATGTTATGGATTGTTGAACCCATTGGAATGTTTACTAATGGAAGAGCGTTTCCTACTTTAATATCAGCTTCCGGACCTGACACTACTGTCATTCCAACTTCTAAGCCTTTAGGAGCTAGGATGTAACGTTTTTCTCCATCCACATAATTAATCAATGCGATATTCGCAGTGCGGTTTGGATCATATTCAATAGTAGCTACACGGCCTTCAATACCATCTTTGTTTCGTTTGAAATCAATGATACGGTATTGACGTTTGTGTCCACCACCATGATGACGAACAGTAATTTTACCTTGATTGTTACGGCCGCCTTTACGTGTCACAGGAGCAAGAAGTGATTTCTCAGGTTTGTCTGTTGTGATTTCAGCGTAATCTAACGATGTCATGTTACGACGTCCGTTTGTCGTTGGTTTATACTTTCTAATCGCCATTGTATTCCCTCCTTCTTGAGTATTGATTTGTTTTTATAAGATTTAGATCTCGAATAATTCGATTTCTTTGCTATCTTGAGTTAATGTAACAATCGCTTTACGGCGTTTGTTTGTGTACCCACCAAATTTACCAACACGTTTGAATTTCCCTTTGTAGTTCATGATGTTCACTTTTTCAACATCTACTCCAAAGATTTCTTCAACTGCATATTTAACTTGAGTTTTGTTAGCGCGAGTGTCCACTTCAAAAGTGTACTTTTTATCTGCCATTATTTCAGAAGAACGCTCGGTAATGACCGGACGTTTAATAATATCACGTGCTTCCATTATCCAAGCACCTCCTCAACTTTTTCTACTGCAGATTTAGTTAACACTAATTTTTCGTGTCCAACTAAATCTAATACGTTAATGCCTGATGCAGACACAACTGTGATTCCAGGGATGTTACGTGCAGCTAATGCTACGTTTTCATCTAAATCAGCAGTTACGAATAACGCTTTTTTATCGATAGAAAGGTTAGATAACACCTTCACGAATTCTTTTGTTTTTGGTGCATCAAAAGCTAAACCTTCTAGTACTACGATGCTTTCGTCACGCACTTTTGATGAAAGAGCTGAAAGAAGAGCTAGACGACGTACTTTTTTAGGTAATTTATAGCTATAGCTACGTGGAGTTGGACCGAATACAACACCACCGCCACGCCATTGTGGAGAGCGGATCGACCCTTGACGAGCACGACCTGTTCCTTTTTGACGCCATGGTTTACGTCCACCACCAGCTACTTCAGAACGGTTTTTCACTTTGTGATTACCTTGACGAAGTGATGCGCGTTGAGCAATGATAGCTTCAAATAAAACAGCTTCGTTTGGTTCGATACCGAAAACTTTATCGTTTAACTCGATTTCACCAACAGAAGATCCTGCTTGATTTAATAAAGATACTTTTGCCATTCCTGTTTCCTCCTTTCTTTAAGAGATTATTTCGATTTAATAGCAGCTTTTACAACTACTAATGATTTACGAGAACCAGGAACATTACCTTTTACAAGTAGTAGGTTACGTTCAGCATCCACTCTTACGATGTGTAAGTTTTGAATCGTCACTACATGCCCACCCATTTGACCAGGTAATTTCTTTTGTTTAAATACACGGTTCGGAGCAACTGGCCCCATTGAACCTGGACGACGGTGGTAACGAGATCCGTGAGCCATTGGTCCACGAGATTGTCCGTGGCGTTTAATAACACCTTGGAAACCTTTACCTTTAGTAACACCTGTTACATCAATTACATCGCCTTCTGTAAAACTTTCTACGTTGACTTCTTGACCAACCTCGTAATTAGCTGTATCCAAGCCGCGGAATTCGCGGATGAAGCGCTTAGGAGCAGTGCTTGCTTTTGCTACGTGCCCTTTAGCAGGTTTGTTAGAAAGCTTTTCGCGCTTATCTTCAAATCCTAACTGAATAGCTTCGTAACCGTCTGTTTCAACTGTTTTCTTTTGAAGTACTACGTTTGGAGCAGCTTCAATTACAGTTACAGGGATTAAGTCACCGTTCTCAGCAAATACTTGCGTCATACCGATTTTTCTACCTAAGATTCCTTTGGTCATCCGTCACACCTCCTATAATAATTTGTTGTTTATTTTTTTACCATTAAAGTTTGATTTCAATATCAACGCCAGATGGTAAATCAAGCTTCATTAACGCATCAACAGTTTGTGGTGTTGGGTTAACGATATCGATCAGACGTTTATGCGTACGCATTTCGAATTGTTCACGAGAATCTTTGTACTTGTGAACAGCACGAAGAATTGTGTACGTCGACTTCTCAGTTGGAAGTGGAATCGGACCTGATACACTTGCACCTGAACGTTTAGCAGTTTCCACAATTTTCTCAGCAGATTGATCAAGAATTCTGTGATCATACGCTTTCAAACGGATACGAATTTTTTGTTTTGCCATTATTTTCCCTCCTTCTCGCCTATTTTCTAGACATTCTCCACGAAAATTTTCCAATCACTCGCCATGGCAAAGCGGCCGGGTGTGTCGGTAACCTCTCGCTTCATCGCAGTCAAAGACCAACTACAACATTATAAACAATAAAAAAAGATTTCGCAAGTGTTTTAGCGAAATTCTTTTAAAATGTTTTTGAAACATACTTTAATGCTATATTTGCTTTCTTTTGCCGTGTATTAGTATATAAAAATTCATAACAAATTACAAGTGATATGTTGTTGTTAATTCATGGATTATATTAATAGGGTTAACTTAATGATTAGAAGTGTGCATTTCACCGTTTAGAGATACTGCGTCGTAAAGAAGTTACCGCTAGGATTTCCGCTACAGGGCGGACGCTTTCCGCCGGGTGAGCGATGAACCATCGCCGACGCTGCGCGTTCGCCTGCGATGGTTCATCTGTCTCACTCATCCGGCTGGAGTCGCCGCCCTTTCACTCCAATCCATAAAATCTGCTAGATAATCAGCATCGCTACTCTAAATTCATTCCTCTTGAAAATAAACCTCAATAAATGTTCGAACGAGGAAGAACATGCTGTAAACGCATCAAAGTCCATCTCAAAAGCGACAAATTGACCGCTGAACACGACTAAACCAATCCAACTTATGATGTCATGTGATGTGCTTTATTCATATACGGTCTATTATTCGATGTATAGGTTTCCAGTAAAGGACTTAGAGCAATCAATCAGTTATGGAGAACAACCAAATCTTAAAATTAGCAGTCCACTTGGAGTAAGATTACGATGAATACGAGTCGTTGTTCTAATAAATGGTTGAATGAAACGTTCTTTATCCTAGCAAATGCTCCACTTATTTGGAGACAGCATTTTCTAAATAGGTTTAATAAATATAAATCCCTGATATCAGCAGACCCCAAATTAGCAAGAAATATCAATTGATTGAAGCGGAAGGCGGCGACTCCAGCGGGAATAGCAGATGTTTTTTGCACCGAAAGCGAAGCGTCAGGTGCATGAGCTGAAGACCCCGCAGGAGCGCACAAAGGAACAAAGGCTAAGAACGCCACCTCGTGTGGCAACGCCTTCGTGACCAACATCCTGTTGGCCTGAGGAGATTGAAGCCGTGCCCGCGGAAAGCGTCCGCCTATAGCGGAAATCATAGCGGTCGCTTAATAGGTCTCATTTATTGCGCAGTATCCCTAATAAGCGAAGCATATTCTTAACTCACTTTTTTGCAATAATAAAAAGAATGACCTTGTTAAAGATCATCCTTTTCCTTCTATATAATATTGTAATCATTACGAGAAGAACATAATCGCAACCCATCCAAAAACAATCAGTGGGATATTAAATATAAAAAATGTTGGAATACAGGTGTCTCGAATATGATTATGTTGTCCGTCTACATTTAATCCTGCTGTAGGACCTAACGTAGAATCGGACGCAGGAGAACCCGCGTCACCTAATGCACCTGCTGTTCCAATTAACGTAATAATCGCTGCAGGGCTTAAACCGAATTCTTGTGCAATCGGTACAAATATAACCGCAATAATAGGAATCGTTGCGAACGAAGAACCAATACCCATATCAACGATCAACCCAATTAATAACATGATCAATACTGCAAGACCCTTATTGTCCCCCATTATAGAAGTTGACGTAGTTACTAGCTTCTCCACATCGCCTGAGTCTGTCACTACTGCCGCAAATCCGCTAGCAGCTATCATAACCATTCCTATGAACGCCATCATACGCATACCATCTGTTAACAACTCATCTGCCTGTCTCCACTTAAGCGCGCCAGTTATATATAATATAATAACTCCAGCTAGTGCTCCTAAAATCATGGATCCTGTAGGTATTTGTACAATAACAGCAGCTATAAGGGCAATAATAGTAAAAACAACATTTTTCTTTTCAATAGTTACTTCTACCTCTATCGCGTCAATCGTTTCTATATCTCTATAGTAGCGTGGTTTTCGGAACACGATAAACGCAGCGATCAACCCTACGACCATCCCTATGGCCGGAATTAACATTGGTCCATATACATCTGATGTTGAAATCGCTTCTCCCGCAGCAGTTATCTGTGTAGCTACAATCTCTTGATATATTAAACCAAAGCCAAACGGCAAACTCATATAAGGCGTTATTAATCCAAATGCTAAAATACACGCGATCAATCGACGATCGACATTCATTAAATTTAATATTTTTAAGATCGGTGGTATTAATAATGGAATAAAAGCGATATGAATTGGTATTAAATTTTGAGAGAATATAGCCATCAACAGTAGAACAAAGAATACTAATGCTTTTGCTAACCCAATTTTTTGTGTATCTCCATTTCGTTTTACTAATTTCAATATTGTCATAACTAATAACTCAGGAATACCTGTTTTAGAAATGGCGATTGCAAACCCACCTAACATCCCATAACTCAAAGCAATTGCTGCACCATCACCTAATCCCCCTGCAAATGAATCAATCGTCTCTGTGATAGATAAACCAGCTGTAAGACCACCTACAATTGCACCTATTGTCAACGAGAACACAACATTTATTCGAAGTAGACTCAATACTAACATCACTATTACTGCAATTAAAACAGCATTCATCTAAAACACTCACTTTCACACACTAGATTACTAATATGAGAAAGTTTAATTGTTTTTGTTCCGAATGTCAATGGAAAAATGCCCCTTTGCTTTCAAAACAAAGAGGCATCTTTTCTTATTAATCATTACAATGATTCATTTACAACTTTTCGATAGTAACCAATAGAGAGAAATGCGAAGATCGAATATAAAATCACATATATACCCATCGTAATCAGTAAGGGAGCTACTAGTTCCGTACCGAATAGCATCCACCCCGATTTAACAGCAAAATAACTATGTGTTAAACCTATGACTAATGGAAATCCGAAGTTAAACAACTGCTTTTTATAAATTCCTTTCATCAACTCATTCGTAGTGAATCCAATTTTCCTAAGCACTGTATAGGAAGCTTTCTCTTCTTCCGCTTCTGTCATTTGTTTAAAGTATAAGATACTACCAGTAGTCATCAAAAACGCTAAACCTAAGAATCCTGTTACAAAGATAACTAATCCAAACATATCTAACATCGACAATCTATACGCTTCTTGCGAATCCATGTTCACACTGATAATTACACTATCATCTTTTGTAACTTCAAAATGACCATTATTTGTAGTTTCCTCGTATATCACTTGAACCTCTTTTAACTGCGCCCTATCTGCTAAATCTATACCAACTTGTTTTTCCCATGTTGTTTGCTGTTTGATCATAGCGTCAGCTGTAAGTTTTTCAAATTGATCATCCGTTACGACTATTGTCATGCCAGCACCTGTTAGATAATACGCAAGTAAGGGATCCGTTTTGATTTCTTTAATTGTAATGACTTCTTCTCCATCCGACGTTGTTAGCTTTACTGGACTATTTCCTTTTAGTTTCACTATTTCTGACATCATACTGCTATAGCCAGTAATATACCCTTCCCCCGCTTTTAACGAGAGCTCTGGCATTACCTGCTGTGCATCACTAAGCTTTGAGATTGTCATGATCCCTTTAGTTATCATATCTAACCCGGCAGGTATGTCACTTGCATAGATATCCGCTGTATCGACTTCCACATCCAACAACTCAATATCCGTCTGCGTAAATTCTATTTTTTTCTTGTTTAACTGTTCTATAAATGCTTCGCCTTGGTCATTCACGACAATATAATCAAACGGAATGCTCTGTTTTGCCGATGAACCCGCTGAGTAATAGGAGATATACGATAAACAAAGAATTCCTAAAGCAGTTGCAGATATAACCGTAATTGTTGTTAACGACATTGCATTTGATTTCATTCGGTGCATTATTGGGGATAGAGATAATACATCCTCAATAGACAAATGCCCTTTTTTCTGTTTTCGAATTAAATTCAATAGGAATGCTACTGAAAATCGAAATACAAAAAATGTTCCTCCAATTGTTGATCCTAAAATAGCGAGCATTTTATATAAAAGCATATTGGGATTATCGCTATCTAGTTCGAATAAAGTAGTAGACAAATAATACCCATAACCGATTAATAAAAGGCCGATGAAGCCAAGTAACATTTGAAATCCATTAAATCTCTTCACTTTTACATCTGATGTTGCGTTTGCTGAAAACAACGCAAGTAATGAGACTCGTCGAATACTAATTGTAGTCTGGATCAATACTACAATTAATAACACCAGAAACACGAAAATTGTCATTTGCAGTGCTTCAACAGAAAATATTAACTGAACCAACACATCTTTTTCTAAAATGCGAAGTAAAACCATCGCAAAAATTCTAGAAGTTAAAAAACCGAGTCCAACACCTATCGCAAGTGCACTAACCCATAGAATGGAATTCTCTAGCACTAATAACCTTGTCACAAGCCCCTTTGACATCCCTATTAGTTGGTAGAGCCCAATTTCTTTACTTCTTCTTTTCATAAACAAAAGATTAGCATACAGAACAAAAAACACTACTACAAATAATAATATGTAGGATGCGGCCTTTAAACCAGCAGCAACCTTCACCCCTTGCGATACATCTACTACACTAGGATTGTATTGCAAAGTAACAAAAGAAAAGTAAAGAGTTACACTGAATATAAGTGCAAAGAAATATAAATAATAATGCTTAATATTTTTCTTCATGCTTCGGAAAACCAACTGACTAAGCGTCATAGCCATCACCACCAAGTACACTTTGCGTACTCATAATCTCTTGGTAAAATCGCAGCCGGTCTTTCTCGCCTTTATACAGTTCCGTATATAATTGCCCATCCTTTAGAAATAACACACGTGAACAGAAACTTGCGGCAACCGCATCATGTGTAACCATCATAATCGTCACTTTTTTTTCAAGATTGATTTTCTCTAGGTTACTGAGAAGTGCAGTAGCTGCTTTGGAATCTAAGGCCCCTGTTGGCTCATCAGCAAACACTACGGTAGGATTACTAATCAAAGCACGAGCCGCGGATGTTCTTTGCTTTTGTCCTCCAGATATTTCGTTTGGATATTTATGCGCGAGATCATCAATTCCTAATGTTTTAGTAATATCTTTGAAACGTGCTTCAGCTTCTTTTTTGGAAATATTACTAATAGAAAGTGGTAATAGTATATTTTCTTTCACAGTCAATGTATCTAACAGATTATAGTCTTGAAAGATAAACCCTAATTGTTCACGACGGAAATTAGATAACTCCCTTTCTCTCATCGTACGTAAATTATGACCACTTATTTCAATAACACCTTCTGTTACTTTATCAATTGATGCTAGTACATTTAACAATGTTGTTTTTCCAGAACCCGATGGTCCCATAATTCCAACAAATTCCCCTTCTTGTACTTCCATATCTATACCTTTTAATACTTCTTGCGCAGTTGACTTTTTCCCATAAACTTTTCTAATCTTACGGCCACTCAAAATAGTCATGTATTTACCTCCTACATAGTATTAACTCTAGTGTAAGACTTTTTGTTCTTTTATTCGTTCGATTTACATGACAAACGAATAAAGTAGATGACAATATTGTCACCTACTAGCTATATTCGTCATTTCGTTTTTTAGAGGAAATTGTAATGAAAATGTGGAACCTTCATTGATCTTAGAATCTACTATTATTCGTATCCCTAATTTATCGGCCGCTTTTTTCGATAAATATAGACCCATTCCAGTAGAAGCGGCAGTATTTCTTCCCGTTGTACCGGTAAATGACTTTTCAAATATACGTGGTAGGTCTGCCTTCGTTATACCACTCCCAAAGTCTCTTACAGTCAAAACAGTATGACCAGTTTCGTCTCTTCTAGAAAAAATATGAATTTCTTTATCCGGATCGCTGTACTTAACTGCATTCGATAGCAACTGGCGAAGGATAAATGCCAACCATTTTTGATCCGTCAGCACTACTTCTAGCAAGAAATCAATTTCGAAACCAATTCCTTTTTGCATGCACCATGCTTGCAGTTCTTTGATTTCTTTATGTATTAATTTTTGAAGTTGAACAGACTCTACTAAATAATCCTTTTCCAACGAAGGTAATCTTGTATGGTGAAGCTGCTGATCTAATAATAAATGAATTCTTAACCACTCGACCTCTAGTTTCTCCTGCAATGGATGTTCCTGTACAGCATCGATTATGAGCCTCATGCCAGTCAATGGGGTTTTTACTTCATGAATCCATGATAAAATCCGATCATTCTCTTCTAAATGTTGCACTTTCAATTGATTCAATTCCTCGTTATTTACTAATATCAAATCTTCCATAATACTCGTTATTTTCTTTTCAAAGCTAGACTTCCCTTCTGGAAGAGAATCAGATTTTGCACTTTCTTCTAATTCTTTATAATAGGTCGCCTCTTTCCTATACCTCCACCAAATAAATACTAGAAAAGATAGTATATACACAAGATTAATATAAAGAATAGCAATATCTTGAAAAGCAATATCTAAAGTTAATATGAAGTTCAACCAAATTTGCAAGCCTACAAAAAAGAGAATCCAAGCTTTTCTTTCTTTTATGTACAAGATGAACAAATAACTTTACCCCTCTCTCGTAATTGCCATATAGCCTAACCCTTTTTTCGTAAGGATAATATCTTTTAATCCAATTTCCTCTAGCTTTAAGCGCAATCTATTCACATTTACAGATAACGTATTATCGTTTACAAATCGCTCGTCATCCCAAAGCTCCCGCATTAATTCCTCTCGAGAAACGATTGCATCCACAGATTTTAATAGAATACGCAATACAAAAAGCTCATTTTTCGTAAGTTCAACAGATTTATCTAGCTTCCTCGCTTCACTTTTGGCAAAGTCAATGATTGCACCATTCCAATTACTAACATCCAGTTTCTCTTCCTGATAATCATATGTTCGTCGTAATAATGCCTGCACCTTTGCAAGTAGCACATCCATATTGAATGGCTTTTGTACAAAGTCATCTGCACCCATTTGCATTGCCATAATCATATCCATCGGATGATCTCGCGAAGATAGGAAAATGATCGGCACTTTAGAAATATGGCGAATTTCCCTACACCAATGAAATCCATCATAAGACGGCAATTGTATATCAATAATAACTAATTGTGGTTTTTGCTCAATAAATAAGGGCATCACTTTTTGAAAGTCATTCGGTCGGATTACCTCAAATGACCATTGGATAAATCGCTCTTTGATCATTTCAAATATCAGTTGATCATCTTCAATTAATAAGATTTGTGCATTCATTAGACTTCACCTCTTACAACTAGTTTACACTATTTTTAAGCTCAAAAAAGTATAGTTCACAATATAGGAATACTGCGTCGTAAAGAAGTGGCCGCTGGAATTTCCGCTGCAGGGCGGACGCTTTCGCTCCAATCCCATGGAGCTTGCTACTTATTCCGTATCGACAGAAGCATAGAACGGCTTAAGAGTGTCCTATCTGAATAATTAATAGTGTATAGTCCAATTAATTACTGATTGTATAAGACGAAACCTTTTAAGAAAGTAGATAATTCTGCCGTAGCGCGAAGGCTCAGTGGCTATTGTTACGACGCACTTTCTCTATATTTAATGGTGAAAGTTATTCACATTCTATAGAATCCCTGAATCCAAAGCACAAAAAAATCCATCTCGTCGTCACGAGATGGATTCTAGAAATTAAATCATAAATTACTTAGTGATAGTAGCAACTACACCAGCGCCTACAGTACGTCCACCCTCACGGATAGAGAATTTAGTACCTTCTTCAAGAGCGATAGGAGAGATTAGAGAAACAGTCATTTCGATGTTATCTCCAGGCATAACCATTTCTACGCCTTCTGGTAAGTTACAAACACCAGTTACATCAGTTGTACGGAAGTAGAACTGTGGACGGTAGTTTGTGAAGAATGGAGTATGACGTCCACCCTCTTCTTTAGAAAGAACATAAACTTCAGCTTTGAAGTCTGTGTGTGGTGTAATTGTACCTGGTTTAGCTAATACTTGACCACGTTGGATGTCTTCACGAGCAACCCCACGAAGTAGAGCACCGATGTTGTCACCAGCTTCTGCATAGTCAAGAAGTTTACGGAACATTTCAACACCTGTTACAGTAGTTGATTTTGCTTCTTCAGTAATACCGATGATGTCTACAACGTCACCAATTTTAACTTGACCACGTTCAACACGTCCAGTTGCAACTGTACCACGACCAGTGATTGAGAATACATCCTCAACTGGCATCATGAATGGTTTGTCAGTTTGACGTTCTGGAGTTGGGATATAGCTATCTACTGCATCCATTAATTCAACGATTTTTTCTTCCCAATCTGCTTCGCCTTCAAGAGCTTTAAGAGCAGAACCTTTAATTACTGGAATGTCGTCTCCTGGGAAATCGTATTCAGAAAGAAGGTCACGAATTTCCATTTCAACTAATTCAAGAAGTTCTTCGTCGTCAACCATATCACATTTGTTCATGAATACAACTAGGTAAGGAACACCTACTTGACGTGAAAGAAGGATATGCTCACGAGTTTGTGGCATTGGGCCATCAGCAGCAGATACTACTAGGATACCGCCGTCCATTTGAGCTGCACCTGTGATCATGTTTTTAACATAGTCAGCATGTCCTGGGCAGTCTACGTGAGCGTAGTGACGAGTTGCTGTTTCATACTCAACGTGTGAAGTATTGATTGTAATACCGCGTTCTTTTTCTTCAGGTGCGTTATCGATGTCAGCGTATGATCTAGCTGTACCACCCATTTTTTTAGAAAGAACTGTTGCGATAGCAGCAGTTAAAGTTGTTTTACCATGGTCAACGTGTCCGATTGTACCAATATTAGCATGCGTTTTTGAACGGTCAAATTTTTCTTTAGCCATTTGAGAGATCCTCCTCAGTAATTGTATGATTTTTTATGATAAAAGGTAGAGGGCGTACGTCCCTCTATCTTTTATACTCTATAAAATAGTTATACTTGAATTTTGGTGAAATATCAATTATTCACCTTTATGTTTTTTAATAATTTCTTCCGAAATAGATTTTGGAACATCTTCATAGTGATCAAATACCATAGAGAATGTTCCGCGTCCTTGCGTGTTAGAACGTAAAGACGTTGCATATCCGAACATTTCAGCAAGTGGAACCATTGCACGTACTACTTGTGCGTTACCACGAGCGTCCATACCTTCAACGCGACCACGACGAGACGTGATATCACCCATGATGTCTCCTAAATATTCTTCAGGAATAACAACTTCTACCTTCATGATTGGCTCAAGAAGTGCTGGGTTTACTTTAGATACAGCATTTTTCAATGCCATAGATGCAGCGATTTTAAATGCCATCTCATTCGAGTCAACATCATGGTATGATCCGTCGAATAATTTAGCTTTAATATCGATTAATGGGAATCCTGCGATTACACCATTGTCAAGAGAGTCGCGAAGACCCGCTTCAACAGCTGGAATGTATTCACGTGGAACTACCCCACCAACGATTGCGTTTTCAAATTCAAAGCCTTTTCCTTCTTCGTTTGGAGAGAACTCAATCCAAACGTGTCCGAATTGACCACGTCCACCAGATTGGCGTACGAATTTACCTTCAACTTCAGCTGAAGAGCGGAAAGTTTCACGGTAAGATACTTGTGGAGCTCCCACGTTAGCATCTACTTTAAATTCACGGCGCATACGGTCAACTAAGATATCTAGGTGAAGCTCACCCATACCAGCGATGATTACTTGACCAGTTTCTTGGTCTGTATGCACGCGGAATGTTGGATCTTCTTCTGATAGTTTTTGTAAAGCTTGACCCATTTTATCTTGGTCTGCTTTTGTTTTTGGTTCAACTGATAGTGAAATAACTGGTTCTGGGAAATCCATAGATTCTAGAATTACTAGAGATTTTTCATCACATAGTGTATCACCAGTAGTTGTATCTTTTAAACCTACAGCCGCTGCGATATCTCCAGAGTGCACTTCTGAGATTTCTTCACGAGAGTTAGCATGCATTTGTAGAATACGTCCTACACGCTCACGCTTACCTTTTGTAGAGTTTTGTACATACGAACCTGCTTGTAATGTACCAGAATATACGCGGAAGAATGTTAACTTACCAACATAAGGGTCTGTCATTACTTTGAACGCTAATGCTGAGAATGGTTCTGAGTCATCTGAATGACGTTCGATTTCTTCTTCAGTATCAGGGTCGATTCCTTTCATAGCAGCAATATCAAGTGGTGATGGAAGGTAAGCAACAACTGCGTCAAGAACTTTTTGAACACCTTTGTTTTTAAATGCAGTACCACATACTACTGGATAGAATTCTACGTTTAGGGTACCTTTACGGATACCAGCAACTAATTCTTCGTTCGTAATTTCTTCCCCACCAAGATATTTTTCCATCAAATCTTCGTCAAGTTCAGCTACCGCTTCAACTAGTTTTTCACGGTATTCTTCAGCTTGCGCTTTGTATTCTTCTGGAATTTCTACTTCTTGGATGTCTGTTCCTAAGTCATTACCATACATAGTAGCTTTCATCGTTATTAAGTCGATAATACCGTTGAATTGATCTTCAGCACCAATTGGTAACTGAATTGGATGAGCATTTGCTTGTAAACGGTCATGAAGTGTTCCTACAGAATATAGGAAATCTGCACCCGTTTTATCCATTTTGTTAACGAATACAATACGTGGTACGCCATAAGTTGTAGCTTGACGCCATACTGTTTCAGTTTGTGGTTCAACACCAGATTGCGCATCTAGTACTGTAACCGCACCATCAAGTACACGTAGTGAACGTTCAACTTCAACTGTGAAGTCTACGTGTCCAGGTGTATCGATGATATTTACACGGTGGTTATCCCAAGCAGCTGTTGTTGCAGCAGAAGTGATTGTAATACCACGTTCTTGCTCTTGCTCCATCCAGTCCATTTGTGATGCACCTTCATGAGTTTCCCCAATTTTGTGGATTTTACCAGTGTAATAAAGAATACGCTCCGTAGTAGTCGTTTTACCAGCATCGATGTGAGCCATGATCCCGATATTACGTGTTTTTTCTAAGGAGAACTCTCTAGCCATATTGTATTTCTCCTTCCAATTTCGGATTAGGGTATCAATTTAAAGTAAATCTATCTTACCAACGATAGTGTGCGAATGCTTTGTTAGCTTCCGCCATTTTGTGCATATCTTCACGTTTTTTAACTGAAGCACCAGTATTGTTAGATGCATCAAGAATTTCGTTAGCTAAACGTTCTTCCATAGTTTTTTCTCCACGAAGGCGTGAATAGTTTACTAAGTAGCGAAGACCTAAAGTTGAACGGCGATCAGGACGTACTTCAACCGGTACTTGGTAGTTTGCACCACCAACACGACGAGCACGTACTTCTAAAACTGGCATTACGTTGTTTAATGCAGCTTCAAATACTTCTAATGCATCTTTACCAGAACGTTCTTTTACAAGTTCAAACGCTCCGTATAGAATTTTTTGAGAAGTACCTCTTTTACCATCAACCATCATTTTATTGACTAAACGAGTTACTAGTTTCGAATTATAAATTGGATCTGGTAACACGTCACGTTTGGAAACAGGACCTTTACGAGGCATGTGTTTTCCTCCTTTCGACGAATGTCTAATTATAGATTAAATTATTTCTTTTCTTTCGGGCGTTTTGCACCGTAAAGTGAACGGCTTTGCATACGACCATTAACTGCTGCTGTATCAAGAGCACCACGTACGATATGATAACGTACCCCTGGTAAATCTTTTACACGTCCACCGCGTAGAAGAACAACACTGTGCTCTTGAAGGTTGTGACCTTCACCCGGAATATACGCGTTTACCTCTAACGTATTTGTTAAACGTACACGTGCATATTTACGAAGTGCAGAGTTTGGTTTTTTCGGCGTCATAGTACCAACACGAGTACAAACCCCACGCTTTTGAGGTGAGTTCAGATTCGTAGCTGATTTTTTAAAGCTGTTATAGCCTTTTCCTAACGCTGGTGACTTAGATTTCGTGCTCTTGGATTGACGAGGCTTACGGACCAATTGGTTAACTGTAGGCATCGATTATTCCTCCCTTCATTTCATCTTGTTAATACCACACATCCAGGTGGTTCATTTTTTGGGTAAAAACAAAGCTTTTGTGTTTTACACAAAAACTACTTACACAGTAATAGCTACTACTGACGCGCTGACGCGCAATCCACAAGCTTTACCAAGATCTACTTTAGACTCAACATAGTGAATAAATACATTGTTTTCTTGTGCTGTTAATCGTGCTAGTTCAATGATATTTTCCTCTACATCAAGCGCAATATAAACTTCTTTGACAAACCTTTTTTTCATTGCTTTTACTGCTTGCTTTGTACCAATGATTGTTTTTTTCGCTTGCTTTACTTTTTCATAAGACATTTTCATATCCTCCAAAGTTACAAGTCCGATAACTATCAACCTTAAGTATATTATCATTCCTTGAAAAAAGTGTCAACACTTATCATGAAAATTATTAGGGAGAATTTGTTCTCCCTAATATTTTTCCTTACTCAGCCTTTACTGCTTCTTTTTCCGCATCCGCTTCATTAGGAGAGATTTCAATTTGACGATAACGTTGCATTCCAGTACCAGCTGGAACTAGTTTACCGATAATTACATTCTCTTTTAATCCTAATAATTCATCACGTTTTCCTTTAATCGCCGCATCTGTTAAGACACGAGTTGTTTCTTGGAATGATGCAGCAGATAAGAACGATTCTGTTTCAAGTGAAGCTTTTGTAATACCAAGGATAACTGGGCGACAAGTTGCAGGTATTTTACCTTGTAAAACAGCATCTTTGTTTGCTTCAGCAAATTGATGGATATCAAGCAATGAACCAGGAAGTAGGTCTGTTTCACCTGCTTCAATAATTCGGACTTTACGAAGCATTTGGCGTACCATTACTTCGATGTGCTTATCCCCAATTTCTACCCCTTGCATACGATAAACTTTTTGTACCTCTTTTAATAAGTACACTTGAACCGTTGAAACGTCTTTAACTTTTAGCAATTCTTTCGGATCCACGGAACCCTCTGTTAGGACTTGACCACGATTAATAACATCGTTTAATTGAACTTTTAAACGTGCATTATAAGGTGCTAAGTATTTACGAGTTTCTACAGTACCTTGAATTGTAATTTCTTTTTGTCCTTCTCTAATTTCATCAATTTCGGTAACAGTACCGGAAATTTCTGAAATAACAGCTTGCCCTTTCGGATTACGAGCTTCGAAGATTTCTTGGATACGAGGAAGACCTTGTGTAATATCGTCTCCTGCAACCCCACCTGTATGGAATGTACGCATCGTTAACTGAGTACCTGGTTCACCGATTGATTGAGCAGCAATAATACCTACTGCTTCACCAACTTCTACAGTATCACCAGTCGCTAAGTTTAGACCGTAACATTTTTTACATACACCATGTTTTGTATTACATGTGAATGCAGAACGAATCGTCAATTCTTCAATTCCTGCTTCTTCAATCACTCGAGCAACGTCTTGTGTAATTAGTCCGTCTTTTTCTAAGATGACTTCATTTGTAGTTGGATGGAAAATTGTTTTCTTCGTATGGCGACCAACAATACGTTCACCAAACTCTTCAATAACTT
Source organism: Psychrobacillus sp. OK032 (assembly GCF_900111345.1). GTDB lineage: Bacteria > Bacillota > Bacilli > Bacillales_A > Planococcaceae > Psychrobacillus. Next base: position 37,685 of record NZ_FOGY01000010.1, read on the forward strand.
CCGTCCCTTCCATAAGTGAGCCAATCAGTAAGCCACGATCTGTTCCACAATCGTCTTCACGAACGATTACATCTTGCGCAACGTCTACTAGACGACGAGTTAAATAACCTGAATCGGCTGTTTTAAGCGCTGTATCGGCAAGACCTTTACGAGCACCATGCGTAGAAATGAAATACTCGAGTACAGTTAATCCCTCACGGAATGATGACTTGATCGGAAGTTCGATAATTCGTCCTGCCGGGTTGGCCATAAGTCCACGCATACCTGCAAGCTGAGTAAAGTTAGATGCGTTACCACGGGCACCAGAGTCACTCATCATGAAGATTGGGTTCATGTTATCAAGGGTTTTCATCAGCTTCTCTTGAATTACTTCTTTTGCTTTACTCCAATGTCCGATTACGCTAGCATAACGCTCTTCTTCCGTGATTAGACCACGGCGGAATTGTTTCAACACTTTATCTACTTTACCTTGTGCCTCTTCTAATATTTCACCTTTATCAGGAAGTACTACGATATCCGAAATACCAATTGTAATACCTGCTTTAGTAGAATATTTAAAGCCAAGTGCTTTCATGCGGTCAAGCATTTTAGAAGTTTCCGTGATGTGGAAGTTCTTAAATACTTCTGCAATGATATTACCAAGAATTTTTTTCTTGAATGGCTGTACAAGATCTGTAGATTCAATATGTTTTTTTACATCTGTCGTTGTAGAGACAAAATATTTTTCCGGAGTTTCAACTTGTAAGTTGAAATCCGTTGGCTCATTAATATACGGGAACGTTTCTGGTAGTATTTCATTGAAAATTACTTTACCTACCGTTGTTAGTAATAGCATCTTGTTTTGTTCTTCCGTAAATGTTTGGTTTTTTAAGGATGATGCTGCAATTGCGATACGCGTATGCAAATGTACATGCCCTGTATTGTAAGCAATTAGCACTTCTTCTGGACCGTAGAACGTAGAACCTTCTCCTGTTGCTCCTTTACGTTCAAGCGTTAAGTAATAGTTTCCTAAAACCATATCTTGAGAAGGTGTAACAACTGGTTTTCCGTCTTTCGGGTTTAGAATGTTTTGTGCTGCAAGCATTAATAGACGGGCCTCTGCTTGTGCTTCTGCAGATAGTGGAACGTGAACAGCCATCTGGTCACCATCGAAGTCAGCGTTATAAGCTGTACATACTAATGGATGAAGACGAATTGCACGACCTTCTACTAATGTTGGTTCGAATGCTTGAATACCTAGACGGTGAAGAGTAGGTGCGCGGTTTAGTAAAACCGGATGCTCCTTAATAACATCTTCTAATACATCCCAAACTTCTGCATGCATACGTTCAATTTTACGTTTTGCACTTTTAATGTTGTGAGCTAACCCACGTTCAACAAGTTCTTTCATCACAAATGGTTTGAATAACTCAATTGCCATTTCTTTTGGAAGTCCACATTGATACATTTTCAAGTTTGGTCCTACTACAATAACCGAACGACCAGAATAGTCTACACGTTTACCAAGTAAGTTTTGACGGAAACGACCTTGTTTCCCTTTCAGCATATGCGATAGTGATTTTAATGGACGGTTACCAGGTCCAGTAACTGGACGACCACGGCGACCATTATCAATTAAAGCGTCTACAGCCTCTTGTAACATACGTTTTTCGTTTTGAACAATAATGCTAGGAGCACCAAGGTCTAGTAAACGTTTTAAACGGTTATTACGGTTAATAACACGACGATACAAATCATTTAGGTCAGATGTAGCAAAACGTCCACCATCTAATTGAACCATTGGACGTAATTCTGGTGGGATTACCGGAAGTACATCTAAGATCATCCAATCCGGTTTGTTTCCTGAGTTACGGAATGATTCTACTACTTCTAAACGTTTAATCGCACGTGTACGGCGTTGACCTTGTGCTGTTTTCAACTCTTCTTTTAAACTTTCTGTTTCATTTTCTAAATCAATTTCTTGAAGTAGACGTTTAATAGCCTCCGCACCCATAGCAGCTTGGAACTTAGTGCCAAATTTATCACGGTATGCTCGATATTCTTTTTCAGAAAGTAATTGTTTCTTTTCAAGTGGCGTATCCGCCGGCTCGATTACTACGTAAGAGGCAAAATAGATTACTTCTTCAAGTGATCTTGGAGACATATCTAAAAGTAGACCCATACGACTTGGAATACCTTTGAAATACCAAATATGTGATACTGGTGCAGCTAATTCGATATGACCCATACGTTCTCGACGAACTTTCGAACGTGTAACTTCTACTCCACAACGATCACATACGACGCCTTTATAACGAACTCGTTTGTATTTACCGCAGTGACATTCCCAGTCTTTTGTTGGACCGAAAATACGCTCACAGAACAAACCGTCTTTTTCAGGTTTTAATGTACGATAGTTAATCGTTTCAGGCTTTTTTACTTCCCCATAAGACCATGAACGGATTTTATCAGGTGAAGCTAAACCGATTTTCATATACTCAAAATTATTAACGTCTATCAAGGAGCCTACCTCCCTCTAGTCTTGTGTCTTTTAAAAAGACTTTCCAAGTAGCTCTGCATTATGCAATTTTATACGGAAATACGGACAGGTATCACCTGTCCGATTTTTTTTTTTGTCTAGCTCTAGCGCCTAGCCCCTCTGGGTCAAATACCCTTCGATCACGAAGTCAAAGTGCGACTTCTATGAGGGAAGAACATTTGCCTGTCGGGGTTGACATAGGCACTTGCGCTTATCTTATTCCACAGTTCCGACTGGTTCCTCTTCATTTGCTTGTGGCAAAATTCCAAGTGCGTCAGCTGCTGGAATATCGTCATCTTCATCTAAGTCACGAAGTTCAATTTCTTCTTCGTCAATCGATAACATCTTAACGTCCATACCTAAACTTTGTAATTCCTTGATCAATACTTTGAATGATTCTGGAACACCAGGTTCTGGTACGCTTTCTCCTTTAACAATTGCTTCGTACGTTTTTACACGTCCTACAACGTCATCGGATTTTACAGTTAAAATTTCTTGTAATGTATAAGCCGCACCGTATGCTTCAAGTGCCCATACTTCCATCTCTCCAAAACGTTGCCCACCAAATTGCGCTTTCCCTCCAAGAGGCTGTTGCGTAACGAGTGAGTACGGTCCAGTTGAGCGAGCATGTAACTTATCATCTACCATGTGGGCAAGTTTAATCATATACATAACCCCAACAGAAACGCGGTTATCAAATGGTTCACCTGAACGCCCATCATATAAAGTAGTTTTACCATCTCGGTTTAGACCTGCTTCTTCCATTGTGGTCCAAACGTCTTCTTCGTTGGCACCATCAAATACTGGTGAAGCCATATGAACCCCAATTATTCTAGAAGCCATACCTAAGTGTAGCTCTAATACTTGCCCAATGTTCATACGAGATGGTACACCAAGTGGATTTAACATGATATCAACTGGTGTGCCGTCTGGAAGGAATGGCATGTCTTCTTCCGGAAGGATACGCGAGATAACCCCTTTGTTACCGTGACGTCCGGCCATTTTATCCCCAACGGAGATTTTACGTTTTTGAACGATATAAGCACGAACTAATTGGTTAACACCTGGAGATAATTCATCGCCATCTTCACGATTAAAGACTTTTACATCTAATACAATCCCACCAGCACCATGAGGCACACGTAGAGATGTATCACGAACTTCACGTGCTTTTTCACCAAAAATAGCATGTAGTAACCGTTCTTCTGCAGTTAGTTCAGTAACTCCTTTAGGCGTTACTTTACCAACTAAAATATCACCGTCGCGTACTTCTGCACCTACACGGATAATTCCACGATCATCTAAGTTGCGTAGTGCATCTTCTCCGACGTTTGGAATATCTCTTGTGATTTCTTCTGGTCCAAGCTTCGTGTCACGTGATTCTGATTCGTATTCTTCAATATGCACAGAAGTATATACATCATCTTTCACAAGACGCTCACTCATAATTACAGCATCCTCGTAGTTGTATCCATCCCATGTCATGAAGGCTACTAGCACATTACGCCCTAAAGCAAGCTCTCCTTGTTCCATAGAAGGTCCATCTGCAAGAATATCAAGTGGTTTTACTCGATCTCCCACTTTAACAATTGGACGTTGATTTATAGATGTTCCGTGGTTAGATCGTTCGAATTTATGGACTTTATACGAAGTTAAATCACCTTTAACTTCTTTTCCATCCACTTCTTCGATGCGCCGAACACGAATTTCTTTCGCTTCCACATGCTCTACGATTCCGTGATACTTAGCAATAACAGCAGCTCCAGAATCACGTGCGTTTACATGCTCCATACCAGTTCCTACAAACGGAGCTTCCGGATTTAATAACGGAACAGCTTGACGTTGCATGTTCGCGCCCATTAACGCACGGTTCGAGTCATCGTTTTCTAAGAATGGAATACATGCCGTTGCTGCAGAAACAACTTGTTTTGGAGAAACGTCCATGTAATCCACTTGTTCTTTTCTAAATACCGTGTTATCCCCTCGGAAACGCCCTACTACTTCTTCTTTTAAGAACTCACCTTCATCTGATAATGGAGAGTTTGCTTGTGCTACCACATAGTTATCCTCTTCATCCGCAGTTAAATAGTCAATGCGCATTGTTACTAAGCCTGTCTCTGGGTCAACCCGGCGATACGGCGTTTCGATAAATCCAAATTTATTCACTTTTGCAAAGCTCGAAAGTGAGTTAATAAGTCCAATGTTTGGACCCTCAGGTGTTTCGATTGGACACATACGACCATAGTGAGAATAGTGAACGTCACGTACTTCAAAACCAGCACGTTCACGTGTTAAACCACCGGGTCCAAGCGCTGACAGACGACGTTTATGCGTAAGTTCAGCAAGTGGGTTTGTTTGGTCCATGAATTGTGATAATTGCGAGCTACCAAAGAATTCTTTAATAGATGCAATAACTGGTCGAATATTAATAAGTTGTTGAGGCACGATGGATTGTGTGTCGTTAATAGACATACGTTCACGCACCACACGTTCCATACGAGAAAGACCAATACGGAATTGATTTTGTAATAATTCTCCTACTGAACGTAAACGTCGGTTACCAAGATGGTCAATATCATCTGTGTTTCCAACATTAAATAACAGATTAAAGAAATAACCAACAGAAGATACGATATCAGCTGGTGTAATATTTTTTATTTCATTCTCTACATATGCATTACTAATAACATTAATTTCTTTTTGCTCTTCATCATTTGGAGCAAATATTTTAATCGATTGGATCGTAATGTCGTCTTCTAAAACACCACCAACTTGAGATAATGTTTTGAAGCCAATTCCATTTTCTAAATGAGGAATCAGTTTATCTAGTACTCGACGATCGATAAGTGTACCAGCTTCTACTAATATCTCACCCGTTTCTGGATCCACTAACGTTTCTGCTACCGTTTGATTAAATAAACGATTTTTTATATGCAGTTTTTTATTCATTTTGTAACGACCAACATTTGCTAAGTCATAGCGTTTTGGGTCAAAGAAGCGAGAATATAATAAGCTCTTTGCACTTTCTACTGTTGGTGGTTCACCAGGGCGTAAACGCTCATAGATTTCAAGTAACGCTTTTTCAGACGTTTCTGTATTATCTTTTTCGAGTGTGTTACGTAAATATTCGTTGTCACCGATTAAATCGATGATTTCTTGATCGGATCCAAAACCTAATGCGCGAAGTAAAACAGTCACTGGTAATTTACGCGTGCGATCGATACGGACGTACACAACGTCTTTTGCATCAATTTCATATTCTAACCATGCACCGCGGTTTGGGATTACTGTTGCCCCAAAGCCTTTTTTACCGTTTTTGTCTGTTTTGTCATGGAAGTAAACACTTGGTGAACGGACTAACTGAGATACGATAACGCGCTCAGCACCATTAATTACGAAAGTACCTGTTTCTGTCATAAGTGGGAAATCACCCATGAAGACATCTTGTTCTTTCACTTCGTCCGTTTCTTTGTTGTGGAGACGCACTTTTACGCGCAGTGGTGCCGCATATGTTGTGTCACGTTCTTTCGATTCGTCGACGGAATATTTCGGTTCATTCAAACTATAGTCGACAAATTCAAGTGATAGATTGCCTGTAAAGTCCTCGATTGGTGAAATATCTTTAAACATTTCACGTAAACCTTCTTCAAGGAACCATTCGTAAGATGCTGTTTGAATTTCGATTAGATTCGGAAGTTCAAGCACCTCACTAATACGCGCAAAGCTTCTGCGCTGGCGGTGTTGTCCGTACTGAACTAGTTGACCTGTCAACTCATTCACCCCTCAATAAAGCGATAATAGGTCTTTTCGATATACACATTTTGGTGTATGATATCGATAAGACAAAAATAAAACGAGTTCTATAAGAGCTCATTTTTCGATTAACCAAACTTTTTCTCGGCCAGTATACCCATTTTTATAAGTTTTATTCAAAAGGGCACACGTCCTCAAAATAATATTTTTGCATTTTATTATAATATCATAGCGATTTTGTCAAGTCAATCTTTTGTAGCTTTTATAATCCAATAGCCTTTTGCTTTCTCCACAACTTCTACTTGACCAAAAATCTCTTCTAAATAACTAAAAGTAGATGGTGCCCCTTGTTTCTTTTGAATCACAATCCACAATTCTCCCTTTGAAACCAACTTCTCATAGGACTCTTTGTAAAAACGAAAAATAGTTTCTTTTCCAGCGCGAATCGGTGGATTAGTTATAATAGCCGCAAAGTTTGCAGTAGTAACTGCTGACAACCCATCACTTTCATAGATTCGTACATTTTGTATCCCGTTAGCAGCAGCATTTTTTTCTGCAAGTTGGATTGCACGTGTGTTTACATCTACTAAATGAACTGTTCTTTCTTCATTTGCTTTTGCAATAGAAAGACCTATCGGTCCATATCCGCACCCTACATCTAAAAAGTCTCCTTCATGATCAGGCACTTCAAAAGCATCGATTAATACACGGGAGCCAAAATCTACTTCGCTCTTACTAAATACACCAGCATCTGTTTCAAATCGAAAATTATGACCGAGCAATGTAAAATTCCAATGTCGTGGTTTACTTTCCGTTTGAGGTTTTCTAGAATAATAATGATCAGACACCGAATAACCCTCCATAATACATACGAAGAAAAGCCCGTCGATTACTGACGAGCTTTTTTCTTCGGAGTGTACAAAAATTACTTAACTTCTACGCCTGCGCCAACTTCTTCAAGTTGAGTTTTGAAAGCTTCTGCTTCATCTTTAGAAACGCCTTCTTTAATTGCTTTAGGAGCGTTGTCAACTAATTCTTTAGCTTCTTTTAATCCAAGACCAGTGATTTCACGAACCACTTTGATTACTTTGATTTTTTGATCTCCAGCAGATGCAAGGATTACGTCAAACTCAGTTTTTTCTTCTTCAGCAGCAGCTCCGCCACCTGCAGCAACCGCTACTGGAGCAGCAGCTGTTACACCGAATTCTTCTTCAATTGCTTTTACTAAGTCGTTTAATTCAAGAACTGTCATTGTTTTGATAGCTTCTAAGATTTGCTCGTTGTTCATTATAATTTCCTCCTATGATTGGATAATTTTTTAGGCTATTCGCCGTTTTTTTGTTAAGCCGCGTAATGAATTATGCGCCTTGTTCTTCTTTTTGTTCTGCAACAGCTTTTGTTGCAAGTGCGAAATTGCGCACTGGAGCTTGAAGTACTGAAAGAAGCATAGAAAGAAGTCCGTCGCGTGATGGAAGTTCTGCTAGTGCTTTCACATCTTCAGCAGATGCTACAGTTCCCTCGATGATACCAGCTTTGATCTCAAGCTGTTCGTTCTTTTTAGCAAAATCATTAATGATTTTTGCAGGTGCAATTACGTCTTCGTTAGAAAACGCAACTGCGTTTGGACCAACAAGATGTTCATTAATCCCGTCAACTCCAACTACTTCAGCAGCACGGCGTGTAAGTGAGTTTTTATAAACTTTGAATTCCACACCAGCTTCACGAAGTTGTTTACGTAATTCTGTTACTTGCGCAACATTTAAACCACGGTAATCAACTACTACTACAGAAGCAGCAGCTTTAAACTTTTCTGCAATGTCTTGAACATGCACTTTTTTTGTTTCAATTGCTTTGCTCATTTTTGGCACCTCCTATAAGAATTGGCCATTTATACCGACATAAGAAAAGCCTCTGATCTACGGATAGACACAGAGGCAGAAAGTCATCATCTAATAAGAATCTGAATTTGCTTGTCCTCGGTAGGATATTAAGTGACAAGTCACTCCTACTGTCTTCGGTACAAATGTATATTTCACAACAAAAGCCATCTTAACAGATAAACTCTACGTTGTCAATTATTATTTAATCGATTGAGCGTCAACTTTTATAGCTGGCCCCATAGTAGTTGTAACATTTACAGATTTCATGTAAATACCTTTTGACGCAGCTGGTTTAGCTTTTTGAATTACTTCAAATACTGTCATAAAGTTTTCTACTAATTTATCGTCTTCGAAAGAAACTTTACCGATAGGAGCGTGGATAATCCCAGCTTTATCAGCGCGGTATTCAACTTTACCCGCTTTAATTTCTTCGATTGCTTTTGTTACGTCAAATGTAACAGTACCAGTTTTCGGGTTTGGCATTAAACCTTTTGGTCCAAGAACACGACCGATTTTACCAACTTCACCCATCATGTCAGGAGTAGCTACGATTACATCGAAGTCAAACCATCCTTGTTGGATTTTAGTGATATATTCTGCGTCACCTACGTAGTCTGCACCAGCAGCTTCAGCTTCTTTAAGCTTCTCACCTTTAGCGAATACTAATACGCGTTGTGTTTTACCAGTACCGTTTGGAAGTACAACTGCCCCACGGATTTGTTGATCATTTTTACGAGTGTCAATTCCTAAACGGAAAGCAACTTCTACTGTCGCATCGAAATTAACTGTGCTCGTTTTTTTTGCAAGCTCGATCGCTTCTTTAGCTGAGTATAACGTGCTGTTATCAACTAATTTAGCTGCTTCTTGTAACTTTTTACCTTTGTTAGCCATTTAAAACGTCCTCCTTGATAGTGGTTTTAGCGGAATTAAACCTCCCACGTGTAAAGGTTGCAGTTATCCTAATGAACAACTACAACCTCCCAAAAAAACTAATGCGTCATATCAAAATGCACGCTAAGTATTAGTCTTCGATCGTAATACCCATGCTGCGTGCAGTACCTTCTACCATCAATATAGCTGCTTCAACAGATGCTGCATTTAAATCTGGCATTTTTTGTTCAGCGATTTCGCGAACTTTTTCACGTTTCACTGTCGCCACTTTTACGCGGTTCGGTTCACCTGATCCAGTTTGAATACCTGCTGCTACTTTAAGTAACACTGCTGCCGGCGGAGTTTTTGTAATGAAAGTAAATGAACGATCTTCAAATACAGAAATTTCAACCGGAATGATTAGACCTGCTTGATCTGCAGTACGTGCGTTGAACTCCTTACAGAATCCCATGATGTTAACACCTGCTTGACCCAATGCTGGACCAACCGGCGGCGCTGGATTTGCTTTACCAGCAGGAATTTGTAATTTAACAACTTTAATCACTTTTTTAGCCACGAGACACACCTCCTTAAGTCCGTGATGTGGTAATTGGGTTGCCCCTCCCACTCAAATATCTGTCTCTCAGCTCTGCGCTGATAACATTATAAAAATTAATACAGACCTATTTTCAGTCTGACCTTTGAAATGATACCATTTATTTGTTACTTCTGCAAGTATCTATACAAAATTAAATTTTAATCACTTGATCAAAATCTAATTCCATGTTTGTTTCTCGACCAAACATGTCTACTGAAACTGTTACTTTTGCTTTTTCTAAATCGATTGTTTCTACTTTCCCTTGGAAGTGAGCAAACGGTCCTTCTAGAACTTCTACCATTTCTCCTATTGAGAAATCAACTTCTACTTTACGATCATCAGTACCCATTTGTTTCAACATAGATTGCACTTCTTCCGGAGCTAAAGGAGTCGGTTTTGTCCCTCCCCCTGAAGAACCAAGGAACCCTGTTACTCCAGGTGTATTTCGAACAACATACCAAGCATCGTCAGTCATAATTAGTTCTACAAATACGTATCCCGGGAAAGTTTTTCTTAAAACGACACGTTTTTTTCCATCTTTAAAATCAGTTTCTTCCTGCTCAGGGATATACACACGGAAGATTTTATCTGACATTCCCATCGTTTCTACACGCTTTTCTAAATTTGCTTTTACTTTATTTTCATACCCAGAGTAAGTATGAACAACATACCAATTTTTTTCCATAATATTTAGGACCTAGTGTCCTTCCCTCCTTTTCTTTAGACAAATGAAAAAACCCGTTCGTTTTCTAAGACGGGCTATTTTCAAATATTTACATGCTACTCTTTATAATTCTAGATACCAACGGAAAAGTTCTGAAATCCCTAAGTCTACTATAGCAAAAAACACAGCCATTAATACAACCGTAGCAAGAACAACTATTGTATAGCGTGTTAGTTCTTTGCGTTTTGGCCAACTCACTTTTCTCATTTCAGACATTACATTTTTAAAAAATCCACCTACATTAGCCATTCTAGCTAAACCTCCACATGGAAAATCTATCTTACTTTCAAACTTATAGCGTTTGTTTATGAAGTGTATGTGCTTTACAATGCGTACAGTGTTTTTTTCGCTCTATACGTATTGAAGCACTCTCTTTCGACGCCGGAACTGTATAATTCCGATGACCACATTGCACACAGCTTAAGACAATTTTCTTTGTCAATTTATCACCTTTTTACGCGTATAATTCTTTTTCAAGATTATCATTTTACAGAAACAGTGTCAACCAAACATAAGTATTTATACATAATTACTGTCAATCTCCATGTAACGTTCTAGCTTTCTCTTGACGCGTTGCAAGGCATTATCAATTGACTTTACATGCCGGTTTAACTCTTCCGAAATTTCTTGGTAAGACTGTCCATCCAAATATAGAGCGAGCACTTGTTGCTCTAACTCACTTAATATCTCCGCCATCTTTCCTTCCATGTAATCATAATCTTCTCGATTAATAATTAACTCCTCTGGATCATCTACGACCGAGCCAGCAATCATATCCATTAGCGTTCGATCTGATTCTTCATCATAAATAGGCTTGTCCAATGAGACATAAGAATTAAGCGGAATATGTTTTTGACGAGTAGCGGTTTTAATCGCAGTAATAATTTGTCTAGTTATACATAACTCTGCAAACGCCCTAAAAGAAGCTAGCTTTTCTTCTTTAAAATCACGTATTGCTTTATATAAGCCAATCATTCCTTCTTGGAGAATATCTTCTTTATCGGCACCAATTAAAAAATAAGATCTCCCTTTCATTCGAACGAACGAACGATACTTCGTTATTAAAAAATCTAGCGCTTCGGTGTTTCCTTGATGAACTAGCTCTACAAGTTCCTCATCTAGTAAACTATCCAATTGTTGTAGATTCTGTTCTGCCTTTTCCAATGAAGTCACCTCAGCCAAATTACTAATAGTTACCACAAGTATACAGGATGAAATTTTATAGCGTCAATGAATCATTTCATTCCTCTTCGCCATTTTTCGAAAATTTCTGCAACTTCTTCTGTTAAGGGAATAGTAGAAGTCGGTTTATTTCCTTGTATATGCTTCATTTTTTTCGTAATTTTCGAAGAAATTGCCATCATTTCAATTTCAAATTCCCTTGCCGATTTTCTTAGTGCTCCTTGTCCAAATATCACTCTCTGTTCTGTCATGTCAGAAGTGGCTACGTAAATTTGTACCCTTCTGCCACTTAGTTCTAAAGTGAGTTTTTCTATACGCTCATCTGCTGTTTCATTTTTCCTCGTATAAATTATTTCCACGTCGTATTCTTTCTTTTTGTGTTCAATACCCGGCACTAGATGTGCATCAAAAACAACAATCACTCGAATACCAGTAAACGCCTTATATTCTGCCATTAGCTCGATCAATCGGTCTCTAGCGTCTAGTAATTTATCATTTTTTAATTTCCTTAGCTCGCTCCATGCGCCGATGATATTATAACCATCGACAAGTAGAATTTGCATGCTTTTATCCTTGAAGCGGATTTCGGACGCGTAACACTTCGTATAAAAGTATAGACGCAGCTACTGACGCATTCAAGCTAGTTACATGACCGACCATTGGCAAATGATAAAGAAAATCGCATTTTTCTTTCAACAAACGACTCATCCCTTTACCTTCGCTACCGATAATAAGTGCAAGAGGGATTGTGGCATCCATATTACGATAGTCTGTTGATTTTTGAGCATCTGTTCCAGCAATCCACACACCACGTTCTTTCAACTCATCTACCGTTTGAGATAGATTCCCTGCGCGGTATACCGGGATATGTTCAATTGCCCCTGTAGATGCTTTTGCAACGACTGCCGTAAGTCCAACAGCGCGTCTTTTCGGAATGATAATACCGTGGGCACCTACCGCATCAGCTGTTCGCATAATCGAACCAAGATTATGTGGATCCTCTATTTCATCTAATATGATAAAAAGTGGATCCTCTTGTTTACTTGTTGCTAATGCAAACAAATCGTCTAATTCCGCATATCGGTAAGCTGCAACAGAAGCGACAATCCCTTGGTGATTCGCATCAGTTAAACCGTCCAATTTCTTTTTCGGTACAAATTGAACAATGATTCCAGCCTCTTTTGCTAATTGCATGATTTCAGAAACCCCACTTTTTTGGATTCCTTCTGCAAGCCAGACCTTGTTCATATCTCTACCCGAGCGCAATGCTTCCACTACAGGATTTTTTCCTGCAATAATTTCTCCCGTTTGCTCTGTTTGCTCCGTCATTTACTTTTTCTCCCCTTTTTGTCCATCTATAAAATCAATGGAAAATTGTAGTACTTCTTGTAGACGCTCTTCTTGCTCACTTAAGTATAGGCTACCTACAACTGCTTCAAACGCCGAACTATAATGATATGTTTGGACATCTGTATTTTTGGGAATTGTACCAGACTTCGCATTACGACCTCTTCGAAGTACAGCTTCCTCTTCTTCTGTTAGAAACCCGGTATTTAGCATTTCTCGCACAATTGTTGCTTGTGCTTTAGCGGATACATAATTTGTCGCTTCTTTATGCAAAGTATTAGGCTTCACACGCCCAGAATAGATGAGATGCTTTCGAACTACTTGTTCGAATACAGCATCTCCCATATACGCTAAGGCTAAAGCATTAAGTTGTTTCACATCGGATAATTTAAAGTTTTCCACAAGTTTATCCTCGTTTCCATCGGATACCTTGCGCAGTATCTTCCAAAATTATATTCATCTCTTTTAATTGATCTCTTATTTCATCTGCTCGAGCGAAATTACGATCTTTTCTCGCTTCGTTACGTTCTTCAATTAATGCATCAATTTCTTCATCCAGCACTTCATTTTCTTGTTGCAGTGTTAAACCTAATACTGCAGTTAATTTATCAAAAACGACTATGAACTGTTTCAACACTTTTTCGGCTGTTTGTTTTTCTAACAAATACGTATTAGCAAGCTTAGATAATTCAAAGATTGCCGCAATACCATTCGCAGTATTAAAATCATCATCCATTGCTGTTTCAAATTGTGTTTGTACTTCTGCGATCTTATGCAACCAAATATCGTGATGATCCCCTAAATCAGCCGTGACATTCAACCGGTGCAACACGTTTGCATATGCCGTACGGATACGATCAAGACCAGCTTCTGCTTGCTCTACTAGTTCGACTGAATAGTTGATCGGATGGCGGTAATGTACACTTAGCATGAATAGACGCAATACTTGTGGGTCAATTTGCTGACGAATGTCATTCACTAATACAAAGTTGCCAAGCGATTTAGACATTTTTTCGTTATCAATATTAATATATCCATTATGCATCCAATATCGCGCAAATGTTTTACCTGTTCTAGCTTCCGATTGAGCAATTTCATTCTCATGGTGAGGGAAAGTTAAATCTTGCCCCCCCGCGTGAATGTCAATCGTATCTCCTAGTATTTCTCGCGCCATAACGGAACATTCGATATGCCAGCCAGGACGCCCCTGCCCCCAAGGACTTTCCCAGAAAATTTCGCCGGGTTTCGCCGCTTTCCATAGAGCAAAGTCTAATGCGTCTTCTTTCTTTTCTCCAGTTTCAATACGTGCCCCAACTTTTAAATCATCTACCGATTGATGGGATAGTTTACCATAACCATCAAACTTTCTTGTGCGGTAATACACATCGCCTTGTGATTCGTATGCATAGCCTTTTTCTTCTAATACTTGAATAAAATCTATAATTTCGTCCATATGATCTGTCACACGAGGATGTGAATCGGCTCTACTGCAACCAAGTGCTTCGACATCAGCAAAATACGCTTTAATAAAACGAGCAGTTAACTCTGAGACGTCTTCTCCTAGCTCATTTGCCGCTTTAATAATTTTGTCATCTACATCTGTAAAGTTCGATACAAACATCACATCGTATCCTCGGTATTGCAAATACTTTCTAACTGTATCGTACACAATAACAGGACGAGCATTTCCAATATGAATGTAATTGTAGACAGTTGGACCACAAACGTACATTTTTACTTTTCCTTCTTCCATCGGCACAAATGGTTCTTTTTCACGCTTTAATGTATTAAAAATTTGAATTGTCATAATAAATGTTTCTCCCTTTCATTTGCGAGTCGCCTAACTTCCTCTTGAAGTGCAGCAATTTCATCTTCCATCTTCTTGCATCGATCAGCGAATGGATCCGGTAAATCTTGATGATCTAAGTTTCGTTTCACTTTCACTCCATCTTGAATAACGACAACCCCAGGTATACCAACAACTGTAGAGTTCATCGGCACGTCTTTTAGTACAACCGACCCCGCACCTACTTTACTATTTTCCCCAATTGTTATGGATCCTAATACTTTTGCTCCTGTTGCAATAAGTACATTATCCGCAAGTGTAGGATGTCTCTTCCCTTTTTCTTTTCCCGTTCCACCTAATGTAACCCCTTGATAAATTGTGCAATCATTCCCAATTTCACAAGTCTCTCCAATGACAACACCTGAGCCGTGGTCTATGAAAAAGCGTCTACCGATTGTTGCTCCAGGATGAATCTCGATACCAGTGAAAAAGCGACTTATTTGAGAGATTGCTCGTGCAAGGAAAAAAAAGTGCTTTTTATATAAAGCATGCGCTATTCGATGACTCCAAATCGCGTGTAATCCTGCGTATGTTAAAATTACTTCCAGTTTGCTTGTCGCTGCGGGATCTTGTTCAAAAACAACAGCTATATCTTCTTTCATACGTTTCAACATCTCGTTTCCTCCCTCTTTTTTGGCAAATAAAAAACGTCCCTGCCTATAATATATAGACAGAGACGCAAATAAGCGCGGTTCCACTCTGATTGGAAAAACATCTATCTCTTTCCCACTCGACATCTTTAACGCAGATGATACGTCCAGCCTACTATATGTTCGGCATGGCGCTCTGAGGTGCATTTCGGTAACTCACTCGTTCAGACCATTTTCAGCCGGTGATGGTCCTCTCTAAAGAACATGCGTTACTTACTTCTCCTCTTCTTCGCTTTCTATTTTTTCCGTTCTCGCATTTGTATCCTCATTTTCACACCTTAGAAGCGGAAAGTCAATCTTATTGTTTTGCGTATTTAGCAACTCGTTCGATTACTTTTTCTTTTCCGATTAAGCTGATGGCATCTGCTAATTCAGGGCCATGTGTTTGACCAGTCGTTACTACACGAATCGGCATAAATAAATTTTTACCTTTATGTCCTGTTTCTTTTTGTACTGCTTTGATCCCGGCTTTAATCTCTGTTGCACTAAAAGTTTCTAAGTTCTCTAATTGCACTTTAAATGCAGCCATTACTTCTGGTACTTGCTCTCCCGCTAACACTTCTGTTGCTTCTTCATTATATGCAAGTTCATCGTTAAAGAATAATGATGATATTTCTACGATTTCTGCTCCATAACTCATTTGGTCATGGTAAAGTGCGATTAAGTTATTTGCCCACACACGTTGTTCTTCTGACAATTCAACCGGAAGAAGCTCCGCTATTTGTAAGTGTGGTAGTGCAAGTTCAATTACTTTTTCTAATGGCAACCGCTTGATGTATTGATTGTTCATCCATGTTAGTTTTTGTTTATCAAACATAGATGGAGATTTAGATAGGCGGTTTACATCAAATATTTTAATAAGCTCTTCTTTGGAGAAGATTTCTTCTTCCCCTTCTGGAGACCAGCCTAATAATGCAAAGAAGTTAAACATTGCTTCTGGCAAGTAACCAAGATCTTTATATTGTGTAACGAATTGAATAATCGATTCGTCACGTTTTGAAAGTTTTTTACGGTTTTCATTAATGATTAATGTCATATGACCGTACTTTGGATATTCCCATCCAAATGCATCGAATACCATCAATTGTTTTGGTGTATTAGATAGATGCTCTTCCCCGCGGAACACATGGGAAATTTTCATAAAATGATCGTCTAATACGACAGCGTAGTTATACGTTGGGATACCATTGGCTTTAACAAGAACCCAATCACCAACGTCTTTTGACTCAAAAGTCACCGATCCACGCACTAAATCCTCAAATGTATAGGTCACATTTTCGGGAACAAGCATACGAATGGTGTGTGGAAGTCCAGCTGCTTCTTTTGCTTGTACTTCTTCTGCTGATAAATGACGGCATTTACCATTGTACATAGGAGCTGCAATACCTTTTTCTTTTTGGATTTCACGTTCTGCTTCTAATTCCTCTGAAGAACAGAAACATTTATAGGCATGTCCTTTTTCTAACATTTCTTTTGCATGCGAAGTATAGATATCTAGACGCTCCATTTGGCGATATGGTGCATAAGGCCCTCCAATATCAACAGACTCATCGTAATCGATACCTAACCACTTTAAATTTTCAAGCTGCGATAATTCGCCGCCTTCAATATTACGTTCAATATCTGTATCTTCAATACGAACGATAAACTTCCCGTTATGATGACGTGCATATAAATAGTTGAATAATGCTGTACGTGCCCCTCCAATATGCAAATGTCCAGTTGGACTTGGTGCGTAGCGTACGCGAACTTCTTGTGTCATTGTGTATCCTCCTAGTTTTCGTTCATATAAACTTTTTACATTTTACCACTGCTTACCTGTTTTTGAAAGTTAGTCTTTCTTTACTAGTAATATAGTTGCCATCGAAGCAATTCCTTCTTCACGACCTGTAAAACCTAATTTTTCTGTTGTTGTTGCTTTTACATTTACTTGACTAACATCCGCCTGTAGAAGTTCTGCAACACGTGCACGAATCATTTCAATATGAGGTGCCATTTTTGGTTTTTGTGCAATAATGGTGCAATCAATATTCCCTAATTTATATCCTCTTGCATCTACTATTTTCCATATGTGTTCCAGTAGTTTTGCGGAATCAGCATCTTTAAAATCAGGATCTGTGTCTGGGAAATGTCTTCCGATATCCCCTTCTCCAATTGCTCCAAGTGCTGCGTCCGTGACTGTGTGAAGTAGTACGTCTGCATCAGAATGCCCGATAAGCCCTCTCTCGTAAGGAATCGTTACCCCCCCTATTATTAACGGACGATTATCCGCAAACTCATGTACATCAAATCCTTGGCCAATTCGCATCATTCTATTGTTCCTCCTGCTCTCGTTTAGTTAAAATCACTTCTCCAAAAAGTAGATCCTCTTGTGTTGTCATTTTCACATTATCATATGTACTTTCCACAATATGAACCTGCTCTCCTAGTCGTTCCACCAGCATTGCTTCATCTGTTCCTAAAAACCCTTCTTCATCCGCTAATCTTTCGGCTTTTTCTAGCACATCGTATTTGAACGCTTGCGGTGTTTGAATAATCCATAGACTTTCTCGATCGACTGTTTCTTGGATTATACCATTTTCTACTTTTTTCATCGTGTCCTTTGCACGAACCGCAGCTACTGCTGCTCCAAATTCTTCTGCAGATTGTACTAACCGGTGGGTAACCTCTTGTCTAATGAAGGGTCTCGCTGCATCGTGCACAAGTAAAATACCCTTCGAAGGAGAAGCCTTCAAGCAAGCATATACACTATGTTGACGTTCCCCTCCCCCTTCGGTAATGGCAGCAACTTTTGTAATACGATGTTTTGCTAGCAACTCCTCTATAAAAGCTTGTTCTTCTTTTTTCACTGCTAATACAATTTGATAACACTTCGGATCTTGTTCAAAAGCGCGTAAAGTATGTATTAAAATTGGAATCTTTCTTAGTTCTAAAAAAAGTTTATTTTGACCTGCTCCCATTCGTTTTCCACTTCCAGCGGCAGGTAATAATACCGTGTACACCATTAGCATTCTCTCCTACACTACATAGAAAAAAGGGTGTTTTCCTACTAAGAAATAGGAAACAACCCCTCTCCATTATTTAGACTCTTGTGGTTTCGCGAAAATCATGCGACCTGCGGAAGTTTGCAATACACTTGTTACTTCCACATTTATCGCCTGACCGATGTATGCTTTTCCACCTTCTACAACAATCATCGTACCATCATCTAAGTAAGCAACACCTTGATTATGTTCTTTTCCATCTTTAATAACCACAACATGCATTATTTCTCCTGGAATAACGACAGGTTTTACTGCGTTTGCTAGATCATTAATATTCAGAACTCGAACTTGATGAAGATCACATACTTTGTTTAAGTTAAAATCATTTGTTACGACTATACCATTCATCTTCTTCGCTAGACGAACAAGTTTTAAATCTACTTCTTGTACATCCTCAAAGTCTTCTTCCACTATTAAAACAGCGGAAGCACGCTCATTTTGTAATTTTTTCAACACATCTAAGCCACGACGACCTCTCGTTCTCTTAAGCGTGTCAGAAGAATCGGCAATATGTTGCAGTTCCGTTAGAACAAACTGTGGGACAACCAATACTCCTTCCATAAATCCTGTTTCTGAAATATCCGTAATACGACCATCGATTATAACACTCGTATCCAACAGCTTATACGTACCCAAACCTAAACCTTGCGCTGCTTCATCATCTACTACTTTCTTTTTACCCGTTTGTTGCTTGCTAGAAGTAAAAACTTGAAGCAATTCATCACGTTTCTTAAACCCTACCTGGAACCCTAAGTATCCAAGTACAATTGATAATAGTACCGGTACAACAGAGTCAATGCCCGGAATGGCAATATTATTAATAGCCGATCCAAGTAAAAATGCGACGATTAATCCAATAACTAATCCTAGTGTACCAAAAAGTAAATCTCCAATCGGTGCTCTTAACAGTCGCTCTTCCATCCACTTTATAAAGTTTATTAAGTAATCTGTTAAAAACAAGGCTACAACGTAAAGTAAAACTGCTCCAATTAGAACAGATACGTAAGGATTGTGGATCCAAGGGTTATTAGATAAATTAATGAATTCGTATAAATGCGGTAATAATATTAAACCCAATGTACCACCAATTAAAACAAATGCGATTTGTATAATCCATTTCAACAAAATGCCACCTCCATTAATTATTAATTATACTTCTTGTGGTCTTCATACGTCTATTAAGACCACAAGAAGTATGTCTTTTATGCTTTTCCTTAGGCTTAGTTAAACTTTACTGTTGATTTCCGTTACAGGCGGACGCTTCCTGCGAGGTCTCGACTTTCCCGTTTTTCCCACTGGAGTCGCCGCCATCCCTACATTCAGATCAAGTTCGCTTCGAGAGTTAAAATCTACAGTAATACAACAAAGCATTTCGTTAAGAAAAAGCTTCTTTCATTGCTTCATTTACAGATTCTATACCTATAACTTGAATTCCTTTTGGATAATCCCATCCACCAATATTAGATGCCGGAACTATCGCTCGTTTGAACCCTAACTTTGCCGCTTCCTGCACGCGTTGTTCTATTCTAGAGACTCTTCGTACTTCTCCTGTTAGCCCAACTTCTCCTATAAAACAATCGGTAGGAGTTACACCTGTATCGCGAAAACTGGATACGATACTTACTAGGACGGCTAAATCGATCGCAGGTTCATCTAGCTTCACTCCACCCGCAACTTTTATATATGCATCTTGTGTCTGAAGTAATAATCCCATACGTTTTTCTAACACTGCCATGAGTAACGACACGCGATTTTGATCGATTCCCGTTGCCATTCGTTTAGGATAATTAAAACTGGATTGCGTAACAAGCGCTTGTATTTCTACTAAAATTGGTCTTGTCCCTTCCATCGAAGCAACAATTGCCGATCCTGCTGCACCATGAGAACGTTCTTGTAAAAATAACTCAGAAGGATTTAACACTTCTTTTAATCCTTGCTGCACCATTTCGAAAATGGCAATTTCATTTGTGGAACCGAATCGATTTTTTTGAGATCTTAAAATTCTATACGTATGATGGCGTTCTCCTTCAAAGTATAAGACGGTATCTACCATATGTTCTAGTATACGGGGACCTGCAATTTGCCCTTCTTTCGTTACATGCCCCACTAAAAAGACAGCAACGTTTTTCGTCTTAGCAATACGCATTAGTTCAGCTGTACATTCCCGTACTTGAGATACACTCCCCGGAGCACTTGTTACTTCCGGATGATGCACTGTTTGAATAGAATCTACGATAACAAATTTCGGTTCAACACTATCGATTGTTTCATTTATCAATTCTAAATTCGTTTCCGAATAGATATACAGTTCCGCTGAGGTAACCCCTAAACGTTCTGCACGAAGCTTTGTTTGGCGGATAGATTCTTCACCAGAAATATATAAAACACGCTCTCCTTTATTCGCAAGTAATGCTGAAACCTGTAAAAGAAGCGTCGACTTTCCAATACCCGGATCTCCACCTATTAACACAAGAGAACCCGGTACTATTCCTCCACCTAGCACGCGATTTAATTCACCAAAGTCTGTTGCTACTCGCGGTTCCTCTACGGTTTCCACTGCAATTATGGGAGTTGCTTTTTGCGTTACGCCTGTCGAATGTTGAAAAGTGCGCTTTGGACCTTTCGATACGATTTCTACTTCTTCCACCATCGTGTTCCAGTCACCGCACCCTGGACATCTCCCCATCCATTTAGCAGACTCATATCCGCAAGAGTTACACATAAATTTCGTTTTTTTCTTCGCCATGGTACCTCCTATGTAAAAAGCTCAAGCGCCTATGTCTCCCCCGGTCAGTCATGCTCATTTTTTCGATGAGCTATGCGCTGGAGCTAGATTAATGCTGGGTAAAAAAAGGGCACTCCGTCCATTAGGTTCGGAATGCCCGCCGTATTAGTTTTCCGCTGCTACCGCAGCTTTTGTACGAACAACAAATTCATCATTTTCTACATCAAAAACGACATGTTGACCTGCTAATACTTCCCCTTTTAATAACTCTTCAGAAAGTCGATCTTCTACATGTTTTTGTAGTGCTCTACGCAACGGACGTGCACCGTATGCTGGATCGTATCCTTCTGTTGTAATCTTTTCTTGAGCTGCCTCTGTTAGCTCTAAATCGATACCTTGTTCTTTCAAACGTTTAGCTAATTGCTCTGTCATAAGTGAAACAATTTGTTTTAAATGTTCTCTTTCAAGTGAGTGGAACACGATCATTTCATCTAAACGGTTTAAGAATTCAGGTCGGAACGCTTTTTTCAATTCTTCTAGCATTTTACCCTTCATGTCTTTATAATCCGTTTTTCCGCCTTCTTGTAGGTTGAATCCAACATGTTTATTGTATCTAAGTGCATCTGCTCCTACGTTAGACGTCATAATAACAACCGTATTGCGGAAGTCAACTGTACGTCCTTTAGAATCCGTTAGACGACCATCCTCTAAAACTTGAAGGAGAATATTAAACACATCTGGATGTGCTTTCTCAATTTCATCTAATAAGATAACAGAATAAGGTTTACGACGTACTTTTTCTGTTAACTGTCCGCCATCTTCAAACCCAACATAACCTGGAGGAGATCCTACAAGACGTGAAGTTGAATGTTTTTCCATATACTCAGACATATCTACTCGTATCATAGCATCTTCATCGCCAAACATTACTTCTGCTAGCGCACGAGCAAGTTCTGTTTTACCGACACCAGTAGGTCCAAGGAAAATAAAGGAACCAATTGGACGTTTAGGATCTTTTAACCCTGCACGAGCTCGGCGAATTGCTCGAGATATTGCATCTACAGCTTCCGCTTGACCGATTACTCGTTCATGTAGCTTATCTTCTAGTTTTAATAACTTTTCAGATTCTGTTTGTGCTAGTTTAGATACTGGTACTCCCGTCCACATGGAAACAACTGCCGCAATATCTTCTACTGTTACTTCTGACTCTTCTTTTCCTTGTTTCTCTTTCCAGTCATTCTTCATTTTTTCTAGCTCGTCTTTAAGCTTTTGTTCTTTGTCGCGGAAAGATGCGGCTTTTTCAAATTCTTGACTTTGAACGGAAGCGTTTTTCTCCGAACGAATTGCATCTAGCTTTGCCTCTAATTCTTTTAAATTAGGAGGTGTTGTGTAAGAACGCAGTCTTACTTTTGAACCTGCCTCATCGATTAAATCGATTGCTTTATCCGGTAAAAAACGATCGGAAATATAACGGTCTGACATTTTAACCGCCGCTTCTACAGCTTCGTCTGTAATTTTCACGCGGTGGTGCGCCTCATAACGATCACGTAATCCGTATATAATTTGAATTGCTTCAGTGACTGATGGTTCATCCACTTGAATTGGTTGGAAACGACGCTCTAATGCCGCGTCTTTCTCAATATATTTTCGATATTCATCTAATGTTGTCGCACCGATACATTGAATTTCTCCACGTGCAAGTGCTGGTTTTAAAATGTTCGATGCGTCAATTGCACCTTCCGCTCCACCTGCTCCGATTAAGGTATGAAGCTCATCGATGAATAAAATAACGTTTCCAGCTTGGCGAATTTCATCCATTACTTTTTTCAATCGATCTTCAAATTCACCACGATATTTAGTACCAGCAACTACTGTCCCCATATCAAGCGTCATTACTCGTTTATCACGCAAAATTTCTGGTACTTCGTTTTGAATTATTTGCTGTGCAAGACCTTCTGCAATTGCTGTTTTACCAACGCCAGGTTCACCTATTAATACAGGGTTATTTTTAGTCCGGCGCGCAAGTATTTCAATGACACGTGTAATTTCTTTACTACGTCCAACTACTGGATCTAGTGTACCTTCTCTAGCAATTTGGGTTAAATCACGTGCCAATCCATCGAGCGTAGGAGTGCTCGCTGGAGCAGCACTATTATTTGCATTTCCATGGGATTGGTCATTGCTACCTAATAATTGAAGTACTTGTTGACGAGCTTTATTTAAACTAACACCTGCATTATTTAAAACTCTTGCCGCTACACCTTCTCCTTCACGGATCAATGCTAACAATAAATGCTCCGTACCTATATAGGAGTGTCCCAGTTTGCGGGACTCGTCTACGGAAAGCTCAATTACTTTTTTCGCACGTGGTGTATAGTTGACTATTGGTCCAACTTCCTCTGCTCCCGTTCCTACTAGCTCTTCAATTCCTACTTCAATAACTTTTGTATCAACTTCAATCGCTTCTAGTGCTTTTGCAGCTATACCACTACCTTCACGGATTAAACCAAGCAATATATGTTCTGTGCCGATAGATTCGTGCTTTAAGCGAATTGCTTCCTCTTGCGCTAATTGTAAAACTTTTTGTGATCTTTGTGTGAATCGATTAAACATCATACGAGTTCTCTCCTTTTGTTTTCGTTTTTTCTCCCTGTTGCAACCTTTCTCTTAACAACTTTGCTCGAAATATATCTCGCTCAGAAGTATTCAAAGTGGTTCCGGCATACTGTTGTAAAAACCCTGGTTGCATAAAGACCATACATTCATTCAAAATAGTCACATCTACGTCTTTGATAAGTCCCATATCTATCCCTAAACGCACATCGGACAGACACTTAGCTGCCTCTTCCGTAGTCATAATACGTGCGTATGACAATGTTCCTAAAGAACGATATAACCGATCCTCTAGTGTATTGGCTGAATGCTTTAAAAGTGCATTCCTTGCTTCTCTTTCTTTTTGAATAATCTGTTCGGTAATGCTTTGAAGATCGGCAATTATGTCTTCCTCTGATTTACCAAGCGTTGTTTGATTGGATACTTGGTACACATTTCCGAGCGCTTCACTACCTTCCCCGTAAATCCCCCTTACAACCATTCCTAACCTGGAGATAATCGTTACGATTCGGTTCATTTGTTTCGTTATCGTTAAAGCCGGTAAATGCATCATGACGGATGCACGTAAACCAGTACCTGTGTTAGTAGGACAGCTTGTTAAATAACCAAATTGCTCATCAAACGCATAAGATACCTCTTTTTCTAAAACTCGGTCAATCGCATCGGCCTGCTTATATGCTTCTTGAATTTGTAGACCCGGAAATAAGCATTGAATACGAATATGGTCTTCTTCATTGACCATTATGCTGACAGCCTCATCATCGGATATTAGAGCGGAACCAGTCATCGGAGAGTTTGCTAGTTTAGGACTGATTAAATGCTTTTCTACAAGCACTTGGCGACTCAATTCAGACAAGTCCTTTATTTGAATGGAGGAAAAGTGCATCTGTAGATCCTCATTCGCATCTAGTAATGTAGCCGAAACGGATTGGTCAATTTTATGCGCTTCGTCTTCTGTAAATGCAAGAGGAAATCGATATCCATTTAAGTTTCTTGCGAGTCGAATTCTTGTACTCATGACAATATCTGAATGCTCTCCATCTCCTGCCATCCAACTTGAAATCGAATTATCTAAAAAGCGTTCAATCGACATGCTTTTCTTCACCTCCAGCGGCAAGTTGATCTTCTAGTTCTCTTGCCTCATCCCTAAGCAATGCAGCTTCTTCGAACTTTTCAGTTTCAATCGCATCTTTCATTTGCAATCTTATTGCTTCAATGCGTTTTTTCAATGCTATTTTTTCACCGAATGCACCTGGCGCTTTCCCTACATGTGCCACGTTTCCATTATGTAAACGTTTAAACACGGTAGGCAGTTGTCCTCGAAAACTATTGTAACAAGATGCACAACCAAACTTTCCTTCATCTAAAAATCGTTGAATAGACCAACCACACACTTCGCATTCTAATGGAGTTTTTTTCTGTATATGCTGCATTGGTTGCTGATCTGTATGATTGAACCAGTTTGTTAAAAGTTGATGGAGAGATAATGGATCATGTTTATATTCCACATAAAACGGGTGGAGACTATTTGCACAGACCTCACAATAATGTCGTTCAAAGTGTTCACCGTTATGCACTTGCGTAACCGTTACTTTTGCTGGTCTTTGCTTACAATT
This sequence comes from Psychrobacillus sp. OK032, assembly GCF_900111345.1. Classification (GTDB taxonomy): domain Bacteria; phylum Bacillota; class Bacilli; order Bacillales_A; family Planococcaceae; genus Psychrobacillus. The sequence continues at coordinate 63,051 of NZ_FOGY01000010.1, forward strand.
TTCACAAATCACTTTTCAACACCCCGTTCATCTTCACTTTTTTTCATATTTTAATGTTAATAACATTGCACATAGTATACGCGCTCGCAACTCATCTCTTGCTGGCAGTGGAATAGCAAGCGTTGTTCGATTAAGGGCGGCTAATATGAGTTTTGCTTCTCGATTAGAAACAACTTCTTCGTCGATTAGTCGGAAGACAATATCTTCTGTTACCGATTCAGATGCACCATTTTCTAGACCTTGTATTATATGCTCAATCAAATCAGCTTTCGTATGCGCCCGAACACGGAGGATTCGAATATATCCACCGCCACCACGTTTACTTTCCACTAAGTATCCGCGGTCTTGGGTAAATCGAGTATTTATCACATAATTTATCTGAGATGGGACACACTGAAACTTTTCAGCGATTTCACTTCTTTTTATTTCAATTTGTCCCTTACTCTCTTCTTCTATAATGGACTTCAAATACCCTTCAATAATGTCAGATATATTTTTCACCTTCTCACCTCTTCTCGCAAACTGACTTTGACTAACTTTGACTATATTATAACGAGAAAATTATTGATGTGCAATTGATACGATTCTTACTTCAGTGTTCCCGAATTTTCGAATAAAAAAACATAAATAGCCTTTAAATGTGGCTTGTTTTTTTACGCTTTGGAGAAGGTGCGGTATAGGGATACTGCGTCGTAAGAAGTGTCCGCTAGGATTTCCGCTGCCCTTGCGGTATTCAACTACGACGCATTATCCCTAAATTGTGGCATACCGTCTACTTAATTATTTCCCTAAGGACAAAAAAACTACTAATCGCATGAATTAGTAGTTAAAAATGAATTCTTTTTTCAATATCTATTTTATTCAACGATAAACCAGTTGAGTAATGACGAAGTTGGGCTCTACTTCGATATCCTTTGTTTTAGAAAATCCAAAACGTTCATACAATCGGATAGCCGGTGTGTTTTTAGCTCCTGTTGTTACAACTATTTGTTGAACGGACTGTTTAGTAGACAATAGGTATGTTAACAACAAAGATGCAATGCCCCTTCTAAAATAATTCGGATGAACAACAAGCCTACAGATGTCGATCAGTTCTGTCGTTTCTGTAAACGAGATAAATCCTGTTAATTTTAACCCCTCAAAATTACCAAGAAAAATTTCATCGGAACTCATAAGGCTTTGAGAGGTGTCATTTAGCTGGGGAATTCCATTAAACTGTATGAGCTCCGCTTCTATTTGATAGGCTGGGAGTTGGACTTCCAACAGTTGATCTGCTATCTCTTTTTGGCGATGATTAAGCAACTGTATCATCCTGGTCTCCTTTACTGCCGTTTATTTTTTCTTCGAATAATTACTTCTCTGTGTTTTCGCAATTTGTATCCATTTATCGCGCTCTACTTTTCGAGCAGCGACATCGTTTTTTCGTTCGATGTGTGCAAGTTCTTTCATTAATTTTATATAGCTTTTATATCGATCTTCTTTTAATACACCTGTGTATATCGCTTCTTGTATAGCGCATCCTGGTTCTTTTTCATGCTTACAATCTCGGAAATGACATCCTTCCGCTAATTCTTCAATATCTTTGAAACTTGCGCTAACTCCCTCGCTTGTATCCCAAAGTTGAAATTCTCGCATTCCAGGAGTGTCGATTAATAAACCACCGCCTGGAAGTAGTGTAAGCTCTCTATGCGTCGTTGTATGCCGTCCTTTACTGTCGTCTTCTCGAATATCGTTAACAGCCATTACTTCTTCACCAGACAAAGCATTAATTAAGGAAGACTTCCCTACTCCTGAGGATCCTAAAAGTGCACCAGTTTTACCCGCCGACAAAAGATTCGCTAAGCGATCGATCCCTTCTCCTGTTACACTGCTAACCGCGAATATATCTACACCAAATGCAACCGATTCAGCTTCACTTATATAGTACGTCAAGTCCTCACATGTATCTTTTTTTGTTAGAACAACTACAGGCGTCGCTCCAGAATCCCATGCTGCTAACAAGTAGCGCTCCAACCTGCGTATATTAAAATCGTCATTCAGGGACATCACAAGAAAGACATAATCGACATTTACAGCGACTAACTGAATTTCTATTGTTAACCCAGCCACTTTTCTTGAGAACTGAGAGCTACGAGTAAGCACTTCATGGATAATTCCTTTTTCCTCTCCTGGCATTTGTTCCAGTACAACCCAATCTCCAACTGCAGGAAATGCCTCCCGACTATGATCAAATTTAAACTTTCCAGAAAGAGAACATAGCCATTCTCCTTCGTTTGTTATTACTCGATATAAATGTTTATGCTCTAAAAGGACGCGACCTACAATTCCACTACCTTGCTTTTTTTCTTCCCATTTATCGTTCCAACCATATTTTTCGATTAAATTCAATTTAACTTCCTCCTAATTTTCGGTAGAAAAGCTATAGTACCTATGTCTATTTAGACACTGTAGCTAGACAATATAAAAAACCATGACTGCACGAATCAGCAATCATGGTTTCCCGGTCATTAGAAAAGAAGCATATCAAATAAAAAAGTATAAAAAACTATACTTTTTTAGATATATCTAGAGTGGGACATCATGAACTTACTGATTCGTGGATTTAAAATTAAATTTGCCATAATGCCTCACTCCTTTTCTTTAAGTTATTTTCAGAATACAATAAATTCAGCGGAATGTCAATTATACAAATGACACGCAATAAAATGTCCAGCTTCCTGCTCTTTCCAAGCAGGCTTTTTTTCTGCACAAATAGACATTGCATGTGCACAGCGTGTTCTAAAAACACAGCCAGAAGGTGGGTTTATCGGACTCGGAAGCTCGCCATACAATAAAATACGTTCACGTGCTTCCTCGATATCTGGATCTGGAATTGGAATTGCCGATAATAATGCCTGTGTATATGGATGCAACGGTTTCTCGTACAACTGGTTACTCGTTGTGAGCTCCACCATATGCCCTAAATACATTACTCCAATCCGGTCAGAGATGTATTTCACCATTGATAAATCATGCGCAATAAATAAATAAGTTAATCCTTTTTCTTTTTGTAATCGTTGCAGTAGCTTTACTACTTGTGCTTGAACAGAAACGTCCAATGCCGAAATAGGTTCATCCGCAATGATAAATTCAGGATCTAACGCTAATGCACGAGCAATTCCTATACGCTGTCTTTGCCCACCAGAAAATTCATGAGGATAGCGGTTAGCGTGATCCCTGTTGAGACCCACATCTTCCAATAACTCGTAAACTCTATTTTTTAACGCCTCTTTGGATTTATACAGTTTATGTACTTCCATTGGTTCCGCAATTATTTCGAGCACAGTTGAACGTGGGTTTAGCGATGCGTATGGGTCTTGGAAGATCATTTGCATCTTTTTAAGATATTCTTTTCGCTCTTTATCGTTCATTTCGTGTACGTTTTTATTTTCAAACAGAACGTTACCTTGTGTTTTATTGTACAATCCTAAAATCGTTCTACCTGCAGTAGACTTTCCACAACCAGACTCTCCAACCAGGCCAAATGTTTCCCCTTTTACAATATCAAAACTAATGCCATCTACCGCTTTTAACGTTTCACCATGTCCTAGCTCAAAATGACGCTTTAAATCTTTTACGGATAATAGAACTTTTTCCGTCATGCAAATCCCCCCTAAACGGCATACCTTCTCACTGCACAGATTTCCTTCTCAAGCTTAGAACCTTCTAACTCCATAATTTCAACCGTTTTCCCCGTAGAAGGCGAATGCAATAATTGACCATTTCCATAATAAAATCCAACATGGCGAACCGAACCTGTTCCCTCATCATTCGCGAAAAATAGTAAATCCCCTTTTTTCCATGAGGCCATATCATGTATCGAAACTTCTTCACCGCTTTTAGCCTGGTCACTTGCATCACGAGGGATCAAATATCCACATGCCTTCAGCATATTGTATGAAAATCCGGAACAATCATAGCCGTACGGAGACATTCCTCCCCATAAATAAGGAAGATCTAAATATTGTTCTCCTAAAGCTACGACCTCTTCCGCTGATCTCTTTGAAAACTGTTCCATAGACATAGCAACATCCGCGTATTTTTTTCGAAGCAACGCTTCCCCATGAGGGGTTTGAACATAAAAGTAGAATGCATCTTCTGAGATAACTGGAAGTATCGTATTAAATGGAACGACAAGCAACGGCTTCTCTTCTTTATCCCACAGCTGTACTTTCACGGCTGATACACGTGCAATGCCAATAGGATTCAAACATGTTGATTTCTTTAATTGCTTTACTGGAACCCAGCCAGGATACCCCCGAGAATCTTTTTTAGAAGGTTGCCAAACTGCAATAATTTTTGCCCAATCTCCTTCTATTTTTTCTACCAGCACTGGCTCCCCGTAAAGAAGTTGCGTTTGTACTCGATTTTCATCACAAAGAGCAAGTCGCTCTTTATACGATAATGCTTCAAGCCACTCAGCTAGTAATACTGGATTCGAAGTTGCAGGTGTATCCAACTCTCTCGCTGAAGCTGGCTCCGTCCAAACAGTTGCTACCTTTACAGAACATGCCCACTCATGCACTACCGTTGACATTTATAGACCCCCTATCCGATCTCCAAACGTGAAATACCAAGTCCAGGCTCTTTCGAGAACGTCATCTTACTTCCTTCGTAACAAACTCCACCAACAACTAAATCTTTCGCAAGCATGAGCGGTGCATCAAAATCGAAGAATTGAATATTCGGTTGGCTAGCGGCAAAGTGAGCTGCCGCAGTAATCCCTATCTTTGTTTCAATCATACTTCCAACCATACATGCCACTCCATTTGCTTCTGCAAGCGCGTTAATCTTTTTAGCATGGTGAATACCTCCAGACTTCATTAACTTGATATTAATCAAATCTGTAGCCCGCATTTCTAAAACTCTTTTAGCGTCTATAACAGAAAACACACTTTCATCCGCCATAATTGGTGTATCTGTACGCTCTGTTACATACTTTAGCCCTTCTAAATCATGAGCAGGAACTGGTTGCTCGACTAATTCAATCCCTAGTCCAGCATCTTCCATCGATCGAATAGCTCTAACTGCTTCTTTTGCATTCCATCCTTGGTTTGCATCAAGTCTTAGCTTCGCCTCATTTCCAACTCGGTCTCGTATGGACTGAATACGTGTAATATCATCTTTTATATTACCTATTCCAACTTTTACTTTCAGCATATGAAATCCTTCCTTTACGTAACGCTCCGCATCTTCAGCCATTTCATCTGGTGCGTTCACACTTACTGTAAAGTCGGTCTCCAATGTATTGCGATACCCTCCTAAGTATTGATACAGAGGAAGTCCTGCTTGACGAGCGATTAGATCATGTATGGCCATATCGACTGCCGATTTTGCACTTGTATTTCCTACAATTGATGCATTTATCTTTTGAAAAATATGTTCACTTTCGGAAAGATTAAGCCCGATTAACTGCGGTGCTATTATTTCATTAATCGCATACCGAATACTGGCCATTGAATCTCCTGTAATTACATGAGTCGGAGGTGCTTCACCATACCCTACCACTCCTTCACTACTCGTGATTTTTACATAAACGGAGTAAGCGGTAGTAACTGTCCGAAGCGCCGTTTTAAACGGCTTAGTAAGCGGAATTGCTACGTCAAACGTTTCAATGGATTGAATATTCAATTGGTTTTCCCCCTTATTCAACTCCTGGCAAGATAGTAAGAGTTAAGCTATCTGCATCTAGTACTGCCTCTGCTCCAAGTGGAACTGCGAAATGTGGTTCGCAATGCCCTATTTTGAAGCCCTTCACTGCTGGTTTCCCTAATTGGCCTATATAATGATCGAGCACTTCATCTAATGACAATGAAATTGGACGTTTCTTTGGTTCTGCGTCTTTAAAGTCCCCAATTACAAAACCAGCTGCTTCTTCTAGTTTTCCCGCTTGCCTTAGCTGATTGAGCATTCCATCTACTCGGTAAGGTTCTTCACCAATGTCTTCTATTAACAACAACTTCCCCTTTGTGTCTACTTCATACTTTGTTCCGATTCCACTCGCAAGAAGAGATAGATTTCCTCCCGTTAATTCACCTCTCGCCACTCCTGCCGAAAGGCTTTCTAAAGGGGAAATCGCTGCTGTATAGTGAAGTTCCATTGGTTCAAACAATTGCTGAAACATTTTCTTCGAGAAATCGGAAAAAGTATCCTTTCCAACATCAGATGCGAGCATTGGACCGTGGAAAGTAACGATATCCGAGTAAATATTCATACTTGTATGTAAAAAAGTAATATCGGAATAACCCCAAAATATCTTTGGGCACTCATTCATTAATTGAAAATCTATTTTATCTGTGTACCTAGCAGAACCATATCCTCCACCTGCACAAATAATCCCTGCTATATCAGAGTCAGCAAACATTTCATGTAAATCTACTAAACGTTCTTCATCCGTGCCCGCTAGATAGCCATACACATTTCCTACACTTTTCCCCATTTTATAAGACAATCCTAACTCCTCTAAAAAGGTTAAAGAATGTTTTAACTGCTCAAGGTTTGGTGGACTGGAAGGTGCAATAATTCCAATCGTGTCTCCTTGTCGTAATCGTTTAGGACGAATTTTCATAGTTATCTTCTCCTTTTTTGTAAACAAAAGGGGCGGCGCCTAATAAGGCACCGCATCTTTTTTAGTTTTTATCAGCCCATTTTAAATCTAAGTATCCTACTGGATGTCTTACAATGTCTGACACTGAAGGCTTCTCTAATGACACTTGGTTATAATAGTAAAGTGGGAATACAGGCATCTCTTCCATTAATAATGCATCTGCCTCTATTAACATTTCCCAACGTTTTGATTGGTCGGTTTCGTTTTTAATATCTGTTATTAATTTATCATAATCTGCATTTGACCAAGTTGTACGGTTCATCGATGAACCAGTAATGAAACTTTCTAGTGCATTTACTGGATCCGCGTAGTCAAATAAGAAAGAAGAACGTGACAGCTGGTATTTAAATTCTTTTTGCTCTGTTGCAAATACACTTGCCTCTACGTTTTGAAGTGCTACATCTACATCTAATACTTCTTTAAATTTACTTTGCAGCGCTTCTGCAATTTTCTTATGGGTATCACTTGTAGAATAAGTTAATGTTACTTCAGGTAATACCGTATATCCTTCTTCTTTCATACCTTCAGCTAATAATGCTTTTGCTTTATCTGCATCAAAACCTACAAGCTTTCCAGCAGTTTCTCTAAACTCTTTTCCATCTGGACCAATGAATCCATAAGGAACAAAGCCTTCTGCTGGTTTCTCACCATTTTTCGTTACAAATTCGACCATTTCCTGTTGATTAACAGCATTTGCAAATGCTTGACGAATTTTTTTGTTTGTAAATGGTTCCATAGAAACGTTGAATCGATAGAAATACAAACCTGCTTGGTCTTCATTCTTAAGTTCTGGGTTATTCATTAAACTTTCAGCAAGTTCAGATGGCACTACCGATGTGTCTAAATCGCCTGTTTGATACATCTGATATTCTGTATTGGAGTCATTAACCATTGCCCACTCTACTTTATCTAGCTTTACAGTCGACACATCCCAATAATTTTCGTTTTTTGCAAACGTAAAACTTACATCATGCTTCCAGTCAACTAATTTAAATGGACCATTCCCTACGAAAGTTTCTGCATCTGCAAACCAAGTAGGATTTTCTGTTGCCACTTTTTCATTAACTGGAAAGAAACTTGGGTTCGTAATAATATTTAAAAATGCTTCTGTTGGTGTATTTAGTTTCACTTCAAATACTTTATCTTGTAACGCTTTAATCGCTACAGCATCAGCTGTACCTGTTCCGCTATTGTATGCTTCTGCCCCTTCAATAAAATATGCTAGAAATGCTGCTGGAGATGCTGTTTCTGGATCTAACATGTGTAGCCACCCATACACAAAATCACTTGCTAACACCGGGTCTCCATTAGACCATTTTGCATCATCACGAATGGTAAATGTATACGTTAAACCATCATCCGATACGTCTACTTTCTCCGCTGTAGCTGGCCCTGCTAAATGATCTTTTGAAAGTCTAACTAATCCTTCCATAAGATTGTTCAAAGAATTCCAAGATACAGCGTCGAATCCTACAGACGGATCGAAAGAGGTTGGTTCATTCCCGTTATTTAAATATAGTACTTTTTCTGTTGGCGTGGCTTCTGTTTCTGTTCCAACTGCTACCTCTTTTTCTCCTTCTTTTTCTGTATTAGTTGTTTTTCCCGCATCTTTCGTAGCTGTACAAGCACTTAACACAAGTACAAAAAATGCTACTACAAATAATGATAACCATTTCTTCATCTCAGTTCCCCCTTTGTATTGTATATGTGAATGCACTTTCGCGCGCTCATCCAACCCTATCGCTGTTCTTCAATACCTTCGCACGTTCGTCTTGTAGCCAGCAGTCTACTCCATGAGCTTCGGATAGCTTAGTAGTAAATGGGTATACATGATCACAAACTTCCATCGCATAATCACAGCGGGCTGTGAATGGACATCCTTTCGGTGGTGAAAACAAATCCGGTGGAGTTCCCTCAATTGGTTGCAACTCCTCTTCCTCTAAGTCGAGGCGAGGAACAGAGTTTAATAGTCCCTTCGTATATGGATGTTCAGGAGTATAGAAAATTTCTCGCTTGTTGCCAATCTCTACAATTTTTCCAGCGTACATAACCGCAATGCGATCTGCAATTTTTGCTACTACTCCAAGATCATGCGTGATTAATATAATGGATATCTCTTTCTTACGTTGAATTTCTTCAAACAGCTCTAAAATTTGCGCTTGAATTGTAACATCCAGTGCAGTCGTCGGTTCATCCGCGATAAGTAATTCAGGATCGCAAATAAGTGCAATCGCTATTACAATACGTTGACGCATACCCCCAGAAAATTGATGAGGAAATTGTTTTAAACGCTCCTCTGGATTTGGAATTCCTACAAGCTTTAACATTTCGATTGCTCGTTTCTTTGCCTCCTGCTTCCCAATTTTTTTGTGGGTACGGAGACCTTCCGTTAACTGCTCCCCTATGGATAATGTTGGATTTAACGCAGTCATTGGATCCTGAAAGATCATTGAAATGTCGACCCCTTGTATTTTGCGTAGCCCCCCCTTTGACAATTTCGTCAAATCTTTTCCTTTAAATAGAATATTGCCATTCTTAATAACTCCGGGAGGTTGAGGGATTAGCCCCATAATTGCGTTAGATGTCACACTTTTACCACAGCCGGATTCCCCAACGATTGCAAGTGTTTCCCCTTTATATAAGTCAAAGTCAACACCTCTAACAGCCTCTACTTCACCACCATATGTTCGAAAGGATACGTGTAAGTTATTAACTTGCAATACTTTTTCATTAGATATTATTTTCTTCTCTTTTTTCTTACGTGCATTCACCAATCTCACCCCCTCAACTTCGGATCAAGTGCGTCTTGTAGTCCATCTCCAAGTACGTTAAAAGCAAACATTGTTAAGGATATAAAAAATGCTGGGAAGAATAATCGCCACCAGTGACCAGATAGGATAACTGGTAATGCATCGTTCGTCATAACACCCCAACTTGCAAATGGTGCTGAAACTCCTAACCCTAAAAAGCTGAGAAATGCTTCTGCAAAAATCGCACCTGGTACAGTAAGTGTCATCTGTACGATAATGGGTCCCATCGTATTAGGAAGTAAGTTTTTTCGAATAATTCTCGATGTTTTTGCACCGAATGATTTGGAGGCTGTGACAAACTCATAGTTCTTGATTTGTAAAACTTGCCCCCGAACGATTCGCGCCATTCCTACCCATCCAGTTACGGTTAGTGCCACAATTATAGTTGTTAAGCTTGGTCCCATTACAACCATTAGCAATATAACTACTAACAAATGTGGCAAACCATATAATACCTCAATGATGCGCATCATTATTGCATCTGTTTTGCCACCCTTATACCCGCTAACGCCGCCATAAATAATCCCTATAAAAAAGTCAATAAGCGCTGCCATCACACCTACAAATAAGGAAATTCGGGCACCGTACCATGTCCTAGTAAATACATCTCTTCCAGCTTCATCCGTACCGAACCAATGAGCTAAAGAAGGAGCTTTGTTTTGGTTTGGATAATCTGTTCCCGTAACAGAATATGGCGATAATATAGGTCCGAAAATAGCCATAAACAATAAGAAAATAAGGAAAGCTAGTCCAACCATCGCCAACTTGTTTTTTCGTAGTCTTCTCCATGCATCTTTCCAGTAGGACAAGGAAGGCCTGACAACCGATTCTGCTCTTCCTTGTTCTTTTTCTTTAGGTCGAAACCATTCGTCTTTTACACTATCTGGGGATACTATTTTTGTTGGATTGGTCATTACGCATCCCCTTCTTTTCGATGTAGTTTTATACGTGGATCTAAGAAACCGTATACGATATCCACAAGGAACAACATGAATACTAAAAATGCACTATAAAACACGGTCGATCCCATAATGACTGGGTAATCACGGTTATTAATGCTCTCCACGAAATATTTTCCCATTCCAGGGATAGCAAAGATTCGTTCAATAACAAACGTTCCTGTTAAAATACCTGCGAGCATCGTTCCCATAATGGTTACTACAGGCATAAGCGCATTTCTTAATGCATGCCTGACAACGATTCTTACCGGTGAAAGTCCTTTTGCACGGGCCATTTTAATGTAATCTTGCGTTAACACCTCGAGCATACTTGACCTCGTTAATCGGGCAATAATGGCGGTTGGTCCAGTTGCAAGAGCGAGTGTAGGTAATATCATATGTAGTGGGCTACTCCACGTGGCAGGAGGAAGCCACTCTAAATTTACTGCAATTTGCTGAATAAGCAAGGTCGCAAGTACAAAGTTAGGTACAGATATCCCAACAACAGCAAAAGTCATTGCTAAATAATCTATAATTCCATTATGTCGGAGGGCCGCGAAAGTCCCTAAAGTAACCCCAGACAACAAAGCGACTAATATCGTGACCATTCCAAGCTCAAAGGAAATTGGAAATCCTCTTGCAAGTAATTCATTTACGGATTCGTTCGGTTTTTTAATGGAAGGTCCAAAATCAAAGGTCACAATAGACTTCAAATAATATAAATATTGAATATGCATAGGTTCATCTAACTTATAAAATTTCTCTAGATTCGCTTGAATAGTAGGGTTAGAAGTACGCTCTTCATCGAATGGAGAACCTGGAATGGAATGCATCAATGCGAAAGTTAACGTAGCAATGATAAGAATCGTTGCTATCATCATGAAAAAGCGTTTAATAATATACTTCGCCATAAGCAAACTTCCCCCTTAACAAAATTTCGTTTGCATTGCTAGCTCTACCATTACAAGCATTGCACGGTACGCTTCTAATATATCTTTTGCCTCGAACTTAACTATTGTTGTTCCTTCTACGATTTCGCAACCAGGCATAAGCGCTGCCCATTCTGCTTGACCATAATTAGCAAACTCAATTCGTAACGTAGGAGTTTTTGGCGGTACGAGAGGTTTTATATGATCACGGTTACTAATGGCTTCTGTAACCTTTTCTTTCAATAATGCATGCGCTTTTCGCGGATGCAATGTTTTAACAGCTGACCTAGAGATAGATTCTTTCACAACTGCTGTGATAACTCCAGGAATCAATGCCTCTGCTTCCCTGCATGCTCCATCATCCCCTGCAACCATAATAACTGGTACACCAAAATGGCCTGCTACATATGCATTTAATCCCAGCTCACCAATTTCTACATCGTTTATATACATATTTCTTACTCCGAATATCATAGAGTGACTCATTACCCCTGGTTGTCCCGCTCTCGAGTGATAGCCAGCAAATACTGCGCCTATGTACGATTCATCTAAGCACTGCACCATTGAAAACGATTTCACGTCACCTGTTATTAAAGACGCTTCTGGATGTAGCTCCTCTACTAAAATATTATTCATCTTTGAATGACTATCATTTACTAGAACTTCTTTTACGCCGCTTGATAAAGCCCCTTCTACAATCGCATTTGCTTCTTGCGTCATTATACGTCTTGCGCGTTCATAATTATGCTTACTAGAATCTACGAATGTATAGTCTGGTAGGCCTGTAATCCCTTCCATGTCTATTGAAACAAAAAGCTTCATCTGCATCATCCCCATATCTCTTTTGATAAACATTTCCAAAAATCGAATAATTATTACTCTATCAAAATATATTGAAAATTACAATATATCTCACAATTATAAATAATAAAGTTGATCATGACATTGGTAATGGTGTAGAATTAAAAAAGCAAATGCACTAAAAAATGCATTTGCCTTTTGCAAATAAGGATGTTCTACATTAGTATCTAGGTTGCCCTGGGAAGTTCCCCGGAAATTGTTGTTGGACATATTGTTGTCCTACAAATTGTTGTGGGACAAATTGTTGTGGTGGAAATGGTTGTTGAAATCCTGGTTGCATCGGAAAAGCTTGTTGAGGTGGATTTACTACAACATTTCGATTAGTTTCTGTAAAGAAATGGCGAGGCACATTGACAATATGCTCTCTGTTTACGTTCACAATTGGATGAATCACAGGTTGCATTCTCGGTATAAACGAGTCATGCACTCGGAATTGTGGTGGACATACTATTGGTTGAGCAGCTGGAAAATGATGGCAACGACACATTCCTCCGTGCATGTGGTGCCCACATGAACTACATGGTCTCATGACAAATTCACCTCCTTCTTACTTATATATTAGTAGATGCAGCAGACTGCAAAACAAACGAGACAAACACCTCAATTCATTGCAAATAAAAAAGAATGCCTAAGCACAGGCATTCTAACTGAATATGTTTTATTGATTATTTTCCTAAACAAATTTTGTGTGGTGTTTTTATTTGAATAATATGCTTTCTTTCCCATTTAATCAAATGAGACTTAGGGGAAAGAAAGTTTTGTATCTCACTCGATGGATTCCTTTACGAATGGGTATCTAGAATCCAACGAGGTTCTTCCAGCTGTTAGGTTAGCTCCAGATTTCTTTTGAAATATCAACGATGTATTTTAGTTTTTTCCACTGTTGCTCTTCTGTTAACTTATTTCCATGGTGTGTAGAAGCAAATCCACATTGTGGGCTAATGCTTAATTGATCAAGAGGCACATATTCAGACGCTTCTTTTACACGTGCGATAATATTTTCTCTATCTTCTAGCTCTCCGTTTTTCGATGTGAAGACACCTAAAACTACTTTTGCACCTCCGTTTGGAATATGCTCAAGTGGCTTGAAATCTCCAGAGCGATCGTCATCATACTCTAAAAAGAAGCCATCTACATTTTCTTTAGCGAAAAAAGTTGGCGCGATTAGTGCATAACTACCTCCAAACGCCCAAGTCGATTGGTAATTACCACGGCATAAATGAGTCGTCACGACTAAATCTTCTGGCTTGTTTTCCAATGCACCATTCATGACACGGAGTGCAAGGTCGATTAAAAATTCTCTTTCCTCTACTTTATAAGGAATATCTGGTGAAGATAAACCTGCAATGTACACATCATCTATTTGTAAATATCTTACCCCTGCATCATAAAAAGCTTGAATTGCATCTTGATATGCTTTAATTATATCTTTTGCAAAATCTTCAACGTCCGGGTATATGCTTTCGTCTCGTATACCAGGATGGAATAGCTGATTCGGACTTGGTATTGTTTGTTTTGCAACCGCTCGTCCTTCTACAATTTTATTGAACTCGATAAAGTCTTGGATAAATGGATGATCTGGGTTAAACGATATTTTACCGATATTGCGAACTTCGTACTTGTCTGTTTCTAATCCTTCGAATTGATATCCTTTTTCAGGTACATATCCTTCAAATCCATTTAGATGCTCTAAGAAGTCGAGATGCCACCAGTCTCTTCTGAATTCGCCGTCTGTTACAAGCTCAAGTCCCACCTCGATTTGTTTATCTACAATGCGTTTAATTTCTATTGTTTCTACTTCTTTTAATTGTTCTTTCGTAATAGCCCCTGCTTTAAAGTCTTTTCTTGCTTGAAGTAAACTTTCAGGTCTTAGTAAACTCCCTACGTGATCCGCTCTGAATGGTGCTGCAATTGCTGTTTTTGTTGTCATAATGATTTCTTCCTCCCTAAATTTGAATTGGAAATCAAATAAAACCCCTTCTTGGAAACAAGAAGAGGTTTACACGGCACGAGTAATTATTCTCTTCTTATCTTCAAGCATGAAACGCTTCTGGAATTAGCACAGTACAAAAAGCCTGTTGCTGAGGTATCGTAGGGCCAGTCCCTCCACCTCTCTTGATAAGAAAGTAGTTTTATTTGATTGACTATTAGATTACATCTATTTGTTTATTCCGTCAATACTGAATTTTAAATATTATTGTTTAAGTGCTTCTAATTGTTTTAAATCTTCGCATTTTGGGTATGATTTTGAAGAAACGGAACCCTTGATATCATTTGATTTCACAGTGCTTTATTAGTATAGTTACCATTTAAATTATCCATTCTACGAGGGGGAAGTATGAAGAAACTAACTATTACATTTTATATCACTATGGGCTTAGTCATTTTAGCCGCCGGGTATGGAGCACTCCACCCCAAAAGTTTTGAGGAGATTACCACTGTCATCAAAAGCTTTGTTGCATCTTCTTTTGGTTGGTACTACATGCTACTGATGACGTTCATGTTGGCACTTAATATATTTTTTATCTTTAGTCCTTATGGAAAAATCCGTTTGGGAAAGGATACAGATCGCCCTCAGTTTTCAACGGTAACATGGATTTCTATGCTGTTTTCTGCTGGTATGGGTATTGGACTCGTTTTTTATGGTGCTGCCGAACCTTTATCGCATTATGCAATCAATCCAGCTACAGCCGAACCAAACACAGCTACAGCCTTTAAGGAATCTCTCCGTCAGTCTTTCTTCCACTGGGGATTGCACGTGTGGGCTATGTATGGAGTTGTTGCTTTATCCCTTGCCTTTTTTCAGTTCCGTAAAGACGAACCAGCGTTAATATCCGCAACATTGAAGCCTATTTTCGGTAAAAAGATGGTTGGACCATGGGGCATACTGGTCGACGTCCTTGCTATTTTTGCTACGGCATTTGGTGTGGCTACTTCACTCGGCTTCGGTGCCGTTCAAATTAATGCTGGTTTAAACTATCTTTTCGGAGTGACGATTGGAATCGTTCCTCAGATTATTATTATTGCTATTATAACGGTTCTATTCATTGGATCTGCATGGTCCGGTTTAAGTAAAGGAATTAAGTATTTATCAAATACAAACTTAGTGTTAGCACTTGCACTACTTGGTTTTGTTATCCTCCTAGGTCCTACATTACTCATTTTTGATATGTTCACGGACTCTTTTGGAGGATATTTAGCCAATATCGTTCAAATGAGCTTACGTACAGCACCACTTAACGCAACTAATCGTGAGTGGCTTGAAAATTGGACGATTTTTTACTGGGCTTGGTGGATTTCATGGGCACCATTTGTCAGCATGTTTATAGCTCGTGTATCGAAAGGCAGAACGATTAAAGAGTTCATAACAGCCGTATTGGTTGCACCTACTTTACTTGGAGCAATTTGGTTTTCTGCTTTCGGAACAACTGCTATCAATATGCAAAAAAGAGGTATTGCTGATTTAGCGCAATCCTCTACGGAATTGACTATCTTCGAGATGTTCAATTCGATGCCGTTGTCGACGATTGTTTCCGTTTTTGCAGTCTTGCTTATTGCTTGCTTTTTCATCACATCGGCCGATTCCGCAACTTTTGTTCTAGGTATGCTATCAACAAATGGTTCAATGACACCGCCAAATAAAGTAAAACTTATTTGGGGAATTACTTTGTCTGCCATTGCTATCGTTTTGCTGTCTGTTAACGGTCTCACTGCTTTGCAAAATACGATCATTATCGCAGCTTTACCATTTTCTTTCGTGATGCTTCTCATGATTGCCTCTTTAATGATGGGATTAAAAAAAGAAATAAAACAGACAAAAATCAAAAAGTAAAAACGTTAAAATGCCAAGGATTATCGACATTTCCTTGGCATTTTCCATTTGTCTATTAAAAATTTCTGTATGCTTTTGAATACATAGAGCGGATTATGGGATAATAGAAGCTGCAAGGGGGGTTTTATGATGATTCGAACAATTGGAAGAACTACTAACCAAGAAATAATAATTGATTTCACGCTAGAGAAAATTAAAGAAAAACCGTTGGAATGGTATTGGGTAGATATTAGTGAACCTACGAAAGAAGAGGAATTACTACTTAGTTCCTTCTTTCATTTCCATCCGCTTGCAATTGAAGACTGTTTGTTTCGACTGCAACGACCCAAATTGGACCATTATGACGGGCATTCTTTTTTTGTGTTGCATACATTTAACGAAGAGACGCTTGAAGCAGAGGAACTGAACTTATTTGTTGGATCAAACTTTGTGGTGACTTTCCACTTTCCTCCAATGCATGAATTAGATCAAGCACGAGAACGTATTATGCAAAATCCAAAAGGTTGGGACCGCGGAGCTATGCATGCAACTTATCAAATAGTTGATGAAGTCGTGGATGCATATTTTCCAATTGTCTATAAAATTGAAGATTATTTAAACGAAATAGAAGATCAGCTTTCGTCCAATGTATGCCATTTATCCATGGATCAAGTATTTGACCTTCGAAGTGATTTGTTAAGATTGCGTCGAACGATTATTCCAATGCGAGATTTGCTTTACCGGATGATGAATTCCGAACGTGTCAATTTGCAACAAATTGAAAAAGCTTATTTTGGTGACATTTACGATCATTTGTTAAAACTTGCAGATATGGTAGAGTCGAATAGAGAGTTAACTGCTGATATTCGGGATAGTCAAATGTCCATCAACTCGATCCATATGAACCGAATTATGATGATTTTAACGACTGTTTCCACAGTTTTCATCCCTTTAACATTTATCGCGGGTGTGTATGGGATGAATTTCACTAATATGCCGGAACTTGAATGGCGTTATAGCTACTTTGTTGTGCTTGGCTTTATGCTAGTTATTGCCATATCAATGCTTGCTTGGTTTAAATATAAAGGCTGGTTTAACTTGTTTAAGAACTAAATAAATGAGGTGAAATTTTGTTAGAAATAAAAGGTACATATAATCATGCACTTGTTTTCACAAACACGATAGAGGAAACAGCAAAGCGTCAAGTAGAGGAGCTTTGTAGCCTTCCCTATTTACAAGACACGAAAATACGGATGATGCCGGATCTTCATGCAGGAAAAGGCTGCACTGTTGGAACAACGATGACAATTTCCGACAAAGTTATTCCTAACTTTGTTGGTGTCGACTTAGGCTGTGGTATGATTTGCGCAAAACTAGAGATAAAAAAAGAAGATGTTAACTTCGAAAAACTAGATAAAACGATTAAGAAAAATGTCCCAAGCGGAACACGGGTTAGAAACAAAGAACATCGTCTTACGATAGAAATACCATTTGCAGAAGTTGCTGCTCCTATTAACGAAAGCCGTGCTCGTTTAAGCTTAGGAACACTTGGTGGCGGTAATCATTTTATCGAACTGAACGAAGGAAACGACGGCAGTATCTATTTAGTTATCCACTCAGGTAGCAGAAATTTAGGAAAACAAATTGCCGAACATTATCAACAAGTTGCCCACCTATCCTTGGGAGATGCTGTTCCGAAAGATTTAGCGTATGTAGAAGGCAATGCGATGAAAGATTATTTATGGGATCTCTCTATCGCACAAAAGTACGCAGCACTCAATCGTAAAACGATGGTCGATGTCATTTGCAGGGGAATGAATTGGGAAATTGAATCAACATTCGACACGATTCATAATTATATCGATTTAGATAATATGATTCTACGCAAAGGTGCCATTTCTGCACAAGATGGAGAAATTGTCATTATCCCGATGAATATGCGAGATGGTTCATTAATTTGCCGTGGGAAAGGAAATCCAGAATGGAATTTCTCCGGCCCACATGGTGCAGGACGAATTATGAGCCGTTCCCAAGCGAGAAAACTTGTAGCATTGGAAGACTTCAAAGATTCGATGAAGGATGTGTGGAGTACTTCCGTTGTAGCAAGTACGGTTGATGAATCGCCATTTGCTTATAAAGATATGCACGATATTCTCGCACATATTGACGAGACAGTAGATGTGTTGGAAGTGATTAAACCAATTTACAATTATAAAGCACATTAATAAGGAGCTGACAATGTCAGCTCCTTATTGATTGGCGGTCCAGCAGTAAAACAACGCAGTAAAGGTTAGTTTTTCTATTTGCGATAAATCATGTGCGAGAGATACATGAGTGTTCATTGCTTGTGCTTCAAATGCTGGGTGAGTTGCATAAGGAAACATACCAAAACGGTATGTTGCCAAGCGTTTTCCCTCAAAACTATTTATGTCAATATCTCCGTATGTACTCTTTGCTTTCATCTGGTGCATTTTTTCATTATTCGCATCGTAAATAATCGCTCTATTCTTAACTGAAACAATCGGCATAATCACAGTAGAAATATGAGTTTTCGTATGATCATACAGCGACATTTCCATGAATTTAAATTTATTTCTAATTGTAAACCGACTTACGAGCTTCCCATCCATTGTCTTCAAATCATAAGTAATTGGGAAGAATAGGCCACTTTTGAAAATGGCGAAGGCAGATAACTTACGAATGAATGGATGATTTTCTGTAGGCGTAATTGTGTAAAGTCTTTCTCCTGTATGGGATACTAAGTAACTTTGAGGAATGAGCGATACATCATTTTGAAAGTTAAGCTCGTTAACAGGGAAATCGACGGAATAATATTCGCTATCTATTTTTTTCTCATCTGGTAACTTTTCTGCAGCTTGTTGAAAAAAATAAGAAGTTCCCAACAGCATAAATACTGTAAAACCTATCATAGTATGCGTCTCGAAATCCTTCCACATGATATCTTTAAAAATAATAACTAATGCCATATAAATAACTAATGTTAACAATGAACCTAACTTTGTATACTTTGCCGTACGTTCATATATATGCTTCATTTGCAACACCTCTACAATTACATACGAATGAACATTCAGTATAGTTTCAATAAAAACCTTTAGAGGCTATTTTTCCATAACTTCTAAAGGAGGTTTTATTGATTCTTTAACGCTCGCCCAAATGTTCTTCTCAAAAAGTATCCTAGTCCGTATAAACAAACAAGCACAAACAAGATTAATAACATTGTTTTCAAAGTGGATGGTAAACGAAAAGGCTCTAAGAAAATCTGGAATAACACAAGTAGATAAATGGTTCCAGCACCACCCGCTAACAATACAACTCCGATAATTGCAAATTGGGGAAATGTAAGTTGCTTTATCCGATGTCGCTGTTTCACTAATTCTAGAAGGATCGCAAGAGCTATTATGGTAAATGTGAGCATCAGTTCCTCTAAATAAATAGAATTGATCAAATAAACGACGAGCAACATTATCAAAATATATTTGTAAAGTTCGTCAATTTTTTTTAACATGCGATCACTTCCTACTCTATTAGTATCTCATCTCCATGCGTTGTTTTCGATGTAAGCGTCTTGCAGGCCCCGTTTCATATAAGCGAATTTCCTCTTTCGTTTCTGGATGAATACCTCTTACTGGGATTGGTTTATTATTTTCATCCACTGCAACCATTGTTACAAAAGACTCGGTTGTTAGTTTCTCTTCTCCAGTCAAAACATTCATCGATGTTACACGTACATATACCTCCATAGAAGAACGACCCGTGGAAGAAACAATTGCATCTAATTCAATTACATCGCCGACTCTAGCAGAAGAAACAAAATCTACTGAATCGATTGATGCTGTCACAACCGCACCTTTTGCATGCTTCATCGCAGTAATTGCTGCAATTTCATCAATATATGCAAGCACTTTTCCACCAAAAATCGTTTGATGGTGATTTGTGTCTGGTGGGAGGACTAAATGGGACTGGATTGTTCTAGACTGGCTCATCGGGTTTGTTTTCATTTTAATTGCTCCTTTTAATCGTATGTTTCTATTCTTTGTTAGTATAATGATGGTTAATAAGAATTGGAAGATGATGCAGCTACACTCGTTGCAGCAATGGTAGAGATCATCAAAGCTTGCTGCGCTTGCAAAATCAATTCTAGAGAAGTTGCCATTGAGATTGCAGCTGTGGCATATGTGTCTTGTGACGATCTTAACGAAAGTCCAAACGCTATGGGCAATGCTGACTCTTTATACCAGGAAAACAATTTCATACTTGCAATCGATTCATACGTATTAACAATTTCATTTAACTGGTCTTCACCTAATTTAAGTGCGGCCATAAATCCAATAATCGGATATTGAGGCATCGATGTTTTTATTTTGACGCTTTTTAAGCCATCACGAATAATAACTGCACTTTGAATTAAACTCTCTTCATAGTTGGGATCTGTATACGTTAATACTTGCGACATCCATTGCAATTCATTGCCTGCGTAAAATTTGTGTTCCTTCAGTTCTTTATAATATCTGTTCATCGTTTCCGCACGAAGAGCAGTGTCACCGTATAACTTCCCTAAAAACATAGCATACGGGTAATCGTCTGTTGAAGTTAAAAAACGATGATATTTTTTCATATCTGCCATTAATTGTTCTGTACGTTTTATTTCTCCTGGCCAATTCTCTTTGTCATCACTCATCATTAATGCAGCTAAATACGCATAGCTATTCATCTTAAAGGACGCTGCTTTTAATGCTGCGGCTTTTTCCATAAGCAGATTTACCGCTAGTTCTGGTTCCATATCACTTACATCTAGTGTAGAAACGAAAAGAGGATGTAAGTGAGAACGTAGTGGATTGAAGATACCAGCATTTTTTTTAATCTGCTTAGAAATCTCATTATATCTTTTTTCGTTAAATTCTCTCTCTAATGTTACATAATACCCTGCAAGCGATAATGTTACTCTTTTATCTACCGTCCACCCTAAAACTTTTTTAAGAACATCATATGTTTGTTCGATTTTTTCATTTACCGTCAACTTCACTCACTCCTTTTCTTTTTTACGTGATTTGCACTATAATGGTTTCACGCTTTGAAATAATTATTCTAACAAAAAGTAGGTGCCAATCATGCGTATAAATAAATTTTTAAGTGAAGCCGGCATTGTATCTCGCCGTGGAGCGGACAAGTGGATAACAGATGGACGAGTCATGATAAATGGAAAGCAAGCAGAGCTAGGTAGCCAATTAGAAGCCGGCGATGATGTACAGGTAGACGGAAAACCAATTGTCGTGGAACAACCTCTAGTATACCTCGTCTTAAATAAGCCTGTTGGCATAACGAGTACTACAGAACGCCATATTAAAGGAAATATCGTCGACTATGTGAATCATCCACTTCGCATTTTCCATATCGGTCGATTAGATAAAGACTCAGACGGTCTCATCCTATTAACAAATGATGGCGATATTGTAAATGAAATTCTCCGTGCTGAAAAAGGGCATGAGAAAGAATATATTGTTACAGTCAATGAAAAAGTTACGGATACATTTTTGGCGAAAATGGCTGCCGGAGTTAACATACTCGGTACAAAAACACTTCCTTGTAAAGTTAAAAAGTTAGGTCCTAATATGTTTAACATAACATTAACACAAGGTCTAAATAGACAAATTAGAAGAATGTGCTCCGCACTTGGTTTCACCGTTAAGCGGTTGCAACGTATTCGAATTATGAATATCACAATAGAAGGTCTTCCTATCGGAGAATGGAGAGAGTTAACGGAAAGCGAGAAAAAAGAATTATTCACGACACTTAGCTATTCACCTAAACGATAGTTATGCATAGAATACTGCTGGATGTTCATTTGACATAACACCAAATGGTTTCATATAATAATTAAAATGAAACGTAAAGGTTTCGTATTTAATCAATTACGGCTCGGCGTAATTGTGTCCAGATTTTGAATTACGCCTGCGCTATTAACTCCTTTCAAAATCTGTGACATTCGCCGGAGGCTTAACTTGAATTAGCAGGGAGTTCCGATTCCTTGCTAATTCAAATTAACGAAAGTAGGGAAACCCATGGAAAATGCATTACAGGATATTACACAAACAATCATATTAAATGCTCCAATTCAAAAAGTATGGGATACAGTTACAACATCGGAAGGCATTGCATCATGGTTTATGCCAAATGATTTTAAACGGGAGGTTGGTCATGAGTTTCATATTCAATCACCTTTTGGCCCTTCCCCTTGTAAAGTAACAGAGGTAATTCCTCCTAATAAGCTTTCATTTATATGGGATACAGAAGGTTGGGTTGTTTCCTTTATATTAAAAGAATTTGGGGATCAAACGGAGTTCACGCTTATTCACGGTGGGTGGAAACAACCAGATACACTCATCTCAAAAGCAAATCAAAAAAGTGCTATTATTCATGAAACAATGTCGCAAGGTTGGATGGGCATTGTTCAAAAAAGCTTGCGAAAGGCTGTTGAAAACTAATTGTCCTCTTCTGCACAAAAGTATGATGTGTTTCAAGCAATAGCTGACCCAACGCGTAGAGAAGTATTAAAGTTGCTTGCTCATAATGAACTACCAATATCAGAAATTACTTCTCACTTTCCGATGAGTCGTACAGCAATTGCAAAGCATCTGCATATACTTTCGGAAGCCAATTTAGTGAGCGGACAAAAAGTCGGCAGAGAAAAAAGATACCGTCTGCAACCTGAAACGTTTCAAGAGTTAAAAGATTGGCTTTCTTACTACGAACAATTTTGGAATAATAAGTTGTCTATGTTGAAGTATGTAGTCGAAAGTGATAACGGAGATAGTTGAAATAACGAAAAAGACCGATTGAATATCATCGGTCTTTTTTCGTTATTATGAATTTCCAGCAACACGTTTTTCTAGCGCTTGGAATAATTTCTTTTTGTCTACGTTTGGTCGAATTGTTTCAAGTTGTTCTAATGCTATTTTCGCACCATAGTCCATCCCCTGGCATCCCGCAAGTAATACGAGATCGCCTTCTTCGATGTTTTGCAAACCTTGTTCAATTGCATTCGGTAACTCCTCATATAAACGAACATTAATTCCTGCTTCTTCCATCACTTCTTCAAATACTGCAAGTTCGCTATCTGAAACAACGTCCTTTTGAGTTACATGAGAGCGGCTTAATGTAGCGATAACTTCATGTATCCCTAGTCTAGGTGCCCATTTCGCAATTGTCTCTGCATTTTCTTTATTCACCGTGACTCCTCGGTCTCCTCGTATTGCATACACAAGGCAAATACGATTAAAATCCATTCTTTCCAATGTACCTAACGTAATATCGATGTTTCCGCTATTTGCAAAGTGATCATCAATAATTTTAAAGTCATCCTCAAAGATAATTTCAAAACGACGTTCTACTCCGACAAATTCTCGTAAGCTTTTTTGAATCGTCGCAACAGGTACTTCGCATAGTAATCCAATAACGATACTAACCATCGAATTATAGACAGAATGGAACCCAGGTGTAGAAAGTTCAATTTCGAATTGTTGCTTAGGAATAACTAGATCCTTCGTAACTATATCTTTTGAAATTACTACCGTAAAATCTGCACGACCTGTTGATAAGTCTAGGTTTTTGCAAGTTACATCTGCAGATTGCTCTTCTACACCAATAGTGATTACTTCCGCTTTTGTTTGATTTACAAGGGAAGCTGAATACGAATCATCTAAATTTAAGATTGCAACTTTATTCTCTCCAGCGTTACGAATAAGGCTAGATTTATGTTCAAAATAATTCTCAAATGACGAATGTAAATCGATATGCTCACGACTAATATTATTCAAAGTAACAATATCAAAATCCACGCAACCTACACGATTCAATTCAAGCGCCGATGAAGACACTTCCATCGTCGCATGTGTCACATCCTCTTCTACCATTTGTGCATAAAACCGTTGTAAATCTAGAGATTCAGGTGTCGTAAGCTCAGATGGTTCTGCATAATCACCAATTTTCACCACAACAGTTCCCATCAATCCCGTTTTCAAGCCATGATTTTCTAAAATAGCATTTGTCATAAACGAAGTAGATGTCTTCCCATTTGTCGCAGTAATGCCAATCGTTTTTAGCTTTCTAGTTGGGTGATTATAAAAAGCATCTGCAAGTGTAGCAAGTGCAATACGTGCGTTTTCCACTTTATATTGTGGAACTTCCACACCTTCTATAAAATCCTCTACAACTAAAACTACCGCTCCATTTTCAACTGCTTGTCCAGCAAACCGGTGTCCATCTACTTTAAATCCTTTTATACAAACAAATACTTGTCCTTCTTCCACTTTACGTGAATTATACGCCAGTCCTGTTATATCTAGTTGCTTAGCATGTTTAACATCTGTTACATTTACATATTTCATTAACTTTGTTATTTCCATTAAGGTGGCCACCTTTTTGCATTTATATTGCTTCGCTATAATGTTCCTTACAAAAAGCAAGAACTTCCATTTCTTCTTCCTCTTCAAGTCCAAAGTCTAGCACTTTGCCGTTGCTTCTATTCAAGAAATGATATTGTACAATACGTTCTTCTGTTTCAATAACTGCTAAAATTACTCGTAAATCTAATGAGTTGTCCTCATCAAATAACTCGTCATCTTCCGGCACTTCGATCCCCAATAAAAACTCATAGCGATCGCCCGTAATAATGCCTGTTGGGTCTTTTATTTTTTCAACCTCATAGGATGTTATTTTCAAAAAGTCCACCTCCGTTTATACAGTTTATCATGTTTTGTAAATAAATTAATCCGTTTTGTATTTTGTTACTATAAAGAAATATATATAGTAAAAAAGAATAAAAAGCCACGAAACTAAGTAATAAAAAAAATGTACATAGTTGTTCCACTTTATCTCCTAATACTAGTATTCGGAAATGGGCTATATTCTATTCTTTCTTTCGTTTTTAGCATTACGATAATCTTTTAGCCATAATACTTCTAGAATCTAATTCAGGAACGAAAAGTTAACTTAATTGTTTCTCTATTTCATTCAATATCTTGTAAGCACCACTAGAAATATTTGCACAAACTGCAAGTTGTATGTCCGTTTCCGGATAATAAGCTGAATGAAAGCATACCCCCGGATCATATCCCATTAGATGATACTTAAAAATAGTATCATCTTTTTTCTTTATCCATACTCCGTAGCCATAAAAATCATCCGCTTGTTCCTGCACGTGAGGTGTCAATAACGTTTTCGTCAATGATTCACTTAATAATACGTGATTCGTCAGAGCTTCCCAAAATTTTAGCATATCCCCCACTGTTACAAAAGCTCCCCCATCTGAACCACCTTGAATAGGAAGAGAGTACATATTGGTTCTCCAAGTGCCATCTTCGTGATCTATATAACCAATTGCAGTTTTTCCAGGGAGAGAGTCTAATGCAAAATAACCTGAATCAGTCATCTCTGCTTTTTCAAAAATGTGTTTTTGTACATAATCCTTAAATTCGAGACCACTTACTTTCTCAATGATTAAACCAAGCACGATAAATCCAGCATTGTTGTAATGGAATTTCTCGCCGGGACTAAATTTCATTTGAGCTTGTTGAAATAATGGTAAGAAATCGGAAAGACTTCTCATATGATACATAGGACTTTCTATCCATAGCTCCTCAAAGTCATCCATTATCTCTTCATCGAAATAATCAGGAATGCCTGAAGTATGAGTTAAAAGATGGTGGATAGTAATACTTTCATCGAAATTAGGAAAAGAGGAATCTAGGCATTCCTTTAATTTTGTATCGAAAGAAAGCTTACCTTCCTCTACAAGTTGGCTAATAGCAACGGCTGTAAATATTTTGCACCCGGATGCAATCCCATAACGAGTTCTTATTTCATTTTCTACTTTATCCGCTCGATTAGCATAGCCATAACTACTTTTAGCAAGTATTTGTCTTCTTTGTTTTATAAGGATGGATCCCGAAAAGTCAATTTCTTTTTGAATACGTTCAATATGCTCCCTTAAATCAGTTCCCATTCGTATCACCCGCTTTATAATTTTACAAAGACTTTTCTTTTTCCATTGTACACTATTATGCTATCTCTTCCTGTTATGATGACTAGAATAAAAGCCAGCAGTATTCTACAATATACATACTAGAATGAACAGTAAAGGAGAATACAGAGATGAGTGATTTAAACAGGGAGTTATATAACTTTATCATTGAAAACAAATCAAATATAACCGAGGAGTGGCTAGCAAGTAAGCTTTTGGACGATCCGTCTTATGCCACACCCGATACCGAAGGATTTCTGAAAGATGAGACCGCTTCCCTAATAGAGGCAATTTCTTCCGTATATATCCAAGATAAAAAGGACTATCGAGCATATATTGAATATCGCGCATTTCAAGTGGCCGAGATGCGAGTGGAAGACTCTTTTCCACTTTATGAAAGTATTCATGGATTCAACAAAATCCGAAAAATATTTTGGAATTTTGTCGAAAGGTTCATCGAAGAAACAGAGGAACAGGTTACAGGAATTGAAGTGGCCATTTGGTCCGATTTGATGAATACCGCTATAGATTATATAGTTGAGATTTTCGCTAAGCATCACTATGAATACTCACAAAAGATCCTCACTGCTAATCAAGCATTAATCACAGAACTTAGTAGCCCTGTCATTCCTATTAAAGAAGGTATTGGAGTGTTGCCACTCGTTGGTAATATTGATGACGAGAGAGCAAAAGTAATTTTTGAATCTACTTTAGCACAAAGTTCTGCCAAAAAACTAAAAACTATTTTCATTGATTTTTCGGCAGTTCCTGTACTAGATTCAATGGTTGCAAACCAAATTTACCAACTATTAGTAGCACTTAATCTTATCGGTGTCGAAGCGATTTATTCAGGTATTCGCCCAGAATTAGCACAATCTATTGTTTCACTCGAAATCGATTTTACAAGCATAAAAACGTATTCGAGTTTAATGCAAGCACTGAAGGAGAACCCTAACTAAGAAAAGTGACTAAGTAACCCTTTCAGAAGGTAACTTAGTCACTTTTTTTATGTTATCCTACTTTTCCATCTTCCGATACATTTATCGTTTGGCCATCTGTGAGTTCTATCTCAATAGGTGATGTTATACTCATTTTTTTCGAAAAGTACCATCTCCTGTTAGGAGGAACTAATAAAATAAATGTATCATTACTTCCTAGAAAGTTAAGCTCATTTCCCTCTATACCCACATGGCCTGAAACATGTACACCAATGTCTTGTATTTGCTCTCCTACTTCTTGGACAAAAGGTGTAGTTATACTAACTTCACTCAGGTTCAAAAGTGAGTCGATACTGAAATCACTCCATTTATCTACATTACGTCTTGCAATTAGTTCAACGATATTGCCTGCCGGATCTTCAAAGTAAAATGCATCTGCATCAAAACGAGAATAGTAAATTTCATCTACTGCATCTTCCCTATTTAGCGTGACTCTTTCTTTTGCCCAATGTTTTGCAAGTGTAAACTGATTTCCAGGAATATTAATAGCGAAGTGGTATAAACTTGTTTTCGTTGACTGCTGAAAAGTTAATGTGGACGTACCGATAGATAATTTGAAATACTCATTGCCTGATTCAAGAATAGTAAACCCTAATACATTTACATAGAAGCCCTTAAGTTGTTTTAGGTTATCTGTATATAACTTTACTGCCTGAAACATTTTTTCACCCCATTATTTGACGTCAATCAATTCAAAACGCTCACAAACTAAAAGCATATCCTCGGAAAACGCTAATCCTACTTCTTTCAGTTCATTAGTAAAAAATTCAATATGCACATCTCTCCAATACTTGTAGGTACGATCTCCTTCCCCTTCTGCATATGCAAAATCAACCGGCACCTCATTCATAGGCATTATGGTTACTTCAGAAGTTCGAATAATACAAACAGGTTCTTCTTTGCTATTTAATACAATACTATAGTCATCTACTTTCGGAAGAGCCTCATTTTCTATTTCATATAATATATGCCCAGAACATGTTGCTGATTTCACTCCATTTATAACAAGTTGGGCCAATTCGTCTGGACTTCCTCCAAATTGCCATGCACTAACTGATTCGGGCTTGTTTTTCCCTTCCCAAAATGTATTCCAATAATTATGCGCTCGTTCATTCATTATGAGTTCCTCAATTCTTCTTCCCTATATACTATCAGTATATTAAAGCAATTGAACAAATACTATTGCAAAACTATTCAATTCATCATATGATAATTACATCAACATATTCAAATATTTGAATATGTATTAAATAGGAGCGTTTTTATGTGGAGTGATTTACAACAATTTAAAGCTGATTTCTTCAAAGCCCTTTCCCATCCTTTGCGAATTCGGATTTTAGAAATTCTTTCGACCGGAGAAAAAAGTGTCAATGAAATACAAGAGATTATAGGAAGTTCAGGTTCTACTATTTCTCAACAATTAAGTGTACTTCGGGCAAAAAACATTGTCATTGGTACGAAAGATGGAAAACGGGTTGTCTATTCATTACGGGACCCAGCAATTGTAGACCTGTTAAACGTAGCGAAGGAACTTTTCAACAACCATCTAATCGACACGTTATCGATGTATGAAGAATTAGAAGAGGGTTAAAAATAGTGAGAAAAAGAAGGGGTAAATGTGAAAGGACCATTTCAGTTGAATAAAGGGAATTATTCCTTACATCATCTTCAGAAAGATTTACTTTCCGGACTGATCGTCGGTGTCATTGCTATTCCATTAGCAATGGCTTTTGCTATTGCATCTGGAGTCAAACCGGAATATGGGATTTATACAACGATTATTGCAGGTATTATTATTTCTGTATTCGGTGGTTCTAAGTTTCAAATTGGGGGTCCGACTGGAGCTTTTGTACCAATATTGCTTGGTATTGTTATTGCTTATGGGTACGAAGATCTTCTGCTTGCCGGATTGTTAGCTGGAATAATACTAGTCATCATGGGGATATTTAAAATTGGATCGCTTATTAAGTTTATCCCACGACCCGTTACGATTGGGTTCACATCAGGTATCGCTATTATTATTTTTACTGGACAAATTGCAAACTTTTTTGGACTAGAAGGCATAACAAAGCATGAAAGCTTTATTGCGAATATGCGGGAAATTGTGATTCATTTTCATACAGTCAATATATATAGCATTATCATTAGCATTATTTGTTTCTTTTTCATACTAGCCACACCAAAAGTGTTACCGAAAGTTCCTAGCCCAATTATTGGTCTTTTGTTTTCTACATTGATCGGATATTTCTTTTTTACGGACCAGATAGCGACAATTGGTTCTGCATATGGAGGTATTCCGAATTCTCTTCCAGCATTTCATCTTCCTGAGTTAAGCTTGGAAAGAATACAACGATTAATCGTCCCTGCCTTTGCAATTGCAGTGCTTGGGGGGATAGAATCACTATTGTCTGCAGTTGTTGCCGATACAATAACTGGTACAAAACATAATAGTAATAAAGAATTAATCGGACAAGGAATTGCTAATATTGTCGCCCCACTTTTCGGGGGAATTCCTGCTACTGGAGCAATTGCTAGAACTGCTACCAATATTAAATCGGGTGCTGCCTCTAGAATGTCTGGGGTTTTTCATGGATTAATCGTTTTAGTGACTTTATTACTTTTTGCCCCACTTGCATCGCAAATTCCACTTGCCAGTATGGCACCAGTGCTCATGATGGTTGCTTGGAATATGAGCGAACGGAGAGCATTTAGTCGAGTATTGAAACTAAAAAATGGAGAGTCCCTTGTTCTATTAACAACTTTTTTCTTTACCGTCTTCACCAGCATTACAACAGCTGTTTTAGTTGGTTTAGCGTTATCTATCTTGTTATTTATTCAAAAAATGACAAACGTCCAAATAGTTACGAAAGTATTACCAGAACATGATTGCTCACAAATTGAGATGCTTGCGATTAATGGTCCCTTATTTTTCGGGAACGCCGAACTGTTCGAACAACGAGTAATCGAAACGATTCAACCAGAGGCGGCCGTACTTATACTACGTATGAAAAGCGTTCCTTTCATCGATATTACTGCAGAGGAAAATTTACTAAATGTGATAAAATCCATTCAAAAAAATAACGGGATACTACTTGTCGCAGAAGCATCACCAAAGCTTATAAAAGGATTAAAACGAGGAAGCATCTACGAAAAAATTGGTTCCAATCATTTTTTTGCACATATAGATGATGCAATAGAATATGCTTTGCAAATGATTGACCACTAAATTGAGTAGGGTCTTAAGTATTTCGCAAAACGTTATCTAGCCCCGAAAAGACCGCCTAAAAACGCGGTCTTTTCTTTTTCATGATATATTTTAGATAGAGGAGTGGAATTGCACATGACCAAAAAGCTATATTATGAAAATCCATATATACAAACGTTTTCCGCACGAGTCATCAAACAGGACCAGGATTACGTCGT
This sequence comes from Psychrobacillus sp. OK032, assembly GCF_900111345.1. GTDB lineage: Bacteria > Bacillota > Bacilli > Bacillales_A > Planococcaceae > Psychrobacillus. Next base: position 93,509 of record NZ_FOGY01000010.1, read on the forward strand.
TCTTTCAGAAACTGCATTCTACCCTACTGGTGGTGGACAACCACATGATACTGGTACATTAAACGGGATTGATGTGACGAATGTAGAAACAGTTGACAGGGAAATAAGACATTATCTTGCACAATCACTGCCAGAAAATACAGAAGTAGTAGAAGGCAATATTGACTGGGAAAGACGACTTGACCATATGCAGCAACACGCTGGACAACATATTCTATCCGCTGCTTTTGAAAGCTTATTTGGGTTCCAAACAATTAGCTTTCACTTAGGTAAAGAAAGCGCAACAATCGACTTAGACACGACTGCCGTAACTCCGGAGCAATTAAGAGAAACAGAAAAATTCGCCAATCAAATCATCTTGGAAAATCGATCAATCGACACGATATGGGTCACGTTAGAAGAGCTTGCCCAGTACAAATTACGTAAAGCAACTACTTTAAAAGAAGATATTCGACTCGTCATTATTCCAGATTTCGACTACAACGCATGTGGTGGTACACATCCAAAAGAAACAGGACAAGTTAGACTCATTAAAATACTACAAATAGAAAAACAAAAAAGACAGATCCGAGTAGAATTTATATGTGGAGAAAGAGTCCTTACCCATCTACATCGTAAACAAGAAGTTTTATTCAATTTAATAAGCATACTTAACGCGCCGGAAGAAAAGCTCGTAGATGCAGCAAAGACAGTGCTAGAAAACGGAAAATCATCGGAAAAACAGATAGCCAATTTGAAAGACTCACTCATACATTACGAAGCAAAAGAATTATTATCGAATGCAGAGAAACACGTCGTCACCGCCACTTTTCAGAGCCGCTCGATTCAAGAGTTGCAGAAATTAGCAAAAACAGTAGTAGGCGGGTCACCTGAAACAATTTGCATACTTGTTTCGGAAAATGAGCACAAACTACAAATCGTAGCTGCAAAAGGCGACATAGTGGAACGAAGCATGAAAGAATTAGTTACAAATGTTCTTCCTTACATAAATGGAAAAGGAGGAGGCAATGAAAAAATGGCACAGGGAGGAGGAGAAAACACATTATCTAGTGAACGATTAATAGAAAAAGCACTTTTTTATATTCGATAAGGTAAATCACCGTTCCATAAAAATCCTCCCTCCATATACTAACTTGACAATGTAAGGAAAGGAGGATTTTTACTTGAACAATCAATTTCCATTTCCACAAGAACAACACGAGTTTCAACCCGGCGGTCAAAATTTCCCGGGGAGTAGTAGGATGCCAATGATGCCACCAATTGATCAGTTCCCTGGTCGTTCCCCTGGACAATTTCCGGGTCAATTTCCGGGGCAGTTTCCTGGGCAATTTCCTGGGCAATTCCCGGGTCAGCAAGGGCCACCATCTCCCCCTAGTTTTCCATCACAAGGGCAGCAGCATAATCCTGAAGGAAATCCACCAACAAGCCCACCGCCGTCATTTACCCCCCAACGTCAGCAACAGTCTGTAGGGACTTTTGCGGTTGATCCGGGTTCTATAAGAGGGTGTTTATTCCGAAATACGTACATCTGGCTTGTAAACGGAAGTTCTTTCTGGTTTTTTCCAACCTTTGTTGGTAGAAGATCTGTTGCCGGGTTTAGATGGACTGGACGTATGTGGACATATTATGGAACAGATTTAAATAGAATTTCATCTTTCCAATGTTTCTAAACAAAAGCGCATAAAAATCCGAGCAATTATGCTCGGTTTTTTTATGCGCGATTTCGGTAAGCCATAAGAGAAGTTTTAATAGAAGAATAAGATCCAATGGCAGCTCCACTATAAAAAAGGCCCATAAAAATTCCTGCCGACAAATTATGTGGATGGCTTATAAAAATGGAAATGATAAGTCCAATAGACGTGGCGATAGTGGAAATATATTGCGGACGAATAGGTAACGTTATTTTTAAAATTTCAGTTAAAACGATGATAACTGGTACCGCCCAAAGGGCGTCCCAAATATTTGTTTGTATTGTAGGAAATTCTGTCATATAATCCTGTCTCCTTAAGTTCACATTTCTAATTAGTTTGGACAAGTATTCCTCATTCAATTCAACTCCCTTTTTTACTTAACTTTACAGAGCGCTTAAATAGTAGTAAAATAGTTTAGCTAGGTAAATATATTTCTTTAACACATTAAAAAGGAGTCTTTTAATCGATGAACCCACTTTTTCATGAACTTTTTCAGAAATCACGCTTTTTAACAAATGAAATAAATCTTACTTTAAAAAAACACAATTTGTACGCTTCCCAATGGACAGTTCTCTTCTGTATTCAAAAACACGGAGAGATGTCGTTGACACAAATTTGGAAGTATTTAAACGTTGAAGCGCCAACAATCACTCGTACAGTTTATCGTTTAGTTGAGCTTGGATGGATTGACATTCGTCCTGGAAAAGATCGTCGTGAGAAAATTGTCAGTTTATCAGAAAAGGCTTCTCAAGACTTCTCCACCATAAAAGAATCTATCCTAGAATTTGAAGATAGAATGGTCGAAAGTCTCACAAAGGAAGAAGAAACAATATTAATCGAGCTTTTACGCAAAATTAAGTAAGGAGTAATACATGTGAACAAAAAAGAGCCTATTTGGACAAAAGCATTTATCAGTTTGTTTGCAACAAACTTTTCTATTTTTATGATATTTTACGGTTTAGTATCCGCACTTCCTCTTTATGCAACGGACGTTCTATCTCGTTCTGATAAAGATGCGGGTTTATTAATGACTATCTTTTTAATTTCCGCTATTATTGTTCGTCCTTTTACCGGTAAAGTATTGGATTTAATTGGTAAACGCAAAGTGCTTTGGACCGCTTTCTTTCTTTATCTGCTATGCACTGCACTATATTACTTCGTGGTACCTTTTGAGGCGTTATTGATTTTACGACTCGTGCAAGGAATTTTCTTTAGTATTGCAACGACGGCAAGTGGATCTTTGGCAGCAGACACTATACCAGTTGCAAGACGCGGAGCAGGATTAGGTTATTTTGTGATGTCTACAAACCTAGCTGTCGTTGTCGGACCTCTTGTCACATTAACTATTATTCAATATTTCTCATATGATGCAATGTTTTTAACGTTGACCGCCTTACTTATTATTGGTGCTATTGCAGCTTTAATGATACCGGCTAATAAGAAATCTGCCACTCCGCCTGGGAAATCCCGATTGACTTGGAATGACCTTTTTGAGAAAAAAGCATTGCCTATTGCACTTACTGCTTGTATAGTTGGTTTTTCCTATGCAGGTGTCCTTTCTTATTTGTCGATTTATTCGCAACAAAAAGGAGTACTACATTTAACAAGTAGCTTTTTTGCAGTATATGCAATCGTGATGCTAGCTACTCGACCGTATACAGGCCGAATTTTTGATGAAAAAGGACCTAAATATATTATTATTCCTGGTCTACTTTCTTTCGTTATCGGCCTTGTTTTACTTGCTTTCATGAATTCACCTTTCCTATTTCTACTATCAGGCGCATTTATCGGTCTTGGTTACGGAGCAGTTGTACCAAGCCTCCAAACGCTTGCTATCCAATCTACTACGCATGAAAGAAGTGGTTATGCGACCGCTACATTCTTTACGTTATTTGATACAGGATTAGCAGTAGGATCTTTCTTACTTGGAATAATCGCCATTCAGTTTGGTTATCAAAATTTATATTTATTGTCTAGCGTATTTGTTATTGTGGCCCTTCTTTTATTTATGGGATTACAAAAGAAGAAAGACCGTTTAGCGTAAATCGCTGAACGGTTTTTCTTTTCCAATTCTTTCGTTCTTATATGTATATAATCCCTCTTTTTGGCAACACTTGAGTGGACATATATTTAGGAGGGAATTCGTTGAAGAAACAATACATTAGTTTATTCGTTTTAATAATAGTTATACTTAGTGGATGTGGTTTTCCGTTAGCAGATGCTGATTTAAATGAACAGGTACAAGTTTCACTGCTAAACACGGATGGGAAAGAAGTAGGTCAAGCTACTCTCACTAATCATGCAAAAGGGGTTCATATCCTCATAAAAGCAGAAGGCCTACAACCAGGAACGAAGGCTATTCATTTTCATGAAACAGCTTTATGTGAGAAACCAGATTTTAAAACTGCAGGAGCCCATTTTAACCCTAGTCATAAAGAGCATGGCTTTCAAAATCCGAAGGGCTACCACTTAGGAGATTTACCTAACATCGAAGTCGATGCAAATGGTAAAGTAGAGGTTGAAACAGTATCCCCCGCAGTAGTATTAGCGGAAGGAAAAAGTAACTCCTTATTAGATGCGGATGGTAGTTCTATTATTATCCATCAAAACGCAGATGATTATAAGACAGACCCTTCTGGCAATTCTGGAGATCGAATCATTTGTGGTGAAATTAAGAAATAGGTTGGAAGGTGAACTGGATGAAAACAATAGGCTGGTTGCTACTTTTAGTTTTAGCCATTTTCTTCTCTAGACCTTTATGGGAAGAACATGCCGCAAAATATGTAGACCTTACTTTTTTAGAACCTGTAGATGAATGGATCGATTCAATAGAGGTCACGCACTATTTGGACGAAGCAAAAGCATACTGGAAAGAAATAAAAGAAGAACCAGCCACAAATATTTCTTCCAATCAACAAACACTTCCCGGTGAAGGAATTGAATTAGATCAAATCACCATAGGGATGAAAAAAAGTGAGATTGAGAAAATTCACGGAAATGCCAAACGGGTAAGCTTGAATGAATATAATTTAGTCTGGCATACGTACCACGAAGATTATAAAAATTTCATGATGGTTTCGTACGATAACAAAAATACGGTGAATGCCATGTTTACAAATCAACCTTCCGAGTCTTCATTTTTAGGCTTAAACATGGATAGTACGAGAGATGAAGTTCTTGCGAAGTTAGGTGAACCCGTTAAAAAATTAAAAAAGGGAAATATCATCTATATATTACCTGATGCTGGGGAATATGATCTATTCCTAATTAATCATAATTATGTCACATTCTTTTACGATCTACATGAAAATAACACGATTACCGCTATACAAATTATGAAGGAATCCGTGGAGAAAAATCACTCTACGACATTTGGTGAACCTTCTGAAGAGCTAAAGACTGGATTTGAATTTCAACTTTTTGACTTAACAAATTCCTCCAGAGTTATTAGAGGTTTGTCTATTCTTACATATGATGAAGCTGTAAGTAACACAGCTCGTAAACATAGCGAGGATATGGCAAATCACAATTACTTTAGTCATGAAAATTTAAAAGGTAAATCTCCTTTTGATCGACTAGAGGAGGATGGTTTAACTTTTTCTTACGCAGGTGAGAACTTGGCTTATGGACAAACTAGTAGTATTTTTGCCCATGAAGGGTTGATGAATTCTATGGGTCACCGGAAAAATATATTAAATGCGGATTACAGAAACCTAGGTGTAGGAACCGCCTTTAACGAAGATTCCACCCCTTACTATACTGAAAACTTTTTCTCCAAGTAAGAAAGAGCAAGAGAGACCACATAATCACTACTGAAAGCGACTAAAAAATTGGGGCTATCCTTTTTAGGTAGCCCCTTTCGTTATTTCATATGTTTTAGCGCTTCTCTTTTGCTTAATGGAGCAAGCTTTGTATTTTCTACAAACTGCCTAACAATCTCTGGACTTGTTTTTGCATATTCTCTTAGTACCCAACCAATTGCTTTCTGAATAAAAAACTCTTTGGAAGTAGCATGTCGGTTAATCGTTGCAAATAGTAATTCTTCGTTCGTCTCTTGCTTATACTTTAACTGATGTAAAATGGAAGCCCGATTTGTCCACATATTAGAAGACTTCACCCACTCCATCATAACAGCCTCTCCTGCTGCTCTATCCGCTTTCACAATGTCTCCAACAATTTTAGGAACAATTGCATCGACACTATCCCACCAGGAATTGGTTTCAATGAGTTTTAGGCAAAAAGGTAAATCTTCGACCGTTAATTGTTTTTGATATTTGGCAAGTAATTCAATTGCTACGTAATGATATTCTCGCTCTTTTAATTGAAAAAGTGACCATACTTCCTCTTTTATGGATTCTAATGCTGGAAGCTTACTTTCTTTCACAAGTGCCCGAAATAGCGTTCTACGTTCGGGTGTTTTAATGCCTAAAAACGGAAAATGATTTTTCATATACGCGGCCATCGGTAATGCATTTTCTTCATTACGATGAGGCTCCATATAGCTTTTTACAAGTTCTATTGACCATTTCATTTCATATGAAAACCTTTACTCGCTAGAAACTCACGGATATGCGGACGACGCGGACTTTCTAGAAACTCTGCCATTTGTTGTGTCCAATTTGCTACTTTTTGGTTGGAACCACGGCTTGCGTAATATTCCTCCATTGTGCGATCATATTCCGTTAATAGCGATTCGTATTTTGCACTATCGTAACTATTCTCATGTAATACAGCGGCAACTGGAAGACGAGGCTTTACTTCATTTTGTTGGTCGGGTACACCTAAAGTTATCCCGAATAGAGGAAAAACACCTTCCGGCAAGTCAACTAATTGACTAATTTCTGCAGGAGCATTGCGCACACCACCTATGAAGCAAATTCCAAATCCTTTCGCTTCTGCAGCAATAACTAGATTTTGTGCAAATAAAGCAACATCGACTGCTCCAACTAATACATTTTCAGTTGTATCGATTTCAATCTCCGTATGATGTAGCTTTCCTGCAACTTGAAGCCGATGAAAATCGGCACATAGTAATAATGCTGCACCTGCTGTTTCAAATTGTTTAGGGTTTTGTGAAAGTTTACCTAGCTCCTCTTTTTTAGCAATGTCTGTTACCCAAATGACACTATATGCTTGTACGAAGTGGGAACTAGCCGCATGTTGAGCAGTTTCAACTAACGCTGAAACTTCTTCTTTCGTAAGTGTGTAGTCTTTATATTTTCGAACCGATGCATGGGAACGTAATAACTTTTCTACCATTTTAGAAAACCTCTTTCATTTTTTAGTTGTTGTCTATAAGTATACCGAAAAAAATAAATAGAGTGGACAAAAGAGCCTACCATAGACACTTCCACCCACTCTTATACTTTAAATAATTTAAAACGCGAATAGCACAATAAAATATACAACCATTGCTGCTAGTCCAAGTGGGAACCCAAACTTCGCCCATTCTTTACTTTGAATACCTAGTTTACCTGCAGAAATAATATTCGGTATATTCCCAGGAATGAGCATTCCCCCACTAATCATAAGCCCAAGAAGGATTGCTCGAATTGTTTCCTCGCTCATAGCTGGACTAATTTCAGCAGCAGCTAATGTAGCATTATCCAGTACAGCTGAAATCATATTGATCCAATATAAAACAGCAGGATGCAAATCAAGCAAGTAATTATTGATTAATGGTTCAAAACCTGCTCCAAGTAATGTTAATCCCATTACAAACAAATAGATTTTAACTGTCCGAATAATGATTTCTTTATATGACTCACTTTCTTGTTTACTAGATAAGCCTTCCTCACCTTGTTTCGGCTTTACAAGTATAGCCGCTAATATCCCGAATATGATAACTGCGGAAATAATTTCAGGTCCAATTAAACGGAATAGATAGAAAAAGTCTTGATCTAATCTGCTAATGGCAATTGTTGAAAGTGGCTCTCCAATTGGAGTTAAAGCTGCTCCAAGACCGATAGAAAAACAAGCTAATACAACGAGTCGTACCTCTGATTTGCGGTCAAGTTTAATCACACTTACGATTAACACTAATACTAAAGCTGCAATAATTGCCGTAATTACACTGGAAACTAAGCCCAATACAATAACAATAAGTGCACTAAATAATCTAAAAGGCATTGCATTACTTATGCCTAAAATTCCTTTTTCTAAAGGCGCTTGAAGCCATTTAAATAATAATCCAGCCACTAAAACAGCGAGCGTTATTTTAATAGGATCCTCAAGTGCTTTTATAAATAGTGACATATCCAATACGCCACTAACAATCGCTGCTGCAATACCCATGATGAATAAAAATACTTCTAAGTTATGCTCTACGTATTTAACACTAAAAGGTAAAAATAATACGAGCAGAAGTATAATAATTAAACCAATAATCATAACTATGTAGTCTTCCTTTCCAACTAGACATATCCAAACACTATTTAATAAATATTAACATTAGTAGTTTAACATAATTATAGCAATATTCACACTTATTCTTTCTTCATAAAAGAATATTTTATTCGCTTTTTTATTGAAAAAAGCGAATAAGAAAGTCTATTTCGACCTTCCATTCGCTCTTTTGTTATGCTTGCAGTTGTTTATATTCTTCCTCTGTAAATGCATGGGACCTAGTTAGGAAACGCTTCCCTTCTACACCTTCAAGAGAAAACATTCCCCCTCGACCGTCCACTACATCAATGATTAACTGTGTATGCTTCCAGTAATCAAACTGGCTTTTATGCATATAAAACGGTACATCCCCTATACGGCCTAATAATACATCCTGATCTCCTACAATAAGGTCTCCATCAGGATAGCACATCGGAGAAGAACCATCACAGCAACCACCCGACTGATGAAACATTAGTGGACCATGCTTATTTTTCAGTAATTCTATTAGTTCCAGTGCAGCGTCTGTTGCAATTACCCGCTCAACCATCTACATGCACCTCCGTCTAATCAAAAGAAGCCTAGCTTGTTTTCACTGTAGCTCACAAGAAGGTTTTTCGTTTGTTGGTAGTGACCTAACATCATCAAATGGTTTTCACGACCTACCCCTGACATTTTATATCCACCAAATGCAGCATGAGCAGGATATTGGTGGTAACAGTTTGTCCAAACACGGCCCGCTTGAATGCCACGCCCAAAGCGGTATGCAGTATTCATATCTCTTGTCCAAATACCAGATCCTAATCCGTACAATGTGTCATTTGCAATTTCTAGTGCCTCTTCTTTCGTCTTGAACGTTGTAACAGATACTACTGGTCCAAAAATTTCCTCTTGGAAAATACGCATTTTATTATTTCCTTTGAACACAGTTGGTTTAATATAATATCCTTCTGCAAGCTCGTCTTCTAGCGTGTTACGCTCTCCGCCGATTAAACACTCCGCACCTTCTTGCTTACCAATATCTAAATAAGATAAGATTTTTTCCATTTGTTCTGCGGAAGCTTGAGCACCCATCATAACATTTGGATCAAGTGGGTTTCCTGTTTGAATTGCTTCTACTCTTTGTAGAACACGTTCCATGAATTTATCATAGATTGACTCTTGGATAAGTGCACGCGAAGGACATGTACATACTTCTCCTTGGTTCAAGGCAAACAAAACAAATCCTTCTACTGCTTTATCTAAAAATGCATCATCTTCATCCATAATATCTTCGAAGAAAATATTTGGTGATTTTCCACCAAGCTCTAACGTTACTGGGATTAAGTTTTGAGAAGCATATTGCATGATTAATCGACCAGTAGTTGTTTCCCCAGTGAATGCAATTTTACTAATTCTCGGACTGGATGCTAACGGTTTCCCAGCTTCTAAGCCAAAACCATTTACAATATTCAAAACACCAGGAGGTAATAAATCTCCAATTAACTCGGCTAGTACTAAAATGGATGCCGGTGTTTGTTCGGCTGGCTTTAACACGACACAGTTACCTGCTGCTAGTGCCGGTGCTAGCTTCCAAACTGCCATTAAAAGCGGGAAATTCCAAGGGATAATTTGTCCCACAACGCCAAGCGGTTCATGGAAATGATACGCTACTGTATCATTATCAATTTGACTTAACCCACCTTCTTGCGCGCGGATAGCCCCTGCAAAATAACGAAAATGATCAATAGCAAGTGGTAAATCTGCGTTTAATGTTTCCCGTACTGCTTTCCCGTTATCCCATGTTTCTGCTACGGCTAGTGTTTCTAAATTTTCTTCGATTCGATTTGCTATTTTATTTAATATATTTGATCGTTCTGCTACAGAGGTTTTACCCCATGCATCTTTTGCTGCATGTGCCGCATCTAATGCAAGCTCGATATCTTCTGCAGTTGATCGTGCAACTTGTGTAAATACTTTACCTGTTATTGGTGTAACGTTGTCAAAATACTGTCCTTTTACCGGGGGTGTCCATTCGCCGTTAATATAGTTTTCATACTTGTCCTTAAACGAAACCTTTGCGCCTTCTGTATTCGGAAATGCATAAACCATTTTGTAATTCCTCCCCTTGTAACATTTTTTGCACATCACAAATATATATGCGTCTATATATTTGGGTATGCAGTTTCAAAACTATTAAAATAAAAATAGTCTCATATCTATTCTGTCAGATTAAATAAATAATTACAAATATTTATATGAATATGTACAAAAGACGGGAGCTAAACCACGAGGGATAGTTTGTGTAATTTAGAGATAATGCGTCACTAGAAGCTCTATTAGGTGAGCGATGAGCCATCACCACAGCTCTCGCGTTCGTTATGATGTCTCATCTGTCTCAACAGAGGAACGAAGGCTAAGAGCGCCACATCGTGTGGCAACGCCTTCGTGACCAACCTCCCGATGGCCTCGGCTGGAGTCGCCGCCTTACGCTTCATTCAATGGAACTTGCTAACTATTTTTATCACTGTGCGAAATCCAGTAAATGGTTGAACGAGACAAACTAACCTCCGAACACGACAAAGTCCATCTTGAAGGCGACAAACCGACTACTGAACACGACAAAATTTCTCCTAGTAAAAACTACACTTGTCATGAGAAGGGATTATCTAATTAGTCATTTTAATCATTGCGTAGTTGGCTCATGCAAGGTGCGGCTAGCGCGAAGTCTTACGGTCACTATATAAGTAGTTGTGAAGCATTATTTCTAAAAAGCCGCATACTTTATGTTATTTACAGAAAGTTATCGAAATATATTTTAGAGTTTTCTATAATACAAAAAAATGACTCAAATGCACTTCTCGCATCTGAGCCATTTTCCTTATTCTTATTTACTTGTTTCTCTACGCACTACCGGAGCAACTTCTGTTGCAAGTAGTTCAATTCCTTTAGCAATCTCACTAAATGATTGCCCGCCAATATCGATTTGTGCGATAAATCGGTCGTGTCCGAATGCTTCATGTTGTCGAAGAATTTTTTCTACGATCTGCTGTGGACTACCTACAAATAGTGCAGTTTCTGGACTTGCCATATGCTCAAAATCGGAACGAGCTATTCTTGTACCCATCCCTCTTTGCTTATTCACGTACGACCAATAATTAGCATAATAAGGATAAAATTCGTCCTTTGCTTGTTGGCTTTCTTTTGCTATATATGTGTGCCCATTTACAGCAATCGGTAAGTTTTCTCGTTTATGTCCCTCTTCAATACCCGCTTGTAAATACAAATCTACAAGTGATTTAAACTGCGTTAGAGGTCCTCCTAATATAGCAATTGCCAGTCCCGTTCCAAGTCTCCCAGCTCTGATCGCACTCTTAGCTGTCCCACCTACTCCAACCCAAAGTGGCATTCTTTCTTGAATTGGTCGCGGAGAAATCATTGCGTTTGTCAGGTCAGAACGAAATTTACCTTGCCAAGTCACTATTTCTTCTGCATTTAACTGTTGAAGTAACTTTATATTTTCTTCAAACAAAGCATCGTAATCATCCAAATCATATCCGAAAAGAGGAAATGACTCTATAAATGCTCCTCTGCCTGCTATGATTTCAGCCCGTCCTTCGGAGATCACATCTAACGTTGCAAAATCTTCAAATAAACGAACTGGATCTAGGGTGCTTATAACACTTGTTGCACTTGTCAGTTTAATACGTTTTGTAGCTTGAGCAACGGCAGCAAGGACAACTGCTGGAGACGAAACCGTGTAATCCAATCGATGATGTTCTCCAACACCGAATATATCAAGACCCGCTTCATCTGCCATTTTTCCTAATTCAATCACTTCTTTTAAACGCTGATTGGCACTAATTGTTTCTCCAGTATGCGGATTTGGACCGAGGTCACCAAATGTATAAATACCAATTTCCATCATTTACTCCACTTCTCCTACAACTGAAAAACGCTCATTGAGATGCTTTGGATTTTCGATTTCATCCACTATAGCAATTGCATAATCTGCATAACTTATATAACTATCGCCTTTTGCATTTAAAATGAGATTATCCTTGCCTATTTGATAAGATCCAGTTCTTTTACCTTCCGGATCAAAGTGGCCAGCAGGGCTAACAAATGTCCATTTGATATCCGCTGTTTCTTGTAATTCTTTTAAGTTTCTTCCTTGACCTGTTGCCGTCGGTTTAAAAATGTCTGGAAAATCAGGTGTATCGATTACACGAACTGTCTTCGCTTCATCTACATATAAACTTCCTGCGCCACCTACAACAATTACTCTTGTATCTGTTCCTTTAATCGCTTCGATTAAAGCATGACCAGCATCTACATGTGCTTGTTCTTCACCAAGAGGAGCGCCAAAAGCATTTACGACTGCGTCAAACTGTTTTACATCATCTGATGTAAGATCATATATGCTTTTCTCTAAAATTTGAACGTCTTGAGCATTTAATCTCGTAGCATCTCTAACAATTGCCGTTACTTCATGACCTCTTACTTTTGCTTCTTCTAGTATAAGGCTTCCTGCTTTCCCTGTTGCTCCAATTACACCTATTTTCATGTTTTTTCCCTCCGTATAAATGTATTATTATTGATGTAACTACTGGAGTTACATCAATAGTAAAAAAATTGAATAGTTATTATCCAATTTTTTGACTTAACACTTGAACTAGCTCTTCCATCGTAACTTCCTTTAAAACTGCTTCCATTGCATCTTGTGCTCGGAACAGTATTAGCTCTAGCACGGCTTGAATATTAGCGCCTACGGGACAGTTGGGATTAGGATTTTCATGCATTTGAAAAAGCTCTCCCTCTTCCACTACCTCAACCGCGCGATATACATCTAATAGCGTTATATCATGTAACGGTTTTTGAAGTGTAGCACCACCTAGTCCACGTCTTATATCAATGAGTCCTGCTTTTTTTAACTTACCCATTACTCTTCGAATTACTACCGGATTCGTATTAACACTCTCTGCAATCCATTCAGAAGTACAAACGACATTTCCTTCTAAAGTTACGAGAGATAATATATGAACAGCGACTGTAAATCGACTACTGATTTTCATATCTTTCCACCTTCCGATGTAACCATCATAATTACATCTATGACTTTTGTCAAATTAATTGTTGTTTCCCTTACAAAACATCCTATCCTCCCCTTCTAATAAGCCAAATAATTCTATAAAATAAAATAAGAAAGCTAGTAGAAATGAGGAGATTAAATTGAGTGACATATCCGCAGAACAAAAGATTGAAAAAACTCCACATAGAAATGCCTCTAAAAAAGTTATCTTTGCACGGACACTAATGATAGCAATAGGAGCCATTTTAATGGCAGTTGGATTAGAACTATTTTTAGTACCAAATCAAATATTAGATGGTGGAGTAGTTGGTGTCTCTATCATCCTTTCACATCTCACTGGTGTCCGTTTAGGTATTTTTATATTTGTCCTCAACATTCCATTCTTTTTCCTTGGCTATAAACAAATAGGGAAAACCTTCGCCTTATCCACCTTATTTGGTATTACAGTCTTGTCTATTTGTACATCCTATTTACATAATATTGATCCCTTTACGAATGATTTATTACTTTCTACTGTTTTTGGTGGAATTATTTTAGGAATGGGTGTCGGTCTAGTTATTCGAAACGGTGGTTCCTTAGATGGCTCTGAAATTCTAGCAATCCTATTCAATAAAGCCCTTCCATTCTCAGTTGGCGAAATTATTATGATTATTAACTTAGTTATTTTCAGTGTGGCGGGCTTCGTATTCACTTGGGAGCAGGCAATGTATTCATTTTTAGCCTATTTCATCGCTTTCAAAACGATTGATATTGTCATTCAAGGGTTAGATGAGTCCAAATCTATTTATATTATTAGCGAGCGGATAGAGGATATTGGCGACGCTATCATGGATCGCCTTGGACGGGGAGTAACCTACTTACACGGAGAAGGTGCCTATACGGGGGATAATAAAAAAGTGATTTTCACAGTCGTTACAAGGATAGAAGAAGCAAAACTAAAGTCGATTGTTGAAGAAATAGACGACCATGCATTTTTAGCAATTGGTAATATCGCGGAAGTTCGTGGTGGAAGATTTAAGAAAAAAGATATTCATTAATAAAAACTACTCATTTAATATTTTGCATAGTATAGTGATACTGCGCACAAATGGAGATCTACAAAGCGGCCACTATGATTTCCGCTGCAGGCGGACGCTTTCCGCGGGCATGGCTTCAATCTCCTCGTCGCTATGCTCCTGCGGGGCTTTCAGCACATGCTATTCCCGCTGGAGTCGCCGCCTTTCGCTTCAATCAATGAGAATTTCTTGCTAAGATGGTGTCTTTAGTATTAGAGAGATATTTATGAGATCCACTACTCAATAATTATTAAAGCTAATTAGAAAATACTGTCTCCCAATAAGTGAAGCATTTAATAGGAAAAAGCTTTTTCTTTCAATTATTTTCGTAATTACTCCTCGCATTGGGATTGTCATCTCATCAAGATAGGCTGAATAGCTAGCAAATTTTATGGATTGAAGCGAAAGGGCGGCGACTCCAGCCGGATGAGTGAGACAGATGAAACATCGCAAGCGAACGCGCCAGCGTCGGCGATGGTTCATCGCTCACCCGGCGGAAAGCGTCCGCCCTGCAGCGGAAATCCTGGCGGTAACTTCCATACGACGCAGTATCCCTAAAAAGTAACATACCATCCATACAAAAAACGATCTCAACGTAAATGAGATCGTTTTTTGTATTATACGTATGATTTTGCTTCCTCAACAAGCATCGTTCCACTTTCCGCTAGGTTCGTATGGAACGAGAATGCTTTTTCAAGTACATGTGGAGTTTGTCCACCTCTTGTTAAAGCTTCTTCATAGTAATCACGTAATTGTGCTTTGTACATTGGATGTACGCAATTGTTAATAATTAGCTCTGCACGTTCTCTTGGAGCTAATCCGCGAAGATCCGCATAGCCTTGCTCTGTCACAACCACATCTACATCATGCTCTGTATGGTCTACATGCGCAACGAAAGGTACGATACTTGTAATGTTTCCACCTTTTGCTATAGACTTCGTGACGAAAATGGCAAGTTTTGCATTACGAGCGAAATCTCCCGAACCACCAATACCGTTCATCATTTTCGTTCCAGAAACGTGAGTAGAGTTAACGTTACCATAAATATCAAACTCAAGAGCCGTGTTGATAGAAATCAACCCGAGTCGACGAATAATTTCCGGATGATTAGTAATTTCTTGTGGACGTAGTACTAATTTGTCTCGGTACTTTTCCAAGTTACCGTAAACTTGCTTCATCATCTCTTCTGAAAGGGTAATCGAGCAAGCAGATGCAAAATTGACTTTTCCAGCATCGATTAACTCGAATACAGAGTCTTGCAACACTTCCGAGTAAACTTGTAAATCTTCAAATTCAGAATCGATGAGCCCGTGTAATACTGCATTAGCAACCGAACCAATACCAGCCTGCAAAGGAGCTAGATTATTTGTAAGTCTTCCTGCTTTTACCTCTTCACGTAAGAAAGAAATTAAATGCTGTGCCATTTCTTTTGTTTCGTGATCTGGTGGAACTATTGGAGATGGTGAATCTGTATATTTAGTAAAAACAATTCCTCTAATTTTATCCGTATCAACAGGCATTCCAACTGTACCGATTCGATCATCTGCTTTCGTTAATGGAATCGGAAGTCTTTGTCCTTGTTCAGCCGGTTCATATAGGTCATGTAATCCTTCTAATTGTAGAGATTGATCTAGGTTAATCTCTACAATAATATTCTTTGCGTGCGTTACAAAAGCTAAATTGTTACCAATAGATGTAGTAGGAATAATCATACCATCTGCTGTGATTGAAACCGCTTCCACTACAGCGAAATCAATTTGTGGTAAGACTCCATTACGTATCATTTCTGCTGTATGTGATAAATGTTGGTCGACAAACAAATGATTGCCGGCATTGATATTTTTGCGCATCGTTGCATCCGCTTGGAATGGTAAACGTTTATTGATAATTCCTGCTTCTGATAATAACTTGTCCAGGTCTGAACCTAAAGAAGCTCCTGTAAAAATGTTTACTTTAAACTTTTCTTTCTTCGCTCGCTCAACTAATGCAAATGGAACCGCTTTCGCATCACCCGCACGTGTAAATCCACTTAAACCTAATGTCATGCCATCTCTAATCCACGATGCTGCATCCTCCGCTTTCACGACAAGTTCATGCAAGTTGCTATCTTTTATACGCTCAAGATTCTTTTCCATCGTTAAAACCTCCTCGTATGATACATATATATTATTTTATCGTATATTGTCACAATTTAGATGAAACTAGATAAAGATACGTAATAACCGATTAAAGCAGAGAATTAAATGATTAAACCAGCAAATTACTTAACTTATATTTATAATCTGTTATTTTGATATAACAACTCTATAAAAAAGGCTTGAATAAAAGGATGTTTTCCCCTTATACAAGCTTTTTATATATCAATAACCCCTTGAGGATGCTGAGATCTTAGCCAGAGTTCGTCTAATCAGCAGTTATTATTTGCTGAGTCAGTCAAGTTAAAATCCTAATAACTTTCGAAAATAACTGGAGTATGACTGACTAACGGATACCTTTTCACCATTTTCCATCGCTAGAAGAAATGTAGAATGTGTGTCTGGGTAAATTTCTTTTATATGATGAACATTGACGATAAAAGAACGATGACAGCGTATAAACGATTGTCTTGGAAGCCTATATTCGAAGTCTTGTAGTGAACTTGTATGGGTTCCGGAGAATGTCTTCGTCACAATATGCGTTTTTCGATCTTTTGCTTCTAAATAAATTACATCGGAAAATGAAATAGGAATCCAGCCATCCTGTGTTTTAATCGTTACCACGGACTTTCCTTCCGTGAACGCAGGATAAATGGCTAGTACACAACCCTCTAGCTCTCCTTTATGTTGAAAAGGCACAGCCATTCCGTGATAAGGAACACCAAACAATTCTCGGTCGATAAACTTAGACACTTTTTGCTTACCGCTCATTGCTTTATATGCAAGCGTCCCTTCTACAACAGGATCACCAGGAGTTATTTTCAAATCTATACGTTTACTCGGTCGATAATAGATATAGTTCTCTTTATCTGAAACTGCAATGGATATTTCATCTGAAAATAATTCGCCTATAACGTCTAAAAGTCCAACAATGGATAGATCTTTCATCCTGTGCTCTCCTTTCTTTCTAAATTATACGCAAACGACTATTTCGCGAGAAAATTGTTGTTTCTTTGTAATACAGCGGTCTATTATTTGAAAACCAACCGTTTCTAATCGCTCATCCATGGACTCTATTGTTACAATAACGACCTTATTTGCTATTCTTCTAGCATGTTTCAGTATCGCAAATTGGTCATCCCATGACACATGTGTATACAAATTATAAGGTAAATCAATAATCGCAACATCGTATGTCTCGGTGATGTCTTCAATTGCACTCTTTTTTACATCACCAGTTAAACCAAAGTATGCAATGTTTTCTCTAGAGCCCTCGCAAACGAGGGGATTAATATCACGACCAACAATATTAATTCCCATCGATAATGCTTCTACAAGAACTGTACCGATACCACAACAAGGATCGATTGCTCGAATTCCTTCAGGCTGCGGAACTGCAATATTTGCTACTGCGCGGGCCACTCTCGTGCTAAGTGCCGTTGAATATTCTCTTGGTTTCTTCACATGTTCAAACCAAATAGGTTCACTTTTCGAATACATTCCAAAATACCAGCGTCCCCCGTATGGAACAACTGCAAATAGTTGATCTGGATTATGTAAATCAAAGTCTCCTTGCATTTCACTGCCGATTGCTCGTTCTATTTGAAGGCGCTCGTTATTTTCAATTTTATCTTTCCCTTGTCGATCATTGATTTTTAGGAATATTACTTTGTTTGTTTCTTCTTCGTTTCCGAAAGAGGGGGCTTGTGCAATTATTTCTTCCACAGTATCTCCCTCTGCTAATACTTCCACCCTTCCTTTTATAAAAGGGCTCCTACTAGGATCTGTTCTCACATGGCTTTTTATTATTTTTGACTCTGTATCTTTTCCAAAAAAAGAGCGCATCTCTAAATGACATAGGGAGCGTTCTGCATCGTTATATGCAAATGTATATATGAATGCCGATTGTCGGCTAAAATTCGTCAATTTATTCCCTCCAATAATATTTCTATTATAACATGCGAAAACCGATTCCTCTTTTGAAAGAAATCGGTTATTTTGTTTACTCTATTCTTCTATTAGGCTTCCCTGTAGATAATTATATATTACCTCTCCAGTGTCAGCTAAAACTCGCTTGGACACTAAGTCATCTACTCCCTTTGATAAAACAGTTGCGATTAACTTCCGTTGTCCAACATAAAAAATGCCTACATCATGACGAGTTCCTGGAATCCAGCCTGTTTTATGAGCTAACTCCCACGCAGTCATACCATTGTTGAAATTAGAATAGGGAGATGGTAATTTTGCTGGCAAACAGTCTTTTATTTGTTGTTTTTTCATAATATCAAGCATTTGCTTACTAGCATCTGCACTTACTAACTCACCGGTTGCCATTAGCTTTAAAAGTTTTGCAATTTCAGAGGCTGTAATTCGGTTAAAGCCTTTTGGATTAGGTCTGTTCATCATTAGTTTATTGTAAAAGGTGCTCTTATCCATCCCAACTTCTTTCATTGTCTGAACGATATGTTCTACTCCGACTTGATCTATTAGTATATTTGTAGCCGTGTTATCACTTTGTATAATCATCAGCATTATCATATCTTGAAGAGAAAAGGACGTTTCTTGTGTTAAATGTTGAAGAACACCAGAACCACCTACAATGTCTTCTTCCTTTAGAATGATTTGATCCGTTAAAGCTATTTCTCCACGTTCAACAGCCGAGAAGACCGCTACCATTAAAGGCACTTTTATCACACTCGCCGCATAAAAAAGTTCATTCTCATTCAATGCCCACTTTTCGCCAACATCTAGATCTTCTAATACAATTCCCCATGTTCCCTTTGACTGGCCAATTAAATCATTTATTTTATTTGATAATGCTTTCACCTATTATCCCCCTTAACATTATTAATAAATTAATTATTATTAACTAATAACACATTCTATGAAGAAGTGGTTAGAAAAACTAATGGAAAACATTACCAGTTTCATCTACTTCTATCGTGGTAAATATATATGGAGAAACAGATTAACTATCTGAAAAGATCTCCCTTCGTTTTTCTCATATTTATTTGACAATACGGATAGTCAGATAGGAGCCTCACTCAACTTTGAGTGAGGCTTTATAAATTTATTTAGATTTATATAAAGGAAAAGTGCCCTAAATAGAGAATAAAACTATTTATGGATCAATAATGGGAGGAAACTAAATGAACGACAAATTATTAAGAATAGGAACTACTTATTTACCGGTAACTAATGTAGAAATTTCTTCAAAATGGTATGTCAACAAATTAGGCGCTGAGTTAAGTTATAAGGATGAAGACAAAGCTATTCTAAACTTTGCAAACCAAAGTATTTTTCTTGTTAAATCTAAAGAAGATCAAAGCTCTAATTTCTATGATATTTACGGGCAAGAACATTTCTCTCTAACATTTGAAGTGGATGGATTAAATTCGCTAGAAGCTATTCATAAGGATTTTATTCATAAACAGATAAAATTAGGAGAAATCGAAGACAGAGGACATGCAGGAAAGAACTTTGTTTTCTATGACTTAGATGGCAATAAATTTGATGTGTGGAGTGAATTAAGCCCAAAATTCAAAGAAAAACACCTTATTTCGCAATAGAATTGGTTAATTTAGGAGCGTTTGTTTATGAAAAAAGCGTACCGATTCAATTAATGATTGGTACGCTTCTAAATTTATATGTTATTTATGTTTACCCATTCCACTGATGGTTCCACTTTTGGAAGCTGGTGCATCCATATCTACTACAAACAGAACAACTGTTGTATCTACCTTAGCTTTGAATGCAGGAAGTTCTTTTTCTAAATCCGTCACAGCTTCTTGTGCATTCACAATATGGTCTCCAATTTGAATGGAACCACTTAATACATACAGAAATGGTTTCTTGCCTCTATAAGAGGGAACTTGGAGCGTATCACCTGCTCTAGGATGAGCATCTAATACATAAGCATTTTGTCTGACAATCAGTGGTGCCTCTGAACCCTCAGGGCCAACCATCTCATACCAGTCCCGGTTATTTGTAGGTTTATCATGAAACTGTATATTTGGCGGAAGGTTTGCTTCACGTGGACGGAAAAATATTTGAAGCATTTCAACGTATTCCTCTTTTACCTTTTCTTCATGCCAAAAGCTTATACCAGCGTTCATCATCATTAGTTTACCTGGTGAAATTGCTGCTTCCATACCGGCTGAATCCTTATGATACGAAGTACCCTTCCACACATAACTGAAGATTTCATCGTTCACATGTTCATGCATTTTAATCGTTAATCCTTTTTTCATCACGGCATGGTCAATATTACTTAGCGTTCCAAATGCAGAATCGTCCATGTCCTCTTTGAAAATATCGCTTGGTTGGATTCGAGTAATCGTGAATGGTCCCCTAAAAGGTTGATAATGATTACCCGCTCGAAGAACTTGAATCACTTGCCTCTTCCCCTTTACGAATTATAAGTCTTGATAATCCTTTTGATATTTCCCTCCGTCTTTTACTTCTGAGTGATACAAAGCTTTTAGTGCAAAACTTTTTTCCAGATCATGTTCCTTCATTACTTCTTTCAAACGCTTGGAAAGATCCGCGCTATGTTTTACTAGTTGCTCCATCTTTGTTTTTGAATATTGCATTTTAGTCGACTCCTTTTCATTCCATTTGTCTTTAAAGTATAACACTAAGAAGAGTTTTTTCTTATAATCACCCTTTTAAAAAAACTTACATACATTACTTTGACAAATTAAAATTTAAATGTTAACCTATTGAACAAATGTTTCCTTAAGGAAAATTATTATCGTTAAAGAAAAATGATGGTTTTTTTTATTCTAAAAGTTTCCCTGGGGAAATAAAGTGGAGAAAAGGAAAAGGAGTGTTTACATTGAAAAGAGTTTTATTTTTATTTTTTACTGCTGTTTTATTAGTTGGATGTAGTAGCAATAACGAACCCCGCTCAGAGAAAAATGAGAAGCCATTAGTCATCACGACAACTGGGCAAATTGCCGACGCTGTGAAAGAAATTGCAGGGGATCATGTGGAAGTGAAATCATTGATGGGACCTGGTGTAGATCCTCATCTTTATAAAGCGACACAAGGGGACTTACAAACATTAGAAAAAGGAGACATCATTTTTTATAACGGTTTAGAACTAGAAGGAAAAATGAGCGAGATTTTCGAAAAAATGAAGAAAGAGAAAACAGTTATTGCGATTGGAGAAGCAGTTTCAAAGGATCAAATATTGAGTAATGAATTACATCCAGACCTCTTTGATCCACATATTTGGTTTGACATAGACGTTTGGAAATTAGCTACACACGAAATAACTAAAACACTTTCTGATGAGTTTCCGGACAATAAAGAAGGATTTACAAAAAACGAGGAAGCATATTTTAAACAATTATCCGATTTATCCGATTGGACGGATAAACGTATTAGTGAAATCCCAGAAAAACAACGTGTTCTTGTAACAGCCCATGATGCATTTAACTATTTTGGTCATAGTCATGGAATGGAAGTACGTGGGTTACAGGGTTTAAGTACAGATTCTGAGTATGGTTTAAAAGATATTCAAAATATCGTTGATTTTCTAGTGAAGAAAAATATTAAAGCTGTTTTCATCGAATCCAGTGTTTCTGACAAAGCGATGAAAGCTGTTATAGAAGGTGCTAAAGAAAAAGGCCATTCAATCCAAATTGGGGGGCAGTTATACTCTGATGCAATGGGTGCTGAAGGGACAGAAGAAGGCACTTATATTGGGATGTACAAACACAACGTTAACACAATTGTCGATTCACTTAAATAGGAGATGAACAACATGGATGCGTTACAAGTAAAAAAATTGTCGGTTGCATATGAAGAAAAAGTCGTTTTAAAAAATGTGAATTTAACCATTCCGGTAGGTCACTTAACAGGGATTATCGGACCAAATGGAGCGGGGAAATCTACATTAATCAAAGCAATACTTAACCAATTACCAAACAAAACAGGGACTGTTCATATTTTAGAACGTCCACTTAACCCAAAAGATCATACAGTCGGCTACGTTCCACAGCGAAATGCAGTCGATTGGGATTTTCCTACAAATGCTTTAGATGTTGTCCTAATGGGACGTTACGGACATATAGGTATGATCAAAAAACCTTCTACAAAAGATAAACAAATTGCATTGAATTGTCTAAAAGATGTTGGAATGGAGGCCTATGCTGATCGATCAATTGGTCAATTATCAGGAGGACAGCAGCAACGGGTATTTTTGGCACGTGCACTAGCACAAGAAGCGGAAGTCTATTTTATGGATGAACCATTTGTTGGTGTTGATGCGGCAACAGAGCGTACAATTATTGCTATTTTAAAAGATTTAAAAGCAAAAGGTAAATCTGTTTTTGTTGTCCATCACGATTTACAAACTGCATCTGACTACTTTGATTGGATGATTTTGTTGAATCAAACGATTACTGCATCAGGACCAACAGAACAAACATTTACAGAAGACAATCTACAAGAAGCATATGGCGGGAAATTATTTTTTATGGATCAGACAAAATCGAACAAATCGTTCAACTAAGAGAGGTGAAAAGATAATGTTAACAGGAAACTTGCTTTGGGTTCTTATAGGAGCTATCTTGCTAGGGGTAGCTGCCGGTTTAAATGGAACTTTTGCCTTTCTTCAGAAACAAAGTCTAGTAGGAGATGCGGCGGCACATGCCGCTCTCCCTGGAATTGCACTTGCGTATTTAGTTTTTCAGCAAAAGGATTTACCACTCCTAATGTTAGGCGCTGCTATTACTTCTGCACTTGCTGTATATATGATTCAATGGATTGTTGGGAACTCTAAACTAAAAGCAGACGCAGCAATTGGGTTTGTTTTATCTGTATTTTTTGGTATCGGAATCGTTCTCATCACTATTGTCAATCAAAGCGGATCAGGAAATCAAAGTGGATTGAATGATTTTATATTTGGAAAAGCCGCTACAATGGCAAAAAGCGATTTAGTTTGGCTATCTAGTAGTGCCTTGTTAATCATATTAATGTGTTTGCTTTTTTTTAAAGAATGGAAGCTAATGATCTTTGATCCGGTATTTGCAAAAGGGATCGGCTTACCGGTCGAACGATTGCGTGTTTTATTGACTGCTCTTACAGTTCTAACGATTGTAACAGGAATTCAAGCGGTTGGTGTTATATTAATGGCAGCTATGCTCATTATACCTGCCGCAGCTGCAAGATTTTGGTCCAATCATCTTGGAATAATACTTGTTACGAGTGCTTTATTTGGTGCTCTTTCCGGTGCGTTAGGTACCATTATAAGCTCTTTTCGTACAGGACTATCTACCGGACCAATAATCGTATTATGTGCTGCTAGTCTCTTTTTAATATCTTATTTTTTCGCACCAACAAGAGGATTCATCTCCAAATCATTAAAGAAAAAAACATTTAAGCAAAGAAACGTAGCAAAGGAGGCGACAAACCATGAATGAATTCTGGGTGCTCTTAACTGGATCATTAGTTGGTATAACTTGTGGATTAACTGGTGTATTTTTAATCCTACGCAAAACCGCTATGATAGCAGACGCTATTAGTCACACTGTGTTATTTGGAATTGTTGTGGCATTTATGATTACTCAATCGTTAAGTGGATTTTGGATGCTTCTTGGAGCTGCAATCGCTGGATTACTTACTACTTTTCTTGTGCAAGTGCTCCAATCAGGAGGCTTACAAGAAGATGCCGCTATTGGGGTTGTATTCACTTCCTTGTTTGCTTTAGGTGTTTTATTTATCACTTTATTTGCGGGAAACGTCCACTTAGATGTGGAGCATGTGCTAATGGGTGAAATTGCGTTTGTTCCATGGGATACTTGGGATATTCTCGGTTTTTCCATGCCTAAGGCAGTTTGGATGTTATTGTTTGTTCTTTTACTCAATGTATTGTTTTTAGTTTTCTTTTACAAAGAGATCAAACTCTCTACTTTCGATCCAGTTTTTGCGCTATCTATCGGGCTACCAATATTAGCTATGCACTATTCTTATATGACACTTGTTTCTTTAACAACAGTTGCTGCTTTTGACAGCGTAGGTGCAGTTCTTGTTGTTGCCATGCTCATTGGACCTGCCGCTACCGCTTACCTTATGAGTAAGAGTGTTTCAGGAATGATTATTTGGAGCATGACATTCGGAGTTACTGCAGCAATTACAGGATACTATTTAGCAAAGCTATGGAATACTTCCATTGCTGGAATGATGGCAGCAATGATAGGTGCATTATTTATGATTGTGTTTTTATTCAAGCCACATGACGGATGGACTTGGAAATTGTTTAAACGTATGAAATTAAAAGATACAAATGTTCATGTGTAATCCTAATGCCTAAAAAGCCACGGTGTATATTGAAATACACCGTGGCTTCTCTGCGTGCAGCAGCGAAGAAAGCTCATCATAAAAATAATCATGCTATCACCTTATTCCATTTTTGCTTTTTGCTTTTTGCTTTTTGCTTTTTGCTTTTTGCTTTTTGCTTTTTGCTATAATAAATGCATTAGCTACAAACGAACAGAGGTGACTTCATGTATAAAACAATTGGCATACTTGCCCATGTAGACGCAGGAAAAACGACTTTTTCCGAGCAACTGCTTTATCACACACAGACTATTCGACAAAGAGGTCGCGTTGACCATCAGGACTCTTTTCTAGACAGTCATTCGATAGAAAAAAATAGAGGAATAACGATTTTTGCTGACCAAGGAATATTCGCGTATAACAATTCCACTTATTATGTCATAGATACCCCTGGTCACGTCGATTTTTCACCAGAAATGGAACGGGCTATCCAAGTGATGGATTTTGCGATTATCATTATTAGTGCAGTAGATGGTGTTGAAGGCCATACAGAAACCGTCTGGCAGCTACTTCAGAAGCATCAAGTACCAACCTTTTTCTTTATCAATAAAACTGATTATGAAGGAACCGATGTAGCAGAAGTGTTTGCAGAGATTCGTGCTAATTTATCAGAAGATGTATGTAATATGACGAATGGTTTCGATGAGGACCTTATTGAATTTATCGCTGAACGGGATGAAGACCTTTTGGAACACTACATGGAAACTGGTTTTGACGAGGAATTGTGGAAGCAGGCATTTAAACGAATGATAAAGGAAAATCAAGTTTTCGCCTGTGCAAGCGGTGCTGCCCTAAAAGATATCGGTGTTATTGAGTTTTTGGAAAAACTCGAATGGTTAACCGAAACTTCTTATAATCAAGAAGATGATTTCGCTGCACAAGTTTACAAAATTCGTCATGATGAAAGTGGAAACAGAATAACCTTCCTCAAGTTATTAAGTGGCTCACTAAAAGTACGTGATGAAGTAACTCTAGGCGAGCTTACAGAAAAAATAACGCAAATTCGCGTGTACAGCGGAAACAAATATAAAACAGTCAATCAAGCAGTTGCTGGAGAGCTAGTTGCCGTAACTGGTCTATCTATCGCTTCTATTGGGGATGGAATAGGGGCGATTGCAAAGAAGACAACTTTTGATATGATTCCTACTTTAAAATCAAAAGTTATTTTTGATGCTTCTATTCACGTCAAAGAAATGTTGAGATGCTTTAAGCTACTAGATGCAGAAGATCCTTCTTTACATGTTTATTGGGATGAGCATTTTCAAGAAATACATGTGCATGTGATGGGCGTTATTCAGCTGGAAGTTCTCGAACAGATAGTCTTGGAACGTTTTAAATTCAACGTCTCTTTTGGTGATCCTAGAATTTTATATAAAGAGACAATCGATACGACAGTTAAAGGATACGGTCACTTTGAACCTTTAAAACATTATGCAGAAGTGCATCTATTAATCGAACCGGCAGAACGCGGCAGTGGAATTTACTTGGATAATGCTTGCCATGCAAACGATTTATCAATAGGTAATCAAAATTTGGTGCTACATCATTTATTAGAACGTGACCACCACGGAATACTCACAGGCTCTGCTCTTACGGACGTTAAAATAACACTTATTACTGGTCGTGGACATAACGAGCATACGCATGGTGGAGATTTTCGGGAAGCAACATATAGAGCTTTAAGACAAGGTCTAGAGAAAGCTGAAAATGTGCTCTTAGAACCTTTCTACGACTTCAAAATAAAAGTAGATATGGACCTTATAGGTAGAGTATTATCTGATGTTCAGCAAGCACATGGAAGCTTCGATTCCCCTGAAAACATTGGAGACAAAGTGATTGTTAAAGGACGAGTACCTGTTGCAACCTTCATGAACTACAGTACAACGTTTGCTTCCTTCACACATGGGAAAGGAACGCTGAGCCTACTATTCGGTGGGTATGATCGTTGTCACAATAAAGATGAAGTTATCGAAAAGATTAGCTACAATAAAGAAGCAGATCCTGAATACACATCGACTTCTATTTTCTGTGCGAGAGGTAAAGGCTATAAAGTTCCATGGGATGAAGCGGAAGAAGCAATGCATTGTCTATAATTCAAGCCGAGGAGGAATATTTTATGATCGCAACGATTCAAAAAGAAAATAATATCTATACGGCACGTTATGAACGTCATCTCCAACATTCGGTAGAAGAGGTTTGGTCTATGCTAACAGACAACGAAAAGTTACAGCAATGGTTCACTGAACTTCGAATTGTCGATTTACGTAAAGATGGCCTCATCAAGTTTGATATGCAAGACGGAACTTTCATTGATATGCAAATTTTAGATTATGAGCCTTTAAAAGTTTTAGCATTTGAATGGGATAAAGATATTGCTCGATTTGATTTATCTCCAGTTTCTGAAGGTTGTCAATTAACATTCATCGAAACGATTACATCTATCACTGAACATACACCAAGAGACCTAGCAGGCTGGCATGTTTGTTTGGACGTAATTGAAGCAATATTAGATGATAGATCAATAACTAGAAAAGATGAATGGGAAGTTTGGTATGTAAAATACAAAGAACTTCTGGACAAACTAGTAAAATAATATTAATCAAGCACCTTTCACATGAAGAGGTGCTTTCATTATTCATATCGGTATATCATAAAGCGTTCATTGTTATTTTGTTCGTACAACTCCGGCACCCTAACTTCCCTTAATAACTTAAATGCAGTATTAACTTCCATAAACCGTATGTACTCCATTGTCGGATAATAAAGTATGACATCGACTGGACGAGGATCATGTTCAACAGATAAAAGAATGTTATAGATAACCTTTTGAAAAATTTGAATAGAAAACGGATTAAAGAAATAAAAACGATTATCATCCGGTTCAATATCATACCCTTCGGCGAAAATATGCTCAAATCGAATAGATGCCTTTGCATTCTTTGCTCGCTCCATATACTTTGTTAAGTTTCCTAAAGCCTCTTGATAAAGCTGTCCATTCATCTCTACTCCTGTTGCAGCTACATGAAGATGGTGATGAATATAAAAGGAGAAACGACCCTTACCGCAACCAAAATCTACAAATCTATCGCTACTTCTGCATTCATATGCATCAAATAGCACTTCAAGTGCCATATAAGGAGTTGCTTCATACCGATTATAATGTGCAGATTGATGTTGCCATTCCCGAACCCCTTCTGTTTTTATACGTAATAACCGATCATGATCTTGTTCTCTCACGGCTAGTCCCTCCTATTTTAGAATATATATAAATCATTCACCAAATACATGCTGCTGTACCCATTTGTCTGATTTTCCAATTTCATTTTCAACGTTTTCTAGCAGATTCACCGTAAAAGGCTCCCCTCTCATAACAGCAGTGGCCACAAAACTCGGATTCTCTATACTTAGCACTTGCTTGCCATTAATAGTTTTCTTCAATATTTCTATTTTTGCAATCCCACCAACGTTCGTATTCTCCTGTTTTTGCGCAGAAAAGAAGTTTCCAATCGAATAAAACACATGTGCTCGGTGACCACTATTTGTCGTGACCATTTCATACGGCTGAATGACATGTGGGTGATGTCCGAAAATAATATCTGCTCCTGCACCTGCAATCGTATTTGCAAGACTCTTTTGTTCATCGTTAGGTTCTAGTTCATACTCCGCTCCCCAATGCATACTTACTACAACAAAATCCACTTTTTGTTGTAATGTACGAATATCCTTTGTTATTTGCTCGGCATTGATTCGATTCACCAAATAATCCTTCCCACTTGGAGTTTCATGGCCATTCGTCCCGTATGTATAACTAAGGAATCCAAAGTCAATATTATCTACTTTGAAGATACGATCTGTTTGTAAATCTTCCAATGATTCATAAGCCCCAAAATAAGGCATATCAACTGTTTTCATATGTTCAATAGCTGCTAGTAATCCCTGTTCTTCTTGGTCAAGCGTGTGATTATTTGCCATCGATACCATATCAACACCAACTGTCTTTAAGTCATCAACAATATGCGAAGGACTAGCAAAATCCGGATATCCGGATAATCCAAATTGAACACCCGCTGGTATAGATTCCTGATTGGCCAACAATATATCTAATGAATCCAGCTCTTCTCTGACTGGCTCAAAAGAAGATAAAAAGCTTTCATAATTGTACAACGGAAGATGCAACAGAATATCACCAATCATCCCGATTTTTATCGTATCTTCCCGATAATCAATATGAAATGTCGAATAATGTTTCCCGTGGAACTTTTCATGAAAAGGTTCTTTTATTTGTAGATTAAAATAAAATAAAACCCCAATTAGTATAACTAGTAGTGATATTAATGTTTTCATAAAAGCACCTCCCTCTTAATCATCTACTTTTTTGCAATTTATTATGTTTTTTCTCATTGTATCTTTTATAAATGATTAAAAAACGGACTGTGTTCATTATTAGAATTTGCCCTTGTATTAAAAACAATTATTTGAAGAAGTAAAAATCAACAAAAAAGCGAGGTGCCATCATAAAAAATGCTTCCAGTTGTTAAAATTAAAATTATGATACAAGACATTCCCTTCGAGCGCATTATTCAATTTACCATGCAAGGACTTAGGAAAAAAGACTAAAAATAAAAAATAAAAGCGCACAGAATTGGCGCTTTTATTTTTTATTTTTTTCTTTGTCTTATATAAACGTATAAAAACCCAAAGGCACTTAAAAAACGTAATATGGAGCTAGTATACATTGCATTCTCCATACCAAATAGATCTAGAAACCAAATGCCAACTTGTGGAGCAATGAAAGCCACAAAAGCGAGTAAAACATTGTACGTCGTTATACAATACGTACGAGAATGCTCAGGAGATTTCTCTAATAATAAATTAAATAATATTAATACTGTACCAGATAGAAAGAAACCCGAAGTAGTTTGAATGAGTGTTAAATAATACAAATTTGTAGAGAGTACAACTAAAAAAGGAGTGGTTGCCATTCCAAGTGCTGCCCATATAAATACACGCATATTGGAATATTTATCAGCCCATTTTTTCCATAGAGGAAATGTTATTATTTGCATAAGCATACTACCAACGGAGAACATGCTAATCCAAAAAATAGTTGCTCCAGCCACACGAACGTTATAAATATTGAAAAGTCCCCAAGCCATTTGCCAAGCAAAGTTAAAAAAGAGCGCCGCAGCTAAGAACCAAACGTAATTAGAATGTTTAAAAATACTCCAGTCCATTAATTTCTTTTTTGGTAAGTCATCTTCTACTTTCACAACATCTTCTTCATGTTTCAATAAGAAAAATACCTCTAACAAACCAAAGACGAAAGCAATTGCAAATAGGATCTGATAGGCAATAATACTTTCCGAAGCGTCCTTCATTAAAATACCGATCAGTAATGTCGACACCAGCCCTACCATCGTTAGTAAACGATTTCGATCACTAAAAAACTGTCCCCTTCTAGATTCCTCAATCATCCCACTAATAAGCGTTTGCCACCCTACATTAGCGACCGTATTCGGTACACTAATAAAAGCAATGATCGCTAAAAATGCCCATGATTGAGTGGAGGAAGATGGCAAATAAACAACAATTACAATGAACAAAAACATTAACCTGGCGAGGAGCACAGACATGGCCACTAGTTTCTTTTGAGCATTAGCTCTGTTTAATAATATTGCTGCTGGAATAGTCATTAATAGTGCAATAAAAGGAGGCAACGAACTTATTAGCCCAACTTGATAATTAGTAGCTCCTAATATCGTAATTGCGAATATTGGAAAAAAATTATTTGAAAAGTTAAGTGCTATAGTTGAAGCCATTCCATGATAAATACTAATTTTTTCATTATACGTTCTCATAAATTCCGTCCATTCCTAAAAATAATAAAGGATATGCTAGAATTATATACTCGTATGAGGAGAAAACAAGTACTTCGAACAACAAAAGCGCAAGCGCCTGTCTTTGCCCCCGAGGGGAAACGCTCTTCTGCGACGAGCTGTGCGCAGGAGCAAGGCGCTGGAGTCTGGATGTAGAAATTCTTATAGAAAGCTATTCACATGTTAGAATTTTATAATTTCCTAAGAAGACAAAAAAAATTTATCCTGTTTGGCTGAATCTCTTTTTCGCATAAACATACGTAACGGCAAGCGCTGACACTAACACTAATCCTTTAATAATATCGAATGCATAATATGGCAAGTTCAAGATTGTTAAACCGTTTAGCAAAATACCAATTACCGCCGCTCCAAAAAACGTTCCGATCGCATTTGGCTTCCCTGCCCCAAGTACAGAGTAACCAACAAAAACAGCCGCTACGGCTTCCATTAACATGGGTGCACCAGCATCAATTTGTCCCGAACCAACACGTGCAGTAAACAATATACCTGCCATGGATGCAAACACACCAGAAATCACATACGCCGCAAATTTCACTTTACGAGTATTTACACCAGACAAAGTAGCAGCTTCTGCATTTCCACCTGTCATATATAAAACTCGTCCCCAACGAGTATGATGGAGTACTACATAAGCTATTAACACCATTCCTAGCATGATCCATACAGGAACCGGCAAACCAAGCATTCTTCCCTGACCAATCCAAAGAAACGCCTCAGATAATTGACCTGGAGCTGTACCACCAGCAGTAAGTGGCATATTGTTGTAAATAGAATAACCTTCCGTGTATGTACGATGAAAACCTGCAACAATATACATCATACTTAATGTTGCAAGCAAATCAGGAATTCCTAATACAACTATTAGAAAACTATTGAGTACACCTACTATGATTCCTACTAAAATTGGTAAAATGATAACGAGCCAAAGCGGCATTTCATACCATACCATTAAGGAAGCTGTTACGACTGTTGACAACGACATCGTGGATCCAACCGATAGATCAAACCCGCCTACCACTAAAGTAAAGGTGACCCCTAACGCTAGTAACGTAACAATAGATATCGAGCGTAAAATATCTGTAAAGTTAGCATAAGTTAAAAATGCTTCACTAATGGAACTAAAATACAATATAATGATGATTAATAATGCAATAGCCCCGTACTTAAATAAAAACTGAATTCCACTTTCCTTAATCTTATTCTTCTTTCCCACCGCTTGCATACAACAAAATCCTTTCCTGGGTTGCATCTCCCCGTGAAAATTCCTTCACGATTTGCCCGTTATACATAACTAAAATACGATCGGAAATATTAATTGCTTCTTGAATTTCGCTTGAAAAATAAAGACAGCCTTTTCCACTCTCCGCTAGTTCACGAATAAGCCGGAAAATATCTGCTTTTGCTCCAATATCGACACCTTTTGTCGGTTCATCGAACAAATAGAGGATGGAATCACGCGAAATCCATTTACCGATCACTACTTTCTGTTGATTTCCACCACTTAAATGAACGAGTGGTGTTTCCGTGTTATCCGTTTTAATTTGTAATCGCTTGATAATATCCTTCGCAAAACTTTTTTCAGCGCTTTTATTCATAAATAATAGATTAGAAAACTTTCGTAAGTTGGGAAAAGAAGCATTCGTTTGTAATGATTCATGTACGAATAACCCTTCTTTTCGACGTTCTTCTGGAATAAGTGCCATCCCTGCATTAATAGCATCTCCGGGATGTTTCACTCTTAATTCCTTACCTGAAAGCTTCACACTTCCTTTTGTTAGTGACACTAAGCCAAATAATGTTTTCGCTAACTCCGTTTTCCCCGCTCCTACAAGACCAACAATACCGACAATCTCTCCTTCTGAAACGGTAAATGAAAGATTGTTTAACTTGTTACCGTCAGACAGTTCTTTTACATCCAGTAGCGTCTCGCCTAAAGGGTAATTTCTAGTATGTTGCTCTTGATGAAACGAAGTACCAAGCATTGCTTCAATAATCTCCTCTGCAGTTGCATCTGCGGTTTGAAAAACGTCCACTAGCGTCCCGTCACGCATAACGGTAATTCTGTCGCTAATCTCAAACACTTCGGGAAGTCGATGCGAAATAAAGATACAGCCTACACCCTGCATTTTTAGTTTTTGAATGACCGAAAATAGTTTATCGGATTCATGAATAGATAACGGGGCGGTGGGTTCATCGAAAATAATAATTTTTGCTGAGCTGACAAGCGCACGCGCGATAAGCACCAATTGCTTTTCCGCTAAAGTGAGTTTGTAAGCTGGCTGCTGCACTTGGATATTTTCTACTTGCAACTGCTTCAACGTATTTCGTGCTTCTTCGTATAGCTTTGGCATGGAAAGAAATACGTTTTTTGCTGTGGCAATTGTATCGAGCATAATATTTTCCGCTACAGACAATTCTGGAACGATTGCTGTATCTACTTCCTGATAAACACAATAAATTCCATGTTCCTTCGCTGCTTTCGGTGAACGGAGTCGGACACTTTGACCGTCTATCAAAATATCCCCCGCATCTTGTTCATAAACACCCGACAAGATTTTGATCAGTGTACTTTTTCCTGCACCGTTTACACCAAGTAATGCATGGACCTCGCCTTTAACTAATTGAAATTGTGCACCTTCCAATGCTTTTACATGTCCAAATGATTTTTGAATCGCGTTCATTGAAAGAAAAGGACTCACCATAAACATGCTCCTTTCTTTAAAAGAAGCTGTCCATTTTACAGGACAGCTGCTAATAGTTGAGGTTATTGACTTTCCAACTCTTTCAAAGCATCCGTGTACCCTTGTTCACTTGCGCCCCAGCCTTCGATAAACTCATGTAAACTATTTGTCGTCACGGTTTCTTCTGGAAGTTTAGAGGCATCGACAAATACCGGATTTAGTACAACATTTGCTTCAGGATTTTCACCATTAATCTTTTGGTATAAGTAACGTACTTGAATACGACCGATATCCATTGGATCAACTGCAGCAGAAGCAACCCAAGGACTGTTTTCCTTTTGAATCATTTGTAAATCCTCATCACTCATATCTATGCTGTACACTTTAATATCTGTTCTACCTGCCTGTTCAATCGCGCGAACCGCACCTTTTGCGAATTCATCCCAAGCTGCCCAAACTGCAGTAATATCCCCTTCATTTGGATATTGTTTTAATATCGCTTCCATTTGTGCTTGCGTATCTAAAGCAGTGTTTTGTGTCGCTGCTCCGAATGTAGCTATTTCTTTAATTCCTGGATTTTCAGATAAAAACTGTTCGTAAGCAACTTGTCTTCTTTCCATTGGTGCAAAGCCAGCTACCCAAATTTTCACGATATTTGCTTCACCGTTTGCATCTTCCGATAACTTCTGCAATGTCATTTCCGCCATTTTTTGATCGCCTTGCTCTAAAACAGTAATTCCTTCTACATCCACACCTGCGTCAAATGCTACTACTGGAATTCCTTTGTCGACAGCATTTTGAACTCCTTGGTTTAACGCTTCTTTTGTACCGTGGTCTATTAATATTCCGTCCATTCCTTGGTTTACTGCTGCATCTAAATTAGATGCCATTTTTGCTAAGTCACCTTCTGAGTTAAATACGGTAATCGTACCACCGAATTTTTCTACTTGTTCCTTTACACCTTCAATATATTGTGCAGAAAAAGTACCAAGATTTTGTTGTAAAATCAGTGCGATTTTCTTTCCAGCTAGTGGATTTTCCGATGCTTTCTCTGAGCTAGGCGTAGGCGTTTCTTCTTTTGCATTGCTCTTTGGCTGACATCCCGTTAATAGAACACCAATTATTAATAGTACCGATATGAACGAAGCTAATTTTGTTTTCATGATTCTTCTCCTTTGTTTGTACCGAGTAATGCAACAATGTTTTTGTTGTATTCTGGATAAATGATTCCTTTTTCCGTAATGATTGCCGTTATTAAATGCGCCGGTGTCACATCAAAAGCGGGATTATATACCTTCGTATCGTCTGGAGCTATTTGTCTACCAGCGATATGCGTAATTTCTTCCGGTGGACGTTCTTCAATTTGTATTGTTTCACCATTTTCAATGGCTAGATCAAAAGTCGAAGAAGGTGCCGCCACATAAAATGGAATTTGATAGGCTGCAGCTAATAGAGCCAAGTTAAGTGTGCCGATCTTATTAGCCGTATCGCCGTTTGCAGCAATTCGGTCTGCCCCAACAATAATTGCTTCAATCCCTTTTGCACCTATCGTGTGTGCAGCCATGCTATCTGTAATTAGTGTGACATCTACTCCTGATTGTTGAAGCTCCCATACCGTTAGTCGTGCACCTTGAAATACAGGTCGTGTTTCACAAGCAAATACTTGGAATCCCTTTCCTTTTTCACTACCTAAATGGAAAGGTGCTAATGCGGTTCCATATTTCGCCGTTGCAATGGTGCCTGCATTACAAATAGTCATGACTTTTGTATAATCTTCAAGTAATGTTAGGGCATATTCTCCAATAGCACGGCAGGACGTCTCATCTTCCTCGTATATGTTATCTGCTTCTTCTAATAACCTTTCTTTCGCTTCTTGCACCGTGTTTGCATGTAGTACCGAGCCTCGTAAACGCTCCAGAGCCCACACTAAATTGACGGCTGTTGGTCTTGATTCTGCTAAGTACTGCGCATCTTTACTTAATAATTGATGGAATGTCTCTAAAGAATTTGTTTCGTAACACTGTGCCGCTGCAGCTAACCCATAGGAAGCGGTAATACCGATTGCTGGAGCTCCTCGTACTTTTAAAGTAATGATTGCATCGTACACATCCTCGAGCTTTTCAAGCGCAGTATACTCTACTTCAAGCGGCAGCTTTTGCTGATTTAATATTTCAAGATGGTTGTTGTTCCATTTGATCGATAATGGAATACTCATTTTTGTAACTCCTCAAGTAACTCGATTACCACTTGGATAGAACTAATTTCTTTGCGATTCAATAGAAGAAGTTCTCCAATGTGTAAAGCTTGTTTCTTAGATAGAATTCTTTGGTCCTCATCTACTATTCCGTCCAAGTCTTTCACATGCGCTAAGCCAATTGTTCGCCTGATTAACTCACAGCCAGCAAAACCGAGTGTATCTTGGAAAATCTTATCCAATACATACGCTTTAAATCCTTTTGTATCTTTATATGATTCTACGGCTTTGTTTTTCCAAAGTTCCGAAAACTCAACAGAAAACACTTCCCATGTTTGTTCTACATGGCGGAGGATAATATTTCGTTGTTCCCCATCTCTTGTTATCGTTTGAACAATTAAGTTTGCTAAAAATAACCCAACATCAAATCCAATTGGTCCGTAAAAAGCAAATTCCGGATCGATCACTTTTGTTTCGGTTTCACTCGCAAAAATGCTTCCTGTATGCAAATCTCCATGGAGTAATGCTTCTGCTTCTGTTAAAAAGCTTTTCTTCAATTTTGCTACTTCAAGTTTTAAAGGCTCATTGCTCCAAATAGCTTCTACAGTCTCTCGTAACGAAGGTTCAAAATCATTTGTTTCATGGTCAAAAAATGGATCGGTGAAAATAAGATCTTCCGTTATTTTACATAACTCCGGGTTGGAAAACTCGGAAACTAGTTTCTTTTTCTCAAATGGATGTAATGCAAAATCAGATGTATGAAATAGAGTTTGTGCAAGATATTTGCCAATGTCGGTTGCTAACTTCGGATAGGATTCAAGGCCAATCAATCCTTCTCTTACAATTGTCAAACGAGATAAGTCCTCCATTACTGTAATCGCTAATTCTTCATCTATTGCGTATACTTTTGGTACTAGTGCTGTTGCAAATTCTCCGTGTTTTTTCAGTGCATTCGCTTCAATTTGCGCACGTTTTAATGTGAGTGGCCAACTTTCACCAACTACTTTTGCATACGGTAGTGCTTGTTTTAAGATGATTCCCTTCCCGCTTCTCCGATCCTGAATGCGAAAAACATAATTCAGATTACCATCACCAATTTCACTACACTCTAAAGGCGCGTCATCCGAAAAAAGATTCAGTTTTTTGGCGTATAAGATTGCCTGTTCTTCTGTTAAAGATTCATATTGTTTCTTCGTAGCAATTGTCATTTTTCTCTACCTTCCTTTACAAAATAAAAAACCTCTTTCCAAAGAAAGAGGCGTAGAATAAGAGATTTCTCGCCTCTTATCTTTCAGAAAGTTTCCTTTCTGATGGAATTAGCACCGTGCCTTAAGAGATTTTCATCTCGGCGCAAAAAGCGCCCCGTCTCACAACGGTATTACAGTCGGTTGCTGGGCTTCATCGGGCCATTACCCTCTGCCTGCTCTTGATAAGAGTGCTATTATTTGTAACGTAATGTTATTTGATTAGAATCCTAGCACATTCCAAAAAGGAATGTCAATAACATTTTTCAATTATATAAAAAGTCTAAAAACTGTATTGACATAAGGTCTATTGCATGAAATAATTATTACTACTTTGACAATAAAACGAAATTTCAATTAAATATTTTTTCTTATTTAGAGCAGGTGGAGGGACGAGCCCAATGATACCCGGCAACCGATTCAGTATTTGAACACGGTGCTAATTCTTGCAGTCAACAGACTGAGAAATAAGAAGTTGTTAACCATTTAACCTCTTCTTATTTGAAGAGGTTTTTTTACTATATTCCGTCTCGACAAATTTTATTAAAAAGGAGCGTGAACTCGATGAGTGGAATAATCGCCCACTATCAGTTGTACGGAAACCCCGGATCATTCGAAAAAAAAGCAGAAGGCATTGCTTTAGGTTTAACGATCGGTTCATGGACCGACCTACCTTTACTGGAGCAACAACAATTAAAACAACATAAAGGAAATGTTGTCTCGGTTACGGAATTTGAACATATCCAACATCCATCTAAACCAGGTCAAATAAAAGCAGAGATCAAAATAGAATACCCTAGTGCCAATTTTTCAGCAGACTTGCCTGCCATTTTAACAACCGTTTTCGGTAAATTATCACTAGATGGTGAAGTGAAGCTATTAGACTTAGAATTTTCACCGGAACTTTTAGCTAAGTTCCCTGGACCGAGATTTGGTATCGAACATATTCGAGAATTGCTAAATGTACACGATCGACCACTAATCATGAGTATATTCAAAGGCGTCATTGGGCGAGATATCGATTATTTAGCGGAACAACTTCGACATCAGGCACTTGGTGGAGTAGATCTTGTAAAGGACGATGAGATACTTTTTGACAATCCATTGACCCCTTTTGAGAAGCGAATTACAACTGCCAAAGAGGTGTTGCGTCAAGTATATGAAGAAACCGGACATCGTACGCTTTATGCAGTAAATTTATCTGGTCGAACATCGCAGTTACGGGAAAAGGCTAAAATAGCGAAAGAACTTGGAGCAGATGCTTTACTACTAAATGTCCATTCATATGGACTCGATGTACTCCAAGAACTTGTAGAAGATGATGACATTCAACTACCTTTTATGGCGCATCCCGCATTTAGCGGAGCTTTTACTTCTTCCCCATTTTACGGCGT
The DNA here is from genome assembly GCF_900111345.1 of Psychrobacillus sp. OK032. GTDB lineage: Bacteria > Bacillota > Bacilli > Bacillales_A > Planococcaceae > Psychrobacillus. The sequence continues at coordinate 131,601 of NZ_FOGY01000010.1, forward strand.
TGCAACATCCCTTTTACTGGGCAAATTAACACGCTACGCGGGAGCTGATTTTTCATTATTCCCTTCTCCTTATGGAAGTGTTGCGCTAGAGAAAAAAGCAGCACTTTCTCTAGGAAAAGAGTTAACAAAAGTAAGTACTGTAAAACAAACTTTCCCAGTTCCATCTGCAGGTATTCACCCAAGTTTAGTACCTCTATTAATGCTAGATTATGGAATCGATTGCATAATTAATGCAGGGGGTGGGGTTCATGGACATCCTGCAGGTGCGATTGGCGGGGGACTGGCATTCAGACAAGCCGTGGAAGCTGTCCTAGCTGGAATTCCACTTTCAGAAGCAGCAAAACAGCATGTTGAACTCAAATCAGCAATTGAATTATGGGGGTAAGCACAATGAAAAAACTAGTCATCTTTTGCGATTTTGATGGCACTATTACAACTCAAGATAATATCATCGCTATTATGAAGCAATTTGCTCCTCCCGAATATTTGCCGATTAAAGAGAATATTCTGGGACAAAAGCAATCGATTCGTGAAGGTGTAACGGATATGTTCGCACTGCTTCCTGTTTCACTGAAAGATCAAATTACCTCTTTTTTACTAGAGCAAGCACAAATTCGCGATGGTTTTGCTGAATTTGTTTCCTATACAAAACAAAATAATATTCCGCTTTATATCGTGAGCGGTGGAATTGATTTTTTTGTGAATCCGTTGCTTGAGCCGTTCAGACCGTTTTCCGGTGTTTATTGTAACGAATCCGACTTTTCAGGGGATACGATACAGATTAATTTTCCGCATGAATGTGATGAGCAATGTACAAACAAAGGCTGTGGTTGCTGTAAGCCATCCATTATTCGCAAGCTTCAAGGCAGTGATACATTAAGTGTTGTCATTGGAGATTCTATTACTGATTTAGAAGCTGCTAAATTAGCAGACATCGTCATTGCAAGAGATTTCCTCATTGAAAAATGCGAAGAGCTTCATATTCCGTTTGAGCCGTTTGAAAGTTTCCATGATGTCATTAACATAATAGATGCAAAATTAGGTGTAGAAATATGACAGCACTTCAAAGCAAATGGGAAGAGTTAGCGGACATAAAAGACGAACTAGCTGCACGAGACTGGTTCATGGGGACTAGCGGAAATTTAGCGATAAAAGTGAGTGATAGTCCACTGCACTTTTTAGTGACAGCTAGTGGAAAAGATAAAAAGAAGCGGACAATGGAAGACTTCTTACTCGTAAACACTAGTGGACTTTCAGTTGAAAAGACCGATTTAAAGCCTTCTGCAGAAACATTACTGCACTGTGCCATATACGACAAAACATCAGCTGGATGTAGTCTGCATGTACATACCGTGGCGAATAATGTTATTTCTGAAATATATGGTAATGACGGAAAAATTGATTTTCAAGGGCAGGAGCTTATTAAAGCTTTTGATTTATGGGAAGAGGATGCATTGCTCTCTATTCCTATTATTCCAAATCACGCGCATATTCCAACACTTGCGGAAGAATTTCGTTCCCATATACATGCAGATAAAGGAGCGGTATTAATCCGAAATCATGGCATCACCGTTTGGGGGAAGGATGGTTTCGAAGCAAAGAAACTATTAGAAGCTTGTGAGTTTTTATTTCAGTATCAATTGGCATTAATTCAAATAAAATCAAAGTAAGAGAGGAAGATTGAAATGGCTATCATTAAAATTCAAGGAACAAATGAAACAATTGAAGCACAAAACGAGGTTGCAGCATTTTTAGAAAACCAAGAAGTTGTTTATGAACATTGGGATATTGAAAAGTTACCGGTACATCTTCGCGAAAAATTTGATCTTAGTGATGCAGAAAAAGAGGAAATTCTGCAAGCTTTTCAAGTAGAAATTGATGATATTTCAGAACGTCGTGGCTATCAAGCATCCGATATCATTTCTTTATCTGATTCTAATCCTAACTTAGATGAACTTTTGAAAAACTTCGAACGCAAGCATATTCACACAGACGACGAAGTGCGCTATATTGTAAGCGGCCATGGCGTGTTTATCATCCAAGGAAAAGATGGGCGTTTCTTTGAAGTTCATCTAACACCTGGAGACCTAATTTCTGTTCCTGAAAATATTACGCATTATTTTACGCTTGCTGAAGACCGTAAAGTAGTTGCGGTACGAATTTTCGTTACAACAGAAGGTTGGGTACCAGTTTACCAAGACGAAGTCGCTCAAAGCTAAATCAAAAACTCCTAAATTGCTTTTATGCAATTTAGGAGTTTTTTATCAATTATTAAGTAAATAGAGGGTACTATTATTTACAAATTCATTGGAAAGAGTATAATGTGAAGGTGACGTAACTCTATATTACTCACTTTTGAATCTTTTTTTGTGTAAGTGGATTCTAATAGTTGTTTTCTATAAAATATAACAAACTTCACTTTGTTTGAGAAGATGGGGTGGTAAAACCTAATGACACAAGAACCAGAATTGACGCTTGTCGAACATTTAACAGAACTACGCAAAAGGCTTATCATTGTAGCAACAACATTTATCCTATCTCTTGCTTTAGGATTTTGGATAGCTCCAAAAACATTAAATTTTATTAAGCAACAACCTACAGCTGCCCATGTTGAGTGGAACGTATTTGGCTATACAGATGGTCTATTGATTTATGTTAAATGTGCTTTAATCTTAGCTATATTAATTACTTTACCTATTGCAATGCACCAAATTTGGCTATTTGTAAAACCAGGTTTATTAGAAAAAGAAGCAAAAGGAACAATTTACTTTATACCTGTTTCATTCTTTTTGTTTTTAGCAGGGATAAGTTTTAGTTATTTTATTCTTTTTCCACTGATGTTAAACTTTATGTCGAGTATTAATGATTCTATTGGTGCAATAGAAACTTATGGAATGCAACAATATTTCACATTCATGTTTAATTTAATCATTCCTGTAGGTATAGTTTTTGAACTGCCAGTAATTATTTTATTTTTAACTAAGCTAGGAATAATAACACCAGATCGATTAAGAAAGATGAGAAAGGTTTCCTATTTCATACTAGTAGTAATTGGAGTTTCTATTACACCACCAGACTTTATCTCTGATTTTATCATCGTTGTTCCATTATTATTACTTTTTGAAATTAGTATTCTCGTTTCTAGTTGGTCGTATAAAAAACAACTAGCAAGACAAGCACTTGAAGAAGAAAACTTAGAAAACTAACCTATTATTGCGAGGAGGAACATCCCATGCCAAACATCGGTGTACCAGGGCTAATCATTATTTTAGTAATTGCTTTAATCGTTTTCGGACCTTCTAAACTACCTCAATTAGGTAGAGCAGTAGGGCAAACATTAAAAGAATTCAAAAACTCTACGAAAGATATCGTGGATGATGTAGCGGAAGAATTCAAGCTAGATGACAAAGAAACAGACGCTAAAAAGAAAATCTAATATGAAAAGCCAGCTATTCTCTTGAATAGCTGGCTTTTACAATTTTTATAAGTTATTAAAGAATACTCGAATTACATCGGCGCCGCCTATAAATGTCCCGATAGAACCGACAAGATTCGTTAATACGACGACCAATAAAATACGAGTCACTTTGTTTCGCCAAAAACCTTTGATCGTAAAAACGTCTTCCGAGAGTGTTTCAAAGTCACCAACATTCGGACGTCGGAAATATGCTTGAACAATCCCTGAAACCCAGCCCGATGCTATTAAAGGATGCAACGTCGTTATTGGCGCTACGATAAATGCCGATAGAATCGCAAGCGGGTGACCAAGTGCAATTGCAGCTCCAATAGCAGCGAAGCTACCTGTCCATAGAACCCAACTTAACGCTTGATCAAAGCCAGCAGTTGGATTTGCTATAAAGGTATACACAACTATAGCAACTAGTAGAGCCGGTATCGCCCACCCTAAAATCTTCGGCACAATTGACTTTGGAGGAATTTCTGTAAGCACATCTAAATCATGTTCCTTATGAATCTCTTTCGTAATACCAGGAACATGTGCAGCACCCAAAATAGCAACTATCTTTTTTCCTGGTGCATCTTTAATCTTCTGTGCAAGATATTGATCTCGTTCATCGATTAATGGAGTCTTTAGCTTAGGAAAAGATTCTGTAAATTCGGCAAGAACTGCATTTAGCGTATCTTGCGTTTTCATTTTTTCTAGTTCTTCCTCCGAAATTGTTTCCTTACTAAATATACTAAAGATTACTCCGTTAAGCAGTTTTGCTTTTCCCATAAATCCAAGATTATGCCAAATACGAGAAAAGGTTATTTGAATATTCCGGTCTGCAAGCACTAGCTCTGCTCCAGTTTCTTTCGCTGATTCAATCCCCTGGATCATTTCTTGTCCGGGTTTTATCTCAAATTGCTTTGCTAAACGATTTTGGAAAGAAGATATTGCTAGATTCATCAAAAGTAATGTTGCTTTCTTCTCTTTGATTACTTTAAAAATGTCAGTGTCTTTCCATTTGCTTCCTTCCATCACAGATTGATATCGTTGTTCGTCTAGCTCTATGCATACTGAATCTGGTCTTTCTGCTTCAATTACTTCTTTTACTTGTTCTGCACTTTGTCTAGAGACGTGTGCCGTTCCGATTAATATTAATTCTTTACCATCTAAATTTATACGAGTAATATTCTCTTCTCTCACAAGTTTCTTCCTTCGTTGAGCATATTTCTTTTGCACAAATGCATAACAAAAGACTGTCTATTATTTATAATGAAGTAGATTAAGGTAAATTTCAATTATGTTTTATCAATTAGCATAAGAAAAATGAAGGCATTTCTGTACATATTACTATTACTATAGGATTTTTGGTAAGGTTGCTTATTTTCTATGGACATTTTAGAAATAATGCGTATTATAAAGTTCGATTAAGAGTCCGCTAGGATTTCCGCTTCAGGCGGACGCTTTCCACGGGGTGAGCGATGAGCCATCACCGCCGCTACGCGTACGTTGTGATGTCTCATCTGTCTCACTCATCCCGTTGGAGTCGCCGCCTTCCGCTACAATCCATGGAACTTGCTAACTAATTAGCATCTAAACAGAACTGAGCTTTAGATTTATAAGAACAGCCGCACTAAATCTCAATATAATGTAGTAATAAAATGTGTGAATCCAGTAAATAACTTAAAGCCTCATTTCTCTTAGTAAAGCCTTCATTTTTCATGAGATGATTTTTCTAATTAGCTATATTATACATTGTGTAATTGGACCATAATGTTGCAAGTTCGAAAGGAAATATTGCGCATAGGATGCTATTTTCTTTATAAAAAAACATCCATCTACGTTTCAGCATAAATGGATGTCCTTTGTTATTTTAGCGTACGTTTTAAAAACTCTCTTGTACGCTCCTGTGTAGGAGTATTGAAAATTTGCTCTGGGCTTCCTTCTTCTGCAATAACTCCTTTATCCATAAACACGACACGGTCAGAAACTTCTTTCGCGAATTCCATTTCATGTGTGACGATTAACATCGTAAGACCCGATTCAGCAAGCTCCTTCATTACTTTTAGAACTTCCCCTACCATTTCAGGGTCAAGGGCGGATGTTGGTTCATCAAATAACATCACGTCTGGTTCCATCGAAAGTGCACGAGCGATTGCCACACGTTGCTTTTGACCGCCAGATAGCTGGTTTGCTTTTGCATTTACATATTGATCCATCCCAACGACTTTTAAATATTTCACGGCTATTTTTTCTGCCTCTTCTTTAGAGCGTTTTAACACTTTTATTTGTCCAACGACACAATTGCTCAAAACATTATGGTTGTTAAATAAGTTAAACTGTTGAAAAACCATCCCTAACTTTGTGCGATAAGCATGGATATCGTGTTTATCGTCTAATATATTTTCACCGTTGTAAATAATTTGACCACCGCTTGGCTTTTCTAAAAGATTGATACAACGAAGAAGCGTGGATTTACCAGATCCAGACGAACCGATTATACTAACCACTTCTCCTTTTTTCACAGAGAAGTCAATGTCTTTTAGTACTTCACGAGTTCCAAAGGATTTGCTTAAATGTTGTATATCAATTACTTTTTCCATTGCTGCTCCTCCTTCGTCTTAGCTTTCTTTCGTATTTGTTAAGGTTACTTGTGCTGGTTGACCAATCATGCTGTAGTTCTCCGGTCCATCTAGTTTTCTTTCGAAATAACGTAGTATTAATGTAACGGTATACGTCATAACAAAGTACAAGATACACGCAACGAAAAATGATTCGAAATAGCGAAAATTGTTACCTGCAATCGATTTTGTTTGGAAAAATAATTCCGAAACACTAATAACGTTTAGCACCGATGTATCTTTAATATTAATGATAAATTGGTTACCCGTTGCTGGTAATATGTTACGAATTACTTGTGGTAAAACAACATGTAGCATTGTTTGTATATGATTCATCCCGATTGCTTGTGCAGCTTCAAATTGCCCCTTTTCAATGGATATAACCCCACCGCGAACGATTTCCGCCATATACGCACCTGTGTTAATTGATACGATAAATACAGCTGCCATGATTGCATTCATATCGATATTAAAGGCTAACATCGATCCGTAGTAAATGACCATAGCCTGTACAATCATTGGTGTTCCACGGAAAAACTCTATATATATAGATAGAATAATATTTATTAATTTTAAGAAAATCCTTTTTGTTGCTCTTTCTGGCTTAGGAATTGTTCGTATAACCCCTGCCAATAATCCAATTACTGAACCAATGATCGTACCAATTATAGAAATCAGTAAAGTAATACCTGCTCCTCGAAGGAACATTGGCCAGTTATCGGAAACGATTGATATAATCCACTCGAGACTCATCATATTCCTCCTTTTAAGCGTAAAAAACGACTGCAATAAAATTGCAGCCGATATGTTTAATCATTATTCTGCAGCTGGTTGATTTTTTATTGCATTATCCATAATATCTTGACGTTCTTCTTCTGTAATTTTCGCTAAAATCTCATTAATTTTTTCTGTTAGTTCGCTATCTTTCTTAAGCCCTACTGCAACAGCTGTTTCTTCTTCCGATGCCTTGAATCCATCTGTAAATTCAACCATTACAAAGTTTTCATTTGCAGATGAGGCACTAATTCCTTCTGGACGTTCGGATACATAACCATCAATTTTACCTGATTCTAATGCAACTCGCATAGTCGGGAAATTATCCATTGCTGTTTGTTTTTTTACACCGTCAATTTGATCGATTACTCCGTAATGAGATGTATTTAGCTGACCAGTCACTTTTGCCCCTTTAAGATCTTGGATGGAAGTAGCACCCTCATAAGGTCCACCTTTTTTTACGACCATTACAAAATTTGAAGTATAGTAATTATCAGAGAAGTCAATTGTTTCTTTACGTTCTTTTGTTGGAGACATACCCGCCATAATGGCATTAATTTTACCTGATGTTAAAGCTGGTACTAGACCATCCCATTCAGTTTTAACAATAACTAATTCTTTACCTAATCCTTCTGCAATTTTCTTAGCCATTTCTACATCGTATCCACCTGCATACTCTGCGTTGCCGTCAAGTTTCACTCCACCATTAGAATCGTCCATTTGTGTCCAGTTAAATGGTGGATATCCAGCTTCCAAACCGATTGTAAATGTATCACTTTCTTTAGAAGTAGAACCGCTGTTTTCTGTATTATCCGTTCCACATGCAACTAAAAGTAACAACACTGATACAAACACTGTTAGTAATAAAAATTTTTTCTTCACGTGTATTTCTCCCCTTTTATTTTTTAGTTTATGTTTATGAACATTAAAAAAGGACAACCTATAAAAAAGACCTAAGATGAACTCAGGTCGCAATTTGTATAGTTGCCCTAAATCCTCTACTTTACCCAAATGAGATAGCACACCACAATAAACTGGGACGTTTAAAGTGGACAGTCCTGCAATTATTCACTGCAGACCCAGCATGTAATACGGAGAAATATTTACAAACTTCGGCGACATTTCCTTCTCCCTAGCATCATTGCTTCTCAAACTCCACTAAGGACTAATAAATATCGCGCCTCTACCCCACTTATCAAGTGAGGTTATATTTAATTTATGTTTCATAGTCTACAACAACATCAGATATGTGTCAACCGGTCTATTTATAATGACTTTTTAATCTTCCAAAAAAATCATTTTTCTTATGTCCTTAAAAACACGAGATTTGATAAAACCTTGCTATTACTGGTATAATAGAAAACGGATGAATTGGTGAACGAATCTCAAATACAATAAAATGGAAGTAAATTTAACATTATTTTATATAAAAGGGAGTTGATATTATGGGATCTGTCCAAGTCGCAGATCACAAAGTGTCAGAAGATATGAAAGATGATTATTCACTAGATAGAGTGCCACGAGATCAGAGAAAAGCCGGTTGGTTTAGTATTACTAACATCACTTTTGGTATCGCAACGGCAATTTTTTATTTTCAAACGGGTAGCGTTATGGCACTCCAATTCGGAGCCATCAATGCCATCATATCCTCCATATACGCGATAATTGTTGCTGGTATACTCGGAACATTTATTACTTATCTTTCCGCGAAATCCGGTATGAACGTCAATTTATTATCTAGGGGTGGAGGCTTCGGTTACATAGGTGCATCGTTAACCTCATTCATTTATGCTACAAACTTCATCATGTATTGTGCATTTGAAGGACTAATTTTAGTTTCCGCAATTCACACCTTCTTCCCCATCCTACCAGAATGGGCGCTAATCATATTCTTCGGATTAATTGTTATTCCACTAAATTGGTTTGGAATCAAACAGCTCGATAAATTACAAAAGTGGTCACTGCCGGTTTTTGTTATTTTCTTAGTGGCTGCCATTGTTATATCATTTTACAAACCTTCCGTTTATGATGGGGCTTTTTGGACTTATATGCCAGAGGGTGTCCAAATGGGTGGACATGCTTTACTCCTTTGTATTGGTATGCAACATGGAATAATGGGTTTAACAGCCTTACTTTCTTCAGATTACGCACGCTTCCTTAAACCAAAAGACATTAAACTTGGTGCTTTAGCAATTGGGTTTATTCCCCAAATTTTCTGTTTTGGTGTAATGGGTGGTCTTGGTATATGGTTCGGTGTTCGTTTAGGTGAACCAAATCCAGGAGTTTATATCGTTCTGCTTTTAGGTATTGGTGGCGTGTTATTCACCATGTTAACGCAATTACGAATAAACGTTACAAATATATACAGTAGTTCCTTATCGCTTGCTAATTTCTTCGAGAACATTTTTAAATTTACACCAGGTAGACGATTTTGGGTTGTTGTCTCAGGAATAAGTGCAATTCTATTAATGCTAGGTGGAATCGTCGATCATCTGGATACGGCAATGACATTCCAAGGAGTCTTTTTACTCTCTTGGGCAGCTATATTAGTTGCCGATGCGATGATTGTGAAAAAGCTATTAAAAATTGGACCTGGTTATTATGAAGCTCGACACGAATTTTTATATAAATGGAATCCTGTTGGAGTTGTATCACTCATTATCTCGAGTGGCTTAGGAACAATAGCCGCATTAGGATATATGGGATCATTTTTGCAAAGTACCGCGGCATTTTTTGCAGCAATTTTAGCAGCAATACTTACTGTTATTTTAGCGATTTATACTAAAGGAAAGTATTATAGCAAAGGCACACCTACCGACATTCCTAAAGAAGATTATATTGCTTAACTGCTAATTACAATTAACCAATCGATCAGCCCACCATTCATTTTAACAACTGATTTCTATACCGCCTATTGTCTAGGCATTTGATTCGTTTAAGCTATATTTTATACTTCTATTTCTTTCATGAAGTTGTATTTATAGCCTGCTGATCATTTTGATTGGTTCTTCATTGTTAATTCTTCAAACCTGTACACCTCACTAACTTCCACATAATTACAATAAATAAAATAGACAAGAGTAGCTATTCAGACCAATAAAGTCTGGCTACTCTTTTTTAGTTTTTGTATAAGACAATTTACACTGTAAATTTTTTGTAAACCAAGCAAATTTTCATCAATATTTTGTTATGATGTATAAAACATTCAATAGAAAGTGGCGAAATGCTGGATGAAAAAAATAACAATACTCCAAACTAGCGATATTCACGGGAGTGTTTATCCCATCAACTATGGAAATAATGAAAACGTAAATGTGGGTCTTGGAAAAATCGCATCTATCATAAATCAGGAGCGACATTTAGATGATCAATTGTTGCTGATCGATAATGGCGATTTGATCCAAGGAACGCCCCTCACTTATTATTCGGTTCAGTACTTGCAAAATGAACAGAATCCAATGGTTCGCATCTTAAATTACTTGTCGTATGATGCCGCAGTAATTGGAAACCATGAATTTAACTATGGTATGAACGTGTTGAGCCAAGCAGTGCATGAATCAAAATTTCCTTGGCTATCCGCAAATATTATAGACGCGAAATCGAAAGAACCTTATTTTGGCCTTCCATATACGATAAAAGAAATAGATTCTATTAAAATAGCGATATTAGGTGTCACAACTCATTACATACCAAATTGGGAAAATGAACAAAACATTGCCGGTTTAGCATTCCAGGATGCCCTTCAAGAAACAAAGAAATGGGTTGCGTATATAAAAGAACAAGAAAATCCAGATGTACTTATTGTTTCCTATCATGGTGGTTTTGAACGAGATATAGAGAATGGCGAACCAACTGAAAAGTTAACTGGAGAAAATCAAGGGTATGCTATTTGCCAAGAGGTAGAAGGAATTGACGTTTTGCTCACTGGACACCAACATCGCTCGTTAATCGGCAATATCAATGGAGTAGAAATTGTTCAGCCATCTAATAATGGACAAATGATTGGTAAAATTGTACTGACGTTAAATGAAAAAAATGAAATTATGCATAAAGCATCTGAATTATTGGCAGTAGATGAGATAGAAGCAGATGAATATATTTTAAAAATGACTGCCCATTTCGAAGAAGAAACACAAATGTGGCTAGATCAGCCGATTGGAAAAATTGAAGGCGATATGGTAATCTCAGATCCACTGTTAGTTAGAACAAGTGACCATGCTGCTATCGAATTTATCAATAATGTACAAATGGACATTGCCGGAGTAGAAATCTCCAATACATCTTTGTTTAACGATGCATCTCCCGGCTTTGAACGTAATGTAACGATGCGCGATATTATTTCCAACTATATGTTTCCTAATACACTAAAAGTCCTTCGGTTATCTGGAAAAGATATAAAAGAAGCATTAGAACAAAGTGCTCAATATTTTAGCTTGAATGAAGCAGGCTCAATAGAAGTAAACCCTGCCTATATATATCCAAAACCCCAGCATTATAACTACGATATGTGGGAAGGCATAGAATATGTTTTGGATATACGTAATCCCGTCGGAAAACGTGTAACTACTCTAAACTATAAAGATGCTCCTATTCAGTTAGCTGGTACATATGATGTGGTGATGAATAATTATCGTGCTGGAGGCGGAGGTAATTTTACAATGTTCCAGGATAAACCTGTTATCAAAGACATCCCAATGGACATGACAGAAATACTAGTAAACTATATACGGGAAAGACAAACAGTAAAAGCTACCGTCAATCATAATTGGAAAGTTATTTGGTAGTCTTTTATAAATATAAATAGGACACTTCTTGTTTGATTTTAAACAGGAAGTGTCCTATTTTTGATTATTTCTTATGTTATTTGGAGAAGCAGCCAACTAGATGCAGTTAAAGAGCGCTTGTGTTTTTTAAAAGATAAGAAAGTATATACTTTTTTACACAGTATCGATCCAGCTCCAGCGCTTTCCTCCTGGGCCCGCACGATGCAGGTCATACAGTCGTTACGATACGATGTCGAGGACTTAGACTGTATTCCTCTAACATAGGCGCTTGCGCATTTCTAATTTACACAACGTTAATTGAATCTTTACAGTACCTCCATTTTCAAATGCACTTTCACTGCTATACTGAACTGCTACACAAAATTAACCAGAGGAGCATTACGATGACTATTACATTACATAATATTTCTATGAAATTTAATAATACAACTGCTGTAAACCAACTATCTGTCACTATTCCTAAAGGAGAACTTGTCTCTATATTGGGACCAAGTGGTTGCGGGAAAAGTACTACGTTATTTATGCTTGCTGGACTTTACGAGCCTACAGGTGGCTCTATCTTATTTAACGACAAGGACGTCACGAAACTCACGCCGGAAAAACGTGGCATTGGGATGGTATTTCAAAACTATGCCCTTTATCCACATATGACTGTCTTACAAAATATTATGTTTCCTTTAAAAATGCACAAAATGAAAAAAGCAGAAGCAAAGAAAAAAGCGATAGAAATGGCGAAACTTGTGGAAATTGATCATTTATTGGATCGAAAGCCTAGTATGCTGTCAGGTGGTCAACAACAACGTGTTGCGATTGCAAGAGCCTTAGTAAGAGAACCTGAAATTCTATTACTAGATGAACCACTATCTAACTTAGATGCACGCTTACGATTAACGATGCGAGAAGAAATCAGAAGAATTCAACAAGCACTTAAAATTACGACTGTTTTTGTTACGCATGACCAAGAAGAAGCACTTAGTATATCCGATCATGTTTTATTGATGAACCAAGGGAAACTAATGCAGTTCGATGTTCCTTCCAATCTGTATGATGAGCCAAATCATCGATTTGTCGCAAGCTTTATCGGTTCCCCGTCCATGAACTATTTTGATGCAGAGATTGTGGATGGAACACTTAAAACTCCGTTCGGATATGACTTGGCTATAGAAGCACCTAACCAATCCGTTCAAATTGCAGTTCGTCCTGAAAATCTCTATCTTTCTACTAGTGGATTGAAAGAAGAAGTGCGATTAGTGGAACGCGTAGGAAAAGATACACTTGCCGTTATTGGGAACGACACAGCTAAAAAACGTCTCTTCCTCCAAAAAGGGGAAACGGTAGAAGTAGGACAGGCAGTATATGTACAAGCAGATAAAGATACAATTCGCGTATTCCAAAAAACTGGGGAAAGAATCTATATAAAGGAGTAAAGTTACGATGAAACTTAAAGATACAGCTAAAGCCTTTCTTTACTTATTTCCTGCACTCCTCATTATTGGAGTATTTGTCATTTACCCAATGATTAAATCATTCCTCATGAGTTTTTATGCAGATTATGACTTTTTTAATGATGTCGTTTATCGATATGGGTTGGATAACTTTATTTATTTGTGGAATGACGAGGTCTTTCATCAAGCATTGAGAAATACGTTTATTTTTGTACTAGGTGTTGTACCAATTTCTATTATTTTGTCGTTGTGGATTGCTTTAATGTTGAACTCTATTACTGTGCTGAGTAAGTTTTTTAGAACGGTTTACTTTATTCCTTTTGTTACGAGTGTTGTTGCAGTATCTATCGTATGGCGTTGGATATTTCACTCAAACTATGGAATCATGAACTATTTTCTTGGATTATTTGGTATTGATCCAATTCAATGGCTAACGAGTACAGAATGGGCAATGCCTGCGTTAATCATATTGTCTATTTGGAAAGGATTAGGCTATAACATTATTATTTTTTTAGCAGGCTTACAAACAATTGGAGATTCCTATTACAACGCCGCTAGAATTGACGGAGCAAATCGCTGGAGTCGATTTATACATGTTACGTTGCCGCAACTTGCACCTACGACATTCTTTATAACGATTATTTCCATTATCAATTCATTTAAAGTATTTGATGAAATTTATGCATTGTTTGATGGGCAAGCTGGTCCTTCTAATAGTGCATTGACGGTTGTCTATTATGTATTCAATAAGTTTTACGGAGAGTGGGACTTTGGTGTTGCATCCGCAGCTGCATATGTTCTATTCCTCATTATTTTTATCTTTACATTAATCCAGTTTTACATAAGTAAGAAAAAAATCACTTATTAAGGGAGAAAGCTCATGAAAACCAGTCCTCTTTCGAAGACATTTATATACGTCATGCTTGGTATTGGTAGCATTTTAATGCTATTGCCTTTCGTTTGGATGATTTCCACTTCGCTTAAAAGTGGAAATGAAGTGATGATCATGCCACCTGTTTGGATACCAGAAACACTTCGTTTTGATAATTTTGTAGCAGCTTTTGAGAAAGCACCTTTTGCAACATACTTCGTCAACTCCGTCATTGTGATGGTCCTTAGTACATTGGGCGAAGTTATCACAACAATTTTAGCTGCCTATGCATTTAGCCGTCTAAACTTTTGGGGAAAAGATGCGTTATTTGCCCTTTTAGTTGGAACGATGATGGTTCCTGGAGAAGTATTATTAGTTCCTAATTTTGTTTTACTTTCTGATTTAGGTTGGATTGATCGTTATGAGGCTTTAATCATTCCATGGACGGCTAGTATATTTTCTATCTTTTTGTTACGTCAGTTTTTCTTAAAGATTCCAAAAGAGTTAAACTATGCTGCTCGTGTCGACGGATGTACGAACTTTAGGTTTTTATGGTCAATTATGATTCCAATTGCTAAACCTGCGTTAATTACGATTATTTTGTTGAAAGCAATTGGTTCTTGGAACGCATTTTTATGGCCATTGATCGTCACAAATTCAAAGGAGATGAGAACATTACCTGTTGGATTAACAAGCTTTTCAACAGAAGCAGGTACTGTGTATGAGCTTCTGATGGCAGCATCAACGATGATTATTTTCCCAATGATTATATTATTCATTTTCCTTCAGAAGTATATCATTAAAGGAATTGCAGGAGCTGGTATTAAAGGATAACACGACTCGCTATGTAGGGATATTGCGCCATAATGGTTTCCGCTAGGATTTCCGCTACAGGGCGGACGCTTTCCGCAGGGTGAGCGATGAGCCATCACCGCCGCTCCGCGTTCGTTGTGATGTCTCATCTGTTCACTCATCCCGCTGGAGTCGCCGCCCTTTCGCTGCAATCCTATGGAACTTGCTAGCTATTCAGTGCCACCACGCTGTGGTAAAATTATCCGCTCTATCTATCTGGATATAACTACCTAATAAATGGTGTGATGCAAATAACGGTTCAACTGTTTATCTGTTTGATTTGATTTGATTTGATTTGTCTTATTCAAACACTTATTGGATTTTATTCTTAGAACATACTACAAAATGTCCGATTTAGCGCGGAGGTATGAGACTCCTGCGGGATCAGCGGGACAGGTAAGGCCCTGCAGTGGAGCGCAAGCGACCGAGGAGGCTCACCGCCCGTCCCGCGGAAAACTAATAAGAAAACATGCATTTAAGGAGGTGTTGCTTAACGATTTGAAGTGTTGATACGTCTACATTCTATTTATAAAAACTACTAAAAATAAGGGAGAATAGAACATGAAAAAACTGTCTTTATTATTATTTATTATGATGGTGAGTGTGTTAATAGCAGCTTGTAGTAACAGTTCAAACGAAAGTGATACTTCAAATAACTCGGCAACAGATACAAAAGAAACAGCTGAAACGCCAGAAACAACAGAACCAGTGGAAGTAGAATTTTGGCATGCAATGAGTGATACGCACGAAAAATGGTTAGAGGATGCAACTGCAAAGTTCAATGAAGAACATGAAAATATTACAGTAAAATTAGTGAATCAAGGTAGCTACGGTGATTTATCACAAAAGTTATTAGCTGCTGCTAAAGCGAAAACGTCTCCTACAATTGCACAAGCATATGCGGAATGGATGACGGATTACGATCAAAATAATCTTGTAGTAGATTTAGCTCCTATGATTAATGGTGAAAATGGGTTCCCAGCTGACCAAAGCTATGAAGACATTAGCGAAGTTTTCCGTGACGATAATACGTTTGGCGATAAAATCTTAGGTCTACCATTTAATAAATCATCACGTGTACTTTTCTACAACAAAACGTATTTTGAGGATAATGGCTTAACACCTCCTACAACATGGGATGAATTAGCAACTGCCGCTACAACGTTAACAAAAGAAATTGATGGTAAAAATGTGATTGGAATGGGCTTTGAAAACGGATTGGGTACAGAGCTTAGCATGTGGATTGAACAAGCAGGCGGAGATTTCGTTGATGAAAAAGAAGGAAAAGTGTTATTTAATTCAGAAGCTGGTTTAAATGCATTAACATTTATCGATACAATGCTAAAAGATGGTACAGCTCGTATGGCTGGTGAAGATGGTTACATGTCTGGTCCGTTCACAAGAGGTGATGTTGGGATGTACATCGGTTCAAGTGCTGGTATTGCATATGTAGCAAAAGATGCTGGAGATATGCAATGGTCAACAACTCCACTTCCAAAAGGCGTAGAACAAGCTGCTCCTTTCCAAGGAACAAACATTACAATGTTTGCTAATAGCACAGAAGCAGAGCAAGCTGGAGCATTTGAATATATGAAATACTTGATTACGCCAGAAAACACTGTAGATTGGGCAAAAACAACAGGTTATCTGCCAGTTCGTGAATCTGCTCAACAAGGTGCAGATTGGACATCTTTCATTGAAGAAAATGAACCATTCCAAGCAGGTAATGCTCAATATGCATACGGATTTATCGATGTTCGTTTACCTGGTTCTTTTGCGATGAAAAACGCTATGCAAGTAGAATTAGATAAAATGCTATATGAAAATGCAACGCCAGCGGATACTTTAGAAGCAATGAGCTCAAAAGCTCAAGAAGCATTAGATCAAGCCAAATGACAGTAGTAAACCCAATCAAAAACAGTAATACTACGATTCAATTTTATGCTGGCTTAAAAACAATCGGTGGAACTATTTTTGAAGTAAAGTACAAAGAAGAACGATTTATAGCGGATTTTGGGATGATTTTTCAAAACAAAGAAGGCGTGCAACTGCGCCCTCAAACTACAATTTCAGAATTACAAGCAATTGGTGTGATCCCTTCGATTAGCGGTGTGTTGAAAAACGACGAGATTGATCGAAATGCCACCATCGCCATCTCTCACTTGCACTTAGATCATATGGGGTTGTTACAATATGTACACCCAAATGTACCTATAATCATGGGTGAGGAAAGCAAGGCATTATATGAGCACTTGCATACAATAGAGGAAGAGCCTCATGTAAATGTAGCGCAACAAGTAAAAAGTGTACCTTTTCATCAGCCTATTCAAGTATCTGAACATATACAAGTCGAATTTTTCCCAGTCAATCACGATGCACTAGGTGCTTCTGCGATGCGGATCATAACACCTGATTCGACGATTGTCTATTCTGGCGACGTTCGTCTACACGAATCGGATATAGATACAGCAAACTTACCAAAAGTTGCGGGATCACCTGATATTTTAATCATTGAGACAACAAACGTACAAGAAGAATTTCTCGATGTAAATCCAGTCATTTCAAGTGAAAAAGACGTATTAACACCGGCTTTATTGAAGATTGATACACCAATCATTTTTAATGTTTATCATCGCAATATCAATCGTTTGGAAATATTAATAGAAGCAGCAAAGCAAAAAGATAAACTAATTGTCTTTGAACCTGAAACAGCTTATTTAGTACAAGCTTTCCAAATGGGAGCACCTCATGTACGTTTTTTACAAGTAGAACAAAGCAGAATAATTGATTCTATTGATACAATTCAACCGATTACATTAGCCGAGTTGGATCGTAATTTTTCAAAAGTGTGGCTGCAGTCTTCATATCATAATATAAGGTTGCTTCAAGAATTGCCCGTTCAAGGCGCTACGTATGTACATTCGAATGGTGTGCCACTAGGAAGCTTTGACCCTGTATATAATGAGTTGTTGGAATGGATTCACAAGGTTAGTATGGAGTACGTTGTTCTAGGCGTTTCTGGTCATGCAGCTGCTGCTCAAATAAAATGGCTGGCAGATGCAATGCAAGCAAAAGTGACCATCCCTTTACACGGTTTTACTCCGGAGCTACTACAAGGACCGTATAAAACGTTCTTACCTGAAACTGGAACCATTTATCCAGTTTCGGAACTTATAGAAGAAAAATAATAAAAGTTCAAGTGTCCTTAAGGTAAAACCTATTTCTATCGTTTCCAGGGGAGCTTTGGACAGACTTGTTACTATATTATTACCGTTTGATTTTTTATAGAGGCTGGTCGTGACTGAAGTCACGATCAGCCTCTCTTTTTTCGGTAATCTTATGGCATTTGTCTATCCTTCGCAATCCTTCAACTGTGAGAATAAGGAATTTAAGACCTTTTCGGATGATAAGAAAAAAGATGCTTTCCAATATATAAAGTAAGCTCCTGAAGATGCAATTTCAGGAGCTCTAGTGTTGCTCTATACGTTAGACACTATCTATTTTTAGTTCATATACTTTTTTACTAATAGAAGAATGCCAGGAGAAATGATCCTCTTAAAGATTCTGGTCTCAGCCCCTCTACCTTATAAGCAATCCACTGCATTTTCCTATCGTTTGAAGTGCCAGTGACTTTATACACTTAAAAAGTATATACCTCTATTAGTTGTATTTTCTTTTATGATAAATTATTTGGAAACAATTAGTTGATTGGAGCGGAAGGCGGCGACTCCTGCAGGATCAGCGGATTCGGTTAACAGAAACTATTCATTTCAAACACTAGGAACACTGGGTTCATAATCTGCAATATTTTAATCATTAATACAGACAAGTACTCACTTTTATAGGTGGGTGCTTGTTTTTTCTTTTCAAAGGATTCAGTCCGTTAGTTATGAATAAAAAAGCAATGACATATGGTTAAATGAATGACTAAAGCGGAGACGAGGGATTTCTATATTCATTTATGTAGTTAAAACGGGCGATTCTTTATTTTCCATTGCAAACAAATACAAAATTTCATTGGATAGTATACGTATCTTTAATGGTCTAACAACGGACAGATTGGTGGCAGGACAGGATTTAATTATCCCGACAAATATGTATACGGTGCAACCTGGAGATTCTCTCTATTCTATTTCCCAAATGAGTCTCATTTCAATTGAAAAAATACGCCTCTTTAATGGCTTACACTCGGATGTATTAATGGTTGGCATGAGCCTTTATTTGCCACCAAGAACGAAATATAGCGCTGAAAACTTTAGCTATTTAACGCCATCGACACCTGAAAGAAATACTAGGCTCGTGCAGAGTTTTGCACCTATTAATACTTTTTTAGGTATTTTTGAATATCATGTTTTAGAAGACGGAAGTTTAAGTACATTGGACGATCAGCAAATTATTCAAACAGCAAGAGAGAATAGTGTAGCTCCTCTTGCCGTTATTACGAATCTGACTTCTACTGGTTTTGACCCCGAATTAACGCAGCAAGTATTAGGTTCACCCGAAATAAGAAATCGCGTTATCAACAATATATACCTGTTAGTTAAGAACAAGAACTACGCAGGAGTAAATATTGACTTTGAGCAAGTACCAGAGGAGCTAAGAGATCTATATACTGGCTTTTTGCATGCATTAAGAGCCATATTAAAGCCAGAGGGATATTATACGTCTGTTGCAGTTCCGCCTAAGACGAGTGATAATATTCCCTGGTTAAGGGGGTATGATTACGGCGGGATTGGTGCATCTGTAGATTTTGTCTTTCTGATGGCTTATGACTTTCACGAAGCAAGTAGTCCTCCTGGGCCTGTAGCTCCTATAACTGAAGTAAGAAAAACAATTGAGTATGCACTTCACCATATGAATAGAAATAAAATAATTCTCGGTGTTCCCCGCTATGGATACGATTGGACAATGGATAATGGAAATGCGGTAAGTGCTAGGGCAGTTTCTGTAGCTGAAGCAGTTGAAAATGCAATGACGTATCAAGTGCCAATCTCCTATTCTACCGAGTATCAACAGCCCTTTTATCAATATTGGGATTCAAATGGCCAAAGACATATCGTTTGGTATGAGGATTCCAGAGCTCGTGCAGAAAAGCTAGAACTAGTCGTGGAGTATCGTTTAAAAGGAGCTGGAGCTTGGCAATTGGGATTACTATTTGTCCAGTCCGCTGTCTTGGTTGAAGAGTTTTTCAACACGAAGAAAGTATTGTAGTAGAAAGGAAGACAAGGTCCTGCCATTTAAAGTGGGATCTCCTTTTGCTTAAAGAACCTATACGAGGGGGAACGTAGTGAAAAAAACGTGGCTACTAGGGTTTGGTTTTTTTAGCATCAGTTTAGGTTGGGCATTATACAATGGATTTGTCCCATATTTTCTGAATGATTATCTTTCAAGTACCGCCCTAATTGGCTTTCTAATGACAATTGATAATTATTTCGCCCTTTTTTTGCAACCTTATATTGGGAACCGTAGTGATCGTACGGATACCCGATTTGGACGCCGCATGCCTTATTTACTTATCGGTATTCCTTTTGCCGCAATATTCTACGGGCTTATCCCTTTTCATACAAGTTTGCTTACGTTAATCCTTTTTATGGTTTGCATGAATTTATCCATGGCTATTTTCCGATCACCTACAATTGCATTAATGCCTGATATAACACCAGAAGAAAAACGTACAAAAGCAAACGGTATTATTAACTTCATGGGTGGTTGCGGTGGTATTTTAGCGTTTAGTGTTGGCTCTTACCTTTTTGGTATTAAAGAATCTTTACCATTTTTAGCAGTATCCGCTACATTAATAGTAGCGTTATTTGTCGTTTTTAAAAATATTCGCGAAAAAGAGGACACTATTCCTTTCATTGAACAAACGAAACCAAAAATAAATTACAGAGCAGAACTAAATAAACCAACTATTTTTCTTCTAGCCGCAATCTTTTTTTGGTTTATGGCTATACAAGGAATGGAAGCATTGTTTACATTATATGGAGTAAATGAGCTTGGGTTATCCAAAAGTGCATCTGCATTTTCTTTAGCTTTTTTTTCTTTAAGTTTTGTTCTTTCAGCTATTCCAAGTGGTATCTTGGGTGCAAAGTTTGGAAAGAAGAAGATGATCTTATTTGGCATAGTCGGGTTATTTTTCGTTTTCTTTTTATTGAACTGGGTCGAATCAGTCTTCTCGTTACGAAGTCTCCTTTTAGTAGGTGGCGTATTTTGGGCATGCATTAATATCAATTCTTACCCTTATATTGTTTCCCTTGGAGATGAACATAGTTTCGGAACACGAACGGGCTTATATTATTTCGTTTCCTCGTTAGCAGCCATCATTTCACCACCGACTTTAGGATTACTAATTGATGTATTTGGCTTTGGTGTTTTATTTAATGCAACAGCTGGTAGTATGGTCTTTGCATTAATCTGCATGTTAAGAGTCAGAAACGTTCCCAATCAGAAGTCAACGATAACCACATAACAAAACCGACCTCCAAATGGATAGCCGGTTTTTGTTCACGCTTTTATAGGTTTATGCTAGCTTCTCCATAGAAGCAACATACTTTTCTTCTTTTTCTTTATCAAATCTACCTTCCCATTTAGCCATAACAACGGTTGCTAATGCGTTTCCTACTACATTTACAACGGTACGTGCCATATCTAATAGTCGGTCGATCCCTGCGATAAACGCTAGTCCTTCTAAAGGAATACCTACTGTTCCTAACGTAGCTAGTAATACAACGAATGATACGCCCGGTACACCAGCGATTCCTTTTGAAGTAACCATTAATACAAGCACTAATGTAATTTGCTGTGTAATACTTAGTTCAATGCCATACATTTGTGCGATAAAAATCGCGGCAAGCGCTTGATATAAAGTAGAACCATCCAGATTAAAGGAATATCCAGTTGGAACAACAAATGCTACAATATCTTTTGGAGAACCAAATTTCTCCATTTTCTCCATCACTTTTGGCAATACTGTTTCCGAACTAGAAGTCGAATATGCAAGAAGTAACTCGTCCTTTAATACTTTCATAAGATGGAAAATATTCACTCCAACTAGTTTTGCAATTCCACCTAGTACAACAAGGATGAAGAAAATCATCGTCGCATATACTAATATCATTAATTTACCGAGTGGCAGTAAGGATTCCAACCCAAATTTAGAGACGGTTACCCCTATTAAAGCGAACACACCAAATGGCGCAAATTTCATAATGAAGTTTGTCACCCAGAACATTGCGTCTGCCGTTCCTTGGAAGAAGGCAAGAACTGGCTTTCCTCTCTCCCCAATTGCTGCGATACCTAAACCAAATAGAACTGAAAAGAAAATAATGGCAAGCATATCGGCCTCTACCATGGCCTGCACAATATTACTTGGAACAATTCCTACAATAATATCCATGATTCCGTTATCTTGTACTTGTTCCGTCGTTTGAACGTATGAATCAATATCACCTTTAGTAAGTGACGACATATCTATACCTTCACCTGGTTTGAAAATATTCGCTGCTAGTAGACCAACAATAATCGCAATTGTTGTCACAACTTCAAAATATATTAATGTTTTCCCGCCAAGTTTACCTAGTTTCTTTATATCTCCTGTTCCCGCTACACCTAAAATTAGTGTAGAAACAATGATTGGAACAACAATCATTTTAATCATATTAATAAAAATCGTACCAATAGGCTGCAAGTAAGTTTCTACAGCAGGGTTACCAAAAAAGATAGCACCTACAATGATACCTAGTATAAGCCCGACTAGAATTTGATAAGCTAATGTAAATTTGAATTTTTTCTTCATACGTAAGTCCCCCCTTAATTCTGTGAAAACGCTTTCCTACTTTAAGAGTAAGCTTAAGAAAAATTTTATGGGTAACTTACACAATCCGACATAATCCGACAAATATATTTATTAATTATTTCACAAAGTTATCTATTAGTTTGAATATGGTTGTATTTTTCTTGCACTTCTAAATATAGAACCTGAAGAAACTTTTTATTATTTACTTTCATTTTAGCTAAGCTTTTCTTTCCTTCTTGCATCTGAATCATTTGACTTCTTATTTCTTGGAAATCAAAATAACGAGGTGCATAATGTTCAAACTCTGGATTTGTGTAATCGATTGCACCTAAAGAAGCTATGTTATTCATCGCACTTAGTATTGTTCGACGTAAGCGTTGCTCCATTGCTTTGCATTCCTTTTGAATATTGGATGAGGGAATTCCTGATTTTGTCGCAATGGATTCGTATAATTCTTTTAACGGTGGCAATTGGATCATTGAATCATTTTGATCGAAAAGAAACTCCATTATTGCAACGATATCATCACTTCCTACTTCCCCGATGATGCCCATATCACTTAAGATTGAATAGATGATTTCTTTCACACTTTGTTTTTTATCTACTGGTCTAGATGGTGTAATATTAGCCAGAGACTCTTTAATCGCCAGTAGCGAATCTTGTAATCGAAACTGTTCTGCAGTTTTTCTCAAAATGCTTTGAACTTCAATTCGATTAATCGGCTTATGTATAAAATATTCTACACCTATTTCATAAGCTTGACCGACCATTTCTTTATTAATGATTTGTGAAATCATGATAAATTGCCCTTGATATCCCTTTTTCCTTAACTGTTCTATCGTTTCAATCCCGTCTAATTCGGGCATTAAAAAATCGATTAGCACAACATCTGGGTGCATTGTAGTGATTGGTGAAAGGGAACTGATACCACTATCCGCATCACCAATTACTAAACCAAGATCCCCTTCAGTTATTATCTTTTTTAGCATTTTTCTGCTTGCTGTATCATCATCCACAATAAAATAACGCAGGTTCTTTCACTCACTTTCTTAGATTGTTCGTCGGAATTTGGATTTTAAAAACAGTTCCTTTTTTCAGCGCTTCAACTTGGATTTTACCAGACAGCGTTTGTATAATTTCTTGAACATGCGATAGGCCTATCCCAGTTGCAGCAACTCCTTTGTCGTTATACTTAGTCGTATATCCAGGTTCAAAAATGATTGGTATATCTTCTTCTAGGATTCCTTTTCCTGAATCTTTTATTAAAAAACAAGTATAACTAGATTCCTCATACATAGTTATATGTACTTCTCCTTTATACATAATCGCTTCTACAGAATTGGCAACAATATTATTTAATAAAGCAAGTAATGGAACTTGTTGATCTGTTTCAAAATCGGAGGGCGCCGAAACAGAAAAGTGAATATGTTTCATTAATAACTGGCTATATTTTTCATTTGCATGGATAACGAGTTGAAGCACTTCAGACACGTGTAAAGGGTTATCTTTCTTCCCTTCCGTCATGTTCTTCAACCCTGCTAAAATTCGTTGGGAATCTTTTTTCACTTCATGGATCTCTTGTGTGATATGTAATGCTTGTACACTTAATACATGCATATCATGTTGCTTTAATTTTTGATATAAATCATGACTAGAAGCAGTAATCTGTTCAATATGATTCATCGATTTTTGCAAATAAAGCGTTTCTGCATATAATTCGGAGTTCACGCCAAGCATTTCCTCCATCCGTTTCTTTTGCTCTGTCATAGCGATGGAACTATACAACCCAACAACAAAATAGCTACGAAGTACTGCAACTCCTAATAATAATGCCCAGTCCCCAAAACCTAAATTTCCCTCATGCATAAACCAGTTTCGTACAAGATGCTCTGTGCCATTGGCGATAAATTCAAACCCAACCCCGAGGGCTCCTAAAAGAAAGGGATTAGCTTTATATTTTTCTACATTTATCAATCGTAATCCTAATGCAAATAAAAAATAAAATAAAAAAGCTGGCGCATGATTGCCAAGACTTAACCAGAAGGAATCTCCATTGAATAATACATCTCTTATTATTCGAGCAATCACAACGAAGAGTCCTGTTATGAATCCAGTAAAAAGAAGGGAAGCAGGTGGTCTGATAAGGATAAGTAGAAAGAATGTTATACTCCCTAGACCAAAACGAAAATCTTCTCCGCTAAAAGGAATAACCTTAAACTCACTAGTCAATACAGTTAACAGGACAATCAAGACCATTGCAAGCTTACTATTTCGTAAAATCATGAAACTCTCCTAGAAAGGCATATTTAATAATCTGAGTATAACATCGAACAATAGAGAAGATAAGAAAAGCGCAGGAGGAAGGGGCTGATTCTGGACAACTTCCTGGTTAAAAAGTAGATGCTTTTTATCTTTTAAAAAAGACGAAACATTAAATTACATGCTTCGCCTTTTCGCTATTTTTTATGCTTTTTTAACAAATTCAGATTTTAACTTCATAGCACCAAAACCATCGATTTTACAATCAATATTATGATCGCCATCGACTAAGCGAATACTTTTAACTTTTGTACCTATTTTTAAAGTAGATGAGCTACCTTTTACTTTCAGGTCTTTAATGACAGTCACAGAATCACCATCATTCAAGATATTCCCGTTCGCATCTCTCACAATTTGGGTATCTTCGTTTTCTTCTGCTCCGCCTGCAGTCCATTCATGTGCACACTCCGGACAAATCAAAAGATTTCCGTCTTCATATGTATATGCTGAATTACATTTTGGACAGTTAGGTAAGTTAGCCATACTTTCATATCCTCCTTTCAAAAACAGTTCGTATTATGCCTATATACTACCATGTCTAGTTATTTTGACAACTGCTTAACAAGAAAAAAAGAATCACCTATCCAAAAATGGATAAGCAATTCCTTTTTGCGTATAGCACTTTCATTATACTCTTTCTAATTCTTGCATCTCTTCCCCAGAAGAATTAACTTCGTTCGGTAAGTCTTCGCTTAAACCAAGCGTCTTCGCAGTTGAAGCATGAACTTCGCGGAAAAGCTCTGGGTTTTCCACTAGAGATACTCCGTAAGAAGGAATCATTTCTTTAATTTTCGGTTCCCATTCTTTTACATGTTGTGGGAAACATTTATTGATTATTTGAAGCATAACGTGAACAGCAGTAGACGCACCTGGAGAAGCGCCAAGTAATGCAGCAACTGAACCATCAGCCCCTGTAACAACTTCCGTACCAAATTGAAGCGTACCTTTACCGCCTGCTTCGGTATCTTTAATCACTTGTACACGTTGTCCTGCTACTACGATATCCCAATCTTCGCTTTTGGCGTTTGGAACAAATTCTCGTAATTCTTCGATACGTTGTTCTTTTGATAACATCAATTGTTGGATTAAGTATTTTGTTAATCCCATGTTTTTTGCTCCTGCCGATAACATAGTTAATACATTATTCGGCTTTACAGAACCTATTAAATCCATATTGGAACCGGTTTTCAAGAATTTTGGCGAGAAGCCAGCGAACGGTCCAAACAGTAATGATTTTTTATTGTCAATGTATCGAGTATCAAGATGTGGTACCGACATTGGAGGTGCACCAACTGCAGCTTTACCATAAACTTTTGCATGGTGTTGCTCTACAATCTCTTGATTGTTACATACAAGGAATAGCCCACTTACCGGGAATCCACCAACTTGTTTACTTTCAGGTATACCTGTTTTTTGCAGTAAAGGTAGGCTTCCACCTCCACCACCTATAAAGACGAATTTTGCATTAATATACTCGAGTTTACCGCTATCGCTTTGTACTTTCACTTCCCATAAGCCGTCAGACGTACGTTTAAGATCATTCACTTGATGATTGTATCTTATATCAACGTTTTTACTCGCTAAGTGGTCAATTAACATACGCGTTAAAGCACCGAAGTTCACATCAGTTCCCGAATCAATTTTTGTTGCCGCTATAGGTTTATCTAAAGTTCGATCTTTTAACATTAGCGGAATCCATTCCATCAGTTTTTCCGGATCATCCGAAAACTCCATTCCTTCAAATAAGGGATTATCTGAAAGCGCTTCAAATCGATTTTTCAAAAATTGTACATTTTTTTCCCCATGTACATAGCTTATATGTGGCAATGGCATAATAAAGTCTTGTGGATTACGAATCAGATCGCTTTCTACAAGGTAAGACCAAAATTGTCTAGAAAGTTGGAACTGTTCATTAATTTTTATTGCTTTGCTAATATCTACCGATCCATCTGGTTTTTCAGTCGTGTAGTTTAGCTCGCATAGTGCAGAATGGCCTGTCCCTGCATTATTCCACTCATTGGAGCTTTCTTCCCCTGGTTTATCCAATTTTTCGAATACTGTAATTTTCCAGTCTGGTGCTAGTTCTTTCAGCAGTGTTCCCAAAGTTGCACTCATGACCCCGGCACCAATTAAGATAACATCTGTTTTTGTTTGTCCGTTACTCATTTTTACCATATCCTTATATGTTAAGTTTTGCAGAAAGGATGTAAACGCTCCTTCTTTGGCGCCGCAATAAGACAAGACGCAACCTGGGAACACATCTTTTCTATATCAATATCCTTATATTAGTGTATCACAGTTTTTTAAAGATTAAAACATCTCTATCCCAATCTATGTCGTATATTGTAGTTTTAAGTCATGGAATATAAGAGAGATTCTGGGCGAAATTCCAGGGTAGTTTCAACTTGCTTTTCATTAATTGAACTATCTCATCAAACCTTATACTTTCACAACTATTATAAATAGTATTCATAGCAAACAACCGCTTCTACTTGTTGGAAGCCTTCTTGAATGTATAATGCTTTTGCATGCTCATTTTCTCCATTAACTGAAAGAATTGCTCTTTTATACGACTTGTCCTTTGCAAAACGAAGCGAGGCCCGCAGGTAGCATTCTTCCTAGTCCCTGCCCTTGATATTCCGGTAAAATAGCAAGAGGTCCAATACTCATAATCGGTTCTCCTTCGTATTCATCCGCTTCACCTCTTACGATACCAACAGGTTTTTCCCCATGAAACAGGATCATCATACCGCCTTCTATGTAACTCTTCTCCTCTATCATCTTCGTAACCATTTCTGATGAAATTGGTGTTTCACTTCCTTTAAGATTAGCAAATCCTGCATTTCTAACCTCACACCAGATTCCTTCGTCTTTACCCGGTCTAAAGGGTCTAATGACATAATTCTTAGGAAAGCTAATATCAGCGATTTCCAAGTCCTCTCTTACAAGCACAAAGGAATATCTCTCCACTGTAAAATGCAGGCTCTTAATAGAAGTTATTAAATCTTTATTCGTCAAGGGAATAAAAATAAAGACTCTATCAATCCCTTCAGTATGCTTAAGAATTGCTTTTAGCAGGATTTCATAGCAATTACTATTCTGTAGCTTTGCATGAAAAATTCTAAAACGTGCTCTTCTTCCTTTTCTTAAGTAATCATCCATTACGAGTGATGCTACTGCAATGGTGTCCCCACCTTCATCGGTAATTATATAAGTAGGATTATCAGCACTCAGCTCAAAATTTATTAAATCTTCATCGTATAAGAACGAATCATCTATCTCATATCTATATTTCTTACAGTAAGCGACAAAATCCGCCAAATTTTCAAGTGTTAATAATTCAAGTTTCATATGATTTTCCCCTTAATTATTGGTTAAAGTTAGTAGAAATTTCCTTAATGCAAAGGAATGATATGCATCTTTTTTTGTAACAATGCCTAATTTCCATAGAAGAGATGGTTTTTCTAACGGGATTGTTTTAATCGTTGGGTTGCCTTGTTTTTCAGAAATTGTTTTTGGCAATAAAGTAATACCCAGTTTGGAAGCAACCAATTCTAATATTAAATCCCATTGTGAGCTCTTGTATGAAATAGATGGAGTAAAACCTTCTTCTTTACATGCATTTATTATAAAGTCATGCAAAGTAAAGTCTTTCGTAAAAATAATAAATTGTTCGTCTTTTAAATCTGTTAAAGCAACAGATTTATGTTTAGCTAGTTGATGATCTTCATGAATATATAGTACAAATTCAT
This sequence comes from Psychrobacillus sp. OK032, assembly GCF_900111345.1. GTDB lineage: Bacteria > Bacillota > Bacilli > Bacillales_A > Planococcaceae > Psychrobacillus. The sequence continues at coordinate 160,259 of NZ_FOGY01000010.1, forward strand.
CATTAATATAGGGATGGACATTAAATATCGATTCATCTGCCGGCAGAACTATTAACCCTACATCAATCTGACTTTCCTCCACAAGCTGTTCAATCAATTTAGCACCTCGTTCGACTAGTACTAGCTTCACATTTGGATATTGACTGTGGAAAGTACGAGCAATATGCGGGAAAAATAAAGTGCCGATAAGAGGTGGAATTCCTACTTTAATCTCTCCGATTCCGACTTCGGTTAACTCTCTTAGTGAACTAGGTAACTCATCTAACATATTAAGTGCTTGTTGTCCTTGTCTATATACAATTCTTCCAGCGTCAGTCAAGTTAAGATGTCGAGTTGAACGATCGAAAAGTTTAACGTGTAATTCTTCTTCTAGTCTTTTTACTGCCTTGCTTAACGAAGGCTGTGACAGATATGAGTGCTCTGCAGCCTCTGTAAAACTACCATGATCAGCCACTTTAATAAAAGACTTCAGGTCACGCAGCTCCATTTCTATATAACCTCACATTTATTCGATTTTTGAATAAATTCTATTCTAATTATGAATTTTACATATATTCAGACAGGTTGTAAACTCACTCTTGTGAGAAAGAATTAGGAGGTATCTATATTAATAGAATAGTAAATTTAACGCCATAATCAATTTCAGAAATTTGGGACTACCAAACGTTCTTGTTGGAGGATGTTGCAGAATTACCTCAAGAATTTCCATCAAGGGATTCGTAGTAATTCTAGGGAGCAAAACACTGTAATTAAAGAAAATATCTGGGGGATACAAACATGAAAGTAATGATTTCATTTTCAAACAAGTTGATGCAACGATACATGCCTGACCCATATGTACTTGTAGTTATACTTACTTTCCTCGTTGGAGGACTTGCTCTATTACTAACACCTAGCACACCTGTTCAATTATTAAGTTTTTGGGGAGATGGTTTTTGGAGCCTGTTAACATTCTCTATGCAAATGGTTTTTATAGTAGTAACAGGACATGTTATGGCCAGTAGTCCATTTTTTAAGAAGCTATTAGGAAACTTAGCAAGTGTACCAAAATCACCAGGACAAGCAATTATTCTTGTTACCGTTGTAGCGCTAGTCGCGTGTTGGATTAACTGGGGATTTGGTCTAATTATAGGGGCATTACTAGCAAGAGAAATTGCTAAAAAGGTAGATGGTGTTGACTATCGATTGTTAGTTGCTAGTGCCTATAGTGGATTTATCATATGGAGTGGTGGCCTTTCATCATCCATCGCATTAACCATCGCTACACCTGATCACTTTACAGAACACCTTATAGGCGTTGTACCAACTAGTCAAACTCTTTTTTCATCATTTAATTTAATTATTGTTATTGGATTAATCATTATAGTTCCTATTATCAATCGATTTATGACTCCAACAAAAGAACAAGCTTTTATTATCGATCGAAGTCTATTAGAAGATGCAGATGCTATGCCTGCAGCAACTGTAGAAAATGTTGACATGACACCAGCTGATCGTTTAGAAAATAGTAAAATACTTTCTTTGCTAATTGGTTTATTAGGTCTTGCCTTTTTAGGGTATTATATCGCTACTAACGGACTTTCTATTAATCTTAATATCATTAATTTCCTATTCCTAATCATTGGGATACTATTACACAAAACACCAAAACTATTTTTAGAAGCTGTTACGAACTCTGTAAAAAGTGCAACCGGCATTATTATCCAATTCCCATTTTACGCTGGCTTAATGGGTATAGTAACTGCTTCAGGGCTTGCAAGTGTATTATCTGATGCATTTATATCCATTTCTAATGAGAATACATTCCACATGCTTACATTATGGAGTGCAGGGCTTGTAAACTTCTTCGTTCCTTCCGGTGGTGGTCAGTGGGCCGTTCAAGCTCCTGTTATGTTAGAAGCTGCGCGAGATTTAGGAGTTTCTTTACCAAAAACAGCAATGGCTGTTGCATGGGGAGATGCATGGACCAATATGATTCAACCGTTTTATGCATTGCCAGCCTTAGCAATTGCAGGGTTAAAAGCAAAGGATATCATGGGCTATGGATTAATAATCATGTTAATAACAGGAATCTTTATCTCGGCAGTATTTTATTTTTTATAAAATATAATAAATTGATTTGGACCTCATCTACACTATTTGAGGTCCTTTTTATTTATCTTTTTCTCTGTACTACTATATATTTAAATTAGGTGATGAAATGAAAACAAAAATATACTTAAACAATGAGAAGTTTGTTGCAGGAATGAGCTTGAAAAATAGTAAAGAACTCGAGAACAACAACATGGCGCTACATGTATGCGAAAATCTAAATAATGTATTAGAAAACCGTAAGAAATTAGCCACATCCTTGCATTGCGAGCTAGAAACCTTCGTTTGTGCCAATCAAACACATAGCGCTAATTTTCACCGAGTAACGCTAGATGACAAAGGACGAGGCGCTGATCGAATGGATACCGCTATTGCCGATACAGACGCCTTGTATACGTATGAGCCAAATATATTATTATGCAGCTTCACTGCTGACTGTGTCCCTGTGATTTTTTACAATGAATCAACGGGTCTCGTTGGTGTAATCCATTCTGGCTGGCAAGGTACCGTCAAAGAGATTACCTTGAAACTTTTTGAACATTTAACACAAATAGAACAGTGTAATCCAAGTGATATACACGTGCAACTTGGTGCAGCCCTTAGCCAAGAAAAATTTGAAGTAGATGAAGATGTATATGTTAAATTTAAAGGCCTTGGCTATGCCGATGATTATATTTATTACAAGAACGAAACGAACAAATACCACATTGACAACCAGTTAACCGTGAAAAAGCAATGTGAGTTAGCAGGAATCCCATCTGAGCAAATAATAATCGATCGAACTTGTACGTTTTTGAGCCCGAATGGATTCTCTTACCGACAAGACAAACAAAGTGGACGGCATATGAGTTTTATTATGAAAAAAGGCGTTACAGAATAACATTAAAAAGCACATCAATTTTAGACATTGATGTGCTTTCCTATTTTCTTTACAGACTCACTCTGCAGTGAGAGTATCTTCATATTTCTCGGAGGTCCTTACTTCTATTGTAAGAAAACCATTCCCATAGATTGCTTTTACTAGAAAAGGTGCCCCACTTGTATTTTGAAATCGGAAATCTAATGAACCATAAGAAACAGTTGCATCTCTTCCTTTTGGTACGTAGCCCACGTCTAATGAATGATGATGTCTTTCCACATATTTTACTGGTAGTTGATCTACTACATTAAAAAGTGTGGAGGAAGTTTGGCAAACACCTCCACCGATACCCATGACAAGTTTCTTATTTATAATCTCCGGCGCAGGTTGGTAGCCATTTTCTGCATCTCTCGGTCCCGTCATCATATTAAACGAGAAAATATCCCCACTTCCAACGACAACATTATCAATAGCCTTTGCTGAAAGTTCAATATTCTTGTTTCTGTCTACATCCGTGGTATTAAAATGAGTTGTATAAGAGGCAATTAATACGTTCTCTAAATGAGGAATATCTTCCACGTAATAATTACTTTCTGTTACATACAAGGGAATTTTAACGTTGTTACCATTAATTGATGCCTCCAAAATGCTATCTACCAATTCACTCTCTTTTAAAATAATTCTCGGGCTTCCTTTAATAATCTGACCGTCTTCGCCCATTTTATCAAGAACCATTCTCTTGTCATAACCAACTTCTGCTTCTGTACCTCTTGCCAATTCATTAGCTAATTGTTCAATTTCCTTTTTATATGTTTCAAAATCTGTTTCATACCCTAAATCTTGTGGGGATAAGGTTTTAATTATATCTAATGTATTTGGATCGACGATATTTACAACTAAAGGCTTTGTTTCCTTTTCAGTTTCTTCGTTATAGGTTACGGGAGTTTTTAGCTCCTCCAACGGTTGTATCTGTTCATCTTCATTTGTTTCTAATTCTTTACTTTTTTCTAGACACCCTGACAGTCCTATGGAACATAAAACAAATACTGCAACAATCCATCTTTTCACACTATCGTACTCCTAGCTATAAGGTATTTCCCATTAGACATCGTATTCGAGTAGTACTGATAGTGTGTTTAGTTTGAATGATTTTAAGCATTGTATGCATAATATTTACCCTTGCACTTATTTTTGTATAAACATTTGCGTCCAGTAATGACCGTCCTTCACATACCCAACTCCAATATGCGTGAAGTTTTTACTAAGGATATTCGCTCTATGGCCTTCGCTGTTCATCCATGCTTTCACTACTTCAGCTGCAGTTTTTTGACCTTTTGCAATGTTTTCTGCGGCTGATTTATATGTAATGCCATAGTTTTTCATCATTGTAAATGGTGAACCATACGCTGGACTTGTATGATTGAAATATTTCTTATCATGCATGTCTTGAGACTTGGCCTCTGCCACTCTTGCAAGCTCCCAATCACTTTTCAATGCTGGTAGTCCAGCATTTGCTCTTTCTATATTTACAAGTTTGATTACTTCTTGCTCTATATTAGCTTGTTCTTTTGTAGGAACATTAATCTTTTGTCCAGGGTAGATAAGATTCGGATTTGCGAGTTGTGGGTTTGCTTCGATTAATTCTTGAACTCCCGTTTGTGTTTTGACCGCAATTTTCCAAAGGGAATCCCCTTTAGCTACTGAATATGAACTAGCTGCCATAGCGCTCATTGGTAATAATAAAGATATAGAAACAAGTGATGCAATAGCAACTTTCCCTACTTTTTTAAACATCCAATCAATCCTTCCAGTTCTGTATATATTCATGGTAAGTAGTTTCGTATAGTAATTCACCACTTAATATATGGAAGGATTTTTACAATTTCATTACATGTGTAATAAACATTTTTAAATTAGTAGGGATAAAAGGCTTCCTTCTAATTACTTTAGTAATATGCTTGAAACAAAACTATAACAGGGGAAAATTACCACAATAAATTTCATCATTTGACATTATTTTCTTTTTTTATCCCCATACTTCTTTTAATATATCTCTAAACAAATTATCCAATTTTTTCGTCGGGTCTTCAATTTCTATTGAGAGAGTTTGTATGTACTCTTCAAGACGGATCATTTCACTTTCTAAGAAATCATTTATTACTTGAATTCGTGGTTCAATATCTAATTCATCTCCTATAATCTTTCGTTCTAGAAGATGTTCAATCTCTTTTTTTAAGTAACCTTCCAAAATCATCGCTTGTAATAATTCCTGAAAGTCAATTGGTGGTACGGTTTTATGTTCCTCAATCCACTTGCATGCCAGTACAGGTCGCAGTACATAGAAATATTTCTTTATTTTCACTTCCGAGCCTTGCAAATATTCTCGATAATTATTTTTCGCCATGTTTAAGTAGTGGTACAAGCTTGCATTTGGGTAAAAAACTTCAGATTCTAATGATCGTAATTTATCTATAAATGAATACTTTTGAAAATAAATAATATTACTTCGCATCCATTCCAAAAGGGGGGGATTACTCTTTCTAAATAAACGCAAAGCCTTTGTAATTTCCCAACCACTTATATCTAGTAGATCATTGATTGGCACCTCAATTACATCTCTCTTAGCACCAATTCCTTGTGGATCAATAGAAAGATACCACTGCGGCTGATGAATATAAATAAATCGAACATCGTAATCACTGTCTTTTGAAGGAAAGCCCCAAGCACGGCTCCCGGATTCGACAGCATATAGAACCTTTACTTGATACTTTTCCTCGATTTCCATCAATTTTTTTAGAATTATTTCATTCATTTTAAACTACACTCCCGAAACTTCAATTTACATTTAATTATAGTCTTTGTTACTTATATTTTAGCAAAAAATACACAAATTCTCGGATTTAATCCGGGTATTGAAGCAACACCATCTTTTGAACATGGAAAGAGATTTAGTGTGGTTGCTAAAGAAATTACAAAACTTCCTGATTTAAGCGCTGAATAAGTTATAGAAATCCACCCATTAATGGATCCGTTAAAAACAAGCGTGGAACAGGTTAAAAATATTGTCAATGAAACAAACCGTATTTCTAACCAGCAATTCGACTTTATAAATGAAATTTCGAATGCAATGCATAATTTATCGTTGGTAGCAGAAGAAATAGAGGGACTAGCTAAAAAACTTTAAATATAATATATCTCACATCCAAGACACTTTAATTGAAGGTATTTTAAAATAGGATTACAATTAAATTGTTACATTATTTAAAATTATCGGAGGGATACATGATGACAAACTTACAAGATAAAGTAGCAGTTGTAACAGGTGGGGCTTCAGGTATTGGTTTAGCAACTGTAAAAGCATTTTTAGACAAAGGCGCAAAAGTTGTCATTGCAGATTACAACGAGGAAGCCGGTAAAGCAGTAGAACAACAATTGAAAGAAAAGCACGAAAACGTACTATTCGTGCAAACAAATGTTGCAGATGAACAATCAGTTGAAAATGCTGTAAAAACAGCGGTTGATACATTTGGTCAATTAGATGTTATTTTCAACAATGCCGGTATCGGTATTCAAAAACCTACGCATGAATTAACAGACGAAGAATACAAGCGTGTTATCGCTGTTAACCAAGATGGCGTATTCTACGGTATTAAATATGCCCTTCGTGAAATGTTGAAAACGGGTGGTGGTGCAATCATCAATACATCTTCTATTTTAGGTACAGTTGGTGAACCGACGTCTATCCCGTACGCAGCAAGTAAAGGTGCCGTAAACTTAATTACTAAATCTGTTGCATTAGAGTATGCAGATCGCAACATCCGTGTAAATGCAGTTGCTCCTGGCTTCATTGAATCAGGTTTAGTAAACAAAGAAGCACTAGGTGATTTCTATGATGGTTTAGTCGCAAAACACCCAATCGGTCGTCTTGGTAACCCAGAAGAAATCGCTCACGCAGTTGTCTTCTTAGCAGAAAACGACTTCGTTACAGGTACAACAATTCACGTTGATGGTGGTTACACTGCGAAATAATTTTATTATAAAAGCCGATCATCTGTTCATCAGAAGGTCGGCTTTTTATTTTTCTAATGATTTTATTAAGCTTACTATGGACTGTTCGGTCAGCTAACATCAAGAAGCGAAACGTGACACTTTAGTAGAAATCTTATAAGAGGCCGTCGAATCAATGGAGAATTTAGGTGTTTGTTGCACTTCAACCCGCCCTGCAATGTCAGTAGTTGTTTCAATAATTGTTGACTCTTATACACCATTTAGGATAGAGACAGCCAATCCTCCGCTTATTTATGATATAATAGTCTAGTTGTACTTTAGCACCAAGGAGGTCTCATCATGAAACTTAATAAAGGTATTTTATTTATATTATTAGGTGCTTCGTTTTTTGGTTTTACACCGATATTTGCTAAATTGGGATTTAGCTACGGCTACTCACTTGGCCAAATTAATATCGTTCAAATGTCGATTTCCTTTATATTATTATGGTCTTTTACTCTATTGAAACGCTCTAGCTTCAAAGGACTTAATAAGAAGAAAGTTCTTCAAATAATGATTACCGGTTGTTTTATCGGTTTAACAAGTATTTTCTATTATGGTTCGATGCAATATTTGCCCGCTTCATTGGCCATCATTTTAATGTTCCAATTTGTTTGGATAGGGATTATTTTAGAATGGATTTTCAGTAAAATAAAACCTGCTCCTATTACAATACTATCCATTTTCTTGATCCTAGTAGGGGTCTTTTTTGCTTCAAATGTTTTAAATGGAGACATACAAGGTCTTCCTTTGAAAGGTTTTGTATATGGTATTCTATCGGCATTCACTTATGCGGGATTTATTTTTTTCAGCGGAAAGGTCGCTGTCGATGTGGATCCATGGATTCGGAGTTCTTTGATGGTAACGGGATCAGCCATTTTAGTGTTTGTCTTATTCATGCAGGACATCCCATCGGTACTTCCTTTAGAGAAAAACCTGTTAACTACAGCCATCGGAGTTTCGTTATTTGGAGCCGTCCTTCCACCACTATTCTTCGCAGCGGGTGCACCATTGGTATCAGGAGGAATCGCAAATATATTAACATCCATTGAATTACCTATCGCAATACTATCGGCTAGCATTATTTTGTCTGAAAAGGTAACGCCACTTCAATGGTTAGGTACGGCTATTATACTTGTAGCCATCATATTTAATGAACTTGGTAGTAATATTTTTAGATCTAGGAAACAGAAAAAGCAGGGAATCCATTCGTGATTTCCTGCTTTTTTGATGATTTTGTTTTGGCTTTTAGAGAGAACCGTCAGCACTTTACATTGTACTTCTCTATCTTACATCGTCGCTGCTGAGGAAGCAGATGCTTGGTCAGCCTTGACACAATCAATTGCGACAACGAGCGCAATGATGACGCCCTCCATCTCTTCATCCAATACTTGAACTTTGTAGCTATCACCCCAAGTGAACCACTCTTTGCTCACTTCACCGATGACTTCACCATGTTGCAACACTTGAAAATCCATATCCCACCAGTTTCCATTTACCTCAATGCCTGCCGCATCAATCGTATAACGTGCTTTAAAGAAGGAAAATTCCTTCTTAATAGTTAATACCTCAAGACCATTTACTTCAACAAAAAACTTCGGTAAAAAACTGAACACCTTTTTTGTGATGAGCGCAATTTCCTTTCTTGTTGTATCCATAATGGAGAAGGTCTTTGGAATTTGCATAAAACTGCCCTCCACATAATAAACGTCCTTCTCTTGTTGATCCTTTATCGTAAATTTGCCACCCAGACTAAATACTTTTTGCTTTATATAAAGTTTCTTCATACTGCCGGTCTCCTTCGATATAGCGTATTACTAAAATTATACCATTTTTCGAAATTCGGTACTAAAACCCCTACCTAATTGAATAAGATAATTATATATCACTTGATACATATCACTGCATATATTGGTAGAGGAGAGACTTAACCATGGCACCGAAGCAAAAATTTACTAAGCAGGAAATAATAATCGCAGCATTCGAACTCGCTAGAGAAAAAGGATTGGATTCTATCACCATTAGAAGCGTAGCTCAAAAACTAGGAAGCTCCATTGCACCCATTTATGTAAACTTTAACAATGTCGATGAACTGACTCAGGAAGTAATAAAAAAAACATTTGAGATTTCAAGAAAGTTGCTAGAGGAAGAAAATTCAGGCCACCCATTTCGAGATATTGGAATTGCTAGTCTTAGGTTTGCGAAGGAATATAGTGTGCTTTATAGAGATTTGATAATTAGAAATAACCAGCATATGAAATATGAGAACGAAAACATTTCCATGGTTATTGAACAAATGAAAAAGGATCCTATGTTGTCTTTTTTTTCTGATGAAGAATTGAAGACGATTTTATTTAAAATGCAAACGTTCCAAACTGGTCTCTCTGTTATGGCAGCCAATAAATTACTTCCAGAGGATTGTGATGATGAGAAGTTGATCGATGCTTTAGACAGCATAGCAGCAGATGTTATCGCTGCCGCTCGTTTAAGAAAGAGTGGATCGCTAGCGTGATAATTATAGAGGAGGAAAGGGTTTATGCAAAAAAGATATGTTATTATTACAGGTGCCAATTCTGGAATTGGTAGAGCCGCAGCGCTTAAATTTGCCACAAAGGGATACAACATTGTCATGGCTTGTAGAGATATGGAGTTTAGTAAAACTGTTCAAAAAGAAATTGTCGAATTATCCAAAAATAAAAATGTCGATTTAATGCAAGTGGATATGTCTTCTTTTAACTCCATCCTTACATTTTGCTCCGAATACAAAATTAAATATGAAAAAGTGGACATCTTAATCCATAACGCCGCTTATTTTAACCATGGGGAAAAATATCAACTGAGCCCTGATCTTATTGAACTAACTTTTGCTACAAATGTATTTGGTCCCTATTTGATGACGACATTATTAAAAGATCATCTAAAAAAATCAGATGACCCTAGAATCCTACATGCAGGTAGTAATATCATTAAGCATTTCTTTGACTTGAAAACAAAAATAATTTTTGATAACTTACAGGGTGAATTCAAGGATAGTAGACCCCATAGAGTGTATAAAATGTATTGCCAATCTAAAATGGCATTATTGATGCTCACATTTAGAATGGCTGAAATATTTAAGGATGATGGAATCAAAGTAAATGCAATACAAATCAATGGGGCAAAAATGTCAAAACGAACAATAAAAAAAGTCAAACCTTGGTGGCGACCTATCGCGTGGATGCAAAATTTATTTATTCCACCAACTTCCTATATGGCAAATAACTATTATGATATATGTACCTCGGATACATTTCAACATGTAACCGGAAAGCTTTTCAACGATAAATTGGAAGTTATGCAAGTGACACCAAATGAATATCCAGGTTTTTTCAAACAAGTAAAACGAGTGTTAGGTTCCAGCGTTTACCCCACATATGCTAATAATAAAGATGCTATGGACCAACTATGGGAGTTAAGTGCTGAGTTAACTAAACACTATTCTGTCCATTCCACCTATAATATCTAACCTTTAGTTATACAAAAAAGAATAGTGAACATACACCGTTCACTATTCTTTTTATTTCTTCTTCAATTACAATGTATCGTATGCTACAAAAATTCCGGTATTATGAAAAGGGATAAATGTTTACTCCTTGGTACTACCATAAAGCTTTTACTACTTATGGTAAGGTTCATTCTTTATTATCCGAAAAGCACGATAAATCTGCTCCACCAACACCAGCTTCATCAACTGATGGGGCAAAGTCATTTTACTAAATGACAACTTTTCATCTGAACGTTTCATCACATCATCATGCAAGCCAAGAGATCCACCAATAACAAAAGCAATTTTGCTTCGTCCATATGTCATTAACGACTCTAAATCACTGGCAAGCTGTTCAGATGACTTCATTTTTCCTTCAATCGCAAGCGCAATTACATATGTATCTGCTCCGATTTTCGAAAGAATACGATCTCCTTCTTTTTTCTTCACAATTTCCATGTCAGCATCACTTAAATTTTCTGGTGCCTTTTCGTCCGGTACTTCCACTAAATCAATTTTTGCATAGCTACTTAGTCGCTTCGAGTATTCTTCTATCCCCATTTTTAAATATTTCTCTTTTAACTTCCCTACCGATACAATTTGTATATTCACAAGTTATCCACCTTTACATTCTGTTTACAAACAAGTTATCCACATAACTTATGCACATATCCACATAACTTATCTACATATTGTGTCTTATTCTTCATTTTCTACAACATATACTGGAGCGACATCACAGTACGTGCATTTTGTGGATAACTTTTCTTCTTCGTTTAATTTTTCAAGCATTGGAAAAGTTTTTTGTTCCGCAACGAACATGTCTAAAGCCTGATTTATATGGGTTTCGCAACTGAATATTCTCAATTTTATACTTCCTTTCATTTTTCAAATAATTTAATAAGTTATGCACAAATAATTATTGTTATCCACAATCTATTTTATCAAATGAAAAACGAGTAGGAAAGAACAGCATTTCTTTTCCTACTCGTTGTGTAAATCTTTTATTAACGAACTGAAGTTATCCACATGTTTATAATGTATCCGTTTCTTTTAACGTAATCGTAAGTTCCACTAATTTACCTTGGCGATATACTTTTACTTTCAACTCATCACCAATTTCTTTTTCATTATATAAATGTTTTCTCAACTCAATTGTATTTTCTACTTTTTGACCATCCATTTCTACAATGACATCATACGCTTTCATACCTCCTAAAGCCGCTGGTGTATTTTCTATAACTTGATCTACTACAACTCCTGTTGTTACTTCAGGTGGCAACTTCAAAGTTTCGCGTTGATGGAAAGCAGGTACATTTGTTACATCAAGCAATGTAATCCCCATAGACGGACGATTTACTTTTCCATTTGCCTCCAGGTCTTCTATAATTGGAATGGCAGAGTTAACCGGTATCGCAAGTCCCATACCTTCCACTGTTGCTTGGGAAATTTTCATCGAATTTATCCCCACTAGTTGTCCCGCTAAATTAATCAATGCTCCACCACTATTACCTGGGTTAATCGCTGCATCTGTTTGTAATACTTCCGCTTGCCAATCTTCTATACCATCTCCATTTATATCTGTAGGTACTGCACGATCTTTACCAGATACAACACCTGTTGTGACAGAACCGTAGAATTCAAGTCCGAGTGGGTTCCCGATTGCAATAACGGATTCACCTTGCTTTAGTGCATCTGAATCTCCAAATTCAATAACTGTATCCACACCCGTATCGTCAATCTCTAAAACTGCCAAGTCTGTCCATACGTCACTTCCGACTAATTTGGCTTCTACTTTTGTTCCATCCACTAAAGTTACTTCTACTGCCTGTGCATTATTAATAACATGATGATTCGTAATGACATATGCTTTTCCATTTTCTTTTTTATAAATAACGCCAGACCCTGTTCCAGCCTCCTGTTCCGATTGAGATTGACTCCAGAAATTCGTTACTGATTGGATATTTGAAACACCAACTACCGCTGCTGAAGCTTTTTCTACTGCGCTTGTCACGTCTGTTGTTATATCCACAGAAAACTGCTCTGTTTTTGTACCAGCATTAGTTGCATTGTCGGCTGGTAAATTTGTCACAACGGAAGGTACTAAAAACCATACAAGTAAAGCACCAACTAATACACCCGCTAATGCACTAAAGAAGTAGCCAGCTACACCTCGTTTCTTTTCCTTCTTTGGCTCTCTTTTCTTTACTATCGGCTCTTCTATTTTGGGTTCTTCTTGTGGTCCGTATGGATTATTTGGTTCCATGATTTATCTTCCTCTCTTTTATATAACTGTTTGTACTGTTAATTTACCCAACTAACATTAAAATAAGATGAAAATTGGTTGAAAGATAAATAAAAAAGTTCCAAAGTCGGAACTTTGGAACTTTTACTATTTAGACCAATACTAATTCAGTTGGAACATTTGCATCTGTATCGTGAAGATGTACATATTCTCCTGCAACGATTCCGCAAGATTTTAATGTTTGCTCAACACTCATTCGTGCAAGATCTTTCATATTATTATCTTTACTTAAGTGGGATAAATAAATATGGGTGTTTTTGATATCAATCACTTCACTCATCGCAACTGCGGCGTCCTCATTGGATACATGTCCTACATCACTTAATATTCTTCTTTTAATAGACCAAGGATACCGTCCCATTTGAAGCATACTCACATCGTGGTTGCTTTCAAAAACAAATGAATCTGCTCCTTTAATATGTCCTTTCATCCTGTCGCTAACGTACCCAGTGTCCGTTATTAAGACAAGTTTACGGCCATTTTCATGAAAGATATAAAACATAGGATCTACCGCATCATGTGAGACTGCAAAGGACTGGATATCCATCGTTCCAAATGTTTTAACTGTTTCCATATCAAATTGAAATCGTTGTTCGATGGGCACTTTACCAATAAGGGGATCCATTGCTAGCCATGTTTTTTCGTTTGCATAAATAGGGATTCCATGTTTTCTTGCAACGACACCTAGTCCCTTAATATGATCACTATGCTCATGGGTAATAAAAATGCCGGATAACTTTTTCATATCTCGATCTATCTCACTAAAAAGTTGCTCCATTTTCTTACCACTTAAGCCCACGTCTACTAAAAAAGAATGCTCCTCGTTTTCCACATAAATAGCATTCCCACTACTCCCACTTGCTAAAACACTAAACTTCATTGTTAAAACTCCTTACTTTACTTCTGATTGTTCCGTCTTTTTAGGAATTTCACTAATACTTCCTTCTACTGCATTGACAAAATGCTCCCCCACCGTCCCGTCTGAAAGTTCAACTGGTACATACCAAGTTGGTGCAAATACAAATACTTGGGTTAATTGGGTTTCGGTTTGTGTGGCTAACGTGGAATATCCAAGTTTAAGATCTTTTACTGTCGAATCAGCTTTTAATAATGAGCTAGAGTACAAAACTCGATATACAAACATAGGTGACACTAATTTTTTCGATTCATCGTACTCTTCTAGATTATCCAATACAGTTTGCTCGTAGCGAATAAGCTCTTTTTCATCATTCCAATATACGATTAGTTGTGCATTTTGATTGTGGTAAACTAGCCGATCATTTACTTTTTGAAAAAATGTCGCGGATTGTTTCTCTTCATCTATTTTCCACATTCCATATGAATTACCACGGATAATATTTTCTTTTACTAACTTTTCCAAAGAGTTTTCTTTTGTTATTGGAAGTGACTCTTTGAATGTACCAATTAGCGCGTAACCATCCTTTACTTCTGAGGTCTGGTTTTTTAATTGATCCAACTCTTCCACACTGAAAAGATGTACATTTCCAGAAACGTAAGATGCCTCTTGAATAAACGATCCTGTTTTTGGAACTTTAATATTATCCGACAATAGTCGTTCCTCAATAGGAGTATCGATGCGCTCCTTTACATTCAGCGCCTCATTGTACCTTTCCGAATAAAGCCAAAATAAAAATACATTTAAAATAGAAAATACGATTATAAATATCGTTTTCGTTTTATTCCAATCCAAATTTGCCACCTCCTAATAGTTCCGGAGTAACCCTAGTCCAAGAACCATTCGATAAATAATACCACGAAGGTTCTAGATTCAGTAATGGCTGCTGACCGTTCCGTGACAAGTTATACCCTATTGCAATATCATCTATGGATTGCACTTTATTTTCATAAAGGGCGTGGATCAAGTTGTATATATCTTGTCCAGACCGCAATTGAATCTCTCTTCCTTTTTGAGCATCAGCTATCGCATAATACGGTCTAATATACCGATAAACACGATTGGTTCCCCAAGATAAGTTAATCTCGGTTTCTGGATCTTTGCTGAAAACTGGCATTCCCTGAAAATGGAGCTGGTAACTTACTTGTTTTGTAGAATTATTTATCCTACTATATCTATAGTCATCTGTCCATCCACTATGCTCATTAATAAAGTTCAAACTTTGTTGAATGAGCTCGTCCGTTTTTCCAACTTTATCACTTTCTGAAGCTGGATGCACATAACTTAATCTTTTAGATAAATAGTCGACATTCATGAGAGCACTATCATCCGTATATTCCCGTCCACTTACACCTAATGGATTACTACGAACGAGGCTCGGATTCGTGAATAATGCATTTTTAAATTTCTCCGGTGCAATTTCTTCTTCAATATACGAATAGCTAGACATAGTTTGGGGACTTGTAGAAACATATAGCGAAAGTCGATTTTCCCTCACTATCTCATTATACACTGGTAAATCCATCGTTTGATTTTTTATGCGTCTAATAAAATCTTCTTGATCGGCCTGTCCGATGTTAGCCATATAAACTTTTTTAGTGGTCGTACTAATGAAGTAGATATTCATTTTATCACTAGCGTTTTCGCTCCATTCAACGATTAACCGATCGAACGAAGCATTTGGTAGATTATAATCACTAAAGGTTAAGATATTGTTATATATTTTAAATGGAACTTCCGCTGGAAAAAAGAAAGTAATTCGATTTAGCGTTTTTATGTAATCATTAATTTGCTGATCACTTGCTTGATTATTTAAAAGCTCTACCGTTTGAATTTCCCAATTTTTCATCCACATTAATACATCTTCGGTTATTTGCGTATTATCAGAACCTTTTAATGACGATTCTTGACTGAGCATTAGTCGATATGGTTTCACTACATCTTCCAGTTTCTTTTTTTCTGCAATTGCAATATCTACTACTGGTGTTTCATTTAGATCATAGGAAGGTGAATACGTCCATATCGTAAAAGTCAGTGTTAAGCTAAGTAGGATGAGTAAGAGTAAAATAACTGATTTTACTTGTTCAATGTACTTCAATCCCACTCACCTTCCTCGCCCATTTCAACTTTTAGTGTAAAGAATATGGTCGTACCATATCCTTCTTCACTTTCTGCCCAAATCCTACCACCGTGTGCTTCTATCATTTCCCGGGCAATAGCAAGTCCAAGACCGGTTCCGCCCATTGACCTTGCTCTTGCACGATCCACTCGATAAAAACGGTCAAAAATTCGATTGACATTTTCAGGAGGTATTCCCATACCTTCATCCGAAATCATTACCGTTATCATATTTTCTTGGACAGCAACTCCAAATCGGATATTTCCTCCGTCAGGTGAGTACTTCATAGCGTTGGAAATAATATTATCCATTACTTGTGTCAATTTATCTGTATCGATATCGACATAATATGCTGTATCTGACAGCATCCGATGAAAAGTAACATGCTGAGATTTAGAAAGTTCAAATCGATCTATGATTCGATTGAAGAATTGGTTGAAATTCACAATCTCTCGGTTCAAATCGTAGTCCCTACTATCCATTTTAGATAACTGCAGTAAATCATTCACAAGACGAATCATCCGTTGTGTTTCAGTTTGTGTTACTTGTAAAAACGTTGGAGCAATTTCATCATCTTTCCATGCACCATCTGCAAGTGCTTCTAAATAACTGCTCATCGTCGTTAGTGGAGTTCGCAGTTCATGAGAAACATTTGCAACAAATTCTCTTCGTTCTATATCTATTTTTTCTTGTTCAGTATTATCGTGTAGTACGGCGATTAATCCATTCACAAAACCTGTTTCTTTTTGAATAACAGAAAAGTTCGTACGTAATATAAATGGTCTTTCCTGTGTACTTAAATCCAAATTCATCGATTCCTTTAAATGTATTAAATCTTCAAATGAATGAGCAGAATCAATGCCAAGAACCGATATTATCGGACGATTTAAAACCATCTCTCTCGGAATGCGTAATAGTCTGATGGCCGGGTCATTTATCAGAATAACTCTTCCTTTTCGATCCGTTGCAATAACGCCATCCGTCATATTAGCTAATACCGATGCAAGCTTTCTACGCTCTGCCTCGGTGGTCGATTGCGCTTCTTGTAAACGATTTGTTAAATGGTTAAACGCAATAGCTAGTTGTCCAATTTCATCATTTCCATACACACGTACTTTGCGAGAAAAATTACCTTTAGCCATAGCCTGCGCTTGTTTTCTCATATCGGATATTGGTCTAGTTATCGTTTGTGCGATCAATACACCAAGAATAATAGTAATGGCAAGAGCAACGGCTGTTCCACCAGCAAGAATCCCGTTTATCTCATTCATCTGTCCAAATACATTTTCAATATTCGATTCGATGTATAAAGAGCCAATTACTTCTCCCTGATAGATAATCGGCGTTGCTAAAATCCAAATTCGATCACGTGTTTCCGAATCGATTGAAATATTCTCCTGCAGAGTTGCGGCTGTGATAGATAGCTTCACTGATTCATCCATGGATCTTTGTCCAACAATGGATTGATTGCTAATGTCCGAGGTTGCAAGAATTTGATAGTTTGCATCAATGACACGCACTTCTTTAATGTCGTATGAGTCTAAACCATATAAAATCGAACGTAGGCTTTGTTGTACCGTTAGGTCTTCTTCATTTCTTACTTTTATTATTTCTTCTCTTGCACTAAACTCTAGTAACCCAACTCGGTCGGATATAGACGTTTGAAAATTCCCTCTTAAGGTCTGTTCTAACTCTCGAACAAAATATAAACCAATGATTTGCATCGCAATAATTATTAGTAATATATAGATAAAAACAATCTTCATATGAATTGATTTTAAATAACCAACCTTTTGCATATGTTTACTCCTGTTCAGGGTTTCGTAAGTAGTAACCGACGCCTCTTCTAGTTACAATCCAAGTAGGGTGACTAGGATTATCCTCAATCTTCTCACGCAGACGACGAATAGTTACGTCTACTGTTCGAACATCCCCAAAATAATCATATCCCCATACTGTTTGTAATAAATGTTCGCGAGTCATCACTTGTCCAACATGTTTTGCTAAATAGTGTAAAAGCTCAAATTCACGATGTGTCAGTTCAATTGTTATATCTCTTTTTAATGCTAAATATGCATCTGGTTGTATAGTAAGTGGTCCTATTACGATGTCATTCGTTGTAACTTCGGAATCGCCATGTATTGTTTGATGTCTTCGCATATTTGCTTTCACTCTTGCTATTAATTCTCTTGTGCTAAATGGTTTTGTCACATAGTCATCTGCCCCTAGCTCCAAGCCCAGCACTTTATCGATTTCCGAATCCTTTGCAGTTAACATGATGATAGGGAAGTCATATTTTTTCCTTATTTCTCGACAAACTTCCATACCGTCTCTATTTGGGAGCATAATATCTAATAACATTAAATCGGGTTGTATCTCTTCTACCTTTTTCAATGCTTCATCGCCATCATAGGCACAAAATACTTGGTAACCCTCTTTTTTTAAATTAAATTGCAATATATCTGCAATCGGTTTTTCGTCATCTACTACTAATATTTTTTTACTCATTTATAGAACCCCTTTCGTTCTTATCTCTGTATTTTATAAAAATGAATTATTTTTCTTTTCATGTATTTACTCTATCATGCTTTTAGACTCTTCGCATCCTTAAAGGAAGTAGTTGGTATTGTGACAACAAAAGTCGATGCTTGTCGAATTATTTCCCAGGAAATTATCAAATACGCTCCTGAACAAGAAAGATTTGCTGAAAAAGAGCAAAAGCGCAAGCGCTTATATTAGAAGAATACAGTCTAAGTTTGCGATATCGTGTCGCGACGAGCTTGCGCAGGAATAAGGCGCTGGAGTCTGGACGGCGAAAAGTTATCACATTACATAAGTCTTTATAATTTCCAAAAGCAAAAAAAAGAGACAGCCAAACTAGTGACCGTCTCTACCTATTTTTAGTTTAACACAGATAATGGATTAATCGTTACACCGTTCTTCTTCACTTCGAAATGCAAGTGAGTACCTGTTGAACGACCAGTACTTCCCATTACACCTAACTTAGAACCTTGAGGCACAACATCCCCTACACTAACACTTATAGAAGCGAGGTGAGCATAGGTTGTTTTGTATCCATTCTGGTGATTCACAATTACCCGATTACCATATGTTCCATCTCGTCCAGCTGCTTCAACAACGCCATTATCCGCGGCTTTTATCGCAAAACCATTAGGACGTGCAATATCTATCCCCTCATGCTGACGGCCCCAACGATAACCCATTTTACTGGATATATATCCACCTTCAGCTGGCCAAGCAAATTGACCAGAACCACGAGACGGTATCACTTTAGTTCCTTTTAAGACGATATGCTCCTTAGGTTCTTCAAGGATTGTCTCTTCAATTACTGATTGCCCTACTTCAACACCATTTGCTTTACGGACTAAGTAAGTAGCTATCTTCTTTCCATCAGAACCTTCTTGTTTAACCTTTGTATCACCTTTATACATTTCATCTGATTCTACTACTTTTTTTGTATGTTTGATGACTTCCTCAGCTTTTTTTTCATATAGAACTTCTACATTAATAAGTGGTTTTAAGACAGTTACATTTAACTCTTGCCCTATTTGCAATAAGGTAGATTCTGTAACTCCTGGATTTAAAGCCATAAGCTCAGCAGATGTTAAATCATGCTTATTAGCTATTGTTCCTAATACATCACCTGTGTCCACTTTATATGTTTCTTTTTCTAAAGTTCCTTCTAAAAGAAGTTTAACTGCATCATCTGGTGAGACAACTTTTTCTGGATTGACTTCTACAGTAACGCCTGATACTTTTTCTTTTAAGATTAAATCCGTAATACGTGTTTCATTTTCATTTAATTGGGGTAAAGCTTCAGTAGAATCTTTTCGTGCTTCCAGTGCTTGTAGCTCATCTTCTGAAACAAATTGCAACTTAAATTTATGTACGGCTTCTTGGTAAGCATCTAAGTCTTTGACGTAGACCGCCATCTCGTCATTAACAGATAATGCAAATGCTGTTGCTTTTACTTCTATTAACTCATCTAATTTTTGAAGTGTTGCTTCGTCATTTGTAGAAGCTGTAAAAACTTGTTCTGGTACAATTGACAAGTTAGAACCAGCTTTTAAAGAAAGATTCTCGTACTGGGAGCTCGAATCTTGAACTTTTTGATCCATCATTGCTTCCATCTCTGTTTGATCTGATAATGCCCCTACGTATTCTCCATTGGAATATATATGATAAATTTCTTTCAACATATGACTCTCGTCTTCATTTGCAAATGCAATATTAAAGGAAAAACTGGAAATGAGCAAAATTGATACGGTTGCTTTTTTCACTATACTTGATTTTCTGTTTGTCAGAACAGTTTTTTGAATTTCCTGTTCCTTGTTCTTTCTTTTCAAAAACATGGTAAAGCCCCTTCCAAACTAATTACAATCTACTCTATTTTTGACACTACTTTAATTTAACATATTTGAAATAAGGAAGTGAACTAATTACGCTAGTTGTAAAGAAACTGTAGTATTGGTTCCAATATATTCTATTAGCTTACAAAAAAAGGAGAAGAACTAATCTCTTTTTCTTTATTTTCGACTCTTTTATCTGAATTATTGCCATAATACCTATTTTTACACAAGAACATATTCTATTCTCTGTCATATTTGTCATATTAGAAGTCTTAAATCTTTAGTTTTCCCTTAACTTTTGAATGAGACGACAAAAAGCTGTCGAAAAGTTTTCACTTCTCGACAGCTTTTACTTATTACCCTATCTCCAAACACTCGAAATAATATTGGTTTGCGTACGATCCGGACCAACCGAAAAAATTGATATTTGTACGCCGGTTAATTGTGCGATTCGCTCTAGATAATGACGAGCATTTGCTGGTAACTCATCAAGCGTTTTACATTTCGTAATATCTTCGTTCCAACCTTGTAACTCTTCATATACCGGTTCACATTCCGAAAGCACACGAAGATTTGCTGGGTATTCCGTGATTAACTTCTCTTTATATTTATAAGCTGTACATATTTTTACAGTATCCAAACCAGTTAAAACGTCAATAGAATTTACTGTTAAATCCGTTAATCCACTTACACGTGCAGCATGTCTGATTACTACTGTATCAAACCAACCAATTCGGCGTGGTCTGCCAGTTGTTGTTCCATACTCTTTCCCAACTTCACGGATTTGACTTCCAACTTCATCAAATAACTCTGTCGGAAACGGTCCATCACCTACACGAGAAGTATAAGCTTTGCATACGCCTACCACATGAGATATTTTAGTTGGTCCAACTCCAGCACCAATCGTTACCCCTCCAGCAACTGGATTCGAAGAAGTTACAAATGGATACGTTCCTTGGTCAATATCCAACATGACACCTTGCGCACCTTCAAAAAGTACACGACGACCTTCGTCTAATGCATCGTTTAATACTTTTGAAGTATCTGTTACGTATTTTTCGATTTCTTTTCCATAACCATAAAACTCTTCTAAAATTTCCTCTACTGTAAACCCTTCTGTTTCATAAAGCTTCTCGAACATTCTATTTTTTTCAGCCAAATTATGTGCTAACTTTTCTTTAAACACCTCATAATCAAGAAGATCTGCGATACGAATTCCAACTCGTGCAGCTTTATCCATATAGGCTGGTCCAATTCCTTTGCCTGTAGTACCAATTTTATTTGCACCTTTACGTGCTTCTTCTACTTCATCTTGTTTAATGTGGTACGGAAGGATGACATGTGCCCGGTTGGAAATACGTAAATTCTCCGTCTCTACGCCTCGATCATGTAGTCCCTTTATTTCTTTTACTAGTGCCTTTGGATCTACCACCATGCCGTTTCCAATAACAGAGATTTTATCGTTGTAAAAAATACCGGAAGGAATGAGATGAAGCTTATACGTTTCGCCTCCGAAAATAATAGTATGCCCTGCATTATTTCCACCTTGATAACGTGCGATTACTTCTGCACTTTCAGAAAGAAAATCGGTAATTTTTCCTTTTCCTTCGTCTCCCCACTGTGTTCCAACCACTACAACTGATGGCATTGCCGACACCTCCGACAGACATTCATATGTCCTGAATAAAATCAGTGTAATTGTACCAATATTCTAAATCATCGTCAACAAATTTCAATAAAAAACACGAACAATTAATGGTATACCCATTAATACATTCGTGTTTATAGTTATGCTGGTGGAGCTTGATGTTGGCTCCAATCAATATTAACGAATTTATTAAATTCCTTCACAAAGGCAAGCGTTACAGTTCCAGTCGGGCCATTACGCTGTTTTGCAATGATAATTTCAATCATATTTTGGTTTTCCGTTTCTTTATCGTAATAATCCTCACGATATAGGAAAGAAACGATATCCGCATCTTGCTCAATTGACCCAGATTCACGTAAATCGGACATCATCGGTCGTTTATCTTGTCGTTGTTCCACCCCACGGGAAAGCTGTGAAAGTGCAATGACCGGTACTTTTAACTCACGTGCTAACCCTTTTAGTGAACGAGAAATCTCGGAAACCTCTTGTTGACGGTTTGCTTGACTTCCACCGCTTCCTTGAATAAGTTGTAAATAATCAATTAATATCATTCCAAGACCAGATTCTTGTTTTAAACGACGGCATTTAGCACGTATTTCATTTACTCGAATACCAGGCGTATCGTCGATATAAATACCAGCATTTGATAAGCTTCCCATCGCCATTGTGAGCTTACGCCAGTCTTCTGTTGTAAGTGCACCGGTACGAAGGACTTGAGCATCTATATTCCCCTCTGCACAAAGTATACGCATTACTAATTGTTCTGCTCCCATCTCCAAGCTAAAGATGGCAACGTTTTCGTCGGTCTTTGTAGCTACATTTTGGGCTACATTGAGTGCAAATGCTGTTTTCCCGACAGACGGACGTGCGGCTACGATGATTAAGTCATTTCGTTGGAAACCAGCAGTAATACGATCTAAATCACGAAATCCTGTAGGTATTCCCGTAACATCACCTTTTTGTGAATGAAGCTTTTCGATATTATCATATGTTTCCACTAATACATCTTTAATATGCTTAAAGTCACCGGCACTTTTTCGGTTGGCGACTTCCATCATTTTTTTTTCTGCTTCTGATAATAAGGCTTCTACTTCGTCTTCTCTAGTGAATCCGTCTTCTACGATCGAAGTAGCTACACGAATAAGTCGACGTAAAATAGACTTTTCTTCTACTATCTTTGCATAATGACCAATATTAGCAGCAGTCGGGACGCTATTTGCAATCTCACTAATGTACGAGATACCTCCAACATCTTCCAACTCTTTTTTAGCCGAAAGTTCTTCGGTTACAGTAACGACGTCTATTGCTTTCCCTTGATCACTTAACCGTATCATCGTTTGAAATATCTTTTGATGTGCGACTCGGTAAAAGTCCTCCGGCATCACAATTTCTGCGGCAGTTATTAATGCTTGCGGTTCTAAAAATATTGCTCCGATGACAGATTGCTCAGCTTCTTGATTATGGGGCGGTACACGGTCCAACAATGGATCGCTCATTGATCTCTCTCCTTATGCTTCTTCTGTGACTTGCACTTTTAATGTCGCTACTACTTCATGATGTAGTTTAACCGGAACATTTGTAAATCCTAATGCACGAATAGCATCATCTAGCTCCATTTTGCGCTTATCCAGTTTAATACTATGTGATTTCTCTAACTGTGCTGCAATTTGTTTGGTTGTTACAGAACCAAATAAGCGACCATCGCTACCTGATTTTGCCTTCAACTCTACTGTAAGTTGCTCTAACACTTCTTTTAATTTTTTTGCTTCTGCTAACTCTTCTGCTGCTTCTTTTTCTGATTTTTTCTTTTGCCCTTCTAAAGCGCTAATTGCAGCTGTATTTGCTTCCACTGCGAGTTTATTTTTCAATAAAAAGTTATGTGCATAGCCATCTGCAACGTTTTTTATTTCCCCTTTTTTCCCTTTACCTTTTACATCTTTTAAGAATACGACTTTCATTCTGTATTTCCTCCTTTAGTTGTTTCCGTAATAGCATCTTTTAATAATGTTATTGCCTCTTCTATTGTTTTATTTTCTAATTGGCATGCAGCATTCGTTAAATGCCCCCCGCCGTTCAGTCTTTCCATTACTAACTGTACATTTACATCTCCGAGTGATCTTGCACTTATGCCTATTTTAGAATCGCTTTTTCGCCCAATGACAAACGAAGCAGTAATATTATTCATCGTTAATAAAATATCGGCTGTTTGGGCTAGTAACACCTGACTATAAGCGATGTTATCTTCACCGTGTGCAATAGCAATACCTTCGCCAAAAAATTCAACTGTTTGCACTATTTTAGAACGCTCAATATACGTATCAATGTCTTCTTTCAATAAACGTTGTACAAGTACCGTATCTGCTCCATTCGTACGAAGATAGGAAGCTGCTTCAAATGTTCTAGCTCCTGTACGTAAGGTAAAGCTTTTCGTGTCAACTATTATTCCTGCAAGCATAGATGTAGCTTCTAAGCTTGTTACCTTTTGGTATTTAGGCTGGTATTCGATTAATTCTGTAACAAGCTCAGAAGTAGAGGAAGCGTAGGGTTCCATATAAACAAGCATCGTATTAGATATAAATTCTTCTCCTCGTCGGTGATGATCAATGACGACTATTTTCTCTGCTCTTTGAAGCAATTTTTCATCAATAACTAGGCTTGGTTTATGTGTATCTACTACAACTAAAAGTGTTTTATCAGTCATTTTACTCATTGCTTCATCCGGGCTGATAAAACGATCATAGAGCTCTGGCTTTTCCTTAATTTCATCCATTAATCGAATAACGCTGTTGTCTAGTTCATTAAAGTCTATCACAACGTAGCCATCTACTTTATTCATCTCGGCCATTTTTCTCACTCCGACAGCAGATCCAATTGCATCCATATCAGGCATACGATGCCCCATCACAAACACTTGATCACTATCTTGAATTAAATCTCGAAGGGCATGCGATATAACTCTAGCTCTAACACGCGTTCTTTTTTCTACTGGATTTGTTTTCCCGCCGTAAAACTTCACTTTTCCACTTGGATGTTTGATCGCTACCTGATCTCCACCGCGCCCTAATACTAAGTCTAAGCTCGACTGTGCTAACTCTCCAAGCTCTACCAGTGAAATAGATCCTGCACCAACACCAACACTCAACGTTAAAGAAAATCCAAACTTTGCTGTAGTCTCTCTAATATCATCTAAAATTGAAAATTTATTTTTCTCTAGTTCCACTAAAATTGATTCGTTAAAAACCGCTAAAAAACGATCTGAAGAAATCCTTTTTACATATATTCCGTATTTTGCGCCCCAGTCATTCACACATGAGGTAACAATACTATTTAACTGTCCTCGGGTTTGATCATCCATCCCTTGCGCAATTTCATCATAGTTATCGATAAATAACACACCGATAACTGTACGATCCCCATAATATAAGGATTCCATTTCTACTTGTTCTGTAATGTCGAAGAAGTACAATAGCTTTTCTTCTGCTTTATACAACACTTTGTAGTTATTGTCATCAAGTGATATGACGATTTCTTTTATATCTTCCTGTTTCAAAAGCTGTTTAAAATCTGTTGATATCGAGAACAACTCTTCACCAATAATCGTATCGAATGGTAACTTTTGCATCATGTAAGGGTTAGCCCACTCAATGACATACTGATCATTTATCAATAAAATACCAATAGGCATTTCTAATAGCGCTTCTTCTCCTACTTTTTTCATTCGATAAGAGAGGGTTTCTATATGCCTTTCTGTCTCTTCATATACACGTTGTTCTATAATCCATGCATAAATAGAGACCCCAATTACTAATAAAGTAAATAACAATCCAACTAACAAATTGTTAAACAACAATATATAAGCTGCCACTCCACCGAGTAACATGAACAAAACCAGTGGATATCGAATTGGCCGTTTCCTAAAAAAAGATGCCACTTGATCAGCTCCTTATTTTTTGTACCTGTCTTTTAAATACGCTCGCACATTAAATCCTAAATCTAAGACACCCAATATAATAGTGAACGTATAAAGCGGTACGGCAAGAATGCTTGCTAAAACCATTGACCATTTTGGCCACCCTTGCACATAAAAATAGTAGTGAATGAGCGATACACCTTGTAAAAACAAAAGAACTCTTAAAATAAGTGCCGCATTCACAAATAGTAAATATCCAAAAGTCCCAATTTCAAATGACATGAACAAGGTAAAAATGGATACGATTAAATAATACCACAACACCACTTTTGGTAGTCTAAAATCCATAAACTTTGAAAATTTTGGAACATCTAGTTTTAACTTTTTTAATAACGATAAATTAATCACTAAGTAAATAAAAGCACCGATAAAAGCCCCACCAATAAAATAAGAAGGCATAATTGCTTCAATTAGCATTATACTTTGTGCCACCATTTGATCGTAATCTTTCGGCAATTGCCCAACCGACGCCATAATATTCCCTATTTGGTCATAGTATATTTCAATACCCTCTAATAGTTGTTCTAAAATATTGATATTTAATAATAAGATAGAAATTATGTATTGTATTGCCGTCATAAGTAATATGAAAATCCCAGAAGCCATTAGCATATACAACTTCGATTTATTATTACGAATGGAGTCACCTATTAGCAACCCTAATGGAGCAACCAATAATCCAAAAACGAAGCCAAAAAATCCACCGATTATAAATGATATTATTATCGCAATAACTGTTACAAATATAGCATGTTTCCTTGCAAACTTTGCACTATACCAAGCAATCGGTAATGGAACGATAAACGACGTTATAAAACCTACGAATGGCACATACACCGAGATTTCTAATAGAATAGCAAATAGTGCAATCATCATAGACCCATATGTTAAATAGTTTGACTGATTTTTTTGCATTTAGTACCTTCCTTTATCCTAGTCATCTACTTATTGTAACAGATTTACTACACCAACTAAAACTCCATACACTGCCAACTTTACTTTTTCAAATGGTGCAATAAAAAAACTACCCTTATTAAGGATAGTTTGTACAATATAGGAATAATGCGTCATAAGTAATTTACCGCTAGGATTTCCACTGCAGTGCGGACGCTTTTTAGCGGGGTGAGCGATGAGCCATCTCCGCCGCTCACGCTTACGTTGCGATCAATGGAACCCGCTGACTAATCAGCATCTGAACTTAACATAGTTCTAGATTTGTCAAAATGCCGAAGAGCAACCAATCAATTTATTGCGAAGTCGGCCTGATAAATTTAAAGCTCTGATAACTGCAGACACCAAATTAGCAATAAATTCCCATTGATTAAAGCGAAAATCATAGCAATCACTTAATCGATTTTTTTAATGCGCATTTTTCCCATATATCACTTAATGTAAGAAGATGACATAGATTTTATCATTTCCTAGAGCACAAAAAAAGACCGGTTTCCCGGTCCTTGATTTATAAACTTATCTCTCTTCAGAAGAGAATGGAAGTAAAGCCATGATACGAGATACTTTAATAGCTCGTGTTAACTTACGTTGGTACTTCGCGCTAGTTCCTGTCACACGACGTGGAAGAATTTTCCCACGTTCTGACACGAATTTTTTCAACAAATCTACATCTTTATAATCGATGTGTGCAATGTTGTTAGCTGTGAAGTAACAAACCTTACGGCGTCTTTTGCCTCCGCGACGTGGTGCCATAATAGATTGCCTCCTTTTCGATTAAAGTAACATGTGTGAAGTCCTATTAAAACGGTAGATCGTCATCCGATACTTCGATTGGTCCACTACTATTTGCAAAAGGATCTTCATCTACACGTGTATAATTTTGCTGATTCATTGGTTGGTTTTGCTGATATGTTGGATATGGATTTTGCTGTTGTTGCTGTTGCCCGCCACCGTATGGTTGTGCCGTTTGGCCACGGTCTCCAGAACTACTACGTGGTTCTAAAAACTGAACACTGTCTGCGACAACATCCGTTGTATAAACACGTTTTCCATCTTGTCCTTCATAACTGCCTGTTTGAATACGCCCTTCGACACCTGCTAAACTTCCTTTTTTCAAGTAGTTAGCCGTGTTTTCCGCTTGTTTTCTCCAAACGACACAGTTGATAAAATCAGCTTCTCTTTCACCTGATTGGTTGGAAAATGTTCGATTGACAGCTAGTGTAAATCTTGCCATTGCCACACCACTTGGTGTATAGCGAAGTTCCGGATCTTTTGTTAGTCTTCCAACTAATACGACACGGTTAATCATCAGTGCTCAACCTCCCTCATTACAGCTTTTGTTAGTCGATTTTATTTTTTTGCTTTAACTTTAATATCATCGATACGAACAGCAATGTGACGGATAATGTCCTCATTGATGTTTGCTAAACGAATGTATTCATCGATTGCTTTAGAATCAGCGTTTGCTTTAACGATTTGGTAGTAACCTTCACGTAAGTCATTGATTTCGTAAGCTAAGCGGCGTTTACCCCAGTCTTTTGCTTCGATGATTTCAGCACCGTTTGAAGTTAGGATTTCGTTGAAACGCTCAACTAGAGCTTTCTTCGCATCCTCTTCGATTGCTGGTTGAATAATGTACATTAATTCGTACTTTCTCATCTATTTACACCTCCCTATGGTCTTTGGCCGATTGTTTACAATCGACAAGGAGCAAGTAATTCTATTACTCACATCAATGAATTGTACCATAAGGTGTTGATTATTTCAAGAATGATTGTCAATACTTTTTAAATTCATGTATATTTATTAATTGGAGGGATCGTTCATGGAAAATAAAGAGGATTATTTATCCATAATTGAAATTGATTTTAAAAAAGTCGCTTGGTCTAGTTTAATAATGACCGTTATTCTTTCAATTGTTGGACTGGTCATCTATACATTTATACGAGGAGATATACAACTATCTTTTACATTTTGGGATTTTTTCTTATTTTGTATTGGTTATATACTTCTTATTGTCTTGCATGAATGTTTTCACTTGTTTGGTTTTTATTTCTTTGGAAAAGTTCCTTGGAGTAGCATGGATTACGGCGTTAATCTCAAAATGGGGATTGCTTACGCCACTACGAACATTCCTCTACCTAATCATTCGATGAAAAAAGCGTTATTACTTCCGTTTTGGATGACAGGCGTTCTTCCAATGTTCATTGGTTATACAATAGAAATGCCAGTGCTTGTTCTGTTAGGCGCATGGCTTATTGCTGGTGCCGCTGGCGACTTTGCAATGTATAAAGAGTTGAAAAAATATCCAAAAGATGTATTGATTAAAGACGATCCTGTAAAACCTAAACTGTATGTATTAAAAAAAGATTAGCGAAAAAGTCCGCTAATCTTTTTTTATGCTTTAGTAAATTATAAAATCTTTGCATAAGGATAACTTTCTACAAGAACTTCGACGTCCAGACTCCAGCGCCTTGCCCCTCGGGGTCAAATGTGAAAAAGCTGTGGTGGCTGAGGAGCTGCCTCCTCGCTTTTCCCCGTTTGCCTGTCGGGGCAGACATAGGCGCTTGCGCTTTTGTCATTATACGTTAAAACGGAATAACATAACGTCGCCGTCTTGTACAATGTACTCTTTTCCTTCTAGACGAACTTTTCCTGCTTCTTTTGCTGAGGCCATAGATCCAGTAGCGACTAAATCATCGTAAGCAACTGTTTCCGCTCGGATAAATCCTTTTTCAAAGTCAGAGTGGATTACCCCTGCACATTGTGGAGCTTTCATCCCTTTACGGAAAGTCCATGCACGTACTTCTTGTACACCAGCAGTGAAATATGTAGCAAGTCCAAGTAAAGAGTAGGAAGCTTTAATTAACTGGTCTAATCCAGATTCTTCAATCCCTAATTCTTCTAAGAACATTTGTTTCTCGTCGTCCTCTAGTGCTGCCATTTCTTCTTCAATCTTGGCACAAACAACAATCACCTGTGCTCCTTCTTCTGAAGCAAATGCACGTACTCTTTGTACATATTCATTTTCGTCGTCTGCCATGATATCATCTTCCGATACATTCGCAACGTATAACATAGGTTTTACCGTTAACAGATGAAGCCCTTTTACTACTCGTAATTCCTCTTCAGAGAAGTCAACCGAACGACCTGATTTACCCGCTTCGAAAGCTTCTTTTAAGCGTGAAAGAATCGGTTCTTCTACCATCGCATCTTTATCTTTTTGTTTTGCCATTTTTGCAACACGAGCTAAACGCTTATCTACACTTTCTAAATCTGCTAAAATTAACTCCAAATTAATTACTTCTATGTCGGAGATAGGATCTACTTTACCAGAAACATGTGTAATATTTTCATCATTAAAACAACGTACTACTTGGCAGATTGCGTCTACTTCACGAATATGAGCTAAGAATTTGTTACCAAGCCCTTCCCCTTTACTAGCACCTTCTACAATTCCTGCAATATCTGTAAACTCAAATGCTGTTGGGACTGTCTTCTTTGGTGTTACTAACTCTGTTAACTTATCTAAACGTGCATCTGGAACTTCAACAATCCCTACGTTCGGATCAATCGTAGCAAACGGATAGTTAGCTGCAAGTGCGCCCGCTTTCGTTATTGCATTAAACAGTGTGGATTTCCCTACGTTCGGTAATCCTACAATACCTGCCGTCAATGCCATATATGTCACAACCCTTCTCTATATTAACTTACATTTTTTATAATTATAACTTGTTCATTATATTGATTTTGCTACTAAAAGTCTATCTTTACTCGGTATCTGCTTGTTTTAATAGTCGCTTCATCTTCTTTTCAAACTCTTTTCGTGGAATAAGTACACTATGTTGGCATCCTTCACATTTAATACGAATGTCTGCCCCCATACGTATGATTTTCCAGGCATTCGTTCCACATGGATGTTGTTTTTTCATTTCAACAATATCATTTAGTTGAAATTGTTTATTGTCCATCTTAATCACCTACTTTTACTATGATCAATTACGCTAGTTTAATCATGAAATTTGAATACCTTTCTTTTCTAGGAATTCTTTTAAATCTCTTCGTACCTTTCTTGCAACCCCAGCTTGTTTGGTTGGGATAGTTTCAGCGGTAATTCGAACAACTATCTCGGTTGCATTAAAGCTTTGTACTCCTAGAAAACTCGGTGGTTTAACGAGATCCTCGTATTTGCTAGGCAAATCTTCAAGAAATTCTTTTATATTCTTCTCTAATGTTGGAATATCTGTTTCAGATGCAACGCTAATGTCTATTAAGGCTAATGAGTTATAAATGGAATAATTGATAACAACGGTTATACTTCCATTCGGAATAATATGAAGTTCTCCTGTATAACTTTTCACTTTCGTTGTACGTAAACCAATTTCCTGCACAATTCCATTTGCCGTACCAATCTGGACTTGATCTCCTACTGCAAATTGATCTTCAAATATAATAAAAAATCCCGTAATTATATCTTTTACCAAACTTTGTGCTCCAAATCCGACCGCAAGTCCAACAATACCGGCCCCCGCAAGTAGTCCAATCACTTTTATACCAAAAGTACTTAAAATAGCTATTATTGCAGTGAAATACACAACGTTGGCTAAAATATTTTGAAGTAGTTTCTCTAACGTGTTTTGCCTACGTTCTGAATATCCTAAAGGACTTTTTTGTCTCACTACAAACAGTTTTTTGATAATACGTTTACCGACTCTCACCACAATTGTAGTCAGTAATAAAATAACTACTACTTTTAAAAAAATCATACCAAGTTGTAACCAGGTGTCCTCTGAAATTAAATAATCTTTTACTTTCTGCAAAGTTGCGTCCATAAAGTTGTTTATCACCTCTATTTGAATAAATAATTTTCTAGATGCATATACTATGCTAAAAAGAAAGCGAGTAAAATATATGAACTTTCAAGCAACAGCTACTCAACATCCATCTACTATCTATTATAAAGAAACAGGAGTTGTTTGGCGATTAAGCAACTACTTTTTGGAACATATTCCTTTTGATCATCCAAACCTAGTTTTTTGTTGTATAGGGACGGATCGCTCTACAGGTGATGCTCTTGGGCCAATGACCGGTTCCTTTTTGACTCAACTCGTTTCTTTTCCATTTCAAATTGTCGGAACTTTGGATAACCCATTACATGCTTTAAATCTTGAAGAAATTATGGAAGAGTTAAAAAGCTCACCTAATTCTCCTTATATTATTGCTATTGATGCTTGTTTAGGAAATGCAAACAATATTGGACAGATTATCGTTCACCCTGGTCCGCTTTACCCGGGAAAAGCAGTAAAAAAAGAATTACCACCAATCGGAGAAGTCTCCATTAAAGCTGTTGTGAATATCGGAGGTTTTATGGAATATAATGTTTTACAAAGTACCCGACTCAATCTAACATTTGAAATGGGTAAAGTCATTTCTCGTTCGCTTCTCCTAGCATGGCATCGTTATAATCTAAAAGATATAAATAAAAGCAACCGCAATGCCAACAACGACTAAACTTGGCAAGAGATTTGCTACCCTAATATTTGTTAAACCAAGTAAATTTAAACCAATTGCTATAATCATTATTCCGCCAGTAGCTGTCATTTCTTGAAGAAATAACTCAAGCGCAGCTTCTGGTATAACTTTTGTAATTTGTGTTGCAAACAAAGCAATTACTCCTTGGTAAATTGTCACTGGAATTGCTGATAACAATACGCCTATTCCTAAAGTTGCTGATAAAATAATAGCAGTAAAGCCATCTATTATTCCTTTACTAATAAGCAATTCATGATCGTTTTGAAGTCCGCTATTTAATGCTCCTAAAACTCCCATAGCGCCAATAACAAATATAAGTGTACTCGTAACAAAACCTTGTGCAATATTTCCTCCTTGAGAAGCTTTTGCTCCAAACTTCTTTTCTATAAACTGGCCTAATCTATTTAACCATTTATCTAAATCAATCCACTCTCCAATAACTGCACCAAATACTATACAAATAATGATTAATACAAAATTACTACTTTCGAATCCCATTTGAATACCTAAGACGGTCACCACAATCCCGATTGCGCCCATAACAGTTTGTTTCATATTTTCAGGTATCCCTTTTAATAATCTTCCAGCAATAGCCCCTATAATTATTAATAGAGCATTTACTAAAGTTCCCAATAGTACCATCCGTATTCCTCATCTCGTCTCTAAAAATACAACCTATTCCTAGGTTTCCCTAGAAATAGGTTGATTCAATTTTCTAATAATCCTAATATTCTTTCTAAATCATCTTCTGAATAAAATTCAATTTCTATTTTCCCTTTTTCTTTGCCTTTTGTTATAGAAACGGATGTACCAAATATATCTCGCAAGTCAGATTCTTTTTCTTTCGTAAATATATCTTTCTCTTCTTTTTTTGTTTCACGTGGAACATTCTCGTTTAGCCTTTGTACTAAGGCTTCTAATTGGCGTACATTTAGGTTTTCTTTGATCGATTTTTGCATGATTGTTGGAATTACTTTTTTCTTTTTCAAACCAAGCAAAGCCTTTCCGTGTCCCATTGTTAGGGTGCCATCGGAAATAGCATCTCTTACGACTTCCGGTAATGTTAGTAATCTTACATGGTTTGCAATATGTGGTCTACTTTTCCCTAGTCTAAATGCAAGTTGCTCTTGAGTTAAATGTAAATGTTCCATTAAATTTTGATATGCTTCTGCTTCTTCAATAGCGGTTAAATCCTCGCGTTGTAAGTTTTCTAATATTGCAAGTTCCATCATTTGCTGGTCCGTTAATTCTCGAATTACAGCAGGTATTATATCTAAACTAGCAAGCTGAGATGCTCTAAATCTTCGCTCTCCAACTACTATTTCATATCTTGAACCTTTTTTACGGAGAATTATTGGTTGTAGTACACCGTGTTCTTTTATGGACTCTGTGAGTTCCTTCATTGCTTCTTCATCAAAAGTTTTTCTTGGTTGATAAGGATTGGGCTTAATATTCGATAAATTAATTTGTTCAACTCTCTCTGTTTTTTCTTGATTTTCCCCAGGAAAGAGTGCATTAATACCTTTTCCTAAAGCTTTAGCCATTACGAATCACTTCCTTCGCTAGTTCTAAGTATACGTCTGCTCCTCTAGACTTCGGGTCGTAAATAATAATTGGTTCTCCATGACTGGGTGCTTCACTCAAGCGAACATTTCTAGGAATTATTGTTTTATATACTTTTTCTTGAAAGTATTTTTTCACTTCTTCAATGACTTGAATACCTAAATTAGTCCTAGCATCGAACATGGTTAATAAAACACCATCAATCTCTAAATTTTTGTTTAAATGCTTTTGTACAAGTCGTATAGTACTTAGTAATTGACTTAAACCTTCCAATGCATAAAACTCACATTGAACTGGTATAATAATAGCATTGGAAGCAGTCAAAGAGTTTATAGTTAATAAACCAAGTGAAGGTGGACAATCAATGATTATATATTCGTACTTACTTTCTACTTCTTGTAATGCTTTTTTTAATCTAACTTCTCGTGATATAGTTGAAACTAATTCTATTTCAGCTCCTGCTAATGAAATTGTAGCTGGAACAATATGTAGATTTTCTACCTTTGTTTCTTGAATTGTTTCTAAAACACTCACATCATCTATTAAAACATCGTAAATACATTGACTTACATCGCCTTTATTCACACCTACGCCGCTAGAAGCATTTCCTTGTGGATCAATATCTACAAGTAAGACTTTCTTACCTAAGTATGCAAGGCAGGCACTTAAGTTAACTGATGTAGTAGTCTTACCCACACCACCTTTTTGATTGGCTATTGCAATAATTCTTCCCACTCTTGCACCTACTTTCGTCATAATTTTTTGACTCTATTCCATTCTATCAAACTTCTCAAGAAAAATGGATGATATTCTTGTAACAAAAGAAAAACTCTTGCAAAAATGCGAGAGTTTGAATTTGATAATATATTATGATTTCTTTTTAGGTATTCTTACAGTAATTTGATAAAATTCTTCCATATCTTCTTCTTCTGTTTTAATATTAATACCACTTTTGGTAACCATTGATAAAGATTGCTTTATCGTATTTAATGCAATTCGTACATCTTTACTAACGGCTTTCCTTTTTGGTTTAGCTGCTTTTTTATCCTCTTTTAATGGAGGGTTTATTATTTCATCTACTTTTTGTTCCAATTGTTTCACATTCCAATGGTTTTCCATTGTCATATTCATCAGCTGTAGCTGCATTTCTTTTTCTTTAATTTGCATTAATGCTCTTGCATGTCTTTCCGATAACTCTTTTTTCATAATCGCTTCTTGAACTTCTTCAGGAAGTTTTAGTAGTCTTAGTTTATTGGCAACAGTTGATTGACCTTTACCGAGACGTTGCGCCAATGCTTCTTGGGTAAGTTCATGTAGTTTAAGCAACTTTTGATAAGCTACCGCTTCTTCGATTGCGGTTAATTCTTCCCTTTGTAGGTTTTCTATTAAAGCAATAGAAGCAGTTTCTTTGTCGCTTAGATTACGAATTATTGCTGGTACTTCTGTCCACTGCAATTTTGACATTGCACGAAAACGCCGTTCCCCGGCAATAATTTCATACTTTTCATCATCCATCTTGCGGATGACTATTGGTTGAATTACACCATGCGTATGGATAGTCCGAGCTAGTTCCTCTATTTTTGCTTCATCAAAAACCGTTCTCGGTTGGTATCTATTGGGTATGATTTTTTCAATTGCTATATTCACTACTTCTTCTAAACGATGTTGTGTGGGTTCCACAACTACATCTTGTCCTTGTTTTTCAGAACTTCCGAAAAAACGAGAAAAAGGACTTTTCATCTAACAAGCACCACCTTTTAGAAACTCTATACACTTAATATTCACGAAAAAATAACACTACTATAAATGTTTCACGTGGAACGTTCCTCAATTTAATGCACCTTAACAACTTGTCTCTGATCTCTAATTTCGTGGAGCTATTCTCTGTTTTTATATACTACTGAATTACAGACAGAAACAAGATGTTGAGTAAGGTTAAATAATAGGCGTTTTGTTTGGAATACCTGGCTTTCGAGGGTATCTTTTCGGTGTGCTTTTTGTTTTAGAAAAGACATATAACGTTCTCTCACTATTTTCTATAGGTAAAAGAAATGAATACTCCGCACTTTTCTCAGCACCTAGTACATCTAGTGCTTTTTTGGCATCTTTTAACTCATCGGAAGCACTAGCGGCTTTCATCGCAATAAACCTTCCCCCTACTTTTACAAGAGGGATACATAATTCAGATAGGACAGAGAGCCTTGCTACAGCTCTTGCAGTTACGATATCATATTTTTCTCTATATTCACTGTTTTGCCCGAATTCTTCTGCTCGAGCATGTACAAATTGAACATTGGATAAGTTCAATTCTTTACTTAAATTAGTTAAAAATTGAATTCTTTTATTCAATGAATCAACTATAGTAACGCTTATATTTGGAAAACAAATTTTTAATGGAATACTTGGAAAGCCAGCCCCTGCTCCTACATCGCAAACAGAGAAATGGCCTTCAAAATCTTCATAAAATGAAGCACTAATAGAATCAAAAAAATGTTTTAAATAGACGGAAGGTTCATCTGTAATTGCAGTTAAATTCATTTTTTCATTCCACTCAACTAGTAGTTCATAATATTTTTTAAATTGTTCTATTTGAACATCACTTAGTGTAATTCCTTTTTCATGAAGGGCTTGTTTGAATTGTTCTTCGTTCATGTAGTTCTCCTTATCATTTAAGACTATCCAGATATTTTAGCTATTTTTCCTTGTTCTATATAGATAAGCAAGATAGAAATGTCCGCTGGATTTACCCCTGATATACGAGATGCCTGTGCAATAGATAATGGACGTACTTGCTTTAATTTTTGTTTAGCTTCTGTAGCAATTCCAGAGATTGCATCATAATCAAGTAAGTCAGGAATTTTTTTGTCTTCCATTTTTTTAAGTTTTTCTACTTGTTGAAGAGATTTTTCAATATACCCTTCATATTTTACTTGAATTTCAACTTGTTCTTTTTCTTCTAATGTTAATTCTACTTCTGAAGGTACCAGTTCGGCAACTAAATCATAGTGCATTTCTGTTCGCTTAAGCAAATCAGCTGCACGTATACCATCTTTTAACTCACTGCCTTCTACACTACGAATTAATGCCTGTGTTACTTCATTCGGCTTAATGATTATTGTACGAAGACGAATTAATTCATCTTCTATTCGTTTCTTTTTAGCTAAAAATTGTACATATCTATCTTGAGAAACCAATCCGATTTGATAACCCATTTCCAGTAGTCTTAAATCAGCGTTATCATGACGTAATAATAATCGATATTCAGCACGTGAAGTAAGTAAACGATACGGCTCATTTGTTCCTTTTGTCACTAAATCGTCGATTAATACTCCAATGTATGCTTCTGATCTACTTAACACTTTTTCTTCTTTGTTTAGTACCCGTAGTGCCGCATTTATACCAGCCATTAATCCTTGACCTGCTGCTTCTTCGTAACCAGAAGTGCCATTAATTTGTCCTGCTGTGTATAAGTTTTTAATTTTTTTCGTTTCAAGTGTTGGCCATAATTGAGTTGGAACCATTGCATCGTATTCAATTGCATAGCCAGCACGCATCATTTCTGCATTTTCGAGCCCAGGAACAGAAGCTATCAGTTGACGTTGTACATGCTCTGGTAGACTAGTCGAAAGTCCTTGAACATACACTTCTCTTGTATTTCTTCCTTCAGGCTCTAAGAAAATCTGATGGCGCGGTTTATCATTAAATCGAACTACTTTATCTTCAATAGATGGACAATATCTTGGTCCAGTTCCTTTAATCATACCAGAATACATAGGTGATAAATGTAAATTATCATTAATAATTTGGTGTGTCTCTTGACTTGTATATGTTAACCAACATGGTAATTGATCCATAATGAATTCAGTTGTTTCAAAACTAAATGCTCTAGGAACATCATCACCAGGTTGAATTTCTGTTTTACTATAGTCTACAGTTTTACTATTTACACGCGGTGGAGTACCAGTTTTAAATCGAACCAAATTAAATCCTAAATTTCGGATACTATCCGCTAACTTAATAGAAGGTTGCTGATTGTTTGGTCCACTTGAATACTTTAAGTCTCCAATGATTATTTCTCCGCGTAAAAATGTCCCAGTAGTAATAACAATTGTTTCTGCTCGGTAAATAGCACCCACTTGTGTTACAAGTCCAATGATTTTTTCATCTTCCACAAGTAATTCTTCTACAACTGCTTGGTGAATTGTTAAATTTTCTTCTTCTTCAAGAAGTCGTTTCATTTCATTTTGGTACAACACTTTGTCTGCTTGCGCACGTAGTGCTCGAACAGCCGGACCTTTCCCAGTGTTTAGCATTCTCATTTGAATATGTGTTTTATCTATTACTTTTCCCATGGCTCCGCCTAATGCGTCAATTTCACGCACAACAATTCCCTTCGCTGGGCCTCCGATGGATGGATTACATGGCATAAATGCAATCATATCAAGATTTATTGTCAAAACAAGCGTTTTTACACCCATTTTAGCAGCTGCTAGTGCTGCTTCCACACCTGCATGTCCTGCTCCAACAACAATCACATCGAACTTGCCTGCTTCAAAGTTTGGCATGTTCGTTTCTTCCTCTCATTTTTTATTTTCCTAAACAAAACTGTGCAAATAACTGGTCAATTAGACTTTCTTCCACCGTATCCCCAACTATTTCACCTAAAATTTCCCAAGTCCTTGTCACATCTATTTGAATCATATCCACTGGCACTTCATTATGTGCAGCTTCAATCGCGTCTGTCACAGTTGCTTTTGCTAAATGCAGTAAGGATATATGACGAGCATTTGATACATAGGTTAAATCCGATGCTTCAATTGATCCTTCAAAAAATAGAGAAGCTATTGCTTCTTCTAATTCATTGACCCCTTCTTCTTGAAGTAAAGAAGTCGTAACTACTCTTTTATCTCCTGCAAGTTGCTTCACTTCGTCGATATTTATTTCGGTCGGTAAATCTGTTTTATTGATTATGATAATGCAATCCATACCTTCAATTGCTTCAAATAATCGTCTGTCTTCTTCAGTTAGTTGCTCGGCATTATTTAACACAAGTAAAATAAGATCTGCTTCTTTTAATACTTGTCGTGATTTTTCTACACCAATTTTTTCAACTATATCTTCTGTTTCTCGGATCCCAGCGGTATCTACTAATTTTAACGGAACTCCACGTACATTAACATACTCTTCTATAATATCTCTTGTCGTACCCGCTATATCTGTAACGATAGCCTTGTTCTCCTGTATTAAACTATTTAATAAAGAAGACTTTCCAACGTTCGGTCTTCCAATTATTGCAGTTGAAAGTCCTTCACGAAGTATTTTTCCTTGGGATGAGGTTATTAATAATTTATCAATTTCTTCTTTCACCCAAGTGCATTTATCAATCATAAGTGGAAGAGTCATTTCTTCCACATCATCGTATTCTGGATAATCAATATTTACTTCTACCTGTGCTAATGTCTCAAGAAGAGCTTGTCTTAGTGTGTTAATAAGTCTAGATAATCGTCCGTCCATTTGCCCTAAAGCAACATTCATAGCCTTATCTGTTTTTGCTCTTATTAAGTCCATTACAGCCTCTGCTTGCGATAAGTCGATTCTTCCATTTAAAAATGCACGTTTCGTAAACTCACCTGGCTCTGCAATTCGTGCACCATTTATTAAAATAAGTTGTAAGACACGATTGACCGATACAAGTCCTCCATGACAATTTATCTCAATTACATCTTCTCTTGTAAATGTTTTTGGTCCTTTCATTAAGGACAGCATTACCTCTTCTACTACCTCATTCGTTTTCGGATCAACTAAATGTCCATAATGTATCGTATGAGATGCTTGTTTTAATAAATCTTTTTCGTTTGGTGAACGAAAAATTTTATTTGCTATAGCTACTGCATTAGTCCCACTGATTCTTACTATTGCTATAGCCCCTTCACCAAGCGGTGTAGAAATAGCTGCTATTGTATCAAATTCCACAAGTGTCTACCTCCTTACAGTTTAACACTTATCCACATGTGAATAAGTAAACGAACACGACTATCTAACATATAACGATACCACAAAATACCCAAAATCAGAAGTATAGATACTTTTATTCGTGTGAACAATATGTACCAATTTAACCACATCAATTACGCCTAGACATAATTGAATCTAGATTTTGAACTTGCGCTTAGATCTGTATGATGCAAGTCGGTGACCGTTGTCGATGATCTTAGGCTAAGATCATTCTCAAACTCCCATTTAAAATCGTGAAAACTGCTTTTTTAAAGTTAAAAAAAGGGTTTCAGCTAACGAGAGCTAAAACCCATTTATCTTTACTTTATTGGTTCTATAACTAAATAACGATTTGGATCTGTCCCCATTGAATAGGTTTCTATATCTATACGAACAGACAGTGCATGATGAATTATCTTTCTTTCAAAAGAAGACATCGGTTCAAACTCTACTTTTTTACCCGTCCGAACAGCTTTGTCTGCCATTCTTTCCGCAAGTTGTTCTAAAGATTCTCTTCTACGCTCTCGGTAATCTCCAACATCCAATTTAATAATAATGAAGGAATTAGAGAATTTATTTGCTACAAGCTGAGATAAATTTTCAAGAGCATTCAGTGTTTGTCCGCGCTTCCCTATCAATAATGCAGCTTTATCACTATTAAGATGAAGATGAATAAACTTTCCATCTCTTTTCTCGGTTATGACTAGATCGTCTATTTTCATTTCTTTAGCTATTTCATTTATATATTGAATGGTTTCTTCTACTGCTAACTCATTTGTTTGTTTTTTTAAAGGTGCCGCATCTTCCACAATTGGCATATTTACTTCTATATCATGCACCCGTTGTGGTTTTTCTATTTCAACCTTTTCTTCTATAGAAACTTCTTCTACTATATCTCTTTTTAAAACAGTTACTTTTACAACTGCAGGTTTTACTCCAAATCCTAGAAAACCTTTTTTACCCTCTTCCACTACTGTAATCGACACATCTTGCATGGGTAATCCTAGCTTTTCTAGTGCAATATTTATAGCTTCTTCTTTTGTAGGTGCAGTTTGCGTAATCTGATTCATTTTTTAGCCCCTCCCGATTTAACAGGTTCTTTTGCTTTCTTCTTCCAAGGTTTATAAATGAATAAATTTTGAATAATAGAGATAATATTTCCGATAACCCAATATAATGTTAATGCAGCCGGCAACACAATACCAAACCCGATAATCATAAATGGCATAATGTACATCATAATTTTCATTTGAGGGTTATCCATTGCTGGACCTGTACGTAAAACGATTAATTGCATAATACCAGCAAGAATTGCAAGTATAATACTTGGCTCTGCTAATGCAAAACCTAAAAAGCTACCTAGGTTGATTTCTGGTGTATTATTCATTCGACTTATTGCATGATAAAAACCAATTAGTATTGGCATTTGGATAAATACTGGTAAACATCCTGCAGCTGGATTGATTCCTCTTTCTTTAAAAAGAGCCATCATCTCTTGTTGATACTTTTGTTGAGTTACTGCATCTTTTGAACCGTATTTTTCTTTTAATTTTTGTAATTCAGGTTGTACTTCTTGCATGCTTTTAGAACTTTTTGTTTGTTTAATCATTAAAGGTAAGATTATTAAACGAATAATAATTGTTACCGTAATAATTCCTAAACCATACGTACCTAGTAAATCTTTAAAATAAGTAATAGCTGAAACTAACGGCCAAACAATGTATTGATTCCAAAATCCTTCAGAATCAGAATAGATTGGATCATTAAATTCAGTACAACCAGCAAGTAGTGCAGTTGCCACTATCAGCAACAGTACTAATGATAATCTTTTTTTCAACCTTCTTTCCCCCTAATTATATATCTTCTTATCATATTACCATTTCTAAGAAAGTCTACACTAGCTTTTCTTTTTGATTACCTTTGCAATTTTTAGAACATGTTCTAAACTCTTTTTAGTTTCGTGAAAATCTAGCTTGGCCGCCGGATTTCTGGCGATAATTATATAATCCATTTTTGAATAGACTTGATCATGTATTTCTAAAAAGGTTTGTCTTATATATCTTTTTATACGATTACGGACTACTGCATTACCTACTTTTTTACTGACCGATAATCCAACACGATAATAATCCTCTTCTTTTGCTAAGCAATAGACAACGAATTGTCTATTAGCAAATGACTTACCTTTTTTAAAAATCTCTTGGAACTCTGCATTTCTTTTTATTCGTTGTCTTTTATTCATCGTTTCACCTGCTCCGACTAATCGTTATAAAAGAAAAAAAAGACCACTGAATGGTCAGTGGACTTATGCTGATAATACTTTTCTTCCTTTTGCACGGCGTGCTGCTAATACGCGGCGACCGTTTTTTGTACTCATACGTGCGCGGAAACCGTGATTTTTTGCACGTTTACGGCTATTTGGTTGGAATGTACGTTTCATCTATATGACACCTCCTGAGTGATCATCTACAATTTTCTTTAGACAGTCTCCGATATTATATATAACTCCTGACATTATGTCAATTATTTTTCTAATTCTTTTAGTCCTTTTAAAAAATAGGTTTATCCACAATTATTATTGTTTCACATATTTGCCTGTGCATAAGAAAATAAACAGAAAAAAATATCCACAAGAGTTATGAACATGTTCTGAACATAACCATACCTTGTGGACAACTCATAATGTTAATAATTTGATTATTGTGGATAACTCTTAAATCTCTTGTAATTACAATGTTTTTTTGTTACGATATTTGTGTTTTACTTTTTCAATTGAATTTCACCATTTTTCTTATCCACAGTTGTTAGTAATCTGTGGATAAGTTTTTCCACGCACGTTTACAATATTTATCCACAGGGAGTGGATTTGTGTATATGTCTTTAATTTATACATATTAATTATTTTTGCAGGATATAAATAAGAACGTTTTACTATCCTAAAAAAGGAGACTAGATTATTGGAACATTTAGAAGAACTTTGGGCAAAGGTTCTCTCTGAAGTAGAAAAGAAAACATCGAAACCTAGTTTTGAAACTTGGTTAAAGTCGACGAAGCTACTTTCATATAAAGGAGAGACTGTTACAATAGCTGCGCCAAATTCCTTTGCAAGAGACTGGCTTGAAAACCATTATGTCCATTTAATTGCTGGAATTTTGACAGAAGTGACTGGTAACGAACTTCTTATTTCTTTTGTTGTACCAAAGAACCAAGACGTAGAAGATTTTGATATACCGAAACCGAAAATCCCTAATAATAATGGAGATCAATCTGATTTTTCACCTGGAATACTAAATTCCAAATATACATTCGATACATTTGTAATAGGTTCAGGAAACCGCTTCGCTCATGCTGCTTCATTAGCTGTAGCAGAAGCACCAGCAAAAGCATATAATCCTCTATTCATATATGGAGGAGTAGGATTAGGTAAAACCCACTTAATGCATGCGATTGGTCATTATGTAAAAGAACACAATCCAACTGCAAAAGTGGTTTATTTATCTTCTGAAAAGTTTACGAATGAATTTATTAACTCAATTCGAGACAATAAAACAATTGAATTTCGCAATAAATATCGGAACATAGATGTCCTGTTAATAGATGATATTCAATTCCTTGCAGGAAAAGAATCAACTCAAGAAGAATTTTTTCATACTTTCAATGCACTACATGAAGAATCTAAACAAATTGTTATATCAAGTGATCGACCTCCAAAAGAAATCCCTACACTAGAAGATCGACTGCGTTCTCGCTTTGAATGGGGACTAATCACAGATATAGCACCTCCAGATTTAGAAACAAGAATTGCTATTTTACGTAAAAAGGCAAGAGCCGACGGACTAGATATTTCCGATGAAGTAATGGCCTATATAGCAAATCAAATCGATTCGAATATTCGGGAATTAGAAGGTGCACTAATACGAGTAGTTGCATATTCTTCTCTTGTAAATAAAGATATAAACCCTGAACTTGCAACGGAAGCGCTAAAGGATATTATGCCGAACGCACGTCCTAGAATTATTACCATCTTAGACATTCAAAAAGTAGTTGGAGAACATTTTCACATTAGATTGGAAGATTTCACGGCTAAAAAACGGACAAAATCTATTGCATTCCCTCGCCAAGTTGCCATGTATCTTTCTAGAGAATTAACCGATTTTTCTTTACCGAAAATTGGAGAAGAGTTTGGAGGACGCGATCACACAACTGTTATTCATGCACACGAGAAAATTTCTAAAATGCTTAAGGATGATACAAATTTACAAGATGACTTAAAACAAATTAAATCTATTTTAGGGAGATAAAAATTTTGTGGATAAGTTTATTTCTTTTGTGCACACTTAAGAACAACTTATGCACATGTGGATAGTTAGGCATTAATGGGTTAAGATATACTTATCAACATATCCACAGGCCCTATTACTATATCTATTAATCTTTTAAAGAAATAATAACTATATAAGTGAGGTACAAAAATGAAATTTGAAGTAATGAGAGATAGTTTATTAGAGGGATTAAATGATGTAATGAAAGCAGTAAGTTCAAAAACGACAGTCCCAATTTTAACTGGTCTTAAATTAGAAGTTTCACAAAAGGGACTTTATATCACTGGTAGTGATTCTGATATCACTATTCAAACGTATATACCAACAGAAAAAAATGGAGAACAAATTATTAAAGTAACAGAAGCAGGATCAATAGTTTTACAAGCCCGTGTTTTTAATGAGATTGTACGAAAACTTCCTACTAACGATGTAGAAATCGAAGTAACCAATCAATTTCAAACACATATACGCTCAGGTAAATCTGAGTTTAACTTAATTGGATTAGATGCTTCCGAATACCCATTACTACCTCAAATTGAAGAGGATCGCCAGTTCTTCATAGCTTCTGATTTATTAAAATCAATTATTAGAGAAACTGTATTTGCTGTATCTACTTCAGAGAGTCGTCCAGTACTTACAGGTGTTAATTGGCAAGTAAAAGAAGGTGAGCTTCACTGCGTAGCAACAGACAGCCATCGTTT
Source organism: Psychrobacillus sp. OK032 (assembly GCF_900111345.1). Lineage (GTDB taxonomy): Bacteria > Bacillota > Bacilli > Bacillales_A > Planococcaceae > Psychrobacillus. The sequence goes on from NZ_FOGY01000010.1 coordinate 205,170, forward strand.
AGCTAAAAGAAAAACAGCACTGAAAGATTTGCCGCAAGAAGAATATAGTGTTGTAATTCCTGGGAAAAGCTTAAATGAATTGAACAAAATATTAGAAGAAACATCTTCTGAAGTAGCAATTGTCATGACACAGCAACAAATACTGTTTAAAACGGGAGATGTATTATTCTATTCAAGATTGTTGGAAGGAAATTACCCGGATACATCAAGATTAATTCCAAATGAATATAAAACGACAATTTTAGTTAACGGAAAATCATTACTCCAAGCAATAGATCGAGCTTCTTTACTTGCAAGAGAAGAAAGAAATAATGTCGTTCGTTTTTCAACTCTTGGACAAGGGTTTGTCGAGGTATCTTCTAATTCACCTGAAATAGGAAATGTAGAAGAACAAATTCAGGCAGAATCTATAGACGGTGAAGAGTTGAAACTTTCTTTTAGTGCAAAATATATGATGGATGCTTTAAAAGCGATTGATGGTCAAGATGTAAAGATCTTATTCTCTGGAGCAATGAGACCTTTTGTACTGAAGTCAGTTCACGATGATTCTATTTTGCAACTTATTTTACCTGTAAGAACTTATTAATTTGAAATAATTAAACGTAATAAAATGGGGATAGTCACAATTGTGGCTATCTTTTTTACACTTTTACAAAATATACGATTTGTGGATAACAATTTCTTAACAACATAAGATATGCTACTTTCTCAGAAATAATTCATAACAATCATTGAAGTCGCAAATTGATCGCTTTCAATGACGGGTTTGTTGCTATAAGTCATTCCATTTACTGGATTCATACATTGTAAAACTACATATTGTTGGGAATTAGCCCGGTGTTCCTAGTAAATCTAAAGCTCTAATAAATTTAGATGATTATTAGATAGCAGGTTCTATTGATTGAAGCGGAAAGCGTCCGCCTGAAGCGAAAATCATAGTGGTAACTTAACAGTACTTTTATGATGTTTATTTCTATATTGCACAAACTATTCTTCCTGGAAAGCTTCAGAAAACAAGATGCACTTAAGGCAACTTAAGCTTTTTTTTACTTATTCGGTTATTTGGAGTAAAATGAAGGGATAATGTAAATGAGAAGAGGTTGAATTATAGTTGGAAGAGATTCGTTTTGACTCAGAATTTATTACACTTGGTCAACTATTGAAAATGACGGATGCAATAGATTCAGGTGGAATGGCCAAATGGTTTTTAAGTGAACATACCGTTTATGTAAATGGTGAAGTAGAAGATCGTAGGGGCCGTAAACTACGCCATAAAGACGTTGTAAATATTCCAGGAGTAGGAAGATTCCAATTGATTGGACCAGAGAACGGGGATTAAAATGTATATTGAACGTTTAGAGTTAAAAGATTTCCGTAATTATGAATCAATTGAGTTGGACTTTTCCTCCAAAATTAATGTGTTTATCGGGGAAAATGCACAAGGGAAAACAAATTTAATGGAATCCCTTTACGTATTGTCGATGGCAAAATCACACAGAACTTCCAACGATAAAGAATTGATACGTTGGGAAGCAGACTATGGTAAAATAAGAGGAGCTATTCAAAAAAAGTATGGTCATTTGCCTTTAGAATTAACATTGTCCAAAAAAGGTAAAAAAGCAAAAGTTAATCATTTGGAACAAAAGAAATTGAGTAATTACATCGGGCAGCTAAATGTCGTCATGTTTGCACCGGAAGATTTATATTTAGTAAAAGGAAGTCCACAAGTTAGAAGGCGATTTCTAGATATGGAAATCGGCCAAATTTCCCCCGTTTATTTACATGATTTACTACAATTCCAAAAGATATTAAAACAACGTAATCATATATTAAAACAAAATCAAGGGAAGTCTTTTCTTAAGGACGTTATGTTTGATGTGTACACAGAACAATATATAGATGCTGCAGTGAAAGTAATTCAAAAAAGATTCCAATTTATGGATTTACTGCAAAAGTGGGCAGAACCAATCCATTTGGGTATTTCTAGAGGTTTAGAAAAGTTGACCGTTTCATATAATTCAACGTCTGGTATTAAAGCAGATTGGTTAGAAAACGAGATGAAAGAACATCTCGAAAAAAAAATGGCGGATACTCAAAAAAGAGAACTTGATCGTGGGGTAACCTTAACGGGTCCACATCGAGATGATCTTCAATTTTTCGTTAATGATTATGATGTTCAAACATATGGATCCCAGGGTCAACAACGAACAACGGCTTTGTCTTTAAAATTAGCTGAAATCGAACTGATAAAACAGGAGGTAGGTGAAGCTCCTGTTTTATTGCTGGATGACGTTCTATCTGAACTAGATGACTATAGACAATCACATTTGTTAAACACAATTCAAGGTGATGTTCAAACATTTGTCACAACGACAAGTGTAGAGGGTATTGCACATGATACGATTCAACACGCAAAAATGTTTCATGTGGAACAAGGAGCAGTTATCAATTAGTTAACTAAATGAATTGCGCTAGCGCAATTCAAAATCTGGACGCAATTATGCCCTGGCGTAATTGATTAAATTATATTTTTTAAAGACAAGATTCACCATTATTGAAGTGATGAAAGAGTAGGTGAGCAAGTTGGCTATGGAAGAAAAAGAGTTAGAAAAATCTTATGATGCCGATCAAATACAAGTATTAGAAGGATTAGAAGCAGTTAGAAAACGTCCAGGGATGTACATCGGTACTACTAGTTCGAAGGGACTTCACCATCTTGTATGGGAAATCGTCGATAATAGTATTGACGAAGCACTTGCTGGATACTGTGATCATATTATCGTGACAATTGAAAAAGACAATTGGATTCGAGTAGAAGACAACGGTCGTGGTATCCCAGTAGATACACAAGAAAAAATGGGTAAACCTGCAGTTGAAGTCATTATGACCGTATTACATGCAGGTGGTAAATTTGGTGGCGGTGGCTATAAAGTATCCGGCGGGCTGCATGGCGTTGGTGCTTCTGTTGTAAATGCCCTTTCCGAATTTACAGAAGTATATGTAAAACGTGATGGAAAGATTCACTGTATTAAATTTGAACGTGGTGCTGTAAGTGTACCTTTAGAGATCATTGGTGATGCTGAAGTAACTGGTACAACGACTCGATTTAAAGCCGATGCAGAGATCTTCACTGAAACTACCGAATATGAATTTGATATATTGGCGCATCGTGTCCGTGAATTAGCTTATTTAAATCGTGGTTTGTCTATAACAATCGCTGATGAAAGAGATGGTTTAGAAAAATCCGTTAAATATTTCTATGAGGGCGGAATAAAATCATACGTTGAAGATTTAAACAAATCAAAAGAGCCGATTACAGAAGAAGCTATCTTTGTAGAAGGAGAAAAAGATGGAATTGCGATTGAAATTGCTATGCAATACAACTCGGGATACGCATCTAATATATTATCCTTTGCAAACAATATTAATACGTATGAAGGCGGAACACATGAGTCTGGGTTTAAAACAGCTCTTACTCGTGTTATCAATGATTATGCTAGAAAGAATGGTTTGTTAAAGGAAGCAGATGCTAATCTAACAGGAGACGATGTACGTGAAGGCCTAACAGCCATCGTTTCTGTTAAACATCCAGACCCTCAATTCGAAGGACAAACGAAAACCAAACTTGGTAACTCGGAAGTGAGTCCGATTACAAATAGCTTGTTTTCAGAGGGCTTCGATCGATTTTTACTAGAAAACCCACAAATTGCACGTAAAGTCATTGAAAAGGGACTGATGGCTGCAAGAGCACGTGTTGCTGCGAAAAAGGCTCGTGAATTTACGCGGAGAAAATCAGCATTAGAGGTTTCTAGCCTTCCAGGTAAACTCGCAGATTGTTCTTCACGTGTACCAGCGGAAAGTGAGCTATACATTGTTGAGGGTGACTCTGCAGGCGGATCAGCAAAATCAGGTCGTGATCGTCACTTCCAAGCAATTTTACCGTTAAGAGGAAAAATCTTAAACGTGGAAAAAGCACGTTTAGATCGAATTTTAGGGAATGCTGAAATCCGTGCAATGATTACAGCACTTGGTACCGGTATTGGAGAAGAGTTTACATTAGAAAAAGCCCGTTACCATAAAATTATTATCATGACGGATGCTGACGTTGACGGCGCGCATATTCGTACATTATTACTTACGTTCTTTTTCCGTTTCATGAGACCGCTAATTGAAGCAGGTTATGTATATGCTGCACAACCACCTTTATATCAGGTAAAACAAGGGAAACATGTTGAATACTGCTATAATGATGAACAATTAAAAGAGATTTTAGATCGCTTACCGAAAACGTCCAAACCGAATATTCAGCGTTATAAAGGTCTTGGAGAAATGGATGCTGAGCAACTTTGGGAAACAACAATGGATCCAGATGCACGTACATTACTCCAAGTAAACTTAGATAATGCAATGGAAGCAGATGCGGTATTCGAACAGCTTATGGGTGAAGAGGTAGAACCAAGACGTCTATTCATTGAAGAAAATGCTGTATATGTGAAAAATTTAGATATTTAAGAATGTGTGTGACTGGAGGTCTTTAGGATGTCAGAAATACCGAATAAAGGTGTTAAGGGGATCAATATTAGTACAGAAATGAGAACCTCATTTCTAGACTATGCGATGAGTGTTATTGTTTCCCGTGCCTTACCAGACGTTCGTGACGGGCTAAAGCCTGTACATCGTCGAATTTTATATGGTATGCAAGAGTTGGGGAATACACCTGATAAACCTCATAAAAAATCGGCTCGTATTGTAGGAGACGTAATGGGGAAATACCATCCACATGGTGACTCCTCTATTTATGAAGCAATGGTACGCATGGCACAGCATTGGAGCTACCGCTATATGTTAGTAGATGGACATGGTAACTTTGGTTCAGTTGATGGTGATGGAGCAGCTGCAATGCGTTACACCGAATCCAGAATGTCTAAAATTGCAATGGAGTTATTGCGTGATATTAATAAAAACACAATAGATTACAAAGATAACTATGATGGACAGGAAAAAGAGCCCGTTGTATTACCAAGTAGATTCCCTAACTTACTTGTAAATGGAGCTTCTGGAATTGCCGTTGGGATGGCTACGAATATTCCATCTCATAATCTAGGAGAAGTAATTGACGGAGTTTTAGCATTAGCTGAAAATCCTGCGATTACGATAGATGAATTGATGGGAATAATCCCAGGTCCCGATTTTCCGACAGGCGGTATCATCTTAGGAAGAAGCGGTATTCGTCGTGCATATGAGACAGGTAGAGGGTCTGTATTAATTCGGGCAAAAGTTGAAATTGAACATAAAGCTAGCGGTAAAGAAGTAATTATTGTTACAGAGTTGCCGTATCAAGTAAATAAGGCACGTTTAATAGAAAAAATTGCAGAATTAGTTCGAGATAAAAAGATAGATGGAATTACACATTTAGCAGATGAATCTGATCGTAATGGTATGCGAATTGTTATTGAAGTGAGAAAAGATGCAAACTCCCATGTACTTTTAAATAATTTGTATAAACAAACGGCATTACAATCAAGTTTTGGTGTTAATATGCTAGCTCTTGTGGATAACCAACCAAAAGTATTAAACATAAAAGAAATGCTTTATTATTACTTAGAACATCAAAAAGTGGTTATCCGTCGTCGTACACAATATGAATTGAATAAAGCGGAAGATCGAGCTCATATTTTAGAAGGTTTACGAATTGCCTTAGATCATATAGACGAAATCATTGCTTTAATTCGTGCTTCTCGAACAGGGGAAGAAGCGAAAAATGGCTTGATGGAGAAATTTAATTTGTCTGAACGCCAGGCCCAAGCAATATTAGATATGCGTTTGCAACGTCTAACGGGCTTAGAACGGGATAAGATTGAAGATGAATATACAGCTTTAATTAAATTAATCGAAGAACTAAAATTCATCTTAGCAAACGAGTATCGAGTACTTGAAATTATTAAAGAAGAAATTACAGATATTAAAGATCGTTATGCCGATAAACGTCGAACTGAAATTGTTGCAGGTGGAGCAGAAGTTTTAGAAGACGAAGATTTAATTCCTGTAGAAAACTCAGTACTAACTTTGACTAACAAAGGATACATCAAACGATTGCCTGCAAACACGTATAAGAGTCAAAAACGTGGTGGTCGAGGTGTCCAAGGGATGGGTACAAATGAAGATGATTTTGTAGAACATTTATTGTACACATCGACACACGATACTATTTTGTTCTTTACGAATAAAGGAAAAGTTTATCGCGCAAGAGGATTTGAAGTTCCTGAATATGGTCGAACAGCAAAAGGACTACCGCTTATTAACTTGCTGGGCATTGAAAAGGATGAGCAGGTTACTGCCATGATTCCAATGGCGTCATTCGAGGAAGATAGCTATTTCATCTTTACGACAAAACACGGTGTTACAAAACGTACTCCTGTTTCAGGTTTTGCGCATATTCGGGCAAATGGTTTAATCGCCATTTCGTTACGAGAGGAAGATGAACTAATCGCTGTTCGTTTAACGAATGGAAAGAAACAAATAATCATTGGAACAAGACAAGGTAAGCTAGTACGATTTGAAGAAAATGATATTCGCTCTATGGGTAGAACAGCTGGTGGAGTTAGAGGTATCCGTCTAAAAGACGATGATTATGTAGTAGGTATGGAAATTATAGAGCCAGACCAAGAAATCTTAGTCGTTACAGAAAACGGTTATGGAAAACGTACACCAGAATCTGAGTATCGTTTGCAAAGTCGCGGTGGTATGGGTGTAAAAACATGTCAGATTACCGATAAAAACGGTCCTTTATCCGCTGTTAAGGCAGTAGATGGAACAGAAGATTTAATGCTAATTACAATAAACGGTATGCTCATTCGTATGGACGTAAATGATATTTCTATAACTGGTAGAAGTACGCAAGGTGTCCGACTAATGAGACTTGCAGACGATGAACTAATAGCTACAGTCGCAAAAGTTCTAAAAGAAGATGACGAAGATGACAACGATGAGATGGAAGTAGAAGAAGGTTCTTCTACTGATTCAGAATCAACATCTACGGAAGAAACAAGTGAATAAGTAAATGAAAGCACTCTTAAACAAATTGGTTTAAGAGTGCTTTTTTTCATACATATACAGAAACCTAGTATATTTAGTATAATTAAAGAAACATTTAGAAAAAAGAGGGAATGGAATGCATCAAATTCTAGAAAATTTAGAGGAATTGAGATTAGGGAGCGTCCTTGCTGAAGATATTTTAGTTAATACAAAAAACCCTATCATTCGAAAAGATACTAAAGTAACAAGAGAACATATTCAAGTATTACGTGCATTTAATGTTAATAAAATACCTATACTAATAGAAAATGTATTTAGTAGAAATGAAGAAGAAATAAATAAATTAAACGAAGAGAAAATAAATACTATACAAGTTAAAGATGTACAGTCTATCCAAACAAATTTTGTGAAGTTATATAATCACGCGGTAACTAGTTTTTATAAAGAGTTCTCTTCTTGGGAAGCCGGGATGAAAGTAGATGTAGCTAAATTACGCAATATAATCATGCCCTTAGTAGAAAGGGCTATGGCGGACAAACAAATATTTTCTTACTTAAACAGTTTTTGCTCATTAGATAACTATGTTGCACATCATTCTATTGCTGTAGGTATAATTTCTGGTGCAATAGCCAAAAAAATGCACTACTCTCCGGGAATGATTAAGCAAATAGCAACTGCTGGTATGCTAGCTGATATAGGAATGTCAAAAGTAGATGTAAAGATTAGAGAAAAAAAATCATATTTAAACGAGGCTGATTTTTCGGAGATTAAAAAACATACTATATATAGTTTACAAATGATACAAGAAAGTCCGTTATTAAAATCTGAACTGAAACTTGCAATTTTTCAACATCACGAGCGTTTAGACGGCAGCGGTTATCCATTAGGAGAAAAACTGGATAAAATATCCGTTTATTCTCAAATAATAGCTGTAGCAGATGTTTACCATGCAATGACATCTGAGCGTATTTATCGTGCAAAAAGTTCCTCTTTCAAAGTATTAGAAATGATTCGGGAGGAGGAATTTGGTAAATATAACATCGAAGCCGTAAATGCGTTAATCTCACTTGTGGGCGATTTGCCAATTTCAACTCGTGTTCACTTATCAGATGGAAGGACAGGAGAAGTGGTGTTTTCTCATAGAGATTCGCCAATGAGGCCGATGATTCGATTAACGGAAACAGGTCAAATAATTGACTTAGCTGCTAAAAGGTCCTTATACATAGAGAGTATTATAGAGTGATATCAAAAATAACTCTTTCCTTGTTTCTATATGAAAAGGAGAGAGTTTAATATTTAATATGAATAAAGGGTTGACATATTTATTGAACCTTGATATTATATAGAAGTCGCCAAAACAAGTCGACAACATGAACATTGAAAACTGAACATGCAAAACGTTAAGAAATATAGCTTGAAAGATTAACTTGTTAGTCTGATAGCAAAACAATTTTGACATCATTTAATGATGATGCCAGCAAAACAAAATGAGCTTTTTAAGTTCTCTATTATGGAGAGTTTGATCCTGGCTC
>NZ_FOGY01000015.1 GCF_900111345.1 Psychrobacillus sp. OK032
AATACCTCCTTTTTGTTTTGTAAAGCTTATCCTTACATTTATAAACTATGATTTTAAAGCGAAAGGTGATTGTACAATTTGGTAATTGTAGATAAATTCGATTAATTTAGTAGTATTAAGTCTACATTCTCTCGTTTAAAATTAAATTGTTCTTAAAGAAAAGTAGTTTAGAAAAAAAGGTTGTTTTTAAGAAATTTTCAATATGGATTAGAAATTTGGAAAGAAATTTATTTCAAATAGATAACAATTTAAAGTCTGAATTATGGCTTGCTGAAAAAAAGAATGAAAGATTTGATGTTCAGAAAGAGTGTGTAAGATGGGAAGTTTATAAAGAAGGTTGTTTTTGTGCTTAGAAGACGATTAACAATACACAGTTCGAACATAATGGGTGGATCTAAGTTAAGATTTGGGACACACAAAATAAATTAACATAGGAATATTTACCATAAAAACTGCATTCAACTAACGGGTGCTTTAGTTAAAAAAGACCATCATATATTGATAGTCTTTTTTTATGTCCAAAATAATAAGTAGCTTTCGGCAATCCATTGTGGAATGTTAAACTTAAACTAACGCAGCATTTTAGTTGTTCTAACATTAAGCGAAGCAAGGATGTGATTGAATGTTTCAAGATGGATTTCCAATTTATTTGAGAGATGATGTGACTACAGCGGTTGGAATGATTCCACAAAAAACTTATAATAATGTCACTATTGATGTGTCCGAGGATACTATTCAATATTTTCAAGATAATGCCGTGATTAGATTTCCATATCGAATCTACTACATTGATAGTTCAGATGAAGTTATAGACAATTTAAGTCCACGACAAAAAATGATTTTGCATTGTATTTATTCAAGAAGTTGTGACGGGTTTGTTCGCCAAATGCATATTTATTCGTTGCTTCAGATGGATTATGAAGACTGGGCTATTCCTTATATCGTAAAAATATGTGATGAATATGTCGTAGAAATATTAGAAATGACTTATGATATTTTAAAAGAGCAGGATACAGTACGGATAAAGAGATTTTGTCTTGAAAATATTGTGCCGTTTTGCAAAAGCTATAATAGAATGATTAGCTATTGGAACGAGTATTACCGATATAGATACAATAATTTTCATAAATATATTGGAAGGAAGTTATTTAGAGATTGTTTTGGTTACTCTAAATCAATGGAACGCAGGGAGTAAGGTGTTTGTGAAATTTTTCACTTAAACTAACGGGTGCTTTACTTCAAGAAGGGGTAAAGCCTTTTTTCTTATTGAACTAAAGCCGCAGTTTAGTTGAACAAGGAACAGAAAAATTTTAAGAAATAATGATAAAATACAGCACACTATAAATTGATTGAGGTGTTCCATTTGATAAACGAACGAAAGCCCACTGTGAAGATTGATGTAACAAATATTAAATCTTCAACAGAATTACATTTACTATTAAAAAAAATGCTTGGTTTCCCCAGTTATTATGGTGAAAATTGGGATGCTTTTTGGGATGCAATTACAGGACTTGTTGAACTACCAATGCAAATCCAATTCGTTGGATGGACATTCTTAGAAAGAAACTTACCATTTGATGCAAAAAGAATGAAAGAATGCCTAAGTGATTACAACGAAGAGGTTTATCTACCAAAATGTGATTTCTTATTCAACTAACGGGTGCTTTGCTTCAAGAAGGAGTAAAGTTTTTTTCTTATTGAACTAAAGCAGCAGGTTAGTTTAAGTGTAAGTGGGGGAAAATTTTGAACTGGATAAAAATGTCGTTATATATTGTAGCATTATTGCTGTATACCATAGTTTTATTAAAAAATAATAGACTACGTAAAGTCGTTAACACAGAACCAAGTGAAGAAATTCTTAGAAGTAAAGTAAAAAAAAGTTCAAATATACAGATTGCGTTAACAATCCTTGCAATAATTTTTTCAATAATTGCTGTTTTTTTATAGTTATAATGTGATAACTAGGGTAAAAGGAGTAAAGAATTTCTTCTTCAACTAACGGGTGCTTTAGTTAAACAAGTGGTTGCCTGTAAGGGTAGCTTTTTCTTATTGAGCTAACGAAGCAGGTTAGTTGAAGAGTGTTGTTTAACTTGTGTTCAACAATCGGGCCAGATTATTGCATAATTTTCACATAAATACTCTGAAAGGAGATGCTGGTAGTTGTTTCAGAACACAGACGATAATTACAAAAAATACTTTGGAAAAGATTTTTTATTCTATTTACTCCAATTTTCTTAATCGGTATTATTTCCGAGCCTTATATATCTAATAATCCCTTTTTTGAACTCGAAGATTATGGGGCATTTATTTTCTTTTTACTGTTTTATGCCCTTGTTTTGGGTGGAATTTCAGCTTTCATCATTTCATTTGCTTGGAGATTAAAACAATCAAAGGAATAGTTTTGTACTTACTTCAAGAAGGAGTATAGCCTTTTATCTTATTGAACTAACGAAGTAGGTTAGTTGAAGATGATATAATTAAATAAATCTGATTTATATTAAGGAGACTAATGGTGTTGGATGCAAAATGTATTAAATTCTATGGATTCGGTAGTCCTAAAGACGTTTTAAAAGTTGAAGATAAAAGCATTGAACCACCAAAAGATAATGAAGTCCTTGTTCGAATGTTAGCACGTCCTATCAATCCTTCTGACTTATTACCGATTAGAGGGGCATATTCTCATCGGATTTCATTACCAAATATTCCTGGTTATGAAGGAGTTGGAATTGTAGAAGATGTCGGTTCTTTAGTTTCTTCTTTTCTTATTGGTAAACGAAGAAATATTAAATCTGCTTGCCGTTTTTAGAAAAGAAGCACCTGTTTCGCTCATAAAATTAAGTACGTCTAGTTTAAACCCAGAAGAGTAACTTGTATAGCTTTTCTTAAAACCCTTTTTACCCTGTGCCTCAAATAATTTCACCCAAGTAGCGACTTGAGATTTAGCTGCACCAATACTTTCTGCGATGGTTTGATAGCTTTCGTTTCCAGTTAAATAGCGTTCCACCGCTTGTAATTTAACTTCTACTGTATATTTAGACATAAAAACACCCCGTAAATGTTAGTTGGTGTCTAACATTTACGGGGCAGTTCATTTTTTCGATGGTCTATTTTTACGTTCAAAACATCACGTAAATTTGGGTGATCCATTGTGAAATGATACACTTAAACTAAAGGGGCGGGTTAGTTGAAGAGTGTTGTTTAACTTGTGTTCAACTATCGGGCCAGATTTTGGAGGAGCTTTTTCAGGCAATAAGATATACGCATAATAAAATAAAGAAAAAATGTTATAAGAAAAATGTGGTTATTAATTAAATAAAGGGCAAGATATTTTAATGTGGTGCTTCCATACACATTAATATGTGATATTATTAAGAACTAATGTTCTGTGTGCAAAAACTAACCATTAGTAAATGAGATTTACATTTAATGAAAAACTTAATTGGCATAGCATTCTCGTCAGTAATTTCCACAGGAGGTAATAAAAAATGGCATTCACATCCAAAAATATCTTTATCAATTTATCAGTAAAAGACGTGAACAAGTCCACCAATTTTTTCAAGGAGATAGGTTTTGAGTTCAACCCACAATTCTCCGATGAGACCACATCTTGTATGATCATCAGCGACAATATCTTGGCTATGATAATGATTGAAGAACGATTCAAAGGATTTAGTAAGAAGGAAATTGTGGATACTACTACTTCTGCCGAAGCAATTCTCAGCTTTTCAGCTGAAAGTCGGGTTCAAGTGGATGAGATAGTAAATAAGGCACTGTCGTCTGGTGGTACATCTTTTAGTGAGCCTCAAGATCATGGATTTATGTATGTATGGGGGTTTCAGGATTTAGACGGTCATTTATGGGAAGTTGCTTATATTGATGAAAGTGCAATTAATCAAGAATAACTTTAAGGTTTAGAGTTAGTTTATTCAGGTTTAATATTCTAAGGGGTGATGCCTTAAAAGGTATCACCTTTTTTTATCTTTACCAATTAGAAATATGTGAAGTAATGGACTTAAAGTAAAGGGGGCTTGAATTGAATAAGCTTTACTTTTCTTCTTCAACTGCCATGAAAATTAAAATCTTCGATTTAGAGAAAAAGTCAATACGAAAGCAGACGCGGCTCATTTGTTTTTAAAAAATTGCAGCGCCAAAATATGGATGGAATTAATTGTTGGATTAGGAGGCATTTGGTTCAGTAATTGTAACGTTGTAACCTAAGTTTTCAAGTCTTCGAATAGAATATCGTACAATCGATTGTTCTTTTTGCTTGTCAAAGTTATCTTCACCTAAATCTCCTATTATCTCTTTGCGGGTTAAGAGATAATAGGAGATTCTTAAAATGGCATGAGCGACAGCTACTCCTGCATGCTTTTTACCTTTTCGAGATGCAGTACGTCTATACAATGCTCCTAGATATGTTTTGGAACCTTTGACAGAATGAGCGGCTTCTATTAAAGCAGATTTCAAATATTTATTTCCTTTTTTCATGTTGGTTGATTTTCGCTTACCGGCACTCTCATTATGTCCAGGTGTTAATCCTGCCCAGGAACATAAGTGAGCCGCACAGGGAAATTGTTTCTCCACATCAGTTCCGACTTCAGCTATAATCTGTTCCGCCATACGAGTGGCAATGCCAGGGATAAATCCAACCGTTCAATATCTTCTTGATGGGAGGATAATCTAGTAGCCACCTCTTGGTTTAGCAGCTCAACCTGCTCAGATAAAAAATCAATATGAGTTAGAATGGTTTTTATTATTAACCGTCGATGTTTATTTGATATACCCACGAAGGGCGAGTTCAAGTTCAGTCTTTTTTTTCTTCATTGATCGTCGAGCTAAACCTGCTAATTTTTCTGGATCGTCTTCGCCATCGGCGATGGCACGAAGCATATCAAGCGCTGAAACTCCCATGATGTCGGAGACAACGGAGCCTAGTTTGATATTCGCTCCTTCTAAAACCTTTTGAATCCGATTATGTTGTCTAGCACGCTCTTCAATAATACTTCGGCGATATCGAACTAACTCTCGTAGTTCTCGCTGATTTCTGTCTGGGATGAAACTTGCTTTGAGTAGACCGTGACGAAGAAGTTTGGCAATCCATTCGGCATCCTTCACATCGGTCTTGCGACCTGGTACTGCTTTCATATGTTGAGCATTGACTACTAAAAACTCAATACTCTCCGCTTCTAGTAAGTTAACAATAGGCTTCCAAAATACACCTGTACTTTCCATTGCTACGTGAGTACAACCATGCTCCTTAATCCAGTCAATTAACTGTAATAGAAATACAGTTTTAGTGGAAAACGTTTGAATCACCTTTCCTTTTGGTGTCATAATACATGCGGTAATGGAATCTTTATGGACGTCCATTCCACATGCGCGTTCAATGATTACTCCCATTGTAATCATCATTTCTACGGCAAATAGTATTGGAGGCTGGTGCAATAACCAGAGTAGGATTAATCTCCCATGAGTGCTTCCCGTAAGGGAGCGACAGTCTGTGATGCACCGTGGTCGTTGGAGTCAGACTAACGGAAGGGCTCTATGGCACCATAGTTCATCGACCTTCTTCTCCTAGCCGTAGTATCCTATACCCGTTCTGTACAATTTTCATCCTCTGTGGTGTAGCGCTGGTTTTGCGCTACATGGATGGCTAACGGGTGCTTTAGTTAGACAAGACCATCATCTCGATGGTTTATTTTTTTATCCGAAACATCAAGTAGATCTCAAAAATCATTGTGAAATGGTACACTTAAACTAACGACTCAGTTTAGTTGAATAAGTATGTTATAAAAAAGGGGCAGTAATTTAGTGAAGAAATTAATGTTATCAATATTTGTTTTAATTGTTGTCTTTGTTGGAGGATGTTCTTCAGAAAGCTTTACAATAAAAAACTTAGATAGAATCGATATTAATTAGCTGGAAAGTAAAACAGAGTTAAATTTAAATTAAAGAATTTCACTTACAGATTCAGTAGATATTAAAAACTTTATACAAGCTATGAACAACTCAGAAATAAATGAAGGGTTGAATATTGAACCTAATTATCAAGTAGAATTAACCAATTCTGAAGGAGGCTTCTTCCTTTTATTAGACGAAAAACAAGGTAAATTAGTAAGGGAAAATGATGATGAAATAAGTTATATTCTTTCGAAGAAATCGGTGAAAGTGTTAAATGGTTTATTAAAGTAACGCGTGATTTAGTTAAACAAGTGGCTTCCTGTAAGGAGCTTTCATTGAACTAATGGTGCATTTAGTTGAAGATGGGAATGGGAGATTTTAATGCCCGATTTGACACAAACTGAACATTAAAAGAGTAAGTATTACTATATATTTTTTAATCATCAGTGATTCTAATCGAAAAATTGAGTAAAAGTTGAATCTGGCGTTCCTGGGTTTTTATCTTGAAATCCTCTCATGATACACATAGCTGCTTCCCCAATTAAAAAGGATTTATATACATTATTTGGATGTAAATAACCACTACGATGAAGCCATGCGTGAAGTAATGAGCCAACATGTGATAAATTTGCTGTGTTTGGATTACCTAAAACCATTTTGTTTATCTTAACTGATAGAGAAGTATTTTTTATTTCTTCACTGGTCTTGGAGAAGGCGAAGGCTGTAGACTTGTCTCTTTTAGCAGGGGCATAATATTTAATTATACTTTTCACCTTACGGAAACCATTTTCTCGGAAACGGAAAGTCAAAACGTCCATTGCATAGTTCAGAGCATCAGCACCACTTGTAAAGGGGATACCTTTAAACCATATAGGGGTTAATTCTCTTTTTGCGTATTTGTCTATACAGGCGGCAAGTTGGGATATACCAGAAGCAGTTTTTTGCAGATAATGTTGTTCCCAAAAAGCAGTGGTAACATTAATAATATTTCGAATTCTAATTTTTTGACTTGCTGAAAATCGATTATCCACATAAAAAAATAGTTTGGGTGGAAGATTTGGAACTCCTGGTGGTTGAGGCAAAGGGACACTTATTAGTTCATATCTGGGTTTATCTTTTTCAATACTCATTAAAGGTCACTCCTGAAGAAATATTTATTATTAAGTTATGCACTCATAGCAACAGTGCTTGGACATTTGAAAGAAATTTAATTCTTCTTCAACTCCCATGAAAATTAAAAAATGCTTAAAATCTATAAAATTGCATAACAAAAGAGAACTAGAAAAAGCTTTTTTTAAAAAAGGCTGAGCCTTCAGAATGTTTAAATTGAGTTCAAAGGTAGATCAAGAACCAACCCCATTCTTCTTAAAATAAAAAGCAGGCTGGTGCAATAACCAGAGTAGGATTAATCTCCCATGAGTGCTACTCGTATAGAGTGCGACAGTCTGTGATGCACCGTGGTCGTTGGAGTCAGACTAACGGATGGGCTCTATGGCACCATAGTTCATCGACCTTCCTCTCCCAGCCGTAGTATCCTATACCCGTTTTTCACATTTTCATTCTCTGTGGTGTACCGCTGATTTTGCGCTACATGGATGGCTAACGGGTGCTTTACTACAGGAAGGGTCAAGTAGGAAATTGAATTTATAAGATAGTTCAGCCTAAAACATACTGAGCAGACAAGATATTGTGAAGGCTGGTACTTAAACTGACAGGTCCGGTCCTTTAGTTAAACAAGACCATCATTTTGATGGTCTTGTTTACGTTCATAACATCAAGAAGAGTTCTGTTGATACAATGTGAAATTTTACACGTAATCTAAACGCAGCAGAATGGTTAAAGAAAGACAGTAACTTATTATTCTATCAACACCATTTATAAATAACTGAAAAGTGGTATAATTCTATTAAGGGGTCGACTAAATATAAAAAGAAATAAACTCAATGAGATAAGGGGGGAAAATAGAAGTAGAAGGTGGATTCTTAAGGGGCAGAGTACCAGAATAACAAGTCGGTAGAATGTTCTTTTTTTTTGTATATTCAGCCATGAGTTATTAATCACTTGTAAAAGTGTAAATGTTATAATGCAACGTAAATTAAGAAAATTCATTCATTGAAACTGAGTGAACGCTCGCTCAGACCATACTTTTAAGGGGGAAAATAGATGAAAGCCATTGTTTTAAGAGAGTTAGGTGGACCTAATAAATTAAGATATGAGGATGTTGAGGTTCCTACTCCAAAAGCAAATGAAGTTTTAGTAAGACTTAAATATGCATCTCTAAACCGAAGAGACCTATTTATTACTTACGGAATGTATCCTGGAATGAAACTTCCATCTATTTTGGGGGCAGATGGAGCAGGCGAGGTAGTTGCTGTTGGAGACCAGGTGTCTGATATTACTGTGGGAAATGCTGTTGTTATTAACCCTGCTTTTAATTGGGGGGAAAATAGGGCTTGTCATGGATCCAATCACTATATATTAGGAATGCCATCCGATGGTACATATGCTGAATACGTAGTAGTGCCAGATGAGAATGTTTCTATAAAACCAGAATATCTTTCTTGGGAAGAAGCAGCAGCTTTACCATTAGCGGGTGTAACGGCTTTCCGTTCCCTTATGTTTAGGGGCAACCTTAAAAAGGGGGAAAATGTTCTTATCCCTGGAATTGGAAGTGGTGTTGCTCTGTTTGCCTTACAGATTGCAGTAGCACATGGGGCAAATGTATTTGTTACATCAAGTAGCGATGAGAAACTTGATAAAGCGAAGGAGCTAGGTGCAAAAGGAGGGATAAACTATCGTACGCAAAATTGGGTAAAAGAAATGAAAAAGCTAATGGATGGTGCTGATCTTATCATTGATGGAGTTGGTGGAGAAAACTTCAATCATATCATTAATTTAGCCAAACCAGCTGGACGCATCGTTAATTTCGGTGCAACGAGCGGACCGATTAAAGAGCTAGTTCTTCCACGTATATTCTTTAAACAATTGGATATAAAAGGATCTACAATGGGAAGTCCAGAAGATTTTAAAGAAATGCTACAATTCTTTGAAGAGCATAAAATTACTCCATATGTGGATAAATGTTATCCTCTTAAAGAAGCAATAGAAGCACAGAGTTATATGGAAAACGGAAATAATTTTGGGAAGATAACCCTTCAAATAGGATAGTAAGTTTTTTAATTATTAAATAACATACTTAACCTATCGGGTGCATTAGCTTAACAAGACCATCATTTTGATGGTTTTTTTTTCTTCCCAAACATCAGTAGATTACGGTATTACCTAGTAAAATGTTACACTTAAATTAATCTGTCAGTTTCGTTGAATAAGGTTCTAAAGGTATTAATTAATTTATATGAAGGTAGATAGGAGATAGACTATGAAAGAGAACGAGCTGTATGTTTATCACATTGTTACTATGGAAAAAATGAGTCTAGGTCAAATAATTAGCTTTGACAAGAACCAAAGAAATACTTTATATAGGTTCTTTTTTGAAAGAGAACAATTAAATTCAAAAGGAGAAGACTTTTTTCAAATTTTACAAGAACATTATTCAAATGAAGAATTTTACTTGAATAAAGAAAATGCCGATGTAGTTATTAAGTATGCAGACCAAACAATAAGAGCTATCAGAGAAGTGATAGTAGAAATGGTCAGGCTACAAGAATATCCAGAATACCCTTCAAGAATGTCTTGTCTATACGCTACAAAAAACTATGAAGACGTTTTGAAATGGAAAGAATTATTTGATTCATATAATCGCAAGGTTTTGCAGATTGTTAAACTTCGAGTTATTGGAAATTCTTTTGAAGGGGATGGAAACCTATTACCAAAGGAAGATGGGGTTCCTTTCTCTCAAAAAATTGAACAAGCTAGAGAATATTGGCAGGGAAACGTAAAAAACGAACTTCCTGAACTGTTAATTGACGGGAAAATTGAAGTGGTTGAAGTTATTGATGATTTCACTGCTTAGAAAATTAAATTTGTTGTAAAAGATTGTTCTCTTTTGACCGAGATACAGATGGAATGTGAGTGCTTTAGTTAAACAAGATCATCATTTCTGCGATCCTTTGTGAAATGTTACACTTAAACTAACGTGGAGTTTAGTTTAAGTAGGAATGATTAATAAAATTTATATTTCGATATGGGGAACTTTAGTATGGAGCATTTGGTTAAATCTCAATTAAACGATTTAGAGGAAATAGTAAAAATTGATATAGAGGTAATAGGTAGTGATAGCAGACGAAAATACATAAAAAAAGCTATTGAGGAAGATAGATGTATAGCTATTAAAAAAGAGTCCACATTGGTAGGATTTTTAATTTATGATACTCATTTCTTTGGTTGTAGCTTTATATCCTTGATAATAATCAAACCGACTGAAAGGCGAAAAGGATATGCAACGTCCCTTATGGAGTATTTTATAAGCATATCACCAACTAAGAAAATATTCTCTTCAACCAATAAATCAAATATAAGAATGCAAGAAGTATTTAAAGCAAATGGATTTATACAAAGTGGATTTGTTGAAAATTTAGATGATGGAGACCCAGAGATAGTTTACTTTAAATCAACATAAGATTTTTCAGTTACTCAACTTACCGTTGCTTTAATTGAACAAGAGGATGTTTTTTTGAATTTTGTGTTTGTGAAATGATGCTTTCCTATAAACAACGGTTTACCTCAATGCCGAGTCGATCTGTCATGATCTATTGGTGTGATGAGTTTGGTTATTGTTTAGATAGAAAGAATTTATAAATTTTTTTTAGATGAGATAGAAAATGATTTTTGGGACAAAATAGAACGGCTAATCATGGATTTATTAATGAGCTATCACAGCAGGATGTTTGAGAGTAGAGGTTCATGAAGAGAATGGTGAAGTATCCTACACTTTTGTGGTAGAAGTTATATAAAAGAACGCTATTTCTGGTTCATCAAATGGGTGATTTAGTTTATGATTGAAAAAAAATGCTCAGAGAAATTCTCTAAGCGTATTTCATGTTATTTACAAATAGAATGTTAATTCGTTATATTCAATCCACTTTTCTTTTTCTCGCTCTACTGCTCGATTTTGCCATTCAAACCAAACGTATGAACATTCACTACAATGGCTTTCTACACCACTATTATTGTTCATATCCCTACGAGTAAATAAAGTCATTGTGCGACAGTTATAGCAATAAATTACTTTTTCATCACTTTTTATTATCATAATTGTCTTTCCCTCCAATATACACTATTTATTGACAGTTATTTGGTTTTTTATTCTTAAACCAAATAATTTTACTAAATAAATTTGGACTGAAAGTAATTATTAGAGGGAGTAGTTATTCTTATCTCGTATAAAGGATGGATTATGTCTTTTCACTTAAATCCAATGTTATTTTAACTACCGGGTGCTTAAGAAAAATAAGAACCATCATTTCAATGGTCTATATTACTTCCAAAACATCAAGTAATTCTACAATCCACCTTTAACCTGTGTAGCAGTTTAGTTAAAAATGGGGAATAATGTTAATATAATGTCAACAAACTATTTATAGAGAGAGGTGTATTAGTGTTTAGGTTTATTGATGACTTAGCAGGATCTATATATGATATTTTACTATTTATTATAAGGTCTGTTAGTTATTTTCTTGCAGGCATGATAATTGTTGCAGTTCCACTTTATCTAATTGTTTGGGTGTTTGGTATGTTTCAATAATTTTTTCACCTAATAACAGATTACTTAAGAAATAAATAGAGGTATTGAAATACAGATAGATAATTTAGTAAAGGAATGTTTATATTGGACGCTCAAGAAACTCAAGAGATAAAAGTTACTAATGGTAAAGCAATGGGTTCGTTAATAATAGGCATTGTATCAATTTTAGGGATAATTCTTCTAGAGGGTGGGCTAATTCTTAGTGTACTGGGTCTACTTCTTGGTATGATTGGATTAAGAGAAACTAAACAGCTTAAACAAAACGGAAGTAAATTTGCGATAGCAGGTATAATTTGCAATTGTTTAGGTGTTTTTAGTCTATTTTTTAAAGTGCTTTAGTCGAATAATTTGTAGTTTCTTTTTGAACAAATGCAGCAGTTTAGCACTTAAACCATTATGAGTAAAAACAATAAGGGGGAAACTAATATGACAAAGAGCAATAAGGAATTGTCACTAGAACAACGTGAAGAACTACTAAGAACTTTGAAGGAACGTTTTGAGAAAAACATGAACCGCCATGAAAGTCTTGAATGGGCTAGAGTACAAGCTAAGCTCGAAGCGAATACTGAAAAACTGTGGTCGCTTAATGAAATGGAAGAAACCGGCGGTGAACCGGATGTTGTTGGCCATGATAAAAAGACGGACGAATACATTTTTTATGATTGTTCAGCGGAAAGTCCTAAAGGACGTAGAAGTGTTTGTTACGACCGAGAAGCACTGGAGTCAAGGAAAAAACATAAACCAGAAAATAACGCTATTGATATGGCAACTGCCATGGGCATTGAACTTTTAACGGAAGAACAATACCGAGATTTGCAGGAACTTGAAAATTTCGATAAGAAAACGTCTAGCTGGGTGCTAACACCTGAGAATATTAGAAAACTCGGCGGGGCCATCTTTTGTGATTGGCGCTACGACACTGTCTTTGTGTATCACAATGGAGCAGATTCCTACTATGCCGCAAGGGGATTCCGTGGTTCGCTAAGGGTTTAAATTTTGTATAGACAGCAAAATTTGGATTAGAAAACGGAACACCTGGGGAGGCATTAATTTTATTCTGCAACTATAGAGTCGTTAGTTCAAGACCATTTCGATGGTCTCTATTTACGTCCAAAACATCATTTAGATCTAAGTGGGCAGATTAGTTAAAGAAAGATATTATTGCATAAGAAACTTTTACCAATTTTATTCGTCAAACTTTATAGTTTATGTAGATTAAAACTATATGGTAGGTGAAAATGGTGGGAAAAATTATATTTCCTCTTATTTTTATTGGTGAATGGATTCTATATTTTTATGTTTTCCTCTTGGTATTAGCCCTAAATATTATTTATTTTGTTAACGTTGTTTATGTTGATACGGCTGGTGAAGATCCTATTACTATTACAACATCAACAGCATCTTTTATTCAGACAGTACTGACAGTACTGCTAGTAGTTGGTCTTTGTATAGCCTGTTTTTTGTATACGAAGTATTTCGCTGGTGAAGGATTTTATAAACGATTCAAAGCATCTGCTTGGGGAATTTTATTCGCCTTAAATTCGATAGGCAGTTTAGGGTATCTCCTAATGTGGTACGGATTTGACGGATTTGATTTACGTAACACGGAACTGATTTTGCTGTTATTCATTATTTTAGTAAGTGTATTTCTAACAATACATATCATTAAGAATTCTAATAAATAAATCGTGCGATTCTTCAATAGAAGAGTCGCTTTTTCAATAACCGGGCAGTTTATTGGAGGAAGGAGTATGTTAAACAACGTAGAATGGTACCAAATGGTTTGTAAGTTTTGTGATGCGAATAGGAAAATGTAAAAATTCAAGTTGAGGACAAAAATGAAACAAAAGATTATTAACACACAGCTGAACAAACTATCCGACAAAAAAGGCCCCTAATAAGCGGAATTAGGGGGAAACAAGATATGCGTCTAAAAAAAAGAAATCTATAAACAGTTGGTTCAGTTCCTATATCTACCAAGAAATCGGGTAGATATGAAAAAAGTTTAACATTTTTTCTTTTTGCATTTGCTATTATCGGCGAATATTGCGATAAAGGCACCGGATAAAACAGCCATCCATAATATGAGATCCATTTTTTTCATCCCCAATCGTTGTTTTAATTAGTATACGTCCGATAATGATAAGGGGGTAATTCAAGATACAGTACGAACATAATGTGTAATATAAGAGAAGGCTTATTCAACTAACTCAGTAGGTTAGTTGAATAATGAGTATGTCCCATTTCTACAAGAATAAGATAAACCTATGAGGTTATAATTGTGGTGAAGGATATTTAAGAATCAATTCTAATTGGAGGAATATGTATGAATGACAAAATAACAGAAAGTGAGTTTCAAGCGATTATTCGCAGTAGAAGTAACGGTGAGATAAGCTTCCCACAATTCTTAGAAGAATTGTCACAAAGAGGCATAAATGAATACGAAATAGAAGTTGCTACGGGTCAAGCCACATATAAAGGAGTTCATTCGCAGTTTAAAACAGATTCCCAAGTAAACTTGGTTACTTCCGAAGAATTTAATAGAAATAAGGTTCTTGATGCAATATCTAATATTTCTCTGCCCTTTGTAGCTTTTTTAAAAGAAATTGCTGGGGCTGGAATTGTAACCTATCGTGTAGACATACCTAAGAAAAAGGTTACTTATATTGGAACCGGAGAAGAAAAAATTGAAGAACAGCTTAAAGTTTAAAATAAAATATATTAAACAGTAGAGTGTTGAAGTTACTCATTAGTAAAAGCAAGATAGTAAAGGTACCTGACCAAGAATACATTATTGTTGGAGAATCTTACGGTGGATATATAGCGAGGTGCGTTATTCAAAACCAAGTTGAACGAGTACTGGGTGCAGCATTTAAATGTCCAGTCATTATTCCTATTAGAGAAAATAGAACGGTTGAAAAACATAAAGTATTAAAAAATGATGAAAAATTCGTTGAAAAATTATCAAAGGAATAATTAGAATTTTCAGAGGCGACAATGTTGTATTAGATGAGAATACTTGGTTAAGATACAACGAAGAAATTTTAAGTGGTTGAATAGGATTAAGGATAAGAATGGTTATTCCTTTGAGATTGACCAATTTGATTTTATTAAACCAAGTGTATTTCTAATAGGAAGACAAGACACTACAGTTGGTTATCAAGATGCACTTAATCTTAAAAAAAGTATCCTCGCGGTACATTTGCTGTAGTGGATAAAGCGGGTCATAATTTACAAATCGAACAACCACAACTTTTTAATACGTTAGTAAACGAATGGTTGGATCGAATGGAAGAATTTTAAATAATGAACTGACAAGGAATATCAAGCTCGTAAAATATTGTATAACTAAGAGAAGAAGGAAAAATTTAAAAAAGAGCCTGTATCTATTATTACATGGTAATCTAGGATACAGGCTTTATATTTAGTAACTTATTTCCATTAAAAAAAATTTAAATCAAAGACCGTGGAAAATGTATGATTAAAAGGTGAGCTGAGCAAGACCTCTATTTTACTTGTGCCAGCACTGCCTTTGATGGTGTTTGATATTTCACATAACCCTTTATGTTAGTGATAAAGAGGTTCCCCCCTACTCCATATTGTCCGCCATACTTGCTGTCATACCGATAGACTCGATATACTTCTCCAGGGTTTAACACACGTTCGAATACCAACTTATCACCATCGCGTTTCCAAAGATTGATCTTTTTCGTTATGGTAACGAGTCCAATTTGGCCTTTTTTCAGCTGCAAACCTTTCCAATAGACAGGCTTTTGTGGTTTAATATCTTCCTTTATAGGCATAGTAGCAACAATTCTTGCTTCCTCGCTTTTATTTTCATGTTTATCCTCAGCAATAGCAGTAAAGATATCTCCTGGACTTGGAGCAGGAATCGAGTACTTGAAAAAGCCATTTTGATCTGCGAAAGTGTCCCCAATATACCTAGACATTTTTTTGATCGATACTTTTGCATTGGCTTCTGTTTTACCACTAATTTGCCTAGAATTACTTGTCACAGAATCTAATACCGGCATCGCTGGCGGAGTTATGTCACGTACCGTTGAACTGAGACGATCGCTCTCCCGACCTTGCTCATTTTTCGTAATAAAGACAAGAGAATAGCCAGCTGGCAGCTTTCCAGTAAAGACCTTAAATGTCCCGTCAGCGTTCACTTTTTGGGATTGCTCCCTAAACGATTGGTCTTGTCTTTCAGAAGTAATATGGATAGTGGTATTAGGATCTGCTATTCCTGTAATGTATTCATTTTGATCGGTGAGAGGATCTATATTTGGTAGCTGGGGTTTCTCTGTTTTATATATTGGTACGGTAATCGTATTGCTTTTTGTCCCCAGTTTTGATTGTGCCCAAACTTGTAATTCCGTTAATCCTTCTAGGCTTGGAAGAGTAAATGTTAATATTCCAGAAGGTACAACTTCTGCAATTACCTTGCCCTTACTAGATACGACCACTTTGTCTTCATCATGTGCCGATACGGTGATCTTGTTCGTTTCAAGAGTCACTTCCCCATAAATCGTGGGATTTAGCGGTTTATAATTTTTATCCCTTACAGTTAACAGTAAGGAATGGGAAAAGTAAGGGTCATTTGTACCTTTAATAGAATAGGAAATGGTTGTTGTTCCTTGTTTTTTGGCTAAAATATTACCTTTTTCCGTTAATTCAGCGACTTCTGGGTTTGAAAATGTTATCGTTAAATTTTTTGAGTTAATCTGCTCGATCCAATCCTCATCCTGAATTAAATATTTTGATAAAATTGGCCCGTCATATACAGAGCCAATTGACATTTCCAATGGTTTAGGTGTACCTAATTGAAATTGAGGATTACCTATAAACTTTTTGGGGTTTTTTTCATCAGAGTTATCAATCAAATTGTATTTGGCAAACAAAGATTGCAATGCTGGTAGCTTGGTCATCTCACTTATAGAATGGATATAGTTCGATTCCGCATAAATTGTTTTCAAAGCAGGGAATAAGTTAGCATGTTTTCCAAGTATATTAATTTCGGTAATGTTATTTCCATCTATATCCAAATCATTTAAATGTTGATAAGGAATATCTGTTTGAACAAGAGGAGATAAATCAGAAATCTCATTTCCTCTAAGGTTTATTTTTTCAATTGACGGAAACAGATAAGACAATTTCTCTGCACCCTCAATGGCAGAAAGTTGATAATTATCGCTTAAATCTATATTTCTGAGGTGCACCATAGGTTTATTAATCGCATTGAATAAGGTACTAGTATCCTTTAAAGAATATGATATCGACAATTCCTCTAATCTTGGCATTACGTTAAGAAAGTCATAATTCACTTCGGTCCTACTCAAATGAAGAAACTTAAGCTTTGTTAGCTTATTCAAGTCATCGCCCTGAATGACAGTAGGTTTATCATTATAATTAATGAGTGATAATGACTCTAGATTAGAAAGGGACTGTAAAAAACGAGAACTACCGTTAAATTTCAATGATAATTTTGTCAACTGCGGTGCCTTAGTTAACTCTCTATAATCAGCAATCGTGACATCATCTATTCCCAATGATTTGAGCTGTGACATCCTTTCAATTCCAGCGAGAGAGGTAATCTGATTACCACTTAATTGCAGTTTTTGTAGGTTTTTTACTAAGGAAATCGTAAGCAAGGGTTGACTATGGGTAGAGTTGATCGTTAATTCTTTTAAGTTCGGTAGTGTAGCTAGAGGAGAGAAATCATTTGAGAAAGTACCATCTAACTGCAAACTCTCTAAACTTTTTATTTTTGAAAGTGGTGTAAGATCTGTGATGCTCTGCCCTCTTGCATGAGTGTTTTGAATGTTTAATTGTTTAATAGGCAGACCGGCCAGTTTCTCCATCCCTTTTAAAGTTCTGACATCTCCAGCGTACCAATTTCCAAGGGTTAAGGAGCCATTATTTTTCTCCAAACAGTTGGATATTCGATCGATGGTGGTTTTCTTGTCATTTTGACGGTCACAAGAGTCAACATAAGACTCTAACTTTTCTTGAAGTAGCGGATCCTCTAAGAATATAACTGTATTTCCGGCTAAATCAGAAGCATATACAGGTGACTGTGAACTCAGTAAGAATAATGCAGAAAAAATGGATAAAATAGTATGTTTCATGTAAATCTTCCTCCAAAGTTATATATATCTTAATTTATTATCTTAGAAAATGAGGTTAATAGATATAGGTAAAAACTGGGTACTTAGAAGTAGAAAAGAAAATCTATATTGTGTAGTTAGTAAAGAGGAAGTTCCTTTAGAGTGGTCAAGGGTAATGGATGAGTGTTTGTTATGGGTAATTCGAGCGGATATCATAGAGTGTACTGCTTTGGAAAATTATCCAAGTACTGGATTAAGAATGAGATGTGAAACAGGTGTATTTCCCAAAGTTGTTAGGAACTTATATTGAGTTTCCTATAAGAGTAGTAATTTTAATGGTGCCGGTAAATTTCCGATTGTATTTATATCGTGTATTACGATATAATCAATTATAACGATATATATTGGAGGTATATTATATGATTGATGAAATTAATGGATACTTTACTGATATTTATTTTGAACTTCATCCTGTGCACCAAGAAGCCATTTCCCACCAAAGTGTCCGCATATTACAAATGGTACATAAAAAGCAATTGGTAATGATTAGAGATATTGCAGAGCATTTATCTATATCACATAATACTGCGTCGGAACACGTGAAAAAGCTAGTAAGTAATGGATGGGTCTATAAAGAAAGATACGAAAAAGATCAACGTATGGTTTATTTGCATCTAACAGAACTCGGTTTAAAGATATTAAAAAAGAATACAGAATTAGATGAAGAAAAATTACAAGCAGCACTTGGCAAGTTGTCAGATAAAGAAAAAATACAGGTTGTTACGGCCTTTCAATTACTAAGTGAGGTATCAAAATAAATGTATTTGTTTATAAAAATTGTAAGTTCTGCTGCCATTATTGGCATGGTAACTGAATTAGCAAGGAGATTTCCATCATATGGAGGAGTCATAGCAGCTTTACCTTTAATCAGTATTCTAAGTATAATTTGGCTAACAGTACAAGGAGAATCTGCAAAAACTATCAATCAATTTACTGTTGGAGTAATAGCAGGTCTTCCAGCAACAATAGTAATGCTGGTGATAATTTATATGGCATTAAAACATTCGGTTCATTTATCAATAGCGATTTTATTTGGAGTTGTTGGCTGGGGAATCTTTTTAATCATTCAAAAATATATAACTGAAATATTCTTCTCTTAGAAATGTTAACATAGCGTATGAAACGAAATATTGCACTTCAACAAACGGGTGCTTTAGTTAAACAAGATCATCATTTCGATGGTCTATTTTTATGTCGAAAACAAAAAGTAGAATTCGGCTATCTAGTGTGAAATGTTACACTTTAGCTAACACATCAGGTCAGTTGAAGAAGGAAAATAGTTATTTTACAGAGGAATAAATAAGACGGTTCAAAAATTAATAATGAGGTGTGAAAAATGGTTATTATTAGAAATCTTGAAAAAAGTGAGTTTGAATTTTTGACGGATATGCTTTATGAATCTATATATATTCCTGAGAATAAACCCAATAAAGAGGATTTGATAAACTCACCTTATAATAAAAAATATCATGTAGATTGGGGAAGAAACGGCGATACAGCATTAATAGCACTAAATACCAATAACCAAGCATTGGGAGCCGTCTGGTATAGATTGTTTGACGAATTTAATAAGGGATATGGCTTTGTAGACAGTAAAACCCCTGAATTAGGAATAGCAGTTACTAAAGAGGCAAGAGGAAATGGGGTAGGAACATTGCTGATGGAGAAAATAATTCACCAAGCAATGTATGAAGGATATAAATCAATTTCCCTAAGTGTAGACCCTAATAATAGTAATGCAGTTCATATTTATAAAAAAATGGGTTTTAAAGATTATGAAGAATCAGGAACATCTATTACAATGATATATAGAGTTTCTGAATAATAAATGTTTTTATTCAACTAACCAGAGCTTTAGTTAAAGATCAT
Source organism: Psychrobacillus sp. OK032 (assembly GCF_900111345.1). Classification (GTDB taxonomy): domain Bacteria; phylum Bacillota; class Bacilli; order Bacillales_A; family Planococcaceae; genus Psychrobacillus. The sequence continues at coordinate 19,645 of NZ_FOGY01000015.1, forward strand.
GGGTTGCTTAGGCAGCCCTTTTTTCTTATAGAACTAACGAAGCCGATTAGTTAAAGGATAAATTTAGCAGTAATTGATGGTATAATTTGAGAGGAATATAAAATAGGAGGAATTGAATTATGGCGAATTCAACACTTGAAATTATATCTGAGTTAACAAATAAGAAGCAGTGGTTAGAAGCTTTTCCTATTATGAAACAATTACGAACGGATTTAACAGAAGAAACATACATAGAGTTACTTCAAGATATGAGTAAAGATGGATATAGGTTATTCGCAATGTACGTTAAAGATGAAATAGTTTCATTAGTTGGATTAGGTTGGAGGATCAACTTTTATAATAAGCGTCATATTTTTATTTACGATTTAGTAACTGATGTGTCTCATCGTTCATTTGGTTATGGAGAGAAGATGTTAAAATACATACATGATTGGGCTAAGGAAAATGGGGCAGAGTACGTAGCTTTAGAGTCAGGTTTACAAAGAATTGATGCACACCGATTTTATGAAGATAAATTAGAATATGACAAATGGTGTTATTCCTTTAGGAAAACATTGTAATTCGATTTTACTTTAATTATTATTTTTTCCTAACTAACGGGCGTTTTAGTAACCAAGACGGTCATTTCGATGTATGAACCGAGGAATCACACATTTACCAATGTTAAATATTTTAGTTTTATGTGCTTTACTTACATTTTTAGAAGTTCCTAATTTTATTCTTATACCAATGTTATATACAATTTTCTTACTTATTTATTTTGTTACATTAGAAAAGTAAGGATAAATATAAGACTTAGCGGTTTAACTATAAATTGTCTGACTCATAACCTAAATTAATAAAGCAAAAGGTTTTAGAATACAAAGATTAGCTCTCTTTCTACCAACGGTTTACGTTTCATGAGGGCTTTTCATTTCTTCTTTTTTGATCCTTAACCTAATTTTTGTTATCCCCCAGTTTCAGCGGTATAATTAGGTAATTACTAATTATAAAGAGGGAACCCACTTGAAAAATACACCTTCCGAATCAATCTTTTCCACACTTTTATTGACCATCAAACAAGCTTTTGCAGTAAACAAGAACCCTCTTCCATGGTTGAAAGCTTTTAGCGCAGGTATTTGTGCTGGTTTACCAGTGCTAATCGGTTTTTTGTTGGGAAGTCTAGAGTACGGGCTTATTGCGGGTCTTGGTGGCTTAACGTATCTTTATGTATTTAACATACCATATGCATTTCGAGCTAAAAAATTATTTTTTGCATTAATCGGATTATCGATTGTAATGGGGCTAGGCACGTTGGTTGCGCCTTATCCTTTTGTATCAGCGTTTGTAGTTGCGCTAATTGGAGCAATTGGTACGTTTCTGTTTGGGGCTTTACGAATTACAGGACCGGCGGCTATCTTTTTTGTTTTAGCTTTTTTAATGGGCACGGGAATGCCTATAGATCCTACATTAGCTCCACTACGTGCAGGACTTGTTTTTCTAGGAGGAGCATTTTCTTGGGTCATTGGTATGATTGGCTGGTTTAACAACCCGCATGGACCAGAGAAAGTAGCGGTGAAGAAAGTATATGCTGAACTTGCTGATTTTATCGAATCGGTTGGAACGGAGGGTTTTGATAATTGCAAGGAAAAAATCGGAACTTCTTTAAAATCAGTAGATGAACTTCTTTTGTCTGGATATATTCCTTGGCAAGTTTCGGAAACATTTAAACGCCTTGTTTTATTAAAAGAAGAGGCAAATAATGTGTTTCTGTATGTTCTCGAAAATGATGGAAAGCTAGAGGAGAAATTGCCTAACGAAATAGGAGCGACCCTTCGATCAATTTCCAGTAATATTGACAAGAATGAGCAGGAAATTATTCCATCACTTGAGATACCTGATAATAAGCTTGCCCATTTGTATGTAATGGTAAATGAAGCTAGCATGCTTCTAATCGAACCATTATCCAATATTCAGCGGGAGATAAGCATTTCCAAGCCATCTCTTCGTGTCGTGCTTGGGGGAGCGTTTGATAAAAATTCTATTGTGTTTTTGAATACAATACGGTACGGTATTGTTCTCTTTGTAGCTGCAATTATTGCACAATCATTTGATTTTGATCGATCGTATTGGGTAACTTTATCGTGTGCCGCTGTTTTATCAGGTGCAACTATTATGGGGACATTCCACCGAGCAATCCAGCGCTCGCTTGGGACAATTATAGGCATATTAATCGCTACAGCTGTTCTTTATTTTCAACCAGATGGCTATGTCATTGCAATTGCTATTTTTCTTTTGACATTTTTGACGGAACTTGCAATTGTTTTGAATTACGGGATTGCTGCATTATTTATTACTCCGAATGCATTATTACTTGCAGAAAGTACAACAAAAATACATGATATCTCCTATTTTGCTTCTGCTCGTGTATTTGACGTACTCGTCGGGTGTGCAATCGGTCTAATTGGGACGCTCATCATGAACAGGAAAAGTGCCGCAAGCTTAGTTCCCCATACAATGGCAAAAACAATTCGAAGTCAACAACAATTCTTACTCACACTTTTTTCGAAAGAATCTAGTCTAATAAAACCTGAACATTCAAGAGAACTAAGCAAAATGCAGACAAACCTAACGAATTTAAAAATTGTCTATACGACTGCTTTAGGAGAAATTCCTAGAGATAAAGCACGACTGGATCTTCTATTTCCTGCGATCCACTCGATTGAACAGCTTGGTTATTTACTAGATACCTCGGCTAAATATAAAGATCGACCAATACTCTCTGATAGCGACCTTTCGCAAATGCTACTCGTATTTGAAACGATGGCAAAATCAGCAGAACAGGAACTAAAATTTTCTAAAAGGTCTATTCCTGAGATAAGCGGATTTAATAAAATTCAAACGGAAGTCGAACGTCTGCAGGATTCACTGCATGCAAGTGGATTGAAGGTTGAAGAAGGAGTGCAGGTTTAGACGCCTGGGACACTTTTTTCTATGCATATGTTCTTTTGGCATCATTAAGCCTTTTAACAAATGGCTCTGTTAAAGGAAAAGGTTGATTACTCGTTAACGACTATGTAGAATTGGTTTCCCTATAAAACATTGGCATTGGATATTTATGTAAAAATCAATATAATATTGTGAAAGTGTTCACTTAACCTAACGAGGCAGTTTAGTTGAACAAGGAATTATCGTAACTGAACAGAGCTTCAATACAACAAGAACAAATAAAAAAGGTCGGTTTCATACAGGAAATCGACTCTTTTGTTGTAATTCGATTATCGTGCAAAATTAATGAAATGTTAGCTATCGGGGAAATTTTGCTGAAGAATTACTTTTCTAAATAAGTCCATACTACACAAAATAACATAAGGGAACTACAATCTTTGATTTCGGCTGATTACGGCCAAAAGAATGTACCGCTTCTGTCATGTTTTTTACCAGAGATTCCCGCTCGCTTTACCACTTATCGCCAATGCATTTCCAATGGTATCGTCAGGAAAGTGCAGATTTACAACGTAAGGATTCTGAAAGATAAAAAGCCTAATCCCTCCGTATTTTTAGCGAGGAATTAGGCTTATGTTCTTCCACAAACGCGGCCGATTGCTGAAGATCAAGATAATGATTATGAATACTTTCATTAGTTTGTTGAACGCCCCCGTAAGAAGCTGTCCCATATAGTTTCTTCAACCATAAAAAATCCTTCGTGTGAACATCCAGCTAATATCCATTTATCATTCTATTTGTTCCATAACGTTATTTATAACTGCGTTTTACTGAAAACATTCTAATTTTCCTAATAAATCAAGAGATATATCATTTATTCTTTATCAATTGGTGAATGAATATGATCCTCATATGTGTCAACATACATATTTCCATTACCTGACAAGACTGCATATAATACATCATGTTGAACTAAGTTACGTTTCTTTAATTCCGAATGTAACCATGATTCCGTTAAGTTATTTTGTTCTAAATTTTTCTTTATTACTTCCCGATCCATAATAAGTTCAATTGGTAAATTAAATTCAGGAGTTATCGGTATCATTAAATCTTGTCTAGTTACATTTCTGAATTGAGGCTTTTTTAAGACTGTTAATGACCCATTTGTCTCTATAATTGCAAACAGTACCTCTTCAATATTAAAGACGTCCTTTTCCCTTAACTGTTGATTTAAATAATCTAACGTATAGCGCATCTTATTCATATTTTTCTCTAGTATTTTTCCGTTTTGAATAACAATAGTCGGGTCACCAGCTAAAAACTTTCTACCTTTTCTACTTTTTAAGGAAATGAGAGCAATCGTAAAAATTATAACGACATAAATGACAAATGCTATGATAGTATGATCTACCTTTAAAGACGTATTAAAGGCTAAGTTCGCTGCAATGGCTCCTAATGAAATTGTTGCAACAAAATCAAACATCGTCATTTGAGAGATTGTTTGTTTACCTAGTATTCGTGTTCCTATTAGTAACATTCCAAAAGAAGTGATTGACCTCAAAATAATCTCGAAATGTTCAGGCATTTCAACACCTCATTTATCTTTTACTAATAGACTTTACTATTTCTCCCTTTCTTAACCTTTATTTTAAGGATAGGCTCTTAATAATCTAGATTGTCAATAAACTGTTTAAATTCATTTTAATTAATACTCTATTTCTTACATAGATAAATATGTTTTAATTTCCCATTGATAGTTATAACCACATCTTAATCCAGATTTTACTTTTGTATAATTGTTATTGTTATACTTTAATTGAATAACTAAGAGCATCATTTCATTCCCTAACAATGCCTTACTAAACAATCTGCTCCTATAATTGAAATAGACGCAATCATTTTAAATAATAGCGTCCGATTGATGAAGATGCCTATTTAAGTAAAGCACCTGAATATATTCTCCTGATTCACAAGGATAAACTCCATCATTAAGGGGATCATATCTTTAAAAAAGATGGTGTGCCTAATGAATAAAACTATACTCCCCATACTCATTCTTACTTTTCTTTTACTCAGTTTTGGCGAAAAAACTACGGAAGCAAAGGTAGATACTGAAGTAATACCCCAAAATCAATTTCCAAGTCTAATGGAAAGGGCATTCCTAAGAAGCCTAGATGGAACAATTCTTGATATAATGCAAAACCACGGTGATAATCAGTTATTCGAATATGGGAGAATAGAAAAGGTATCTGGAAACGATCCATATGACATCACATTAAGAGTGATCGGATTTGAAGGTGCACATAACCCTCCATACAAGTTAATACGTATGACTATTCGTATACCCGGTGACAAAGAGGATACCAATTATACTGTTTTATCTTATTCTCATCGACATATCTCAGACAAAGAATTTGAGAAGTTAACTAAATATGCTACGTATGATTAAAGTAAATATCCTATGGGCCAGCAACAAGACCATCAATTCGGTGGTCTATTTAACGTCCATAACATCAGGTGGGTTTCGACGATTCAGTGTGAAATGTTACACGTTAAACTAAAGAAACAGAATTTCAAGAGATTATTTTCGTGTTTTCTTTTAGATTAAGGTTACAATATGAATGGGAACGTACGTTTTTGTGGAGAGAGAAGAAGCTCTACCAATCCGCAAACAGATGAACAATAAATGTCTATAAAAGAAAGGAAACACAATGAAAAATACGAATTTTAGTGAAGTCGTTGAACGTTCTATACAATTAAGAAAAGTTTACCATCGTTTAGAACGAAAGTATCATGAAAAAGAATGGACAGTAGAAGAAGATGCATTAGCTTTCCTGACAGATGCTGGTTTGATCGGTCGTCTAACAATGTCACAACAGGGTCGTTGGCCAACAAATGGGGAAACTGCATCTGAACTTGAACATAAGATTGGTGAATGCATGTGGTGGTTAATTATTTTGGCTGAACGTATGAATATTGATAGCAGTGAAGCGTTGGAAAAATTCTTAACCAAAACTGAAAAAAAATTAGGGGATTGAGAAGAGATTATCGATTAGACTATGCACAAAAATAGGCGTTTCTTCCAGAAGAAACTTTTTTTCTTGTTGAACTCACGGGTGCTTTAGTTCAGCAAGTGGCAGCCTGTAAGGGTAGCTTTTTCTTCTTGAACTAACGCAGCAGGTTAGTTCAAAGAAAATTGAAAACTAAACTATGTAAGTACAAAGGGGAAATAAAGTTACGGTATGTCAAATTATCAATGTCATTACAATGTTTTCATTTTATGAAAGTAATGAATAAAACATCAAGCGTTTATTGGATTGATATATAATATTCTGCATGATATAATGTAAAAACGCCAAAAATTTTGCGAGTGATAAAATATGGAAAATATTACATTTAAAATTATATGTTTTTTAATACCAAACCCTCGACTGCTATCAGTCGAGGGTTTTTCTTGCTTCAAGGAAAGAATTATACATAGACGAAACTTTACTTATTAAACTATCTAATTTGAATTGTTCAAGTGTATGAGGAGGAAATAATATGGATAATAAAAAGTATAATGACCTTAAATTAGGTGAACGTGGTGCAATAATTAGTATTATTGCGTATATATGTCTTTCCATCTTGAAGCTGGTTATCGGGTATATGAGTGACTCTTCGGCATTAAAAGCAGATGGTCTAAATAACACAACCGATATCATTGCTTCAATTGCTGTACTTATTGGACTTAGACTTTCACAAAGACCACCGGATAAAGACCACGGTTACGGTCATTGGAAAAGTGAAACAATTGCATCTATGATTGCATCATTTATTATGTTAGCGGTTGGAATACAAGTACTGAATGATGCTATTAGCTCCATGTTTCACGGTGAAAAAGAAACTCCTAATATTCTTGCTGCATATGTGGGTGTTTTTTCATCAATAGTCATGTATTTTGTTTATCGCTATAACAAAAAATTGGCAAATCAAATAAAGAGCAAAGCAGTTATGGCAGCTGCAAAAGATAACATTTCAGATGCTTGGGTAAGTATAGGAACAGCAGTAGGTATATTCGGATCACAACTTAATATGCCATGGCTTGATACGATAACGGCGATTATTGTAGGTTTATTAATTTGTAAAACAGCTTGGGATATCTTTAAAGAAGCTTCTCATGAGCTTTCAGATGGATTTGATGTAGATAAAATTGAACTATATCGGAATGTAATCACAAAAGTAGATGGAATTAAGGGGATTAAAGAAATTAGAGGGAGAAACTACGGTAGTAATGAGGTAATAGATGTCGTAATCCTTGTTAATTCTAAGTTAGGTATTAAAGAAGCTCATGATATTGCTACCCATGTTGAAAAAGTCATGATCAAAGATCATGGTGTCTATGATGTACATGTTCATGTAGAGCCAAATTAATTAATAATGAAAGTATTACCTAAGATATTCTTTACTCTTAGCGTTTCTTTTAAATTGAAGATCATTGAGCTACTTAGAAGGTTCTTTTTTCTTATTGAACTAAAGCAGCAGTTTAGTTAAATAAGGAATTACTAATATAAAGAGTCTAATTATCAATAAAAAATGGTTATCTAACGAAGTAATTTAGTTGAAGAGTAAATTATAATAGAGGTTAAATGAGGGGAGGGGATGGATATGACAATAAATGTTATGTCAGCTAAAATAGAGGATTTTAACACGATTAATTCTATTGTCAAAGAAGGGCAAGATGAACATTCTGAAGCATTACCGCATATTTTTCAGAAGGTTGAACAAGTAATGCCAGAAAATTATTTTCAAAAATTATTAGAAAACCCAGAATGTGAAATCTTGGTTGCTAAATTTAAGGGAAATGTGGTTGGATTTGCTGTAATGGAATTAAAAGTGTCTCCTACATTTGAGTCTATGACACCGAGAAAGTATGCTTATATGAATGATTTTGGAGTTAAAAACAACTACCAAAGAGAAGGAATTGGAAGTGCTTTATTCCAAGCTTGTGTGGATTGGTCAAAAATTAATAGTGCAGCATCATTAGAATTAAATGTATGGGAGTTTAACCAAAAAGCAATTTCTTTTTATGAGAGATTTGGAATGTCTACAGTGAGTAGGAAAATGAATTTAGATTTTTAATAGTATAGTTGTTGTTCAAGTAACGGGTGTTTTAGTTAAAGTATATTGGTACGCCATAGTTAACTTTTGAAATAAAGAAGCTGGATAGAATTGAAATTAAACATTGGTAGGACTTCGTTCAGCTTTCCTTTTTATCAGTTAAAGTAGTGGCAAGCTTTTCGAGAAAATGTGAATAGTTTCACTTAAACTAACGGGTGCTTTACTTCAAGAAGGAGTAAAGCCTTTTTTCTTATTGAACTAAAGGTGCAGTTTAGTTGAAGAAAGAACGCCAAGTAAATTTAAAAGAAAATAAGAGAATTTTTATGGGAAGGATGGCGATTATGGAACAGTGGCTTGATGTTCAAACACTTATCTGGTTATTTCCGATTATGTTTATCCTTCATGATTTTGAAGAAATTATTATGGCTGAAGGGTGGATGAAGAGGAATTCAACTATGATATATGACATATTGCCGGAAAGAATTGCGGATAGAGTGATTAAACAATTTTCTATGTCAACAGCCCAGTTTGCAGTTGCCGTATTAGTTATATTTCTATTCGTAAGTAGTTCAACCGTTATGGCAAATCAGTATGTGATTCAAGGAGTACTTGGTAATATTTATATTTTTACCATTATTACATTGGCTTTTTTTCTACACGCTTTTACTCATATTGGTCAATCTTTCATTCTTCGTTCCGTTACGCCTGGTGCATTTACTTCGTTGATTGTTATCATTCCATACAGTTTATTTTTATATCGTTCATTATTAGTGAATGAAGTAATTACATGGGAAATTATTTTTCTATGCTTACCTTTTTGTCTATTAATTATCCCAGTTGCTTTGCTTGCTCATTGGATTGGAAAAAAAAGTAGGATAGAAATCTAATATGCTAATTTTACTAACGGGTGCTTTAGTTAAGCATGTGGCTGCCTGTAAGGGTAGCTTTTTCTTAGGTCATTACGGTGTGGCGTTAGTTTATTTGGAATTTGGATGGCGTTTTTGAGTTCTATTTGGATAGGAACTAAGAATGAAGTTTAAGTTTATAGAAAAAGTTATAAGAATAATGATCATTGGTAATGTCGCTTATGTAAGTCTATGCTTTTTTAAAAATTAAGTGTGAATAAGTGTAATTAAGCTAACGAGGGCATTAGTTCCACAAGTAAAAGGCAGTAATCACTATCTAGATATTCAGCAATCGGGCGCGATTATGGAGTAAGAAAGGACATAACATATTAGTCATATAAAATATGTTATGTCCATTAATTTATCTGCATTTTTTAAAATAGGTCTTGATAAGGTTTTGTATAACTGCTTTTTAAGCTTTTACTTCTTAGAATTATCGTGTTTTACCACAATTTCCTGAGAAGCAGTAACTGTGTTTCCGGCACTATCGGTTGCTTTATAAGTAATAGTATAAACACGGTCTCCGCTGCCACTTCTTTCAGCACGTACTAAGAAGTTTAGATCGGATGTCCCGAATTCAGCGCCTTGTATATCTTGAGTTGTATTTCCAGAACCTTTTGCGTGATCCGGTTGATTACTTACAATCGATACCAATTCATATGAATCAACTCCAGATAAATTGTCGACTGCTTTGACTGAAGCATTTATCGGAACCAACTTGTGGTTTTTATTTGTGATAACTGATTGATCTAAGGAAACGGTTAATGTTGGTGCTGTTTTATCGATTTTTACCTCAATGGATTTAGTTTCTTCAACATTACCTGCCTTATCAATGCTCTTATACTCAACTGTGTTTACGCCTTCGTTTTGTAATTCGAACGCATTGGTATACTGGCTCCAATCACTATCATTTATTTTATATAATGTTTTAGCAACACCCGATTTATCATCGGTAGCATTTAATGAAACTTTGACATCACTTGAGTACCATTCATTAGCCTTTGGTAAAGAAGATTTTAGTTCCATTTTTGTTACAGGGCTAATTTGATCGGATGGGACTATTTTAATAGAATAATCGCTTAAATCGCGGTCCTCATAAGTGGATACATATTCTAAATCGCGGTATATATAAGTTAATTTTTCGTTATAATAAGCAATGGAATTATTTTGATTATCCCATACATAGATGTTTTGTAGTTTATATTCACCTTCAGCATCATTCTTATTGACGGGGAAAGTCCCTTCATATTTTCCAGTTTTAGAGTTATAGTAGAGGCCCATAGATCTAGTACCGCCGTTCGGAAAACGATAGCTCACATTTACAGATTTAACCCCTGATAAATCGTCTGTTATATCTGCCGACATCTTAACATGATTACCAACGGAAGCCTCTTTAGCTGAAACTGTAAAACTATTTACTGTTGGCGGTGTAACGTCTGAATTGGTTTCATATACATTGATGTCATAGTCGCTTAAATCGCGGCTTTCAGATTCATAATCTTTGTAGGGGTATGTTTGGTTTAAATATTCATAGGAATTTCTTTCACTATCCCTTACAGAGATGCTACTTATTTTCCATTTACCTTCAGTATCATACTGACCGACGTTGAAAGTCCCTTCATATTTTCCAGTTGCAGAGTTATAGAAGAGGTTAACAAGTTTACCACCCGTGTCTTTCGGATTACTATAATACACACTTACAGATTTAACCCCTGATAAATCATCTGTCACATCTGCCGATATCTTAACTTGGTCATCAACCGTGGCCTCTTTATCTGAAACTGCAAAACTATGTAATGTCGGTGGTGTACGATCCACTTGTGCAAAGCCTGTTGATGTTGGAGATACTAATGATACTATCATCAATAAAACCATTACTCGTGCAAGAAAACGTTTCTTCAAAACTATCATGATCAAACCATCTCTCCTCTGTATTACGATTTCATTATCTTATCAAATAACACATCTAAACCTTTTTACTTTTGTAGTATATTATAAAAGAATAGTAAAAGAATAGTAAATCAACGGAAAATGAACGATTAGACTTAGATTTGGGACGTGGGGACAGGTCCGTTGAACCGCCATATACTTCTAAAATTAAATCTTTCTATTATTTGGTGGGTCAAGGTACCTGTGAACTATAACCAGAATAATGGACACTCTTAAAAAGATGTCTTACAACTTTTGGGAAATGATATTGAAAAATTTGTTGTGGTATTGAAACGGTTAACTGAGGACTTAAACATACAAAGCTATTTTAGAGGTGATGGTCGATTGAGTTCTTATTTAGAAAAAAACAATAAAAGCTCATTAATTAAAAATGTGAAAACCACATTTAGTTTCACCACGGTGACCGCATCAGAAATAAATATCAAAAGGCTATTTGGTACAAAGATTTATATTCGTTCTTCAGCAATCGGGCGCTTTTCTTTAATAACCATCCCCTAAGTCTATTAAAACGCCAAAAATCCCTACTTTTATATTGAAAGAAGGGATTTTTCTTTTTATTCAATTATGGGAATTTAAATTAAAGCACTACACTACATTGAATAAACAACTTTATTTTTTTGAAAGACTTTATAGTAAATTAAACAACTTTATTGTTACTTGTTAGTTTATTTTTTTATCCGAAACATCAAGTAGATCTCAGAAATCCATTGTGAAATGTTACACTTAAACTAACGGGGCAGCATTCCTGTTTGAAAGATTTTCAGGGTCTTGCAAGAAAAAGAGTCCTCTAGTATGATGCTGAGTGTCAACTGGCATTGACCCATTATCATACAAGGAGGACCCCTCTATGAATTCTAAAATGAATCAAAAAATTAATCAAGTTACTGAAAACACACTCGTTGTCGGTATGGACATCGCTAAGCGAGTTCATTACGCCTGCTTCGTTGATGATCGTGGCCGCATGATAGAAAAAGCATTTCCTGTTAATCAATCAAAAGAAGGCTTCGAGAGTTTGTATGAAAAGATTCTTCAAACGATGCAGGAAACGAAGAAAACAGAGGTCATCGTAGGCATTGAACCGACAGGTCATTATTGGATGAACTTAGCGTATTTCTTGGATCAATATGGCATACCACTCGTTATGGTGAATCCCTTACATGTTAAACGCTCGAAAGAACTAGACGATAATCTACCAACTAAGAACGATAAAAAAGATGCATTAGTCATCGCCCGGTTATTGAAAGACGGACGCTTTAGCTATCCTCGTATATTAAAAGAAATAGAAGCTGAACTTCGTATTGGCTCTACTCTCAGATCAAAGTTAACGGAGGATCTAGCAAGTATAAAAAATCGGATCATTCGTTGGCTAGATCGTTATTTTCCTGAGTTTACACAGGTCTTTCCGGCTTTTGGAAAGATGGCACTGGCCACATTAGAAAAGACACCATTACCACAAGATATTAAAAATAAAACAGCAGAAGAGCTTGTTTTTCTCTACCGTCAGGTAGAGGGGATGAGAGCGCCTCAATTACCTAAAGCGAAGCTTCTTATAGAGACTTCCATAAACTCGATTGGATTGACAGAAGGTACCCAGATGGCCCGACAAGAAATCGCCACTCTCCTTCGTCAATATCGCTTATTAGAAAGCGAAATTGAATCCGTGAACAGTCAATTAGCCGAAATGGC
>NZ_FOGY01000016.1 GCF_900111345.1 Psychrobacillus sp. OK032
CACACCCGTTCCCATACCGAACACGGAAGTTAAGCTCTTTTGCGCCGATGGTAGTTGGGGGATTCCCCCTGTGAGAGTAGGACGTCGCTGGGCACAAACAAAAAAAGTCGTTACCGAGTAATCGGTAATGACTTTTTTTTGTTGTTTAGGAAATTATGTTCTAGTGTAAAATTCACTTCGACTTAACCAACAAAGCCTATCAAGATTTAATCAAGGAAATTCCTACCGAAAATACAATCTTTCCTTTGAATTTAGAATCTATTAAATACGCGTCACCTGCAGTTCGTGGATTTATCCAGTATATTACAATGAATTACCTTTTGAATCATGAAAAAAGGAGTGTATTGCATGAGCCATGTGTGTCGATTAAACCTGGAAGGATATGAAGTCCTTCCGCGTTCATCTCTTTTTCCGCCGTTGCCTCTATAGGTTTGACAACAGATACTTCTATAATTTTTCCATCTTTAATGGCAATATCACCTTGAACAATCGAATCTGCTGTAACGATCGTCCCATTTTTTATAATTGTAGAATGCTATAAAAAAGAAACTCATTGAAATGTTTTGGGTGCTATATTAAAATATTGTTTTTTATTTATACAACATATCACATAGGACAAACAGTAGTGCATACCTTACCTAGATGTTAAATAAAAAGGAGAGTGCGTTTCTACTGTGGTGAAATATAAAAATAATTGGATTCCAACAAAAACGCTGGAAGAAATGTCGGGGACAAATTATGACGTCCTTATAGTAGGGAGTGGTCCAGGTGGAGGAGCAACCTTGCAAAGGCTTTGTGAACTCTGGAAAGGTTCCGGCGCAAAAAAAATTGGAATACTTGAAATGGGAGATAAATTATTTCATTCCCATTCTCTAAACATTCCAACCCAGAATGTTAATACTGCAAGAGATCAACTCCTTCCAGACAATTCAACAGTAGTAGGCGAACGTTTACCACAATTCTCCGGTGCCAGAATGGTATATGCACTTGGAGGAAGATCCCTATTTTGGAATGCAGCTACTCCAAGACCCATTCGAGAAGAGCTCAATAAATGGCCGATTCACCCTCGAGAATTAAATGTATATTATCGGATGGCTGAGAAATTGTTGCATGTGACAACGGATTATGCTAAAGGTTCATCGATGCAAAACAATCTTTTAAAAAGGCTTCATGAAGGTGGCATATTCGAAGCCAATGATATGCCAGTTGCATTTGATATGACACCATCCCGACAAGGTGAAGTCCATTCAAATCCTTGGTTTAGTTCAATTAATGCTCTAGCTGCTGCACTGTTTGATCATCCATATGATCTCGCTATAAACGCCTCTGCCTCCCGAGTAATTGTCGAGGATAGTAAAACGGTTGGTGTTGAAGTATTTTCCTTAGATAAGAAAGCTCACATTATTCGGGCAAAAAATGTTGTATTATCTGCGAGTACACTAGAGACTCCGCGTATTTTGCTTAACTCTGGAATTCCGGGACCTGCTATAGGGCGATACTTAACTGGGCATGTATCCATCATTGCCATTGGAACAATAAATCGAAGACAGTTTTCTGATAAACTGGGCAATTTATCTATCTTGAAATTTGAAACAAAGGAGTCGCCATACCAAATTCAAATCTTAGGTCCAGATCAATATTTTTCATATCAGCAATTTGAAGACAAAGAGCTAAAAGATACGATTGGAATCGCATACGCTGCCTTTGGAAGAGTCGAGCCTCGAGCTGAGAACAGAGTGTATATTGATCCATCTGCAAAGGATGAATTCGGTGTACCATTACAACAAGTTCAATATTCATTAAGCAATAAAGATCGTCAAGTAGCAGAACAAGTTAAGCAAGGAATTATTCAGTCTGCTGCAGCGATGGGAGTTACTTTAGATACTTCCACTCTAATTCTTCGTCCACCTGGAAGTGACATGCACGAGGCTTCCACTTGCAGAATGGGTGACGATCCAAATACTTCAGCTACAAATCGCCACGGTCAAATACATGGTGTCCAAGGATTATTCGTCGCCGACAACAGTGTGCTTCCAACTTTAACTGCAGCTGGACCTGTTCTTTCCAATGTAGCTTTAGCCATAAGGCTAGCAGATCATATTGTTCGTCAATCTGGATAATCATTAGAGGTATTCAGCAATTATAATAAAATCAATTACTCCCGGCGTAATTGCATCCAGCTCCCTTCAAAATCTGTGACATCTGCCTAAGTCTTGGTCCACAACAGAAGGTTGGTCACTCAAGTGGCGTTATCAATGAATGCGTTTATTTTAGCCAGAGCTCCCCTATTCAGCGGTTATTATTTGCTGAGTCAGGTTAAATAACTTAATTTTGCCCAGTTCTTAAAATAGAACGGGGCTATGTTTTTATGTGGGTAAAATATAACTTCATTCAGCAAAGTTTTACGATGAGCTTGCGAAGGAGAGAAGTTACAAATAATAACCGAGAAAATAAAAATGTTATACTATGGTTAACAAATCATGGTTAAAGGGAGACACTGTAATGAAAATCAATATGATCATTTTTCTAACATCTTCAAAAGAACAAAAGAAAGTGACAGTTCTGAAATAGTATTGAAAACGTTTGAATCAACTTTTCGCCCTATTAAAGGAGATATTATTGATGACCCCGGTTTCGACTCTAGATTTCATAATGGATATGAGGTTGTAAAAGTTACTATAAATTATGAGACAAATGAATGTTATGTTTCTCTGCATCCACTTGCGATGGAAATAGAGGAAATTAACATCAATGAATATATAGACAAACTTGTAGCAAATAAATGGCGTATTGTTTCAAAAGAAGAATTTATAACTAGCTAAAAAGAAAAATATACCTCATTTTCACTATTTCTGTCATCGGTTGCGATTCTAAAGAGCAGATCGAATCAATGATTATTATTATACTTTTGATGTCCTGTGTAGGTAATTATTTTAATTGATATTATCACCATGGAAAGGTGAAAAAAGGTAAATATTTTGTTAAAATTTTTCTTTTTGATCTAAAGCAGCGGGTAAGTTAACAAGCATATAAATAATAAAGGGACAGTACTTGTTTTTTGTACTGTCCCTTTTATAAGTTCACTTCTTTAAACCAGCAGCAAAGAAGGGTCCATTTAAAGTAATGGTGGATAGGATCCGGGCCATTTCTTGTGGTGTTTCTTTCCTACCACTATTCAACCATTGTTGAATTACCCCTATATGTGCAGACGCAAGATAGGAAGCTAAATATTGTGCAGGAACAAGTAAACTATCCTCTTTAATAAGTGCGTTTGATTCATTCCCAAAAAGTGTTTTCCACATAAAATCTTTTAATCTTGTTTGAAATGATAAATCTCCTTTTGGGCCTAACACAGCTTTCATAAATCCATTATTTTCATTTAAATACTCAAATATTAAAACTGCTAATTGAAATGGTTTTAAATTATTTGGAGAATTAGTTTCGAGTGTAGCAATAACTGCCGGGAAGTTTTGTTTTGCTATTCTGGATATTTCAAGCATTATTTCCTCTTCGCATTTCGTCATTAAGTCATATTTGTCTTGATAATGTGCATAAAATGTACCCCTATTAATTTTGGCTCTCGTTGTTAAGTCTTTTACTGTAATTGCTTCAAACCCTTTTTCTTCGATTAATTCTACTAGTGCTTCTCGGATTGATTCTTTTGTCCGAATGATTCGCAAATCCGTATTATTATTTGGCATGTTACTTCCTCCTTAATTTTTATCCAACAGATTTATAAAAGCTGTTCTGTAACCAACACATTTGCCATTTTTGATTATTGAACATAAGTGGATTCGATACTATGATATTTATAATAAACAACACGTTGTTTATTATTATAACAAAGTTCAGGGAGGCAATAGTATGTTAAAAAACAAACTGTTACTAGTTTCACCCATTATTGCATTAGCAGTTATTTTTATATTTTCACTAACATTATTTCCAACAGTTCAACCTCAACCCAAAAATCTACCTATTGCAATTGTAAATGAAGATGTAGGGGTGGAAATTCCTAATCAACCGAAGATGAATATGGGGCAATCAATTGTTGAAATGATACAGAAAACTTCAGAATCTAAAAAAGGGGAAGACTCGGCTGTTAAGTGGGTAGAAGTAAAAAGTCGTGAGGCAGTGGAAAAGGGTTTAGATGATCAAAAATATTACGCTGCATTAGTTATTCCCGAAGATTTTAGCGTAAAGCAAGCGTCCTTACAGACTCCAACTCCTACTTCACCAGAAGTTCAAATATTTATTAATCAGGGAATGAATATGGCTGCTTCAACGATGGCAGGACAGATCTTAAATGGAGTAGTGGACAACATGAATAATACTGTCCGAGAACAACTGATTAATGGATTTGAAAAGCAAGGAGCACTTTTAACTGTAGAACAGGCTACAAACCTTACTGTTCCAATCGAGAAGAAAGTGACAAATGTAAATGAAGTTGGCAGCAATAGTGCAAACGGAAATGCTCCTGTTTCCTTATTCCAGCCACTATGGATTACAAGTTTAGCTAGTGCAGCGATTCTCTTTACTGCCGTTAGCAAATTGCCAATCAGCACTCGAAAAGAAAGCCTTATGACAAAGGTTAGCCAAATTTTGATGGGTGCTATTGTATCACTAGTAATCGGATTTTCCTTTACATGGATAGCCAAGGGAATGGTAGGGCTGAATATCCCAGATTTCCTTGATACAGCATTATTCTTAACAATTTCTTCATTCAGTTTTGTCCTAATGATTTTAGCTTTCCTTTCGTTAGTTGGGATTAAGGGGATTGGAATCTTTGCCTTATTACTATTCTTTGGGGGGCCTTTACTAGCAATGGCACCCGAAATGATGTCTCCATTTTATAGGGATTGGATTTATTCATGGTTGCCAATGCGCTTTATGATAGAAGGTCTTCGAAATATATTCTTCTTTGGTGAAGGGTTATCTTGGAACACCCCGCTTTCTATACTTGTTTGGATAGGCTTGGTCAGCATGATTGTCATATTTGCTTCTGACTTAAAACGTAATAAAGTGAAGAAAGATATATTGGATTCCGATATAGTTAAATAGTTATTACCTTCATATAAAGTTGAAAAAGTTTAGCCATTTTTAACAAGACCATCATTTTCGATGGTCTATTATTATGTCTAAAACATCAAGAATATTTAGTGAATCAATGAGAAATGTAACAGCGTATATAACAAAGAGTGTGCTAAAAAAGCAACTTTCCGAAAACTGTAAAATAGGAGTAGAATGCTAAAAGAATGAAGCTAGAAAGTGAAATATGTCTAGAAAAATTAAAGAAAGGGTAAAGAATACATAGTTGAAGCAAACAGGAGGTAATTTTTAATGAAGAATCATGTTATTGGTGTATACGAAAATGAACAACAAGCTGCTGAAGTTGTTGAAGATTTAAAAGAGAAAGGCTATACAACGGAGGAAATTTCAGTTATTGCTAAAAATACAAAGAACTATCTGAAATCACACAGGAAGTAAAACAATCCACTAGGGATGGAGCCATTGTTGGTGCTGTAACTGGAGGAGCAATAGGTATAGCAGGCGTGATAGCAGGGTTATCGACGGTATTGATTCCCGGATTTGGCGCTGTATTGGCTGCAGGTCCTATTATTACTACAATTGGAGGAGCAGTCGTAGGGGCCAACTCTGGTGCTGGCGGATTAAAGCATGCTCTTATGGAAATTGGAGTCCCAGATGATGAAGCTGAACGCTATTCTAATGACGCTCAGGATGGTAAAATCCTGGTATTTCTCCATCCCAAAGAGTATAGGTAGTACAGTCACTTTTCATCTAACTGGACAGGAGTTGAACAAGAATATAGATATATAATGCTATAGTAAGAACTAATAGGTGGAATATGAAATTAGAAGAGATAATGGGTAATTGGGTTGATGAAAAAGAATGACTGCTTCCACAATAAACAAGCGTTTGGATTCACACTATCTTTTAGAAGAGTGGGATAAGGGGAATCAGAGGGGGTATTATTCAACTTCCTTATTTAAATAGCGGGTGCTTCAAGATGAACAGGACCATTTCGATGGTCTATTTTTTATCCAAAACAACAAGTAGATGAAAGTTTAGTCTAAGAAGGACTTCAAGGTATTAATATTGAAGTACATACTTAACATATAAAAAAAGTGGGGGAAATAATGAATAAAATTTATATAATATCTGGACCAGCGGGAGTGGGTAAATCTACAACTGCTAAGGGTCTTGCAGAACAGTTTGATCACAGTGCTTATATTGAAGGTGATTTGATAAATCATATGGTTGTCGGCGGATATCTTCCACCTTGGAAAAGCAGAGATTCCCTTTTGTTAGTTTGGGAAAATATAGCTGATTTAACTATCAATTTTGTAAAGGTAAATAAGAATGTAATCATTGATTATGTTGCTTTTCCGGAAGAAGTAGAAAAACTTTCTCAAAAGATTTATGCTGAGGTACAAAACGTAGAAATTATATATGTTATTTTATGGGTAGATAGTGATGAGCTATTAAGAAGAGATGCTTTAAGGATAAAAGAAAATCAGATGGGTGTTAGATGTTTAGAATTAATGAATGAATTTGAAAGTAAAGGAATAGACAAACGCTTTTTCTATAATATAACCTACTTACAGCCAGCGGATTCAGAGGAGATCTTTCTGAATATAAGGGAAAATCCTTCATTCAAATATTGATTTATTCTTCAATAAAGGGGTGTTAGTTAAACAAGACCATTATTTCGTAGGTTGGGAAATTATGCAATACCTCTTAAGAGAGGGAGTAACATTTAAAGAAATCGACTGAATCATGCATGAAACAAAAAAATATTAAGAATATTAAAAGGGATTAATTGTTATGAAAACTTACGCATATGTTTTTATGTCTATTTTAAAAGGAGAAGCCTATGAAAATTGATGTTCGTTTAACAGATAAAAGTGGAGCATATATTATAAAAAACTTATATCCCTTATACCTATATGACCTGTCTGGACATTATGATAGAGTCCCGAATGTTCACGGGATATATGAGGATAGTGACGATTTTCGAACATTAAATGATCAGTATGAAGTTCAAAATATTTGGTGGGAAAAGCCCGAAGTATTATTCCCCTACGTAATTTTAGTAGATGGGATACCAGCAGGGTTTATCCTAATAGCAACGCCACCACATTGTAATAAAGGAATTGACTATTTTGTAAATGAGTTCTTTTTAATTCAATCACTAAGAGGGAAAGGTATTGCTGAAAGAGCAGCAAATATAGTATTTGACCAATATAAAGGGAATTGGGAGTTGTTTACTAACCCATTAGAGAAAAACATTGCTGGACAAAAATTTTGGAGGAGGTCCATATCAAATTACACTAATGGAGTCTACACTGAGATAAACGGGGAAACGTTTGATGGACAAAAGACTATTTTTCGATTTGATAATTCCGGAAAACAATTGATTTCCAAATAGCTCATTCTAATAATGGGTAGTGTTGTTTAAATAGACTATAATCTTCCATAAACGGGCGTGATTGTTGAGGATCAAAAGCCAAACTCCTCGCTAAAAATAAAGAGGAATTTTAGGAGGGTTCATTAAGCAAGCTTTTCACGAAGCTTGGATAGAAGCCGAAGACCGCGCCAATAAGTCCGCAGTTCCGTTTTGTGCTGGTTTTCCGCTCACAGGGGAATCAAGAGTTTTTATGACATTTGGGGGTACTATTTTAAATGTGTTAACGCTTGTTCATGAATTGGGTCATGCTTTTCATAATCATGCTATGAAGTCTGTTAATGGGCTGCATAAACGTTATCCCATGAGCATTGCAGAAACTGCTTCAACCTTTTCAGAAATGATTATTTTTGATGCCGCTATGAAAAAGGCAAAGTCAAAACAGGATAAATTGATTATATTGGATGAAAAATTAAAACGTAGTGTCATGAATTTAATGAACATTCATTCGAGATTTTTATTTGAGCGGAGATTTTATGAAGAACGTAAAGAAGGCATTGTATCATCAAGTCGTCTAAATCAGTTAATGAAACATGCAATAGATGAAGCGTATGATGGATCGCTAGAGCAGTCTTCCACTTACTCTTGGGTATGGCACCACATTATTATATTACGCAATCTCCTTTTTATAATTTTCCATATACTCTTGGGTATTTATTTGCTTTAAGTATCTTTGCAAAGGCAAAGGAGAAAGGAAAAGAGTTTGAAAAGGATTATCTGAACTTACTTCGTGATTCAGGAAGTATGACCGCTGGAACAAAGGAGGGGTAAGTGATGAAAGTTAGAAGGGGTACTTTAAAGTGGATTATGTTCATTGGTATAGGAATAGTACTACTAGCGTTGGTAGGATTAAGTATATGGGACTCCACTGAAAGATCCAAGGAAGTTCAACAAATCGAGTTAAAATTGGGTTTTGAGATTAAAGTACTAGATAGACAATCACACGGTACACTGAGGGCAGCAACGAGAACATATCTAGTAAAACCATTAGATGATAAGGAAAACGATATAGAATATCTATTATATTTGAATGAAGAAGACAAGATTGAACAATGGGTTATGGTTAAAAACGGAAAGACAATCAGACCATATAGCACAGAAGACGAATAGTAAATTAAGAAATGTTCAAGCAGGACATCTTTTTCCGGCGCATATTACCAGGATGTCAGAACAAAAAAGATATGTAACTAACGTGGCTTAGTTTTATAAGTATGAACAAGGTGATCATGCAAAGCTTATACAAAGAGAAGATGGATCAAGACACAAACAAAACAGTCAAATAATCGAGTCATTGGAAGAAGAAAAATCATGTATAATGAGAGATGTAAGTTTATGAGTACTTTGTAATAATATTTTTGGGAATGTAAATTTACAATTTAGACGTAGTGAAAGTGGGGATCATAATGGCAACGGGAACACATACAGTTGAAATTCCGGTAGATGTACAAGCAGTTTGGGATTATGTCAGTGATCTTGAAAAGTGGGCAACGACGGTACCAGCCTATAAAGAACATGAAATCATCAATGACAAGCAATCTATTTGGACATTTGAAGGTAACGTGAAAGGTATTAAAAAAACAATACAAGCACAGGTAGATATTACCGAATGGAATGAACCTTCCAATATTACGTTTGAACTAAAAGGGTTAACAGATAATTTTACAGGAAGCGGTCACTTTACTGCAACAGATCTTAATGGAAAAACTAAAATGACTTGTACAGTGGAGGTCCATGCAGGCGGATTATCGGGCGCAATGTTAACACCAATTATTAAATGGGCTGTTCCAAAAGTAGCTTCTCGTTTAACAGAATCTATCGCACGTAAAATTGCAGTATTTTCATAATTTCTATAGATGGGGAGTTGCTTCATTTTGAAAATACCTCCTCTGAAGTAACCAATGAAATGAGAAAGAGTTTTACTAGCAGGTTTATAGTTAACGGAAAAAGAGGCTATTCAAAATGATGAAGTGCACCCCAAAAGTTAGAGTCAAAATCTAACTTTTGGGGTGTTTTATTATGGTTAAATATGCAGATGATTTTAAGGCGATGGTGGTGCGGGAATACCTCGGGGGTACAATTGGATATAGCTGCAAATGGTGTTTGAGATGCAGGCTTCACCACTAAGGTGCTACCGGCTGCCAATGCGCTGGCCAGCTTCGTGGAAATCTGATTGGTAGGGAAATTCCATGGCGTAATCATTCCTGATACACCAATTGGTTCCTTTTGGATATAAGAGTTCCCTCTTTCCTCTGTAAACTCGAAAGTTTTCAATACCTCCGCTACCTGCTTAAAGTGTGCAAGCCCCATTTTATAATGGATTTCCTCGATTTTGTTATTGGAGTGCCTAGCTCTTCGGTCATTATTTTTATTAAATCATCTTTACGATTTTCATATTCTTTTGCAATATCCTCCAGAAGCTTTACCCGGTCATCCACAGCCATTTTAGAAAAGGATGGAAACGCCTCTTTTGCTGCCTGGACAGCCCGATTCACGTCTTCTTTCGTTCTACTGCTAATCTTACCAATGACTTCTTCTGTTGCTGGGTTTTCTACTTCAATTGTATCTGAACCAGTAGAATCAACCCATTCACCATTGATGTATTGTTTTGTATGATTAAGCATTATCAAACTCCTTTATAGATTGACTTATATAAAATGTTGCCTTTTTGAGTATTGGTAAACATATGGAGAATAAGCATATTTAGGACGGTGTCAATTGCCTGGAAAAATAGGGGACTAAACAAGGTAAGCGAAAGTTTCCTAGCTTTTTCTCCATATATTAAAACAATTACTCAGTCAAGAAAAACAGAAGGGTTAATTTCATCACTCGCTCCTTTTCCAGTCAATAGGACTTTGCAATTTCATAGCATTAGTGTCTGTGTTAGAAACATTCATATCGATTAAAATAAATGTGAATTTTGTGGTTTTCATGTTTATTTCTTACATTGGAAAAGTTAGTTTGAAACTTATCTAATTATGATCCGTACATATATTCATTGCATTGTTTAAATGGGGGTTTGATTCATGGTATCTAAATTATCAAATTTGTTCCTCGGTCTCGGATGTCTTTCACCGATTATCGGCATCGCGTCAAGTGGAGAAAGATTTGAGGCGATTTCCTTTTACAATAATGATATAAAACGAACAATTGGAGTAGAGGGGGAATTCACCGATTACGCAGAAAATATTGATTATAATGGGCGGGCGTTTTCCTAGTACACTACAGGAAACATGGGGAAGAATTTATGCTGAGTGGTTTCCATCTTCCAGCTTTGAAGTAACAGAAGGGCCAAAAATCTTGTCTATTAAAAGTGAAGATTTAACTTCATCATCAGTAAAAAGCGAAATTTGGATTCCAGTATCAAAAAAATAAAATATATTGTAGATTAATGAGCTGTTTCGGCAGTTCTTTTTTATTATTTAATTACGGCGCATGTTAGTTAATAAAAACTGTGACTATTTATGGTATTAACGTCTATTGTAAAAAGAGTGATAAGAGAGGAGAGAAAATATGTAAGGGGGATTTATAGTATTGGATAAGAGAAAAGTAGGAAACATTTTAGGTTTTACATCTATTATACCTGTGATAACAAGTGTCATTGTGTTCTATACACAAAGAGGACCAAATGCTGATATTTATTTTATTATCAATATTTTCGTTGCTTTATCAATTTTAGGTATTTTTCTCGCTATATTCTCTTGGTTATTTACTAAACGACTGATTCTTTTTTTTATAGCCTTTATAGGAAATATATTTGTTTTGGCTGCAGCTTTTCTTTTACTATTAGCAATGGGAATTAGCGAACCATAAATTATTATTAGAGGCTGGTGTAATAACTAGAGTAGGATTAATCTCCCATGAGTGCTTCCCTAAGGGAGCGACAGTTTGTGATGCACCGTGGTCGTAGGAGTCAGACTAACGGATGGTCTCTATCGCACCAAGTTCATCGACCTTCCTCTCCCATATTATCCTAGACCCGTTTTTCATATTTTCATACTCTGTGGTGTAGCGCTGATGGCTAACGGGTCAGTTTAGTAAAAGAGTCCAGATTAATCTTTGTTCAGCAATCGGACCAGATTATTGATGAGTGGATTCAGGTTCGGTTTCTGAAATGATTTTTAAGGAGTTTGTGGTAAAAACAGGTAGCCAATGAGTTTTGAAGACGTTGTTAACACTTTTCAAATACAAAGGAAAATACATTTCAAATAACTCTCGTTGCTTTAGAGGACGGAGAATGTTTAGGAACCATATCAATCTTTGAAAACGATTTAAAGATAAGAGGTATGTATAAACCTTTGCTTGCATCTCTATATACTAAACCTGAATATCGTGGTAGAGGTGTAGGGAAAAAGTTAGCCAAAACCATAGATGTAGTCAAAGAAATAGGATTCAATGAACTTTATTTAAGAACAGAAGATGCATCTGACTATTATAGAAATAGAGGCTAATATACACTATCCGACTATTGACGATTATCCTGACGGATACAATAGAGAGTATGAATTAGCTTTTTCAGTTTGCGAAGTAGACTATGAATGGTGGTGGGAAGGTCCTCAAGAATTTGGAAATTGGTATGAGGCTGGGATAGAGGATGGTCACTACGAAGGTTCTGAGGATAGTTACTAGATTGGATATGATGATTCCCAAAAAGGATCTGAGTATAACGAGGAGCCTGACCTTGAGGTAGATGAACCACCTTACGGAAAAGGGTATGTAGAAGGCTATGCAGATGGAAAACGAAAAGTCTGTCTTTCACGAACTAGCGTTTGTGTATTGTAAAATCTTAGAGAATATGGGGGATATAAAATGAATTTTTTTAAAAAAGGTTCTTTATTGTTTGTAGCAATTTCTCTATTTTTTTTATTATCTGGATGCGGGACTGGCGAAGCAGTTGATGAAGCAGATCAATACATATCAACCATTGAACAAATCGATATTCCAGATGATATAAAGGTGATCGGATTGGGTGAGGCAACACATGGAAATATTGAATTTCAAGAGTTGAAAAAAGACGTTTTTGAAGTATTGGTAAAAAATGAAAATGTCCGTGTTTTTGTCTTAGAAGGTGATTTTGGAGGCGGACAGCAAATTAATCAATTCATTTTAAATGGAACTGGTACCGCAGAAGAGGTAGTGAACACCCTTGATTATAGTATTTATAAAACGGAACAAATGATTGATCTTGTTCAATGGATGTATGATTATAACGCGAAGGTGAGCGAAGACAGGAAAGTTTATTTTTATGGAAATGATATGCAACGCTATGACTATAGTAAAAAAGGCATGCTTGACTATTATAAAGTTGTAAGCGCAGATTCATTCAAAAAATATGCATTACAGCTGGAACATGTTTCAAATGAAAAAATGCGTGAGTTAACGACGGAGCAATTGAACGAAATCGATGAAACAATAGAAAACATCATTTTAGACCTGCAAACAAATGAAGTGATTTACGTGGAACAATCGTCTCCTGAAGCCTATCTCTTTGCTTTACAATATGCACAAATCATGAAACAGCGTACACAGTTATTTTTAAACGAAGGAGATTATTCGAAACTTCGTGATCAGTATTTGGCGGATAATTTACAATGGATTGTTGAATTTGAAGCAGAGCGAGGTCACGATAACATATTCATCACCGGACATAATGGGCACATTGAAAAAACGTCAGCATCGTTAGCTGGTTACAAATCGATGGGAAATTATTTAGATGAGTTATATGGTGAAGAATACTTTGCAATTGGTACTGATTTTATCAGCAGCGAGTTTCAGGCGAAAAATGGTGGCTCTGGTGAAAGTCAAATTTATACACTGGAGAATCACAATGATTTAGTTGATGCATTCAGTGAAGTGGAGTCAAATGTTTTCTATGTTGATTTTGAAAAAGTAAGTAAGTCGGATGAGTTATTGGATATCATCTCGAAGGAACAAAAAATGGCGAATATTGGGGATGATTTCCGTTGGTGGTACAAGACTTTAAAGACGTTTTACACGATTGAAATGACACCCAACGAAGCATATGACAGTATTATTATTGTAAAGGTAGCCACACCAACAAATGTTATAGAATAGTGTTAATTAATATTAACACAGCATTAAATAATCGAAGTTTCTTAATCTAATAAGTTTCCAACTTGCTTTTCTTTATTATTATGATCTTCCACAATCGGGCGCTTTAGTTGAACAAACCAACCTAAAAAGTTGGTTCCTTAGCGTACAGGAATTCGACTTTTTTTAGGTTGAATTTCACAATTCATGTTTCTTTAATGCTATTTATGACATCCTGTAATTTGGGAAAAAAGTAAGTGTATGACCCATTTTTACACGTATCTCGGCTGAACCCCTTGTAGAATATAATACGATTCTTCCTCAAACCCGAAAAAAAAATCCCCAAAAATGGGGGCTAAATTTAATAGATTCAAATCATACAATCATTTACTTTTTCTTTATGACATCTTGCAAATGCGGTGGAAGTTCAAAAGTTTCCATGTGCTTAAAATCTTTAAGCTTAATTTCACTTGGAGCTATAGAAAATGTTAGTTGGTCTCTTCCTACTGGGTTATGTGCACCTAAAACTGGAGTGACTTCAAGGGTTACTGAAAACATAAAAGAATTATTAGTTCTTTCCGTATTTAAAATTTTTATTTGATATGGATACACCGAGGGACTTTCGGTAAGATAATCTGAATAGTAATTAGAAACCGCTTCTTGAATATTTGGTAATAGTAGTAAAAAAAGCATGTCCATTACGTGTTCTTCTTTAGAATCTTTAGCAGGCTGATAATAATCTGATTCAGCATAAGTTAATGTTGTTGATATTAGAAATAACAGTAAAAAAGAAGGAGCTATAATAATTTTTTTCATTTTTGCACCTCCTTTTTAATATTTAGTTTGTTCGTAAAAGATTAACTTATCTCAACCAAATATTTCATTTTTATTCTTATTAGACTAACGGGTGCTTTAGTTAAACAAGTGGCTGCCTGTAAGGGTAGCTTTTTCTTATTGAACTAACGAAGCAGCTTATTCAACAAGCAAAGTAAATATTTCGATGAATTTTGGGGATTATAACCTTTGAAGATAACTCGAAGGGGTGTATTCATTGCGAATAATTAGTTTGTTTAGTGCTATTGTAATTATAGTCTTTAATTTCTCAGGTATATTGGTTAATGCAGAAATGGATTTAGATAATGAATATAAAGAAGTTAATAATGAAACTGAAATAGATTATAAATTAATTTATGACGCTTTACTAACTACACTAGACCCATATATCACAGAAGAAATTATTAATTATTATGGTTACCCCAAACAATATGGTTTATATGATGCAAAAATAATAAGTGTAATTAGGGAAACTGAAGGAGGGTTTAGTTTTAAGGTAAAAGTTCAAGTGACTACTTTTGAACATGCTCATAATCCACCTCATGGAAAAGAAACAATTACCTTTGATATAAGTCCTTTTGGAGTTAAAGTTTTTGAATTTAAACATGAGGGCGATGAAGAAGAAAAGAAAATAAAACAATTTTATCAAGAAGTAATATCAGATATAATGCAATCATTTAACCTTAAATCACAGTCCTATTCAATATACACCTATGAGCAATTGTTTTACCAATCAGAAAAACAAATACAATATAAAACACTCACAGACATTGTGGAAAATATAATAGTAAGCATTCTAAATCCGCAGATAAAACCGCCATATAAAAATGTTATAGACCCTGTATCTTTTATTAAAGGAGATAAAGGATACATCCTTTTTAAAACGGCTGATGGTACTAATGTAGTTTACTTTGTAAAGAAAGAAAATAGTAAATGGACGATTATAGACAAGAAATTTAAAAAAGGTAAGGTAATGAAGAAAGAGCTCCTTTGGTATATGTAAATAAAACAATTTCTATTTCCAAATAAAGAGTCACGAATGGAATTTATAGAAGGATTCTTATTGAGCTAACGGGTGCTTTAGTTAAACAAGATCATCATATTGATGTAAATTTTTTATCCTAATCATCTAGTAGATTTCAGAATCCATTGTGAAATGTTACACATAAAATTACTTTTTTGTTCAACGACCGGATGCTTTAGTTCAAAGGAAAATAGATGGAGGTTTACGAATGAGAGGCATATCGTTTGAAATTCCAAATGCTTATGGTAAATATTTGTTAGAGCTTTTAGATGGGATCAATATAAAAGAATGGACTTGGAAAATTGGCTCTGGAGAGTCATATGTGATTCAGAGGGATACATTAGGGAAGCCACTATTTCCAACCCAACCCTTGTTTTCAACTACATGTCTATTAGCTGGAGATGAGCTTCATAAGAATATTTCAGTGGATGATTATTATCTAATATTTGTTGATTTAAAGGCATTTTCTAAAACCTCAAATGTGCGAGATATTACAACTTATCAGGAATTTATTGAAAGTGATTGTCAGTTTGTGCTCCTTATTGTAGATTGCTCATATGTAACCATTTATGCCAAAGACCAAAACACAATTCAGCATTTATTTTTGAAGGCAAAAGCTAATGGTTATGAAAATACTGAGTATATTACAGATGCAAATGATGGAAGAACAACTTTAATTGCTTTTTAAGTTATTAATAACAAACCTGTTCAAACCAGAGTTTATGAAGCTTTTAACTTAAATTAACTGGTACTTTTTTTCAAGATCGAATGCTGAAATATTCAATAATAATAGGCAAGGTTCTATTCTAGTAGAACCTTGCCTATTGCTATTTGAACTCCGCGACACCTATATTTTAAAATACCTTGCTACTTCTTGTAATTCCAATGCCAAATCTGCTAACATTTTTGTTGAAAAGAGAGCTAGCTTCGTGAGAGTGCGGATTTACAACTATATACATTTGATATAAGACTAATAGATAGTTCAGAAAAATATGGAACTTTCTCATTATGAAAACGTATTTCATAATAAAGAGAGCATAGTTTTTAATAGAATAAGAAGGTTTTTCCAATGTACTAATCAACAAAAGAATTGAGGTGTAAGCGTATTGAAAATTTCAATACTTTTATCTGTAATTTTTATTCTTTCATTTTTCTTATTGTTTTGGTTCATTCATCATGAAAATAAAAAAGAGCAAAATAAAGACAATTTACTAATCTTAATAGTCGTTGCCATATTATTTTCAGTAATTATCACATTCGTCATTGCATTTTTTCTTTTCCTTATACTAGGCTCCGCTAATGTTATTGATACAATATTTTCATTACATATAAATACAAATCACCTAATTGTTATCGGCATTTCTTTTCTTATTTATTGGATAACAATTGATAACATTTTTGAAAAGTTTTTCGAATATCTATGGGGTGAAAATATCTATGCCGTTCTATCTGTAGCATTATCAAGGGTAGCATCTTTCTACATAATTGGAATAATAATTAAACTAAATGAAGTCACAAACATGTCCATTTCAATAGGTGTATCACTCATCTTGTTAGCAATTGATGTGCTATATTTTTTCAAGAATAATAAATCATAAGCGTTACTAAATGTTTTACTAACAAGGTAATCTAGTTGAACAAACTGTATGATAAGAAACACTATAAACGACAGGATCGCTAAAGAATGGAATGTTCGTATAAGTGTTAAATGAGGGGGATAGGGTATGATTTCAGAGTTAAAAAAGTTTGAATTCTATAAGTGTAAAAATTTGTTAGATGAGCAAGGACAATTAGAAGCAAAAGCAGTAATTGAAGGAGTAAATCCAGGTCGCGTATTTGTAGATAATATCGATTCCCCTAATTCTGGACTTATTTGGTTAGGTAATAATGATGGATTTATCTTTATTGGAGATGAAAACAATGAAGGGTTCAATAACGAATTAAACAATTTTATTGATAAGATCATCATACCAGAAGCAATAAAAGTTGGATTAAATTGGTTTGAAGGTATTGGTAATCATAGAAAATGGAATACAACAATTAAAAAAGTACTTAAAAGCCGTAAATTAGGAAGTTGGAATCAAAAGGTATATACGTTACAAAAGGATGATTATAAATGCAATTATGAACTTGCCATTGAACGTGGATACAAGGTCGTAAAAATTTGTGAAACTCTTTATGCAAACAATGATGACAAAATAAAAAACATTGAATTTTTACACTCCAAGATTTTAGAGTTTTGGTCTTCGCCGGAAAGGTTCTTTAGTGAGGGTATTGGTTATTGTATAGTTTACAAAAATGAAATTGTAAGTGTTTGTTTTTCAGGTTTTGTCGTTGAAAATGTACACTGTATAGATATTGAAACTTTAGAAGGGCATCAAGGAAAAAGGTTAGCCCAAAAAACAGCTCACTCTTTTGTAAAAGATTGTTTAGATAATAATATTGTTCCGTATTGGGATTGTATGGAATCAAACAAGCCGTCTATTGCAGTTGCAGAAAAAATAGGATTCAGAAATGTATTTAATTATATAGGATATGAGTTTCCGTTTAGTTAATTTTTTGTAGATGAACTAATGGATGCTTTAATTAAAGAACATGAATTGAAATAGATAACTCTTTTTTCTTATTCAACTAACGCAGCAGGTTATTTTAACAAGAAGACCTAACAACTAACCATATATTTTAGCTTCTGTTTAAGAATAATGATGATTTTTGATAACCTTATCGAAATCTTACTAAGTAAAGTGTCATACTTCAAAGGATATAGGAATAATACATTACTAGAATACATGATAAAAACGGGAAGAAATGAGGTGATTGTACGTTAGAACAACTTAGAAAAATTAATTTGAAAACTGCTGTATTTATGGGGATTATTTTTTACTCTTTGACTATCTTAATCCATCTTCTTATTATAATCGGAATTATTCCATTCACATGGGTTAATGGTGGACGGTCTGAATCCTTCGCTACTCAGTTACCAATATCTATAATCAATACTGTTATTTCTATTATTGGAGGAGTTTTTACGCTGTTTGTCAGCAGAAATATACTAAATAAATACCAAAGAGGAATAACCAGTATATGTTGGTTTTTTGTTGTACTTTGGTCAGTTGGATTTATACAACAATTGCTTGGCACACCTTTTGAAAAAATGGTTTGTTCGCTAATATTGATCCTTGGAATCATCTCAAACTTGCGTATGGCGATTGAAAAAAGAGTAACGATTTAAATTAACAAGTTAACGAAAAAGTACACTTAATGAACGGGTGCTTTAGTTAAACAAGACCATCATTTTCGATGGTCTATTTTTTCGTCCAAAGCATCAATTAGATTTCGGCGATCCATTGTGAGATGTTCCATATAAACAAACGGGCAGATTGAACAAGATGAAACCAATTTATTGTTCATTCGTAATTATATTAAATAAATCAGAAAAATCGCGATTCAGTCAATTGAAAAGTAATTACATAAGAATTTGCTATTACAAATATCTAAAGTGGAGGCTTACAAGTGAAACATTCTACGAAAGTAACAGAATGCCCTAAATGTGGTGGAAAAGAATTGGGGAAAGGTAAAAATAGTGGTAGTGGATATGCAGATATGTATCCAAATAATAAGATGAGCTTCGGGTCTGAAGTTGAATACATTATTTGTACGGAATGTGGATTTATTATCGAAAGCTATGTAAAAAAGCCAGAGAAATTTAAGGGAACACTTTAGATGTTCCTCAAGTAACAGGTGTTTTAGTAAATTGGCTTTTATGATAGGGATGGTAATTAAATAAAAACCGAAATAATAGATTCTACTGGAAATAAAACTTACGTCTCTTCTGCACTATAAAGATATTTTAACTAACTGCTCTTTTAATAGATGATTGAGTTATTTTTCCACTCAGTTTCTAATACAGAAGGTTAGTTCAACAAGGGAATAGGGAATAAGGAATAAGGAATAAGGAATAAAAAAAGCAAAACTCAATTGATGAACATTAGTTTGAAGGAGGTAGTAAGTACAGTGGTTATTAAAAATCTTAAAACCAATGAATATTCCGAATTAGAAGGAGAAGCCTACTTAGAATTATTTGATCTCAATATTAAGGTATATATAGACCAAGAGTCAGATATCGAATACGCAGATCTATGTATAACTTACTTCAACAGTTTAAGTGAGGGACTTATAGATGAAATTTGTAAAGCATCTATTAGATACTGTAATGAATTTCTTGATGATATTGGTGAAGATATTAAAGAGTTTTCTAAATCGACAGATGTTTTACCTCTTATTACACCAAACACTTTTTATATTCCGCATCCGAAAAATAAAAATGAACCTGTCATTGATTTGGAGTTAATTTGCAGTTGGGAAGAAGAACATGGTATGGAATGGATCATTCGCGACGGGAAAGTTATGTATGTTGGACCGTATAATGGAGTAAATCCCTACGGAGATTGTGATATCGAAGAAGACTGGAATTATGCTTAATATGATTTTATGCAATAAATATTAAAACACGATTATGTTGTGTTATTAAAGATGCAATTTAATAGGATATTCTGATTCTAAATTACAATACGGATTTTAGAAAAAGGATTTCCTTCTCCTTATATAGAATATTTTAATTTGCAAGATTTTTTAGATGATAAGGAGCTGATTATGTGTGTGGGATTTGTAAGTAGACATGTAGAAAGAGATTTATCATTGCCAAAACATCGTGACAATCTCTTGGAAAGTGCATTAATAGATTTGACCTCAGATTCTAATGTCTTGGCTATTTATCTAGCGGGTTCATTGGCTAGAGGGAATTTTGACAAATACTCCGATATTGATTTACACATTATTGTTACTAATGAAAAAAAAGCAAATTATATTAAAAACAAACGCAATAGAGCAAGACTATGGGGAGATGTATTGTTTTACGAAGACTTTAATCCTTCTTCACCTGTTGTAGTTACCCATTATGATTCCTTTATAAAAGTAGATAGCTGGTATCATTCACCTGAAGAAGTTGTACCTTCAATCTGGTTAAAGGGATATAAGGTTCTTTACGACCCAAATAATATTATTAGCAAGGCCATAAAAGAATCATCATATGAAGTTTACAAACCATCATCAGACGAAGTTGTTTTTTGGAGAGGAAAACTCCTTGCTTTTATACACGAAACGTACCGGGCAGTTATGCGAGAAGAGATCTATTATGCGATGTCTAATTTAGATAGAGTACGTTGGCTAGTTGTTTCTGGTTGGTATATGGAAATGGAACAACATTTAGATAGCCCATATGGTGTTTGGTCAAAAATTGAGGGGAAAAGAAGTAAATTAAATCATTGGCAGTTGTCTCTTTTGGAAAACTGGGATTGTGGTCGAAATACTAATCAAATGATGAAAATGTTGGTAGATATGGTTCCTGAAATTCTTCGACTAAATAAATACCTGAGTAAGCAAGTTAATATCGAAGAAAATGAAGATCATATCAAAAAAATCATCGAAATGGCATATTAATATAAAAGATAGGTGTAAGATAATGTGTTACACCTTATTTGTACACCTATCTGGGTGCTTTACTTCTATAAAGAGTAAAGCCTTTTTTCTTATTGAACTAGAGATGCAGGAAAGTTTGAAAAAGTTTATATCAAATTCAGTGATATGGTCTTTATGAAGAAGTATAGATATTTGCTTATTATATTGGTAGAATATTCTTGTAATTTAATTTTTTATTGAAATTTGTGAGAGGAGAATGTTGAGCTATCTCTTTTTACTTATTGATCTAAAGCAGTAGTGTTGTTAATAAATAATGGTATGAGGGATGTGGATTAATGGTAGTTTATGAACCGCTATATATTTTTTTCTTTTTTATTTTAGTAGGCTTAATTTATATACCAGTATTTTTTTATGTTATTTACAATTATAAATTTAATTGGATTGGGTTACTATTCGTCTTATTATCCCTTTTTAGCTATTTGTTCATAGGTAAATATATGATGGATGCGGGATCTTTTGCAGATGAACATCATTCAACATTATTTGGGATAGGTTTCTTAGAACTAACGCTTTTAACATATCCCTATATTTTTATAGGATTATCCGTTCTATTAGGGAAAAAAGGTTTACGTAATAAGAGTTGATTGTTATTAACCTAACGGCGGCTCCTTCACCAGAACAGGGCTTTTTTAGGAGATAGACTTTATTTCTATTAAACGAAGAGGTAGTTTAGTGAATAAGATAATGAACTTAATAAGGCCAGGTGAAGATTATGGGGTTTCAAAAGTGCGATGAATGCAAATCGCAATTTAAGTGGGGTCAAATTTTTGCATCACTTATGGTGGGTGGTATTAAAGCAATTCATTGTAGAAAATGTGGTACAAAGCATGAAATGGCATTTTCTTCGACCCTGTTATTTATTATTTTAATGTTTCTAACGTTTACAATGCCTGGTATAATGGCTATAAAAAAGAAATTTATGATCCTCTTTCTACCTTTTTAATAACAATATCAATTGTTTTTGCTTTTGTCTTTAATTCTTCCTTATTTATTGAGATATGTTTCCAGTGATGAATAATGTGTTATAGGTAAAGTATAATTCGGGGCTTTCAAAAGGGTTAACGTAATAATTCTATTCTCTATAAAAACTTCAGCTTAGTAGAATTAGATACATAATTAGTGAGCTACTAGCGGGGCAGGTTAGTGAATAAGTATAAGCCGTGAATGCTTGAAGTAAATAATTGTATTGAATTTTAGTTCAAAGTAATATAGGATATACAAAAATCTATAAAAAAAGCGATGAAAAGAAGAGTAAACATACGTACTATCTACAGAGACCTCTGTTAGCTGAAAAAGAGGGATAGGAAATATGTTGAAACAAGGCTTGGAGCTGTGCATTGGATTTGTTTATTTGGAACAATGATGATGCAACGTATTCTCCCGTTAACGAGATAGAGTATCGCAGGTGATTTATTATGCACAAAGCTGTACTCGATTAGGCTTCTGCAGCAATGTAGAGGTGAACTGGGGTGGCACCGCGATATGACTCGCCCCCAAGATAAATATCTTGGGGGTGAGTTTTTTTATTTTGTTTTTAAAAAAAAAAAAATAGGAGTGGTGAATATGTCCAAATGGAAGTATCCTTTCATGCTTTTAGGAGGAATAGGCATTTCCAATGTGGGGGGATGGGTTTACTTAATCGCACTAAATTTAATTATATTGAATGAAACAGGTTCACCACTTGCAATTGCTTTATTATATATACTTGGTCCAATTGCAACTATATGTTCGAATGCTTGGGCAGGTAGTTTAATTGATCGGGTAAATACACGGCAACTTATGATGGGATTAGATGTTTTCCGAGCACTATGTATTGCGTTAATTCCATTTTTACCTTCACTTATTTATGTTTATATATTAGCGTTTATCATTAATATGGGAAGTGCTATTTTTCAACCTACATCTATGGTTTATATGACTAAACTAATACCTGAAAAAGATCGGCAACGCTTTAATGCACTGCGTAGTTTTATAAACTCATGCGGTTCACTAATAGGTCCTGCCATTGCAGGGATTTTATTTTGGATGGGTACTCCATATACTGCCATCCATGTAAATGCTGTGGCATTATTTTTTTCGGCACTTATTATAATGAGGCTACCTAATGTTGATTCCAGACCCAAAGAGACAGAGGGGAAAAGATTTACTTGGGATATGATAAAAAATGATTTTCGGGTTGTTTTTAATTTCAGTAAGGACTATACCTATGTTACAAAGATATATTTATTATTTAGCGGTACTACTATATTCATGACAGCGATCGATTCTCTAGAGGCAGCATTTGCAAAAGGAGTACTTTTCATATCAGATACCAATTATGGGTTTTTATTAAGCGTGTTTGGAACTGGAATAATAATAGGATCAATTATTAATTCCGTATTCTCAAAGCTGCTTGCAGTTAATCTTTTAATAGGTGTTGGTACCATTTTTACCTCAATAGGTTATTTAGTACTTTATAGTTCTAATGGCTTTTTTAGTGCAGCGCCAGGTGTATTTTTAATTGGGTTTGCTGTAACGTTTGCAAATACAGGGTATTTGACTTTCTACCAAAATCATGTTCCTGTGAGGTTGATGGGAAGGTTTGGAAGTATCTTTAGTGTTATCGAAGCAGGATTCATTGTTGCTTTAACGGTTTTATTAGGTTTAGCCGCAGAATTAACTTCAATCCGTCCGGTGGGATTAATGGGTTCATTTGCCTTCTTTATATTAGGGTTATTGGCATTGAAAGCTGTATCAGGTGCAAAACGGAAGGAATATTTTAAAAAGGTGCTGCTTCCTTAAATAAGTAATGAAAATTAGACTTAATTTAGCTTCTCAATGGCTTTACCTTTCACTTAAAGACTAAAGTGACTAAAATGTAACATAAGTCCATCAAATTATTATATTAATCGATGGTTTTTCTGATCTTAGTTTAATATATTTAAAATAGTAGGCGTTAAACTAAGAATGAGGATTTATAGGGAGGTAAAAATGGGAGAATTAGATATTGTATTCATAGTCAAAATGATAATAATTGGATTAGTTCAAGGCTTTACAGAACCGATTCCAGTGTCCTCTAGTGGACACGTAATGATTGTAAGTGAGATTTTGGGGTTAGGGGAACAAGGATTTACTTTTGCTATATTAACAAATACAGCATCACTATTTGCGATACTTTATATTTATAAAAAAGATATCGTACGACTTGCAGTAAATTCAATTCATTATTTGAAAACGAAAAATTTTCGTTATAAGAGTGACTTTCGTTTTGTTCTCTTTATTGTCATTGGAACTATTCCAGCGGGTGTGCTGGGGATATTATTAAGTGACTTTATAGCAGAAAGTGTTAGCATGACAACGATTGCGGTGATGCTTTTCGTAACAGGGATTGCCTTGTGGTTAATTCGCAATCTGAAAGGTTATAAAGACGAGAGAGATATTAAAATTAAGGATGCTTTTATTGTAGGGTTAGGGCAGGCTGTCGCATTAACACCAGGAATTAGCCGTTCAGGTGCAACAATTATTTCGGCAGTTGCTGTAGGAATGAAACAAGATACGGCTCTTCGATTTTCATTTATGTTGTATATTCCTGTGAGTCTCGGAGGGGTTATACTAGGTCTTGCTGATTTTCTAAATGAACCGAATAAAGCAGACTTAGCAATTCCTTACTTAGCTGCATTTATAGCAACACTTTTAATGACATATTTTGCGGTGAAGTGGTTTATGGGAATTATGAAAAATGGAAAGCTAGGTTATTTTACATATTATTGTTTCCTCGTTGGAGCATTACTTCTAATTTTCTTCTAACGGATACTGTAGTTAAACAAGATCATCATTTTCGATGGTCTATTTTTTTATGTCACAAACATAAAATTCACCTCGACGATCATATGTGAAATGTTACACACGGGTCAGGTTAGTCCAAGAACAACAAGTTTGAAACTATCACATTCTTTTTACGTTATAAAGATAAAGGAGTGATAATTTGAAGAAAATTACGGTTATTATTTTTTCTTTACTATTTTTAGTGGGTTGTAGCAAAAATAGTGTTCAACAGAATACAGAATTAGAGGAATCCATTCATTCCATTGTAGAAGACAAAAATATAAGTGAGATAAATATTAATGATTTAACAAATTTCGATTGGGATAAAGCTTTTCTATTTGCACCTTATACAACGCAAGAAAGTCTAGAGGAACAATTAAGAGTTAACTTTAAAGACCCAAGCAAGTTAGATATCAGAGATGACATCTATTTATTGGTTTTCCTTAATAACAATAAGGTTGTTCATTATACAGAAATAAATCGTCAACAGTCTGATTTTTCTTTAGGGGAGCAGGAATATCTTACTCCTTCTAATGCTTTCATAAATATTGAAAGGTAATACTTATTCATCTAACTGTTGCTTTAGATTTTACGTGCAAAATATCAAAAATACCAAGCGGAGGGGTAGAGTATGAGAGGAACAAAGAAGATTATTAAAATTACCCAATTGGTTATTTTTATTGGATTAGTAATTGTACCGTTAGTATCAATACAAGCAAATAAATACATCTACCAAAATAGAGTATCTACATACCTAATGGAAGAGAAAGGCTTTGAAAAAGAGGATATTGAATCTATTGAGGGAAAATGGGGATTTAAGCTTCCAGCATACTATGCAGTTGTAACCTTCAAAAATGAACCAAACGTTGAGTACACCTATTTTGCACATGACAACGATGTATTTCAATTTAATTACAATATCAGTGAAGAGGGACAGAAAGAAGGTATTAAAGAGGAAGACTTAAAGAATAATAGTCCGCGTTTTTGAACTTACAATATAACGGGGGGGTTAGTTGAATAAACAGAAATGGGTTTTTGTGAATTTCAAATGTGTAATTTACTTAATATTGGAACTTCTTTTCGTGTCATACGTATTAAAGTAAAGGGACACTTTGAGGAGGAGTTTCTATGGAATTCGCGAATTTTGTTCTTAGTTTTATGCAGATTTTTACTCTAGTCTTGGTAAATTTTTCTGGTGTAATGCAGATGACTTGAATAATATAAATTTACAACCATACCCATTTAGAAATCTAATAAAAAAATATCTAAATGGAAATAAGGATGTTTGGTGGGAGAGTACTTTAAACTCTGTAATTGATGATGCAAATAGAGGTTAGAATTTTCTTATTCTACTAACTCAGCAATTTAGTTTAACTAGCAGGCACTATTAAAGGGAAGTCTAATAATTTAATTTAATGAGTTATTTAAGTAAATGCTAAGTGTTTTAAAGAGAAAGAGGTGTTGAATGTGAAAATAGCAAAAGAAAAAAATGAATTATTGGAATGGGCAAAAGCAATAGGAATTAGCAGATATGATTGATAAAAGTGAAAGGTGGTTATAACATGGGGTTTGTCATGGCAATTGCACCTGTTGTAATAGTGGGTGGAATTGTAGTATTTGTAATTCAAAGGCTTAAACATAAATTTAACCAAGATAACCAAGGTAAGAAAAAATCAAAAGGCGATCAAGATTTATTAGATATTTTAATACCAATGGGAATGCTTATTGGTTGTGCGATCGGTGTGATTTGGGGCATGTTTTTCCAAATCTCTTTACTATCTACAGTTAGTTTAGGAGCTGGAATAGGCTATTTATTTGGATATTTTGCTTATGAAATTTATAATTAGAAAGGAAACAATCATTCATAAATAGCTATTTCCCTGAAATGTGCGCTCTTTTGGAATAAGGATAAGTGACGAAAATGGGCCATTTTGTGGACTAACATCTGTAACTTAATTAGGTGGCAGATAATGAGTAATCTATTACTACTGGTGATTATAATTCTTTTTTTAGCTATTAAGATTTCTAAGAAGAAGCATCCAAATAATAAATTCTTGGCACAACTTGGAATGGCTATATTGGTGGGAGCGATAATAATAAAAGCCCTTATGACTCATAATGGGTCAAAGTTTTTAAAGTATATAATTGTAATTTACGGGATAATATCGTTTATTGTTATCATGGTTGATATAGTGATTTCCAAGAAGAAACAAACCAGATTATAAGCTGTTTATTTAAATAACGGGCGAGATCGTTTGATATTATGATATGAGTGGAAAAAAGGAGTGTAATTATGAAAAAGATAATTCTTTCAGTCTTTTTATCAGTCTTAGCCTTTACTACTTTTTTTGTAAATACAGAGGCTGCATTGCCTACAAAAGTCATGTGGGATAATATGGAGCTTAAAGAAGGACAAATAGGTAGGGTGACGATGTTAAAATCAGGATTTAGCCTTTTCAAGTATGACGAAGAACTGGGTGAATTTCGTCCGGCCAAAATTGTAAAAAAAGGAGCTTATTGAATTAACGAAGCAGGTTTACTGAATTATGTTCTTTTATTCTTTGTGTTAATTTTTTTTACAACTCACAGTAAATGAAATCTCCTTCCTTATATCTGTTGCTTTAGTGAAAGACTATAGAGTTGCTTAGGCGGTCATTATTTTTTTGTTCAACTAAAAAAGCATTTGTAAAATAGAGTGATTAATAATAAATGGAGGATAATAAGTGATAAAAGAACTGATTAAAAGAATCTTAATAGGAGTTATTGCGACCGTCTTATTTAGTGGATTGCTTGCAATATTTTCCTACGAACCTGTTTCTAATAGGCAACCGAATTCTTCTTATACCTCTCTTTCAGGACTTTTTACTATTTACGCTATATACTCAGGACCAGTCTTTATTGTTGCAGGTGTTATTTGGTCATTTATTATTGATAAAATGAATGTGAAACATCAACATTATTCGAGAAGTAGAAGATACTTTAGAAAATCTATTTGGTATATTCTAGCGGGGATAATTAGCACTTTGATATTTTTGTTTATACTTTCAAATGGCGCTATTTTATATAATTCAGAGACATTTGGTTTTTTGTCTCTTGGAATAATTGCATCACTGCTTTACTATCATTTACAAATTATATGGCAGTTTGTATTTAACAAACGAAGTAGTTTTTTAGTGGAATAATAAAACTGTAAAATTACAAATAAATACTAGAAAGCAGAAAAAAATTATATAGAAATAGGTTCAAAAACTGGAACAAGACATTCCTTTAAGAAGAAGTGCAAAAACAGAAGAAGTATCAAACTTAGTCATCTATCTAGCTTCAGACGATTCTAGTTATTCAACAGGAGCACAATTTGTTGTAGATGGCGGTATGATCTCTGATTTATAATAATACAATCTCAATAACAAAATTTACAAAAAGTAGTCCAGTTTATTAAACTGGACTATTTTTTTATTGAGGGAAAATGTCTCAGGTGATAGCAAGGATAGACTTCTTTCACCCAGACAATAGAAAACGGGAGAAGAAAGTATTCAAAAGTAAAATCGGATAAGCAGGTATTCTAAAAAGGAAAGCGAAGTAGTATTAGGAATTAATCTGATTGGTAGAACACATTAAATTTGGAGGATAGCATAAATCATGTTAAGAAATAATAAAGTCGTTTAATTTTGAAGTGTTAAACATGCATAAATACTTTCAAAATAAAAAACAAGCTCCCAATAAAATTGTTCGCTTGTTTTTTGTACCCTTACATTTAAAAGGGCGATAAAATTTAGTTAATGAAATTTTGAGGAATACATTCACGAACACCAGAATTTCTTAATGAGTTAAATAAAGCTGCACTGATCCTTAATATAACATTGGT
>NZ_FOGY01000017.1 GCF_900111345.1 Psychrobacillus sp. OK032
CGCCAGCGTTCGTCCTGAGCCAGGATCAAACTCTCCATAATAGAGAACTTAAAAAGCTCATTTTGTTTTGCTGGCATCATCATTAAATGATGTCAAAATTGTTTTGCTATCAGACTAACAAGTTAATCTTTCAAGCTATATTTCTTAACGTTTTGCATGTTCAGTTTTCAATGTTCATTTTTCGTCGTCACGTTTTCTGGCGACTTTTATATCTTAACAAATTCAAATGTCATTGTCAATAACTTTCTTAATTCTTTTCAGAAGAAATTTAGTAATTAAAACGACAGGTGATAATCATAACACCCTTTAAATCTTATTGCAAGTTTTTTCTCGTATCTTCTATATAATAATGTTGAATCACCCATTTACCTATACTTTTTGATAAAAGAAACTCATTCACGTATTTCTTCTCTCCACGGAAAGGTACAAATTAGGGGGGGTATCAGAAAATTCTACATTAAACTTTCTTCATAACTGAGCATCCATATTAAGAGGACCTTCATTTCCTATTTCAAGTAAAAGGAAATGAATATCCATTTATTTTAAGGCAAGTTTCAATGTATAATTCTCCACTTCAGATACTTCCTACATTCATTAAAGTCCTTGTATTACAGATTCTTCCATGAGATAGCAGAAGAAGAACGTAATTGACTGTGAAAACGACAGCGTGAAGGAATTAATGTGACTTTGTAAAACGGCACAAGCATATAGCCTGTGGAAATTAGGAGAGACCACGGCAATAAAAAAAATAGGAGTTTAAAGGACCACTTTTTATAAGCTGGTCAGAGAGTTTAAATAATCAAAGTAGGTATACTATATACAGAAGAAACTCATTTGATACTTGTGGTTTTCTAGAATGCTAATGGTCAATTTGAACTTTGAAGCAAGACAAAGATTTATAATAGGATAATAAATAAACCTCCAGTAAACGAATAATACTAGTTTACTAGATGATCTGTTAAATTCCCATATTCACTGTTATCTCCATTTTCATTCATCTACTAAAAAATCACCCTTTCTTCAGACTCAGTATATACAAAGTACTTTGTATTATTTTGACCAGTATGGTGATATCTGTCCAGAATGGCATATCAAATATATTCATTATCGCAGGTTCTATTTCATGAATAGTTCCTTAAACGCAAATAGACATATCAGATGCATCCGCAAAATATTCTTCTGTATCTATATCAGACAAAAATTCCCACCCATTATCAAGTTCATTTACCGGTTGAAACATTGCTCCATGATTGTACTACCTTCATGTATTCTGAATTTCAAGCTGGTCTCATTTATACATCTTGTTTTATTCTTAAATTACTCCCCAAAACAAAAGCACCTGTTACCTAAAAGGCAATCAGGTGCTTTATTGTTTACTTTTCTTCAAATTCCTTCATTTTCTCTATTAAATCTAAATCCAGCGTTTCATTGTTTTGGTTTATATATTTATATTCAAAATACTTAATTCTAGCTGCTGGACCAAATTCACTTTCATGCCAATTTGTATAATCAAAATGTACATTAAATTTCCCTGCATCATTTAACAATAATGTCACTGAAAACCAAGATTCTTGATCATTATCAGTAAAAACTTTTTGGAGTTCAACAGTTAGTTGAAATAATTTATGCAATT
Organism: Psychrobacillus sp. OK032; assembly: GCF_900111345.1. GTDB lineage: Bacteria > Bacillota > Bacilli > Bacillales_A > Planococcaceae > Psychrobacillus. The sequence goes on from NZ_FOGY01000017.1 coordinate 1,634, forward strand.
CGTTATTGTAAGCTCTCTTATCTACACTATATTTTTAGGGAATATCATGTGAAAAAACGTGTTGTTCCTCAGCTTTGGGCTTAAAAAAGAAGAAAACTCCTCCTTCACCCTTCTTAATTTCACTATTAAAACAGAAATTATCCCATTCAGTTGGAATCATATCATTAACCTGTTGCGCAATTTCTTTATATAACTCGTTTAATTCTATTTCAAAACCCCTCAGTCTCCATTCCTACCAAACTCCACCCCTCCTATTAATTTGACTATTTTGCGGTACAAGATTATCTATATCAGGAGGTCCATTAAATTGTGCTCCTATTAAATGTCCGCCATCATCATCTGGTAATCTGTCTTTTCCCCTACATTTACCTGCGCATATTTATTTCTATCAGCCTTTTTCAAGACAAGTTCGAGTAGTTGTTTCTTACCGTTTTCACCTTTTATAATGTGCTTTCCAAATTCAATTTCTTTAACTTCGTCAGTACTTTAGTAATAACGGAGCCGTCGTTACAGAAGTGGATGAGGTTGTCAATACTCCAAGATAACAATATTAAAAACTGGAAGAAAATACATCTTCCAGTTTAGTTCATGATTTACTCATTGTTCACTCATCTTAACTAAAACTTTGTTACTTGTTATTCAATAGGGCCCATGAATTCAGTGATAATTAATATATGTTCTTTTAGTTTCACTGTTTTTAGATTTTCAACTTTTTCTGTTCCACCTAACCCTAATAAAGGGGTGTATCCAAAACACTCGTCGTAGTTAGGGGCACTGTATTTACTAATCGCTTCAGGATAAGGCTGCCACATTAATTCATCGTTCATAAAGTCATTATCTTTTAAGTCATCAAAAAAGAACTCAAATCCGGATGAAACAACATTAACATATCCTTTCCGAAAGTTTAATAAGTTTACATACTTATCTTTTTCCCATACTATGATATCATCCATTGCGGTTGTAAAAATAGGAATCGCCTGTTCATACCTTAGGTAACTTCTCTCTAAAATATCTAAATAATCGTCTGGATTAATAACTTTTAAATAGTCATTTGCGAAACTACCAAAACCATATTTTTCCCATGTTTCTATTAATTCTTCAGGAAGTTTATCCTTATACTTTAAAATAACTGCTTCATCAACAGTTTCATGTTTTATAAAATCACTAAATATAGTTTCCACTTATAAAGACCCTCCTTTGATTATTTAGTTAATTTTACATTTAAATAAGTATTCTTAAGCTGTTCAGGTGTCATATTCTTAGCATTTTCCATTATTTGTTCATTAACAATGTCAATCCTATATTTCCATTGAGAACCTATGGAGGAATTTACTCTTTTATCCCCCAAACCTCCAATAATGTCTGCTCTTCCTCCAGCTATTTGATCTGGATTATGGAGTGCTGCTTTTGTTTCCAACCATTCTGAAGCTTCCTTTGTCGCATCTGCTCTGGAAAGTCCTTGTTTTCGCAGTTCTGCAATTTTGTCTTTAAGCGCTTCTTGTATAGCCATTTTGGGGGCCGCATTTCCTTCTATCGCTCTACCTTCAGCAATAGTCAATGTTGGGTCTAAGGGTATGGATAATGGTAATTTTTTAGATAATGTACCTAGAATAAAAGAAATTGAAGTGAACTTTAATAGAAATGTTAAACATGATCCAGAAGTTTGGGTTGCATCGAATACGTTAAGTCCCGTGACCGTGTCATTCCGTTTTTTCTTAGAATTGATGACACCTTCCTGCACTCCACTATCATCCAAATGAGGTAGACTGACAATATCACTCACCTGATCCATGATACAGTTTGTCTCGTCTGTCAAACTGGCAGTCAATTGACCAATTAGTGTAAGTCCTTCTTCCAGTTCGCCTTCTAGGAATCGTTCTAGTATGTAGCCTGCCGAATCTGGTTCGAACGAGTGAAGAGCTACCTCCATCTGTTGCAGCACTTGATTAAAATTATGAGAAAACATTCGGAAAAATTGAAGAAACGGCATATGCCATTCTCTATAAAAGGAGCGAATGGCATTACCCCCTGCTCCTTTCAATTGTTCCTCCATTTCAACTAGTCCTAACACTGCCTGATAGATGCTTCAACTTCCCTGCTTAACTTATTTAGCATATAATTAATCATGATTATTAGACCTATGTATGTAAAAATGCAAAAAAGCACTAGTCACTAATAGTAGACAAGTGCTTTAAGCTCAGTTAATTTATGTTCTATTTATTGATTATCTTTTAAAAATTTCAAGTACTTCCCGTTTTCTTAACTAAAACACCTGCCACTTGATTTCTTATTTCAGTATCAAGATACTCTTTTGCTTTAACTAAACAGACTCCTTAAAATTCCTTTATTAAAATTTTACAGTTCTCATATTCTAAAAATCCTTTAAAATAATTGTTTTTTTAGTATATCACATAATACAGCCAGTTTTCTTTTTCTCTTATTTCATCAGACACATAGAGAATAAGTTATTCATCGACATTAAGGAGTTAAATTTAGTGGAGTAGTTCTATCGCCATCGTAATCATTGTAAAAAATGGTAACCTTAAAAAGCATTAGCTAATCTAGGTATAGAGTATACTTATAGAGCAGATTTTCTCCTTAAATCAAATATATCTATTTGCTTTTTCTCGAACAAATCTTCAAGAGCTTCTGTTCCTTCTTTCTCTGCATACAAGTACTCTTTTGTTGATATTGGTACTGCAAGTAACCATGTAACTTTTTTGTCTGGGAAATCTATGGACTGAAGTTTTTCCCACAGAAAAGGGGACGTAAATAGAACATGTTCCATATCACTATCAGTATAGTACATTTTTACTACATCTTTAAAAATTCCCCCATGAGAAATAGGTAATTTTGTATTTATTATATTGAAGGCACATGTAGATATTATATTAGGAAAAAATTCAAATATTGTAGCACCTGCTCCAACAATTTCTATTCTTAAAGGCTTTTCATCGACTGAGTATCCAATTGAATAATCAGATAACCCAATAGTAGAGTAAGATGTGACACCATCATAAGGTCTATCTATAGTTGCTAAAATATCTACATTACTAACACTATCGTTATCCCAATGCTTTGATACACTAGGCTTTCCTCCGAATGTTTCTAAAGCAGTTCTTGCTATAATTTTATTCTCACTCGTAATTGTCATAGTAAACCTCCTAAAATAATAACTTATTATTAATCTCCAAAATAATTATCTGTTAAATCCTCGCCCTTATGACTCCTATTTGAGGATGGTAATTCCTGAATATAATGGTTTGGATTGTTATGTTCATCCAAAAACTCTTTCCTCGTTATACCTCTTTCCATAGCACTTTATTGGTGCTTTCTAAATTCAAAACCTGGTTTGTGTCCCATATCCCAAGGCTCATCTTTTTTCATGGGAGTATCTGTAAGTGGGCTGTTGACGACATCTTGGTAAATTGGCGAATAAACGGATTCCATTTTCTCCGTGCTCACAACATTTCTTGCTTGATATAAATCGTCTCCTTTATTGACAAATTTCCCGCCCGTACTCGCCCAGCCTGAAAAGGGAATCATCGCTCCAAAAAGAAAGTGCCGCATTCGTTGTATCTCCTCTAAACGAATAAATAACTCCGTTTATACCATCTGCTACTTCTCCAAATCCTGGGACAAGCCCCGCTACATCTAATACGGTCTGAAAAGTATCTAGTCCTTTATTTTCCTTCGGTTTATCAACTTGAACACTCTCTTGACTTCTTAACGTAAGCACATCCCATTGGCTTTGCACGAAGGTGATATCCTTTACCCCTGCTTTGAACAGACCTTCTATATCCACCAGCCACATGTCCATCGCTTGTAGATCTTATTCAATGGAATTTAGTGCGGTTGTTTGGGTCGCATCGAATTCATGCAGTCCCGTGACTGTGTCGTCACGCTTCCCCTTTGATTGGATGATTCTTAAAATTCCAGATTGCACGCTTACTATGTAGTACATAAAAAGAAACCTTAAATGGTTATAGCCAATCAAGGTTGTAAAGTTACTTTAAATATTCTAAGATTGAATTTACACTTTTTTCAAATTTATTCGGGTTCTTTTCTTTAATAATAGTTAATTGAGAAATAATAAAATCCTGAACATCCTTGTTCAATGTAGGTATAATTTCCTTATAAATATTTAGGGATGGTTCATGATTTAATATCCTCTTTTGAAGTATTTTTAACCATTCCTTAGCATGAGGAATCATTTTAGGAATACTATTTGCTAATACTTTTAGTGATACTTCAGATCCAACAATGTTATCATAAGATTCAATGGCATGAATCAATCCAAACATTACTTCATCGTTTTCAGTTAAATCATCAAACCCTTGACACAATACTTCTATATGATTAACATCTTTCATCTCTAAAATATTTTCTATAGATTTTTCAAATTTTTCTACTTCATTCTCATCTCGTAACAAACGATTATTCTTTAATTCTGTAAGTTCAAATTGAATTTTCAATTAAGCCTACCCCCTATTATCTATCAAACATATCCGGGTACTTCGATTTATTTAATCTTATTACCTCCATTAACCCTGATCGAATCTCTGGAGTATAAAGCCCTTCTTTAATATAAATACCTCTTGCATCCATTATATCACGTGCTAAAGCATTGCGAGGTTGGAGATTGAGATAATCTTCTAATCTCTTACCAGTCATTCCATATGTTTCTGTTTGACGGTGTCTTCCTCCTTTTCCAGGATGAGGATGCTCCATATTCATACTTACTCCATCATTTTTATGTACTTCTGCGTTTGTTTGAAGAAATTTTGCAGAAGGCATATGATGAGGTGTTATGTTATCCCCACGTGTTCCAGCATCTATTAATTCTTCATATGTTCCGACTTTTCCTTCTCCTGGTAATAAGAGTGTATCTCTACCCTTGGATCCACCTTTAACAATATCTATTGCTTTACTTGCATTCTGAGCATCCTCTATTGCCTTACTTCCTTTTACAGCAAGTTTCCCACCTGTACTCGCCATGCCCACGACGGGAATCATCGCCGAAAAAGAAAGGGTCGCATTTAATGCATCTCCTCTAGCTGAATAGATAACGCCATTTACGCCATCTGCCACTTCACCAACAACCGGTATAAGACCAACTATATCTAATCCCGTCTGAATGAAATCTAGTACTTTATTTTCCTTCGGATTATCAACTTGAACACTTTCTTGTTTATATTCCACTTTAGAAACAACTTCATAGAAAACTGTTTGGCCTACAGTATACTCTTTAATCAGCAAACCATTTTCATACTGATGGTATTTTACATTTTCCTCTACGTGTTCTTCGACAGTGGTCACTTTTTTCCCTTCAAGGTTTTGGAAAGTTGCTGCAGTGATCATTGTACCTATCAGCTGTTCCTGTTTTTCTACCCATAAGTCACTAGGATTTAAGTATACTTTTGGGAACAGCTCCGTTCTAATATGACTTCTTAATGTAAGAACATCCCATTGGCTTTGCACGAAGGTGATGTCCTTTACCCCTGCTTTGAATAGTCCTTCCATATCCGCAAGCCACGTGTCCATTGCCTGTAAATCTTGTTCAATTGAATTTAGTGCGAATGTTTGGGTTGCATCGAATACGTTAAGTCCCGTGACCGTGTCATTCCGTTTTTTCTTAGAATTAATGACACCTTCCTGCACTCCACTATCATCCAGATGAGGTAGACTGACAATATCGCTCACCTGATCCATGATACTGTTTGTCTCGTCCGTCAAACTAGCCGTCAACTGACCAATTAGTGTAAGTCCTTCTTCCAGTTCGCCTTCTAGGAATCGTTCTAGTATGTAGCCTGCCGAATCTGGTTCGAGCGAGTGAAGTGCTGCTTCCATCTGTTCAAGCACTTTTTTAAAGCTTTCGGAAAACATTCGGAAAAATTGAAGAAACGGCACATGACATTCTCTATAAAAGGAGCGAATGGCATTACCCCCTACTCCTTTCAATTGCTCCTCCATCTCAACTAGTCCTAACACGGCCTGATAGATTGTATCTGTTTCGCTTCTTAACCTTTCAAGCATCGCAATATTGCGCTGTATTCCATCTTGAAATAAATCTACATCTAACACTTTCATAGGAAATGCCTCATCAAGAGTTTAGAAACAATCACTTTTGAATGATACCAATTTTCTTCATTATACAATAATACCCCACACGTGAACATTCTTCTCCTCCTCTAGTAACCTATCAATAGTTATAATATTCCACTTTTAGACTTGAAGGTAAAGGGAGAAGTTGCAATTCCCACAAAAACAATGCTTAAGAATTAAATTGAAGAAATTGGTTTATGACTCTTCTATCACCACCGAAGGAAAATAGTGGTTATTTAGATAGCGCCGGATATGAGTCTTAATTATCAGAAAAAATCGTGAAAAATTAAGCATTCACGATTGTTTGGATGAGTAAAAATGTATTAGACACAGTAACATCTATTCAGGAAAATGTAAGTAATTTAATCATTTTCTCCCGACCAACTGCACTTATAAGTAAAGGTATTCGGGGCCCACTGCTCTGGCCCATAACTAGCTGATAGATATTTTTATATAAGTCTTTCTGGCTTTCACGCATTCTTTTTTTATCACCTTCGTAGCAAATGGCATAAATTCGATTCATTAAGGAATCTCCTAATTAGGAAGTCTCATTTTTGAGTAACTCTGTTAGTTGGTTCACTTTTATTCGTTGCTCAACCGTTAAACTATTGAAGTACAAGACATTATTTTTCTGATTTATACTAACCGAGCGATGAGAATTCCAATATTTTATCCAATGAGCTACCCTGTCGCTGATCAGATATATCTCTTCCATTGTATATTCTACTCCTGTTCGACTTAACGAAGTTTGTAATAACTCCTGGTTAAAGCCTATAAGTGAGAAATTACTAGCAACTTGGTTAAAACTAGGATGTCTATCTATTCTAGCGGCACAAGCCAACTCCAATGTAAGTCGAATGCCTTCTTCTTTTATTAATCCCTTTGCATAAGAGGTTTGGTAGCAGTCATACTCTGCGTAATTGCGCAGTACATCCTCATCAAGTCCGATACGAAAGGAAGCACTCGGTTTGTATTTGGCAAACATAAATAGTATAAGTTCCGGAGTATAGCCTAGTAAAAGATCCTTTGGTGTAAGTACGTTTCCAGATGAGCTAGACATTTTTTGATTTGTCCCTTTTAGTCCGATAAATTCATAAGCAGTATAATCAGGCACCTCATAATCAAAAATTTCTTTGGCAATTATTTTGGACACATTATAACTACCAGTTACATTCCAATTTAGTTTTATCCTGTTTCTATCACCTAGTTTTTGCATTCCTTCCCTACCACAAGTACACTCGTATTCAATTTCTCCAAGTTCTTCGTTAAAAGAATTTATAGTGGTCGTATCCTTGTTGCACCCATCACAATATAAGGTAATAGGATAAAATGCATCACATTGTTCAGAAGAAAAGGCGCTGGACTTAAAACGCATGAAAAACGAAATAAACAGCTTGAAATGGAAGTAGATATTTTAAAGCAAGCCGCGCTGATAATGGGACGAAGATAAATGTAATTGAGCAAAATAAGCACAAATATTCGATATCAGCAATGTGTGAAGTCCTTGAAATAGCTCGTAGTACTTTTTATTATGACACAGGAATTGCAGCTCAAAAAGAGCAAGAAAAGTTAGAAGAAGAGCAAGAATTAAAAGAGAAAGTGCTGATGATTTTCCATGAAAATCGAATAATATACGGGACCAGAAGAATAAAAGATGCATTAAAAAAAGCTGATCTAACTGTTTCAAGACGACGTCTTGGCCGGTTCATGAAAGAGCTTGTAATTGTATCTAAATACACGCAAGCTTTTTACAAATCAATTTCTACTCCCCCAATGAGGAATCTGTTCGTAATGTGTTAAATAGAGAATTTCAAGTAGATAAAGAGATGTCCGTTTTAGTAAGTGATTTAACTCCCTTAAAAAAGTTGTTTGATTTAGTGTTGACATACCACATAGGAAAAGTGGAGAGTTAATCCAACTAACTAACTTCCCGTCCTTTTTATTTTCAACCCCAGAAGGGAAAAAAACCGCTTTTTTAAGCGGTCACAGCTTCCTTTACTGGCTTACGGCCTGAATCCTGATATTCCCAGGTGATAAGAAAAAAGACCCTTGGCAGGGTCACAATTTTTAATCGTCAATCACTCGTTCGACCGACTCTTCATCTACTAACTGTTAATATGTTTCCGTAATCCTTATGCTAATTTACCACTTCTATCTATCAATTGTTCACACGTTATTTTTTAGCCTTGGTTAGAATAACCTCTTAGTAGAAAATTGTTTCAGTTGATTAAATAATTATATTGAATTCATTGTCATCATGCTACTCAAATTAGATAAATCCCCAAATTAAAATACCAATCCCGAGAACAAGTCCTACCCAAAGGAAAGCGATTACATTGTAACCCATAATATCACGGATACGAAGGCCAGAAATTGCCAAGGCTGGCAACAGCCACATCGGTTGAATAATGTCTTGCCATGCATTTCCCCACTGAACAGACGTGGCTACTTTACCAAGATCAGCCCCCATAGCGTTAGCTGCTTCAATCATAAACGGACCTTGTACAGCCCAGTGTCCACCTGCAGAGGGGGTAAAAAAGTTAATGACCATGGATGATAGGAATCCCCAAAATGGAAGGGTTTCCGGTGAAGAAATGACAACAAAACCTTTTGAGATTGTAGATACTAGACCTGAACCATCCATCATTCCCATAATTCCCGCATAAAAGGGGAACTGTATAATCATGCCTCCTACATTTTTAGAGGCTACATTTACTGCATTTAGATAATTTCGTGGTGAACCATGTAGTACTAAACCCAGAAAAAGCATAATAAAATTGATAATATTGATATCTAAACTACCTTTTTGTATAGCAAAATATTGAATTACAAACACTAAACCTAAAGTAACTGCCAAAAAAGCAATAATCTTACTCCGTTCCATCTTTTCAGCTGGAGTTTGAGGTTCTATTTTTGTTGTTTTTTTAACTTGATCTTGAATATCATTGTGTCCAACTCCAATAATCTTTCCCTTTGGCCTAATCATACCATTCACTATAGGCAGCGAGACTATTAGGAGAACGAAAATAGCGATGGAAAACGGAGAGAATATTGTCTCACTAATAGGGATAATCCCCATACTATTTTCCAAAAAGTGACCCTTAGTTGATATTAATAGAGGAATGGTTGCAGAAAGTCCCAATCCGTAAAACATAAAACCACTATATGCTGCCGCAATTACGAGAGGATAATGGAGAGTAGGAATTCGTTCAGCTAATTTTCTAGCAATAATACTTCCAACGATTAAACCAAATCCCCAGTTGATGTAGCTACCTAGTCCTCCAACCAAAGTAGCTAATATTACAGCTCCCCTCGGTGTGTGCACAGAGCTAGCGACTCTATCGAGAAAACGTTGAATTAAAGGTGCCTGAGCCAATACATATCCCGTGATTAAAACAATCACCATTTGCATAGCAAACGTAAGTAGACCCCAAAATCCTTCTCCCCAATAATTGATCATTTGTACTGGTGTCTTCCTTTCAACAAATACACCTAATAATAAGGTAAGTACTGTTAACAAGATAGCAAAGATAAAGGGGTCCGGCATGAACTTTCTAACAATTGTATCGAAAAAATCACTTATTGATGAAATTATTCTGCTAATTAAACTATTAGTTTTTAACTCTTCATTTATGTTTGTTTCTGGAGATTGGTTTATTTTATTCATTCTTGCACCTCCTATATTGTATTGTATTTGGCAATCAAAATTAAATAATAGTCCATTTCTATTCATCCAGGTTTAGAGACAAACCAATAACGGTTCTTCAAAGCTGTCTAATATACCATCTAATTCCATACCTACTCTCAGTGCATTCTCGCGGCTATATAACATATAAGGATCAAGGTTGATTTTCATGTCTGGTCCACATGCTTCATGAATGAGCTTACATACTTCAATATCCTTATCTGGGTGTACTCCCGCTTTTACCTTTACAGCTCTAAACCCTTGACCATAAAGTTTTTTAGCATCTGCCACCATTTCTTCAAGAGCAAAGAAAGTTCCAATGCTTGTCCATGACAGGGGTATTTCTTCTTTATAAAGTCCTCCAAGTAAATTATAAATGGGTGTATTATGTATCTTTCCATTCAAATCATAAAGAACAATATCAAGAGCACCCTTTGCTGCTAGATTCCAAGCAAGTTAATCCGTTATATTCCAAATAAGTTCAATATTGAAGGAATCTTTTCCAATCAATAATGGTGCTAAATGATTTTTAATAGCAAAATAAATTGATTCTTGTGTTTCCCCGTAAATACCTGGACGTTGCACACCTTCTGCTACACCATATGTCCCGTCTTCGCCAACAATTTTTATAATAACGATTTCTATTGCTTTTACATTATCTGTTGCCCATTTAGGATTTTCCTGGATTTTTCACTGGAATCGCCTCTACACTTTTTATAATCATTGCCTTCTGGCTCTTTTCTTTTTTATGCAAGGGGCAAAATCCCCTTGCACATACTAATTAAGAACCTCTACCTTTCCCTGTTTATCTATCATTTGGATAAATTCGTCCAAATAAACGCTAACCAGTTCAGGATTTTCCACAAGAATAAAGTGGCCATAATCTTCTATAGGCCTATATACAATGGTTTTACAATTTGTCAAACGGCTCATGGTCGCTTCTGCCATTTCACCTGTGGCAATTTTATCGTCCAAACCGTGAACAACTAGCACAGGACAAGTTACTTGATCCATTTTTTCACGCACGTCAAAACCATTGTACTGTGTCAAATCCCCTTGTTTAGTGATTCCAATTTCCTGCATAACTCCCCATAGGATGAAATCTCTTCTTTCTTGAGTGGTTGCACTTCCTATTAAACATTCAGAAAACTCTAAGTGTGAATGTTGCGGATTTACATATGGGTGGTTTAACAATTCCAAAATCTTTTCGTCTATAGTCGGTGTATAATCCGATCCTTGCATCGAACAAATAGCTTTAACAGGGTATTCTTGTGCTAAATGATAAACGATATTTCCTCCCATTGAACAACCAATGACGATTGGATCTTTAACCCCTAATTCTTCAATAACTGCCCAAACAAATTTCCCGTAATCTACATAGTTATTGATGACTTTATTTCCTGCAAGAGGCCAACTCTTTCCATGGGCAGGCATATCAAATGAAATCATTTGATATTTATCCTTTAAGATTTCCATCATGTCATGATATTGTCTATTTTCCCTACCTGCTGTATGCAAACAGATGATCGTATCACCATTTTCAGGTCCGTTATTTGTTTCACAGTAAATTTTGATTCCACTTACAGTAATATAAAATCCATTAATACCCATTAATTTTTCCCCTTTCATAATCTAATATTTTTATCTAATGGATGCATAAACTCTGATTAATTGTGCGACGACATTGAAATTTTGCCGGAATCGGATGGCTCCTCCATGTGTCGTTAGATTGTTGCTATTTCCCTTATTTGTCGCTACACTCAAACTCTTATGGGTCACAAATTTATCCCAATCTTCTTTCGATCCTGAAACCCCGATATCCAAGCCGCTGTTCGGAATACCTTCAACGACATCGATGCATTTCCCATGATGAAATGTTAGTGTAACCGTTTCCATTTTTTCGGTTATTGTAATATCTCCACTGAAAAATTTCCCATTATAGAATTCCTTAAATTTTTGTGCTTCCTCCCCATTGATTTTTTCTTTCAACTGCAACATTTTTTCATACATACTTATCTTTTTTTCAACCATACTCATTGTTTTTCCTCCTACTCTGTTAAAATCACTTTTAAATATTTTATAAGCATACTGCAATTTGCTGAATTTATTATTTTATAAAGACTTCTATAATAGATTGACACTGAATATTTTCACTAGAAGAAAGTAGATTAATATTTTAAACTGCTTTACATACCACTGAATAACTAATTAAGTCATCCTGTGGTAGTAAAAAAGTAATATAACGATATATTAATGTGGACAAAAGTATTTATCATTATCAAAATACGAATTTGTTTAATTCCGAAATCTCTAAAACTTCTTCAACAGATTTACCTTCAATTTCCTTAGAAGTGACATATTTTGTAATAGGAGACATTGTAACATCAAAGTAGGCGCTATCAAAAGCTGGAATAAAAACAGTACTTCCATCATCCATTCTTCTTTTAATCTCTTTAGTTACTGAATCAATATCATCAGTTTCGATATCCCAAATAATCATATATTTATACTTTTGTTCTCCCTCAGATAATTGTTTATCAGATAACTCATAGAATTTGCAACCTACATATCCTGGGATTCTTAGTAAATCATGAATATGTTGCCCCGCATACCATTCTAAATATTCTCTTTCAAGACCTTTTGTATGATTACTAAATACAACCATAGAATATTGTTTTTTTTCACTCATCTGGTCATTTCCTCCATAAATAATATTTATTATATTATTACGCGTGTTTATTATCTTGCTTTTTCCAAAAAACATACAAAAAGAGCGATACCTTTCGTAAATTGTAAGTACGACAAAACATTCACAACGGAAAATTGAATCGTGCGGCATGAGGTACATTAAAGATACCTAAACAATTTTATCTATTGATTCGACAAAGATTACCTCCGGAAAAACATGCCTACCATGGGCTGTATATCACGGCGAGCGTTCCGGAATTAAGCTGCACGTTGGCTTTACGAATACCTCTACAAATCGTGGAAACAACGGTCTTAAAGCATGATCGCCCTATAGGAAAACAATTGGAAGACAAGCGTTTTATTCTGGTCGGTAATCGTGAGTATTTTTCGATTGAAAAGATTAATCAATACGTGGAAAATGGTCAAGATTTTATCTTTCGTATAAAAGACAATATTCAATATTATTATTAATATTAAATTATCTTATTATTTTTAAACTCTTCAATTTCTTCTTCACTAAAGCCAAAACTTTTATAAACTTCCACATTGTGTTCACCCAATAACGGAGAAGATCCTCTAACAAATGGAGACGTTTCAGACATTTTTATGCTCTGATTTGTAATGTCTACTTTTCCCACGATTGGATGATTGATTGTCGTGAACATTTCACGATCGCCCATGATATGTGGATCATGATAGACTTGGTCCATATCTAAGATTGGACCTGCTGGTAGTCCTACAGACAATAATAAATCAACCACTTCGCTTACCGTCTGGTTACTTGTCCACTCAGTTATAAGTTCATCTAATTGAAGGTAATTCTTGACTCGAATTTGATTCGTTTTAAACCTTTCATCTTCTAGTAATTCTTCTCGTCCAATTGTTTTACATAGTTTCTGCCATGCTGAGTCACCTAGCGCCAGGAAAATAACAAATCCATCTTTACACTGATACGACCCACCTGGGGCTCCTGCAACATATCCGTTTCCTCTTCTTTGAGGTACGGTCCTATCTGTCAAATAAACTTGACTGACAGAGGCAAGACTGACAATTGTTGAATCTAAAAGTGAAATATCAACCATTTGTCCGACGCCGGTTCGATTTCGGTAGTGCAATGCAGCTAAAATTCCGAGGGCTGCATTCGTACCACCCATGGTATCTGCTACTGAGGCCCCTGCACGAAGGGGTGCATTCTCAGGCTGTCCAGTGATGCTCATCATACCGCTCATGGCTTGTGCAATCGGATCGTACCCCGCCCGTTTGCTGTATGGTCCCGTTTGGCCGAAACCAGATACAGATGCATAGATTAGTCCTGGATTCACTTTCTTTAATTCTTCGTATCCTAATCCAAGTTTATCCATTACACCCGGACGGAAATTTTCAATAATTATATCTACTTCTTTAACTATTTTAAGAAATATACTTTTCCCTTTTTTTAAGTCTAAGGTAATACCTTTTTTACTTCGGTTAAAATTCATGAAGTAAGTAGATTCACCGTCTTTCTTCGGCAAATTATCTCTTGCATCGTCCCCAATACCAGGTATTTCGACCTTTATAACATCTGCACCCATATCTGCTAGCAGTGCAGCTGCAAATGGTGCTGCTATCACTCTACCAAGATCAAGTATTTTAATACCTTCTAAAGCTGAACCCTTCTTGTAATCCATAATAATAGGTCACCTCTTTCTTAAAATCATCCTTTTTCATTTCCTAAAATTAATGCAGCGCTTATTTGTGGTGGGCCACCGAATGTATGTGACAAACCGCGAGCTGCATTCTTGACTTGACGTTTCGGATTATCTACTTTGTGTTGTAGCTGCTTATAGATTTCATAAGTCATTCTGATTCCGCTAGCTCCAACAGGATGCCCGAAACATTTAAGCCCTCCATCCGTATTGACCGGCAACCCTCCGTCTAATTCGAAGAAACCATTTTCAATATCTTCTCTTGCCTTTCCTCTTTTAGAAAACCCAAAATCTTCATAAATAAGCATTTCCGTTACCGAAAAGCAATCATGGACTTCCGCTAAATCAATTTCTTCACGAGGATTCTTGATACCAGCCATTTCATAAGCAGTTTTAGAAGAATTGACAAGCGAACCAAAACTTGTCCAAGAAAAATTTGGTTTGTATAATGGAGAACCTCCATCCATAGCCGTTCCAAACCCTTTCACATAAATTGGGTCATCCCGGAAATTCCTAGCTATTTCAGCTGTCGTAATGATGGCACATGCAGATCCATCGCTGTTTCCACAACAGTCGTATAAACCAAGAGGAGTAGCTATCATTGGTGCATTAAGCACGTCATCTAATGAAATTTCCTTATGAAAGTGTGCTTTCGGAGAAAGCATCCCATTTTTATGGTTTTTTACAGCAATTTTCCCGATTGTGCTACGTCCTTCATCATAAGTTAGACCGTACTCATGGAAATAACGTGTACCAATCAAGGCAAACGATCCTGGTGCTGTTCTGCGTGCTTCCAAAACCGGGCTCATACCACGTCCGACTCCCAATCCAGGATATCCAGTATCTTTCAGTTTTTCTGCTCCTAAGGCCATAACGACCTTATGCTTGCCACTTGCAACCGCTAAAATGGCTTCGATTAATGCAATATGCCCTGATGTGCAATAGTTCTCATTTCGAATAATAGGGATTCCGTTTAGTTTCAATGTATCAGATACTGCTGTTGCCCCTACTCCATTTGCAAAGCCATTTCCGTAATAAACAGCCTCAATATCCTGTGGGCCAACACCTGCATCCTCATATGCTTCATAAACGGATTCAAGTATTAAATCAGATATTCCACAATCCCATCTTTCACCGAATTTCGAACATCCCATTCCAATGATTGCAACTGAATCTTTCATTCCTACACCCTCTTTCTCCGGATTGGTCTAACTTTCCAATAATAGTTCACAAAGTTTCCTAGATTGTGCATTTTTCGGAAGGTAAATTCCAACTCCATATCAATTTCAATCTTTTCTTTATTAAAATCAGTCATATTTAAATAAAATCTTGTTCCATTAGCATCCTCTGAAATCGATTGAACGATAACCGGATCGTCACTTCTTCCAGCCAAATAATCAATCGAATACGTAAACAACTTTGTGATTTCCTCTGATTTATTGACTTTTACAAACTCATCCTTTGATCCACAATGGATACATACCCTACTGATTGGAAAAACTTGAGTGCCACAGTTCTCGCACTTACTTCCGTATAGTTTCAAATATGCTTCCTGTTCTCTCCATGTTTGAGCTGTTGAAGAAGGAATCTTATAATCATCTCCTGGCACGGCCTCGAGAACGCCCCTATACGACAGGAATCTTCCATACTCTTTAAATTCACTCCGATTGTCTAAATATTTTTGTACAGAATTTCCACCCTTGACTTTATTGATATGTTCTGTAACTGTAAATATAAATGCATCAGCACCGTTTCCATAAGATATCAACATTAACTTGTCTCCAACTTGTGCATGTTCAATTGCATCGACCAGCATTGTTAATGGTTGAGCTGCCCCAAGAACTCCAATAGATAAAACAAAGGTGTCTTGAATTTGTTCATCCATTAAACCGAGACTTTTCGCTAGTTTAATATTTTCTTTCATACCAGGAGTCGGTAAGATGACTTTATTTATATCAGATACGGAGAGATTCGCCTTCTCTAGTATTTTATGGAAGGCATATTCAACGGATTGGTTGTAGCCTTCATCAATTGCGAATCTCGACTCGGCATTTCTAACATAAAGATCGTCTTGATTTCTCCAAATATCATGAATTTCATTTTGACAACTAAAAACATGATCAATTGTAGCCAACACTTCTTTACTCCCAATGGTTACCGCAGCAGCACCATCTCCAAATATTTGTTCTTGCTGAGACTTTGGATATGCATTTCGATTATCTGCTGAAGTCACTAGCACTGCTCTAGAGTTCCCAGATAAAACTTCACTATATCCAGCTTTTAAGGCACTTGTTGCACATCTTAGTGATGAATTAAAATCTGCTACAAAGATATCCTTATTCAGGTCACAAACTGTCGAAACTAATGTAGCATGTGATTTTTCTGAATAAGGGGCAGTGGTAGAAGCGAAGTATAAACCATCAATTTCATTACGATTCCCGTATCTAAGGCACTCTAGGGCTGCCTCCACGGACATGGTCACACTATCTTCATCAACTGATGCAATACTTTTCGATCCTTTCATCCCCTTTATTCCCCATGCTTCACCAATCGTTTTCCGATCCATAAAGTAATATGGGATATACGCCCCGATGGATGTTATTCCTACACCTTGCATATTAGAACCTCCTTTGCCTCATTGAAAACGCTTTATATTATTAGTATAATTTGGAATGTATGCTATGTCTCTACTAGAAAACATGGAAAAACAAGATGAATTTCACTATAATTATAGTATACTATCTATTTTGAATTTTGAAATATATTTGAAAGTGGAGGCGTTGATAAAGTGACAGTCTATATTGAAGATTTGCAAAACCTAGATGTTTTCAAGAAATCTATCCATTTGCTTGCAGGCAAAACTGGAAAAAACAAAAAGGTACAATTCATTACCGTTATGGAAGTAGATGACTTTACGGAATTTAATTTAGGGGAAGAACTTTTTGTCCTGACAACCTTTTCAACCAGCGCAAATGATCCTGAAAAAATGGAAAAAGTTCTATTCAATCTGATTCAAAAGAAAATTTCTGGGATCGGAATCAAAGTGAATCGGTTTGTAAAAAAAATACCCAAGACATTAATCAATTTAGCTGATCAACACAGTATACCTTTATTTCTTATTGAAACAGAGATAGCTTTTAGAACGATTATTTCTGATGTAACTACTCTCATCATTAGTCAACAATTCAAAACGATTAAAGCCTTAAATAATAAACATGAGGAATTCTATACATCCATTTTGCAAGGGGAAGATTTAAGTTTTTTTCTAGAAAAAATAGGAGAATCCTTGTCCTGCAATTGCTTTTGCTTTTCTCATACAGGTGAACTGCTGAATCAGTATACTCGAAACACTCCACAAAATACGGAAGAGCTTTTGGAATTCATTAATCTATTGAACAACAATCCTAAAATGATTTGGCAGTTAATTAACTCTGGGGAAAAATACATAATCAATTCAACAGGAAATTTCTTTGTCTATCCATGTATCGCCTATAATAAAATCTTGGGGTATTTTGCCGTACAACAATTAAATACCTGGGATTCAGATGCGATGATGAATGCAAAACAGATTACTTCCTTCCTTTCTATCAAACTATTGGAGGATGCTCTAAAAAAAGAGAGTGAAAATAAATTCAAAATACAATTGGCAAATGAAATTTTCTATAATACTAGCTTGGATGAAGAAGCCATAAAGGGTAAGTTGAACGTTATGGGGCTGCACCCAGATGAATATTATTATGTGTGTTTCATAGAACCATCAGATCGAGTAAAACATAACTACAATATTAGCAACTTTAGTTATTTGAAGAAAAAAATTTCCCTATATATAGATAATCATCTAAGAAACTATCTGATTTCGGATGTCAGTGATGGATATTACCTAATTATTACTTTCAACAATCACAGTCAGTTTCATAGTTCCACCACATTCAAAGAATTTTTGAACAATCTTTCAAAAATCATTGATATCCCCTCTGGTTTTACAATTGGCTGCAGTCAGAAGCAAAGTCAACTTGTTGAAATTGCAAATGCGTTAAAATCATCAAAAAGAGCAAATCTTCTAGGAAAAGGAATTTATCCAGAAAAGAATATTTATCTTTTCGACGACTTTTTCGAGTTTCGATTAATCATGAGCTTGTTAAATACAAAGGAACATGAGCTAATTCGAGAGCATATTATTACACCTTTAGAAAGATACGATCAAAAATATAAATCTTACTTAATAAAAACGCTAGACACTTGTCTAAATACCGATACATTGCAAGAAGCATCCAAAAAACTTTTTATCCATAACAGCACATTGCGGTACAGATTGGAAAAAATTCACAATTTGACTGGTAAAAACTTCTTTACCAACTTAGGAAGGTATTCATTGACCAACGCATTTTTGCTGCTGAAGTTGGAAAAAATCTTTGGAACGGATGCAAAACTACATTAGTTTCATAATATCTCTTCTTAATATTTTCAAAAAATGGTTCTGGTGCAAAAACTTCAACACAATTGCAATTAATCTCTAAATATTCGACATACTGATACTATTACTCTAAAAAGGTGCATGATTAGTATCAAAAAGTAAAATTTATTCAAGTGAATCAATTTCATAATGCGTACTTTTAAAAAACATAGAAGAGCAGAATATTGGATGATTTCTAAACAAAACGTATGAATTTAAGAATTATGGTACAGGTGTTTGAAGGTTAGTTAGTCTATCAATTGCTAGTTTGGATGCATTGTATGCAATGTGAACTAGATCAAAATGAACTATTTCTCTCCACTTCCTGTCAACTAACAAAAAAAGCCCACACTTCCTCGAATAAAACGAGGATAGTATGAGCAGTAACTGCTTTGGTTTATATGTAATTAAATTGATAAATTCACTATATCATATTTATTCATAAAAGAAACAGCATTTTGCTAAAGGGGACTGTTGTAAACGCTAAAATAAAGTGAGCAGTTTTCTACAAATAAGATTGAGCAGTTTTCCTCTTACTAAATCACTTCCTTTATACTTAATTGTATAAAT
>NZ_FOGY01000018.1 GCF_900111345.1 Psychrobacillus sp. OK032
TACCTTATCAATCTCTTTATGAAACAAACTTAATGGATTTAACTATTTCAATAGTAGTGGAAGTTGTTTATAACTTAATGTTTATCCATTACTTTCAGAAGATTTACAAGTAAGGGATCTAATCGTAACAAGCCACTCAAATAAAGGGTGATACATATCGTTAATGGTATGTATCACCCTTTATTTCTTAAGAATTGCCCGTTTTCGGTTTATTACTATTCAACTAAAGCACCCGTTAGTTGAAGAAGAATTTTAATATTAAGCCTACTCTAATTCACCTATAAACCAAATATCTCTTTTATAAATTTCCTCATCTTCATCGGTTATTTCTTCTTTAAATCCTAAGACATCCATATCCTTGGGGATGTTTATTCCCCACTCTCTCTCAAAACTTCTTTCTTTGGACAGAGGAATCCATTTTTGAAATTCGTCATTTCTATTAAAGAACCCCTCGAAGTGAGAATCACCAGTAAATACTATAATTTGAGAATCAAACAATGCTTGGAAACTAATATAAACAACCACTCGACACTTATCAGGAGTATTTGGTTTGATTTCAATCAAATGTTTAGCCCGTTCTAATAAAGTTTGAACACAAAGTCTCTTAATTCCAAAAGGAGTCCTATCGGAATCAATAAAACCTTGGGCAACTGGTAAATGAAGATGCCAATATCCATTATAAAAATCCAAAGGAAAATCAGAAGTTTCCTCCCAGATTCGTTTTATCATATTTCTTGTTTTTCGCTTCAAGCCCCTTAACTTCTTATTACTCATTTTTATCTCCTATCTATTTTCCATTCAATTTAACCTTTTTTTGTTTAGTATATAGCTGCTTATTTTCCCCGTTTCCTTATTGAAGTAAAGCACCCGTTAGTTGAATAAGTAAGTTACAAATCGCAACTGTCATCCGTATTATTCCTCTTCTTTTTATCACCAAAATACTTCCAAAGATGGTATGTCGACCAAAATAAAGCAATAGATATAATTGATAAAAATGGTGAAACATAAGTTTTTTCAAGAATATAATCAGGGGTAAAAACAGCGAACAAGACCAAGGTAATTATAGCTGGAATCAAAAGAATCCAGTAACGTTTGTCTTTAAAAGTGTTAAAACTCCACATACAATCCTCCCTGTACCAACATGTTATTTTCAAACTAAAGATATCCATATATTATACAACACTGTTCAACTAACCTGCTTCGTTAGTTTAATAAGAAAAAATGCTTTACCCTTCTTGAACTAAAGCACCCGTTAGTTGAATAAGAAAATCTTTACTGCTTTATACCCTTAACTATAAAAAAACAGCAATTATTGAAAGAATTATCGCAAGGATTGTTAACGCAAAAACTATATTTGTACTTTTTTTTACTTTACTTATAAGAATTTCATTATCTGGTTCTGTCTTAACTATTTTACGTTGTCTATTATTTATTAGTAAAACTATGATATACAGCAATAATGCTACAATATAAAACGACATTTTTATCCAGTTCATAATTTCCTCCTCTTTCACTGAACTATCTTGCGAATTTAATTGAATAACAAACAATATAGGCAGTCTCCTAACAGCACAATATACCATTCCTTCTTAAACTAACCTGCCGCTTTAGTTCAATATAAAAAAGGCTTTACTCCTTCTTGAAGTAAAGCACCCGTTAGTTGAAGAAGAACCAGCTAGCTTAATAAGCTAATCATTCTCATTTCTCAAAACATCTCCATTTACTACTGCTATTTTCAGCTTAGGGAAATCTCTTATAAAGTTATATTCAGTTAGCTTTCCACATGTATCCACAAAAATCTCTTCTAATGTATCACTATAATTCTCAAGACCCTTTAAAGAAACTAAGTTCCTACACCTATGAATCTCAAGTCTTTTCATTCCTTTCAAAGCATTCACGGTAGTTAAATCATAGACATTAGACCAATTTAGATGAACTGTGTTTGAACAGTTTGGAAATGTGTAGTTCTCAAAACTCTTTTCTTTGGGTTTATGGTGCCAAAAGTAAAAATTCTCGATATGAATACAACTATCCATTTTTTCATCTTTAGAAATCCAATCGGTAGATATTTGCGTTAAATTCTCTAACAAAGCAAAGTTAATACCTTTTCTTTTACCATGAACCCCAAAATGTTCTAATGATTTTAATGAATAAACACCCTCTATATTTTTTAAATTCACATCACAAAACCATATTTTTTTTACGTTACTTAATTCATGTAGAAAATCAAAGTTATCTTCTTTAAAACCATAATCCCCTAAACCGAATACACCATCGTATTTACCACTTTTATATTCTTTAATACAACCACTTATATTATTTGAATCTATACCTAATTGTTTTTTTCCATCTTCAATATTCACATGAAAATCCCCAATTTTTCTAATAGGCATTTAATTAATTCCCCTCTAAAAACAATTCACTTTTTATAGTATAACCTCTTCGCCCTGTTAAACTAAACTGCCCCGTTAGTTAAATAAGAAAAATGCTTTACCCCTTCTAGAAGTAAAGCACCCGTTAGTTGAATAGTGTAAAGAGTAAAAAATATAGTATTAGTTTTTATTTTGCTCATCTAACCTTTGCAATATAGTGTCTAATTTTTGGTTGATTGTCTGCTTTTCTTTAGTCGAATTTTTTAATTGTTTAATAGCAATAAAAGTAATAACAATAGCTAAGATGAAAAAGATTAAAGGTATTAAAGTCGCTATAACATCAACAATATTCACAGTCACTAATTCACCCCCTACTAGAAGGATTCCAAGTAAAAAGTATTTCAAATTATCTCCCCCTAACAGTTGATACGACCGTGTATGAAAAAGGTTTCAATTATTGAACTAACCTGCTTCGTTAGTTCAAGAAGAAAAAAGAGCCGTCAAGCCACCCGTTGGATATGTAACTAATATTTAGCAAAAGTGGTAATTAATAATTAAATTATTACTCCGAAGACTTACATGGCTACATGTGAGTTATATACCTTTTTGAATTTCATAAAACTTATGATTCTCCATAACCCAACATACACAAACAGAGAAATAATAGATAAAGCATTTAAAGTCAAAGCATCAATGCCTGGTAATAAGTAATCAGCTAATCGTCGGATAACAAATACTGAAATTAAAGCAATCACAAAACCAATGCTCTTTTTCGCATATATTTTCCCATCCTCTCGAATCTCGTAACCAGTTGTATAAATCAATGGAACAGATAAGATAGTGCCAAATATCACTGAAACGACAATTTCTATTGAAGTCATGTGAACAGAAGGTTGTATCACCACAGAAAAGGCAGGTGACATATAGAGCAGCGGCAGCAAAATTCGCAAGCCAGAACCTTTAATTGGGCGGACCATAGCTCTTGTTCGCCTCCAAAGTACCAATCCAAAAATAACAAGTAAAATTGCGTACATTCCATATTGCATGTTTATTGTTCACTCCATCTCTTATACTTCAATTGTAATCGAACATCTAAATTGGCAATTGTAAATAACAGGGAAATTTACAGAATTTAATAGAACTTAAAGGAAGTTTTACTTTCACACTACCATCAGCCAGATTTTCCTTCTATTTGATTTTTGATTGCATGTTTAAATATTCAATGAACAGGGGCATAAATCCTTTTTGGATCTATGCCCCTTTGTACATTTCCTTTTTAAACTATTCTGCTTCATTACTTCCAATAGGAAAGAGCGACCTTCGTTATTGAAGCAACGCACCCGTTAGTTGAATAAGCTTCACTTTTGCTTTTGTTAATTGTCTGCTAAAAAGTCTATATTATTTTTGTTAGAATAAAGAAAAACATTATAAGTTATTGATTTTCATCCTCTTTTATTCATTACAAGCATTAGTTGGTTCGTCACCTACTACTTTGGCAATTGTGTTTGAAATTCCCTGTGCCTCTAAACACTTTTTATATTCTGCTTCATCAGATAATTCAATTTTATAGTATATTCCTACCACACCTACTATAATTACGACTGCTACTACTGCTGATAATATTTTTTTCACATCGACAACTCCTTTATATGTAGAAATTACTTCCATAAAAAGCATAACAAAGATTTATTTAGGCGTAAATACAGTGATAGTCTAATAAAATATAAGACCTTAGCCGTAGCTCCATCGCTTTTATTAGATATGTTCCATCTACTAATTCCACACTATACTATTTTTTAGTAACCTGCTGCGTTAGTTGAATAAGAAATCCATATAATTTCAACACTTAAGGATTTACTCTTTGCCTATTTTTCTACGTCCGAATATACCAACAATATCATCAAAACGTTGTAGCAATCCCTTTAAATGATTTTTTTTATTAGAAGAGAGTTTATTGAAAATATTAGCCCTTCATTTTCTTTTTAAAACCGGAAATCGCAATAAAGTAAATAACGATTGTATAACCGATTACCCAAAGTAATGGAACGACAAGATCTCCATATTCACCGGCTAATGTTGCCCTTGTTGCATCTCTGGCATGAGCAAATGGGAGCAAATAAGAAAACGTTTTAAATGTGCCACCAATCATATCTAATTCAAACCATGTTCCGCTTAACCAAGCTGAAAGGTTCACAAAGATCGCAAAGGCCCCTCCGACTTGCTTATCTGTTAGTAACGTCCCTAGTAAAATACCAAAGCCAATGTATAGAAAGGAAATAATAATAAGTACAATAAATGAAATAATGACGCTGATATTAAATGGCAAATCTAAAACGAAGGCAGAAATAAAGCATATAACAATTTGCAGGATTGCGACCGGTAGCAGTGGGAGTGTATATCCAACGATAAAATCTGTTGCTGTCATAGGTGAAGCAAAGATGCGTGTTAAGAACGAAGTGCTTTTGTCCTTCCCAAGAAGCATTCCAGAAAACAATGTGATAAACGAGAAACTAAAAACGACAACACCCGGCGTTAAGTTTTCAATACTGTATAAATCAATGGGCATATTTTTTTGCATTATAGAAAATAGCCACATGATAATAATCGGAAGCAAAATACCAAATAAAAGTGTTATTGGATCTCGTAATATTTCTTTACGATTTCGTTGTGCAAATGTCAGCATTCTCATCGTTACTGTTCCTCCGTTAATTGAAGAAAGACATCTTCTAATGTTGCTTGACCTGTTTGTTGTTTTAACTCTTCACTTGTACCGAGTGCATGTAATTTTCCATTATGCAAAATGCCTACTCTGTCTGCCAATGCTTCTACCTCTTCTAAATAATGTGTTGTCAAAACAATCGTCATTTTCCCTTTTAAGCTTAGTAAAATTTCCCACAAATCACGTCTTGCACGGACGTCTAATCCAAGTGTTGGCTCGTCTAAGAAGAGAATTTCAGGATTTGAAATCATTGCCATTGCAACACTTAACCTACGTTGTAAACCACCCGATAACGTTTTAGCTCTACTTTCCGCACGATTTGTTAATCCAAATCTCTCCATCATTTCAGCAGACTTTTTCAAAGCATCACGTTTATTAAAACCATATATTGCTGCAATGAACTCCAGATTTTCTTTTACCGAAAGATTTGGTGCAACAGCCGTTTCTTGTGGAGAAAGGTTAATTTTTTGCTTCACTGCTTCTAGCTTTTCAACAATACTGTCTCCATTCATCCATGCATCACCACTTGTAGGTGTCAGTAAGCAACTTAGCATTTTAATTGTTGTAGTTTTTCCTGCAGCATTTTGGCCCAGTAGTGCAAAAAACTCTCCTTTTTCAATGGTTAATGATAAATGATCTACTGCTGTACGATCTTTGAACTGTTTAGTTAACTCTTTCATGACAATCGCCATTTATTTGTTTCCTCCCTCTTCATTTCGTTTCGATTGAATAGCTGCGTTGATCTTTTGTATATCTTTTTTCGAAAGGGTATATTGAATCCACCACGTCAGAATATACGTCGCTAAAAAGCTAATCATCATAATAATGACGTTTTTGAACGTTTCCGGCGTCCATAACAGCATCACTACCGGCACCCATACAATGGAGGTTACGCAAAAATGGATCATATATTGCTTCAATAGTCCCCATTTTGCAATATCAAAAACAAGGGAACTTGTAGCAAAAACAACACCAATACAGCCGGTCAAAATAATTTGAGTGATGAACGCTGTTGTTTCATTTGTAAAGAACGCACGAAAATTATCTAATACGGGAAGATAAGTCCCTTGCCCTACTTGCAATGAAATGAGGATCTGAACCACTTGTCCAATCAATACCCCAATGACAAAACCACCAATTATTCGACTGAGTATAGATTTCATACTATTTCACCTCATATTCCAAATAGTTTCTTTATCTTTGTGACATAGCGACGGGAAGCAAACGTTTTAATATCACCTTTTAAAGTCACACCAATTGTTCCGGTTATACTAATATCCATGTTAGTAATCATTCTGATATTCACGATTTCTGATTTCGAAATACGGATAAACAATTGATTATCTAATTTTTCTTCAAGTTCATATAACCTTAAACGGACCGTATAGATACCATCTTTCGTTTTAACATACACTTTTTGTTTCTCTGCATAGATCCGAATAATATCCTTATTGTGAACGATTTCAACACCTCGATGAGAAAACACTGCTAGTGAATCCACCGTATGTTCTGATAGGCGTTTCATTATCTCTGCAATCTCGTCTGTCATTTTATCAGTGAGAATGAGGATTCTCGGATCTTTACAAGACGGATCAATTGAAACTTCCACTTTCATTTCATCACATCCCTTCCGCTCACCTTTACTATAAAAAGAATTCTTCTTCCTGTATATGAATTTTCGATAATCGGTCGTTATCGGATGGTAAGCGGTTATAAAATTAATGTCACATAGTCAATTAAAGTAAGGGATATAGCACATATCTTTAAAAGAATCATCTCTTTTATACCACTATTAAAGGATTATCCATTATTTCTTTAGCATAAAAAAGAATCAACTTTGTTAAAAAGTCGATTCTTACTTTAATTTCTAAGTTCAATTTTACAGACTCTACGAGTTCCACTCTATTGATTTACTTGTTGTTGTCTTTATCTTTTTATTAAACTAACCTGCTGCTTTAGTTTAAGTGTAACATTTCACAATGAACTGAGAACAACTTAATGTTTTGGACATAAAAATAGACCATCGAAAATGATGGCCATGTTTTGCTAAAGCACCACGTTAGTTGAATAAGAATAGCGAAATTTATCCCTTTAGGAAACCTTATTTAATCGGTTCTTCTTTATCATAATCCCTTTTACCAGTATCCTCATTTATTGCGTGAGCAAACGCAATTCCATCTACTGTTCTCATATAAGAATAAGTGTAATTTCTTTCGTCGTTGAAAATGATTTCTATGATTTTTACTCGAAGTCCTTTCATAACTTCTCTTTTAACATATTTAGGTGTAGAGTATTCTTCGGGCGTAAATCCTTTATCATTTAAATAATCTACAACTTCATTTTTAAAATCTTCTACTTTTTTATATTCTGAATACCAAAAAATTCCGATAAATACCAATAAAAAAACAAAAATAATCGAAATATATTTTTTCATAAGTACACCTCTTATTTTTAATATTGCACAAAAATATTAGTTGCTTTTGTGGGAACGCTACCCGTTGATGATAATTCCCACTCGATAGTTGCTGGTGGCTTGCTCGTTACGTCACTTGGTATGAATTTGCAGATGATAAGTCGGTTAAGAGCAAAATGTATTATGTTCCTCACATGGAAAGTACAAATCAATAATACGGTAAGCATGTGTTGTCGTCCGTCACCTTTGCGACTAGGGAACAAATAGACAGCTTCTTTTGGAAGTTTTTCAAAGTAGTCAGCAATATCAGCCATCAAGCTTTTTAAATAAACGGTTCTTTACTTCACGAATTTTAAAATTAGATTTTTCTTTGACTTATAATAGTCCAAATATGTTATTTTTCCATAGATATGAAAATCGTTGATAATTGCCATTTAAAGGATGGTAAATTACAGACGTTACAGAAATCATTATCCTGTAAAACTAATTCTGCTTTTTGATACTTATCAAAGACTGATTAAACTTGACTGACTCTTCCCACTGGGGAAAATGACTTGAATTTTCGAACCAAATGAGTTTTTTTGTAGTTTTTATTGTGTGATAGTAATCCTCTACTAATGAAGAAGAAACATGCCTATCATGACGCCCCTCAAAAAACGTAATAGGGACATCGAATCTCTTGTATTCACTAAAATCAATTTCCATGAGCTCTTGCCACAAATATTGTATAGATTGTAGACTCCCTTTTTCACGATTGATTAAATCTTTAAATGTGTACTTTGATGAAAAAATGAAATCCCATACCAGTTGGTAGTAATTGCTTTTTCCATATAAAGAATGTCTGTATCGAACCACTAATTTAGTAACGAATAATAAATCGTTTAACCAATCTTTTTGAGTCAATGAAAGGTCAATATTTTTCAATCGCTGAACAATCTTTTTTTGATTTTGTTCTTGACTTTCTTTCAGAACAAATTCATATTGACACTTCAACCCTTTTTTCATGTTAACTACTTGACCA
This sequence comes from Psychrobacillus sp. OK032, assembly GCF_900111345.1. Lineage (GTDB taxonomy): Bacteria > Bacillota > Bacilli > Bacillales_A > Planococcaceae > Psychrobacillus. Next base: position 8,526 of record NZ_FOGY01000018.1, read on the forward strand.
CATCCAAAATAACTATGTACTAGCTGTGGATATTTTTTAATGAAAATTAAGCCTAGGACACTTCCCCACGAGTGTCCTAAAAGGTAAACTTTTTCTTGTTTAAACGTTTCTAACAAATAATGAATTAAACTGTATAGGTCTTCTATATAAGTTTCAATAGATATTTGTTCCTCTTCCGAAAAAGTATAGTAAGACTTTCCAGCCCCTCTTTGTTCCCAGACTACAACATTAAACGTTTTTCCAAGTTCTGAGTTATATTTATAAATCAGTGGTAAAGCGGCATCACCTGGACCTCCATGCAAATACACTAAAAGAGGAAGATTGTTATTTTCACCAAAAATTGAAATAAATTGTTTTGAAGAGCCTATTTTTATATAGTTTGACACTTGAGTTTTCATTTTCTTCTCCTACCTTACTATCGTTTTTGAGATTCAAGATAACATCTTTATTCTACCTCTTTATTCTGTATAAATTCTTATATTATCCATATCTTGAGCATCCATTTCTAAAAACTTTATAGTAGAATCCTCGAACTTTTTTTTGCCTTTCGAAGCATGTCAGGTGAATAATCAATTGCAGTAATATCTAAGTCCGAGTAATTTACTATCTCTAAATCAGCACCCGTCCCTACACCAACAAACAAGATTTTTTGTTTGTTATCAAATGTTATTGATTGAAATATTTGTTTTCGAGCATTTAAAAAGATACCCGAATTAAAAAACTTATCATAAATTGGAGGACCAATTTTATATATAAATTTATTCCAAGAATTATTCAAACTGCTTCACTCCTAATTCAAGCTTAATTCTAATCAATTTCAAGCACTATTTATCTCCAAATTATATCTTTCCTTCTTCAATTAAACTGCTTTTTTAGTTCAATAAGAAATGAGCCTCCTAAGCAGCTCAACGCTCTTCAAGTAAAGCACCCGTTAGCACAATAAGAAAAGCCTTCGAAATCACTAATTACTCTCTTTACTTTTCTTATAAAAGTTTGATACCACCCCTAATATAATTCCGATTGCAATTAAGGGTATAGAAAATGTTGCATATGGCTCAGGAGTATCCACAATCCAAAATGTCTGATTAAAAGCAAATCCAGCTGCCATTATCCATACTCCTAAATAAAATAAGATTTTTCCAGTCTTGGTATGCCTTTTCAATAAAAAACACCCCCCTTACTTTTCTCATTCCTATATAACCATCTTCAACTAACCTGCATCGTTAGTTGAATAACAAAAGTGCTGGGTTTTATTTTAATTACTTTACACAAATTATTCCACACAGGTCGTAAAAATCCTCTATATGAAAAATAAAAGCAGAACTAAGAGATATCTTTAGTTCTGCTTTTATCTTATTGATTATAATGTTGCACATTCTATACGAATATTGTTAAATAAGAGTTTTTACTTTAACTCTTGACTTTTAATAAAATATCTTTGGTTGTTTGTTTTCTGTTTATATAAATGTTATAAGAAAAAAGGCTTTACTCCTTCTTGAAGTAAAGCACCCGTTAGCTCAATAAGAGGATTCAAAAAAGGGCAACGCCTTCACGTTCCCCATCTTTACTAACCTTTTTTTATTTTTAACATCGAGTTAGCATTTATCTGAAATTCATACGGTACTTTCACTTCTTCAACTGTACAGCTAACGTTAGCCAGATAACTTATTATTTTATCTAAATGCTCGTATCTTTTTCCCTCTAAATCAACTAAAGGGAAAATACGAATTTCCTCTTTCGAAACCCTCAATAACTCATTTAGCGTTTCGATGTGAAATTGATAATCTAATCTATCCGCATACATAAATAAAAAATGTGCCGAGAGTAGCATATCAAATTCCGCATTCTTAAATGGTAACGAAGGTAAAGTTACGGGAATGTATCTTCCGTTGTATTCTCTCATGTCGTTAGTACAATCTTGCAAGGCACTTAAACGATGATTTCTAAGACCTTCTATATCATTAAAATAATCCCATTTGTAATTGTTTTTGGCTTTTTGCATATGCTCCATTGCGTGTTCAATATCATGGAGACCTTTATTTTTTAGGTCTTCACCCGAATGATAATAGGCAATGTCGCAAGCTGTTACATCTAAACCCAATTTGTTACCAATAGCAGTAAATGAACAAGCTCCTGCTGGACAATCGAGTATTTTCTTTCCTTGTAGCTCTTCCTCTGAAAGCAAGAACATATCCAAATACTCTTCAAATGTTCTCCCAATAAAAACGATTCGTTCTAAATCTAACTTTACACTCTGCTTAACTTTACTCAACTAAACTCACCTCTTCTAAAAGTTATCCTTTATATGCACTCATTTTTTTCTTACTTATGAACCAAATTAATATCGTTAGAACAAGTAGTATGACAGGAGTCAAACCAACATATTTCCAAGCATTATTTGCCCCTGAAAAATAATATGCTATCGGTATGAATGTAAAAGTACTAATTAGTAAGAATACCCAAGACGTTTTAACAACACCCACCAATAAAGTTGCAATTGAAACAAATAATGAAAGTTGCCATAATAATAACATTTTTTCACCCCCATTTAACTTATTCGTTCTTCAACTAACCTGCTGCTTTAGTTCAATAAGAAAAAAGAGCTGCCTAAGCAACCCATGATCTTTAACCAAAGCACCCGTAGTTGAAGAAGTATTCATTAAAATTGGACACTAAACCCTTTAAATTTATGAATTCCAGTTCCAAATCTTACAAGGTCCTGTTCCCTAAGCTCTTTAACTGCATTTTTCACTTCTTTCAAAAGAACTGAATCAAGACCTAATGTGTTATGTCCTCCATAAATCTTAGTTACATTAGGGATATTTGATATTTTTTCCAATGACTGCACCAATTCTACAGGATTAGTAGTTGGAAAAAAGGCATAAATCGGAGTCTCATCATAAAGCAAATCACCTGTAAATAAATAACCTTTACTATTATCGAAGATGGAAATATGACCTGGAGAGTGCCCAGGGGTATGGTAGATAGTCAATTTTCTACTCCCTATCTCTATTTCATCACCATCATTTAATAAACCAGTTGGATTTCCTTGAAATGGTTTATATGTGTCAGGAGTAAACGTTTCAGGAGTTGGTATTGTAATATCACGACTTACATCTTTTCTTATTTGTTCGATTGGAAGTTTCTTAATTCCATTGATAAGCCAGTCTTCTTCATCCTTATGTACGTAAATATTCTTAAATTCACCGTGACTTCCAATATGGTCCCAATGAACATGTGTGGTGAGTACAATAATTGGTAGGCTAGTCAGTTGGTCTGTAATTCTTTGAATGTTATCAATCCCAAGACCCGTATCAATTAATACCGCTTTCTCTTCACCAATTAATAAAAATGAGTGGACTTTTTCCCAATGTCCAAACTCGCTGATAGCAAATGTTTTATTATCTATTTGTTTAACGGTGAACCAAGAGTCTGTGATATTAACCATTTATTAATTTCTCCTCTCTAAACTTAACTTAATATTATTTCTCCATTAGTTTGATAAAAACCTTTTAATTTTCTTGTTAAACTAAACTGCTGCGTTAGTTGAAGAAGAAACACAGTACTGGTAATAATTAAAGCATTACTTTTTTTTCAATCGCTTTTATCCTATCTTCTAATTCTTTATTTTTCTTTCTTACTTTGTCTACATAAAATGCAGAACTAAAACCAAGCCCTAAAGCTAACCATGTAATAAATTCCATTTTCAATCTCCTATCATACTCATTTAAAAATCATTATTTATATCCAGATTATAACATCTCTTATTCAACTAACCTGCGGCGTTAGTTCAACAAGAAAAAAGGCTTTACCCCTTCTTGAAGTAAAGCACCCGTTAGTTTAAGTGTAACTCTTCACAATGTTACAATATATTTGTGTTAGTTAAGGCAACTTACGCTTGAAATTTCTAAACTACACTAAAACTGCAACAGGAATATTATTGTTAGAACTCGAAAAAATACTTTTACGTTTAAACCTAAATAACTTTTTGATTTCTAAAATACCATTTTATAAAGAGTATACTGCATAAAATGGTTAGAATTGCAATTCCAAATGCTAGATAAGGTGCTAATATTACCAATGATCCAATATGAATACTTCTAAACGATTCAAATAAAGATTCCACTTTCATAATATAGGTCAAACTGTAAGGATAAATAGCATCTAACCATTTTATGTAAGGAACAGCTTTTACAATATCAACAATAACAATTGGAATAAAGAATATGCCTGCACATAGTAAGAAGCTAGTAAATGAACTTTTACATAAGGATGAAACTACTAAGAATATTAGCGTTAATGCTATACTTCCTAATAATAGTAATCCGAGTTGGATAGCGTGATATTCCATCGCTGAAAGGGCGTATGGCGATGTGGCTAATGAAGTTAAAAATTGTATTGGTGCATCCCAACCTTTAAAAGCGTGTGACCAGTAGCTCATATTGGCACTTGCTCGGTATAAATTATAGATCCATATTATTGTAGTTATACTCGCATAGACGACAATTGTATAAAGAGATGCAATGATTATTTTTGCTGTCACAAGTTTCGTTCGTCCATATTTTGAAGTGAGTGTATATTGTGATACACCTGTCGCATCATCTCTAGAAAATATGGCATACAAGCCGACCAACAAAAGTATTCCTATAAAAGTAACTCCATTACCACTTAAATATTCTATTACTATATCTGGAAACTCAAAATTTGTTAAATACATTACATTAACATTATCCCTAAATTGAATTTCTTCCTTGATTTCAACGTTATTGGATGTATTAACCAATTCGTTTTCTAATCCATTTATTGCATCGTCTTGTAATACCGACAGCTTCTCAGCAAAAAGAATCGTATAATACGGATTATCGGTATTTGATAGTTCCTTTGATCCAGCTTCTATTGATGCAAGTATTTTTGTTGCTTCTTCTACATCTTGCTCCCCAATAGGTCCTTCTAATTGATCATAAGCTGATTGATCTGAAGTATCGATGACACTATGCCCAAGAAAAATAAAACAAGCGATTAATAACAATACAGCATAAATAATTCTTTGTTGAAGAAGAAGTTTCAGTTCCCAAATAATCAGTTGCCTCATGTTATTGTTCCTCTCTAAAATAGTACAAGTAAATATCTTCCAGTGTAGGTTCTTTTTTGATAGCTGCCGGAAGTGGTTGATCCTCATGATAAAGTCTTACACGAATCTGACCACCCGTTTTCTCAATGGCCCCCACCCTATACGTATTTTCAATATTAGCCAATTCAGATGGACGAATGATTACTTCCCATACTTTGTTTTTTAATGTATTTAGTACTTCTTCAGGGCGATTTAGTTGTTCAAGTTTACCTTTTCTTAAAATACAAACATAATCAGTCAAACCTTCTAAATCACTTGCAATATGTGTTGTGTATAAAACAATTCTGTTTACTGATAGGCTAGCAATTATTGAACGAAATCGAATTCTTTCTTTTGGATCAAGACCAGCTGTTGGTTCATCAAGAATCAAAATTTTAGGATCGTTTAACATCGCCTGTGCAATGCCTACACGTTGCTTCATTCCACCTGATAATTTACGAATCTTTTGATTCCGTTCCTCATAAAGATTAACTTGCTTTAGCCAATAATCGACTTTTTGGTGAAGTACTTTCTTCTCAATCCCCTTTAACGTCCCGACATATTCTAAAAAAGAATGTACTTTCATATTTGGATAAAATGCTACATGTTGCGGTACATATCCGAGTAAGTCACGATATTCTTCTCCCAAACCTGTTATTTCTTCACCGTTCAATAGCACTTTGCCAGATGTCGGCTTTAAGACATTGATAATGATTCGCATGAGTGTCGTTTTCCCTGAACCATTTGCACCTAAAAAGCTATAAACACCCGATGTGAAGGTTAAAGAAATATTGTCGAGAATCTGTTTGTTTTTATATGATTTACTAATTGATTGAATACTCAATTCCATTGTTATATGCCTCCTGATATTTAACGATTATTTTATACATACTGAACACCAAAGTAGCTGCAACTATTAAATGAATAACTAATGGTAAGGAAATCCATTCGTTTAAAATTGTCTGTTGGGCAATAAGTATGCCAGACCCCATGAACCATGCCACCATCATGAATGGCACTACAGTATAACGTGAAGGAAGGCGTAAAGATAAACCTAAACACAATACGGCCATCGTCATAGCTGGTATTATCCAAGTAATTATTAGTGATAAAACAAATTCAATCTCCACAATACCCATCACAATAATGAGTGGCACAACTGTTAGTAAGTGAATACTGATTCCTACAATCAACCGAACAAGGAATAACTGTCCAGTTCCATATTTATAAGTCATTTCAAGCTCCGTTACTTCGGAAGTTTTGTTCTTTAAACACTCTGTTAAACTTAGTACAATTGATAATGGCGAAATACAAAAAACATATCCAAGAGTCATATATGGTGAAGAGATACTTAATACCAAAATACTTGAAAATAAAATTAGGAATTGGATAAAGATTAGCAGTCTATTCGCATATTTCAACTCATTCCATACCCAAGTAAATAAATGTTTTTTGGAAGGTACGTTACTTTCAACCATTAAACCTTGCACATGCCGAATGGTTTGTTCTATATGTTGCTCAGATGGTGGCGGCACATGAAAGCGAGAAAAGTAAACATCTATCTCTTTTTCAATCTCGTCCAATTCTGTTTGATCTATTTCGTCCCTCATTGTCGTCCCTCCTTAAAATGTGAGAAAGTTTTTTCAACCCTTGAAAAACACGCGATTTTACAGTCGTTTCTTTTGACTTCGTCATTTCAGCAATTTCATAGTATTTATAACCGTGAAAATATTTTAATATGATGGCTTCACTCTGAATCTCAGGTAGTCCCTTTAAAGCCTCTTTTATTTCGCGAGACTCTTCTTTTTTCTCATATAAATACGCAACGTTTCCTGTCTTGCCTTCAATGGTTTCTTCTATCCATTCGTTCTCCATACTCTTTTTTGTTGCTTGCTTTGACTTCATGTAATCTCTTATTTGATTTAAAGCAATAGTTAATAACCAGCTGCGAAATTTACCTTCTCCCTTGTAAAGAGCTATGGATAAAAAAACTTTTGAAAAAACTTCTTGTGTTAAGTCATAGGATAAGGGCTGTTGATGTGTTTTTCTATAAATAAAGCTATATACTTCGTAGTAGTATTTTTGAATAAGCGATTCAAGTGCTGCTTTACTACCAGCTTTAATTTCTTCTATTAATTCTTCATCAGTCAAACTATTCCCCTCCTTTCATCTATAAGAACGAAACAATAGTAAAAATAGTTTTAAATCGCATGTTAATTCCCCAAAAAAATCCGATTTCATAAAAATTATGAAATCGGACTTTATATCATAAACAATTTGAAAGTGACATCAAATCAAAACACTTCACATGGTTAACAAGCCAACTGGCCGTGTTACTTTTAAAAAAGTATTGCTCCTATTAAAGTAAAGCACCCGTTAGTTGAAGAAGAAAAAAGAGACGCTAATTAAAGAATCGCGCCCTTTTACGGAATATTGTAAAATAAAGAAGTTAGAAAACAGTTCCCTAGTTATTGTGCTGAGCACCTATTAATTTAATAAAAACATTAAAATTCAGATAGAAATCTATGAACTATTTCATTGAAAACATAAGGTTGGCAAAGATTACTTGGGTCAAAAGAATTTTCAATTACATGCATCTCTGTGTCTTGTATTAAATCACTTACTTGTTTCATCATTTGGGTACCTATTTTAGTTTTGCTTCCAACCAAATAAAGCGTAGGAATTCTTAGAGTTAACAAATGAAAGGCCCGATTCGAAAAACACGTTTGCAAAGAAATATGTCGACTACTCAACCCAACCTTTTTCCAACGCAATCTGCACAGCTTCTGACCTAGACTCCGCTTCCAACTTCTGAATGGCTGATGAGACGTAGTTCCGCACTGTTCCTTTCGTCAAGAACAGTGTTTTGCTGATATCGTCCGTTGTCAGCCCATCTTTCGTCAAACGCAGTACATCTGCCTCCCTTTCGCTAAGCGGGTTCTTCTCCTGCATGAAAAGGACTGCCGACAGATCTGTACTGATGACCCGCTCTCCCTTCATCACCCGGCGGATGGATTGGATAAGGAAGTCAATCGGTTCATCTTTCAACAAATAGCCTTCCACTTGCGCATCCATCGCTTTTTGCAGATAGCCTGGACGGGCGAATGTCGTAACAATAATGATTTTACAAGGCAGCTGGTTTTCACGGACTTTTCGGGCAACTTCTAAACCACTCAGATACGGCATTTCAATGTCTAAGATACACACATCAGGGTCAAGCTGCCTGATCGAGTCGTACGCTATTTCCCCATCGGATACGGCAGCAATCACATCGATATCCTGTTCGAACTGTAATAAAGAAGTGAAAGCGCTGCGAACCATCTGTTGGTCTTCCGCAATGAGTATTCGAATCATTCCAGGACTCTCCTTTCATGATGACTTACTGGTAGACGAAGCGAAACGCTAGTACCACCTGTCATACAATCTTCCACAGTGGCACTTCCAAACATTGCCTGCATCCGTTCTTTCATCGTTTGCATACCCATTCCGCTTTTCATCTGCTGCAAACCAATTCCGTTATCAACGACTTGCACATGGTATGTATCACTTTCCGTACGTAGCTTGATCAGACAATGGGTAGCCTCGCTATGCTTAATAACGTTCGTTACCGCTTCGCGCAATGAAAGGCTAAGCATCGTTTCTTCTACGCTAGAAAGAAGTGATGTCGCTTCCTCTGCTTCTACCGTAGCATCAATTCCAGCTTGAGTCAGTATATTCCGCAGCTGCTCAATTTCTTTATTCAACGGAATGAATTTCATTTCAGAGACTAGCTCTCTCACTTGTTTCAATGCGATTTTTGACGAAGTTAAAATATCCAATAATTCTCTTTTGGCCTGTTCCACATCACGATCAATCCATTTGGCGCTTAGCTCGCTTTTTAGTTTAATCATCGTTAATGTTTGCCCTAATGTATCATGGAGATCTCTCGCAATGCGATGCCTTTCCTGTTCCTCGATGGACTGTTGCTCAAGCTGATGATTGGCTACGAGCAATTCATCTTTCAAATGCATATTTTTATCCTGAATGTAAATCAACATAGGGAAACCCATTTGCAGAATCATGATGGGTAGAAGGACGGAATGCTCCCATCCGAATCCCATATCGAATGTCGTGAAGAAAACTATTAGGAACATGGCACCAATAGCCGCTATGCCTATTCCGCGGTGCCAGTGACTAGTTGCCCTCCCTAAGAAATCCGCAAAAATGAATCCGAATATAAGTACAGCCGGTTTAATGAGCACCCCAAGGACAGTGAGGATAGCAACGCCTACTAACACTGCTAGCAGCAATCTCCCGTCCCGATACCATAAACCAATATAGAACGTGAAGAGGAAGATAGCTAACAAAGCAATGCGCAAAGGCACTCCTAAGACAGTTTCTGTTTCAAGGACGATAAAAAACAGGAAGACCAGAGAAATTGCATCGACGATCAAATAATGTTTCATTTGTTCTTTCGGGTAAATCTTCACGTTCATATCGCCTTCCCCCTTTTCATCTCATTAAAACCGTCCCGATAACCCGCCTGCGGATTGTTTCCATTGGTCCGAATGCAAAATACCGGTGCCAGACCGAAGCAAATAGAAGTTGAATCATTAAAATGCATAACCAAATCCCAATGATTTGCAACGTACTTAATTTGCCTCCCAACCCAAATCCCCAGCTATAAAATAAAACCGAAGCGATAATATTTTGCATGACATAGCAGCTTAGCGACATCTTTCCGACATTTTCAAAAAGTTGCCAAAAGCCGTTCCATTTCTTCCATTCTAACATTTTCGAAATAATAGCGACATAGCCAAGTGACATCAAAGGGGCAAACAGATAACGGACCGGCATATCAAAAACACCGCCTGGAATGAAAATAAAAAGATTCAGGGGGATTCCAATGAAAATACCTAATTTCAACAGTTTACTCCGCTGTTGTCGACCCTTTTCAGTCGGTGAAAAAACCTCTGCGCGCATCATCCGAACTCCCAACAGGAAGAGGAAAATATTCATCGGGATAATAAAGATGGCTTCCGCCCTGAGTAAAAGGAAGTTGGACAGGCGATAGTCGACTTGTTGGAACCATGACCCCTCTTGATACAAGGCAGTTACTTCCTGGAAGCTCCCGAGCGACATATTTGCGCCAAGCAAGCCAAGTAGCAGAACCGACAGAATGACAACAACGTGAAAGCCTCCGAATCCCCACATCGCCCTGTGAATCGAACGATTTCCACCTTTTATAATTAAAGCTACAATGACGGCTGTCACTCCGTAGCTCATTAAAATATCGTATTCCATGACAAATACAAAATGCAGGAACCCTTCCGCAATAAGAAAGGCGGATGTCCAAAGATAAACACCCGGCCACGCTTTTCCGTTTCGCAAAGCTTGCCGATACTTCAATTCGACACCAACTCCAAACATGATCGTTAGCAAACCTAATAACTTTCCATTCACTAAAAATAATACAAACATACGGATTAAGTCATTGGTCTCCCATCTCCCTGCAAAGTCCAAAGTGGTAATCGCCCCCAAATCACCTAGATGGGCAAATATCCAAATATTCGTTCCGAGCGTCCCTAATACTGCAAAACCGCGTAAAATATCCAATAATCTTATTCTATTACGATGCGTCCCCATAGTAATCTCCCCCCAGCTTGAGTTGTCTTCATTATAGCTATCAGCAAGTCCATCGCATATTCACAGGTGTAAGAAAATGACGATGACAGGTGTCATAACCGAACAGCTATTGTGTGGGTGCCTGTGCAAGGTACATTTATTACAATTCATAAAAAGTAATAAAAACACAAGATTAACCAGCCAAAGACTTTGGCTGCTGTGCTCCCTATTTCATTTATGCAATTGTAGTGCATTATCTGAATTGCGTCTCACACAGTGATCGCCCCCCTTAAAACGGACAAAATAGGGTATAGGGATAACCCCTTCTTCAACTAACCGTTAGTAATAGGTAAGCATTTGAGGTTATCGCCAGCTTTTCCCCTACTCCACACGGAACGTGCCAGTTTCCAAGCATTCCGCGTTCCATCTAGC
>NZ_FOGY01000034.1 GCF_900111345.1 Psychrobacillus sp. OK032
TAGTAGATTAGTTGATTATGTGTAACAGTTCACACTGTATGATCGAAATCTACTCGTTGTTTTGGGCGTAAAAATAGACCATCGAATGATGATCTATTTTTACTAAAGCACCCGTTAGTTGAAGAAGGAAAGGTGTATTTCACTGCTTGTTGGTGAATAACATTAGTCCTCATCTACAAAGTCAATCATCACTCCAACAACCTTTTTTGAAATATTATATTTTACTTTCACTTCGTACATTCCGTCACCATAACCAGACATTGAAACTGCACCATCTGAGAAAACTCCCCCCTGTGCATCTGATTCAACTACATCATCAAATTGGATGGCTTCGTCTCTACCAAATGTTTTAAAATCAAAAATTCCTGCTTGTGCAGAGTCAACTCCAATCTGTTTATCGCAAACATGCCATTTTCCAGTTGGTTTCTTTTCCCCATAAAATACAAATAAGTTTTTAACAACTTCATCAGGAGTATAAGAAATGGAAGCTGTCCAATTACCATTTTTCACATTTAAAAGTACGATTTGCAACTCAGCTTCTTCATCCGATTTATAGTATGGGTCCGTAACAATTAGCTTCCCACTTTCAACCATAAAAGTGCCAAGTTTATTAGGCTTATTAGTATTCACTTTCGGCACATGCCGATCAATAAAATCTCTTAATGTTAAAGCCGCATATTTGCCTAACCTAGTTTTGTCATTCCAAGTATAAATTAGTTCCTGCATAAACCTTTTCCTAATTCGATAGCAAAGTTTGTCACCACTCATTTTTTCACCAATACAAATCATATCACTCGGTAGATTTTTGGGTCTGTTCTGATTTTGTTTTACTATATCAATTGTTAATGCCGTTTGTTCATTAGTTTGAATGGGGAACAAAGTCCAATCACCAAATTTTGCTCCATTCGTTTCTAAAAAAAGTTCCTTGTATTCATCTGGAAAAATAGCACCAAGTGCTTTTTCTGTTTTTTTCAATTCAACTAACGACACTCCAGCCACTTTCGAACTTGGATTAATCATGTTTATTACTTTCTTTTTCTTCATCTCTTCCTCCATGATACTTTTACTTTGTCATACTACATTCAAAATAACTATGAATGTTTTCGATTTTCATTATAAAAAACCCTCTATTTATTCAGTAAAATAAAGCATTTCTTGTTCAACTAACCTGCCGCTTTAGTTTAAGTGTAACATTTCACAATGATCTGAGATCAACTTAATGTTTTGGACAAAAAAAATAGACCATCGAAATGATGGCCATGTTTTGCTAAAGCACCCGTTAGTTAAAAAAATTATTCTTAACTTTTTCAATCACTTCTATCTTTCCACTTATCCAGTCATCAGTTGGAACTAAATTTTCACCGTTCCCAATAAATAAAGTTAATACAATAACACTTATTAAAGATGTGACTTTCATGTAACGAATTGTACTATACGGTATTTCAACCTTTTCTTTGTACAACCATTTTTTCCCCCATAATATACTTTCTTTTTGGTAGAAATAACTCCAAATTAATGCCCCGTATAATGGCATAAGTAAAATAAAAGCCAAAATTATATTATCCATCCTTACCATCCCCCTTATATGTAATAAAGTCTTCCATTTGCTTATTCCACTAACCCTTCAGTGGAATATTTTTCATTTTATAAACTTTAAATTATCCATGGGATAAAAAACAACTTTTGCAGTACCTAATACTTTATCCATCGAAACAAATCCAACACTAGGGTCTCTGCTGTCTTTACTGTTTCGACGATTATCTCCTAGTACAAAAAAGTATCCATCTGGTACAGTTAATTCACCTAAATTTTCCTCTAATGTAAAGTCTCCAGTAAGTGTACCATTGTCTATCAAAGCTTTTTTATATTCCTCTAAGTAGGGTTCTTCGTACCTCTCACCATTAATAAAAAGTTCATCGTTTTCATAAGCGATGCGGTCACCAGAAATACCAATAATTCGTTTGATATAATTAGTGTTTTCTTTTGCTTCAAATACAATCACATCAAATCTTTCATACTTCATCAATTTGGGGCTGATTTTATCCACTACTACTCTGTCACCATTTTCAAATGTGGGCATCATAGAAGCACCGTCAACTACAATAGGTGTAAATAGGAAAAATCGAATACCAAATCCAAATATAAAAGCAATTCCTATTGCTTTTGCCCATTCCAATAATTCATTTTTTTCTTTCGTTTTTCCCATGCTTAACACCTCTTTGACTTTTAAATACTTAGCTGTTACTTGAATTTTTTACTAAATTAACTTATTCGACATCTCTTTAATAATACCTGCTTGTTCAACTAACCTGCCGCTTTAGTTCAATAAGAAAAAAGGCTTTACTCCTTCTTGAAGTAAAGCACCCGTTAGTTGAATAAGAATCCTCCTACTTCAGTTCGGTTTTTAACTTCTCAATTATCCCTAATGTTTTTAGATAGTAGTCTTTT
>NZ_FOGY01000012.1 GCF_900111345.1 Psychrobacillus sp. OK032
CGCCAGCGTTCGTCCTGAGCCAGGATCAAACTCTCCATAATAGAGAACTTAAAAAGCTCATTTTGTTTTGCTGGCATCATCATTAAATGATGTCATAATTGTTTTGCTATCAGACTAACAAGTTAATCTTTCAAGCTATATTTCTTAACGTTTTGCATGTTCAGTTTTCAATGTTCATGTTGTCGTCTTGTTTCGGCGACATTTAATATCTTATCATTTCTCTTTCTCACTGTCAACAACTTTTTTATTTTTCTTTCGGTTGAAATCAGTAGTGAAAATGACAACTTGATAACTATATCACCATCTAATAAGTTTGACAAGTACTTTTCTAAAACAAAGTTAATAAACTTTCTATATACTATTTCAACACAATATATAGGACGGTTATAAAAAAAGAGATACTACAAATAGTAGCATCTCTTTTCTACATTATTATTGATTAATCTCTATGACGCATAGTTGGGAATAATAATACGTCTCGAATAGAAGCTGAATTCGTTAATAGCATTACTAATCGGTCGATCCCTATTCCTAGTCCACCAGTCGGAGGCATACCATATTCTAATGCTTCTAAGAAATCTTCATCCATTTCGTGAGCTTCGTCATTACCCGCTTCTTTTTCTACTAACTGCGCTTCAAAGCGTTGGCGTTGATCAATTGGATCGTTTAACTCTGTAAATGCATTCGCATGTTCACGACGTACGATAAATAATTCAAAGCGATCTGTGAAACGACCATCCTCTGGGTTTTTCTTTGCAAGAGGTGATACTTCTACAGGATGTCCATAAATGAAGGTTGGTTGAACTAATGATTCTTCTACTTTTTGTTCGAAGAATTCATTTAATACATGACCTACTTCCATAGAAGGTTTCACTTCTACTCCGTGTTCTTTCGCTAATGCGTGTGCTTCTTCTTTCGTCATTTCATTCCAGAAGTCCGCTCCAGTAGTTTCTTTTACTGCATCTGCCATATGCCAACGTCTCCAGCCCGGAGCTAGATTAATCTCGTCTTCACCGTATTTAACCGTTGTAGATCCTAATACTTCTTGTGCAACATGTGAGACTAAGTTTTCCGTTAAGTTCATGATATCTTGATAATCTGCATACGCTTCATATAACTCAATCATCGTAAATTCAGGATTGTGACGTGTTGAAACACCTTCATTACGGAATACACGTCCGATTTCATATACTTTTTCTAATCCACCTACAATTAGGCGTTTTAAATGTAACTCTATTGCAATACGCATATATAGTTCCATATCAAGTGCATTGTGGTGTGTAATGAAAGGACGTGCTGCTGCTCCACCAGCAATAGAATGCAATAACGGCGTTTCCACTTCTAAGTAACCTTGTCCATCTAAGTAACGACGCATAGATTGAATGATACGACTTCTAGTAATAAAAGTCGTTTTACTTTCGTCACTTGTCATTAAATCTAAGTAACGTTGACGGTAGCGTTGTTCTACATCTTTTAATCCGTGGAATTTCTCAGGCATTGGACGTAGCGATTTCGTTAAAAATGTGAATTCAACCGCTTTAACGGATAACTCCCCTACTTGTGTTCGGAAAACATTTCCTCGTACCCCGACGATATCTCCTAAATCGGCTGAGTTAAATAATTCATATGCATCTTCACCAATTGCATCTTTACGCACATAAATTTGAATTTGACCGCCAAAGTCTTGGATATGAGCAAATCCTGCTTTCCCTTTTCCACGCTTCGTCATGATACGACCAGCTATAACTACTTCATGTGTTGTTTCTTCTAATTGTTCTTTTGTAAACTCTTCATACTCTGTAACCACTTCATTACTTAAATGTGTTCGCTCAAATTTTCCACCAAAAGGATCTAATCCTTTCTCTTGTATCGCAGTCATCTTTTGTCTTCTCACCAAAAGTTGATCATTTAATTCTTCTACATTAGACATGTTGGTCACTCCTCCACTACTTACTATCCGCAAGTATCTTTTATTACATTGAACTTATTGTACACAATTTCTGTGTTCTGTTCATCTTTTTCCTTCACCGTTCGATATTTTCCACTATTCAGATTAACTATTGAAACTTAAAAGAGCCGTCACTAAACGTGACAGCCCATCTTTTTGCTATTAAGCAAGAATTGAATCGACAGCAGTATAGTCCTTAGAAGCTTCCTCTGCAAAATAACGCATGTAATCTTTCAGCTCTCGTGCGGTTTCGGTTTGGTTAATCATATTTCTTGCTGTACCATTTCCACGGATACCCTTTAAGTACCAAGATGCGTGTTTACGCATCTCTCTTACCGCAATTCCTTCGCCTTTTAAAGCAGTTAAGCGATCAAAGTGTAATAAACATACGTCTATTTTTTCTTGAACAGTTGGTTCTGGTTTTAATTCACCAGTTTCTAAATATTCTACTGTACGATAAATCATCCAAGGATCTCCAAGCGCTGCGCGACCAATCATCACAGCATCTACACCCGTTTCGTCTAGCATACGTTTTGCATCTTGAGGTGTATTCACATCGCCATTTCCAATAACAGGAATATCTACCGATTCTTTTACTTGGCGTATCAAATCCCAGTTCGCATGTCCTTCATACATTTGCAAACGCGTACGACCATGTACTGCAACCGCTGCTCCACCAGCACGTTCTACAGCACGAGCATTATCGACTACATAGAGATGCTCATCATCCCAACCTGTACGCATTTTTACACTTACTGGTTTTTTAACATTATCTACAACCGCTGAAACCATTTCGTAAATCTTTTCCGGATCAAGAAGCCACCTAGCTCCTGCCTCACATTTGATTATTTTATTTACTGGGCATCCCATATTAATATCAATGATGTCAGCAGATGTATGTTGATCTACATATTTAGCAGCAGCAACTAGCGTATCCTTCTCTCCCCCAAAGATCTGAAGCGAAAGTGGATTTTCACGTTCATCGATATAAAGCATACTCAATGTTTTTTCGTTTTTTTGAACAATCCCTTTATCGCTAATCATTTCAGCGTAAACTAGTCCTGCTCCAAATTCTTTGACAGTTAAACGGAAAGCTGAGTTACAAATACCAGCCATCGGGGCTAGTACAACTCGGTTATCCATCACAAAGTCACCAATTTGAAATGGTTTGGTCGATGCATTTGTCATTTACATTCACCTTCTTTATATTTATCTATCCGTAAAGTGTATGAATGCGTCTACTCCATTGAAAGTTTGCCATAAATGGACGCCTTCTTTTAAAGCATGCGCAAACTCCATGATAGAACGATTTGTTATAGGTTCTCTTAAATCTGGGTTTATTTCAACTAATGGTATAAGGACGAAGCCTCTTTCAGTCATCCTTGGATGCGGAATAATGAGGTTCTCCGTTTTCATACTCTCTTCATTATACAACAAAATGTCAAGGTCTACGGTTCGGGGACCCCAATGTATTTCTCTTGTACGTCCTAATTCCGCTTCTATTTCGTTACATGTTTGAAGTAATTCGTGCGGGGTCAATGAGGTCTCGAGCTCCACTACTATATTCAAAAAAGCATCCTGATCTACATATCCTACTGGATCCGTTTCATATACCGAGGATACTTGGCGCACCTTTACATCCTTCGCACCTTGCAATAAAAAGACCGCTTGCTGAAGGAAATGAAGCCGATTACCAATATTTGAGCCTAATGAAATATATGCTCTATTCATAATGACCCTCTCGTAATATCTACTGCAACCGAAGCGTAATGTCCTGCAATTGGCGGATTAGGCTTCACCAATTGAATACGACATCCACTAACCTTTGTTTTATATTCTTCTAAAATACGCGAAGCAATTGTTTCTGCAACTGCCTCTATTAATAAATACGGTTTACCTTCTACAATTTCCTTACATAACTCAAAAACTTCGGCATAGTTTACCGTTTCTTCTAAATCATCGGTTTCACCTGCTCTTTTTAAATCACATGCTAAAGTAATCGTTACTCGGAAAATTTGGCCAAGCTTTGTTTCTTCTGACAAAGCACCATGGTAGCCATAAAACTCTAATTCATTCAAATGAATGTAATCCATAACAGTTAGTCCCTACTTTCCTCGTACGTTTCTTTTCCTGTCAGTACATCCATCATTTTCGTCATGCGCGCAATTTCTTTCACATCGTGCACACGTACCATATGGCAACCAAGCTGCAAACCATAACAAACAGTTGCACCCGTTCCTTCCATCCGTTCTTCCACAGGAAGCTTCAACACATTACCGATTAAACGTTTACGAGATGTTGCTAATAATACGGGATACCCCATATTGACTAATTCACCTAAATGTTGCATCATCCAAATATTTTGCTCAGTCGTTTTACCGAAGCCAATGCCTGGATCTAACCAAATATGCTCGTCTGGAACACCAGCCTCTTTCGCTATATGGATACATTCTTTTAAGTCTTGCCTAGCTTCAATCCAGAAATCGTTATATTCTTCGTTGTCTCGGTTATGCATTAAAATAATCGGAACGTTTAGTTCAGCAGCCACTTCCGCAATTTTAGGATCTCTTTTTGCACCCCAAATATCATTAATCACATGTGCCCCTGCAAGGACTGCAGCCCGGGCAACTGCTGATTTGTACGTATCAATGGATATAACCGCATCTACTTCTGCGCGAATCGCCTGGATGACTGGAACAACTCGTGCAATTTCCTCTTCATCTGAAATAACAGTATGGCCAGGTCTAGTAGATTCTCCTCCTATATCAATGATTTTCGCTCCGTCTGCAACCATTTGCTTCGCACGTGCAACAGCTGAATCTATTTCGTTAAACTTTCCACCATCTGAAAAAGAATCCGGAGTGACGTTCAATATCCCCATCACAATGGTTTCTTTCCTGAAGTCTAATAAAACTCCTCCACCTTCAAAGAGTCCGGTATGATATTGTAAATTCATCTTACTGTCCTGTCCTTTCCTCCTGCATACATTTTTCATACACATTATGTATCTCTGTATATACAGGTCCGTTATTTCCTAAAAATGGTTTATCATCTATCTCTTTAATAGGGACGATTTCTTGTACTGCATTTGTTATAAATACCTCATCTGCTGATTCAAGTAGCTCTTTTGTAAATAAGCCTTCTTCCACTTGGAACTTATTTAAAATCCATTCCCGAGTTATTCCAGCAAGTATCCCAGTTGCAAGTGACGGTGTATATAATTTCCCGTCTGCAACCCAAAACACATTGGACGTAATACCTTCTGCGACAAATCCTTCTGCTGTTAGAAAAATACCTTCATGCGTCGCTAATGAATCCACTTCAAATCTTGCTTGTATATTATTTGCATAATGATGGGATTTATGACGATTTGCACTTTCCGGAGAATTCCGAGTCGTTTTAAGCCATATTGCTTTTTTCTCTGTGCCTCTAGGTGCAATATGCAAAGCTTTTCGGAATAAAATCACAGTAGGCTCACCATAATGAGACGGCTGAAGTCCAATATCGTGCGTACCCGCCGAAATATTTAACCTGAAATAGCCATCTTCCCCGTTATTCGCTTCTGTTAACGCTTTAATAGCAGCTAAAATAGTTTTTTTATCATATGGCATTGTCATACGAAAATCAGCCAAAGCGCGGGAAAGACGATTCCAATGTTCATCGAATAAAAACACCTGGCCATCATACGTGCGAAAGGTTTCAAAGAAGCCTAGCCCGTACAAAAAACCATGATCATATGCAGAAATAGCCAATTCACTTCTGTGATATAACTTGCCATCCTTCCAAGCGTCCATTTACACACACTCCTCAGCAGGGATGCTATACTTTTCGATGAAATTTCGGATGAGTTTTTTCCCCTCTTCCGTCATAATCGACTCTGGATGGTACTGCACCCCTTCGATTGCGAACTCTTTATGACGCAATCCCATAATTTCTCCTTCTTCCGTCCATGAAGTTACTTCAAGACAATCTGGCAGTGATTCTTTTTCTACTAGAAGAGAATGGTATCGTGTCGCGTGAAAAGGGTTCGGCATGTTATTATTGACCCCTTTTCCATCATGAAAAACGGGAGAAGTTTTCCCATGCATTAACTTTTTAGCACGAATAACGTTTCCACCAAATGCTTGTCCGATCGATTGATGTCCTAAACAAACACCAAAGATGGGGATCCTCCCAGCAAAATGCGTAATTACATCTAAACTTATTCCTGCTTCGTTTGGCGTACAAGGTCCTGGAGAGACAACAATAACTTGAGGTGCTAAAAGTTCAATGGTATCTAGTGTCAAAGCATCATTCCGAAAAACTTTTACTTCTACTCCTATTTCACCAATGTATTGAACGAGATTATATGTAAAGGAATCGTAGTTATCAATCATTAAAATCATCCAATTTCCCCCTCTGCCATGGCCTTCGCTTGCCAAACCGCTTTTGCTTTGTTTAATGACTCTACATATTCTGCATTTGGAATGGAATCAATAACAATACCTGCTCCAGCTTGAATATGGGCCATTCCAGATTGAATAAATGCAGTACGAATCACAATATTGAGCTCTAAATCACCTGAAAATCCTAACCAGCCAATAGATCCTGTATATAATCCTCTACGAACCGGCTCAAGCTCTTCGATAATCTCCATCGTCCGAATTTTAGGAGCCCCTGTAATCGTTCCACCCGGGAACATCGCGCGAATAATTTCAGCATTTGATGTACCTGAGCGAAGCATTCCTTTTACATTGGAAACGATATGCATAACATGCGAATATCGTTCAATAACCATGAATTCGTCTACTTCGACTGTTCCGTATGCAGAAACTCTTCCCAAATCATTTCGCTCTAAGTCTACAAGCATCACATGCTCTGCCCGTTCTTTTTCGTTTTCTATTAGTTCATTTGCTAATCTGATATCCTCCGCATCACTTTTGCCACGGGGTCTCGTACCCGCAATCGGGCGAGTCGATAATTCGGTACCTTTTTTCTTCACTAGTAATTCTGGCGATCCTGATACAACCGCAAATTCCGGCGCATGAATAAATGCCATATAAGGAGATGGATTAAAAGCTCGCATTGCCTCGTACATAGCAATTGGTTGAGCCTTAAGCTCTTTTGATTGACGAACGGATAAGTTTACTTGAAAAACGTCCCCTTGCGCAATATATTGCTGTACTTTTCGAACTGCATCCTCAAATTCAGAGGAACTGACAGATACATGTAGTTCCGAATGATCTTCCTGTACCTCCACTGCTGATCCTGATTGGAAAATACTTGGTGCGACACTCTTTTCCGCAGCAGTCCTATATTGTTCTTCTAATTTTATCAAATCTAAGTCACTCGTAGATAACTTCATAAGTGTAACGACTTCTGTCTCAACGTCTAATACCGCCCAAACATCGAACAAATAAAAATATAAATCTGGAATATGTAAATCATCTACCGCTACTGTCGGTAATACCTCTATTTTTCTTGCATAATCATAGCTTATAAAACCAGCAGCCCCACCTTGGTAATCCGGTAAGTCTTCTCGAAATGGAAGTTTGTACGAAGCGACTAACTTTTCTAACTCCTCCAACGCTTCTCCCAGACGTTCTTCTACTTTTCCATCCCGCCATTTTATATGCAGTCCAGTTTCGATAGATTTAGTTATAGCTAAAGGATTCCATGCTGCAACAGATATATGGCCTCCCCGCCCACTTTCAAAAAATAAATGATGAGATTCCTCTTTTGTCATCTCTTTATATGCATAAAAAAACGCTTCTTTTGATAGTTGAAATGCATGCGTTTGAATTTGTAAATCCACTTTTTCAAATCCCCCTAAAAACGGTTTGCCTCCATCTTAACTTGAAACTACTCCTTTTCGCCACAAAAAAAGAGAGAAAGCGATAATCGCCTCCTCTCCACTCAACACATTAATCTTCGAATTGGTATAACGGTGTACTTAAATAGCGCTCTCCATTATCAGGAATAATTGCCACTACCTTTTTACCTTTACCAAGTTGTTTTGCAAGTTGAAGCGCTGCGTAAATAGCTGCTCCTGCAGAAACTCCACCTAGGATACCTTCTGATTTTGCAACCGCGCGGGATGTTTCGTATGCATCCTCATTCGATACTTGAGTAATGGAATCGTATATTTCTGTATCCAATACTTTCGGAACAAAACCAGCACCGATTCCTTGGATTTTATGTGGACCTGGCTTACCACCAGATAATACGTTTGAATCTTTAGGTTCCACTGCAACTACTTGAATGCCCGGGAACTTTTCTTTTAATACACCACCAGCACCAGTAATCGTTCCACCAGTTCCAATTCCTGATACAAATCCGTGTAACTCGTCAAACGCTTCAGCGATTTCAGGTCCTGTTGTTAAACGATGTATTTCTGGATTCGCTTCATTATTGAATTGTTGTGGCATAAACCATCCATTTTCATTTGCTAGTTCTTCCGATTTTGCTATTGCACCCTTCATGCCATCTACTCCAGGTGTTAACACTAGTTCAGCACCGTACGCACGAAGTAGGTTTCTACGCTCTAAGCTCATTGTGTCTGGCATTACTAGTACTGCATTATAGCCTTTTGCAGCTGCGATCATTGCTAGTCCAATACCAGTGTTTCCACTAGTTGGTTCAATAATTGTGCTACCTTCTTTTAATCTTCCTTCTTTTTCAGCAGCTTCAATCATGGCAAATGCAATACGGTCTTTTACACTACTTCCAGGGTTGAAGTATTCTAGTTTTACGTAAACTTCTGCATCTTCTGGGTTAGTTACTCTGTTTAATTTTACGATCGGTGTTTTTCCAATTAAATCTAATACGGATTGTGCTAACTTCGTCATAGTTCCACTCCTAATCCCTACTTAGTTAATAGGTTTTATTTTCTTAATCATACCAATGATAGAGAAACATTGTCAATAATAGTTCCAAATAAATAACAAGAAAATTTTTAGTACCCATTAAGTTACACTAGTTGTCCAATAAATCGTTTTCCGAAGCTTACCGCTCACTTTTTGCAAGATTCTCTTGTGCAAAAGCGAATGATAGAGCGCTTGGGTGCCAGATTGATGATAATTAAAAAAAGCATACCCTTTAGAGTATGCTTTTACTTTTCACTATAAAACCAATCCGCATTAAATTCTTCCCAGAATGCTTCTTGTGTAACTGATTGTGGCAATTGATCTAGTGCAAGCTCTCTACGAATATGATCTTCTACATCAGAAAACGAAAAAGACTGCCCTTTGAATACACTATTCACTTGCGCTACTGCAAAACGACCATCTGATAAAGGGATAACATCGCTCCATTTACCCACGTCTATTTTCGGAAGAGCTTTCCACAACGCTTCATCTATTGTTTCTGTACCTTCTACAACATAGCCAATATCCCCACCTAAACTAGCTGAGCTTATATCGGAGGAGCGTTCTCTTGCTAATCCATCAAAAGAAGAACCATTTTCCAGTTCCTTCACCACTTCTTTTGCTTCGTCTTCTGTTGAGCTATAAATAACACTTGTTCGATAAGAAGTTGGTATATTGTATAAGTTTTTATTGTTCTCATAAAATGCTTTAATGTCAGTATCCTCAATAACAATATCTTTTGCTAATACTTTTTCTAAAATTAATCGGGCTCGAACTCTTTTACGCATCACCTCTTCATCGAATGATTGAAATGATGTATCGACTCCTTCTTGAGTCGACCGAATAAGTGCAAGCTCCAAATCAATTTCTGTTTCACTTACTTTAATATTGTTTTTCTCGGCAGCTGCTTCCATTACTTCTGCATTCACCATATCTAATAAAACTTCTTTTCCATATATCGACTCCATTGAAGCCATCCATTGCTCTTTCGTAATAACTTTCCCATCAACTGAAGCAACTTCTTCTTCCGTTTCAACAGCCTTATCATTCGGTATTAACCAAGCAATAAACCATAGTAAATTACCTAACAAAAGTAAGCCAAGCACGAGAAGTACTGGTTTCGTTTTTAAACGTCGTTTTGGTTGAGAATCTTCGTTTTTACGCGTTGATTTCATCAATAAACGACTCCAATTCTTCTACTGAGTAGTTATACTTTTCCATACAGAAATGACAGTGTGCTTCTGCGCCTCCATCTTCTGCAATCATTTCACGAATTTCACTTTCACCTAAACTGATAATTGCACTTCCGAATCTATCTTTGGAACAATTACATTCAAATGCAACTGGCATTGTACTTAAAACTTGTACATTTTCTTGTCCTAAAATCTCATATAGCAATTCTTCTGGAGTTAATCCTCTTTCGATCAACTTAGAAACTGGCTCCATTTTATTTAAATGCTCTTCAATTATTGTAATTGTTTCATCGTCCGCACCTGGCATCAGTTGAATAATAAATCCACCTGCAGCTAAAATTGTATTATCAGGATTAACTAATACACCAAGTCCAACAGAAGAAGGAACTTGTTCTGACACAGCAAAATAATACGTAAAATCTTCTGCAATCTCACCAGAAGTAATCGGTACTTGTCCCGTAAAGAAATCCCGCATACCTAAATCTTTTACTGTTGTAAGCGTACCTTCCGTCCCTACTGCACGACGAACGTCTAATTTCCCTTTATCATTCAGGTCAAAATGTGTTTGTGGGTTCGTGACATATCCTCGTACTTCCCCTTTTGCATTACTATCAATAATCATAGGACCAATTGGACCGTTTCCTTCTACTTTGATGGTGAGTTTGTCTTCCCCTTTTAACATCGCACCCATCATTACAGTAGCTGTCATCGATCTTCCAAGAGCCGCCGATGCTGTAGGCCATGTCCCATGACGACGTTGTGCTTCACCAACTGTATCTGTGGTCCGAACAGCAAATGCACGAACACTTCCTTCAAAAGCTAATGCTCTTACTAAATAATCTTTCATTTATCTCATACCTCTTTCATCTATATTTCGTTGATATATTAAATATAATCCTTTTAACGTTAAAAAAGGATCAATAACGTCCATTACGGTTGTTTCTTCTCCGATTAAAGAAGCCATGCCACCTGTAGCAATTACTTTAGGCTTTTTTTTCGATACTTTTTTCATGCGGTTCACGATGCCTTCGACTTGTCCTACATAGCCATACACAATACCTGCTTGCATAGCTGATACGGTATTTTTCCCAATGATATGTTCCGGTCTTGTTAGTTCAATCCGAGGAAGTTTACTCGCTTTCGTAAATAATGCTTCTGTTGATATCCCAATACCTGGAGCAATAGCTCCACCCATGTAGTCTCCTTTTTCGTTGACATAACAATAGGTTGTTGCAGTTCCAAAATCTACAATAATTAGTGGTACACCATATTCATGTATGGCTGCGACCGCATTTACAATTCGATCCGCTCCCACTTCTCGAGGATTTTCATATTTTATATTTAAGCCCGTTTTAACACCGGGACCTACTATTAATGGTTTTATACCAAAGTACTTTTTACACATCGCTTCTAAAGAAAACATAATAGGAGGTACTACAGATGAAATAATAATTCCTTTTACTTGCTCAAAAGCAATATTTGCATGTGAAAATAATGCTTTCACCTGCATTCCATATTCGTCCTCTGTTTTAAGGCGATCAGTTTCCATCCGCCAATGATGGATCAATACATCGTTTTCATATACCCCTAAAACGATGTTCGTATTTCCTGTATCTAACACAAGTATCATCTGACTTGTCCTCACTTTAGTAAGTTTTCCAACACATCATACCATATATGGGGACTAGAACAAAAGCACAGTAGCCTGACATACCCCGACAAACAAACGGCAATCGCGAACGGCATATTGCGCAATATAAGGATAATGTGTCGTAAGAAGTGTCCGCTAGGATTTCCACTGCAGGACGGACGCTTTCCGCGGGGTGAGCGATAAGCCTCCGCCTGGAGCGGAAATCAACTGCCCTTGCGGTATTCTACTGCGACGCATTATCCCTATATAGTGGCATACCTTATGTTGTTAAGAGAAAGTTTTTACATGCTATCGATTTTAGAATTTCCTAAGGCAAGAAAAAGCTGATTGCCCTCGCACTTATGCGATAAACAACCAGCTTTCACATTCTATTAATCTCTTCGTTCTTCCTGAATTGCTTTTTCCGGTATGCTCGCAGTACCTTCTTCTTTTGGTAAGTCACCAGTAGATGGATCTGCTGGAGCGCCTACCGCGTCAGGTGTTTCTTCTTTTTTTAAATTCACTTCTACTTCCTGATTCGCTTGTTCATAAGGTCTATCTGGAAGTGTTCCGTGCTCTTCTAAATGCTTAATTTGAGCAGCATCTAACGTTTCCACTTCTAATAACGTATTCGCAATTAAATTTAAAAGATCGCGTCTTTCCGTTAAAATTTGTTTTGTGCGTTCATATTGCTCTTTAATCATTGTTTGCATTTCATGGTCAATTTCATAAGCAATTGCATCAGAATAGTTTTGCTCCGAATTGAAATCACGTCCAAGGAAGACGTTACCTCCTTGCGCTTGACCAAATTGCATTGGACCAAGTTTGTCACTCATACCATATTCGGTAACCATACTTCTAACAATACCAGTAGCGCGTTGGAAGTCATTATGTGCACCTGTGGAAGCTTCACC
Source organism: Psychrobacillus sp. OK032 (assembly GCF_900111345.1). Taxonomy (GTDB): domain Bacteria; phylum Bacillota; class Bacilli; order Bacillales_A; family Planococcaceae; genus Psychrobacillus. The sequence continues at coordinate 12,531 of NZ_FOGY01000012.1, forward strand.
AAATGTGATATCTTCCGCTACACGTCCACCTAGTAATCCTGCTACTTTATCTAGCAACTCCGGTTTTGTCATGAAATAACGATCTTCTTTTGGTAGCATTACTGCATATCCACCCGCTTGACCACGAGGAACGATGGTTACTTTATGAACGATTTCCGCATCATCAAGCGTTAACCCGATAACTACATGCCCCGCTTCATGGAATGCAACAATATTGCGTTCTTTAGCTGATATAACTTTTCCTGATTTAGCAGGACCTGCAATTACGCGGTCTGTTGCTTCGTCAATATCACTCATATCAACCTTTTTCTTATTACGTCTAGCAGCAACGAGTGCCGCTTCATTTAACAAGTTTTCTAGATCTGCACCAGAGAATCCTGGTGTACGTTGTGCAATTGCTTTTAAATCTACTGAATCATCCAGTGGTTTGTTACGAGCATGTACTTTAAGTACCGCTTCACGTCCTTTAACATCTGGACGACCTACAGTAATTTGACGGTCAAAACGACCTGGTCGAAGAAGTGCTGGGTCTAAAATATCTGGTCTATTCGTTGCAGCGATAATAATAATACCCTCATTTGCTCCGAAACCATCCATTTCAACTAGCAATTGGTTAAGTGTTTGTTCACGCTCATCGTGACCACCACCAAGACCAGCTCCACGTTGACGACCTACCGCATCAATTTCATCGATGAAAATAATACAAGGTGCATTTTTTTTCGCATTTTCAAACAAGTCACGCACACGGGATGCCCCGACACCGACAAACATCTCAACGAAGTCCGATCCACTAATAGAGAAGAACGGCACTCCAGCTTCCCCTGCAACAGCACGAGCAAGCAATGTTTTACCAGTACCCGGTGGACCTACTAACAAAATTCCCTTTGGAATACGTGCTCCAATTTCCACAAATTTTCTTGGATCTTTTAAGAAATCTACTACTTCTATTAGCTCGGCTTTTTCTTCATCTGCACCAGCCACATCTGTAAATCTTACTTTTTTCTTTTCATTATCATATAATTTCGCCTTACTCTTACCGAAGTTCATCACACGGTTACCACCGCCTTGTGATTGACTAAGTAAGAAGAAGAATAAAATAATGATAATTAGAAATGGTAACAATCCAGTGAAAAATTGAACCCAACCACTTGTTTTAGGCGCTTCTATCACGTCAATTTCAACTGCATTTGCTTCTGCCAGCGATAAAACTTTGGCTTGTGCTTGTTCAAAATTATATGGGAGCTTTGTTAAGAAAGTTTCCCCTTCTTCGTAGCCCTTCATTTTACCTTCAACAAAATAAACTCCTTGTTCAGGCTGCATACTAAAGCTTGTTACTTCTCCATTTGCAAGAGAATTCATAAATTCGTCATAACGAATATTTTTAGTTGGTTCATTGCCCGAATTAAACGTCGCAAATATCCCAACAATTACAAAGAATATCAATAAGTATAATATAGCGTAGCGCAATGCTCGATTCATTCCCAGCCTCCTCACAAGGTAAACAGAAAAACTAAAGATAATCTTATCATACGATTTTTTTAACGTACAATGAAAAGCCTTTTAAATTATCATTTGATTTAAAAAGAATAAACTTCTTTCTTCAATACGCCAACATATGGTAAATTACGGTACTTTTCTGCATAATCTAATCCATAACCAACAACAAATGCATCCGGCACTTCAAAACCAACATAATCCGCTTTGAGGTCTACTTTTCTTCCGGTAGGTTTATCAAGCAATGTAACCAGTTTAATCGATTTTGCTTTACGATATTTAAATAGATCCACTAGGTAGCTCAAAGTCATACCACTATCAATGATATCTTCAATAATTAAAATATCGCGACCTTCCACACTAGTGTTTAAGTCTTTAATAATCTTGACTTCTCCTGAAGAAACGGTAGCGTTTCCATAACTGGATACATCCATATAATCCATTTCAATATACGTGTCTACACGCTTCATCAAATCCGACATAAAAGGCATTGCCCCTTTTAAAATACCAATAGCTAGCGGGAACTTATCTTTGTATTCTGTTGTTAATGTTGCACCTAATTCACGTACTTTTTCTTCAATTTGTTCCTCTGTTAATAAAACATTAAGTATGTCTTTTTCTAACATATTTAGTCCCCCCTAATGATTAGTCTCGCTTTATGTATAAGACATAGTTTTGCGAGTGATATTTCTTTGAAAATATTTCTCCATAACGAAGTCCAATTACTGCAATTATTTCGTTTTTCGATGTTACAAGTAGTGGCCACTCTATTCTTTCCTGTGCTGAAACTTTTTCATCTATAAATACTCGAGATACTTTTTTAGGAGAAGTCATCCCTTTTATCTGGATTCGATCTCCTTCCTCTCTTTGACGTATCGATAATTGAGGGAAACCACTTTCCAGTTGGACAAACCATTTTTCACCGGAAATAGCGTCGGTCAAGTTTCTCGTTAAATAGATGGAATAACCAGCACCAACATTAATCCAACTGTCCTCTTTCACTACATTCCTAGCAATGATAGGTTGTTGTTTACCAGAGGAAAACTGAACTATATTGTAATGACGTACGAGGAAATAATCCTGAGGCAAATGAATGGTGATATTGCCATCATGCTTATTACAAGCAGCCAAAATGGAATCAATTAAGTGATCATTTAGAAGTATTTCGGAGTTTTTGTATAGATACTTTAATAGTAGTAGAATCATTCTTCTTTGTAAAGCAATGGGCACTTCTGTAAAGCACTTTGTATCTAGAAAAAAAACGCCTTCATGATCAACTGTCACATGCTGTTCATACTTTTCTCTCGCCATGTCTTGAAGAAAGTCCTCATCCTGCTTTTGTTTCTCTACGAATGAATGAATACACTCACTTACATTGGGATTTTCCTCTCTCAAAAGCGGAACAATTGTATGACGAATACGATTTCTAGTATATGTATGTTTATCATTGCTTGGATCATGTCTAAATGATAGCTCATTAAAATCAATATACTTGAAAATCTCTTTTTTCGTTATACATAGAAACGGACGGATGATGTGACCTTCTGAAAAAGGTCTTGATCTTGGTATTCCTGTGATAGTGGAGGAATTTGAGCCCCTTGTTAGTGACATAATCACCGATTCGATTTGATCATCTGCATGATGACCAAGCACTAGTTTCTTATAGTTAAAGTTTTTCATCGTTTTTTCGAAAAAGGAGTATCGCTCTTCTCGACATATTACTTGTACATTTCCACCCTCTGCAGCAACCCGTTTTGGTACTTCTAGAGTTGCTGCGTAAAATGGAATATTTAAATTTGCTGCAAATTGTTCGACAAATCTACTATCTTCAGCTGATTCCTCACCTCTTAACTGATGATCTGCATGCGCAATCCCTATTTCGACATGATATGTTTCTTTTAAAGTATTTAAAAAATGGACCAATGCTAGAGAATCTGCTCCACCAGAACAAGCAACAAGGAGACGATCACCTTCATTTATGAGTTGATGCTTGTCAATATATTCTTTTACTTTCCGAATGAATGGCTGCATCTTTTCACCTTTTTTCTTGATTGTAAGAAAGTAATAAATATTCACCTATAGGATTCCCTCGGGGTCAAATGGGGAAAAAGCTGCTCCCGCGCAAAGCTCGTCGCAAACAAAAGCGCTTGTGGTGGCTAAGGAACTGCCTCCTCGCTTTTCCTCTTGCCTGTCGGGGCAGACATAGGTGCTGCTTCCACTTTTCTTTTTAGTGTACCATGTTTTCTTGGTATTTTGCTGCTTGGCGCGGTGAAAAAATGGACCATTCTGGGACCGCGTGTTTCACTTGCATGAAAATAACAGTTCGATCATCTCCTGGTAAAGAATATGTCTCTTCTAACGTTTTCACAAAACGCTCTGCATTCATCGAAGGATCTTGTAGTATTTTCTTGTAATACATTTCTTGTTTTTCGATGGATGTATTTGCAGAAAAGACACCATCCGAAAGCATCACTAATACATCTCCATCTTTTATATCCACTTTTCTGGCCTCGATCGAAAAGGTTGGTAAAAATCCAAATGGCACATGTTGACTTTCAATTTTTCGCATTTCATTACCTCTGATTAAATACGTTGACATACTTCCCGCCTTCCATGACCAAAGCTCTCCGTTTTGTAAGTCGATTAATGCTAAATCCACCGTCGCATAACTATCCGTATCGTCTTGCAAGCTCATCATGTAGTGCAACGTATGCATTGTTGTTTCCGGGTCCATTTTTTTATTCAAACATTCACGCATAAATTGCATCACTCTTCTACTTTCTCGGTGTGCCTCTACATTATTCCCCATACCATCCGATAAAATAACCGCAAGTAGACCAGGATGTAGTTGAAACACCGCATGTGCATCCCCCGAATAAATCGTATTTCTACTAGAAGAAGTATAAATATCATGCGTTACTTCGAAACGTACGGATGATTTACAAGTCATTTGTACATGTTCATACGGAAGAGTCATCTCTTTCATCGATGTAATTTCGAAAGGTTCTTTCCACAAGTCATATAAAATTGGCAATATCAGTCTTTCTCCGGTCATTTTAGCTTTTGAATCAATCGGTAAACAACATACTACTTCCATTTGACCTATTTCAATATTGAGTACATCAATTTGGAAGTATGAGATATTGCATTGCTGAAACTTTTGTTTTATTTCCTCTTCATGTGAAGTATACAATGTTACATCATTTTCCAAATTACTCATAAGCTCTCCCATATGATTACCCATATCACGAAGTTTAAGTGCGAACATTTTTTTGCCATGTTGCATTTCATATGATAATTGTTTTTTCGCCTCCTTCTCTTTTAACTCCTTCATAATTTGGGCTGGCTTTATACATTTGTACTGCATTCTCTTTTCTATATGGAACCTCGACTTATTAGGTTGCTCTTCCCATTGTTTCGTCAAAGCCGGAATTCCATTTGATTTTTCTCCCCAACATGTTTCATAACGAAAACAGGACTGACAAACGGGTAGCGCGGAGGATTGTCCTTTTTGAGCCGCTGCTTTCGGTTCAAATCGATCCGATATAAACCGTGTGATAAAGTCAACAAAATGTTGAAACTCCTGTAGCTGATGATTTACTTTTTCCGTCATCCACTTTTGCCTTTTTAAAAGTATATTTGAAGTATCCGGAAATAATTGATCCTTTAAAGTTTTGATCCAGCTAGATGGAATAATAAAAAACAATAAAGAAGCAGTAACTAGAGATCCAATATAAACGGCATCTAAAGGTAAAGTCCGATCATATAGTAGAAAGAAAAATGTTGCTCCGAGCATACCAAATGCTTGCCACAACCTTCCAAAAGGTTTATGAAGTCCCGCAAAAAAGCCAGTTAGTGCATACACAGCAATCATTCCACTAAAACTAAGCTTGGAAATACTCAAAACCGTCCCGGCGAGTACCGCAACTACCGTTGCCAACTGAACGCCACCTACTGCTGCTGATATCGCAATAACTAAATGAGTAAATATTAAGGGGACAGAAACATATCCGAAAATATAAGAAGACATCCCAGTTAATACTAGCGCTCCTATTAGTAATGCTGCCCCCATTCTCTCGGCCGTCCATCTTTTGTGGATGAAGTCTGGCATAGGAAGGAAAAGCTGAAACAAAAATATCGTCATGAATAAAGCTAGTACCCCTTCATATGCTATCGCTAACCAAACAGTACCAGGAACATCACCACTATACGAAACATACTGCCATATAGATTGGATGATTACGACGTCCATTAAAATAAAGAGAGGCACAGGTATTTTCTTTAGAATCCTTTTCGAATAAAGAGGAAATAGAATTGCCTGCAATGCATGGATCACAACTTGTCCAAGTCCTAACGTCACACTACCGAGTAAAGCTCCTGCCAATGTCCATGGAAGAAACCGTGGAAACCGTAAACTAACAAGTGCCCAAATTGGAAGAAAAAATGGTACAGAAGCTTCAAAGAGTACAACTTGTGCTAAGAAAAATGAAAGAACAAAGAAAATAACTGTAAGTGAAATGGACACTTTGCGTGCTAGTATACTTTCTATCACCTTTCTAAAAGAAAAACCTCTTTTTTGTTCTTGCTCATACATTGTTTTCAAATCATATACCTCCCCGTATTCAACTATTGATGGAATTATACCTACTGCATGTACAAAAAGTATGTCTCTTTCTGACATCATCCAATAAAAACTTTTCGACGGTTTCGGTCATGAAGTGAAACTTGTAAAAGGACTGTTCACATTTATATTGAGTGATTAAGCAAAGCCATCGGGATTGCACCAAGTGTACTGGTAGTGCCGATTAATAGATATATTTGGTCACTTAATTGAGATTCAAACCGAGACAGTTTACGATGCATATAAATTATATTTGTAAAATATTCACCACTTTTAATTTGTCGGAATAAACTTTCTTTTTATCTTTTTATAAATTTTTAAAAGAAGTATTGACACTTTAACGAAAGGCTTGTAATATATTAATTGTTCGTTAAAACGGCGGTGTAGCTCAGCTGGCTAGAGCACTCGGTTCATACCCGAAAGGTCGTGGGTTCGACTCCCTCTGCCGCCATACATTTTTATTGATTATTATCTTATACTCACACGGATAATTATCATAATAAAAATGACAAATTTTAATATGGCCCCTTGGTCAAGCGGTTAAGACACCGCCCTTTCACGGCGGTAACACGGGTTCGAATCCCGTAGGGGTCATCAAATAAAAAAAGCAATTTCAAAAGGTAAACTTTTGGAATTGCTTTTTTTTCATTTATATTAATGAAGGAGATTGCAACATGCATCCAAATAGACTCGAACCTGTTGAAGCTGCAAAACAATTTATATCTCTCCACTTTCCCAATTGCCAAGGTGCTATTTTAGCAGGGAGCATAGTCCGAGGGAAAGCGACGGAAACTTCCGATTTGGACATTGTTGTATTTAGCAAAAATATTCATTCCTCCTATAGAGAGTCACTTATTGTCGGTGGTTGGCCAATAGAAGTATTTGTTCATAATTTAACCTCTTACAAAAGTTACTTTGAAAGCGATCGTAAAAGGGCAAGACCTTCTTTACCAAGGATGATTGCAGAAGGTGTTTCCTTGAAAAATGAAGGTATTTTGGAAGCAATTCAAGAGGAAGCAAAACAACTATTAGTCATCGGTCCTGAATCATGGTCAGAAGAAACTATAAACTTAAAGCGCTATTTTATAACAGATGCTTTGGATGACTTTATCGGAAGTAATGACAGAGCGGAAGAATTATTTATCGCTAATACATTGGCTGAACTGACCAGCGAGTTTACATTACGTACGAATCGTAGATGGATTGGTGCCTCAAAATGGATCGCGCGTTCACTAAAAGAATATGATGAAGTTTTTGCAGAACAATTTGTCGAAGCTTATGATCTTTATTATAAAACCGGTCTGAAAAATGAAGTGATCAAAATGGTTGATAAAATATTACAACCATATGGTGGTCGCTTATTCGAAGGATTTTCTTTAGGGAAGTGAGACGGTGCTTAGAATTACTTTTCCAACTAAACGCCATTTCTCCCATCTAGAAAAGTTTGTATTTCCATTTAAAAGAGGCACCCTTGAAGCTTTGGGTGCCTCTTTTTTCTATTCGGTTGAAATTTGCACTCGATGATGATAGTCATGCTCCACAAAACTAGTAAAGTAATTACGAATAGTTTCTTTATGATCTCCAATGTAGAAAACCTTATCCCATTCTACTTCAGTAATTGCTTCAAGTTGTTCCATGATTTTTTGACGTTGCTGTTTTGCGTAAGAGAGGGTTTCTTTAAATGTTTGTTCATGAGCAAGGGTTGCGGCTTTTGCATTAAAGGCTTCGAAATTTGGAAACGCTTCAAGCTTTTCACCTTCTCTCATACTAGGTATACGTTGCACTAAAGTAAATCGATCCCACTCTGCTAAATGCATAATTATCTCGTTTGGCGACCACTTTCCTGTCTTGTAAGGTGTATTAGCTTTTTCTTCGTTTAACTTTGATAATGAGTCTATCCAATTCAAGTATCCTAAGTGCGCTTGTCGTATTTCCTCTTTTGTCATGACTTCCCCCTCCGATAGCATGCATCTTCAAATAAATTGTTTATACAAAAAAGGCGTCAGCTAAGCTGAACACCTTTCATCTATTAAACATTTTTTCTACCGATAAAACAGACAGCATGTTATCCTCTTTTTGCGCCTCTGCCGCCGCGCTTAGATTCAGTTGCACGCTTTAACGTAGATAAACGATCTTCACTGTCCTTTAAGAATCGTGTCATTTTTTGCTCAAAATTCTCTTTCACTGGACGATCGCGATCATTTGGGCGATTATTGCCACGTGGACGCTGAGAACGTTCTGGTCTCTCTGGTCTTTCCGCTTGAGGCTTTGCTTTACGGATAGATAATCCGATTTTGCCGTCCGCTTCAACATTCATCACTTTAACTTCGACAATGTCTCCAACCTTTAAATGCTCATTAATATCTTTCACATAATTATCCGCAACTTCACTAATGTGAACTAGACCTGTTGAGCCTCCTGGTAGCTCGACGAACGCTCCGAAGTTAGTGATTCCTGTTACTTTACCTTGTACCTTGCTGCCTACTTCAATTGACATAAAAAAAATGCTCCTCCTTAAAATTTAAGCGACTCTTTAACGAATTAGTATGATTTTTTCATACCGCTCCTACCTTTATTATAACTAACAAAAAAAGAGTGTCAATAAGACTACTCTTTTATAACTTGTTTTTTTATATTTATTTCTCTTTAGCATCTGGAAGCGTGAAGATGATTTCTCCCTCTTCTGAAAGGAAATATTCTTTTCTTAATAATTTTCCAATGTACTCATCATCATTTAATTTAGAAATTTGAAGCTTTAGCATTTCCTGTTCTTCCTGGACTTTCGCTAATTCTTCCGAGACTTTCTCTTTTTGTAATTGTTTTTGCTCTAATGTCTGATTACTGCTTACTAAGGTAGATATTAAAAATCCTACAAGCGCCAAAGACATGATTCCAAAAACAGCTAAACGCCTAAATAAACGAACCTTTTTTGCTTTTTTACGATTTTCTTGACGTTCGATAGAGCGAACATAATCTGTATTAATTGCTGCAACTTGTTTCCCAGCGGATACATTTCTTTGCTTTTCTCCCATTTCGCTCTCTCCCGTCAAAGTATCTCAATTTTTCGTGTACTTTTTATTATAACGGAAGTTGGGTTTTTTCTTAAGGGCCAAATGCCATATTTTTTTATATACAAAGTGAAACGGTCGTACTATAGTTATGATGATAAATCTTATTAATCGGAAAATTTTACTAATTATTGTTATAATTATGCGGATGACAAACCAAATGGGTTGGATTACAATACGCAAAAAAACCCTTCCAGCAAATCGAAAAATTGGCTGAAACAATTGCTCATACAAGAGAATGCCTACTATTTGTGCTAATGGATCATAAATTCTCCATATACCATCTCGCACACGAAAAAGAATATAAAAAGTCCCTAATCCAAGCACAATCCATATTATTATTTCTAGAGCAGTGCTGTATTTGAAAACAAAGGTACGCTTTGGAAAACTATTCATCACAAAGCGTGTCCCTTCAATTATCGCACCTATAAATACCCCACTCAATATCATTAATAATAAACTAAAAAATTGTAAAGAGAGTGTCATCCGAATAGTTTATGAAGTAACCCTCTAGCACCGTCTAAATTCTGCTCCTCGTCATACTGTATGGCCTTCACAATTCCATCTAGAGTTAGCAGGCCTTTGTCTACATCTAAATGGACGATTTTCAGTTCTTCTCCCTTAATGAGAAGCAATCCTTGTGATGTTCTTACATAGAACTCTTGTTGGTCAAATCGTTCAATTGCTTTTACAGAAGTTAAGTCCATTCTTTTTCGATTTCTCAGCGATATTAAATGGTCCCCCGATGGAATAGTAATTGTTTGATTTTCTGCTTGATATTGCATTTGCTCTCTCCTCTCCTTGTCCTAATGTCATTGTATGCACGTAAAAAAAAAGCATGACAAATGCGTCACGCTTTTTTTTCTAATCTTATATTTAGATTACTCTTCATCATCAATAAATGCTGGGTCTACTTTTTCTAGTCTTTCCTCTTTTATAATTGTAAACATTGATGCGGCTTCTTCTTTTTTCGCTGAATCTTTGATTGCATCAACAGAAGCGGTTACTACTTTTTGACCGAATCGAATTGATAACTCATCTCCTGCTTTGACATCGGAGCTTGCTTTTGCTACTTTTCCGTTAATCGTTATTCTTCCTTGATCCGCGACCTCTTTTGCGAGTGTTCTCCGTTTAATCAATCTAGAAACTTTTAAAAACTTATCTAATCTCATGTCAACACTACCTCTCTAGTTTCTTTGCTTCTTTCCAAAACCCATCGAGCTCTTCTAAGTCATAGTCTGAAAAGTTTCCTTTTCCATTTTGAACACTTAACTCGATAAATTGAAATCTTCTTTTAAATTTTTCATTTGCTTGTATCATTGCTTGCTCTGGAGACAGTCCATAAAATCTTGCTAGATTAACAATTGTAAATAACAAATCTCCTAGCTCATCCACTTGCGTTTCCTTTGTCCCCGATTGTAATTCTTTTTTCCATTCTCCTAGCTCTTCATGGAACTTTTCCCAAGCACCAGATACATCTGGCCAGTCAAAACCAACCTTCGCCACTTTCTTTTGATAATTGAAAGATGTTAGAAGCGTGGAGTCCGAACGCAACTCACCGTCTAATAATGATCCTGCGTACTCATCTTTTTCTTCTGCCTTTATTTGCTGCCAATTGCGCATTACGTCTTCCGTGCTATTTGCGGTGACATCCCCAAATACATGTGGATGCCTACGAATCATCTTATCCGAAATGGAGTTAAGTACATCTTCCATACTGAAGTATCCACTATCCTCTCCAATTTGTGCGTGTAAAAACACTTGTAAAAGGACATCCCCAAGTTCTTCGATAATATGATCATCATCTTCCTCGTCTATCGCCTGTAATAGCTCATAAACTTCTTCTACTGCATATTTTTTCAACGTTATATGTGTTTGTTCCTTATCCCATGGGCACCCATTAGGACCCCTTAGATCTGCAACGATTTGGCGCAGTGTTTGCCATTCCTTCAACCGTTTTTCCTGCACTCGTATAGGCGGAACATACAACGTCGTTAAATTATCAAGCTCCATAACATGATCTAACTCATATAAAGGTACTTTCGTTAGTTTTTCTTGGTTCGAACCCGCTGCCGTTACAATAGTTACCTCATAATCATCTGGATACTTTTCCATAAGCGTTAGCTTTACTTCAGACGCACTAAATGCGTCATACACCTGTCCAATCAATACATGTGATCCCATTTGAACATCATCTCGTTTAAAACTAGTTCCATCTAATAGTTGAAACCCTTCAATTGGATCAATACGTAAAGCTGCAAAAATAGGATCCAAAAAGCTTTGTCCACCTTCGATTCTAATTTTTGCATTTCCTTTTCGCTCCGCTTCGATTAATAACTGAACTGTTTGTTCTGCTACTAGCGGGTGTCCGGGCACTGCGTATGTAACGGACGTATCGTCTGCTAACTTTAGTAGTGTTTGTACTATTTCTTCATAGACGGTTTCAAATTGATCATTTTCTTCATATACCTTATCAAAACTTGTCCATATTAGACCTTCTGCTTTTAGCTCCTGCAATACTGGGTGTTGCTCTGTACGCACATATAAATGCTCTGTTGCTTTTAATTTTTTATATATACCCAAAGGCAGCTGATCCAAATCACTTGCTCCAAGTCCGATAATCGTTATTTCATTCATCTGCTCACACCCTTACTGTTCTTTATTTAACCACAACTGGAAAGTGGCCATTCGTCTACCAAATGGCAACAAAAACCACTCTTTCTCCGCTATAACACGTCTTTTTGCTAAAATAATTAAAAAAATGGTTGCTCCAATTGTAACGGCACTTAAAGATATCACTAGTGCCTCTATGCGACTAGGTAACCAATCAAAAAAGTACGCATCCGCTACTAAACTATAAACTGCAACACTTACGACCATCATTATAGACGCAATAGCAATTCCTTTGTAAAATGCGAAAGAAGCAAAACGTATCTTCCAACTTCTTTTAAAATAATAAAACATGCATACAAAAACAATTATTAAACTAATATTTCCCGCTATAGCAGCCCCTAACACGCCATATACTGGTACAAGCATACCATTTACGAGCCATTTACTACACACACCGAGCAATAAAAACAGTGTAGGAAGCTTTACTCTTCCACTTCCTTGTAGCATCGCCATCAACGTGAGAATCAGAGACATCCATACAATTTGAAAAGAAAATACCATTAAAGTGATCGATTCATCTCTCGTTTGAAAAAGCATTTCATTCACAAATGGAAGTACTACGATTAGACCTAATGCTGCAGCAATACTAAATGTAAAAGCTACTCGAAACGTAAGCTGCATAAAAGGTATTGCTGTTCTACCTTTTTCTTTATTCATTCGATGTGCGACAAGTGGAACGATTGCCAATGATAATGTAGAAGCAATAACAATACCTAGTTGTACAAGCGGTTGACCGCGATCATAGACTCCTTTTGTCTCCATAGCCTCTTGCTTCTCCAAACCACTTTCTAGAAGCATTTGAAAAATGGTAAATGAATCTACTAGCTGTAACAGTAAAAATAATAACGCACTTATACTGGCACTAATACTAATTATCGTCAAATCTTTTACAATCGGCCATATTTGTACATCTCTCTGTTTGTTATTCGTCTTCTTTCGACCAATTATTTTCCTAGAAATAGTTATTAAAAATATTACACCTGCAAGTTCACCCGCTACCGCACCGTACATTGCCATACTGCCAGCTTTATATAAATCGAAGCTCTTCGATACGACAATCCATGTACCAAGTAATATAACGGAAACTCGGGTTGCCTGCTCCACTATTTGCGCATACGCTACCGGTTGCATATGCCCGTTAGATTGAAATTCTCCTTTTAATACTGCAAGCATTGGCATTAATAAAATGACGTATGAGCCAGCTTTTAACAAGGATGCTAAATTTCCATCCCCCATCGCCTCCGCGAAAAAATTCGCTCCAACATACAGAACTATAAAAGATATTATGGAAAGTATCGCAATGTAGATAAAAGCAATTCGCCGAACTTGTGGTATTACATATTCTTTTCCGCTTGCTTTATAGTCTGATAATATTTTCGATAATGCTACCGCAAAACCATAGGAAGTCCAGGTTGTAATAATTCCTATAAACGGATAAACCTGTTGATAAATATAAAAACCTTCATCGCCAACTAGGTTTTGAAAAGGCACTCGGTACACTGCACTTAGCAGCTTTACAATAATCGCTGCAACAGTTAGCATTGCAGCCCCTTTCATATAAGTCTTCATATTCCAATCATTACTCATAGTTAAATCCTTCTTCCATCCAGCAGTGCATTTATTATAACAAGAATAACTGAAGGCGTTGGACCTGAACAATAAAAAACATAAATGGCCTTTATGTGTATCTTGTTTTTCAGCCTAGGGAGCGGTGTGCAGTATAGAAATAATGCAGCTTAAGGTAGTTACCACTTGGATTTCCGCTGGAGTCGCCGCATGCAGCGAAAATCAACAGAACTTATTAGCAAAATCAATATCTAAAATAGAACTTTGGCTTTATCAATCCCTCCTAGCGGTGACTTAGTTAGAATTACCATATGCGCAACATTACCTTGAACTCGCAACATGATGGTCCAATTGCGCAATGATAGGAGAAAGTTTGTCGTGTTCACCAGTCAGTTTGTCGTTTTCAAGATGGATTTTGTCGTATTCGAAGGTTTGTTTGTCGCGTTCACAGTGTATTTGGTCTCGCTCAACCATTTACTGGATTTCGGCAGTGATACTAATTAGTAATCAAGTCCTGTTGATTGCAGCGGAAGGCGGCAACTCCAGCGGAGGCCAACAGGATGTTGGTCACGAAGGCGTTGCCACACGATGTGGCGCACTTAGCATTCGTTCCTCTGGTGAGACAGATGAGCTATCAAAACGTACGCGCTGCGGTGATGGCTCATCGCTCACCCCGCGGAAAGCGTCCGCTTGAAGCGGAAATCCTAGCCGACACTACGATTGAGCGAAAGTATTCCATGCCATAGACTTTATAATTTTCTAAAGCACAAAAAAATCTTCCTCTTTTGTGAAAGAGGAAGACTTTTTTAGCTTTCCATTTGTTTTGCCAGGAAATTTGCAGCAGTTTCGACTGCTTTTAGTTCTGCTTCCCCGATAAAATGCACTTTTGATATTAAAAATACTGCACCAATTGGATCTCCAGATGCAATTATAGGTGCGATACAATAGGACTTAACTGTTTCAAAAATTCCAGGTACCCACTCTACAGAGTTTTCATGTTTTTCCATTACAATGGATCTCTTGCCGACTATTTCCTCTACGTCTGGACTTAGCCTACGATTTAAATAATCTTTTTTCGATAATCCAGCCGCTGCAATCATTTCATCACGGTCACTTATTAGAACCGGAGTTCCTAAAGTCTCATACAAAGTTTCCGCGTACTCTTTTGCAAAACTTCCAAGCTCGCTTATAGGTGAATACTTCTTTAAAATTACTTCTCCATCTCTATCCGTAAAAATCTCTAACGGATCTCCTTCTCGGATGCGAAGTGTTCGACGTATTTCTTTCGGTATAACCACTCGACCTAAATCATCAATACGACGTACGATGCCAGTTGCTTTCATGTAATTTGCCTCACTTTCGACAGATTGGAAACTAAAGTTCATTTCTGCCATAGTATGCATCACATTACCAAAAAATATGCAAAGTGGAATTTAGCTTACGCTATTTCTTTTTTTGCTTCTGGAAGAATTAACATCATTTCTTCTAATACATCAAACGAGTCAAACTTTCCTGTTTTCCGTTCATCTATTGTAATGACCAGATTATTATTATCCATTGTAAACCCTACTGCACGCCCGTATTTCATCGATTTCTCTACAAGGAAGGCACCATTTATATTTTGTGTGCCTTGTACACTAAAGCGAATAGAAACAATTTTATTTACTTCTTTGATAGATTCTACTCCTGCCGATTTACCAAAAACCTTCATCCGTGCAATACGTAATAATTTCTCAGCTTCAAGCGGCAAATCACCAAAACGGTCTTGTAGTTCGTCCACAAGATCCAAATACTCCTCATCCTTTTCCATTGCTTTCACACGTTTATACATTTGAATTTTTTGGTACCCATCTGGAATGTACTCATCTGAAATATAAGCATCCGTAGATAACACGATCTCTAGATCTGGAATGTCTTCTTTTTTAATCCCTGTTCTTTTTTCTTCTATTGCATCTTCTAGCATTTGTGTATACAGATCGAAACCAACTGAATCAATAAACCCATGTTGCTGGGATCCAAGTAAGTTACCTGCTCCACGAATAGAAAGATCTCGCATCGCAATTTTAAATCCGGAACCGAGCTCTGTAAACTCTTTAATTGCCTGTAATCTTTTTTCCGCTACATCAGTTAACACTTTATCTCTTTGATGCATTAAATAGGCATATGCCACCCGGTTAGAACGTCCTACCCTTCCACGTAATTGATAAAGCTGAGACAATCCCATTTTATCCGCGTCATGAATAATAAGCGTATTAACATTTGGTATATCAATACCTGTCTCAATAATGGTCGTCGTTACTAGGACATCATATTCACCTTCTAAAAAGCTAATAATAACCGACTCAAGCTCTGTTTCAGACATTTGCCCATGTGCAAACCCAACTCTTGCACTTGGCACAAGCATTTGGATTTCATCTACTTTTCGAGTGATATCTTCCACCCGGTTATACAGATAAAACGCCTGTCCTCCCCTTGCAAGTTCTCTTTCAATTGCTTCCCGGACGAGTGCTCCATTAAATTCCATAACGTATGTTTGAACAGGAAAACGGTTTTTAGGTGGTGTTTCAATAACAGATAAATCACGCACACCAATCATCGACATATGCAATGTACGCGGAATTGGTGTAGCGGTTAGCGTCATAACATCTACATTTGTTTTTAATTGTTTAATCTTTTCTTTATGCTTTACACCAAACCGTTGTTCTTCATCGACAACCAGAAGTCCTAAATCATGGTAGACAACGTCTTTTGATAAAATTCGATGCGTTCCAACTACTACATCTACCATTCCTTTTTTCAGTCCATTAATCGTTTCTGTTTGTTGTTTTTTAGATCGGAAACGACTAAGTAAACCGACTTCAATCGGAAAGTCTTGAAAACGTTCTAGCATCGTTTCGTAATGCTGTTGAGCAAGAATCGTTGTAGGACAGAGAAACGCAACTTGTTTTCCTTCCATCACTGCTTTAAAAGCCGCACGAATAGCTACTTCGGTTTTTCCGTATCCTACGTCCCCACATACTAAACGATCCATCGGACGAGCTCTTTCCATATCCTGTTTCACTTCACGAATCGTACGAAGCTGATCTTCTGTTTCTTCATAAGGGAAAGCTGCTTCAAATGAGCTTTGCATTTCACCGTCTGGCTCAAAAGCATATCCTACTTCCGCTTCTCGTTTCGCATATAGTTTTATCAATTCATCTGCAATATCTTGAACGGCCGCAGATACTTTTGTTTTTGTTTTCTTCCAGTCTGCTCCACCTAGTTTATGGAGCTTCGGATCCTTTTCTCCAGAAGCGACATACTTTTGAATAAGATCTATTTGATCGACAGGTACAAAAAGTTTGTCCTCACCGCGATATCGAATATGCAAATAGTCTTTATGAATCCCATTAACTAATAGCGTTTCTATTCCGATATACTTCCCTATCCCGTGGTGTATATGTACGACATTGTCTCCAGGCTTTATTTCGGAATAGCTTTTGATTCTTTCTGCATTTGAAACTTTTTGTGTTCTCGTTTTTTTCTTATGCCTTTGTTTAAACAATTCAGCATCGGTAATAACAGCTATTCGTTGAAGTGGTAACTCAAAACCTGCATCTAAATCCCCTTCTACGATAAATATACCGGGTTTTTGTAAATCTTTCGTAGAGGCACCTATCTTAGAAACTATTTCATAATCTTCTAGAACAGTATGAATTCTTTGAGCTCGTTCTTTTCCGTCCGCTAGAATAACGACACGAAACTTCCCTTGTATAAACCGCTCCACTTCATTTTTCAATAAGTGCATTTGTCCATGAAAGTTTTGCATCGGTTTACATGAAATGCTTACATTTTTTTTAATCGTTATGCCTGAAAATGTACGGGAAAACAAAGAAGAATAGACTTTTTCATTGGGAAGCATTTGAATAATTTCTTTTAAATGAAACGCAGGCTTTACATCATGAACGGTTTTTCCTTCTTCTAGTAGCGATAAAAACCAGTCATTCTCTTCTCTTTCTAACGTCTCAGCCACTTCTTGAATTCTTCCTAGCTCGTCAAATAAAACCAATCCGTTTTGATCGAAATAGTTACCTAAGAAGCTATTATCATCATCTAATAATGAAACGTATTTCATAAATTCTTTCGGTTGCTCACCTTGTTTCAAAAGTTCGATATCGTGTTGAATATGTTGATAAAATTGATCCTTCATTTCCTGTAATTTTACTTTTTTCAAGCTTTCCGCTAAAGATTGCTCTAATTTTTGTGCAAGTAACTTCTTTTTACTTTCTGTTAAGACATACTCGGTAGCTGGTAGTATTCGAATATCCTTTAATTTTTCTAAAGAACGCTGATCTTCTGCAGAGAAAGTTCGAATCGAATCCACTTCTGTATCGAATAGCTCAATACGTATCGGGTTTTCTAAATACAAAGGATAAATATCAATGATTCCGCCTCTTAAAGCAAACTCTCCTGGGGCAGTAACCATAGGTTGCCTTACATATCCCATATCCACTAAACTTTGGAGAAATGACTCCAGAATAACCTCTTCGCCTTCAACAATGGAGATTGTACTTTCCTTCCAGTCTTTTACGTTGGGCATATGCTTTTTCAATCCAGCGATTGGGACTATATAAATTCCGTTTTTTTTCGTCAGCATATGATCTAATGCTTCAAGACGTTGTGCACGAAGCTCTGGGCTCGTAATGGATATATCTGCAGCTATAAGCTCGTCTGCAGGGTATAGGCGCACTAAATCCTCTCCAATAAGTTTTACTAAGTCCTCTGTCAGTTTTTGAGCATGGAGCAAGTTCGGAGTAACAATTAAAATAGCTTTCTGACGAGCTTTGTACAGCATTTCTGTGAAGACAGCTCTTGCACTAGAAGTAAGTCCGGTTATTAGTTGTTGATCACTTCCGCTCTCTAATTCTCTTACTAGTTTTTGTATATGTGTATCTTCGATTAATAGATTGCTTAAAAGTTCCATTCAATCCTCCCCTATCCAACAAACAAAAGAACTTCTTTGAATGAGTACAAAACAGAAAAGGCTTTGTGCACGAAATCGTGCCAAAGCATCTTTACTGTATCCACTTTTTTAATGCATAGTAGTTTGGAAACGTTTGAAGAGAATTTTGACATTCTTCACATATGCATTGTACGGTATACTCTCCCTCAGCTCCATTTACTATGTATTCATGTTGTTCTTCCGGTGTTATTTCGTGTTTAGTTAGAAACTGCTCATCTATACTATCAAATGGTAATTGACCAATTTCTGTTTCACAATGGCGACATTTATAATGAATCGGCATAACCATCAAACCTCCTTTTAGGAAGTATAGGTCTTTTCGTTAATATTTATGCACCATTGTATTTATTCATCACTTCTAAAAAACTTTTCGACAACCAATCTTCGCATGCATCGGCACTTTTTTTCACTGCTGATTCTATTTCGATTCTTTCGTCGTCGCTGAATTTGGAAAGCACATAATCCGGAACCTTCATCCCATTCGTAGGTCGATCAATCCCTATTCGGATTCGGTTAAAAGCCTGCGTCCCGATGTGCTGTATAATTGATTTAATGCCATTATGTCCGCCAGCACTTCCTTTTTGACGAAGTCGAAGCTTTCCTGCTTGTAGATCTAGATCATCATAAATAACTACGAGGTCATCGTCGTTTACTTCAAAATAATTCATCATTGGCACGATACATTCACCCGATAAGTTCATGTATGTTAATGGTTTCAAGAGCATCACTTTTTCTGTGCCGACATGGGAAATACCATACATTCCATTAAACTTGGATTGTGTGAGGGGTATGTTGAAGCGATTTGCAAGCTCGTCTATTACATGAAAACCAATATTATGTCTCGTAGCTTCGTATTGCTTACCCGGATTTCCTAGACCAACAATAATTTTCATTCATTTCCATTCCTTTAATCCGTATTTCCTTTATTTTATCACAAACAAAAGAGATTGCCTTAGGACAATCTCTTTTGTTTTATTATTCTTCTGTTTTTGCTTCTTCAGCTGTTTCTCCTGTATCAGTTTCCTCTGTATCTTCTACTCTTGGTGCTGACACAGTAGCTAATGTATAATCATCATCATTAATTATGGTGTATTCTATTTTATTACGAACATCTGCAACTGTTAACGTGTCACCAATTGCCATTTCCGAAATATCAATGTTAATGCTTTCAGGAATACTAGATGGCTTCACGGTAATCGTTATTTCTCTATTTGGTTGTTGCAGCAATCCACCTTCTGACACACCTACTGAATTACCAACAGTATTTACTAAAACATTTACTTCTAATTCCTCTTTCATGTTAATCGCTAGGAAGTCTGCATGAATCATTTGACCTTTTAGAACATTCATCTGATAATCACTCATCACGACGTTAACTGTTTTGCCGTTAAGTTCAAGCTTAATGACTCCATTACGACCAACTTCACGGAGTGTTTTGGTTAAATCTTTTTCTTCTACTGCAATTGGTTGTGACTCTACTTCAAAACCATACACTACAGCCGGAATATATCCATTATTTCTTAATTTGTTTTTTTCTTTTGGACCTCTTGCTTGTGATTTTACAACTGTACTCATCTATTTCTCATCCTCCCGATAGGTTCTATCACTATATATACCCACCACCGGAAGTTTTCAAACATTTATTAATTACACCTCGGCGTAATTGTGTCCAAATTTCGAATTACGCTTAGTTCTGCATGATGAAAGTCAGTTAGCCGTTGTCACACGGATGCAACAACGGCTAACTTCATTTTAATAATCCCTATTGATTAAAGCTATAATCAGTCAAACAAAGTACTAACTGATTTCTCTTCAAATACACGTACGATTGCGTCACCTAATAGTTTTGCTACTGATAATTCTTTAATTTTGGGAGACGTTTTTTCTTCTGATAATACAATAGAATTCGTAATAACTAATTCCTTAATTACTGAGTTATCGATACGTTCAATAGCTGGACCTGATAGTACTGCGTGCGTACAGCAAGCATATACTTCTTTTGCACCACTTTCCATTAACGCTTGCGCTGCAATAGAAATAGTACCAGCAGTATCAATAATGTCATCGATTAATATAGCAGTCTTACCTTCTACATTACCAACAATATTCATTACCTCTGCAACATTTGGACGCGGACGACGTTTATCGATAATAGCAATCGGTGCTTTTAAGCGATCCGCCATTTTACGAGCACGTGTTACACCACCATGGTCAGGAGATACAATAACTAATTCAGAAGGATCAATATCTTTTTCTAAGAAATAATCTGATAAAATCGGTGCTGCCACTAAATGGTCAATCGGAATATTAAAGAATCCTTGAATTTGTGGAGCATGTAAATCCAATACGATAGCACGAGTTGCCCCTGCTGTTGTTAAAAGATCTGCTACAAGCTTAGCTGTAATTGGTTCACGAGCACGTGCTTTTCTATCTTGACGAGCATAGCCATAGTAAGGTAATACAACACTTATTGTACGAGCCGATGCACGTTTTAAAGCATCTAGCATGATTAGTAATTCCATGATGTGTTCATTTACAGGGGCAGAAGTTGATTGGACGATAAAAACATCACATCCACGGATACTTTCCTCAATATTGATTTGAACTTCGCCGTCACTAAATCTAGTAACTGTGCTTTTTCCTAGTGGAACTCCTACTTCTTTTGCGATTTCTTCGGCTAATTCTTTATTAGAATTTAAAGTGAATATTTTCAACTTCGAATTTGCATATTGTTCTGACATGATAATCCTCCTGAGGAATCGGTTATTTTAGTTTATTTACATAGCCTTCTTTATTTTCTTGTCGTGCACGACCTATTGCAAGTGCTTCACCAGGGACATTTTTTGTAATAGTAGAACCAGCAGCAACATAAGCATTATTACCAATTGTAACAGGTGCTATTAAATTGGAGTTACATCCAACAAAGGCATCGTCTTCAATTGTTGTTACAAATTTATTTTTTCCATCATAATTTACTGTAATCGTTCCACACCCAATATTAACATTTGAGCCAATCGAAGCGTCACCCATATAACTTAAGTGAGAAATTTTACTGCCATTTCCTACTGTCGATTTTTTCACTTCAACAAAATTACCAATCTTCACGTCATTTCCAACATCAGATTGTGGTCGAATATGCGCAAATGGACCAATTGCTGTATGATCGCCGACTTCACTCGATAATACAACGGATGAATGGATTGTTGTTCCGTTTCCGATAATACTTGAAACAAGATGACTATTTGGACCAATTATACAGTTTTCCCCAAGGGTAGTTTTTCCTTCAATAATAACGCCAGGTTGAATGACAGTGTCTGCACCAATTACTGCATCGCTACTAATATATGTACTTTGAGGATCAATAATTGTTACGCCTTCACGCATATGATGATAAGCAATACGTGTTCGCATAATTTGTTCTGCTTGAGAAAGTGCAATTCGATCGTTTACTCCAAGAATTTCGTCAAAATCATTTGCTGCAAACGCAGAAATTACTTCTCCTTCTTTTTGTAAGATTTCGATCACATCCGGTAAATAATATTCACCTTGTGCATTTTCGTTTTTCACTAATTTTAACGATTTGAATAATGCTTCATTATCGAAACAGTAAGTACCTGAGTTAATCTCATCTACTAGCTGTTCTTCTGCAGATGCATCTTTTTGCTCTACAATACTTTTTACGTTTCCACCTTCTGCACGGATAATTCTTCCATACCCAGTTGGATCATTAGCAATTGCAGTTAAAATCGTTGCTTTAGCTCCTGTTTGTTTATGATGATTTAATAAATCTCTCATTGTTTCCGCTGTAATAAGTGGTGTATCCCCACAAATCACTATAGTGGTTCCAGATAGACTGGCAAGTGTTGTTTCTGCTTGTAAAACTGCATGCGCTGTTCCTAGTTGCTCTGCTTGAAGTACATACTCACTTCTACTTCCTAGTTCACTTTGAACAACTTCCGCACCATGACCAACAACAGTCACGATTTTTTCAACGCCTAGCTTTTCCATGTTATCGATAACATGTTCTACCATAGGCTTTCCACATACAGGATGCAGTACTTTATATAGACTTGACTTCATACGAGTTCCCTTACCAGCTGCTAGTACAACCGCAAAAGTATTTGTCATTTTCCGATTTCCCTCCAGTGGGCTAATTTCCTCTTTTGACTATAGCGGAAATGGAGCGATTTTTCAAGGAAATATCTCTTGACAAATACATGACAAAACAAGTATTATAGATAAATTTATTGCACAAAAAAAACCATCTCTGAATAGAAATGGTTTTGTTGTGCATTTTTAACTTGTATAAACTACTGCACACAGCTCATTGCAGAAGCACGTCGCTCCTCAGCTTCATCATATGAGAAAAAACTGTGTTGGTAGAAGTGAGCTTGTGCTTTTCTTATATTACATGCTTGCTTCTGTTAGTTTCTTTTCCTCTGCATCGCTACTTAAATGATACGCATAAAGTACCGCTTCTTGAATTTTGTTTCTAGTTCCAGGATTTATCGGATGGGCAATATCCCTAAATTCACCTTCTGGAGTTCTTTTACTAGGCATTGCAACAAATAACCCTGTATTCCCATCTATCACTCGAATATCATGCACAACAAACTCGTTGTCCAGTGTAATGGAAGCGATAGCCCGCATTCGACCATCTGTTAGTACTTTGCGTAACCTCACGTCAGTTACTTCCATTTAATCACCACCCTTTTTCATAGTTGCATCTCTTTCTATCAATTACTATTCCACAAGAATTTCTTTTTTCCTTCTTTTAAATAAGAATATTTTTAATATTATAAAATAAAATTACTGTTTTAAGGATATAGTTCGAGCTATATAGAGATAACACTATGATTTTCGCCGCCGGCGGACGCTTTCCGCCGGGTGAGCGATGAGCCATCAACGCCGCTTACGCGTACGTTGTGATGTCTCATCTGTCTCAACAGATGAACGAAAGGCTAAGTGTGCCACATCGTGTGGCAACGCTTCCGTGACCAACATCCTGTTGACCTCGGCTAGAGTCGCCGCCTTTCGCTGCAATCAATGGAACTTGCTGACTAATCAATAGCTAAATTGAATAGAGCACTAAGGTTTATCAACATCCCTAGCAGTTACTTAGTGAGAATCATTTTATGCACATTATATAATTACACGCAATATTCCAGAGCATATTCGCAATAAATATAAAAGCAAATTAGAAAATGCCATCTCAGGACAAGTGAAGGCTTTACTATGAGAAAGTATGTAGCATTCGCAGTGGATTCCGTCTCATTCAACCATTTATTGGATCTTATTTTCAGTAAATGCTACATAAGAGTGGATTAAGGGCGGCGACTCCAGCCGAAATAGAAGATCTTTTCTGCACCGAAAGCGAAGCGGCAAGTGCATGAGCTGAAGACCCCGTAGGATCGCACAAAGGAACGAAGGCTAAGAACGCCACCTCGTGTGGCGACGCCTTCGTGACCAACATCCTGTTGGCCTGAGGAGGCTGAAGCCATGCCTGCTGAAAGCGTCCGGCCAGCAGCGGAAACTTATTAATGCGCATTATTCCTATATTGTGCTTAATATAAAAAAAGCATGTTCTCCGAAGAAAACATACTTTTTGTTTAAACTAATGCAATTACTTCAATTTCTACTTTTACATCTTTCGGTAGCCTTGCTACCTCTACCGCAGAACGGGCTGGTTTATGCCCAGCGAAATGTTTCTCATATGCTTCATTAAATTCAGCAAAATCATTCATATCTTTCAAAAACACCAATGTCTTTACGACTTTGGATAAGGAAGAGCCAGCTTCTGTTAACACTGCTTCTAAATTAGCAAATACTTGTGCTGTTTGTTCTGTAATAGAACCTTCTACAACTTCTCCCGCTGGAGTTAGTGGAATTTGACCTGAACTATAAAACATTCCATTTACAATAACTCCTTGTACATAAGGTCCGATTGCTGCTGGTGCATTAGTTGTTGATACTGCTTTCATCTAAACTTCCACCCTTCACAAAATAATTTCCTTCTGTTAAAGCAATAGTACCACTTTTTTCATTTACTTCGTGTAGTTTTACAAGAGATAAATAGTCATCCACCAACTGCTCACCTTTATGCTCTGCTTCTACTAATACTGCAATACCTGCAAGCTCACAATTGAATTCTTCCAGTAAACTCTTCATCCCGTTAATCGTTCCACCGACTTTCATAAAATCGTCAGTGATCAACACACGTTGTCCTTTTTCCATACTTCTTTTAGAAAGAACCATCGTTTGAATACGTCTTGCAGATCCAGATACATAATTAATGCTTACCGTCGGACCTTCTGTAACTTTACTGTCTCTTCGAACAACAACTACTGGCACATTTAAATGTCTTGCTATGGCGTGTGCAATAGGAATTCCTTTGGTAGCAACCGTCATAATGGCATCTATTTTTTCACTCGCAAAAGCAGAAGCAAACACTTTCCCAACTTTATTCATTAAAGTTGGGCTTCCTAACAAATCTGTCATGTATAAATAGCCACCGGGTAACAACCGTTCTGCTTTAGAGAGTTGTTCCATCAACTCTTCCGCTACAATTTTTACATCTTCATTCGTCATCGTCGGAATAAACTTAACACCGCCTGCTGCTCCAGGTACAGTTACAAGTAAACCTCTGCCTCTTTCTTCAAATGTTTCTTTTACAATCGTTAAATCTTCACTGATGGAAGATTTGGCCGATTCGTATAAAGAAGCAAAAAATGTCAAAGGGATTAATTTATGAGGATGTTCCATTAAGAATTGCGTCATGTCTACTAATCGTTCACTTCTTTTCCACTTCATCCAATCACCTCCAAACACGAATATTTTATAAAAAACTTAACACAAACATCCGCATTTAAGCAAGTGTGTCTCTGTCTCCAATTAATCGAACAGCGTATACTTCATCGCAAAACCCGCGAAGTCCGTTATATACTCTTTGTACTCTGGATTCCTGATTTACTAACCCAAATACAGTTGGACCACTACCACTCATCAATACGGCATCTGCCCCAAATTTTTGCATCTGATCTTTTAGTACTGCCACTTCTGGATATAAATTCAATGTAACCTCTTCTAGTACATTCCCTACAGATGCACACATCAAATCAAAATCTTTTTCCTTAATAGATCTAATCATTTGCTCTGTATTCGGATGTATTATGTCGTTTATTTTTAAATTTCCATAAATATCCGCAGTTGAAACTCCGAGTGTTGGCTTCGCAAGAATAACCCAGCAATTTGCAGGAGATGGCAGCTTTTCAATTTTTTCACCTCTACCAGTTGCAAGTGCTGTTCCACCATATACACAAAAAGCTACATCTGAACCAATTTTGGTACCTATTTGAGCAAGCTCGTCCAATGTAAGTCCTAAATTCCATACCGTATTTAGTCCTCTTAAAGTGGCAGCTGCATCACTACTTCCGCCAGCTAGTCCGGCCGCAACAGGAATGTTTTTTTCAATTTTTATCGAAACGCCCAATTTCACATGGTACATTTCTTGTAATATCTTCGCAGCCTGATATGCCAGATTACGATGATCATTTGGAACAAAACGATCGACCGATAATATATGTATAGCTCCATCTTCTCTTATTTCCAATCCAATACGGTCTGCTAAATCAACAGTCGTCATAATCATTTCGACTTCATGGTAACCGTCTGGACGTTTATGTAGTACATCAAGGGTTAGGTTTATTTTGGCAGGTGCTTTTACATAGTACATCCCATCTGCTCCTTTTCTAACATATATTGTCCCCTATTTTACCACAGTACATAAGAAAAGCGGAAGCGCCTATGTCTGCGGGATATACTCTAAGGTCGCAACGGATGCATGACCCGTATCGTGCTGGCCTAAAAAAAGAAAAGGCAGATTTCTCTGCCCTTTCTAGTTGCTAATTGTTATCTATTTGAGAATCTCGCTTACTTTGGTGATTTCATTTGTTGTTCGGCCATTTCAATTGCCCTTTTCACCATATTACCTGCATCACGTGATTTAATTCCACCCCAGCCCTCGGTTTTGACTACATCATAAAATCCAAGATCTTTTGCTATCTCTTCTTTTAATTCATTAGACATAATACCTTTTCTAGCCATGTGGTGAATCCTCCTTTTCAACAACTAGCTTTCATAGTATGTCCTAAAAAATAAAAAAAACTCTTTTTCCATTCCAAAGAACAGAGAAAGAGTTTTTTTCTAATATAAAATGTAAAAGTTCTAAATACTCATTTTACAACGATTAAATTATTTGCTTCATCAAAAATAGTGATTTCTACTGCTTCTGTCAAAATGTCTGCATAACTATAAGATACACGTTCAAAAGAATTTTCATCTTGATCCAAGTCGATAACGAATACGGCATGATAAGTTTCTCTTAGTACACCAGCTCGCTCGATTGTTTTCTTACGTCCCCCGTTTGCTTTTAATTGCAAACGCTTGCCTAAATGATGATCTAATGACTTCTTAATATCAGCTAAAGTTTTTGGCATTCCGCTTACACCTCACTGAATATTACTATACCATCTATTTATTTTATTGTCAAACAAAACATTTTAACAACCAAAAGCACTCTTTGTCAACGTTTTTTTTTCATCCTATGACTACTTTCGATTATAAACATTACTAATATTGTAACAAGTAGCATTAATGAAAATGAGAATATAATTCATCCGCTAACTGACCAAATTCCTCAATAGTTAGAGTTTCACCTCTTCTAGTTGGATTAATACCTACTTTTTCTAAAGATTGTAGGATTAACTCTTTTTTCTGCTTCCCGTTTGGTAAAGAGGATTGCAGATTATTAATAATCGTTTTTCTTCTTTGTACAAATGATCCTCTTGATACTTGAAATAAAAAGTCTTCATCAATAACTTGTACGGGCGGTGTTTCATGACGTGTTAGCTTAATAACCGCAGATTCTACATTAGGTTGAGGCATAAAAACTGCTTTAGGAACAATCATTGCTACTTCTGCTTTCATATAGTATTGAATGGCTATAGAAAGTGAACCGTATGCTTTTGTTCCAGGTTTTGCAGTAATTCGATCCGCTACCTCTTTTTGCATCATGACAACCATTCCTCGAACGGGTAGGCGGTCCATTAACAATTTTAACAAGATAGGCGTTGTGACATAGTAAGGCAAGTTCGCCACGACCATAACATCGTTATAGTTCTCTAGTTTTTCTGCGAATATTTGTTTTACGTCTGCTTTTAATATATCTGAATGGATAATTTCTACATTATCGTATGGGGATAGTGTATCTTCTAATACCGGTAGCAGTCGTTGATCAATTTCAAAAGCAATTACTTTTCCTGCTGATCTTGCTAAATGCTCTGTTAAAGCACCAATTCCTGGTCCAATTTCAATCGCTGCAGAATCTTTTGTAAGCTCAGCATGACCTACGATATTGCGTAAAATATTCGGATCGATTAAAAAATTTTGTCCTAGACTCTTCTTAAATGAAAAACCATATTTTTTTAGTATTTCTTGCGTGCGAACTGGGGTAGCTATATCTTTTTGCATAAATTATTTATCCTCCATATCCAGCTGTGAAATTGCTTCTGCTAGCTGTTCTCTACTAATTTGAAAAACGGAAAGTCGTTTTTGTAGTTGCTTTCCATTTGTATACCCAATTTTCAATCGTTCTCCGAGCCTTGTTCTTCGTTCTTTGGAGTTTGGATGACCAATCAACTTTCCTTCTACCAACATATTTAAAGGAATATCCTCTGCTACATCTGTATCAGACTTAGGCGTATAAACACTAGCAAGTGCAAGTCGGATATCTTCGTCTTTTGCATGTTCAATCCCTAGTCCTTTTCCATTTTTGGCAATCGTTTTTTCTTTCGATAAAAATGCATGCTTCACACCTGGCACATGCTCTTCGATAATTGCACGAATCCTTCTACCTGGATAATCCGGATCTGTAAAAATAATGACCCCTCTTTTATCCTGTGCATGTTGTATTTTTATAAGTGTTTCTTTGGAAATAGCCGATCCGTTTGTTTCTATCGTATCTGCATCGACAGCTCGCTTAACAGCAGTTGTATCATCCTTACCTTCTACAACTATTACTTCTTTTATTCGCAAAGGTACTTCCTCTTTTCTACTGTATTACTCCTTATCATAACGCAAAAAAGCTCCCCCTATCAACGAAAGGGAAGCTATACAACATCAATCAAGCACTTTTATACGTACCTTCTTACGTCCAAAATCATATGCTTTAGATTTGGAGGGCATAAATAAGTCAATCTTGTTTCCTTTTATGGCACCACCAGTGTCTCCAGCTACCGCATAACCATAGCCTTCTACCCAAACTTTAGAACCTAGTGGAATTACTTTAGGATCCACTGCAATTACTTTAACATCTGGATTTGACTTTAGATTAATTCCGGTTGTAGTTACACCAGAGCAACCATTACAATAAGCCGTGTATGCGGTCGCTGTTACATAGAAATCTTTTCCTTCGCTAGCTGCATCGGAAGCAGTTTCTCCACGGGATACACTGGCAGTTACTACTTTTGTTCCAACTGCAACCACTTTTTTCGTAGGCTCTTTTGTCACTTTTTCACTGATAACATTACGAGATACTTCTACCCCATTTTCTTTTATCACATCATATGTACGTGAAACAGTTCCTTTTTCGCCTGCTTGCACAACTTTTTCTTTCCCTTTTAATAGCGAGTCATCTTTTTTCGTTTCTACTGCAAAGTTTGTAGCTTCCTCAACTACATCGGTGACCTTTTCTACTCGCACCACTTTTATAACGGAATCTGGAATGACCATTTCTTCCATTTGCCGTTCTACTCGGTCGAATTCATTCAATTGAATGTTATGTTGTTTTAAAAAGTCAGCGACCGTAGTCGAAGTGGACCATACCTTCTTCTCTTCTTTACCATCTAAAAGCGTGACTTCAAACGCTTTTTCAATTGCAATTTTGTTATTCGGTCCAACCTCTGCATCCGCAGCAGGTGTAATAGCATCGTGTTCATTTATTTGAACCTTCGCTTTTGCGAGTATTTCTGAAACTAAATGTTCAGTAGTGTTGATTGTTTGAATTTCACCATCTACTGTAATTTCTATTTGTCTAGCCTGCTCCCACTCAATCTCTAAATTATTTTTGATTGAAGTGTTCACTGAGGGTTGTAAAAAGTCTTCATTTGCAACTACTATATTACGTTGTTTTAGTAGTTCTCCGACTGTATTGGCATGTGTTAATATCTCTTGTTGTTCACCGTTGACTGTTAAAGCAACAGTTTTCTTTGTTCCTTCGAATAAAACGAAAGAAACGACTGCAAGAAACAATAGTAAAGATGCAATAGTTACTAATGTTTGCTTGCTCCTCAATGAATGAAAGAACAGGTTTTTCATGGTATTATTTGACATGAAAAACGCCTCCTTGTTCACTCGAGTGATTATATATAGTACTCGCCGTCTTGTCAACTTTTTATATTTTTTTGCACTATTCAAATACGCTATAAACCGGCTACACCATGAGCATCTTAAGCTTTACATTTATTTATCTATTATGCGAAAGAATTGCTCTGCATTATTCGTTGTTGCTTCCGCTACTTGTTCAATCGTAAGTCCTTTTAAACGTGCAATTTCTTCCGCAACAAGTGGTACAAGCGCAGGTTCATTTCTTTTTCCTCGATGAGGATGGGGCGCCAAATAGGGAGCATCTGTTTCGATTAATAAATGCTCTAGAGGAATCTCCGTAGCTACCTCTTTAGGCTTCCTTGCGTTTTTAAAAGTCACCGGACCTCCAAGTGAAATCTTGAAATTCATGTCGATACATTGTCTTGCTGTTTCGACACTTCCTCCAAAACAATGCATTATTCCACCCGTTAGATAAGCATCTTCTTCTTTTAATATGCGAATAACGTCTTCGGTTGCTTCTCGATTATGTATAATAATCGGTAAATTTACTTTTTGAGCTAATCGGATTTGTTTTCGGAATAATGTTTGTTGAATCTCTATTGGAGATTTATCCCAGTGATAATCCAACCCTGTTTCACCGATTCCTACTACTTTTTCATGTGCAGCAAGCTCTTCAATCCATTTAAGGTCTTCTTCTGTGCAATCGATTGCATCTACCGGATGCCAACCAATTACCGCGTAAATGAATGAATATTGTTCTGCTAGCTTCATTGCTCGTTCGATGGTTTTACGATCAAATCCTACCACAACCATTTTCTTTACGTTTGCTTCTAATGCTCGATCAATGACTTCCTGTAAATCTTCTTCGTATTGATCGGCGTTTAAATGTACATGCGTGTCTATAAACATCCTTTTTCCTCCTTTATTACCACATATATTTTATTGGATGGTATTTTCAAATAGTATTTAACTAAGAATTACAGCTGGTTATCCGCTTCAGGTGGTTCTTTTCTAACCAACATAAGAGATGCGAAGATAAATAAACCTGTCACTTTTGCGACAGGTTTATTTTAACTATTATTTTACTTGTGCGCCATTTTCAAGCTTTTCATCTACTGTAGCTAGTGTTAAATAACCATCTTTTTCACCAGCGAGAATCATCCCTTGGGAAAGTTCTCCTCTAAGTTTTACCGGTTTTAAATTAGCAACAACAATTACTTTCTTCCCAATAAGTTCTTCTGGCTTATAGTGCTTCGCTATTCCTGAAACAACTTGACGTTTTTCATAACCCATATCCAATTGCAGTTTTAATAATTTGTCGGCCTTTGGAATTTGTTCACATTCTATAACAGTAGCTACTCGCAAATCAACTTTAAAGAAATCATCGATTGAAATTTCTTCGGATTGAACTTCCTCTTCAGCTTCTTCTTGTGGTGTTTGCACAGAGCCGCGCATTTGATCACGAATATAAGCTACTTCTACATCTACATCAAGACGAGGGAATATTGGTACGCCAGTTTGAATTACTTCTATTCCCTCTTCAATCACGTGGAAGTTCCCAAGCTTATCCCATTCCAAGTGTTCTTCTGTCAATCCAAGCTGGTTTATCATTTCTTTTGGACTGTTCGTCATAAATGGTTGGATTAGTGTTGCAATTTGACGTAAACTTTCTGCTAAATTGGTCATTACAGCAGCCAACTGACCACGAAGTGCCTCGTCTTTTGCAAGTACCCATGGTTGTGTTTCGTCAATGTACTTGTTAGTACGAGAGATGAAAGCCCACAATTCGCTTAATACAACACTAAACTGCATTTTCTCCATGCTCGCTTCATACTTTTCAATAGTTTCTTTTGCGAATTGCTGAAGAGCTGCATCGAATTCCGTAGGCTCACTTTGAGTTGTTGGAACTTTTCCATTGAAATATTTATTAATCATTGATACCGATCTATTTAACAAATTACCTAAATCATTTGCCAAATCGAAGTTTGTACGTTCCACAAACGATTCGGGAGAAAATACGCCATCTTGTCCAAATGGAAGCTCACGTAGTAGGAAATAGCGTGTTGCGTCTAACCCGTAACGTTCTACTAACATTTCAGGATAAACAACATTTCCTTTAGATTTAGACATTTTACCGTCTTTCATCATGATAAATCCATGTGCAAACACCTTTTTAGGTAGTGGTAAATCTAATGCCATCAAGAAGATTGGCCAATAAATTGTATGGAACCTTACAATATCCTTTCCTACAACATGTACATCTGCCGGCCAATACTTTTTAAACAATGAATCATCTTCCGATAGATAACCAAGTGAAGTAATATAATTCGTTAAAGCATCAACCCACACGTAAATAACATGCTTTGGATCTCCCGGTACTCGAATTCCCCAATCGAAAGATGTCCTGGAAACAGATAAATCCTCTAAGCCAGGCTTAATAAAGTTATTAATCATTTCATTTTTTCGAGACTCTGGTTCAATAAACTCTAAATTATCTTCATAATAAGCTAATAAACGATCTGCATATTTCTTCATATTAAAGAAATATGACTCTTCTTTTACTTTATGAACAGGTCTGCCACAGTCCGGACAGTTGCCATCCACTAATTGGCTTTCTGTAAAGAAAGATTCACAAGGGGTACAATACGAACCTTCGTACTCTCCTTTATAAATATCTCCATTGTCTAAAAAACGTTGAAAGATTTTTTCGACCGTTTTGGTATGACGTTCTTCTGTTGTTTGAATGAAATCATCATACGAGATGTCCATCAATGCCCATACTTTTTTCGCTGCTTCCGCAATTTCATTTACGTATGCTTGCGGCTCCATACCTGCTTCTTGTGCTTTTTCTTGAATTTTTTGACCATGCTCGTCCATTCCCGTAAGGAACCTAACGTCATATCCTCTTAGTCGTTTGTAACGTGCCATTGCGTCGGATGCTACTGTTGTGTACGCAGTACCAATATGAAACTTGCCACTTGGGTAGTAAATAGGCGTTGTTAAGTAAAATGTTTTTTGTTGATCTTTCAATGTAAAAATGCCTCCAATGCGAAAATCTACTTTATATTCTATTCTATCTAAAGGACGTATTTGTTTCAAATAATTAAGAAATCCAATGTATAGTTATACAATAATACTTACCTGACTATTATTAAATAAAACAGTTAATATTTCAAAATAATAACTATTTTTAATTTTATTAATCAAATTTTTATCTATTACTCTATAAAATAGTCATTTTTTTATCATTTAACGCAACTATTTCGGTAATTTAATTATTGACGAAAATGGTAGTACTTGGTATGATTGTATGTATGAAAGTGATTCATGTCGAATAATGACGAAAAATTTGCACTCTTGAGAGGAGAAAAAATATTATGAAATCTACAGGTATTGTTCGTAAAGTTGATGAATTAGGACGCGTAGTTATTCCTATTGAACTTCGTCGTACTTTAGGTATTGCAGAAAAGGATGCACTAGAAATTTATGTAGACGACGACAAAATCATCCTAAAAAAATATATGCCAAACATGACTTGCGCTGTAACTGGTGAAGTATCAGATGACAATCTTCGTCTTGTTGGTGGTAAATTAATTCTAAGCGCTGAGGGTGCGGAATTATTAATTAAAGAGATTCAAAATAACCTAAAATAATAAAAACATCCGTATTCTGTTTTAGAATATGGATGTTTTTAATTAATCTACATGATAATTTTGATAAACTTCTCTTTTTGGCAAACCTCTTTGGATCGCCACTTCTTTAATCGCTTCTTTTGTAGTACATTGCTTTTCCTCTATAATAATGTTCACATGTTCTTCTATACTTAGTTTATCCCACCATGAAACTTCTAATTCATCTATTTGTTCTTTATCATTACCATTTAATACGATACAAAATTCACCACGAATTTCATTTTGCTCTACCCAACTTACCACTTCATCAATAGTTCCTCTTATAAACTCTTCGAACTTTTTCGTCAGTTCTCTAGCTAATACAATTTGACGATCACCATCCATAATGGCTTGCATATCTTTTAAGGAATCCTTTATCCGATGTGGAGATTCATATAAAATAATAGACTCCTGTCTTTTTTGAAGCTGTGTAATTTCCTCCTTTCTTTCTTTTTTATTTCTACTTAAAAATCCATAAAAGAAAAAAGGTTGTGTCGATAAACCCGATGCAATTAATGCACTGAGTGCTGCATTTGCTCCTGGTATTGGAATGACTCCAAAGCCTTCATCCACTGCTTTTGCTGCAATATCTGCCCCTGGATCTGAAATACAAGGTAGTCCTGCATCGCTCACTAATGCTATACGCTTTCCCTGTTTTAATAAGTCTAGTATCTTTTCTCCCCCTGTTTGCTGATTGTGATCATGATAGCTCATAAGTGGCGTCGTTATCTCAAAATAATTACAAAGTTTTTTCGTATTGCGTGTATCTTCTGCTGCTATTATATCTACTTCTTTTAATATTCGAATGGCACGCATCGTCATGTCTTCTAAATTGCCGATGGGCGTTGCAACTAAATACAAACAACTAGTTTGTTCGTGCTCCGTCGATTTCTGAGATTTCATCATCTATTTGCCCTCCCATATAATGAACTTTTTGTTTTCTCGATAATTGCTTAAATGCATATTCTGCTTGCATTGCTTCACGTTTCGTATCGAATATTTCGTTATATATACAGGCAACTGGGCGTCTTGCTCGTGTATATTTTGCCCCTTTTCCTTCATTATGCACATTAATTCTTTTGTCTAAATCATTTGTATAGCCCGCATAATAGGAACCATCATTGCATTCTAAAACGTAGAAAGTATGAATCTTTTCATTCTTTTCCATATAACATCTCTTTTACTTCTTCTGTATATTGCCCATCTTCTCCATATACATATAAGGGTGGTAAAATTTTTAAATCTGGCTTACCGTCTTTGATTGCTTCTATTAATAGTGTATTTGCTTCTTTTCCTTCCTTAGGATAGACAAATCGAATACGCTTAGGCTCTAGTCGATTTGCCCTCATCGCGGTAACGATATCAAGTAATCTCCCAGGGCGATGAACAAATGCTGCTTTTCCACCTTGCTTTAACAGTTCACTTGCGGAAATAACAGCTTCCTCTAGCGTAAGGTGAATCTCGTGCCTAGCAATAGCTAAATGTTCTTTTAAATTTCTCTCACTCGCTTCATGCGCTGGAAAGTAAGGAGGATTGCAAGTGACGACATCATATTTTTCCGATCCAATTTGTGCAGCAATTCCCTTTACATCAGCTTGCTTAATCGTAATTTGCTCAGAAAGTTTGTTATACCCGACGCTTCTTGTGGCCATATCTGCAAGTCTTTCTTGTAATTCAATCCCTATTATTTCTGCTTTCGTTCGGGCACTTAAAAATAAGGGAATCGCCCCATTACCCGTACATAAATCTACAATTTTCCCTCTATTAATCGGTACATATGTATATCTTGATAATAATACAGCATCCAATGAGAACGAAAAAACAGAAGGACTTTGAATAATGCGTAAATCCTCTGCCAATAAATAATCTAGTCGTTCGTCATCCTTTAACCATTGTTCCATAATTGATTCCTCCAAGTATTAGAAAAGCGCAAGCACTATTGTTTGCCTCGAGGGCAGTGCTCTTTCTGCGACGAGCAGTGCACAGGAGAGAGGTGCCCGAGCTAGATCGATACTGAGTAAAAAAGTTTATACTTTCTTACCTTAAAACAAAAGACTGACACCCACTTTTGGAGTGGCATCAGTCAATTGATCATACGTTTTGTTTATTTAAAAATGATAAGCAAAATAGACAATCTTCTTCTTTACGAGAACTTCCAAAATGAACATGACAAACATGGTAGCCTTCTTGATAAAGTCGTGCTAAATTATCATGACCTTCTCCAACGTCCGCTTTGTTTAATTTTTCTTCTCGAACTTTCTCATTTAATGCTTCTTTTTCATGCATTTCATCGAGTCTTTGTCTTAAATGGTTATTCTCTTGTTGTAGCGTTTGACGTTCTTCTACCATTATCGCCACAAATTCTTTTAAAGCTCGAAATTGCAGCTGCGTGGACTCTAATTGTTTTTCAAATTCTATAATTGTATCTAAAAAATTACGGTCCATCACACATTCACCTCATTGCCTTGACCATTGTACCGGATTTTCCGCATGGCTAATAATTTCTTCTAACGTGTAATCTAATACTCTTTGTGGATCATTTAACTCTATACGTAAAACTCGCTCTAAAATATTCATACTTACCACTCTACCAATACCATCCGGCGTTTCAATTTTATCGCCAATATCCGGCATTTGTTCTCTTGCTTCCTCATATTCATCATTTTCATACTTTAAGCAACACATTAAACGTCCGCATAGACCAGATATTTTCGATGGGTTCAATGATAAATTTTGATCTTTTGCCATTTTAATAGATACCGGTTCAAAATCACCTAAAAATGTAGAACAACAAAGCATACGTCCACATGGACCAATGCCACCTAGCATTTTAGCTTCATCGCGCACTCCAATTTGTCTTAGTTCAATACGGGTTCTAAATACAGATGCTAAATCCTTTACTAAATCACGAAAATCTACTCTACCTTCCGCAGTAAAATAAAAAATAATTTTGTTTCTGTCAAATGTATATTCAACATCCACAAGTTTCATCTCTAAAGATCTTTCTAAAATCTTCTCAGTTCCTAAAGCTAAAGCTTGTACAGATTCTAAACGATTTTCATCTACTTGGATACGATCTTTCTCAGTAGATGGTCTTACTACTTGTTTTAAAGGAAGAACAACATCATGCTCTCCTACTTGCTTGATCGGTACGACTACCTTGCCGTATTCAATCCCTCTAGCAGTTTCTACAATCACATAGTCGTCTTTCTCTAACGCAAAATGAACTGGATCAAAATAATATATTTTACCCGCTTTTTTAAAGCGAACTCCTACAACATTATACAAAAGTGAATACCTCCTGCAAGTTTAGCATTAACTGCTCCATCATCAGTGTCCGGTTCATGTTCTTATGCAAGTTTTGTTTTGCATGTAAAATTATTTCTAATTGCTTGGATAATTGCTCATACGTAGTATGTAGAGCAACTTGATTCCAATAATGTATCATATCCGGATAAGTACAGACTGCGACGTTACTTGCTTTTATAGCTACTATATCACGATAAGCGAATAGTAGTAAATCTAATGCTTGTTCTGCTTGTTCCTTTTCTTTGAGCAATGGACCAAAATCTTCATGAATGCACATCAGTGCATCTTGAACACTTTTTCCACTCGCTTCAACCAATTTTAACACTGATTTCCTCGCAAGTCCAAAATGCTCGTCCTTCGACAATTTAATTGCTTCTTCGACTTGATTCGTCATCCGACATACAGTAGAGGCCATAGAATCCGTTATCCCCTCTTCTACAAGTCTTTGTTTTAGGACCGATTGAGGCATGGCTGCTAAACTTAAATGCTGGCATCTAGAACGAATGGTTGGAATTAGTGCATGCATTCTATCGGTTAAAAGTATTGCCGTTATCTCACTTTGTGGTTCTTCTAAAAATTTTAATAATGTATTCGCAGCACTAGCATTCAATTGATCTGCATGATGGATGACATATATTTTACGACCAGTTTCAATAGCTGTTTTACTCATTTCATGGATTAAATCATCTATTTGGCCTCGCTTAATGAATTGACCGTCTGGTTCAATTTCCTTAAAGTTTAGATGATTATTTGATTTTAATCTTTTACAACTTCGACATGTTTCACATGGAACATTTTCAGTAGGATTTTCACATAAAATAAGTTGTACAAAAAATTGCATCACCTTTACTTTTCCAGTCCCTTTTGCACCTTCAATGATATATGCATGCCCTATGCGTTTTTTTTGTATAATCGATTGTATTTGCTTTATTGCCACTGGTTGTAGTTTATCTACAGCTTCAAATGACCAGTTATTCATCTTATCACCTTCTTTTTATCCAATTCCACTTGATTATTTGCAACTTGTTTTCTGTGCTTTGCGAGCGAAAAAGTAAATGTTATAGAGCATTAATAATTGGAGGATACTGAAATGCTAGGTTACCAATATTACATACTTTTTTATCTCTTAAAAAATCCCGTGTCTCGCAGGTGGCGAAAACACGGGAAGTTTACGTGTAAAGGTTAATAAGAAGACCTTTTATTTCTCCAATTTTATCTAATAGATCAATGGAGCTTTTCTCTTGGTCTAAAATCTCTTCGGCTAGTTCCACTAATTTCTCATCAATTGTTTCAACAATCTTTAACTTTCTACCTTCACCAAAACGATTCCATGTATGAGATTGTTTTAATCCCATTCCAAAATCTACGGCTTCCTGTAGAAACTTTCGAATTAGCATTTTAAACTTTGCCATATCACGTAAATTCCTTGATCGTGCAAGACGATCTCCTGCCGTTGATATATCTCCTAACAGTTTAGTTATAGTTTCCGTTTGCATTCTTTGTTCATGTCTAGTAACCATTTGTCCAAAATTCGCAGATCGTGGACCATTCTGCATAGAATCTTTTCTTACCTGATCTAGACCTACTCGTAAGTCTTGATTTATCTTCAATTTTTTCTACCCCTTCCCTCATTAAAAATGATGGAATTGTTCAATCGGTAGAACAAATACTGTAGCTCCTCCAACTTCAACCTCTACTGGGTATGGAATATATGAATCTGCATTTCCTCCCATCGGAGAGACAGGTGCAACCATTTGCTCTCGTGCTCGACAATTATCTCTGATCAATTCTAAAGCTGAAGCTACTAATGAGTCATCTGTACCGATTAAAAAAGTAGTATTCCCAGATCGTAAAAAGCCACCTGTACTTGCTAGTTTTGTCGCTCTAAATTTTGCTTTGGTTAAAGCATTGGACAATCGATTACTATCCTGATCCTGCACTACCGCTACTATCAATTTCATCGATACTCACTCCTTTTGTATTTTCTTCTTTCTATTATAACATGAATTATCTAATTATTTCTAATTCGCCTTTTATTACTTTATATACATCTTCTAATACTGCATCGATTGAACGAGAAGCATCAATTACTTCAATACGTTCTGGATACTGATCAACTAACGATAAATAACCTTCTCTAACTTTTTCGTGGAACGTTAGACTTTCTACATCTAATCGATTTTTTTCGCGATTTTCATGCGCATTTATTCTTGCAAGTCCCACACTCGGGTCAATATCAAAAAGAATTGTTTTGTTTGGCATTATATTACCTATTGCAAACTTATTTATAGCTAGTATTTCTTCTACACCAATACCCCTTGCAAAACCTTGATATGCAAGCGAACTATCTATAAAACGATCGCATATAACTATTTTTCCAGCTTCGATGGCAGGCTGTACTATTTCAACTAAATGCTGCCGTCTTGCTGCCGCATATAGTAAAGCTTCTGTACGACTCTCCATCATTGTATGCTCATTATCTAAAATTATGTTTCTTATTTTTTCAGAAATCATAATCCCACCCGGCTCTCTTGTCATTACAACATCATAGCCCTCTTGTTTTAATTGATCTCCAAGTAAATTCATTACAGTTGTTTTTCCAGCCCCTTCAGGACCTTCACTAGTTATAAAATACCCTCTTTTTTGCACTATTACTCCTCCACTACATATATTAATTTTTCTGAAAGTCGATGTTCTCCTTGAAATACCGCACCCTTTTCCAGCCATTCTTCTAATTCGGTTAGCATAGCCACTGTGATTTTCTCACCTGCTATTAAAAGGGGAATTCCAGGCGGATAGGGAATCACCATTCCTTTTGCTATCCTTCCAATCGCACGTGTATATGGAATCCATTCTCCTTGCATTTCACTCAATACACCTACACTCATATGTAATGTTGAAATAGAATGTTGAATAACTGGTTCGATATCCGCTGGACTATTTGGCAATTCTTTTCTTAATTCATCTACTGCTTGCTTTATACGCTTCCTAATATCTGCAAAAGGATATTCATGCTCTCCTTTTAATAAAGGTAAAATAAATAATACTTGATGTGTATCTGCTAATTCTACATAAATATTCTGCGCTTCAAATGCTTTTTGTACTTGAAAACCAGCATATGCTCCTACTCGTATTAACAGTTTAAGTGGATCGTCTACTTGCACTACTTCCAGAAGATAAATAGTTTCCAACGTATGAATAAATAACTTTCTTCTGTCTATAAAGTGTTTATAGTCTATCTCATTGTATCTAGCGACATAACTTCTCGCATCGTCCAGTGAGGCTAGTAAGAGATAGGATGGACTGCTCGATTGTAGCATTCGCAAATACTTATTTATCGTACTTACTTCAATTAATCTCGAATTAAAATGTAAAAAAGACCCCATCGTTAGTGCAGGTAATGTTTTATGAGCTGATTGAACAACTACATCTGCTCCGTACATTAATGCAGACTTCGGAAATCCCTTATTCACGTGAAAATGTGCCCCATGAGCTTCATCGACTAATACCGGGATATTATTCACATGACACAAATCAATAATATCTTTTAGGTTAGAAGATGCAACACCGTAATAGCTAGGATAGGTTAGTACAACGGCTTTAGCCATAGGATATTGTTGTATCGCTTTATTAATAACATCTGGTGAAACATAAGATGCGGTTTTCGTTAGCTCATCCCATTCTGGTGCTACAAATATAGGCTCGGCTCCAACTAATTCGATGGCGTTAAAAATAGATTTATGAGCGTTTCTTTGTACAATAATTTGCTCGCCAAACTTGCAAGTAGCATAAATCATAGCTAAATTTCCTACAGTTGTTCCATTTACTAAAAAAAAACTTTTCTGCGTTTCATATGTATCTGAAAGTAGCTGCTCTGCTTCTTTAATTGCTTCTTCTGGATGATGATAGTCATCTAATCCACTTAGCTCGGTCAAATCATACCGCATGGTTTCCTTCATTACATTGGGTAAACCTGATAGAAGACCATTTTTATGACCTGGCACATGAAATGAAATGCTTTTTTGTTTATGAAACTTTTCTAATGCTTCTACTAATGGTCGTTTCTCTTGCATTTTATATTACCTCACTAGCTTGTCATATTGTCTAGTTTTATTATACATGAATAGAACATGTTCCTCTTAAATATAGAATTAATATATAAATCTAAACCTTATTATTTCCTAGGTAAAAATAAAAAGAAGTTGTTATCGATTACTCGATAACAACTTCTTTTTTAGTGCCCAGCGACGTCCTACTCTCACAGGGGGAATCCCCCAACTACCATCGGCGCAAAAGAGCTTAACTTCCGTGTTCGGTATGGGAACGGGTGT
>NZ_FOGY01000020.1 GCF_900111345.1 Psychrobacillus sp. OK032
AGGATTTCGGAAGAAATCCCTTGTTTTTTCACACCTTAGTGCTTATAACAAAACTTGTCGCGCTGCCCCGTTAGTTTAAGTGTAACATTTCACAATGGATCACTGAAAATTTACTTGTTATTTTGGACGTAAAAATAGACCATCCAAAAATGATGGTCTTGTTTAACTAAAGCACCCGTTAGTTGAATAACATCAAGCAAGATATTTTGTATAATCAATGAAGCGAATGAGAAATTCCTTTAGATTACTATGTACTTCTTTTAAATCCCCATATATATTTTCCTCAGCTAAATAAAACCCATCTGATAAAAAATGTATCTCCATCTTAATCCCTTCATAACTATCTGGTAAATATTCGATTAACTTGTCCAGTTTTTCAATCACGTTAGCTATATCTTCTGGAGTATTTAGATATTGATTTAGTAATCCAAGTATTACCTTAGAAGACAGGTCGTTATCATCAAAATCTCCCCTGATTTCCATTAATCTTAAAGTAATATCCTCTAACTTTTCCTTAGCTGATAATGACAATTCAATTATTTCATAAGGTGGTGTATCGCATTGTTCAATTACACTGTCAGCCCATTTTATAACATCTTGGATGTTTAGAAGTCCTATTAAAACACCTATTCTATATACCTCTGCACTTAATTTTATATCCATCAGTAAACCCCTTTTAAGTTTATTTTCCTATTATATTCCACTATTTTCGGGTAATCCCTTCTTCAACTAACCTGCCGCGTTAGTTTAAGTGAAACTGTTCACAATCATTCAAAACATATGGAATATTACTTAATAAACTAAGGATTTTATGAAATTTCAATAATAAGGGGCTAAGTATAATTTAATTTTAATAATACATTTTCAATTTAAATTCGACATATATTCAAATGCGGTTGTTCCATAAACA
Source organism: Psychrobacillus sp. OK032 (assembly GCF_900111345.1). Taxonomy (GTDB): domain Bacteria; phylum Bacillota; class Bacilli; order Bacillales_A; family Planococcaceae; genus Psychrobacillus. The sequence goes on from NZ_FOGY01000020.1 coordinate 911, forward strand.
CTTTTAAAGTGTTTATTTAGATGGGTTAAATCAACAAAACCACACTCTGCTACTGCTAAATAAACATCTCGATTTTTTTCGATTAACTGTTTTGCACATTCAATCTTGCTGTTAAGAAAGTATTGATATGGTGTTATCCCAGTTTGAGCCTTGAACAATCTGATAAACTGAAATTTTGATATATTAAGCTCTTTACATATCTCGTCAAGTTTAAGTACACTTTCTAAGTCGGAATGTAGCATATCCTTTGCTTTTCTTATTAGAGCATTATCTTTTTTATTGTTTGTAGAAATATTCGTTTGAATAAGGATATCTGTGAGGGATAAAAGTAATTCACTACACAAAGCTTCATCTTTTTCGCTAAATATTGCATTAGAAAGGCGTAATATTCTTTGTTTAATTCCATGATCATATATAATAGGGGTTGAAAAACGTACGATATCCTTTTTCTCAGTAGCTTCTAATAATAATTGCGGATCAATATATAGCATCACATAATCAAGGCCTTCCTCATTATGTGCCATTCCGTCGTGTGGCTGTTCTGGATTAAAAAGCATCACACCATTTTGATGTGATAATTGTAAACTACCATCCAAGTGATAGTGTTGAATTCCACGCAATGTTACCCCTATTGCATATTCTTGATGAGCATGCTTTTTATACTTAAAATCTGTAATACTTGCTGATAGAGCAGTAATCCCTGCAGATTTTTTATAGATAAATTTGTCCATTTAATTCACCTCTTTAATCGCTACCCTACATCCAGATCATGATTGTGGCATAAACTAAACATAATGCCATAATTACATTAACAACTTTTTTATGCTTTTGTAAAAAATGTTTGAAGATTGCACCGAATAGAACCCACGTAATAAAAGCTAAAAACCCGATAATTGTTATCACTATAACACTTATTGTCACGGCTGGCATGTCGATATAGTAGGGCAAAACAAAGCTTGGAATGACCGTCAATGTAAATATTACAACCTTTGGATTTAAGAACTGCATAAGAAAACCTGACAAAAATGTACCAGTTTTGTTGTCAGTTGGTGTTTCTGATGTATCCATTTTATAGATTTGATAGGCGAGATATACCATATAAATCGTTCCTATCATCTGCATAGCAATTAAAATTTTAGGTATGACAGTTATAAGCACCGTATTCAACAAAGCAGAGATGGCAAGCAATAAACCAAAAGCAATCGTTGCTCCATACGTGTATTCCATTGCTTTTTTTACACCATAATTATGTACTGTGGATAAGATGACGATATTGGTCGGTCCCGGGGTAAATGTAACAATAAAACAGTATATTATAAAAGATGTAATATCCAAGATGAAAAACTCCTTTTTAGGTATTATCATCTAATTATTACACCTTAAATTATATTACTTATAGTATATTATTGCGGGGATTTATCATAACAAGCATCTTGTTCACTCCTTTAAAGCTCTTTACTTTTTGTACGATAACAATTGAAATACATAAATGGCCTTGAATCTCATCCTCTAGACCGATTCAAAGATAGGCATGAGGTCCGTGTTTTTATAAAGTTCAGAATTATATAATAAATATATAAAAATGTGAGTGGAGGGAGATTATGTTACATATATCAAAAATGTATATATACACTTCGCTTATTTTTTTCATATCACGGTATAATTTCAAGGGGGTGATCTTACGAAAAAGATAATTGGATTTAGTTTTATTCTATGTGCTGGTATCATTTTATCCGGATGTTCAGGGATAATAGAAAATTCTTTAGATTCAAGTGATAGAGCTAATTATGAAGTTGCTTTTAAACAAGAAACCGGAAACGGAAGTATTGAATTATTAACACCAACGATTACAACAAAAGATAATCAATTAGATATTATGACTGAGGGAATTGATGAAAATAAAGTGACCTTTATTTTTGTTGCCAATAAAAAAGTATTTGAACAAAAAATAAAAAATGGGGAATCCTACGAACTTAACATTAAGGGGATCAAAGATGCTCATAGGACGGACTACAAGCCAAAAGTTCAACTTTGGCAAACTAAAGATGATACTGAAAATGGGGATATAGTAATCTTTAAACAAGTTAGATATACAGTTGAAAAAGATTAGTTTTATAGTTATTTAATTTCAATTAAATAAACAAAAATAAACCCACATACTATATTATTGAACTAACCTGCCGCTTTAGTTCAATAAGAAAAATGCTTTACTCCTTCTTGCAGTAAAGCACCCGTTAACACAATAAGAAAGAACCAAAGAATGGTCCTTTCATTTAGAAATATTCTATCGACCTATCACTCGGTGACATTTTTTATAACTGCCATTTCCTAACCGAACCTATCACCATTATCAATAAATCCCAAACTCGAGTATAAATTATGTGCTCCAAAGTTTTTAGGGTGATAGCCTACAACATTTTTTTTGGCATTCGGTAATTTAGCCATTTCTGAAATCATTAATTTAGTTGCAGCTTTACCTATACCCTTGCCTTGGTATTCCTTATCCACCATTATTCTATAAACCCAATAACCATCAAGTTCTTCTTGAACAGAATTGTACATCAAAAAGCCAACTATTTTATCTTCAACATAAATAGCATATGGCTTTAATGTAGGATCAAACTTTGACTGAGCAATTGATATAGCATTGGGCTCCATGTATTCCACAATAAAAAACCCTCCTCCACGAATGGAAAAAGGTTTTGATTTGATAAATTAACGTTTTGACGCTTACTTTAAAAGAAAAGGTATAAGACTGAAGAAGAAATTAAATTCCTTTATCTTTGTAAAGAATAACTGTAACGAACTAAATCTAAATCCACTATTTTATGCAAAATTCTATTTTCCTTTAGTAATATGAACAGGAATACTTAAAGAGCGTGATAATAGAAGCTGGTACAAAACAATCTTAATAAAGAAGAAACTTGAACAATTATCTTTGCTTATAAACTGTTCAGATTTACATCTCTACTTCAATATTTTGTCCCAGCTTTATTCATGTTCAAATCAAATGCTCTTTAGCCTGTGTATTGAATCAGCTGAGTGATAACTAACGTGACAATTCCAATTCCTGAAAATACAAGGAATAGTGGCATATAGAAACGAATCCATTTTTGCCAGGATACGCCAGCAATAACGAGTGCAGCCATAAAGTAACCAGATGTCGGGAATAGAATATGAGCAAAGCCGTCTCCGAGCTGGAACGCAAGCACAGCTGTCTGTCTGGTTACGCCGATAATGTCTGCAAGCGGCCCCATAATCGGCATCGTTACTAAGGCCTGTCCACTTCCGGACGGGATAATAAAGTTAATGGTCAGCTGTACCAGATACATTCCTACTGCACCGAGGACAGATGGCATCTCGCCGACCAGTGAGCCCAGGCTGTATACGATCGTATCCATAATTTGACCGTCTTCAAGTACAACAGCGACAGACCGGGCAAGACCAATAATAATTGCTCCCATGAGCACATCACGGAATCCTTCCGTAAAGGCGTTAGAAATCTGGGTTGCGTTCAGTCCGGCAATTAGGCCGACAACAATCCCCATAAAGATAAACAGACCTGCCATCTCTACCATGAACCAGCCGAGTTGAAGCACACCATATACTAACATTCCAAGGAAGAGGAGAGCAACAACCGAAGCATATTTTTGTCTTGTGTTCATGCTTTTCGCTTCAATTTTTTCTTTCTGCTTATAAAGTTCTCTTTTTTCTTGGTCATCTTCATAAACATAGCTGTTTAAAGGATTCTGCTGTACCTTTTTTGCATAGCGCATGATGAAATAGATTCCGACCGATATACAGATAATAAAAAGAATTAGACGCAATTCCAATCCTGAAAAAACTGGAATACCCACAATTTTTTGCGATAATCCGACGTTGATCGGGTTTAAAACTCCGGCAGTAAACCCGACAACCGTACCGACTAGAGCAATCGAAGCAGCCACAATAGAATCGTACCCTAACGCAATGATTAATGGCATAATAACAGGGATATAAACTAGCGAAAGTTCAGGGGTTCCGATTAAAGTTGCTCCAATCGCAAATACTGTTGTTAAAATCGGGATCAGCAAAATACTTTTTTTTGCAAAACGGTTGGCCAGCCTGTCAACAACCACTTCAATTATTCCGGTTGTCTTCAGCACCATAAACATACCGCCGATAATAAACGTGAAAAATACAATTTCCCCGGCATCAATCAGCCCCCGCGGAATAACAGTAAGGAAATCGGCTATACCAATTGGTGCAGATTCCACATGTGAAAATGAGTTCGGATCAATTGCTGTTCTTCCGTCAGGACCTGGCACACGCTCAAACTGACCTGCAGGAATAAAGTAAGTCGAAACGGCCGCCAGAGCACTGAATATAAATAGGATGACATAAATATGTGGCAGTTGAAACTTCTTCTTTTTAATATTTTTTTCCTTTTCCATTTGAAACCTCCATTAAGTTAATTTATACAGACGAATGGATCGATTGTTTATTATCAACTTTTTTAAAACATTAGCCTGCATTATTCACCCTTCCAGATGTTAACAATGTTATTATACAAGCTTATTACGTTTGAGTCGTTAGACCTTATAGCCAATAAAGTTTGGCTTTATTGTTAATGACATACAACGGAAAATTCCGATTTGTCAATACTGCACAACCATCTGTACATTAATACCATTCAATTATGTCAATTCAGTTTATTAAAAATAATTTAGAATATAAAAAAAACGACCCCTTCAGATTATATTAATCTGAAAGTGTCAGCGTCTCACACTAAATAGTCATTACTTACTTGAAAAATCCGCTGTTTTCCCTTCATACACATCGAGTGCTACTTGAAGTGCTTCACATGCATTGCCTCTTTCCACCATAGATCCAAACAATGGATTTCTAATATCTACTTTATTTTTTCGAAAAAAATAAATCATCGAATTGATGGTCTTCTTTAACTATTGCACCAGTTAGATCAAGTAGGAGCTTTATCAATTGCACTTTTACTATATAACCACATAATTAAAAATTGTTATAATAATTATAAATTCTCATATTTTAAACTGTGTCTAAAAATAAATGAAAGAGGTAGAAGTATGGATGTATGGATAAAAATTCAAACACTTATTTGGTTGTTTCCTATTTTATTTATTTTTCATGACTTCGAAGAAATTATTATGTTAGAAAATTGGATAAATAATAATAGGCAAAAAGATTGAGATTTCTAGAATGAGCCGGGATGCGGCTGCTAACGTTGTGGTTGCCGGTCATAGGACTTCTAATGGTACGGGATTGAACCACCGTCCGTTTCCGTATCGTTGATTAAGACCGACGAATCCAGGGATTTGGGCGAAATGCAACGCTACTCAGATCAACAGGACGACCTTATCCGTAACGTTCAAAACGTCATAATGTAGTAATTTCGATGAAAGAAATGATGGCTGGATTTCAACAGCAGCTGGCAACGGTAACCAAAGAGAATCATGCCTTAAAAGAAGCAAGCAGAAGCCAGTACACCACTGATTTCTTGACTGTACATAGGCTTAAAATCAAACTTAGGGAAGAAGCAGAGGCATTGTGGCAACTGGAGCCAGAAGAAAAACGGCTTATAAAACGATGGTTCCGTAAATCAGAAGAAAATCACATGGAGAAAGACCGATTTATCCACCATTTTGTTGATTCAAACCTTGAAAAATCCTTAAAAATCAAAGAAAATGACTAAGATGTGGATTACCTTCCTTCGTCATAGATTATCTAAATGCTTTAAAACAAAAATATTTCTGAATTGACTGAAAATTGAACCGGTAGTATGATAAAGAAGGTGTTAATAAACAATCCAAGGAGGAATACACATGGTAAATGTAAAAGACAAAGTTGTAATTATTACTGGTGCAGGCTCGGGAATAGGAAAAGTTGTTGCAAAGCAATTTGCGGAAAAAAACGCAAAAGTGGTTTGTGCAGATATTAAAGGTTCAGAAGAAACTGCAAAGGAAATTAGTGATGCAGGTGGTACAGCTTTAGCGATGCACCTTGACGTCTCTAAACTTGATGACTGGTATACGGTTAAAGATAGGACAATTAAAGAATTTGGTGAGATAAACGTATTGTGTAATATTGCTGGTATATCAGAAGCTGTTGATATCGTTGATTTAGTAGAAGAAGATTTTGATAGAATGATTAATATCAACTTAAAAGGAACATTTTTTGGAATGAAAGTTGTATTGCCAGAATATCTTAAAAGTGGTTCGGGTAAAATAGTGAATATAGCTTCCTTGGCTGCACATGTTGGTTTAACTGGACTACCTAGTTACTCTGCTTCAAAAGGTGGTGTGATTGCGATGTCCCGTCAAGTTGCTGTAGAATATGCACCAAAAAACATTCAAATTAACGTAGTTTCACCAGGCATTATTGAAACGCCCATTTTGGCAAATAATCCTCCAGAAGTCACGAAAGCATTTACCGATGCAACACCAGCTGGAAGACTTGGAAAACCTGCTGAATTAGCAAGTATGGTAGTCTACTTATCATCTGAGGAATCAAACTTCGTCACAGGACAAGTGATTAAAGTTGATGGTGGTTGGGGATCGAAATAAGTTTCTAACTACTGAATTTTCCTTTTAGCATCTAAATATTTTACAGACCAAAAAAAAATGGTATTATTCCTTTTATACAGTGAAGGAGTAATATCATTTTATATTTATTCCAACTGATCATCACTGTTTTTTGTACGGCCATTTCTTTTGCTTCACCATGGAACATCGCATCACGGAAGTCCGTATATTCTCCCTCGCTGTTCTCACGGATAATAGTCACGCATTGAAAGTGGTCAAGTTTTCATCAATAGTTATGGAACTGCCGACGGTGTTCAGATGCCGTTTGGAGGTGTGGTAAATTCTTTGGCAAGTACTGGTAAATAACCTGACAAGAGTGGTAAAATTCAGTGCCCGTAATCATCATGTGCACTTTAGCACATTAGCGAGTGCTTGCCGATTGCCTAGATTTTCGAGATATACGCAATTTGGAAGAGCTGGTATTCCAAAGACCAGGTGGCGAGGGGGTTTGTTTTATTTGCTCATTGGTTAGGGAAAAGACTTATATAAAATATATTACTACGATAAACCCCGTCCTAAAAGTTAGGACAGGGCTATACATAAAGTTATTGCTGTATTAGCTGAATAAGGTTTCCACATGTATCATCGAAGACTGCGATTGTGATCTCGCCCATTTTTGTCGGCTCCATAGTAAACTTCACGCCGTGTTTCAATAACCTATCGTACTCCTTGCGAACATCCTCGACACCAAACATTGTTACAGGTATGCCTTCTTCAAATAGCTTCTTTTGATACTCTTTGGCTATTGGATGATTATTTGGTTCGAGTAATAGCTCAGTACCTTCTTGTTCCTCAGGTGAAACGAGCGTAATCCACCTAAATTCGCCGGTAGGAACGTCGTGCTTTTTGACAAAGCCCAGTGTTTCTGAATAAAACTCTAATGCCTTGTCTTGATCTTGTACGAATATACTTGTAACAATAATTTTCATCATATTGTATTTATCTCCTTTGATATATGCGATTTCTGTTGCTTTGTTAACAATCTGGCTGTAAGCAAAGCACCACATGTTCGCCCGAAATACTGTTCCTATAATGCCATTTTTAATGAACTATTCAAAACACACTCAGTGACTTCATTCCTTCCCTTACTTACGGCTCAGGATATTTTGTTTCTTTTTTCACAAAATTACTCTATCCAGCCTTTCAGCAAGTTTTTAAGTGGTTCGTTGTCGAACATTAGTACTCGATATTTTCCCTTTCGTTTTGATTTTACAAGCTTTGCATCTTCCAATACAGAAAGATGTTTAGCTATCCCTTGTCGCGAAATAGTAAGATTGTGCTTCATAATGAGACGAGCCGATAATTCATACAACGTCATCTCGTTGCGTTCGGATAGTTCGTCTAATATCAGTCGGCGAGTAGAGTCGCTAAGTGCTTTGAATATAGTGTCTTTGTCCCACATACATCTATTATAAGCAACCATACAGTTGCTTGTCAAAAATGAGCAACTGAGTGGTTGCTTATCAATGGAACTGTATATATGTAATCTTTCTCTCCAGCTCCTACTACCTAAGTTCACTTCACCAGCTAGAAAGAAGTAAACTTAGGAAGTTAAATAACACTATAAGTAATTCATATCAAAACCACTTTTTACGTAAGCACCAATGCCTAATTGCCAAAATATGTTCAATCAAATTTACACTTACCAAATTTGACGTATCTCTATTTGATCAACTTTCTTCTCTATAAATATATATTTGTGTTATAACGAATTTATCAATCCAATATGGTTGTTCTTCGGTGAATTGACTTCGCTAGAAACAGGATAGGCATCGATTAATGCAGCATCATAAGGAATCAAAAAACTTTTTAATTTCTCTTTCTCTTGCAAGAAAGGATCTAACCATTCCTTTTCATTTTCTCTTGTTAATATGACAGGCATGCGATCATGAATATCTTTTACTAATGAATTAGCTTCCGTCGTAATAATAGTACAGGAATGAATAGTTTGGCCATTTGCGTTTTTCCAAGCTTCCCAGAGGCCTGCAACTCCAAAAACTTCGTCTGATTTCATCTTAATTCGCATTGGTACTTTTACATTCCCTTTTACTTTCCACTCATAAAAAGAGTCCATAGGAATGATACATCGCTTTTTCAAAAAAGCATGACGAAAGCTAGGTTTTTCATCTACTGTTTCAGAACGCGCATTAATCATCTTATACCCTATTTTCTCGTCCTTTGCCCAACTAGGTATTAACCCCCAACGAAGAGTTCCTAGTCGATTACTACTCCCATCATTAATGATAGAAATAACGGAATGAGTAGGAGCTACATTAAAGTTAGGAGAGTAGTTTTCTTCATCAAAAGCAACACCTACATTAAATCGCTCTAATATCTGTTCATAATCTGCAAATAACGTGTAACGACCACACATATCAACCCCACCTTTTCTTATCTTTAATTTACCTTATCGTATTACATAGTATTAATTAAATTCATTACTCCATTCATCTTCTAAAATTACAGTATTTTCAGCGATATATTCCATAATAACCGAACCATGTTGTAATTTATCTTCGCTTTTTAAAAGTACCCCACCCCAGAGATCTTCTCACCTTTATCAAAGGTTGCAAAAGGATGAAACAAATGATATACTTTTGCAACTGGCATCTGGTATTCCAGATGCCACATTTATTTCTTTCCTCTTTTCTTAGATTATTAACACTAATGATAATCACTTAAGATCTAACTACTACTATGAAAAAGGATGATATACTGATGAGTTTCTCAAAGGCGGAACAACCCGAATCATTTAAAGATCATGCATATAAAGAAATTAAAAAAGGAATCATTCAACATAAAGTCGAACCTGGTTCCATGTTATATGAACGTTCACTTAGTGAAAGCCTTGGAATTAGCCGTACCCCTTTAAAATTAGCTTTGCAACAGCTAGAACTAGAAGGGTGGATTCAATCTGTACCAAGAAAAGGAATTTTGGTCAAAACCATTAATAGTCGCGATGTTGATGAAGTTTTCCAGTTGCGAAAGGCTAACGAAATATTGGTCATTGAACTACTGATTCCTCTTCTCGATAATGAAACTATCTATAAGATTGAGCAGATGGATAAACAACTATCCGACTTTAAGGAAGATCCTATAAAGTTTGTATATTATGATACTTCCTTTCACTTGTTTCTAGCGGAGTTAAGTCAAAATAATCGACTATATCAATTAATTCAAAACCTCATTGACCATTTTAATTGGTATGGATTCGCTGCATTAAAGACAGGATTAAGCTTAGATAAGGCTTATTACGAACATAGATTAATTATTGAGGGGCTAAAAGCAAGGGATTTACGCCAAACAAGGGACGCTGTTTTGAGCCACCTTGATAACACATATAGCACCATAATAGCAAATCTTAAGGATTAAAAGGAAAAGACGAAAAGGTGTGAATCATTAGCATAAATTTGATGATGTTCATTTTTAATTTATTTTAAAAGAAAGAAGGGAAGTTGCTCCCAAAAGAGGAACAACACAGCATGAAAAAAATACTTAATATCCTTTTACAAATTTGCATTTTGTTTATTTTTTCCTATATCGGAACCGTTATTCAAAATCTATTTCATCTAATCATTCCGGGCAGTATAATAGCCCTCCTGTTACTTTTCATTTGTTTATGCTTAAAAATAGTTCCAGTAAAGTATATAGAGAATGGAGCAAGCTTTCTGTTAAGTACTTTAATGTTATTTTTTATTCCTTCAACAGTTGGCATCATGAACTATCCATCCTTGCTTTCTATGCAGGGTGCATTGCTCATTGCAGCTGTTCTAATAAGCACCATCATTACCATTGCAATTGCAGGAACGGCAAGTCAATTTTTCGAGAAAAAAACGCAAGATAGAAAGGATGATAAAGAATGCAGCACATTCTCTTCTCATTCTTCATGATTTTATTAACCGTCCTCGCTTACTTATTGATGACACACTTATATAAACGATATTCTTTCTCTTTATTAATTCCCATTTTAACTACGACTACTCTTATTATCGTTATTCTTTTAGTGTTTCATATTCCTTATAAAAGCTATATGATTGGTGGGCAATGGATTAATTTCCTTTTAGGTCCATCTGTTGCAGCACTTGCTTATCCTTTGTATAAACAACGGCATTTTTTAATAAATAACTTATTCCCCATATTAGGAGGAGTATTAATCGGTGCAATTCTGGAATGGTCACTGTTGGCCTCCTGGCTAAGATACTCGGGATAAATCACACATTAATTCTTTCCATTATCCCTAAATCCCTTACTACTCCTGTTGCGGTAGAAGTAGCAACAGGAGTGGAAGGTAATGCCTCAATAACAATTGTTAGCTGTATGATTGCAGGGATCTTTGGTGCAATAGTAGCTCCTACTATCTTTAAATTTATGCGAGTGCATAGCCCTGTTGGTAGAGGTATAGCTCTTGGTAGCGCCTCACATTCCATGGGAACTTCTAAAGCTGCCGAATACAGTGAACTAACCTTTTCAATGAGCTCTGTTTCGATGACATTGACTGCAATCATTGGTTCCTTTTTAGGATCAACCGTCGTGTGGCTACTTAACATTTGAGGAATCCTCTCAAGATTAAATATAGATTACTAATAAGTGTAAGAACCTAATAGCCCTACTAAAAGAAGTCCAATTTCCTATACGCTCCTTGGAAATTGGACTTTTAATCTGTTGAGAGTGGACTCACCCAATGGCTATATGCAGAAAACCTTTTTAAATAGAATTTACTTGCTTTAAGTCATCACTCCAACACTCAGTCTTCAAGATGAAGTGTCGGTTGAAATGAAAGAAAACACCAGGTGATTTTGCGGAACAACTTTAAACAAGTAAAAATTCTGTAGGCTGCCCCTTTAAAAGCCGATACATAGAAATGACCCTATATAATAGAAGAAACTCTTACGCTTGCTAAAATTCTTTACTCCATTCATCATCTAAAATTACTCCATTTTCAGCGATGTATTCCATAATAACCGATCCATGTTGTAATTTATCTTCGTTTATTAAGAATGATATGAACTCATTAACAATTTCTTCGTCCCCGCTACTCCTTTTTGCAGGGCGAGCAATACGGATCGTAGGTGAAACTTCAATTTCTTTATAACTTTTCGGATTCATAGGGTCAATATCCAATTCTTGTCTAATTTTTTTCGGATTAAAGTAAACGAAGAAATTAGTTGTTTCTCCAAAATTTCCTTTAATATATGGGCGTATTTCAGTTGCTAAATCATACTCCCACTTTTCAGCAATGTATGTGTCAACCATTTGTTTTGTTTCATCATCATAGTAAACTAAAAAATCTGTATTAGTTTTATTATCCCTAACCTTAGCAGCATATTCAAATTCAAAGTTCCCCATATTATCAAACAACGTATCATATATCTCGAAGTTATTATTAAATTTACCTTCTAAATACTGCTCTGTTTGAAACTTTACCTTTTCCTCTTCATCTTTATCCGGCTTCATTTCTAATAAAAAGACAACTACAAGAAGTCCAATTCCTAACAAGATGGCACCTAAAACACCTAGTATAATTTTTAGATATTTATTCAAAACAGCTCATCCCTCATTTAAGTTATTTTTCATAAATACTATGTCGTATTCCTTGGAATCATTTTAATTCCGCTTATTGATCAACGAGTTGATGTTTCAGATAACAAAATAGATCATCGAAAAATGATGGTCCTGTTTAACTAGTGCCTGTTAGTACAATCCTTCTCAATATCTTATTTATTCAGTAGATTAATCCAACAAATTGAAGAATTCACTTTTAATAATACTCATTCTTAGGCGGTCAACATATTCACCATTTCTTAATCGATCTTGTCTTAAAATACCTTCATCAACATAACCCATACGTTTATATGACTTAATTGCTTTTTCATTATCAATTTCAACTCTAAGCCAAATCTTGTTCAGTTCTAATTCGATAAAACCCCAAGTAAGCATTTCTCGCATTGCAGATAATCCATAGCCCTTACCCCAGTAGTTTTTATTGCCAACTGTTATCCCTAACTCAGCGTGTTTATTTAATTTATCAATGTTCTTTAAATCAATCCAACCAATATGTTTTCTTTGTTCTGTTAAAATTGCTTTTTGTTCATAACCATTAGTTTTATTAATACACATTTCAATCCATTTTTGAGTTTCTTTTCGGCTAAATGGTGGGTACTTTTCCGGCATATTAAGATGCTTTGTCACTTCTTTATCCAAACACCACTGATAACGGTCTTCCACGTCATCAATAGTTAATTCCCTCAAATGAACTTTCGGTAAGGTACTTGTTTTCATTTTCTCGCCCCTTCTTTAATATGTACAATTATTTTATAAACTTTGATTGATTTAGCATTACTTATTGTACTAAACTGCTTCTTTAGCGAAAGAGAGCCTCCACACGATATATTGATTAATAATGAAATGGTTATATCCCTCTAATTTGATGGCATAAAAAAGACGATTGATTTTTATTAAACCAATCGACTATACTAGAATTTTTTATGTTTTCGATACACAATCGTCGGTTCTTAGATTAACACTATCTGCCCTAAGCAGCCTGTCTTGCGTGTATTTTTTTCATAGCAAATCTTGCTATTGGCTGGGCAATCAACAGCTCAATCCAAAATGCTACACCAAAATTTCTAAACCAACTGAGAAAGAAGTTCTGAAAGGGCTCTAGGCTTATTTGTTTCATACCAACCCAAGTTCCTATAACTGTTAGAAGAATAGATAAGACTGTAACATTCAGTAAAGTATTCAATAAAATTCTGGCATTAAATCCATCTGTTTGTCCTACGAATTTTGGCATTACCTTACCAACTAACGGCCCCGCAACCAATCTTACTAACAAAACAACGATTATCCACATAATCGGAATAATCTTTACCGTTTCTAAATTATAATAATAGGGGCGATAGTGTTTACTGAAATTACTGAAATGATCAATAAAAATAATATACCTTCTTTTGCATTTTGAGGCAGTCGATCCTCTTTGTACATACTTTTCCCTCCGAAATTAACATTTCAGATGATAGACGTATCATACGACATATATTTTTGGTTCAGTTAAACTAATACCAATATCTCTACATACTGATATGATAATCATAACAACTTTTCAAATAAATAGAATATTCACGAAAAACTTTTCATTAAGTAATACTGCCCCTTTACTCCAATAAAAAAGCATTCTTTCTTCTTAAAGAGACGCACCCATTAGGAGACTCCATAAGCTCTTAACTTTTATTGAATAGGCATAAATGACACTTGCCAAACTCCATCTTCATTTTTTATCATCTGAAAACCATTTGTTCCTTCGTCTAAATCATATTCAATATATCCCTCATAATCACTCGTTTGTACGAATGTTCCTTTATCTATGTTTTTGAATTGCTTAATAATTTGTTCGTCAGAACCTCTGTGAGATTCAGGTATCTCTTCATCTACTTCTTTTGACCATTGAATATATTCTTCTCTGTCTGTATATAAAGCATATTCAACATCATATTTTTTATCAAACCCTGCTTTAACATATAACTTCGCAATACTTATTGGCTCTAATTCACTTAGATGTATTGTATTTAAATCTTTTTGAAAATTGATATAAGCCTCTTCTTCTTTAGCAGTCAGTTCAAAAAGGCTTAATGCAGTACTAGAGCCTTCGACAATTACTTTATCCTCAACAGACTTACCTTCTATAGATTTTTGTTCAGTTTTTTCAGCACTACAAGCGGATAATAGGATTGTTCCAAGAACAACCACTTTATAAAAATATTTATTAATCATTATTAATATTCCCTCCCAATTCATTTAGTTTCTTTCCATAAGAAAATAGAGTTAGCTAAGCACCCCCATGATTTCTAGGCATCGGTCACTAAATAATTAAATAGCCATTGTCCATCTTCTTTAATAAATCCAAAATTAACGGTACTATGTCCCTCAGAAAAATAATTTGCAAAGCCAATTATCAACTTCTCACCTTCCAAATGATAGTAACGATACTCTATGTTTTCTAAAAGATAATCCATATCATTAGTCTTATAACTATATTCAGTGGAATAGATCATACTTTCTGCCACATTAACTTGAACATTAGAAGAAGAAATGGATGTAATATATTCAAAATCTTTAATGAAATGCTAAGTTCATTGTAATCCTTAACGCTCCATTTTCTTCACCATTCTTCTTTTCTATATCCGATATTTGATTTGTTCCATCATAATAAAGTTGTTTAAAAAGGGTGAACCTTAAATTATAAGGGCTTTATAGTCCAATTTTAAACAACTTTATTAATATCTTTTTTGAGGATTATCTTCTTACGATCGAAATAAACAACTTCCATGTATTCAACGTTTGCTTAGTTAGCGGTCATGCTGGAACAACTACTATGAATCTTTATTTTAATTATTCTTCACTCTACCTTCCTTATTGTCCAAGCAATTGTATTCGATACGAATAACTTATATAAGAAAGGAGGTGAATATAAAATGGCATCATTTGAAATTGGCGCTAGATGTCTTTTCAATTTTCGAAACGAACGCTTTTTCCTATTAGTT
>NZ_FOGY01000022.1 GCF_900111345.1 Psychrobacillus sp. OK032
AAACTTTGTTTCCTGAAGTAAGTGCTCAAACTTAATTGTGGAAAATTGATTAAACTTATTTTGTGAAAACTGCTCAATTCTACTTGACGGTTACAACATTCTCCTTACTGGAACTGGATGATAACTTTTACTTTTAAGCCTACTTACTAAATCCTCTATATTTTCCTCTAGTGTTTCACTGTATTGCTCTTTAGTTGTGCCATTAATCCCAGTTGCCTTCTTATTAGGTAATTCAAGATGACATTGAACTAGAGATTGCACATTTAGTAAATGTACAATAGATGTAAATTTCATTTTTGGATCAGATTTTGCTAATTCTGCTATCCTTAATAGTTTTGTTTCCATTTAGTATTCCTACCTCCGCGTGTAGTAAATGTGTCCCTAGTAAGGGTGATAACTTGGTAGCAGCCTTTCCTCCATCGGCATTACCCAACTTCATTGGTACTACGCTGCTATCCGACTCCCTACAACGGCATTTGGTTTCCTTACTTATTATCGCTTGTACACCATACTCTACTATAGGAAGAAGAGACCGGTAGGGTCTCCCGAGTTGCCGTATCATATCCATGTGTGACGTGCCAAGGTCTCTGACCCCAGAGAGGTTTTATCCTTCTTGCCTTTAACGAAGAATAAAATGTAGTTTTCTGCCGCAGGTAAGGCATCAACCCTCTCGTTTTACTAACATTATGGAGCTCAATCCCTTCAACCATTTGGCTTTCGGCCCGCCACCTAACTGTCTACGCTTAAAGACTAATGTTACCATTAGCCCTCCAAGACTCGCTACGAGTGAATGGCTAGTTCTTTCTCGACGGGAATCCCACCCGCTATATGATACGACCTAGGCTCGGCCGCACACCTGCTGCGTTAGTTTAAAAAGAAAAAAGAGTTGCCTAAGCAACCCATGATCTTTAACTAAAGCACCCGTTAGCCATCCATGCAGCAAAAAACGCTGCACCACAGAGGATGAAAATTGGTTCAGAACGGGTATAGATTTGTATGGCTGGCGAAGAAGGTCGATGAACTATGGTGCCATTGAGCCCATCCGTTAGTCTGACTCCAACGACCACGGTGCATCACAGACTGTCGCACTCTATACGAGTAGCACTCATGGGAGATTAATCCTACTCTGGTTACTGCACCAGCCGCCTTTATTATAAGAAGAATGGAGTTGATTCCTAATTTAACTTTCAATTTAATATAATCACTCTAAAGGCTCAGCCTTTTTTTAAAAAAGCTATTTCTGAGTCTCATTTGTTATGCAATTTTATAGATTTTGAGCGTTTTTTAATTTTCATGGGAGTTCAATAAGCACCTTCTCTTTTATTACACATTATGGTCGAACTGTGCATTTGCCACTATTCTTTATTTACTTTCAACACTTCATTATGTTTCCAATATTTTCAATGGGTTACTTATTTAAAAGACTGATATAATTAAATGATTTTATTTCACTTATTCGGAGGGAATATGACAGACATAGCAGAAATACCGTTATCTACTTTACTATCTCAACTAACCTACAATCCTTTATATCTCATGACAGTATTAATAGCTCTTGGAGTATTAATTTTCTTAAGAAATGAAAAAGGTTGCTTAATGATTTTTAATAGAATTTGTGCTGTGTTATATATAATTATTTATTTACTTGCTATTTATTTTTACTTAATCAAGTAGTCTTGAGAAATAATAATTGAAGCACAGTTTGTTTCAAATACGACATAAAACTTCTCCTTCTCTTATTGTACTAACCTGCACCGTTAGTTGAATAAGAACCTTGTCTTCTATTACACATTATGGTCGTACTGCGTGGATATCCTAATTCCCACAGACACTTTATTTCATGTACAAAAAAGGGGGAAAGTTAAACAGTCTCTTAATCCCTTTTTTGTTTTTGAAAACTATGCAACTTTTGTTACAACCAGTGCAGAATTTGTATAACTGATGTCTCCAGTTATAATTGGGTCTATCAAAATTTGTATAACATCACCTTGGTCTAATGCTAATTGATCAGTCCTTGATAATGTATAGGCTTCAAAAACAATATCATTACCACTATTAAAGGTTTTAAATTCAATTACTTGTAGCAAGCTAGGAGTTCCGCTAATAGAGAGTCGAAATTCCATTTCACCGTGTATTCCATCTTCAAATTCACCAACTATACGTACTGTAGTTGAAAACGAAATATTATATATTCCTGGGCTAATAACAGTAATAGAATTACCAGTAGGACCATCATTGATATCTAGTGTTACTCCACTGGAGAGTCCAATCATGTCGAAATTAACATTTGTATTACCTGTAGCAAGAACATTTCCCGTGGTATACAGTGAACCATAAACTGGGGTAATTCCTGGTCCAGCAGGTCCAGTAGCACCAGGGTCTCCTTGTGGTCCAGGAGGACAAGGAAGAGGACAGTCGGAAACTCTAAATGTGGGATAGTATCTTATTTTCCTTTTTTTACATGACAAATATATCGTCTCCTTTATCATTACAATTAGATTATATTATGCTTGTAAAAAATTATTTGATTGTACAAAAAGGAAGTAAATAGAATATATATCCGCTTCTTCACCTTCAACTTTAGCTACATGGTCTGAAATGAATTACCTCTTTAATTCGCCTAATGTGTCAAATGCGACATAAAAACTTCCATTCTCTTCTTCAACTAAACTGCGTCGTTAGTTCAATAAGAAAAAAGGCTTTACTCCTTCTTGAAGTAAAGCACCCGTTAGCCATCCATGCAGCACAAAAAAATGCTGCACCACAGAGAATGAAAATGGTTAGGAAGTGTCAATACTGATACTGACCTTAATCCAGTCAACCGTAATCCATAGACTTATTTACGCTCTCCTCTTTTTTTTAACGATTAAGTAGGGGTCTTCTTAAGTATTGTCATTTTTCATTTCTTGAAGAACTAATTTTCATGGGAGTTGAATAAGAAAAAAGCGATCATTAAGATGGTTTCGAAACTAGGGATTACAATCTAAATTATCTCAAACTTTTTTAATGCATATTCAATGCCATCTTCACTGGATTTTTTGGTAACAAAATCAGCAACATTTTTCAATGTTTCATTTGCATTTCCCATCGCTATACCGATTCCTACTAATTCCAACATATCAACATCATTTTCTCCATCTCCAAAAGCAATAGCATCCGATTTATCAATTCCAAAAAACTCTAAAGTTTTCATGATAGCTAATGACTTTGATACATCCTCCTTCAAAACGTTCAACACGTAAGGATGCCATCTTTTAAATGTTAGATGAGGGAATTTATGTATGTACTTTTCAACCGTTTCATCATTTGCAAACAAACACAATAAAAATACCTCTTGATTATGTAATAAACGATTAGTTTCAGGATAATCATTCAGAGACAATGTTTCCTTTAATGCCCTTAAAATCTCAGTTTCTGTTACACCATTCATACTAAATTCTTCAGTATAGAATGACAATCCGTTATTCTGTAATTTGGCAAATTCCATAACTTCTTGAATTATATTTTTATCCATTGGTACTTTATGAATAACTTCTTGGTTATGTTTCACGTATCCTCCATTTGCTGTTATAAATGTTTCAATACCCAATTCCTGTAATTCCTTGCACATTGATAACGGTCTTCCTGTTGCTGCTACAACCTTTATTCCTTTACTTTTCAATGTTTTTATAGCTTCTATAGTACTGTATGGAATGCTGCCATCTTCATGATGTGTAATAGTCCCATCAACATCGAAAAAAACAATTTTATTATCCATAAAAATCTCCCTTTAAAGTTCTTTAATAATAACTGCTTATCTAATATTTTCCAGACAAGAAATCCTTCTTCAACTAAACTGCCCCTTTAGTTCAATAAGAAAAAGAGCCACCTAAGTAGCTTAACGATTTTTAAGTATAGCTCTCATGAGTTCCAGAAACTTTATCTTAGATTATTTGATTTATTAATTCTTCTGTTGTAAGTATAGTAGCGAACTCGTCATTTAAAGTAGCTAGGGAGGTATTATGTATAAGTTCGGCATCATAATAGTTATCATTTTGGTCTTTCATTCCAAATGCTGCTGTTGCATCTGAAATAAGATATGTATTAAAACCTAAATTTCCACTCATTCTTGTAGTCGTAGATACACAATGAGGCGTAGTCAAGCCTGTTATTACTAAATTTGCTATATTATTTAATTTAAGAAACTCTTCTAAGTTTGTACCGATAAAACTACTATTTACTTTTTTTGTTATAACTAATTCAGCTTCAAGGGGTTTAACCATTTCTTTTATAACAAATCCCTCGTTTTTTGGATAAAATACAGATTGTGGGTTATCGGACATATGTTGAATATGTATTACTCTCCATCCTTTGTCCCTCCAGAATGCTAGTATCTTACTAATGTTTTCTTCTGCACTTAGATTATTTCTCTCTCCCCATTTTTTATCATCAAAAGCTTTTTGTACATCTATTATAATTAAGGCTAAGTTTTCTGTATCCAAGATAATTCACTCCGATTTCTTTTATCATTTACTTCATTTTATCATTTTTTATTTGCTACAAATGGTTTTGTTATTCAACTAACCTGCCGCGTTAGTTTAAAATACCCTATGTCTATAATTCTATTAAATTGGCAATAATCCTTTTAATATTACTATTTTAGGGGGAATAGAGTTGTTACTATCAAAAGCATGGGCTTCATTTGAGGCTGATAAGCGAATAGAGGGCTTTTCGCCACAAACATTGAAGGCCTACAGGTTACAGTCTTTGCTACTAATTGATTATTTTAAGGATATAGAGATGAAATTGCTGGATACAAATCAACTTAAGGAATATCTCGCTATATCCGGCAAGCATTTATAACCGGCCAGTCTTGCACATCGTATCCGCTTTTTGAAGTCATTTTTTCGTTGGTCCCATGAAGAAGGTTTCCTAAGTAGGAATCCAACTTCCAAGATTAAAGAACCAAAAGTAGGTAAGCGGATACCTAAGTACTTAACCGAAAGGGAGATTGAACACCTTCGTGAATCCTGTCATTCTGCTATGGAAAAAGCGATATTTGAATTCATGTTTTCTACAGGTTGTCGAATTGGAGAAATAGTATCGTTAGAAAAGAACCATATTAACTGGTCCAATCAATCGGCAATCGTGAGAGGAAAGGGCGATAAGGAAAGGGAAGTTTATTTTAATACACGTTGTGACATATGGCTTAAACGCTATTTAGAAAGCCGTAATGACCATAATCCAGCCATCTTTGTGACAGCAAGGCAGCCACATAGAATGAGCGTCGCCCAAATGCGATATATCATCAAGCGGATCTCCAATCGTGCAGAAATTAATAAAGAGATTCATCCACACCAACTTAGACACAGCTATGCAACTCATTTGATGAATAATGGAGCTCCTATTGAAGTCATACAAAGTCTTATGGGGCATGAGAAAAGTGAAACAACTAGGATCTACGCTCAATTAAGCGGAAGACTAAGGAAAGAGTATTATCAGAAATACTTTTAAATCGAGTAGGAGGGAGTGATTAACTCCCGACCTCTCACACCACCGTACGTACCGTTCGGTATACGGCGGTTCAATTAAGATAAATGACGCAAAGTTTCATAACAAATCGATAGACTTTTGAGCCCTTGGGAACTCCAATAGGAGTTTCCGAGGGCTCTATCTAGTATTGGGCTTTTTGAAATTCTCCAGTAACTTTTGCGTGAGTTTCCCCATTCGTATGCTTTTCCTTTCGGAATGCCTAAACTAATAAGTTTTCTCATCTTAGTTATCGGCTTCTTCCAATTTTTCCAAGCACACATACGCAGCCTTCTTCTAATCCATGAATCAAACTTTTTGAATACACTCGCCGTATCTGCCAATGCAAAATATCCACACCAACCCATTAAATACTGATTGAGTTTCTTTATTCGATATTCCATCGGGTAAGGTTTCTTCCTTGAAGTGATCTCACGAATTTTATTCTTCATTCGTTTCACACTTTCTTTGGCAATACGAACCTTCGGTTCCTTACCATTAGTGAAACTGAATCCAAGAAACTTTCTCTTCCAAGGACGGTCTACTGCAGATTTCTTCCGATTAACTTTCAACTTAAGTTTTCCTTCAATAAATGATGTAATTGAGTCCATCACTCGATATCCTGCTTTCTTTGTTTTCACAAAGATATTAGCGTCATCTGCATATCGGACAAATTTATGACCTCTATTTTCTAATTCTTTGTCTAGTTCATCTAAAACAATATTAGAAAGTAACGGACTAAGAGGGCCACCCTGCGGGGTTCCTTCTTCACTCATTTTAAAGAGACCGTTCATCATGATGCCCGATTTCAGAAACTTTCGGATTAACTTTAAGAGTCGTTTATCTTCTATTCGTTTTGCAAGTGTACCCATGAGTCTGTCATGATTTACTTTGTCGAAGAATTTCTCCAAGTCCATATCTACTACCCAACGATACCCTTCCTTTATATAACGCTTCGCTTCTCTCACTGCGTCATGAGCACTTCGATTTGGTCGAAATCCATAACTATGTTCAGAAAATGTAATGTCATAAATTGGCGAAAGGATTTGTGAAATAGCTTGTTGAATGAAACGGTCTGTTACGGTAGGTATACCTAATAAACGCACTCCTCCGTCAGGTTTCGGGATTTCGACCCTGCGGACAGGCTGCGGTTCATAAGTTCCCTCGAGGAGTGCTATTTTCATAGCTTCCCATTCTTTATAGAGATGACATCTCAGGTCTTGAGAAGACATTTCGTCTACACCATGGCTTCCTTTATTCTTTTCCACTCTTTTTAAAGCAGTGATAAGATTTCCGCGTGACAAAATCTGTTCCATTAACATTTGTTAAGTCCTCTTTCCGTGAACAACATTTCTTCTTATGCCAGTTCTGCTACACCATTTTGAAGTCCCCCATGGAATTCACCATTTCCTCCCTCAAGTATGCCTTCTCGGTTATCTGTGTTCAGCACAGTTTACTGAATGCCAAGATGTTGTTCTCTCTTAATTGTTCAGCCCTTCCCATCCTTCTCGAGTTCAGATGGTACTATGACTTCTGCTGACTTCTGATTGTTCAGCTATCCATCACTGGATAGGTTATCAAGTGTACTTGACGCATCAATCAGATCTCCCCAGGTAAGAACGTAATCTTTCCCTCCATCTATCTGCTTCATTTACTCCGTACAACCTTCGGTAGAAAGGGTTTTGTTTTGTTATGCAAACTCACCCAATTGTACTTAGCCTTATATGAAGTTCGTGTTCCTCAGACCGGAGGTTTGCCGCTCGCTTCCTTCAGATTCCACGTCACCATGGACACCCTTGCGTTAAGCTAACTGCTACTTCTACCTTCACAGTTCGGGACTTTCACCCTATAGATTACGCCCATGCTGGGCGCACATATAAAGGAGCAACGTCATAATGACGTTGCTCTATTTGACTAACGCACCCATTAGTTGAATAAGAAATGGGGGCTTAATTAAATTAAGTTCCTTCGATAAAATGAATATTTACAATTAAATCTATTTCGGCTTACACTCAAAAGAATAACTGCTTGTGACATTATTATGAATTTCTAATATGACTTCTCCACCAATATCATAACAACCAGTGATCAATAAATTTATCGCTTTAGTATTGAAATAACTATTGGTATGCGTAATCAAAGACACTCCAAATATTTAAGTGCATTTTTTCACAAACTCT
Organism: Psychrobacillus sp. OK032; assembly: GCF_900111345.1. GTDB lineage: Bacteria > Bacillota > Bacilli > Bacillales_A > Planococcaceae > Psychrobacillus. The sequence continues at coordinate 7,689 of NZ_FOGY01000022.1, forward strand.
TAGTTTAATTCAACACTCACGCGAATTAAATCTATTTCCCTGACTTTTCTGGGTTATTAATTATAAATGAATCGAACAATATTTCCTCATTTTCATGAATGAGCTTAGGTGTAATAGTAAGTCTATCAGAACCACTTTGCAAATTTGCAAATGTATAGGACCCCTTTGCTGCATGTTTGGTTGTACTACCTGCTAAGTTTGTAAGCATTTCATAGTCATTTCCAAATTCATCTTTCACTTCAAACTCAATACTATATGGTAAGTTAGACAGCTCGTATTTTGAAGGCATTTCAATCTCAAATGGAATATTTATTGTATAACCTGTTATATCTACAGATGGCACATTAAGTATGAAATCTTTCTTTGTATCTGTATAGTCCACAAGTATATCCTTAACATTAATCTTTTTTAATTTGAATTCAAATGACCAATCGCCCTCGATGATTTCGTCCGTTTCAAGATTCCAAACACTTCCGGGTGACCATGAAAGACTTACTGTACGTGGTGAACCTCCGGTTAACTCAGGGGTTACGGTAATAACACCAGCATAAGTTGTATCTGTTACTTTTTTAATCGATGTAACTGAACTACCTTGAACGTTTCCGTTCGTTACTATTGGACTTCCGAAAATTGGGTGTTCACCAAAATCTTCTTTTTCAGATTCAATTGCAAACGCAATAGTGACTGTTGTTCCATCATAAATTGCATCCCCAATTTCGATTGTTACACCGTTACTCGTTTGAATTGAGCCAATAACCGTTGCATAGTCATTGAAATACGTAAATTGTGTTGTCTCACCATTAAAATAATCGACGATGTTTTGAACAATTGGAATTTGAGCTGCAATCGTTGGGGAAAGCACCAATACTGAAGAACCTATTCCAAAGGTCATTAAACCAACTGCTACTGCATAATAAAGAAATCGATGTTTTTTCTTATTCAAAATGTTATGAAGTAGACGTTTTTTCTCAATCTTTGTCACACTCTCTGGCTCTATATCATCGATATTTAGTTGAAGCATTTCTTGTAGATCATTCATTCTAATCGCTCCTTTATCGTAGGTAATGTTGCCAATTTTTTCTTTCCTCTATACAAACGATTTTCAACAGCTGACTTTGTAATACCTAACGCAGCAGCAATCTCTCCATTGGATAAATCTAAATAAAATTTCATCAAAAATAGTTCGCGTTCTGTATCGGGTAATGTTTGCAATTCTATTAAAATAGATTCCTTCTGCTCTTTCCTTAAATAAAGTAGCTCTCCATTTTTGTAATCCTCTTGTTCCTTCGTATGCTCAAGACTGACCGTTTCATTTTTTTTCTGTTTCCTATACATATCAATTGCTTTGAATTTTGCAATCGTACCAATCCATTTTTTAAATTCCTGTTCATCTCCATTAAACTTAGTGCTATTTTGCCAAACTGCTAAAAATACATCATTCACACATTCATCTACCGCACCATTTCCGCATGAGTGTTGTAATATTTTCTTGGCTATTGCTTTTACATAAGGCATATATGTATCGACCACAAAGGCAAGTGCCTTTTCCTTACGCTGTTGAAGCTTCCTTATAAAATCCGTCAATTGCTCAACTCCCTTCATTTATAACAACGAAAAAAAATAGAAACACTCTCGGAAAATTGAAAAAAAGACCATTATTATTATATTTGGTCTTCTAAAAATTATATTTTGAAAGAATTAGCAGTAATTAGTATTTTTCTTTAGATACAGAGCGTTATTATGATTTTCGTTATTAAACTAAACTGCCCATTTTAAGTGTAACATTTCACAATAGATCACCGAAATCTCCTTGATGTTTTGGACGTAAAAATAGACCATCGAAATGATGGTCTTGTCTAACTAAAGCACCCGTTAGTGAAATAAGGTAGTTAAATAATCCCCATACGTTTGCCGTAATTTAAAAGACTCCCATATGGATCTCCTTCTAACCCTAACACTTTACAAAAAGCAGGCTCTGTTTTAAACCCTTGTATTTTTAGCTGTGTTACTTCAGCTCTTATGTTGGGAAACTGCTTTAATAAAGAGTTTTCAATTATCATATGAAGATAAGCATACTGTTCTTTTACGGACTGGGGTTGAGCAAATAATTCAAATTCGAATCCGCCATAAATAAAATTTGCTTTAACAACTGAAACTTCTCTAATTAAAAGCCTTTTTATATGGAAATTTTCTTTATCTCCATACAATGTTTCAACCCTTTTCTCATACGGCAGGAAGTCAACAACCTCCATAATAATATCTAAGTCCGAACCTACTATATCAATTCCAAGAGGAAACGTACCACATAGTGTAGGATGATACTCAGATAAGTTATCCATTATTCCTAAATTACTAATAGCTTTATAAGCACGGATTTGTTTTTCGTTCCCTAATTGTAAGTAATCTATTTTATCGAACATTCAAGCTCCCCCACAGGTAATCTTAGATTCTATTATCATAACATTTCAAATTCCTTATTAAACTAAACGCTGCTTTATTTTAATAAAAAAGGCTTTACTCCTTCTTGAAGTAAAGCACCCGTTAGTTGAACAACTTTCCTAATAAGAACTAATCTACCCAAAGACTCTAAAGTTATTTAACTACTCTATTTTGGATACACTTTTATAAACCGTTCACACACAACTAACATATTTGGTGAGAATTCCCTATCGTATTCTTTTAATAATTCGGTAAAGAACTTTTCATGTGCATCCCACCAAAACCGATAATCCCCTTCTCCTTCTGTTAAAGCGAACTCTTCTGTTACCTCATTCATCGGAACAACTTCAACAGATTGAATTTGAATGACTGCGACTGGATCTTCCTGACCACTTAGAACAATATAATATTCACCAGCTTGAGGTATAGCTTCTTTTTCTAACTCATAAAACACAAAACCTGAAGTTGTCGCTGTCTTCTTTCCCTCAACAACTAAATCGGCTAACCAATCAGCAGAAGCTCCAAATTGAAATGCATCTTTATATTCGGTCCCTTCCTTATGATTTGCTAAACAAAAATCATTCCAAAATTGTTGTACCTTATCCATACATAATCATCCTTTAAAATAATATTATTTCCTTATTCCACTAACCTGCTGTGTTAGTTTAAGTGTAACATTTCACAAGGGAACGACGAAATCCACTTGATGTTTTGGACGTAAAAAAGGACCATCGAAATGATGGTCTCGTTTAGCTAAAGCACCCGTTAGTTGAACAAGAATATCAACTATTTGTCTTTGATAATCGCTTTTTTTCAACCAATTTGTAAATTAAATAACCTAGGATATTTAATAAAGCAAATACAATAATCCATCCAATATTTAAGCGTCTATGATGATAGGCGTTAATAGTTGCCCATATGATAAACAATGTCCAATAAACAACGATGCCTACTAAAAGTAAAATGATAGCCGTTCCTTCATAACTTTTTGATTCAATACTAATATGCCAGGTATTGTTACTTTCTCCATATCCATTGTAAGTTAGGAACCCCGTATTATTCCAAATGTTGAATAAGCCTTCTTCTCGAAAACTATATATTGGTTCAACGTTTTCATTAGTAGATGAAAATAATTTTTCATGATCATATATGCTAATTCCAGTAATTCTTCCACTACTTCGTACAACTTCCTGAATATCAGTTTCAATTAGTGTTGGTATTACTTCATTATCGCCTAAATTGTTAAGAATTTGAGAAGCCACCTGATTACTTTGATCCAATTGACTTTTTTCGATAGGCATTACAATACTAAAAATGAGAGTGGAAATTAAAAGAAATGCAATCGCTGTATATAGCACCCATTTCGCAAATGTTTTTTGTGCTTTAAATAATTGTCCTACAACCGAACGCATTTCTTTTTCTCCGCCAAATCGTTCTATTGCAATTTCAGTTGCTTCTTTTTCAGACTTTCCTTCTATTTTCAATTCGTGAACTGCCTCTAGTAAATGGCTTTTCATCTCTGCCTTTAATTCTTGTATTTCTTTTATATTTCCTCCTACATTTTGATAAACCGAATCAACAAATGCTTCAATTTGCTTCATGTTTTTTTCCTCCTTCCAAAAACGAATCCATTAATTTTTTTACAAATTCCCATTCCAAACGCTTTTCTTTATAACCTTCTTCACCTAATGACGTGAGTTTATAATATTTTCTTCTTCCACCTGGTCCTTGCTCGTCGCCCCAGTAAGATTCAATCCATTTATTCTTTTCTAATCGCTTTAAAGACAAATAAAGCGTACCTTCTTTTAATTCAAATTGTTCATCGCTTCTTTCTCGAACCAATTTGGCTAATTCATAGCCATACATATCCCTTGTATGTAAAAGCGATAGGATTAAAGTATCAATATGACCTTTTAGAACTTCTTTGTTTACTTCCAAATTGTCTCACCTCCTAATATAGTTATAATTTATATTACTTAATAATGCAAGGTATTGTTTTAAAAAAATTTACTAAAACTAATCTGCTGCTTTAGTTCAATAAGAAAAAAAGCTTTACTCCTTCTTGAAGTAAAGCACCCGTTAGTTTAAGTACATTTATTCACAAAGTTTGTGAACATTCTTCACCATTGAATATCTAATGCAACCGCATATATACCTTTACCTTCTTCCCAAGTTGCCAAAACTTCATATATTGCCTTACCTTTTTCCTTTACTTCTTTAAAGTTATTGTAAGTTGCCATCATCTCATCATTGTTATCGTAAACTCTTATTTCATAATTTAGGGGTTCCTTTTTGAAGTTTAGCGTGATAGGTTCACTTAGATTAACACTCGCCGCATTTTCTACGTTAACTATTTCCGTTGACGGCATAGAATCAGCTTCTATACTTACCGTTTGTCCTTCTGAATCTAAATAACTCCAACTGTAACCACCTTGTCTTGTTTTAATTACTTTTTCGCCAAAAGTAATTGTTAATGAAGGTGGTTTCTCGGTTTGAGTCAAATTAACTTCTTGGGAATTTTCATTACCACCTGAAGCATCAATTTGTTCTGTATTGCTTTCATTTGAATTACTACAACCTACTAAAGCACATAGCATACATATCACACCAATTAAATAAATTCTTTTCAAAGTATTCCCCCCTTTTTAAATTAGACATTAATTTTAGAATAAAGTTTCAAAACCCTTGTTTCACTAACCGTTAGTAATAGGTAAGCATTTGAGGTTATCGCCAGCTTTTCCCCTACTCCACACGGAACGTGCCAGTTTCCAAGCATTCCGCGTTCCA